>NZ_BAAAPT010000001.1:0-2063104 GCF_039531285.1 Microbacterium aquimaris | reverse complement strand
CGCACCAACCAGCCCACAACCAAGCAGGCCCAGAAGGGCAACTTCACAATCATACCCCACCACAACCGGCTCCCGAACCACCCACAGCAGATCCGAAGGATCCAGGAGGATTCAGTGCCCGAAGGGCGAGAACCCCAATCCTAACGCCTCATACCGAAGTACTTCAACCGTGAGGAGTTGGGGTGGTCCGCTACTTGAGGGGGCGGGGCCTTCCGGCCGCTCCGCTCTCCCCTTTGGGGCGAACAAGGAATACATTACGTCGAATCCCCACACCCGGCAAACCCAGCTCACACCCCGGGCGTGTCGCACGCTCGTTTCCGCGAAATCACGGGGTTCGTCGCCGATGGGACGCCTTGATGCCGAGGGCGCCACCGGGACCGCTGTGGGGACGATCGGTCTCCGTGGGAACGGCAGCGCGGTGACGGCGCGGCTCGTGGTGAACGGCACCCGGTCATCCCCCCGTTCTCGTGTCGCGGTCAGTCCCCGACGAAGAGGCCTGCGAGCGTCTTCTTGCCGCGACGCAACACCGCCACGCCACCGGGGAGGTCGCCCGAGACGGTGGCCGTGTCGTCATCGACCTTTGCACCGTTCAGTGAGACGCCACCCTGCGCGATCGCGCGGCGCGCCTCGGAAAGACTCGACACCAGACCGGTACCCGCCAGCGCGTCGACGACAGGACTGCCCGCGGCGACGCGCGCATGGGGCAGTTCGTGGAGGGCCTGCCGCAACACCGTCGCGTCGAGGGAGGTCAGATCACCCTTGCCGAACAATGCGTCCGAAGCCGCGATCACCGCCTCCGTCGCCGCAACCCCGTGGACGAGCGTGGAGACCTCGAGCGCCAGTCGTCGCTGGGCCGCCCGGCGGAACGGTTCCTCCCGGACCCGCTGCTCGTACTCCGCGATCTCCGCGCTCGTGAGGAACGTGAAGACCTTCAGACGCTCGATCACGTCCGCATCATCGGTGTTGAGCCAGAACTGGTAGAACGCGTACGGGCTCGTCAGCTCCGCATCGATCCAGATCGCGTTGCCTTCGCTCTTGCCGAACTTGGTGCCGTCGCTGTTCGTGATCAGCGGGGTGCCGATGGCGTGTACAGAGACGCCCTCGACACGGTGCACCAGGTCGGTGCCGCTGGTGAGGTTCCCCCACTGGTCGCTGCCGCCGGTTTGCAACATGCAGCCGTACTGCCGGTGGAGTTCGAGAAAATCCAGTCCCTGGAGGATCTGGTAGCTGAACTCCGTGTAGCTGATGCCGGCCTCGGAGTTCAGCCGCGCACTCACGGCATCCTTCTTGATCATCGTGCCGACGCGGTAGTGCTTCCCGATCTCGCGCAGGAAGTCGATGGCCGACAGCGGGGCCGTCCAATCGAGGTTGTTCACCATCCGCGCAGCGTTGTCCCCCTCGAAGCTGAGGTACCTCTGGACCTGCTCGCGGAGTCGCTCGACCCACTCGGCGACGGTCTCGCGTGTGTTCAGGGTGCGCTCCGCCGTCGGGCGGGGATCACCGATCAGACCCGTGGAGCCGCCGACGAGCCCGAGGGGCCGGTGGCCGGCGAGCTGAAGGCGCCGCATCGTGAGCAGTTGCACCAGGTGGCCCAGGTGCAGGCTCGGCGCCGTCGGGTCGAAGCCGCAGTAGAAGGTGATCGGGTCTCCACCGAGCAGTGCTCGCAACGCCTCCTGGTCGGTGGACACATGCACGAGTCCGCGCCATACGAGTTCATCCCAGACGTTCTCGAACGCCGGGTCATTGGCGGGGGCGACCGCGCTCACGACGGTTTCAGACACCGTGAAAGGCTATCAGCGGCGCCACGCACCACCGGGCGCGCGCCACGAAGTATTTAGTCTTTACGCTAATCGTGTGCATGATTATGCCTGTGAGCTAATCTAGAGACATGTTCGTGATCACCAGCGACCAGCGCGACAGCCGCCGCGGCGAAGATCTCGTCCCGGCCGGACTCGATCTGCTCAACCGACTCGGGACCGACCGGTGGGCGGCGCAGCCGGAGCGCACCGCCGGAGACGAGATCCAGGTCGCGACCGCCGACCCCTCCCTCACGCTGACGGCGTTGCTCGCGCTGACTCGACGCGGCGACTGGAGCGTCGGGGTAGGAGTCGGTGCGGTCGAGGACCCGCTCCCCGAGAGTGTGCGGGCCGGCCGCGGCGCCGCGTTCGTCGCTGCGCGCGAGGCCGTGGAGCGCGCGAAGTCGTCGCCGTCGAGATGCGCGATCACCGGCGGTGTCGTCGCCGAGGACACCGCCGCACTGGTGGCTCTGCTGATCGATCTTCGCGACCGTCGAAGCCGGGAAGGTTGGGAGGTGCACGACCTGCTCGCCCAAGGTATGACCCAGCGTGACGCCGCGGAGCGGCTGGGCATCAGCCCCGGTGCCGTGAGCCTTCGGGCCAAGGCCGCCGGCCTCCGGCTCGAAGAGGCCGCGGTACCGGCACTCGTGCATCTGCTGGAGCACGCCGACCGCCCCCACAGTGACGTCGACGGGCCGTGACACACTGACGGGATGATCCTCCCGGAACCGGTGACCACTCTGAGCGTGGCCCTCGCGCTCCTGCTGGGCATGTCCGTCGCGCTCGTCGCAGTGATCGTCACGACCCGTCGCGCGTCGTCGCTGATCCTCACGATCGCGGCGGCGATCGCTGCGGTGATGCTGATCGTCGTGATCGTGGTCCCCGTCGATCTCCCGGTGGGCTTGGCGCTACCGGTCGCCCTGCTCGGATGCTCCGTCGCGGTCGTGGGCGGCAATCCCCTCACCCGCGAAGTGCTGCGGCGGGCCACCAGAGGCACCGTCCGAGACGGGCAGCACGGCGGCATCCTGCTGCGAACGACCCCCGACGACGACCCCCCCGGGTGTCCGGGAGGTGCTCTTGGGCGGCACCACGATCGGCTACCTCGAACGCGTCGCGACGACCCTCACGATCCTCGTCGGCTTTCCCGAGGGCCTCGCGGTGGTCGTCGCGCTCAAGGGCATCGGACGATTCTCCGAACTCGCCTCCGCCGAAGCGCGGGAACGATTCATCATCGGCACGCTCGCGAGCCTTGTATGGGCGAGCGTCATCGCCGCGACCGTCCGCCTCGCCATCTGGTGACGGGGCGCCCGGCCCACGTCAGAGCCCGAGCGCGTGCGCGGCGGTCTGCGCGCGCTCGACGAGCTCCACGCGCTGCTCGGCCACCCGTTCCGGTGCCGTTCCCCCCACACCCGTCCGACTCGCCACCGACCCCTCGATCGTGAGGACGTCCCTGACCTCCGGTGTGAGATGCGTGGAGACGGAGGCCAGGAGCTCGTCGGATGCCTCGTGCAGGTCGAGATCGCGTTCCTCGCACGCACGCACCAGGCTTCCCGAGATCTCGTGGGCCTCACGGAAGGGCACTCCCCGCTTGACCAGCCACTCCGCGACATCCGTGGCGAGGGAGAACCCGGCCGGCGCGAGCTCGGCCATGCGCACAGTGTCGAACCGGAGGGTCGCGATCATCCCCGCGAAGGCCGGGAGCACGAGCTCCAGAGTGGCCACCGAGTCGAAGACCGGCTCCTTGTCCTCCTGCAGGTCACGGTTGTAGGCGATCGGGAGCGCCTTGAGGGTCGCCAGCAGTCCGGACAGGTTGCCGATGAGGCGTCCGGATTTCCCGCGGGCGAGCTCGGCGATGTCCGGGTTCTTCTTCTGCGGCATGATGCTCGACCCCGTCGAGTACCCGTCATCGAGGGTGACGAAGCCGAACTCCCGGGTGTTCCAGAGGATGATCTCCTCCGACAGTCGGGAAAGGTCCACTCCGATCATCGCGGCGACGAATGCGAACTCCGCCACGACGTCACGGGCGGATGTGCCGTCGAGGGAGTTCTCGGACGGACGGGCCAGCCCCAACTCCTCGGCGACGAGCTGGGGATCGAGCCCCAGCGTCGAACCGGCGAGCGCACCCCCGCCATAGGGCGATACGGACGCCCGCACCGACCAGTCGCGCAGACGCTCGAGATCGCGCACCAGCGGCCACGCGTGCGCCTGGAGGTGGTGGGCCAGCAGCACCGGCTGCGCGTGCTGGAGGTGCGTGCGTCCCGGCATGATGGCCTCGGGATGTGCCTCGGCCTGCGCGGTGAGCGCGTCGATGACCCGCAGGAGGTCGCGGGCGATGAGGCGGGCGTGGTCGAGGAGGTACAGACGCACGAGCGTCGCGATCTGATCGTTTCGACTGCGCCCCGCACGGAGTTTCCCGCCCAGGTGCGGCCCGATCTCGGCGATCAGCGCCGCCTCGAGCGCTCCGTGCACATCCTCGTCGTGCGGAGCGGGAAGGAGGGTCCCCTCGGCGACGCGGGCCGCCAGCGCATCAAGGCCCGCATGCATGGCCGCCTCCTCGTCGGCATCGAGGTACCCCGCCGCCGCGAGCGCTTTGGCGTGCGCGTGCGAACCGGCCAGATCGTAGGGCGCCATCGCCCAGTCGAAGTGCGTCGACCGGCTGAGAGCCTCCAGCTCGGGCGACGGACCCGTCGCGAATCGCGCGCCCCACAGGGCGCCTTCGTTCGTGCCTTCGCTCTTGCTTTCGCTCACCGTGTCAGCCTACCGAGGCGGACGGGTGCTCTCGGCCGCGGGACCGTCGGGGATGAGGACCCGCGTCATCCGGTCGGTCGCCGCCTCCAGAGGCCCACGTCCGAGCAGAAGCGCCCACGCGGTCGCGGCGATCACGAGCGCGATCGTCAACGGCCAGAAAGGATCGAGGTCGCGGAATCCCTGGAGGTCCCCGGGGTCGCCGAGGACCACGGCTGCGATGATCGCCCAAGCGACCAGCTGTGCGGTGTAGGCGCTGAGGGGCATCGCCCCGACCGCGCGGATCGGGAGCACGCCCCATCCGATCGGGCTCATGCCGCCGGGCCGCCACCAGGGGGCGCACGCGAGCACGCACGCGCCGATCGTGGCCACGGCCAAGCCCCCGGAACCGATCACCTCGAGAAGACCGCTCGAGTGCGCACGCGCGGTCCACACGGCGCCGAGATACGACGCCCATTCGTCCGCGGGTCCGAGCCCGCTCACGGCGTTCAGCCCGTACCCGACGGTGGCGAGCACGCCACCGACCAGGACCGCGCCGAGCTGAACCGTCCGACGCGAGAGGTCGAGGCGCGCGAGGCCGAGACCGGCCAGGACGAAGGCGATCCACACCGGGAACGGATACTGCCAGCCGATGACGAGGGCGAGGGCCTCCCCCGGCGGCGTGGCCCACAACGGAAGGTCGTCGAGCAGCACCTGCACGAACGGCATGACGACCGCGATCGCCCCCGCGGTGCCGAACAGCGCCCCCGCCGGAAGCGCCAGCGCCGGCAGCGCGAGCAGGAACAGCAGCGCATAGGCGGGGAGGATCACATAGACCGGGACCCCGGTCGCAATCAGCAGCATCCCGAGCACCCACAGGATCGCCGCACGCAGGGCGATGCGCCGCCGGGCGATCCCGAGCCGCCGACCGGTCACCGGACGGGCCCCGCCGGTGAGCAGGCCGAGCGACACACCGGCCAGCGTCGCGAACAGGATCGACGACCGACCCGAGGCGAGGTTCGCCCAGGTGGAGGGATCGCCCAGCTCGACGCTGTCGCCCAGCCACAGCAGATGCGCGGCGAGCATCCCGATCACGGCGAGACCGCGCGCCAGATCGACCCCCGCGACGCGACGGGGGCCGTTCAGCTGATCCCACCCGCGCGCCAGGCCGATCATCGGTGTCACCCCGCCCCGCCTTCCGGTCGGCTCCGGTCCGGTTCCGCGTCGGGTCAGTCCTGGCGCAACAGCCAGACCAACAGCGCTTTCTGCGCGTGCAGCCGGTTCTCGGCCTCGTCCCACACGACGCTCTGCGGACCGTCGATGACCTCGGCGTCGACCTCGTACCCGCGATCGGCAGGAAGGCAATGGATGAAGATGGCGTCGTCCTGCGCGAGGCGCATGAGGTCGGTGGTGACCTTGTAGTCGCCGAGGTCCCGAAGACGCGCGAGCTTCTCCTCCTCCTTGCCCATGGAGACCCAGGTGTCGGTGACGACCACGTCGGCTCCCGCGGCGGCCTCGTGAGGATCGGTCAACAGGGTCACCGACCCGCCCGTCTCGGCCGCACGACGGTCGGCGTCGGCGATCACGTCGTCACGCGGCGCATAGTGCTCCGGCGAAGCGACCCGCACATGCATCCCCGCCGTCACCCCGGCGAGGATGTACGAGTGCGACATGTTGCTGCGACCGTCGCCGAAGAACGCGAGGGTGAGCCCCTCGAGGTCGCCCTTGTGCTCACGGATCGTCAACAGATCCGCCAGAAGCTGGCACGGGTGGAAGTCGTCGCTGAGCGCGTTGACGACCGGCACCCGCGTCCCCTTCGCCATCTGCTCGAGGCCGGCCTGCGCGTAGGTCCGCCACACGATCGCCGCGACCTGGCGCTCGAGCACCCGCGCGGTGTCCGCCGGGGTCTCTTTCCCACCCAGCTGACTGTTCGCGGTCGAGATCACCAACGGAGACCCTCCCAGGTCGGCGATGCCGACCGCGAAGGACACCCGGGTGCGCGTCGACGACTTGTCGAAGATCACCGCCACCGTCTGCGGCCCCTCGAGCGGCTTCAGCTTCCAGCGATCCTTCTTCAACGCCAGGGCGAGGTCGAGGATCTCGGATTGCTCGGCCGCGGTGAGGTCGTCGTCGCGGAGCAGGTGGCGGGTCATGCGGATACCTCCGTCGTGGCCGATTCGTCGGCGTCCAGCAGAACGGACCCCTCCACCGTGGCCAGCGCCTTGGTGAACAGTCCGATGAAGTCATCGATCTCGACGTCGCCGATGTTCAGCGGCGGAGCCACCCGCACCGTCGACGGGTTGGCGGCGTTGACGATGAGGCCGTGCTCCTGCGCGGCGGCGACCACCGCACCCGCGACAGGGTGCCGCAACGCGACGCCGATGAGCAGACCCCGGCCGCGCGTGCCCGCCACCAGTGGGGATCCGATTGCCGCGATGCGCTCCCGCAGCTGTGCGCCGCGTGCGGAGGCGTTCTCGACAAGATCCGCGCGCTCGATCTCGCCCAGCACCGCCAATGACACGGCGGTGCCCAGGGCGTTGCCCCCGAAGGTCGAACCGTGCGTCCCCGGGTAGAACAGTTCGCTGGTGTCTCCGAAGGTGACCAGCGCGCCGATCGGGAACCCCCCACCGATGCCCTTGGCGACCGTGATCGCATCCGGGACGATCGCGGCGTGCTGGAACCCGAACCACCGGCCCGTACGCCCGGCGCCGGTCTGGATCTCGTCGACGATCAGCAGAGCCCCGTGGCGCGAGGTGAGCTCGCGTGCCGCATGCAGATACCCGTCGGGTAGGTCGACCACGCCGGCTTCTCCCTGGATCGGCTCGATGACCAGTGCGGCGACGTCGTCGCCCATGGCGGCCTCGAGCGCCTCGACGGTCGGTGCGATGTGCTCGACACCGGGCACCATCGGCAGGAACGGTTCCTGCATGGCGGGTTTGCCGGTGAGGGCGAGGGTTCCCATGGTGCGCCCGTGGAAGGCGTTCTCGAGCGTCAGGATGCGCGGTCGCGCGGCCCGCCCCTCGCGCGCGGTGCCGTGCAGACGTGCGAGCTTGAACGCGGCCTCGTTGGCCTCGGCACCCGAGTTGGCGAAGTAAACGCGACCGCGCGGCCCCGTCCCCGCGAGCTGCTTGAGCTTGGCCGCGAGCGCCAGCTGCGGAGGCGTCGCGAAGTAGTTGGACACGTGCGCGAGGGTCGCCGCCTGCGTCGCCACCGCATCCACGAACACCGGATGCGCGTGACCGAGGGAGTTCACCGCGATGCCGGCCAGGAAGTCGAGGTAGCGTGTACCGCCCTCGTCCCACACGTAGGCGCCCTCGCCGCGCACGAACAGCGCGAATCGATCTCCCACGTTGCGGACCAGATCACGCCCTGCGTGGTCCCGCCATGTCGCGTCGCTCATCCGTTCACCACCTCGGTCCCGATTCCCTTGTTCGTGAGGATCTCCACCAGCACCGAGTGCGGCACGCGCCCGTCGATGATCGCCGCCGTCTCGACACCCCCCTGGACCGCGTGCAGACATGCGGTCATCTTGGGGATCATCCCCGACTCCAGACTCGGGAGCATCGCGGTCAATTCGCTCGCCGTCAGATGCGAGACCAGCGAATCGCGATCGGGCCAGTCGGCGTAGAGCCCGGGGACGTCGGTGAGCACGACGAGCTTCGCGGCGCCGAGGGCGACCGCGAGGGCCGAGGCCGCCGCATCCGCGTTCACGTTCAGCGAGTGCCCCTGGTTGTCCCGGTCGGGGGCGATGCTGGAGACGACCGGGATGCGGCCGGCCTCGAGCTGATCGATCACGGGCTGCGGATCGACGCTCACGACATCACCCACGCGACCCAGGTCGTGTTCGACACCGTCGAGCACGACGCCACGCCGGCGCCCGGTGAACAGCCCGGCGTCCTCCCCCGACAGCCCCGTCGCGAGCGGACCGTGCGCGTTGATCCTGGCCACCAGCTGCGGATTGATCTGGCCGGTGAGCACCATGCGCACCACCGAGATCGCCTCGGTGGTGGTGACGCGGTAGCCGCCCTTGAACTCGCTCGGGATCTCGAGGCGGTCCAGCATCGACGAGATCTGCGGTCCGCCGCCGTGCACCACCACCGGCTTGACCCCCACATGGCGCAGATAGGCGATATCGGCGGCGAAGGCCTCTTGGAGTTCGTCGGAGACCATTGCGTTGCCGCCGTACTTGATCACCACGATCTGGTCGCGGAAACGCTGCAGCCACGGAAGCGACTCGATCATCGCCTCCACCCTGGCGCTGGCGGCGGTCGGGTCGGTGTCCTGGATGTCGGTCATGAGGAGTATGCGCTGTTCTCGTGGACGTAGTCGTGGGTGAGGTCGTTGGTGTAGATCGTCGCCGCCGCGTCGCCGACCCGCAGGTCGATCAACACGTGCGTCGCACGCGGCGTCAGGTCGACGTCCTCGCGGGGCCGGTCGGGGCCGCCCGCGGTGCACACACGCACACCGTTCATCGACACGTCGACGTCATACGGGTCGAACTGTGCGTCGGTGGTGCCGATGGCGGCGAGCACCCGACCCCAGTTCGGGTCGTTTCCGAAGATGGCCGCCTTGAACAAGTTGTTGCGGGCCACCGAGCGCCCCACCTCGACCGCGTCGTCCTCCGTCACAGCGCCGACGACCTCGATCGTGACGTCGTGGCTGGCGCCCTCCGCGTCCGCCTGGAGCTGCATCGCGAGATCGGTGCACACCTCGATCAGCGCGGCCCGGAAGGCGTCGGGGTCCGGAGCGACCCCGGATGCGCCGCTGGCCAGGAGCGTGACCTGGTCGTTGGTCGACATGCAACCGTCCGAGTCGAGCCGGTCGAAGCTGACGCGCGTGGCGGCGCGCAGATGGGCGTCGGCGTCGGCGGGCTCGAGCACGGCGTCGGTCGTGACGACCACGAGCATCGTCGCAAGTCCCGGGGCGAGCATCCCCGCGCCCTTGGCCATCGCGCCGATCGTCCACCCGTCACGGGTGCGTACCGAACGCTTCGGGCGCGAGTCGGTGGTCATGATCGCCAGGGACGCGTCCTCTCCCCCGTCGGTCGACAACGCCGCGATCGCCTTCTCGGTGCCCTCGAGCACCTTGCCCCGGAAGACCTCGTCTCCGGTCCCGATGAGCCCGGTCGAGCACACCACCACGTCCCCTGCACCGATCCCGAGCAGGTCCGCGGCCTTCTCCGCGGTCTGGTGGGTGGTCTGGAACCCGAAGCTGCCGGTGAAGCAGTTCGCCCCTCCGGAGTTGAGCACGATCGCCTCGACGGCACCGTCCTTCACGACCTGCTCGGACCACAGGATCGGGTTCGCTTTGGCACGGTTGGACGTGAACACCGCCGCCCCGGTCTTGCGCGGACCGCGGTTCACGACGACGGCGACGTCCGGCTTGCCGGTGGAGTTGAGACCGACGGCGACGCCGGCTGCTTCGAATCCCTGCGGTGCGGTGACGCTCACGGAGCCACTCCGTTCATGCTGAGGGCCCGGTCCTCGGGGAGTCCGAGCGCGATGTTCATGGATTGGATGGCCGCGCCCGCCGTCCCCTTGACGAGGTTGTCGACGGCGGCGACGACCACGACGCGGTTCGCCGACCGGTCGATCGCGAGGCCGAGCAGGGCCGTGTTCGCCCCCGCGACATCCGCCGTGCGCGGAAAGACCCCCTCGGGGAGCAGCTGCACAAAGGTCTCGTCCGCGTAGGCGGACTCCCACGCGTCGCGAATCTGCGCATCCGTCGTCCCGGGCACGATCGGCGCGGTGGAGGTGGCCAGGATGCCCCGCGACATCGGCACGAGCACGGGAGTGAACGAGATACCGATGCCCTGTCCGTCGGAGAAACGCGCTGATGTCGGAGACTTTTGCGCAGAACCTCCGACATCGGATCGATTCTCCGACATCGCCGCGGCGAGGGCCTGCCGGATCTCCGGGATATGACGGTGCGTGCCGCCGACCGCATAGGGGTTCGCCGTCCCCAGGATCTCGGCGGCCAGCAGGTTCGTCTTCAGGGCCTTGCCGGCACCGGAGGGGCCGACGGCGAGCACACTGACGATGTCGGACGGGTCGATCACGCCCGCCGCGACACCCGGCGCCAGGCTCAAGCTCACCGTGGACGCGTTGCACCCCGGCGCGGCGATCCGTGTCGCGCCGGCCAGGCGCGCGCGCTGCTTGCCGCCACCGATGATCAGCTCGGGCACGCCGTAGGTCCACGGCTCGTGGAAATCACCGCCGTAGAACGCGTTCCACGCCTCTTCCGACTCGAGGCGGTGGTCAGCGCCCGCGTCGATCACGAGCGCCGCGTCTCCGAGCGCATCGGTGTACTGCCCCGACTGCCCGTGCGGGAGGGCGAGGAAGACGACATCGTGTCCGGCGAGCACCTCCGGGGTGGTCTCCTGGATGGTCAGGTGCGCCAGCGATCGCAGGTGCGGCTGGTGCTGGATGAGAGGTTGTCCGGCGGTCGAGTGCGCCGTGACGGTGCGGATCTCGATGTCGGGGTGAGCGGCGAGCAGCCGGAGGATCTCACCGCCGGCGTAGCCGGATGCGCCGGAGACGGCGACCGAATAGGTCATGGTTCCACCTTAGTTTCGAAGGAGTCGGAGCCGGGAGACGGCGACACCCGCCGGTCCGGGAGGGACCGCGTGCGAGGTCGCCTAGAGTCGGCGGCCGCGACGGAACGAACCGAGGTGGCGTCGGCGCTGCGACGCGGCGCGCGTGGGCTCCGGGCCCACGACGAGCACCGGGCCCGGGAAGGGCGCCGTCGGGACCGAGGCAGCCGGAAGCATGGGGCTGACGATAGTCGCGCCGTCGCGGGCAGGGCAAATCGCACCGCCTCATCGCGACGGGGCTCCGGCGACCAGCCCGGCGAGCGTGCGTCGGCGTTCGCGGGCGACGGCGACCCCGGTCGCGACGACCGCGAGGATGGCCCACACCCCGAGACCGATCGCCGCCGCGAGCACGGCGTGGAGAGATCCCCCCATCAGCGCCTCGCCTCCCTGCAGGGCCACGCTCAGCGGAAGCAGCGCCACGGTGGGGTCGTGCACGCCGGCGATGAGGGTGCCCGATGCCACCAGCTGCAGCCCGAGCGCGACGGCCGACAGGACGAGTCCGATGCGACCCAGCAGCGCCACGAGGGCCTGGTGGACCAGCGCGAACGAGACGGCCGCGGCGAGGGTCAGCCCGAACGCGACGAGCAGGCGCTCGGGGGGCGATCCGAGAAGGGCGATCGCGATCCAGACCAGAACCGCCTGGAGCGTGCCGACGCCGACGGCGACGAGGGCGCTGTCCCGGGCGATCCTCACCGGCGACCGCGAGGTGGTCAGTTGCGACCGGGAAAAGGGTGCGACCACGATGAAGGTCGCCATGGCGCCCAGCCACAGCGCCACCGGGACGACCGAGGCCAACGTGGCGGCGAGGGCGTTCGGGGGGCCCGCGACCATGTCGATCGTCGAAGTGATCGGCTGGGCGACGACCGAGGCGATCTCCTTCTGCTGATCCTCGGTGTAGGACGGCACGGAGTCCGCGGCCCCCTCCGTGCCGGAGGCGACCTCCGCCGTGGCCGCACCGAGCTGTTCCAGACCCGACGCGAGGGAACCGGCACCCTCTGCGAGCAGAACCGCCCCGTACGCGGCTTCGTCGGTCAGCGCGGAGAGAGTCGTCAACCCCTGTGCGACGGGGCCGCTGATGAGCGCGATGCCCTCCGCCCCCACGGCGATCACGACGGCGTCGGCGGCATCTTCGGCGAGGGCACGACTCTGCTCGGCGATACCCGCCTCGACCGACGCCGCACCGTCCTTCAACGCTGCGACGTCGTCGAGCAGATCGCCGGCCGGGGCGCTCGGGTCGGCGACGATGACCGCTTCGAGGGCGTCGAGGGCGTCGACGCCGAGGCTCTGCTCGACCGCGAGCTCCGCGAGGACGATCGACGACGCCGCGAGGGACTCGGCCAGTCGCGCCGAGGCCGCCGCGCCGTCCGCGCTCAGCGTCCCGAGGTCGGTGGCGACGGCCGGTAGCGCGTCGATGACCCGGTCGATCTCGGCCAGCCCCTCGGCGAGCACCTGCGCGTCGTCGGTGAGTTCATCCGCCCCCGCCGCCGCCGCGTCGGTCCCCTCTTGCAGATCGTCCACGCCCTCGGCGAGTTCGGCGAGGCCGTCGTGGAGTTCGGTGAAGGCGGCGAGGGTCCCCGCGATGTACTCCTGGGTGAGCTCCTGCGAGACGTCGGCGGGCAGGCCGACGGCGACCGCCTCGGCGACCACGCCGCCGACGTAGCCGTGCTCGGTGCTGGTGTGCACCGCCAAGGTCGAGACCGAAGGATCGTCGCCGGAGATGCTGGAGACCGTCTGGGAGAAATCGCTCGGGATCGTCACGACGGCCTGGAAGGTGCCGTCGGCGAGGCCGGAGGACGCGGTGTCCGCATCCGTCAGCGTCCATGCGATGTCGTCGTCCGAGGTCACGAGGTTCTGCGTGAGGAGTTTCCCGGCGGCGACCGTCGAATCGGCGTCCTGGATCGGCACATCCAGGTTCACGATCGCGGCGGGGACCGCTGCGGTACTCGTGCGCGGTGCCAATGCCAGCACCACGAGCACCGGGGCGAGGACGGCGAGCGCGATCACGATGATCATCGGCCAGCGGGCCCGTCCGACGGCGGGCGAGGGGGTCATCGGCCAGAACGTGCTCATGCGGAGACCTCCGCCCCGGTCGAGATGCGGGGCCCGGCGGCGACGCGGACGACGGTCCGGTCGGTGGCCGGTGCCGGCGCGTCGGAGGCGACGATCACCGTCGAGGCGTGCGGTACCCGTGCGATCACCACGGCCAGGAGCTGCGCCGCCGGCTCGCGTCCCGTCACGTCGACGGCGACGATCGGCCGTCCACCGGCGAGCGCGGCGGCGACATCCAGTGCCCACCGTCCGCTGTCGTCGAGGTGCGCCACCGGCGTGTCCGGGGCGATCTCCGGCGCGCCGCCGGGTCGCAGCACGTCCAGCAGCAGGTCGAGGGTCTGCGCGGCCTCGACCGCGCGCTCCTCACGGAACGGGCCTTTCGGGGTGCGGGCGCGCAACCTCTCCTCGACGCTCTCCCCGGCCGGCGGGTCGGGCGTGACGGGCACGTATGCGGCGGTTCGGGTGACGGCGGAGCGATCGAAGGGCACGATGCGGTCGAACACGCGAAGGTCGCCGGCCGTGTCGGCCGCCCGCCCGGCCAGTGCGGCGACGACGGCGCCGGCACCACGACCGCCGACAAGAACGAGATCACCGGCATCGGCGGAGAAGGTGACCGGTTCGCTCCGACCGACGCGCAGGCCCTCGGCGTGGATCCCGCCGGCCTCCCCCGCCTGGGCCCACTCACGTTGCCGACGCATCCGCTGCACCTCCTCGCCCTCGATGTCCGCGTTCGGCAGAAGCCTGTCCAGCCAGGCGGGCAGCCACCACGCCTTGTCGCCGAGCAGCATCATCACCGCCGGCACCAGGGTCATCCGGACGATGAACGCGTCGATCAACACCCCCACGCCGAGCGCGAGCGCGATCGGCTGGATGATGGCGGACCCGCCGGGGACGAACGAGAAGAAGACCGAGAACATGATGAGCGCGGCGGCGGTGACCACCCGTGCCGAAGCGGTGAACCCGCTCAGCACGGACGCGTGCGCGTCGCGGGTCTCGGAGAACCGCTCGCGCATACGGGAGACGAGGAACACGTGGTAGTCCATCGCGAGACCGAACAGCACCGCCATGACGAGGATGGGCATGAAGCTGACCACCGGTCCGACCTTCACGACACCGACCAGGTCCGCGCCGAACCCGTGCTCGAACACGAGGGTCGCGACGCCGAGCGCCGCGCCGACGGTGAGCAGGTAGCCGACCGTCGCCGACAGCGGGACCGCGAGGGAGCGGAACATGATCGTCAGCAGCACGATGCACAGACCGACGACCACGATGGCGAACGGCGGCAGCGCCGCGCCGAGGCGGTCGGAGATGTCGATGGCCAGGGCCGTCTGCCCGGTCACCTCGTACGTGAAGCCGTTCTTCTCCTCGAAGGCCGGCGCCATGGCACGGAGGGTACTGACCAGCTCGGCGGTCTTCGTGTCGGCGGGCGCGCTGTCGGGGATGATCGTGAGCACCGCGAGGTCGAGGGCCTCGTTCGGGACGGCCTGGGTGGTCGAGGCGACGTCGGGTACCGAGGAGAACTCGTCGTCCAGCGCGGTCAGTGCGTCTTCGACGTCCAGGGTCTCGGAGATGTCGGCGGTGATGACCAGTGGGCCGTTGAAGCCGGGGCCGAACCCGCTGTCGAGCATGTCGTAGGCGGTGCGCGCCGTCGTCCCCTCGGGGTCGTATCCCGCATCGGGGAGCGTCAGGCGCAGCCCCATCGCCGGCAGTGCCACGGCGATGAGTGCGGCGAAGACGAGGACGATCGTCACCACGGGCGAGGCCGTCACCAGACGACCCCAGAACGCGGGTCGTCGCGCAGCGGCCGGTATGGAGCGGTCCGGTGCATCGGTGTCGGGGCCGCTCTCGGCTCCCTCCGCCGTCTCCGCATCTGCGACATCGGGGTTCGAGGGCTCCTCCGCCGGCGCCTCGGTCGCCTCGTCGGCGGTGTCGCCCTCGGGGGAACTTCTGCGGGGGCGGAGTGCGCGGCCGAGCACGGCCAGGATCGCCGGCAGCAGTGTCACGGCGACGGCGAGCGCGCACAGCACCGCGGCGGCCGCGCCCACGCCCATCACCGTGAGGAACGGGATTCCGGCCACCGCCAGGCCCAGCAGAGCGATCATGACCGTCAGGCCCGCGAACACGACGGCGGTGCCCGCGGTCGCGATGGCCACGGCGACCGATTCCCGCACGGCCATGCCTTCTCGCAGCTGCGCACGGTGCCGCGAGGTGATCAGCAGCGAATAGTCGATGCCGACCGCCAGTCCGAGCATGGTCGCCAACAACGGCGCCGTGGAGGACACCGGCGCGAAGGCCGCCACGATGAGGATCGAGCTGGAAGCGACCCCGACGCCGATCAGCGCGGTGACCAGAGGGACCCCGGCGGCGATCACCGACACGAAGGTGACCGCGAGCACGAGGAAGGCGATGCCGAGGCCGACGACCTCGGTCCAGTCGACCCCGGACGCGGCCGTCGCGGGAAGACCCGAGTACGCGACCTGCAGACCCGCATCGACGACCGGCTTCATCGCGGATTCGATCTGGTCTTCCAGGTCGTCGCTGATCTGCGCCGACGAGACCGTGAGGTCGGCGGTGATGTAGACCATCGACCCGTCGTCGGAGATCTGGGTGGTGTTCCCCGACGACGCCGGCGTCGCCCCCGACGCGGCCATGTCGTACGGGCACTGCACCACCGCGACGTCCTCGATCGACGCGACGTCCTCACATGCCGAGGTGATCAGGTCCTGGTCGGAGGAGATGTCGGTGCCGTCGGGTGTCGCGACGACGATGCGGGTGCTCGCGCCGCTGAGTTGGGGGAACCGTTGCTCCAGCGTGTCCAGCGCATTCTGCGATTGCGTGCCGGGGATCTCGAACGAGCTCTGCAGCTGCCCGCCCAACGCGTTCGACAGTGCACCGCCTCCGAGCGCGAGGACGAGCCAGAAGGCGATCACCCACCATCGCCGCCGGGCCGAGAAGCGGCCGACTCGGTACAGGAACGACGACATCGGCGGCCTCTCGGATCGGTCTCAGTCGCGGATCGCGGCGCCGTGGCGCTGCTCGGCGACGGCGACACCGGCGAGTTTCGCCTCTGTCGCCTCCGCCGCGGTCAGCGTCCGGTCGGCCGCACGGAAACGCAACGCGAAGGTGAGACTCTTCGTGCCCTCCGTGATGCCCGGGCCGCGATAGTCATCGACCAGGTGGAGGTCCTCGAGCAGCTCACCCGATCCTTCGCGCACGGCCGCGGCGACCTCACCGGCCGGTACGTCCGCCGCGACGACGAGGGAGACGTCCTGCGTGGCCGCGGGATAGGTCGACAGGGAATCGGCGACCACGCGGTCCCCCGCCAGCTCGAGCACGCGGTCGAGGTCGAGCTCGGCCACCACGACTCGGCCGGGCAGCGCCGCCTCGGCGGCGACCGCCGGGAGGAGTTCCCCGACGTACCCGACGATCTCCCCGCGCACCCGGAGCGTGCCGGTACGGCCGGGGTGCAGAGCGGCCCGGGTGTCTTGGACCACGTCGATCTCGACACCCGCGGCAAGAGCGATCGTGCGCACCGCATCGAGCGCGTCGGCGACATCGGCTGCGCGGGCCGGCTCCCCCGGCTGCTTCGCGACCAGCGACCCGGTCAGCAGCACCGCGACGTGGCGACGCTGCGGCGGGATCGCGTCATCGAGCTCGGCGAGCATGGCCGCCGACGGACGCACGGCGGGCGGCGGAACGTGGGCGGTGCCGTACGCCACGCCCGCACGCGGCAGGAAGACGGTGCCGGTCTCGAACACGGCCAGGTCGGTGAGGCCGCGGGACACGTTCCGGTGCGCGACCTGGACCAGACCCGGCACGAGGGAGCGGCGCAGATAAGGTGACTGACCGTCGAGCGGATTGGCGAGTTTGATGCTCGGCAGGTGTTCGCCGTCGGCCGAGCCGTGCAGATCGTTCTGCTCTTCGGTGGTGAAGGGGAACGACGGGGTCTCGACGTATCCGGCGGCAGCGAGCGCGTTCGCGACGCGACGGCGCCCCCGCTGGGCCGCCGTCAGCCCCCGCCCCGAGGGCGGTAGCGGCAACTGAGACGGGATGCGGTCGTAGCCCGTGATCCGGGCGACCTCTTCCGCGAGCGTCCACGGGTCGGTGAGGTCCGGGCGCCAGGTCGGCGCGACGACGGTCCATCCGCGCTCGGTCGTCGTGACGCCGCACCCGATCATCTCGAGCGACGCGACGATCTCGTCATCGGTGTACTCCACGCCGATGAGGCCGGGGACGAACCCGCGCGGAAGGTCGATGGAGGTGCGTGCGATGTCTGAGTCGAGGGCGCCGCCCACGCGGTCGTCGGTACCCCCCGCCAGCTCGACCATGAGGTCGACCACGCGCTGAGCGGCCACGTGGGGAAGCGCCGGGTCGACGCCGCGCTCGAAGCGACGCGAGGCTTCGCTGGGGAGCTTGTGCCGGCGCGCCGTGCGGGCGATCGTGACGGGCTCGAACACCGCGGCCTCGACGAGCACGTTGCGTGTCGCCTCGCCCATCTCGGTCGTGCCGCCGCCCATGACGCCGGCCAGGCCGATCGGTCCGGAATCGTCGGTGATCAACAGATCCTCGACATCGAGCTCTCGCACCTTGCCGTCGAGGGTCTGGAGCTTCTCGCCCGCGACCGCACGACGGACGGTGATGCCGCCGGTGAGTGCGTCGAGGTCGTAGCCGTGGATGGGTGTGCCCAGTTCGAGCATGACGTAGTTGGTGATGTCGATCAGGATGCCCAGCGACCGCACACCGGCGAGGGTGAGCCGCGCGACCATCCACGAAGGAGTGGGTTTGGTCGGGTCGACATCACGGACGACGCGGGCGACGAACGCGCTCGCGCCGACGCGACCGCGTACCGGCGCATGGTCGTCGACGGTCACCGGGAACTCGCGCCGGTCGATGCGCACATCGACCTCGTCGCGGACGGCGGGGTCGCGGAATTCCGCGCCCGTGGCGTGCGAATACTCCCGCGCGACACCGCGCAGCGACAGCGCGTAGCCGCGGTCGGGTGTGACGTTGATCTCGACCGCGACGTCGTCCAGGCCCAGCAGGCCGATCGCGTCGGTGCCGGCGGGGGCGTCGAGACCCAGCTCGACCAGCCGGAGGATTCCATCACTTTCCTCGCCGAGGCCGAGTTCCTTGGCCGAAGCGATCATCCCGTCCGACACATGTCCGTAGGTCTTGCGGGCGGCGATCGGGAACGGCCCGGGCAACACCGATCCCGGGAGGGTCACGACGACCTTGTCGCCGGCGAAGAAGTTGCCGGCGCCGCACACGATCCCACGCACGCCGTCGCCGACGTCCACCTGGCACCAGCGGATGGTCTTGCCGTTCTTCTGCGGTTCCTCGGCGAACTCGAGGACCTCGCCGACCACGATCGGGCCGGTCAGCTCGAAGCGGTGGACGTCTTCTTCCTCGAACCCGACCGAGACCAGCGCCGCGAGGATGTCCTCGGGTGTGGCCTCGTCGGGGACATCGACGTACTCACGCAGCCATGACAGGGGGACGCGCATCAGACCACCATTCCGAACTGCTCGCTGAAACGGACATCGCCTTCGGCCATGTCACGCATGTCCTTCACATCGCTGCGGAACATCAGCGTCCGCTCGAAGCCCATTCCGAACGCGAAGCCCGAGTACTCCTCGGGGTCGATCCCCGCCGCGCGGAGCACGTTGGGATTGACCATCCCGCACCCGCCCCACTCGATCCACCGGGCGCCGCCCTTGAAGGTGGGGTGCCACAGGTCGAACTCGGCCGACGGCTCGGTGAACGGGAAATAGTTCGCGCGCATCCGCGTCTTCGCCTCGTCGCCGAACAGCACGCGCGCGATGTGGTCGAGTGTGCCCTTCAGGTGGGCCATCGTGATGCCGCGGTCGACGACGAGCCCTTCGAACTGCGAGAACACCGGCAGGTGGGTGGCGTCGAACTCGTCGGCGCGGTACACGCGGCCGGGTGAGAGCACGTAGATCGGGATGTCGCGCTCGAGCATCGAGCGCATCTGCACCGGACTGGTGTGGGTGCGCATCACGAGGTGCCGCTCGACCGGGTCGACGTAGAAAGAATCCTGCATCTGGCGCGACGGGTGGTCGGGCGCGATGTTCAACGCGTCGAAGTTGAACCACTCGTGCTCGAGCTCGGGGCCCTCGGCGATCTCCCACCCCATACCGACGAAGACGTCGGAGATCTCTTCCTGCAGGAGGGTAAGCGGGTGCCGCGCGCCGGTGCGTGCACGGCGGGGCACGGCGGTGATGTCGACGCGCTCGGCCTCCAGACGGGCGGCGGTCTCGGCTGCGGCGATCTCCTCCTCACGCGCGGCGAGGGCCTGCGACACGCGACCGCGCCCTTGGCCGAGGAGTTTGCCGAACTCGGCCTTCTTCTCCTTCGGCACGTCGCGCATGCGCGCGTTCAGGCGGGCCAGCGTCGAACCTTCGGCGGCGTGCGCGGCGCGCACGGCCTTCAGTTCGGCGGAGTCGGATGCCTCGGCGATGGCGGACAGCGCGGCGTTCACCGCGGTCTCCACCGCCTCGGGGGTGATCTCGGGGGAAGCCTCGTCGGACACGAGAGACGAGTCTACCGACGTGCGCCGCACCGACCGACCGGCCGGCCCGTCACCGACGATGCGACTGCATCGCCTTCGCCTTGGCCTCGGCGACCAGGAGCGCCTGGTCCGGGTCATCCGGAGTCGACCCGGCCTTCTTCACCTTCCCGCCCCCGGACGCGGTCCGCCGCGAGAGCCATCGGGCGAACCAAGACAGGGAGAGGTTGATCGCCAGGTAGAGCCCCAGGGTCACCACGAACAGGGAGAACATGTAGCGGTTGCCGTAGAAGCTCCCGAGGTTGTTCATCGTCGTGCGGATGAGCTCGTTGTAGCCGACGATGTACCCGAGCGAGGTGTCCTTCAGCAACACCACCAGCTGGGCGACGATGATCGGCAGCATCTGGCGGAACGCCTGGGGGAACTCCACGAGGATCTTGGACTGGAAGTACCGCATTCCCACGCTCAACGCGGCTTCGCGCTGTCCCCGCGGAAGTGCCGCGAGTCCTGAGCGCAGTGCTTCGCCGATGAGCGTGCCGTTGTAGATGATCAGGGCGATCACGACCGCCCAGAAGGCCCCGGTCGATGCGACGAGGAGGATGAACAGCATCATCAGCAGCACGGGCATGCCGCGGAAGAACTCCAACAGCCACGCGGTCGGCACCCGGACCCAGGCATACTCGGAGCTGCGCAGGAGGGAGAAGACGACGCCGAGGGCCACGGCGCCCACGGCGGCGACGGCCGCGGCCTGCAGGGTCGCCAGGACGCCTCGCCCGATGAACTGCCACACTTCGGGGTCGGCGAAGATGTCCCATCGGCTCCCGTCGAACATCCCGGGGAGGGTGATCCCGCCGGACTGACGGGGCGCGGCGAGGATCAGGTACACCCAGACGGCGAGCCCGGTCAGCAGGACGGCCGCGACGATCGAGACGATCAGGGAGTTCCGGCGGGCCTTGGGCCCGGGCGCGTCGAAGAGGACACTCGATCCGCTCATCGTGCCACCACCCATCGCTTCTCGAGTTGGCCCGCGGCGAATCCGAGCGGGACCGTGATGATGAGGTACAGGGCCGCCGCGACGAGGAGGATCTGGATCACGAGGTTGCCGTTGTCGTTGGCGAGCTGACGCGTCGTGGCGAAGAGTTCGACGACGAAGAACCCGCCCGCGACGGACGTGTTCTTGGTGAGCGCGATGAAGACGTTGATCAGCGGCGGGACCGTCATCCGGAACGCCTGCGGGAGGACGACGAGAGAGACGGTCTGACGGAAGCCCAGCCCGATGCTGCGGGCGGCCTCTGCCTGACCGACCGGCACGCCGTTGATGCCGGAGCGAAGGGCTTCGGCCACGAACGGCGACGTGTAGTAGGTGAGTGCGACGAAGGCCAGGAGCAGGTATGGCGCCCGCACCCCCAGCATGGGCATGACGAACGCGGTGAAGAAGAACACGAGGGTCAACGGCGTATTGCGTGCGATCTCGGTCCACGCCGCGGCGAATCCGCGCAACACCGGAACGGGAGAGATCCGCATCGCCGCGATGGCGGTCCCCAGGATGAGCGCGAGCACTCCCGAGACGACCAGCAACAGCAGAGTGACCCGGAATCCCTCCCAGAACTCGGGCATCAACGACCAGAGCTGCTCCATCGGTCCTCCTGTCAGGTGGTCAGGGGTGCCCCGCAGCACGGTGCGGGGCACCCCTCATCGATCTCAGTAGCGGTCGGGTGTCGGCGGCTCGACGTACGGCAGAACCGTGCCGGCGGTGTCGTTCCACGCCTGCTCGTAGCTACCGTCCGCGTACGACTCCTCCAGGACGTCGTTGATCCACATCCGGAAATCGGTGTCGTCGAGCGCGAGCCCGATGCCGTAGGGCTCGTCGGTGAACGGTTCACCGACGACTTTGAACTCGCCCTCGTTCTGGGCGGCGAGCCCGGCGAGGATGACGTTGTCGGTCGAGACGGCCACGACCTGGCCGTTGCGCAACGGTTCCAGGCAGTTCGAGTACGTGTCGGTCAACACCGGCTCGGCCCCGATCTCCTCGAGCATCGCCGCCGGCGTGGACCCGGTGACCGAACACACCGGCTGACCGACGAGGTCCTCTTCGCCGGTGATGTCCTCGTTGTCGGCGAGCACGAGGATCGACTGACCGGCCATGTAGTACGGCCCCGCGAAGGACACGACCTCCTTGCGGGCGTCGTTGATCGTGTACGTGGCGACCACGATGTCGACCTGGCCGTTCTCGATGAACGGCTCACGGTTGGCCGACACGGTCTCCACCCACTCGATGTTCTCCTCGGAGATGCCGAGCTGCGCGGCGATGATCTTGCCGATCTCGACGTCGAAGCCTTCCGGGTCCCCGCTGGGACCGACCAGACCGAACAACGGCTGGTCGAACTTCGTCCCGATCGTGATCGTGCCGGCCTCGTTGAGCGCCGCCATGGTGGTGCCCTCTTCGAACATCACGTCTTCGGCGGGTTCGACCGCCGCGTCGTCACCGGATGTGTCGTCTCCTCCGCCACAGGCGGTCAGCGCCAGGGCGCCGGCCGCGGCCAGCGCGATGAGAGGGAGTCTCGCTCGCTTCATGTCTCGTCCTTTGCTGTGTTCGGCCGCCGGAGCGACCTCTTCTCGATTCCCGCCCCGCGACGCGGGGCGGGCCTTTCAGTGCTCGAGGATCTTGGACAGGAAGTCCTTGGCCCTCTCGCTCTGGGGGTTCGTGAAGAACTGCTCGGGTGCGGCTTCTTCGACGATGGCTCCATCGGCCATGAACAACACGCGGTCTGCGGCCTTGCGTGCGAATCCCATCTCATGCGTGACGACGATCATGGTCATACCCTCCTGGGCCAACCCCACCATCACGTCGAGGACTTCGTTGATCATCTCGGGATCGAGCGCGCTGGTGGGCTCGTCGAGGAGGATGAGCTTGGGGTTCATCGCCAGCGAACGCGCGATCGCGACGCGCTGTTGTTGCCCGCCGGAGAGCTGGCTGGGCATTTTGGCGGCCTGATCGGCGACGCCGACGCGGTCCAGAAGTTCCGTCGCCTTCTTCACCGCGTCCTTCTTCTTCACACCGCGCACCCGCATCGGTCCCAGCGTGACGTTCTCGAGCACGGTCTTGTGGGCGAACAGGTTGAAGGACTGGAAGACCATCCCGACGTCCGCACGCAGCTTCGCCAGCGCACGGCCTTCCTCCGGGAGGGGCACGCCGTCGATGGCTATCGTCCCCGAATCGATCGTCTCGAGGCGGTTCACCGCCCGACACAGGGTCGACTTGCCCGATCCCGACGGCCCGATGACCACGACGACCTCGCCGCGGTTGACGACCGTGTTGATGTCGCGGAGCACGTGCAGGTCGCCGAAGTGCTTGTCGACGTGCTCGATGACGACGAGCGGTTCACCCCGTCGAACGTTGATGTTCGACGTACGGGCCGCCGGCGAGGCATCGGATGTCGTCATGGCCTGAACATAGCCCCGCGAGCATCGACGCTCCAGGGGTTGTGCGCGACCTTAACCGAGCTGTGATCGAGCGCGACTGGTCAAATGGCTCACTTCGCGCGCTGCGCGAAGGCCGTTTCGTAGAGACAGACGCTGGCGGCGGTGGCCAGATTGAGCGACTCCGCCCGGCCGTAGATCGGCAGACGCATCGACACATCCGCCAACGACACCGCATCCTCCCGCAGTCCGCGGGCCTCATTGCCGAACACCCACGCGGTCGGCTCGGCGAGCAGGTCGCGGCTGTCGAGGAAGTCCTCTCCCCCGACGTCGGCCGCCACGACCCTCACCCCGGCCTCGTGCGCGAGTCGGACGACGTTCTCGAGGTGCGCGCCGACGGCGATGGGAAGATGGAACAGCGATCCGGTCGTCGATCGCACGACCTTCGGGTGATACGGGTCGACGGTGTTGCCGGTGAGGATCACCGCGTCTGCACCGACGGCGTCGGCGGCGCGGATGATCGTGCCGAGGTTCCCCGGGTCCCGCACCTCCTCACACACCGCCACCAGGCGGGGGCCGGAGGCGAAGACCTCGCGGATCGAAGTGGGCGCCTGGCGCGCGACGGCGACGATGCCCTGCGGCGTGACCGTGTCGGCCATGGCATCCAGGACGGCATCGGTGGTCAGGATCGGATCGATCTGTGCCGCCGCGGCGGCCTCACGGATGTCGGCGTGCTTCTCGAGCGCGGCCGACGTCGCGAAGACTTCCACGAGCGTATTCGGCTGGTGCGCGAGCGCTTCGCGTGCCGCCTGCGGCCCTTCCAGGAGGTAGAGCCCGGTCTCCCTGCGCGCACTGCGCTTGGTGAGTTTGGCCACGGCGCGCACGCGTGGCGACCGGGGGTTCTCGAGCACGCCCCCAGTCTAGGCCCGACCACATCCCGATCTTCGCCCCCGCACATCCGGGCGCCCGGCGAACGTCGGAGAATCACGCCGATGTCGGAGGATTTCGGTTCGATCATCCGACATCGGGGCGGATCTCCGACCGCCGCATGCAGTTCGTGACGAACCGGGATGCCGAAAGGGCGCCCTCCCGGAGGAGGACGCCCTTTCGAGAGACGGTACTTACGCCGACTTCTTGGCGTTGACGTTCTCAGGCAGCGCCTTCTTGGCGGTCTCGACGAGCGACGCGAACGCGTTCGGCTCGTTGACGGCCAGCTCGGCGAGCATGCGACGGTCGACCTGCACGCCCGCGAGGCCGAGGCCCTGCATGAAGCGGTTGTAGGTCATCCCGTGCTGACGGCTCGCGGCGTTGATGCGCTGGATCCACAGACGACGGAAGTCGCCCTTGCGCTTGCGACGGTCGCGGTACGCGTAGACGAGCGAGTGGGTGACCTGCTCCTTCGCCTTGCGGTACAGACGCGAACGCTGACCCCGGTAACCGGAGGCGCGCTCGAGGATGACGCGACGCTTCTTGTGGGCGTTGACGGCCCGCTTGACTCTTGCCATTGTGTTTCGTTCCTATTCGTGCGCGGGCCGCGTCAGCGGCCGAGAAGCTTCTTGGCGCCCTTGGTGTCGGCCTTGGAGAGCACCTGGTCCTGGTTCAGGCGGCGGGTGCGACGGCTCGACTTGCCTTCGAGGTTGTGGCGCATACCGGCCTGCTGCTTCTTGAGCTTGCCGCTGCCGGTGATCTTGAAGCGCTTCTTGGCACCCGAGTGGGTCTTCTGCTTCGGCATGTTTCTTCCTTCGGTGTCATTTCCCGCTCGGGCGGGAACGGGGTCCCGCCACGGCGGGAGTCTGTGGGGCGTTACTTCGCCGGTGCGGCGTCGCCGTCGCCCGCGGCGCGCGACGCGCGAGAGGCTTCCTTGTTCGCCGCACGCTGGGCGTTCTGCTCAGCCTTGGCCTCCGACTTGTTCTTGTGCGGGGCGATCACCATGGTCATGTTCCGGCCGTCCTGGGTCGGGTTGACCTCGACGGTGCCGAACTCGGCCACGTCTTCCGCGAACTTGCGGAGCAGACGTACACCCTGCTCGGGACGCGACTGCTCACGGCCACGGAACAGGATCATCGCCTTGACCTTGTCGCCGGCCTGCAGGAAGCCCTCGGCGCGCTTGAGCTTGGTGATGTAGTCGTGCGCTTCGATCTTCAGACGGAAGCGGACCTCTTTGAGGACCGTGTTCGCCTGATTGCGACGCGCTTCCTTGGCCTTCTGAGCAGCCTCGTACTTGAACTTGCCGTAGTCCATGATCTTGACCACGGGAGGCTTGGAGTTGGGCGCGACCTCGACCAGGTCGAGATCCGCCTCTTGAGCCAGACGCTGAGCAACCTCGATGCGGACGACGCCGACCTGCTCGCCGTTGGGTCCGACGAGACGGACCTCAGGCACGCGGATGCGGTCGTTGGTGCGGGGATCGCTGATGCGGAACTCCTCTTCGTGCGGGTGATGGCCACCGCGACACGGTGTGTCGCGGGCGGAAGAGTCCCCATTCCACCCGACGCGACGTCCCTGCGCC
This sequence comes from Microbacterium aquimaris, assembly GCF_039531285.1. Classification (NCBI taxonomy): domain Bacteria; kingdom Bacillati; phylum Actinomycetota; class Actinomycetes; order Micrococcales; family Microbacteriaceae; genus Microbacterium; species Microbacterium aquimaris. Next base: position 2,037,488 of record NZ_BAAAPT010000001.1, on the reverse strand, counting down.
GAAATCGTGCACCCACCCGCGGCGGACGGACGTCTCGCCGGGTTCTCTTCCGTCGGCGACCCGACGGGAGGGAGTGCGTGGACCCGGTAGCCTGGAGCGGCAAGCGCGGGTGGGATGTGATCCTCTTTCGTTTCAGAGCACGCGGCTCTGAAGCCCGCTGAAGTCTACCAGAAAGCACCACGTGTCCACGATTCCCCCCGACCACGGCCACGCCGACGACGAACGTCACGCCCGATGGGACACCCAAGAGGCCGCCGCCGAGTCGGCCACGCGCGACATCGCGGACGTCCCCGCGGTGGAGATCATCACCACCGCGGCGGTGCACCTGATGAGTGCGGCCGCGGTGAAGGTCGGCCTCGCGGACGACCCCGACACGCAGAGAGACCTCGATGAGGCGCGGAAGCTCATCAACGCCCTCGCCGGGCTCATCACCGCCGGGGCACCCGAGATCAGCGACATGCACGCCCGCTCGTTGCGCGACGGGCTCCGCTCTGTCCAACTCGCCTTCCGCGAGGCATCGACGATTCCGGACCCCATCGGCAAGGGGCCGGGCGAGAAGTGGACCGGCCCGGTCAGCTGAGCGGCTCGGAACGTACGAGCTTGACCGCCAGCGAATCCACCAGGACGGCCACACGGTCATCGGATGCCCACCGCTTCGACAGGCGCGCGAGCACCGCGTCGAGCTGGGTCTGATCGAGTCCCGCGGCGAGGTGCAACCGGACGATCAGTTCGGGACCGCGACCGCGGGCGAGCGGATCGCCCGGCTCGAGGGTCACGTCGATGACGGCGAGTTCTCCGCCGATGCTCTCGTGGAGACCGGCCGCGACCTCCGGCGAACGGTGACTGGGTTCCCAGGCCTGCTGCTGCGCGATCGCCCACACGGCGGGGCGACGGATGACGAACTCCGTCTCCGATCCGGGGTCGACGACGATGAGATCGGTGTCGTCCGCGGATGCCGCGAGCGCGGTCCGCACCCCGTCGGCGGGGACCGGTCGCGCCTGCGCGTCCCACGTCCGCATGGTTTCGACCGAGGTGAACACGGGCAGGACGTGGCGGCCGTCCGGGGCCGCCACGGTGACGATGGACAGTTCCTGCGTCTTGTCGACGGGCAGGCCGTGCGCACCGACGGTCTCGTCGTCGCCCTCGCCCTTCTGGGCGATCAGCGGGATCAGCAGGCGGGCGTCGCGGTACGCGTCAACCACGGCGACCTCGTCGCCGTCACCCGATCGGAAGGCACGCAGTGCGCGCTCCAGCCCAGGATCGGCACGTCCGTCGTCGGCGGCGTGGGGGTTGCTCGAGAAGCTGCGTCCTTCCCAGGGGACACCGGCCGAATCGGCGGCGCCTGCGGGACCCGACCGGTCAGCGTCCGGCGACATCCAGTGCCTCGGCGAGGGTGAAGTTCCCCGCGTAGAGCGCCTTTCCGACGATGGCACCCTCGACACCCAGCGGGACGAGCTCGCGTAGTGCCGCGATGTCGTCCAGGCTGGAGATCCCCCCGGAGGCGACCACCGGCTTCGGGGTGCGGGTGACCATTTCGCGCAGGAGGTCGGTGTTCGGGCCCTGGAGCGTGCCGTCCTTGGTGACGTCGGTGACGACGTACCTGCTGCAGCCGGCGGCCTCGAGCCGATCGAGCACCGTCCACAGGTCCCCGCCGTCCCGTGTCCAGCCGCGTGCGGCCAGGGTCGTCCCGCGCACGTCGAGACCGACGGCGATCAGGTCGCCGTAGCGGCCGATGACATCCGCCGCCCATTCGGGGTTCTCTAGCGCAGCCGTACCGAGATTGACGCGCGAGGCCCCGCTTTCGAGGGCGGCTTCGAGGGATGCGTCGTCACGGATGCCGCCGGAGAGCTCGACCTGCACGCCGCGCACCGACTTGATCACCTTGCGCATCACACCCGCGTTGCTGCCGCGCCCGAATGCCGCGTCGAGGTCGACGAGGTGGATCCACTGCGCACCCTGGCGCGCCCAGTCGGTGGCCGCGTCGACCGGATCACCGTAGCTGGTCTCCGATCCGGCCTCGCCCTGCGTCAGGCGAACGGCCTTCCCGCCTGCGACGTCGACCGCGGGAAGCAGGACCAGCTGGGGGGTTGATGCGAAATCGTTCATAGCTCCTCGCGCGTCTCGGCGCCGGATCGGGGCGTCCGGGCGCAGGCACGGATTCAGAGGTTAGTCTTCGGAAGCCCGTCGATCCAATTGGCGAGCAGACGGATGCCCGCCTCCCCCGACTTCTCCGGGTGGAACTGCGTCGCCGACAGCGGCCCGTTCTCCACCGCGGCGAGGAACGGCACGCCGTGCTCGCTCCATGTGAGGACCGGTTCGGCGAAGGGGCGCTGGGTCTGCATGGTCCAGTGCTGGGCCGCATAGGAGTGCACGAAGTAGAAGCGCTCATCCTCCAGTCCGCGGAAGAGAGTGCTCCCCTCCCCCGCCCGCACGGTGTTCCAGCCCATGTGCGGGAGCACGGGTGCATCCAGCTCGGTCACGGATCCGGGCCATTCCCCCAGACCGGGTGTGCCGGCTCCCCGCTCGACGCCGCTCTCGAAGAGCACCTGCATACCCACGCAGATCCCGAGCACCGGCCGCCCGCCGGCCAGGCGCCGTCCGATGAGCTCGTCGCCGCGTTGCGCGCGGAGCGCGGTCACCACCGCTTCGAACGCGCCGACGCCGGGGACCACGAGTCCGTCGGCGTCCTGCACCAGTGCGCGATCGGAGGTCAGTCGCGCGTCGGCGCCCGCGGCGACCAGCGCCTTGACCGCGGAGTGGACGTTTCCCGATCCGTAGTCGAGGACCGCGACGACGGGCCGATCGGTCACAGAGCACCCTTGGTGCTCGGCACGCCCTCTACGAGCGGATCGAGCGACTTCGCCTGGCGGAACGCGCGCGCGAACGCCTTGTACTCCGCCTCGGCGATGTGGTGCGGGTCACGTCCGCCGAGCACACGGACGTGCACCGTCAAGCCGGCCTGGAAGCTCAGCGCCTCGAAGGTGTGGCGTACGAGTGATCCGGTGAAGTGACCGCCGATCAGGTGGTGCTCGAACCCGGCCGGTTCCCCGCTGTGCACAAGGTAGGGACGACCGCTGATGTCGACGACGGCCTGCGCGAGCGCCTCGTCGAGCGGGACGAGCGCGTCGCCGTAGCGACTGATCCCGGCCTTGTCGCCCAGGGCCTGCCGGATCGCCTGCCCGAGGACGATCGCGACGTCCTCGACCGTGTGGTGGGCATCGATGTCGGTGTCACCCGACGCGCGCACCGTGAGGTCGGTGAGCGAGTGCTTCGCGAACGCCGTCAGCATGTGATCGTAGAACGGCACGGACGTGTCGATGCTGCTGCGGCCGGTGCCGTCGAGGTCGAGCTGCAGCTCGACCGTCGACTCGCTGGTCGAACGCGAGAGCGAAGCGGTTCGGGTCATGACTTCGATCCTAACGAGGCCAACGCATCGAGGAACGCCGTCGTCTCGGCCTCGGTCCCCGCCGTGACGCGGAGGTGGTGGGCGATCCCGACGTCGCGGATGAGGATGCCGCGGTCGAAGAGCGCCCGGAAGGTCGCCGCGGGGTCGTCCACACCACCGAAGAGCACGAAGTTCGTCCACGACGGGTGCGGCTGGTAGCCCAGAGCCTCCAGCGTCGCGGAGATGCGGTCGCGTTGCGCGACGATCTCATCGACCATACCCAGCATGACCGGTGCGTGCCGCAGCGCCGCCGTGGCGGCCGCCTGGGTGAGTGCACTGAGGTGGTACGGCAGACGGACGAGCCGCAGCGCGTCCACGACGGCGGGATCGGCGGCCAGATAGCCGACGCGCGCACCGGCGAAGGCGAAGGCCTTCGACATCGTCCGGGAGACGATGAGCCGTTCGCGGCCCCCCAGGAGGGTGACGGCGGACGGCTCATCGTGGGGTGCGAACTCCTCGTAGGCCTCGTCGACCACGACCATCCCGCGACTGGCGTCGTAGACCGCGGTGATGACGTCGAGGGGCATCGGGGTACCGGTGGGGTTGTTCGGCGCGCACAAGAAGATGACGTCGGGGTCCATCTCAGCCACCTGCGCCGCGGCGGACTCCGGGGTCAGAGTGAAGTCGTCGTCGCGCGTGCCGGCGACCCAGGTCGCCCCCGTTGCGCGGGTCAGCAGGGGGTACATCGAGTAGGTCGGTCCGAAGCCGAACGCGGTGCGTCCAGGACCGCCGAAAGCCTGCAGCACGTGCTGCAGCACCTCGTTGGAGCCGTTGGCGGCCCAGATCTGGTCGGCGGTGATGCCCTCCCCCAGATACTCGGCGAAGGCCTCCCGTAGCGCGAGGAACTCACGATCGGGGTAGCGGTTGACATCCCGCAGGGCCAGCGCGATCGAGTCGAGGATGTCCCCGGCGACCTCGTCGGGCACAGGATGGGTGTTCTCGTTGACGTTCAGCGCCACCGGCAGAGGGGCCTGCGGGGCGCCATAGGGCGTCATTCCGCGGAGATCGTCGCGGAGGGGAAGGTCGTCGAGGCGAGCGGTCACCTCTCCCATGGTACGTGCGGTCGGGCGAGCGGGATCACTGCCCGTCGGCGGTGTACCGCGTGGGGATCGCCAGCTCCTGCCCCGCGGAGACGGCCACACCGTCGAGGGCGTTCAGTCGTGCGATGTCGTCGATCACGTCGCGCGGATCGCTCGACGGGGCGACACGCTCGGCGATCGACCACAGCGAGTCCCCCGCGCCCACGACGACGGTCGAGAAGGACGCGGGATCGGCGCCGGCGTCGCGAGAAGCCAGCGCTCCGCCACCGCTGATGACCGCGACGGCCACGCACGCGGCGACCGGGAAGGCGGCGAGTGCGGTGAACACGCGGCGACCGCGCGCGGTCATGCGCAGGCGGGTGCGGGGTTGCGGCGTGATGGTGATCGCGGTCATCTCTCCTCCTTCTTCGGGGAGAGGTTCGCACCGATGGACTCGGCCGGGAGCACCCGGTGCGAACCTCTCTTCCGAAGCTATCTTCGAGTTTCTATACTGTCAAGGGACCGGAACGGTGGATCTTCGTCGAACACGACACGCGGACTGCTTGCGGGCCGTGCCCGAAACGGGCGGATACCGTTTCGATGAGGACACCCCACCACCGACCTCCGACATTCGAAGAGCAGTGCCCCTCACGCCGGGAGACCGCGGCGGGGACGACGAGACAGGAGCACGAGATGACCGAGCCGACGAGCCGCGCCCGACCCCAGACCCGGCGGCGGCGCAGCCTCAGCGACAAGCAGCTCGCGATCCTCGAAGTGATCCAGCGCTCGATCGCGCGCCACGGATACCCGCCGAGCATGCGGGAGATCGGCGACGCGGTGGGCCTGAAGTCGCTGTCCAGCGTCACCCACCAGCTCAACCAGTTGGAACTGAGCGGCTACCTCCGCCGTGACGCCGGCAAAACCCGCGCGATGGAGGTGCTCATCGATCTGCCCGGTGCGAGCACCGAAAGTCCGGCGGACACCACGCCACCGGTCGGCGATGCCGCGATGGTGCCGCTCGTGGGGCGGATCGCCGCGGGCGTGCCCATCACCGCCGACCAACAGATCGACGAGGTGTTCCCCCTCCCCCGACAGCTGGTGGGCAAGGGCGATCTGTTCATGCTGAAGGTGTCCGGCGAGTCGATGATCGACGCCGCGATCTGTGACGGTGACTGGGTCGTCGTCCGCTCACAGCCCACCGCCGAGAACGGCGACATCGTGGCGGCGATGCTCGACGGTGAGGCGACCGTGAAGACATTCCGGCAACGGGACGGACACGTGTGGCTGTTGCCCCGCAACTCGGCGTTCGAGCCGATCCTCGGCGACGAGGCCGTCGTGTTGGGCAAGGTCGTCGCGGTGATGCGCGCGGTCTGATCGGGGCCGCAGGTGCGAAGCGGGGCGTCTTCCCGACAGAATGGGGCTCACCGAACCTAGGGAGCCTCGCCATGCCCACGACAGACATCGACGATCTCCGCGCGGAGATCGAACGCCTCCGGGCCGAGAACGCCGACCTGCGGTCGCAATCCGTCGACCCTCCGGACGCGGAGACCGTCCCCTCGGATCGTGTCGCCCGCACCGGGTGGTGGCGTGCGCTCATCTCCGCGGTGTGCATCGTCCTGGCCGGGATCCTCGTGCCGGTGTCGGTGGTGGGCACGTGGGCGCGTGCCGAACTGGTGAGCGAGGACGCGTTCGTGCAGACCTTCGGGCCCCTCGCCGACGATCCCGACGTCCAGCAGCTGGTCATCGACCAGGCATCCGCGGCGGTGAACGAGGCCGTCGACGTCGCCGGGATCACCAACGACGTCATCGACGGGGTGCAGAGCCTCGATCTTCCGCCGACGGCCTCGTCGGCGCTGGACCTGCTGCGCCAGCCCGCCGTCCAGGGTGTGCAGGGCCTCATCGACTCCGCGATCACCGGTGTCGTGCAGTCCGACGCGTTCCCCCAGGTGTGGCGCACCGCGCTGGTCGCCAGCCACCGCGCGCTCGTCGCGGCGGCGACCGGTGACGATACGACGGCGATCGCGATCGATGACACCGGTGCGCTCGGCATCCAGCTCGGACCGATCATCGACGAGCTGAAGACGCAGTTGAGCGATCAGGGATTCGGATTGGCCTCATCGATCCCGACGATCGACCAGACCATCGTGATCGTCCAGGCCGATGGCCTCCTCCTGGTCGGCACGATCTACAACATCGCCGTCGCCGCCGGCTACTGGATCCCGTTCATCGCGCTGGGCCTGGCCGCCGTCGGCGTCCTGGTCGCGCGCCGCCGTTCGACCGCGCTGCTGGGGGTGGGCGTGGCGATCACGATCGGTGCGGGACTTCTTGCCGTCGCTCTCACCAGCGCAGCGGCCGTGCTCAGCCTGAACGCCCCGTCCCTGGGGATCCCCGCACGCACACTCGAGGCGATCTACTACACCGTGGTCGGCGCGATGCGCGACACCGCGACGGTGCTGACCTTCCTCGGTGTCGTGGTGGCGGTCGCGGCGTGGCTGAGCGGTCGGTGGGCCCCGGCCCGCCGTGTCCGCGCGCTCGCGGGATCGCTCACGACCTCCGCGCGTGTGGGCCTGCGCCGACGCGGGCTGGACACCGGCGGATTCGGGGAGTGGATGCGCCGTCAGCGTGTGCTCGTGCGCATGGTGATCCTCGTCCTCGCCGTGATCCTCCTGTTCGCGCTGCGCCCGCTGACCTTCGGCGACATCGTGCTGGTCGTCGTCCTCGCCCTGGTCGTGTGGCTGATCGCATCCCTGCTCGAGAAGGATCCCGCCGAGGCCCCGGTCCTCGAGCAGGTCGAGGTCGTCGAGGAGGTCGTCGTCGGCGACGAGCCTGCCGACTCCGACGTCGACACCCTCGTGATCGAGGACGGTCCGGTCCCCGCCGAGAAGTGAGGATCGAGGTCACCTCCCCACCCGTCGTACGGTGGGGAGGTGACCTCCGCACTCCCCTACGGTTCCTGGCCCTCTCCGATCACCGCAGCCGCAGCGTCGGCCGCCTCGTCGCGCATCGACGGCGCACGGTTCGTCGGCGAAGACGTGTGGTGGGGCGAGCCGGTCCCGGAGCAAGCCGGCCGTGTCGCGGTCCGAAGGCGCGGCGCCGACGGCACCGTGCGGGATGTCCTGCCCGAGCCCTGGAACGCCCGGAGCGGCGTCCACGAGTACGGCGGCGGCGCCTGGGCGGCGGCCGACGACGGAACGCTGTACTTCGTCGAGAAGAGCGATCAGCGGATCTACTCCGTCGTCGACGGCGAGGTGCGCCCGCTGACGCCGGCGACCGGCGACGTCCGCCACGGCGGTCTGGTGTGGCGCGACGGCGCCCTGCTCGCGGTGCGCGAGGAACACCGACCCGGCCGCCGTGTGCCGGATCGAGCGATCGTGCGTGTTCCCGTCGACGGATCGGCCGCCTCCGACGCCGACCTCGTGATCCCCCTCGTCGGCGGAAGTGACTTCCTCGCCCAGCCCGCGCTGTCGCCTGATGGGACTCACCTCGCGTGGGTGGCCTGGGACCACCCGAACATGCCGTGGGAGCGTGCGGAAGTGCGCGTGGGGCGTCTCGACGACGGGGCGGTCCGCACGTGGACCGCGCCCGTGACCGGCGACCGGTCCGCCTTGCAACCCCGCTGGCTCGACGACGAGACGCTGCTGTACGCCGACGACGCCTCGGGGCGCTGGAACCTCATGCGGTGGCACGTGGGGGGCCCCGCCCCCACCGCGTCGTTCTCACCCGCCGACGCCGACACCGGCGGCGGGTTGTGGGTGCTCGGTCTGTCCTGGTACGCCGTGGCGGGGGATCGTATCGTCGCGGTGCGCACGGACGGCGCAGACCAGGTCGTCGCGATCGATCCGCTCTCGGGTCTCGCCGAGGCGTTGCCGGTGCCCGCGGTGTCGGGCGTCGTCGTCGAAGACGCCCGCGGCCCGAAGGCGCTCGTTTCGGGCGCCGCCCCCACGGGCGGTTCGGGGCTCTGGGTGGTCGACACCACCGGCGGCACCGTCTCCCCGCTCCGCGAGGCCTCCCTGCCCTGGCCCGACGCCTGGACGCCCCGAGCCACACCCGTCGCGGTGGACGGCCCCTCGGGCCCGGTGTACGCGTTCGCCTACCCGCCGACGAACCCCGACGTGGTCGCGGTCGACGGCGAGCGCCCACCGTACGTCGTGCTCGTGCACGGCGGGCCGACCGCACATGTCGGGCCGGTCGCCTCGGCACGCACCACCTACCTCACCAGTCGGGGCATCGGCGTGCTCGATGTGAACTACGGCGGTTCGACCGGATACGGCCGCGCGTACCGCGAGCGACTGCGTGGCCAATGGGGCGTCGTCGACGTCCAGGACGTCATCGCCGCGGCGCAGGGGCTGATCGAAGGCGGGCTGGCCGACCCCGCGCGCATCGCGATCGCCGGCGGGTCCGCAGGCGGCTGGACCGTGCTGGGCGCGATGGTCGCCGGCGACGTCTTCGGCGCCGGGATCTCACGGTACGGGGTCGGGGACGCCCGCGCGCTGGCCGAAGACACCCACGACTTCGAAGCCCGCTACCTCGACGGGCTCATCGGTCCGCTGCCCCAGGCGGAGCACCTCTACCTCGACAGATCACCCCTGACGCACGCCGAGCACTTCTCGGCGCCGTTGCTGCTGCTGCAAGGTTCCGAGGACGCCGTGGTCCCCCCGGCGCAGTCCGAGGCGATCCGAGACGCCCTCGCCGCGCGCGGGATTCCCCACGCGTATGTGCTCTACGAGGGCGAGGGCCACGGCTTCCGGCGGGCGGAGACGATCGTGCACGCGATCGAATCCGAGTACGCCTTCCTCGGCGCCGTCTTCGGCTTCGACACACCCGGTGTCCACGCCGTGCCGCTGCGGCGCTGAGGATGCTCCGCGCCGCCACGGGCTCTCCCGGACCGGTCAGCCTCGGAGGAACGGCGCGAGGCGTGCGCCGAGGATCGCCGGGACGTGCGCGTGGATGGCGGTGCCGTCTTCGACGTGCTCCTGCGACAGGATGATGCCGGTCTCGTGGACGGCCGAGACGAGATCGCCGCGATCGTACGGCACCAGCACCCGTACCTCGACGGGCGGCAGCGGGAGCATCCGCTCGATCGCCGCCCGGATCTCCTCGATGCCCTCCCCCGTGCGGGAGGAGGCGAAGATCGCCTGGGGCTCGAGTCCGCGGAGCACCAACCGGGTGTCGTCGTCGATGAGGTCCGACTTGTTGAACACGACGAGCTCGGGCAACTCACGTGCACCGACGTCGCCGATCACGTCGCGCACCGTCGCGAGCTGTGCCGCCGGATCGGGGTGCGCTCCGTCGACGACATGCAGCACGACATCCGCCTCCCCGACCTCTTCGAGCGTCGAGCGGAACGCCTCCACCAATTGGTGCGGGAGGTTCCGGACGAACCCGACCGTGTCGGTGAAGGTGTACACGCGCCCGTCGGAGGTCTGCGTCCGCCGTACGGTCGCATCGAGCGTTGCGAACAGGGCGTTCTCGACCAGCACTCCCGCACTGGTTAGGCGGTTGAGCAGACTGGACTTCCCGGCGTTGGTGTATCCGGCGATGGCAACGGAGGGGACGGTGTTCCGGTCGCGTTCGGCGCGTTTGGCAGCACGGGCGGGGGCGAACGACGCGATCTGGCGACGCAACTGGGCCATGCGGGTGCGGATCCGACGACGGTCCAGCTCGATCTTGGTCTCGCCGGGACCGCGCGACCCCATTCCGGCACCGGCGGCACCGACCTGACCACCGGCCTGGCGGCTCATCGAGTCACCCCAGCCACGCAACCGGGGAAGGAGATACTCGAGCTGGGCGAGTTCGACCTGCGCCTTGCCTTCGCGACTCTTCGCGTGCTGACTGAAGATGTCGAGGATCACCGTGGTGCGATCGATCACCTTGACCTTGACGACGTCCTCCAACGCACGCCGCTGGCTGGGGGCGAGCTCGGTGTCGGCGATGACCGTATCGGCGCCGAGCGCGGCGACCAGATCCCGCAACTCCTCCGCCTTGCCCCTGCCGAGATAGGTCGCCGGGTCGGGGTGGGGGCGCCGTTGGAGCACCCCGTCGAGCACGACCGCACCGGCCGTCTCGGCGAGCGCCGCGAGCTCGCGCAACGAGTTGTCGGCGTCCTCCTGTTCGCCCTGGGGGTGGACGCCGGCGAGCACCACGTTCTCCAGGCGCAGCTGGCGATACTCGACCTCGGTGACGTCCTCGAGCTCGGTGGACAGCCCGGGCACGCGCCGGAGGGCCGCGCGATCCTCGCGGTCCCATTGCTCCCCGTCGTCGTCGGTGCGGCCGGCGGTGCGCACATCCTGCAGCGCCTGCGCGCCGGAGAAGACCGTGACCCCCGACCGTCCGCCTGCGCGCGAGAGCACGCGATCGACGGGGTCCACCGGCATGTCGTCGGACCCCTGCGGAGTGGTGGTGTCGGTCATCCTCGCCTTTCGTCATCGTGTGCGGTCGCATCCCTCGCGGCCGTGGGGGCGCCCCTGGGAGCGGTTTCCCGCTCCGACCGGGCATCCGTGAATTCTAGCTCCCCGTGATCGTCTGCGCTCCGCTACGCTCATCCCTCATGGGGAGCGACCACTACTTCACGGCGACCCCCGCCAGTCCCGAGAATCTCCGCACGATCCGCGTGACCCTGTCCGGCCGCGACGTGGAGGTCGTGACCGCCGGCGGGGTGTTCAGCCCGGACCACGTCGACACCGGCACCTCGGTGCTGCTGTCGAACACCCCCCTGCCTCCGCAGGGGGGGAATCTGCTGGACATCGGGTGCGGGTGGGGGCCCATCGCGCTGAGCATGGCGCTGGAGTCCCCGCACACGACGGTGTGGGCCGTCGACGTGAACGAACGGGCGCTCGATCTCACCCGCCGCAACGCCGACGCCTTGGGACTGACCAACGTCAACGCCGTGACCCCCGAGGACGTCCCCGACCACATCGCGTTCCGCGCGATCCGGTCCAACCCGCCGATCCGAGTCGGCAAGGATCAGCTCCATGGACTCCTGGAGACGTGGATCCCGCGTCTGGACGAGCGGTCGGACGCCCACCTGGTCGTCTCACGCAACCTGGGCTCGGACTCGCTGCAGCGCTGGCTCGCATCGACGTTCGATCGCGGCTTCAGCGTGCACCGTGTGGCGACCGGACGGGGTTTCCGCGTGATCAAGGTCCGTCGTCTCGGGCCACCGGCCTGATCGACGCGCGCGGATCAAGCGAGGGTGATCTCGCCGGTGTACACCAGTGTCGCCGGCCCCGACAGGAGCACGTGGGAGCCGTCTGCGTGCGGCACCAGTCGCACACCGAGCCGGCCTCCGGGGACCTCCACGCTCCAGTGCTCGGGCGCAGCGGGGCCGGCCCAATGGCGCACCGCCAACGCGGCAGCCGCGACGCCCGTGCCACAGCTGAGGGTCTCCCCGACCCCGCGTTCAAACACCCGCATGCGGATACGTCCGACGCCCTCGTGCACCAGGGGGTCTTCCGGCACGACGAACTCGACGTTCGCGCCGGTGGGCGGGGCCGGATCGAGGACGGGGGGCACCGTGAGATCGAGCCCGTCGAGCTCCTCGGCGGAGGACAGCGCGACCACCACGTGGGGATTTCCGAGGTCGGCGTGCTGACCGGGCCGCGGCACATCGAGGCCGCGCGCCCGCACCAGGACATCCTCGTCGTCGACCCGCCACCGACCGAGGTCGACCTCGAAGCCGAGGGGGCTCCGCGTCAGGGTCTTGACACCGGCGCGGGTGCCGATCCGCAGCGGCTCGTCCATCATGGCCAGCCCGGCGTCGGCGAGGTACTTCGCGAACACGCGCGTTCCGTTGCCGCACATCTCGGCGATGGACCCGTCCGCGTTGCGATAGTCCATGAACCACTCGACGCCGGAGGCCGCGGCATCCGTGCCCTCGGTGATCGCCGCGCAACGGACCACACGGAGGAGACCGTCACCACCGATCCCGAAGCGCCTGTCGCACAGGATGGCGACATGGTCCTCGGTCATGTCCAAGGCGCCGTCCGGGTCGGCGATCACGACGAAGTCGTTCCCGGTTCCGTGGCCTTTGGTGAACGCGACGGTCTGGGACATGCATGTCAGTCTACGGGCGTGCCCGAACTCATCCGACGAACCTCCCCGCGCGCGACGCCCGGCGCCGGGTCGAGCCAGCGGATGCCGTCGTAGCGGCGGAACCATGAGACCTGCCGGCGCGCATACCGCCGCGTCAGCGCTTGGCTCTGCGCGATCGCCTCGGCCTCGTCGACCCGGCCGTCGAGCTGGGCGAGGGCCTGCGCGTACCCGATCGCACGCCGTGCGGTCACGCCGTCTTCGAGTCCTCGTGTGCGGAGCCTGGCGGCCTCCTCCACGAGACCCGCCTCCCACATCGCCTCCACGCGTCGATCGAGCCGATCGACCAACTCGGCGCGCTCCACGTGGACGCCGAGAAGCGTGGTGTCCGGGTGCCACGACGTCGGCGCCTCAGGCAGGGCTGCGCCGTGGGTGCTCTCCCCCTGCAACACGATCTCGAGCGCACGCACGACGCGACGCCTGTTGCGCGCGTCGATACGGTCCGCGGTGGCCGGATCGAGCTCGCGCAACCGTTGGAACAACGCGCCGGCACCATGTCGGGACAGCTCTGCTTCCAGGTGCGCACGCAATTCCTGGTCATGCGGCGGGAAGCGGAAGTCGAACACGACGCTGGAGACGTACAGCCCTGATCCGCCGACGAGGATCGCATCCGCCCCTCTCGCGAAAATCGCCTGGATCGTGCCACGAGCGGTCGGCTGGTACCACGCGACCGCGGCCTCCTGTGTGACATCCAGGACGTCGAAGAGATGGTGCGGTATCCCCCGCCGCTCCGCGACGGGCAACTTCGCAGTGCCGATGTCCATACCGCGGTACAGCTGCATCGCATCGGCGTTGACGATCTCGGCGGGTCGCCCGTCCTCGATGAGGGCTTCGGCGAGATCCAGCGAGAACGCCGTCTTGCCGGTGCCGGTCGCACCGGCGACCACCCAGAGTCGCGGAGAGTTCACCTGCCGGTGCGCAGGATCGGCAGGCCCAGCGAGACCGCACGAGGCCCGCCGCTCGACGAGTCCGAGCTCACGCCGCAGGACTCCGCCTGCGAACGGTCCCACGCGTCGCCGGACCGCGTGCGACGGATACGCAGGGGTGCCCCGTCCGGCGCGTCGGCGATCAGATGGAAGGGTGCGGCGTGCGTGACGGCCACCGAGACCACGTCGCCGGGGCGCGGGAGGTCGGAGCCTGCGGGGACCTCGAAGTGGACGAGGCGGTTGTCTTCGGCTCGGCCGGTGAGTCGGTGCGTCTCCGCGTCCTTCTTGCCTTCGCCGGTGGAGACGAGCACCTGCAGGTTGCGTCCGAGCTGCTTCTGGTTCTCCTCCAGGCTGATCCGCTCCTGGAGGGCGACCAGGCGTTCGTACCGCTCCTGCACGACGGCCTTGGGGACCTGGTCGGGCATCGTCGCAGCCGGGGTGCCCTCGCGGATCGAGTACTGGAAGGTGAAGGCGGAGGCGAATCGCGAGGCCTCAACGACCCGCAGCGTCTCCTCGAAGTCTTCATCGGTCTCGCCGGGGAAGCCGACGATGATGTCGGTGGAGATCGCCGCGTGCGGAATGCTCTCGCGTACCCGATCGAGGATGCCGAGGAACTTCGCGCTGCGGTAGGAGCGGCGCATCGCCTTGAGGACACGGTCGCTACCGGACTGCAAGGGCATGTGCAGCTGCGGCATCACGTTCGGTGTCTCGGTCATCGCGTCGATGACGTCGTCGGTGAACGCGGCCGGGTGGGGGCTGGTGAAGCGGATTCGTTCCAGGCCCGGGATCTCTCCGGCGGCGCGGAGGAGCTTGCCGAAGGCGTGGCGATCTCCGAACTCCACACCGTAGGAGTTCACGTTCTGCCCGAGGAGGGTGACCTCGATCGCCCCGTCCTCGACGAGCATCCGGATCTCGTTGAGGACGTCCCCCGGCCGGCGGTCCTTCTCCTTGCCGCGCAGGCTCGGCACGATGCAGAAGGTGCATGTGTTGTTGCAGCCGACCGAGATCGACACCCAACCACTGGAGATCGAGTCGCGCTTGGTGGGCAGGGTGGAGGGGAAGACATCGAGAGATTCGAGGATCTCGAGCTCGGCTTCACCGTTGTGGCGGGCGCGTTCGAGCAGGTTCGGGAGAGAGCCCATGTTGTGGGTGCCGAACACGACGTCGACCCAGGGCGCCTTGTCGAGGACGGCCTGCTTATCCATCTGGGCCATGCACCCGCCGACGGCGATCTGCATGCCCTCGTGGCGGTCCTTGCGCGACTTCAGGTGTCCCAGGGTCCCGTACAGCTTGCCCGCGGCGTTGTCGCGCACCGCGCACGTGTTGATGACGACCACGTCGGGTTCGTCGCCACTGTCCGCCTTGACGTAGCCCGCGCTCTCGAGCGAACCGGACAGTCGCTCGGAGTCGTGCACGTTCATCTGACAGCCGAAGGTGCGCACCTCATAGGTGCGGGCACGGCCGTCGGCGGCGACGGCCGCCGGGGACGGTTCGATCAGGGTCGGCGCGGAGGAGGGCAGGGACATGATGTCTTCATTCTACGAGCGCACCCCGCGACAAGGGTGCGCCACCCGCGTCCGGCACCCTCAGGAGAACCGGACGCCACCCGAACGATGTTCGGCGAGTGCACGCCGCGCGGCGTCCATCGCAATCGATCCGTTGTACCCGCGCCGGGACAGCTGGCCGACCAGCCGACGGAGGGCCACGTCTGATTCGACACGGTCGAGCTGGCGCGCCTTGGTCCGCGCGAACTCCATGGCCCGTTCGGCATCGTCGTCGGGCAACTCCTGCAACGCCGCATCGATCACGTCCCGCGGGATACGTCGCTTCTGCAACGCGAGCGCGATGGCGGTCCTCCCCTGCCCTTTTCGGTCTACCGCGAGATGGATCAAGTGCTCGGCGAGGGCTGCGTCGTCGAGGTACCCCCGGCGGCAGGCAGCGTCGATGATCGCCGCCGCAGCCTTCTCATCCAGGTCGTCGTGTGCGCCGAGCACCGTACGCGCCTCGGAGATCGACAGCGGCTTGCCGCGTAGCTTCCGCAACAGTTCTTTTTCGGCCGCGGCGCGAGCCTGGTCGGCGCTCTCGGGGGGCCCCGCGGGCGCCGCACGCTCCCGCGACAGCCCCGACTTCGTCCGCGCGCGGCCGCCGTCGACGGCCGGGTCGGATGTCCACGTGCGATCCCACCCGGCGGCCACGTCGCGGGTCGAACGATCCGCACCGCCGCCATCGCGCGCCGGTGCCGGGGGGACGGCATCGGAAGCGCGGCCGAACAGCGGGGTGACGGGGGCGAGATGCTCGTCGGCATCCGCGCCCCCGTCGTCGATGAACCGGACCATCAGGCCGGGCGGCGGGCTGCCAGCTCGTCGGCTGCACCGTCGGCGCGGACCTGACCGATACCGAGCTTCTCCTTGATCTTCGTTTCGATGTCGGCGGCGACATCGGCGTTCTTGATCAGGAAGTTGCGGGCGTTCTCCTTGCCCTGCCCCAACTGCTCGCCGTCGTAGGTGTACCACGCACCCGATTTCTTCACGATGCCGTGTTCCACCCCGAAGTCGATCAAGCTGCCCTCGCGGGAGATGCCGACGCCGTAAAGGATGTCGAACTCGGCCTGCTTGAACGGCGGGGCCATCTTGTTCTTGACGATCTTCACGCGGGTACGGTTTCCGACCGCCTCCGAACCGTCTTTGAGCGTCTCGATACGGCGGATGTCCAGACGCACCGACGCGTAGAACTTCAGCGCCTTTCCGCCGGCGGTGGTCTCGGGGGATCCGAAAAAGACGCCGATCTTCTCACGCAACTGGTTGATGAAGATCGCCGTGGTCTTGGTCGAGTTGAGCCCACCCGTCAGCTTTCGCAAGGCCTGTGACATCAAGCGTGCCTGAAGACCCACGTGCGAGTCGCCCATCTCACCCTCGATCTCGGCTTTCGGGACCAGCGCGGCGACCGAGTCGATCACGACGAGGTCGACTGCGCCGGAACGGATCAGCATGTCGGAGATCTCGAGTGCCTGCTCACCGGTGTCGGGCTGCGACACCAGAAGCGCATCGATGTCGACGCCCAGCTTCTGGGCGTAGTCGGGGTCGAGAGCATGCTCGGCGTCGATGAACGCGGCGATGCCGCCGGCGCGCTGCACATTCGCGATGGCGTGCAATGTCAGCGTCGTCTTACCCGACGACTCCGGACCGTAGATCTCGATGATGCGACCACGCGGCAGTCCGCCGACGCCGAGGGCGACGTCGAGGGCGATGGAGCCGGTCGGGATGATCTCGACGGGAGCGCGCTCGTCGCTTCCGAGGCGCATGACCGACCCCTTGCCGAACTGGCGGTCGATCTGTGCGAGGGCCGATTCAAGGGCCTTCTCGCGGTCGGCGGGTGATGGCATGGCGTGCTCCTTCTGCTCGCGGTCCGTCGCCTATAGGCTGTCGCGCTCTTCTCCGGCGGATCGGATGCTGCGACAAGGCGTGGGGCGGTCTCGATGACGTGTTCCACGGTAGGGAGGGCCTCCGACATCAGCCGGGGAGCGCCCCGTATCGGGGAACACGCGGATCGCGACGACCCGTGTGCAGAACACTACGGCACGATTCGAACGGATCTTCGAGGCGCACGGCGTGTCGTGTCTAGCGTCGCGGCTCGAGCCTGCCGACGCCGTGGCGGCGCGCATCGGGCACGTCCATCTCGACACACAGCGCGATCCAGACCTCGCGAGGCGGCACACCCGCGTCGAGCGCGTCGGTCGCGGTGCGGTCGCCGATGCCGGGAATCACGAGATCGTCCAACAGCGCACCTCCGCGCACACCGAACTCGTCGTCGACCGCGCGGCGGAATTCACTTCGTCGCACGACGACCTCCGTACCGGAGGGGTGTCACCGAAGGGTCAACTCGGCGTCGACCGACGCGACGAGGTCGTCGGGGACCACATCGGGGAAGGTCTGCAGTCCCTCGAGGACCGAGAGGCGGTCACCCACCTCGCGCATGATGGTCGAAATCGGGATGTCGAGTGCCTCGGCCAACGACGCGAGGATCTCGCTCGACGCTTCCTTCTGGCCGCGCTCCACCTCGCTGAGGTAGCCCAGCGCGACGCTGGCGCGACTGGCGACCTGTCGGAGGGTCTGCCCCTTCTGTTGACGGAAGTCCCGCAGGACTTCCCCGATCTCCTGACGTACAAGGATCATGTCGGGCCCCTCCTCACTCCTGATTCCGCTTCACCGGGTGCACCACAGTACAACACCGTGGTCATCAACTTAGTCCGGGCAACTTTGCATTGGGTGGGAATCACCGAATGTAACCCAAGGGAAACACCAGACATTCCCGAAGGTGTCGAACACGTCGCGCGAGATCCCGATCCCGGTCACAGCACCGACGCGGCAAGGTCGATCGCCCGCCGCACACTCTCGGCCCGGATCGCCGCGCGATCGCCCGGGAGTGTCAGCTTTTCGACGCGCCGCATGTGCGGCGTCGACACGGCGATGTAGACGCGACCGACGGGAGCCCCGCCCTGAGGCGTCGGGCCGGCCACGCCGGTGGTCGCGATGCCCACGTCCGCATCCAGCCGGTACCGCACACCGTCCGCCATCGCCGACGCGACCGCCGGATGCACCGGTCCCCCCTCCGCGAGCAGTCCGGCATCGACGCCGAGTAGCCCCGACTTGAGGTCCGTCGCGTACGCCACCACGCCGCCACGGACGACCTCCGACGCACCAGGTACGGCGGTCAGCTCGGCGCACAGGAGTCCTCCGGTGAGCGACTCCGCTCCGGCGACGCTCAGGCCACCGCGCCGAAGGGCGTCGATCAGCGCCGCGGCCGCGCTCATAGCCGGGCGCGGCGCGAGGCGCGGACCTCGGAGACGATGTAGTCGATTCCGCTGGCCACGGTGAGGATCAACGCGATCGCCATGGTCACCCCGTTCACCCAGAAGACCCCGTCACCGAACACCGTCCACAGCGGGAGCAGGGCGAGGGAGAGCGCAACCCCTTGGGCGACGGTCTTGAGCTTTCCCATCCACGCCGCCGCCAGGACGTGATCGCTCACGACGACGAACCGGTAGACGGTGATGCCGATCTCCCGCACGAGGATGACGATGGTGACCCACCACGGCAGCTCGCCGAGGATCGACAGCCCCACGAAGGCGAAGCCGGTCAGGACCTTGTCGGCGATGGGATCGAGGAGCTTGCCGAGGTCCGTGACGATGTCGTGCTTGCGTGCGATGTGCCCGTCCAGGCCGTCGGTGGCGATGGCGACGACGAAGAGCACCGCCGCCGCCCACCGCAACGCTCCGTCGGTACCGGCGTCGGCCAGCAACATCCACAGGAAGACGGGTGCGCACAGGATGCGCACGATCGTGATGGCGTTGGGAAGCTGGCGCGGAACGGTCATGGTCCTCATTCTCGCCCGGTCAGGCCCCAGGCGTCCTCATCCTCGTCCACGTGGACGACGGGTTTGCCCTCGTATTGAGCCTCGAGCGGATCGGCGCCATACGGATCAGCCGGCTCGGCGGACGGCTGAGGCGCCGGCTCCGGGGCGTCCTCCCCGCGCAGCCGCGCGAGGACGCCCGGCAGCTGCTCGTTCGTGACCAGCACGTCGCGGGCCTTGGAACCTTCCGAGGGGCCGACGATCTCCCGCGACTCCAGCAGGTCCATCAGCCGACCCGCCTTCGCGAAACCGACGCGCAGTTTGCGCTGCAACATCGACGTCGACCCGAACTGTGTCGAGACGACCAGTTCGGCCGCCGCCAGGAGGAGCTCGAGGTCGTCTCCGATGTCGGCATCGACCTCCTTCTTCTCGACGGCCGCTTCGACATCGGCGCGGTACTCGGGCCGCGCCTGGTTCGTCACGTGCGAGACGACCTTCTCGATCTCGCTCTCGCTGACCCATGCCCCCTGTACGCGGAGCGACTTCGACGCGCCCATGGGCAGGAAGAGCCCGTCGCCCTGGCCGATGAGACGGTCTGCCCCGGGCTGATCGAGGATCACGCGCGAGTCGGTCACGCTCGTGACGGCGAAGGCGAGCCGCGAGGGCACGTTCGCCTTGATGAGGCCGGTCACGACGTCGACGCTCGGCCGCTGGGTGGCGAGCACCAGATGGATGCCGCTCGCGCGGGCCAGCTGGGTGATGCGGACGATGGAGTCCTCGACGTCGCGGGGCGCGACCATCATGAGGTCGGCGAGCTCGTCGACGACGACGAGGAGGTACGGGTAGGGCTTGAGCACCCGCTCACTGCCCTCGGGGAGGGTGATCTCGCCGGCGACGACGGCCTTGTTGAAGTCGTCGATGTGCCGGAATCCGAAGGACGCGAGGTCGTCGTACCTCATGTCCATCTCTTTCACGACCCATTGCAGGGCCTCGGCGGCCTTCTTGGGGTTGGTGATGATCGGCGTGATCAGGTGCGGCACGCCCGCGTACGAGGTCAGCTCGACACGCTTGGGGTCGATGAGCACCATCCGCACGTCCGACGGCTTCGCGCGCATGAGCAGGCTCGTGATCATCGAGTTCACGAAGCTCGACTTACCCGAGCCGGTCGAGCCGGCCACCAGCAGGTGGGGCATCTTCGCGAGGTTCGCCACGACGAACCCGCCACCGACGTCCTTGCCGACACCGATCGTCATCGGGTGCGTGGACTGCACGGCCGTCTGCGAACGGAGGACGTCACCGAGGGTGACGATCTCGCGATCGGTGTTCGGGATCTCGACGCCGATCGCGCTCTTGCCCGGGATGGGGGCGAGGATGCGCACCTCGTTCGAGGCGACCGCGTAGGCGATGTTGTTGGTCAGGGCCGTGATGCGCTCGACCTTCACACCCGGGCCGAGTGCGATCTCGTACTGGGTGACCGTGGGGCCCCGAGAGAAGCCGGTGACGGTGGCGTCGACCTTGAACTGTTCGAACACGCCGGTGATGGCGGCGACCATCGCGTCGTTCGCCTCCGAGCGGGACTTGTGCGGGGTGCCCTGTGCGAGCGAGCTGACCGAGGGCAGACGGTACGGCGCGCTGGGCTGATCGCGGGGCGCGTCTCCCCCGAGACCGGACAATCCCGGCAGCTCGTCGTCGGACTCACTGTCGGAGTCGTCGCGCAGCGACGTCTGCGAGCCGACGACCGACAGGCCTGCCAGCCCGGCCGGATCGATGACCTCCGTCACCGCGTCGTCCGCGGGCAAGGGCATCGTCGTGGGTTCGGGTGCGGGCGGCTGCAACGCCTTCTCGAACCCGCCCTCGGGTTCGCCCGGCGCGAGGAGCTCGGTGAGGTCCTGGGACCCCCGCCCGTCGTCCACGTCCTTCTCGCGACCGCTCTTGTTGCGGCGCCACCACGGCACACCGCCGTCGTCCGCGTCGACCTCGTCCGGGTCCTCGTCGAAACGCGGTGTGTCCTTCTCGGCCCGCTCGGCACCGAACATCCAGGCATACAGGTCGCCGAGCCGGCGGCCGATGCGGTTGGGCGGGGTCTTGGTGAGGATCAGCACGCTGAGCAGGGTCAGCGCACCCAGCACGATGCATCCCCCGACGTCGGTCAGCAGCAGGGCGAGCGGTTCACCGATCATCCAGCCGAAGACGCCACCGGCCTCGCTCAGCGCGGGCAGCCCCTCCCGCGGCTGTGGGAGCCCGCCGACGATGTGGCAGAACCCCGCGATGGTGACGACGAACAGCGCGAACCCGATCCCGATCCGACCGTTGTCGTGCACGGACGCCGGATGACGAAACAGCCACCCCGCCAAGAACACGAGGAGCACGGGCATCACGAAGGCGACACGGCCGACCAATCCGCCGACGGAGTATGCGCTGACGGCCGCGCCGACGTCGGTGCCGATGAAGAACCACTCCACGACGGCGCCGATGACGGCCAGCAGGACCAGGAGGAACGGCAGACCGTCGCGGCGCTGATCCTTCTCGAGCGTTTCCGGCCCGAACGCACGGAACAGCCCCCCGACGCCGTGGGCCAGACCCATCCACGCGCGCACGAGGACACCGGGTCTGTCGTCCTCCCCCACGTAGCGCTTGGGCGTCGGGTCGGGTTTGCGGGCGCGCGAGGCGGACCCCTTCCCGGGCGCCCGCCCGCGCGAGGTGGAGGTGGAGCTCTTGGCCATGGGTTCCACGGTAGGCGAGGCCGCGGACGTTCCCGGGGAGCGACTCGGCGGTGCACAGGCACCGTGCGGCGCAGGCGATTAGGCTCTGCGGGGAGAGTTTCCCGCCCGCCTCATCGAGAGAGAACGAATGGCATCGCGCAGTCTCGGCCTCCGGTCGCATGTGAACTACCTCGTCTACCGTGTCCGCAACCTGAACGCCGCGTCGGTCCTCGAGCGGGCGCGCGAGGTCTCGAAGCAGTTCGGCAAGCCCGTCCCCCTCGTGGTGATCGACATGTATTGGCAGGCGGCCTTCCACAAGGTCGGGTTCCAGGACTACGTCGACTACGACTTCGCCATGCTCACGCGTGCCGAACGCAAGACGTTCATGACGCATCCGATCTCCAACGCGATCTCACAGAAGTACGACCACCCCGACTACCGGCACCTGTTCCACGACAAGTTCGAATTCGTCCGGGAGTTCTCCGACCTGCTGGGGCGGGACTGGATGATGCTGGACGCCGACAACGCCGACCACCTCGCCGCCTTCATGACCGAGCACCCGACGATCATCACCAAACGCCAGAGCGGCCAGGCGGGATCGGCGATCACGCGGTACACGATCGACGACGTCGACGACCCGGTGCTCTTCCACCGCGGCCTGGTCGAGCGCGGCGAACTGCTGGTCGAGGAGAACATCGTCCAGCACCCCGACCTCGCCGCGGTGTGCCCCGGAACGGTCAACTCCACCCGCATCGCGGCCTTCTTCGACGGCGAGAAGACCCACATCCTCGCGATGGCGCAGAAATTCGGGCGCGGACAGGCCGCGGACCAGATGGACTTCGGCGGTTTCTACACGATGTTGGACGAGCACGGCAAGGCGATGGGCGACGGATACGACTCGCACGGCCACGTCTGGCAGACGCATCCCGACACCGGCTTCCCCATCGCCGATTTCCGTCTCCCCATGCTCGATGAGGCGCTCGAGCTCATCGACCGCGCCGCGCGCGTGGTGCCGCAGGTGCAGTACGTCGGCTGGGATGTCGCGATCACCGAGAAGGGCCCGGTGCTCATCGAAGGCAACTGGGGTACGGGCGTCTACGAGATCAAGCCGTCGGTGCTCGGACGCCGGACCGGACACCGGCCGCGCTACCGCGAGGTGATCGGCTTTTGACCACGGCCGGGCTCTCGGTCGAGGTCTCCCACGGGGCCCTCGTCGCGGGCGCCCGGGCCCTCGTCGCCGACGACGGCGTCCCCGACCTGCGACGCGACGCGTGGGGGCACGGACTCGACGTGGCGTTGGCGGCGTTGGGGGATGCCGGAGTCGCCCGTGCGTGCGTAGACCCCGCCGACGCTGCCCGCGCCGCGTCCTTCGGTCTCGAACCACGGACCGCGCCGGAGGGCGATTCGCGCCGGTTCTACGGACTGCGTGGACGATCGACGCCCGCGATGCGCGCGGTTTCGGTCGTGGTGTCCACCAAGCCGCTTCGGGCCGGTGAAGGCGTGTCGTACGGGTACACCCACCGCGCTGCGGCAGACACCTGGATCGGGCTGGTCGCAGGGGGGTACGGCCAGGGCGTCGCCCGCGCCCTCGGCAATCGCGCCTCGATCGCCGTCGAGGGCGTGATGCGACCGGTGGTGGGGCGCATCGCGATGGACGTGTGCGTCGTCGACCTGGGACCCGAGGGCGAGCACCTCTCCCCCGGCGCGGAGGCCTGCCTCTTCGGCGGAGACGGCCCCGCACGTCACAACCTCCACGCCTGGGCGGAAGCGACCGGCTGGAGCCCGGTCGAGCTCGCCGGGATCATCGGTGCCTCGGTGCCGCGCAGGAGGGTCGCCTGATGCCCGCACGCTTGGAGATCGATCTGGATCGGCTCCGCGCGAACCTCGCCACGGTCCGCCGCACGGTCGCCCCCGCCGACACGCTCTTCGTCGTCAAGAACAACGCGTATGGACACGGCCTCGAGGTCGTCGCGGAGACCGCCGCCGCGGCCGGTCTCACCTGGTTCGGCTCGTTCGACATCGACAGTGGCATCCGGGTCCGGCGGGCCGTGGGTCCGCAGGGACGCGTCTTCGCGTGGACCACGGCCCTGGACGACGAGTCGGTCGTGCGTGCCGCCGACGCCGACCTCGACCTGGGTGTCGGTGACCGGCAATACCTGGAACGCGTGATCGGCGTCGACCGTGCGCTTCGCGTCCACCTGAAGGTCGACACCGGGCTGCGACGCAACGGGGTGCGTCCCGAGCACTGGCGCGCATTCGTCGAGCGCGCCGCCCAGGCCGAAGCGTCCGGACATATCCGCGTGGTCGGCCTGTGGACGCACATCGCCGAGACGAGCGACGCCGACGACGACGACGCCCGCGCACTGTTCGTCGCCGCGGTGGAGACCGCCCGCGCCGCGGGCCTCGCACCTCGCGTGCGGCACCTCGCGGCCAGCGCGGCGGCGTTCGCGCGTCCCGAGTTCCGCGACGATCTCGTGCGGGTGGGTGCGTTCGCATACGGCATCCGCTCGACAGGTGGTCCGGACCTGCCCGGTATCGGCCCGGTCGCGACCCTGACCGCGCAGGTCGTCGACGTGACGGGCGGGAGGGCCACCGTCGATGTGGGATCGCTCGACGGCCTGCCCTCGGCACTGGGCGGGCGTGTGGTCGTCGGCACCGACGCCGGTCCGCGAAAGCTCGTGTCAGTCGGGGTCGCGACCTCGCTGATCGCGACCTACCCCGACGCGAGGGTCGGTGACCGGGTGCGGGTGTTCGGACCGGGCACGCACGGCGAGCACAGTGCGACGACCCTCGCCGAGACGATCGACACCGTCGGCGAGGAACTCCTCGTGCGCCTGCGCCCCGGGCTCCCGCGGATCTACCGCGGTCCGGTCACGCCTCGATGACCAACGGGACGATCATCGGCCGCCGTCGCAGTCGCTGATTGACCCACCGCCCGATCGTGCGGCGCACGATCTGCGACAGCGCGTGCTGGTCGCGCACACCCTGCTGTGCGGCCTCCGACAGAGCCGCAGCGATCTTCGGCTTGACGTCCTCGAAGACCTTGTCATGCTCCGCGAACCCGCGGGCGTGGATCTCCGGCCCGCTGATGATCTTCCCCGTCGCGGCATCGACCACGACGATGACCGAGATGAAGCCCTCCTCGCCGAGGATCCGACGGTCCTTGAGGTCGGCGTCGGTGATCTCCCCCACCGACGAACCGTCGACGTACACGAAGCCCAGATCCAGCTGACCGACCATACGTGCGTCACCGTCGCGCAGATCGATGACCGTGCCGTTCTCGGCCAGCAGGGTCCGCTCCGGCGGGACCCCCGTGTCCTGCGCCAGCTTGGCGTTGGCCATCAGGTGGCGGTACTCGCCGTGGATGGGGAGCACATTGCGGGGACGGAGGATGTTGTAGCAGTAGAGCAGTTCTCCGGCGGCGGCATGGCCGGAGACGTGCACCTTCGCGTTGCCCTTGTGCACCACGTTCGTCCCGAGCTTGGTCAGCCCGTCGATCACGCGGTAGACGGCGTTCTCGTTGCCGGGGATCAGGCTCGAAGCGAGGATCACGGTGTCGCCCGGGCCGGGTTCGATCTCGTGGTCGAGGTTCGCCATGCGGCTGAGCACCGCCATCGGCTCGCCCTGCGAACCGGTCGACATGTAGACGATCTGGTCCTCGGGCAGGTCGCGTGCCTTCTTGTAGTCGATCAGCACGCCCTCGGGCACGGTGAGGTAACCGAGCTTCTCGGCGATGGTCATGTTGCGCACCATGCTGCGACCGAGCAACGCCACGCGTCGACCGTGGGCGTGTGCGGCGTCCAGGACCTGCTGCACGCGATGGACGTGGCTGGAGAAGCTCGCGACGATCACCCGTCGCGGCGCCTTGCCGATGACCTGATCGAGGACCGGGCCGATCTCACGCTCGAGCGGCGTGAACCCGGGCACGTCGGCATTGGTCGAGTCGACCATGAACAAGTCGATGCCCTCTTCGCCGACGCGGGCGAACGCGCGCAGGTCGGTGAGGCGACCGTCCAGCGGCAACTGGTCCATTTTGAAGTCGCCGGTGGCCAGGACCGTGCCGGCGACCGTGCGGATGGCGACGGCCAAGGCGTCCGGGATCGAGTGGTTCACGGCGATGAACTCGAGGTCGAACGCGCCGACCTGTTCCCGCTGCCCCTCGGTGACCGTCAGGGTGAACGGCTTGATGCGGTGCTCCTTGAGCTTCGCCTCGATCAAGGCCAACGTCAGCCCCGACCCGATGATCGGGATGTCGCCTTTGAGCTTGAGGAGGTAGGGCACCGCACCGATGTGGTCTTCGTGACCGTGCGTGAGCACGACCCCGACGATGTCGTCCAGGCGCGACTTGATCGGCTCGAAGTCGGGCAGGATCAGGTCGACGCCGGGCTGGTGCTCCTCCGGGAACAAGACGCCGCAGTCGACGATCAGAAGCTTGCCGTCGAGCTCGAACACGGTCATGTTGCGGCCGACCTCGCCGAGACCGCCGAGCGGGATGATGCGCAGCGTGCCCGGCTCGAGCGCGGGAGGTGCCGCGACGGTGATCGGCGGGGTCATCGGGTCGTCCCCGAGACCTTGGGCAGAGCGCCGCCCGCGGCGGCGTTGCGGTCAGGTCGGAAGTTCCGGAAGTCGGCCCCCTCGACATCGGTCACGAGGGCGAGTTCGTCTTCGATCATCGCCGCCTCCCATTCCTCCGGTCCCACCAGGGGCAGTCTCACGCGCGGGCTGGAGATGCGGCCCAGCCCATGCAGGATGTACTTCGCCGCGACCGTCCCGGGGACGTGGGTCATCACGGCACGCACGAGCGGTTCGAGTGTCTTGTGTTGCGCGGTGGCCGTGGCCAGGTCGCCACGGTTCACCGCGTCGACGATCGCACGGTACGGCGCGGACGCGATGTTCGCGGTGACGCCGATGAGGCCACGCGCCCCGATCGACAGGTGCGGAAGGACGTTCGCGTCGTCGCCGGAGAAGTACATCAGGTCGGTCTGGTTGAGCACACGACTGACCTCACTGAAGTCACCCTTGGCGTCCTTGATCGCGAGGATGTTGGGGTGCTTGGCCAGGCGCAGGATCGTCTCGTAGGCGATCGGCACGCCGGTGCGACCCGGGATGTCGTAGAGGATGACCGGCAGGTCAGTGGCGTCCGCGACGAGCCGGAAGTGGGTCAGGATCCCCGCCTGCGTGGGCTTGTTGTAGTACGGGGTCACGATCATGATCCCGTCGGCGCCGGCCTTCTCACTGGCCTTGTACAACTCGATGGCGTGCGCGGTCTCGTTCGATCCGCCGCCGGTGATGATCTTCGCGCGCCCGCCCGCGACATCCTTGCCGACCTCGACGAGACGGAGCTTCTCGGCGTCGGTGAGGGTGGAGGTCTCCCCCGTGGTCCCGGTGACGACGACGCCGTCGGCGCCGGCCGACACGACATCGTCGATGTGCTTCTCGGTCGCGGGCCAGTCGACCTCTCCGTCGGCCGTCATCGGGGTGATGAGGGCGACGAGCACCTGGCCGAAGGGATTGGCGTCGAGCGTCATGCCTCCAGGCTATCTCCTCGCGGGGGGCGCTCAGCGCCCGCGCGTACCGACGCCCGCGGCCACCGAGGCCGGGAGGAGGGCGGCGATCCGGGTGAGCGCTTTGTACCGCAACGACGGTATCGACACCCCTCGACCGCGGGCGGCGTCGCGCAGCGACTCGGCGACCACGTCCCGCGCGTCGAGCCACAGCGGCCCCGGGACGCCCTCCTGTCCCTGGGGCAGCCCCATCCGCTCATGGAAGTCGGTGTGGGTGAATCCGGGGCACACGGCCGTCACCGTCACCCCGCGCGGCGCGTAGACGGCGTTGGCCCACCGGCTGAACTCCACCACCCACCGTTTGCAGGCCCCGTAGGTCGAACGCGGCAGGTAGGCGGCCACGGAGGCGACGTTCAGGATGCGCCCGTGGCCGCGCGTCAACATCCCCTCCAGCGCGGCGTGCGTCAGACGCATCGGTGCCTCGACGTGCACACGCAGGTGGTCGACCTCTCGCGCGATGTCGTTGGTCTCGAAATCCAACGACAGCCCGAAACCGGCGTTGTTCACGAGCAGCTCGACAGGTGCCTCCGGGTCGGCGAGCCGCGCCGCGACCCGCTCGAGGTCCTGTGGGACGGTGAGGTCGGCACCGATCACCTCGACGCGCACACGGTGACACGCCCGAATCGCCTCGGCCACCGCGTCGAGCGCCTCCATCGACCGCGCCACGAGCACCAGATCCGCTCCGCGGGCGGCCAGCTGCCGCGCGTACTCCGCGCCGAGGCCGGAGCTCGCGCCGGTGACGAGCGCCGTGACCATGGCTACGGCGCCACCCGGCCGTTGGCGTTGAAAGCCGCGTGGG
The DNA here is from genome assembly GCF_039531285.1 of Microbacterium aquimaris. Lineage (NCBI taxonomy): Bacteria > Bacillati > Actinomycetota > Actinomycetes > Micrococcales > Microbacteriaceae > Microbacterium > Microbacterium aquimaris. Next base: position 2,009,596 of record NZ_BAAAPT010000001.1, on the reverse strand, counting down.
TCAGTGGCATGAGCTCCCGCCAGTGGGACTCCATCTGCTCGGCGCACATCTCGATCTCGCGTTGCGGGAACGACGGGAAGTGGGTGCCCTCGACCTTCGTGCGCAGGGAGAGGAAGTTCATCAGTGCGCGGGAGTTCATCGTCACGTACATCGACGAGTAGATGTTCAACGGCAACACGATGCGGGCGACCTCCCGCGCGACTCCGGCCTCGAGCATCCGCCGGTACGCCTCGAAAGCCTGGATGCTGGACGCACGCGTCGCCTCATCGACCAGGTCGAATTGCGCGTCGTCGCCGGGGAGGAACTCGTAGGCCCCCGGCTTGCCGACCTGTACGAGGTTGCGCTCGCGCGAGGGCACATAGAACACGGGACGCAACTCGCGGTAGCGACCCGATTCCTCGTTGTAGGAGGCGATGCGATGCCGCATGAACTCACGGAAGACGAAGATCGGCGCCTGCACGTAGAAGGTCATGGAGTTGTGCTCGAACGGCGAGCCGTGGCGATCCCGCATCAGGTAGTTGATCAGGCCCCGGTCCCGCCCCGAGGCCTCGACGCCGGTCTGAGCCGACTCAAGGGTCTGCTCCCCCTGCGTCGACACCCGCGCCGCGAACAGCACATCGGAGTCGGAGGCGCTCGAACGGACGAGTTCGACGGTCATCTCGCTGCGGAACTGGATGTCGGCATCGCTCACGATGCCCACCCTACCCGCGCGCCGGGCGGGCGCCGGTGCGACGGCCGCGTGGCAGATGCGGGGGACGCGACCCGAACGCCGCGGCGACCGTCTAGCCTTGACCGTTGTGGATATCCTGCCCGCCCTGCTCGGCACCCTCGTGTTGCTCGCCGTCACCCTCGGCGCCGGCATGCTCGTGCGCGCCCGGCACGGCCGCATCCGCCGGGGGATCCCGCACGAGGTGATCCAGCCGCGGCGCTTGGGCGCCGACACGCTCGGCGAGCGCGCGACGCTGTTGCAGTTCAGCACGGAGATGTGCGCCAAGTGCCCGGGCGTGCACCGGACCCTGTCCCAGATCGCCGACGGGCACGCCGGTGTGCGCCATCTCGACGTCGATCTGACCCACCGCCCCGACATCGCCAAGCATTTCCACGTGCTGCAGACCCCGACGACCCTCATCCTCGACGCCGACGGCGCCGTCCAGTCCCGGGTCGGCGGGGTGCCCGGCCGCCACATGCTGGAACTCGAGCTGTCGCGCCTGACCGGAGACCCGGTCCGTGTCTGAACCGCCGCGTGGCATCGACCCCCGGGGGCCGCGCTTCGCGGCATCCATCACCTCTTTCCTCCTCCTGATCGATGTCTTCCTGGGTCTTTCCGGACTGTCGACAGAGCGCGGCCCGGGCACGGCGGTGGAGACCGCGACCATCACGCAGCGCGCACTGGACCCCGCGTTCCTGCTGCTGCTCGCGCTGGCGCTGTTGTTCTCGTGGGGTGTGATCTCCCCCCGCACTGCGCCGTGGGCCGTGCTCTTCCGACGCCTCGTCGCGCCGCGGCTGGCGCCTCCCACGGAGCTCGAGGACCCGCGGCCGCCCCGCTTCGCGCAGGGTGTGGGGCTCGCGGTCTCGGCCATCGGCTTGGGCCTGCACCTGGTCGGAGTGCCATGGGCCCTGCCGATCGCGGCGTCGCTGGCATTCGTCGCCGCGTTCCTCAACGCGGCATTCGGTGTATGCCTCGGGTGCGGGCTGTACCTTCTGCTGCAGCGTGCGGGCGTGGTCGGCCGGGAAGGTACCGCCCGGTGAGCGAACCGGGGTGTCAAGCCGTCGCGGCACTCTCCCCTCGCCGTTAGGCTGGCGGCGTCCGCCACCGCCGCGGGCGATCCGTCACCGCCACGAGGAACGAGGGCATCATGACTGTCACGAGCGAAGCATCCACCGCCTGGAAGGGCTCCCTCACCGACGGTGAAGGCACCGTCTCCCTGGTGTCTTCGGGGGCCGCGTCGCTTCCCGTCGATTGGAAGGCGCGCAGCGAGGGTTCCACTTCCACCACGACGCCGGAGGAACTCATCGCCGCCGCGCACGCGTCCTGCTTCAGCATGGCACTCTCCCACGCGCTGACCGGGAACGGCACTCCGCCGGAGTCGGTCGACACCACCGCATCGGTCACCTTCCAGCCCGGAACCGGGATCACCGGTAGCCACCTCAACGTCAATGCGGTCGTCCCCGGCATCACCGCAGACGACTTCGCGCGGATCGCCGACGAGGCCAAGACCGGTTGCCCCGTCTCCCAGGCCCTCGCCGGAGTCGACATCACGCTCGAGGCGACGCTTGGCTGACTCCGCCTCTCCCGGGCGCGTCGTCGTCGGCGGCGCGGGCGGCCTGATCGGCCGGGCGCTCATCGAAAGCCTCCGTGCCGACGGGCACGACGTCGTGCGGCTCGTCCGGCGTCCCGCCGCCGCGCCCGACGAGGTGGAGTGGCTGACCGACACCCGCCCGCTCGATCCGGATGTGCTCGCGGGCGCGTCCGCGGTGGTCGGTCTGAACGGCGCGAGCATCGGACGCTTCCCGTGGTCCTCGTCGTATCGCAGCACGTTGCTGTGGTCCCGCATCACGCCCACGCGGGCGATCGCACGCGCGGTGCGCGAGCTCGGCGATGACGCCCCGGCGTTCGCGTCCGCGTCCGCGGTGGGGTACTACGGTCCCTTCCCCTCCGGACGCGTCGACGAATCGGCCCCTCGCGGCGAGGCGTTCCTCGCCGACGTCTGCGGCGAATGGGAGAACGCCGCGCTGGCCGCCGGCGACCGGGCGCGGGTCTGCCTCCTGCGCACCGCACCGGTCGTCCACCCCGACGGCGTTCTGAAGCCGCTGATGCTCCTGACCCGGCTGGGATTGTCCGGACCGATCGCGCGCGGCACGCAGGTGTGGCCGTGGATCTCCCTCGACGACGAGGTTTCGGCCATCCGCCACGTCATCGATGCGGGCCTGGCCGGTCCGGTGAACGTGACCGGTCCCACCCGTGCGACCGCGAACGATCTCGGCTTCGCCCTGGCCGTGCGGATGAACCGTCCGTATCTGCTGCGCGCCCCCGCGTGGGCACTGCGGACGGTCCTCGGCCGCGACGCGGTCGAGTCGCTGCTGACCACCGACGCACACGTCGTGCCGGCGGCGCTGGAGGCGTCCGGGTTCACCTTCCGCCACCGCACGGTCGAGGACGCGGTCGAGACCGCGGTGACCGACGCCTGATCAGCTTCGGGACCCCGCCTCCAGACGGATCGCCGTGCGCACCGCCTCGCGCGCGCGGCGCCGGTCCCCGGACGCGTCATAGGCCAGTCCGAGCCGGTACCACGCGCGCCAGTCCTCCGGCGCTGCCTCCACCTCGGCCCGGAAACGCGGGAAGAGCGCATCGGCGTCCTCCCGCAGGACGCGACCGCTCGGCCGCACACCGACCGCCTCGGCCGGGAGGTCCTCGTCGGCCTCCAGTCGACGGCCGAGCTGCTCGGCACGCCACCCGAACCACAACTCTCGACCCAACCCCCATACGGCGATCGCGGGCAACACGATGAGGGCGACACCCATCCCGACACCGACGGGGTCGCCCGTGCCCAGCAGCAGCACGGCACGCCACCCGACCAGCGCGATGTAGAGCACCAGGAGCGCCGCCATCACGGCGACGCCGGCCTTGGCCTTCATACGCCGGTCGTGCGCGCCACCTGGCCGGGCACCCCACCCTCGTCGACCGGACCGTTCCCGCCGGGGTGCGGCGTTCGGATGCCGATGTCGATGAAGCTGTCGAGTCCGACCACGACACCCCGCGCGTTCAGCGCGCTCTCCAAGGCGAGGCGGATGCCGGGGGCGTAGGCCCTCGCGGGGTCGACGGTGTCGTGGGTGATCGTGAGCGACTCCCCCGGACCGGAGAGCACGACGTCCTGTTTGGCGATCACACCGGGGCGACGCAACGAGTGGATGGGCACGCTCGCGACACGCTGACCTCGCGCACGCTGATCGACGTGCGGTGACTCGACCGGTCCGACGGACGCTCGCGCGGCGGCCACGAGCTCGGCCGTGCGCACCGCGGTTCCGCTGGGCGAGTCGATCTTCGACTCGCGGTGCGCCTCGACGATCTCGATGGAGGGGAAGAAGGGCGCGGCCGCACCGGCCAGCGCCGATCCGATGACCGAGCCGAGGGAGAAGTTCGGGATGAAGACGGCTCCCGTCCCCGCCGCCTCCACCAGCGGACGCACCAGCGCGATGCGCTCCGCCGACCATCCGGAGGTACCGACGAGGACGTTGACGCCCCGCTCGACCGCCGCGCGCACCACCTCGATCGACACCGCGGGCGTCGACGCATCGACCACCAGGTCGGCGCCGTCGATGTCGCCGATGTCGGAGCGGGAGGTCAGCACGGCGTGTTCGGTGTACGCGTCGTCGGCGTTCACGATGTCGCGGATGATGCCGCCCAGTTTGCCCGTTCCACCCACGATGGCCACACGCGTCGTCATACCTCCACCGTAGCCCGCCCGCGGCGCGCCGGAGCGCACCGGGATACGCTCGGTGGATGCTGCGGATCAGCCCCGAGCCCGTCGACTCCGAAGTCTCACGCATGCTCCTGGCCGAGTACTTCGACGCACGGGCGGCCTCGTTCCCCGGACAGACCTACACCCGCACCGTCCCCGCGCCGGACGCGTTCACCGGACCGACCGGCGTCTTCGTCGTCGCCCGAGAGGACGACCGCGCCATCGGATGCGGAGGGATCCGCCGACTCGCGGGCGACTCCGACCGGACCCGCTTCGAGGTCAAGCATGTCTACATCCGGCCGCAGGGACGCGGCCGGGGATGGGGGCGCGTGCTGATGGGTGATCTCCAGGAGCGCGCACGATCGTTCGGCGCCGACGAGCTCGTCCTCGACACCCACCACACCCTCGAGGCCGCCGCGGCCCTGTACGCGGCCACCGGCTTCCAACCGATCCCGGCATACAACGACAACCCCAACGCGACGCGTTGGTACGGTAAGCCCCTCACGTGAGCCGCGCCACGATGCTCAGACGGGGTGGGACTCCGGCAGTCCCGTGCGCAGTTCCACCGGCAGATGAGCGAGGTCGTTGTGGGTCAGGAGCATCCACGGCCGCCCCTGACGCTGTGCGATGACCGTCAGACCGCAATGGGCCTGGTTCAAGGTCATCCACTTCCAGTCCGGGGCCTGGAGGATCTCGCGCACGAACCACGCGATCACGGCGTTGTGCGTGATGATCAGCTCGTGCACGTCGCCACTCTTGCGGCGCAGGAATTCGCTCACCGCGTCGGCCATCTGCGCGCGACCGGCATCGATCTCGGCGTCGGTCACGGCGCCGAAGAACGGCTCGAAGACCGTCGGGGTGTCCTCGGTCATCCCGGTCGGTACGCAATCGAACAGCAACGCCGACGGCTGCGGCGACAAGGACGGCATCCGTTCGGCGAACGCCCGCGCGGTCTCGCTGGCGCGTTCCAGCGGCGAGTGCCACACGCTGTCGAACGGCACTCCCGACAACCGGTCGGCCAACGCCGCCGCCTGCCGACGTCCACGCGGAGACAGCGGGCCGTCGATGAGGCCGTGCTCGGCATCCTGGTGCTCGCCATGCCGCACGAGATAGATGTAGTGCGTCACTTCACTCGCTCCATCGGGAAGAATTCCGCGCCGCAGGCGGGCGCCCTTCCACCCTATGTCACCCCTCCCGCACCGCAGGCGGGCAGACGGCGCGTCGGTCAGTCCGCGGCGCGGGCGATCTCGGCCAGCTGTGCGCGGCTGAGACGCACACCGACACCCTGCACCAACTCCTCGACATGCTGCGGCGCGTATGCGTTGACGATCGGAGCACTCACGAGCTTCTGCGCGAGCAGCCAGGCGACGGCGACCGCGGCGTCGGGCACTCCCAACTCGGCACCGACGGCGTCGAGCGCGCGGAGCGTGCGCGTCCCCCGCCGGTTCAGGCTCGCGGCGAGTTGCGCGCCGCGCACCGACAGCGCGCCCTTGGACCGCGTGCGGTGGCGTCCGGCGAGAAAACCGTGCTCGAGGGCGTGCGAGGGCGTGACCGCCAGCTGCTGGGCGCCCGCGATCAGCCGAAGGTCCTCGTCGAACTCGTGCCGGCGGAGGATGTTGAACGGGACATCCAGCACGGTCAGGCGCGGAAAGCCGGCGGAGGCGAGGATGCGCGCTTCGATGAGCTGGGTCGCGGTGTATCCGATCGCCCCGAGCGTGCGCGCCTTGCCCGTCTCCACGAGCCACTCGGCGGTGGCGAGGGTGTCCTCCAGCGCGGTCACCGAGTCCGCCGTCGCGTCGAGGTAGATGAGATCGACGCGGTCGGTACGCAGGCGTCCCAATGACGACTCCACGGCACGCACGAGATCGACCGGCCCGAGTCCCGGGTTGTCGGGATGCCCGCCGATGCGCACCGCGAGGACCATGTCCTCGCGCATGCCGCGCGAGTGCAGCCACTGACCGATGATGTGCTCGCTGCGGCCGCCGGAGAAACTGTCCGCGGTGTGGACCACGTTCCCACCCAACTCGGCGTACGCGTCGAGGATGCCGTGGCTCGACTCCAGATCGACGTTCCAGCCGAACTCCGAACCGCCGAGGATCAGGGGGAAGATCTCCAACCCCGACTCGCCGAGGCGATGCCGCACCCCCGCACCCACACCCGGACCCTGCACGGGAATCGGTGCCGACGGGTGGTGTCCGCGAGGTGGGACGGCGTCGATGCGCGTCGCGGCGTCGGCCCCTGCTCCGAAGAACGGCATCTCACACCCCCTCGCGATCCGACGAGGCGGGCTTCCCGCCCCTCGCGCCCCCCAGCGCGTGCTTCGAGGGTACGGCAGGCGCACGCCCGAACGGCGCTCCCCGACGACGTTGCGGTGAACTATGCATAACGCTTTCATCACGGTCGACGGCGAATGCCCGCCCCCGGAAGAGGGGACGGGCATTCGCGGCGTGATGAAAGCGGATCAGCCTTCGGCGGGCGCCTCCGGGCCGGGGTTGGCCGCAGCACGCCCTTCCTGGTCTGCGTCCTCGAGCACGGGCTCGAGCGACAGCTTGCCGCGGTCGTCGACCTTCGTGATGCGCACGAGGAGCTTCTGACCGACCGAGAGCACATCCTCGACGTTCTCGACCCGCTTGCCGCCGGCGAGCTTGCGGACCTCGCTGATGTGCAGCAGTCCGTCCTTGCCGGGCAGGAGCGAGATGAACGCACCGAAGGTCGCGATCTTCACGACCGTGCCGAGGAACTGGTCACCGACCTCGGGGTTGGTCGGGTTGGCGATCGCGTTGACCTGGGCACGCGCAGCCTCGGCGGACGGTCCGTCGGTCGCACCGATGTAGACGGTGCCGTCCTCCTCGATGGAGATGTCGGCGCCGGTCTCGTCCTGGATGCCGTTGATCGTCTTGCCCTTGGGGCCGATCAGCTCGCCGATCTTGTCGACCGGGATCTGCACGCTGATGACGCGAGGCGCCGTGGGCGCCATCTCATCCGGCGTGTCGATCGCACTGTTGAGCACGTTGAGGATCGTCAGGCGCGCGTCCTTGGCCTGGGTCAAGGCGGCCGACAACACCGACGACGGGATGCCGTCGAGCTTGGTGTCGAGCTGGATCGCCGTGACGAACTCGCTCGTCCCGGCCACCTTGAAGTCCATGTCACCGAGGGCGTCCTCGGCACCGAGGATGTCGGTCAGCGCGGCGTAGCGCGTCTGCCCGTCGACCTCGTCCGAGACCAGACCCATGGCGATACCGGCGACCGGGGCGCGCAGCGGCACACCGGCGTTCAGCAGCGACAGCGTCGAGGCGCACACCGAGCCCATCGAGGTCGAGCCGTTGGACCCGAGTGCCTCGGAGACCTGGCGGATCGCGTAAGGGAACTCCTCGCGGCTGGGCAGCACCGGCACGAGGGCGCGCTCGGCGAGGAAGCCGTGCCCGATCTCGCGACGCTTCGGGCTTCCCACCCGGCCGGTTTCACCGGTCGAGTACGGCGGGAAGTTGTAGTGGTGCATGTAGCGCTTGCTGGTCGTGGGCGACAGCGAGTCGATCTGCTGCTCCATCTTGAGCATGTTCAGCGTGGTGACACCCATGATCTGGGTCTCGCCGCGTTGGAAGATCGCCGAACCGTGGACGCGCGGGATGACCTGCACCTCGGCGTCGAGCGGACGGATGTCGGCCAGGCCACGACCATCGATGCGCACGCCTTCGGTGAGGATGCGGCTACGCACGATGAGCTTCGTGACCGACTTGTACGCCGCGGAGAATTCCAGCGGCGCCGCGGCGGGCAGTTCGCCCGCCTCGGTGGCGGCGATGACCTCGGCCTTGACACGCTCCTTGATGGCGTCGTCGGCGTTCTGGCGCTCCTGCTTGTCGGCGATCTGGTAGACGCCCACGAGCTCCTCGTAGGCGCGACCGGCGACGAAGTCGTAGACCTCGGAGGTGTACGGCGGGAAGACCGGGTAGTCCTGGATCTCCTTCGCCGCGGTGCTCGCGACCTTGTTCTGTGCCTCGACCAGCTGGGTGATGAACGGCTTGGCCGCTTCAAGGCCCTCCGCGACGACCTCTTCGCTGGGCTTGACGGCGCCGCCCTTGATGAGGTTCCAGCTCTTCTCGGTGGCTTCGGCTTCGACCATCATGATCGCGACCTCGCCGTCGGGCAGCACCCGGCCGGCGACGATCAGGTCGAACACGGCGTCCTCGAGCTGCTCGGCCTTGGGGAACGCGACCCACTGGTCGGCGTTGCCCCCCTGACCGGGGATGAGCGCCAGACGCACACCCGCGATGGGGCCCGAGAACGGCAGACCCGAGATCTGGGTCGACAGCGACGCGGCGTTGATGGCCAGGGCGTCGTAGAACTCGCCCGGCGCGATCGAGAGCACGGTCACGACGATCTGGACCTCGTTGCGCAGCCCCGCCACGAACGAGGGGCGCAGCGGACGGTCGATCAGACGGCAGACGAGGATCGCCTCGGTCGAGGGGCGGCCTTCACGACGGAAGAACGACCCGGGGATCTTTCCGGCGGCGTAGGAGCGCTCCTCGACGTCGACGGTCAGCGGGAAGAAGTCGAAGCCTTCGCGCGGGTGCTTGCCCGCGCTGGTGGCCGACAGCAGCATGGTCTCGTCGTCCAGGTAGGCGGCGACCGAACCCTGCGCCTGCTGGGCGAGGCGGCCGGTCTCGAACCGGACGGTGCGGGTGCCGAAGCGGCCGTTGTCGAGGACGGCTTCGGCTGCGGTGATTTCAGGACCTTCCAAGAGGTCTCTCCTTCTTTGTTTAGACTCGCGGGCGCGTTTCGCCGGCGAGATCGTGCGAAGGAGCAGGAACAGGCAGATCTCAGCGCGCGGCGAAGCCGCGTGTGCGCCAGCACTGGTCACCAGTCGAAGATCACCGATCGCGGCATCCGCGTGATCGGGAACCCACCACAGGGGACCAGCTTCCTGCCGGCCTGCTCCGTGAGCTCATATGGAGTTGAGCGGTGCCACATGGGCAACCTCGTCGAGCCTATCAGCGCACGGCCGTGGGACCTAGGAACCCCCGCACAGCGCCACCGTGCGGCGGGCCGCATCGGCCAGTGCGGCACCGTACGCGGGACCGTGGCCGACCGCGTGCACGGCGAGCGGGTGCAGCTGGTGCACCGGGATGCGCTGGACCCACCCGTCACGCAGCGGGTGGGTGATCCGATACCCCTCGACGACCTCCTCCAGGTACGGGAACCCGAACAGCTCGAGCATCGCCAGGTCGGTCTCACGGTGGCCGCCGTGGGCGGCCGGGTCGATGAGAACGACACCGTCGGGCGAGAACAGCACGTTGCCGTTCCAGAGATCGCCGTGCAGGCGCGCGGGCGGATCATCGTCGTCGAACGCGCCCTCGGCGATCACCGCGCACGCCCGCTCGACGATCGGGACGTGTTCGGCCGCCAGGTTCCCCGCATCCACGGCCGGCCGCAGGAACGCCTCCACACGATCACGGGCGTAGAAGGCCCCCCACCTCGCCTCGGCCGCCGACGCCTGTGGGAGACGGCCGATGTAGATCGGTCCCTCCCACCCCGCCGGTGGCGCGCCGAAAGCCGTGGCGCCGGCCGCATGGGTCTCGGCGAGCGCGGCGCCGAATGCGCGCGCGGAGGCCCGGTCCGCCGGCGCCGACGGGATGCGCTCGAGTCGGATGCGGGTCGCGGTCACCTCGCGCACGCGCGCGATCCTCACGCCGCCACGCGCCTCGGCGTCCCGCAGCCAACGCAGCCCGGCGGCCTCGGCTTGGAAGAACCTCGGCGGCGCACCCTCCCGCTCCTTGACGACATCGCGCATCCCGCCATGCGACCACACCCGCGGGCGCGTGTCCAGCGGCGCCCGGCGGCCACCCGGCCGTCCCTCGCGCCACCGATGCGCGGGCCTCAGCCGCTGGTTTGGCGCTGCCGGGCACCGGTGCCGCCGCGGCCGATCTGGATGAGACCGGTGTGCTTGGCGACCAACCCGTCACCGGCCGTGCGCCCCCGCATGCGTCGCCAGATCCACGGCAGGGCGTCACGCCGCAGCCACGTCCCGGAAAGGACGGGGTCATTGTCGGCGTGGAGCGCGGCATCGAGACCACCGAGCGTCTCGGCGTCGGGTACCCCGAGCGCGTCCGCGGCGCGATAGGCCACGAATCGATGACCCCGACTGCGCAGATGGACCTTGTCGGCGGCGTACATCTCCAAGTCGCCGATGGCCGGCAACGCCTCCAGATCGAGGAGGATCGCGCCGGTTTCTGCGGCGATGCGACGCAACTCGCTGTTGAACGCGGCGAAGCGCTTCGCGAAGAGCATCGCGGCGCGCCGACGCGGGAGGAAGGGCGTGACCAGGAGCACATCGGCCCCGGCGGCACGCAGCGCGCGCACGGCGTCTTCGACCTCACGGGCGAGGGCGACGGGCTCGCCGCGACCGGAGACGAGGTCGTTGGACCCCATGAGGATCGACACGAGGTCGGGTTTGAGCGCCAGCGCCTGCGGCAGCTGCTCGTCGGTCAGGTGACGCACCCGCCGACTCCGCACGGCCAGATTGGCGTAGTGGAAGGGACTGTCCCCGCCGCCGGCGTAAGCGAGCAGCTCCGCGAGGCGATCCGCCCACCCGCGGTACTCCCCCGCCGCCATCCGCGACGAGTCGCACAGGCCCTCGGTGAGCGAGTCGCCGAGGGCCACGTACCGCCTCCAGCGGGGCGCACGTGCCGCCACCTTCGGCGCCCAGGGTCGCGTGGCGGCGCGGGCCAGCAGGCGATCGTCGATGGCCCGCAGGGTGCGCGCCTCGGCGTAGTGCGCCTCGAGGGTCGAGACCATCGCCTCCCAGGAACGTTCGCGGACCGACTCGTGCGCGGCGGCCGCGAACGCGTCACGCTTCGCCGCGTCTCCGGTGAGGTCCGCCACACGGGCGCGCAGGTCGTCGAGGTCGCCCGGGCGGTAGAGCCATCCGTCGATGCTGGAGCGCACGAGGTCGACCGGGCCTCCGGTGCCGGTGGCGACCACGGGCACGCCGCTGGCCAACGCCTCCTGGATGGTCTGACCGAACGTCTCGCTCTCGCCGGGATGGACGAACACGTCGAAACTCGCGAGTGCCTCCCCCAGAGCGGCGCCGGACAGGTGTCCGGTGAACACCGCCCGAGGCATGGTGCGCTCGAGCGAGGGCCGCGACGGACCGTCCCCGACGATCACGACACGCACCCCCGGCAGGTCTGCCAACACACGGAGGTCCTCGACCTGCTTCTCCGGGGCCAGTCGTCCCACGTAGCCGACGATCGTCTCGCCGGGGGCGACCAGCTGTCGCCATGCGTCGCTGCGCCGGTCGGGCCGGAACGCCGTCGTGTCGACGCCACGCCCCCACAGTCGGATGCGGTCCACGCCGAGCTGCTCGAGCTGTGTGCGCGACGACGTCGACGGCGCGAGGTTCAGTGTCGCCCGGCGGTGCAGACGGCTGACGTGGCCGGCGACGAGCGAGGTGGCCTGCGGAAGCCCGTACTTCTGGGCGTAGGCGACCACATCGGTCTGGTAGACCGCGACGGTCGGGATCTTGAGGGCATCCGCGGCGGCGATGCCTTGCCAGCCGAGCACGAACGGCGAGGCCAGGTGCACGACATCCGGTGCGAACTCGCGCAGGAGACCCGTGAGGGTCGCGGCGCGGGCGAACACGACGCGCACGTCGGGATAGGAGGGAAGAGGGACCGAACGCATCAGAGCCGTACGGGCGCCGTGCAGATCCGCGTCGACCTCCCCCGCCCGGGGGGCGATCACGAGCGTCTCGTGCCCGTGGTCGGAGAGGTGGCGCAGCACGTGGAGGACAGAACCGGTGACACCGTTCATGTGCGGGAGGAAAGATTCCGCAAGGATCGCGACTCTCACGTCTCCAGAGTGAGGGTCCGGGCCGCACCGTGCGCACCGGCGCGGCCCTCGTCGCCGACTGTTCACCCGATGCACCGTGCCAGGTCACCGGACCGTCGGTGTTCCGTCGCCGTTCACCCTCGGCTGGTACTCCTCGAGGCGTGCTCGACGACCTGCTGGTGCAGCTCGCGGGGAGCCCATGGGCGCTTCCCCTGCTGTTCGTCCTCGTGGTGGGCGACGCGTTCCTGGTCGTCATCCCCGGCGAGGCGTCGGTCACCGCGTTCGGCGCCCTCGCGATCTCGATCGGACACCCGCCGATCCCCACGGTCATCGGTGTCGCGGCCGCGGCCGCGTTCGCCGGAGACGCCGCGCTCTACGCCATCGGTCGCTGCGTCGGGGTCGATCGGTGGCGGTGGATGCGCGCCCGGCGTGTACGGGCGGCGATGTCGTGGGCGAACCGCCGGCTGGAGCGCAGTATGGCGGCCATCGTCTTCACGGCCCGGTTCATCCCCTTCGCCAGACTCGCGGTGAATCTCACCGCCGGCGCCTCGGGGGTACCCGCCACCCGGTTCCTCCCCGTCGCGGCGGTCGCGGCGACCGGCTGGGCCGCCTATCAGGCGTTCGTCGGCGCCGCCGTGGCACTGCTGCTGCCCGGCGGGCCCGTGGTCGCCGTGCTCGTCTCGATCCTCATCGCCCTTCTCCTGGGCACCGCGGTCGACCTCGCCTCCCGGCGGCATCGCCCCACGAAGAACAACGGCCCGTCGCCCTGACGGTCGCGCCGCGGGCGCCGCGCACCCTCATGCGTCGGATCGCCGCGCGGCGACCCCGAAGGCCGATCCCTGTCCGGTGGCGGAGGGACGTGGCCCGGCCGGGTCGTCGCGGCGCTCCGCCGGAGGGCGCGTCTCGCGCGCACCCTCCGCGGCGGCCACCCGCGCGGCGTGGGTGGGTGCGTCGGGCACGGCCGGCGGGCGGTTCTGCGCAAGCTCCCGCCGCAGCACCGGTACGACCTCTCCGCCCAGGAGGTCGAGCTGCTCGAGCACGGTCTTCAGCGGCAGACCGGCGTGGTCCATCAGGAACAACTGACGCTGGTAGTCGCCGTAGTGCTCGCGCATCCCCGCATAGCGGTCGATCACCTGCTGCGGGGATCCGACCGTGAGCGGGGTCATCTCACTGAAGTCCTCGAGGGAGGGACCGTGGCCGTACACCGGCGCGTTGTCGAAGTACGGCCGGAATTCGCGCACGGCGTCCTGCGACCGTGCACGCATGAACGCCTGACCCCCCAGACCCACGATGGCCTGCTCGGGCGTGCCGTGGCCGTGGTCGGCGTAGCGCCGTCGGTACAGCGCGATCAGGCGCTGATAGTGCTCCTTCGGCCAGAAGATGTTGTTCGCGAAGAAACCGTCGCCGTAGGAAGCGGCCTGCTCGGCGATCTCCGGTGTGCGGATCGAACCGTGCCACACGAACGGGGCGATGCCGTCCAACGGCCGGGGCGTCGCGGTGAAGCCCTGCAACGGGGTGCGGAAGCGCCCTTCCCAGTCGACGACGTCCTCGCGCCACAACCGGTGCAGCAACGCGTAGTTCTCGACCGCCAGCGGAAGGCCCTCGCGGATGTCCTTGCCGAACCACGGGTACACCGGAGCGGTGTTGCCGCGGCCGAGCATCAGGTCGACGCGCCCGCCGGACAGGTGCTGCAGCATCGCGAAGTCCTCGGCGATCTTGACCGGGTCATTGGTCGTGATCAGCGTCGTCGCCGTCGAGAGCACGAGCCGGTCGGTCTGCGCGGCGATGTAGGCGAGGGTGGTGGTGGGCGAGGACGACCAGAACGGCGGATTGTGGTGCTCACCGAGCGCGAAGACGTCGAGCCCGACCTCCTCGGCGTGCCGGGCGATGGCGAGGGTGTCGCGGATGCGTTCGGCTTCACCGGGAGTGCGCCCGGTGGTGGGGTCTGCGGTGATGTCGCTCACCGTGAAGATGCCGAACTGCATCCCGCTTCCCGTCGCGTCCGCCACGATGTCTCCCCTCTTGGACCCGGATCAGCTCCAGTGTATGCAAATGAATATACCTTGTGGAAACATGCGTCGCCCCACACTATTCCCGGGGGTAGGGTGACCTTCTCGATATGAGCGACACCACTGCACCCCCGCCCGCGGGGACCGGAACCGTCCGCACCCCGGCCGCGAAGCAACGCGTGCCCTTCTGGGACAACGCGCGCTTGGCCTGCATCGTCCTGGTGGTGCTGGGCCACTCCATTCAGCGGCTGACCTACGACTCCGACATCGCGCTCGGGCTGTATCTGCTGGTGTACGCGTTCCATATGCCGGCGTTCGCCCTGATCTCCGGGTACTTCTCGAAGTCCGACCCTCCCGGCAGAGGTCAGATGGTGCGGGTGATCACCGACATCGTGTTGCCCTACCTGGTGTTCGAGGGACTGTGGACCGTCACCAAACTGCTCGTGGAGGGCCGCGCCGACCCGAACATCACCAAGCCGTCGTGGACGCTCTGGTTCCTGCTCGCTCTCGCGATCTTCCGGCTCGTCCTGCCCTACCTGGCCCTCCTGCGATGGCCGTTGCTGTGGACCCTGCTGATCAGCATCGGCGCCGGCTATCTGCCGAACATCGACTCGACGTTCTCCCTGTCGCGCACGCTCGGCCTGCTGCCGTTCTTCACCCTCGGGTGGTGGGTCCACGAACACCGACTCGTCGAACGGTTCGCCCTCCTGCGGACCCGCTGGTGGTTGACCGCGGCATCCGCGGTGACGTTCGTGGTCGCCGGCTGGTCCGCGTGGTACTTCCTCGACATCTGGCAGGCCATGGAACTGCGTCAGTGGCTCTTCTACGACGACGACTACGCCTCCATCGGCCAGACCGGGTGGTGGGCCGGAGGCGTCCGCCTTCTTCTCATGCTCGTCGCCCTCCTCCTCAGCATCGCGTTCTTCAGCCTGGTTCCGCGTGAGGGGCACCGTTGGACCCACTTCGGCCAGTACACGATGTACGTCTATCTGCTGCACTCGTTCGTGCTCTACCCATTCCGCGAATCGGGCGTGCTGCGCGGGCTCGACCCGACCTGGCTGTGGCTGCCGATCGTCGTGGTCGCCTCGGTCCTGATCTCCCTCGCACTGGCGACCTCGCCGGTTCGGCGCGTGTTCCGCCCGCTGGTCGAGCCACGCCCGGCCTGGCTGTTCGCCGACCCCTCGCTGGCCACGGTGGGGCGCCGCGACGATCCGACCGGGTCGCGGCGCACGCCCGGCGACTGAGACGGCACCCCTTCCCGCACGCCTCCGGAAGGCACGACGAAGGGCCGCCCACACCGTGGACGGCCCTTCGGGAAGACGATTGAACGCGGTGGCGTTATCGGCGCAGGCCCAGGCGCGCGATCAGCGCGCGGTAACGCTCGATGTCGACGTCCTGGAGGTAGCCGAGCAGGCGACGACGCTGACCGACGAGCAGGAACAGACCACGACGCGAGTGGTGGTCGTGCTTGTGTCCCTTGAGGTGCTCGGTGAGGTCGGTGATCCGTCGCGTCATCAGCGCCACCTGCACCTCGGGGGATCCGGTGTCACCGGGGTGCGTCGCGTACTCTTCGATGATCGCCTTCTTGACGTCTGCTTCCAGTGCCATAAAGTGATCCCCTCTCTGCTTGTTGCGCGGTGCCCGACGCCGTCTGCGTGAGCTCTCTTTATCCGCGGCCGATCCAACGGCAACCGCAACAGTCTACCAGCGCCACGCGCCCTGCGGCGACACCGGAGCGCGAACCGGCACCGCCCCGTGGTGGTCAGTTCTGCTGCAGCGCACCCTGCAGGTCGAGGGTGATCGTGACATCCTTGCCGACGAGGACCCCGCCGGTCTCGAGGGCCGCGTTCCACGTCAGACCGAATTCCTCGCGGTCGATGACCGTCTTGGCGGTCGCGCCGGCCTTGTAGGTACCCCACGGGTCGGTGCCGAATCCGCCGAACTCGACCTCGAAGGTCACCGGCTTGGCGACCCCGCGGATGGTCAGGTCGCCGTCGACGAGGAAGTCGCCACCGTCCGCGCGCACACCGGTGGAGACGAAGTCGATCGTCGGGAAGGCCGCGACGTCGAAGAAGTCCGCCGACCTGAGGTGGTTGTCACGCCCCTCTTCGCCGGTGTCGATCGAAGCGACGTCGACCGACGCGGTCAGCGACACGTCGAGGGGGTTCGCGGGAGCGGTGATGGTCGCGCTCTTGACGCCGAAGGAGCCGCGCACCTTCGAGATCATCATGTGACGCACCGAGAAGGTCACTTCGCTGTGGGAGGGGTCGAGTACCCAGGTCCCTGCCTTGTAGCCGGGAACCTCGATCGTGGTGGTGTCGGTCATCGTCATCCTTCGTGTCGGTCGGTGAGGCCGTCACCGCGACGGCTCGAGAAGGTCAACGCACCGGTCGCCGCTATCTATTCCCGTGAATGCAAAAAAGATCTCCGAAGACGCAGAACGGGGCGGACGCCACGCGCCCGCCCCGTTCTCGACGATGTGGTCAGCCGACCTGCACGAGGTCGATCACGAAGATGAGGGTCTTGCCGCCCAGGAAGTGGCCGCCCGCCGGGCCGTAGGCCAGGTGCGGCGGGATGACCAGCTCGCGACGACCACCGGCCTTCATGCCCGGGATACCGTCCTGCCAGCCTTGGATGAGTCCGCGCAACGGGAACTGGATCGTCTCGCCGCGGTTCCACGACGAGTCGAACTCCTCACCGGTCTCGTACTCGACCCCGACGTAATGGACGGTGACGGTGTCGCCGGCCTTGGCCTCGGCGCCGTCCCCGACGATGATGTCGCGAACGACGAGCTCCGCGGGTGCCGGCCCCTGAGGCGCGTCGATCTCGGGCTTGGTGCGGTCTGCAGTCATGACTCCATCCAAACACGTCGACGGCCCTCGTGCGCCACCCCGTGTCCCTGTCGACGACGCAGGAGATTCTCGACCCGGTTTCGACCGATGCCCTCTTCCCGTGCGGCGGCGAGGGATGCCCCTGCACCCCCACGGCGAGGGTGACCACACCGGCTCTTGACACCTCTGCCGCCCGGGTGCATGCTGAGGCCAACGACCAACTCAGCGCTCGGGAGACACGCAGGCATTGCCGCGGCACCGGGCGCTGAGTCTTGTGTGAGGCGGGTCCGTCACGAGGGGCCGATCACGGCGCGAACATCGCCGCGCGCGCCGCGGTCGTGCGCTCCAGAAGAGCGTGCTCGTCATGCACCGCGTGCGGGTCGCGCCCGCTGATCGCCCGCTGGCGTGCGGCGGCGAGCGCCGTTGCATCTGCGATGAACCCCTTCATCAGCTCGGTGCGGTCACCGCGCAGCGAGCCCGCCCACGCGAGCGCCGCCTTCCGGCCACGCCCGGTGGCGAGCATGTCCACCTCCTGCTCGGTGAACCACCCCGCGGCGGCGTACTCGGCCAGCCGTGTGCGGGTGAGTCGGGCCTCCTCCCGGCGCAGCGCGACGAGCCCGAGGATGAACAGCGCGAACAACGGCACCTGAAGCGTCAGGTAGAGCGCGAAGAAGTCCCCGAACACCGCGGAGCCGTTCCAGAACGCGTGGAGCACGATCGCCCCCGCCATGCCGAGCAGCCACGGACCGAACGCCGCACCGGCCCGCGCGCCGCGACGGGCGGCGAGTCCGAGCGCGAATCCTGTCACGCTCGTGAACATCACGTGCGCGAACGGCGAGAGGATGCCGCGCACGAAGAAGGTGGCGGTGGTGTCTGCGGCACCGCCCTCGATGTAGCTGAGGGCGAAGTACTGGATGTTCTCGGTGAACGCGAACCCGGCCCCCACGAGCGCCCCGTAGACGATGCCGTCGACGGGACCGTCGAACGCGCGCCGGGCACTGAGGAAGATGACGTACACACCGAGCCCCTTCGCGACCTCCTCCACCACGGGGGCCTGCAACACGGGCGAGACGACGGTGGCGACGAAATCGGAGTCCGGCCCGAACGCGGACAACAGCAAGAGATCGAACCCGAGCGTGATCCCGATCGCGACGAAAGCCCCCCAGGCCAGGGCGGCCACCACGAGCCCGACGGGCTCCGGTTCCCACCGATCGATCACGCGGACCGCGAACAGCACGACCGCCAACGGCACCAAGGCCAGGACCATCCCGATCAGCGACGCCGACGGCCCGATGGCATTGAGGAAGTAGCCCACCACGGCGACGGCGACCAGCACGACCAGACCCGACACCCACAGCGGAGCCGAGCGACCCCACCGCGCCGACACCGCCGGTCGCCGACCGAACGCGTGCGCCGGGGCATCGGCACGGGGAATGGCCGCCCCGGGGACGACCTCGGGCTGCTCGAACGGCGAATGGAACGGGGGCGGCGTCAGCGAGGGGCGCGACGGATCCGACGACGGCGCGGAGGGCGACATGAGATCAGCCTACGGGCGTGCCCGACACGACAGCCCTCGGCGATAGCCTTGAGATCATGCGCTTCGCCCACGTCATCGCCCCGGGGGCATCGCACCCCCATCTCGTCGTCGCGGACGGCGAGGAGGTCGTCGCGGTCGCGGACTTGTTCGACGGCGCGCCGAGCGTGATGGAAGAGCTCATCCGTGGCGGCGACGCCGTGCTCGACCGCGTGCGGACCTCCCTGGACGGCCATCGTGGCCCGCGCCGACGGATCGACGGGCTCACCTTCGCCCCGGCGCTGTTGACCCCGCCGGTCATCCTCGCCATCGGTTTGAACTACGCCGCGCACTCGAGCGAGCTCGGACTGAAGACCGACTCGACTCCGACGGTGTTCGTGCTGTGGCCGAACTCCCTGGCCGCCCACGACGGCACGACCAGCTGGCCGCGGTCCCTCAGCGAGTCCGTCGACTACGAAGCCGAACTCGGAGTGATCATCGGCGCGCCCGCGAAGGACGTCTCCCCCGAGGACGCCCTCTCCCACGTGTGGGGCTACACGGTGGTCAACGACATCACGGCACGGGACATCCAGTATTCCGAAGCCCAGTGGTCGCGGTGCAAGTCGTTCGACGGGTTCACCCCGGTGGGCCCCTTCGTCGTGACCGCGGACGAGGTCCCCGACCCGCAGAGCCTCCACATCTGGACCCGGCTCGACGGCCACATGCTGCAGGACGGGTCCACCGGCCAGATGGTGCGCCCGGTCTCCTCGCTCATCTCCCACCTCTCCCGGTCGGTGACGCTCCTGCCGGGAACACTGATCTCGACGGGAAGCCCGGGCGGTGCCGGCTACTCACGCGACCCGCAGGTGTTCCTGCGAGACCGTTCCACGGTGACCGTCGGCGTCGACGGCATCGGGGAGCTGACCACGCACTGCCGCATCCTCGACTGAGACCCGAAGGGTCCGTCCGCGCAACGCACGCACGGACCCTTCGGAGCGGAGCGCCACCCGCTCAGCCGCAGGTGAGGATGGTGCCGTCGGCGAGTTCCCACACGCCCGGCCCGAGGTCGGCACACGCCGACAGCATCGGGGCGAGGGCGGCGACGAGCACGACGGCGATGATGATCCCGATCACCATGAGCACCGAGCTGATGATGATCGCCGCGACGGCGAAGCCGTTCTTGGCTCCGGCCTTGCGGCTCTGGACGAGCGCGACGATTCCGAGGATGAGCGCGATCAGCTGGAGGAAGAACGACAGCACGAGCGCGACGACGCCGAGCGTCTTGCCGGGCGTGGCGGCAGGCTGCTCGGGCGCAACGGGATAGGCGCCCGGTTGCACCGGGGGCGGATAGGCGGCACCGGTGGGCGCCCCCTGCTCGGGGGCCGCCGGCGGAGGCGGGTAGGTGGCCTCCGGAGACGGCGGTGGCGGATACGCGCTCTCGGCGGCCGGGGGCGGCGGATAGGCGCTCGGCGGCGTCGGCTGCGCGGCGCCGGAGTCTCCGGGGGCGGGCGGCACGGGGCTCTGCGGATCGGACACGGTCTTCCTCCCTCGTGGGCCGCTCGGGCACGGCACCGTCGTTCGGAACGCTATCGCTCACGACGCCGGGCGGCAACGGGGCGGGCACACCGCCCACCGGCGGTCGTCACGCGCGCGGACGCGCCCCGGAATCCGAAGGGGCGACGACGTTCTCGGCCGGCTGCGCGATCGGGATCGCCGTCGTGATCGCCTCGAGACCCGACAGGCGCGCGGGAGAGAGCTGCTTGGCGACCTGCTCGCGTGTCATGAGATCGGCCTCGACGACGAGGTCGGCGATGTTGCGGCCCGTCAGCAGGGCGGTCTTGGCCAGCGCCGCGGACGCGGCGTATCCGATGAAAGGCGTGAGCGCCGTGACGACGCCGACCGAGGCGCCGACCATCGCTCCCAGCCGTTCGGTGTTCGCCGTGATGCCGTCCACACAGTTCACACGCAACGTGTGCATGCCCCGCCGCATCCAGGTGATCGATTGGAAGATCGAGTGCGCGATGATCGGCTCGAACGCGTTCAACTGGAGTTGACCGCCTTCGACGGCCATCGTGACGGTCGTGTCGGCACCCGCCACCGCGAAGGCGACCTGGTTGACGACCTCCGGGATCACGGGGTTCACCTTGCCCGGCATGATGCTCGACCCGGCCTGACGCGGAGGCAGGTTGATCTCCCCCAGTCCCGCCTGTGGCCCCGACGACAACAGCCGCAGGTCGTTGCAGATCTTCGACAGCTTGATCGCGTTGCGCTTGAGCGAGGCCGAGAAGGACATGAACGATCCGGTGTCGCTGGTCGATTCCACGAGGTCGGTCGCCAACTCCAGATCCAGGCCCGTGATCGCCCTCAGATGGCGCAGCACGGCCGGCGAGTAGCCCGGGTGCGTCGTGATCCCCGTCCCGATGGCGGTCGCCCCCATATTGATCTCGAACATGAGGTACGCGTTCTCGGTGAGGCGCTTGTGGTCTTCGCCGAGCGTGGTGGCGAACCCGTGGAACTCCTGGCCGAGGGTCATCGGAACCGCATCCTGCAACTGCGTGCGCCCGACTTTGAGGATGTCGTGGAACTGCGCCGCCTTGTCGAGGAACGACCGACGCAGCAGATCGAGCTCATCGAGCAGGCTGCGAAGATCGAGACTCAACCCGATCTTCACCGCCGTCGGGTAGACGTCGTTGGTGGACTGCGACCGGTTGGTGTGGTCGATCGGCGAGAGGAACGCGTAATCGCCCTTCTCCCGACCGGCCATCTCGAGGGCGACGTTGGTGATCACCTCGTTGGCGTTCATGTTCGTCGAGGTGCCCGCGCCGCCCTGCACGACACCGACGACGAACTGATCGTGGAACTCCCCGTCGATGATCCGCTGCGCGGCACGGTCGATGAGGTCGGCACGTTCGGCGTTCAAGACGCCGATCTCCCGGTTCGCGCGCGCCGAGGCCTGTTTGACCATCGCGAGCGCGATCACCAGGTCCTTGTAGACCGAGATGGGTCGCTTGGAGATGGGGAAGTTCTCCATCGCCCGCGCCGTGTGGATACCCCAGTAGGCGTCGGCGGGGATCTCGAGGGATCCCAGGGAGTCGGTCTCGGTACGGGTGCGCGTCGTCGCGTCCTGGGCCATGGGTCATCCTCGTGGGTCGGCACGGCAGTGTGGAACGAGGCCGAGCCTACCCGCGTCCCGAGAACACCCGGCTGTACATCGTGGCCGTTCCGGGTCCTGGGACTGTCCGGCGGGGAGCATCACCGCTTGCGGGAGAACGCCTCCAACCGCGCCTCCGGCGTGAGAGACGCCATGTGGTCGACCCACTCCTGCGAGAAGAAGTCCCCCGACGGCGCCTCCACGACCGGCACCACCGAATGGGTGATCGTGTCGGCGTACACATGCGTCAGGTGGAAGGACTGTCCGGCATCCATGCCGTTGACCTCCACCGCCGGGCGGGAGATGTCCATCGTGTAGCAGGTGGCCGCCGCAACGCTCACGGGCACCCCGGCGAAGGTGCCCGACGTCGAGTAGTGCAGATGGCCCGCCAGGATGCCCCGAACATCCGTGTCTGCGATCACCTCACCCAGCGCAGGCTGGTCGCGCAACTCGAGGATGTCGAACACGGGAAGGTGGCACGGCAGCGGCGGGTGGTGCATCGCCAACAGCGTGCCGAGGGGCGCGGGCTCGGCCAACACCTCCGCGAGCCACGCGAGCTGGGCCGCGTCGAGCTCGCCGTGATGCCAGCCGGGGACACTGGAGTCGAGGGCCACGATGCGCAGTCCGCCGATGTCGTGCACCGAGACCACCGGCTCCTCGGTCGGTTCCCGATCGAGGAGGTGCTTTCGCATGGGGCCCCGTTCGTCGTGGTTCCCCGCCACCCAGATGATCGGCGCGTCCAGTGCCTCGGCCACCGGTTCCACCGCATCGCGCAATGCACGGTACGCCTCCGGCTCGCCCAGATCGGTGAGGTCTCCCGTGAACACGAGCGCGTCGGGCTGCGTACCCAACCGCTCGACGCGCCGGAGGGTCGCGTCGAGATTCGCCGCGGTGTCGTAGGTGCCCACCAGCGGCGCGTTGTCCGCCAGCAGATGCGTGTCGCTGAGGTGGAGGATCGTGCGCCGGGCGGGGGCGTGCTGACCGAACTGCACGGATGCGGCGACCATGGAGGCCAGCCTAGGCCAGATCACCGACGGGCTACCGTGGAGGGGTGACCGACACCCTCGAACCGCCCCTCCCCCGCGCCGCCTCCCGCCCCGTCGTGCGCCGCCACCACGGCGACGACGTGGAAGACCGCTACGAGTGGCTGCGCGACAAGGACGACACCGAGGTGATCGCGCACCTCGAACGGGAGAACGCCTACGCCGACGCCCGCACCGCGCACCTGGAGGCCCAGCGCGAGCGCATCTTCGACGAGATCAAAGCCCGCACCCTCGAGACGGACCTGTCGGTGCCGATCCGTCGCGGCCAGTGGTGGTACTACGGCCGGACGCACGAAGGACGTCAGTACGGCATCCAATGCCGCGCCCCCCTGGCCTCCCCGGACGACTGGACCCCGCCGGAGCTGAGCCCGGACACCGTCGTGCCGGGAGAACAGATCCTCCTCGACGGCAACGTGGAGGCCGAGGGGCACGAGTTCTTCTCCCTCGGCAGCTTCGAGGTCTCCGCCGACGGCGCGTTGATGCTCTACGGAGTCGACGTCGCCGGTGACGAGCGCTACACGATCCGCGTACGTGAGATCGCCACCGGAGACCTGTTGCCCGACGAGATCCCCGACACCTTCGCCGGTGCGAGCTTCTCGCCCGACGGCCGGTTCATCGTCTACACGACGGTCGACGACGCCTGGCGCCCCGACACCGTGTGGCTGCACGAGCTGGGCACCCCGGTCTCGGCCGACCGGAAGCTGCACCACGAAGCCGATGAGCGGTACTGGGTGGGCGCCGGGTTCACCCGCAGCGACCGATACCTGGTGATCGAGGCGGGGTCTTCGATCACCTCGGAGCAGTGGCTGGTTCCCGCCGACGACCTCGAGGCCGAACCGCGGGTGGTCTGGCCGCGCACGGAAGGGGTCGAGTACGACGTGTCCCACGCCGTGGTCGACGGCCGCGACGTGCTCTACATCCTCCACAACCACGAGGCACTCGACTTCGAGCTCGTACGCGTCTCGGCCGAGGACCCGACCGGCGAACGGCACGTGGTCCTTCCGCACGAACCGGGGCGACGACTGCTCGGCCTGTCGACGTTCCGCGACTGGGCGGTCATCGGCTATCGGCGCGAAGGACTCGCCCGCCTCGGGTTGCTCGATTACGCGACCGGGGACGTGTCGGAGATCGCCTTCGACGAACCGCTGTACTCCGCGGGCACGGGTGGCAACGCAGAGTGGGCGCCCCCGGTGCTCCGCCTCGGCTACGGCTCGTTCGTCACCCCCGGCACCGTCTACGACTACGACGTGGCCGGAGGAGAGTTGCTTCTGCGCAAGCGGCAACCGGTGCTCGGCGGATACGACCCCGACGACTACGCCCAGTCCCGGGTCTGGGCCACCGCCGACGACGGCACCCAGGTGCCGATCTCCCTCGTGTGGAAGAGATCATTCGGCGAGGCCGGGGCCACACCCCGCCCGGTGCACCTCTACGGGTACGGCTCGTACGAGCACTCGATCGAACCCGGCTTCTCGGTCGCACGGTTGAGCGAACTCGACCGCGGCGTCGTGTTCGCCGTCGCCCACGTGCGCGGCGGCGGCGAGATGGGCCGCCAGTGGTACGAGGACGGCAAGCTGCTGGCCAAGCGCAACACGTTCACCGACTTCGTCGCATGCGCCCGGCACCTGGTCGACGCCGGCTACACCACCCCCGACCGGATGGTGGCCGAGGGCGGGTCTGCGGGAGGTCTGCTGATGGGCGCCGTCGCCAACCTGGCGCCGGAACTGTTCGCGGGCATCCTCGCCGCCGTGCCCTTCGTCGACGCGCTGACGACGATCCTCGACCCGAGCCTGCCGCTGACGGTGATCGAGTGGGACGAGTGGGGCGACCCGCTTCACGACCCCGAGGTGTACGCGTATATGAAGTCGTACACGCCGTACGAGAACGTCCGCGAGGACGTACGGTATCCGCGCATCCTCGCCGTGACCTCGCTGAACGACACACGGGTGCTGTACGTCGAGCCGGCCAAGTGGGTCGCACGTCTTCGCGAGGTCGGCGCCGACGCCCTGCTCAAGTGCGAGATGGTCGCCGGGCACGGCGGCGTGAGTGGGCGATACAACTCGTGGAAGGAGCGGGCGTACGAGCTCGCCTGGCTCTTCGACACCCTGGGAGTCGCCGACCCGGCCTGACCTCCACCCCCATTCCCCATCGCCCGGGCCAAAAGTCCTCCGCGGGCGTCCCCCATGACCGCGATCTCATCGCGCAGCGCGTCGAGCGAGGCGCCGGAAACGGGGTCGGCGGCGAGCGCATCGGCGGCGGCGATCAGGTCGTCCCGTGACCATCGGGTGGCACATCGGCGCCACGCCCGCACGGGATGTTCGACACGGAGGCCGTGACCGGTCGGCCAGACCGCCTCCGTGGGGTACACCCGCGGGTGCGGGGGCGGATCAACCGAACAGAGCGGCGGCCTCTTCGTAGCGCGACAACGGCACGGTGTTCAGCTCGCCGAGGGCGTCGGCGAAGGGCACCCGCACGATCTCCGTGCCGCGCATCGCGACCATCTGGCCCCAGGCGCCGTCCACGACCGCGTCGGCCGCGTGGAGGCCGAGCCGTGTGGCCAGCACACGGTCGAAGCCCGACGGTGACCCCCCGCGCTGGATGTGGCCGAGGACCGTGGCGCGGGTCTCCACGCCGGTGATCCGCTCGATCTCCGGCGCGAGAAGCTCGCTGATGCCGCCCAGGCGCGGGCGGTTGAAGGCGTCGAGTCCCTTGTCGCTGTAGGCCTCGTCCATGTCCTTGAGCGTGAACCCCTCGGACACGACGACCAACGGCGCGCGGCCCCGGGCGTGTGCGCTGGTGACCTGCTCACAGATCTCCTCCATCGACATCGGCACCTCGGGGATGCAGATCACGTGCGCCCCGGCGGCCATCCCCGCGTGCAGGGCGATCCAACCCACGTGACGGCCCATCACCTCGGCGACCATGCAGCGCTGGTGGGAGTCTCCCGTCGTGCGCAGGCGGTCCATCGCGTCGGTGGCGATGTTGACGGCGGTGTCGAAGCCGAAGGAGTAGTCGGTCGCGCGGAGGTCGTTGTCGATCGTCTTGGGGACACCGAGCACGTTGATGCCGTCCTTGGCCAGACGATCGGCGGCGGCGAGGGTCCCTTCGCCGCCGATGGCGATGATGCCGTCGAGTCGGTGGCCGTACATGGTCTTCGCGATGTTCTCGGCGCCACCGCGCGGCCCCTCGTAGGGGTTGGTGCGGCTCGTCCCGAGGATCGTGCCGCCGACTTTGGACAGCCCCTTGACCTCGTGGCGGGTCAACGGGAAGAAGTCGCCGTCGACGACGCCGCGCCACCCGTCGCGGATGCCGACGAACTCGAGATCGTATGTCGTCGTGCCCTTGAGTACGACACCGCGGATGACGGCGTTCAGCCCCGGGCAGTCGCCGCCACTGGTCAGGATTCCGATCTTCATGCTGTGGTCCTCAATCGTCGGGATGATGCGGGGGCGCCGTCGCCTCACCCGACATTAGTGGCCGAGCCGCCGTCCTGCCACACGGCGCGTGTCTTCGCGTGCCGTGTGGCGATGACGATCCCGCTCAGACGGACCCGAGCGACTGACGCAGCAGGTGCATCAGCGCCGACAGCTGCACCGAATCGCTCGATCCGGGATCGACGGCCTGCCCGTCCAACGCACGCTGCGCGAGACCTTCCTTCGAGTCGATCAGCTCGGCGATCTTCGTGTCGATCGTGTGCGCGGCGATGATGCGCCACGCCGTGACCGGCTCGTCCTGTCCGATGCGGTGCACGCGATCGATCGCCTGGGTCTGCTCGGCGGCGGTCCACGACAGCTCGGCGAGCACGACGTTCGACGCCGCCTGCATGTTCAGACCGACACCGGCCGCGGTGAGCGAGCAGACCGCAACGCCCACTTCGGGGTCGGTGTTGAACGCGTCGATGGCCTCCTGACGGGCGGTCGAGGTCTGATCACCGCGGATGGAGACGCTGCGCAGGCCGGACGCGGCGAAATGCGCCTCGGCGGCGTCCATCACGTCGACGTGCTTGGCGAAGAAGACCACCTTGCCCACCGAACGCTGCAACTGCAGGGCGTAGTCGGCCGCCAGGTGGGCCTTGGCCTGACCGATCCGGCGCACCATCGTGAAGACGTTCTCGCTCCCCGATCCCGCGGCCTTGGATTCGTCGAGCTCGTTCTGGGCGACCAGACGCACGATGTCGTCATCGACCTCTCCGGGGGCCAGCGCGGCCCCGGAACGGGCGTTCTCGCGGGCTTCGACGATACGCCGGTAGCGGTCTGCCAGGCGCGATCCGAGTTCCCGCTCGGCTTCGCGGATGGACCGTCCGAACTCGTCGTCGAGTTCGACCGGGAGGTCGGCGACGAGTTTGTCGGGCAGGTCTGCGGCGACGTCCTTCTTCTTGCGTCGCACGATCCCCATCGAGATGACCGCGTCGCGGGCGGCGGGGTAGAACGCCTTGTCGGCGGGGGTGAAGCCGGTCGCGTCGAGCTTCTCCATCAGCTCCGGGCCGGGCTTCTCGCCGTTGGTCCACCCGAGGAAGCGCCAGATCGCGTCGAAGTCTTCGACGTCGTTGATCAGCGGCGTGCCGGTCAACGCCATCATGAGCGGATCACGCACCTGCTCGCGGATGCGGCCGGCGAGCGCCAACACGTTGCGCGAACGCTGCGAGGTGAGGTTCTTGATGAAGTGGGCCTCGTCGACGACCATGCCCTTGAGCCCGATGGAACCGAGCCAGGAGAGGTGCCGGTCGAGGATCTCATAGTTGACGATGAAGACATCGGCGAAGGCGTCGATGTCTTCCCCGTCGCCCTGGATCACGGTGGCCCGGCGGTGCGGCGTCCACCGTTTGACCTCGCGCGCCCAGTTCATCTTCACGACGTTGGGGACCACGGCCAGCAACGGGTACGCGTCGGCGACGGAGGCGGCCAGGACCGATTCGGCGGTCTTGCCGAGGCCCGGCTCGTCGGCCAGGAGGAAGCCGCGGTGACCGTCGCGCACCGCTTCGAGGAAGCGCGACTGGTGCGGCATGACCTCGAGTCCGCGGGGCGACACCCGATCGAACTCGGGCACCGGCGGCAGCTCCATCGAGGCGCTGGCGCCACCGGCACCGGTCTCGAACGCCTTGTAGAGCGGTCCCATGAGCTCCCAGCCATCCAGACGGCGGCGGGGACTCTCGGCGGGCGCACGCATCGTGAGGTCGGGCGCGAGGAACGGGTTGGCCATCTGGCGGGACTCGATCCCGGCGGGGACGACCTGCCGGTCGGCCAGCGCCGGCGGGACCACCGTGGGTGTGGCGGGTGCGACGTCGGTGATGATGAGCTCGTCGGGCGGGAGCTCGGCGCCCGATTCGAGCAGCCAGTCGCGACGCATGCGCTTGGCGACCGGCGAGGTGGCCTGGTCGACCTCGAGCAACTGGATGAGCGAGGTGTCCCGCGCGGCCGTCTTGGCGAGGATGGTCGCGACGCCGTCGAGGCGCTTGAGCAGCTCCGCACGAGCGGCATCGGCCAGCGACTCGTCGGCTTTCACCCTCGCGCGTTCCTCGCGAACGAGGAACGCGATCACCTGGAACTTCACGCGGTTGGTGGGGCCGAGCTTGCCGCGTTGCGCCTTGGCCTCGACCTCACGCACCTTGCGGGCGAGGATCGGGATCAGCGGCGCTTCATCGTCACGGCGTGAGGATGACGGCCTGCGACGACGCGAGGCGGCGGACTGTGCGGCGGGTGCCGAGGTCGGCATGCTCCTCCTGAGCCTAGGGATCGGATGCGGGTCGGCCCGGTCATCCGTCGAAAGAATGTGGCTCCCGTGGGCGGCGTCGGGACGCCGTCACGCACACGGGTCGGGGATGCCGGTGCCGTCGATCGCGGGCACTCGCTTCTGCGAGCAGCGACAACGCGGTCGGGATCTCCGCGGACCATCCTAGCGCTTCCGCGACCGAATGCGCAGAATCTCAGTCCCAGAGCGTCGCGACGATGTCTTCGGTGTAGCCGGCCGGGGCGAAATTGACCCATCGCGTGGACACGATCGCCCCGTCACCGACGTAGTGGGTCTCGCCCAGCGTGTACGGCTCGTCATCGAGGGTGATCCCCCGCTGCTCGATCCGGTGCACGCTGCCGTCGCCCAGCTCCTCGTCACTGAAACCCGCGGCGGTCAGCTCCGCGACGATGTCCTCACCCTGCGAGGCGTCGATGACGGTGACGTTCGTGGCGAGCCCATAGTCCGAGGGCCCACCCCACGTGCACCGCAGCGTCGGTGCACCCGATCCGATCAGTTCGAGGATGCTCGCGTTCTCACTGGAGTACATCGTCACCCCCGGGTCGTTCAACGGCGGATTCTCCGCCTGCAGGGAGGCCCGCATGTCGGCCGAGTAGATCTCGTCGCACGAGGCCGGCAGCGCGAACGCCGCGGTGGGGGTCGGGGTCGCGGTCGCGGGCGCGGCGCCGGAGGCCGTCGGTGTGGTCCCGTCCGGCGCACCGGTCGCGGCCGGCTCCGGCTCCGGCTGGCACGCGGCCAGGGCGATCGCGGCCAGACCGATGGTCGCCGCGGTGAGCAGTCGGCGCATCCGGGTGGGACGGGTCGAGGTCACGATTCCTCCTGAGGTGCGCGGGCCGCGGGTGCGCGGCACGCGGACAGACTCTACCCAGCCCGGCGCACGCAGCCGCGACGGCGCGGCGGACGTACCCTGAGATCATGCCCAGACGGATGCCGCGGGACGGGCGGCTCGTCCTGACGATCGCGGTCCTGGCCTCGTTCGTGTCCTTCCTCGACGGCAGTGTCGTCACGGTCGCACTCCCCGCGATCCGCGACGACCTGGGCGGTGGCCTCACGACCCAGCAGTGGGTCGTCGACGCGTACCTGATCACCCTCGGCGCACTGATCCTGGTCGCCGGCTCGCTCAGTGACGTGTTCGGCCGCATCCGCGTGTTGCGATGGGGCCTGGTGCTGTTCGCCGTCACCTCGATAGCGATCGCCGCGGCTCCGACGCCGTCGTTCCTCATCGTCGCGCGGGCCCTCCAGGGCGTCGCGGGGGCCCTGCTCGTGCCGAGCTCGCTCGCGCTGATCACCTCGACGTTCCGCGGCCCCGCGCAGGCCCGGGCGATCGGGACCTGGACCGCCGCCACCACGGGGGCCATGGTGGTCGGACCGGTCGTGGGCGGGCTGAGCGTGGATCTGTTGTCGTGGCGGTTGGTGTTCCTGATCAACGTGGTCCCGATCGCGGTGACGCTGGGACTGCTGCTCGCGCTGCGTCGCGCGGATGTGCGCACCCCCGGGCGCACCGTCGACGTGTCCGGCGCACTGTTGTGCACCGTGGGCCTCGGGGGGATGGTGTTCGCCCTGATCGAGCAGCCGAACCTCGGATGGTCCTCGCCCGTGATCTGGGCGGCCGGGGCCGTAGGCGTGGTCTCATTCGCCGGCTTCCTCGTGCGCCAGGCCACGGCGGCCGATCCCATGATGCCGCTGGATCTGTTCCGGGCACGCAATTTCTGGGCGGGGAATCTCACCACGGCCTTCGTTTACGCGGCCTTGACCCTGAACGGCTTCGTGGTGGGGGTGTACCTGCAACAGGGCGCCGGGCTCTCGGCGACACTGGCGGGGTTGGCCACCCTCCCCATCACGATCCTCATGATCTTGTTCAGCGCCCGGGTGGGCTCTCTCGCGGGACGATGGGGGCCGCGACTGTTCATGACGCTCGGCCCCCTTGTGATGGCCGTCGGCGGGCTGCTGCTGTTGTCGGTGGACGATCCGTTCGACTACGCGACGCAGGTTCTGCCGGGTGTGATCGTGTTCGGGGCGGGCCTGACCCTCACCGTCTCCCCGTTGACATCGGCCATCCTCGGTGCGATCGACACCTCGCGCTCGGGAATCGCCTCCGCCGTCAACAACGCGATCTCGCGGGTCGCGGGCCTGGTCGTCATCGCGATGCTCGCCACGATCGTCGGCGGCGCCCTCGACCTCGACGGTTTCCACCGCGCGGCCGTCGTGACCGCTGCGCTGCTCGCCGTGGGCGCCGCGGTGTCCTTCCTCGGGATCCGAAACGACGTGACGAGCCGCTCCGACGTAGGCTGAGGACATGACCAGCTACACCGAGAGTCAGCTCGCCGCGACCATCGACCACGCCATCCTCAAGCCCGAGATGACCCGTGCACAGGTCGACGCCGAACTCGACATCGCCGCCGAGTGGAAGGTGTTCAGCGTGTGCGTGCGCCCCTCCGACATCGCGCACGCGTTCGCGCGCCTGGAGGGCACCGGCGTGGCGGTGGGTACGGTGATCGGCTTCCCGCACGGCACCACCTCGACGACGGCGAAGGTCGCCGAGGTCCAGCAGGCGCTCGCCGACGGGGCCGTCGAGCTGGACATGGTGCTGAACATCGGGATGCTCCGCTCGGGGATGGACGCCGAGGTCGAGGCGGACATCCGCGCGGTCGTCGACGCCGCAGCCGGCCACGTCGTGAAGGTGATCTTCGAAACCTCCTTCCTCGACGACGAGCAGATCGCGCGGGCCTGCCGCCTCAGCGAGTCGGCCGGTGCCGACTTCGTGAAGACCTCGACCGGTTTCGCGGGCGGCGGTGCCACCGTCGAGCACATCCGTCTGATGCGGGAGAACGTCGGCGACGGCGTGCAGGTGAAAGCCTCGGGCGGGGTGCGTGGCCTCGACGCGGCCGTGGCGATGCTCGATGCCGGCGCGACCCGCCTCGGCACCTCTGCCGCGGCGACGATCCTGGGAGCGGCGCGTGCGCAGGACGCCGGCGACCAGACGCACGGCGGCACGGACGAATCCTCCTACTGAGGACGGTCTCCGCACGACACCGTCACGCGCCGCGCGTCAGCAACGTCTGACGGGTGCGCTCGACGTCATCGGCCATCTGCGCCATCAACGGCTCGATGCCGGTGAAGGCGACCATGCCGCGCAGGCGCTCGACGAACCGGATTTCGACGGTGTGGCCGTAGAGGTCCAGGTCGGTCTCATCGAGGACGTAGGCTTCGACCTGTCGCACCAGCACATCGTCGAAGGTCGGGTTGGTCCCGATGCTGATGGCGGCGGGATAACGCGTTCGGGCATGCGGTTCGGCGGCCCCCTCCCCGCGCTCCCCCTCGTCGACGAGCCATCCGGCGTAGACCCCCTCTGCGGGGACGAGCCCTTCACCGTCGGGGGCGAGGTTGGCGGTGGGGTATCCGAGCTCCCGCCCGCGCTTGTGCCCGTGCACCACTTCGCCGCGCACCGCGTGCGAGCGCCCCAGCAGGCGCGCCGCCGTCGAGACATCCCCTTCGGCCAGCAGATCCCTGATCCACGTCGAGGACACCCTGCGACCGTCGTCGACGGCGCAGACGTCTTCGACGACGTGCACCTCGAAGCCGAGTTCGGCACCGAGCGCCCGCAACGTCTCCGGGTCTCCGGCACCCTCGCGTCCGAAACGGAAGTCCTGGCCCACCAGCACCGTGCGAACGGCCAGCGCATCGACCAGCACGTGCTCGACGAACTCGCGCGGATCCCGCGCCGCCAACTGCTCGTCGAAGGTCAGCACGAGCGTCGCGTCCACGCCGGCACCGGCCAGGAGCCGTACCTTCTGCGACGCGCTGACGACCGAGTCCGGACAGATCTCCGGGCGCAGCAGCGCCAGCGGGTTGCGGTCGAAGGTGACCGCGACGACACGGGCACCGGTCGCCGCGGCGTCCACCCGTGCGCGGTCGATCACGGCGCGGTGCCCCGAGTGCACCCCGTCGAACTTCCCGATGGCCACCACGGAGGGGCCGTACCCCTCGGGGACCTGATCGGGATGACGCCAGACCGTCACGAGACCACCGCGTCGCGGGGGGCGGTGCGTGCCGCGGGGTCGGTGCGGTGCGCCGCCAGCCACCACAACCCGAGGAAGGGCAACACGAGCGGGACCATCAGATACCCGGCGCCGAACCAGGACCAGACCGTGGGATGGGCGAACAGATCCGGCAGCGCGAGGCTGAGGGTCCCGACGATGAGCACGCCGGCGAGTTCGAAGCCGATGGCGATCCATGCGATGCGGTACCACGCGGGTGATCCGGAGAACACCAGGGCGAGGGTGGCCAGGATGTACACGACGGCCGCCGCCGCCGAGAGCGTGTAGGCCAGCGGCGCCTCGTCGAAGCGTTGCACGATCTGGACGAAGCTGCGGCCGGTCGCGGCCAGAGCCATGATCGCGTAGACGATCACGAGCACGCGGCCGACGCCGGTCATTCGGGGACGGGACGAGGAGGGGGACATCGCTTGTCGATTCTAGGCGGCGGTCGCACCTGGCCGCGTCACGCGATCTGGATGCTCCAGATCACCTGCATGCGGTAGAGCATGACCGCCACCGCCGAGGCGGCGACACCGAGGACGACGGTACTCCATCGGCTTCGCTCCAGCAGCGCCCACAGGACGGCCGCCGGCGGCACCAGCGCGGCGCTGATGAGGTACACCCAGAATTCGAGCAGGCTGCCGGTGGGGGCGTTGCCGACGAACGGCGCGATGATCGCGATGACGATCTGGGCGAGGAGGAGGAGTTCCACGAGTGCGAGTGAGCCGACGCTGAGGTCGCTCGGTCGACGTCCGATCAGCCCGAGGACCAGGCAGAGCACGCCCGCGGCGACGCCGACGGCGACCTGCACATACGTGAACCACTCGATCATGCACGCGCCTCCTCGGGCATGTTCATCTCGCTCTTCAGGTCGCCACCGCGCGGTTGGACCACGCCGACCAGCGCGCCGTCCGGGGCGATCGCCGCGGCACGAGGACCCTCGATGGCCCCGGCGAGTCCGCGCAGGCGCTTGCCGTGGCGCAGATCCCGCGCCTGCTCGGCGGTGACATCGAGTCGTGGCAGCACATCGCACGCGGCATCCGCGACCGCGCGCAGGGGTGCCCCGCCCAGATCGTCGACGGCGACGGCGTCGGTCACCTCGAACGGCCCGATGCGTGTGCGGCGCAGCGCGGTCAGATGCCCTCCGACCCCGAGTGCCGCCCCGAGGTCTCGTGCAAGAGCCCGGATGTACGTGCCGCTGGAGCAGTCCACGACCACGTCGAGGTCGATGACCCCGTCCACGCGCCGCTCTGCGAGCACATCGAAACGTGCCACGGTGACCTCGCGCGATGTCAGAGTGACCTCCTCGCCGGCGCGCGCGAGCTCGTAGGCGCGACGGCCGTCGACCTTGATGGCCGAGACGCGACTGGGCACCTGCGATATCGCGCCGCGCAGGTCGGCGACCGCGGCGTCGATCTGCACCCGATCGAGCCCGGAGGCATCCGAGGTGTCGATGACCTCGCCGTCGGCGTCGTCGCTGTCGGTTCCGACCCCGAGACGGATGGTGGCCAGGTAGGTCTTGTCCTGTCCGACGACGAACGTGAGCAGGCGTGTCGCCGCTTCGACACCGAGCACGAGCAGACCCGTCGCCATCGGATCGAGGGTTCCGGCATGGCCGATCTTGCGCGTGCCGAGCGCGCGCCGTGCACGCGCCACCACGTCATGGCTGGTGAGTCCGCCGGGCTTGTCGACGAGCAGGATGCCGGGGTCGGGACGCATCCTCCCAGCCTACGTCGCCGCCGTCACCCTCCCGGGCCGCGCTCTCCCCTCGGGCGCGCCTACGCTGGATGACGTGCCCGCCCCCACCCGAACGACGATCGCACCGACGCTGGTGGCGTGGTTCACCGAGAACGCACGCGACCTGCCGTGGCGACGTCCCGGCTTCGGTGCGTGGGGGGTGTTGGTGAGTGAGTTCATGCTGCAGCAGACGCCTGTCAACCGGGTGATCCCGCTGCTGGAGGCGTGGCTCGACCGCTGGCCGACACCTGCCGCGTTGGCCGCGGCCCCACCGGGCGACGCGGTGCGGCACTGGGACAACCTCGGCTATCCGCGGCGCGCTCTGTGGTTGCACCGTGCGGCGGTGGAGATCACCGCTCGGCATGGCGGCGTCGTCCCGCGATCGGTCGACGACCTGCTCGCGCTGACCGGGGTGGGCGACTATACGGCGCGGGCCGTGGCGGTGTTCGCCTACGGGGACCGCCACCCCGTCGTCGACACGAACACGCGCCGCGTGATCGCCCGCGCGATCACCGGTGACGCGCATCCGGCCGCTGCCCACCGACGCGATCTCGATGCGATGGCCGACCTGTTGCCGGAGGACGACGGTGACGCGGCACGGTTCAACGCGGCCGCCATGGAGTTGGGCGCCGTCGTGTGCACGGCCCGCTCCCCCCGGTGTGAGGTGTGTCCGATCGCCGACGTGTGCGCGTGGCGCGCGGCCGGCTACCCCGACACCGCAGACACCCGGCGCAAGCAGGCCCGGTACGAAGGCAGCGACCGTCACGCGCGCGGCGCGGTCCTGGCGGTGCTGCGCGGGGCCGCGACGCACGAGGCGTCGGCCGCGGAGGTCATCGCCGACTGGCCCGATCCGGTACAACGCGATCGTGCCATCGACTCTCTGGTCGTCGACGGCCTCATCGAGGCGGTCGACGGTCGACTACGGCTCCCCCGCTGAACGCGCCGGGGATCAGTCCTCGTCCTCGTCCTCGCGGGCCTTGCGGTACGGGTCGGGTTCCCCGGCGAAGCTGGCGGACCCGGCGATGCCGGCGACGGCCTCGTCCCGCTCGCGGGCTTCGCGCAGCAGTTCCTCGATGTGCCCGGCGTTCTCCGGGATCGCATCGGGGATGAACTCCAACGAGGGAACCAGACGCGTGCTGAGCTGACGGCCCACCTCGCTGCGAAGCATGCCGGTCGCCGCGCGCAGCGCCTCCGCGGACGACGCGCGCTCCTTCTCGTCACCGAGCACGGTGTAGAAGACGGACGCGTGTTGCAGGTCACCGGTCACCCGCACGTCGGTGATGGTCACGAAGCCGAGGCGCGGATCGCGCAGCCCCTTCTCGAGGCGTTCGGCGATGAGGACGCGGATACGGTCCGCCAGTCGTGCCTGTCGTTCGTTTGCCATGCTTCCATTCTCTTTCCCTCCCGCCGTTGCGACGGGAGATCCCGATCGGCTCCGGCCCGCGGGGGACGGAGCCGATCGGGATCGACGGGCCGACGGACTCAGCCGCGCGGCTTTTCCACCATCTCGGTCGTCTCGATCTCGTCGCCGATCTGGATGTCGTTGTACTTGCCCAGACCGATACCGCATTCGTAATCGGTCCGGACCTCGGTGACGTCATCCTTGAAGCGACGCAGCGACTCGATGGCCAGACCATCGGCGATGACGACGCCATCGCGGATGATGCGTGCCTTGGCGTTGCGCGTGATCGTCCCGCTGCGCACGATGGCACCGGCGATGTTGCCGAACTTCGACGAGCGGAACACCTCACGGATCTCCGCGACACCCGACTGCACCTCTTCGAACTCCGGCTTGAGCAGGCCCTTGAGCGACTGCTCCACGTCGTCGATCGCGTTGTAGATGACCGAGTAGAAGCGGATGTCCACTCCCTCGCGGGCGGCGCGCTCTCGCGCCTTGGCGTCCGGCCGGACGTTGAAGCCGATCACGATCGCGTTGTCGATCGTGGCCAGGTTCACGTCGGACTCGGTGACCGCGCCGACACCGCGGTGGATGATCCGCAGCTGCACCGACTCGTCGACCTCGATCTTGAGCAACGACTCCTCGAGCGCCTCGACGGCACCCGAGACGTCACCCTTGATGATGAGGTTGAGCGAGGTGACCTTGCCCTCTTCGAGAGCACGGGTGAAGTCCTCGAGCGAGATGCGCTTGCGGGCCTTCGCCAGCTGGGCGTTGCGCTCTGCGGCTTCACGCTTCTCGGCGATCTGGCGCGCGGTGCGGTCCTCCTCGGTGACGATGAAGACGTCACCGGCTCGCGGGACCGAGTTCAGGCCCTGGACCTGGACCGGACGCGACGGAGCCGCCTCGGCGACGTGCTCGCCGTTCTCGTCGATCATGGCGCGCACACGGCCGTAGGCGGTTCCGGCGACGATCGCGTCTCCGACACGGAGTGTGCCGGACTGGATGAGCACGGTCGCGACCGAGCCGCGGCCCTTGTCGAGCTTCGCCTCGATGGCCACACCGCGGGCATCCTTGTTCGGGTTCGCACGGAGATCCAGGCCGGCGTCGGCGGTCAGCAGCACCGCGTCCAGAAGATCCTGGATGCCCGTTCCCTGACGGGCGGACACGTCGACGAACATGACGTCGCCGCCGTACTCCTCGGCGACCAGACCGTACTCCGTCAGCTGCTGACGCACCTTGGCCGGGTTGGCGTCGGGCTTGTCGACCTTGTTGACGGCCACGACGATCGGGACCTCGGCCGCCTGAGCGTGGTTCAACGCCTCCACCGTCTGCGGCATGATCCCGTCGTCGGCGGCGACCACCAGGATCGCCAGGTCGGTCACCTGCGCACCGCGGGCGCGCATGGCGGTGAACGCCTCGTGGCCCGGGGTGTCGATGAAGGTGATCGCGCGCTCGATCTCCTCGTGCTCCGTCCAGACCTGGTACGCACCGATGTGCTGGGTGATGCCGCCGGCCTCACCCTCGATGACGTTGGACTCGCGGATCGCGTCGAGCAGTCGCGTCTTACCGTGGTCGACGTGACCCATGACGGTCACGACCGGAGGACGGATCTCGAGCTGGTCGTCATCTTCCTCGGCGAGCTCCTGCTCGAGGTCGAGACCGAAGCCCTCCAGGAGCTCCTTGTCCTCGTCCTCGGGCGAGACCATCTGGATCTTGTAGCCCAGCTCGTCACCGAGCACCTCGAAAGTGGCCTCGTCGAGCGACTCCGTCGCGGTGGCCATCTCGCCCAGGTTGAACAGAATCGTCACCAGGGTCGAGGGCTGCACCGAGTAGCCGGCGAGCTGTTCGATCTTGTCCGCGAAGTCCGAGATCGACGCTCCGCGGCGCATCCGGATGATCTCGCCGTTGCCCTTGCGGACGTTGACGCCGCCGACCTGCGGCGCATCCCTCATCTCGAATTCTTGACGCTTCGCCCGACGCGACTTGCGCTGCCGTGACTTGCCGCCGCCCTTACCGAAGGCACCGGCTGTGCCGCCACCACGGCCGCGACCGCCACCACCCGGGCGACCGGCGAAGCCTCCACCGGGACGCCCGGCGAAGCCGCCGCCGCCACCGGCGCCGCCACCGGGGCGACCGGCGCCACCGGGACGCTGCTGGAACGGTGCACCTCCGCGACCGCCACCACCGGGACGACCGCCACCACCGGGACGCGGGGCCCCGGGACGCGGCGATCCGGGACGCGGAGCCTGGGGGCGCGGGATGTTGCCGGGGTTGGGGCGTTGCCCCATACCCTGCGCCGACGCGAACGGGTTGTTCCCCGGACGGGGGCCGGCGGGGCGCTGTCCCATGCCCTGGGACGACGCGAACGGGTTGTTCCCGGGGCGGGGGTTGCCACCGGACCGCGGGTTGCCGCCACCGGAGCGCTGATTGCCACCCGAACGCGGCGCCTGCGGCGTCGCGCCGCCGGGGCCGGGCTTCGGACCGGGCTTGGATGCGGGGGCCTCGGCGCCGGGCTTGGGCGCGGATGCCGCGGCGCCCGGCTTCGGGGCGTCGGCGGGCTTGGGTGCCTCGGTCGGCGGGACCGCCGCACCGGGCTTCGGGGCGGTGTCGCCGGGCTTGGGTGACGCACCGGGCTTGGGAGCCGCCGCACCCGGCTTGGGAGCCGGGCCGGGCTTCATGCCGGGCTTGCCGGCGGCGGGCTTTGCCCCTGCCGCAGGCTTCGCGTCGCCCGATCCCGCCTCAGAGGCGAGAGCCGCGCGGAGCTTCCGCGCGACCGGGGGCTCGATCGTCGATGAGGGGCTCTTGACGAACTCGCCGAGCTCCTTGAGCTTGGCGAGGGCCACCTTGCTGTCGACACCGAGTTCGGACGCGATCTCGTGTACGCGTGGTTTTGCCACAATTCTCCTGTCTGGGGTCCACCCAGACAGGGCAGACCGTTAGTCGCGGACGGGTCTCATTTCGAGCCGTTCACTTTGTTTCCATAGCCGTTCAGCCGTTTCTCGATGGTCTGCGCGTCGAGTGGTCTCGACACACGCAATGCACGCACGAAAGCCCGGCGCCGCAGGGCGGCCGCCAAACACTCGTCCGTCTCGTGGACCCACGCGCCTCTCCCCGGCATCGCGGCACGGTCGTCGGGGACGAGCCGGTCATCGATGGCGACCACCCGGAGAAGGGCGGATCGAGGAGCACGCGTGCGACAACCGACGCACGTTCGTACGGGTTCCATCCTACACCTCGGCGCCCGGGGCGCTTCACACGGCGGCGAGCGCCGCGATCAGGACTCCAGGATGGAGTCGGGCTGGATGTCGATCTTCGCACCGGTGAGTTTGGCGGCCAGACGCGCGTTCTGGCCTTCCTTGCCGATGGCCAGAGACAGCTGGTAGTCCGGGACGAGCGCACGCACGGCTTTGGTGTTGGCATCGAGGACGAAACTCGAGGTCACCTTCGCCGGCGACAACGCGTTGGCCACGAAGGCGGGCAGGTCGGCGTTGTAGTCGACGATGTCGATCTTCTCGCCGGCCAACTCCTCGGTGACGGCGCGCACACGTCGACCGAGCTCGCCGATGCAGGCGCCCTTGGCGTTGATCGCCGGATCGTTGGCCTTCACCGCGATCTTGGTGCGGTGACCGGCCTCACGTGCGAGGGAGACGATCTCGACCAGCCCCGCCGGGATCTCCGGAACCTCCATCGCGAACAGCTTGCGCACGAGTCCGGGGTGGGTGCGCGAAACGGTGATCGAGGGGCCTTTGGTGCCCTTCGAGACGCTCGTGACGTAGACGCGGATGCGCGAGCCGTGCGCGTAGTCCTCACCGGGCACCTGCTCCTCCGGGGGGAGGATCGCCTCGACGGTACCGAGGTCGACGTGGATCATGCGCGGGTTCGGGCCCTGCTGGATCACGCCGGCGACGATGTCGCCCTCCTTGCCGCGGAATTCACCGAGGACGGCGTCGTCGGCGATGTCTCGCAGGCGCTGGCTGATGACCTGCTTGGCGGCGAAGGCCGCGATGCGTCCGAAGTCGTCGGGGGTCGTCTCCTCCTCGCCGATGACCGCGCCGGACTCGTCCTGCATCGGCACGAAGATGGCGACGTGGCCGGTCTTGCGATCCAACTGCGCGCGAGCCCCCTCGGGGACCTCGCCCGTGGGCGAACTGTGCTTCGCGTACGCGGTGAGGATCGCTTGTTCGATGATGCGGACGAGTTCGTCGAAGGGGATGTCCTTCTCCCGCTCGACCGTCCGCAACAGACCCAGATCGATGTCCACGTCGACCTCCCTTTATTCAGCTCTCGCCGTCGCGGCGTGGCCGACGGCATCCCGTACACGTTACCCGATCCCCCTGTATGCGACCGCTCAGTCACCGAGCGGCTTCGCCTCGCAATCGTTGCGCGCCGGTTGCCGCAGGTCGAACCGATCCTCCGTCCACCGCATCAGCACGGGCAGGAACGCCGAACGCGGCAGCATGATCCCCAGATGGTCGTAGCCGACGTACTCCAGGTACCTCACATCCTCGCCCTGCTCGCAGAGGTCCGCGACGAACCACTCCTGCAGTTCGGGGGAGATCACCTCGTCGTCGGCACCCCACGCGATCAGCATCGGTGTGCCCCACGGCCCCTGGGGCGCGTTCTCCCGCAGCCGCTGACCGAGCGGACCGGCGGCGAGGTTCTCCACGTAGAGCGGGCGGTCCTCCGAGACCCCCAGCGCGGTCGCGACCGAGACGACCACGCCCGGCTCGGAGGGGCATCGTTGCGTCATCTCGCGCACGATGGCCTCTCCGCCGGGCGCGACGTAGCGCGCGAGATCGACGTCGTCATACGTGTCCGCGTACGGCACGAGCACCCATGAGATCAGGATCGACAGCTCGACGGTGGCGGAATCGCGCAGCAGCTCCGTGGCGAGAGCGTGAGGGTCGGCCGCCGGCGACAGCGCCGCGGTGCCGAGGACGTCCAGCCCGGGGGTGTACCCGTCGGCGATCTGCGAGGCCCACAGTGCCGCGTGACCGCCCTGGGAGTGCCCCCACACCACGGTGCGCGTCGAGAGCATCAGATCCTCGAGCGCACGGGCGGCCACGACGGCGTCCAGCGACGACCGCGCCTCCCCGAGACCGATCAGGTAGGGGAAGACCCCCGGGGCACCCTGCCCGGAGTAGTCGGGGGCCACGACGACCCAGCCGTTGTCGATCACCTCGTCCAGGCTCGGTACCGCCCACTTCGTCGCGGACGCGTCCCGCAAGCTCGGTGCGCACCCCTGCGCCACACCCGTCGTGCCGTGATTCCACAGGATGACCGGGCGCGGGCCGCGTGGTGGATCGCTCGGTGAGATGACCAGGGCGCTGCCGACGGCGGGCTGCCCGAGCGCATCGCGCGTGGTGTAGAGGATGCGACGCACCTCGGTGCCCTCGGGCTGCTGTCCGGAGAAACCGCCCTCGCGGATCAGCTGCCCGTGGTCGTACGGCACGACCGCCGGCGGATCGTAGAACGCATCGACCACCGGTGCGCCGTCTCGGAGCCAGTCACTGAGCCACCATCCCCCGACCGACACGGTCACCAGCACGGCGGCCAGCGCATATCGACCCGCCGCGGCCCACCCGCGGGCGCGACGGTCGTAGACCTCCTCGATGCTCAGTGCGGAGCGGGCGAACAGGTCCGCATCACGTTCGTGCGGCGCCCGGGAGAACAACACGGCACCCCGGACCACGGTCGAGACACCGAAGGCGAGGGTGCGCACACCGAACACGACCGCCACGACCAGGACCGTGACATCCGGCCACGTCAGCGACAACACACCGAAGACGATCTGCGCCGTCCCGGAGGCCGCCCACAGCACACGCTGGCTGACCGTGCCGTCCACGATCGCGTCGACGAGGGCCTGCGCCCCACCCACGAGCAGGAGCACGGCGAGCGCGACCGGGATCAGTTCGAGGGTGCGGCCCAGTCCGAGCAGCACAGCCAGTCCGAGCACGATCCACACGCCGGCGAAGATCCGGGCCGCCCAACCCCGCTCCTGATGCGGAGCGGCGAACTGGACCAGACCGAATATCAGCGCACTCAGCCCGACATACACGGTCAACAGCACCAGCGAGGTGAGCGGGCGGGTCACGATCAGCGCGCCGAGCAGCAGCGCCACCCCGCCGACCCCGATCAGCACGATCGGAGGGGCGTCTGCGACAAGGCGCGGAAGGGCGTTGACCCCGCGCCGCCACGCACTCACCCGCTCCACCTGGTCAGCATAGGCACGGTCCGGACCGCGCGGCGTCGACGCGGGCATCCGATCACCGACATACTGACCGGATGATGGATGTGAGCGCGTGGCTCGCCGAATGGGGCGACAACCTCTGGACCTGGCTGGTACTGCCCCTCGTGGTGCTGCTGGGCCTCTACTTCACGGTGCGTTCGGGGGTCGTGCAGTTCCGACTCATCCCCGAGATGTTCCGCACCCTCACCGATAAGACCCCGCGCACCGCCGACGGTAAACCGCAGTCGGTGTCGGCGTTCCAGGCGTTCACGATCTCCGCGGCCTCCCGCGTGGGTGTCGGGAACATCGCGGGCGTCGGCACGGCCATCGCGATCGGCGGACCGGGTGCGGTGTTCTGGATGTGGCTGATGGCCTTCATCGGCGGCGCCTCGGCGTTCATCGAGTCCTCCCTGGCGCAGTTGTACAAGACGCGCGACGCCGACGGATTCCGCGGCGGCCCCGCGTACTACATGCAGCGCGGCCTCAACGCGCGTTGGATGGGCATCGCGTTCGCCGTCATCCTCATCGTCTGCTTCCCCGTGGCCTTCTCGTCCCTTCAGGCCAACACCATCCAGGCGACGATCGCCGGCGGCCTCGACGAGTCCGCATCGGGATGGCTGCCGTGGGTCATCGGCATCACGCTGAGCGCACTGATGGCCCTGGTCATCTTCGGCGGCGTGCGCCGCATCGCGTCGGTGACGCAGTTGCTGGTGCCGCTGATGGCACTGCTCTACCTCCTCATCGGACTGGTGATCGTCGCCCTGAACATCGACCGGCTCCCGATGGCCGTCGCCACGATCTTCTCCGACGCGTTCGGCCCGAACGAGGTCGTGGGAGCGACGCTCGGATACATCATCCTGACCGGCGTCAAGCGCGGGATGTTCTCCAACGAGGCCGGGCTCGGCTCCGCACCGAACGCCAGCGCGTCCGCCGCGGTGACGCACCCGGTCAAGCAGGGCCTGGTCCAGACCCTCGGCGTCTACTTCGACACCTTCCTGGTGTGCTCGATCACCGCCTTCATCATCCTCGTCTCCGTCCCCGACCTCGCCGGCGCCGAACGCGGCATCGGGCTGACACAGGGGGCCGTGGTCGGCACGCTCGGCGAGTGGTCGAACATCGTGCTGAGCGTGATCATCTTCCTGCTCGCGTTCAGCTCGATCCTCGGCAACTACTACTACGGCGAGAGCAACATCGAATTCATCACCCGCAACCGGGGCGTGCTGCTGGGCTACCGGATCGCAGCCGTCGTCGCCGTCCTCATCGGCGCGCTGCTCTCGGCCGATGTGGTGTGGACCTTCGCGGACGGCGCGATGGGCTTCATGGCGCTTGTGAACCTCATCGCCATCGGCCTGCTCTCCGGCGTCGCGTTCAAGCTCCTGCGCGACTACACCGGGCAGCGCCGCGCGGGGAAGGACCCCGTGTTCACCCGCGCCCGCCTGCCCGAGCTGGCGAACATCGAGGTGTGGGAGGACGAGCTGTCGGTCACCGGCCCCATCGACGTCACCACGCGCAGGCGTCAGGCCTCGAAGCACCGGGACCACCTCCACCAAGGTGCACCGCGCGTCTGACACATCCGGATGGGGCAGACAAGCCCCTGCTCGCTCCCCCGCGACGCCCATACCCTGACCGCATGGGAACATCCGCCGACGAGGCAGCGAGAGAGGCCACCTCCACCCCCGCCGTGCGGATGGCCGCGCGGCTGGGCTACGTCGCCAACGGCGTCCTCCACCTGATCCTCGGCGCCATCATCACCGCGGTCGCGTTCGGCTCCGACGCGGACAGCGATCAGTCCGGCGCGTTCAAGGCGATCGCATCCGCACCCCTCGGCTTCGTCGCCCTGTGGGCGCTCGCGGGCGGCCTGTGGGCCCTGGGCGCCTGGTACGTCCTGGACGGGTTCCTGCAGCGGGACCGCCCGGGGGCGAAGGGGAGCGCGAAGAAGTGGGGCCGCCGCGCCTCCCTGTGGGCTCGCGCGGGGGTGTATCTCGCGATCGGCGGTATCGCCGCCTCCGTCGCCCTCGGCGCACGTCCCAACGGCGATCAGAGCACCGAAGAAGCCAGCCGGGGAGTGCTGTCCCTGCCCGGTGGGGCGTTCCTGCTCGGCGCCGGGGGCATCGCGATCGGGGCGATCGGGATCGGGTTCATCGTGATCGGCGTCCGCCGCGGCTTCCGCAAGAAGGTGGATCTGCCCGCCGGCGCTTGGGGACGCGCGGTGGTGGGCATCGGGGTGGTCGGCTACATCGCCAAGGGCGTCTCGCTGGCCACCGTCGGGGTACTCGTCCTGGTCGCCGCCATCCAGGTCGACGCGGATGCCGCGGGGGGACTGGATGCGGCGATCCAGACGCTCGTCGGACTGCCGTACGGCCCGATCCTGGTCGTCGCGGTCGGATTCGGGTTCCTCGCGTACGGCGTGTTCTGCGTCCTGCGCGGGTGGTACGCCCGCCTGGACGACTGACCCGCCCGGTCGCGCGCCCTATCCTGAGTCGATGTCCCGAATCGCCGCACGCCGGCACTGTTCCACCGTGCCCCTGCTCGCGGCGGCCTCCCTGCTCGCGCTCACCGGCTGCGCCGTGCAGCCCTCCCCCGAGATCCGTCCCGAGACGTTCGAAGACCCGGACCTCGGCACGGTCTCCGTCTACGAGGTGTCGTCGGGGGCGAGCCTGACCCCGACCCCGGACGCGACCGCGCAGTCGGTGTGGGACCTGTTCGTCGACGTCGTCACGGCGACCGAGATCGACGAGATGGTCGTCGAGTACGACACCGGCGACGCCCCCG
Source organism: Microbacterium aquimaris (assembly GCF_039531285.1). NCBI lineage: Bacteria > Bacillati > Actinomycetota > Actinomycetes > Micrococcales > Microbacteriaceae > Microbacterium > Microbacterium aquimaris. The sequence continues at coordinate 1,964,843 of NZ_BAAAPT010000001.1, read as the reverse complement.
ACAGCGACACGCTCGCCTACGTCACCCCCGTCGGGGAGGACAACTCCACGTGGGCGTTCGCCGCGAACCTCGCGTTCGCGAACGACGAGGATCTGCTGCGGGCGACGATCGTGCACGAATACGGGCACCTCATCAGCCTGTCCTCCGACGAACTGGAGGACGATGCCAGCACGTGCGACACCCTCGACCTGTCAGAGGGCTGCGCGCACGAAGACGCGGCGATCTACGCCTTCCACCTCGACTTCTGGGACTCCTACGGTGACGACGCCCCCGACGCGGACAACGACGACCCGGATCTCGCCTATGACTTCTTCCTCGCGCACGAGGATGCGTTCGTCAGCGACTACGCCGCAACCAACGTCACCGAGGACTTCGCCGAGTCGTTCATGACCTTCGTCCTCGAAGACGAACCCGCCGGCGCGTCACCGGTCGCCGACAAGCTCGCGTTCTTCTGGGAACGCGAGGGCGAACCCGAGCGCCGCGACCGCATCCGCAGCGCCCTCGGCATGGATTGACGACCGCGGGGAACCCACGCTCCCGCGGACGCGTCGGCTCACACCAGAGCGCGCACGGCGGCGGTCGCCTCGTCGGCGGGAAGCGTCGTCCGCTCGCCGGTGCGGCGGTCCCACAGCTCGACCTGGCCGTCCGCAGCGCCACGGCCGACGATGAGGATGCGCGGCACGCCCACCAGTTCCGCGTCGCCGAACTTCACGCCCGGTGACACCTTGGGGCGGTCGTCGAGGACCACTTCGAGTCCGTCGCCCTCGAGGCGCGCTGCCAGTTTCTCGGCGAGCTCGAACGCGATCGGGTCCTTGCCGGTGGCGACCACGTGGACGTCGAACGGCGCGACCGACGCAGGCCAGATCAGCCCCCGGTCGTCGTTGTTGAGTTCGGCGATGATGGCGAGGATGCGCGTCACGCCGATGCCGTACGAACCCATCGTCACCGTCACCAGCTTGCCGTTCTCATCGAGCACCTTGAGCCCGAGGGCCTCGGCGTACTTGCGGCCGAGCTGGAAGACATGCCCGATCTCCATGCCGCGGGCCAGCGACACCGGCCCGGATCCGTCCGGGGCGGGATCGCCCTCACGCACGCTGGCGACCTCGACCACGCCGTCGGCGGTGAAGTCGCGTCCGGCGACGAGCGAGTGCACGTGCTTCTGGTCGATGTTGGCGCCGGTGATCCAGCTGGTGCCCTCGACGACGCGCGGGTCCAGCAGGTAGCGGATGCCGGTCGCCGACTCCTCGCCGAGCACCGCCCCGCTCGGCGCCCAGGGTCCGATGTACCCCTTGACCAGCTGAGGGTGGCGGGCGAAGTCCTCCTCGGTCGCCGGCTCCACCTCCGCCGGCGCGAAGGCGACCTCGACGCGCTTGTCGTCCACTTCACGGTCGCCGGGCACACCGACGACCACCAGCTCACGGGTGCCGTCCACGTGTGTGAGCGCCAGGACGACGTTCTTGAGCGTGTCCGCCGCGGTGTACGAACCGTCCAGGACCGCGTTGCAGTGGTCGACGAGGGTGGCGATGGTCGGGGTGTCGGGTGAGTCGAAGACGACCGGGGCCGGCCGACCTTCGATCTCGGACGGTTCGGGCGCGACGGTCGTGAACGCCTCGACGTTCGCGGCGTAGCCGCCCTCGCTGCGCACGAAGGTGTCCTCGCCCACGGGCGTCGGGTGCAGGAACTCCTCGGAACGCGAACCGCCCATGGCACCGGCGTCGGCCTGCACGATGACGTACTCCAACCCCAGGCGCTGGAAGATGCGTTCGTAGGCGTCTCGTTGCGCCATGTAGGAGGCGTCGAGACCGGCGTCGGACGCGTCGAACGAGTACGCATCCTTCATCGTGAACTCGCGTCCGCGCAGCAGCCCGGCGCGCGGACGCGCCTCGTCGCGGTACTTGTCCTGGATCTGGTAGATGGTCAGCGGAAGGTCCTTGTACGAGGAGTACAGGTCCTTCACCAGCAGGGTGAAAGCCTCCTCGTGCGTGGGTGCCAGGAGGTAGTCGGCGCCCTTGCGGTCGTGCAGGCGGAAGATCCCGTCGCCGTACTCCTCCCAGCGCCCGGTCGCCTCATACGGCTCGCGCGGCATGAGCGCCGGGAAGTGGACCTCCTGCGCGCCCGCGGCGGTCATCTCCTCGCGGATGATGCGTTCGAGGCGGTTCTTGACCCGCAGGCCCAACGGCAACCACGCGAAGATGCCGGGCGCCTGCCGGCGGATGTAGCCGGCACGAACGAGCAGCCGGTGGCTGGTGACCTCGGCATCGGCGGGATCTTCGCGGAGGGTACGGAGGAACAGGTGCGACAGACGGGTGACCACGATCGACAAGTCTACGGCCGACTCGCCCCGCGGCCTCGCGAGCCGTCGTCGCGGTCAGCGCGGACCGGATCGCCCACGTCCGGCGTGCAGCACGGAGCGGACGGTCAACCCCGCGATCAGTGCCCAGAAAGCCGCCCCGACACCGGCGACGGCGACACCGGACGCGGCGACCAGGAAGGTCACGACCGCCGCGAGGCGCTCCCCCGGATCGTCGATGGCCTGCTGGAGCGCGGAGCCGAACGCCGCGAACAGCGCGATTCCGGCCACGGCGGGGACGACCGCGACCGGGGCGACGGCGACCAGCGCGACCAGGGCGGCCGAGAAGCCGCCGAGCACGAGTGCGGACACACCGGTGGATACGCCCGCCACCCAACGTCGCCGCGCATCCGGGTCCGCCTCCGGCGCGGCGGCCAGCGCCGCGCTGATGGCGGCGAGGTTGATCGCGTGACCGCCCGCGGCGGCGCCGACCGCGGTTCCGATGCCGGTGACCGCCATCGCCGGACGCCACGGCACGTCGTATCCGAAGCTGCGCATGACAGCCACTCCGGGCACGTTCTGCGAGGCCATGGTGACGAGGAACAGCGGCACGGCGAGACCGATCACGGCCTCGCCGGTCAGCGTCGGTGCCGTCAGCTCCAGGCGCGGCACGAGGGTGACGGGGTCGAAAGCGGCGCCGGTGCCGACGACGTGGACGAGGACCACGATGGCCGCGGCCGCGAACGCCGCCGGGGCCGCCCAGCGCGGGGAGAGGCGGGCCACCACGAGCCACGTCAACAGCACCGGCGCGACGCCCCACGGATTCGCCACCAGCCCGGTCACCGGGGCCAGGCACAGCGGGAATAGCACACCCGCGAGCATGGCCTGGGCGATGGAGGGCGGGATGCGTGCGATCACGCGCCCCAGCCGCGGCCACAGCGCCGTGAGGAGGATGAGCGCCGCCACGACGAAGAATGCTCCGACCGCCGCCGACCATCCCCCCTCCACCATGCCGGTGGTGGCGAGGACGGCGGCACCGGGTGTCGACCAGGCGACGGTGATGGGCATCCGGTGGCGCCAGGCGAGCACGATCGTGGCCAGCCCCATCGTCAGGCACAGCACGAGGAGGCCGCTCGCCGCCTGGGCACGGGTCGCACCGACGGCGGCGAGGCCGGTGAGCACCACCGCGAACGACGACGTCACCCCCACGAGCGCGGTGACCACTCCGGCGGTGAGGGGCCGGGACAGACCGACCGACGGCTCGAGGTTCACCCGGCCGACGCTATCCGATCACGAGGGCACGACCCACGCGCGGCGCCGCTCAGAGCGCGGGCAGCCCGTCGAGCGAGGATGCGTTGTTCTCCGCGCGATAGACCTCGAGCCCCTCGGGACCCTTCTTCTGCGCCCAGGGGCGGATGATGTCACGGTCGGCGACGAAATCCATCTGCGGTACGCCCCACCCGCACGAGTCGGACGCGCGTTCGATGTCGACGACGATCACCGCGCGCGCCCCGATGTGTCCGGGATGCTCCGCCTCGACCCGCGCGAACACCTCGTCTCCGGGCGGGACCACGCGCCCACGGCCGTGCAGGCGCACGATACGCGGACGGGCGTCGAAAGAGCACAACATCAGGGTGATCCGCCCGTTCTCACGCACATGGGCGATCGTCTCCGCACCGCTGCCGGTCAGATCCAGCCACGCGACCGTCCGGGCATCGAGGATGCTCAGGCTGTCCAGGCCTCTCGGCGAGAGGTTGACCCGCCCGTTCTCGGACAGCGGCGCGGTCGCCACGAAGAACATGTGCTGCTCACCGATCCACGTCGCGAGGGACTCGTCGATGCCGTCGAAGGTCTTGCCCATGTGACGATTGTCGCACCGACCTAGGGTGGAGCGGGTGACCACCGTGCTCCTCACCGGCTTCGAGCCGTTCGCCGCCGACCCGACGAACCCCTCCGGCGAGGCTGTAAGGCTGGTCGGGACCGGGTGGGATGGCCCTTCCCGGTTGGTGACCGAGGTGCTGCCGGTGACCTTCTCCGGCGCGGCGGACCGACTCGGTCAGCTCGTCGAGCTCCACCACCCCGACGTGGTGATCGCGACCGGTCTCGCGGGCGGGCGCGACGCGGTGACCCCGGAGCGCGTCGCGATCAACCTCCAGGACGCGCGCATCCCGGACAACTCCGGCGCGCAACCCGTCGACGTGCCCTGCGTGCCCGGCGGGCCGACCGCGCTGTTCTCCTCGCTTCCGGTGAAGGCCATCGCCCGCGACGTCGCCGCCGGCGGCATCCCGTCCCGCGTGTCCCTGTCGGCCGGGTCGTACGTGTGCAACCACGTCTTCTACGTCGCCGCGCACCTGGCCGCGACCCGCCCGGGTATGCGCGCCGGGTTCATCCACGTGCCCTGGGACACCGCTCACGCGCCGGAGGGTCGGCCCGCGCTACCGCTGTCGGACATCGCCGCCGCGCTCCACGTGGCGATCGCGACCACGCTCGCCACGCCCGCCGACATCTCCATTCCCGCCGGCAGCATCCACTGACCGCGTCCGCTCCGCGACGTGGTCGGAGAATCGGTCCGATGTCGGACGATTCGCCGCAGATTCTCCGACCTTCGCGCGATTCTCCGACATCGGGCGGACGCGGAGGCTGCCGGGAGGCGACGCGCGGGTCAGGACGTGAGGACCTGTGCCGTGCCGGTCGCGGCGTCGGGGCCCATCTCGTCGGCCAACCGGTTCGCCTCGGCGATGAGGGTCTCTACGATCTCCGTCTCGGGGACGGTCTTGATCACTTCGCCCTTGACGAAGATCTGGCCTTTGCCGTTGCCGCTGGCCACGCCCAGGTCGGCGTCGCGTGCTTCACCGGGACCGTTCACGACGCATCCCATGACGGCCACGCGCAACGGCACCGTCATGTCCTTCAGCCCCTCGGTGACGGCGTCCGCCAGGGTGTAGACATCCACCTGCGCGCGCCCGCAGGATGGGCAGGAGACGATCTCGAGCGTGCGTTCACGCAGGTTGAGCGACTGCAGGATCTGGTGCCCGACCTTGACCTCCTCGGCGGGCGGCGCCGACAACGACACACGGATGGTGTCGCCGATCCCCTCGGACAGCAGGATGCCGAACGCGGTCGCGCTCTTGATCGTGCCCTGGAAAGCCGGCCCCGCTTCGGTCACCCCGAGGTGCAGCGGCCAGTCGCCTCGTTCGGCGAGTTGCCGGTAGGCCTTGACCATCACGATCGGGTCGTTGTGCTTGACCGAGATCTTGAAGTCGTGGAAGTCGTGCTCCTCGAACAAGGACGCCTCCCACACCGCCGACTCGACGAGGGCCTCGGGAGTGGCTTTGCCGTACTTCTCGAGCAGACGCCGGTCGAGCGAGCCTGCGTTCACGCCGATACGCAACGAGACGCCCGCGTCGTGGGCCGCTTTCGCGATGGCACCGACCTGGTCGTCGAACTTGCGGATGTTGCCGGGGTTCACCCGCACGGCGGCGCACCCCGCGTCGATCGCCTGGAAGACGTACTTCGGCTGGAAGTGGATGTCGGCGATCACCGGGATCTGGCTCTTCTTGGCGATGATGTGCAACACGTCCGCGTCATCCTGACTGGGGACGGCCACGCGCACGATCTCGCATCCGGATGCGGTCAACTCTGCGATCTGCTGGAGCGTGCCGTTGATGTCCGTCGTGGGTGTCGTCGTCATCGACTGAACGCTCACGGGGGCGTCGCCTCCCACGAGCACCTTCCCCACGCGGATCTGCCGACTCTTGCGACGGGGCGCGAGGACTTCCGGCACACTCGGCATTCCGATGTTCACTGCAGGCACGCCTCCAGGGTACGCCGTGGGACCGGCCGCGTCGCCGACCGGACGGGGGCGAACAGCCCTTGTGGTAGGTTCGGCGCATGTTCCCGCGACGTCCCTGGTGGCCCACCGCATAGGCGGTGGGATTCGCGCGAACGACCGACCGCCCCGACAGCACGGGCGGTCTTCTTCTCTGCAAGGGCAGACCGCCCCTCCCACGAGAGAACCCGATGAGCTCGCCTGCACCCTCCCTCGCATCCCTGGTCGCCAGCGGCGCCCCCTTCGCCCTCATCGCCCGCGACGCCGACACGGTCGAGTTGCTCACCGGCGATGTCGTCGACGTGGAGTTGCTCGGTGACATCCCGTTGACCGCCGAGGACGGCACCCCGCGCGAGGTGCTCGCGCTGGTCCCGTTCCGACAGGTGCGAGAACGCGGGTTCGTCTGTCACGACGACGGCGCACCGTTGCGGTGCCTCCTCGTCGACGAGCACATCCTCTTCCCCCGTTCCGAACTGTTGGGGGCGCTTCCGGACGCGCCCGTCGCGCTCACGGACGCCGGATTCGACATCGCCGATGAGGACTACGCGGAGATCGTCCGTCGGGTGATCGCCGACGAGATCGGTCGCGGGGAGGGCGCCAATTTCGTCATCCGACGCGACTTCACCGCGTCGGTGGACGCCGACCCCCGCGTGGCCGCGCTCACGTGGTTCCGCGCGCTCCTGGAACACGAGCGCGGGTCGTACTGGACCTTCGCCATCGTCACCGACGGGCACGTCGCGGTCGGCGCGAGCCCCGAAGCCCACGTGAGCACCGAGGAGGGCGTCGTCACGATGAACCCCATCTCGGGCACGTTCCGCCACCCCCGGGGCGGCGCCACGGTGGCGACCCTGAGCGAGTTCCTCGAATCGACCAAAGAGACCGAGGAGCTCTTCATGGTCGTCGACGAGGAACTGAAGATGATGAGCGCGGTGTGCTCGGACGGTGGTCGCATCACCGGGCCGCGTCTGAAGGAGATGTCGCGCCTGACCCATACCGAGTACGTCCTGCGTGGGCGCAGCCGGCTGGATCCCCGCGACATCCTGCGCGAGACGATGTTCGCCCCGACCGTCACCGGCTCCCCGATGCAGAACGCCTGCACCGTCATCGCACGGCATGAGACCTCGCCGCGCGGCTACTATTCCGGCGTCGCCGCGTTGTTCACCCCCCGCACGGGGCCATCCGCGGGCGAGCCGACGCACGACCTCGACGCACCGATCCTCATCCGCACCGCCTATCTCGTCGACGGCGCACTGCGTGTCCCGGTGGGCGCGACACTCGTACGCCACTCCGATCCGTACGGAGAGGTCGGCGAGACCCACGGCAAGGCCGCCGGTGTGCTCGGCGCGATCGGCGCGGTGCCCCGCGACGCCCCACCCGCGGCGGGCGACGACGACGCCCCCATCGCACGCCGGCCCCGCCTGGCCGACGACCCGGACGTCGCGGCGTTGCTGGCGTCGCGGAACTCTCGCCTCGCGGAGTTCTGGCTCAATCCCCAGCACACCGGCGAGAGGGAGCCGTTCGCCGGTCGTCGCGCGCTCGTGGTGGATGCGGAGGACCGCTTCACGACGATGCTCGCCCATCAGCTGCGACACCTGGGGCTCGACGTCACCATCGTCCCGTGGCACGCCGTCACCGACGAGGAGGTCGTGGGCGTCGAACTCCTGGTGTGCGGCCCCGGACCGGGCGACCCTCGCGACGCCGGGAACCCGCGCATCGCGCGCATGCGTGAGGTGGTGTCCACGCGACGCGCGAGCGGTCGCCCCCTCCTGGCCGTGTGTTTGAGTCATCAGATCCTCGCGGACGGGCTGGGCATCGACCTGACCCCGCTCGAGCGCCCGCACCAGGGAGTGCAACTGAGCGTCGACGTGTTCGGCGACCCCGCCTCGATCGGGTTCTACAACACCTTCACCGCGTCCGTGCCGCCGGGCACCGTCCGGGTCGGCGACGCGGAGATCTCCGCGGACCCGGTCTCCGGTGCGGTCTCCGCGCTGCGTGGCCCCGGATTCGCCTCGGTACAGGGGCACCTCGAGTCCATCCTGTCGCGGGACGGGCTGCGGACGCTCGAGCGCCTCGTGGCCGAGGCGTTCACCCCGGCCGAGGCCTGACGAGTCCTCCCGCCGCGGGCAGGCACGGCGCGCCCCGGCGGGTCAGGACCCGAACAGGGAGATCGGGTTGACGATGTCGGCGAGGATCAGCACCGCCCCCATCGCGATCAAGCACACGACCACGACGAAGGTCACCGGCACGAGCTTGGTCGCGTCCACCGGCGCCGGAGGAGGTCGGCGGAACAGCCTCGCCCAGGTCCGTTTGATCCCGTCCCACAGGGCGACCACGATGTGACCGCCGTCCAGCGGAAGCAGGGGGATGAGATTGAACACGAACAGCGCGATGTTCAGGGACGCCAGAACCGACAGGATGCCGGCGACGCGGTTGAGGATGGGAGCCTCGGCCGAGGCGACCTCGCCCGCGATGACGCCGGCGCCGACGATACTGAGCGGACCGTCCGGGTCGCGTTCGCCCCCCGTGACGAGGGTCACGCCCGTCTCCCACACCTTCACCGGAAGCTGCCACATGATCCCGGCGACGGCGCCGACGTTCTCGAACGCCATCTGCGGTCCGACCCAGATCGGCTGTGGCTGCAGCTCGCTGACGGGTGCGATGCCGATGAAGCCGACCTCCTCGGTCACGGGCACGTCGTCCGCGTCGGTGACGGCGCGCCCGGAGTCGTCGTAGACGGGCCGCTCGGTCAACAACGGCGTGACGACCAGCGACGTCTCGCCCCCGTCGCGCAGCACGACCACGTCGAGCGACTCCCCGGGTGCGTCGCGGATCATCGCCGAGGTCTCGTCGAAGTCCGTCACCTCGACGCCGTCGATCGAGAGGATCCGGTCGCCCGGCAGCATCCCGGCCTCCGCTGCGGGCGCGACAGGATCGTCGGGGGTGCACTCGGTCTGGTCGGACGATGCGGACACGACGCACTCGGACACCGTGGCGACGGTCGTGGTGGCCGTGGACAGCCCGATTCCAGAGGCCAGCAGCGCGAACAGCACGATCGCGAAGAGCAGGTTCATCACCGGCCCGCCGAGCATGATGATGACGCGCTTGTGGACGGGAAGGCGGTAGAACACGCGCTGGTCGCCGTCACCGTCCAGCGTCTCGTCGTTGGCCGCACGGGCGTCCTGCACCATCGTCGCGAAGAACCCGCCGCCGGCGCGCCCTTCCCCGGCCCGTTCGGCCGGGGTGGGTGGATACATTCCGGCCATCGAGATGTAGCCGCCGATGGGCAGGGCCTTCACGCCGTATTCGGTCTCGCCGAAGCGGCGGGACCACACGGTGGGCCCGAACCCGATCATGTACTGACCGACCCGAACACCGAAGCGCTTGGCGGGCACGAGATGCCCGATCTCGTGCAACGCGATCGACACCGCGAGCCCGACGAACAGCAGCGCGAAGCCGACGACGAATGCGATCACGACCCCACGGTACCCGCGCCTCCCTTTGAATGTGCCGCGAGGGTGAGAGGATGGATGCCGCCATGCCGACCGACACCGCATCCAACCTGCCTCCCGTGCTGCGACCGGAGAACCCGCCCACGCACGCCCTGGCCGACTTCGCGCGGGGCGTGCGTGCCCGCTCCTCGGACGACCTGTCGGGGATCACCCTGTCGGGCATCACCCTCGCGACGGCGGATCTGACACCCGGCGACGTGTTCGTGGCGGTGCGCGGGGTGAACCGCCACGGCGCCGAGTTCGCTCCGGCCGCCGCGGATGCCGGCGCCGTGGCCGTCGTCACCGACACCGCGGGCGAGTCGATCGCCCGCGCCGCGGGGCTTCCCGTGCTCATCGTCGACGACCCCCGCGCCGCGCTCGGTGACATGTCGGCGTGGGTCTACGCCACCGGCGGCGACGACGACCTGCCGCTTCTTCTGGGCACGACCGGCACGAACGGCAAGACCAGCGTGTCCCACCTGCTCGAGGGGATCCTCACTCAGATCGGCGCGGTCACCGGGTTGTCCTCGACCGCCGAGCGGCACATCGCCGGCCAGGTCATCGTGTCGCGACTGACCACCCCCGAGGCGTACGAGATGCACGCGCTGCTGGCCCTCATGCGCGAGCGCGGCGTCGAAGCGGTCGCCGTCGAAGTCAGCGCGCAGGCGCTGTCGCGCCGCCGCGTCGACGGGATGATGTTCGACGTCGCCGGGTTCACGAACCTCTCCCACGACCACCTCGACGACTACGCGGACATGGCCGAGTACTTCCAGGCCAAGCTCCCGCTGTTCCGTCCCGACCGTGCCCGGCGCGCGGTGATCGGACTGGACTCGGCGGCAGGCGCCGACGTCGTCGCCGCCTGCGAGGTCCCCTTCGTCACGGTCGGCACCCCGGACATCGCCGACGATCCGGAAACCGCGGCCGACGCCGACTGGGTGGTAGAGATCCTCGACGAGCAACAGATCGGCACCCGCTTCGCCCTGGTCTCCAAAGACGGGCGGCGCCTGGAGACGACCGTTCCGGTGATCGGCCGGCATATGGCCGCGAACGCGGGTCTTGCGATCGTGATGATCCTCGAAGCCGGCTACGCGTGGGAGCGCCTGACGGCGGCGCTCGAGGGTGGACGCATCGACGCCTATCTGCCGGGGCGCACCGAGCTCGTCTCCGGCGAGAGCGGACCGGCCGTCTACGTCGACTTCGGACACTCCCCGGACGCGTTCGAGAAGACGCTCGCCGCGGTGCGGCGCGTGACGCCGGGAACCGTGCTGATGCTCTTCGGCGCCGACGGTGATCGCGACACCACGAAGCGGCACGACATGGGACGCACGGCCGTCGAGGGAAGCGACATCCTGATCGTGACCGACCACCACCCGCGCCACGAGGATCCCGATTCGATCCGCGCGACCCTCATCGAGGGCGCCCGCCGTGCGCGACCGAATGCCGACATCCGTGAGTTCTCCCCGCCCGAACGGGCGATCCGCGAGGCGGTCGAACTCGTCTCGGACGGTGACGCGATCCTGTGGGCCGGCCCCGGTCACCAGGACTACCGAGACATCCGCGGCGTGCGGACACCATACTCCGCTCGGGAGCTCGTTCGCCGGGCGCTCCGCGCGAAGGGCTGGGCGGTGCCTGCGCCCCGCTGGCCCGTCCCCTACCCGGACGACCAGACCCCCGACTCCGACCCGCTGCGTCCCTCGCGTTGACTCAGCCGGCGGCGACCGCGCGGTCGGCGGCCTCGCGCGCCCACCGCTCGGCCTCGGCGAGCGTCTCGAGCGTCAGGTCGGACGGCGGTTCGTGGGCGTCGACGACACCGGCGACCGTGTCGACGATGGCGGTGAACCGCAGCGCACCCTGGTGGAACGCGTCCACGGCCTGCTCGTTCGCGGCGTTGAAGACCGCCGGGTAGGTCGAACCGGCACGGCCGACCCGTTTGGCCAGCGCGACCGCGGGGAACGCCTCCTCGTCGAGCGGCTCGAAGGTCCACGACGTCGCTCGGGTCCAGTCCAGCGGGGTCCCCACTCCCCCGACGCGATGCGGCCAGTCCAGACCCAACGAGATCGGCAGGCGCATGTCGGGAGGCGACGCCTGGGCGATCGTGGATCCGTCGACGAATTCCACCATGGAGTGCACGATCGACTGGGGATGCACGACGACGTCGATGTCCTCGAGCGCGACGTCGAACAGAAGATGGGCCTCGATGACTTCGAGACCCTTGTTGACCAGTGTCGCGGAGTTCGTCGTGACCACCCGCCCCATGTCCCACGTCGGATGCGCGAGAGCCTCCGCCGGCGTGACCGCGTGCAGGCTCTCGCGGGATCTCCCGCGGAACGGCCCGCCGGACGCGGTCAACACGAGGCGCCGCACCTCCGGTCCGGTGCCGCTGCGCAGTGCCTGGGCGATCGCCGAATGCTCGGAGTCGACGGGCACGATCTGACCCGGACGCGCGATCCTGCGCACCAGGTCGCCGCCGACGATCAGCGACTCCTTGTTCGCCAAGGCCAGAGTGCGCCCGACCTCGAGGGCGGCGAGGGTCGGTCCCAGCCCGACGGAACCGGTGATGCCGTTGAGGATGACATCGGCGTCGATGTCGCGCGCCAGCTGCGCGGCCTCCTCCGCCCCGAGCGCGGTGTGTTCCACCGAGAACGCCTCGGCCTGGGACGCCAGCAGTGCCCGGGAGGAGTTGGCGGACAAGCCCACGACCTCGAACCGGTGACGATTGGCTCGGATGACCTCGAGGGCCTGGGTGCCGATGGAGCCGGTGGAGCCGAGGACGATGACGCGCCGCATCCGGTCAGCCTATCGATGCGGCGCGTCCGCGCTCATTCGACGGTGACGGGGTGCTGCGTGCCGAGGATGTCGACGACGAACACGAGTGTCTCCTCTTGCAGCTCGTGGCCCTCGCTGTCGCCGTAGCCGAACTCCGGCGGGATGACCACGAGCACCTGGGAGCCCACGGTCTGGCCTTCCAGCGCCTGCTGGAATCCGGCCACGACGCCGGTGGTGGTGAAGGAGGCGGGGGTGTCGCGGTCCCAGCTGGAGTCGAAGACCTCCCCGTCGGACCACTTCACGCCCGAGTAGTGGACGAGCACGGTGTCGCCGGATTCGACGGTCGCCCCGTCGCCGACCTTGAGCTCGGCGATCTCGACCTCGGTGGGGGCCTCGGTGTCGGGGATCGTGACGGTCGGGGCGCCCGCGTCGTCGAGGGTGACCTCGGGGAAGCCGTCGACGGGGTCCTGCTGCTCACCCCACGCCGCGTCCGGCACGACATCGAGCAGGTCGAAGACGTAGACCTCCGCCGCGTTCGCCTCGCTGGCCGGGAAGGCCGCGACCACTCGGGTGCCGGGGGTGGCACACCCGACGATCTGGCCGATGGGGTTGTCGGGAGAGATCTGCGCGGGAAGGATCTCCGCGCCCTCATAGCCGATCGAGCCCAGCTCTTCGCCCGTGTCGGCGCTGTACGCGGTGAGCGCGTAGGAGACCAGGTCGCCGGAGGAGACGGGATCGCCTCCGCCTTCGGTGACGACGGTGCTCTGCAGCTCTTCGACCTCGAGCGGGTACTCGAAGGTGGCGGTCGATTCCTCGCCGGCCTCGCCTTCGACGGTGACCGCCTCGGAGGCGGCGCCGGAAGGCGCGACGGCGGCACACAGGTCCTGGACGTCGGCCGACGGCGAGGCGTCGGGGTCGGAGTCGGATGAGCCGCATCCGGCGAGCAGGATCGCCGAAGCGGCGACAGCGGAGACGGCGAACAGGGAGCGATTGCGCACGAAGACCTCGAGACGGTGGACAGACACGGTCCTGACCATCCTGCCTCAGTGCGCCTTTGACCACGCTGAGAGCCGGGGCCACCCCGGACGGGACCATAGCCGGCCGGGCATGCGATCCGCGATAGCCTCGTCGGGTGACTTCTGCGGAGACCCCCGAATCCGAGATCACCGGCACCGCGGAGGAGACCTCCGACGCCGGTGTGCGACGCATGGGCGCGACCTACGCGTTCGGTCGCATGGTGGTCGCCCCCCTCGGCCGGCTCGTCTACCGTCCGCGCGTCGAAGGGCGCCACCACGTCCCCAAGCAGGGTCCGGTGATCTTCGCCAGCAACCATCTCTCTTTCATCGACAGCATCGCCATCCCCGTCGCCGCGCCCCGCCCCGTCCACTTCCTGGCCAAGGCGAGCTACTTCGACGGCCCCGGTATGAAGGGGTGGTTCTCGAAGCAGTTCTTCCTGTCGATCGGCGCCATCCCGGTCAATCGCGGCGCCGGTCAGGCCGCGTTGGACGCCCTCGACCAGCAGCGGCAGCTCCTGGACCAGGGCAGCGCAGTCGCCCTCTATCCCGAGGGGACGCGGTCGCTGGACGGTCGCCTGTACAAGGGCCGCACCGGTGTGGCGTTCCTCGCGTTGCAGACGGGCGCGCCGGTCGTTCCGGTAGGTCTGCTCGGCACGGATCGTGTGATGCCGGTGGGCGCGAAGAGGCCGTCGTTGCGTGAGCGGGTGACGGTGCGATTCGGAGAGCCGCTCGACCTCGCCCACCACGGCCCGGCGTCCTCTGGTCGGGCGCGCCGCGGCGCGACCGATGACATCATGACGGCGATCCAGAAGCTGTCGGAGCAGGAATCGGCCGGCGTCTACAACGAGCTTCCCGCACACGGCACGATCGAGAAGATCAAGCAGGCCCTCCCCCACGAACGCGTCTGAGGCGAAACCCGATCAGTCCGCCACCTGCACCGTCGCCTCGTGGCGGACGGGGAAGTTGACCGAGTTGGCGATGAAACACCACTCGTTCGCCTGCCGGTGGGCGGCTTCGGCCGCGGCCACCATCGACGCGTGGGCGACGGTCACCACCGGGCGCAGCACCACCTCTCGGAAGGCGCCGCCTCCCCTGCCGTCGAGTGTCATCGTTCCGATGGCATCGTCGTGGTAGCCCGTGACCACGACCCCGGCGCCGACGCACGCGTGGAGGTACGACAGCAGATGACACTGCGCGAGCGCCGCCAGGAGCATGTCCTCCGGGTTCCAGCGCTCCGCGTCACCGCGGAACGGGACATCGGCCGACCCCAGCACGGGGGGTTTCCCCTCGATCTCGAGGGAGACCGACCGGTCGTAGTCGCGATATCCGGTGGTACCGCCACCACGATCGCCGGTCCATGTCGCGCGCAGCGCGTAGGTGTGTTCGCCGAGCATGCGGTCAGTCTGACACGCCCGGAGGGCCCGTGGTGCGGAGGTTAGGCTGGAGACGTGCCGGAGACCTTCGCCGCCAACAGCGCCGTCCAACTCGCCGTCGTCGAACGCAGTGGATTCGTCGAATCCCGACATGTCGGTTCCGCGATCGTCCTTTCCCCGGACGGGGAGATCCGCGAGCGTCTCGGAGACGTCGACACGGCGATCCTGCCGCGCTCTTCGCTGAAGCCCGTGCAGGCGCTGGCGATGCTCGCCGCCGGAGCGCCCCTCGCGGGTGAGCGTCTGGGCATGGCCACCGCGAGCCACTCGGGGACGGATCGTCACGTGGCCGTCGTGCGAGAGATGCTCCAGGAGGCCGGTCTGGACGAATCGGCGTTGCGCTGCCCTCCCGCGTGGCCGGGTGACACGGGCGCCCGTGATGCCCTGGTGCGCGCCGGTTCCGGGCCCTCCCCGGTGCGGATGAACTGCTCCGGCAAGCATGCCGCCATGCTCCTGACGTGTGTGACCAACGGCTGGCCGGTCGACTCCTACCTCGATGCGGAGCACCCGCTGCAGGTGCAGATCCGGGAGGTGACCGAGCGTCTGACCGGGCAGCGGGTCGCGACGATCGCGATCGACGGATGCGGCGCACCGGTGTTCGCGATGAGCCTGAGTGCGCTCGCGAAGGCGATCCACCGCATCGGAACCTCCTCGGAACGCTCCCCGTTCGCGTTGCATCGCGGTGCCGGGGCGCTGGTGCGCGCGGTCAAGGAGAACCCGTGGACGATCGACGGTCCCGCGCGTGCCGACACGCTCGCGACCTCACGCCTCGACGTGTTCACGAAGGGCGGCGCCGAGGGAGTCATGGTGATGGTCGCACCCGACGGCTCGACCGTCGCGTTGAAGATGCTCGACGGGAGTGCACGCGCCTCCACGGCCGTCGCGGCGATGCTGCTCGAGCGGGCCGGCGCACTCGGCTCCGAGGATGTCGCCGCATTGCTGGCGGAGCTTCCGTTGCGGGTGACCGGCGGCGGGGTCGATGTGGGCGTGATCCGTCCCGCCTTCTGAGCGCGCGTCGGATCACGCCGGGTACCCCTCCGGGTCGGACAACGTCACCCGCCGGGGCGGACCACCGCAGCGCAGCAGCCAGGCCCGCGCGGCCCCCGGTTCGCACAGCGGCGGGAGCGTGCGGTCACCGGTGAGCGTGCGGAATTCCGCCGCACACGAGGCCTCGATCACCAGATCGTGCTCGCCGCGGATCTCTGCGAGGGTACGCCAGTTCCGCTGCCACCGTTCGGGGTCCCCGACCAGGACGGTCCGGTCCGCCTCGGTTTCCGCGGGCCGGCTGCCCGCTTCATCGACCATGAGCACGCGGACGCCGTCGTCGCGCCATCGGGACATGGCCGAGCGCACCCCGGGGCCGTGCGGCGCGACCACGCCGGAGACGCCACGCGGGGGGCGCCACAGGTCCGGAGACGACCGCACGGCCTGTGTGGGCGTCGGCCCGAGCGCCACCTGCACCCGCGTCCCGTCCAGCGTGCCTCGCCCCGGAGGCTGCTCGGGCAGGTAGTCGGACGGGTCGCCGCCGAGGGTCACATGCTCGCCGCGCCCCGAGGTGGCCAGCACAAGTCGACGTGAGAACAGCTCGGTGGCACGGGCGAGCGGCCCGCTGAGCCGGCGGGCGGTGAGCACGACGAGATGCCCGTGATGGGCGGCGTCGCGCACGAGAGCCTCGAGGTGGGCGACGGCCTCGGCGGCGTAGTCCGCGGGGAGCCGGCCGATCAGTGCATCGGCGTCGTCGATCACGATCACCGTCCCGCGCGGAGGCGGATCGGAGGCGATGCGCAGCAGGTCGTCCCAGGCGCGCTCGCGATCGGGGCCGAGCCACTCCGCGCGGTCGGCCTGGGAGGCGAGCAACGTCGCCGCCGTCGTGCGTCCGCATCCGGCTCGGCCCAGCACGAGCAGCGAACGGTCGCCGAACCCGACGGTCGCGCGGCACTGACGCTGCTGCGCGGGGAGGTCGGCCAGGCCGAGGGTGAGCTCTCCCCGACCCGGTTCGCCGGCCTCCGCGGCGAGGGGTGCGTCATCGAGCGCGACCCGTTCGGGAAGCGGCGGACACCAGATCCGGCGGGGTGTCGGTCCGGCATCGCGGTCCGCGACACGGGCGATCACCGCGGAGCTGCTGAGGGCGACGCGCACGCGCTGCGGCGTCGCATCCGCGGCGCGACGGACCATCGCGACTCCGGCCCCGTCCCGACCACCCGGGAGGCGCGCCGCCTCCTCGGTTCCGATCACCGCGCGGCTGTCGCCCCGATCCGACACACGCAGACTGATCCGCAGCGGGCAGTTCGCCAGCAGCGCCTCGCGCACCACGCCGGCGATACGTTGTGTACCGAGGACGAGGTGCATCCCGAGCGCACGACCTCGTGCGGCGATGTCCGTGAACACGGTATGCAGCTCCGGGTGTTCGCCCAGGAGCGCCGCGAACTCGTCGACCACGATCACGAGTCGGGGGACGCGGACCCGCTCGTCCGAGACGTCCCTCGCGCCGCACCGCGCAAGCTCCCCCTCGCGGAAGCGTATCTCGGCGCGCAGGCTCCGGATGGCGCGATCGGCACCGTCCCCGTCGAGGTCGGTGACCACGCCGGCGACGTGCGCGAGACCGGCGAGGGCGTCGAAGGCGGTTCCCCCCTTGAAATCCGCCAGCAGGAAGACGACCTCGCTCGTGTCGTGTCGCGCGCACAGCGCCGTGATCCAGGACAGGAGCAACTCGCTCTTTCCGGAACCGGTCATCCCGGCCACGACGGCGTGCGGCCCGTCCTCGACCAGGTCGATGGGCAGGTCCGACCCGCCGAGGGTCGCGAACACCGCCGTCAACGCGCCGGGTGGCCGGGTCGGGTCCCGGTCGAGCAACCGCCCGAGGTCGACCGGCACCGGTTGCGCAGCCTCGGGCATCTGCCGGGCCCGTTGCGCAAGAACGGACACGATGTCGACGCACTGGGAGAGGTCGAACAGTTCCGGGACGACCTCCCGGTGCCCGGCCTCATCATCGAACAGAGCCCTCGCGGGCGAGGGTACCGTCAGTCGGACCGTGCATGCGAACGGCGGCGGGACCGTTTCGTCGACGCGCGCGATCACGAACGTCGCGTCCGTCCGCGCCGTCTCACCTGGCGCGAGGACGGCGACGACACGCTCGGCGTCACCGCGGTGCGGCAGTCCATGCGCCCAGCCGTGTTCCTCGGAGACGCCCGTGGCCAGGTGCAGCCGCCCGGGCGGGTGGATGAGGCACAGCTGCAACGCGAGCGTCCGGACGACTGCCGCGGCCAACATCGGCGGGCCACCGACCGCGATCCCTCCCTCCAGCGGAGTCGTCACGGGCACATCCGTCAGCCGACCGCTCTCTGCGCGTAGCTCAGATTCCTCCGCACTGTCTCCCCCGCCGGTGATCCGGACTGCACTGGGCATGTCGCCCCGGCCGACGACCAGCACCGCCTCCCGCGCGGCCGACCGGCGCCACACTTCATCGTCGCCTCGGGTCAGGCGCGCAAGGTCGGGGTGCCGACGCCAAGCGAGCGCGCGCTCGGTGTCGTGTCGCGCCCGCATCCGCAGCCGCGCCTCCTCGCGGGCCGTCCTCGACCGGGTCTCGAACGCCTTCCGATCGCGGCGTACGGTGCGGAGATGGTCGAGGAATGAGGCGACCGCGATGAGCGGGCCGAGCGCGGCGAGCCACAACGCCAGCACGTGTCCTGTGACCGCCCAGATCATGATCGCGCCGGCGATGGGGGCGATCGAGGCCAGGATCGGCAACCCCCCGCGACGGGGCGTCACCGCCGGGGTCGGGAGGATCAAGTCCCCGTCATCGGGGGTGTGCCCGACCCGTGGCAAATCAGGATCGGTTCGATCACGTGTGCGCACATGACCAGTCCACCCGTCCCCCGGGGTCCGCCGCGGGCGGGCTTGCGGGTCTGTGGACGAGCTCGGTCAGTCGGCGTCAGGGGAGGAACCGTCGCGGGCGACGTTCAGCACGATGATCGTGATGTTGTCGCGTCCGCCGTTCTCCAGCGCGGCATCCATCATCGCCTCGACCGCAGCTGCGGGATCGGGGTTGGCGTCGAGGAAGTGCTGGATGCCGTAGTCCGTGAGTTCCTTGGTGAGCCCATCCGAGCAGACCACGAAGCGGTCGCCGTCGACGAGGTCGAGGCGGACGTAGTCGGGCGTCACACCATCGCTGGGACCCACCGCCCGGGTGATGACGTTGCCGTACGGATGGTTCTCGGCCTCTTCCGGGCTGAGCCGGCCGGAGGAGATGAGCTCCTGCACCACCGAGTGATCGGTGGTGATCTGGGCGAGGTTGCCCTCACGCAGGAGGTAGACGCGGCTGTCGCCGATGTTCAGGGTCACCCAGTGCGGCTCATCGCCGGTGGCATCGAGGTAGACCCCGGTGACCGTCGTCCCCGTGCCCTCGTCGGTGGCCTTCGGATGCGAGGCGATGTCGCGCACCGCCTTGGCGAGAGCCTTCTCGATCGAACGCGGGGTGATCTCGCCCCCGTCGACCGTGGCCGAGAGGCGGTCGACGGCACTCGAGCTGGCGATCTCGCCGCCGATGTGCCCGCCCATCCCGTCGGCGACCACGAACAGCGGGTAGGAGGCCAGGACCGCGTCCTGGTTGATCTCGCGTCGGCGGCCCGTGTCGGTCGTCGCCGCCCACGCCAACGACCACGTTCCCGCCGCCGTTGCGACGGAACGCGTGTGGGTCGATACGTCGGGCACGCCCTGACTCTCCCTCGAACGGTTGACCGCGGCGGACATTCCGGTCCGACCGCGTCCCTTCAGCCTAATAGACGCATCGCCGCGCGCCTTCCGTCGCCGCTCGGCGCGTCAGACCTTCGCTCCGGGGTCTTCCGGGAGGGGGAAGAGCCCGTCGATGATCGCAAGGTCATCGGCGCTCGGGGTCCAGGCGGTGGCCGCTTCGGCGTTCGCGCGCACCTGCTGGGGCGACGTGGCTCCGGCGATGACGCTGGCCAGCTCGGGATGCGACAGCAGCCATCCGAACGTCGCCTGCAGCATGGTGATCCCGCGCTCGTCGCAGAACGCCGAGTAGGACTCGAGCGCATCCCAGGGCGCCTGCTCCCAGATGTGCGAACGCTGTCGCGAGATCCGCGTGTCGGCGGGCGCATGCTCGCGCGTGAACTTGCCCGTGAGCAGGCCGTTGTGCAGCGGGAAGTAGGGCAGGAACCCGAGGCCGAACCGACGCACCGCCGGGAGCACCTCACGCTCGGCCGCCCGCGCCAACAGGCTGTAGTGGTTCTGTGCCGAGACGAAGGGCACGTGGCCGCCGTCGCGGGCGACGAAATCTGCTTCGGCGATCTGCCACCCGGCCAGGTTCGAGTGGCCGATGTAGCGCACCGCGCCTTCGCGCACCAGATCGCCGAGGACGTCGAGGGTCTCGGCGATGGGCGTGGCCGGATCCGGGGTGTGCAGTTGGTAGAGATCGATGTGGTCGGTCTGCAGCCGGGTGAGTGACGCCTCCACGGCACGCCGGACATAGGAGCGGGAGGCCTTCGCTCCCGAGGGCGGGTATCCCATGTCCCGGCCGAAGTGACCGAACTTCGTCGCAAGGACGACCTCGTCGCGACGCCCGCGCAGAGCCTCGCCCATGAGCGTTTCGGACAGCCCGGGATCGCCCCCGTACATGTCTGCGGTGTCCAGGAATGTCACGCCCGAGTCGATCGCGGCGTGCAGGACCTCACGGGTGCCTTCCAGCGACTCGGTGCGGGTACCGGGGCGTCCGAAGTTGTTGCACCCGAGACCGACGGCGGAGACGAGGAGGCCGGACGCACCGACACGACGGAGGGGAGGCGTTGAGCTCATTCCTCCACGGTAGTCCTCGCGGACGACGGAAGCCCTCCGCATACGGCGGAGGGCTTCCGGGTCACGTCAGGACTGCTTGGGCGGCTCGGGCGCGGCCGGCGGCTCGGTCGACGGCGGCTCCGGAGCCGGCGGCTGGGTCGATGCCGGCGGCTGGGGCGCTGCCGGCGGCTGGGGCGCTGCCGGCGGCTGGGGCGCTGCCGGCTGTGCCGGCGGTGCGGGGGTGCCGGCAGGGGGCTGGTAGCCCGCCGGGTATCCGGGCTGGGTGACGGGGTTTGCGGGATAGCCGCCCGTGGGCACCTGCGAGGGCACGCCCGACCAGGTCGTCTTGTCGGCGAGGAAGTTCCCGGCCCACGGCGCTGCGGGGACAGCGGTGTTCCAGCGCGACTTGTCGAACGCGTTGATGCCGAGCCACACGATCGACAGGAACACGAACAGGATGACCCAGACGACTTCCTTCTGGAGCTTCACACCGACGCGCCACGCGGCGAGGATCATGTATACCGCAGCCGCGAGGATGAACAGCTGACCGATGAGCGGGATCCACCCGAGCACGATGCTCGCGCCCCACAGTCCCAACAGCCACCACGGGCTGAGGTCGCCGAGCTTGACGAAGATCAGGGTGTTGTAGATCGGTACCCACGCGCGCCATTTGCCCTGCACGCCCGCCTTCCCGAAGATCTTCATCAGGAACAGTGACGTCAGCACGTATCCCGCGATGGCGAAGATGAACCAGAACACCGCGAAGATGAAGAAGAACGCGACGTCACCGCCGTTGTAGTAGTAGTCGACGCTACCGAAGGTTTCCACGGATACCTCTCCCAGTTTCGGCCCGCCGGGCGGCGGGTCGAGAGCCATGCTAGCGAGAGTGGGGCTGTTCTGTCAGGAATCACTCAGACTTCCTCGTGAACGATCGCCGACGCCGCTAGCCTGGCCGCGACGAAAGGACGATTCGATGAGCGATCAGACACCTCCCCCCGCCGACCCCGCCGGCCACCCGCCCGCGCCGCCACGACCGCCGCAGCCCGCGCCGGGCGCTCAGACGCCGCCGCCGTCGGGTCCTCCCGCGGGCGGCGCGCAGTCCGGGCACGCCCCGAAGCCGTCGACGTCGTTCGGCCAGGGGTTCTTCGGCGCGCTGTTCGACATCACCTTCCGAACCTTCATCACGCGCAGACTCGCGACGGTGTTCTACGTCGTGGGCCTCGTGGTCATCGCCATCGCGTTCCTCGGGTACCTCATCGCCGGGTTGGTCGCCGGCTTCGGTGCCATGCGATTCGATGTCGCGACCGGCATCCTGCTTCTGTTGGGGACGCTGGTGCTGGTACCGGTGCTGAGTTTCCTCGCGGTCATCGTGCTCCGCTTCTGGATCGAGGCGGTCGTCGCCCTCATCGCCGTGGCAGAGAACACCGGGCGCACCGCGGAGAACACCGAGTCGGTCTGACCGGCCCCTCACTGCGCGAACAGGAGCAACTCTCCGCGCTCGCCTGGGCGGAGGTCCACGCCGTTGGCCTCCGCCCAGGCGATCATGTCGTCGCGCCCGGCGATGCGCGCGCCCGTGGTCGCCAGGCGGCGCACAAGCTCCCCCTTGGCGTGCTTGTTGAAGTGGTTCAGCGCCCGCGCGACGCCATCCGGGCCCGCCGCGACCACCCGCACGTACGACGAAGCGACCGACATCGGTACCGGCCCCAGCGCGGTGTACGCCTCGGAGCGCAGATCGAGGAGGAACCCCGGAGCCGACGCCGCGAGGGCGTCCGTGACCGCCCGCGCCCACAGTCGCTTGGATGGGCCGAGCGCGGGGAGGGACACCGCCGCTGACATGCGATAGCCCGGGATCGGGTCCATCGCGGCGACCGGACCGAACGGCGCCGAGTGGACCTCCACGTGATCGGACAGCCATGCGCGGGCGGTGGCGCCCAGGCTCTGGGCGTCCAGCGCGTCGAAGAGCACCCCGGTGTAGCGATCGATCGCCGGCATGGTCGGCGATCCGCGAAGCCGGGCGTTCAGCGCGATGTCACCGCGCTGGGTCTTCCCGAGCTTGAGCACCCGGGCAGCGGCCTCCTCGTCATCGCTCAGCGAGACGAGCGCCGCGACCACCGATGCCCGCCTCTCGCGCAGCGACGGGTGTGCGAGACCCTCCAGTGCCAACGGGGGGCCGTCACCGCCCGGTCGTTTGGTCTCGGACGGAGGCAGTAGGACGAGCACGGGTCCCTCCCGGGGACGACGAGAGGGCGCGAGGCACCCGCGTCGGCGGGATGCGTCGCGCCCTCTCGGACGGACTGTTGTGTCAGGCCACGATGGCGGCGTTGCCGGCCACGATGGTCAGCTCATCGCCGGCCATCGAGAGGAAACCGTCCTGGGCGTTGGCGATGACCTTGTCGCCGGAGGTCTCGGTGATACGCACCTGACCTTCGGCGAGGATCGCCAGCACCGGCTCGTGACCGGGCATGAAACCGATCTCGCCCTCGACGGTCTTGGCGACGACGAGCGAGGCCTCCCCCGTCCAGACCTCCGCGTCGGCGGAGACGAGACTCACCTTCAGCGGCATGATCAGCCGTTCTCCTTCTGGATGCGGGCCCAGTTCTCTTCGACGTCCGAGATGCCGCCGACGTTGAAGAACGCCTGCTCGGCCACGTGGTCGAGGTCGCCCTTGACGATCGCGTCGAACGACTCGATCGTCTCCTTGATCGGGACGGTCGAACCCTCCACGCCGGTGAACTTCTTCGCCATGTAGGTGTTCTGCGAGAGGAACTGCTGGATGCGGCGCGCGCGGGCGACGACGATCTTGTCCTCCTCGGAGAGCTCGTCGACACCGAGGATCGCGATGATCTCCTGCAGTTCCTTGTTCTTCTGCAGGATCTGCTTCACGGCGGTGGCCACCCGGTAGTGGTCCTCACCGATGTAGCGCGGGTCCAGGATGCGACTGCTCGAGGTGAGCGGGTCGACAGCGGGGTACAGACCCTTCGACGCGATCTCACGGGAGAGCTCGGTCGTCGCGTCGAGGTGCGCGAACGTGGTGGCCGGGGCCGGGTCGGTGTAGTCGTCCGCGGGGACGTAGATCGCCTGCAACGAGGTGATCGAGTGGCCGCGGGTCGAGGTGATGCGCTCCTGGAGCACACCCATCTCGTCGGCGAGGTTGGGCTGGTAACCCACCGCCGAGGGCATGCGGCCCAGCAGCGTCGAGACCTCGGAGCCGGCCTGCGTGAAGCGGAAGATGTTGTCGATGAACAGGAGGACGTCCTGCTTCTGGACGTCACGGAAGTACTCCGCCATCGTCAGGGCCGACAGCGCGACACGAAGACGCGTCCCCGGCGGCTCGTCCATCTGGCCGAAGACGAGGGCGGTCTTGTCGAAGACGCCCGCTTCGTCCATCTCGGCGATGAGGTCGTTGCCCTCACGGGTGCGCTCGCCGACACCGGCGAACACCGACACACCACCGTGGTCCTGCGCCACGCGCTGGATCATCTCCTGGATGAGAACCGTCTTGCCGACGCCCGCACCACCGAACAGACCGATCTTCCCACCCTGCACGTACGGGGTGAGGAGGTCGATGACCTTGATGCCCGTCTCGAACATCGTGGTCTTCGACTCGAGCTGGTCGAAACTCGGCGCCTGACGGTGGATGCCCCAGCGCTCGGTGATCTCGATCTGCTCGCCCGGCTCGGCGTTGAGGATCTCGCCGGTCACGTCGAACACCCGGCCCTTGGTGACATCGCCGACGGGAACCGTGATGGGGCCGCCGGTGTCGCGCACCTCCTGGCCGCGGACGATGCCGTCCGTCGGCTTCAGGGCGATCGCACGCACGAGGTCGTCGCCGAGGTGCTGGGCGACCTCGAGGGTGATCTCGGTCGACTCCTCGCCGATCGCGATGGTCGTCTTCAGCGCGTTGTAGATGTCGGGGATCGCGTCGTGCGGGAACTCGATGTCGACGACGGGTCCGGTCACCCGGGCGACACGCCCGACGACCTGCACGTCCGTCTTCTCAGCGGTGAGGCTCATGGCTTCTTCTCTTTCGTGATGGTCTGTTGCGCCGTGCCGGTCACTTGCCCGACGCGAGGGCGTCGGCGCCGCCGACGATCTCGGCGATCTGCTGGGTGATCTCGGCCTGGCGTGCGTTGTTGCGCAGTCGCGTGTAATCGGTGATCAGCTTGTCGGCGTTGTCGCTGGCCGACTTCATCGCCTTCTGGGTCGCGGCGTGCTTGGCCGCCGACGACTGAAGGAGGGCGTTGAAGACACGGCTTTGGATGTACACCGGCAGGAGGGCATCGAGCACCGTCTCGGCGTCGGGCTCGAACTCGTACAGGGGGTACACCTGGGAGTCGGCGCTCTCCTCGGCCTCGACGACCTCGAGCGGAAGCAGACGCACCGTCTCGGGAGACTGGGTGATCATGCTGACGAACCGGTTGTACACGAGATGGATCTCGTCCACTCCCCCGTCTTCCCCGCCTCGGTCGTACGCGTCGAGCAGCGTCGCGGCGATCTCCTCCGCGGTGTGGAAGTGCGGGGTGTCGGTGTCACCCGTCCACTGCGCCGCACTGTCCATCCGACGGAACTGGAAATACCCGACGGCCTTGCGACCGATCAGGTAGAACACCGGCTCGCGTCCCTCGGAGCGCAGCAGCTCGGCCAGTCGCAGGCCCTCGCGGAGGATCTGCGAGTTGAACGCGCCCGCCAGGCCCCGGTCCGAGGCGAAGATCACCACGGCGGATCGCCGGATGTCCTCACGCTCGACGGTCAGCGGGTGATCGACGTTCGAGTGCGTCGCCACGGCGGAGACGGCCCGTGTCACGGCCCGCGCGAAGGGCGAGGAGGCGCGCACACGCCCCATCGCCTTCTGGATGCGCGAAGCCGCGATGAGTTCCATCGCCTTCGTGATCTTCTTCGTGGTCTGAGCAGAATTGATCTTCTGCTTGTAGACCCGCAGTTGTGCGCCCATGGTTCCTGTCCCGGACGCGCCTTAGCGGCGGCCCTTGACGATCTTCTCCTGGTTGACGTCCTCGGCTTCCGCGGCGGCGACCTCTTCGTGGCCGGGCTGGTTGATGGCCTGCCCCTTGCCCGCCTGGAATTCGAGGACGAACTCGTCGGTCTTGGACTCGAGCTCGCTGAGGATCTCGTCCGTGAGGACGTTCTTCTCGCGCAGGTCGTCGAGGATCGACGTGTTGCGTCGGAGGTAGTCCAACAGCTCCCGCTCGAACGCGAGCACGTCCTCGACCTCGATCGTGTCGAGCTTGCCGTTGGTTCCGGCCCAGATCGACACGACCTGCTCCTCCACCGGGTAGGGCGAGTACTGCGGCTGCTTGAGCAGCTCGGTCAGACGCGCACCACGGGCGAGCTGACGACGCGATGCGGCGTCGAGGTCGCTGGCGAACATCGCGAACGCCTCCAGCGAGCGGTACTGCGCCAACTCGAGCTTGAGCGTCCCCGAGACCTTCTTGATCGACTTCACCTGGGCGTCACCACCGACGCGCGACACCGAGATGCCGACGTCGACCGCGGGACGCTGGTTGGCGTTGAACAGGTCGGACTGCAGGAAGATCTGGCCGTCGGTGATCGAGATCACGTTGGTCGGGATGTACGCCGACACGTCGTTGGCCTTCGTCTCGATGATCGGAAGACCGGTCATCGATCCCGCTCCCAGTTCGTCGGAGAGCTTCGCGCAACGCTCCAGCAGACGCGAGTGCAGGTAGAAGACGTCGCCGGGGTAGGCTTCGCGGCCCGGCGGGCGACGCAGCAGCAGCGAGACGGCACGGTAGGCCTCGGCCTGCTTCGACAGGTCGTCGAAGATGATCAGGACGTGCTTGCCGTCGTACATCCAGTGCTGACCGATCGCCGACCCGGTGTAGGGCGCGAGGTACTTGAAGCCGGCCGGGTCCGAGGCCGGGGCGGCGACGATGGTGGTGTACTCCATCGCGCCGGCGTCCTCGAGGGCGCCCTTGACCGAAGCGATGGTCGAGCCCTTCTGGCCGATCGCGACGTAGATGCAGCGGACCTGCTTGTTCGGGTCGCCCGACTCCCAGTTGTCCTTCTGGTTGATGATCGTGTCGATCGCGATGGCCGTCTTACCGGTCTGGCGGTCGCCGATGATGAGCTGACGCTGTCCGCGACCGATCGGGATCATCGCGTCGATGGCCTTGATGCCGGTCTGCATGGGCTCGTGCACGCTCTTACGCGACATGACGCCCGGAGCCTGGAGCTCGAGGGCACGGCGACCGACCGATTCGATGTCGCCGAGGCCGTCGATCGCGTTGCCGAGCGGGTCGACGACGCGTCCGAGGTACCCGTCGCCGACGGGGACCGAGAGCACCTCGCCGGTACGGGTGACCTGCTGACCGGCCTGGACGCCGGCGAAGTCACCGAGCACGACGACACCGATCTCGTGCTCGTCGAGGTTCAACGCGAGGCCCTGCGTGCCGTCTTCGAACACGACCAGTTCGTTGGCCATGACACCCGGCAGGCCCTCGACGTGGGCGATGCCGTCCGCCGCGTCCACGACGGTGCCGACCTCCGTCGCCGCGGCCCCGGTGGGCTCGTAGGCGGCGACGAAGTCCTTCAGCGCGTCACGGATGACGTCGGGGCTGATAGAGAGTTCTGCCATTGTCTTCCCTTTGTACTCACTACTTCTG
The DNA here is from genome assembly GCF_039531285.1 of Microbacterium aquimaris. Classification (NCBI taxonomy): domain Bacteria; kingdom Bacillati; phylum Actinomycetota; class Actinomycetes; order Micrococcales; family Microbacteriaceae; genus Microbacterium; species Microbacterium aquimaris. Next base: position 1,937,596 of record NZ_BAAAPT010000001.1, on the reverse strand, counting down.
TGTGGGGCCGTCGGCCCGAAGTCTCCGCCTTGCGGCGGGAAGTCTGGTTATCCGGCGAGTCTGTGCCGGAGATCGGCCAGGCGTGCGGACACGCTGGCGTCGATGACGTCGTTCGCGATCTGCACCCGGACACCGCCGACGACCGTGGGGTCGACGACGGAGTTGATGGAGACCTGGGTGCCATAGCGCGTCGACAACGTCGCGGCCAGGCGCTGAGCCTGTGCCTCGCTGAGCGGCGCGGCCGAGTACACCGTCGCCACGGTCCGACCGCGCTGGTCCGCGACCACCCGCATCGCGTCGGCCAACAGCTGCCGCACGCGACGCTCGCGCGGCTGCTGCACCAGCGACGAGACGATCAGTCGAGCCGCTTCGCTCGCACGCCCGTTCAGCAGCGTGTCGACCAGTGCGCCCTTCGCGGACACGTCGCCGAGGCGGCTGCCCAGTGCCAGTTCGAGGTCTGCGTTCTCGGCGATGGTCCGCGAGAACCAGAACAGCTCGTCCTCGACCGGAGCGGACGGGTCCGCCACAGCAGTGGCACGGACGGCGAGTTCCTCGAGTCCGTCGATCATCTGCGACGCAGACGACCAGCGCTGTTCGACGGCGGTGGTCAGCAGCGACACCGACACGGGGCGCAGCGTCGGGCCGAACACGTCGGCGACGACTTTCGCCCGCGCGGCCGGTGCGGCCGCGGAGTCGGCAAGCGCGCCGCTCAGCGCGGCCGTGTCACCGACCGCCCGGGCCGCGGCGAACAGCTCGCGTGCGACGTCGATGTCGACGCCGGACGCTGAGCTGAGCGCCGCGGTGGTGGCCGAGAGCGCCTGAGTGGTCGCGCTGCCCATTACTGGGCCGCCTTTTCGGATTCGAGGTCGGCGAGGAAGCGGTCCACGACGGCCTGAGCCTTCGCATCGTCGGACAACGTCTCGCCGATCACGCCGCCGGCGAGGTCGAGCGCAAGAGTGCCGACCTCTCCGCGCAGCGAGACGAGAGCGGCCTGGCGCTCCGCCTCGATCTGGGAGTGGGCGGACGCGGTGATGCGCGACGCCTCACTCGTGGCGGAATCCTTCGCCTCGGCGACGATCTTCTTGCCGTCCTCACGGGCGGCGTCGCGGATCTCACCGGCTTCCTTGCGGGCGTCGGCGAGGGCTGCGGTGTACTCCTGCAGCGCGGCCTCGGCCTTGCGCTGCGCCTCGTCCGCCTTGGCGATGTTGCCTTCGATGGCCGCCGAGCGCTCGTCGAGCAGCTTCTTCATCCGGGGCAGTACGACGCGCCAGAAGATGAAGAGGATGACGACGAAGCACACCGCCGACCAGACGATGTCATAGACCGCCGGGATGAGCGGGTTGGGCGCTTCGCCCTCCTCCGCGGCGAGAATGACAAGAGGCTTCAGCATCCTGTCTCCTTACGTGTGCGGGCGGCCTGGATCAGGCGCCGAAGATGAAGCCGGTGGCGATACCGATGAAGGCGAGCGCCTCGGTGAAGGCGATACCGATGAACATCAGGACCTGCAGGCGACCGGCGAGCTCGGGCTGACGAGCCACGCCCTCGATGGTCTTGCCCACGACGATGCCCACGCCGATGGCGGGGCCGATGGCGGCGAGACCGTAGCCGACGCTCGCGATGGAGCCCGTCATCTCGGCGAGAACCGTAGTTGCGTCCACGGGTGTGTTTCCTTTCGGTTGGGTGGGACGGCGTGTGCCGGCCCGCTCAGTGCTCTTCCGCAACCGCGAGCTGGATGTAGACCGCGGTGAGGATCGTGAAGACGTACGCCTGGAGGAAGGCCACCAGGAGTTCGAAGAGGGTGAAGACGAACCCGAAGGCGAGTGTGCCCGCGCCGAGCACGGTCCACAGGCCTCCGAGGGTGAAGACGAAGTACTGGGTGGCGGAGAAGAACAGCACCAGCATGAGGTGCCCGACGATCATGTTCATCAGCAGACGCAGGGTGAGGGTCACCGGTCGGATGATGAAGGTCGACAGGAACTCTAGCGGGATGATGATGACGTACAGCGGCCACGGCACACCCGAGGGCATGAGGGAGTTCTTGAAGAAGTTGCCGGGGTTCTTCTTGATGCCCGCGTAGATGAAGGTGACGTACGACACGACCGCGAGCAGCAACGGCACCGCGATGACGCTCGTGCCGGCGATGTTGATCCCGGGGATGACGCCCGTCAGGTTCATGAACAGGATCATGAAGAACATCGTCGTGAGGATCGGCAGGAATCGCTGCCCGTCCTTCTTACCGAGGAGGTCTTCGGCGATGTTGACGCGGACGAAGTCCAGGCCCATCTCGATGATGTTCTGGAATCGACCGGGGACGATCTTCATCCGGCGCGTTCCGATGAGGAACACGACGATCAGGACGACCGTGGCGAGGAACTGCGCGAGGTTGATGCGCGTGATCTCGAATGCGGTGCCCTCGAAGAAGATTGCCGGAGGGAAGAAGTCCGTGATCGACGGCGGATGGAATTCGTCGTCGGTGGACGTGGCAGTGGCGATCAGTGTCGCAGCTTGAGTGATCAGCGCTGGCTCCAGCTTCGGGGCGACGGTGGGTACCGTGGCGACGATGGTCGGGGAGGGTCATCCGCTGGCACTCATCGAAGAGTGCGCGGGCGCAGGACAACCCTATCAAACTCGCGGAGGCTCTGAGTCCGCCTCCCCCTCCCGGCCGTCCGCGACATCGGATGCCGAGGGGAGCGTGACGTCGCTCACATGCGGGATGCGCATCTTCAACAGCACTGCGACGTCGACCGCCAGCGAGGCGATCACACTGACGACCAGGGCGACGAAGAACACCGTCGGCGCGATCCAGGGCTGATCGCGCAGCACGAGCAGCGCGACGATGAAGACCACGAGCTTGAGGATCCAGCCGCCCAGCACGATGCCGAAGAAGATCGGGACGTACAGGGGGTCTGCGTACCACCGGTTCGCGATGAGGATGCTCGCGGCGGTGATCCCGAGGAAGACCGCCGCGATCAGCACACCCGCCAGGCCGCTCCACAACCCTTCCGTGCCGGCGACCAGGAGGCCGACCAGCGCCGCGGCGAGAGCCAGCACGACGGTGACGCCACCGGACCACACCAGCGCGGTGCGCAGGATGGGGGTGCTGGAGACGGGGTTGGGGCTCATACGGCTTCCTTAGGGGTGGCGTCGGTGCGGCGGGAGGGGAGGAGGGTGACGACAAGGCATGCGACGACCCCGACGACGCCGAAGGCGACGCCGAGCAGGTAGTCCCCGGGCCACTCCTGCGCGGTCCCGATGTACATCAGCAAGAACGCGAGACTGACCACGGCGGTCCACGCGTAGAAGATCAACACGGCGTCACGGTCGCTGTGCCCCATGTCGAGCATGCGATGGTGCAGGTGCTTGCGGTCGGGTGAGAACGGACTGCGCCCCGCCCCCATCCGCCGGATCACGGCGAGTCCGAAATCGAGCAGCGGAAGGATGACGACCACGATCGGCAACAGGATCGGGATGAACGCACCCAGCAGCTGCGAGCGGCCGAAGACGTCGTTGTCCCCGATGATCGCCGGATCGAGCTGGCCGGTGATCGCGATGGCCGAGGTCGCCATGAGCAGCCCCAGCATGAGCGCGCCCGAATCGCCCATGAACATCTTCGCCGGACTCCAGTTCAGCGGCAGGAAGCCGACGCACGCGCCGATGAGGACCGCGGCGATGAACGACGCGAGGTTGAAGTAGCTGCTCGCGCCGGTGTCGCGCACCAGCAGATAGGAGTAGGCGAAGAAGACGCCGTTGGCGATGAGGCAGACCCCCGCGACGAGGCCGTCGAGGCCGTCGATGAAGTTGACGGCGTTCATCACCACGACGATGGCGAAAACCGTGATGGTGAAGCTCACCCAGCCGGACCAGACGGCGATGCCGCCGATCGGCAGTGCGTAGATCTGCAGCTCGCCGAACCACGCGATGATGCCGGCGGCGACGAACTGCGCGCCGAGTTTGATCATCCAGTCGAGGTCCCACAGGTCGTCGGCGACACCGACGAGCACGATGAGGGCGGTGGCGGCCAGGATCGCGTAGACGGGCCGCGGGTCGGCCCAGAAGATCTGGAAGAACGGGTGCTGGGAGGACACCAGGAAGGCGGTGACGACACCCAGGAACATGGCGATCCCGCCCAGCCGTGGCGTCGGGGTTTTGTGCACGTCGCGTTCACGGATGCCGGGGTACAGCTTGAAGCGGAGACTGAGTCGCCACACCGCCCATGAGAGGGCCAGGGTGACGGCTGCCGTGAGCAGCACCGTGAACAGGTACTGCTTCACGAGTCTCCGCCGGACTCCGGTCCGGCCTGGCCTTGCACCTCGTCCGCCGCGTCCGCCTCGAGGAGGTCACCCAGGACCTCGCGCAAGCGGGCACGAGGGATCGCGCCTTCGCGCAACACCCGGACGACCGGCTCGGGCCCCACGACGAGTGACGTGGCGTCGACGATGGTGGATGCCACCCCGGTCGCGCTGGGTCCGTCGTCGAGGTAGGTGGAGACGCTGCCGCCGAGCATGTTCATCGCATCGAGCACCGTCACTGCGGCCGGCTTGCCGGTGAGGTTCGCACTGGAGACCGCCAACGGCCCGGTCTCCTCCAGCAGTTCCAGCGTGAGCCGGTGGGCGGGCATCCGCACGGCGACGGTGCCCCGGGTGTCACCGAGGTCCCACGACAGGGAGGGTTGCGAGGGGAGAACGATGGTCAGCCCACCCGGCCAGAATTCCTCCACGAGGTCTTCGACGGCCGGTGGGACCTCGGAGACGAGAGCGCGGAGGGTGTTGACGCCGGCGACCAGCACCGGCGGCGGCGACTGACGCCCACGCCCCTTGGCCTCCAGCAACCGCTGCACGGCCGACGCCGAGAACGCGTCGGCGGCGATGCCGTACACGGTGTCGGTCGGGACGACGATCAGATCGCCGCGACCGACGGCCTGGCGTGCCTGGCGCATACCGGCCAGCAGCTGGGACTGGTCGCGGCAGTCGAAGAGGGAGGACATGACCAGTCGATTCTAGGTGCAACCCTTGCGCGATCCCCGAATGCGGAGGATCATCCCCCCATGACCATCCTCGCCGACGGGCGACAGGTCGACGTCGTCGCCGCAACCGGCCGATTCGCCGGTTTCTTCGATGTGGTCGGCGTCAAGAAACCCGGCGGGCGCGGCTGCTGGTGCATGGCTTATCGAGACAGTCGTGTGCCCGTCCAGGCGCGTGCCGACCACATGCGTGCCGAGTGCGCGACCTCGCCGGGACCCGGCGTGCTCGCCTACGTCGACGGGCAGGCCGCGGGATGGTGCTCGGTGGCGCCGAGGTCGACCTATCGCCGACTGATGAATTCGCGCACGATTCCCTTCGTCGACGACGCCGACCCGTGGTCCGTGGTGTGCTTCGTCGTCCGGCCCGGCTTCCGTGGCCACGGCCTCATGCACCACCTGCTGGCGGGCGCGATCGCGCACGTCGACCGTGGCGGCGGCGGCGTGATGGAGGGCTATCCCGGAGAGTCCGGGGCACGCATGGACCGGGTGTCGGCCTACATCGGTACGACCGCCCTGTTCGAGCGCGCCGGTTTCGAACGCGTCACCGAGACCGCCTCGCGGGTGGGCGGCCGGAGCCGCTGGCTGATGCGCCGCACGGTCGCCGCTGAAGCGTGAGCCGGTCCGTCAGGGACGGACCGCGGTGGTCGCGCGGTCGCGCATGGTGAGGTCCGGGTGGGTCGCGGCGGCCCGCCACCCGTCGGCTTCCAGGATCCGGCGGATCTCCTCACCCTGCCACTCACCGTGCTCGATGACGATCGAGCCACCGGGGTGGGCCAGACGGAGACCGACGCGACTGAGCACACGTACGACGTCGAGCCCGTCCGGGCCCCCGTACAGCGCCGCCGCCGGGTCGTGGTGGCGCACCTCGGGGTCGCGGGGGATGGCGTCGTCCGGGACGTAGGGCGGGTTCGATGCGACGACCGATACGGTGCCGTCGAGTTCGGGGAACGCGTCGGCGAGGTCGATGAACGCCACGCGCACATTGTCACCGCCGAGGCGCGCGACATTCTCCCTGGCCCACACGAACGCCTCGACGGAATTCTCGGCGGCGTGCACCCGTGCGTGCGGGACCTCGGTGGCCATCGCCAGGGCGATCGCCCCGCTCCCGGTGCCGAGGTCGACCGCGACGGGCGAGGCGGACGCGGAAGCCTTCAACGCGTCGATGGCCAGTTGCGCGACCATTTCGGTCTCGGGTCGGGGCACGAACACCCCCGGGCCGACGGCGAGCTCGAGCGAGCGGAACGGTGCGCACCCGGTCAGATGCTGAAGCGGCATACGGGTCGCGCGCCGTTCGACGAGATCGAGGTAGCGCGCGGACGCGGACTCGGGCAGCTCGTCTCCGCGGATGGCGGCGGCCTGCACGCCGCCGCGTGAGAGGCCGAGGACATGGCCCAAGAGCAACTCCGCGTCGACCGCGGGATCGGCGATCCCGGAGCCGGCGAGGCGTTCCGCGGCACCGCGCAGCGCATGCGAGACCGAGTCGGGTGGGGGCAAGGGGGGCATGACGTCCCAGCTTAGGCGGGCTTTCGCCCCCGCGAACGGGCCCGGCATCCCTGTTGCGACATATTCGGGCTCCTCCCCCGTCACCTCGCCTAGGCTCGAGGTGTTCCGAACGAACCCACCGACCCCGAAAGGCCCGCCATGCCCGGCATCCATTCCGACATCACCTCCGCCTTCGGTGACACCCCCCTCGTCCGGCTCAACCGGGTGGCCGAAGGCACCGAGGCGAACATCCTCGCCAAGCTCGAGTTCTACAACCCCGCCTCCAGCGTCAAGGACCGTCTCGGCATCGCCATCGTCGACGCCGCCGAGGCCTCCGGAGACCTGACCGCCGGGGGGACCATCGTCGAGGCCACCAGCGGCAACACCGGCATCGCCCTGGCGATGGTCGGCGCCGCACGCGGCTACAAGGTCGTCCTCACGATGCCGGCGTCGATGTCGAAGGAGCGCCGCATGCTTCTGAAGGCGTTCGGCGCGGAACTGGTCCTCACCGACCCGGCCAAGGGCATGAAGGGCGCCGTCGAGGAGGCGGAGGCCATCGCCGAGAAGACGCCCGGCGCGATCCTCGCCAAGCAGTTCGCCAATGAGGCCAACCCCGCCATCCATCGCAAGACCACCGCCGAGGAGATCCTGCGCGACACCGATGGGGCGGTTGACTACTTCGTCGCGGGCATCGGCACCGGAGGCACGATCACCGGCGTCGGGCAGGTACTCAAGGAGAAGGTGCCCGGCGCGCAGGTCATCGCCGTCGAGCCGAAGGACTCGCCGCTGCTGACCGAGGGCACGCCCGGCCCCCACAAGATCCAGGGCATCGGCCCGAACTTCGTGCCCGCGATCCTCGACCGTGACGTGATCGACGAGGTCATCGACGTCGAACTCGACGATGCGTTGCGCGTGGCGCGCGAGACCGCCGCCAAGGACGGGATCCTCGTCGGAATGTCCAGCGGCGCGGCGATCTGGGCCGCCCTGCAGGTCGCCGCCCGTCCCGAGGCCGCCGGCAAGAACATCGTGGTCATCATCCCCTCGTTCGGCGAGCGATACCTGTCCACCCCGCTGTACGCCGACCTCGTCGAGGACTGACCGGATGGGCCTGTGGTCAGACGCGCGCGAGGACCTCGCCGCCGCGAAGCTGCGCGACCCCGCGGCGCGCTCGGCGATGGAGATCGCGTTGCTGTACCCCGGGCTCCATGCCGTCTGGGGCCACCGGGTCTGGCATGCCCTGTGGGTGCGGCGGCTTCGCTTCGTCGCGCGCGCCGGCTCGCAGCTGACCCGGTGGCTGACCGGCATCGAAATCCACCCCGGCGCGACGATCGGCCGACGCTTCTTCATCGACCACGGCATGGGAGTGGTCGTGGGTGAGACCGCCGAGGTCGGTGACGACGTGATGCTCTACCACGGCGTCACCCTCGGCGGTCGGCAGCGCTCCGGCGGCAAGCGTCACCCCACGCTGGAGGACGGCGTCGCCGTGGGGGCCGGTGCGAAGATCCTCGGCCCGATCACGGTCGGAGCCGGAAGCGTGGTCGGCGCGAACGCCGTGGTCACCAAAGACGCCCCCGCCGACAGCATCCTGGTGGGGGTGCCCGCCAAGCCACGCCCCCGCTCCGGTGAGATCGACACCCGCGCGCTGCTGGCCGCGCCGGAGTACGTGATCTGACCCGGCGGGGCGCCCTCAGGAGTCGCCGGCGAGAGCGGCCAGGCGCGCCTCCTCGTCGGCGATGATCGCCGACTCGATGACGGGCTCGAGCGCTCCGTCCATGACATGGTCGAGGTTGTAGGCCTTGTACCCGGTGCGGTGGTCGGCGATGCGGTTCTCGGGGAAGTTGTAGGTGCGGATCCTCTCGGAGCGGTCCATACCCCGGATCTGCGACCTGCGGGCGTCGGCCGCCTGCGCGTCCAACTCCTCCTGCTGACGGGCCAGAAGCCGCGCCCGGAGCACGCGCATACCGGCCTCGCGGTTCTGCAGCTGCGACTTCTCGTTCTGCATCGACACCACGATCCCGGTCGGCACGTGGGTGATGCGCACGGCCGAGTCGGTGGTGTTCACCGACTGTCCGCCGGGCCCGGAGGACCGGTAGACGTCGATCTTGAGGTCGTTCGGGTTGATCTGGATCTCGTCCGGCTCATCGACCTCGGGGAACACGAGCACACCGGTGGTGGATGTGTGGATGCGCCCTTGAGACTCGGTCGCGGGCACGCGCTGCACACGGTGGACGCCACCCTCGTACTTCAGGTGCGCCCACACCCCCTGGGCGGGGTCGGATGACGAGCCCTTGATCGCGACCTGCACGTTCTTGTAGCCGCCCAGGTCGGACTCGTCACGCTCGAGCAGTTCGGTCTTCCAGCCCTTCGAGGTCGCGTACTGCACGTACATGCGCAGCAGATCAGCGGCGAACAGTGCGCTCTCGGCACCGCCCTCCCCCGCTTTGATCTCCATGATCACATCACGCGCATCGTCGGGATCGCGCGGGATCAACAGACGCCGGAGCTTCTCCTGCAACCGCGCATGCTCCTCCTCCAACGAGGGGATCTCCTCGGCGAAGGCGTCGTCCTCGCGGGCGAGCTCGCGCGCGGCGGCCAGGTCGTCCGCGGAGGCCGCCCACGCCTCATAGGCGCGAACGATCCGCGACAACTCCGCATACCGACGGTTCACGCGCTTGGCGCGCGTCGCGTCGGCGTGCACGGCCGGATCGGAGAGTTCGCGCTCGACGTCGCGATACTCCTCGATCAGCCCCTGGACGGACTCGAACACGCCGACCTCCGCGGGTCAGCGGATGCTGTTGTCGGACCCGTGCGCGCCGTTGCCGCCGTGGGCGGGTGCGGGGATCGACTTCTGCATCTGCACGAGGAACTCGACGTTCGACTGGGTCTCCTTGAGCTTGCCCAGCACCACCTCGAGGGCCTGCTGCGGTTCGAGGCCGGCGAGGGCGCGGCGCAGCTTCCAGGTGATCTTGACCTCATCGGGCGACAGGAGCATCTCCTCGCGCCGGGTGCTCGACGCGTTGACGTCGACCGCCGGGAAGATCCGCTTGTCGGCAAGCTGGCGGTTCAGGCGCAATTCGCTGTTGCCGGTGCCCTTGAACTCCTCGAAGATGACATCGTCCATCTTCGACCCCGTCTCCACGAGCGCCGTGGCGAGGATCGTGAGCGACCCACCGTTCTCGATGTTGCGGGCGGCACCGAAGAAACGCTTGGGCGGATACAGTGCCGACGCGTCGACACCGCCGGTGAGCACGCGGCCCGAGGTGGGCGCGGAGATGTTGTACGCCCGGCCCAGTCGGGTGATCGAATCGAGGAGCACGACCACGTCGCGGCCGAGCTCGACCAGGCGCTTGGCACGCTCGATGGCCAACTCTGCCACGGTGGTGTGGTCCTCGGCGGGGCGATCGAAGGTCGAGGCGACAACCTCACCCTTCACGCTGCGCTGCATGTCGGTGACCTCTTCGGGGCGCTCGTCGACGAGCACGACCATGAGGTGGACCTCAGGGTTGTTCTGCGCGATCGCGTTCGCAATCTGCTGCAGCACGATCGTCTTGCCCGCTTTGGGCGGTGCGACGATGAGGCCTCGCTGGCCCTTACCGATCGGCGCGACCAGGTCGATGATCCGCTGCGTCAGCTTCTCCGGCGCCGTCTCCAGACGCAACCGGTCCTGCGGGTAGAGCGGGGTGAGCTTGCCGAATTCGACGCGGTCTGCGGCGTCGTCGACCGACAGGCCGTTGATGGCATCGACCTTCACCAGCGCGTTGTACTTCTGGCGGCCCGACTGCTCCCCCTCGCGCGGCTGCTTGATCGCGCCGACGACGGCATCGCCCTTGCGGAGGTTGTACTTCTTGACCTGACCGAGCGAAACGTAGACGTCGCTCTGTCCGGGAAGATAGCCCGTGGTGCGCACGAACGCGTAGTTGTCGAGGACATCAAGGATCCCCGCCACGGGGATCAGGACGTCGTCTTCGCTGATCTCGGTCTCGAACTCGTCGCCGGTGTTCTGGCCGCGGCGCTTGTTACGCTGCCGGCCACGTCCGGAGCCCTGACCGGACTCGTCGTCACCGTCGTTCTGCGCGTTCTGGTTCTGACCGTTCTGCCCGGGGTTCTGGTTCGCGTTGCGGTTGCGGTTCCGGTTCCGGTTGCGGTTGCGACCGCGGCCCGAACCCTCGCCGTCCGAAGAGTCCTGCCCGTTGCCGGACTCGTCGGAGGCCTCCCCGTCGCCGCCGTTGCGGCCGGAGTCGTTCTTTCCGCCCTCGTTCTTTCCGGAGTCGGTCTTCGCAGACTCGGTCGTGGCCGCGTCGTCCTGGGCGGAGGCGTTCTTGGCGGAGGAGTTCCTGTTCGACGCGAGCTTCGAGGCGCCGCTGTTCGGGGCGTCGGCGTCCGAGGCACCCGTCGCCCCGGCATCCGGGGCAACGGCATCCGACGGGGCGGACTCGCCCGCGGCGCCGTCGGTTGCGGATACGTCGTCGGCGGGAGTGGCGGAATCGGTCGGCTCCTCCTTCACCGCGGCCTTGCCGCGACCCTTGCGGGCACGCACGGGCTTCTTCGCCGGCTGCTCGGCGGCGGTGTCACCGTCGCCCGCGTCGGCGGCGGGCGCCGCATCGGCGGCCGGAGCGTCGCCGGAATCGGCGGCGGCCGACTCGTCTGCTTTCGGAGCGTCGGTGCTCTTGGCACGGCGCGGGGCGCGCTTTCGCGGCGCCTTGGCCGGTTTCTGTTCGGCCGGGGCTTCAGCGGACGAGGCGGTCGGCGCGGACTCGGCCTGCACGGACGAGGCCTCGGCCGGGCTCGACGCGCCCTCGGCCGGAGCCGTAGCGGATGCCGACGCCGTATCGGTGGACGCCTCAGCGGCGTCGTTGTGGATCTCGGAGATGGACTCCACGAGTTCTCCCTTGTAAGCGATTGGATAGCGCGACCGCACGCGCGCAGAGAAGGTCCCCGGCTGTCCCCCGAAGGATCGGGTGCCGCGTGCCGATTCAGAGAGCCGGCGTCGTACCGGGGGCTGTGCGGTGATTTCGCAGAAATGCGACGGAGGCCAGATTCACGATGACGTGGAACCCTCCGCGTGGTTCCTCACTGTACCACCCTTGAAATCGACGGCGAGCATCCGCGCGTCCCACGGGGTGTCGACGGCCTCCGCCGCCAGCGCCGCGGCCTCCAGGCGACGCCCCGGACCGTCTGCGAGGACGAGGACGCTGGGGCCCGCGCCGGAGACCACCGCGGCGTACCCGTGCTCGCGCAGGGTTCTGACCAGTCGATCGGTCTCGGGCATCGCCTGCGCACGGTAGTTCTGATGCAGTTTGTCCTCGGTCGCCGCCAGCAGGAGTTCCGGGCTTTGGGTGAGCGCGGCGATCAGAAGCGCCGAGCGTGACACGTTGAACACCGCGTCCTCGCGTGGCACCTGCAACGGCGCGAGAGTGCGCGCGACACGGGTCGACATCGTGAACTCCGGAACGAGCACCAACGGCGCCACCCCGCGGTGGACGAGCAGCTTCTTGTGCTCGGGCACGCCCTCGTCCATCCACGCGATCGTCAGACCGCCGAACAGGGCCGGCGCGACGTTGTCGGGGTGACCTTCGAGTTCGGTCGCCAGACGCAGCATCGTGCTCTCCCCGAACTCGACGTCGCCGCCGAGGAGACCCTTCGCCGCGAGCAGTCCCGCCACCACCGCCGCACCGGAGGATCCCATCCCCCGACCGTGGGGGATGACGTTGCGGGCGTGCAGGCGCACACCGGGCATCCGCCGCCCCATCGCCTCGTAGGCGTAGCGCATCGAGCGCACGACGAGGTGCGACTCATCGCGGGGGACGTCGGCGCCCCCCTCCCCCTCGATCTCGATCTCGATCTCGTCGGTGTCGAGTCGCTCGACGACGAGTTCGTCGTACACGCTCAGTGCAAGCCCGAGCGTGTCGAAGCCGGGACCCAGGTTCGCGCTGGTCGCCGGCACGCGCACCACGACGGCGCGCGACCCGTCGGGTGTCGTCACGCCGACGCCTCCGGGACCAGATCGAGCACCGATGCCACCTCTGCGGTGGTGGCATCCACGACCGTCGGCTCCACCTGCGACCCGTCGGCGTTGCGGAGGGCCCACTGCGGGTCCTTCAGGCCATGCCCGGTCACGGTCAGGACGACGCGGGAACCCGCGGGGATGACGCCGCTCTCGGCCCGGTCGAGCAGACCGGCCACGCTGATGGCCGACGCCGGCTCGACGAAGATGCCCACCTCTGCGGCGAGCAGCTTCTGGGCCGCGAGGATGCCCTCGTCGTCGATGGCACCGAACCAGCCGTCGGTCGCGTCGCGCGCCTCGAGGGCGAGGTCCCACGAAGCGGGGTTTCCGATACGGATGGCGCTGGCGATCGTGTCGGGGTTCTTCACGACCTCGCCGCGCACGAGCGGTGCGCTGCCGGCCGCCTGGAAGCCGAACATGCGAGGGACCCGTGTGGCGACACCGCGTGCGGCCTCCTCACGGTACCCGCGGGAGTAGGCGGTGTAGTTGCCCGCGTTGCCGACGGGGATGAAGTGGAAATCGGGCGCGTCACCGAGGGTCTCCACCACCTCGTAGGCGGCGGTCTTCTGCCCCTCGATCCGATCGGGGTTGACGCTGTTGACCAGGTGGACCGGGTAATGGTCGGCCAGTTCGCGGGCGATCTCGAGGCAGTCGTCGAAGTTCCCGCGGATCTGGATGAGACGGCCGTTGTGGGCGACGGCCTGGCTGAGCTTGCCCATCGCGATCTTGCCCTCGGGCACGAGCACAGCCGCCGTGATGCCGGCATGGGCGGCGTACGCGGCCGCCGACGCCGAGGTGTTGCCCGTGGACGCGCAGATCACGGCCTTCGCGCCGTGCTCGACGGCGCGCGAGAGCGCGACGGTCATCCCGCGGTCCTTGAACGACCCCGTCGGGTTCATCCCCTCGTACTTGACCCACACATCCGCGCCGGTCCGGCTCGACAGCGCGGGGGCGGGCAGCAGCGGCGTGCCCCCCTCCCCGAGGGTCACCACGGTCGAGGCGTCGGTCACACCGAGCCGGTCGGCGTACTCGCGGAGGACTCCGCGCCAGACGTGTGCCATGTCAGTCTCCTTCCACGCGCAGCACCGAGACCACGCGTTCGACGACCCCACTGGAGGCGAGACGCTCGACGGTCTCGCTGAGGTCCTGTTCTCGTGCCGTGTGCGTGCCGATCACCAGACGCGATGTTCCGGTGCCGCGGTACGCGGCCTCCCCGGTGGGGACCGCGAGGGTGTCGGCGTCGCCCATCGGCGTCTGTTCGACGGTCGCGATCGAGACGCGCCCCTCGCTGAGCAGGCCCGCGACCGTCGCGAGCACGCCCGGCTGGTCGTTCACCTCGAGGGTGATCTGATAGCGCGTGGTCATCTGGCCGATGGGCACCACCGGCAGGTTCGCGCGCGTGGACTCCCCCACCCCGACGCCACCGGCGATATGGCGGCGTGCCGCCGAGACCACGTCTCCGAGCACGGCCGACGCGGTTTGCACACCGCCGGCACCGGCGCCGTAGAACATGAGGTTCCCCGCGGCCTCGGCCTGCACGAACACGGCGTTGTTGGCCCCGTGGACGCTGGCCAGCGGATGCTCGCGGTCGACGAGCGCGGGGTAGACACGCACCGAGATGGCGTCGCCGCCGTCCTCCGCCGCGCCGACCAGGCGTTCGCACACCGCCAGGAGTTTGATGACGAATCCGGCGCTGCGGGCGGCGTCCATCATCTGCTTGTCGATGTGTGTGATGCCCTCCCGGTGGACCGCGTCCAACGGGACGGCGGTGTGGAAGGCCAGACTCGCCAGGATCGCCGCCTTCTGCGCGGCGTCGTAGCCTTCGACGTCGGCGGTCGGATCGGCCTCGGCATACCCCAGACGTTGCGCGTCGGCGAGCACGTCGGCGAAGTCGGCACCCTCGCGGTCCATCCGGTCGAGGATGTAGTTGGTGGTGCCGTTGACGATGCCCATGATCCGCTGCACGCGGTCACCGGCGAGCGAGTCGCGCAACGGCCGGATGATCGGGATCGCCCCGGCCGCGGCCGCTTCGTAGTAGACCGAGGCGCCGACCTGGTCTGCGGCGTCGAACAGCTCCGGCCCGTGCGTGGCCAGCAGCGCCTTGTTCGCGGTGACGACATCAGCGCCGGCGCTGATGGCGGTCAGCAGCTGCGTACGGGCCGGCTCGATGCCCCCCATCAGCTCGATGACGATGTCGGATCCGACCAGCAGCGGTTCGGGATCGGTCGTCATCAGCTCGCGGGGCAGTTCGGTGTCGCGGGGCGCGTCGGGGTCGCGCACGGCGATCCCCACGAGCTCCAGGCGCGCACCGGCGCGGTCGGCCAGCTCGTCGCCATGCTGCCGCAGCAGCGCAGCGACCTGCGACCCGACGGCTCCGGCGCCCAGCAGCGCCACCCTCAGTCGGCGGTAGTCGGTCATGCGTTCCCTTCCGTGGTGGCCGGCACTCCGGCGTCTCGGGCGAGGAGATCGTCGATGGTCTCGCCGCGTACGATCACGCGCGCGGCCCCGTCTCCGACGGCGACCACCGGAGGACGCGGGATGTAGTTGTAGTTGCTCGACAGCGAGAAGCAGTAGGCGCCGGTGGCCGGTACGGCCAGCAGATCGCCCGGAGAGACGTCGGATGGGAGCCACTCTGCGTCCACGACGATGTCACCGGCCTCGCAGTGCTTGCCGACGACGCGGGCCAGTGCCGGGCCGGCGTCGCTGCGGCGCGAGACGATGCGCGCCGAGTAGGCCGCACCGTAGAGGGCGGGGCGCGCGTTGTCGCTCATCCCGCCGTCGACGCTGACGTAGAGGCGCTCGAGATCGTCACCGACGGTCACGGGCTTGACCGTGCCCACTTCGTACAACGTCACTCCGGCCCGTCCGACGATCGCACGCCCGGGCTCGAAGGACAGGGCGGGGACGGGGATGCCGTGCGCGTCGCACTCGCGTGCGACGGCCGCGACGATCTCGTCGGCGAGCTCGTCGATCGGAGTGGGGGTGTCCGCCTCGGTGTAGGCGATGCCGAATCCGCCCCCGAGGTTGACGGTGGGCACGTCGCCTCCGGCGAGCAGGCGCGCGTGCAGCGCGATCACGCGTGACGCCGACTCGGCGAATCCCGCCGCGCCGAAGATCTGCGATCCGATGTGGCAGTGCAACCCCACGAAGTTCAGGGAGGGCGACTCGCGGATCCGCGCGACGGCGGACTCGGCCGCCTCGAGGGTGAAGCCGAACTTCTGATCCTCGTGCGCGGTGGCCAAGAAATCGTGCGTCTCGGCATGGACACCGCTGTTGACCCGCACGGAGACGTCCTGGACCGTCCCGTGGCCGGCCGCGATCGCCGCGAGACGTTCGATCTCGATGAGGGAGTCGAGCACGACCGTGCCGACCCCGGCGGTGACAGCGCGGGTCAACTCGACCTCGGATTTGTTGTTGCCATGCAGACCGAGCCTGTCGGCGGGTGCGCCCGCCGCGAGGGCGACGGCCAGCTCACCGCCGGTGGCGACGTCCACATTGAGCCCCTCGGCGGTGACCCACCGCACGGTCTCCGTGCACAGGAACGCCTTGCCTGCGTAGTAGACCCTCGCGCGGGTGCCGTGGCGTTCCGCCGCGGCGTCGAAAGCCTCGCGGACCTCACGCGCCCTGTCCCGTACGGCGTTCTCGTCGAGGACGTACAGCGGCGTTCCGAAGCGGTGTTGCAAGTCGGCGACCGGCACCCCACCCAGGCTGACCGAACCGTCGGTGAGGCGTTCGATGTCCGGGGGCCAGACCTTCTCGGCGAGCGCGTTGACGTCGGCGGGGACCGGTGGTGCGGGAGTCGGGTCAGACGTGGCGGACACGGGTGAAGATGCCAATCGGTGGTTCGGGGAGCGCGCCGAGGCCCACGTGGGTGCTCGGGCGAAGTCGATGCTTGCAGTTTAGGGTACGGCCCGCCCGCGCCCCGCCGTGCGTCGGGTCACGCGCAGGTGCCGGGTTGCTGGAGCGACTCGTCCACGGTGATCGCCCCATCGACGGTCGCGTCCGCCACGATCCGGTCGCCGACCACCGCGATCGCCTCGAGTGTCACCCCCGCGGGAAGGTACTCGGCCACGCAGATCGTCCAGTCCTGGAGCACCGCCGAGGCGATGAGACCGAACTGATCGCGGACCTGGTCGGCAGTCAGCTCCACCCCCGCGACCTCGATGCCTGCGGGGGACAACGCGATCGCGCCTTCGTCGGCGGTCGGGGTGAGGCGCACGGCCACGGGGATCTCGAGACCGAAGACGTCGAAGGCGGTGTCGAACCGGACGTCGGGCTCGGCGAGGGTGATCTCCGCGTCGGGGAAGTCCTCGAGGCCGGCCAGCAGCTGCGCCACCTGGTCACCGTCGAGGGTCAGTCGCGCATCGATCGCGCCGGCCGGGGCGTCCCCGCGCACCGGGACGTCTCGGGCGGTGACGACGACATCACCCGAGAGTGGACCGAGTGCCACGTCGTCACCAGAGATGGTGAGCTCCTCGAGCGTGCCCATGATCAGCTGCGGAAGCACGAGACCGGAGACACCGACATCGATCGCCTGATCGGCCGGCACATCGAGCGCGTCGGCGACCTGGGCGCGCACGGTGCGGGTGACGGTCTCCCGCGCGATCCACTCCCCCGCGATCGCCGCCGCCACCGCGAGGACGACGATGACACCCACACCGACCAGCCACGGCCAGACCCGCCGTCGACGCGGTTCCGGTCGCCCGGTCGGCGACGGCGGGTCGGGAAGCGGGCGGGTCGGTTGCGTGTCGCCGGCGGTCATGTCGCTACATCCGTTCCGGCGCGCTCACGCCGAGCAGGTCGAGACCGTTGCGCAACACCTGGCCGGTCGCGTCGTTGAGCCACAGACGCGTGTGGTGGAGGTCCCCGACTGGATCGTCGCCGAGGGGGATCACCCGGCAGTTGTCGTACCAACGGTGATACAGCCCGGCCAGTTCCTCGAGATAACGCGCGATGCGGTGCGGCTCGCGCAGTTCCGCGGCGAAGGCCACCAGCCGCGGGAACTCCTGCAACGCCCCCAGCAGGGCGCTCTCGGTCGCGTGGTCGAGCAGTTCCGGCGCGAAACGAGACCGGTCCACCCCCGACGAATGCGCGTTGCGCGAGACGTTGTGGGTGCGGGCATGGGCGTACTGTACGTAGAACACGGGGTTGTCGTTCGTGCGCTTGCGGAGGATCTCCGGGTCCAGCGTCAGCGGAGAGTCCGCGGGGTACCGGGCCAGGGAATAGCGCAGCGCGTCAGTGCCGATCCAGTCGCGGAGGTCGTCGAGTTCGATGATGTTGCCGGCACGCTTGCTGAGCTTGGCACCGTTGACCGACACCAGCTGACCGATGAGTACCTCGATGTCGGTGTCGGGATCATCGCCGGCCGCGCCGGCGAGGGCCTTGAGACGGTGGACATACCCGTGGTGGTCGGCGCCCAGCAGGTAGATCTTGTGCGCGAAACCGCGATCGCCCTTGTTGAGGTAGTAGGCGGCGTCCGCGGCGAAGTAGGTGTA
Organism: Microbacterium aquimaris; assembly: GCF_039531285.1. NCBI lineage: Bacteria > Bacillati > Actinomycetota > Actinomycetes > Micrococcales > Microbacteriaceae > Microbacterium > Microbacterium aquimaris. The sequence continues at coordinate 1,919,595 of NZ_BAAAPT010000001.1, read as the reverse complement.
CTCGCCGTTGGAGCGGCGGATCACGCGGTCCTTGTCGTCGCCGAAATCGGTGGTGCGTACCCACACGGCGTCGTCTTGGTCGAACACGTGCCCCTGTTCGCGGAGTCGGTCCACGGCCTCGTCGACCAGACTCGGCCCCCCGTCGGCCCCCTTCGCGTGCAGCACGCGTTCGGAGAACCACACGTCGAAGTGCACGTTGAACTTCTCCAGCGAGGACTGCAGTTCGCTCAGCTGGAGGCCGTACGCGGCGTCACGGGCGACCCGTTCGGCGTCGTCGGCCTCGAGGAGGTCGGGATGTGCGGCGAGCACCCGCCGCGCCAGCTCGTCGATGTAGGCACCGGCATAGCCGTCCTCGGGGGTGGGCTCGCCCTTCGCCGCCGCGAGGACGGAACGGCCGAACCGGTCCATCTGCGCGCCGGCGTCGTTGATGTAGAACTCGCGCACGAGCGTCGCCCCGCTGGCCAGCAGGAGGCGCGCGATCGCGTCGCCGAGCGCGGCCCACCGGGTGTGACCGATATGCATCGGCCCGGTGGGGTTCGCACTGACGAATTCCAGATTGATGGTGTTGCCGCGCTGGGTGTCGTTGACCCCGAAGGCGGCGCCGGCTTCGACGATGGTCTTCGCGAGTGCACCGGCCGTGGCGGTGTCCAGACGGATGTTGATGAATCCCGGGCCGGCGACCTCGACCTCGGCGATGCCTTCGATCGCCCGGAGCTTGTCGGCGATGACGGCGGCGAGCTCGCGCGGGGGCATGCCGACGGTCTTCGCGAGTTTCAGTGCGGCGTTGGAGGCCCAGTCACCGTGGTCGCGGTTCCGGGGACGTTCGAGGGGCAGGTCGGCGGTGGTGAGCCCGTCGGCGGCGTCGCTTCCCCGCTCCTGCGTGAGCGGGACGATGACCGAGAGCAGCGCGGCGGAGAGGGCTTCAGGATCCATAGGCTCCCCATCCTACGATTCCGCCGCACCCGCACCGTGTCAGCTCAGCTGGACGAGGCTCACGAAATCGTCGACGGTGTCGGTGGCCGACGGGTCGAGGTTCCACGCGTCCACGTGCAGACGGGGTAGTCCGACATCGCCCCCGTGGAAGCTCAGGAACGCGCAGTCTGCCGCATCCCGTCCGGTGGCGATCCGAACCAGGGAGCGTCGGTCGGCCAGACGCGTCGCGTCGATGACATACCACGCACCGTCGTGATACGCCTCGGCGACGGCGTGGAAGTCCATCGGCTCGAGTCCGGGGGCGAAGCACGCGGCGTAGCGGGCCGGCATGTCCATCGCGCGCAGTATCGCGATGACCACATGGGCGTAGTCGCGACACACCCCCTGGCCGGTCGTGAGGGTCGTCACGGCCGAGTCCGTCCCGTTGCTCAGGCCCGGCGTGTAGGCGGTGCTCGTCGACACGAAGTCGGTGACGGCGGCGATCAGTTCGAGCCCCTCGAGTCCGCGGAACCGGCGTCGGGCCTGCGCGAACACCTCGTCGGATTGGCAGTACCGGCTCGGACGCAGATACGTGATGGTCTCGAGGTCGCCGGTCGTCCGGCTCGTGACGGCACCGTCGATCACGGCCGAGTACCGCACTTCGAGCAGGCCCGCAGCGCCGGTGAGGCGGTGGAGTCGGCTGCCGGCGTGGTCGACGATCTCGGTCGGGTTGTACACCCGGTCCCCCTGGGTGAGGGTGAGTTCCTCGGCGACCACGGGCACGCCCTGGGCCGAAGTGATCTGCAGGATGAGATCGACGGCAGACCCCAGTTCGAGGTCGAGTTCGGCGGTCACCTGGCGTTGCACCGGAGTATCCTCGCACGCCGCGAGGACACCCCGGTGCACGCGCCCGGAATCAGTCGTCGGACTCCTGCTCGCGCTCGCGGCGACGAGCGCGGCGGTCCTCGTTCACCGTCAGCGAGTTGTCGCCTGATGCGGTGTGATCGGGACGGTCCGGCCCCTTGTGCTGGATGTGCCCCGGCTCGAGGGTGCGTCGGACGTCCTCGGCGGTGACGGTGCCGATGGGCCCGGTCGTCGCCTCGACGTACCACTCGGTGAGCGCCGGGTCCTCGGAGTCGAACCAGGCGCCTGCGCCGTCACCGGCCGGGACCTCACTGGCACCGAAGACGAAGTCGTCGCCGTGGTCTTCGATGCCCTTGCGGACACCCTCTTGGATGGCCGCGCGGGCGTACTTGCCGCGGAGCACGTACGGATCGGTGCGGAGGTCTTTCGCCCAGGCGATCATGATGCCGATCACCACGAACGAGAACGGCAACGCCGAGACGACCATGATCGACTGCAGACCCGAGAGGGCGTTCTGTCCGCCGGCCAGGAGCAGCGAGGCGGCGACCAGCGCCAGCAGCGAACCCCACAGGATGGTCACCCACGACGAGGGCTCGGGGCGCCCGCGCTGCGACATCGACCCCATGACGATCGAGGCCGAGTCGGCCGAGGTCACGAAGAAGATGACGATCGAGATCATCGCGAACACGCTCGTGACGATGCCGAAGGGCAGCTCGTTCAGCACACCGAAGAGGACTTCCTCGCCACCGCCGGCATCACTGAGCGGCACGCCGCTGGCTTCCATGAACATCGAGGTGCCGCCGAAGACCACGAACCAGGCGAGGCAGACCGCCGAAGGCACGATGATCACGACGGTGACGAACTCGCGGAGGGTGCGACCGCGCGAGATCTTCGCGATGAACATTCCGACGAAGGGCGTCCACGACACCCACCACGCCCAGTAGTAGGTCGTCCAGCTGGACATGAACGCGGCCGCTTCCTCGCCGTCGTTCGCGCTACGGGAGAGCATCGTGCCGAGCTCGTTGAAGAACTCGACCGCGGCGGCGGGGAGGAAATTCAGCAGGAAGATCGTCGGTCCGACGATGAACACGAAGACCGCGAGAAGCCCGGCCAGGACCATGTTGATGTTCGACAGCAGACGGATGCCCCGCTTGATGCCCGAGACCGCCGAGAGGATGAACAGTGCCGCGAGGATCGCGATCGCACTGATGAGGAAGGTGTTGCCGACCGGGCCGACACCGGTGACGACCTCGAACCCGCGACCGATCTGAAGGACGCCGATGCCGAGCGAGATCGCCGTTCCGAAGAGGGTCACGATGATCGCGAAGACGTCGATGATCGCGCCCAGGGGGCCCTCGGTGCGCTTGCCGAAGATGGGCTCGAAGATCGCCGAGATCAGCGGCGCGCGTCCGCGGCGGTATGCGCTGTAGGCGATGGCTCCACCGACCAGGGCGTAGAAGGCCCACGCGATCGGACCCCAGTGCAGCATGGCCTGGGCCATCGCGGTCTTCATCGCCGCGGCCGACTCGGGCGCGACATCGAATCCGCTGGGTGGGTCCATGAAGAACAGCAGCGGCTCGTAGGGGCCGTAGAAGAGCAGCCCGATCCCGATGCCGGCCGAGAAGAGCATCGCGATCCACGAGGTCGTCGAGAATTCCGGCTTCTCGTCGTCGGAGCCCAGACGCACTCCGCCGCTGCGACCGTAGCCGACGACGAGCATGTAGAGGATCACCACGATCGCCAACGCGGAGAACAGCCACGCGAAGTTGGTGCTCACCCAGCCCAGGGCTGCACCGCCGACGGTGCTGATGCTCTCCGGCGCGGCGAAAGCCCAGATGATCACACCGAGGGCGACGACGGCTGCGAAGATGAACACCCCCCAGTTCATGGGGAACGCGCGTCCGGTCTTCTCGACCCCGATTCCGGGGATGAGTGCGGGGTGGACCAAGCCGGGCTTGGTCACCTCCTCGATGACGCGCTTCACGCTGTCGACTCTGGGCGCTTTGGGCTTGCCACCGCCGGGGGGCGGGGTGCTATGGCTACCGTCGTTCGGACTGCTCATATTCGATCAGACTCCCGGGTCGTGCGCCCGCGACCCGGCGGCCGCGTCGACGCTTGTGTGGGTGCAACGATAGCGAGGTCAGCGCGCGGATCTCTCGCTCTGCGCGGATTTGGCGCGGGATCCGTCTAGCCTCTATGTATGCGCGCGAGCGACCCGACGCCCGGCCGACGCTTCCCTCTGGTGGTGCTCGTCCTCGCCTTCACGGTGCTCGCGATCTCCCTCGTGTCGGCCGCGCGCCCGTGGGCCGCTCACCCCTCGGTGGGCGCGGCCGACGAAGGCGCGACCGGCGGCGAGCCTGCCCTGCCGCCCCTGGCCGTCCCGGAGGAGGCGAGGGTCCTGATCTTCGGGGACTCGTGGGTCTACGGGTCGGCCGCGGAGGTGCCGACACTCGGGTTCGCGTACGTCCTGTCCGACATCATGGGCTGGGACGCCACGGTCGACGGGGTACGCGGCAGTGGCTACCTCAAGGCGGGGATCGACGGACCCGACTACGGCACGCGGATCGCCGCCCTGGACCCCTCGCTCGACCCCGATCTCATCATCGTCGAAGGTTCGATCAACGACCGGCGCCTGTATCCCGACGGGTACCGAGAGGCGGTCGGCTCGGCGTGGGACACCCTGGCGGCGACCTTCCCGGAGGCGTCGGTGGTCATTCTGGGTCCGGCACCGCACGTGCTCCCCGTCGGCGCGGCGACCACGGCCATCGACGCCGATCTGGCCACGCTCGCCGTGGCGCGCGGTTGGTGGTACGTCTCCCCCCTCACCGAGGGGTGGATCCGGCCGTCGAACTACTTCGACGTCATCGACACCGGGCCCGGCAACGACCACCCCTCCACGGCCGGCCACGCCTACCTCGCCGAGCGACTCGCTGCGTCTCTGGCGGCCCTGTCGGAGCTACCGGAGGTGTCGGCGGAAGCGCCACTCGGAGGGTGATAGTCTCGATCGGCACGCCTCCGTAGCTCAGGGGATAGAGCGTTGGTTTCCGGTACCAAAGGTCGCAGGTTCGATTCCTGTCGGGGGCACCATTCGGGACAAAGATCGCGGGTCTTCAGGACCCGTGATCTTCTTTCGTGACAACACCGTGACAACACGTGAAGTCGTTGATCGGCTCGGCTGCATCGAGCAAGCGAAGCTTCGTCTGCGCTGCGCTGCGCCTTGCCGCTCCGGTCCGAAGCCGTGCCGCCGATGTCGAGGCCGACCGCGGCGGGTGTCAGTGATCACCGACCAGCTTCAGTCCGACCACGCAGCCGACCAGCCCGAGAATGAGCAGCAGCCGGATCACGGAGAAGGCCTCCTCCCCCGTGACCATGGCGTAGCCGACGGTGAGCGCCGCCCCGATCCCCACCCACACCGCATAGGCCGTGCCGGTCGGGATCTCGCGTAGCGCCCACGCGAGTCCCCCCATGCTGGCGGCGAGCGCGACGAGGAAGACCACCGAGGGCCACAGTCGCGTGAACCCCTCCGACTTGCCGAGGGCGGTGGCCCACACGGCTTCGAGGACTCCGGAGACCACGAGGACGACCCATGACATGACGGACTGCTCCTTGGCCAGTCTTGTCGCGCACCGGGTACTGAACCGTCGTCCGGGGATCGGGCGGGGATCCGCACGACATCCTACCCCTCGAGCCTGGCGTGTCGCCGCTCACACGAGGAAGAGCCCGTCCAGCAACCCCGGGTTGTGGGCGTGGACCAGCACGCCGAACACGACCGCGTCGAACAGCAGATGCACGGTCACCACGTACGCCAGCGAACGCGTCTTGAGGAAGATGAACCCCTGCAGTAGCGCGAACGGGACGGTCAGGAGTGGCCCCCACGCCTGGTAGCCCAGTTCCCACAGGAACGACACGAACACGATCGTCTGCAGCACGTTGGCCTGCCAGAACGTGAAGTGGCGCAACAGCAACGCGAAGCACGTGCAGATGAAGAACAACTCGTCCCAGATGCCCACGGCGCCGACCCCCACGAACAGCCGTGCGATGAGGTCGGGGGTGTCCACGACCGGCCAGTTCAGGTAGACGCCCGAAGTGATGAAGTAATAGGGCAGGATGAGCCAGCCGAGCACGAGGACGGCGACCAGCCACGTCCATTGGAAACGCGTCCAGCGCCCGCCGCCGCGCCACGGGAACCGGATCGCCCGGTCCCGGTAGACGAATCGCGAAACCAGATAGGGCGCCAGCACGGCACCGCCGAGCGCGATGGTGAACCGCAGCATCCCGAGATCGTCCAGCTCGGCTTTGAGGGGGATCGCGCTGACGATCAGCATGCCCAGCGCGATCAGCGACAGGTCGCGCACGAAGGAGGGGAGGCGGCGGCCAGGTTCTTCCTCTCGCGCGGATCCTCGCGAGAGGAACCACCCCGAAAAAAGCCCCGCCGCCAGCAGGGTCCACCCCAGCACGGGCTGCAGGAGTACGAAGAACGCCGGTGCGGCCAGACACACCAGAGCCGCCGGGACCAGGCGCCACGTCCACACCGGACGCTCGAACACATCGGAAGGCGACGCGACACTCGGCATGGACGCGTCAGGTCCCGGTCTCGGCGGCGCGTCGGTAGGTCAGATCACGGATGTCCCGTCCCACGCGCGCACCCTTCCGCTCGAACGCGGTCAGCACACGCCCCTCGAATCGGCACGCCCAGTCGCCGCCGAAATCGCGGGTGAACCCGGACGCGGCATCCATCACCTCGCGCATCTGCACGGCGTAGTCCTCCCAATCGGTGGCCAGGCGCAGCACGCCGCCGGGGCGCAGCGCCGCGGCCGCGATCGGGGGGAACTCGGGCGCGATGAGCCGGCGCTTGGTGTGACGCTTCTTGTGCCAGGGATCGGGGAAGAAGATCCAGATCTCATCGACCGACCCCGCGGGCAACAGGTGTTGGAGCACCTCGGGGGCGTTCGCCTCGACCAGGCGCAGGTTGTCGATGCCTGCACGGTCGGCGTCCAGCATCGTGCGGGCCAGGCCCGCCCGGAAGACCTCCACCGCGAGGAAGTCCACGTCCGGGTCGCTGCCTGCCGCGTGGACGATCGCGTGCCCCTGCCCCGAGCCGATCTCCACGATCAGGCGCGCGTCACGACCGAAGACCTCGGCGGGGTCGATCGTGCTGCCGGGCAGGATGCTGGTGGCGGCCACGTCGCGCTCGACCGGGATCAGGTAGCGCGGGGACAGGTCACTCCAGGCACGCTCCTGGGCTTCGGACATCCGGCCGCTGCGACGCACGAAGGACACCGGGCGCTCGCGGAAGCCGCGGGATGTCTCGGTCATCCCCCCAGACTACGAGTCGCGCTCCTGCGTGACGAAGTCGATGAGCTCCTCGACCCGACCGAGCAGCGCCGGTTCGAGGTCACGGAAGCTGTGGACCCTCCCGAGGATGCGCTGCCATGCGCGTGCGAGGTCGGCCTGATCGCGGGCCGGCCACCCGAACGCGCGGCAGATCCCGACCTTGTATTCGATCCCGCGCGGGATCTGCGGCCACCGCTGGATACCCATCGCCTTCGGGGTGACACACTCCCACACGTCCACGTAGGGGTGGCCGACGATCAGCACGTGCGACCCGTGCGGGCCACGCGCGACGGCCTCCGCGATCCGCGACTCCTTGGAGCCGGGCACGAGATGGTCCACCAGCACGCCATAGCGGCGGGTCGCCGACGGCGGGTGCTCGTCGAGGACATCGGCGAGCACGTCCACACCCTGCAGGTACTCCACCACGACACCCTCGGCGCGCAGGTCGTCACCCCAAACCTTCTCGACGAGTTCCGCATCGTGGCGGCCCTCGACGAGGATCCGGCTCGCGCGGGCCACACGGGCACGCCGGTCCTCCGCGGCGAACGACCCCGACGCGGTCCGGGCGCGGCCACGCTCGGGCACAGCGGCGGGAGGGTCGAGGATGACATCTGCGCCGTCGATGAGGAAGCCGGCACCCAGGGGGAACAACCGGCGCCGTCCCCGCCGGTCTTCGAGTTCGACCAGGCCCTGCGAGACCTTCGTCACGGCTCCGCAGAAGCCGTCGCCGGCGACCTCGACGACCAGGTCATCGGTCGCCTCGACACGCGCGATCTTCTTCGCGGCCCGCTTACGCCATCCGTCCGCGAGCACATCCGTGCCGTACCTGTCCTCACTGAAGTCCATGTCGTCTCCTCGCCAGCGCGACACGCTACCGCCGCACCGGGGCCGACCCCGGCAACGGCACGCACCCTGCGCCGATGACCCGCGCGGTCTACCGCCCCATGTCGCGGCCTGCATAGACTCGTTCCGGGACGGGAGAGAGGGGTAACCGGATGCGTGCTGGATCACTGTGGGCGCTGACCCTGGCCGCCCTCCTGGGCTTTTCGGCCACCTCCTCCCCCGCTTTCGCGACCGACCCGGTCGACCTCGGATCGGGATACATCGTCGACACCGTCGATGTGGTCTCCGGCGAGGAGGAGGCCGCCCTGTTCGATCGGTTGAGCGCTCTGTACGAGGCCACCGGTGTCGACCTGTACGCGGTGTTCGTGGACGAATTCACCAACCCCGCCGACGCGCAGTCCTGGGCGGACGAGGTGGCGTCGGAGAACGGACTCGGTCCGCAGCAGTATCTGCTCGCCGTGGCGGTCGACGGGCGGCAGTATTACATCTCCGCCGACACCAGCGGCCCGCTCACCGACGCGCAGGTCACCGCGATCGAGGCCTCGATCGTGCCCGACCTGCGCGACGGCGACTACGCCGGGGCGGTGGAGACGGCCGCCGACGGGATCCAGGCGGACCTGGACTCGGGGATCTCCATCTGGACGGTGCTGCTGCTGGTGGCCACGGCCATCTCGATCGTCGTCCTGATCTGGCTCGTCGTCCGCAACCGCCGCGCGAAGAAGGCGGCCGGGGCCGGGGCCCTCCCCCGCCGGAGCGTCGCGGAGCTGGAGCGCGAGGCGTCATCGGCGCTGGTCCAGACCGACGACGCGCTGAAGACCAGCGAGCAGGAGCTGGACTTCGCCCGGGCGCAGTTCGGAGACAGGGCCACGACGGAATTCGTCGAGGCCCTGGCGACAGCGCGGAAGCTGCTCGACCAGGCCTTCACGATCAAGCAACGCCTCGACGACGAGACACCGGAAACCGACGAACACAAGCGTGCGGGCAATCAGCAGATCATCGATCTGTGCGCGCAGGCCAATGCCGGTCTCGATGACAAGGCCGAGGCGTTCGACGAGCTGCGACGCCTCGAGCAGGACGCCCCGGAGGCGCTGTCCCGCGCGCAGGACGCCCGACAGCACACCGCCGCGGCGCTCGACGAAGCCGAGGAGCGCCTCGCCTCCCTCCGGCGTGCGTACGCGCCGGAGTCGCTGGCCACCGTCGCAGACAACCCCGCGCAGGCCCGGGAGAGGCTCGCATTCGCCGGTGCGCAACTCGGATCGGCCGAGGCGGCGCTCGCCGCCGGAGAACGGGGCCACGCCGCCGTCGCGATCCGCGCGGCCGAAGACGCGATCGGGCAGGCGGAGCTTCTGGAGCAGGCCGTCCATCGCCTCACCGCGGACTTCGCCGAAGCCGAACGCGCCGCCCAGCAGCTGATCACCGACCTCGACAAGGACATCGCGACCGCATCGACCCTCCCCGACCCCGACGGCCGCATCGCGGGCGTCATCGCGGCGACACGTGCGCAGGTCGAACAAGCACGGGCCGCCCTGACCGGATCGGCGAAACGCCCCCTGATGACCCTCGAAGCCCTCGAAAACGCCGACACGCAGATCGACGGGGTGGTCCAGGCGGTCCGCGACCAGCAGGAGCAGGCCAGACGGGCCCGGCAGGTTCTGGATCAGCAGATGATGCAGGCCCAGGCGCAGGTGTCGGCCGCGGAGGATTACATCACGGCTCGGCGCGGCGCCGTCGGAGCCCAGGCCCGCACCCGCCTGGCCGAGGCCGGCGCCTCCCTCGTCCGCGCCCAGCAACTCCAGGCGGGCGATCCCGCACAGGCGTTGCCGCACGCACAACGGGCCAACCAACTGGCCTCGCAGGCGATCCGCGCGGCGCAGAGCGATGTCGGAGCCTTCTCAGGATCGTCGCAGGGCGCCCGCACAGCCGGCGGCGACATGATGGGTGCCGTGCTCGGCGGCATCGTGATCAACTCGCTCCTCGGCGGCGGTTCGTCCCGCGGACGCCGCGGCGGCGGCTTCGGCGGGCCGCGCGGCGGTTCCTCCCGCGGCGGGTTCCGACCGGCCAGCTTCGGAGGCGGCGGCACGCGCGGCCGCCGGGGCGGAGGCCGTTTCTGACCCCGATCCGCCCGTCGACCCGTCGACCCCCGTCCTTTCCGCATCCCGACCAGACCCATCGACAGGAAGGAACCTCGTGATGGCAAAGCAGTCCATCTTCGGCCGCATCTCCACCCTCATCAAGGCGAACGTCAACGCCCTGATCGACTCCGCCGAAGACCCGCAGAAGATGCTCGACCAGCTGGTGCGCGACTACACCAACAGCATCGCCGACGCCGAGTCGGCGATCGCCGAGACGATCGGAAACCTGCGCCTTCTCGAGCGCGACCACCAGGAGGACCTCCAGGCGGCCGCCGAGTGGGGCAACAAGGCCCTCGCCGCCAGTCGCAAGGCGGACGAGCTGCGCCAGGCCGGCCACACCGCCGACGCGGACAAGTTCGACAACCTCGCCAAGATCGCCCTCCAGCGGCAGATCAGTGAGGAGAGCGAGGCGAAGGCGATCGCGCCGACCATCGCCACGCAGACCGAGGTCGTCGAGAAGCTCAAAGACGGCCTCAACGGCATGAAGCAGAAGCTCGAACAGCTCAAGGCCAAGCGCAGCGAGCTGCTGGCGCGGGCCAAGACCGCCGAGGCCCAGGTCAAGGTCCACGACGCGGTGCGCTCGATCGACGTCCTCGACCCGACCAGCGAGCTCGGACGTTTCGAAGACAAGGTCCGCCGCCAGGAAGCCCTGGCCGCCGGCAAGCAGGAACTGGCCGCGTCGAGTATCGATGCGCAGTTCGAGGCGCTCGAAGACGTGGGCCAGCTGACCGAGGTCGAGGCTCGCCTGGCCGCGCTCAAGACCGGCGGGTCGTCGCAGAGCGCTCTGGGCTCCTGACGGTCGCTCGGAAGGCGCCCGGTCCCGGCCGGGCGCCTTCCGGTGCCGGCTCGAGGGCCGCCGCGCCGGCAGGTGCCGTGACCGTGCCGCACACGAATTCAGGCGGGAAGTCCATTCACACCGCCGGGGACCCCGGAATCCGGCCTCCCGCTCCCGCTCAGCCTGAGTTCGGGCACATCGCGCGCTCGATCGGCGGCGGTGGGCGCAGGCACGCGGCCGCCACGGCGGGCGGATGCGGTGATCGCCTGCGTGCGGGAGGATGAGTCGATGAGCCGTTTCGTCGTGGTGCCGCAGTGGCAGGGGTCGGGGTCGTCGCGGGCGATGCGACTCGTCGACGGTGCGGGAGCGATCGCGGGGGATCTGCCCAGGACCGCGTGCACCCCTCTGGAGGTGCCCCTGGAAGCGGGTGAGTCGCTAGGGAGCGGCATCCGTCGGCTCAGTTCCCTGGTGCGTGTGCGCGACCTGCTCGAGCGTGAACTGGCGGGCGCCGAGGAGCCCGTCCTCGTGGTCGGCGGCGATTGCGGCGTGGCGATCGGTGCCGTCTCGGCCGTCGCCTCCCCTGACCTCGCGCTGGTGTGGTTCGACGCCCATCCCGACCTGCACACCCCGGAGTCCTCGCCCAGCGGCGCCTTCGGCGGCATGGTGCTGCGCGCCATCCTCGGCGATGCGCCCGCTCAGCTGGCCCTTCCCGCCGGGACGATCACCGACGACAGGGTGGTCCTGGCGGCGTCACGCGATGTCGATCCGGCGGAGTCGGCGTTCCTGGCCTCTTCCGCCGTACGCACCGTCCCGGCCGACGCCTTCACGGATCCGGCGGTCTTCGCCGATGCGGTGCGTGCCACCGGTGCGTCCCGCGTGCACATCCACGTCGACCTCGACGTCCTCGACCCCTCCGCGGTGCGCGGGGTGTCGCAGCCGGTGCCGTTCGGCCCGTCGGTCGCGGAACTGGTCGGCGCCATCCGCGCCGTCCGCGAGGTCCTTCCGACCGCAGGGGCGACACTGACCGGTTTCGCGCCCGCGTCACCGGAGGCCGCGGTCGACGATCTCGGCGCCATCCTCCGCATCATCGGAGCCTTGGCGTGACCGATTCGATATCGCGCCGCATCGAGCGACGCCTTCCCCGGTTCCTGCTCGATTCCCCCGTGAGCGCGCTCGGGTACGCCTACGGGACGGCTGTCGGCATGCTGTGGGGGTATGTGTGGAGCACCGGGCGGGTCGAGCGCCGCGGCCGCCTGTGGGTCTTCCGCGGGATGCCCCGGTGGAGCTTCCCCCGCGGGGGCGTGTGCATGGGCGCGTGCTATCTCACCGGCACCCTCCCCGTCGATGCGGGGATCGTCCGCCACGAGAGCATCCACGCGTCGCAATGGCGTCGTTTCGGCTTCCTGATGCCGATCCTCTACACCCTCGAGGGCCGCGACGCCCTCCGGAACCGTTTCGAGATCGACGCGGGTCTCGCCGACGGCCGCTACGTGCCGCGCCGGCACCGCTGATCTCAGCGGGCGGTGGCCAGGCCGAAGCGCTCCGGCGTGCGGATCGACGAGCCGGGGATGCCGCGCACACCGGTGAGGTGATCGACGATGTCGGCGGTTCCGAGATAGCCGCCCATCAGGATGACGCGGGTCTGGTCGTCAGACTCGCACAGCATCTCGTCGGCCCATGCGACGACCGCACGGTGCAGCGCGGCGCCGGGGGCACACGCGCGACCCGTGCCGGGCAGGCCGGAACGTCGAGAACGCGCCAGCCACGTCACGGTCATCCGCGCCGGGGCGCTCACCGTCCCGATCCACGACTCGTCGGGGACCTCGATGAACACGCGACCGGTCGAGCACAGCGGCAGCGTCGCGAGCAGGACCTCGAGCTCACCCAGCGACGACTCGTCGGCGGCGACGAGGTGTTGCACGCGCGAGTGCCGCGGCGCGCGACATGCGGCCGTGCCGTGCTCGGAGGACGGGGTGCGCTCGGTCATGATGCACCCAGTATACCCCGAGGCAAGGCTTGCCTAACCCGAGAATCGAGGGGGCTCCCCACCGCCCGCGACCAGCACGCGCGACAACTCCCGCAGCTCGTCGTCGGTGAGGCCGTTGGCCCGCAGGTAGTCGGCGGCCGATCCGTAGCGGCGCACGATGTCCTCCAGCAGATCCCGCATCACCGGAGCCGGTGACCTCGTCGCGAGGTCTTCCAGGTGCTGCGCCCCGGGGTGCAGCCGTCGCAGATGGGCGACCACCGCCGCGTTGCGCCACTGCGGCAGATGCGCCTCGGTGCGCGCATAGTCGGCGACGACCTCCTCGGTGTCCACCCCCGCCGCCGCCAACGCGACGGCGACGGTCACTCCCGTGCGATCCTTGCCGACGGTGCAATGCACCAGCACGGGCTGATCGACGACGATCCCCCGCACGACGTCCACGACCCGGGATGCGGAGTCGTCCACGAGCAGGCGGTACAACTCGGCGAGGGAGACGTCGCGGGCGAAGAACGACTCCACGGAACCGAGGAACAGCGGCGCGCGCTGCATCTGCAGGTCGAGCGAACCGAGCGGGCTGGGCGCCTGGGAGACCTCGTCGTCGGCGCGAAGATCGATCACGCGTCGGATGCCGAGGGCATCGAACGCCGAGACGCCCGCCTCGTCGAGACGTGCGAGGTTGCCCGAGCGGTAGAGCACACCGTGACGGGTCACCGCGGAGCCTGCCCGGAGCCCCCCGACATCCCGCAGGTTCACCGCACCGGGCACCGCCGGCGCCTGAGCCGGGACGTTCACACCCGAGGACGCACCGCTCATGCGTGGCCGTCCCGGGCAGCCACGGGGTAGCGTCCGGCGATGGCGACACGGTTGAAGGCGTTGATCGACACCAGCAACCAGCTCAACGCGACGTACTCCTCCTCGGCGAGCACGCCGCCGACACGGTCGTACACCTCGTCGGAGACGCCTCCGTCGTGGATGTACACGAAGGACTCCGCGAGTTCGAGTGCGGCACGCTCGCGTTCGGAGAAGACCCCGGATTCACGCCACGTCGGGATCTGCGCGATGGTGTCGGCGTCCAGGCCCACCTTGACCGCGCGGTCGACGTGTACTCGGACGCAATAGGCGCACCCGTTGCGCTGCGACACGTGGATCTGGACGATCTCCGCCATGCGCGGGTCGATTCCGGCCTCCCGCGCCAGTTGCCCGGCGGTCTTCGAGAACGCCGCCAGCGCCTGGTAGGCCGCGGGCGCCGAGCGTGACAGGTGCACGCGACTCTCTTCGCTCATGCGCCCAGGTTAGCCCGGGGTGCATGATGGAGCGCGTGAGCGATCCCGCAGACGAGTTCTCGTTCCTGGCCGAGCAGGCCACCGAAGCCGGCATCCCCGGGCCGTTGCCGCACGTGGAGCGCGTGGCGCTCGACCTACCGGACGGGCGCACCCTCTCCGCTCTGGCGTACGGGTGGGAGGATGCCGCCCCCGGGCCGGTGGTGACGTTCCTGCACGGAGCGGGACTGAACGCACACACGTGGGACACCGTCGTGCTCGCCACCGGCGCGCCGGCACTCGCGGTCGACCTACCCGGGCACGGGGAGTCCTCGTGGCGCGATGATGCGGCCTACGTCGCGCGTGTTCTCGCTCCCGACGTCGCTGCGGCCCTCGAACGGTGGACCGACCGCCCGCAGGTGGTCGTCGGGCACTCGCTGGGCGGCCTGACCGCGGCGGCGTTGGCTGCCTCCCGCCCCGACCTGGTGCGCGAGCTCGTGGTCGTCGACATCACCCCCGGCGTCGACCCGAGCGCGGGACCGTCGGAGCTGCGGGCCTTCTTCGCAGGGCCCACCGATTGGGCCTCGCGCGACGAGCTCGTCGACCGTGCCCTGTCGTTCGGGCTGGGCGGAGGGTCCCGCGAGAAGGCGGCACGAGGGGTCTTCTTCAACTCCCGCGTCCGGCCGGACGGGCGTGTCGAGTGGCGACACCACTTCGCCCACCTGGCCGCCGCGGCCGCCGCCGACCCCGGGGCCGCCACCGCGCCGCAGGGGCAGGACTCCTTCCATGCCCTGCTCGGCGAGTCCGGCTGGGAGGACCTGGCACAGGTCCGCGCGCCGATCACACTCGTCCAAGGCACACGCGGCTTCGTCACCGACGAGGACGCCACCCGCTTCCAGCAGAAGGTGCCGACAGCCGCGGTCGAACGCCTCGCCTCGGGGCACAACGTGCAGGAGGAGGCCCCTCTCGATCTGGCGGCGCTGGTCCGGTCCCACCTGCCGGAATAATCCACACCGTCTAACAACTCTGTTTCAGTACGCGGCATCGGGTGTGCGCCACGCACACGCGTTGCCTAGGCTGTTGTGTCGCACGACGATCCTCGTGCTCGCCGCGGTCGCTCATCACCCCGACACTCCCGCGGATGCCCCTCCGAAAGGACCACCATGCCCCGTCGTCCCCTGCGCGCAGCCGGCGCACTGATCGCCGCCAGCGCCCTCGTGCTGACCGCCTGCACGGCCGGATCCGACGAACCGGCCCCCACCAGCACCGCCGCCGCCGACCCCGACGCGTCGGTCGCCATCCGCCTCGTGCTGGAGCCGGGCAATCTCGACATCCGACAGACGGCGGGCGCCGCGCTGGACCAGATCCTGATCGACAACGTCTACCAGGGCCTGGTCTCGCGTACGGCCGACCAGGAGATCGTCCCCGCCCTGGCGAGCGACTACGAGATCTCGGAAGACGGGCTGACCTACACGTTCGAGCTCCGCGAGGGCGTGAGCTTCCACGACGGTCAGGAACTCACCCCGGAGGACGTCGTCTGGTCGCTGGAGACGCGACGGGACACCCCCGAGTGGCGTGACTCGGGGCGCCTGGCGAACATCGAATCGGTCAGTGCCGAGGGCCAGACCATCACCTTGACCCTGTCCGAGCCCGACTCCACCCTGCTGTGGAACCTCACCGGCCGTGCCGGCATCGTGCTGAAGGAAGGCGACGAGGTCGACTACCAGACCGAGGCGAACGGCACCGGGCCGTTCGTGCTCGACGACTGGTTGCAGGGCGACAGCATCACCCTCGTGCGCAACGACACGTACTGGGGAGAGCCCGCCGGGGTCGCCGAGGTGTACTTCGATTACATCCCCGACAACCAGGCCGCGCTCAACGCCGCGCTGGCCGGCGAGGTCGACGTCGTGACGGGCTTCGACGCGACGCTCGGCGAGCAGATCGAAGCGAACGGCGACTTCGCGCTCGTGCTGGGCGAGTCGACCGACAAGGGCACCCTCGCCTTCAACCAGACCGAGGGCAGTCCGCTGGCGGACCAGCGGGTGCGCCAGGCCATCCGGCAGGCCATCGACCACGACGCCTTCATCGAAGCAGCACAATCCGGTCAGACCCTGTACGGGCCGATCCCCGCCCTGGACCCCGGATACGAGGATCTGTCAGGTCTCGCCCCGTACGACCCGGAGGTCGCCCGACAGCTGCTCGCCGACGCCGACGCCGAAGATCTCGAGCTGACGCTGACGATCCCGAACTTCTACCCCACCACGGTCGCCCAGATCCTGGTGTCGAACCTCAACGAAGTGGGCATCACCCTCGAGGTCGAGTCGGTGGACTTCCCGACATGGCTGAACGACGTCTACACCAACCACGACTACGACCTCAGCTTCGTCCTGCACACCGAGGCGCACGACTTCGAGAACTGGGCCGACCCCGACTACTACTTCACCTACGACAACCCCGAGGTGCAGGAGCTCTACGCGCAGTCCGTGGCGGCGACCGATCCGGCCGAGGCCGAGCAGCTTCTGGCCGAGGCGGCCCGCATCGTCTCCGAAGACGCCGCGGCCGACTGGCTCTACAACGGCGCCTCGGTGCTCGCGGTGGGTACTAACATCTCCCACATGCCCTCGACCAACGTCAACGAGCGCCTCAATCTCGCAGAGATCACCAAGAGCGAGGGGTGATCCGCTACGCGCTGACGCGACTGGCCCTGCTTCTGCTCGGTCTCTTCGTCGCCAGCGTGCTGATCTTCCTCACGCTGCGGGTCCTGCCCGGCGACATCGCCCAGGTGATCGCCGGACAGAACTCCAGCCCTGACCAGGTGGCGACCATCCGCGCGAGCTTGGGTCTGGATGCCCCACTTCCGGCGCAGTACCTGGAGTGGATCGGCGGCCTGTTGCGAGGTGACCTCGGCTCCTCGCTGCTGACGGGGACCCCGGTCGTCGTCGAGCTCGCCGAGAAGGCGCGCGTGACGGTGCCGTTGGGAATCCTCGCGCTCGTGTTCGCGCTGATCATCAGCGTCCCGCTCGGTGTGCTGTCGGCGCTGCGCCGCGGACGCGCCGTGGGAACCGGCTTGAACGTCGGCGCCCAGACCGTCGCGGCGGTGCCGGTGGTGTGGGCCGGCATGATGCTCGTCGTCGTCTTCGCGGTGTGGCTCGGCTGGTTGCCGGCGCAAGGCTTCCCGCGCGCCGGATGGGCGGACCCGGCCGCCGCGATCCGCTCCCTCCTCCTCCCCGCCCTCACCATCGGCGCGGTCGAAGGCGCGATGCTCATGCGCTTCGTGCGCTCGGCGACCCTGCAGGCGATCGGACAGGACTACGTGCGCACCGCCGCGGCCAAGGGACTGACCCGCACCCAGGCGCTGATCCGCCACGGCCTTCCCAACGTCGGACTGTCGGTGATCTCGGTGCTGGGTCTGCAGGTCGCCGGGATCATCGTCGGGGCTGTCGTCATCGAGGAGTTGTTCTCCCTCCCCGGTATCGGTCGGATGCTCGTGGACGACGTGTCCGCCCGCGACCTGCCGATGGTCCAGGGCGAGCTGCTCGCCCTGACCGGTTTCGTGCTCGTCGTCGGCTTCGTCGTCGACCTCACGCACCGGGCGATCGACCCTCGACAGCGGGAGGCCTCATGACCGGCACACCACGTCGCGGGTGGTTCCGCCGCCTGCTGTCGATCTCGACGGGACGGTTCGGGCTCGCCGTGATCCTGCTCGTGCTGCTCACCGCGGCCGTCTCCCTCGTGTGGACTCTGTTCGACCCCCAGCAGGTCGACATCCCCGGCCGGTGGGCGCCGCCCGGATGGCCGCACCTGCTCGGCACGGACGCGTCCGGGCGGGACATCCTCAGCCTGCTGATGGCCGGCGCCCGGACGACGGTGCTCGTGGCGGTCGGCGCGGGGGTCATCGCCACCGTGATCGGCATCGCCCTGGCCGCCCTCGGCGCCCTGACGACCCGCTGGGTGCGTGAGTCGGTGGCCGTGCTGGTGGATGTACTCATCGCCTTCCCCGTGCTCCTGATCGCCATGATGATCTCCTCGGTGTGGGGCGGCTCGCTCGGGGTGGTGATCTGGTCGGTCGGAATCGGATTCGGCGTGAACATCGCCCGCGTCACCCGACCCGAGCTGCGTCGCGTCCTGCACAGCGACTTCGTCCTCGCCGGACGGGCATCGGGACTGACCCCGTTGCAGAACCTCGGCATCCACCTGCTCCCCAACGTCGCACCGGTGTTCATCGTGCAGCTGTCCTGGGCGATGGCAGTGGCCGTGCTCGCCGAGGCGGGGCTGTCGTACCTGGGATTCGGGGCACCCATCACCGAACCCAGCTGGGGTCTGCTGCTGGCCGAGTTGCAGAGCTACATCACCGTCCACCCGTTGTCGGTCCTCTGGCCGGGCCTGGCGATCACCGTCACCGTCCTGGGACTGAACCTGCTCGGTGACGCGCTGCGCGAAGCCACCGATCCGACCCTCGCCCGCCGCGACGGCGCGGCCCGCGAGGCCCGCACGCACGTGCCGGAGGTGGTCGCATGAGCCTCGAGGTGGACGGCCTGCGGGTGGAGATCGACGGCCGCGCCGTCGTCGACGGCGTCAGCTTCGTCGTCCCCGAGGGCGCGCGCCTGGGCCTGATCGGCGAGTCGGGGTCGGGCAAGTCGCTCACGGCGTTGGCCATCTTGGGGCTCCTCCCCGACGGGGCCCGTGCCACCGGCAGCGTCCGCTGGCGCGGCCGCGAGTTGATCGGCCTGACCGATCGGGACCTCGCACGGCTGCGCGGCGACGAGATCGGGATCGTGTTCCAGGAACCGCGCACGGCCCTGAACCCCATCCGCACGATCGGTCGTCAGATCGCCGAGTCCGTGCGCATCCACGAGAGCGCCTCCCGGCCGGAGGCCGCCGCTCGCGCGGTGGACGAAGCGCGGCGCGTGGCACTGGCCGACCCGGAACGCATCGTCGCGCGCTACCCGCACCAGCTCTCCGGTGGGCAGCGTCAGCGCGCCGCGATCGCGATGGCGCTGGCGTGTCGGCCCGACCTGCTGATCGCCGACGAACCCACCACCGCGCTGGATGTCACGATCCAGGCCGAGATCCTCGACCTGCTGCTGTCGCTGGTCGAAGACGACGGGATGTCGCTGGTGTTCATCACCCACGATCTGGCGGTGCTCGCGCAGATCGCCACGCACGGCGTCGTCCTCGAGAACGGGCGGGTCGTGGAGTCCGCACCCGTGGCGGATCTGCTGTCGCACCCCAGCTCCGAGATCACCCGGGGACTGCTGCGCGACGCCACGGCCACGGTGTGGCGGCCGGGAGGAGAAGGATGACCGCGCCGCTGTTGCGTGCCCGCGGCCTCGTGCGCCGGTTCCGCGGCCCGCGCCCCGCGCCCTTCGCCGCCCCCGGCTGGACCACCGCGCTCGACGACGTCGACCTCGACGTCGACGCCGGTGCGCGCGTGGGCGTGATCGGTGAATCCGGGTCGGGCAAGTCCACCCTCGTCCGCGTCCTGCTGGGGTTGGACGCACCCGACGCGGGGACGGTCGAGGTCGACGGCCGTCGCGTCGACGCCCGCGTGCGCGCCCGCGACCTGCACTGGCTGCGCCGTCGCACCGGGATCGTGTTCCAGGATCCGTACGGGTCCCTCGACCCTCGCATGAGCGTGGGTCGGATCATCGGCGAACCGCTGTTCGCTCTCGGGATCGACGGCGACCGTCGGGCCCGCGTCCGCGAGGTACTCGAACAGGTGGGTCTGGAGGCGCGCATGGCGTCGCGGTTCCCCCACGAGTTCTCCGGCGGGCAGCGCCAGCGGATCGCCCTGGCCCGCGCGATCGTTCATCGACCGCAGGTGCTCGTGGGAGACGAGCCGATGAGCGCACTCGATGTCACCGTCCGTGCGCAGATCCTCCGGCTGATCGACGAGTTGCGCCGCGAGGAGGGATTCACCCTGCTGATGGTCTCCCACGACATCGGGGTCGTGCAGAACCTCTGCACGGATGTCATCGTGATGAAAGACGGCCGCGTCGTCGAGGAGGGGCCGACCGAGAAGGTGCTGTTGCAACCGCAGGTCGCCTACACGCGACGTCTCCTCGCATCGATCCCGACGATCGATCCTCCGCGGGCCTGACCCCGGTACGCGTGGGAACGCGCCGGACGCATCTGGTACGACACGCGGTCGGCCCGTGGCGTGCGCTGATCGACGCGGTGCGCGACGCCGCGGGGCACGAGCTCAGCGCGAGAACAGACCCCGTTTGGCCTTCTTGCGCGGGGTGAGCGACTTCTGCAGGTAGATCGTGCCCAGCCAGCGGCCGAACTTGAAGCCGACGCGCCCCATCCGCCCGACCTCTTCAAACCCGAGCTTCTCGTGCAGGGCGACCGATCCCTCGGCGCCCTTGTCGCTGATGACCGCCACGATCTCGCGGATCCCCTGCGCCTCGCACGCCTCGATGAGCGCTTCCAACAGCGCGCGGCCCAGGCCCTTCCCGGAGGCGGCCTGCCCGAGGTAGATCGAGTTCTCGACGGTGTACCGGAACGAGGACTTGCCCGACCACGGCGCGACCAGGGCGTACCCGAGCACCTGCCCGCTGGGTGACTCGGCGACCAAGAAGGGCAGTCCGAGCTTGTTCAGGTAGGCGTATTTCTCCTGCCACTGCTTCAGCGACCACCGCTTCTCGTCGAAGGTGACCACCGAGTTGGTGACGTAGTAGTTGTAGATCTCGCGGATGTCGGGGATGTCGCTCTCGCGCGCCGCGCGGATCTCGTAGCTGAAGGGACGCTCGGGCTCGGCCCGCCGGCGCAGGTGGCGCGGCACGGCACGGCGACTCTTGTCGTATTCCTCCTCCAACATGCGGCCAGCCTACGCCGACGCCGGCAGCCGCCACTGGACCGGCGCGACATCGCCCCGATCGAGCAACTCGTTCGTGCGGGAGAACGGGCGCGACCCGAAGAAGCCGCGACGCGCCGACAACGGCGACGGATGCGGGGAGGCCACCACAGGGGTCTCCCCGAGCATCGGACGCAGATTCCCCGCGTCGCGCCCCCACAGGATGGCCACCAGCGGCGCGTCTCGCTCCACGAGCGTCCGGATGGCGTGCTCGGTGACCTTCTCCCATCCCCAGCCCCGGTGCGACCCCGGGGACCCCGGCGCCACCGTGAGCATGCGGTTCAGCAGCATGACGCCCTGATCACTCCAGGCCGACAGGTCGCCGTGCGGGGCCGGCGAGATCCCGAGGTCGCTCTCCAGCTCCCGGTAGATGTTCCCGAGGCTCCGGGGAAGCGGCCGGACCTGGGCGTCGACCGCGAAGGACAGCCCGATCGGGTGCCCCGGGGTCGGGTACGGGTCCTGCCCGACGATGAGGACTTTGACCTCGGTGAGGGGACGGGCGAAGGCCCGCAGCACGTGGTCGCCGGCCGGCAGGTACGGCCGCCCCGCGGCGACCTCGGCGCGCAGCCGGTCCCCGAGCGCGGCGATGTCCGGCGCGACGGGCGCGAGAGCACGCGCCCACCCCTCGTCGATCAGGCCGTCGGCGGCCAGCTCGTCGAGCGTGCGGGCCACCTCAGGCGGCGTCTTCCTCGAGGACCGAGCCTTGTGCCGACCAGGGGAAGTCGATCCACAACGGGGTGTCCTTCCAGGCGTAGTCGGGCTGGATCACCGTGGACGGCTTGGTGTAGATGGTCACCGACTTCACCTCGGCCCGCTGCTGGGCGAGCAGGTCGACCGCGAGCGCGAGGGTGCGTCCGCTGTCGGCGACGTCGTCGACCAGGAGCACGCGCCGACCTTCCAGGTACTTCATGTCCAGTTCCGGGGGGAGCACCTCGGGTGCATCCAGCACCGTCCCGATGCCCGTGTAGAACTCGACGTTGATCGCGCCGCAGTTCTTCACACCGAGTCCGTAGGCGATCGCCCCGGCGGGCAACAGACCTCCGCGGGCGATGGCCACGACCACCTCCGGCACGAACCCGTCCGCGACGATGCGACGACTCAGCTCCCGGCACGCCTCCCCGAATCCGTCCCACGTCAACGTCTCGCGTTCGATCTCCAACGGGTCTCCCTTCCTCGTGTTTCCAGCTTATTGCCCCGCCGTGTCGCGTCCCGACCGCGGTGTATCCTCGCTCCGTGCCCGACCCCACTCCCGTCCTCCGTCGATCCGCCCTCGGCATCACCGCAGGCCTCATCGGCTGGTTGATCCTCGTCGAGATCACCAGTGGCATCCTGCAGGGGTATTACGTACCGCTGTTCAGCGACATCGTGGTGCACCTGGGGATCACCGACGCCGATGTGAACTGGTTCGAGGCCGCACAGCTGTTGCTGTCTTCGATCGTCGTGCCGGTGCTGGCCAAGCTCGGCGACATGCACGGGCACAAGAAGGTGTTGCTGATCGCGACGGTCCTGACCGCGGGAGCGACGTGGTGGGTGGCATTCGCGGACAACTTCTGGGTCTTCCTGATCGCATGGGCCCTCCAGGGCTTCTACGTGGTGTGGCTGCCGCTGGAGGTCGCGCTCATCTTCGAACGGGGGCGACGCCAGCGACACGGTGTGTCGGCGACCCGCCGGGCCGCGGGCCTGCTGGTGGTGGGGCTGGAGGTGGGCGCCATCCTGGGCGCCCTCGCCGCGGGCCGGATCTTCGCCGCCACTGCCGAGAACCTGACGGTGACACTCATGATCCCCGCGATCGCCGTCACCGCGTGCTTCTTCGTGATCCTCTTCGGCGTCCCCGAGTCCGAGCCGCTGCCGGGACGACGACTCGACACCGGCGGCTTCGTGATCCTCACCGTCGGGCTGCTCCTGGTCACCAGTTCGCTGACATTCCTGCGTCTGAACGGTCCCGGCTTCGTCTGGACCTGGGTGCTGCTGGCGGCCGGCGTCGCGAGCTTGGCGTTCTTCGTCTGGTACGAGTTGCGTCAAGACGACCCCGCCGTCGACATCCGCGTCTTCCGTCGCCCGGAGATGTGGCCGGTGCAGGTCACCGCGTTCCTGGTCGGCATCAGTCTGCTCGGGGCTCAGGGCCCCCTGTCGACCTACGCCGGCACGGACAGCTCCCTCGGCTACGGACTCGGGCTGGACGCCACCGCACGATCGAACCTCATCGGGGTGTACATCGCCTCGCTGGCCGTCGGTGCCATCCTGTTCGCGGTGACCTCGCGCAAGGCCTCGCCGCGCGCCGTGCTCATCGCGGCGGCCGTGTTCGTCGCGGTCGGGTACCTCCTGCTGATCCCCTTCCACAAGGAGCTGTGGCAGGTGGTGGTCACACTGGTGATCGCCGGGATCGGATCGGGCGCGCTGGTCGCGGCGATGCCCGCCGCCGCCGCCGCCGCGGCGCCGCGCGGACAGACCGGCATCGCGTCGGCCCTGACGAACACCACCAAGACCATCGGCGGAACGTTCGCCTCGGCGGTCTTCGGCGTGGTGCTGGCCGCGGGCGCCGGAGCGGTGCTCAGTTCGACCGCGGCCTCCCTCGGGGGCTACATCACGGTGTGGGCGATCTGCGCCGGCGGTGGCGTGCTCGCGGCGGTACTGCTGTTCTTCGTGCCGAAGGTCGCCTTCGCCGACGAACTCCCCGAATCGGCCGAGGCCGTCGCCGGGGAGTCACAGATCATCTGATCAGCTCTCGCGCGACGGACGCACCCGCAGGGGTCCGCGGGCGAGAAGGTGCTGCGCCGACTGCGCCACCGGACGCATGGTGATCAGGTCGAGGTTGACGTGGCCCGGCGTGCCGAGCGCGTAGGCGATGACATCGGCGACGTCCTCGGCGACGAGCGGGTTCTCGACGCCCTCGTACACGCGGTCGGTCGCCAGACGGTCACCGCCGAGCCGGTTGAGCGTGAACTCCTCGGTGTAGACCATCCCCGGCGCGATCTCGACCACGCGGACGGGTTCGCCGTTCAGCTCGAGCCGCAGATCCTGCACGAGCATCGACTCGCCCGCCTTGGCCGCGTTGTACCCGCCCCCGCCGGCGTAGGGGGTCCGCGACGCGGTCGAGGTCACGAAGACGGTGTCCGCGTGTCCGCCCTGCTCCGCCGCCTCGCGGAGCAACGGCAACAGGTGCGCGACCAGGCGCTGCGCCGACAACACGTTGGCCTCGAACATCCAGCGCCAGTCCTCGGGCGATCCGTCTTCGACGCGATCGGTACCGCGCGCACCGCCTGCCACGTGGACGAGGGCGTGCACCGCGCCGGTCTCGGCCACGAACGACGTCAGCGCCGTGATGTCCGCCTCGCGGGTGAGGTCGGCCGCGAACGCCGTCACACCGATCTCCGCCTCGAGCGCCGCGAGTCGCTCGGCGCGTCGGGCGACCGCCACGACGTCCCATCCGGCCGAGCGCAACGCTCTGGCCGTCGCCTCGCCGATCCCCGAACTGGCACCCGTCACCACTGCACGCCTGGTCATCCCCCCACCGTATCGCCGCGGCGGGCCCGAAGATTACGTCACATTTCCCCGGCGTTGTCACACGCGCGGACACTCCGTAGTCTCTGAGGCGGCCCACGACACCCGCCGCGAGCCCCTCACGACCACAGGAGCGAGTCATGTCCGCACCCGAGAACTGGCGCTTCGAGACCAAGCAGGTCCACTCCGGAGCACAGCCCGACCCGACGACGAAGTCGCGCGCGACGCCGATCTACCAGACCACGTCGTACGTGTTCGACAACACCGACCACGCCGCGAACCTGTTCTCGCTGGCCGAGCCGGGCAACATCTACACGCGCATCATGAACCCGACCCAGGACGTCGTCGAGCAGCGCATCGCCGCGCTCGAAGGCGGCACCGGCGCGCTCCTGCTGGCGTCCGGACAGGCGGCGTCGACGTTCGCCATCCTGAACATCGCCGAGGCCGGCGACCACTTCGTGGCGTCGAGTTCGATCTACGGCGGCACCTACAACCTCTTCAAGTACAGCCTCGCCAAGCTCGGCATCGAGGTCACCTTCGTCGAGAACCAGGACGACATCGACGAGTGGCGCCGTGCCGTACGCCCGAACACGAAGCTGTTCTTCGCCGAGACGATCGGCAACCCGAAGATCAACGTGCTCGACATCCGCGGGGTCGCCGACGCCGCCCACGAGGCCGGTGTGCCGTTGATCGTGGACAACACGATCGCGACGCCGTACCTCATCCGCCCGCTCGAGCACGGCGCCGATATCGTCGTGCACTCGGCCACCAAGTTCCTCGGCGGCCACGGCACCGTCATCGGCGGGACCATCGTCGACGGCGGGAGCTTCTCCTGGAGCGACCACGCCGAGAAGTTCCCGGGTCTGACCACCCCCGACCCCTCGTACCACGGCGCCGTCTACACCCAGGCGGTCGGCGACGGCCTGGCTTACATCATCAAGGCGCGCGTCCAGCTGCTGCGCGACCTCGGTGCCGCCATCTCGCCCCAGAGCGCCTGGCAACTCATCCAGGGCATCGAGACCCTGTCGCTGCGCATCGAACGCCACGTACAGAACGCGCAGGAGATCGCCGAGTGGCTGGATGCCCACGCCGACGTCGCCTCGGTGAACTACTCCGGCCTGCCGACCTCGCCGTGGTACGCCGCTGCGAACCGGTACGCGCCCAAGGGGGTCGGGGCGGTGCTCTCCTTCGAGCTGAAGGGCGGCGTCGAAGCGGGGCGCGAGTTCGTCAACTCGCTCGAGCTGTTCAGCCACCTCGCCAACATCGGCGATGTCCGCTCGCTCGTCATCCACCCCGCCTCGACGACCCACTCGCAGCTGAGCCCCGAGCAGCAGCTGTCCGCCGGTGTCACGCCGGGCCTGGTGCGCCTGTCCCTCGGCATCGAGAATGTCGAAGATCTCAAGGCCGACCTCGAGCAGGCGCTGGCCGCCGCCCGCACCGTCTCCGAGGCCGCTCGGGCCTGAGGGTGATTCCGGTGCGCCCGTCCGTTGCGGACGGGCGCACCGTCTTCTGCGCACGACCTCGCGCACCGAAGCCGATCCGACCTCCTGCCCGATCGGCGCCGAGGACTATCGGTCGTAGTACGCGGCGAGCCGCGAGAAGCCTTCGTCGAGGGAGACTTCGGGCGACCAGTCGAGGGCGGCACGGGTCTCCGTGAGATCGAACCAGTGCGCCGTCGAGAGCTGTTCGGCCAGGAACCGCGTCATGGGCGGCTCGTCCGCACCCGGGCGGATGGCCCACACGCGCTCCACGACGCTCCCGGCGCCACGTGCGAGCCACGACGGCACGCTCCAGGCGGGTGGGGCGACCCCGGCCGCGCGGCACATGCTCGCGATGAGCTCACCGACCGGTCGCGGTTCCCCGTTGGTGACGATGTATGCGCGCCCGTGGGCGGTGTCCATCCGATCGGCACCCGCGATGATCGCCGAGACGGCGTTGTCGATATAGGTCGAGTCGATCAGCGCCGTACCGCCGTCGATCAGCGGAAGCCGACCGACTCGAGCACGCGCGACGATGCGCTCGACCAGCTGCGGATCCCCCGGCCCCCAGACCAGGTGCGGGCGGATCGCGAGGACGCGAAGACGGTCGCCGTCGGCGGCGAGGGCGATCACCTCGCCCTCGGCCTTCGTGCGGGCGTACTCACCTCGCGCATGCGCGGGCGAAGCCGGTTCGGCTCCCACACCGGCCAGAGCGACACCGGCGTGGGCGACCGACGGGGAGGAGACGTGCACGAAACGCGTCACACCGGCGTCCGCGGCGGCCTGCAGCAGGGCACGGGTGCCGTCGATGTTGATGCGTTCGAACTCGCGCGGGTCACCGGCGAGAGAGACCTTCGCCGCCAGGTGGATCACCGTGTCCACGCCGGCGAGGGCATCGGAGACCAGGGCGGGGTCGTCGATCGAGCCGAGGTGGTCCTGCACCCCCGTCACGCCGGATGGTCGCCGTTGCAGGGTTCGCACGTCGTCCCCCCGGTGGACGAGCCCCCGCGCGACGGCGGTGCCCAGGAACCCGGACGCGCCGGTGACCAGGACGGTCACGGCGCCACCGGCTTCCCACCGGAGCACACCGCGTCCGCCCACTCCGACAGGCGGACCCGGTCGATCTTGGAATTGTGACGGATGTCGGTGGGGAGCTCGGGGACCACCAGCACCGCCGCCAGCGGAAGGTCGACATCCGCGCGGACCCGCGCAGTCAGGTCGGGATCGGCCAGGCCCGGCTTCGCGGCCCGCTCGATCGTCTCCACCACCGCCACGGGGCGTCGGCGACCGTGGGGCCCGACGCCGACCACGGCGGCACGGCGCACGCCGGCGACGCGCTCGAGCTGTTGTTCCCCACCGACCGGCGCGAGCGGACCCGCCTCGGTGACCAGAACATGGGGCAGTCGTCCTTCCACCCATAGCCTGCCCTGCTCATCCAGGTGTCCGACGTCGCCGGTGCGGTGCCAGCGGGATAC
Organism: Microbacterium aquimaris; assembly: GCF_039531285.1. NCBI lineage: Bacteria > Bacillati > Actinomycetota > Actinomycetes > Micrococcales > Microbacteriaceae > Microbacterium > Microbacterium aquimaris. Next base: position 1,892,182 of record NZ_BAAAPT010000001.1, on the reverse strand, counting down.
TCCGTCGTGGGTCGGCGTGCCGCGCACGGCCTCGGCGTCGGTCAGCGCGAGCCGGTCGTACCGGGTCTTCAGATGCGGAGCGGAGATGACGATCTCACCGAGCACACCCGCCGTCTCCGCCGGCGTGCCGGTCGCCGCACCGTCACCGTCGAGAGCGCTGATACGCACCTGGACGCCATCGATCGGGACACCGACACAGACGCCGTCGTCGGCGGCCTCCGCGGCTTCGCGGATACCCTCCAGGGTCACATCGGTGACCAGCAGGCACTCGGTCATGCCGTATGGGGTGTGGGGCTCGGCGTTCGGGAAGACCCGTTGCGCAGCGGCGAGGAGATCGGCCCCGATGGGCGCGCCGGTGGACAGGAACGTCGTCACCCGGGCGAGGGCGTCTCGGTCGGCTGCGCCGAGGTCGCCGGCGGTGTCGACGACGTTGAGGATCGCGGCGGGCGAGAGGAAGACGATTCGCGCGTCCGCGGCGGCGACGGCGTCGGCGACCGCGCGCGCGGTGAGGGTGCGGGGCGCGGACACGTCCATATCCGGAGTCACCGATCGTGTCCCGAGCGCCGGGCCCAGCAGGGCGAACGGCGCGAACCCGGTCACCAGACCCGACTCCGGGGCGACGGCGAAGTGTCTGCCGAGCACGTCACGCAGCGCCGCCAGCTGGCCGTGGGTGTACACGACGCCCTTGGCCGGTCCGGTCGATCCCGAGGTGAACAGGACGGCGGCGACATCGGCGGGCCCCGGCTCCGGCGGGGTCGCCCCCCCGGCGGCGCCGACCTCGGCGACATCGGCCAGGGCGCAGGAGACACCGAGAGCGGCCGCGGTGATGCGGGGCAGCCGATCGACGGAGATCTTCGTGCCCGGCCAGCCCAGCGCACGGGCCGCGGTCAGAGCGGAGGTCTCTCCGATCAGAAATCGCGGGCTGGCCCCGCGCACGGCACGGGAAAGACCCGCGAGACCGAGTCCGGCGTCGGCGACGACGACGACCGCCCCGATGCGCAGACACGCGTACACCACGGCGGTCAGGGTGGGCCCGGGCCGCACCAGAAGCGACACACGGTCACCGCGCCGCACACCGAGCCGCGACAGGCCAGCCGCGAGCGCGGTGACCCGTTCGTGCAACTGTCGCCAGCTCACGGTGAGCACGGGCGTGCCGGTCATGTCGATCGCGGCGATCGCGGGATCGTCGGCGCGCTCCTCGAGGCGCCGCCACATCGGGGCGAAACCGGCGATGGAGGGCCCGGCCGGCTCGACGCCGACGGCACGTTCGGCGGGGGCGTCGGCCACACGGGCGAGCCAGCCCAACACGGCCTCCGCGTACGGCCGGTCCTCGCCGACGAGGTGCCCGGCTCCTTCGAAGCGGTGCACCTGAGCATGGGGCATCCGCTCGATGAGATCGTCGAGGTATCGTTGCTGGAAGACGGGGTCTCGCGGACCCCACAAGATCAGTGCGGGGACCCGCAATCGGCGCACGCCCTCCGCGATCCGCGTCAGCTCCGGGTGGCTGGGATGCGCCGCGTCGACCGGGATGTCGGCGACGAACTGCCCGATCCCGCAGCGGCGATCGGCGGATCGATACGGCGCGTGATAGGCGGCGCGAACCTCCTCGGAGAGGCGGGTCTCGGCGAGCGCGAGGGTCGTGTCCAGAAACGCGGTCGTGCGCACGGTGGAGGCGGCGAGCATGCCGCGCGCACCGGCCACACGCAGCGGCGCGGGGATCGGAACGCCCTCGGGGTGGTGCACGGCGGTGTTGAGGGTGACGACGCCGGCCAGCAGCTCGGGATGATCGACCGCCCAGCCCAGCGAGATCACGCCTCCCCAGTCGTGGCCGAGCGTGACCACCGGGCCCTCGAGACCCAGCGTGTCGGTGAACGAGCCCAGATCCGCCACCCGCTGCGCCAGAGTGCGCGGGAGGTCCGTGCGCTCGGAGAAGCCCATCTCCAGCTGATCCACCGCCACGACCCGCCATGCCGGCTCACCGCTCTCGGCACGCCGTACCGAAGCATCGGCGATGCGACGCCAGTGGAACGACCACGTCGGGTTGCCGTGGACGGCCAGGATCGTGCCCACCGGCGTGATGCCGAGGTCGGCGAGCACGGGCCCCGTGTCCAGATGATGCCACGTGCGGGTACGTCCGGTGTCGTGGAGCGCCCCGGGCGCGACGAGGGTGCGACGCAACCGCCCGTCGAGTCCGGCGACGGGCGGAAGGACCGTCTCGGTCGGTGAGGTCACCAGGACAGTTCCATCATCGCCGTGTTCAGGCCCGAGCCGACGCCCATGAGCAACACACGGTCGCCGCGGGTAAGGCTCTGCTTCTCCCTGTCGAGAGTGATCGGGATCGACGCGGGGCCCACGTTTCCGTACTCGGGGAAGGTGGTCGGAACCTTCGCACGATCGAGTTTCGCGGCCTTCACGATCGCGTTGGTGTGCACGGACGAGACCTGGTGGGTGATGTAGCGGTCCATCGACGACCAGTTCCAATCGGGCGCGGCCTCTTTCCACGCCGAGACGACCAGTTCCAGGCCGCCGCGCAGCAACGCCTTCGCGTCGGTGAACATGCCGTCCACGCTCCCGACGCACAACTGGTGGAACTGCGTCGCGGCGCGCGTGACGCCGCCGAGGATGCGATGCCCTTCGGGATGTTCGTCGGCGCGTCCGAGCACGGCGGCCGCCGCTCCGGAGCCGAGGGTGAGCGAGGCGAACTCGCTCATGAACGCGTCGCGGCCGATCCCCTCGCCCTTGAGGCGTTCGATGGTGTTGACCTGGATGTCGTCGGCGTCCTCGCCGTTGACGATGATGGCGTAGCGGATCTGCCCGGACTCGATCATGCTCGCGGCGAGGTTCATGCCGCTGACGAACCCGAGACACGCGTTCGCGACATCGAAGTTGACCGCGGAGCTGGGCAGGCCGAGCCCGTGATGCAACGTCACCGCGACCGACGGTTCGAGATGCTTGCGGCTCACCGAGGTGTTGATGAGCAGTCCCACCTCGGACGCATCCACCCCGGCTTCGCGGAGCGCGCGCTTCCCGGCGGCGATGGTCGCGTCATCCGAGGACTCATCCGACGCCCAGTTGCGGCGCTCGAGCACCCCGGCCACGCGCCGTAACAATCCCGGTCGCAACTTCAGTCGCTGCAGCGCCGGGGTCAGGCGCGATTCGATGTCGTCGGAACTGGTCACCCGGGTCGGGAGCACACTGGCCACCGACAGGAGAGACACGTTGGAGAACCGGGTCGTCGCGTTTCCAGCCAACGGCACACTCCTCATCGCGAGCACGGCGGCTCGATCGGTCGAAGGGCAAGTTTATCGCCGGTACATGAAAGGTCGGGCATGTACGCCGCGCGGGCAGCCATGACGGTGTCGTCGTCACACGCATGACCGTGCCGCGCGGAGCGGATACCGTGAGAGGACCGCGCCACCGCGCCGAACGAAGGGACCCGCCGATGGACTGGCAGACTTCCGAAGACACCGTGCCCTCGGCACCGGTGACGGAGGCCGATGCCCGTCTCCTGCTCGGGCGCCCTCCGGCCACCGGCGCATGGCGCGACGGCGATCCGGTCGGTGACCGGCACTTCGCGACCTTCGGCGCGTTCGACACGGAGGGCGGCGCCCGGCTACCCGGCTACCGGCTCGCGTACGAGACGTGGGGCGAGCTGTCCCCGCGCTGCGACAACGCGATCCTGCTTCTGCACGCCCTCACCGGAGACAGCCATGTTCGCGGTCCCGCGGGGCCCGGGCATCCGACGGCCGGGTGGTGGGACGGCATCGTCGGCCCCGGTTCGGCGATCGACACGGACCGCTGGTTCGTCATCGCCCCGAACATGCTGGGAGGGTGCCAGGGCTCCACCGGACCGGCGAGCATCGCCCCGAACGGCCTCGAGTGGGCGGCCCGGTTCCCGTACCTGACCGTGCGCGATCAGGTCGCGGCGATGGTGCGCCTCGCCGACGACCTGGGGATCGAGCGCTGGGCCGCGGTCGTGGGGGGCTCCATGGGCGGGATGCACGCGCTGGAGTGGGGCATCACCCACCCCGAGCGTGTGGAGCGCCTCGCGGTCATCGCGGCACCTCCGGTGAACACCGCCGACCAGATCGCGCTCAACTCCGCGCAGTCGGAGGCCATCCGCATCGATCCGCGGTTCGCCGGGGGCGACTACTACGACGCCGGCGACGGCAACGGGCCGACCCGCGGCCTGTCTCTCGCACGACGCATGGCGTTGCTGAACTATCGGTCGCCGACCGAGCTCAACCAGCGGTTCCAGCGCTCCTGGCAGTCGGGGGTGAGCCCGCTCGGCCACGGCGGCCGCTTCGCGGTGGAGTCGTACCTCGATTTCCACGGCAACAAGTTCACGCGCCGCTTTGACGCCAACAGCTACATCACCCTCGTCGAGGCCATGAACTCCCACGACGTCGGTCGCGATCGCGGAGGCGTCGAGGACGCTCTGGCACGGATCACGGCGAAGACCCTCGTCCTCGGCATCGACAGCGATCGTCTGTTCCCGGTCGAAGGCCAGCACCGGATCGCGGCGGGTATCAGCGACACCCTCGACGGCGATCGCGCCGCCGTGATCACGAGCGACTTCGGCCACGACGGTTTCCTCATCGAGATCCCGGTCGTCGCCGCCCACCTGCGCCGGCTGCTCGGCTGAGGCTCACCCTCGCCGACGGACTCAGGAGGCGACGACCGGTCGCGTGCGCGCGCGATCGGACGCGACGCTGCATCCGGCGACGACGAGGCCGCCTGACGCCAGCGCGACACCGACCCACGCGGGGGCGACGAAGCCCCACCCCGCGGCGATCACGACTCCGCCGAGGAGGGCCCCCAGGCTGTTCCCGAGATTCAGCGCAGAGTGGTTCAGCGCCGCCGCGATCGATTGGTTGTCGCCGGCGACATCCATCAGACGGGTCTGGATGGTGGGACTCAGTGCCGCGGAGACCAGCCCGACGGCGAGGACGAAGAAGGCGAGCGCGTAGATCGACTGCGCCGTCAACGCCAGCAGCACCAGGACCGCGGCGAGCGTCGCGTGGCCGCCGACCAGCGTGCGCGTGAGGTGCACATCGGCCAGATGGCCTCCGATGAGGTTGCCGATGGTCATGCCCACACCCATGACCATGAGGACGACGGGGACGGCCCACTCCGGCGAGCCGGCGACCTCGGTCACGAGTGGGGCGATGTAGCTGTAGACGGCGAAGAACCCGCCGAACCCGATGGCCCCGACCGCGAGCGCGAGCCACACCTGGCCGATGCGGAACACCTTCAGTTCCGCGCGTAGCGTCCGGCCGGGGGAACCGGCGTGCTGCGGCACGAAAACGGTGATGAGCACCGTGGCGATCAGGAAGATCGCCGCGACCAGCATGAAGGCGGCGCGCCAGCCCACCTCCTGCCCGAGAGCGGTGCCCAGGGGCACGCCGACGACGTTCGCGAGGGTGAGTCCGGTGAGCACGAAGGCCACGCCCTTGGCGCGCATGCCGGGCCCGAGCACATCGGCGGCCACGAGCGCCCCGATCCCGAAGTATGCACCGTGGGGCAGTCCCGCGAGGAAGCGTGAGGCCGCGACCAACTCGAAAGTCGGCAGCAGAAACGTCAGCGCATTGAAGAGGGTGAGTGCGGCGGCGAGCGCGACCATCACGCGGTGACGCGGGAAGCGCGCGACCGATCCGGCGATGGTCGGGGCGCCCACCACCACCCCGAGCGCGTAGAGGCTGATCAGCCAGCCCGTCTGGGCGATCGCCGCGTCCGGGTCGCTCGCCCACTCCGACGGGAGGAGTTCCTGCGCGATATCGGGCAGCAGACCCATCACGACGAACTCGGTCATGCCGATCCCGAAACTGCCGACGGCGAGGGACAGCAACGCCCATCGGGCGATGCCCCGGGTGGGGAGGGACGGGATCACCCGCTCATCGTACGCGCGTGCACCGGCCGACGTCGAATCGATTCGAGCACCGGTCGGGGCGTGGCGACACCGATCAGCGTGCGAGCCCGCTCCCCGCTACGACGCGTCGTCGATCGCGGACTCGAGACGGTCGATCTTCGCGTCGATCTCGCCGGTGTACCCCGGGCGGATGTCGGCTTTCAGCACGAGGGAGACCCGCGATCCGAACGGCATGACCGCGTCGGTGGCGGCCTTGACCACCGCCATCACCTCGTCCCACTCCCCCTCGATCTCCGTGAACATCGAGGTCGTGCGATGGGGCAGGCCGCTCCCGCGGACGACCGAGACGGCGGCCGCGACGGCGTCGTGCACCGACCCGTCCGCGTTGCCGGTGCCGCTCGGGGCGACGGAGAAGGCGATGAGCATCAGGACCTCCGATCAAGACGCCGTGGCGGTCACGGCGACGGATGTGCGGACGCGCACCGTGCGCACGACCGCCCAGACGAACAGGACGACAAGCAGGACGTTCCGCAGCGTCAACAACGCCACCGGCAGCGGCTGTGCCACGAGGACCCCGTCGTACACCAGCGGATAGACGACCTGGGTGAGCCCGGCCGCGAGTACCGCGAGCGCGCCGGGGCGCCACCATCGCCGAGGGTCGAGGACCAGGCCGATCACGATCGGCGCGATCACCCACGTGAGGAACTGCGGCGAGCCGACCTTGTTGACGACGATGAGGGCGAGGACCAGGGCGAGCGCCAGCGGCGGGAACAGCGCCGCGAAGGTGGCGCCCCGCCACGCCTTGACCGCCCCCAGGATCACAAGGGCTCCGACCACGAGGACGAGCAGGGGGGTCATGAGTATCGAGACGAGATCGACACCGACCGCCTGTACCTGGAAGGTGAGGAGGTCGACGTCATATGCGATGGCGGCGTCCGGCGCCCCGGTCACGACCTGCCACATCACCCACCCGCTGACCGGCGCCTCGATCTGAAGACCGCGGCCGGTCTGCCCGGCGATGAAGCCGAATGCGTGTGCGCCTCCTCCGAACGCGACGATCGCGAGAAGGACGGCGGCACTCGTCGCGAACGCCGCCACGAACACCGTCACCCGCCGATGTGACGCGACCACGGCGGCGGCCAACAACGCCGCCGGCCACACCTTGATCCACATGGCCACGGCCAGCGCCACCGACGCCACGCGCGGGCGGCCGACCAGCCACAGCACGCCGGCGACCGCGAGCGGCACAGTGACCCCGTCGAGGCGATACATTCCGACCGGTCCGAGCGCGAGGGCGAACAGGAGCCAGAAACCCGCCGCCGCCACGCGTCCGCGCGAGCGCCCCGCCCCGACCAGGAGCGCGAAGGCGAGCGCGTCGGACGCGGTGACCAGCAGCGCCCACGCCACCTCGTAGCCGACCGATCCGGCCAGCGCCTGCGCGGCGAGCATGGGCACCAACGCGAGCTGCGGATACACCCAGGTCTGGTCGACCCCCATGATGCCGTCACCGGCGAGCGCCCGCGCCGCCCACGGCTCGTACACGAACGTGACATCACCCATCGGCTGGTTGGGGAACACGAATCCGGCCGAGGCGACCACCAGGTGCACGAGGAGGAAGCCCGTCCACAGCACCGCGCGTTTCGACACCGCTCCATCCTAGAGACGGCCGCGCGCCGACCCGCGTCAGATCGGCGCCGCGGCGATGACCTCTCCGACGGCGAACGGCAGCGCCTCGGCCACGTCGAGGGCCGTGACCGGTCCCCCGGCCGGCCCGAATCGACGCACCGCGATGTTGGCGGCATGGCCGTGCAGCCACGCCCCCGTGGCCGCGACCGGTCCCCACGCGCCGGCGGAGGAGAGCGTCTCGGCCCCGGCGGCGACCGCGCCGATCGCCCCGGCGAGGACGTCCCCCGTGCCTGCGGTGGCCAACCAGGGTGTGGCGTCGGCGATGACCGCGATGAATCCACCGGGTGCGGCGGCGACCGAGCGTGCGCCCTTCAGCAGGACCGCCGCCCCCAGGCGCTCGGCCGTCTCCAACGCCGCATCGTCCCGCTCGGCGTGGTCGGCGTCGACCGGGACCGGCGCCATGTCGAGGCGCTCACGCAGTCGCGCGAACTCCCCCGCGTGCGGGGTGACCACGACCGGTGCCGACGGATGGTCGACGAGGTCGAGCGCGCCGGCATCCACGACCACCGGCACCTCCCCCTCCAGCAGGTCGCGCAAGGCCGCGGTCTCGGCGTCGTCGCGCTCGACGGGCGAGGTTCCCGATCCGATCACCCAGGCACCCACGCGACCCTCGGTCAGCACCGTCTCGGGGCGCCGGGCGAGGACCTCGGCGCCGGCGGGACCGACGTAGCGGACCATCCCGACGCCGGTGCGCCACGCGGCCTCGACACCGAGGACCGCCGCGCCCTTGAACGCCACGGAACCGGTGCGCACGCCCAGCACGCCACGGGTGTACTTGTCGTCGTGCGACGACGGGGCGCGAAGACTCCCCGCCGCGTCGGTCGCCGTCCATCTGCGCATGGCGCACACCATATCCCGAGCCGATGACGCGGAGGCGACCGACGCGTCGGATCAGCGCCTGCGGCTGGTCGCGTCCTGCACTTCCCCGATGAGCTCCTCGATGATGTCCTCGAGGAAGAGCACCGCGGTCGTGTGCCCCTCGGTGTTGCGCACCTGTGCGAGATGGCGGCCCGCGTTGCGCATGAGCGCGAGCGCGTCCTCCAGATCGGTCTCCTCGGTGACCGGCACCATGTGGTGGATGCGCTTGGACGGGATCGGACGCACGACATCGGTCGCCGCATCCGGCCCCTCCGCGGCCCGCAGGACGTCCTTCAGGTGCACGTAGCCGGTCGGCACGCCCTCACCGTCGACGATCACGTAGCGCGAGAATCCGTGCTTGGCGACCGCCCGCTCGATCTTGTGCGGCGTCGTGCGCTCCGGGAGGGTCACGAGATCACCGAGGGGAACCGCGATGTCCTTGGCCTTCTTGTCGGTGAACTCCACCACGGCCGCGACCGTACCGGCCGAGTCGTCCAAGACCCCCTCGATACGCGACTGCGTCACGATCGTGGCGACCTCTTCGAGGGTGAACGTCGAGGCCGCTTCGTCCTTCGGCTCGACGCGGGCCAGGCGCACGACGTGGTTGGCGATCCAGTTGAGCGTCACGATCACCGGGTGGAACAGCTTCGAGACCCATACCAGCGGGGTCGCGAGCATGAGCACCGCTCGATCCGGCACCGAGAACGCGAGGTTCTTCGGCACCATCTCGCCGAACACGACATGCAGGTACGACACGACCAGCAGCGCGATCACGAAGGCGACGGTGTCCACGAGCGCCTCGCTGAGGCCGGTGAGCCCGAGCGGCACCGCCAGGAGGTGGTGGATCGCCGGCTCCGACACGTTCAGGATCAGCAGCGAGCAGATCGTGATGCCCAGCTGGCTGGTGGCCAGCATGAGCGTGGCGTGCTCCATCGCATACAGTGCGGTCTTCGCGCTACGCGATCCCGCCTCCGCAAGAGGCTCGATCTGCGAACGGCGCGCGGAGATGACGGCGAACTCGGCACCGACGAAGAACGCGTTGGCGACCAGGAGCACACCCAGCCATGCCAGTCCGGCCCAATCGCTCATCGACGCTCACCCCCGTCGGTGGCCGCGGAGACGAAGGCGGGGGTGAACCGCACCCGGTCGACCCGCCTACCGTCCATGCGTTGCACCTCGATGACACCCTCCTCGAGCTGCAGGGCGTCTCCCGCGGCGGGGATGCGCTCGAGCACGCTCATGATGTATCCGCCGATCGTGTCGTAGACCTCGCCCTTGGGGATGCGGATGCCGGTGCGGTCCAGAAGCTCGTCGGGGCGCAACTCACCGGGGAAGATGATCGATCCGGCGGCGCGGACGATCCCCGCACGCCGACGATCGTGTTCGTCGAGGACCTCGCCGACGATCTCCTCCACGATGTCCTCGAGGGTGACGACCCCGGCAGTCCCGCCGTACTCGTCGACCACGACCGCCATCTGGTACCCGCGGGTCCTCAGTTCGGCGACGAGCGCATCGAGGTGGACCGCCTCGGGGACGCGGAGGGGCTCGGTGCTGATGGCACCGACGGGCACCTCGGCGCGCTTGGCCCGGGGCACGCTGACGGCTGCCTTGAGGTGCACGACGCCGACGATGTCGTCCATCGAGTCCTCATAGACCGGGAACCGGCTGTGGCCGGTGCGTCGTGCGAGCTGGATGACGTCTTCGACGGCGTCGCCGACGGCCACCGCGTGCACGCTCGGGCGGGGGGTCATCACATCGGCCGCACTCAGCCGGGAGAAGGTGAGGCTGCGGTCCAGGAGGGAAGCGGTGTCCTCCTCGAGGACCCCTGCACTTGCCGAGCGTCGCACGAGGCTGGAGAGTTCCTCGGCCGTTCGGGCTCCCGACAGCTCCTCCTTGGGCTCGATGCCCATCGCACGGAGCACGCCGTTCGCGCTGCCGTTGAGCACCGTGATCGCGGGTCGGAACACCGTCGTGAACGCGACCTGGAACGGCATGACGAGCTTGGCGGTCTGCCGCGGCACGGCGAGCGCGAAGTTCTTCGGAACCAACTCACCGATGATCATCGAGAAGATCGTCGCGATCGCGATCCCGATCGTGGCCGACAGTGGGGTGACCAGCGCCTCGGGCCAGCCCCACGCGGTCAGCACCGGTCGCAACAGGTTCGAGATGGCCGGCTCCATCGTGTAGCCGGTCAGCAACGTCGTCAGGGTGATGCCCAACTGCGCACTCGAGAGGTGGGTGGAGGTGATGCGCAAAGCGCTGATGGTCAGCGCGAGCCGCGACTCACCGGCATCCCGTCGTGCTTCGAGGTCGGCGCGATCGAGATTGACCAACGCGAACTCGCTGGCCACGAACAGACCGGTGCCGATCGTCAGGAGGAGCCCCACGCCCAGCATGACGTAATCCATCAGGCGTCACCCCCGCTCGCGCGGGTGTCGGGTCGGTGGGGCGAGCGTCTGCAACTGGGAGGGTCGTCCATTGTGCGAAAGATCTTACGGCAGTCCCGCGCGCCCGCGCGCGGTTCTCTCCCAGGTTCGGGGAGGCCACCCCACCCGCACGCATCATCGCCTCATCGGGACCACAGGTCGACCCCGCAGCGATGGTCGGTCACCAGCTGACCGGGAGCGCCTTGCCCTCCTCATAGCCGGCGGCCGACTGCAAACCCACCCGGGCACGATCGTGGAACTGCGTCACGCTGGCCGCCCCGGCGTAGGTGAACGACGAACGCACGCCGGATGTGATCATATCCAGGAGGTCCTCGAGCCCCGGTCGCAACGGATCGAGGTAGATGCGCGAGGAGGAGATGCCCTCGGCGAACAGCTCCTTGCGCGCCCGCTCGTACGCGTCCAGCCGCCCGAACCGCGCCTGCACCGCCTTGGTGGAGGCCATCCCCCAAGACTGCTTGAAGACGCGCCCGTCGGTGTCGGTCTCCAGCCGCCCGGGCGCCTCGATGGTCCCGGCGAACCACGAGCCGATCATGACCGAAGCCGCTCCGGCGGCGAGCGCCAACGCCACGTCGCGCGGATAACGCACTCCCCCGTCGGCCCACACATGGGCGCCGTGTTCCCGTGCGGCCTGGGCCGTCTCCAGCACCGCGGAGAACTGCGGGCGTCCCACCGCGGTCATCATGCGGGTCGTGCACATGGCACCGGGCCCGACACCCACCTTGAGGATGCCCGCACCGGCGTCGACGAGGTCGCGCACCCCGTCCGCGGTGACGATGTTCCCGGCGACGACCGGCAGGCCGAGACCGAGGCCGGTCACGGTGCGCAGCGCACGGAGCATGCTCTCCTGATGGCCGTGCGCAGTGTCGACGACCAGCACGTCCACCCCGGCCGCCGCGAGCGCCCTCGCCTTCGCCGCGACGTCGCCGTTGATGCCCACCGCCGCGGCAACGGCCAGACGGCCGTGGCCGTCGACAGCCGGTCGGTAAAGCGTCGACCGCAGCGCGCTCCGCCGGGTCAGCGTGCCCACGAGGTGACCGTGGTGGAGCACGCACACCGTCTCGACGTCCGCGGCGACCAGCAGGTCGAACGCGTGGCGGGCGTCGTCGACGTCGTCCGCGTCGATGGACGACGGACGGCCTCGGGCGAGATCCCCCAGACGGGCGTCCGGCAGCGCGGTTCCCAGCCGTGACGCCGGCACGATGCCCTGGATGTCGTCGAGGGCGATGTCACCGCCGACGGCGTCGCTGACGACGATCCCGTGTCCGTCGGTCGCCGGAAGCACCCGGGCCGCATCGGCGACGGTCATATCCGGTGGCAGGACGAGCGGGGTGTCCCACGGCACCGGTTGCGACTTGACCCACCGGATCGCCGTGTCCAGGTCCTGCAACGGCATGTCCTGCGGCAGCACGCCGAGGCCTCCGCGGCGTGCGAGCGTCGCAGCCAGCCGCGGACCGGTCACCGAGTTCATGTTCGCCGAGACCAGGGGCAGCGTCGCGGGGGTGCCGTCGGCGGGCGCGAGATCGACCTCCAGCCGACTCGTCACGCCGGAGCGCCGCGGCACGAGGAAGACGTCCGAATAGGTCAGATCGGTCTCGGGCCGCGCCCCGTAGAACTCCATGGGACCAGCGTATCGAGGTGCGTTGTGGCCGATCCTGCGCGAACCTCGACGAATCGCCGACGCGATCCTGCGCCCGCGCGGTGAACCCCCAGCCAGATAGGACTACGCTTGATCCTCGAACGTCCCGGCCGCAGATGGCCGGACGTATTCCACACGATCTTCGGAAAGCGGGCGATAAGGCGTGTCGAGCCAGGTGACGGGCGTCGGGGTTTCGAGCGAAGGGGAGTTCGGAGCCAACGAATGGCTCGTCGACGAGTTGTACGAGCAGTTCAAAGTCGACAAGAACTCCGTGGACAAGGCCTGGTGGCCCATCCTCGAGGAGTACAACCCGGTCAAGGGTGAGGTGCCGACGGCTGAGAACGCCGCACCCGCCGCGCATCCGGTGACCGCGCCGATCCCCGTGATCGGCGCACCGCCGGTCGCACGCACGACCGCCAAGCCCGCGGCCGCGCAGCCGATCCCGGCACAGGCACCGAAGGTCGTCCCCTCCTCGGCCGAGGAATCGACCGAAGAGGACACCGTCACGGCGCTGAGGGGGATGCCGAAGACCCTCGCCGCGAACATGGACGAGTCCCTGACCGTGCCGACCGCGACGAGCGTGCGCACGATCCCGGCCAAGCTCATGATCGACAACCGCATCGTGATCAACAACCACATGTCGCGTACCCGCGGCGGCAAGGTGAGCTTCACGCACCTCATCGGCTGGGCGATCATCCGTGCGCTGAAAGAGGCGCCGAGCCAGAACGTCTTCTACGCCGAGATCGACGGGAAGCCGTCCGTCGTGGCGCCCGCGCACATCAACCTCGGTATCGCGATCGACATCCCCAAGCCCGACGGGACCCGCGCCTTGCTGGTGCCCTCGATCAAGCGCGCCGAGTCCCTCACGTTCGGCGAGTACCTCGCCTCCTACGAGGATCTGGTCGGACGCGCCCGCAAGAACAAGCTCACCGCGGCCGACTTCCAAGGCACGACCATCTCGCTGACAAACCCGGGCGGCATCGGCACGGTGCACTCGGTGCCCCGCCTGATGAAGGGCCAGGGGTGCATCGTCGGCGCCGGTGCCCTGGAGTATCCGGCGGAGTTCCAGGGAGCCAGCTCGAAGACGCTCAACGAGATGGCGATCGGGAAGACGATCACGCTCACGAGCACCTACGACCACCGCGTCATCCAGGGCGCCGGATCGGGCGAGTTCCTCAAGCGCGTGCACGAGCTGTTGATCGGCGAGCGCAACTTCTACGACGACATCTTCGCCGCGCTGCGCATCCCCTACGCCCCCATCCATTGGGCCAACGACATCAACGTCGACCTCGCCGAGCGCGTGGACAAGCAGTCCCGCGTGCAGGAGCTGATCAACTCCTTCCGGGTGCGGGGGCACCTCATGGCGGACATCGATCCGCTGGAGTACATGCAGCGCACCCACCCCGACCTCGAGATCGAACAGCACGGCCTGACCTTCTGGGACCTGGACCGGGAGTTCGTCACCGGCGGATTCGGCGGCAAGCGCGTCATGAAGCTGCGTGACATCCTCGGGGTGCTGCGCGACTCGTACTGCCGCACGATCGGCCTGGAGTACATGCACATCCAGGACCCGGAACAGCGTCGCTGGTTCCAGGAGAACGTCGAGGTCAAGTACCAGAAGCCCACGCACGACGAGCAGCTGCGTGTGTTGAAGAAGCTCAATCAGGCCGAGGCCTTCGAGACCTTCCTGCAGACCAAGTACGTCGGACAGAAACGCTTCAGCCTCGAAGGCGGCGAGTCGCTCATCCCGTTGCTGGACGAGATCCTGCAGGGTGCGGCGGAGGCCGGCCTGGACGGCGCCGCCATCGGTATGGCCCACCGTGGTCGCCTGAACGTGCTGACCAACATCGCCGGCAAGACCTACGGCCAGGTCTTCCGCGAGTTCGAGGGGTCGGTTGCCATCGGCTCCAAGAGCGGGTCGGGCGATGTGAAGTACCACCTGGGCACGTCGGGGACCTTCGTGGCCGACGGCGGCGAGGAGCTGCCCGTCTACCTCGCGGCGAACCCCTCGCACCTCGAGACCGTCGACGGTGTCCTCGAGGGCATCGTCCGCGCCAAACAGGACCTCAAACCCATCGGATCGTTCTCGTGGCTTCCTGTGCTCGTCCACGGCGACGCGGCCTTCGCCGGTCAGGGCGTCGTCGTCGAGACGTTGCAGATGTCGCAGTTGCGCGGATACCGCACCGGAGGGACCATCCACGTGGTGGTCAACAACCAGGTGGGCTTCACCACCGTGCCGCAGGACGGCCGCACCTCGGTGTACGCCACGGACGTCGCCAAGACGATCCAAGCGCCGATCCTCCACGTCAACGGCGACGACCCGGAAGCGGTCGTGCGGGTCTCGCAGTTGGCGTTCGCCTACCGCGAGAGGTTCCACCGGGACGTCGTCATCGACCTGGTCTGCTACCGACGCCGGGGCCACAACGAGGGCGACGACCCCTCGATGACCCAGCCGCTGATGACCAACCTCATCGAGGCCAAGCGCTCGGTGCGCCGCCTGTACACCGAGTCGCTCGTCGGCCGCGGTGACATCACGCAGGAGGAGTACGAGCAGGCCAAGCAGGACTTCCAGGGGCGCCTCGAAGTCGCCTTCGCCGAGACCCACGCGGCCGAGACCGGGTCCAACGAGGTGGTCAACACCGACGCCGCGCCGGACGTCTCGGTCGGCGAGCCCGACTCGACGGCGGTCTCGCGCGAGGTCGTGCACATGATCGGCGACCGATTCGTCAACAAGCCCGACGGCTTCACGGTCCACAACAAGTTGCAGCAGTTGTTGGACAAGCGCCACGACATGAGTCGCAACGGCAGCATCGACTGGGCCTTCGGCGAGTTGCTCGCCTTCGGCTCGCTCCTGGTCGAGGGAACGCCTGTCCGCCTGGCCGGTCAGGACGCCCGCCGCGGCACGTTCGCGCAGCGCCACAGCGTGTTGCACGACCGCACGAACGGTCAGGAATGGCTTCCGCTGACGAACCTCTCCGACAACCAGGGCAAGTTCTTCGTCTACGACTCCCTGCTCAGCGAGTACGCCGCGATGGCCTTCGAGTACGGCTACTCGGTCGAGCGGGCCGAGGCCCTCGTGCTGTGGGAGGCGCAGTTCGGCGACTTCGTCAACGGTGCACAGTCGGTGGTCGACGAGTTCATCTCCTCGGCCGAACAGAAGTGGGGCCAGCAGTCGAGTGTCGTCCTGCTCCTCCCCCACGGTTACGAAGGTCAAGGTCCCGACCACTCCTCGGCCCGCATCGAGCGGTTCCTGCAGATGTGCGCACAGGACAACATGACCATCGCGCGCCCGTCCACACCGGCGTCGTACTTCCACCTGCTGCGCCGCCAGGCGTATGCGCGGCCGCGCCGTCCGCTCGTGGTCTTCACCCCGAAGGCGATGTTGCGCCTGCGCGGCGCGACCAGCCCGGTGGACGCGTTCCTCACCGGTCGCTTCGAGCCGGTGCTCGACGATGATCGCGGCGTCGACAAGAGCGCCGTGCGCCGGGTGCTGTTGCACTCGGGCAAGATCCACTGGGATCTGCGCGCGGAGCTGGACAAGAACCCCAACCCCGAGGTCGCGCTCGTGCGGCTCGAGCAGTTCTATCCGTCGCCGATCGAGTCCCTGCGCAAGGTGCTGGAGACCTATCCCGACGCCGAGCTGGTGTGGGTGCAGGACGAGCCCGAGAACCAGGGGGCGTGGCCGTTCATCGCCCTCGAGCTGTCGAAGCACCTCGACGGGCGTACCGTCCGCCGCGTCTCGCGCGAGGCCGCGGCGTCGACGGCGACCGGGTCGCCGAAGGTGCACGCGCACGAGCAGGCCGAGATCATCAAGAAGGCCCTCACGCTGCCCTGAGCGATGTGAGGATCATCGACGACGGCCGCGGCTCCCCGACGATGCCGCGGCCGTCGTCGATCGGGGCGCGCGTGCGGCACCGCCGGCTCCGCCGCCGCGCGGATCGCCGGAGCGGCCGGAAACTATCCGACCGGAGCGTTCAGTGTCCGGCCTGGATCGCGCGGACCCGCGCGAGCACCTGGTCCCGCAGCTCCTCCGGAGCGCTCTCCTTGCAAGCGCGGGCGACCACATCCGTGAGGGTCGTCGCCACGAGCGCCTCGTCACGACACGCCGGGCACCGCTCGAGGTGTTCCTTGATATCGGCGTGTTGGGTCTTGCAGACCTCGTTGCGCAGGTACTCCTCGAGGTCGCGCCGTGCCTTCTCGCAGCCGCAATCGCTCATTTCTCACTCCTCGTCGACGCGGTTCCGATGCCGCGCTCGCGTGCGTATTCCGCCAGCAGATCGCGCAGCATCCGCCTGCCGCGGTGCAGCCGGCTCATGACCGTGCCGATCGGTGTCTGCATGATGTCGGCGATCTCCTGGTAGGCGAACCCTTCGACATCCGCCAGGTAGACCGCCATCCGGAAGTCCTCCGGGATGGACTGCAGGGCGTCCTTGACCGCCGATGAGGGCATGTGATCGATCGCCTCGGCCTCGGCCGAGCGGCTGCTGGTCGCGGTCGTCGACTCGGCGCCACCCAACTGCCAGTCCTCGAGCTCGTCGATCGTGCCCTGGAACGGCTCGCGCTGCTTCTTGCGATAAGTGTTGATGTAGGTGTTCGTGAGGATCCGGTACAGCCACGCCTTGAGGTTGGTCCCCTGGGTGAACGACGACCACGAGGCGAACGCCTTCACGAACGTCTCCTGGACCAGATCCGCCGCGTCGGCGGGATTGCGCGTCATCCGCATGGCGGCCGCGTACAGCGGGTCCATGAACGGCAGCGCCTGCGCCTCGAACTGCGTGCGGGCGTCTTCCACCGTCTCGGCCTGATCGCTCATCACCGAGAAGTCTACGTCGGCGTCCCTGAGCGTCGACGGCACGTCCTCCACCGTCGCCGCGGGGCGACTCAGCGTCGTGATCATCCGGCTCCTCTCCAGGGTTCAGTAATCTAGGAACCGATGACCGCCGACGGGTATTCCCCCACGTCCACACCGGCCGAGACCGGATCATGGCAGGCGCCCGTCGCAGACGGGCACCTGGACTCGACCATGTCCGTGCCGGGATCGAAGTCGCTGACCAACCGTGAGCTCGTCCTCGCCGCCCTCGCCGACGGCCCGAGCCGCTTGCGCGCACCGCTGCACTCCGACGATTCCGCACGCATGATCGATGCATTGCGCGCACTCGGGGTCGGCGTCGAGACCGAACCCGGCGACAGCCCGTTCGGCGACGACCTCGTGGTCACGCCGCGCTGGCCGCTCTCGGCCGGCGGCGTCGTCGACTGCGGCCAAGCCGGCACCGTGATGCGGTTCGTCACCCCGCTCGCGGGGTTCACCGCCGGGGAGATCACGGTCACCGCGCACGAGAGCGCGCTGCACCGGCCGATGGGTGCGATGATCAAGGCGTTGCGCGACGTCGGCGTGGACATCGACGACGGCGGGCGCTGGTCGCTGCCGTTCTCCGTGCGCGGCCACGGCCACGTGCGCGGCGGCGAGATCACCATCGACGCGAGCGCGTCGAGCCAGTTCGTCTCCGGCCTCCTGCTGGCCGCCCCCCGGTTCGACGTCGGCCTGCACCTGGTCCACGCCGGTGAGCGCCTGCCGAGCATTCCGCACATCGACATGACCGTCGAAGCTCTGGCCCACCGCGGCGTCCACGTCGAGCGGCCCTCCGTCGGCGAATGGATCGTGCCGGCCGGCCCCATCCGCGGCAAGGACATCTCGGTCGAACCCGACCTCTCCAATGCCGCGCCGTTCCTCGCCGCCGCCATGGTCGCCGGCGGACAGGTGACCGTCCAGGGGTGGCCGCCGCACTCGACACAGCCCGGTGCGATGCTCTCCGACATCCTGTCGGTCATGGGCGGACGCGTCAGTCGGCGCGGCGGTGCCCTGACCGTGGCGGCGGGTGCCGGCATCCACGGCGTCGAGCTGGACCTCTCCGCCGCCGGGGAACTCGCGCCCACGATCTTCGGGTTGGCCGCCTTCGCAGACAGCGAGAGCGTACTGCACGGGATCGGCCACATCCGCGGGCACGAGACCGACCGCATCGCGGCTCTCATCGGCGAGCTACGCGCGCTCGGCGGCGAGGCCCACGAGCTCGCAGACGGCATCCGTATCGTGCCGCGTCCGCTCCACGGCGGCACCTGGCGGGCCCACCACGACCACCGGATGGCGACCACCGGTGCCCTGATCGGACTGGCCGTCCCCGGCGTGGTGGTCGACGACATCGGCACGACCGCCAAGACCCTCCCGCAGTTCCCGCAGCTGTGGCAGGCGATGATCGACGGCGACGACGTGTCGGCGTCCCTGGCCTCATGAGGGTGGCGGCGCGGTGAGCTGGCTCGACGACTTCGACGAGGAGGACGAGCCCGAGTACGACGAAACGGATGTGCGGGTCCGCCCCAACCCGAAAGCGAACCGCCCGCGCACGAAGCGGCGGCCCGCACACGAGGACGCGGTGGTCTGCCGTGTCCTCGGTGTCGACCGAGGCCGATACACCGTGCTCGTCGACGAGGACGGACCCGACGAGCACACGGCGCTGACCACGCGGGCCCGCGAACTGCGCCGAACCCCGATCGTCACCGGCGACCGCGCCCGCGTCGTCGGCGACACCTCCGGGTCCGAAGGCACGCTCGCACGCATCGTCGGGATCGAGGAACGCACCTCGCTCCTGCGCCGCAGCGCCGACGACACCGACCAGGTCGAGCGCATCGTCGTCGCCAACGCCGATCAGATGCTCGTGGTGGTCGCCGCCGCCGATCCCGAACCCCGCGAGCGGCTGGTCGACCGCTATCTCGTCGCCGCCCTGGATGCGGGGATCCGTCCCCTGATGGTCGTGACCAAGACCGACCTGGCCGACCCGCGTCGGTTCCTCGAACACTTCGAGGGGCTCGATCTGCGCGTGTTCACCAGCGCGCGCGACCGGATGCCCGTCGAGGAGGTCGGCGCCGCTCTCGTCGGGCACTCGACGGTGTTCGTCGGACACTCGGGGGTCGGCAAGTCGACGCTGGTCAACGCGCTCGTCCCGACCGCCGGACGCGCCACCGGACACGTGAACGTGGTCACCGGGCGCGGGCGCCACACGTCGTCCTCGACGGTGAGTCTTCGCTATCGCGACGGCGAAGGCCGGGGGTGGGTCATCGACACCCCGGGTGTGCGCTCGTTCGGCCTCGGCCACGTCGAACCGGCGAACCTGCTGCGTGGATTCCGCGACCTCGACGAGCTCGCGCAGGAGTGCCCAAGAGGATGCACCCACCTCCCCGACGCGCCGGACTGCGCCATCGCCGAGGCCGTCGACCGGCTCGGCCCGCGCGGGGCCGCACGACTCGATTCCCTGCAACGGCTCCTGGCGACCTTCGCCGACCGGAGCTGACACGTACCCTGGAAGCATGACGACGAACCGCCTCGAGCCCGGCGACTCCGCACCCGACTTCAGCCTCACCGACCAGGACGGCGGCTCCGTGTCCTCGTCCGACCTGCGCGGCACCGGGGCCATCCTCTTCTTCTATCCGGCCGCGATGACCCCGGGATGCACGACCGAGGCCTGCGACTTCCGTGACTCGCTGGCCCCGATCCAGGCGGCCGGATACCGCGTTCTGGGGGTCTCGCGCGACGACCTCCCGAAGCTCCGCGAGTTCCGCGAGCGCGACGGGCTCACCTACGACCTCCTGAGCGATCCCGACCATGCCGTCCACGAGGCATACGGTGCGTGGGGCGAGAAGATGAACTACGGCAAGAAGATCGAGGGCGTGATCCGCTCCACGATCATCATCGACGCCGAGGGCGTGGTCCGGCACGCGCTGTACAACGTCAAGGCCACGGGCCACGTCGCGCGCATCAGGAAGCTGCTGGGACTGGACTGACTCCGCGGCCGGTCAGGCGGCCGCGTCGTCCCCACCCGCCTCCGCGCGGGCGGCTTGGCCGGAGGTGATGACCAGCAGCACCCCTTCGACCACCGCGGGCACCGCGATCGCGATCGCGGTGAGCGGGTGCGCGTACTCCCCCGTGGCCGCACCGAACGCCACGGCGAGGATGAGCAGTTGCGCGACGATCCCGCCCGAGCGCGCCATCGATGACCCTCGGTAGACGGCGACGGCGAACCCGAACAATCCCGCCGCACCGATCGCGGTGAGGACGGCGAGGGCGATCGCCGACACCGTCGAGGTGGTGTCGCCGCTGGAGAGCGCGACGATCTGCCAGCCGACGAGCGCGGCGACGCCGACCGCCTCGATCGCCAGTCCGGCTGCGGCGTAGGGCCTCGTTCCGGCTCGTCTCATCGTGCGGGGACCTCTTCCGTTTCCATGCTGTCAAGGACGTCCGGTCCGTGCCGTCCCTCGGTCGCCGGAGCGTGGCCGCTCAGCGAATGTGAGAGGAAACCTCCGCGAAACCCAGTGGTAAACCCTTGATTCGACTCGTGTGCTATGGGAGGATCTTCGGAGCCGTGTGCTCCCACAGCGCCGTGGGGCGAGCTTCTTGCTCGCATCATCACAGGGTACCGGAACCCGATCCGGCCCTTTGGTCATCCCCCCACCAAATCGTCGCAAGGAGCACCACCATGGACTGGCGAGACAAGGCCGCCTGCTTGACCGTCGACCCCGAGTTGTTCTTCCCGGTCGGCAACACCGGCCCTGCGGTCGACCAGATCGAGAAGGCCAAGGCCGTGTGCGCCCGGTGCACCGTCACGGAGGTCTGCCTGCAGTACGCCCTGGAGTCCGGTCAGGACTCGGGCGTGTGGGGCGGGCTCAGCGAGGACGAACGTCGCGCGCTGAAGCGTCGTGCCGCCCGCGCCCGCCGCGCCAGCTGACGCGACCGGTCACGCCCCCGCGCCGCGGATGTAGCGCAGCGGGATCTCGATCGTCACTTCGGTTCCGCTGCCGACCAGCGTGTGCCAGTCGATCGAACCACTCAATTCACCTTGGATGAGGGTGCGCACGATCTGCGTGCCCAGCCCTCGCCCGACCTGCCCCTCGGGGAGCCCGGCGCCGGTGTCCCGCACGCGCACCTCGAGCTGCTCGTCGGTGCGCTCCGCGATGATCTCGACCTCTCCCTCGCGGCCGGCGAGGCCGTGCTCGACCGCGTTGGTGACGAGCTCGGTGAGGGCCAGGGCGAGAGGCGTGGCGTACTCGCTGGGCAGCGTCCCGAAGCGACCCGATCTGCGGGTGCGGGCGCGAGTACTCGGCGAGGCCGCGACTTCGGCGACCAGTTTGAGCACCCGGTCGAAGACGTCGTCGAAATCGACGACCTGCGTCAACCCCTCGGAGAGGGTGTCGTGGACCACGGCGATCGCCGCCACGCGACGCATCGCGTGGGTCAACGCGTCCCGCGCCTCATCGGTGTGCGACCGGCGGGCCTGGATGCGCAGCAACGAGGCGACCGTCTGAAGGTTGTTCTTCACCCGGTGGTGGATCTCTCGGATCGTCGCGTCCTTGGTGATCAGCTCCTGCTCCTGGTGCCGGATCTCGGTGACGTCTCGGCACAGCACGATCGCCCCGATGCGGCTTCCGCGGTCGCGCAGTGGGATCGTGCGCAGGGAGATGGTGACCCCTCGGGCTTCGACGTCAGTGCGCCACGGCGCACGGCCGGTGACCACCAGCGGCAGGGACTCGTCGAACTGGTGCTTCTCCGGGAGGATCCGCGTCGTGACCTCGACCAGCGGCTCCCCCTCCAGCTCGTCTTCGAACCCGAGGCGGTTGAACGCCGACAGGGCGTTGGGGCTGGCGAACGTGACGATCCCGTCGACGTCCAAACGCACCAGCCCGTCCGATGCTCGCGGCGCACCACGGCGCGGGGCGGTCGGAGCGGACAGGTCGGGGAAATCCCCCGAGGAGATCATGCCGAACAGCTCGTCGGCGCAATCGTTGAACGTGATCTGCTGACGGGAGGGGGTGCGGGCCTCCCCCAGGTTGGTGTGGCGGGTGAGCACGCCGACCGCCGTCGACTCACCGTCCGCGGACCGGACGATCGGCACCGCACGCACGCGCGTGGGGGTCTCCTCGAACCAGTCCGGAGAGGCGGAGTCGACGATCTCGCCGCCCCGGTAGGCGTCGCGCACCTGCGTGCGCCACTGCGGACGTACCCGATCTCCGACGATGTCGCGGTAGAACAGCGTCGCCGCACCGCTCGGACGCGCGTGCGCGACAGCGACGAAGGAGTCATCGGAGGTGGGGACCCAGATCACGATGTCCGCGAAGGCGAGGTCGGCCAGAAGCTGACCGTCACCGGCGAGACGATGGAGCCACTCGACGTCCGCATCGTCGGAGAGGCCCTGGGAATAGACGAGATCGCTGAGGGTCGACACGCCTCTAGCCTAAGAGGTCACCCCGAGCGGTCGGCGTCCGCGACGGACACGCAGACCGGTGCGTTCCGGCGCGTCGGCCGCGCGCGCCTGCCGCGGCAGGATCGCCTCGCCGACCACCCGTCGGATGCCGGCGACCAGTGGCGAGCGGGGCGCCGCCAGCGTGATCGGTCGCGCGCCCAGGAGAGCGGCGTCCGCCGACCTCGCGTCGAAGGGGAGGAAATGCACGTCCGCGACACCGCCGAACCGCTCCAAGGTGCGCCGCACCTGTCCGCGCGCGTCGATGCCCAGCGCTCCCGGTCGCAACCGGTTGGCGATCGTGACGATCGGCGTCTGGCCGACGATGCTGCGCAGCTCGGCATGCCCCCGGAGGTATCGGGCGATGCCGATCGGGTCGGCGGCGGCGACCGCCACCACCATGTCGGCCGAGCGCAGCGCCGCGAGCGTGGCCCCGTTGCGGCGCGGCGCCTCGAGGTCGCTCATGATCTCCTCGTCCTGCTCCAACGACGCCGCGACATCGACCACGGTGTGATCCACCCATGTCCGACACGTCTCCAACGCGGCGGTGACACGCGCCTCGGCGAGCTCGGGCCAGCGCCCGGGCCGATTGATCCCGGGGAGCACGTCGACGCCGGTACGTTCCAGCGGCAGCGAGATGCGTGTCAGCTCGCGCGCGTCGAGGGTTCCGCGTGCGGCTTGACGGCACGCGGCGGCGAACCCCGGTCCCTCATCGGCGAGCCCCAGCGCGAGGGCGATCGACGGCGCGTGGGCGTCCGCGTCCACCAGCGACACCCGGCGGTCGCCGCGTGCGAGCTCCACCGCCAGTTCGATCGCGAGGGTCGACCGGCCGGGCGCGCCGTGCGGACCCCACACCGCGATCGTCCGCGGGCCGTCCGGGGCCGGAGCCGTCAGCGGCGGAGGAAGGTGGCCGGTCTCCGGCAGCGCGTCGACGACCGCGGGCGGACCGCCGGAGACGGGGATCGTCGTCAGCAGGCCGAACGAGCGCGCGACGCGCTCATCGTCGTCATCACCGACCAGCGCCACGATGCGGACGCCCCGCCGATCGCACAGCCCGACCACCGCATCGGTCAGGGTGGCGCGTCGGACGCGGAGGATCATTACCTCGACCTCGGCCAGTGCCGCGAAGAAGACGTCGCCTTCCTCCCCGAGGGCCCCATCGGCCGCGGCCGACGCCGGCGTGTCGGCCGCGACGACCGCGACGACGTCCACGCCTTCGCCGCGCAGGTCGGCCGCGAACGACTCCCCCGTCTCGTCGACGGCCAGCAGCGCCCTCATCGGCCACCGCCGACCGCCGGCACCACCGACAGCGCGGACTCGTCCGACATGGCGGCCAACGCCGCGGCGACGTCGGCACGGGGGATCACCACCTCGAGCGAGACCTCCCCCCGCCCGACCATCGCGTCGTCTCGACCGACCGAGACCACCGTCGCGTCGGGAACCAGGATGCGGGGCGCGTCGTAGACGCCACGCTCGAGCAACGGCGCCGCCCACACCTCGACGATAGATCCGGCGTCGACGGAGGCCGGCACATCGGTGGAACTGGTCAGCACGACCACGGTGGTCGCCGCATCCTCCCCCGCGCCGACGGCGTCGTGGGGGACAAGCTCTCCCGCGTTCACCGTGCGCGTCGCGATCGCGCCGATCGTCAGCTCGTCCGGGGCCAGGTATGCCTCGTCGAGGGTGCCCAGCGCGACATCGACGACACGCACGTCGGTCGCGGTGATGACCTCGCCCGGCGTCAGCGTGCGGGCCGCGGCGATCATCGGGGCCGTCTGCCGGGCCGCGGACACGACGAACCACACACCGGATATGGAGGCGACGATCAGCACGATGCCGAGCAGGAACCGCACGTCCACCCACGGGGCCCGCCGGACACGGGAGGTATCGGAGCTGGTCATGCCCCCATCGTGACGCAGGACGCGCAAGGGGTCCGGAGGTTATCCACAACACGCTCGCGAGACCCCGAACCCGCACCCCGGCGGGGTCGATAATGGGCACATGCCCGACACCCCTGCCGCCGGAACCCGGCTGCTCGCCCCCGCGCAGGTGGCCGAAGTCCTCGCGATCGAGGTGGGCGAGGTCATCGCCCTGATCGAGGAGGGACGGCTGGTCGGGATGCGTGTCGGTTCGCCCGCACGGTGGCGGATCGACGAGTCGAGCGTCGCCGCGTACCTGGACGATCAGGCCGAAGAAGCCCGGCGGATGGCACTGTGGCGCCAATCGAACGCCGCGAGTTTCCCCGAGCTGTGGGGCACCGGCTCGGTCCGCAACCCCGACTGACGCGCGATCATCCCACGCGCAGCGTGTCGGACGATTCGAGTGTGATGCGCGCGACGCCGGAGTACGGGATGACGCGATACCCGGTGACCGCATGGGCTCTGCGCGCACTCCCGGGATCGTGGAGCGCCAGATCGAGATGGTCGGCGCCGGCCCGATCGATCGTGCCGTGCAGCCGCCTCCCGGAGATCAGGTGCACGCCCAGGGGCGTTCGACGTCGCACGAGGTCGCGCACGGCGAAACCGAAGGTCATCCGGTCCGCCAACGCCGACCCCTCCTCGCCGGCGCGGGCCGACCGGAGCAGCTCCGGGTGCGAGGCCGTGATAGCGGCGACCGCATGAAGGGGCACCAGGACGGCGCCGCCGCCATCGGACGGGAGCACCGAGACCCAGTCGGCGCCGACGCCGGCGGCCGCGCCGCGCAGACCGGAACCGTCGACCAAGTCGAACACCAGGGCGGCCTCCGCCCCTGCTAGCGCACGCAGTCGGTGCCGGAGGTCCACCCGCGACAGGCGGAGCCGCTCGGCCTCGGTCTCGACGGCGACGCGCTCGGCCTCCCACTCCGACGCGAGCTCATCCTCGAGGTCGTCGAAGAACCGTTCCCAGCGCACGCAAGGGAGCCTACGGCGAAATGAGGGTTCCATGAGAAGTTGTCCACAGGCGCCCTCCGGCCGGTTCCTGAACATCGCCTGTGTGCTCTACTGCTGACAGATCGACCGACAGGAGAGCAGGGGGCCATGGCTCAGAACACCTCGGGCGCAGCGCGCGTCGTCCGTGCACCATGGAGCGCCACGGCGGTCTCCGAGTACTTCGCTCCGCAGCCGACGTCCACGACCGACCTGCCCGAGCCGACGCAACTGTTGCGGAACCTCAGCGTCGGCGTTCTGGAGGTGATGTCGGGTGTGCGTGAGATCGAGCAACTCGCGCGATGGATGACCGAGGACGTGTACCGGGTGCTGCTGACCCGCGCGAACCTCGCCGCCCGCGCGCGCAACGCCCGCGGCGTCCCGGCCTCCCGCCCCGTCCACAGCGTGCTGTCGGTGCGGCACTCCTCCCCCGCCGACGGCGCGGTCGAGGCAGTCGTCGTGGTGAGGGGCCCGGCGCGCACGCGGGCCATCGCGATCCGGCTGGAGGGCATGGACGGACGCTGGCGGGCGACCTCCCTCGCCCTGCTGTGATGCCCGCTACTGCTTGTACGACGACAGGAAGTTGCCCAGTCGCTCGATGGCCTCGGTGAGCACGCGGGCCTCGGGAAGCGTCACGATGCGCAGGTGGTCGGGCGTCGGCCAGTTGAAGCCGGTCCCCTGGACCAACAGCACGTGCTCGGCAACGAGGAAGTCGTAGACGAGCTTGAGGTCGTCATGGATCTCGTACACCTCGGGATCCAGCCGCGGGAAGGCGTAGAGCGCACCGGCCGGCTTCACGCACGAGACACCCGGAATCGACTCGAGCGTCTTCCACGCCGCATCCCGTTGCTCGTGCAGACGCCCGGCGGGGGCGATGAGCGCGTCGATCGACTGCACCCCGGACAGCGCGGCCTGTACGGCGTGCTGGGCGGGGACGTTGGGGCACAGACGGGTCGAGGCGAGCAGGGTGATCCCCTCGAGGAACCCGTCCGCGTGCGTCTTCGGCCCGGTGACCACCAGCCATCCCGAGCGGAAGCCCGCCACGCGGTAGGTCTTGGACAGACCGTTGAAAGTCAGGCACAGCAGGTCGGGGGCGACCGAGGCCATCGGGATGTGTTCGGCCTCGTCGAAGAGGATGCGGTCGTAGATCTCGTCCGCCAGCAGCAGCAACGAGTTCTCGCGCGCGATCTCGGCGATCCCCTCGAGCACCTCACGGCTGTACACCGCACCGGTCGGGTTGTTGGGGTTGATCACGACGATCGCCTTGGTGCGCTCGGTGACCTTCGAGCGGATGTCCTCGAGGTCCGGCGCCCACCCGTTCTGCTCATCGCAGATGTAGTGGACCGGGTTGCCGCCTCCGAGGCTGGTCATCGCCGTCCACAGCGGATAGTCCGGCGCCGGGATGAGGACCTCGTCCCCTTCGTCGAGCAACGCCTGCATGACCATCGTGATCAGTTCGGACACGCCGTTGCCGAGGTAGACGTCGTCGGGGTCGAAAGCCGGGAACCCGGGGATCTCCTCGTAGCGGTACATCACGGCACGACGGGCCGACATGATCCCGCGGCTGTCGCTGTAGCCGTGCGCGTACGGAACGGCTTCGATCATGTCGCGCACGATCTGGTAGGGCGCGTCGAAGCCGAACACGGCGGGGTTCCCCGTGTTCAGCTTGAGGATCGTGTGCCCCTCGGACTCGAGCCGGTCGGCCTCGACGAGCGCCTGTCCACGGATCTCGTAGAGGACGTTCTTCAGCTTGCTCGACTGGTCGAGGGGGCGCAGCGGACTCATCGGATCACTCTATCGTCGCCGTCACGGCGCCACCGGGTCGGCCACGGGGCCAATCGGATGCCGGTGGCACCGCGGGCGATCAGTTCTTCTTGCCGGACGCGCGCCGCTGCGCGCGGTTCTGGGGCGCGGGGGCGACCTCGGCGCCGTCGGTCTTCTGCCCGAAGGCGCCACGCGGGGCTTCGGCGGCCGCAGGCTGCGCAGCCTGCGAGGCCTGCCGCACGCGCGTGGTCTCTGCCTGCTGCACCTGACCGCGTTCGTTGCGGACCTCGACCTCACCGGCGTCGTTGGCCGCGGAGTACTGCAGACGTTGGGCGTCCGCCGGCGTGGCCGCCAGGCCCTTGGCCTCGACCTGGGTGACCTGCTCGCCGTCGGCGGCCTTGCGGACCTCGACCTCCAGGTTGAAGAGGTAGCCGACGCACTCCTCCTTGATCTGCCCCATCATCGACTGGAACATCTGGTATCCCTCGCGCTGATACTCGATCAGCGGGTCGCGCTGAGCCATCGCGCGCAGGCCGATGCCGTCCTTGAGGTAGTCCATCTCGTAGAGGTGGTCGCGCCAACGACGGTCGAGGACCTGCAGCACGACGCGTCGTTCCAGCTCGCGCATCGCCTCCGAGCCCAGGTTCTGCTCGCGCGCGTCGTAGGCGATCTTCGCGTCGGAGAGGATCTCCCGTTTCAGCCCCTCGGCCGTGATGCCACCCTTGCGTCCGGCCCCCTCGGCGACGACCTCGTCGATGGTGACGTTCACCGGGTAGAGCGTCTTCAGCTCCGTCCACAGCGTGTCGAAGTCCCAGCTCTCGTTGTGGCCGGTGCCGGTGTGGTCGTCGATGACGGCGCCCACCGCGTCCTCGATGAAGTGTTGCACCCGGTCGGCGATGTCGTCACCGTGCAGGATGTGGCGGCGGTCGGCGTAGATCGCCTCACGCTGGCGGTTGAGGACGTCGTCGTACTTCAAGACGTTCTTGCGGACCTCGGCGTTGCGCGCCTCGACCTGCGACTGCGCGCTCTTGATGGCCCGGGAGACCATGCTCGATTCGATCGCGACGTCGTCGGGGAAGTTCGTGCGCGAGAGGATCGCCTCCGCGGCGCCCGACTGGAACAGACGCATGAGCGTGTCGGTCAGCGACAGGTAGAAGCGGCTCTCGCCGGGGTCGCCCTGACGTCCCGAGCGCCCGCGGAGCTGGTTGTCGATTCGACGCGACTCGTGCCTTTCGGTGCCGAGCACGTACAGCCCGCCGGCCTCGCGTGCCGCCTGTCCCTCCTCCGCCACGCGCTCACGCATGGCCTCGTACACGGCGTCCCACTCGGCTTCGTACTCATCGGGCGTCTCGTGGGGGTCCAGGCCCTTGGCCTTCATCTCCTGCACCGCGAGGAACTCGGCGTTTCCGCCGAGCATGATGTCGGTGCCTCGACCGGCCATGTTGGTGGCCACCGTCACGGCCCCGGGGCGACCGGCGCGGGCGACGATCTCGGCCTCGCGGGCGTGGTTCTTCGCGTTGAGGACCTCGTGCTTGATGCCCTTCTTCGCCAGCAGCCGCGACAGGTACTCGCTCTTCTCGACGCTGACCGTCCCCACCAGCACGGGCTGACCGGCCTTGTGGCGCTCGGCGATGTCTTCTGCGACCTGTCGGAACTTCGCCTCCTCGTTCTTGTACACGAGGTCGGACTGGTCCTTGCGGATCATCGGCTTGTTGGTGGGGATCGGGACGACCCCCAGCTTGTAGGTGGACATGAACTCGGCCGCTTCGGTCTCCGCCGTACCGGTCATGCCGCCGAGCTTGTCGTAGAGGCGGAAATAGTTCTGCAAGGTGACGGTCGCCAAGGTCTGGTTCTCGGCCTTGACCGGCACCCCCTCCTTCGCCTCGATCGCCTGGTGGATGCCTTCGTTGTAGCGACGCCCGACCAGGATGCGCCCGGTGTGCTCGTCGACGATCATGACCTCGTCGTTCATCACGACGTAATCGCTGTCGCGCTTGAACAGGGCGAGTGCCTTGATGGAGTTGTTCAGGAACGAGATGAGCGGGGTGTTCGCCGACTCGTAGAGGTTGTCGATGCCGAGGTAGTCCTCGACCTTCTCGATGCCCGGTTCGAGCACACCGACGGTGCGCTTCTTCTCGTCGACCTCGTAGTCCACGCCGGCTTCGAGCGTGCGGGCGATCTTCGCGAACTCGACGAACCAGCGGTTCGCCTCCCCCGACGACGGACCCGAGATGATCAGCGGGGTGCGCGCCTCGTCGATGAGGATGGAGTCCACCTCGTCGACGATCGCGAAGAAGTGGTCCCGCTGGACGAGATCCTCCTTGCGCCACGCCATGTTGTCGCGCAGGTAGTCGAAACCGAACTCGTTGTTGGTGCCGTACGTGATGTCGGCCGCGTACTGCTCGCGGCGCACCTCGGGGGTCTGTCCCGAGACGATCGTCCCGGTCGTCATCCCGAGCGCGCGGAAGACGCGGCCCATGATGTCGGACTGGTAGGAGGCGAGGTAGTCGTTGACCGTGACGATGTGTACGCCGCGTCCGGCGATGGCGTTCAGGTACGCCGGGAGGGTGGCGACGAGCGTCTTGCCCTCACCGGTCTTCATTTCGGCGATGTTGCCGAGGTGCAAGGCGGCACCACCCATGATCTGCACGTCGTAGGGCCGCTGTCCGAGTGTGCGCTTGGCGGCCTCGCGTACGGCCGCGAACGCCTCCGGCAGCAGCTGATCGAGGGTCTCGCCCTTCTCGTGCCTCGCACGCAACTCGGCGGTCTCGCCGCGCAACTGCTCGTCGGTGAGGTGGGTGTAGTCCTCCTCGAGCGCGTTGACGGCCTTGACCGTCTGCTGGAGCCGCCGCAGGATGCGGCCTTCTCCGGCGCGAAGCAGTTTCTCGAGGGCGTTTGCCACGGAATGTCTCCATCTCTCGGGCTGTCGACTCCCGCGCACGCCATCGGGCGCCCGGCGGGCATACCCGTCCATGTTATCCGGCCGTGACCTTCGCGCGCGCTGTGGGCGCCGATCCACCCTTTTCCCGACATGCATATACTCGGAAAACAGATCACCACGGAACGGATCGGAGACCACGTGTCGGTGCGCCCGAGCCTGCTCGCGATCCTTGATCAGGGTCCCTGCTACGGGTATCAACTGCGTGCCGAGTTCGAGCGGCGAACGGGCGGCGCGTGGCCGGTGAACGTCGGGCAGGTCTACAACACCCTGGAACGCCTCGAACGCGACGGACTGGTCGCCAAAGCCGATGTCAGCTCCCAGGGGCACGTCTACTGGCGCATCACCGAGGCCGGCCGCGCGGCGGTCGCGCACTGGTTCGCCTCCCCCGTCGACCGCGGGCCGGGTACGCGCGACGAGGCGACGGTCAAGATCGCTCTCGCCGCGACCCTGCCCGGCGTCGACGTCGACACCGCCGTGGCCGCGCAGCTGCAGGCGTGCGAGAACAGGTTGTCCGCTCTGCGACAGGCCACGTTCCCCGGCGAGGACCCCTCGAGCCCCGCCGGACAGGCGTGGGGGCTGGTCCAGGACGCGATGATCGCCGCCGCCGACGCCGAGCACGCCTGGCTCCGTCGTGCACGGGCCCGCTTCGCTCAGGGCGCCGATGAGACGCTCGAACTCCCCCTCGACGACGTCCGGCCCCGGCGGGGCCGACCCACCGGACGTGCACGCACCGACGTGGTCGACTGAGGCCCGCGCGCCGGGCGCCGGATCGCGGTGGCAACTCCCAGGCGATGCCGCCTACTCTTAACTGTGACCGAAACCGACGCTCCCGCCGCATCCGACGCCGCCACCGAGCCCGCCGCGCCGACCTTCGCCGATCTCGGCCTGAGCGATCCGGTCCTCAAAGCCCTCCGCCGGATCGGCTACGAAACGCCCTCCGCCATCCAGGCCGAGACGATCCCCACGCTCCTGTCCGGGCGTGACGTGGTCGGCATGGCGCAGACCGGAACCGGCAAGACCGCCGCGTTCGCGCTGCCCATCGTCGATCGCCTCGATCCCGCACAGAAGACACCCCAGGCCCTCGTCCTCGCCCCGACCCGCGAACTCGCCCTCCAGGTGTGCGAAGCCTTCGAGAAGTACGCCGGCCACCTCAATGGCGTCCATGTCCTCCCCGTCTACGGCGGTCAGGGCTACGGCGTGCAGCTGTCCGCGCTGCGACGCGGCGTGCACGTGGTCGTGGGCACCCCGGGACGCATCATCGACCACCTGGAAAAGGGCACCCTCGACCTCTCCGAGCTGAAGTACCTCGTGCTCGACGAAGCCGACGAGATGCTGAAGATGGGCTTCGCCGAAGACGTCGAGACGATCCTCGCCGAGACTCCGACGACCAAGCAGGTCGCGCTGTTCTCCGCGACCATGCCGGCCGCGATCCGCCGCATGTCCAAGCAGTACCTCCACGACCCGGCAGAGATCACCGTCGCCTCCAAGACGACCACCTCTGCCACGATCACCCAGCGCTACCTCCTGACCGCGTGGCAGCGGAAGATGGACGCACTGACCCGAATCCTCGAGGTCGAGAACTTCGACGGCATGATCGTGTTCGGACGCACCCGCAGCATCACCGAGGAGATCGCTGAGAAACTCCGCGCGCGCGGGTACTCCGCCGCCGCGATCAACGGCGACATCGCGCAGGCTCAGCGGGAGAAGACCGTCAGCCAGCTCAAGTCGGGCAAGCTCGACATCCTCGTGGCCACCGACGTCGCCGCCCGTGGCCTCGACGTCGAGCGCATCTCACACGTCGTCAACTACGACATCCCGACCGACACCGAGTCGTATGTGCACCGCATCGGGCGCACCGGACGCGCCGGCCGCACGGGGGATGCGATCTCTTTCGTGACCCCGAAGGAGCGCTGGCTCGTGAAGGCGATCGAGAAGGCCACCCGCCAGCAGCTCACCGAGATGTCGCTGCCGAGCGTCGACGAGGTCAACGAGACCCGGTTGTCGCGATTCGACGATCGCATCTCGGCCGCGCTGACCGAGACCGACCGGGTCGACCGGTTCCGCGACATCGTCGCGCACTACGTCCGGCACCACGATGTGCCCGAGGTCGACGTGGCCGCCGCCCTCGCGATCGTCGCGCAGGGCGAGACCCCCCTTCTTCTCGACCCCGACGCCGAGCCGGCGCGTCCGGCACGGGCGACGCGCGACCGCGACGACCGCTCCGGCGACGGCGCACGCCGAGAAGGCCGCGAACGGGGTGACGGCGGCGACTACGCGACCTACCGGATCGCGGTCGGCAAACGTCACCGCGTCGAACCCCGGCAGATCGTCGGAGCGCTTGCGAACGAAGGCGGGCTGCGACGCGACGACTTCGGACGTATCCAGATCCGTCCCGACTTCTCGCTCGTCGAGCTGCCCGCGCAGATGCCGCGGGAGACCCTCGAGCGACTCGCCGACACCCGGATCTCCGGTCGCCTCATCGAGATCCGTCTCGACACCGGCGGACCGGGCCGACGCCGCGAGGGCGACCGCGACGACCGCCGCGATCGCACGGACCGCAAGACCCGCCACCGCGGCCGGGACTGAGCGCCGGTCCAGGAGCGCACACACACCGCGTGCTCTCAGCGAACCTGGACGGGGGCCGTTCGCGCCGCTCGTAGGATCGAGGCATGGCCGGATTCTGGGGCAGACGCAAACGCGAACGCGAAGAACTCGACGCGCAGGACGCCGATCTGGCGCGAAACGCGCAACGGGCTCTCGTCGAGGCCGACGAGCGCATCCGCGTCACCACCGACGAGCTCGCCTTCGCCGAGGCCGAGTTGGGCGCAGGCCCGACCACCGAGCTCCGCGACGCCCTCGAGGCGGTGCGTACGCACCTGGCCGAGGCCTTCCACCTCCACCAGTTGAACCACGACGAGATCCCGGACACCCCGGAGGAGTCCCGCACCCGGAATGCCCGTATCGTCCAGCTGTGCGCGTGGGCCGACGAGCTCCTGGACGACCGCACGGAAGCCCTCGCCGAACCCATCGAACGAGCCCGCCGCGCACCCGAGATCATCGCCGGCGTCCGCCGCGACGCGGAGGGACTGCGCAGCCGAATCCCCCAAGCCCGGGACACCGTCGCCCGTCTGGCGCAACGGTACAGCGCGGACGCGCTCGGCCAGGTCGCCGACAACCCGGCCGAGGCGGACCAGTTGCTGCGCTTCGCCGAGCACAGCGCCGACGTCGCCGAGCGTCGCCGTGATGCGGGGCAACGGGAGCAGGCGAACGTCGCGCTCGAGACGGCCACCGAGGCCGCCCGTCGCGCCGCGACCCTCGTCGACGCCGTCGAGGCCTTCGAGATCGAAGCGCTCCGTGCCGAGTCCACCCTCGCCGCGATCGTGGAGGACTCCCGCGGAGATCTCGTCACCGCACGTTCGGCACCGCAGACACCCGCCGTGGCAGAGGCGATGGCCGCCTTGCAGTCCGCCCTCGCCGCCCTGCCCTCCCCGGGCGCGAAGACCGACCCCTTCGGCGATCTGACGCGTCTGCGCGACGCCAACACCGCGCTGGACGCGGCCATCGCCGCCGCCGAGGAGAAGGCGCGCCGCGTCATCCCCGACCTCGCCCACGTGCGCCACTCGATCGACGACGCCGACCGCCAGCTCCACGTTGCCCGGGACGTGATCGCCGGTCACCGCGGCTGGATCGGCGCCGACGCGCGCACACGCCTGGCCGAGGCCGACCGGGTGCGACAGGACCTCGACCGCCTGCTGGGCGGGTCGGCGGCGACGGCGCCGGACATCCCCGAAGACGACCGGGAGCAGGCCCTGGCGCTCTCGCGTCGCGCCGCGTTCCTCGCGGGCGAGTCTCTGCAGCTGGCGCAACGCGACATCGACTCCTCGCGCCCGCCCGGCGGACCCGACCAGTGGAACGGCGGCTGGGGCGGTCCCCCACGCGGTCCGCGCGGCGGACGCGGCGGGGGCGACCTGATGGGCGGAATCCTCGGCGGCCTCGTCATCGGCGGTCTGCTCGACGGCATGTTCGACTGATCCGGCGGCACATCCCTCCCACGCGGAGGGCCAGCCGCGCTCGTACCCCGCGTGAACGACACGGACCCCGGGCCGCAGGGCTCGGGGTCCGTGTCCGAAAGGTGTGTTTCAGGATGCGACAGCCACCGGCGCGGCCTGCGTGGTCAACGAGATCACGCCGTAGTCCCACCCCTTCCGTCGGTACACGACGGAAGGGTGGTCTGTGCGCACGTCGATGAAGAGGAAGAAGTCGTGGCCGACCAGTTCCATCCGGTCGACGGCGTCTTCGACGGTCATCCACTCGGCGTCGAACTCCTTCGTGCGGATCACGACGGGACTGTAGTCCTCCTCGTCCTCCGCCGAGCCGACCGTCGAGATCTCCCCCGTCGACACGGCGCGGATGGCCTCCACCGAAGCCGGCTGGAGGTCGATGCCCTTCAGGGCGCCGCTCTCCTTGGCGAACTTCGCCCCGCGCGGGTGGTTGCGCTGGTCGATGCGCTTGTCCTTGGCCCGACGAAGCTGCTCGCACAGCTTGTCGACCGCGAGATCGAGAGCGGCGAACTTGTCGCCGTCGGTCGCCTCCGCCCGCACGATGGGTCCCTTGCCGGTGACCGTGAGCTCGACCGTGTCGTCCTCCATGCGGCCGTTGTGGTATGCCCGGTGGGTGACCTTCACGTCGACGCGCTGTGCGCGCGTCGCGAGGTGCTCGATGCGGGTGGTCTTCTCTTCGACGATCGAACGGAAGCGATCCGTCACATTCACTCCCACGCCGACGATGCTGGTTTCCATCCCTGACCTCCTTGTTCCGGTCCACCCGGTCAAGGGCGGACCATCAGTCGCCTTGATCCCCCCACCGTAGACCCGGGCGACGCGTGTGTCACGTACGAATCCCGCATGCATCCGCTTCGCGTTCGGCGAACATCGATCGGCGCGGCGTGTCGGCCAACGTCACCGCCGCCGCCACCCGTGCTCCGGAAGCACGCAACGCCCGGATCGCCTCGGCGAGGGTCGCACCGGTGGTCACGACGTCGTCGACGACGACCACGACCTGACCGGCCACCCGCCGCCCCTCGAACGCGCCCGACACGTTCGCCGCCCGCTCCGCGACCTCCAGGCCACGCTGGTCGGCCGTGGAGCGGGTCGGTCGCAACGCCCTCGTGATCGGCACGCCGGCACGCCGCATGAGTGTCTCGACGGGGCGGAACCCCCGACGTCGAAAAGACGCGCGCGACGACGGCACGGGGACGAACACGGCGTCCTCGGGCAGTCCGGGGCGCGTACGTGCCACGGCGACCGCGAGGGCCGCACCCAGTGGGCCGGCCAGAGAGGTCCGCCCGTCCTCCTTCAGCGTGCGGATCACATCCGCTGTCACCCCCTCGAAGCGCAACGCACTGCACACCCGCGCCCCCGCGACGGTGCGAACGGTCGGCATGGGCGTGAGCGCGGTCCGGCACGCCGCGCACAGGGAGACGTCCCCCGCCCCGCAGCCGGCGCACTCCACCGGGAACAGCAACGCCCCCACGTCACCGAGCGCCTCTCGGACCGCGGCCGGAATCCCGATCTGCATATACCGATGGTGGGGATCGGCGACCGACCGGTCACCGCCGCTCCCGGGTCTGTGGAGGGAGCGGAGCGTCTGCGAACCGGGGAGGAGAGGTCAGGACGGCGAACCCTGCTGGGTGGCGAGAACCAGGATGTCTGCGGCGGTCTGCTCCCAGTTCGTGGACCGGCGGACGAACAGCAGTCCATCGTCGGAACGCAAGCGCACCGTCGCGTCGCTGTTCGCCCCCGCGACCGATACCGTGCCCGACGGCGCGGCCACAGAGGCACCGGGTCCTCCCACGGCCTGCTCGACGAGGGTGACATCCGTCCCCGATCGCGTCAGTGCCGCCACCGTCGTGTCATCCAGCCACGCGAGCGAGAGACCCGCGCCGGAGACCGACCCCAGGGAGAACGGGTCGGCGAGGCGCACCGGGACACCGTCGGTGTCGCGCACGATCCCGGCGACCTGGATGCCGAGCCGCCCGTTGGCCGACAGGACGGCCGCGACACGCGTGCCGTCGCGCGAGACCGCCAGCGCCGCGATCTCGGTGCTCTCCGGGAACGCATCCGCCACCGTCACGGCCACACCGTCGGCCCCGGTCGCGATCAGACCGGACGGGTCTTCCCGCGGCACGCTCCACACGTACCCACGCGGATCGATCGACGGGTCGATGAGCCCCGCGCGGTCGTCGACGATCAGGACGTCTCCGGCCGCGTCCACGCGCACGACCTCGCCGCCGGTGGTCGAAACCGCCGCCGCATCGCGATCCGGCGCGACCTGGGCGGCGGCGGCATCCACCTGCGTCATCGCCGCGGACAGTCCCTCGATCGGGGTGAGGTCGTCGCCGGAGAGGAAACCGAACCCTTCCGCGGTCAGCACCAACGGCGAGGTGCTCACCCGGGTCGAACGCACCGGGACCGGCTCGGCCGCGAGCGGCGTGGAATCGGCGGTCAACCGCACCTCGGTGACGCCCGTCGCGAGGAGACTGGCCTGCAACTGGGTGTAGATGCGGTCGAGCCCGTCCTGCTCGAGACCGAGCGCGGAGCGCGACAGGTCGACGTCGGCCACTCCACCGCTCACGGGGACGGAGGGTCGCGAGAGGGTGACACTCTCGGGGATCGCCGTCGAAACCGCCTCCGCGAGCCACGGGCTCGGTTCCCCACCGACCAGCGCGTTCGCGATCCATGTCGCGGCGTTGATGGTCGGGAACCACCGCACATCCGGCACGAGATACGTCCAGGTCGGGTCGAAGTACATCAGCGAATACTCGCCGTACACGTTGGGGAACTGATCCGCACCGAGCACGATCCCGTCCGGTGCCTCCGTGATCCGCCACTCGCCGTCGTCGCGTTGGGCCAGATGGAACTCCAGCGTGGTCACCCCGCTGGCTCCGGTCTCGTATGCGCCGGTGTCGTTCAGGGTGGCATCCGCCTGGACGGTCAACGAGACCTCCGTCGCAGCCGGCTCCGCGTAGGCGCGATCGCCGCGGTCGTCGACGGTCACCCCGGCGGTGGGATCCCATGTCTCGGCCAGACTCGTCGACAGGAACAGCCGCGCGGTGGCCCAGTTGTCGGACGGTCCGGTGCCTGCCTCCACGAAACCGCGCACGATCTCCTCGGGGGACGCGCCGGGCTGTGGCCCCTCGGGGATGTAGAAGAAGTCCGGCGGCGGGGGCTCCTCACCGGGGGCGATGCCGGGATTGACCGGGCCCGTGGTGGGAAGCCCCGCACACGCGGCGAGAAGAAGCAGCATCGCGGCGGTGACGAGCGCACCCAGTCGTCGCGTCGGCCCCATCATGCGTCCTCCTCCGTGTTCGGTGCGCCCGCGATCGAGGACAGGTCGATCGGTTGCGTCAGCCCGAGCGCATCCATCGGGGGCGACTGGTCGTCGCCGGCCTCGACCGGGATGGGCGACGAAGACACCGTCTCACCGGGTCGTCGTGGCAAGGTCAGCACGAAGTGCGATCCACGTCCCGGCTCCGACCACACCGCCAACTCGCCGCCGTGCAGCCGCGCATCGCCGAGCGCGATGGACAGCCCGAGGCCCGTGCCCCCGATCGTCCGTGTCCGCGACGGGTCGGCGCGCCAGAAACGGTCGAAGACCCGCTCGACCTCTTCGGATCGCATTCCCAGTCCGAAGTCGCGCACGCCGAGAGCGACCGCGTTCTGGTCACTGTCGACGGTCACCACGATCGGGCGCCCCTCGCCGTGTTCGATGGCGTTGCCGAGGAAGTTCCGGACGATCCGTCGCACCCGACGCGGATCCATGTCGACCGGGGAATATCCCCCGGGAGCGACCAGGCGCACGTCTGAGCCGTGCTGGTCGGACAGCTGTCGCATCGACTCGATGACATCCTCGGCCAGGTGCGCGAGGCTGGTCGGCTCGAGCTCGAGCTGCACCGACCCGGCGTCGTAGCGGCTGATCTCGAGCAGATCGGTCAGCAACGTCTCGAAGCGTTGGACCTGCGCGTTGAGCAATTCGGCGGCCCGCGCGGTCACCGGGTCGAACTCCTCACGCTGATCGTTGATCATGTCGGCGGCCAGACGGATGGTCGTCAACGGCGTGCGCAGCTCGTGCGACACGTCGGAGACGAAGCGTTGTTGCACCAGCGACAGCTCGGCAAGTTCCTTGATCTGAGACTCGATGCTGTCGGCCATGGCGTTGAAGGACCGGCCGAGCACGGCGAGCTCGTCTTCGCCATGGATGTCCAGCCGCACGTTCAGCTGGCCGGCGGCGAGCTTCTCGCTGGTCTCGGCGGCTTCGGCGATGGGCGTGGTGACCGACCGCAGCACGAACCATGCGATCCCCCCGATCATCACCAGGAGGAAGACCCCGACGATCCACAGCGTCGCCTGCACGAACAACAAGGTCTCGGATGCCGCGGCGAGATCGTAGGCGAAATACAGCTCGTACGAACCCACGTCGGGCATCTCGAACTGTTGGCCGACGATGATCCCCGGCACCTCGCCGTCCGCCCCCGGCAGACCCGCGTACTGCCACCACTGCAGCTCCGGGTCGGCTTGCACCCGGTCGCGCAGGGCTGCGGAGATGATGTCCTCGTCGACCAGCACCCCCGAGGTGAAATCCTGCGGCGCGATCGAGGAGGAGGGCCCGACGCGGAACACCGCGAACGAATCCGTCTCGGACTGCTGGGTCAGGTCGCTCTGGACACCCCCCATGAGAGTGGACACTTGGGCCTGGTTGCCTTGGGGCTCGGCCGAGTCGAGCGTGCGCTGCACCTCGGAGGTGGCGCGGCGGGCGTCTTCCAGAACCTGCTGCTGACGCGACTCGAGCAAATCGGACTGGATCGCCAGTGCCATCCACACGCACGCGATGACGATCGTCAACGCCGACAGTGCCAGAGTCAGCACCACGGTGCGGAATCGGAGCGATCGCCGCCACAGCACCGTGAGCCGGTCGGGCCACGACCGCCAGTCGACGATCGCGATGCGCCCCGTCGCCGGAGCGGTGCGCGCCGGGGGCACGCCGGCCTACTCCAACGCGCCGGCGCGGTAGCCGACGCCGCGCACCGTCGTGACGATCTTGGGGTTGTCGGGGTCGATCTCGACCTTGGCGCGAAGACGTTGGACGTGCACGTTCACCAGACGCGTGTCGGCCTTGTAGTGGTAACCCCACACCTGCTCGAGCAGCATCTCCCGGGAGAACACCTGCTGCGGCTTGGAGGCGAGGGCGACCAGCAGTTCGAACTCCAACGGGGTCAGGGCGATCGGCATGTCACCACGGCGCACCTCGTGCGCGGCGACGTCGACCGAGAGGTCTCCGATCCGCAGCACCTCGGCGCTGGGCTGCGATGCCGGGCGCAACCGGGTATTGATCCGCGCGACGAGCTCTTTCGGGTTGAAAGGCTTGACCATGTAGTCATCGGCACCGGACTCGAGGCCTTTGACGACGTCGGCGGTGTCGGTGCGCGCGGTGAGCATGATGATCGGGACACCGGATTCGGCACGTACCCGCGTGCACACTTCGATGCCATCCATGCCAGGGAGCATGAGATCGAGCAGGACCAGGTCGGGTTTCTCCGCCCGCCACGTCTCGACGGCCTTGGCGCCGTCTGCGCAGAAGACCGTGTCGAAGCCTTCCGTGCGCAGCACGATGCCGATCATCTCAGCCAGGGCCGTGTCGTCATCGACCACCAGGATGCGGGAACTCATTCGCGCGTTCGTCCTTTGCTCACCGTGGGGGCGATACCGGGTGGGCGCTCCCCCGAGCGCTTCGCCCAGAGTAGTCCAGATGGCCCGTGCATTCACCGAGCGGCGTGCCGCGGATGCACAGGTTCCCCCCGGCGCCCGGTGTGCCACGATGGGAGAAGCATCGCCAGAGGAGGACCGTGACCTCGTACCCCGCGTGGACGCCCGCATCGCGTCCGGGCATCATCCCGTTGCATCCGCTCACGTTCGGAACGATCCTGGGACGCTCGTTCTCGGCGTTGCGCCACAACCCGAAGGTCCTGCTCGGCTTCGGCCTGGTCGTGCAGACGGTGGCCTACCTGGTGGTGATCCTGGGCGTGGGAGGTGTCGCGTTCCTCACCTTCTCGCGCCTGGACAACGTCCCCGGGTACGGCGAGGACTTCGAGGCCATCGCGATCGGCTCGACCGTGCTCACCGGAATCGCCGGGTTCATCCTCGGGCTCGCTGCCGCGGCGCTCGGCGTGGTCGTCCAGGCCGTGGTCGTCAGCGAGGTCGCCCATGGCGCACTCGCGGAGAAACTCTCGCTCGGGATGCTGTGGCGACGGGTCAAACCCGTCATCTGGCGCGTGCTCGGGTACTCGTTCCTCCTCACCCTCGCCGTCGCCGTGCTGATCGCGATCGGCGTGGGGGCCCTGGTCCTGATCGGGCTCGCCGCGGTCCCGGTCGCGATCGCCCTCGGAGTCCTGCTCGTACTCGGCGCCATCCCGCTGACGCTGTGGCTCACGGTGAAGCTGCTCTTGGTCCCGTCCGCGATCATCCTCGAAAACGCCCGGATCGGCACGGCGATCGCCCGGTCGTGGCGCCTGACCCGCGGCCGGTTCTGGCCCGCGCTCGGCGTGATCGTCCTGATCTCGTTCACCTTCGGCGCCGTCGCCCAGGTCGTGAGTCTGCCGTTCACGTTCCTCGGCACCGGGCTGACCACGGTCTTCGCCCCCACCGGGGATCCGGATGCAGCCGCCCTCATCACCCTGCTGGTGACCACCGTCGCAGCCCAGATCGTGACACTGGTCATCCAGGCCGTCGCGGTGGTCGTGCAGTCGACCTCGGCGGCGATCATCTACATCGACTGCCGCATGCGCCATGAGGGCCTCGACCTCGATCTGCTGTCGTACGTGGACAGACGCGACGCGGGCGAGCAGGTGCTCCCCGACCCGTATCTGGTCGGTGTCGGCCGTGCGGCGCCGTCGCGACCGTACGCGAACACCCCCGTCCCGCCGCACGTGCCGTACGCACCACACCCCGCTCCGCCCCCGTACGGACAGCACCCCACCCCGCCGCCGGCGACCCCGCCGTCCGGCGCGA
Organism: Microbacterium aquimaris; assembly: GCF_039531285.1. Classification (NCBI taxonomy): domain Bacteria; kingdom Bacillati; phylum Actinomycetota; class Actinomycetes; order Micrococcales; family Microbacteriaceae; genus Microbacterium; species Microbacterium aquimaris. Next base: position 1,850,730 of record NZ_BAAAPT010000001.1, on the reverse strand, counting down.
CGGACGAGCCGCCACGGCAGTGATCTCCCCCGCATGGTCGGCCGCGACGGCCGCGGTGCCGCCGCTGACTCCCGACGACGACGAAGCACGTCGCTGGGCTGAGCAAGAGCTCTCGCGCCCCGTCTACGCCGAGGCGCAGCCGACGCCGTTCGACCTGTTCGCCCGCGGCGTCGCCGAATTCCTCGCCGATCTCCTCGACCCCGAGATCCCGGCGGGATGGGAATCGGTCTTCGCCGTGGTCGCCGTCGCGGTGGTCGTCATCCTCCTCGTCGCCGCACTCGTGATCTGGGGCGCACCGCGTGCCACACGCCGGGGCGTCGATCGCACCGCCGTACTGTTCGGCGAACCCGAGGCCCGAACCGCGCACGACCTGCGCGTCGAGGCGGACGCGGCCGCATCTCGCGGCCGATGGGACGACGCGGTCGTGCTGCGGTTCCGCGCCCTCGCACGCGGTCTCACCGAGCGCGGGGTCGTCGACGCACCCCCCGGAGCGACCGTCCACGCTTTCGCGCGCTCGGCGGCCGCCGTCTTCCCCTCCTCGGCCGACGCCCTCGAAGCCGCCGCGGACGGCTTCGACGACGTGCGCTACCTGCGGCGCCCCGGTAGTGCCGAACTCCACCGGGAGATCTCCCGTCTCGACGAGACCTTGACCTCCGCCCGTCCCGTGGCGCTGCCGGCGGTCACGACATGACCGTCCTGGAGGCACCGCCGCGGCGCGGCCGCGCGGTCCTCGCCTGGCTTGTCATCGCGGTCGGTTTCCTCGTCGTCGGCCTCGTCGGATCCCTTCTGGCCGGCATCGGCCAGCGCGCCGAGAGGGGGGCACTCGACCCGGACTCCGCCGGCCCCGCGGGCACCCGCGCCCTGGTCGAGATCCTGCGCGCGAACGGCGTGGACGTCACGGTCACCCGGTCATGGGAGGAGGCCCTCGAGTCCCTCGCCGGGGAACCGGCGACCCTCTTCCTCCCCGACACACCGCAGCTGTCCGACGACGCGGTCGCCGCACTCGCGGGCGCCGCGACGACGACCGTGTTCGGCGACCCCGCGTCGCGGATTCTGCGCGGGTACTTCGACGGCGCGGTACCGGCCGGTTTCGCCACGGCGGATCTGGCGCCCGCGTGCGACCTGCCGGCCGCCCTGCGCGCAGACCGCGCGGCGGTGCAGGGTCTGTTCACCGCAGGCGGATCGGCCACCGCCTGCTATCGCGACGGGGACGCCTACGGTCTGCTGGTCTCCGGCCCGCACACCGCCGTCGACGCCGACGGCGTGTTCACCAACGACGCGCTGGCCGACGCCGGGAACGCCGCTCTCGCCCTCGGCCTGCTCGGTTCGCACGAACGGGTGATCTGGTATGTCGCGAGCGCCGGCGACAGCGACCTGCCGGTCACCGACCCCACCCTGGGGGAGCTGACGCCGCCGTGGGTGACCCCCGCCATCACACTGCTCGTGCTGGCCGGCATCGTCGCCGGCATCGCGCGCGGCCGTCGATTCGGTCCCCTGGTCGCCGAGCGACTGCCGGTGACGGTGCGCGCGCGGGAGACCGATGAAGGCCGGGGCCGCCTGTACGCCTCCGCGCACGACGCGCCGCACGCCGCCGCGCAGCTACGCCGCGGTGCCGTGCGCCGGCTCGCCGGCCTCGTCGGGCTCGGTGCCGCCGACCCGCCGGAGCGCGTGGCTGATGCGGTGGCCGAGTTGCTGGGCGGCGACCGACGCGTGATCCGCGCACTTCTGATCGATGAGATCCCCCGCGGCGACGGTGAGCTCGTGGAGCTCTCCGACCGCTTGCGCGGCCTCGAATCCGCCGTGCGCGCACGGCTGTACGCCCCTGGTGAAAGGACCCGGACGTGACCGACGAGACCCTCCGTGACGACGACCTGCGCGCGGCGATGAACCGCGTACGCCTCGAAGTGGGAAAGGCGGTGGTCGGCCAGGACGGTGTCGTCACCGGCCTGCTCATCGCCCTCCTCGGGCGCGGCCATGTCCTCTTGGAAGGTGTTCCCGGCGTCGCCAAGACGCTCATCGTGCGGGCCTTCAGCCGTGCGCTCGGACTCGACACCAAACGGATCCAGTTCACCCCCGACCTGATGCCCGGAGACGTGTCGGGGTCACTCGTGTACGACGCGCGCACCGGCGAGTTCGAGTTCCGTGAAGGCCCCGTGTTCACGCACATCGTCCTCGCCGATGAGATCAACCGCACGCCCCCGAAGACGCAGTCGGCGTTGCTGGAGGCGATGGAGGAACGGCAGGTCTCCACCGACGGCGTTTCCCGGGCCCTCCCCGACCCGTTCCTGGTCGCAGCCACCCAGAACCCCGTCGAGCACGAGGGAACGTACACTTTGCCCGAGGCGCAGCTGGACCGATTCCTGCTGAAGCTCATCGTCGACCTGCCACAGCGCGACGCCGAGGTGGCCGTGCTGCGCCGCCATGCCGACGGGTTCTCCCCGCGCGACCTCGCGGCCGCCGGTCTGGCGCCTGTGGTGACCATCGACGAGATCCACGCCGCCCAGCGTGCCGCGGCGGCGGTGCGCGTCGACGACGACGTGCTGGGCTATGTCGTCGACCTGGCGCAGGCCACGCGTCACAGCCCGTCGGTGCAGCTGGGTGCCAGCCCGCGCGCCACCACCGCCCTGTTGGCCGCCGCCAAGGTGTGGGCGTGGCTCGGCGGGTATCCGGCGATCACCCCCGACCACGTGCAGACGATGCTCGTCCCCACGTGGCGCCACCGCATCCGGCTCCGCCCCGACGCGGCGCTGGAAGGCGTCTCGGTCGATTCCGTCCTCGCCTCAGTCGTGCGCCAGACCCGCGTACCGGTCTGAGCATGTTCGTCACGTGGCGCCTGTCCGTGCTGGTCGCCGCCGGCTTCCTGCCGGTGACGGCACTGTCGGTGCCGGGTGTGGATCCGTGGCTCACCCTCGCGGGGTGGGTACTGCTGTGTTCGGTGCTGATGGTGGTCGACGCCGTCGCCGCCCCCTCGCCCCGCGCGCTGCACGTGACGCGCGGCGCGCCGGTCAAGGCGCTGCTCGGCTCGCCGACGGACACGCGACTGTGGATCACCAACACTGGTTCACGGCTGCTGCGCGGCCGGCTCCGTGATGCCTGGCAGCCCACCGCCGGGGCCCCCTCCCCACGGCTCGCGCTGGAGATCCCCGCCTGCGAGCGACGGGAACTGATCATCCCTCTCCTCCCCCGACGCCGCGGACGCCTCGTCAGCGAGATGGTGGTGGTGCGCTCGGACGGCCCGCTTCGCCTGGCCGGTCGGCAACGCATCATCCCCTCCACCGGCGAGCTGCGGGTGCTGCCCCCGTTCACGTCCCGGCGCCACCTGCCCTCCCGTCTCGCACGTCTGCGCGAACTGGACGGAAACACGAGCATCCAGGTGCGCGGACAGGGCACCGAGTTCGATTCGTTGCGGGAGTACGTCCGCGGCGACGACGTGCGATCGATCGATTGGCGCGCCACCGCCCGCGCCGGCACGACGATGCTGCGCACGTGGCGGCCCGAGCGCGACCGTCACGTCGTGATCGTCATCGACACCGGTCGCACGGCCGCCGCGCGCGTGGGTGACGGCACCCGGCTGGACGCCGCGATGGAGGCCGCCCTGTTGCTGGCGGCGCTCGCGGCACGAGCCGGCGACCACGTGCACCTGGTCATGTTCGACCGTGTCGTCCGGGCACGGGTGACCGGGGTCGACGGGGCGGCGCTGCTGTCGACGATGGTGGATGCGATGGCGGGGGTCGAGGCGCAGCTCATCGACACCGACTGGGACGCCGCGCACGCCCAGGTACGCGCATTGACCACACGCCCGGCGCTGGTGGTGCTCCTGACCGCGCAGGATGACGTGGACGCCTCCCGGGGTTTCCTCGGCACCCTCCCGGGGATGACCGCGCGCGCGCAGGTCGTCGTCGGCACCGTGACCGACCACGCCGAGGACCGCCCCGCCCGGGAGGATGCGGTGGAGGTCTACCTCGCCGCCGCACGTGAGCGCGGCGCGTTCGAGGCGTCTCGCGTGGCCGAGGCGATCCGCCGGGCGGGAGGCGATGCCATCGCCGACGGACCCGATGCCCTCCCGCCGCGGATCGCAGACCGCTATCTCGCCCTCAAAGCAGCCGGTCGTCTCTGACCCCCGCCCCGGGTACGGGAAGGCGGAAGGGCCCGCCACCGATGATCGGCGGCGGGCCCTTCCGGGGTCGGGGACTCAGACGAGATCGAAGCGATCGAGCTCGGTGACCTTGCCCCAGGCGGCGACGAAGTCGCGCACGAACTTCTCGTTCGCGTCATCGCTGGCGTAGACCTCGGCGAGCGCTCGCAGCTCGGAGTTCGAACCGAACAGCAGATCCGCGCGGGTGCCGACGCCCACCGGCTCTCCGGATCCGTCCTTGGTTCCCATGAACGCGTGCGCACCCTTGTCGAGCGGCTTCCACGTGGTGCCCAGATCCAGCAGGTTCACGAAGAAATCGTTCGACAGGACACCCTTGCGACGGGTGAAAACGCCGTGGTCGGAGCCGTCCCAGTTGGCGCCGAGCGCCCGCATGCCACCGACGAGGACCGTCATCTCGGGTGCCGACAGGGTGAGCAGGTTCGCCTTGTCGATGAGGTGGTACTCCCCGGGCATGGTCGCCTTGGGTCCGTAATAGTTGCGGAACCCGTCGGCGGCCGGCTCGAGGTACTCGAACGACGCCGCATCGGTCTGCTCCGCGCTCGCGTCGGTGCGACCGGGGTGGAAGGGCACCTCGGCCTCGACCCCTCCGTCACGGGCGGCCTTCTCGACGGCCGCGTTCCCGGCGAGCACGATGAGATCGGCCAGGGAGACCTTCTTGCCGTCGGTGCGGCCCTGGTCGAAGGACGCCTTGATGCCCTCGAGCACGTCGAGCACCTTCTGCAGCTGGGCCGGGTTGTTGACCTCCCAGTCCTTCTGCGGCGCCAGTCGGATGCGGGCACCGTTGACGCCACCGCGCTTGTCGCTCCCGCGGAAGCTGGACGCAGCGGCCCACGTGGTGCCGACGAGCTCGGCGACGGTGAGTCCCGAGTCCAGGATCTGCGCCTTGAGGGCGCGGGCGTCGTCGGCGTCGATCAGGTCGTGGTCGACGGCGGGGACCGGGTCCTGCCAGATGAGGTCCTCGGCGGGCACCTCGGGGCCGAGGTAGCGCGTCTTGGGCCCCATGTCACGGTGGGTGAGCTTGAACCAGGCCCGGGCGAAGGCATGCGCGAACGCCTTCGGGTCGTCCTTGAAGCGGCGCGAGATCGCGTCGTACGCGGGGTCGGTGCGCAGCGCGAGGTCGCTCGTGAGCATGCGGGGCTCGCGTCGCCCGTCGGAGTGCGCGAGCGGGACCATGTCGGCTCCGCCCCCGTCGACCGGGCGCCACTGGTGGCCGCCGCCGGGGCTGGTCATCAGCTCCCACTCGTAGGCGTAGAGGATGTGGAAGAACTCGTTGTCCCAGCGGGTCGGGTGGTAGGTCCAGGTGACCTCGAGACCCGAGGTGATCGTGTCATCGCCCTTGCCGGTGCCGAAGTTGTTCTTCCAACCCAGGCCCTGCATCTCCAGGCCCGCGGCCTCCGGGTTGTCCTCGATGTTCGTGTCGGGCGCTGCACCATGGGTCTTCCCGAAGGTGTGCCCACCGGCGATCAGCGCGACGGTCTCCTCGTCGTCCATGGCCATACGACCGAAGGTCTCGCGGATGTCGCGTGCCGAGGCCATCGGGTCGGGGTTGCCGTTGGGACCTTCGGGGTTGACGTAGATGAGTCCCATCTGCACGGCGGCGAGGGGCTTTTCCAGGTCGCGGTCACCGCTGTAGCGCTCGTCTCCGAGCCACGTGGTCTCCGGGCCCCAGTAGACGTCGGCGTCCGGCTCCCACACGTCGGCGCGACCGCCGGCGAAGCCGAAAGTCTCGAATCCCATGTCCTCGAGAGCGACGTTTCCCGCGAGGATCATCAGGTCCGCCCACGACAGGCTCTTGCCGTACTTCTTCTTGACCGGCCACAGCAGTCGACGGGCCTTGTCGAGCGAGACATTGTCGGGCCAGCTGTTGAGCGGGGCGAATCGCTGCTGCCCGGCACCGCCGCCGCCGCGGCCGTCGGTGATGCGGTACGTGCCCGCACTGTGCCACGCCATGCGGATCATCAGCGGCCCGTAGTGCCCGAAGTCGGCGGGCCACCAGTCCTGCGAGGTCGTCATCACCTCGGCGATGTCGGCCTTCACCGCGGCCAGGTCGAGGCTCTCGAAGGCCGCCTTGTAGTCGAAGTCCTCGCCGAGCGGGTTCGCCACGGCCGGGTTCTTCGCCAGAACCTTGAGGTTCAGCTGGTTCGGCCACCAGACGCGGTTCGCGTCACCGGCGGTGGGGTGCGGCTGGTCGCCGTGGATGACGGGGCAACTCCCCGCGGGGGTGTCGTTGGGGCTCGGACGGGTCTCGCCGTCGGCACGCTCGCTCTCGGGGGTGTCGATGTCGGTGACCGACTGGTCGATCTCGGTGTCGGCGCCGATGCCGGCGGGGTTCTCGTCAGCGTTCGTCATGGGTTTCCTTCCTGAGGACGAGGGTGGACGGAGGTCAGGTTCATGGTTCGCCGGGTGCGGCGCAGCGGGCGCAGACGCCCCAGAAGGTGACTTCGGCCGCGCGCACCGCGAATCCGCGGGTGTCGGAGGGGTGCAGGCACGGCGCGGCCCCGGTGACGCAGTCGACGTCTTCGACCCGGCCGCACGCGGTGCACACCAGGTGATGGTGGTTGTCACCGACCCGGAGCTCGTAGAGCCCCGCGAGCCCGGCCGGCTCGATCCGTCGGGCGATACCCGCGTCGACGAAGTCGCCGAGTGCGTTGTACACGGACTGTTTGCTCGTCCCGGGGAGGGTCTCGCGCACGCGGTCGAACAGCGGCTCGGCCGCCACGTGTGCGGCTCCGCGCAGGGCGGAGAAGACGGCCCGCCGCGTGTCGGTGACACGCAGACCGGCAGCACGCAGCGACGCGTCGACGTCGATCTCGTCTGCGCTGGTCATGGCACCAGTCTATCGCTGTTTTGATCAAGTCAAAACAACGTCGCCGATTCGTCGCCCTCCGGTTACCGGCCGTCCACCTCATCCGGCAGTACCCTGGCCGCACCGAGAAAGGAGGCGCGATGAACAACGACCCGCGTCCGGAAAAGAAGGTCGCCCCCACTCCGCTCGACCACACCCCGCCACCGGGCGGACCGACCCTCGGCGCCAAACTCGCCGCGGAGGGGTTCGGAACCTTCCTTCTCGTCTTCGGCCTCATCGGAACAGCACTGTTCGCGAGCCACTTCGCCGACGCCGAACGCGCCTTCGCACCCGGCATCGTCTACGTCGCCGCATCCTTCGCGGTGGGCCTGGCCGTGATCATGGGCGCCTACGCGTTCGGTCCGATCTCCGGCGGACACTTCAATCCCGCCGTCACACTCGGCTTGGCCGCCGCCGGCCGGTTCCCGTGGCGGGGCACCCTCGCCTACATCGGCGCACAGATCGTCGGTGGCCTGGTGGCCACCACCCTCCTGGTCCTGATCGGGCTGTTCGGGCCTCCCGGGTGGCTGCCGGCGGCCCAGGACGGCGGGTTCGCAAGCAACGGTTGGGGAGCGCTGTCCCCCGGCGGGTTCGGGATGCCGGCGGCGATCATCATCGAGGTCATCCTCACCGGGCTGTTCCTGCTGGTGATCCTCGGGGTCACGCACCCCTCGCGGGGCACCCGGTTCGCCGGTCTCGCCATCGGCCTGTCCCTCACCCTCATCCACCTGGTGAGCATCCCCGTCGACAACACATCGGTCAATCCGGCCCGCTCGTTGGCGACGGCCGTGTACGGCGGGGGCGAGGCGTTGGCCCAACTGTGGGTGTTCCTGGTGTTCCCCCTGGTCGGCGCCCTGCTCGCCGGATTCGCCTACCGGGCGCTCTTCGACGGCGAAGCCACGCAGGCTCAGCCCGCGTAGAGGGTGGGTGTGCCGGCCTCGTATTCCGTGAGGTCGCCGGTCTCACCGGCCCGGCGCGCCCGTCCGCCGACGAAAACCATGTAGAACACGAACGCCCCGAGCGCGACCGCGCCGATCCCGATCTTGACCGCCCACGGCCACGGCTGCGCCGTGACGAACCCCTCGAGGATGCCGGCGACGCCGAGGACGAGGACGAGTCCGAGCGCGACGGTCGCGAGCGAGCGTCCGGCCTCGGCGAGCGCCTGTCCCCGGGACCGCCGGCCCGGCGCCACCCAGGCCCAGAAGATGTGGAGGCCCGCCGCACCGGCGACGAAGATGCAGGTCAGCTCGAGCAGACCGTGCGGGAGGATGTAGAGCACGAAGACGTCTCCCCGCCCGAAGGCGAACATGATCGCCGCGGCCGTCCCCACCCCCACGGCGTTCTGCACGAGCACCATGATCGGCCAGAAACCGGTGACGCCGAAAAGCACACACTGCGCCGCGATCCAGGCGTTGTTGGTCCACACGGTGCCGGCGAACACCGCCGCCGGGTTCTCGGAGTAGTACTCCGTGAAGTCGTTCTCGGCGTACTGTTCGAGGGCTGCCTGCGGACCGAGCGAGGCCACGAGCGCGGGATCGCCCGCCACCCACGCCGCGACGACAGCACCGATCGAGACGAACGCGACCGCGATCACCAGCGTGGTCCAGCGGAGTCGATGCAACGCCGCCGGCAGCTGTAGCACGAAGAATCGTGGGATCTGCCGCAGCACGTTCTCCGGCGCACCGGTCAGGCGCAGACGTGCGCGGGACAGCATCGTCGACACGTGATCGCCCTGGGGTGTGCGGCCCGCCGAGGTCTTGATCTCGGCGAGATCGGCACTGGCGGAGCGGTAGCGGGTCACCAGCTCATCCACCTCGGGGCCGCTCGGGCGGCGCGTGCGCCCGAGCGTTTCCAACCGCTCCCACTCCGCGCGCCGAGCGGCTGTCAGCGCGTCGAGGTCCACCTGGTTAACTGTACCCATGAGCACCCCCGCGCCGACCGTCGCGCAGCGGGAGGTCGTGCAGATCCACCAGGATGAAGTGCTCACCGGCGAAGCAGTCGCCCTCGATGTCCAGCCGGTCGGTTTCTTCCTCCGGGCCCTCGGTGCGCTGATCGATTTCGTGCTGGGGATCGCGATCCTGTTGCTGCTCGCGGCGATCTTGGGGTGGCTGGGCAATCTGGGCCTGCTGGAGGTGAGCGTCGTCCCGATCCTGACGATCGCCGTGGTCGTGCTGGTCATGGTGGTCGTGCCCACGACGGTGGAGACCGCCACCCACGGTCGCTCGCTCGGCAAGCTCGCCGTGGGCGCGCGGATCGTGCGCACCGACGGCGGTGCCTCCGGATTCCGTCAGGCGTTCATCCGCTCGCTGACCGGAGTCCTGGAGATCTGGCTGACCCTCGGAGGATTGGCCGCCGTCGTCGGGGCGTTCACGCCCCGGTCGCAGCGACTGGGTGATCTCCTCGCCGGTACTTTCTCCGAACGCACCCGCACCCCGCCGTTGCCCGAGCCCGCCCCCGGAGTGCCCCCGACGCTGGCGGCCTGGGGCGAGACCGCCGACGTCGCCCATCTGCCGGCGGGGCTGTCGCGCCGGATGGCCCAGTTCGTCCGACAGGCCGACCACATGATGCCGAGCGCGCGTCAGCGTGTCGCACTGTCCCTCACCGAAGACGCCGCACCCTACGTCTCCCCCGTGCCGCAGGCCGACCCGGAGACCTTCGTGCGGGCGGTGGTCGCCGTGCGCCGCGACCGAGAAGCGCGCGCTCTCGACCTCCAGGAACAGCGGGTCGCGGGCCTCACCCGGGGCCTCGACGCCTGACGCCCTCCGCCCGGCGGGCAACACGCCCCCACACCGCAGCCCGGGCAGGTCGGGCGAGTCCGCGGGAGGTGATGAGTCCGCGGGAGGTGATGAGTCCGCGGGAGGTCATGAGGCCGCGCAGAGCGCGTCGCGCGGGAGCGGTCAGTACCGGGAGCGGTCAGTACCGGTAGTGGTCGAGTTTGTACGGCCCCTCGACCGGCACACCCAAGTAAGCCGCCTGCGCCTCGGTCAGCTCGGTCAACTCCACTCCGAGCGCGGACAGGTGCAGCCGCGCGACCTTCTCGTCGAGCACCTTCGGCAGCACGTACACACCGAGCGGGTACTGCTCCGGCCGCAGGTACAGCTCGATCTGGGCCAGCACCTGATTGGCGAAGGATGCGCTCATCACGAACGAAGGGTGTCCCGTCGCGTTTCCGAGGTTCAGCAGACGCCCCTCGCTGAGCACGAGCACGCTACGGCCGGTCGGCAGGCGCCACTCGTGCACCTGCGGCTTGATCTCGATCTTCTCCACGCCGTCGAGCGCCTCGAGCCCGGCCATGTCGATCTCGTTGTCGAAGTGGCCGACGTTGCCGACGATCGCGAGGTGTTTGAGGCCGAGGAGATGATCGGCCGTGACGACGTCGCGGTTGCCGGTCCCGGTGATGACGATGTCGACCTCGCCGACGACGCTGTCCAGGCGCGCGACCTGGTAACCGTCCATCGCCGCCTGCAGGGCACAGATCGGGTCGACCTCGCCGATGATGACGCGCGCACCCTGCCCACGAAGGGCCTCCGCGGCGCCCTTGCCCACGTCGCCGTAGCCGGCGACGAAGGCGACCTTGCCGCCCATCAGCACGTCGGTGGCCCGGTTGATGCCGTCGGGGAGGGAATGACGGATGCCGTACACGTTGTCGAACTTCGACTTGGTCACCGAGTCGTTGACGTTGATCGCGGGGAACAGCAGACGATCCGACGCCGCGAGCTCGTAAAGGCGGTGCACACCGGTCGTGGTCTCCTCGGTGACGCCGAGGATGCCGGAAGCCATGCGGGTGAAGCGCTGCGGGTCACGGGCGAGACTGCGACGCAACGTGTCGAGCACGATCCGGTACTCCTCAGAGTCACCCGGAACCGCATCCGGCACCGCGCCGGCCTTCTCGAACTCGACGCCCTTGTGCACCAACAGGGTTGCGTCGCCCCCGTCGTCGAGGATGAGGTTGGGCCCGTCGAAGCCCTCCGCGGACCAGTCGAAGATGCGGTCGGCGAGGTTCCAGTACTCCTCGAGGGTCTCGCCCTTCCACGCGAACACCGGGACGCCCCGCGGCTCGTCGACGGTCCCGTCCGGCCCGACCACGACCGCCGCCGCCGCCTCGTCCTGGGTCGAGAAGATGTTGCAGCTGGCCCAACGCACCTGCGCACCGAGGGCGACCAGAGTCTCGATCAGAACGGCGGTCTGCACGGTCATGTGCAGCGATCCGGCGATCCGCGCGCCCGTCAACGGCTTCGATCGACCGAACTCCTCCCGAAGCGCCATGAGACCGGGCATCTCGTTCTCGGCCAGTCGCAGCTGATGGCGCCCCGCATCGGCCAGCGACAGATCGCGGACGGCGTGATCGAGGGCGGTGCGGGTGGGCGCGGCGGTGTCGGAGGACATGGGGATATCTTCCCACGCGTATCCGACGCGCAGCCGCCCGGGTCAGACCTGCAGGGTCTCGTGCCGGATGACGACCCAGCCGCGCGGAACCGACAGACGATCGGTGTGCGCGGCGCACAGGTCGTGCGCGTGCGGATCGTTCGCGCGTCCGAGGGGTCCGAGCGCGGCCATCTGATCGCCGTAGTCGTACGTCAGGGTCGACACCGCCTCGCGGGCGCATCCCACTTTGGAGCAGAGTCTCTCGCGCATCGTTGCCACCCTAGCGAGGCGGCACGACGCAGGTCCGGATGCCGCGCCGCGCACCTAGGATGGGGCCATGGCCTGGAGACGTGCGAAGCCCGCCGCGACCCCCTCGCGCAGGCCCGCCCGGCACGGTCGGCACGGCCGCACGGGGCGCAGTCCGATCGTGCGGCCGCCGTTGCCGCCGATCGATACGCGTATCGAACGCTTCGACCTGGCCGTGGGGGCGGCGGCGGAGTTCCTGCGCTCGGCGTGGGACGAGCTGCGCGACGTGAGTTTCGAAATCGGCGACATGCCCGGGGAGAGCGGGGAGCTCGGCATCCCCCGCTGGACCGTCGACACCACGCGCCGACGCATCATCGTGTGGCGGCTTCCCATCGAAAGACTCAGCCACCTGCACCGCGATGACGACCTCCATCGGCGCATGATGATCGAAAGCTGCGTGTTCCGCGCCGCCGCCGAGTATCTGGGCATGGACCCGTGGGACCTCGGCCCGGAGCGCTTCCGATACTTCTGAGCCATCGCCCGGCCGCTCCCGTTCCGCAACGCCGGCTTCCTCCGCCGGCTCCACAGTCACGACCTGTCGTCTCCACACGTCCCCACGCGTCGTCCCGCTTCCACCCACACCGCTCCGCTGTCAGCGTCGGGGAGGTCGCGCGGCGGGTCAGGGGTAGACGACGATCGCGTCGGAGGCGGCCTCCGACGGCCACACCGGGTATCCGGCGAGCGCGCCGTCTCCGGAGAGGGACAGGCCGGCGTGCACACCGCCTCCGCCGTCGTCGATGCGGTAGACGGTTCGCGCGGTCAGGCGCACCGTCGTGGATGTGTGGGCGGCCACGACGACCTGCTGGGACTGCTCGCCGTCGACGGTGGCGAGGTCGATCGTCATGTCCGCGTCGGTCACGTTCGCGAGGGTCAGTTGAGGTTCCGGACCGGCGGGCGTGGCGAAGGTGGTCGGTGCGCCGAGGGACGGCGCAGGCATGTACCAGGCGAAGTCGGCCGCCTCGCCCGATCCGGTGCTCTGCCACACGGAGGCGACGATCTCGGTCTCCGCGGTGACTTCGACGGTGTACTGCCCGACATCGAGACCGCCGAGCTCGGCTTCTGCGGGAACTCCTCCGGTCAGCTCGATCGATCGCTCGAGCACCACGGGCTGCACCGCGTCGGCCGCGGTGACGCGGATGTTCGCGGTGGTGTCGCCGGACGGCGCGAGCATCCGCAGCACCGTGCCCGCCTCGCCACCGTCGGCGGGCGCCTCGGCGACGCTGATGCCGGTGATCACCTGGGTGGTGTCGGGGCTTGCGACGGCGGTGGTCTGTTCGACGCCTCCGGCGATGAGTCCGCGGGTGATGCTCGATTGCACCGACGCCTGCACGGGCGCCCCGACGGCGGTGACGCGGACGACGGGGCTCGCCTCGCCGAGGATGAGGCCTGCCAGCGGCACGATGCGCTGCGTCCCCGCGGCCACGACCACGTCGGCGCCGCCGGGGGGCTGCGTCTCACCCTGCGCACCGTAGACGGTCAGCTGCACGGTCGCTGCCACTTCTCCCGGATTGGTCAGCAGCACGAGGTCGGCCGCGCCCGTTGCGGTGGACCCTGCGACCAGCCAGGATTCCATGAGCGCCGCGCGACAGGGCGATGCGGCGTACCCGCGGAGGTCTTCGTCGGACACGGTCGCGGCGCCGGCACCGGCCACATCGACGCGGACCTCGCCGTCCGGGGCGGCGACGACGGCGGATGCGCTCTGCTCGTCGCCGAGGGCGTCCGCGGGCAGGTCGGAGACCTCCGGGTCGGTGTCGGGAACGCTCGTTCCGAGTGTGAGGGTCGCATCGGCTGCCGAGACGATCTCGCCCGCGTCTTCGACGTCCCGGCCGGTCGCAAGCAGGTCGCCGGTACACGCGGCGATGCTCTGGTCGGCGGCGGGGTATTCCTCAATGGACGGCGCCGATCGGTCGATCTCGGGCCACGGCACGGACACCGCTGTGACCACGGCGATCACGAACGCGGCACCCACCAGGGTTCCGCCGAGCATCCGGGCGCTCGTGGTCGCCCAGCGGAAGGTGCGCTTGTCACTCATGTGCCCTCCTGCCAATACGGTCCCACGATGCGCGACGTCCGGCGAGCGCCGCGGCGCGACGCGGCGGTGGGGAGGGCCAACAGCAGCGCGATGACCACGACGAGCAGTTGGGCGGCGCCGACACCGGCGGCCACCTGCGCGACCCACAGGGGCGCGTCGGCGCGAGGGGTGATGTCATCGGCCACGCGCCACAGGACTCCCTTGCTCGTGTCGCCGACGGGGTCGAGTCCGTCTCGCTGGTCGAGCGCGGTCGTGGCCGACAGCTGGAGTTCGCGTGCCCCGGAGGCCTCGGGATCGGCGGGGGTGGCGAGCAGGACGAACCCGACTCCGTGCGCGGCGAGCCGGTCGACGGCGTCGTCGGCGGTGGAGGTGACCAGATCGACGGCGACGTCGGCGAGCTCTCGGTCGGCCGCGCTGGGGACGGTGCGGGTGGACATCAGCGTCGTCTGACCGCCGAGCGTCTCACTAGCGCCCCAGACGACCTCCGCCGACAGCCCACCGTCGGATTGCGGGGTCAGCACGAGGGTGCCCACGTTCGGGTCATCGCGACCCTCCGCCGCGACATAGGCGGGCAGGGTGCTCTCGGGTCCGTTGGTGAGATTGCTCGCCTCGCGGGCCATCGCGGTCAGCGACGGTACGGCGAGGACGATCACGGCGAGTGTGGCCACGAGCGCGAGGGACCCGCGTGCGGCGGCGAGGCGTGGGGCCAATCCTGCGTCCAGGGAGACCGCGGCCGCGCCGACCGCGCCGATCCAGGCGAGGCTGAGCCCGCTGCCCGGCCACACCGCGATGCTGAGCGCCTGGTCGAAGGCCACCACGATGCCCACGGCGAGGAAGGCGGTACCGAAGCCCAGCGCGGAGACGACGAGCAGCGTCACGCCGGCCGCCCAACGCTGGGTGAGCGGGGCGAACAGGGCGAGCACCGCGACGGGCGCCGACAGGAGCGGGACCCACCAGATCGTGGCGCCGGGAAGGAACCCTTCCCAGCCGGCCATGTCGGGTGTCGGGATGCCGGCGGCCAAGAGGCCTCGGCCGGTCGGGTCGGCACCCACCTGGGGGCCCGCCCAGGGAACACCCGGATCGGCGAACAGCGCGAACACGTCCCCGGCGCGCACCTGATCGATGATCAGCGGCGCGAACATCACCACGGTGGGCACGACGAGCCAGATGAGGCGGGCGACGCCGTTTCCGCCCCGCATGACCACCGACAAGATGATCGCGGCCGTCCAGAGCACCGCGAAGGCCGGCGCCAGAGACGGCGCGCACGCGACGACGGCCGCCAGCAGTAGCGACGCCACCCCCGACGCGACCCAGGTCCGGTGGGCGATGGATCCGGCGTAGAACAACCACGGCAACAGCAAATGGACCAGAACGGCCGTCGGGCGTCCGTCCACGAGGGCGACGAGGAACATCGGCGCGAGCGCCCACATCGTCCCCACCATCACCCGCAGCGCGCCACGGTCGGTGACGCGGACCGCGGCGAACCATCCGCCCAACGCCGCAAGCGGGAGGGCGAGGATCCACAGCACCACGAGCGCGCGCGACGGCTCGAACGGGGAGAGAGATCCGAGCACGGCGACCAGCGCCGAGAACGGATCGGCGGCGCCGATGGTCTCCCATCCGATCGGACGCAGTCCGTATGCCGCGTCCGCCCACAGCTGCGCGACCGTCGTGCGGAGCGGTTCCAGGGCGCCCCCGCCGAGGACGGGCCAAGCCAGCAATGCGGGGAACGCCGCCACCGAGACGGCGAGCGCGCCGATGACCAGCCACGCTCCCCCGCCGCTGAAGAAGCGCAGGTCTTCGCGTACCGGGGCGGAATCGACGACGTCGCGGTCCTCGTCGAGGCGCTGGCGCAGGTGATGTCCGGTGACGCGCAACGGTGCGATCTGCGCCCACGAGGCGCGACGGTTCCGTCGGATGCGGGAGCGAGACCGTGCGATTGAGGGGATGCGCACGGCGACGACGACAGCCGCCGCCCACTGCGGCAGGACCAGCCCGGGCTGCTTGCGAACGAGGAAGACCGCGGAGAGCCAGAGGGCCAACGGGATGAGGGAGAGCCAGTGCGGAAGCACCGCCGCCGCGGGGGCGTACGCCAGGCGCCGGTGCAGTTGAGCGGTGCGGACGGCGCGCGCGCCTCGGCGCCGGGCGCGCCCGTTGCGTGGCGCGGGCAGGCCGGCGACGCCGTCACCGGCGACGGCGACCAGCGCGGTGGGCACCAGCGAGATGCGCGCGCCGGCCAGACGCGCGCGGACGGCGAGGTCGAGCCCCTCATCGGCGCCGGCGAGTGCCGGGTCCAGCCCGGCGAGGTCGCGCCAGGCGTCGGCGCGCACGAGGATGCCGCGCACGTCGGAACCGAGGACGTCGTGGGTGACGTCGTGCTGACCCTGGTCGAGTTCGTCGTCGGCGAGCCCGATGGAACGCCCCGTGCCGGTCATGGAGACACCCAGGGAGACGATCTCGGAGCGGTTGTCCCACCGGACGAGTTTGGGGGCGACGAAGGCGACGGAAGGCGCGAGCTCGAGGGCACCCGCCAAACGGGTCAGCGCCTCGGGTTCGGGTGCGGTGTCCTGGGCGAGCAGCCAGACGGCGTCACCGTCGAGCCGGTGGGTCGCCAGCGCAGTGGCGGCGGCGAAGGAGGTGCCGGCGGAAGCGGTGATCACCGACTCGGCACCGGAGCCGGCGGCGAGTTCGTGCACGGCCGGGTCGTCGCCGCAGACGACGATGGTCAGGACGTCGACCGGGCGACGCTGCTCCTGGAGCGCGGCGAGCGTACGTCGCAGGTGGAACGCCGCGGCGGGGCGACCTTCGGGACGCACCACGAGGAGGGCATGGACACGGGAGGGCATGGCCTGGCAAGCCTATTCGTGCGACGCGGTGCGGGATGCGCGCACGCGCCGGGACGGCCGCAACGTGTCGCGGCGGGAGGGGGTCAGCTGGCCCGGCGCTTGAGCTTGCGCCGCTCGCGCTCGGACAGTCCGCCCCAGATACCGAAGCGCTCGTCGTTCTGCAAGGCGTACTCGAGGCATTCGTCTCGGACGTCGCAGGAGGTGCAGATGCGCTTGGCGTCGCGCGTCGAGCCGCCCTTCTCCGGGAAGAAGGCCTCCGGGTCGGTCTGAGCGCACAGCGCATCGGTCTGCCACGCGAGTGCGTTGTCCTCGTCACCTTCGGACGGGCGTCGCACGCCCGGAACACCGAGCTGCACGGGATCGACGAACCAGTTATCGGGAACGCCGGAACGGTAACCCGTCATCTTGCTCTCCCACCTTGTGTTTCCCCCCACGCCGGTCCGCGTGTTGGGAATAATTACACAGGTGTAGTTCGCCGGGGTCAAGTCGCAGATCGTAAAGCCTCACCCCCGGGTTGAACCTTTGCGACGCGCCGTCGGCGTGTCGCAAAAGTCACGGAGCGACGACGCCGCCCCCGGTGGACGCGATGAAGGCGGTACCGGATCCGCGCAACGCGATCCCGTCCGCCTCGGGGGTCACCAACAGCGACCGTCCGGGAGTGAGCTCGACGGCCTCGGTACCGCTTTGCACCGTCACCGACCCCGTCGTGCCGAGCAGGATGGCCGTCTCGGGCACCGCGACCGACACATCGCGGTCGGCGGTGACATCCGCGCGCCGCAGGGAGAAGTCGGGAGCGGGTGTCGGATATCGCCACAGCCCCGCGCCCTCCTCCTCCGCGGAGACCAGGGGCGCGGGCCCGGGAGCCGGGGTGAGGACGGTCATGAGCTCGTCGACGTCGATGTGTTTGGGAGTCAGTCCGCCGCGCAGCACGTTGTCGCTCGCCGCCATCAGCTCCACCCCGAGGCCGGAGACGTAGGCGTGGAGGACACCGGCCGGGACGTACAGCCCTTCCCCGGGCGCGAGCACGACGAGGTTCATGAGCATCGCCACGATCACCCCGGGATCGGACGGATACGCCTCGGCGACGTGCGCGACGAGGTCGAGTTCGGCGTCGAACTCGGTGCCGCGCGCCGCGGTCACGGCGGCGTGGATGAGGGCGTCGACCTCCTCCTGGGCGTCCCCGGAGAGCAGCCAGGCGATCGTGTCGGCCAGAGAGATTTCGGCATCCGCGTCTTCCAGTCGTGCCGACAGGGGTGCGCCGGCGGGGCCGAGCAACGCGAGGAGTCGGTGGGTGTCGGCGAGCGGACGGAGACCGGCCAAGGCGTGGAACTCGTCGCTGACGGCGACGATCAGCTCGGGCTTGTGGTTGTCGTCGCGATAAGTGCGGTGCCCGGCGTCGCGCGGAATGCCTTCCCGCTCCTCTCGGGCGAACCCCGCTTCAGCCTGCGTTTTCGACGGGTGCGCCTGGATGGACAGTGGCGAGCCGGCCGCCAGCAACTTCAGCAGGAAGCTCAGCTTCGCGGGCGCCCCGACGCTCGCCCCGTCTTCGGCGAGCCACGCATCCAGCGTGCGCCCGTCGCCGGTCACGGCGGGGTTGCCGGGGTGATCGCCCAGCCACACCTCGGCTTCCGGGCGCCCGGTGGGCTCGCGTCCCTCGAGTCGGGCGATCAGGTCGGTCGAGCCCCAGGCGTAGTCGCGGGGCGTGTTCGTCAACGAAACCAGCACACCCCCAGCCTATGGGGACGACCCACCCGGTTTCACGCGACGAACCCGGGTAACCTGATCACCTGATGGCCGTCCACACGAAACACCCGGTGTCGGCGCCACCCGCCGCCCCCGCCCGCGAGAAGACGGGCCACCTGCTGTTGCGCGCGTGGTGCGTCTTCGTACTGACCCTCGCGATCGCGGGCGTGTCGTGGGTGAACGCGTTCGGCGCCGCGATCGCCGGAGCCATCACCGTCATCGCCGCCGCGGTGTCCGTCACGCTGTGGATCGTCATCCGCCCGCCCGTGCAGTGGCGTCGCTTCCCGTGGTACGCCCTGGTCTACGTCTTCTTCGCCGCCGTGTCGGTGCTGTGGTCGACGTGGCCTGCGGCGACCGCCCTCACATGGGCGATGCTCGCGGTGACGACCCTGCAGGCCCTCTTCGTCGGCGGCGTGCTCACGTGGCACGAGCTGGTTCGATCCGTGTCGTCGGCGTTGCGGTGGGTGTTGTCCCTGTCGCTGCTGTTCGAGGTGTTCGTCTCGGTGATCGTGCAGCATCCGGTCATGCCGCAGTTCGCGCCGGTACCGGAGGGCGCCGACCCGATCGTCTACTGGTCGCGCGACAACCTGTTCGACGGCGGCCGCATCCAGGGGGTGTTCGGCAACGCCAACCTCCTGGCGATGGTGGCCGTGCTGGCGATCATCGTGTTCGCCGTCCGCTACGCCTCGCAGTCCCCCAAACGGCACTGGCAGCTGTTCTGGGTCGTGCTCGCGGGATACCTCCTGATCCGCGCCGGGTCGGCGACGGCCTATCTCGCCCTCGCGGGAGCGGTGTTGGTGCTCGCGACGGTGTTGCTCATGCGCACGGCCAAGCGGCCCGGGGAGCGCACGAAGTACTACGTCGCGTACGCCGTGATCGGTCTCGGCGGCGGACTCGCCCTCTGGTTCGGCCGCGACACGATCTTCTCGGCGCTCGGACGCGACACGGACCTGACCGGTCGCGAGATGATCTGGGATGCGGTCCTGGCTCGCGCGGCCGAGCGTCCCTGGGCGGGATGGGGCTACTCGACGCCGTGGCTGCCGTGGGAGGCGCAGATCGACGGGTGGATCATCGATCACGATCAGACCGTCATGCAGGCGCACAGCATGTGGGTCGACGTGTTCTTCCAGCTGGGGGTCATCGGTGTCGTCCTGATCGGGATGGCGTATTTCGCCTTCGTGTGGCGCTCCTGGTTCTTCGCCGTCGACCGTCCGCGATGGGACCTCCGCGATGACCGCCCGTATTCGGCGCTCTCGCTGCTTCCCACACTCACCGGCGCGATCCTGCTCGTGCAGGGCTTTTCGGAGTCGAACCCCCTCATGCTGTGGGGCTGGATGTTCGTGGTCATGTTCGCGTTCAAGATCAAGCAGTCGCCTCATATCGGGGAGGGCCCGATCGAGCAGCGCCTCGCGATCGAGCGTGGCGACCTCATGAAGCAGGAACCATGACCCCCGCCGCGCGTGGCGCGTGGCTGACCGGCCTGCTGGCTTCGGCGGCGTTCGCGCGCGCGTACACGCTCGCGGCACTGGGCGCGGTGTTCTCATCGTTCCTGATCGAACACACCGCAGGACTGGTCACCTACGTCACGATCATCGCCGGCCTGTGCATCCT
The DNA here is from genome assembly GCF_039531285.1 of Microbacterium aquimaris. Classification (NCBI taxonomy): domain Bacteria; kingdom Bacillati; phylum Actinomycetota; class Actinomycetes; order Micrococcales; family Microbacteriaceae; genus Microbacterium; species Microbacterium aquimaris. The sequence goes on along the minus strand of NZ_BAAAPT010000001.1, from coordinate 1,830,826 downwards.
GGGGCTCGGGATGCTGGTCGCGCGACGTCGCGAAATCTCCCTGGTGCGCCTGGTGCCGGTCTCGGTCGTGCTGTTCGTGGCGTGGGCGCTGGCGAGCGTGTTCTGGAGTTCGGATTCCTCCGAGACCTGGTGGAACTGGGTCGCCCTGGTCGGGGTCGCCTTCCTCGCGATCGTGATCGGGCACGTGCGAGACACGTTGCAGACCGTCCGCGCCCTCGGCGACGTGCTACGGGTGCTGCTGGCCGTCTCGCTCGGGGTCGAGATCCTCTCCGGGATCTTGCTCGACGTGCCGTTCCGGTTCCTCGGGGTGCAGGGCAACCTCGCCTCGGAGGGGTCCATCCAGGGCATCTTCGGCACCCGCAACCTGCTGGGCTTCGTCGCGGTGATGGCGTTGATCACCTTCCTGATCGAGTACCGGACCCAGTCGGTGCGCGTCGGAGTGTCGATCACCTCGGTGATCCTCGCGGGTGCGCTGGGGTTCTTCAGCGACTCCCCCACCGTCCTCGTCCTCGCCGCCGGTGTCGGCGCCGCGGCCGGCGCCCTGGCGTGGGTGCGCCATACGCGCGCCGAGCGGCGGGGTGCCGTGCAGTTGTTCCTCGGCGCCATCGTCATCGTGGGGCTGGTGATCGGGTATGCCGCCCGCCATCCGATCATCGCGTTCCTCGGTGCCGGAACCGACTTCTCGACGCGGGTGACGCTGTGGAACACGATGGTCGACTACGTGAGGTTCGCCCCGATCGAAGGTCAGGGCTGGTACGGCCCGTGGGACGGCACCGAATGGCCCTTCAACGCCCTCAACTATGTGCTCGACGCCGACCATGCCAGCGGCCTGAACGCCTACTTCGACGTACTGCTCCAACTGGGCTGGGTGGGCTTGCTCATCTTCGTCGCCCTCGGCAGCACGGCACTGGTGCGCTCATGGCTCGATGCGAGCGAGCGACGCTCGGTCGTCTACGCCTGGACCCCCCTCATGCTGGTCACCCTCCTCATCGACTCGATGTTCGAGTCGTTCACGCTGTCGGGCCTGGGCTGGCTGATGCTCGTGCTGTGCGCGGTGCGCGCCGGCCAATCGCGCTCATGGCGGGCGCGCCTTCGCAGCGGTGAGGAATCCCCCGGGCTCGACCCGGAGGGTCTGCCGGACCTGGGCGCCGGGCCCGGGGGCTCCGAGGGAACCCTGGGGTCGGCGGGGTAGGATCTACCCCGCCATGACCGTCGCAGAGCCCCGCCCCAGCCAGTCGTCCTCGACCGCTTTCGATCCCGCATCGGCGGCGATCGCGGTGGTAACCTTCAATCGTTCCGCTCTCCTCTCGAGGTTGCTTGAGAGCATCTGCGTGATGGAGCCGAAGCCCGGCCGAGTCATCATCATCGACAACGCGTCTGAGGACGACACCGAGTCCGTCGTGGAGTCGTTTGGCGAGCGCCTCGGCACCGAGCTTGTCTACCGTCGCCTAGCCGAGAATACCGGCGGTTCCGGGGGTTTCAGCGAGGGCGTTCGCACAGCCTACGAGCTCGGATCTGAGTGGATCTGGCTGATGGACGACGACGTCGAGGTGATCAGCGACGGGTTGGCCAAGATGGGTCGATGGACTGGTCGGTTCAAGAGCATCCAGGGTCGCCGGTATGACTACGACGGCAGCGAGTTCTACTGGCAGTATCGCGTCGCCGAGCGCATGGGTATCCCCATCCCCTTCGCCCCCGCCGGATTCGATGACTCCGGATTCAAGCCCATGAATTCGGGGTGTTTTGAGGGCATGTTCATCCACCGCGACATCGTCCAGCGAATCGGTCTTCCCGACCCCCGCTTTTTTATCTATTGGGACGATCAGCTCTACGGTTGGCTCGCGTCCCGCGAAACGACCTCGGTGATCGTCAACGAGTTCGTTCTTCGGCGTACCCGCGCGATTAGGCAATGGGACATGGGCATTCGCCACATGAATGCGTCAAGCGATACTTATCGGTTTTATATCATGCGCAACCGAGCACTCATCAAGCAGTATTACCGTAGCGAAGGTGTCTACGTGCCTGTGTTGTTCGGAATCGGCACGGCGCTCACGTTCGCCAAGGAGCTCATCCGTCTTCTCTTCGTAGAGCGCACAACCCGTGGCACGAGCCACCTTTGGCGAGGCCTTGCCGAAGGCAGAAAGATCTCACGAGACCGCTCGTTCGCGAGGATGGCTCCCCTCGAACCGCGCCAAGCGGAGTGACTCAGTCGGTCGCCACACCGCTGTCGGCGTGGTAACGCTTGATCACGTCCTCGAGTGGCGCATCCATCGCCAACTTGTGGTCGTCCAGATAGAGACCGCGATGACAGAACCGTCGCAGATCCTTCTCGTTATGACTGACGAAGAAGAGTGTGCGTCCGTTTCCCAATAGATCGTCGATCCTGCGGTAACATTTGTCGCGAAACGCCTTGTCTCCTACCGCGAGGACCTCATCGACCAAGAGGATAGGCTCTTCGAGTTCTGCGACAACCGAGAACGCGAGCCGAACCTTCATTCCGCTGGACAGGTGCTTGTACGGCGTCTCGACAAAGCCCGCGAGCTCTGCGAATTCAACGATGCCATCGAAACGTCGGTCGACTTCCGAGCGAGCCATGCCATGCAAGCCCGCCATGAGCCGAATGTTGTCGCGCACCGATAGGTCGCCCACGAACCCGCCCGTGATTTCAATCAATGGCGCAACGCCCCCGTTGAGAAAGACGCGGCCCTCATCTGGTAAGAGCACACCAGCGACGAGTTTGAGGAGCGTTGATTTACCCTGTCCGTTCCGCCCGACAACCCCGATCGACTCCCCCGGCTGCACGGTGAACGACACATCGCGAAGCGCCCAGAACTCGTCGGGCCTGGAGCGACGTCGGGCACCGGCGAAGAGGTCTTTGATACTTCTCCGGCCACGCCGGTTACGACGGAAGCGCACCCCCAGGTCACGGACCTCGATTGCTGGCTCGATCATCACAGCTCCTTCAACACCGGTCGCTCCAAGGAACGGAAGACCGTCAGCCCCACGAGGAGGGAGGCGACGCACATGCCAGCGCTGATGGCCACCGCGCCACCATCCCATTGGTCGGGGAAGAAACCCACGCGGAACAACGTGAAGATGCCGGAGAGCGGGTTGAACGCCGCGATCTGGGGAAAGACACCGGGAAGGTCGTTGATCCCGTAGATGATCGGCGAGCCGTAGAACAAGGCCCGAAGGATCAACTTGGTGGTCCGCTCCAAGTCACTCCACAACATGCACAGCGGCGCGACGAGCAACCCGAGCCCGACGAGAAATATGATCATCAGCAGAACACCGACGGGGAAAAGCAGGATGCCCCACGAGACCGTGGCCCCACCGAAAACGGCGAAGAGAACGAGGACCGGGAGCGAAAAGAGGAACTCGATCCCCTTGCTCAAGACGATGCGGTTGACCCAGATCGATCGGGGAATGGCGGTCGACCTCACCAGCCGCGCGTCCTTTTGGAAGGCCCGCGTGAAGTCCGAGACGGCAGAGTTGAACCATACCCACGGCAGCAAGGCCGTGATAAGGAAGACGATGTAAGGCCTCTCTCCGACCGAGCGATCGAAGACCTGAGTGAAGACGAACCAATAGATTCCGCTCATCACGAGCGGGTCGAGAACGGACCAAAGGTAGCCGAGCGCGCTGGTGGAGTATCGGACGCGCAGATCGCGGGCGGACAACAACCACAGCGAGTGCAAGTACCGCCGGGTGCCTCCCCGGGCCCCGACGACGTAAGTGGGCACGGACGAGCTAATCGATGCCAAATTAGGCGAGCTGGTTGTTCCACATGGACAGCGCGGAGCCGATCGCCATGTGCATGTCGAGGTACTGGTAGGTGCCCAGTCGTCCGCCGAAGTGGACGCCGGATTCGCCCTTCGCGAGGTCACGGTACGCCAGGAGCCCCGCACGGTCGTGCGGGGTATTCACGGGGTAGTACGGCTCGTCCTTCCCCTCGGCGAACCGCGAGTACTCGCGCATGATCACGGTCTTGTCGGTCGGATACCGGTCAGCCCGCTCAGGGTGGAAGTGCTTGAACTCATGGATACGGGTGTAGGGCACGGTCGCATCCGCGTAGTTCATCACCGACGTGCCCTGGAAGTCGCCGACCTCGAGAACCTCTTCCTCGAAGTCGAGGGTGCGCCACGACAGGGCTCCCTCGGCGTAGTCGAAGTAGCGATCGACCGGACCGGTGTAGACGATCGGAAGCTGTCCGACCGTCGCCGCCTTGTTCAACGGCTGAGAGGGGTCGAAGAAGTCGGTGTCGAGCTTCACGTCAATGTTCGGATGATCCGCCATGCGCTCCAGCCACGCGGTGTATCCGTCGGTGGGGAGGCCCTCCCACGTGTCGTTGAAGTAGCGGTTGTCGTAGGTGTAGCGGACCGGGAGACGGCTGATGACCTCCGCTGGCAGATCCTTCGGGTCGGTCTGCCACTGCTTGGCGGTGTAATCGCGGATGAACGCTTCATACAGGGGACGACCGATCAGCGCGATCGCCTTCTCCTCGAGGTTCGCCGCCGACTTCGTGTCGAACTCCCCCGCCAGCTCGTTCACCACGGCCTTGGCCTCGTCAGGGCCGTACGCGGCCTGGAAGAACTGGTTGATGGTGCCGAGGTTGATCGGCAGCGGATACACGACACCCTTGTGGTTGGTGTAGACACGGTGCACGTAGTCGGTGAAGGTCGTGAAGCGATTGACGTACTCCCACACGGTCGGATTCGACGTGTGGAACAGGTGCGCACCGTACCGGTGCACCTCGATTCCCGTTTCCGGCTCGGCCTCGCTGTATGCGTTGCCACCGATGTGAGAACGCCTATCGATGACCGCGACCTTCCGCCCCGCCGCGGCGGCGCGCTCTGCGATCGTGAGGCCGAAGAAGCCCGATCCGACGACCAGAAGATCCATGCGTGAGTACCTTTTCCGAGAGAGATACCGACCGTAGTCGGTCAGCGGGCGCAGATGCCGCGACGATACTACTTCATACGTACCCAGCCGCCAGCGCACCGAGCGACGTCGGCGGTAGGATCACGGGGACCTACGCCGTCGCCTTCCACCGTCTGAGAGATCAAAGTGCACTCCGTCCTGCAGAAGATCGTTTTCCCCCGGGCCGAGCACAGCGATCGGCTTCCGCTGTATATCGAGCCGGAACCCGAGGCGACCGCCAGCGCCGCCCTCCCACGATTTGAGGTGCTTAGCCGCCGATCACTTCGCCTCACCCCGGGAACCAGATCCTCGTTTGCGACGTACTTCAACGCCTTCCCGGCTTCTTACTGGCGGCATTGGACCTCCGTTCGCCAGGTGTCGTTGATCGTGGCGATGAGCGGCTCGGCTGTCCTGATCGTCCGACGGTCGAACGCGCGGGGCACGATCCGTGAGGAGCACGCGGCCCGCATCGACTCCGAGACGCCAGTGACTTCCCAGGTTGACCTTGACATCAACGAGAATGACGAAGGCGGGTGGGTCTGGTTCGAGGTAGACGCGGGCGATCAAGGCGCCGTCTTGCATCGCGCACACTGGGCGACAAACTCCGCTCCGGTGCGCGACGGCCGAACCTCGATCGGCATTACGACGCATAACAAGCCGGACTACTGCGTGCAGACCCTTTCAAGTCTCAACGAGATGGAGGACCTCGACAGTCTCGTTGATCGAGTCTTCGTCCTAGATCAGGGAGATCGGGCCGTTCGTGACGAGGCCGGCTTCAGCGATGCGGCAGCGCTTCTCTCGGGTCGCTTGGAGGTTATCGAACAGGACAACCTCGGAGGATCTGGCGGCTTCTCGCGCGCGATGAGCGAGACGTTGCAACGCGCCGACAGTGACGGCGTCCTCCTTCTCGATGATGACGTCTCAATCGAGCCCGAGGCCCTTCGGCGAGCCATGGTCTTTGCGCAGCACACGACTATTCCGACCATCGTCGGCGGGCACATGTTTGATCTTCGGCACCCCACACGGCTCCACGCGCTCGCGGAGGTGGTGGATCGTGGACCGTTCGGCTGGCGTCCGGTCAACGAAGTCGCGATGCCGCTTGACCTCGAGCGGCATCGGCTCCCGACCACCGCTCTGCTGCACCAGAGGTATGACACCGACTTCAACGGGTGGTGGATGTGCCTCATCCCCCGCGCCGTCCTCGAGCGGTTAGGTCTCGCCTTGCCTGCCTTCATCAAATGGGACGATGCAGAATACGGCCTGAGAGCAGGCGCCGCGGGTGTCCCGACCGTTTCACTGCCAGGAGCGGCGCTGTGGCACGTCACTTGGACCGATAAGGATGACCTGACCGACTGGCAGGCGTATTTCCACGCAAGAAATCGGATCGTCGCAGCCCTGCTCCACTCGCCCGAGCGGCGAGGTGGCGAGCTTCTGACCCACAGCCGCCGTATGGACCTGAAGCACCTGATGGCGATGCAGTACTACGCCACGACGCTGCGGCACCTCGCACTTCGGGACATTTTGTCAGGACCCGACCACATGTTCCCTTCGCTTCGAAGTGCGTTGCCAAGAGCTCGAGATCTTGCTCAAAGCCACCCCGAGGCCGTTGTCGCTGGCCCCATCAACCCGGATGACGTGCAGCAGGTAGAAGACCCGCGATCGCTCACAGCGCCAACAGGATGGAAGCTGCGAACGTTGACCCTGTCGTCGCTCCTCCGCCACTGGGTACGACCGCGAAAGGCCGAGCAGTCGAAGAGTGTTTTCCTCCCGCGAACGGCCAACGCGTGGTGGGTGCTAACGGCATACGACAGCGCTGTCGTCGCTACCGGAGACGGAGGCGGCACGACCCGATACGTGAGGGATCGCCGGGCGCACCGGCATCTGCTTGTCGAAAGCGTACGCCTCCACCGGCAGATGCGTCGTGAGTGGCCGGCCCTCTCCCGGGCCTATCGCGCATCACTCACGTCGTTGACATCGCCGACATCATGGGCCGCAGCCTTCAACGAGAGTGCCGACAGCTGAGAGCGCTCAGTCGCACTGAGGGATGCGGTAGAGCGCAGTCTCTCCGGATGTCGCAACGAGATCGAAAAGTCCGGCTTCCACGGCGCGATGCGGTGCAGGAAAGTGGTTACCCGCCGGATCGCCGTCCCCGAGGTCGTGAGCTGAGTACAGCACGTATTGCACGTTGAGGTTCTGAAGGGCACGACACACGGCCGGGTCGTCCTCAATCGCGTCTAGTCGCCAGGCGAGGGCGAGGCGATCGTCGTCCCACTGGCCATTCAAGTGAGGGAACACCGGTTCGCGAGAGCCGTACACCCAGCTCCATGCCGACCCGTCCCAGGGGTCACCCAGGACAAGCTGACCTTCGGGCACAATGGCGTCAATCTCCTCAAAGAACTCCGCCTGGGCGCGCGACAGATAGCGGTCTCCGCCTGCCTCCGTCGGCATTGCATAAACCGAGCCAATGGCGGCGCTCATACCGCCAACCGCGAGCGAGATGGCGGAGGCAACGGCCACTACCCATGCGACCGTGATTGCGGTAACCGCTCTGGCACGTCCGGTGCGGTTTCGCGCGAGCCACCCGACGATGGCGGAGATCCCGACAGCAGCCAGCGGCACCATCATGATCGGCAACAAGGAAAGCAGGCGATAGCGGTCTTTGTACCACAGACCCGTAGCGAGCTTGGTCAGAACGTCGTCGGACCCGGCGGCGAGCGCGAACAGCACAGATACGATGGCCGCGGATACGACGAGCCACCGGGCACCCCGCCTGCGAAGCGTGACCACAGCCCCCATAAGGACGACGATCGCCAGCGCCGGACTCGCGGTCGTCACCACAGTTCCTACACCGGTCGGCGTCGTCTGCGAGAGCACTTGCCATAGCCCCTCGCCTACGGACTGGTTGGCGGCGGCCTGTGGGCCGCCGAGTCGCTCCTCGAGCGGGCGATCGAACAGCCCAAGACCGAACACCGCGTACGTGAACCCGAGAAGGACGACCAGAATCCCGGTCGCGCCGGACCAGGCTAGAGCACCCCACGCCAAACGCTTGGCTCGCCCTCCACGAGCCACAGCGGCCCGGAAAGCGCGCGCGGCAACGGCGACGGCGAACGGGAAGAGGATAAGCCCCCAGGACACGAGCACCCGCGGCTGGGCGAAGGCGATAGCGAGGCACGTGACGGTGACGAGAACAACCCCGACGAAGTGACGCGCGGGGTTCCCACGACACGCTGCGCGCGTGCGCCACCACGCGACCGGGGCGGCAATTGCGGCGGGGAGTAGCGCGGTCGCGAGGAACGTTGGGTAGAGCGTGCCCCAGGACAGGAGCGAATATGGCATGGCGCCGAAGGCGGCAGCCAGCGGCGCAGCAATGAGTGTTCGGATCGCAGGGGTGCCCACCGGCGTTACGATTCGCGTCAGCCACATCGTTCCCGGGACCCAGAGCGTTGCGCAGACGCCCAACCACGTGGCGTTGACGGCAACGGGGGCGCTGACGCCAGCTGTGAGCGCGGTTAGCGCCACGATCGAGTGCCATCCAGCCGGATAGTAGCTCCACGACCGATCAGTCTCGATCAGTGTGCGCAAAGAGAATGACGAGGCGTTTCCGTCAGCCAGAATCGATGCAATGGCGGACATATGGAAGACGTTGTCGTAGGTCTGGCTCACCGACTCCGGCCCTGGAACCGCGATGAACGCCACCGTCCCGATCAACACGGTCGCCGCGATGATCGACAGCGCATAGACCGTCCATCCCGGAACTTCCGAGCGCGATGCCCGGATGGGGGAGACCCGATGCGCAAGAAGGTAGACAAGAAGGCCTATCAGGACTGCTGTCACGGCCGGTTGCCAGAGCGCGAAATTCACCCCGAGCATCATGGACCAGGCCCCTGCCGCCGAAATAGCGACGACACCGAACGGCCCCGCCAGAGCGACGCGCGCGGTCACGCCGACGGGCAGCCCCCACGTTCCGATGAAGCCGGGAACGAGAATCACCGCTACCGCGACCAATACCGCAGGCAGGGCGGACCACCAAGCCGCATCAACCATCGACAGGATTCTAGGCGACGGCGCTGCCGTGATGCTCGATGCCGGCGGCCACGTAACATTGTCTCGTCTTCGCGACGAGCGCGCGAAGACACCCATGAGCGACACGAGGTCTGAAGCAGATGAGATCCGCGGAAGCATCCCCGCCTGCAGGGTCGACGCAGGCGACGGCGTTGCCCTCTTCTCCCTCACGGGTCGTCCGGGCGGACCTGCAGGCACTTCGTGCGTTCGCAGTCCTCGCCGTTGTCGCCTACCACCTCTGGCCAGGCGCGGTCCCCGGCGGGTACATCGGGGTCGATGTGTTCTTCGTGATCAGCGGATACCTGATCACGGAGCACCTCCTGCGGCGTCACCGTCAGCACGGGGGCATCTCAATTGCCCACTTTTGGGCCGCACGCGCACGGAGACTCCTCCCCGCCGCCCTCACCGTGCTCCTCGTCAGCGTGGCCCTGACGCTGCTGTGGGCGCCGCCCGCGCTACGTGCCCAATACTTACAGTCGGTCATCGCGAGCGCCCTCTACGTCGAAAACTGGCAACTCGCCGCGAACGCGATTGACTACCTCGGCCAGGAGAACGCGCCACCGATCGCACAGCACTACTGGTCACTTTCGGTCGAGGAGCAGTTTTACCTCATCTGGCCCCTCTTGATCCTCGCGGCTGGAGCCCTGGCTGCACGCATGCGCTCACGGTCCGGCGTGGTTCTGGGGGTAGCACTCTCCACCCTTGCCGTATTCTCCCTCTCGCTATCGATCTGGTGGAGTGCCAACGAGCCTGGCCTCGGATATTTCTCAACGATCAGTCGCATGTGGGAGTTTGCAATCGGAGCCGCAGTCGCCCTTCTGCCGGCAATGACCCTGCGCTCAAGGTCTTGGCGCGGCGCGACGTGGTTCGGAGCGTGGGGGTCGCTGGCGTGCATCGTCTTCATCTTCGGAGCTGACACCACGTTCCCCGGCCCCTCCGCGCTCTGGCCGACTCTTGCCGCCGCCGCATTGATCGCCGTGGGGCCCATCGCACCGTTCAGGTTGCTCCATCGAGCTCAGAGCGCCCTTCCGATTCAATGGGTCGGCGACCACTCGTATGGCATCTACCTCTGGCACTGGCCGCTCATCGTCATCGCGCCATGGGTGCTGGGTGCACCTCCATCTTTCGTTTGGAACGTGGGGATCCTTGCCACTTCTTTTCTCGCCGCAGCCATCACCAAGAAGGTGATCGAGGACCCCATACGCTTCGGACGCACAGCAATCCAGGCTCGTCCCGGACGAGTCGCCTGGCTCACCGCTGCCGCTATGGTCGTTGTGCTGGCAGCGGCCATCGCCTCGCTTAGCGCAACGTCATCGACGGGTAGCGCGCGGCCCTCCGCTGAGCTCGCCGACCCGACCCGATGCCACGGTGCGTCTGCGATGCTGTCGCCAACCTGTGCTGATGCTCTGACGTCCGAGACCCCGGTGGCAGCGCTGACTCCCGCGATAACCGGCCTCTACGACGACACCGGCGGCGCGTATCGCTGTTACGACCAGCAGCCCAGCGGCAATCCGACTTCCTGCACCGTTGCAAGCGGTGGCCCCTCGGCAACACGCGTGGCCCTGGTGGGCGACTCTCACGCCGCGATGCTCATCCCAGCACTCGAGGTCATAGCGCGCGAACGAGGATGGTCCGTGGACGTCTGGGTGGGGCGTGGCTGCAAGTGGTACGCGGACACTCCCGAAACGGACTGCGCCGCTCGCCACGACGAGATCGACGAGAAGGTCCTAAGCGGTGAGTACGACTTGCTCGTGGAGACATGGCGTAACGGCGATAGCGACGACGCTGATGCAGCACGCGTCAGTGACGCTCTCTCTTCTCGCTGGTCGACCGCCTGGAAACGAGGTACGGCCGTCGCAGCCGTGATCGACAACCCCGCGATGCCGCGCCCCGCGGAAGAGTGTCTGCTTTCCACGGAGGTCTTCACAGCCGATTCGTGTTCGTTTCCCCGCCCCGATGCCGCGCTCGCGACGGACCCCCTCCGCACCGCCGCGGAGCGCAGTCCTGCGACGCCCGTCGACCTCACCAGCGCCTACTGCCACGAGACGTGTCCCGTCGTTGTGGGTGGAGTCGTCATTTACCGAGATTCGCACCACATCACCGCTTCATTCAGCACGACGCTGTCATCCGCGCTGGGAGACCGCCTCGACAGCGCTCTCGCCTCACGCGGTTGACCAGCGGGAATCAGGAGAACCGTGTCCCCACGAGTCAGCATCATCACCCGTACCAAAGACCGCCCGCTGCTGCTCGCACGGGCGTTGTCGAGTATATGCTCGCAGACGTTCACAGACTTCGAGGTGATCATCGTGAATGACGGTGGGGACCCGGACGTCGTCTCTTCATGCGTGCAGGCACTCGCTGAACCACAACGCGCCCGCATAAGACGGATCGATCACGAACGTCCGCACGGGCGCTGGCCAGCTGCCAACGCAGGTGTGCACGCAGCACGTGGTGAGTTCCTCGTTCTGCACGATGACGATGACAGCTGGGACCCTCGCTTCCTCGAGACCTGTGTCCAGTACCTGGAGGAGAATCCGGAGCGAGCGGGCGTCGTCGCACGCACGGTGATCGTTCGGGAGCACCTCGTCAACGGCGAGTACGAGGCTTTCGCAACCGAGCCGTTCGTGCCGGAATCGGTCGCGCCTCTCCTGATGGATCAAATGCGATTCAACCACTTCGTGCCGATTGCGTTCCTCTACCGTTCCTCCCTTCATGACGAACTCGGACCATACGACGAGCGCCATCCCGTGGTCGCCGATTGGCAATTCAATACTCAGGTCCTATTGCAAGGGCCTCTCGAATACGTCTCCCCAAGGCCGTTGGCATTCTGGCACCAGCGACCATCTGTAGCTGGTGTAGACGGCAACAGCGTCATTGCCGACGGCAACTCACACGCACTCTCTGATGCACTTCTTCGCGACGAAGCTTTCCGCTCGACTGTCACGTCCGACGGCACCGGCCTGGTTCTGTACATGGAGCGTCGGTTCACGGAATTCGAGCGATCAATGGTTGCACGGATGGAGGCGCGGCACCTCGTGTACCGGGCAGTGAAGCCGCTCGTTCTCCGTATCCGCCGCCTGCGACGACGCAACCGCTGACTGGGAGTGATCGTGCACGCACCACGGCTTCAGGTCTTTCCGGCGTGGGGAGGAAATCCTTACCTCGTCACAATGTCCCTTGCTCCGCGGGCAGACGGCTACAGCATCCTTCCGACCGTCGCATTCCATGATTTGCTCCGGACGATGCGTCTCCTCGGCCACGGCGACGTGCTCCACATTCACTGGACTTCGCCGATTCTGCAGAACGCGCCTTCCCGCGCGGTCGCGCAAAAACGGTTGCGGCGATTCTCGCGAGCCCTGCGCGGACTCGAGAAGCGACGAGCGTCGCTCATTTGGACCGTCCATAATCGTCTTCCCCACGAAATCTCATACCGCGATGAGGAGGTCGAGCTCTACCGTCTGCTCGCGAATCAGGCCGACCGCGTCCATGTGATGTCGCCGAGCACCGCAGAGGTTCTCGCGGATACCTGTACGATCGCGCCTGAGAAGACGAGGACGATTCCGCACCCAAGCTATGCAGGGGTATACGACACCGGGATGACGCGGGCGCAGGCGCGAGCGGCATTCAACCTCGGGGAGAAGAAGAGGTCGGTACTGTTCGTCGGCCAGATCCGGCCATACAAGGGTGTCAGCAGCCTGGTGAGAGCCGTCGAGATCGCATCTCGCACGCGACGCGACCTGGTGCTTCTCCTCGCGGGAAAGGCGAAAGAAGGCAGCGAAGAGGGCATCGACGACCTCGTCCCATCCCACGTCACCGCCCACACACATTTCGACTTCGTGCCCGATGACGAGATCGCTCGGTGGTACCTCGCCGCCGATATCACTGTGCTGCCCTACCGCGCGGTACTCAATTCAGGAAGCATCCACCTGGCCGCGACCTTCCGCGTGCCTGTCATCATTCCGGACGAGCCGCACCTCCGAGAGCAGTTCGACCGGCAGCCATGGGTCGCATTCTTTGACCCGGCAGATCCTGAAGAATCTATCGCGAGACTTCTCGCTGACGAGGCGACATTCGCCGACCTCGCGCCAGCAGACTTCGACGACTTCCTTCGAGACATCAGTCCGTGGCGCGTGTCGCTTCAGTATCTATCGTTGCTTGCCGACTTGACGTCGCAGCATCGCCACTAGTCGACCTGCACGAGGCTCCACGAGCGACCGGGCTCCGCGAACAGCCCAGTTGCGACGACGCGTTACAGAAAGGGTTGACCCCCATCGCTCGACGACGATGCTGTCACGTCTTCTTGGGGGTCGAGGTTCCCCGGCGACATCGCGCAACCCCACCGGCGCTCCATCCACCACCACAGCGGAGTGGGCGTGCTCGAATAGCCTTAGAGCCCGAGCCCGGAACGTCGCCGTCCACCGACCGCTGTCGGTGTCCACTCTTACGCGTCTCGGCGACACAATCCTTCGCGCCCCTTGATGATCGGCACCGATCAGTACGGGGAGGAACGAGTCGGAGCAGACCGAGGTCCCCGAGAGAACTATCTCCCGACCCCCCGTCATGTCGGTGAGCACGACGCCCAGCTTCGCCCGCTTCTGCAAAGCCGCGGAAGCCTCGCTGTCGCCGCCTGACCTGACGTCCTCCGGAACGCTGGACGCAATCAGCCTTTCCTCGAATCGTCCGGCTGCCGCAAGCAATCGCTCCCATGCCCGGGACCACTCAGGATCATCCAGATCCTCCGAGGCGAGCGTTCGTCGGATTTCCGCCAGCAGGAGCGGACGCAACAAGGTGGGTGCCAGGGGGCTTCCCGCTACCGCCGCGAGCAAGTCGCTCCACAGATCGCTGGCTTCGCGGACAGAAAGGTGGGGGGGCTCCTGCAGGATAGCTGCCGCCCGCGCTGCTCGTGTGTCGCCGCTGAGAGTGAGTTCGAACGTCAGCTGCTTCAGGGCGTCGATCGTCGGAATGTCTCCCACGATCCCAATGAGCTCTCGAAGAGCCGTTGTAATCTCTGGCGAAAGCGGGGCCCCGATATCCCGCGTACCGTAGAACTTCCGCAGATGCGCGAAACCGTCGCGATCATAGATCAGATACGCGTAGACACGAGAGAGAGCGTCGTCTCTCTGGGCAGCGATCAGCTGCGCGCATTCCAGCTCCTGGGTGAGATAGCTCAGCAGAGACGCGTCAGAGCCTGCCCGGGAGGTCATCGACGACGAGCCGGGGCGGTCCCGATACAGGTAGACGACTTTCGAGATCACATCAATGGTGCTCGCACCAAGATATGCGCGCACCATTGGGACAATGTCGTTGGATCGGGCCGCGTCAGGGAAGGTAATGCCTGACCTCTCCCAGAAGTCGCGGCGGAAGGCCTTGTTCCAGCACGGCCGGCTCATCAGCAGGGTCGGATGCTCGAGAAACGTCGTCCCCGAGACTGCATGCGAGTACGCCGTCATGCTCGCGGTGGGGCGCCACATCGCGGAGGACGAGAACTTCCAGTAGTCACCGAAAACCACGTCTGACCCGCTGTCCTCCAACGAAGCGACGAGCGCTCGGTATGCACCGTCGGGAACGAGATCATCGCCATCGCAGAAGACGAGGTACCGCCCCCGGGCCACCTCAGCTCCGAGGTTTCGCGCCGGTCCGCCACCACCGACCTTCGAGCGCAGCAGCCGAAAGCGCGAATCGCCGCGTGCAAACTGCTCCACGAGTTCGTCAGTCCCGTCCGTCGAGCCGTCGTCGACGACGAGCACCTCCATGGAAGTGACCTGCTGTCGTGAGAGCGAGAACAGCGTCTCCTCAACCCACGGCCGAACGTTGTGCGTTGGGACGACAACCGAGAGAAGCGGTCGCTCAGCGCTTGTCGAGATAACCGACTGCGGTGTCGATGTCGCCATCGAAAACCTTCTTACCCTTGCTGATCACGATTCCGCGGGAGCACAGTTCCCGAACGGTGCCAGCGTTGTGACTCACGACCAGCATCGTCTTGCCCTGTGCAGTAAGTTCCTTGATCTTGGTATGACATTTCGCTCGGAATGGCGCATCTCCCACGGAGAGGACCTCATCCACGAGCAGGATATCCAAGTCCACATGGATCGCCACCGCGAAGGCGAGACGCATGAACATGCCCGAGGAGTAGTGCTTGACCTCTTGATCGATGAAGTCACCGATCTCGGAGAACGCCACAATGTCGTCGAATCGCTCGTCGATCTGCCGACGTCCCATGCCCAGGATGGCAGCGTTGAGGTAGACGTTCTCGCGGCCCGAGAGGTCGGGGTGGAAGCCCGCCCCAACCTCGATAAGGCCGGCCACTCGTCCCCGAGTAAGCACCTGTCCACGATCAGGGCGCATGACGCCAGCGATCAGCTTGAGGGTGGTGGACTTGCCCGACCCGTTTAGCCCGAGCACAGCGACCGACTCCCCTTCACCGACCTGGAAGGACACGTCGTCCAGTGCGTGGAAGACGTCCGCACGAACTTTCTTCTTCTTGATCCACCCAACGAACGCTTCCTTGAAGGAATGCGTGTTGCGACGAAGGAACTTCTTCGAGACATGGTCGACAACGATGCATGGGTCCGTCGCCGTCTTGATCAGTGTCTGAGACATCACAGGTCCTGCGCAAACGTTCGTTCGAATCGGCTGAAGGTGAGCTGCCCGACGACGAGCATCACGATCGTAATGCCAGCAGCAATGGCCGACGAGATCGGGAAGAAGTCGGGGAACACGTGGGATTCCCCGGTCGTGCCAGCCCAGAATCCCGCATGGCCCAACTCCACCGCCACCGTCAGGGGATTGCTCATGTAGAGAAAGAAGACCCAAGGGTGATTGATCAACGCCGCCGCGATCAGCGTCCAGGTGTAAAGCACCGGGGACGTCCACGTGGCGAACATCTTGATGAGGTCGACAAAGTTCTCGGCGTCTCGGAACCGGACGTTAAGTCCGGCGAAGAACAACCCGAGGCCGAGCGCAAAGCTGACGACTAGGAGTATGCCCAAGAGAGCACCGCCCAACGTCACCAGCGAGGGCGTCCAGCCTACGAGGAGGCAGACAACGAGCAAGATAGCCAGCTGGGGCAGGAAGTGGATCATCGCGACGAAGATCGCGGCGATCGGAAAAAGCTCGCGAGGGAGGTAGATCTTCTTCACCAGCGCGCGGTTGCCGACGATGGAACTCGTGGCGTTGCCGAACGCCTCATTGAAGAGATTGACCATGACGATCCCTGAGAAGAGATAGATCGCAAAGTTCGGCACATCCCGGTGGAACTGCAGCACGATCCCCATCACGAAGTAGTAGATGAGGAACTGCGCACCCGGCTTCACATATGACCACACCCATCCCAGAACGGAGTTCCGGTATCGGGTCGCGGTTCCCTTGCGCACGAGCAGGCGCAAGAGGTAGGTCCAGCGGGCGACATCGAGAATGCCGCGGCCCTTTCCGGGGACGTCGAACGCGGAGATGTCGATCAGGGAACCAACGGACAAGTCGGACTGCTTTCTCGGGTGAGAGGGGGGCAACCGGTCCATCTTATTCGGGCAATCTCAATGAGTTCTGTGGCGCGACGGCTCGCAGTGCCGCGTCGGTCTCAGGGAGCACGCATCCCCGCCACTGTTCGAAGGTGTTCTCCAACAACAAGGACTCCGAGCGCACCCAGGTGTGCCCATCGTCATGACGTATGTAGAGGTAACCGAGGCCGTGCGTGCGGTATCCGATTCCGCCATTGCGGAACACATCCAGAAGGACAGACCGGTCCGTCGAGTGGCGCGTGGGACGCCAACCCCCCATGCTGTCAAGAGTCCCCCGCGACAGCATCATCGCGCCACCTGCGAGCTGTCGGTGATACCGCTCGGTCGCAAAAGTACGGTGCACCGTCTGGTTGATCCGCTCGAAGTAGAGGTACTCCGTCGTCTTCCCGACGATGTCCGCCCCCGAATAGAGATGCGCCAGCACAAGGTCCCACACAACGTGGGGCGAATACCAGTCGTCGTCATCGGCCTTGAGAATCAAGTCGCCGGTCGACTCCCTTACGGCGTCGGCGAGAACGCTACCGAAGGGCTGAGAGCTGGGCCGAGAGATGACGCGCACTTGTCCTCGCTCCGCGAAGGGCGAGAATTGCTCAGCCGCCTCCTGACCGGTCCCGTGCAGAGCGAGGATGATCTCGACGTCCGGATAGTCCTGCGCGGCCAGAAGCGCGAGCACGCTACCGACCCGGTGCGGACGTATCGTCGACAAGACGATGCTCACGCGAGGAAGAATCCGCGCACCCGCTGCCGAGGAGACCCTGTCTGCCAGCCGCAGGTAGCCGGAGTGCGCGAGCATCGCCGCACGACGTTGCTCCACGGACCGCCTCTCGCGAGCCATGCCGATGGTGTGGTCGTAGGGGAGGGTGACTAGGCGGGACAGTGCCGACCCCAGTCCGGCGACGACTCGCTCTTCCTGCGGACGCAGGCTGTGAAGCACGGCTCCAGTAGCAGCCAGTTCGGCGAAACGCGCGGCAACGTGCGCTTCGGATTCGTCAGGCACACGCACCGCTTCTAGCGAGATCGACTCGACATTGACCAGTGACCGAACAACCTCGCGAGGCAGGGGCGCTCTCAGATCGATGACAAGATCAGGCGCTTCGACATCACAGTCGACATGGATGATCAGGCGATTGCCCTCGATCCTCGCACTCCCTCGCTGCGTCGAAGCTTCGAACTGCTGGACCCTGCCAATGGGGTTGTGGATCGCGAGATCTACAATTGGTTGCTCGACGCGCGCGTCCGACTGCCCGAGATTGCCAAGCGCGACCGGCACGAGCATGAGCTCGGGGTCTACCTCGGACAGGTTCCCCGCAACAACGTCAGCCGAGGTCAGGCCTACGCCGGCAAGCACGCGCGGCGGATCAGCGTTGGCGCCCGCCATACTGCGACCCAACAGGCCGATGGCCCCGTCCGGAGAATCCGCGTCTAATGCGATTCGCGGGAATCCCGCCCCGTGCAGCATGGTGACCGGGAGGAACGCGCCAATCAACCTGCGCACGATCTCTGCGAGATCTACGTCGTGGTCGAATGAGATCCTTGCCGTCGCCGTTCTGTTCGAGCGGTCGTACTTGATGTCAAAGGACTCCACACCTGAAAGGTTGGTCACGCCACCGCGCCAACCGGCGATCGGCGAAGCCCAGTCTTCGACCACGAGTGTGAGGTCTCTCGTGCGGCGAGCAGGCTCGCGAGTGACGGTCAGGGCACGGAGCAGGCTTGGATCAGCCACATTGATCTGCAAGGGCCGCTCAGTATGTCTCTTTGCGATCAGCGCTACACGCGCTGATCGCAAATCGCTGACCCTCAGGCGCACACGGAGAATGCTCATCTGCTCCCTCAGACCTTCCCGGCCTCGCGCTGCGGCTCGCTCCCGACGACTCCGCTCAGGCGACTGCGGAGCGAGCCAACCAGCGGGCGGGCCCTACGTGCAAGCGCGTACACGACCCGTCGAACACCACGCCGGAGCGTGCTGTGATTCACCCGCCGCTCCTTTTCCAGAAGCCACTCCGTGCGCTCAAGCCGTGCGGTGAGGTCTGCCACCTTCGAGTCGACTCGCACCACCTTCTCCGTACGGTCTACCGCACGGAGATCCTCCACCTGGCTCGCCGACTCTGGCGCCCATTCGACACCCCACACAGCGTCGACCGCGTCCACGAGCGACACGCCTTCGGTGACGTATGGCTGCGCGCGGTGAACGGCGGCGTTGTCCCAGATGCGCACGGACTCCTCAGGGGAGTGCCCCGGTGCCATGAAGTAGACAAGCCCCAGCCGCCGCTGGTCGGCGTATCGGTACATGTCGCGCACGCTGTCCGAGGTCACGCCAACCGTCACGGGGACGTCCAGACGGTAGGGGCTAGGGAAGACGGTTTCAGGCACCTCGTCCAGGAACCGAACGCGGGAATCGCTCCGGAACCACTCCTTCACAAGGTAGATCTCGTTGTCTGGATCTGCGAGGATGCGCCGACGATCCGGAGTGATGAGATGCCACGGACCAACGAGGTCTACCTGAACATCCGTCTCGGTCGAGTTGAGGATGCGGTCGACGCAGGCACGGACATATCCGACTGTCTCCATGTCGAACTCGACCACAGCCCGCACGAGCGGTACCTCCCATGTGCGGTTCGACGCAGTGCGTCGATACCGTGGAATCGGCATCCGCTGCGCGAAATGAACGTTGTTGTGCCATGCGACTTTATCCGCGTGGTCCTGCACGGTACCGCGTCCGAGATGCCACGAGCGTGCGGTACGCGCAGGAATGAAGACACCGCCTGCCTGCCAGATCTGATAGGCGATCTCCGTGTCCTCACCGAGACGAAGACGACGATCTTGACCGAGGGTTTGCTCGTAGACAGCGCGGGTCACTGACGCGCAGGCTCCCATATGCGTGGAGTAGTTCCGCCCGTCGGACGCATTTAGGTCATCTGTCTGCCGATAGATCGCCTCCGACCAGTGTTCGTGGAGCGTGGCGGGGTCCCAGAGGTCGGCAACCGTGCCGTCGCCAACCATGGTGTACACGGACTCTGGAGTGAAGTCCCACTCCTCCACGAAGCCCTTCTGACCGATGGTGGCGGCTTCCGGAATGAAGTGCGCCCACTTCGCGTGCTCCCGAACGTTGTCGCGGAACAGAACCATGTCGGAGTCGACCCAGTAGATGATGTCGCCCTTGGACGCCTCAATGCCGAGATAGGTGGCGTTCGAGCGCCCCCATCCCGTCTCGGGGTCAACTCGGATGAGTGTGGTGTTCGGGTGCGAGTATTCGCCGATCTCGACCGGTGGTTCGCTGCCGTCATCGACGACGATGACCTCTAGAAGATGCTCCGGGTAGTCCTGAGCGGCGAGCGAGGCGAGCGTCAGAGGCAAGGTCTTGCTGTTGTAGGCGGCGATGATCACCGACACGGACATACTCGGTTCCCACCCCTTGGGCACGGTGCCGTCAAAGACGTCTCGCCATTGGTTCTTGCGCACCACGCCCGTCAGGTGGTCTTGAGTGGACATGGGAACGATTGAGGAGACAGCGTTTGACACGCCCCGATGATACCGATGCCGACCTGGGCAAAGCCCGCGCGACTCACTTCCCTCAAGACCGGAAGACGAAGCGGTCGTAGGTCACAAAGCGGAACACCGTCGCGACCGCCTGGCCGACCAGCGTCCCTGCGACGTTGTCTGGCACCGGCCCCTCGAGCCCGAGAATGTACCGCGAGAAAGCGAGGCAACCGAGCTGAAGCAGGATCGCCATGACATTGAAGAGGGCGAACAATACGTATCGCGACCATCTGCGCGGCAGCTCCCGGCGACCGAATGTCCAGTAGCGGTTGCCGATGTAGGTGACCACAGAAGCGATTGCGATCGCTACTGTCTTAGCGACGAGCGGGAGCTCGTACATCGGACCTGTGCCGGCCAGTCCGAAGGCGAGCAGATTGAAGACCAAAGCATCGATGAGGAAGGCGCCGACACCAACCGCCAAGAAGGCAGCAATCTCCGAGCTACGACGACGAGCACCGGGGCGCTGAGCCCTGCTCGCTCCCGGGATGTTGGTTGGCACCGTGGTAGCTTAGTCCGCGCTAGCCGACCGAGCCTACTGAGGTCAGGTTGGCCCAGGAATTGGAGGCCGGCATTGCCCTTTACCCCTGCCATCGCAGCGATCGTCCCTTGCTACAACGAGGAGGCCGCCGTCGCACAGGTGGTCACTGATCTCCAACACGCTGTTCCCGGGATCAGCGTCTATGTGTACGACAACAACAGCACGGACCGGACAGCGGCGGTTGCTCGCGAGGCCGGTGCGATAGTGAGATCCGAGAGTTCTCGCGGCAAGGGCCATGTGATTCGTCGAGCATTCGCCGACGTCGAGGCGGACGTATACGTCATGATCGACGGGGACGATACATATGAAGCAGCCGCGCTCCCAAGAATGATCGAGACGCTACACAACGGCCCGTACGATCACGTATTGGGAGTGCGCCGTCAGGCGACAGCAACGGCGTACCGTCCTGGCCATGAGCTTGGAAATCGCGGCTTCAACTGGCTAGTCGGCAAAGTCTTCGGCATGTCTGTGTCGGACATGCTGAGTGGTTACCGCGTCATGTCACGGCGGTTCGTAAAGAGCTTCCCCGCTGGCTCGACCGGTTTCGAGGTCGAAACCGAACTGACCGTCCACGTTATGACCATCCGGGCTCCCCACAGCGAGGTAGAGGTGGGGTTCAAGGATCGCCCGATCGACAGCGAGAGCAAGCTTCGCACCTATCACGATGGCGCAAGAATCTTGGGCCTGGTTGCTCAGCTCACGCGCCACGAGCGACCGCTGTTCTTCTATGGGCTCATTGGGTTAACGCTTCTTCTCGTGGCATCTCTACTTGGCGCCCCCGTCGTGGCGGAGTATCTCTCCACCGGCCTCGTGCCGCGCCTTCCCACAACAATCCTCGCGACCGGCATTGGGGTGTTTGGCGCCCTGTCGATCGTGATCGGCCTTGTGCTTGACGGCGTGCTCCGGGCCCGCAGAGAGATGAGCCGCCTTATCTATCTCACGCACCCCATCCCCGACGCACAGGGCGTCGAGCGATAGCGCATGCGTCCTTCCGCGACGAATGTGGGTACTCCCGGTCGGCCACCGAGGTTCAAAGTGCTGCAGCTGAGACTGACCTCAGTGGATCCCTGGGCACTCGGGCTCGGCTTCACCTTGAGCGCATGCTCAGTCGTCGGCGCCTCTTATCACGCCACAGATAGCGCAGAGTGGTTCGCTAGCTCTGCAGGAGGAGCACTAGCGAGTCTCTTGGGCGTCGTAGGGCTTGGAGTTCTGCTCACCTTCATCATCACGCTGGTATTCAAAGCGATTGATCGCTCCTGGGCCCGCGGCGCGTCATCTGTCAGTTCCATGCGAGAGGCTGTGCGACGATGGCTAGCGCCCGCCTCGGCTGCGATTCTCTCCGGCTGGCTACCGTGGTTGGTCGCTCATTACCCCGGCGCAGTGGACTCGGACACCATCACTCAGCGCATGCAGTGGATAGGGCTGACGCCGCCGTCAAACCATCACCCTTGGTTCGACACCATGGTGTTCGGCCTGTTCTGGAACCTCGGCGACGCGATCGGGAGCCCGAACGCTGGGTTGTTCACCTATCTCCTCCTTCAAGAGGTTGCTCTCGCCATCGGGCTATCGCTCGGGTTCGTCTACCTGAGGCGCCTCGGCGCAAGTCGACTCGTGATGTGGACACTTGTTGTATTGGCCGCGGTTTTCCCCGTATTCATGAGCTCGGCGGCGGTGGTCAGTAAAGACTCCTTGGCAGTCGTTTTCTGGTTGCCTGCTCTCGTACTGTTCATCGAGGTTGCCCGCACTCGCGGCACGGTTCTCCGGAACGCCTGGGTCTGCTGGTCGGGGGCCGCAATCTTGACAGCCCTCATCATGACAAAGAAGACAAATGGGTACGTGGTTCTCCTGTGCGTCGTGATCGTTGCGTTCGTCGTCACCGCCGCAATCAGGCGGCGCATGCTGCTCGGAGTCGCCGTAGTCATTGGGGTTACGAGTTTCGTTTGGCCTTCTCTCGTGGTGCCAGCACTAGGGGTTAGCGCCGGCACATCGACCGACATGATGACCATCCCCGTGCAGCAGACGGCGCGGGTCGCGGCGGAATTTGGAGCGGATATCCCATCAAACGAGAGAGACGCGATCGATCGGATGTTGCGCTGGGAGGGACTCGGCGACGCGTACGTACCTGGTCGCTCGGACAGCGTCAAGGGGCGCTGGGACGATGCCGCCCCACTCTCCGACAAG
This sequence comes from Microbacterium aquimaris, assembly GCF_039531285.1. NCBI lineage: Bacteria > Bacillati > Actinomycetota > Actinomycetes > Micrococcales > Microbacteriaceae > Microbacterium > Microbacterium aquimaris. Next base: position 1,808,071 of record NZ_BAAAPT010000001.1, on the reverse strand, counting down.
CTCGCCTACGCGCAAGCCTGGCTAGCCCAAGGCCTCCGTTATCCGGGGACGTACATATCCGCAACCGCGGCCAACACATACGAGTACTTTGCACCCCTCACGCCGGTTGTCTTTCAGCTCAGCCTTACATTGGACCGATATGTGCCGTTCTGGGAGTCCAGGGCGTATGAGGAGGTCACGATCGCTGACATCGAGGCTGCAACGACAGACGTGTTGTTCGAACCAAGCATGCTCGACACGACGCGGAGTGTCATGAATGACCTCTACCGAGAGTTTGCGAACGCGACCCCATTGATGTCCAAAGCATTCTACTCCTCCTGGGTGCCGCTGTTTGTTCTGACCTACGCGCTACGTCGGCGAAGTGCTCTACATGTATTGGCGACGACACCTGCCTTGGTAAGCCTTGCCGTCCTCGTCGCCAGCCCAGTCGCGCTCCCGCGATACATGCTTCCCAGCATCATGAGTGCGATGTTCCTCATCGGCCTATGCCTACTGCCGGTAAGTCTTGCGCCACGGATCAAGAACAGGTCACCAAGACGGTCCGCGATAAGACGACGACCCGCGGCGGACCAGAGCTCCCCACCTCCACTGAGATAACGTCGTCTCAATCGTCGCATCCTCGATTCGTCGAGCCGATGTGAATCAGACGCCAATTTGGAGCCTCATGTACGCCAGTCTGACCTATGACGCTGTAGGTGGGTACCTTCGTTGCCGAACCGCCGGCGTCCCAGCCGGCGTCGCCGTCACCTATCGGCTAATGCGCCATGGAACGCTCGTCGATGAGCACGGTCCCACGCAGGCACGCGCCCACGAATGGAACTCAGACACCTTGGCTGAGAGAACTGCCGACTACCACGTCATCGTGAGCGCTGGAGGAGTTGACACAGAAACTGAGTGGCAATTCGTGCCGAGCGCCAGCGAGCGCACAGAGTTTCATCGTTGGCTCGCCGAACCGCTTCAGCGTCCGTCTGTCGTTCTCCCCCTCCTACCCGCTACGAATAGCCCCTACGAAACGATTGCGTTCGTGTGGGCCAAGCGACGGACAAGGGTGGCGGTTGCGCTCTCAGCTCTCGCACAGAGCGCCGGTGCCAAGTTCATCTCTCCGACTGGCCCGGACGCGCTGATGCGCGCGCACTCCGAAGCGCCAACACGCCTCAACAGCGGCGATTCGCTGGTGCTAACCAGCGCAGAGCCCGTGGAACTCAGTTCAATGCGCGCCTGGGGCGTAGGTTCTGGAGTCGCCTTTGACAATGGCGAACTTCGCCGTAGCCGCGACGTTGTAGGTGCTTTGTCGTCCGCGCCTATAGCGGGACGGGAGTCGCCGCGGTTCATGTCTAGAAATTGCGGCGATTTCCTGGCCGCTGTCCGATTCGCAGATGGCCACACCGAGTTTCACACGGACTACCTCGGCGTTTCCGGCTGGTTCGAGTACGTCTCCGACAAGGTGCACATCGTCGCCTCAAGCTTTCTTCTCGCTGTGCGGGTTGCAGCTGCCGTAGGCGAAAACTTGGCGCTGAACCTCGACGTCATAGATGCCGATTTCACGTCCCTCACGCAGCCGTTCCAACAACCTCTTCTGGATCAGCTGGAGCTCGCAGGCTTCAGCTGCGTAACTCCCGACAAGGTCCTCTCCGTCTCGTCGACAGGCGAGCGAATGACGAGTCTGAGTCTTCTCGGTTCCGACGTCGCGGCTCCTGATCGACTCACGGCGGAGCGCTACACCGATTTGATCGAGCAGGCCGCAGAAGAGATACGGGCGAACTGCCGAGCGATCGTCTCCGATCCCGATATCGAGTCGATCCGATGCGACATCACAGGCGGACTCGACTCAAGGCTGGTTCTCGCCGGCATATTGTCGACGGCCGCGTCAGACACTCGAGTATCGCTCTTCACTGAAGAATCCGCGGGCTCCGACTTCTCAGACGACGAAGAGGTAGCGCTGCTTATCGCGGACTACACCGGACTATCGTTCAGCGACCAGACAGCTATAAACATAGGGCAGTGCGCCGTCGAGCACCTTGCGGCCAAGCAGGTCGCTGCCACCTTCGGAACATATTGGCATCGCCTTCACGACCACCCTTGGGTGTGGGATGCCAAGACCGTCTACGTGGGGGGCGCGGGCCTTGGGAACGTAGCGCGCGACTACTCTACATCCGGCTGGCAACTGGCCCCGGCTCGCGTCGCAGCGGTCGAGGAAGTTGCACGGAATCTCGCTCTTCAGGTCTTCAAGTGGCGTGGCCGGGCCTCCCTCAAGGCGGCTCCTCGTGCCGGGATCTCGAGCATCGCGAGCGCTTGGGACACGTTGCCCGGCGATGAAGCCGAGAAGGGTTCGCTACTGTTCAATTTCCACCGGGCGCGATTTCATGGCGGCGGAGCGATCCCGGCGTCTCTTGGTGCCTGGCGAATCAGTCCGGGAGCAACTCGAGCGCTGCACCTTCTGCGCCTTATGGCCGGGCCGCTCCTAAATGGTCCACGCGTCCAAATCGATCTCATCCACAAGCTGAACCCCGGCCTTGCTGCGATTCCATATGGTCGCGAGAGCTACAACGAGGCATACTCCGCTGTGCACGGCGAGCTCCGACGCGACCTACGTCCGAATCCAGGGAAGCTCACCCGCGCGCGCAAGGAAGCAACGGAACACCTCACATGGGTCGATTGCGAGACGTGTGCCGCAACCCCTTCTCGCACTCCCGCAAGCCGCGAGGCTCTCGCAACGTTAGCGCACGAGTCGCTTCGGGAGCTGGGGCGCGACGAGGACCTACGCGAGATCCTGTTGCCCGCGTATCGATTCTTCCGGGATCACCTTGGGACGACCTTCCCCCTCGAGCATTCGTACTCTCGAACAGTGATGAATAAGGTCCTACACCTTCACGCACTCTGGAGTCTCGCGGTCCCATCGCAGGATAGACAACGCTTGGGCTCCCTGGGCGCAGCCACCAGAGCCAAGATGGACCAGCTGCGCAATCGGGCTCGCCGTCACAGTTGACCAGGCTACGTAACCCGAGCTAGCCTCACACTTTGCCCGCACGATCATCATCGAATGAGTGACACTGAATCGGTCTGCGCGTCCCAGCGGGCAGTACCTCCCTGGAAAGACTGTTCTGCAGCGTCGCTCATTTGCTTGACGGCTCCGGTCGGATACCCCATTTCGCCGCGTTCGAAGTCCTGAGCGCGCCAGTAGGTCCGGATCACACCATGCGTCTCCCACGCACCCGTCGACTCCGTCCACGAGATCGCACCACCCTGGAAATTCTGGTAGCAGCCATCCTGCAACTTCCCACACACCACCGGACCCGTCGGATACTGCAGGACACTCCGCTCAAAATCCAAAGCACGCCACCGCGCCCGGATCACACCATGCGTCTCCCACGCACCCGTCGACTCCGTCCACGAGATCGCACCACCCTGGAAATTCTGGTAGCAGCCATCCTGCAACTTCCCACACACCACCGGACCCGTAGAGCGCCCAAGTACTCCCTGCACCCCGTCAAGGGCCTCCCAGCGGGCCATAATTGCCTTCGCCCCAGGGCTCCCATGAGTCGAGCCGAACCAGTCCGTGAAGTACTGGTAGAAGTTTCGGTTGCCGTACGACGAGCACCCGTCTCCGGTGCCGTACCCGGCCTCGATTGCTGCCGCATTGGGCTGGTAGGGGGTGTAATAGTACAGGTTCGCGGTGGCCTGGTTCTGCACGTACACCGGCGACGAACCACAGGAGTGGTTCGGGTTCCAAAGTATGTTCCAGGTCTTGCCCGGGGCGTACCACGTGAAGTACTGGCTTGTCCCCGCGGGGTTGGCGTATCGCTTGAACTGCCATGCGGCGCCGTAGACCTGATTGAAGAAGCCGTAGTAGCGCGTGTCGCACGCCGCCGTATCGGGGCAACCCTGGCCCATCGCGATGCGGTATCTCCAGTCGCTCGGCCACACATGGTTGACGAGCCCCTGCTCTTTCTGAAGGGTGGCGAGAATCACCTGTGGGTTGATCCCGCAGGCTTGAGCGACCTTGTAGATGATGCGAGAGGCGCGTTCGCTTCCTCCGCCTGAGTAGGCGCCGCACATGGCATCAGCGGACGTCGACCGGGTCGTGTCGTACCAGTCCTTCAAGCATGTATAGCCCGCCCGACAGCTCGGCACCTTCTCTTCCAGGAAGGTCTGGATCTGCGCCTCGGTCATCGTCGAACTATCGAAGAAGACCTCGTCGCTGATGATGTTGCCGGCCTCGAATTTCGATAGGTCCGCTGTACGGATCGAGTCACCCAGTGCCGTCTCGGCGTCGAAGTCGGACGCAGCAGTGGCCGTCGCTGCGGGGCCCGCCGGTATCGTCGCCTCAGCCGCGGATGCCGCAGGCGCCACCAGAAGACTCACGAGCATCGCGAGCACCGCAAGGATCGGCGCAAGCAGTCGCCTCATGTATCCGTCTCCTTCGTCATGGCAGATACTGTGACCAGTGTGGCGAAAGTTACAGCTGAATACAATGTGGCTGTTGTGCATTCGGCATCCGGTGGCACACCGGGGCGTTCGGACAATCCGAGCCTTCAAAGCTCTAGCCTGCTACGAGATGCCGCCGAGAACGAGGCGCGACACGACCCGACCGGCACAGCATTCGGAAGCAGGGCGTGTCGCTCGTCGCTTGTGAGCGGGCCGCCCAACGTGAGCAAGAGGTGATGCGGCGATGAAACGCGTGCTTGTCACCGGTGGCGCAGGGTTCATCGGCGTGAACTTCATCCGCCACGTCCTCGCGCACACTGGGCTCGACGTCGTCGTTCTGGACAAGCTGACCTACGCCGGAAACCTCTCGTCCCTCGCCAGGCTTCCCGCACATCGCCTGCGTTTCGTGCACGGCGACATCGCGGACGCGGAGCTAGTCGACACCCTCTTTTCCGACATCGACACCGTCGTCCACTTCGCCGCCGAGTCCCACAACGATAACGGCCTTGATAAGCCGAGGCCCTTCGTCGACACGAATATCGTGGGCACCTTCACCCTGCTGGAAGCGGCGAGGAATCACGACGTCCGTTTCCACCATGTCTCGACGGACGAGGTCTTCGGCGAACTCAATCTCGACGATCCCACGCGGTTCACCGAGGAGTCCGCACTGGACCCTTCCTCCCCCTACTCGGCGACAAAGGCCGGAAGCGATCTGCTCGTCAAAGCATGGGCACGTTCCTTCGGGGTGCGCGCGACCGTGTCCAATTGCTCGAATAACTACGGTCCGTATCAGCACGTCGAGAAGTTCATTCCGCGACAGATCACGAACGTGCTTCGGGGCAAGCGGCCTCGCGTGTTCGGGACCGGAGTCAATGTGCGAGATTGGCTTCACGCCGAGGACCACGCATCCGCCGTCCTCGCCATCCTGCGGGAAGGGCAGATCGGCCGACGCTATCTCGTCGGAGGTGTCGGCGAGGTAGACAATCGAACGGTCGTCGAGCTGATCCTCCGCCTCATGGGGGAGCGGCCCGACGCCTACGATCTCGTCGCCGACCGACCGGGTCACGACCTTCGCTACGCCATCGACTCTTCACGGCTGCGAACCGAACTGGGCTGGTCGCCGAGGTACTCCGACTTCGAGGCTGGACTTGCCTCGACGATCCGCTGGTACCGCGAGCATGAATCATGGTGGGGGGACGCGAAAGAACGGGTGGAGGCGTTCTATGCCGAGCGCGGCCAGTGACACGATGCGCCATCCGAGTCGGTCCGTGTGGGACTAGAGTTCGGCGTGCAGCGCCCAGATCTTGTCGGCAGCTTCCAGCCACGAGAACACCCGGCCGCGATCGGCCGCGAGCACGGCCAGCCGTTCGGCGGCGGCCGTCGAGCCGAGCGCCTCCGCCAGCGCGGCACCGAGCGCATCGGCCGCGTCCGTACCGGTGGGAGAGACGAGCATGCCGCCGTCGACCACGAGTTCACGCAACACGTCGGAGTCGACGGCGATGACCGGGACGCCGAGCGTCATCGCTTCGACGGTCCGCCAGGGGAACGCCGCCCGTGTCGATGGGGCGACGAACGCGACGGCCGCACCGAACACGGCACCCCGATCGGCGTCGTCGAGCGAACCGCGCACGTGGACGAGTCGTTCGGGGACCCCTGCGGCCGCGGCGATCTCCGAGATGGCCGGTTCCTCGCCCTCGTCGGCATCGATCACGACGACCGGCACCTCGTGGCCGCTGCGCGCGACGGCGCCGAAGCCGGCGGCAAGCGCGTCCGACGCGACCGATCGCCCGGCAAGCAGCACATATCCTTCCGGCAGGCCGAGATCGCGGCGTCTCCCGACCTCGTCGGTCGGCACACGGAAGCCTTCGGGCGCGGCACCGGAGATGACCCGGATGCGGTCGCTCAGCTTCGGAGAGATCTCTCCGAGACGCCGTGCCATCGCGTGTGTCGGCACCACGACCGCGTCGGCGTGTTTGACGGCGCGCTTGAGCATGGCCTTGTGCCAGCCGGCGCTCGATCGGGGAAGCTCGTCGGGCGTCTCCCACGGACGCAGGTCCCAGATCGTGACGGTCGTCTGATCGTTCTCATGCACCCGGTCGTGCTTGACCAAAGGCGCGAACAGGCTCGGCGAGTGGATCATCCCCCCACCGATTCCCGTCGCGAGACCGAGCTGCAACGCGCCGGCGAGTTCCCGCCGCGGAAGTGTCGTGCGTCGCACACCCGCCAGACCGGGGATCTCCAGCACCGAGCCGTCTCCACCGGCCACCGGAGCGATGCCCTCGACCTCGCACCCCTGCGGGGCGTGGGCGATCAGCGCGCGCACGAGCTCACCCGATGCGACCTTCAGATCCGCGTCTGTCTGGGCGACCAGCTGGTCGAGCATCACGCGCAGCACGGCGCTCACGATTCGGGCTCCGCGGTGGGTGTCGCCGGGTGCAACGTCTGTTGCACGAGCTCGCGGATGTAGTCGTAGTCCGGGTCGTACTCGTCGATGCCCCCCTCGGGCGTCAGTTCGATCGTCGAAACCGGCTGATCCTTGGCCTTGACCGCGAGGTCAACGAGGTATGGAAGCATCGAGGTCGGGATATCGGTCTCGACCAGATCGGCACCGGCGGCTGCGAGCTCCTGGAACCGGGTGAGCACCGTCTGCGGGGTGAACTGGTCCAACATCGCCTGCTGCAACTCGCGCTGCCGCTCCATCCGGTCGAAGTCGCTGGTCGTGTAGCGGGAGCGGGCATACCACTGGGCGGTGTCGCCATCCATGTGCTGCTCGCCGACCTCGATCCAGCCGATGGCCCAGTCCTCGGCGGGCTGTCCCTCGTAACTGGGACCACCCCCCTTGGGAAGACGCTCGTCGACGGTGATCGTCACGCCCCCGAGTGCATCGACGAGGTCGGCGAACCCCTTCATGTCGACGAAGACGTAGTAGGGGATCTCGATCCCCATGATCCCCTCGGCGGCGTCCTTGGTCGCTTCGACGCCGGGGGACGACCCGTTCGTGTACGCATCCGGATACAGCTGGGTGCCGTCCTGGCAGACCTCGACCTCGGTGCGCAACTGGTTGATACCGCTCCCCCAACCGCACGTGGGGTCGGCGAACCCCTCGTGGCCGTCCGGGTACTTCTCCTGCATCGGACCCTCGGAGAACGGGAAATGCGGCATGTCGCGCGGAATGCCGGTGATCGTCGTCGCGCCGGTGTCGGCGTTGATCGACACCACCGAGATCGAGTCGAAACGCATGCTGTCGCGGCCCTCGCCGCTGTCGGCACCGAGGAGGAGGATGTTGTAGTAGCCGTCCGAGGGTTCGACCGGCGGCCCACTCGCACCGAAGATCGCCCCCAGCGCATCGCGCGCCGCACCTACCGACTGCGCCGCGTACGCCGCACCCCCACTCACGGCGATCACCAGCGCGATGGCCAGCGCCGGAATCCCGACGCGGGCGACCCCGGCCGTCTTGACCAGGCGCACGAGCCGCAGGGTGTCGATCGTGAGGACGACCCACAGCGCGGCATAGACGATGAGAATCCCCTGGGCCAGCAACAACACGAACCAGTTCGTGGCGAGACTGAACAGCAGACCCCTCGCGAACAGTGCGATGAGCACACCGGCCACCGCGAGTGCCCACATGGCCAGGGTCGCGGTCAGCCCGATACGCCCGAGTCGGCGGCTGCCGGCGAGCACCTGTGCGGAACCGGGCAAGAGGAAATTCATCCCCACAAGCCACCAACCCCGCCGGGACATCACGGTCTCCGAGGTCGCGTCGGGGTACCGGAGGGGTCGTTCCTCGATCGTCCGAGTGCGCGATGACGCCGAAGGGCGCAACGGGGCGGCGACGCTCACAGGGAGTCCTTGAGCCGCCGGTTCTTCTCCTCGACCTGCGCCTCGAGATCACGCGCGTACGCCTCGATGCGGTCACCGAGCACCGCATCCGAGGAACCGAGCATGCGCGCGGCCAGGATGCCGGCGTTCTTCGCCCCGTTGATCGACACCGTCGCCACCGGGATCCCCGCCGGCATCTGCACGATGCTGAGCAACGAGTCCATGCCCTCCAGGGTCGCCAACTGCACGGGCACACCGATCACCGGAAGCGACGTGAGCGAGGCGAGCATGCCGGGAAGATGCGCGGCACCACCGGCGCCGGCGATGATCGCCCGCAAGCCGCGCGAGCGCGCCTCACGCCCATAGCGCAACAGCTTGTCCGGCGTGCGGTGGGCAGAGACGACCTCGACCTCGTGCGGCACACCGAAGTCCGTCAGCGCCTGTGAGGCGTCGCTCATCACACGCCAGTCGGAATCGGAACCCATCACGACGCCGACCAGCGGCGCGTCGGAGGAATGCAACGGTCGGGTCACCGTTCCAGGCTAGGTGCGCCCCCTGGAAGAACCCCGCAACGGCACGGCCCAATCGCGGATGGAGCGCCGGCGACCTCAGTCCTGGAAGAAGGCGGCTGCGGCTCGGGCCTGATACGCGACGTCGTCGAGATCGCCGCCCGAGACGGTGACATGCCCCACCTTGCGCCCCGGGCGCGGGTCCTTGCCGTAGGTGTGGATCTTCGCTGCGGGGTGCTCCGCCATGGCCGCCGCGAACCGGGCGTCGAGCGAGTCCGACAGCGGACCACCGAGGATGTTGATCATCACCGACCAGTCGTGCGCCGTATCCGAAGAGCCCAACGGCAGATCCAGAACCGCGCGCAGATGCTGCTCGAACTGCCCGGTCACCGCCCCGTCCTGGGTCCAATGGCCGCTGTTGTGAGGGCGCATCGCGAGCTCGTTGACGAGCACCCGCTCATCCGTGGTCTCGAACAGCTCGACCGCCAACATCCCGACGACATCGAGCCCTTCGGCGACACCCACGCCGATACGCGCGGTCACCTCCTGCAGACGGGCGTCCTGATGCGGAGCGGGCGCCACCACCTCGGCACACACACCGTTCTTCTGCACCGTCTCGACCACCGGGTACGCGCGCACCTCGCCGGACGGCCGGCGGGCCACCTGCTGGGCCAGCTCCCGCGAGAAATCGACGAGTTCCTCGACGAGCAGAGCACCACCGCGGGCGTCTTCGGCGAGCGCCGTGAACCAGTCATCGGCTTCGGTGGCCGCCGACACGACGCGCACCCCCTTGCCGTCGTATCCCCCGCGTGGGGTCTTCACCACCGCACGTCCGCCGTGATCATCGAGGAAGCTCTGCAGCTCGGCGCGTCCGGTCACCGCCGCCCAATCCGGCTGGGGCATGCCCAACGCCGCGAGACGCGTACGCATCTCGATTTTGTCCTGCGCGAAGCGGAGCGCGTGGGGGCCGGGACGCACCGCGACGCCCGCGTCGACGAGCGCTCCGAGCACATCCTGCGGAACATGCTCGTGATCGAAGGTGACCACGTCGACGTCGCGCGCGAAAGCGAGCACGGTCGCGGTGTCGCGGTAGTCACCGACCGCCGTCGCGGCCAGCGACGCCGCCATGCCCTCGGACTCCGCGAGCACGCGCAACTCGATTCCCAACTCGACGGCGGGCGCGATCATCATCCGCGCCAACTGTCCGCCACCGACCACTCCGACACGCAACGTCATACGGCCCCTTCCGACCGCTCCATTGTGTCGCACCACGCGCGCTCGGGCGCGCCGACTCCGATCAGGCGGGGGCTGCCGGCGGCGGCGGGGCCGGCGGGATGCGCGGATCACTCGTCGGCGTCGTCCCCTGCGCGTCACGGTGGGCGAGGATCTGGTTCACCTCGACCTGGTCGACCAGCGCCTCGTGCACCAGGGCGACGTCTGGGATGTTGCGCAACCGGAGCGGATCGTCCACGCCGTTGGACAGCGTGAGCGTGCCCGCTCCCCACATGCGCTGCAGAAGCCCGCGACGCACACCGATCGAGTACCCCCGCACATGGCTGAGCTCGCGCCGCCGACGCGCGAAGATTCCGTGACGCTCGATGACACGACGGGTCGTGATCACGTACGTGTGCGACCACCAGGCCAGGAACGGAAGCAGCACGAGCAGGAAGACGACCACCGCCGCGGCCGTCAGCAACATCCAGTTCTCGAAGGGCGCGGGGAGGTTGCCGTACAGGTACCCCGTCGCGCCGGCGACGGCCAGGAGCACCAGCACCGGCCAGAACAGCCTTCGGGCGTGCGGGCGCACACGCGCGACCCGCAACTCGGGGGTCGGCGCCCCCGGCGCGGGCGCCAGAGGTCTGGCCCCGGTTCCGACCGGCTGTGTCATGCCCCCATCATGCCGGGACCCCACCCCACGTGGCGGGCGCCGCGCCCAGCGTCACCGCACGTGGACGACATCACCGGCCGAGACCGCGACCGGATCGCCCCCGGAGTCCACGACCAGGCGCCCCTGGGCGTCGATGCCCGCCGCCTCACCCGCGAGCGCCTCCCCGTGGGGAAGGGACACCGTGATCTCACGGCCGATCGTCGCGCAGCTCTTGACGACGTCGGCGTGCAGCCCCGACACCGACGCATCCCCACCCGCCGCCACGAGGCCGGTGAGGTGCCGGTCGAGGGCGTCGAGGTAGTCCGCGATGAGGCGGTCTTCATCCACGTCGACACCCGCCACCAGGAAGGAGGTCGCGGTCGCGACGGGCAACTCCGCCCGTGACATCCGCGTGTTGATCCCGGTTCCGATCACGACGCAGTCCGGGTGGCTGGGCACGACCTCCGCGAGGATGCCGCACAGCTTCGCGCCATCCAGCAGCACGTCGTTCGGCCACTTCGACATCGCCTCATGCCCGGACGCCCCCAGTTGCGCGCGCACCGCGCGCACGAGCGCCGCGCCGGCGGCCAGCGGGATCCATCCCCTGGCCGCGACCGGAAGATCGGCGACCCGCACGAGGGTCGACACCGCGAGCGCGGTGCCGGGCGGCGCCACCCACGAGCGATCCAGACGCCCCCGACCCGCCCGTTGGTCGGTCGTCACCAACACCGACAGGTGCGGCCACAGTCCGGGGGCGTCACGCACGCCCGCGATCACATCGGCGTTCGTGGAATCGGTCGACTCCGTCACCTGCAGACGAGGGCTGAGGGCGGCGGCGCGGGGGTATCCGGCGGCGGGGATCGTCATGGCCCCCACCGTACGCCGTCACTCCCCACGGCGACGCGGACTTCACGCCGTCGCGCGCATCCGCTACCGTCCTCTCACAGGTGTCGACCCGCACCAACAGAACCCGGATCGGTTGTGCCGACCCTCCAACGGATCCGACGATCGCGCCGATAGGGTGGAATCCGTGACCGACGACATCGATCTCTCGACCACCGCCGGAAAGATCGCCGACCTGCGGGCGCGGTATCAAGAGGCGGTCGTCGAGGCGGAGAAGGCCGCCCACGACAAGCAGCACGCCAAGGGCAAATTCACCGCTCGCGAGCGGATCGAACTGCTCCTGGACAAGGGATCGTTCGTCGAGATCGACGAATACGTGCGGCACCGCACCACCGCGTTCGGCATGGACCGTTCGCGCCCCTACGGCGACTCCGTCGTCACCGGCACCGGCACGATCCACGGCCGCGCCGTCGCCGTGTACGCACAGGACTTCTCGACCTTCGGCGGATCGCTCGGCGAGGTCGCCGGCGAGAAGATCATCAAGGTCATGGAGCTGGCGCTGCGCAGCGGCATCCCCATCATCGGCATCCTCGACTCCGGCGGCGCGCGCATCCAGGAGGGTGTGGTCGCCCTCGGCAAGTACGGCGAGATCTTCCGCCTCAACACCCGCGCCTCGGGCGTCATCCCGCAGATCTCCATCATCATGGGGCCCGCCGCCGGCGGCGCGGTCTACTCCCCCGCACTCACCGACTTCGTGGTCATGGTCGACAAGACCAGCCAGATGTTCGTCACCGGCCCCGACGTCATCAAGACGGTCACCGGTGAGGACGTCGGCATGGAGGAGCTCGGCGGCGCGCACACGCACAACACCCGGTCGGGTGTCGCACACTACCTCGCCGACGACGAGGACGACGCGATCGACTACGTGCGCACCATGCTCGGCTACCTCCCGGACAACAACATGTCGGAGCTTCCGGTCTACGAGACCGAGTTCGAGTTCGAGACGACGGACTCCGACCGCGCACTCAACACGATCATCCCGGACTCCCCCAACCAGCCCTACGACATCCACACGGTCATCGAGGGCCTTGTCGACCAGGGCGAGTTCCTCGAGGTACAGCCGTTGTTCGCCCCGAACATCGTCATCGGGCTGGGGCGGATCGAAGGTCGTTCGGTCGGGATCATCGCCAATCAGCCCTCCCAGATGGCGGGCACCCTCAACATCGACGCCGGAGAGAAAGCCAGCCGGTTCGTGCGCTTCTGCGACGCCTTCTCCATCCCCGTCGTCACGCTCGTCGACGTCCCCGGCTACCTGCCGGGGACGGATCAGGAATGGACCGGCGTCATCCGCCGCGGCGCGAAGCTGCTCTACGCCTACGCGGAAGCGACCGTGCCGCTGGTCACCGTGATCCTCCGCAAGGCCTACGGCGGCGCTTACATCGTGATGGGCTCGAAGCAGCTCGGCGCCGACGTGAACCTCGCCTGGCCGACCGCCGAGATCGCCGTCATGGGTGGTCAGGGAGCCGTGAACATCCTCTACCGCGGCGAGATCAAGCGTGCCGCCGAAGCGGGAGAAGACGTCGCCGCAGTTCGCACCAAGCTCGCGAACGAGTACACCTACAACGTCGCCTCCCCCTTCCTCGCCGCCGAGCGCGGCGAGCTTGACGGCATCATCGAGCCGGCACAGACGCGCGTGTCGATCGCGAAGGCCCTGCGCGCCCTGCGCGGCAAGCGCGCCAGCCTTCCCCCCAAGAAGCACGGGAACATCCCGCTGTGACCGAGCCGAGCCGCTCCCCCGACGCCACCGCCGGCGTTTCGATCGACGTGCGCCGTGGAAACCCGACCGACGAAGAGCTCGCGGCACTCATGGCGGTGCTCTCGGAGGCCTACCAGACCGAGCTCGACGAGGCGACCGCCCCCTCGGAGACCCCGCGCTCCGCATGGGAGCTCACCCAGCGCGGTCTGCGCACCCCGCTGCGTCGCGACCTCGGCTGGCGCCAGGGCGGCTGGCAGCACGGCTGCTGACCAGACCCGGGCACTGGCCCCCACGGCGGATTCCCATGTCTTGTCCCCCGAAATACCTACAGACGACCCCTGGCGACCGTCGCATACTGGAAGAGCTGGAACGCTTCGGCGTTCGGCTGACCTGCCTCCGCTGTGCGGACTCGTCAGGTCGGCCCCTGCGGACGGTTTTCGGGTAATCGTCCGCACAGGCGGGGAGCAGGCGGAGACGCCGCTCCCCGCCTCTTCTGTTCCCCCGCGGCCCGCCGGCACCGCCCGTTGCCGTTGCCGCCACAGGACATTCGGTCTCAATCGCGCGAGATCGACCTCTCAGCGCCCGCCCGGCCGGGTTTCTCATGCGTTGTCCCCCGCACGCCCACACGCCCGGCCGGCCGACGGGCCGATGATGACGGCGCCCGTCCACCGACGTCGTCGCTGACAACACAGGAGATCGGAACGAAATCGCGCGGCATCGCGCGATTTTCGCCTGACCGGCCGCTGTCGTCCTGTGTCGTTCACACGCAGCGGGGCGGCGCCTGCGGGCGACCGATGATCAAACCGACCGGCAACGCCGGCGGGCGCCGGCGCGTGTCAGCGACGGGGGTGCGCGATCTCGCGCCAGAGGTCGACGGCGTCTTCGTCCGACAGCCCCGTTCCGGCCCCGGACCGACCGACGACGGTGACCGCGACACTCTCGTGCGGTGATGTGCGCACGTAGAGACGTTCGGACGTCGCCTCACTGAGTGTCTCGGCGAGCTGGCCCCGGATGATCGAGAGGGTGACGTCGTCGACGCGATCGAGGCCGCCCTCATCGAGGACCGTCACGCTCGAACCACGGCGACGGAGCCGCTCCAATTCCGCCCGCACCGCGTCGTCGAGCAGTCGCGGCCCACGCAGTTCGTCGCGGAGGCTTCCTTCCGCGATGCGAGCACCGAGTCGCTCCTCCTCGGAGAGACGTCCCCCTTCGGCCACGACACGCATGAGCACGGGCCCGGCGATGGCGAGCGCGCGCTGCACCTTCGTCCGCCGCTCCCGTTGCCGCACACTCTGCGAGGCTTCGACCCCGGACGCCTGACGCTGCAACGTGGTCAGCTGCGCCGTGTCCCGCGCGGCCCGATCGAGCGAGCGCATCAGCAGCTGGGCGACCGCGACCCACACGACCGAGCCGACCAGGCCCAGCCCCAGCGCCGTGAGCGGTCCCATCCACACCGACGAGGTGACCGCGAGCGCGATGATGCCCAACCACGCGATCCACGGACGACGGCGCACCATGACGACCACCATCAGCGCCCCGATGCCGCCGAGATACCACGTCGCGTACGGCGCGGTGACGTGGTCGAGCCCCACGGCGACCGACAGCGCGTTCGGCACGACGATCGCAGCGCCCAGCGCCAGGCCCGCCGCCCAGCCGGGGAGCCGGCCGCTGGGCTGCGCCGCGACGAGCGCAGCGTCCAGGCCGTCACCGTCCACCTCGGGGATCGGCTCGGTGCCGGCGCGCCCGTCCTTGCGTGGCTCCCACAGCACGACCAGCCAGGTCGTGCCGAGGTAGGCGAACAGGGCGACGACCAGCAGCCACGGCATCGGGACGGGGGCTGTCCACCACAGTCCGCGCGCGGCGAGATAGGCGGTGAAGGCCAGGGCGAGCCCGACGAGGATGTTACGCACACTCATGAGGCCGCCCCCGTCCCCGTCCACTCCAGATGCACCCGGGTGCCATCCGCCCCGGAGCTGACGATGCCGGTCCCGCTGACGGCGGCCATGCGCGCGATGATCGATGCGCGGATGCCGAGCCGGTCATCCGGCACGGCGCCGACATCGAAGCCGTCTCCGTCGTCGACGATCTCCACCACGACCGTCGCGGGGTCACCCGATGCCTCGAGCGACACCTCCAGGCCCGCGGCCGCGGCATGCTGGAGTGAGTTGAGCACCGCCTGCGTCGCAGCCAGGACGACCGAGCGGGCGACCCGACCGGGCACGTCACCGACGTCCTCGGCGACACGTCGCCGCACGGTCAGGTCGGCACCCATCTCGCGGGAGCCCGCCTCGATCTCGTCGGCGATGCTGTCGGGCGTGCGGGCCGCGTCGCTTCCCTCACTCGCGTCGCGGTCGGTGTTGGCCAGGCGGGTGAGCGCCTCGCGGGCCATCGAGACGGCCAGCGCCTGCTCGCGCGGCGTGTCGGCGCGTTCCGCCGCGATGAGTGCCGCCAGCACACTGTCGTGCATGAGTGCCGCGACGGCGACACGCTCGTCCTCCGCCGCATCGGCCGCCGCGGCTCGTGCGTACAGGTCGACCGCACGCGCGCGGGTCTCGTCCACGTTCGTCGCGATCGAGCGCAGGAGCCAGCCGAGGGTGATCAGGACCCCGCCGAGGATGAGCGCGAACGACACGTCGAGCGCGAGCGACAGCCAGAACGACGGATCGAATGCGCCGCCGATGAGGCGGATGGCCCCGAACATCAACGGCGCGAGGACCGTCCAGGCGATCTGCGCCGGAAGCGGGAGGACCAGGACGCTCGCGACCGTGGCGACGTTGACGAGGAACCAGATCCACGGCTGGTCGGTCGGCGACGTGTACAGGCCGACATTGACGATCGGGAAGACGACCAGCACGATCGCGAAGACCCCGATGAACACGCCCGCGGTGACCCGCACGCCACGTCCGAGGACACAGGCGACGAGCATCGCGGTGAGGCTTCCGAAGGTGACGACGACCAGCGCGTTCTGCGCGGCGGTCCCCGTCGACAGGGTCCCGATCGCGGTGAGCAGGCCCTGCAGGCCGAGGAAGACCGACCCCAGCGCAATGGCGATCTGAAGCACCCGCTCGATGCGGTGGCGCGTGAACGAACCCAGGTCCGGCTCGGCTCCGCGCAGGCGCGGCAACCTGCCCCAGGCCTCGTCCACGGCGGCCGGGGTGTCGGAGCGGGGGGCGGGTGAGCTCATCGTGTGCTCTCGGAATCGGTGCGATGTCGATCGAGGAGCCCGTCCTCGACCGCGCGGTGGAGCAGATCGATCTTGGTGGGCGCCGGGCGCCCCACCTCCACGTACTTCGTGCGCACGCGGGTGATGTTCTCCTTCGCCGTCGAATAGGCGACGCCGAGACGTTCGGCGACGACCTTCAACGGCAGACCCGCGGCGTACAGTCGCAACACGTCGCGCTCCCGCGCGGACAACTGCGCATCGGCGAACTCCCGATCCCCCTCGACCGCGCTGGCCCACTCGACGTTGTTGAGCGGCTCGCCCTGCGCGACGCTCGAGACCGCGTGCAGAACGTCATCGATACGCGACGTCTTCGACACGATTCCGGCGGCCCCCGCGGCCAACGCCTCGCGGACGGATGCGGGTCGGTCCGCGACGCTGTGGATGATCACGCTCGAGCCGTCCCCCACCAGACGCGTCACGTTTTCGGTGACCGTCGCCCCATCGCCCAGGGTGAGGTCGAGGACCACCACATCCACGGGAGGCACCTGCCGGGTCCGCCGCCAAGAGAGATACTCGGTGACGGTGCTCCCCGAGAAGACGACGCTCGCCGAGCCCTCGCGCGCGCAACCCGCTTCGAGACCGAGTCGCACCGACTCGTGGTCGTCGATGAGGGCCACCCGTGTCATGCGATCACCTTACCTGTGAGAACGCTCCACGTCGGGCTGCCGGCGCGCATATCCACCGATCGTGCGCGCATCCGGATTCTCCGATCGCCGACCGTGGCGGCGGTTCAGCCTCGACGGAGGACCGCGACGGCTTCGACGTGATGAGAGTTCGGAAACAGGTCGAAGGCGTCCACGCGATCGCTGAGGTAGCCGGCCTCCCGGAACGTCCCGAGGTCGCGCGCGAGCGCGACCGGGTCGCACGCGACGTACACGACGGTCCGCGGATCGAGCGCAGCGACGTCCTCCACCACCTGACGCCCCGCACCCGCCCGAGGGGGGTCCAGCAGCACCACCCCGCGCGCCAGTCGTGCCCGCTGGGAGGCGGACGCAGAGGCGCGAAGCGCCGAGATCCACCGGTCCACGCGGGCCGTCTCGGCCCGCGCTCCGACCCACTCCGCGAGATTCCGCCCGGCGTGTTCGGTGGCACGCACATCCGACTCCACCGACGTGACACGGGTCGAGCCGCCGCCGAGATCGCCGAGGGTGGCGGCGAACAAGCCGACACCGCCGTACAGGTCGAGATGCCAGCCGTCGGGGTCGACGGCGAGGCCCTCGACCGCCGATTCGACGAGGCGTCGTGCGACGACACCGGTGAGAGTGTGCGCGGCCAGCCGATGCACCTGCCAGAATCCGCCCGCATCCACCCGGAACGACCGCCCCGCGGCCTGCTCGACCACCACCTCTCGCACGGCGGGATCGGGTCGCTCACCGGCGGGCCGGGGAAGGATGCGCACGGCACCGTCGGCGGCCTGCACGAGATCGATGTGTCCGGGGCGGCCCACGCCGAGGGAGGCCAGGGCTCGCTCGACCGCGGGGGTCGCCAGCGGCATGGACTCGACCGGGACCACCCGATGACTACGCTGCGCGAACGGCCCCACGACCCCGGCGTCGTCCACGTGGAGGCTGAGCCGGGTGCGCCATCCGGTGCCGTCGACCGTCTCCTCGGCGAGGACGGAACCGTCGGTGTCGCGCTGTGCCGTCGCCGACGAGATGGTCGCGGGCACCTCGAGACGGCCGATGCGGGCCAGCGCGTCGCGGACGACATCGAGCTTGAGCTCCCGCTGGGCGGCAAGATCGATGTGACCGAAGTCCGCCCCGCCCGGGCGACGCTCCGGCGGGACGTCGATGTCGGCGGGGGCCCACACGTGCGGCCGACGCGTCGGCGCGGCATCGAGCACGTCGAGCGTCTCCGCGCGCCAGAAGGACTTCTTGGACGTGTCGGTCAGGCGCGCCCGCACCCGTTCACCCGGGATGGCATCCGGGACGAACACCACCCGCCCCTCATGGCGGGCGACGAACACCCCGCCATGGGCGACGCCCGTGATGTCGAGGTCGATGATGCTGCCCACGTCCATGACTCGAGCCTGTCACAGCTATCGTCGGGGGATGCGCGTGTGCCTCGCTTCGACATCGCCCGCCCGTCTGATGCTGCTGCGCCAGGCGGGGATCTCCCCCGAGGCCGCCGCGCCCGACGTCGACGAGGAAGCGGTGATCGCCGCCGTGGAATCCGGCGAAGGACGCACCCTCTCTCCGGACGAACACGTGCTCGTGCTCGCCCGGAGGAAGGCTGCGGATGTCGCCGCCAGGATCGCCGACGAACAGCCCGACTTCGATGGCATCGTCATCGGCGGCGACTCCATGTTCGAACTCGACGGCGAGATCCTCGGCAAACCACACACCGCGGAGAACGCGACGGCGAGATGGCACGGGATGCGCGGCCGCACCGGCGTGCTGCACTCCGGCCACGCGGTGTTCCGCCTGGCCCCCGGCCGACACGCCCGGGAGGCGCACGCCGTGGCCGAGGCATCCGTCACCTTCGCCGACGACGTCACCGACGCCGAGATCGACGCCTATGTGGCCACCGGCGAGCCACTGCTGGTCGCCGGCGCGTTCACCGTCGACAGCCTCGGCGGCCCGTTCATCACGCGCGTCGAAGGAGACCCGTCGACAGTCGTCGGTATGTCCCTGTCGACCTTGCGGAACCTCGTGCGCGAGCTCGGGGTCGACTGGCCGTCGCTGTGGAGCACCCCCACCGCGTGAGACCACGCATCCTGGCCAGTGACCCCACGGCGGGCGTTGTACTTGGAAGACCACGTTTCTCCATGGGTTTTGTACGAACCAGTCAAAACGACCACCCGTCCCGTGGGTAGGCTGAAATCCATGCCCCGCATCGCCAAGGTCCTCATCGCGAACCGCGGCGAGATCGCCGTCCGTGTCATCCGAGCCGCCCGTGACGCCGGGAAGTCCTCCGTCGCCGTCTACGCCGACCAAGACCGTGATGCGTTGCACGCGCGTCTCGCCGACGAGGCGTACGCCCTCGACGGGTCGACCAGCGCAGAGACCTACCTCTCGATCGAGAAGATCCTCTCCGTCGCGCGCCGCTCCGGAGCCGACGCCGTGCACCCCGGCTACGGATTCCTCGCCGAGAACGCCGATTTCGCCCGCGCCGTCATCGGAGCCGGTCTGATATGGATCGGCCCCTCCCCCGAAGCGATCGAGGCCCTCGGCGACAAGGTCACCGCGCGCCACGTCGCCGAGAAGGTCGGAGCGCCGCTGGCCCCGGGCACCCCCGGCCCCGTCGACGGCGCCGATCAGGTGGTCGATTTCGCCCGTGAGCACGGCCTGCCCATCGCCATCAAGGCCGCCTACGGCGGCGGCGGGCGCGGACTGAAGGTCGCGCGCGAATTCGACGAGGTCGCCGAGCTGTTCGAGTCGGCCACGCGCGAGGCGATCGCCGCGTTCGGGCGCGGCGAGTGCTTCGTCGAGAAGTACCTCGACAAGCCCCGCCACGTCGAGACCCAGTGCTTGGCCGACGCCGCCGGCAACGTCGTCGTCGTCTCCACACGAGACTGCTCACTGCAACGCCGCCACCAGAAGCTGGTGGAGGAAGCGCCCGCACCGTTCCTCACCGAGGAACAGAACGACATCCTCTACGACGCCTCGAAGAAGATCCTCCGCGAGGTCGGCTACGTCGGTGCCGGCACGTGCGAGTTCCTCATCGGCGCCGACGGCACGATCTCGTTCCTCGAGGTCAACACCCGGCTCCAGGTCGAACACCCCGTCTCGGAGGAGGTCACCGGTATCGACCTCGTGCGCGAGCAGTTCCGTCTCGCCGAGGGCGAAGAGATCGGATACGACGACCCGGCCCCCGTCGGCCACTCGATCGAGTTCCGCGTCAACGGCGAAGACCCGGGCCGAGGCTTCTTGCCGCAACCCGGCCCCATCCACGTGTTCAAGACGTTCGGTGGCCCCGGCATCCGCCTCGACTCCGGCGTCACCGCCGGCGACGCGGTATCGGGTGCGTTCGACTCGCTGCTGGGCAAGATCATCGTGACCGGGCGCGATCGGGCCGAGGCGCTCGAGCGCTCACGCCGCGCCCTCGACGAGTTCGAAGTCGCCGGCATGCCCACCGTCCTGCCCTTCCACCGCAAGGTCGTCCGCGATCCCGCGTTCACCGCCGAGGACGGCCGGTTCGGCGTGTTCACCCGGTGGATCGAGACCGAGTTCATCAACGACATCCCCGCCTGGGACGGCGAGCTTGACTCTCCGCAGCCCGAAGAGGGACGCCACACCGTGGTCGTCGAGGTCGGCGGCAAACGTCTCGAGGTGAGCCTGCCCGACCGCGTGGTCTCGTCGGCACCCCAGACCGGCCGCCCCGCCGTCGCCCCTCCCTCGCGCCGCTCCCACGCCGCCTCGGTCTCCGGAGGAGGCGCCAGCGGCGACGCCGTGAAGGCACCCATGCAGGCCACCATCGTCAAGGTCGCCGTCACCGAGGGGCAGGAGGTCGTCAAGGGCGACCTGATCGTCGTCCTCGAGGCGATGAAGATGGAACAGCCCATCCAGGCCCACAAGGACGGTGTCATCGGCACGCTCAACGCCGCCCCGGGCACGACCGTGTCCGCCGGCCACCAGCTGATGACCATCGCCTGACCGCCCGCTCACCCGCCCCGTGGGGCACCGCCGACGCGCGATGTCGGAGGATCACGCCGATGTCGGAGGATCCTCCCGGCATCCTCCGACCTCGGACCGGATCTCCGACGTCGAGGACCGCGTGGACGCGTCAGTCGTCGTCTTCGCCGTGGTCGACGATGTGCATGGCGCGCGTGGCATCGGTGATGCTCGTCGACAGCGACGGGTACACCGCGAAGACCCGGGAGACCTGGTCGACTGTCAGGCGACGCTCGACGGCGATCGCCAGCGGATAGATCAGCTCCGACGCCTTGGGGGCGACGATCACACCGCCGATGACGGTGCCACTGCCCTGACGCGCGATGATCTTCACGAAACCGTCCCGGATGCGCTGCATCTTCGCCCGCGGATTCGCTGCGAGCGGGAGCTTGTGGACGATCCCGTTGATGGCGCCGTCGGCGATGTCCTGCTCGGAATACCCGATCGTCGCGATCTCCGGCGCGGTGAAGATGTTCGCCGTGATCCGGCGCTGCTCGAGCGGGATCACCACATCGCCGAGGGCGTGGAAGACCGCCTGTCGCCCCTGCATCGAGGCCACCGACGCGAGCGGCACGAACGTGGTGCAGTCACCGGCGGCGTAGATGTTCGGCACCGACGTGCGCGCCACCCGGTTGACCCGGATGTGGCCCGAAGGCGTCATCTGCACCCCGGCCTCCTCAAGGCCGATGTCCTTCGTGTTGGGGATCGACCCCACCGCCATCAGGCAGTGGCTGCCCTCGATGACCCGCCCGTCCGCGAGGGAGACGGTCACACCGTCGCCGGTGTTCTCGACCGTGTCGGCGCGCGACTTCGACAACACCGTCATGCCCCCGCGCTTGAAGACCTTTTCGAGGACGGCCGCCGCATCCTGATCCTCACCGGGAAGCACCTGGTCGCGGGAGGACACCAGCGTCACCCGCGAGCCGAGGTTCATGTAGGCCGACGCGAACTCGGCACCGGTCACGCCGGAACCGACCACGATGAGGTGTTCGGGAAGAACCTTCATGTCGTAGAGCTGCGTCCAGGTCAGGATGCGCTTGCCGTCGGGACGGGCACTGGGCAACTCCCGCGGCGAGGCGCCCACGGAGACCACCAGTGTGTCGGCCTCGATCCGGTCGAAGTCGGTGCCGCCCGGACCGGTGGACACGACGACGGCCGAATCGCCTTCGAGCCGCCCGTGGCCGTTGATGATGCGCACACCGGCGTCCGCGAGCTGCTGACGCATGTCGTCGGACTGCTGACGCGCGAGGGAGAGCAGTCTCTTGTTGACCGCCGCCAGGTTGATCGCGATCTCGGGTTTCAACGGCTTGCCCTCGGCGCCCTTGGCGAACAGCTGCACACCGAGGTCACCGGCTTCGGAGATCGCCACGGCCGCGTCAGCCGTCGCGATGAGCGACTTCGACGGCACCACATCGGTGATCACCGCCGAACCGCCCACACCGGCCCGCTCGACAAGGGTCACATCCGCACCGAGCTGCGCGGCCGACAGGGCTGCCTCATAGCCACCGGGGCCACCCCCGATGATCGCGACGCTCTGTGTCTGCTCGAAGCTCAACGACGACATGCTCCCCATTGTTCCAGTCCGGCGGACGCGCCACGAACGCGTCCTTCCTGGCGGCGAGGGTCGCGCGTTCCTAGAGTGGGGTCATGCACGACGCGTCCCTCAACCCGCTCGACGACCCGAACACCGACCCGTTCGAGGTCGCCGCGGCCGCCGCAGCCGACATCGCCCGCCTCACCGGAGCCGAATCGCACGACATCGCCCTCACCCTCGGAAGCGGATGGGGCAAGGCCGCCGACCTGATCGGCGAGACCACGGCGACCATCCCCGCCACCGAGGTCACCGGGTTCAGCAAGCCGGCGCTCGAAGGTCACGTCGGCACCCTTCGCAGCATCCTCACCCCCGAGGGCCGCCGCGTCTTGGTCATCGGCGCCCGCACCCACTTCTACGAGGGACACGGCCCGCGTCGGGTCGTGCACAGCGTGCGCACCGCCGCCGCGACCGGCGCGAAGACGATGGTGCTCACCAACGGCGCCGGCGGCATCCGGCACACCTGGAAGCCGGGTCAGCCCGTGCTCATCAGCGACCACATCAACCTCACCGGAGCCTCCCCCCTCGAAGGCGCGACCTTCGTCGACCTCACCGATCTCTACTCGATGCGCCTTCGCGACCTCGCACGCCGCATCGACCCGACCCTCGACGAAGGCGTGTACTGCCAGTTCCGCGGGCCTCAGTACGAGACGCCCGCCGAGGTGCAGATGGCCAAGACGTTCGGCGGCCACATCGTCGGCATGTCCACGGCTCTGGAGGCCATCGCGGCCCGCCAGGCGGGAATGGAGGTGCTCGGGTTCTCCCTGATCACCAACATGGCCGCCGGCATCCAGACCACTCCGTTGAGCCACGCCGAAGTCATCGAGGCGGGGCGCGAAGCGGAGCCCGTCATCAGCGACCTGCTCGCGCGGGTCGTCGCGGCCCTGTGACCGCGCCCGAGAACTCCGTCATGAGCGACGAGGAGGCCGCCATGGACACCACCACACACGAAGACCTGCTCGACCGAGCCCGCGCCTGGGTCGCGCAAGACCCCGACCCCGACACCCGCTCGGAGCTGCGGGCACTGCTCGAGTCGGCCGAGGTCGGCGACGCCGACGCGCTGGATGCGCTCCACGACCGCTTCGCCACCCGCCTCGCCTTCGGCACCGCGGGATTGCGGGGCGAGCTCGGCGCGGGCACGAACCGCATGAACCGCGTCCTGGTCGCGCAGGCCGCGGCGGGTCTGGCCGCCTACCTCGCCGAACGGGCGGGCGTGGATGCCGCGACTGAGGACGCCGCCGAACCGGCACCCCTCCGCGACGACGCCCCCCTGGTCGTGATCGGGTACGACGGCCGACGAAACTCGGACGTGTTCGCGAGGGATTCGGCCGAGATCTTCGCCGGAGCGGGACTGCGTGCGGTGCTGCTTCCCCGGCTCTTGCCGACCCCGGTACTCGCCTTCGCGGTGCGGCACCTGAAGGCGGCCGCCGGGGTGATGGTCACCGCCAGCCACAATCCCCCCAACGACAACGGCTACAAGGTCTACCTCGGCGGGGACGACGACGGCTCACAGATCGTCAGTCCCGCCGACAAGGAGATCGCCGCGCACATCCAGCGCATCGCCGATGCGGGCGACATCGCCTCCCTGCCCCGGTCCCTCGCCTTCGAGACGGCCGCGGAAGAGGTCGTCACCGCCTACGTCGAGGCGACCGCGGCGGTGGCCCCGGCACCCGAGGGTGCCGACGGCATGACCTGGGTGTACACCGCCATGCACGGCGTCGGCTGGGAGACGCTGTCGGAGGTCGTCGAGCGAGCGGGGTACCCGGCGCCGGTGGTGGTGCCCGAGCAGATCCAGCCGGACGGGTCCTTCCCCACCGTCGCCTTCCCGAACCCGGAGGAGCCCGGCGCACTGGACCTGTCGTTCGCGACGGCCGACGAGGCAGGCGCCGACTTCGTGATCGCGAACGACCCCGACGCCGACCGGCTCGCGGTGGCGCTGCCGGATCCGACCGGAGGCTGGCGTCGACTGACCGGCAACCAGATCGGGTTGCTCCTCGGCTGGCGCGCCGCGCGTCTGGCCGCGCAGCGCACCGGCGACGAAACGCGCGGCGCGCTCGCGTGCTCGCTGGTCTCCTCCCCCGGACTCAAGGCCGTCGCCGACGCCCATGGCCTCGACTTCCACGCCACCCTCACCGGGTTCAAATGGATCTCCCGCGCGCCCGACATCGTCTTCGGCTTCGAAGAGGCCCTCGGCTATCTCGTCAACCCGGAGACGGTGCGCGACAAGGACGGGATCTCCGCCGCCGTCGCGGTGCTGGGCCTGGCCGCCGAAGCTCGCCGCGAGGGACGCACCCTCGGCGACCTCCTCGCCGAGTTCGACGAGACTTTCGGGGTGTTCGCGAGCGACCAGGTCGCGGTGCGCACCGACGACGTCGCCGCGGTGGGCACGATGATGGCCGCGCTGCGCGCGCAGCATCCGAAGACCCTCGGCGAGGTGCCGGTGACACAGGTCGATGACCTTCTGGACGGCGTGGACGGTCTCCCGCCGGGTGATGTGCTGCGTCTCTGGCTCGACGACGGCTCGCGCGTGATCGTCCGCCCGAGCGGCACCGAACCGAAACTCAAGGTGTACCTCGACGTCCGCGCCGACTCCGCCGACGAGGCCGCCGCGCGTCTGGCGAAACTCACCGACGGCGCCCGCGCCCTGCTGGACGGGCTCGCCTGAGCCGACTACGGCCGTGCAGCGAGGCCTCGCCGGGCCGCCGCCGGGCCGTCGCGAACTGACACGTTCCCTTACTCAGGCTCAGCGGCGCGGCCGTCGGCGTGTCGGCCTCGGTGACAGCCACGAGGCCTGAGTTGCGGCACCGGAGCGCCGGGCGGTCGGACGAGCCGCCTCTGGCGCGCCGGGAGGGTGCGACCGAGGCGACCAGAGGAGGCGGCGGGGTCGAGGACGTCGGCCGATCGTCCCTCACTCAGGTTCAGCGTCCGGGCGAACGGCGTGTCGCCCGGTGCAACGCCCTCGTAGCCTGAGTTCGGGCACAGGACGAGCCGGGACACGGGAGGCCCGGACGGCGTGGCTGCGCGCGGAGCGCGCTTGGGCGGGAGCGACGTGGCACGGAGCGCGCCCTGCCGTAGGTGGCGTCGGCCGACGGCTACGTGTCCCTGACTCAGGCTCAGCCCGTCCTCCGACGGCGTGTCGAGCCGACCACCACGCACACACCCTGAATCACGGCACAGGGAGGGCCGGTGGGTGGGTCAGCCGTCGATGACGGCGACGAGCTCGTCGAGGAAGGCCGCGAAGTCGGTGCTGCGGCGGACGATACGCTGCACGCTGTCGCGCTCGCTGAAGACCTCGACGAACTGCTCGAAGACGGTCTGGAAGGCTTCGCGGTCGTCTTCGGAGAACGCCACGAACGCGACGACCTGGACACGCCCGTCACCCCACGGGATCGACGGGTCTGCGATGCCGATCGCGATGGCCGTGCGCGAGGCCGTCATTCCCATCGCGTGCGGCACCGCCAGCGCGTCGGTGAACGCCGTCGACGACAGGCGCTCGCGTTCGATGGCCCGATCGACGTACTCCCCGTCGATCGCACCGAGGCCGACCAGGCGCTCACCGAGCATCCGGATGACGCCCTCCGACCCGTCCCCCGTGTCGAGACCGCGCACGAAGGCCGTGGGATCGAAATACCGTTCGATGTCGGCACGCAGCCGCGCCAGACGACGCCCCCGACGCACCCGACCCGCCGCTGTCTGGACCCGGTCGACGTCGCTCTCGGTGAGGAAAGGCTGCACGCGGACGACCCGATCGCTCGGCGCCGGCGGATCGATCGTCGTGAGCACGAGGTCGGTGTCGATGGACCGCCAATCCGGATCGGCTCGCGTCTCGACGCCGACGACCTCGATCGACCGGCCGAGGGACCGGTCGACACTCGAGCGGAGCAGCTCGTGCAGCTCGTAATACCCGGGGCACACGATCGTCGCCGTCAGCAGCTGATCGGCACGACGGCTGCGTTCGAGTCTCCCGCCGACGTGCATCGCGATGTAGGCGATCTCATCATCCAGAAGCGGGATCCCGAGCGAGGTGTTCAGCCCGCTGGCGATGTAGACCGCGACATCGAAGATCATCGGGTAGGTCGACTTGAGCGACCGGGTGAGGGGGTTGCGGGACCACGCCTGTTCCTTCGCGCGCGCGCGCAGGTTCTGCACGTGCAGGGCGAGTCGGAGGATGAAATCGTCGTGGGCGATGTCGACGAGGAACTGCGCCGCCGCACGCTCCACCACCTCACGCACCGCATGCTCGACCTCGGGGTCGAGGCGCCCCCGCACAGACGGGGCGGATGCGCCGGGCGCGACCACGCGCGTCAGCACGAGGGTCGCGAGGTGGTACTGGTCGCCCGCCCCGAGACAGACCCCGAGGTGCTGTTCGCACAAGCGCCCCAGGATGGCCTCGACGGCCTCGTGCGACTCCTGCGACTCGTGAGCGATCGCATCGAGCCCGCGATCTTGCGCGACCCGGTCCGCGGCGATGGCGATGTGCATGACGACATCGGCGATACCGAACTCGTTGACGAAGTAGCCGAGTGACCCGAGTTCGGCGACCAGGTCGTCTTTGAACGGCCCGAACGCCCGCGCCCCGACCGATTCGTCGCCCAGAGTCCGACGGAGCGCCTCGAGATCGAACGCCCCGGCGTCCATCTCGTCGTGGGCGAGCCGGCTGAGCAGACGACGCTGCGCCATCTCGTTGCCGCGCAGTCTCGCGGTCGAGGCCGAACGCTCCAACGTCAGCTCCGTCCCGCCGAGCAACGAGCGCACCCGCGCGAGGTCGGCTTCCAGAGTCGCCGGACTCACATGCAGCTCGTCCGCCGTCTGGAAAACGTCGATCCCGTCGGGGTCGTCCAGGAGCAGCCGGACCAACCGGTGCAGGCGATCGCGGGGGGTCCCCGTGTCGTTGCCGGCACCGGCGCGTTGGGCGGCCGCGGCATCGGGGCCGGCCCGATAGCCCTGCGGTCCGGACTCGATCGCGGTCCCGCCGCGCACCCGGGCGTTGACGGCGGTGACATAGGTCCGCACGCTGCGCGGGGTGACCCCGAGTGTGTCGGCGAGTGTCGCCGCGGTGGCCCACTCCCCGTCCCGCACCAGGATGTTGAGCAGGCGATCCTGCCGTGCCTTGGTCACCGTCGCTCCTCACCTCGTCCTCCGCAAGTCTTCCATGCCCGTCTTCCTCCCGGGCGGAAGGCCGCACCTTTCCGCCCGGGAGGAAGAAGGACTGGTTGTCGCGCGTTCAGCGGATCTCCAGAATCGAATCATCAGCGAGGAGTGTGGATCGATGAGGATCTTGGTGGTGTGCGGCGCAGGGGCGTCGAGCACGTTCGTCGTTCAGCGCCTGCGTCAGGCGGCGCGGGAGCAGGGCGTGGATGTCACCGCCACGGTCGCGACCACACAGTCCCTCACGATCGACCTGGAAACGGCCGATCTCGTGCTGGTGGGCCCCCACCTGGACGAGGCCGTCGACCGGATCCGGGCGGAAGCCGCCCACGTGGGAAGCATCGTCGCGCTCATGCCCGCCGATGTCTACGCCGATATGGAAGGCTCCCGCACCCTCGCACTCGTGCGTGAGGCGGTCGCCGGGACCCCGCATGACACCGCGTTCGCGCATCTCCGCATCAGAGAGGATCACTCATGACCGCCGTCAGCCGCACTGTCCGCGTCGCTTCCGCCCACGGCCTGCACGCCCGTCCCGTCAAGCTCTTCGCCCAGGCGGCCAAGGAGACCGGTCTTCCCATCACGATCGCGAAGGACTCCGGCGCCCCGGTGAACGCGGCGAGCATCCTCGGGGTGATCGCCCTGGGCGTCGAGCAGGGCGACTACGTCACCCTCACCGCCGATGGGGAGAACGCCGAGGCCGCGCTCGATTCGCTGTCGGAGCTGCTGACCACCGACCACGACGCGTAAGCGAAGGGACACCCGATGGCACAGTTGCGAGGAGTCGGTATCGGACTCGGCGTCGCCCAGGGCCCCGTGGCCCGCATGGCCCCGCCGGTTCCGGCGCCCGACGACACCCCCAGCACACTCAGCGTGGAGGAGGAGACCGCGCGCGCCCGTGAGGCCGTCGGTGTCGTCGCGCGCGAGCTCGAACAGCGCGGCACCCAGGCCGGCGGAGCAGCTCAGGAGGTCCTCGAGGCCCAGGCGATGATGGCCGAGGACCCGACCCTCGAAGAGGAGATCGATTCCCGGCTGGCGCAGGGCAAGACCGCGGAATGGGCCGTGCACGACGCATTCGCCTCCTTCCGCCGACAGCTCACCGCGCTGGGCGGGTACCTCGGCGAGCGCGCCGCCGATCTGGACGACGTCGCCCAGCGGGTGATCGCGCAACTACGGGGCGAACCGGCCCCCGGCGTGCCCGACCCCGGTCACCCGTTCGTGCTGGTCGCCAAGGACCTCGCCCCCGCCGACACGGCGCTGCTGGATCTCGACAAGGTGCTCGCGCTGGTGACCACCGAGGGCGGCCCGACCTCGCACACCGCCATTCTGGCCCGCGAGAAGTCGATCGTGGCCGTCGTCGGCGCCGTCGGCGCGAAGGATCTCGCCGACGGGGACTCGGTGATCGTGGATGCCGCCTCCGGCGTGGTGACGACCGATCCGACGGCGGAAGAACTCGAACGGGCCGAACACCGTGCCGAGGTCCGTGCCGAGGCCGCGAGCGCGCCGGTGACCCCGGGCGCCCTCGCCGACGGCACGGCCGTGCCGTTGCTGGCCAACCTCGGCAGCCCCACCGCGGCCGCCGAGGCCGTCGAGCTGGGCGCGGAAGGTGTCGGCCTGTTCCGCACGGAGTTCCTCTTCCTCAGCGCCAACCAGGCCCCGACCGTCGAGCAGCAGCGTGCGTCCTACACCGAGCTGCTGAAGGCGTTCCCCGGCAAGAAGGTCGTCGTCCGGATGCTCGATGCCGGAGCCGACAAGCCGCTGCCGTTCCTCAACGACGCACACGAGGACAATCCCGCCCTCGGTCTGCGCGGCCTGCGGGCCCTCCGTCAGAGCGAAGACATCCTGCGTGAGCAGCTCACCGCCCTGTCCGAGGCGCACGAGGCCACGCGCCGCACCCCCGAGGGTCCGGCCGACCTCTGGGTGATGGCTCCGATGGTCTCGACCGTGGAGGAGACGGAGTATTTCGTCACGCTCGCCCGCGAGTACGACATCAAGACCGCCGGTGTGATGGTCGAAGTTCCCTCGTCGGCGTTGCTCGCCGACCGCGTGCTCCGACACGCGGACTTCGCCTCGATCGGCACCAACGACCTGACGCAGTACACGATGGCCGCCGACCGCCTGCTCGGCTCGGTGGCGTCGTATCAGGATCCCTGGCACCCCGCCGTCCTGCGCCTGGTGCGCGAGGTCGGCGACGCCGGAAAGGCCAACGGGAAACCGGTGGGCATCTGCGGTGAGGCTGCGGCCGACCCGTTGCTGGCCGTGGTCCTCGTCGGCCTGGGCGCGACGAGCCTGTCGATGGCGCCCACAGCCCTTGCAGAC
The DNA here is from genome assembly GCF_039531285.1 of Microbacterium aquimaris. NCBI lineage: Bacteria > Bacillati > Actinomycetota > Actinomycetes > Micrococcales > Microbacteriaceae > Microbacterium > Microbacterium aquimaris. The sequence goes on along the minus strand of NZ_BAAAPT010000001.1, from coordinate 1,777,961 downwards.
GTTCGAGCGACCCTGCTCGAACACACCCTCGACGATGCGGTGCGCATCGCCGAAGCAGCCTTGGCCGCCGATGACGCGGCCTCGGCACGTACCGCCGCGCAGACCGCGGCGGCCCGAGAGAAGGAGACACAGTCATGACAACGGCGTCATCGCCCGCGAGCACGGGCAGCAAGGCGCGAGTCGGAGTCCAACGCTTCGGCACGTTCCTGTCCGGCATGATCATGCCGAACATCCCCGCGCTGATCGCGTGGGGTATCTTCACCGCGTTCTTCATCGAGGTCGGTTGGACCCCGAACGCCGACCTCGCCACGATCGTCGGCCCCTTCATCCACTACGCCCTGCCGCTGCTGATCGCCTACACGGGCGGTTCGATGGTCTACAACGTGCGAGGCGGTGTGGTCGGCGTCATCGCCACCATGGGTGCGATCGCCGGTTCCGACCTGCTGGTGGCGAACTTCAACGCGACGCTGCCCGAGGGCGAGAGCCCGCTCGGACAGGTGCACATGTTCATCGGTGCCATGATCCTCGGCCCGCTCGCCGCGGTGACGATGAAGTGGCTCGACAGCCTGTGGGACGGCAAGATCCGCGCCGGCTTCGAGATGCTCGTGAACATGTTCTCGGCCGGTATCTGGGGCTTCGTGATGGCCGTCGTCGGGTTCTACCCGATCGCGTGGCTGGTCAACGGCCTCATGCAGACCCTCGGCAACGCCGTGAGCTGGCTGGTCGAGATGAACCTGCTGCCGCTGACGAGCATCATCATCGAGCCGGCCAAGGTGTTCTTCCTGAACAACGCCATCAACCACGGCGTCCTCACCCCGCTCGGCATCGCCGAGGCGTCGGAGTCGGGCTCGTCGATCCTGTTCCTGCTCGAAGCGAACCCCGGCCCCGGTGTCGGTCTGCTGCTGGCGTTCACCTTCTTCGGCCTCGGCGCGGCACGCGCTTCGGCTCCCGGTGCGGCGATCATCCAGTTCTTCGGTGGCATCCACGAGGTGTACTTCCCGTACGCGCTGATGAAGCCGGTCCTCATCGTCGCGCTGATCGCCGGCGGCATGACCGGTGTCACCACGAACATGCTCCTGGGCGGCGCCCTGCGCGCCCCGGCCGCTCCCGGCAGCATCATCGCGGTGCTGTTGCAGACCGCGACCGGCGCCTACTTCGCGGTGATCCTGTCGGTGGTTCTCTCTGCCGCGGTGACCTTCCTGGTCGCAGCGGTGATCCTGCGGGCCTCGCGCAAGCGTGACCTGGCGGCGATGGCCTCGACCGACGACGCCTTCGGCGCGGCGATCACCCAGACCGAGGCGGCCAAGGGCAAGAGCTCGGATGCGCTGCGGAACCTGCGTGGAGGCGCCGCCACCCAGGCGGACGGCGACGGCGGGGCCGCGACGGTCACCGAGCGCGAGATCACCAACATCGTGTTCGCGTGCGACGCCGGTATGGGCTCGTCCGCGATGGGGGCCAGCGTGCTGCGCAACAAGATCAAGAAGGCCGGCGTCGAAGGGGTCACGGTGACCAACAAGGCCATCGCCGCCCTCGACGCCAGCGCCGACCTGGTCATCACGCAGAACCAGCTCACCGACCGCGCACGTCACCAGACGCCGGATGCGGTCCACGTGTCGGTGGACAACTTCATGAACTCGCCGCGATACGACGAGGTCGTCGAGCTGGTGCAGAACCAGCACGAGAAGAACTCCTGATCGACGACTGCGGGGCCGGGCAGGCGTGACGCCCCCGGCCCCGCAGTCCTTTCCGCGGCGCTGGCCGCGACCTCGCACAGATGGAACAGTGGATGCATCGGCATCCGACACGAATGAAAGGCGGCCATCATGGCACGTGACGTCCTCAGCCTCGGCCAGGTGCGCATCCACTCGGGAAGCGCGACACGCGACGAGGCGATGAAGGAGGCGGCCGACATCCTCCAGGCTGCGGGCGCGGTCACCGCGGAGTACTACGACGCGATGCAGCAGCGCGAGCAGACCGTCTCGACCTTCATGGGCAACGAGTTGGCCATCCCGCACGGCACCAACGAGACCAAGAGCGCCATCCTCGAGTCGGCCCTCTCCGTGGTCCGCTACGACGGCGGCGTCGACTGGGACGGCGAGCAGGTCACGTTCGTCATCGGCATCGCCGGCAAGGGCGACGAGCACCTGGAGATCCTGTCGCAGATCGCGATCCTCTTCTCCGAGGAGGACGACGTGGCCCGGCTGAAGGCGTTGCAGACGCCGGAGGAGATCTACCAGGTCGTCAGCGAGGCGACCGCGTCATGAAGGCCGTCCACTTCGGCGCCGGCAACATCGGACGCGGCTTCGTCGGCCTGTTGCTGCACGAGGCCGGGTACGAGGTCGTCTTCTCCGACGTCGCCGCCCCGCTCGTCGATGCGATCAACGCCGCGTCGGAGTACACGGTGCACGAGGTCGGCGACGGCGGCCGCGACCTGACCGTCACGGGTTTCCGCGCGGTCAACAGCCAGACCGACCCCGAGGGCGTCGTCGCCGAGATCGCCGACGCCGACGTGGTCACCACCGCCGTCGGACCGACGATCCTCCGCTTCGTCGCCCCGCACATCGTCGCCGCCCTGGCCGCTCGCGACGCGTCCCTGCCCCCGCTGCAGGTGATGGCGTGCGAGAACGCCATCAACGCCACCCATCTCCTGCGCGACGAGATCGTCGCCGCCGCAGGCGATGAGTGGACGCAACTCGCACCGCGGGCCGTCTTCGCCAACACCGCCGTCGATCGGATCGTGCCCGGCCAGCCTGAAGGGGCCGGCATCGACGTGACCGTCGAGCCGTTCTTCGAGTGGGCGATCGAACGGGGTCCGTTCGGCGGAGCCGTCCCGCACATCCCGGGCGCGCACTTCGTCGACGACCTCTCCCCCTACATCGAGCGCAAGCTCTTCACCGTCAACACCGGTCACGCCGCGACGGCGTACTTCGGTGCCCAGGCGGGCATCGAGAAGATCTCCGATGCCCTCGCCGACCCGCAGATCGAGGCTGCCGTCGCCAAAGCCCTCGAGGAGACCTCGGGGATCCTGCTCGCCAAGCACGAGTTCGACCCCGCCGATCTGGCCGAGTACCGTACCACCATCATCGGCAGGTTCCGCAACCCCGCACTACCCGACACCGTGTGGCGCGTCGGGCGTCAGCCGTTGCGCAAACTGTCGCGGCACGAGCGGTTCATCGGGCCTGCGGCCGAAGCCGCCGAACGGGGCCTTCCCACCTCGGGCCTGGAGAGCGCGATCGGCGCTGCCCTGGCCTTCCACGACCCGGAGGACGCGCAGTCGGTGGACATGGCACGGATGTTGTCCGAGCAGGACGCGTCGGCCTTCACCACCGAGGTCACCGGGCTCGACCCGGCGCATCCGCTGTTCGACCGTGTCCGGGCCCTCGTGGAGGCGCGCCAGGCGCAGGACTGATTCCTCGCCACGTCGTCGTGGGTGTTTCGGTGAACGGACGTTAACGCATAGGCTTCTGTGCGTCCGCCGCCCGACGGACACTCCACGACGACGTGCGAGGTTCCATGGAGCACCGAAGCCCCTCTTCGCGCCGGTATGCCGTCATCGGCGCCGGCCCTTCCGGTCTATCTGCGGCGCGCGCGCTGCAGAAGGCCGGGATCCCCTTCGACGGATACGAGGCCGCCGGCGGCGTCGGCGGCCTGTGGGACATCGACAACCCGCGTTCGACGATGTACGAGTCGGCCCACCTGATCTCGTCCCGCACCACCACGCAGTTCGCGGAGTTCCCGATGGACTCCACCGCGGACTACCCCGGCCACCGCACCCTGAAGCGATACTTCGACGACTTCGCTACGCGCTTCGGGCTGACCGGGTCGTTCCGATTCCACACCGCCGTGACCCGCCTCGAACGTGACGGCGGGCGTTGGCTGTTGCACGCCGACGGGCCCGATGGAGCGACCACGACAACCTACGACGGCGTGATCATCGCCAACGGCACACTCGCCGAACCGAACGTGCCGACCTTCCGCGGCTCGTTCGCCGGCGAGATCATGCACACCAGCGCCTACAAACGCGCCACACAGCTCACCGGCCGGCGGGTGCTCATCGTCGGCGCCGGGAACTCCGGGTGCGACATCGCCGTCGACGCCGTGCATCACGCGGCATCGGTCGACATGAGCGTGCGCCGCGGGTACTACTTCGTGCCGCGGTACCTGTTCGGCAAGCCCTCCGACACCCTCAACCAGGGGCGTCCCCTTCCGGCGCGGCTCAAGCAGATCCTCGACACGCGTGTGCTGAAGGCCTTCACCGGGGATCCCGTCTCGTTCGGTTTCCCGAAACCGGACTACCGCCTCTACGAGTCGCATCCGATCGTCAACACGCTGATCCTGAACCATCTCGGGCAGGGAGACCTGCGCATCCGGCCCGACATCGACCGGCTCGACGGACACATGGTGCACTTCCGCGACGGCACCGACGAAGAATACGACACGGTCCTCCTGGCAACCGGCTACACCCTCGACTACCCGTTCGTGGATCGGGACGACCTGAATTGGACCGGGACCAGCCCCGAGCTCTTCCTCAACGTGTTCCCCCCGTCCTTCAACGGGTTGTACGTGATGGGGATGATCGAAGCCTCGGGGATCGGCTGGCAGGGCCGCTACGAGCAGGCGGAGCTGATCGCGACGTACCTCGCCGCGCAGGAGCATCACCCCGAGCGGGCCGCGGCCTTCCGGCGGCGCGTCACCACCGGGCCCTGGCCGGATCTGACCGGCGGCTACCACTACCTCGCGCTCGAGCGCATGTCGTACTACGTCAACAAGGACGCCTACCGCCGCGCCGTGCGCGAAGCCACCGAGGCGCTCGGCGACGACGCATCCGCCGAGGGTTCCCGGACGCGCCGCCGACACGGTACCCGCCCCCGACGGCGCCGGAACGGACCCACCGCCGCACCGCCGACGACGCCGGATGACGCGGAGGTGCGAGCATGAACCCCGACGATGTGCTGCTGAACTTCACGCCGGGCACCATCCTGATCCTCAACGTCGTGCTCGGACTGGTCATGCTGGGCATCGCACTGGACACGGCACCGTCCGACTTCAAGATCGTCGCGAAGAAGCCGAAGCCTTTCCTCATCGCGATCCTCGCGCAGTTGGTGATCCTGCCCGCGGTCACCTTCGGCCTGACCCTCATCCTCCCCGTCAGCGCGTCCATGGCGCTCGGGATGATCCTCGTCGCCTGCTGTCCGCCGGGGAACATCTCCCAGGTCCTCACCCACCGCTCCGGCGGCAACGTCGCGCTGTCTGTGTCGATGACGGCGGTCGGCAACCTCCTCTACATCGTCGCCATGCCGCTGTCGATCGCGTTCTGGGGGTCGCTTCACCCCACGGCCCGCGAGCTGCTGGAGATCATCTCGCTGGATGCCTGGCAGATGCTGCTGGACATCTTCCTCATCATCGGGCTGCCGTTCCTGGTCGGTCTGGCCCTTCGCGCGAAGTTCCCCCGCTTCGCGGCGCGTGTGCAGCCGTTCGTGAAGTGGTTCTCCCTCATCGCCCTCATGGGGTTCATCGTGGGGGCGCTCGCGGGAAACTGGTCGATCTTCGTCATGTTCCTCGGCATCATCGTGTTGGTCGTGACGATCCACGACGCCGTCGCACTGGCGATCGGCTACGGCACCGCTGTGGTCGGGGGTCTTGCCACCCCCGAGCGGAAGGCCATGACCTTCGAGACCGGCATCCGCAACGCCGGACTCGGCCTCGGTCTCGTGTTCGCCTTCTTCGACGGTCTGGGCGGCATGGCGATCGTGGCCGGATGGTGGGGGATCTGGGACATGATCGCCGGTTTGGCGGTCGCCTCGCTGTGGGCCTGGCACACCAAGCGCCGCACCGGCTCGTCCAAAGGCGACGCGTCGCGACGCGGCGACGGCGGAGTGCCCGCGGAGAAGACCTCGTGAGCGGTCGGCGCGTCCTGGTCACGGGAGGAACCGGCTTCCTCGGCTCGCGGGTCACCCACGCGCTCGCGGCGCACCCCGCTGTGGAGGCGGTCGTCGCCGCCGACCTCCGCGCGCCCGACGAGAGCACGCCCGGAGTGGTCTTCGAGCGGTGCGACGTGACCACCGACGACCTGGCCTCGCTGCTCGTCCGGCACCGGATCGACGCCGTGGTCCACCTCGCGGCGATCGTCGACCCCGGCCGCGACGTCGCCCTCGAGTACCGTGTCGACGTGGAGGGGTCTCGCCGGGTCATCGACGCGTGCGTCGCCACCGGAGTGGCACGCCTCGTGGTCTCCTCCTCGGGCGCCGCCTACGGCTACCATGCCGACAACCCGGCGTGGCTCCACGAGACAGATCCCGTCCGCGGCAACGACGCGTTCCCGTACTCGCGCCACAAGCGACTCGTCGAGGAGATGCTCGCGGCGGCTCGCGACACGCATCCCGACCTGGAACAGGTCGTCCTCCGGATCGGCACCATCCTCGGCCCGACGGTGCGCAACCAGATCACCGCGCTGTGGGACGGCCCTCGCCTGCTGGGGGTGGCCGGGTCGGACTCCCCCTTCGTGTTCGTCTGGGTCGACGACGTCGCCGCGGCCATGGTGCGGGCGGCCACGGACGGGCCGGTGGGGATCTACAACGTCGCCGGATCCGGTCGACTGACGGTGCGCGAGATCGCCCGGCGGCTCGGAAAACCCGTCGTCTTCGTCCCGGCATGGCTGCTGCAGGCCGCCCTGTGGACCGGGCGCGCGCTGCATCTGACCGATCACGGCCCCGAGCAGGTGCGTTTCCTGAACTATCGGCCTGTTCTGGCCAACGCCTCCCTCATCCGCGACTTCGGATACACGCCGCAGATGACCTCGGCCGAGGCGTTCGAGGCCTACCTCGCCACCCACCCCGGCGTCGCCCGCCGCGGGTGACCTTCACCGTCAGGTCAGCGTTCGAAGCCCTCCGCGATCAGCTCGATGAGCTCTTCGCGCTCCTCGATCGTCAGGAACGCGCCCGCAGCGGCGTTCAGCTGGAACGCCTCCAGGTCGGCGAGATCGTACTCGAAGGCCTCGGCGAGCAGGTGCAGCTCACGCGTCAGGGACGTGCGGCTCATCAGGCGGTTGTCGACGTTCACGGTGACGGCGAAGCCGAGCTGGTAGAGCAGGTCGAAGGGGTGGTCCTCGATCTCCTCACCCCACGCGGCGATCGCTCCGGTCTGCAGGTTCGACGACGGCGACAGCTCGAGGGGGATCTCCCGGTCGCGCACCCAGCGCGCCAGTTCGCCGAACTGCACCTGCACCTCCTCCCCCTCGCGGGAGACCACGCGCAGGTCCTCGGCCAGGCGGACACCGTGGCCCAGACGCAGGGCGCGCCCGTCGATCAGCGCCGAGCGGATCGAATCGAGCCCGGCCGCCTCCCCGGCGTGCACGGTGGTGGGCAGGAACCGTGATGCGAGGTAGTCGAAGGCCTCACGGTGCTTCGAGGGCGGGAATCCATCCTCGGCACCGGCGATGTCGAAGCCGACCACGCCACGTCCGCGCCACTCGACGGCGAGCTTGGCGATCTCCAGCGACCGGTCGGCGTGCCGCATCGCGGTGATCAGCTGCCCGACGCGGATGTCGTGGCCCGCGCTCTCGGCCGCATCCTCGCCTTCCTCGATGCCCTCCTGCACGGCTTCCACGACCTCGTCCAACGACAAGCCGCGCGCCAGGTGCTGCTCGGGCGCCCACCGGACCTCACCGTAGATGACGCCGTCGGCCGCGAGGTCCTCGACGAACTCCCGGGCGACACGCGTGAGACCCTCACGGGTCTGCATCACCGCGGTCGTCACGTCGAAGGTCTTGAGGTAGTCGACGAGGGATCCGGAATCGCTCTTGTCGGCGAACCAGTCGGCGAGCTCGTCGGCGTCGTCTTCGGGCAGATCGAGATCGATGTCGTCGGCGAGCTCGACGACCGTGGCCGGCCGGAGAGCGCCGTCGAGGTGATCGTGCAGCGACACCTTCGGCAGGCTGCGGAGCGAAACGCCCTGCAGGCGTGCGTCACCGTCGGGTTCGATGGGCATGGGCGTACTCCTCGGCTGGATGGGCGGTTTCGACAGTAGCGCGTGCGGACGCGTGAGGGGAGGGGCGTTCAGGCGGTGATGCGTTCACGCACGATCGGATGGGTGGCCGGCGCGTGCGGGGAGATCTCCCACGCCCCATCGACGGCGGCCAGTGCGCGCTCGAAACGCGCGGCGTCGTCGGCGAGCAGCGTGAACAGCGGTTGCCCCTTCCGGACCACGTCTCCCGGCTTGGCGTGCAGATCGATGCCGGCCGCGTGGATGACCGGGTCCTGTGCACGGGCCCGGCCGGCACCCAGGCGCCACGCGGCGATTCCGAACGAGAGGGCGTCCAGTCGCGCCACGTGGCCGTCCTCGGGTGCGGTGACCACGTGTGTCTCCTTCGGCGAGGGCAGGGCCGCGTCGGGGTCACCGTCTTGTGCGCGGATCATCGCGCGCCACGCATCCATCGCACGCCCGTCGGTCAACGCCTTCTCGACGTCAGCATCGGGTCGACCGGCGAGGGCGAGCATCTCGCGCGCGAGGGCGACGGTGAGCTCGACGACATCGGTGGGTCCTGCGCCGGCGAGCACCTCGACCGATTCACGGACCTCGTTGGCGTTGCCGATGGCCAGGCCGAGCGGGGCGTTCATGTCGGTCAACAGAGCCGTGGTCGATACGCCGGAGTCGGTGCCCAGAGCGACCATGGTCCGGGCGAGCTCCCGAGCGCGATCGATGTCACGCATGAACGCCCCCGAGCCGAACTTCACATCCAGCACGAGCGAGTCGGTGCCCTCGGCGATCTTCTTGGACATGATGCTCGACGCGATCAACGGGATCGCCTCGACCGTGCCGGTGACATCGCGGAGGGCATAGAGCTTCTTGTCGGCCGGGGCCAGACCCGATCCCGCCGCGCAGATGACCGCGCCGACACCCTGCAGCTGTGCGAACAGTTCGTCATTCGACAGTGCCGCCCGCCAGCCCGGGATCGACTCGAGCTTGTCGAGGGTTCCCCCGGTGTGGCCGAGACCGCGACCTGACAGCTGTGGCACGGCGACGCCGAACGACGCGACCAGCGGCGCGAGCGGCAGGGTGATCTTGTCGCCCACTCCCCCGGTCGAGTGCTTGTCGACGGTGGGCTTGCCGAGCCCGGCGAAGCTCATGCGCTCACCCGAGGCGATCATCGCATCGGTCATCACCCGGATCTCGTCGCGTTCCATGCCGTTGAGCAGGACCGCCATCGTGAACGCCGACATCTGCGCGTCGGAGACATAGCCACGCGTGTAGGCGTCGACCATCCACCGCAACGCGTCCTCGGGGATCGCGCCCCCGTCCCGCTTGGCGCGGATCACGTCCACGGCGTCATGGGGTTCGACGGCTGCGGGGGTGCTTTCGTGGGTCACGTCATCTCCGTGGTGCGTTCTGGAGCGAGATCGCGCGGGCCGAACGCATCGGGCAGCACGTCGTCGATGGTACGGATGCCCGAGACGGTCTCGAGCAGCATGCCGGGGATGGCATGCTCGTAGAGCAACTGCCGGCATCGGCCGCACGGCATGAGTGTGCGGCCCTCCCCGTCGACGCACACGAACGCGACCAGGCTCCCCCCGCCGGACATGTGCAGGTCGGACACGAGCCCGCACTCGGCGCACAGGGTCACCCCGTACGAGGCGTTCTCGACGTTGCAGCCCGAGACGATCCGGCCGTCGGTGACCAGCGCCGCGGCACCGACTTTGAACCGTGAATAGGGCGCGTAGGCGCGCTCCATCGCCTCGACCGCGGCGGTGCGCAGCACATCCCAATCGATGTCGGTCATGTCACCCCTTGATGTACGGTTTGCCGGATGCCGCCGGGGCCTTCACCTGACCGGCGAACCCGACCACGGCCAGCAGTGTCACGACGTACGGGAGCATCGCCATGAACTCCGACGGGATGGGCGAGCCCAGGTTCGTCAGCAACGTCTCGAGGTTGGTCGCGAAGCCGAACAGCAACGCCGCGAGCGTGGCCCGCACCGGGTCCCACCCGCCGAAGATCACCGCGGCGAGGGCGATGAAGCCGAGGCCGCCGGTCATCTCCTTGTCGAAGGACCCGACGGAACCGAGCGTGAAGTATGCCCCGCCGATGCCGGCGATCGCGCCTGCGAGAAGGACGTTCCAGAACCGGGTCGGATTCACCTTGATGCCCACCGTGTCCGCGGCCTGCGGGTGTTCTCCCACGGCCCGCAGACGCAGACCCCATCGGGTCTTGTACAGGCCCCACGCCACGAGCGGCACGGCGACGTACATGATGTAGACGATCAAGGTCTGGTTGAACACCACCGGCCCGAGGATCGGGATGTCCGACAGGAACGGGATGGGCAGTCGCGGGAAGCGCGGCGGCGAGTTCAGCGCCTCCGAGTTCGGGGTCAGCAACGCGCCGTGCAGGAAGCTCGTGAGCCCGATGATGAGCACGTTGAGCACGACACCGATGATGACCTGTTCGACGAGGTACTTGATCGAGAAGACCGCCAGTACCGACCCGACCAACGCTCCGGCGACCATCGCCGCGACCAGACCGAGCAGCACCGAGCCGGTCATCGACGCGATGACGGCGGAGCTGAACGCGGCGAACAGGAACTGCGCCTCGATCGCGACGTTCACGACCCCCGCCCGCTCGCCGATGACACCACCGAGGGCGCCGAAGACCAACGGGACCGACAGGGAGACGGCGCCGAACAGCAGCCCGGTCACGGGGACGAGACCGTCAGCGGCGGACCAGGTGAGGAAGGCGAACACGGCGAGGATCGCGAACACGATCGGCACCCACATGCCGACCTTGCGGAAGGTCGCGACCGCCCAGAAGGCGTACGCCGTCAGCAACGCCAGCGCGATCGCACACGCCGTGACCGTCGCGGCCGTCGGGATGCCGACGTCGCCGAGGTCTATGGAGGATGTACGGTCGCCGAGGCGATAGGTGCTGATGCCGTCCCGCCCGAAGACGAACGCCATCAGCCACACCAGCGCCGTCCCCACGGCGAGGGTGACGGGAAGCTTGAAGTGGCGCTGCTTGACCCGCTCACGGGTGATCGCGTCGCCGGTTGCGGAGGCGGTGGTGTCGATGCTCATGCCGCACCCGCCTTCGCCGCACGGCGGGCTCGTCGCTTCGGCGAGACTTCGCTGTCGTCCTTGGGAAGGAAGAAGATCGTGCGGATCAGCGGCGGGGCCGCGATGAACAGCACGATGAGCGCCTGGACCACCACGACGATGTCGACGGGGATGTCCTCCGACACCTGCATGGTGAAGCTGCCCGCCTTGAGTGCTCCGAACAGGATGCCCGCGGCGAACACGCCCCAGGCTTTACTGCGGCCCAGCAGCGCGACGGTGATCGCGTCGAACCCGATGCCGGCGTCGATACCGCTGCCGAAGCCGCTGGTGATGGTGCCGGAGATCTGGTTGACGCCGGCCAACCCGGCCAGCGCACCCGCGAAGGCCATGGCGTAGAAGATGATCCGCTCGACGTTCACGCCCGCCGCACGTGCGGCGAACGGGTTCTCACCGACCGCGCGCATCCGGAAACCGAGGCTCGAACGCTCGACCAGCCACCACACGAACACCGTGGCCCCGATCGCGACGATGAAGCCCCAGTTCACCGTCAGGGGTGCCGGGAACAGCGAGGGGAACTGCGCGGTCTCCGGCGTCGGAGACGAGATCGGCTGGGTGCCGCCGGGGCGCTGCAGCAGCCCCGGGGTGGCCAGCAACCAGGCCACGAAGTAGAACGCCACGAAGTTGAGCATGATCGTGAGGATCACCTCGTGGGCACCGGTGCGGGCCTTGAGGAATCCGACCAGGCCGCCCCAGAGCGCCCCGCCGACCAGGCCCGCCGCGATCGTCAGCGGCAGGTGGATCAGCAGCGGCGCCTGCACGGTGGTGGCCACCGTCGCGGCGGCGGCGATGCCCATGAGCATCTGGCCGCGGGCACCGATGTTGAACAGGCCCACGCGGAAGGCCAGGCCCACGCCGAGTCCGGCCGCGATCAGCGGTGTGGCGAAGTTGAGCGTGTCGGTGATCGGCTTGATCGCGCGCACGAACGTGTCGGCCTCGTAGTTCCAGATCGCTCCGCGGAACAAGGCCGAGTAGGCGCCCGCGAACGACTGCCACACCGCGATGATCATGTCCTGCGGACGCGCGAAGAAGTATCCGGCGGCGGCCTGGACGTCGGGGTCGGTGAGGGCGACGAGGACACCACCGATCAGCATCGCGAGCACGACCGCGAGGAGCGTGGTGACGATGTTGCCGCGGAGGATCTCGCGGATCACCTGGTTCTGGCGCGGCGGCGGGGTGTCTCCGACGGGTGTCTGGCTGGGCGCTTCACCCGCGGCACTGCGGGTGAGGACGGGGTCGCTCCCGCCGGGGCCGAGACTGGTACTCTCGGGGCTCTGGCCGCTCACGCGGTGACCTCCTCATCGGCCGCCTCGACGGGCGGCTTCTCACCGGCCATCATCAGGCCGAGGACTTCGCGCGGAGCGTCGCCGGGGACGATCCCGACGATGCGTCCGCGATACATGACGGCGATCCGGTCCGCGAGCGCGGAGACCTCGTCGAGCTCGGTCGAGACGACGATCACGGGGACCCCGGCGTCGCGCGTGGCGACGATGCGTTTGTGGACGAACTCGATGGAGCCGACGTCGATGCCGCGTGTGGGCTGCGAGGCGACGAACAGCTTCAGGTCGCGGCTGAGTTCGCGCGCGAGCACGACCTTCTGCTGGTTGCCGCCCGACAGGCGTCCGGCGGCCAGGTCGGGGCCCTGCGTGCGGATGTCGAACTCGGCGATCTTCTCTTCGGCGAATTCGCGCAGCACGCCGCGCTTGAGCGTGGCGGCGGAGAAGAACGGGGCGCCGCTGGAACGGTTCAGGATCAGATTGTCGGCGACGCTGAACTCTCCCACGAGCCCCTCGACCTTGCGGTCCTCCGGCACGAAGCCGACGCCCTTGTCGATGACCTGTTTGACGGTCTTGCCGGTCAGCTCATCGCCGTCGAGGGCGATCGAGCCCGACACTTTGCGCTGGAGGCCGACGATCGCCTCGGTGAGCTCGGTCTGGCCGTTGCCCTGGACCCCCGCGATGGCGAGGACCTCACCGGGCCGCACCGAGAAGCTCACGTCGTCGACGACGATCTGATCGGCGTCGTCGACCACGCGGAGGTTCTCGACGACGAGCCCTCCCTCGCGCAGGTGCGGCGCATCCTTCTGCACGGTCAGTTCGACGGCGCGACCGACCATGAGCGAGGCCAGCTCGGCGTTGTCCGCGGTCGGCGCGGCCTCCCCGACGACCTTGCCGAGGCGGATGACCGTGATGCGGTCCGCCACTTCGCGGACCTCACGCAGTTTGTGGGTGATGAAGACGATGGAGGTGCCCTCGTCCCGCAGCTGACGCATGATGCCCATCAGCTCGTCGGTCTCCTGGGGCGTGAGGACCGCGGTGGGCTCGTCGAACACGAGCACCTTCGCGTCGCGCGAGAGCGCCTTGATGATCTCGACCCGCTGCTGGGCGCCGACCGGGAGGTCGCCGACGAGCGCGTCGGGGTCGATCTGGAAACCGAAGCGCGCGGCCACCTCGTTCACGTGGGCGCGGGCCTTGTCGAGGTCCAGGGCGCCGATGCCGTTGGTGTCCTCGTGGCCGAGCATCACGTTCTCGGCGACGGTGAAGACCGGGATGAGCATGAAGTGCTGATGCACCATGCCGATGCCCGCGGCCATCGCGTCACCGGGACCGGCGAAGTGCTGCACCTCGCCGTCGATGACGATGTCGCCCTCCTCCGCCGAATAGAGGCCGTAGAGCACGTTCATGAGCGTGCTCTTTCCGGCGCCGTTCTCGCCGAGGAGGCAGTGGATCTCCCCCGGCTCGACCACCAGATCGATGTGGTCGTTGGCCACCAGCGCCCCGAAGCGCTTGGTGATCCCTCGAAGCTCGAGCGTCATATCCGCCAATCTATCGATTCGAAAGGCGGCCGGACAGATGCACGCATCTGTCCGTCCGCCGGGGTGTTTCCTCGTCGCTTACGGCGAAGCGGGCGACGTGGCGTCGATCGAACCGTCGATGATGCCGGCGCGGATCTCCTCCAGCTGCGCGGCCAGGTCGGCGTCGACCATGTCCTCGAAGTCGTGGAAGGACGAGATGCCGACACCGTCGTTCTCGAGCGTGCCCACGAACGGGGTCACGTCGTACTCGTCGTTCGCGGCCTGGACGGCGGACTCGTACACCGCGACATCCATACCCTTGAGGATCGACACGAGCAGCAGGTCGGCGACCGACGGGTCGGTCTCGTAGACGTCGGCGTCGACACCCATCAGAGCGATGTCACCACCGGAGTCGCGGATCGCCTCAGCGGCGGACTGGTAGATCGGGCCGCCGACCGGCAACAGCACATCGACGTCCTGGTCGATGATGCCCTGCGCGACCTGCTTGGCCTTGTCGTTCGCCGCGAACTCCTCGGTGAACTGGCCCTCCTGCGACTCGATGTCCCAGCCGACGACCTCGACGTCGGTGCCGTTCTGCTCGTTGTAGTACTCCACACCGAGCTGGAAGCCGTCCATGAAGATCGTCACCGGCGGGATCTTGGCGCCACCGAAGGTGCCGACCTTGCCCGACTCGGAGTACGAAGCGGCGGCGTAGCCGCCGAGGAAGGCCGCCTGGGCGGTGTCGAACACCAGCGGCTTGATGTTCGGGGCGTCGGTCTCGCCGTCGAAGTCGTTGTCGGCCCAGTCGTCGATGATGGCGAATTCGACGTCGGGGTTGGCCAGCGCGGCCGTGACGGTCGGCGCGCTCAGCAGGAAGCCGACCGAGACGATGAAGTCGCAGCCGTCGGCCACGAGGCCGTCGAGGTTCGCGTCGTAGTCGCTGGCCGACGAGGACTCGGTCGTGGCGATCTCGAAACCGAGCTCCTCCTGGGCGGCCTCGAGGCCCGCCAGGCCCAGCTGGTTGAACGACTTGTCGTTGAAGCCACCCTCGTCCGAGACCATGCAGGCCTTGAAGTCGGACATGCCCTCGGCGGTGTCGGTGGTCGTGTCGTCCTCCGGAGCGGCGCCGCAACCGGCGAGGGCGACGAGCAGGCCCGCGGCGGCTGTGACGCCGACGAGCTTCTTGGTGCGTGAGATGGTCAACTCAGCCTCCACATCTCGCCCCGCGACTCTCACGGGGACTGCATCAAGTTACACAGTGTTAAGTGAAATCGACAGAGACTCAGCACTCTCACCGGCCAAAGGTTACCGATCTGCAATATCAGCGACGTCGGTCAGAGCACGTCGCCGCGACCCGACAGCTTCAGGGCGTCCACGACACCCTTCACCCGTTGCGCGTTCTCGCTGGTGGTCACCAGGAGGGCGTCCTCGGTGTCGACCACGACGATGTCGCGCACGCCGATCAGGCTGATCACGCGAGAGGTCTGGCTGACCACGATGCCGCTGGCGGCGTCGGAGAGGATCCTCGCGTTCTCCCCCAGGATCGCCAGGTCGTTGTGCCTGCCGTGGGAGTTGAGCTTGGCGAGACTGGCGAAATCCCCCACGTCGTCCCAGTCGAAGTGGCCGGGGATGACCGCGAGGCGACCCTTGGCCGCGGCGGGCTCGGCGACGGCGTAGTCGATGGCGATCTTCGTCAGCGACGGCCACACCCGGTCCACGACGGGTCCGCGGCGCTCCCGGTCGTCCCACGCTTCGGCCAGCTCCATGAGGCCGGCGTGCAGTTCGGGCTGGTTCGCCTCGATCTCGGCGAGCAAGACGTCGGCGCGGGAGATGAACATCCCCGCGTTCCAGAGGTAGGAACGATCGGCGAAGTAGGCCTTCGCGGTCTCGAAGTCGGGCTTTTCCACGAAGCTCTGCACGAGCGCCGCCTCGGGGGCGCCGTCGATGACCACGCCGTCACCCTTCTTGATGTATCCGAACCCGATCGACGGTTCGGAGGGCTGGATGCCGATCGTGCAGACATACCCCTTGCGCGCGGTTTCGACCGCCTGGCGCACCGCCCAGTCGAACAGGTGGGGAACACGGATGACGTGGTCCGCCGCGAAGGACCCGATGATCACATCCGGCTCTCGGTGGTGCAGGATCGCCGCGGCCAGCCCGATCGCCGCCGCCGAGTCCCGCGGCTCCGATTCGAGGAACACGTTCTCGTCCGGGATGCCCGGGAGTTGTTCCTCGACCGCCGCGCGATGCGCGCGGCCGGTGACCACCGAGATGCGGTCCGCACCGGCGAGGGGTTCCAGGCGGTCCCACGTGTCGCGCAGGAGGGTCTGACCCGAGCCGCTCAGATCGTGCAGGAACTTCGGCGCGTCGGCACGCGACAGCGGCCACAGGCGACTGCCGATCCCTCCGGCGGGGATGACGGCGTAGAAGTCGGAGATCGGCTCAGGCATGCGGCCAGGGTAGCGGCCGCCCGTCTCGTTCGTGTGACATCCGGCGTGCCCCGCCGCCCCCGACCCAACTCTCTCGACGTCGAGAGAGTTAGGTCGCCCTAATCGCCGTATCCGCGAGCCGCCCAATAAGATATCCGCAGCGCCCGCGTGACGCCGGGGACCGATCGGTCTCCGAGAGGGCACCTCGCTCTCACCGTGTACGAGTCCAGGGAGGACGACCGTGTCTGCTCCAGCACGCGAGGTACCGACGGTGTCGCAGACGACATCGCGAGTACCCCGAGGAACCCTCTACCGCGGCAACGAGGGGATGTGGTCCTGGGTCCTGCACCGCATCACCGGTGTCGCGATCTTCTTCTTCCTCCTCGTGCACGTGCTCGACACGGCCCTGATCCGGGTCTCGCCCGAGGCGTACGACATCGTCATCGGCGCATACAAGAACCCCCTGATGGGCATCGGTGAGATCGCCCTGGTCGGCGCGATCGCCTACCACGCCTACAACGGCCTGCGCATCATCCTCGTCGACTTCTGGTCCAAGGGGGCCCGCTACCAGCGCCAGCTGTGGTGGGGGGTCCTCGGCCTGTGGGTCGTCACGATGGCCGGCTTCGTGCCGCGCCACCTCATCAACGTCTTCTCGACCGTGGGAGGTGGCCACTGATGTCCGCGACCATCGCCGACCCCCGCTCCGCACGCCCGACGAGCCGCCGCGGCGGCAACCTCGAGAAGTGGGGCTGGATGTACATGCGCGCCTCGGGCGTGCTGCTGGTGGTCCTCATCTTCGGCCACCTGTTCGTCAATCTCATGACCGGTGAGGGCATCCACCAGATCGACTTCGCCTTCGTCGCCGGCAAGCTCGCCAGCCCGTTCTGGCAGTGGTGGGACGTGCTGATGCTGTGGTTGGCCCTCATCCACGGCGCGAACGGGATGCGCACGATCGTGAACGACTACGTCACCCACAAGACCACGAGAAGCGTGCTGGTGTGGGCGGTGTGGCTTGCCGCAGGCTTCCTCATCGTCCTCGGCACGCTGGTCGTGTTCACCTTCGACCCCTGCCTCGGCGTCACCCCCGAGAGCATCCTCTGGGCCGACTGCCAGGCCGCGTGAGCGACGAGAACCCTTCAGAGACGGAAACCAACAGCCAGTGAGCACCGACACCGCGGACAGCTACGTCAAGGACGGCGTCCACTACCACCAGTTCGACATCGTGATCGTCGGCGCCGGCGGCGCCGGCATGCGCGCGGCGATCGAGGCCGGCCCCGGCGCCAAGACCGCGGTCATCTCCAAGCTCTACCCGACGCGCTCGCACACCGGCGCGGCACAGGGCGGTATGGCCGCGGCGCTCGCGAACGTCGAAGAGGACTCGTGGGAGTGGCACACCTTCGACACCGTCAAGGGCGGCGACTACCTCGTCGACCAGGACGCCGCCGAGATCCTCGCCAAGGAGGCCATCGACGCGGTCATCGACCTCGAGAACATGGGCCTTCCGTTCAACCGCACCCCCGAGGGCAAGATCGACCAGCGCCGCTTCGGCGGACACACCGCCGAGCACGGCAAGAACCCGGTGCGCCGGGCCTGCTACGCCGCCGACCGCACCGGCCACATGATCCTGCAGACGCTCTTCCAGAACTGCGTCAAGCTCGGCATCAACTTCTTCAACGAGTTCTACGTCCTCGACCTGCTCACCGTGAAGGACGCCGACGGTTCGACGAAGGTCTCCGGCGTCGTCGCCTACGAGCTGGCCACCGGCGACCTGCACGTGTTCCAGTCCAAGGCCGTCGTGTTCGCCACCGGCGGGTTCGGCAAGATCTTCAAAACCACCTCCAACGCCCACACGCTCACCGGCGACGGCGTCGGCATCGTGTGGCGCAAGGGCCTGCCCCTGGAGGACATGGAGTTCTTCCAGTTCCACCCCACTGGCCTGGCCGGCCTCGGCATCCTCCTGACCGAAGGCGCACGAGGAGAGGGCGCGATCCTCCGCAATGCCTCGGGCGAGCGCTTCATGGAGCGCTACGCGCCGACCATCAAGGACCTCGCCCCGCGCGACATCGTCGCCCGATGCATGGTGCAGGAGGTCGCGGAAGGTCGCGGCGCGGGTCCGCACAAGGACTACGTGCTGCTGGACTGCACGCACCTGGGCGCCGAGGTCCTCGAGACCAAGCTCCCCGACATCACCGAGTTCGCCCGCACCTACCTCGGTGTCGACCCCGTCGTCGAGCCGGTCCCGGTGATGCCCACCGCCCACTACGCCATGGGCGGCATCCCCACCAACGTCGAAGCCGAGGTCCTCAGCGACAACGACACCGTCGTGCCCGGCCTCTACGCCGCCGGCGAGTGCGCGTGCGTGTCGGTCCACGGCTCGAACCGTCTGGGCACGAACTCGCTCCTGGACATCAACGTGTTCGGTAAGCGCGCCGGGCGCAACGCGGTCGAATACGTCAAGGACGCCGACTTCGTGCCACTGCCCGACGACCCGGCCGGAGCCGTCCGCGAGCTCATCGAAGGCCTCCGCGCCGGCGAGGGCACCGAGCGCATCGCCGTGCTGCGCAAGACGCTGCAGGACGAGATGGACAAGAAGGCGCAGGTGTTCCGCACCGACGAGTCGCTCGGCGAGATGCTCGAGACGATCGAAGAACTGCGCGAGCGCTTCAAGAACATCCACGTCGACGACAAGGGCAAGCGGTTCAACACCGACCTGCTCGAGGCCGTCGAACTCGGGTTCCTCCTCGACATCGCCGAGGTCGTCGTCGTCGCCGCCCGCAACCGCAAGGAGAGCCGCGGCGGTCACATGCGCGACGACTACCCCAAGCGCGACGACGAGAACTTCATGCAGCACACGATGTCGTACCTGACCGGCGACCCGCACTCGTCGCACGCCGACGATCACATCTCGCTGGGCTGGAAGCCCGTCGTGATCACTCGATACCAGCCGATGGAGAGGAAGTACTGATGTCCACCGCTCTGGTCGACCCCGACGCGGTCTCCGAGGTCGAGGAACACGACGACACCGGCGTGCAGTCGTTCCTCGTGACCTTCATCATCCGGCGTTTCGACCCCGAGGTCGACGCCGAGCCCCGCTGGGTGGACTACGACGTCGAGCTGTTCTCGACCGACCGCGTGCTGGATGCCCTCCACAAGATCAAGTGGGAGGTCGACGGGTCCCTCACCTTCCGCCGCTCGTGCGCCCACGGCATCTGCGGTTCGGACGCGATGCGCATCAACGGTCGCAACCGCCTCGCCTGCAAGACCCTCATCAAGGACCTCGACATCTCGCAGCCGATCTACGTCGAGGCCATCAAGGGCCTGCCGCTGGAGAAGGATCTCGTCGTCGACATGGAGCCCTTCTTCGCGTCGTACCGCGAGGTGCAGCCGTTCCTGATCTCCGGCTCGGCACCCGAGCCGGGCAAGGAGCGCGTCCAGACCATCAAGGACCGCGCGGTCTTCGACGACACCACCAAGTGCATCCTGTGCGCCGCGTGCACCTCCTCGTGCCCGGTGTTCTGGACCGATGGCCAGTACTTCGGCCCGGCCGCGATCGTCAACGCCCACCGCTTCATCTTCGACTCCCGCGACGACGCCGGCGACATGCGCCTGGACATCCTCAACGACAAGGAGGGCGTGTGGCGCTGCCGGACGACCTTCAACTGCACCGAGGCATGCCCCCGTGGCATCGAGGTCACCAAGGCGATCGCCGAGGTCAAGCAGGCCGTGCTGCGCGGCGGCGCGTGAGCACATCCTCGTCGTAGTGTGAACGTGTGAGAGGTTCGCGACACCGTCATCCGGAGACCCCGGCCGAGGACACCGAGCGCGATCTGACGGTCGCGGAGGCGACCCATGAGGAGCAGACCCTCCGCGCCCGCTGGGAGGCGACACAGGAGGCGTTGCGCGATCGGTTCGAGCAACCGATCGACCGTGCCACGAGCCTCACCCGGAAGACCCTCGCGTGGTTCCCCGTGCGGGTGTGGCGGCACTTCCTGCAGCGAAACGGCTTCCTCTTGGCTGCCGGCGTCAGCTACCAGGCGCTCTTTGCGATCTTCGCGACGATCTACGTCGCCTTCGCCATCGCCGGGCTGTGGCTCGGCGGAAGCACCGAAGCGATCGACGCGCTGATCGGCGCGATCAACAGCTACATCCCTGGGCTGATCGGGGACGAAGGCCTGTTCACCACCGCGCAGGTCACCGAGATCGCCACCAGCAGCTCCAGCGTGCTGGGCGTCACCGGTATCGTCGCCCTGGTCACCTTGATCTGGACCGCGATCGGCTTCATCACGTTCGCCCGCCGCGCCGTGCGAGATATCTTCGGCATCCCGCCAGACCGCCGCAGCTATATGCTCCTGAAGGCCCGGGATCTGCTCGCCTCGGCGATCTTCGGCGCCGCACTCCTGGTCGGGTCGGGCCTCGGTTTCCTCGGCGTGTGGGCGTTGAACCTCGTCTTCCACATGCTCGGATGGCCGACCGCATCGCCGGCCTACAACATCCTCGCCCGTGCCGCCGCCCTCCTCGTCTCCTTCCTTCTCTACTCCGCGGCGTTGGCGTCACTGGTGAAATTCCTCACCGGCACCTCCCTGAAGTGGCGCCAGATCATCCCGGGAGCGATCCTCGGTGGCGCGGCGATCACCGTCCTCCAGCTGGGCGCGGGCTGGCTGCTGATCTACACACCGTCGAACCCGCTGCTGGCGACGTTCGCGATCTTCGTCGGACTGCTGCTGTGGTTCCGGATCATCGGCGTGATCATCCTGGTCGCCTCGTCGTGGATGGCTGTCGCCACGACCGATGAGAACCTCCCCATCCTGCAGCGCACCGAAGAGGAGCGGCTGGCCGCCGAGCACGCGGCCCTGCTCACGGCGGCGCGCGTCCGGCTGCGCAGCGCCCGGAACGAGGCGAAGACCGCACCGTGGTATCGCCACTTCGCCGCCCGACGGGCCGTCGCGGAGGCCGAGAAGGAACTCGCCGAAGTCGAGCACGCCGCTCCCCCGCCCGTGACCCGCGGCTCCCTCTTCGAGTAACGCCGCGGCTGCCCGGTTCCGCCGCGGGAAGAAGGGATGCTGCTGCGGCGACGACGATGATCGGCCCGCCGGAGAAGCTGTTCCGGCGACAAGCGGAACGTGTCGGAGGGCGCCGTTAGGCTGGCGGGCGTGCCACAAGACCTCCGCATCGCGTCCGTGAACGTCAACGGCATCCGTGCCGCAGTCCGCAAGGGCATGCTCGACTGGCTCGACAGCGCGAACGTCGATGTCCTCGCCCTGCAGGAGGTGCGGGCCGACGCCGATCAGCTCGCCGCGTCCCTCCCCGGCTGGGAACTGGTCGCCGACGAGGCGAGCGCGAAGGGCCGCGCCGGCGTGGCCATCGCCACCCGGAGCCCGGTCGCGGCGTGGCGCACCGAGTTCGGTCCGGCGGAGTTCGATTCGGCGGGACGCTGGATCGAGGCCGATCTGGAGGTGGCCGGGTCGCACCTCACGGTCGTGAGTGCCTACGTGCACACCGGTGAGGCGGAAACGCCGCGACAAGACCAGAAGTGGATGTTCCTGGACACGATGGACGCGCGGCTGTCGCAGCTGCGCGCACAGGCGCCGCTCGCTCTCGTGATGGGTGACCTCAACGTCGGGCACCGCGAGATCGACATCAAGAACTGGCGCGGGAACCGGAAGAAGAGCGGGTTCCTGCCGCGCGAGCGCGGGTACTTCGACCGATGGCTCGGCGAAGAGGGTGTCGAGGTCGAGACCGTCGACGGCCAAGGGGGGACCGGGCGCGGCTGGGTGGACGTCGGGCGCCGCTTCCACGGCGACGTCGAGGGGCCTTATACGTGGTGGTCGATGCGTGGTCGCGCGTTCGACAACGACACCGGATGGCGGATCGACTACCACCTGGCGACCCCGGAGCTCGCCGAGCGGGTGGTGGACTACCGTGTCGAACGCGCTCCGTCGTGGGACACCCGGTGGAGCGATCATGCGCCGGTCATCGCCGACTACCGGTTCCCCGCCTGAGCCGGCGCCCGCGCCCGCGTCCGCGTCCGCGCCCGCGCCCGCGGGAACGATAACCATGCCGTCACGGCTCCCTATGGAGGCCGTGATGAGACCCACCTCGGTCGATAGTCTGAGGCCGTTCACGACCACTGGGAGGCATGAATGGGTTCTCGGAGTGCGCGCACGCGCATCGTCCTGTCCGCGACGGCGGCGATCGCCCTCGCACTCACCGCCTGTAGCGCGACGAGCGACGTGGAACATGCCGACGGCGGCATCCACGGGCGTGTCGACCTCGTCGCCTCCGGTGCCGACACCGCCGGATGGGAAGTGACCGCGTGGGCGATCGGAGCCGGAGCGCCGATCGAGCTCGGGAAGACGACCGCCGATGACGGCGGAGCGTTCACGTTCGATCCGATGACCGTACCGGACGACCGGGTGCTCCTCGTGGAGGCCGCCCACGGCGGTGCCGAGCGTGCGGACCTGGCCGTGGTGACGTCTTCCGCCGACGTGAGCGAGTTCACCGTCAACGAACGCACCACCGTCGCCGCGGCATACGGGCTCGCCCAATTCTTCGGACGCGAGCTCCCCTCGGGTGAGAACCCAGGCCTCGCGAACGCGACCGACATGGCCGCCAACCTCGCCGACCCCGTGACGGGTGCATACGGCGAGCTGCTGCTGACCTCCCCCAACGCCTACGAGACTCAGACCCTCCCGGCTTTCACCTCACTGTCCAACGTGGTCGGGGCATGTCTTGTGGACCGCGACGTGTGCCACGACGTGTACGCGGCGGCCGGTGTCGACGACACCGCATCGATGGCTTCGGCCATCGCGGCGATCGCCCGGGACCCCTCCGCCGCGGCCGAGGAGGTGTTCGAACTGTCCCAGCTCGAACAGGGCGATCGTCCCGGACTCGACGCCGCGCCGGCGGCGTGGACCCTTGCGTTGCGGTTCGACGGAGATGGCACCGACCTGGCCGGCCCCGGCAACTTCGCGATCGACCCGGATGGGAACATCTGGATCAACAACAACTACGAGTACGACGCCGACCCGCAGACCCCCGTATGCGGGAGCGACCAGATGTTCAAGTTCGCACCCACCGGTGAACTGCTCGAGACCTACGAGGGCGGCGGGCTTTCCGGCTCCGGCTACGGCATCGACTTCACCAGTGAAGGGTTGCTGTGGTTCAGTAACTTCGGCTTCGCCGCGGCGGCCCCCGGCTGCCCCGAGGACGAGCAGCCTCCGCACGACAGCATGTCGCTGTTCACCTACGACGGCGAGCCGCTCTCGCCCGACCGCGGGTTCACCGGGGGTGACCTCAGCTGGCCGCAGGGAATCGAGGTCTCGGCCAATGACGACGTCTGGATCGCCAGCTGCGGCAACGACACCGTTTCGCTCTATCCCGGGGGCGACCCCGAGCAGGCCGTCAATATCAGCGACCTCGGCCTGGAACAGCCGTTCGACGTCGTCGACAACGGTGACCACCTCTTCGTCAGCGGTGTCGCCAACAACACCGTCGCCGTCCTCGACCGCGACGGCACCCCGATCGACGGGTCCCCGCTGACCGATCCGGGATTCCAGAACCCGATGGGTCTGACCACGGACACCCACGGCAACGTGTGGGTCGCCAACTCCGGCACGACCACCCTCCCCTGCCCGGATCGGCCCGCCGACGCGGAAGGTGCCGCATCCGTGTCCCTGCTCTCCCCCGACGGGACCACCGTCTCGGGCACCTTCACCGGCGGCGGGCTGACCCGCCCGTGGGGAATCGCCACCGACGGCGACGGCAACGTCTGGGTCGCCAATTTCGCCGACCAGCGTCTGTCGGCGTTCTGCGGCACCGACTCCGACACCTGCCCGCGCGGATTGCAGACGGGCGAGGCGATCTCCCCGGATGACACCGGTTACGCCTTCGACGGCTTCACCCGCAACACCGGCGTCGCCGTCGACCCTTCCGGCAACGTCTGGGTGGCGAACAACTGGGAGAACATCCCCGTGCAGACCAACCCCGGCGCACACCAGATCGTCGCCTTCGTCGGCGCCGCCGCGCCACTCCCGGTCGAGCCGTTCGCGAGCAGCGCAGGGTGATGCCCGTCGCGTGGGCCCGGGTCCTCGGCACGCCTAGGATTGTGGGGTGAACAAACCGCGCCTGTACTCCGGAATGCAGCCCTCGGCCGACTCCCTCCAGATCGGCAACTACATCGGGGCGCTCATGCAGTGGCGCGATCTGCAGGAGTCTTACCAGGCCTTCTTCTCCGTCGTGGACCTTCACGCCCTGACCCAACCGAACGATCCCGCGGAGTTGAGGGCGAAGACCCGGCGCACCGCGGCACAGTACATCGCCGCGGGCATCGAGCCGTCCAAATCGACCCTCTACGTACAGTCGCACGTTCCGGCACACGCCGAGCTGGCGTGGGTTCTGTCCACCGTCACCGGGTTCGGCGAAGCCGGGCGTATGACGCAGTTCAAGGACAAGTCCACCCGCTACGGCAGCGACGCGACGTCGGTGGGCCTGTTCACCTACCCCGTCCTGATGGCCGCCGACATCCTGCTCTACCAGACCGACATCGTTCCGGTCGGAGACGACCAGAAGCAGCATGTCGAGTTGACCCGGGACCTCGCCGAGCGCTTCAACTCGCGCTATGGCAAGACCTTCCAGGTGCCGATGCCCGTGATCCAGCAGGACACGGCGCGCATCTACGACCTCCAGAACCCGACCGCCAAGATGTCCAAGTCGGCCGAGACCGACGCCGGCGTGCTGTGGTTGCTCGATGAGCCGTCCAAGTCGGCGAAGAAGATCATGCGTGCCGTGACCGACTCGGAGGGGTCGGTGCGCTACGACCGGGAGAACAAGCCGGGCGTGTCGAACCTGCTCGTCATCTATGCAGCCCTGACGGGTCGTCAGATCCCGGCGATCGAGGACGAGTACGCCGCGCGCGGTTACGGCGACTTCAAGAAGGGCCTGGCGGAGGTCGTCGTCGAGGAATTCGGCCCGGTCCGCGAACGCGCCCTCGCCCTGCTCGACGATCCCGCCGAACTCGACCGGGTCCTCGCGGCGAATGCGGCCAAGGCCGAAGACGTCGCGAACCGCACCCTCGGCGACGTCTACGACAAGATCGGCCTCCTTCGCCGCGTGTGACCCGCCCGGCCCCCACCCGGGGTCGCGAGCACGAAATCAGGCTGCACGCGCACGCCTCGCGCGCGCGACGCGCGATGGCGTGGCTACCGCCCTGCGGAGGCGACTCGTGGCCTGAGTACATGCCACGCGGCACACTCAACGTCCACCGCGGCGCGCCGCGAGGAGGCCGCGAAGACCGGCGGCGACCTCTTCCGGCTGATACATGATCTGCGCGGCCGTGACACGCCAGGTCACGTAGCCGCGCTGTGCAAGCGCGAGGTCGCGCCGTCTGTCTTTGAGTTGTTGGTGCCACGAGGAGTGGAACTCCTCGCTGTCGCACTCGATCACGAGCCAGCCGTCGACCAGCAGGTCGACCCGACCGACGCCGTCGATCACGACCTGCAGGTCGTAGGTCGCACCGGCGGCACGAACCATCAACCGCATCAGCGACTCGGTGCCCGACTCGGCTCTGCGATCGAGCAGAGCGCGCACGATGCGGTACTTCGACGGCAGTGCGGCGAAGACCTCCGCGATCTCCGGCTCCCCGACAAGTCCCCGGTGCAGCGCGTTGTCCAACGTGGCGACCGCATGGCGCGCCGGCTGACAACACACCGCGTGTGCGAGGGCATCCACCAGGTGCACGCGAGGATCGTCTGCTCCGAGCGACCGAAGCAAGGGCACCCAGTGGAGCACGACTTCTCGGGAGCCACGACCGGCGAGGGGCGTGGCTCGATCGGAGGGCGAACGCATGCGACTGGCGTTCGGGGGCATGTGCACGTGCAGTCCGCCGCCGGTGAGCACGAACACATCCAGCAGCCGGAGCAGGGCGAGGCAGGTCAGCCGGCCTCCGACGCGCACCGCGCGGATCAGCTCGGCCGGCGCCGTCGACGCGAGGTATCGATCTCTGCGGGCGCGGACGAGCCACCCGTCCTCCACCGCGTGCTGGATGCCACGCCGCCCCATCCCTTCCGCAAGCAGGTCGCGACGGGACCACATCCGCCAGTCCGAATCCATGTCGGCATCCTCCTGTCATGCCGTGACCGGTTCACGCCGCCCGGCGCCGCCTGTGGATCACCCGCGCCGAACCTGCACCTGTGCAGGACGACTCCGGGCACCACCTCAGGCTGTGCGCCTGATCCGGCGGTGCGGCGCGCCACCCCTCGCCGCCGCACCTGAGTAAGGGCCGCTCGCCCGCACGAATGGCGGCCGGTCGCCGGGAGGCCGGGAGGCCGGGGCGGCCGGAGAGGCCGGAGAGCCCGGAGGGGCCGGCGTGCACCAACTCAGGCCCAGCCTCCTCTCCGCGGGGCACCATCGGCTGAGTTCGCGGCTGAGCCTGAGTCAGGACCGCGACCAGGGGATGCGCGCCGGAGACGTAAGCTGAAATGATGCATCCCGTCGTCCTCTCCACCGATCGCTTCGTCCTGTCGGTGCCCGTGGCGGATGACGTCGACGCGGTGTTCGCGGCCTGCCAGGACCCCGAGATCCAGCGTTGGACGACCGTGCCGTCACCGTATGAACGGCGTCACGCGGTCCAGTACTGCACCACCGCCACCGCGCAGTGGGAGAAGGACGCCGAGCAGCTGTGGGCCGTCCGTGAGGGTGCGGAGCTCTGTGGGGTCATCGGCCTTCACCGCACCTCTCCCGACACGGCCGACCTCGGCTACTGGGTGGCCCCCACGGCGCGCGGTCGGGGCGTGCTGACGGAGGCGGCGCGCGAAGTCCTCGACTGGGGCTTCGCGGCGGACGGCGGCGGGTATGCGCGGATCGGATGGCGCGCCGTGGTCGGAAACCTCCCCTCGGCTCGTGCGGCACGGGCGCTCGGGTTCGAATTCGAGGGCACCTCGCGGATGGCGCTGCCGAGCCCCCGCGGACGGGAGGACGCCTGGTTCGCCGGTCTTCTCCCCGACGACGACCGAGCACCCCGGCCGTGGCCGGTCCTCGACGCCGCCATACGCGTTTCCTGACGAACCCGCCCCACGCCTCCGCCGTCGTGCCAGGATGAGGGCATGCCGGAGATGCCGGAGGTGCAGGGACTCGTCGACCACCTCGACGGGCGCGCCCCGGGGCTGGATGTGACCACCGTCGCCGTCACGAACATCGCCGCGCTGAAGACCTACGACCCTCCCGTGGACGTCCTCCACGGGACCCGGATCACCGGTTTCGCGCGGCGGGGCAAGTTCATCGACATGGCCGTCTCCACGACCGAGGGCGACGGACTGCACCTCGTGTTCCACCTCGCCAAAGCGGGCTGGTTGCGCTGGTACGAGGCGCTGCCGACGACCGTGGTGCGGCCTGGCAAGTCTCCGATCGCGCTCCGCGTCGCACTGTCGGACGGGTCGGGGTTCGATCTCACCGAAGCCGGCACGAAGAAGTCGCTCGCGGTGTCCGTGGTGCGCGACGTCGCGGATGTCCCCGGTGTCGCCCGACTCGGCCCCGATCCGCTGGACCCGGCCTTCACCGCCGAGACGCTGGCGGGGATCGTCGAGGGCCGCCGCACCCAGATCAAGGGCGTGCTGCGGGATCAGAGCCTCATCGCCGGGATCGGCAACGCTTACTCCGACGAGATTTTGCACGCGGCACGGATGTCTCCGTATGCGCTGGCCTCGAGCCTCGACGCGGATGCGGTGGTGCATCTGTACGAGGCCATGCAGGCCACGCTCACCGAAGCCCTCGAAGCGGCGTCGGGCAGACCGCCGACCGACCTCAAGGACGCCAAAAGGCGGGGGATGAAGGTGCACGCCCGCCGGGGGCAGGCATGCCCGGTGTGCGGGGATGAGGTGCGTAGCGTGTTCTTCTCGGACAACTCGCTGGAGTACTGTCCCACTTGTCAGACCGGCGGGAGGCTCCTCGCGGATCGCCGGTTGTCCCGCCTGGTGAAGTGACGGTCAATCGTCGACGGTGCCCATGAGCACGCGCGCATCGTCGTCGACCCAGTCGAGCGACTTCGAGACGGCCTTTCGCCACAGTCGCCGCCGGCGGTCGCGTTCATCGTCGCCCATCGCCGGCTCGAACCGTCGGTCCTCCCGCCAGTGGGCGCGCAGTTCGTCGTGATCGGCCCACACGGCGGTAGCGAGCCCCGCGGCATACGCGGCGCCGAGCGCGGTGGTCTCGACCACCTTCGGGCGGACGACCGGGATGCCGAGGATGTCAGCCTGGAACTGCATCAGCAGGTCGTTCTTGGTCATGCCGCCGTCGACGCGGATCTCTTCGAGTCGGTGCCCGGTGTCTGCTTCGACGGCCTCGATGACGTCCCAGGACTGGAAGGCGGTGGATTCGAGCGCCGCGCGTGCGATGTGGTGACGGTTGACGTATCGGGTCAGGCCGACGATCGCGCCGCGCGCGTCCGGTCGCCAGTGCGGCGCGAACAGCCCGCTGAAGGCCGGCACGAAGTATGCGCCACCGGCGTCTTCGACCCCTCCGGCGAGCTCTTCGACCTCGTCGGAGGAGCGGATGAGGCCCAGGTTGTCGCGCAGCCACTGCACCAGGGAGCCCGTGACGGCGATCGAACCCTCCAGCGCGTAGCGCGCGGGTTCGTCCCCGATCCGGTACGCGACGGTCGTGATGAGCCCGTTGCCCGAGCGCACGATCTGCGTACCGGTGCCGACGAGTAGGAAGTTGCCCGTGCCGTACGTGTTCTTCGACTCGCCCGGTTCGAAGGCGGCCTGACCGAACGTGGCCGCCTGCTGGTCGCCGAGGATGCCGGCGATCGGGATTCCGGCCGCCGCGGCGGGTTCGCTGGCCTCGCCGACGACGGCCGACGAGGAACGGATGCCCGGCAGCATGCCGCGTGGGATGTCCCACACCCGGAGCATCTCCTCGGACCAGTCGAGGGTTTCGAGGTCCATCAGGAGCGTGCGACTGGCGTTGGTGACGTCGGTGATGTGCTCGCGCCCGCCGGTGAGCTTCCAGATCACCCACGAGTCGGGGGTGCCGAACAACAAGTCGCCCGCCTCGGCGGCGGCACGTGCGCCGTCGATGTTGTCGAGGATCCACGCGATCTTCGAAGCGGAGAAGTAGGTCGCCAGCGGCAGGCCGGTCGTGTCGGCGAATCGATCCACGCCACCGTCCGCGGAGAGCCGGTCGATGCGCTGCTGGGTCCGGGTGTCCTGCCACACGATCGCGTTCGCGACGGGCCGTCCCGTGCGACGATCCCACACGATGGCGGTCTCGCGCTGATTGGTCACGCCGATCCCGGCGATGTCACCCGCCGTGAGCCCGGACTGTTCGAGTACGGAGTCCAACACCCAGGCGGTGTTGGTCCAGATCTCCTCCGGGTCGTGCTCGACCCAGCCCGCTTTGGGGAAGATCTGCTCGTGTTCGCGCTGCGCGCTCGTGACGATCGACCCGCGCGCATCGAAGACGATCGCCCGAGTCGAAGTGGTCCCCTGATCGATCGCGATCACGTGTTCGGCCACGTCGCCTCTTTCTTCTCGGATGGGGTGCGGGGCATCCTCCCGTCGGATGCCCCGCACCGGGTCAGACGATGTACGTCAGCGTATTCGACGCGATAGCCCACGCGATCGAGTCGGCCTCCTCGAGCGTTCTGCGACCCACCCGCCTTCTTGACCTCCTGCGGGTCGCCCCACTCTCCCTGGGAGGTGAAGGCCGCGTGCCTCCTCACGCCGGAATGTCCTCCGCAGCGGCCTCGCGCCACCCGTGGAGCGCGGACAACTGCTCCATCGTGCGGGCGACTTCCGAGGCGACGCGCGACTGGTCCCAGCCCAGGACCGGGGTGATCGCATCGGCGATCTCCTCGAAGATCTCGCGCGAGAGTCGTCCGGTGAAGGCGAGGTCGGTGCGTCGCTGCAGGATGTCGGCGAGACGCTCGACGTCTTCGGTGCGCGCGAGGTGGCGCAGCTCGGCGGTGGAGAAATCGGGCAGCGTCGCGAGCGGGCGGTCGTCGTCATCGTCGATGATCGCGTCGATGACCTCGGCGGCGAGCGTGCCGTACCGCTCGAGCAGCCGACCGGTGCGTTCACGGCCGACACCGTCGTCGTGCCGTTCGATCCATGCTTGACGCGCGCGTTCGTCGGTCGGGTAGCCCCTCCCGCCGCCGATGGCCAGGCCCCGCGTGGTCACGGCACGTTCGCGCCCGAGCTCGGCCAGCGTGTCGTCGGTGAGGTGCTCGGCCGAGGCGCGGAAGGTCGTCCACTTGCCGCCGACGAGCGTGATCAGCCGCGGCCCGCCCGTGGCGAGGTCGCTGTGTTCGACGCGGTAGTCGCGCGAGACGAATCCCGGCGGCAGGTCCTCGTGGCTCGGCAGGGGTCGTACGCCGCTGAACCGGTAGACGATCTGGGATCGGTCGACGGCGATGTCCGGCAGCACCTGGGCGATGAGATCGATGAAGTAGTCGATCTCCTCCTCGGTGCAGGTCGCCGGCTCGGCGATGTCGTGCTCGAGATCGGTGGTTCCGACCAGGACGCGACCCTTGAGGGGGTGGATGAGCACGATACGCCCGTCGCTGTTCTCGAAGAACAGCTCCCGCCCACCGGTCGCGTCGAGCAACTGCGGATGGTCGAGCACGATGTGAGAGCCCTTGGTCCCCGCCATGTAGCGGGTCTCCCGCCCGAGTGCGTCGTTGACCAGGTCGGCCCAGGGGCCGGCGGCGTTGATGACGACTTTCGCGGAGAAGGGGATGCGCCGACCGGTCGGCCCGTCTTCGAGCACGACCGTGTCGCCGTCGACGGCGACCGCCGAGGTGTAGTTGACCGCGCGGGCCCGGTCGCCCCCGGCGGCACGCGCGTCACGGATCAGGTCCTGTCCGAGCCGCTCAGGGTCGCGGATCGCGGCGTCCCAATAGGTTGCGGTGCACTTCACTCCGGGGTGGAGGTCCGGGAGGGCCCGGAGCGAGCGCTTGCGAGCGTGGAACTCGTGCCGTGGAACACGGCCGCCGTTGCGGGAGAAGGAGTCGTAGATCGTGAGCCCGACCTTGATCAGGAGGGCACCACGCTCGGTGGGCTTGCCCGGGGCGTGCGTGAGCATGCGCATCGGGGCGCTGAAAAGGCCCGAGAAGGCCGAGTGGATCGGGATCGTGGTCTGCAGCGGCTTGACGTAGTGCGCGGCGGTGCCGATGAGGTCGTTGCGTTCGCGGACCGCCTCGTGGACCAGCCGGAACTCACCGTTCTCCAGGTAGCGCACGCCGCCGTGGATCATGTGCGACGAGCCCGCGGAGGCGCCGCTGATGAAGTCGTTCCTCTCCACGAGGGCGACGTCGACGCCCTGCAGCGCGAGGTCCCGGAACGTGGCGACACCGTTGATCCCACCCCCGATGATGAGCACGTCGGCGTGGGGCCGTGCGGCGAGGTCGGTGCGGTGTGCGCGGGTCACGTTTCGATCCGTCATGGTCGTCCTTTCGGTCCGGACTCCATCATCACACCCGTGCGAGATATTTCAGCGTGGTTGAACACATGTGCAACGATGTCGTCATGGACGAGGTCGACGAAGGGCGCGACGGCGCGTTCCGCGTGGACCGCGCCCATACCGCCGCGCACCTCTACTACGTCCAGAACCGCACGATGGATGCGATCGCGCGCGAGCTGCGGACCTCGCGATCGACGGTGTCGCGCCTGCTGTCCTACGCGCGGGCGCAGGGGATCGTCGACATCCGGATCCGCTCGCCCCACGAGGCTCCCCACACGCTGGAGTCTCGCTTGGCCGCCCGGTTCGGCGTCACGGCCCACGTCGTCCCGATGCCGGGCGATCTCCCCGAGCCCGAGCGTCTGACCCGGGTCGCCCTCGGCGCCGCGCACGTGATCCACGACCTGGTCCACTCCGAGCTGACGGTGGGCGTGGCGTGGGGGTCGACCCTGGCGGCGGTGAGCACGCACCTGATCCCGAAGTCCGTGCACGACACGACGTTCGTGCAGCTGAACGGGTCCGGCAACACCTACACGACCGGACTGCTGTACGCGAGCGAGATCCTCAGCCGGTTCGGCGAGGCGTACGGCGGTAGCGTGCAGCAGTTTCCGGTGCCGGCGTTCTTCGACGACCCGGAGACCAAGCGGCTGCTGTGGCGGGAGCGCAGCACGCGCCGCATCCTCGAGACGCAGCAGAAGATGGGACTGGTCGTCTTCAGCGTCGGGTCGGCGACCGCGCGGGTGCGCAGCCACGTCTACTCGGGCGGGTTCCTCGACCCGGCCGACCTGAATGCCCTCGCCGCGGACGGGGTGGTCGGCGATGTCGCCACCGTGTTCTACCGCGCCGACGGATCCAGTGACGGCATCGCCCTGAACGAACGTGCGACGGGCCCGGACTTCGCGGCGTTCCGTGAGGTCGCGCGACGATGCTGCATCGTCGCCGGCGAATCCAAACTGACGAGCCTGCGTGGCGCGATCGCCGCGGGGCTGGTGACCGATCTCGTCATCGACGAGGGCACCGCCCGGGCCCTCGTCGAGAACGATTGACGCCTCCGCGACACGGATGCGGCACCGGGGTGCCGAGGTCGCGTCGCGGAGGCGTCGGGTCATCGCCGGGTCACTCCGCGACGGGGATCGACTGCGCCTCGAGAGTGGCGATGGTCGATTCCTGAGCCGACTGCAGCGCCTCCGCGAGGGTCCCCTGCCCGGTGACCGCGCGCTGGAAACCGTCGGAGACGTCTGCGTAGGTCTGCGTCATCGTCGGCCCCCACAGGAAGTCGGGGTTGACCTCGGCGGCGGCGTCGGCGAAGACGTCGTAGATGGCCTGACCGCCGTAGAACTCCACACCCTCGGCCAGAACCGGCAGCTGCAGACCGGCTTCGGTGGCGGGGTAGAGGTTCGCGCTCTGGTTGAGCGCCGTCAGGGCCTCCTCAGAGGTGTTCAGCCACAGCGCGAACTGCGTCGCCTCGTACAGGTGCTCGGTGCCCTTGAACACGGCGGTGGAAGATCCTCCCCAGTTCCCCGCGGCGGCCTCACCGGCGTTCCACTGCGGCGACGGGGCGACCGACCAGTTCCCCGCTGTGTCGGGAGCACCGCTCGAGATGGAGTTGGCGCCCCAGACGGCGGAGTTCCAGGTCCAGACCTCACCGGAGTTGTACGCGTTGTTCCACTCCTCGGTCCATGCCGGGTAGGTCGCGACGAGGTCGTCGTCGATCAGGCCCTGCCAGTACTCGGCGACGGTCTGGGACTCACCCCCGGCGAGCTCGACCGTCCACGCGTCCCCTTCGGTGGAGAACCAGTCGCCGCCGGCTTGCCAGACGAATCCGGCGAACTGGTTGATGTCGCTGGTGGAGAAGTTCGTGATGTACCCGCCCTCCTCGCGCACCCGCTCTGCCGCGGAACGGTACTCGTCCCACGTGGTCGGCACGTCGATACCCGCCTGTTCGAACAGATCCGAGCGGTAGAACAGTGCCATGGGCCCGGAGTCCTGCGGCACGCCGTAGATGCCCTCGGTGCCGAGGGTGACCTGGTTCCAGGTCCACGGGATGAATTCCGCCTCCGCGGCGACGACGTCTTCGCACGCCGACAGCTCGGCCAGCCCGTCTTGCACGCGGAAGCTCGCCAGTGCGTCGTATTCGATCTGGCCCAGGTCCGGGGCGTTTCCCGCCTCGAGTTGGCTGAAGAAGTTCTGGTATGTGCCGGAGTTGCCGTTGGGCCCGGTCTGCACGTCGACCTGGACATCGGGGTTGGCCTCGTTCCACAGCTCGACGACGTCTTCGATCCCGGGGATCCAGGACGTGAACTCGAGCGTGACGGGGCCATCGGCCGGGGTGCAGGCGGCGGCATCGCCACCCTCTCCGGATCCGCCGTCGGAGGTGCAACCTGCCAGCGCGACGGCGCTGAGCAGTACGACGCCGGTGGCGACTGCTCTCTTGGTGTTGTGCATGTTTGGCGTACTTTCTGTGAGGGACGGACTTACTGGTGGGTGCCGGAGCGGAGCCCCGACGTTCGGAATCCCGCGCGCCCGGTCATTTGACCGATCCCGACCCGAGGCCGGTGCGCCAGAAGCGCTGCAGCAGGAGGAAGGCGATGATGAGCGGGATGATCGACAGCAGCGACCCCACGAGCACGTAGGTGCGCAGCTCGGGAATCTGGTTCAGCTGGGTGTTCCAGGTGTAGAGGCCGTAGGTCACGGGGAACAGCTCCTGGCTGCGCAGCATGATCAGCGGGAGGAAGAAGTTGTTCCAGATCGTCACGAACTGGAACAGGAACACCGTCACCAACGCCGGGGTCATCAGGCGCATCGACACGGTGAAGAAGGTGCGGACCTCGCCCGCCCCGTCCAGTCGACCGGCCTCGATGAGCTCGTCGGGAACACTGGAGGCCGCGTATATGCGACTGAGGTACACCCCGAACGGGCTCACGATACTCGGCAGCAGGACCGCCCAGACGGTGTTGGTCATGTTGACCTCGCTGAACAACAGGAACAGCGGCAGGGCGAGAGCGGTGGCCGGGACGAGCACTCCGCCGAGCACGACGTTGAAGAACAGCTCACGTCCGGGGAACGGGTATTTGGCCAGCGCGTAGCCGCACATCGCGGCCAAGAAGGTCGCGACCAGCGCGCCGAAACCGGCGTACAGGAGGCTGTTGCCGAGCCAGCGGATGTAGACGCCGTCGCTGTAGGCGAGAAGGTCGCCGATGTTGGCGAACAAGTTGAAGTCGGCGAACCACAGGGCGTTCGTCGTCAGCAGTTGACCGCGATCCTTGGTCGAGGAGATGAACAGCCACCAGATGGGCACGAGGAAGTACAGCGTGAACACGCCCATGATCAGAAGCGCGGCGCCGCGGGAGAGGATGCTCTCGCGGGGGCCCTTGCCGGTTCGCAGGTCGTCGGAGGTGGCGCCGGCGGTGCGGGTCAGAACGCTCATGAGTCGGCCTTCCGCTGGGTGAGCTTCAAGAACGTGAACGACAGCACGAACGTCGCCAGGGCCAGCACCACCGAGAACGCGGCGGCGAGGTTGACGTTGGGGATGGAGTTCGTGGCGTAGACGGTCATGTTGGGGGTGAAGGTGCTCGACACGGCCGAACTGAAGGAGCGGAACACCTGGGGCTCGGCGAGCAGCTGGAGCGTGCCGATGATCGAGAAGATCGCGGTGAGGATGATCGCGGGCATGACCATCGGGATCTTGATCGACCATGCGATGCGGATCTGTCCGGCTCCGTCGATCCGCGCCGCCTCGTACACCTCGGACGGGATCGCCAGCAAGGCGGAGTAGATGATGAGCATGTTGTACCCGACGTACACCCACGTCACCACGTTCGCGATCGACCACAGCACGAGCTCCGGCGAGAGGAAATCCACGGCACGCGTGACATCGGTGAACGGCGACAGGTTGGGCGAGAACAGGAAGCCCCACATGATGGCCGCGATGACGGTGGGCACCGCGTAAGGCACGAAGAACGCGAGCCGGAAGAACTTCTTGCCCTTCAGCACCGGCGAATCCAACAGCAGCGCGAACAGCAGGGCCAGGCCCAGCATGATGGGCACCTGGACCACGCCGAACAGCAGCACCCGGGCGACGGACTCCCAGAACGGGCCGTTCTGCATCACCAGTGCGTACTGGGTGAACCAGCCGAACACCTCCTGCGGGGCGCCGTAGGTGCCCTCACGCTCGACCACGAGCAGCGACTGCCACACCGCATAGCCGATCGGCAGCAGATAGAACAGCAGGAACAGGATGCCGAAGGGCACCGTGAAGATCGCGATCGACGAGCGGTGTCGTACCGCGCCGCGACCGGACTTTCCGATCGTGCGCCGCCCCG
Organism: Microbacterium aquimaris; assembly: GCF_039531285.1. NCBI lineage: Bacteria > Bacillati > Actinomycetota > Actinomycetes > Micrococcales > Microbacteriaceae > Microbacterium > Microbacterium aquimaris. The sequence continues at coordinate 1,741,867 of NZ_BAAAPT010000001.1, read as the reverse complement.
GGACGGGGACGGCACGGACATCGGCGGTCATGAGGGACGCTCCTCTCGGATGATGCGGACGGCACCCGCGGGCACCTCGACGCTGCCGGTCACGGGATTCTGCGTGATGAGGTCGAATCCGTCCGCGTCGACGCGGACGGGCTCGACGGAGTGGTTCACGACGAACAGGTACGACCGGTCGTCGCCGCGCCGGCGGACGACTTCGACCTCGGACCGCGCCGCGTCCAGGCGCGCCGCCGGGGCGACACCGGACTCCGCGACCAGCCTCTCGGCGAGGTGCGCATACGTGTCGCGGTCCGGGAGGGTCGACAGGTACCACGCCGCGCCCTCGCCCCACGTGTGGCGCGTGATCGCCGGCGAACCGGCCGCCGGCCCGTCCAGGATCGTGTCGATCACGTCGGCGGTGGTCGCCCGCATCCGCTCGGACCACAGCGTGGCCGTACCGCCGGATGCCAGGCGCAGGGGCCGGCCGACCTCGACGGGGGCGAACTCCTCGACGAAGACTCCGAGCAGGTCACGGAAGGGCCCGGTGTACCCGCCGGTGTACACGCGGTCGTCGGCGTCGACGGTCCCCGACAGGAACGTCACCAAGACGGTCCCTCCGCGGCGCACCCACTCACTGACCACGGCCGCTTCGGATTCGCGGACGACATGCAGGCCCGGCACCACCACGAGGCGGTAGTCGTCGAGGGGCGCCCCGGGGGCGACGATGTCGACGGTCACGTTCCAGGCGGCGAGCGCGGCGTAGGCGGCATGGACCTGATCCAGGTAGCCGAACGCGGTGCTCGGTCGGGTCTCGGCGTCGGAGGCCCACCACGACTCCCACGAGAACACCAGGGCCACGTCGGCGACGACACGTGTGCCGGCGACCTCTCCGATGCGACCGACGGTCGCGCCGAGGTCGACGACCTCGCGCCACAGCGCCGAGTCGGTCCCGGCGTGGGGAAGCATCGCCGAGTGGAATTTCTCGGTCCCCTGCACCGAGGCCCGCCACTGGAAGAAGCACACCCCGTCCGCCCCGCGCGCCACATGGGTGAGGGAGTTGCGCGCGAGCTGGCCGGGTTCTTTGACGTGGTTGACCGGCTGCCAGTTGACCGCTCCGGTGGAGTGCTCCATGAGCATCCAGGGTTCCCCCTGTGCGAGCCCGCGCGTGAGGTCGGCCGCGAAGGACAGTTCGGCACGCGGGTCCCCGAGGCGGTGGTCGAGATAGTGGTCGTTGGCGATGACGTCCATGTCCGGCGCCCACTGCCAGTAGTCCATGTTCTCGATGTGCGCGGCGACCATGAAGTTCGTCGTGATCGGTAGCTCGCTGTGACGCCGGATGACCTCGGCTTCGGCGCGATAGTGAGCCAACAGCGCATCGGAGCTGAACCGGTGGAAATCGAGGGCCTGCCCGGGATTGCGCGCGGACAGGGCCGCACGCGGGGTGAGGATCTCGTCGAACCCCCCGTACTCCTGGGACCAGAACGCGGTGCCCCATGCGGTGTTCAGCGCTTCGATGGTGCGGTACCGGGCGCGCAGCCACTCTCGGAACGCCTCGGTGCTCGCATCGCTGTGCGACAGGGCATTGTGGCACCCCAGTTCGTTGGAGACGTGCCAGAGCGCGACGGCGGGATGCGCACCGTAGCGCGAGGCCACTTTTTCGACCAGCCGGAGAGCCGCGTCACGGTAGACGGGCGAGCTCGGGCAGAACGCCTGGCGACCACCCGGGTAGCGGCGCGTTCCGTCCTCGGCGACGGGCAACATCTCGGGGTGGGCGTGCGCGAGCCACGGCGGCGGAGAGGCGGTTCCGGTGGCGAGGTTCACCCGAATGCCGGCCCCGTGCAGCAGCTCGATGACACGATCCAGGCCGGAGAAGTCGAACTCCCCCGGGCGGGGCTCGATGCGGGCCCACCCGAACACGTTGATCGCGACGAGGTCGACACCCGCCTCGCGCATGAGGGCGACATCCTCGGTCCACACCGACGGTCCCCACTGCTCGGGGTTGTAGTCGCCCCCGAACGCGATGCCGTCGTGGGTGAAGGTTCGTGCGGGGGCCGCCATGGTCTCCTCGTATCTGTGAACGTGCACAGACGATGATGAATCGTCATCGAAACACTTTGTGTGAACGTGCACAGGCTATACACACACGCGCTTGCCGGTCAACACCCCCGGGCCTGTGCGCGTTCACCTACGATGGGTCGCGTGGAGCACCCCCAACGTCGCCGTCGCGCCACGGTGCATGACGTCGCCGTCGAAGCGGGCGTCTCCCGCGGCACTGTCAGTCGCCTCCTGAACGGACAGCGCTACGTCTCCGATGAGGCCCGGCAAGCGATCGAGGCCGCCATCGTGAAAGTCGGTTTCGTCCCCAACCGCGCGGCGCGGAGCCTGGTGATGCGACGGTCGCAGGCGATCGGACTCATCGTCCACGAACCGCACTCGCTGTTCGTCGAAGACCCCAACATCGGATCGATCCTGCTCGGCGCCAACGAGACGCTCTCGGAAGCCGACTATCAGATGGCCACCCTCATCGCCGACTCGGCGCGTGACATCGCCCGCCTCGGCAACTACCTCAGCGGCGGGCTCATCGACGGCGTCATCATCGTGTCGGCACGCGAAGGCGATGCGATCACCCGCGCCGTCACCCGACTGGACATCCCCGCCGCCTACGTCGGCCACCCCCGCGACATCGGCGACGCCGCCTACGTCGCCATCGACAACCGCAGCGCCGCCGCAGCCATCACGACCCGACTGCGGGAGACCGGCCGATCCCGGATCGGAATGATCGCCGCCGCCCTCGATCGCGACTCGGGCGCCGACCGGCTCGCGGGTTTCACCGACGCGCTCGGCGAGACCTTCGACCCGAGCTTGGTCGAATCGGTCCCTCTCTACTCGTACGGCGACGGCCAGGCCGGCATGCGAGCGCTCCTGGCGCGCCACCCCGACATCGACGGGGTCTTCGCCTCCAGCGACGCCGTCGCCGCCGGCGCCATGGACATCCTGCAGGCGGCGGGGCGGCGCATCCCCGCAGACGTCGGCGTCGTGGGCTTCGACGACAGCTCGTGGGCGATGCGCTGCGACCCCCCACTGTCGACCGTGCGTCAGCCCGCCGGCGACCTCGGTCGGGCCGCGGCCGCGGCGGTCCTGCGACAAGTCGAGGGCGCACCCGCCCCCGGTGGTGGCACCGTGCTCGACTGCCCCGTGGTGTGGCGTTCCTCGGCGTGATCGCGCGGCGCGCGAACCCCTCAGGGAGCGCGGGAATGCATGCGCCTCCCACGCGTTGACCTACAATGAGTGTCTACGTGCTCCGGGGTCGGTGAGAATCCGAACCGGCGGTGACAGTCCGCGAACCCTTCCTGACGCTGCGGTGTCGGGAAGGGTTGATCCGGTGGAATTCCGGGACCGACGGTGATGCGACGGGGAGACCCGACGCGAGTCCGGATGGGAGGAGGCACGAGCGACGCGTCATGCGTCGCCGCTTCCCGTTGCCCGCGCGCGCACCAGCCGTGACGAGGAGATGACGGATGCCGGCCACCCAGGCGGAGACGACCGCGATGGAACGCGCGCTCTCCCTCGCCGCGCGGGGCCCCAAGGGCGTCAACCCCCAGGTCGGGGCCGTGATCCTCTCCCCCACCGGCGAGGTCATATCCGAGGGGTGGCACCACGGCGCCGGCACCGCACACGCGGAAGTCGACGCGCTCTCCCGACTTCCCGAAGGATCGGCACGTGGGGCGACCGCCGTGGTCAGCCTCGAGCCCTGCAATCACACCGGCCGCACCGGTCCGTGCAGTCGCGCGCTCCTCGAAGCCGGCGTCGCCCGCGTCGTGTACGCGGTCGCCGACCCCGGGGACACCTCGTCGGGAGGGGCCGCATGGTTGCGCGCGGCCGGCGTCGACATCGAGCCGGGCGTGCTCGCCGACGCCGGGACGCGACTGCTGGACTCGTGGCTGACCGTCCAGCGTCTGGGCCGACCGCACGTCACGGTCAAGTGGGCGCAGTCCCTGGACGGGCGCGCCGCCGCAGACGACGGCACCAGCCGGTGGATAACCGGCCCGGCCGCGCGTGAGGACGTGCACCGGCGTCGCGCCGAGGCGGACGTGATCGCCGCCGGCATCGGCACCGTGCTCGCCGACGACCCGGCGCTGACCGCGCGCACCCCCGAGGGCGCCCTACGCGAGCATCAGCCCATCCCTCTCATCCTCGGACGCCGTGAGATCCCCGATGACGCGGCCGTCCGCAGCCATCCGCGCCCGTTCCTGCACCGACGGGGCCACGATCTGTCGGCTGTGCTCGCCGAACTGTCCGACCTCGGCGTCCACTGTGTGTTCGTCGAAGGAGGCCCCACTCTGGCGAGCGCGTTCGTGCGCGCCGGCCTCGCCGACGAGATGCTCGCCTACCTGGCACCCGTCCTCCTGGGGGGCGGGCGGCTGGCGCTCGACGACATCGGCGTGTCCACCATCCGCGACGCGAGACGGCTCCGCACCGTCTCGGTCGACCTCCTCGGCGACGACCTTCGGGTCATCGCCCGCCCCGCCGCGACGGCGGAGCCGACGAAAGGCGAGTGAATGTTCACCGGCATCATCGAAGAGCTCGGCGAGATCACCTCGGTGACCCCGACCGGCGACGGAGCGCGCATGACGTTCCATGCCCCGCTGGCGGTCTCGGACGCCGCGCGCGGAGACTCCATCGCCGTCTCCGGCGTGTGCTTGACCGTCGTCGACCGGGACATCGACGGATTCACCGCCGACGTCATGAAGCAGACCCTGGACATGTCGACCCTCGCGGCCGCCTCCGCCGGCCGACGCGTGAACCTCGAGCGGGCCACCGCTACCGGCGGACGCCTCGGCGGCCACATCGTGCAGGGCCACATCGACGGGACCGGGCACGTGCTCGAGGTACGTCCGGGCGACCGATGGCGCGTGCTGCGGATCGCCCTGACGCGCGACCTCGCGCCCCTCGTCGTCGACAAGGGATCGATCGCGGTCGACGGGGTCTCCCTCACCGTCAGTGCGGCTTCCGGGCCGGGAGCCGAGCCCGCCTGGTTCGAGGTGTCGCTCATCCCCGAGACCCTCACGGCCACCACCCTCGGCGAGCGCGTCGTCGGGGACCGCGTCAACCTCGAAACCGACATCCTCGCGCGTCATGTCCGACGCCTGCTGGCCTTCGCGCCGGGAGGCGGCACCGACACGGAAGAGGGCGCACCGTGAACCTGTCCCCCATCCCGGAGGCCCTCGAGGCGCTGCGCGCCGGCCGCCCGGTCCTCGTCGCCGACGATGAGAACCGGGAGAACGAAGGCGACGTGGTGTTGTCGGCGCAGCTGGCGACGCCGGAGTGGATCGCGTGGACCGTCCGATGGTCCAGCGGCTTCATCTGCGCGCCCATGCCCGCAGAGCGTGCCGACGCGCTCGATCTGCCCCCGATGGTCGAAACCAACCAGGACGCCCGCGGGACGGCGTACACGGTCAGCGTCGACGCGGCCGATCGCATCTCCACGGGCATCAGCGCCACAGACCGCGCACACACCCTCAACGTGCTGGCCGACCCTGAAGCGACCCCGACCAGCGTCATCCGCCCCGGGCACATCCTCCCGCTCCGGGCGGTCGACGGCGGTGTGCGCGAGCGCGGCGGCCACACCGAGGCCGCCGTCGAGCTGATGCGGCTGGCCGGCCTCGAACCGGTCGGGGCCATCGCCGAGGTCGTCGCCGAGGACGGATCGATGATGCGTCTTCCGGGGCTGCTCGAGCTCGGAGCCCGCGACGGGATCCCTGTGATCACCATCGAGCAGCTGGTCGCGCATCTCGAAGAGCTCGACCCGGACGCCGCCCCGCGCGGCCGCGCCCACCGACGGCGGGTGAGCCTGCGGGCAGAGTCGCGCGTGCCCACCGCACACGGCTCGTTCCGCTTCCTCGCCTACAAGGACCGGGTCACCGGCACCGACCACATCGCCGTCGTGTCCGGTGACCTCTCCGCCGACGCCGCCCTGGTCCGGGTGCACTCCGAGTGCCTGACCGGCGAAGCGTTCCACTCGCTCAAGTGCGAATGCGGCCCCCAGCTGGATGCGGCACTCGATGCGATCGACCGGGAGGGCGGGATCGTGGTCTACATGCGCGGTCACGAGGGACGCGGCATCGGCCTGATCAACAAGCTGCGCGCCTACGGGCTGCAAGAGCGCGGCTACGACACGGTCGACGCCAACCTCGAGCTGGGTTTACCTGCCGACGCACGCGACTACGCCGCCGCAGCCGGCATCCTCGCCGACCTCGGTGTCGAGCGGCTCCGTCTGCTCACCAACAACACCGACAAGGTGGACCAGTTGCGCGAGTTCGGCCTCGACATCGTCGAACAGGTGCCGCTGCTGGTCGGCGTCGGCCCCAACAACCATCAGTACCTCGAGACCAAGCGCGACCGGATGGGACACATCATCGCCGAGGAAGACCTCGCCGATGCCGTCGCGCAGATGAAGGAAGGAACCGGCGCATGAGCGGCACCGGAGCACCGCAGAACCCCACCGCCGTCGACGCGTCGGACCTGACCGTCGTCATCGTCGCCGGTACGTGGCACGACACCATCACCGACGGCCTCATCGCCGGGGCGCAGCGCGTGCTCGACGCGACGGGTGCGCGACACCGGCTCGTGAGGGTCCCCGGCTCGTTCGAACTCGCCGTCACCGCTCAGGCCGCCTTCGCCGGCGGCGCCGACGCGGTCGTCGCCCTCGGGGTGATCATCCGCGGCGGCACCCCCCACTTCGACTTCGTCGCCGCGGCCGCCACCGACGGTCTCACCCGCGTCGCCCTCGACGCCGGCAAACCGATCGGCTTCGGCGTGCTCACCCTCGACGACGAGCAGCAGGGCCTCGACCGGGCCGGACTCGACGGGTCGACCGAGGACAAGGGGGCCGAGGCCGCCGATGCGGCCGTGCGCACCGCCCTGGTCGTCCGCGGACTCCGCGGCTGAGGCCCCCTCCGAGGCCGACCCGCGGGTGAGGTCGCCCTTGCTGGCGCACGCTCGCCGCGGAGTCGTAGGTTGTCTCCCATGGAGTTCCTTCGCCACCTCGTCGTCCTCGTGCACCTCGTGGGATTCGCCCTGCTCTTCGGGGCGTGGGCCGTGGAGGCGTTCGGAGGCCGTCGGCACATCACCCGGCTGATGAACTGGGGGCTCGCCGTCGCCGCAGCCGCCGGTCTCGCCCTCGCCGCGCCGTGGGGCACGGAGGGTGAACTGAACTACGCCAAGATCGGTGTCAAGCTCGTGATCCTGCTCGTCATCGGCGCTCTGCTCGGCATCGGATCGGCGCGACAGCGCAAGAACGGCTCGGCTCCGTCGGCCCTCTTCTGGTCGATCGGGGTGCTGACCCTGGTCAACGCGGGCATCGCCGTGCTCTGGGTGTGACCCGTCATCGCGGTCGCCGAGAGTAGAATCGGCGCTCGCCATGACTTCCGCCAGCGCCGCACCGGCGAACCCCCGCTCCCGCGTCATCACGGCCAGCCTCGTCGGCACGACGATCGAGTTCTACGACTTCTACGTCTACGCGACCGCCGCGGTGCTGGTGTTCCCGGTCTTGTTCTTCCCGACCGGGAACGACACGACGTCCCTCCTGCTGTCCTTCAGCGTGTTCGGTGCGGCAATGGTCGCCCGTCCGCTCGGCGCGGTGGTGTTCGGCCACTTCGGAGACCGCTTCGGACGCAAGATCACCCTCGTGTGGTCGCTGCTCACGATGGGCGTCGCGACGATCCTCATCGGGTGCCTGCCCACCTTCCAGGACATCGGCGCTGCCGCCGCTCTCCTCCTGCTGATCCTGCGACTCGCCCAAGGCTTCGCGCTCGGCGGCGAATGGTCGGGAGCAGCGCTGGTCGCGACCGAGAACGCTCCGCAGGGACGCCGCGCCTGGTACGGCACCTTCCCCCAACTGGGCGCACCCCTCGGGTTCATCATCGCCAACACCGTCTTCCTCGCGATCAGTTGGGCGCTTCCCCACCCTGACGGCCCCGCCCAGCAGTCAGAGGCGTTCCTCGCATGGGGATGGCGCGTGCCCTTCCTGTTCTCGGCCGTCATGGTCGTCATCGGCCTGTGGGTGCGGCTGCGTCTGGTCGAGTCGGAGACCTTCGTCAAGGCCGCCGCGCACGGTGCGCTCCGGAAGTTCCCCCTCGTGACCGTGATCAAGCGCAACGGTCGGCAGATCGTCCTGGGCACGTTCATCATGCTGGCCACCTACGTGCTGTTCTACCTGATGACGAACTTCACGCTCTCCTACGGGACCAAGGCCGCCGACCTCGACACGGCCACCGAGGCCGCACGCACCGCCGCGGCGGCGTCCGGCCAGAGCTTCGATGCCGCGGCCTTCGCCGACCAGTTCTACCCGGGCCTCGGATTCGGCTACACCGACTTCGTCCTCATGCAGATCATCGGTGTGGTCTTCTTCGGGATCTTCACCTTGCTCGCCGGCCCCGTCGCCGACACCATCGGCCGACGTCGCCTGCTCCTGTGGGTCACCGGCGCCATCATCGTGTTCGGGCTCACCTTCAACGTGTTCCTCTTGCCACAGGTCGACCCGAAGTTCACCGGGGCGATGGTGCAGGCGTTCCTGGTGTTCGGATTCATGCTGATGGGTGCGACCTTCGGCCCGATGGGCGCGGTGCTGCCCGAACTGTTCCCGACCAACGTCCGCTACTCGGGCTCGGCGATCGCCTACAACCTCTCCTCGATCCTCGGCGCCGCGCTGGCCCCGATCGTCGCCGTGGCTTTGTGGGCCGCCACCGGAGGCAGCCCGTGGCTGGTGGGCCTCTACCTGTCGGCGATGGCGGGCCTGACCTTCGTCGCGCTGATCCTCGCGCCGGAGACCAAAGACATGGACTACGACGACAACATCGGCGTCGCCGCCAGCGGATCGCTCTGACCGTCGGCCCCGGGATCTCCCCCGGGCCACCGGGAAGGGCGACCCGCGACCGCCCCGTGCGTTCCCCTATCCTGGCAACGCGCCGCCGTCGTGGCGGCGCCCAGCGTTCGATGGAGGGGAAGATCCCGATGGCCGACGACCACGCCCGCCCGATCCCGGAATTCGGGCGTGAGCACGACCGCGCCGTCGCCGCACGCTCCTCCCCCACCAAGCGTCTCCTCGCCCTGTCGCTGCCGGCGTTGCTGATCGGGATCGGCAGTGCCCTGGGTCTCATCGTGCTCGACCTCGCGGCGCTCGCCCTCGAGGACCTGCTGTGGGAGGTGTTGCCGGATGCGAGCGGCATCGACCCCGACAGTGCGGGTTGGATCATCGGCATCCTCACCGGCGCGGGTCTGGCCACGGGCCTGATCGTGCGCTTCGCCCCCGGCCACGCCGGACCCGACCCCGCCACGGAGACGTTCTTCCCGCCACCTCTGCCCCTGTCGACCCTTCCGGGACTCGCGGCGGCGGCCATCCTGACCCTGGCCACCGGCGTGAGCCTCGGTCCCGAGGCTCCGATCATCACCATCAACGTCGCCCTGGCGGTGTGGATCTGCCGCCGAGTGGTGCCGAAGATCCCCACCAAGCTCGTCGTCCTCATGGTCGTCACCGGCACCTTCGGTGCGCTGTTCGGCTCGCCGGTCGGCGCGGCGCTCCTGGTGACCTCGGTCGCGGCCACGGTCGCCTCGAAAGAGCTGCTGTGGGACCGCCTGTTCGCCCCGCTCGTGTCGGCGGCGGCCGGTTCGATCGTGATGCTCATGTCGCACCACGGCAGCCTCGCGATCCCGTTGCCCGATTTCGAGCTCGACATCCTGCGCGACCTCGGCTTCGCGCTCGTGGTCGTGGCCGTCGCGATCGTCGCCGGCCTCGGCCTGCTCTACGCCTTCCCGGTCGCGCACCGCATCTTCCACCGGTGGCGCGACCCAATCCTGCCCCTCACCGTCGCCGGGCTCATGCTGGGCGTGTTGGGCGCGATCGGCGGACCGATCACGCTGTTCAAGGGGCTGGATCAGATGGCGCAGCTGGCCGAATCGGCCGACGACTACACCGCCGGGCAACTCGCGGTCATCGTGCTGGTCAAACTCGCCGCGCTGCTGATCGCCGGTGCCGCCGGTTTCCGCGGCGGCCGCGTGTTCCCCGCCGTGTTCATCGGCGCCGCGATCGGCGTCCTGGCCTACACGGTCTTCCCGGACATCCCGCTCACGATCGCCATCTCCGCCGGTGTGCTCGGCGTGTGCCTGGTCGTCATCCGCGACGGATGGCTGTCCCTGTTCATCGCCGCCGTCGTGGCCGGGGACGCCTCGATGGTTCCGATCCTGTGCATGGTCGTCCTCCCCGGCTGGCTCGCCGTCGCGCGCCTGCCGGAGATGCGCATCACCCCACCCGGCGGTCACGACGAGCCCGAACAGGCCCCCGCGAAGCCCGCCTGAGCGGCCGCCGCCGAAGCCCCGCACACCGAGGGCGTCGCCTCGCCACCGCGAAGCGAAGTACGGTCGAAGGTGAACCGTCCCCCTTCTTGTCGAGGTCCCGCATGTCCGCTGACACCCGCCCCGCCCGCTCCCGTCGAGGATTCGGTCGGGGCGCCCCGGACGACGGCCCGCGGGCGAGCTTCCGCCAGCTGCTGCCGTTCCTGTTCGAGCACCGCACCGTGCTGGTCGTCGTGGCCGTTCTCAGCGTCCTCGGCGCCGTCACGACGCTCGCGCAGCCGTTGCTGGTCGGCCAGGTCATCGAAGCCGTGCAGGCCGAACAGACGCTCGGCCTGCTCGTGTGGGCGATCGTGGCCCTCGTCGTCGTCTCCTCGATCATCTCCGGGTACCAGCACTATCTCCTGCAGCGCACCGGCACCGCGGTGGTCTACTCGAGCCGTCGACGACTGATCTCCCGCATCCTGCACCTGCCGATCAGCGAGTTCGACTCGCGACGCACCGGCGACCTCGTCTCGCGCGTGGGCACCGACACCACCCTCCTCTACGCCGTGCTCACCCAGGGCCTGGCCGACGCGGTCGGAAACGCCCTGATCTTCCTCGGGGCGATCATCGCAATGGCGCTCATCGACCCGCTCCTGCTCGGTGCCATCGTCATCGTGCTCGGCGTGTCGATCCTCGGCGTTGTCACCCTGAGCGGTCGCATCCGCAAGGCCACCGCCGAGCAGCAGGTCAAGGTCGGCGAACTCGCCTCCGGCGTCGAACGCGCGGTCGGGTCGATCCGCACCGTACGCGCCGCCGGAGCGGGCGAACGCGAGGAGACGGCCCTGAACCGCGTCGCCCGCGACGCCTACGGCGTCGGCGTGCGGATCGCGAAGGTGTCGGCGCTGGTCGTGCCGATCGCCGGCATCGCGCTGCAGGTGTCGCTGCTGGCCGTGCTCGGCCTGGGCGGCTACCGCGTCGCCGACGGTGCCATCGGCGTGGCCGACCTCGTGACCTTCGTGATGTTCCTGTTCCTCCTGGTCGGCCCTCTCGGCTCGTTTTTCGGAGCCATCACCTCGGTGAACCAGGCCCTCGGGGCGCTGGGCCGCATCCAGGAGGTCCTTGATCTGCCCACCGAGACCGACGACGACGCCCGCATCGCCGCCACCGTGGTCGCCGAGCCGGCAAGCGACCGGGAGCCGGCCGCGGTGGAGTTCCGCGAGGTGCGCTTCGGCTACCCCGAAGGCGTGGTGGCGGCGCGGCGGAAAGCCGAGAACGAAGCCCTCGCCGTTCTCGAGAGTGCTCACGTCGACACCTCGACGGTCGCCCTGCCGGACGCCTCGGACGCGGTCGGCGCAGCCGATGCACCGGCCGGTGCCGAGCGGGCCACCGACGTCCTCCGCGGGGTGTCGTTCCGTGTGCCGCGCGGATCACGCGTCGCCCTCGTCGGCCCGTCGGGTGCGGGCAAGAGCACGACCCTCTCCCTCATCGAGCGCTTCTACGATCCGACCGGCGGCGCCATCCTGCTCGACGGTCATGACGTGCGCACGCTCGATCGGGACGAGCTGCGCAGCCGTCTCGGCTACGTCGAGCAGGACGCGCCCACCCTGGCCGGCACGATCGGCGAGAACCTGCGGCTGGCTTCCCCGCAGGCGACCGACGAGGAGTGCGAGCGCGTATTGCGCGCCGTCAACCTCGGCGACGTACTCGACCGCAGCCCCGAGGGACTGGAGGCCGCCGTCGGCGAGAGCGGCGTGATGCTCTCGGGCGGTGAGCGTCAGCGGCTCGCGATCGCCCGGGCGCTCCTGGCCGCCCCGCCGATCCTGTTGCTGGACGAGTCGACGTCGTCACTGGACGGTCTCAACGAGCAGCGGATGCGCGAGGCGATCGACGCTGTCGCCGCCGGCCGCACCCTCATCGTCATCGCGCACCGGCTGTCCACGGTCGTCGACAGCGACCTCATCGTCGTCATGGAGCGGGGGCGCGTCGTGGGCGCCGGCACACACTCGGAGCTCGTGCAGACCACGCCCCTGTACCGCGACCTCGCCAAGCACCAGCTCCTGGTGTGACCGCGCGGGTCCACACCCCGCCCACGCCGCAGTCACCATCTGCGCATCCGACAGCGGAACACCCGCAGGACCTGACTGCGGAGCGGTCGTTCGGGCGCGGCGCGGCGCGGGACGGAACGACGCGGAGCGGAGCGGGGTCGGGTGTGTCGGCGCCGGGCACGGGGGTCAGGGATGGGTCAGGCGGTAGCGGAGGGCTTCCAGCTCGGCGCGGAGGGCGGGCGGCACCCTCCCGTCGAAGGTGTCGTAGAACTCCTCGGTGAGGTCGGCCTCGCGCAGCCACGAGTCGCGGTCGATCGCGAACAGGGCGTCGAGGTCTTCCTGCGGCACGTCGATGCCCTCGAGGTCCAGATCGGCGGTCCGCGGCAACCGCCCGATCGGACTATCCACCGCCGGCACCTCCCCATCGAGGCGTCGGATGATCCAGTCGATCACACGCGCATTGTCGCCGAAGCCCGGCCACAGGAACCGGCCGTCGTCTCCTTTGCGGAACCAGTTGACCTGGAAGATGCGGGGCGACCGGTCGAAGCGGAGCCGCTGACCGATCCGCAGCCAGTGGCCGAAGTAGTCGGCCATGTTGTAGCCGCAGAACGGCAGCATCGCGAAGGGGTCGCGGCGCAGCTCCCCGACGGTCCCCTCCGCCGCTGCGGTGCGCTCAGATGAGATGGTCGAGCCCAGGAACACGCCATGGGTCCAATCCGTGGCCTCGACCACCAGCGGGACGTTGGTGGCGCGGCGGCCCCCGAACAAGATCGCATCCAACGGCACCCCCTGCGGCGCGTCCCAGTCGGGCGCGATCTGCGGGCACTGCGCGGCGGCGACGGTGAAGCGGCTGTTCGGATGCGCCGCCGGACGACCGCAGTCCGGGGTCCACGGCTTCCCCTGCCAGTCGGTGAGTTCCGCCGGCGGCGTGTCGGTCAGACCCTCCCACCACACGTCGCCGTCGGGCCGAAGGGCGACGTTGGTGAAGATCGTGTTGCCCCATAGCGTCTCGACGGCGGTGAGGTTCGTCGACTCCCCCGTCCCCGGTGCCACACCGAAGAATCCCGCCTCGGGGTTGATGGCCCATAGCCGGCCGTCCTCCCCCGGGCGAAGCCACGCGATGTCATCCCCCAGCGTCTCGACCCGCCACCCGGGGATGGTCGGCTTCAGCATCGCGAGGTTGGTCTTCCCGCACGCCGAGGGGAACGCGGCTGCGACGTGGTAGGCACGACCGGAGGGGTCGATGACGCGGATGAGCAGCATGTGCTCGGCGAGCCATCCCTCATCGCGGCCGATCACCGAAGCGATACGCAGCGCGAAGCACTTCTTCGCGAGGATGGCGTTTCCGCCGTAACCGGATCCGTAAGACCACACCTCGAGCGTTTCGGGGAAGTGCACGATGTACTTCTCGTCGTTGCACGGCCAGGCCACGTCCGCCTCTCCGGGCGCGAGGGGCGCCCCCACCGAGTGCACCGTCTTGACCCACGGTGCACCGTCGGCGATCTCTCGCAACACGTCGGATCCGACACGCGTCATGACCTCGATCGAGGCCACCGCGTACTCACTGTCGGTGACCTGCACACCGATGTGGGAGAGCGGTCCACCGACAGCTCCCATGGAGAAGGGCACGACGTACATCGTGCGTCCGCGCATGGATCCTTCGAACAGCGGCGTCAGCGTGGCGCGCATCTGGTCGGGGGCCGCCCAGTTGTTCGTCGGGCCCGCATCGGCCTCGCGCTCGGAGGCGATGAAGGTACGCCCCTCGGTGCGGGCGACGTCGCCGGGGTGCGAGCGGGCCAGGTACGAACCGGGCCGCCACTCAGGGTTGAGCTTGATGAGCTTGCCCTGCTCGACCATCCCGCGCAGCAGCGCGTCGTTCTCGGCGCGCGACCCGTCCACCCAGTGGACCCGGTCGGGCTGCGTCAGGGCGGCGATCTGGTCGACCCATCCGATCAGGTCCGCCATCCCGTCGCCGTCCAGGCGCGGGCGGACGCCGAAGGTGCGCTGCGGGGCAACGTCGGTGATGCGGGGGGAGATGTCTGCGATGGCCATGTCGCTCCTCGTACGGGTGTCGTCGGTGCGGTTCAGAACGTCGATCTGCACCCACTATGAGAGGAAACAGGCCACTCTTTCGGGTGTATCTACCCGTATTTTTTGTTGTTTTTTCGATATGCTCAAGGAATGCACGCGACTCCGCTTGAACTGTCGACCCTGGGCCACCGCATCCGGCATCAGCGGACCAGCCATGGCATGACCCTCGATGAGCTGGGCGAGAAGGTCGGTGTGGCCGGTAGCCACCTGAGCCTCATCGAGAACGGCAAACGCGAACCGAAACTCTCCCTCCTCCAAGAGATCGCCGCCGCCACCGGGGTCGAAGTCGGCGACCTCCTCTCCCCCGAGCCACCCAATCGACGCGCGGCGCTGGAGATCGAACTCGCGCGCGCGCAGAGCAGTTCCGTCTTCCGCAGCCTCGGGATCGAGCCGGTTCGGGTCACCAAAGGCATGAGCGACGAAACGATCGAGTCGATCCTCGGCCTGCACCGCGAGCTGCAGCGCCGAGAGCGCGAAGCCATCGCGACGCCCGAAGAGGCCCGCCGCGCCAACACGGAGCAACGGCTGCGGATGCGCGCGGTCGACAACTACCTCCCCGACATCGAGCGGCTCGCCGAGAAGCAACTCAAGGCGGCCGGTCACTCCACCGGCGCGCTCACCCACCGCACCGTGAGCATCATGGCCGAGCAGATCGGCTTCGAACTCATCTACGTCAACGACCTGCCGTCCTCGACCCGTTCGATCACCGACCTGGAGAACGGACGGATCTACCTGCCTCCGGCATCCATCCCGGGCGGGCACGGCCTGCGCTCGATGGCGTTGCAGGCGATGGCCCACCGGCTGCTCGAGCACGAACGCCCCGTCGACTACGCGGACTTCCTGCGCCAACGCCTCGAGATCAACTACTACGCGGCGTGCTGTCTGATGCCCGAGTCCGCCGCGGTCGCGTTCCTGCAGCAGGCGAAGAAGGACCGCAACCTCGCCGTGGAGGACTTCCGCGACGCGTTCGGGGTCACCCACGAAGCGGCCGGGATGCGGATGACGAACCTGATGACCCACCACCTCGGGATGCGCCTGCACTTCCTGCGCGTCGACGGTGACGGTGCGATCTCCCGGGTGTACGAGAACGACGACCTGCCGTTGCCCGCCGACGTCACCGGCGCCGTCGACGGCCAGATCGCGTGCGCGAAGTTCTCCGCCAGGGCGGCGTTCTCCGAGCAGAACCGTACGACCGAGCACTACCAGTACACCGACACCCCGAGCGGCACCTTTTGGTGCTCCACACAGACCGGCAGCACCGCCGACGGCGAGTTCTCGATCACCGTCGGGGTTCCCTTCGACGACGCCCGCTGGTTCCGCGGCCGGGAGACGACCAAGCGCGCGGTGTCCACCTGCCCGGAGGAGTCGTGCTGCCGTCGTCCGGACCCCGAGGCGACGGGACGGTGGCAGGGCAAGGCGTGGCCGAGCGCGCGTGTGCACATGCAGATGTTCTCGCCGCTCCCCCGCGGCGCGTTCCCCGGCGTCGACGAGAACGAGGTCTACGCCTTCCTCGACCGCCACGTCTGAGCACGACCACCCGTTCGAGGTTGAACCGAGCCACCCCTTTCACGTCGAGCCCCCCCCCTTCGCGCCGTCAGCAGAGGGGTGGTTCGCACGGAAAGGGGCGGCTCGATGCGTCACGCGCCGCTCGCGCGGGTCAGCCCGGGAGAGGACGGGCGGACCATCCCGCCCCCGACCGGGTGTACTCGATCCGGCGGCTCGGCGCGCCGGGGTGCGACACCCAGAACAGCCACCGCTCGGGCGCGACGGTGAATCCCACCCAACCGGCCGGCGGCTCCGGGTCCGGATGCTCGGCGGCGAACCGTGCCCATCCCTCCTCCCGCTGGGCCAACGGCCGCCCGGCGACCTCGTCGGTGTTCATCCAGGCGAGCTGTCGCAGGTACGGTGAGCGGCGCGCGTAGGCGCGCGCCGCGGCGGTGTCGGATGCGCGGGTCGCGAGACCCTCGACCACCAGCTGGCGCGTGAACCCCGGCCACAGGATCGTCAACGCCACGCGAGGGTTCACGGCGAGGTCGGCGACCTTGCGGCTGCTCGCGTCGGTGTGGAAGGAGAACCGCACGCCGTCGAAGTCGCTGAGCATCACCGTCCGCGCATGCGGAACGCCCTCCGGCGAGACCGTCGACAGGGTCATGAGCATGCGGTCCGCGTCGGGGCCGGGCAACCACCCCGCGGCGAGCGCGGCGGGGTCGGCCGGAGGCTCGGCGGCATGCACCGGGTCGGTGGCGTGGTCGATGACGGGGACCTCCACACTCATCGACGCGGAAGCGGGATGCGCGGTGCCGCTCATGCGAACTCGAACCCGTCGATCTCGGCGAGCGCCTCGCTGACGAAGTCGACGCCACGGTCGAAGAGCACTTTGCCGTGCGCGGCGTTGGCACCGGTCGCGTCGCCGATCACCCCCGTGGGACCGAAGTCGTCACTGGTCCAGCCGAACATCACCGGCTTTCCGTTGAAGCCGATGTGGCTGTGCCCGGCGATCTTTTCCGGGACGTTCCGAGGCGGCATCTCGGACGCGACGAGGTGGGGCGCGAGGTGCATCACGATCGAGGTCTCCCCGAATCCGGCGTGGATACCCTGGCCTTTCTCATCGGGACCGTCGACGCCGTCGCCGGCGGCTCCGGCCCCCGAAGGCATCGAGAACGACCGCAGACCGAAGCGTCTGCGCAGCTCGCGGTTCAACCAGCCCAGCAGCATGACGTTGCCGCCGTGGCCGTTGACCCAGGCGACGGTGCGCACGGGGGTCTGCGCGATCGCCGCGCCGATCTGAACCAACTGTTCGAGCAGCGTCGTGCCGTCGACCCACAGGGTTCCCGGGGCCCAGTAGTGCTCGTCGGACTTCGCGTACGCGACGGTCGGCAGCAGCCACGCGTCGATCCCCGCCTCGCTGACGCGGTCGACGGCGGCTGTGGCGACCGCTTCGGCGATGAGCGCGTCGGTCCGCAACGGGAGGTGCGGCCCGTGGTGCTCGATCGCCCCGATGGGGACCACGGCGATCGACCGGTCGGTGGTCGCGGCGGTGATCGCCGGGCCGGAGAGGTCGGCCCAGGCGCGGCTGGCCGGGGTGAACGGGACGGTCATCGGATGGCTCCCTTCGTGGGGCCGGTGTAGGCGGGGTTGAGCTTGCCGGGGTTCAGCAGGCCGTCGGGGTCGGTCTCACGCGCGAGCGCGATCGTCTCAGCGAGGCGGAAATCGACGTTCCACTGGTGGGGGTTGTGGGTCGCCACACCGAGTCGGTGCAGCGACTCCATCCCCGCGTAGACCGCTTCCGGGCTCTCGTACACACCGGCGAGCATGCCGATCGGCACGGTGTGCCCCGCCTCGATGTGGAGCAGCCCACCGGGATAGACCGCATGGACCTCGTCGATGCGGTCGACCAACGCATCACCCGACACCTCCACGTGGAAGTAGACGCCGGGCTCGGACTTCTGCAGCCATTCGATCGGATGGTTGTAGCTGAGCACCGAGATCGCCGCGGAGACGTTCGGGCCCTCCCGGACGTCCTCGATGCGTCCCCCGGCGGCCTCGATCATCGCGGTCGCCTCGGCCACCGTGCTCAAGTCGGCGATCATGCGCAGCGAGCTGCGCCCTTCGGGGAACACCTCGTCCGGGGGAAGCTGGGCCGTGATGTGCGGGGTGTCGGCCGAGACCAGTCGCGGCGACGGGGTCAGGCGCCCCAGCGGACGCAGGACCGACAGGGCGCCGGCGAAGTCAGGGAATGACGCGTACAGGCCGCGCCATTCCTGCAGCGGCTCGAGCCGCACGGTGGCGCGCGCGATGATGCCCGCGGTGCCGTAGTTGTGGACGTACCCCTGGGCCTGATCGCCTTCGACGTGGATGAGCTTCCCGCCGGATGCGGGGGTCACGACATCGAGGGCGACGACGAAGCCGCGGTCGTTGGAGCCGTGCGCGATCGTGCCGGTGCCCCCCGATCCGCCGCCGAGGAAGCCGCCGATGCTGGAGTGCACGGTCGAGGGGTACATCCACAACTGCCGCCCGGCGGCGCGCGCGGCCTGTTCGAGGGCGGTCATGGGCGCCCCGGCGTCGGCGGTGATGGTCTCGTCGGTCACCTCGACGATCGAGCGCGCCCGGGACATGTCCAGCACGAGGCCGCCGGGCATGGGGATGGCCTGCCCGTAATTGCCTGTGCCCTTGCCGCGCGGGGTGATCGTGACGCCATGCCGGACCGCAAGGCCGACGACCGCCGCGATCTCCTCCGGGGTGGTCGGAAAAGCCACGAGGTCGGCGACTCCGAGCGGAAGCTGCTCGGCGATGATCGGCGACATGCGGGCGCCGTCGACGGATGCCTTCTCACGCTGGCGCATGTCGGAGCTGACGCCGCGGGGGCCGAGCAGGTCGGTGAGGTCTCTTTCGAGCGCGGCGTAGTCGGGGGTGGTCATGGGTGTCCTCCTTCATCACATCTCCCGAAGGCGGTGCGCGGCGAGCCGGGTGATGAGTCACTCGTCGCGCAGGGGGCAGGCTGCCGCGGGTCGGCTCGACCGCCCGGTAACCTGCTGGCATGGCGGAAACGATGGGGAGCCGCGCGGCGAACGGTCCGGCCGACCCCGACGAGGCCGCGCGGGCACTGGGGGCGCGCATCCGCGCACTGCGGCAGGCGCGCGGCGCCACGCTGACCGAGATCGCCGCGCAGGCCCAACTGTCCCACTCGTTCCTCAGTCAGGTCGAGCGCGGCCTCGAACGGTTGAGCATGACGTCGCTGTTCCGCGTCGCGCAGGCGCTCGGCACGACGCAGCAGGCCCTGCTGACCGAGCAACCTCGGGAGCGCTCCGAAGGCGGCTTCCACGTCTTCCGTCGTCAGGACGACTCGGCGGTGGACATGGGCAGTGGCCCCGTCCACGTCATGGCGCCGCCGTCGGGGCGGTTCGTGCCGATGATCATGGTGGGCCCCTTCAGCGACGACGGGCTGTGGTGGGAGCACGGTGAGGACGAGTTCGTCTACGTGCTCGAGGGCAGGATGGTCGTCGTCCTCGAGGACGGCGAGCACGAACTGTCCGCCGGCGACGCGACCTACTACGAGGGGTGGGTCCCCCACAAATGGCGTACCCCGGAGGGTGGGCACACCCGCGTGGTCGTGGTCAAGGAGCAGCGCCGGGAGTGAGGCGACGACGGGGGTCATGAGCCACCTCCGAGTTCCCGGGCGATGGTCGCGAGCGAACCTGCGTACGCGATCTCGTCACCGCGACGGGCGCCTCCCGCGACGACGACTCCGGCGACGCCCGGCACCTCGAGGAGGGCCGACCCGTACTCGATGGCCAGCCGGACACCCTCCGCGCGCATGTCCCGTGCGCCGCGCAGCCGCTGCGCGTACCCCGGCGGCAGCGACGCCGCGTGGAACGAGGCGAGAAGCGCCGCCCCGTCCTCGTCGACGATGGCGGGTACCCCGGGCAGCACGGGCACGGTGGCGCCCGCGCGCCGACAGGCCTCGACGAAGGCGGCGACATCCTCGACGCCCCCGCAGTACTGGGTCAGACACATCCGACCGCCGGCACGTTGCTTGTGCGCCACCCGCACGCCGCGGGACTCGCGTGGTGGAGCGCACGGAGACTCCGCGAACGAGGCGACCAGGCCCGCCTCCTGCGCGCGGGGAAGCAGCGTCGTCGACTCGAGATCGAAGACGGGCGCGGCATCGGGACGGTCTCCCGTGTCGGTGTGGTCACCGGTCACACAGTGCACGCCCGCGACTCCGGCGTCACGGAGTGCGGCAAGCTCCCCCTCCAGGGCGACCCGGTTGCGGTCGCGGGTGTTGACACCGATCCAGGCGCGCACCCCCGCCGCGGTCATGAGGTGACCCCGATACGAGGGCGGGAACTGCGTGCGCGAGGTCGCGGCGTCACCCGACAGCGCCGCATCGGTGTTCGGTGCGAGCACGTCGGCCACGCGGGAGATGTCTTCGGCGGTCAGGGGCCGGGCCGGGAAGCCCGTCATGATGAGCGGCCGACGTGCGAGGATCTCGCCGATCTCTCCCGCCGCGGCGGTCGGCGGGAGCCGAGGCGCATTCGCGGGGTCCTCGACGGGCACCGGAAGAGGCCGGTCGAGGAACACGCACGGGTCGGCGTGCACCTCGCACGAGCCGTCGGGGTTCACGCCGCCGCACGGTCCGTAGGTCATCGATTTGGGACACGCGAGCAGGGATCGCGCGCGACCGCGGAGCCCGGCGGTCACGTCGACGCCCTTCCCGTGCCTAGACTGCGGCGATGGGCATGAAGACGCACGAGGCGCCGCTGGGCGCGTGGGCCGACCGTTTGGCGGCCGCCGTCCCGGACCCCGGCGGAGGAGCCGCCGCGGCCGTCGTGGCCGGCATCGGCGCAGCCGTGGCCGCGATGGCGGACGGGTATGTGGACGACGACAGAACCGAGGCCGTCCGCTTCGAGCGGGCCCGCGCCGAGGCGTGGTCGGTCGCCGACCGTGACGCCCGGGCGTCCGCCGATCTCGCCGAGGTGTTCCGCGGCGACGCCGCCGACCAGGACGCCGACCGCACGCGACGCATCCTCGAGCGCGCCGCGGAGTCCGCCACGGCTGTGACCGCGCTCGTCGTCGATCTCGCCCCGGCCCTCCCCGCCTTGGCGAACAGGTGCCCCGAGCCGCTGCGACCCGACGTCGCCGTGGCGGCGCGTCTGCTCGCCGCGGGCGCACGCGCCGGTGCCGTCAACGCCCGGGCGAACGCCCGCGCGTGCGCACGGGCGGGCAGCGCCGAGGGGTTCGTCTCCGGCGTACGCCGGCGCGAGGCCGAGGCGATCGAGGCCGCCGATGCGCTCGACCGGCTCGCCGAGGAGGTGACGGCGTCGCTGTGACACCGAGGCGCGACGGGCCCGTGCCGGCGCGCACGGTTCCGGTGCACACCGTGCCGGCGCGCACGGTTCCGGTGCACACCGTGCCGCCGCGCGAGGAAGCCCCCGTGGGTCGCCCACGACCCGGTCGACGGCGAGGCGTCGCGCGGCGGCGAGGAGGGTTCGACCCACGGGGTACTCCTACGTTCAGTCCAGCGAGATGGACGGGTCGATGAACTCGTTCGTGTAGAGGTCGTCGACCGAGATCTCCTCGGCGTCGGCGGCGCTGATGCTCCCCGACTCGATGAGGAACGGCACGAACTCCTCGAGGATGCTCTCCATCCGCTCGGGGTCGAACTGCCCGAACACCCCCGAGGCGGCGTCGTCCTCCACGATTCCGAGAGCCAGCTGCTGCTCCACGGAGTAGTCGGCGACGCCCTCCGAGTAGGTCCAGCCGGTCTGGTAGGTGTCGACGAGGTCGACGATCAGCGCGTTCGTGTCGGCCGGGTCGTCCAGGTAGTCGATCTGAGACTGTTGCATGATCGGCACGAGCTTGGCCAGGCAGTCGCCATACTCCTCGATCGCGTCGGCGCGCACGGCGAGCGGCTCGGGATAGATCGTGTAGCCGACCTCACTGAGCAGCTGGAATCCCACCGGCTTGCCCCACTCGGAGATCTCGTTCTCGTAGATGTAGGGCTCGGCGGTGGCGAAGCCCTGCTGGAGGATGCTCGGGTCGGAGACGAAGCGCTGTGCGGTCCCCTCGTAGCTGAGGTCGATCTGCGAGCTGTCGATGATGCCTTGTGCCACGAGCATGTTCGGGATGACATCTCCCGAGGTGACCACGGGCGCACCGTCGGCGGTGGCCTCCGCGATCGTCGTGGCGCCGTCGTGGCTGGCCGGGTCCCACATGAGGATCTGCGGGCTCCACGTCATCTGCGAAGTCACCGCGACGGTGGGTTGGTCTGCGGCGGCGACGATCGCCGCATCGGTGTTCACCGCACCGAGCAGGATGTCCTCATCGAGGTACATCAGGGCCGGTACCGGCTGGAAGTTGACGTTCGGGCCACCGGGGCGCACCTCCACGTCGACGCCGGTGTCGACGCCCTGGGCGATGAGGGAACCGGTGACGCTCTTGATGTCGTTGTCGATGGTGTAGTCGTCGCCGACCAGGGCGTACATGGCCCCGTGCTCGGCTTCGGGTTGCCAGTCCTGTTGCATCACGACGGTTGCGGGGCAGACATCCGACAGATCGAGGGCGCTGCCGGCCTCGGCCGCCGGGGCGGCCGGAGTGGTGTCGGCAGCAGGCTCGGCCTCATCGGCCGAACACGCGGCCAGACCGATCGCGGCCACCGACAGCGCGAGACCGGCGGCGAGGGAACGGGCGGAGCGGGGCGTGGAGTGTGTCATCTCGGAGTCCTCCTGGAGGGATGTGAGGTGGAGCAGGACGGGTGGTGCGAGGCGAGGCGAGGCGTGGCGATGATGCGGGTGGAACAGGCTGGTGCGAGGTGAGGGGTCGTATGAGGATCCGGGTCAGCGGTTCTTCCACCCGAACAGTCGCCCCACGACGGCACGATCGAGCGCGGCGAAAACAGAGAAGACGGCGACGCCGAACAGGGCGGTGAAGATGATCGCGAGGAACAGCGGCTCCATGTTCAGACGCAGCGTGTACGTGCGCAGCAGACCGCCGATGCCCTGCGACCCCTGCTGGAAGAAGAAGTCGCCCACGATCGCTCCGATGACCGACAGTCCCGCGGCGTTGCGCAGCCCCGTGAAGATCGACGGGATCGCCGCGGGCAGCTGGAGTTTGGTGAGCCGTTGCCAGCGGGAGGCCTTGTTGAGGGTGAACAGGTCGTGGGCGGACGGATCGGCCGACTGCAATCCGAACAGGGTGTTGGAGATCATCGGGAAGACCGCGATGATCACGCACACCACGACGCGGGCCGGGATTCCGTAGCCCATCCAAATGCCGATCAGAGGGGTCAACGCCAGGATCGGGATGGTCTGCAGGATCACGGCGTACGGGTAGAGCACCTTCTCGGCGAGGTGCGACTGAGACATGAAGATCGCCCACGACATCCCGATGATCACCGCGATGGCCAGACCGATCAGGGCGACCATGGTCGTCTGCGCGAGCGCGGCAAGCATGGGGCCGATGATCTGCGGGTTGCCGAGCGTCTCGAACAGCACCTCGTGCGGCGGCGGCAGCAGGAAGCGGCGGCTCTCGGTCAGCAGCAGGTACGACACCGCATACCAGATGACGAGGATCCCGACGATCGCCAGGATGATCGGCCCCGCGCTCGATCCGGCCCGACGGAGGGCGGAGGGGCGACCCGCCTGTGCCTGCGGCGGCGGAACCGAGCGCGCGGCGGTCCTCGCGACCGCGGCGGCGGTGAGGGTCTGATCGCTCATGCGTGGGCCTCCAGCGTCTGGGAGAGATGGCCGGCGATGCGGCCGAACTCGGGCGAATACCGCAGCTCCGGCGGGCGCGGGTACTCCCACGGGATCTGGATGTCTTCGACGATGCACCCGGGTCGCCCGCTCATCACCAGCACCCGACTGGAGAGGTAGACCGCCTCGGAGATCGAGTGGGTGATGAACATCGCCGCGAACTGCTTGAGCTGGAATATGCGCTGGAGCTCCGTCTGCATCTTCAGACGGGTGATCTCATCGAGTGCACCGAAGGGCTCGTCGAACAGCGCCAGTTGGGGTTCGGCCACCAGGGCCCGGGCGATTGAGACCCGCATCCGCATCCCGCCCGACAACTCGCGAGGGTGCTGCCCTTCGAAACCACCCAGCCCCACCAGTGCCAAAGCCTCCCGCGCGCGGCGGCTCCGCTCCGCCGACGGCACCCCGGCCAGCTCGCCGACGAGCTCGACGTTCTTCTGGGCGCTGCGCCACTCCAGCAGCGTGGCGTCTTGGAAGACGAAGCTGGTGACGGCTGCATCGACCGCGAGCTCGCCGTGGCTGACGGTGTCGAGCCCGGCTGCCAGGCGCAGAAGGGTCGATTTACCGCACCCGGACGGACCGACCACCGAGACGAACTCGCCGCGCGAAATGCCCATCGACACGCCCGTCAGGGCCCGCGTGCCGGTGGCGAAGTCCTTCGTGACGTCATTGAGGGCCAGGGTGGGCACGGTGGCGGCGGACGCCGGGGTCGCGGTGGTCATACCGTGATCTCCTTCGCGGAGTACGTGTCGATGTCGACGACGGCGGTGGACAGACGGCGGGTGGCGACCACGCGACCCGCGCGCACGACGACCCGATCGGGCGCACGTTCAGCGAGCGCTTCGGCGACAGAGGATGCGCGGACGAGCAGCATGTCGGCGATGTCACCGTGTTCCCCCGCCGCCGGTGGCAGGCCCAGGAGAGACCGGCCTGCCGACGCGACCTGCCACGCCTCGGCGGGTGAGAGGTGACCGGCGATGACGAGGGCGGCGGCCACGTCGACCATGTCGCCGTTGCCCAGCGGGTTGAAGGGGTCCTGCACGTTGTCGCCCCCGGCTGCCAGTGCCACACCCGCCGCGCGGATCGCGTGCAACGGGGGGATCGCCCGCGGCGTGGCGACGTGGTGCTCCCAGCCCTGCAGGTAGAGGTTGGTGAGGGGGTTGGTGATGATGCTGACACCTGCTGCCGCGGCGGTGCCGAGGATCTCGTCCAGCGCCTCGCGCGGTTGGACGGCCAGGCTGACACAGTGCCCGGCCGAACGGGTCCGGTCCGCGGGCCAGTGTGCGGTGATCCGGGACAGGTACACGATGTCCAGCGAGTGAGGATCGAGCGTTTCATCGGTGTGGAGATCGACTCCGATCCCCGCCTCTTCGGCGAGAGCGACGGTGCGGTCCATCTCGGCGACCGGGTCGGGCGAGAGGTGCGGTGCACCACCGAGCAGATCGGCGCCCAGCGCGATCGCTTCGCGGACGAGGGCGCTCTCGTGCAGGTGACCGTGCATCGCGACGACCTGCAGATCGACCAGGCCGGAGAACTCCTCCCGCAGCGCGACGACGGCACGCAGGCCGCGGAGAGGATCGGCACCCTCGTGGAAATTCACGTGGGTGCGCATCGTGGTGACACCGGCACGCAGTGCGGCCATCAGCGCACGGCGTGCGTGTGTGGCGATCTGTCGCTCGGACAGACCTGCGCCGAAGCGCTGCCAGCAGGCGACGGCATCCTCGAGCGAACCGGCGGGGCGACCCGCCATCTCCCACGTGTAGGCCTTGTCGATGTGGGCGTGCATGTCGGCCAGCGGCGGCAGGAGCAGCCATCCGCCGGCATCCACGCCGTCGCTGCCGGCAATGTCATCGACGGCGGTCGAGACCGTACCGTCGACGACGGCCCGATCGCCCGACGCCCCGTCGATGGAAGTGACGTTGCGCAGCACACCGAGTGCCGCACCTGGTGCGAGTGTGTCGGGCGTCGGGAGGGCCATGGCACTCGCTTCCTCGATCGGGGCGGTTTGGGAATTTCTGTTGGCTTGACCAACAATGGCCATTGAACGCCGACCCTGTTTCGACCACCGCCCCCCCGTGTTGCGGGCCTGTTACGGCTCGCGCGACGTGCCGGAGGGACGCGGATCGTCGATTACGGTCGAGCCTCAGACCCACCCCGAGGAGCATCCGTGAGCTATTTCAGCGACGTCGAGAGAGACCTGGTCATCACCGCGCGCACAGAGGTCGCCGATGGCGTCGTCGCCCTCGATCTGGCCTCCCCCAACGGCCGGGACCTGCCCGCATGGACACCGGGATCGCACATCGACGTCATCCTCCCGACGGCGGTGCCCGGCGAGGTCCGAGAGCGGCAGTACTCGCTGTGCTCCGACCCCGCGGAGCGCGGCTCCTGGCGGATCGCCGTGCTCCGCGACGACACCGGCCGCGGCGGCTCCGCCCACGTGCACGAGACGGCCGAGGTCGGGCGACGCATGCGGGTGCGCGGTCCGCGAAACCACTTCCCCTTCCGTGCCGAGCCGGGACAGACGTACCGCTTCGTCGCGGGGGGCATCGGGATCACGCCGATCCACGCGATGGTCGGGGCCGCCGCGGCCGCCGGGGTCGACTGGCATCTCGACTACGCCGGCAGATCCCGCCGCACCATGGCCTTCGTCGATGCGCTCACCGCCGCCCACCCGGACCGTGTCACCGTCCACGCGGCCGACGAAGACGCCCGGATGGATGTCGCGGCCCTCGCCGGGTCCGTCGACGAGGACACCCGGATCTACGCGTGCGGCCCGACGCGACTTCTCGAGGCGCTCGACGACGCGTTCCCCGGCGAGGACGGCACCCGCCTGCACCTCGAGCGCTTCGAAGCGAAGGAGTTCGGCGAGCCGGTGTGGACCGACCCGTTCGAGGTCGAGTTGGCGATGTCCGGGGAGGTCGTGACCGTCGAGCCGGGTCAGTCTGTGCTGGAGGCCGTCATCGAGCAGTCGCCCGAGACGGTCGTGCTCTCCAGCTGCCGGCGCGGCACGTGCGGAACGTGCGAGGTCCCGGTCCTGGAGGGCGAGATCGAACACCGCGACTCGGTGCTCACCCCGGTCGAACGAGAAGACAGCACCGTCATGATGATGTGCGTTTCGCGGGCCGCGTGCCCGCGCATCGTGCTCGACATCTGATCGACTACCGATCCGGCACCGGGCTCACGGCTGGATGCGGGCGTCGAGGTCGTGCACGAGTGACCCCTCGTCGGCGGTGAGCAGCCGCCCCTGCCGGACCACCGCCATCCCCCCGACGAACACGTCTCGCGGCCGGCGCCCGGGAGAGGCCCAGAGCAGACCGGCGACGGGGTCGGCCACCCCCGCGTCGGCGACGCCGGACACGTCCCACACGCACACGTCCGCGCGCGCCCCGCTGCGCAGGTGTCCGATATCCGACCGACCCAGACCCAGCGCGCCGCCTTCGGTGGCCATCCCGAGCGCGGTGCGCGCGGACAGGGGCGCCCCGACGAGTCCCGACACCTGCATCGCCAGGCGCGCATCCGCCAGCAGGTGTCCGGCGTCGTTCGACCCACCGCCGGAAGTACCGAGCCCGACGACGACCCCGGCGGCCTGCAGAGCCGCGACCGGTGCGATGCCCCACCCCATCGGCACGTCGCACCCGGGAGCGTGGGTGGCCGTGATCCCGGCGGCGGCCAGGCGCTCGATCTCGACCTCCGTGACGTCGCACAGGTGCGCGATCGTCACGCCCTCCTCGAGCCATCCCCACTCCTGGAGAAGATCGAGCGGGCGCCGGCCATAGCGGTCCAGGGCGATCTCGGTGTCGACCTGCTCGTTCGCCTGGGTGCGCCGGCGCAGCCCGTGCCGGGAGGCGACCTCACCGAGCCGCCGGAAGGTGTCTTCTGCGTCGGAGTGCACACCGGCGGGTCCGACCGCGATCTGCAGCGTCCCGTCCGGGCTCACTCCCCCGTCATGTGAGCTCCCGAGCAGCCGTTCGACAACCGCCTCGGCGCCCTCTGCCGCGACGATCGCGTCGTCGCGCGCCGTACCCCGGACGAACACGAGCCGCGCACCGAGCCCACGCGCCGCCTCGGCGACGGCTGCGGCGATGTCGGCGACCTCTTGTGCGGGGTCCGGCCCCGGGACGGGCCAGTTGAGCTGGTGGTCGGCCACGGTCGTCACGCCGGCCAGGAGGGACTCCGCAAGGCCCACCGCCGCCGTCCGCGCCGTCAGTGAGGCGTCGATACCTGCAGTGGCATATGCGGCGGCCATCGTCGGCAACCAGTCCCGCATCGGGACCCCGCGCGTGCCGGGCAGGGTGCGGAATCCCGACTGCAACAGGTGATGGTGCGCGTTCACGAGGCCGGCCGTGACGACACACCCCGAGACGTCGACCTCCTCGACCGTGTCCGCCGCGGCGTCCGGATCCGCGGGCGGGTCGACGACGCGCCCGTCCTCGATCCACACGTCACCGGAGTGTTCGGAGCGTCCGTCGACGAGTACCCGTACGGCGCCGCGCAGTCTGAGCATGCCCCGTTGATATCACGCGCACCGTTCCGCGATGTTTCGCGCCCGCCCACGGCGGCCCCCCGACCACTGCGCCGAACGACCCCTTTCGTCGCGAACCACCCCATTCCTCCGGTCGATGAGGGGAAGGCTGGACGACAACGGGGCGGCTCGACGGAGCGTCAGAAGGGATTCGGGGTGAGGGTGTATTTCGTCTGGAGGTACTCGTGGATGCCCTCGACGCCGCCCTCGCGACCGAGGCCGGACATCTTCCACCCGCCGAAGGGGGCTGCCGCGTTGGAGACGACGCCGACATTCAGGCCCATCATCCCGGTCTCGAGGCGTTCGATCATGCGCTGGCCGCGCGCGAGACTCTCGGTGAAGACGTAGGAGACCAGCCCGTATTCGGTGTCGTTGGCCAGCCGCACGGCTTCGTCCTCGTCGTCGAACGGCACGATCGCCAGGACCGGTCCGAAGATCTCCTCGCGCAGGATGTCGCTTCCCGCGGCGACATCGGTGACCACGGTGGGTGCGAAGAAGGTCCCCCGCCCGTCGACGGGCGATCCGCCGGTGCGCACCTCGGCGCCCCGCCGGACCGCGTCGTCGACCAACGCCCGTGCCTTCTCGACGGCACGGTCGTCGATGAGCGGACCGATGGCCACGCCGTCCTCCGTGCCGCGCCCGATGCGCAGTCCTTCGACGCGCTCGGTGACCCGACGCGCGAACTCCTCGGCCACCGATCGGTGCACGATGAAGCGGTTCGCCGCGGTGCACGCCTGCCCGATGTTTCGGAACTTCGCGAGCATCGCCCCATCCACGGCTTTGTCCAGGTCGGCGTCGTCGAAAACCACGAACGGGGCGTTCCCCCCGAGTTCCATGGACGTGCGGAGCACGCCGTGCGCGGCCTGCTCGAGGAGCTTCTGTCCGACCGGGGTCGACCCCGTGAAGGACAGCTTGCGCAGGCGCGGATCGCGGATGATCGGCTCCGAGACCGCACCGCTGGTCGAGGTCGTGATGACGTTGACGACGCCGTCCGGGAGCCCCGCGTCCTGGAGCAGCTTGGCGAACAAGAGCGTCGTCAACGGCGTGAGCTCGGCGGGTTTGACGACCACGGTGCACCCGGCGGCCAGTGCCGGGGCGATCTTGCGCGTGGCCATCGCCAGCGGGAAGTTCCACGGGGTGATGAGATAGCACGGGCCGACCGGATGCTGCGAGACGACCACGCGACCGGTGCCCTCCGGATTGGCCCCGTACCGGCCCGACGCACGCACCGCCTCCTCGCTGAACCAGCGCAGGAACTCCCCGCCGTAGGCGACCTCCCCGCGGGCCTCGGCGACCGGCTTGCCCATCTCGAGGGTCATCAGCAGCGCGAAGTCCTCCTTGCGCTCCTGGAGGAGGTCGAACGCGCGACGCAACAGTTCGCCACGCTCGCGGGCGGGGGTGCGTGACCAGGACTCGAACGCCTCCACCGCGGCGTCCATCGCGGCGGAACCGTCGGAGACGGATGCGTCGGCGATGGTGAGCAGACGCTCTCCGGTGGCCGGGTCGAACACCGGGAGGGTCGCTCCCCCCTCTGCGGCCCGCCACTTTCCGCCGATGAACAGGCCGTCGGGGACATGGGCCAGCAGTGCGCTCTCTCGGTCCTGGGTCATCGTCGGTCCTCCTCCATCGGGGTGCGGTCCCGCCCATTGTGCCCCGCCGCTGCGTACGCGGCGCTATCCATGGCGTACAGCCGTGAGCGCGCACCTGCCCGCGCGGCGATCCCCCTTCGCAGTCCGTGCGTGGCGTCGCCCGCCTCGACGTGGTTGCATGATGCGAGGCGGCGCCGTCTCGAACGCGCCGTCCGGGGAGGCACATATGACCGTCATCACCACCGTCGGCTCCGCCGAGCGGCACCTTCCGGCCGAACGAGCCACGCTGATCGCGCGGGTGTCGGTCTCCCATACCGACCGCGCGACCGCCATCGCCGAGGGGACGGCGTTGCACAACCGCCTCGCCGAACGCGCCGGCGAACTGCACGCCTCCGGAGACGCCACCTGGCACCACGCCTCGACCCTGTCGACCGGCGTCCGTCAATGGGTGGACCACGACGGGACGCCCCATCGCGAGCACGTGACCTCCAGCTCGGTCCAGGTGAAGTTGTCGAACCTGAACCGCGTCGCCGACACGGTCGAACAGCTCAGCGCGATGGGCGCCACGGTGCAGACCTCGTGGAGCCTCACCGAGGCGACCCGCACAGGCGTGACCCGCGAGATCCGCGCCGCAGCCGTGAGCGCCGCGCGCCAGGAAGCCGATGACTTCGCCTCGGCCCTCGGCACGACGATCGCCCGTGTGGCGACCCTCCGCTCCGCAGACGCCGGCGCGGCGCCGATGGCTCTGCGCGGCGCCGCGCCGGCCTCGCACGAGAGCGCCGAGGTCTCGATCCCCGACCTCGCTGTGCGCGTCGAGGTCACCGCCGAATTCGAGACCTCGTGAGCACGGAGGGCGAGGAGCACACGACCCCGCACTCCCGACGGATCGCGGCCCACGACGGTGTGATGGCCGCGCTCGGCATCCGGGTCGAACGTGCCGAGCCCGGATATGCCGTCGCACGCATGCGGGTTCGGCCCGACATGGTCAACGGCGTGGGCGTCACCCACGGCGGAATGATCTTCACGCTCGCGGACACGGTCATCGCGATGGCGAGCAACGACTCGGCGGCGGCGTCGCTGGTCGCCGGCGCGGACGTCGCCTTCCTCAGCCCCTCACACGAGGGCGACGAGCTGGTCGCCGTCGCCGAACGGCGCACGCTCGCCGGTCGCACCGGCCTCTACGACGCGCGGGTCGAGACCGCAGGCCGTGTGGTCGCCGAGGTCCGCGGGCGCGTGCGGATGCCACGGGAGACGCGGTGAGCACGCGGACCCGCCCCACGTGGGAGAGCTACCGGGCATCCATCGGGGACCGATCACCCATGTTCGCCGCCCTGCATGAGCGTTGGGACATCGACCGCGCCCTGTACGCCGGGTCGTACGTGGACCTGTCGCCCTCCACGGCGATCCGCTCCGTGGATTACGTCGATCTCGACGTGCGGGCACGACGCACCTTCGCCGACCGGGAGCGGATCCACGCCGAGCTGGAGGCGCACGATCCGCATCGACCCGACGCGGAGGTCCGGTTCCACCATGCCGACTACCGTGACCCGTTGGACATCGACGACGGCTCGGTCGACCTCGTGATCTCCCTCTACGCCGGGCTCGTCTCCGACCACTGCCGCCGCTATCTCCGACCGGGTGGCCTGCTCCTGGCGAACACCAGTCACGGGGACGCGGCCGTGGTCGCGCTCGACCCCACCTACGACCTCGTCGGCGTGTTCACTCATCGCGACGGCGACTATCGGCTGGTCACCCGGGGTATGGAGGGCTTCCTCGTCCCGAAGGCGACGACGCCGCCCGACGCCGAGGCGATCCGGGCTTCCGGCAGAGGCATCGCGTATACGCGGACCGCCTTCGCGTACGTCTTCCGTGCCCGATGAGAAGGCCCCACCCGGGGCCAGATGATCAGTAGGTCTCCGAAACCAATCGCACGTTGTAATCGGCCACCCGCTGCGGCACGCCCGCGAACATCTCTGCGCGCGCATCCGAGGCGAGATAGGCCTCCTCGCGCGCGGAGAACGCCGCCGCGTCCCCCTCCGCACTCACCGCCCAGACGAACTCGTTCGTCTCCCGGATGCCGTACGCGAACTCGATGGTGAACCCCGCCGCCCGACGCACCTCGGGCATCCACGTGGTGAACCAGTCGACGAAGGCGTCGTACTCCCCGTCGACGAGCGTGTACCGGCGAAGCTGAACAGTCCTCATGCGTCCATCCTGCCCCGCAGTCCCCGTCGGGCGCGCGACCGACCCGCAGGGGACGATGTCAACCCTCCGCACGAAGTCGGTCGGTTGGGCCACACTCGTTCCATGCAGAGAGATGTCTCCGCCCACCTCGCCTTCGACGTCACCGGACCGGCCGACATGGTCTTCGCGATCTCCGTCTCGCGCCACCACACCCCCGACGAGACTCTGTCGGTCACCCTCGACGACGAACCGGTCGCGGTCGACGAGCTGCCGGATGCGCACGGCACACGGCTGCACCGGGTCCGGTGCGGCAGCGGCCGACTCGAGTTGGCGTACACCGCGACGGTCACCGGTTCGGGCGACCCCGACGTCGCGACCGACACCGACCTGGTGACCTACCTGCGCCCGAGCCGCTACGCCGAATCCGATGCCCTTGCCCCCACCGCCCTCGCCGAGTTCGCCGGACTGGGTCGGGGCGCGGCGCTGCTGACGGCGGTGTCCTCGTGGGTCGGTACCCGCCTGGCCTACGAGCCGGGCTCGAGCCTGCCGACGGACGGCGCGGTGCGCACCCTCCTGAACCGTCGCGGGGTGTGCCGCGACTATGCGCACACCTGTGTCGCGCTGCTGCGTGCGCTGGGCGTGCCCGCGCGCCTGGTCGCCGTGTATGCGCCGGGCCTGGATCCGATGGACTTCCACGCCGTCGCGGAGGCGTGGGTCGAAGGCGCCTGGCACGTCGTGGACGCCACCACACTGGCACCCCGGTCGACGTTGCTGCGCGTCGCGACCGGCCGCGACGCGGCCGACACCGCGTTCCTCACCGTCACCCGCGGGGGCGCGGCGCTGGCCTCGATGAACGTGACCGCCACAGCCGACGGTCTGCCCGACGACGACCTCGACCGGCTCGTGTCCCTGACCTGACGACGCGCTGCGCCGACGTGCAGATCGGGCGTTCGGCATGCCAGGCTGGTGTCATGAAGACCTGGGTCGTGCGCCTACTCACGCTGTGGGCGTTCAACGTCATCGTGCTGCTCGTCATCGCCCTGGTGATGGACCAGGTCGTCGCGGTCGGTTGGAGCGCCCCCTGGGCGGCGCTCCTGCTCACGGCGGCGACCGTGTGGTTGCGGCCGGTCATGCGACGGTTCTTCCAGAAGCGCGCGGCGGGGTCGGTCCACAAGCGCACCAAGGTCGGTGAGAAGGTCCTCCAGCTGGGCATCGTCCTGCTGGTCGCGCTGATCGTCTGGGTCGCGGTCGTCCTGCTGTCGGGGGTGAACACCAGCGGGTGGATCTCGTGGTGGGTCTTCCCGCCGGTCATCCTGGCGGTCGCGTGGGCGATCTGGGACGCCATCGCCGCACGCGTGGAGGCCAAGGGCCAGGAGCTCTACGTCAAGGCCCTCGGCGGCCCCGCGTCGCCCGACGCCAAGCCCTGAACATTCGTCGCGGAACCACCCGCATCCGCCGAGACCTCGGCGGATGCGGGTGGACGCGGCGAAACGGGGTGGATTCGGCGGGGTGGACGTAGAGGTCAGGCCAGCGAACGCTCGGCGGCCTCGACGACGTTGGTCATGAGGAGCGCGACGGTCATCGGCCCCACTCCCCCGGGATTGGGCGAGAGGTATCCGGCGACCTCGGCCACATCCGGATGCACGTCGCCGAAGACGATGCTCTTCCCGGTGTCGGGGTCGGTCTCGCGGGTGACACCGACGTCGAGCACGGCGGCGCCGGGCTTGACGTCTTCGGCCCTCACCATGTGCGCGACCCCGGCGGCCGCCACGATCACGTCCGCCTGCCTCAGGTGATGCGCCAGGTCGACGGTGCCCGTGTGGGTGAGGGTCACGGTCGCATTGATCTCGCGACGGGTCAGCAGCAGCCCGATCGAGCGCCCGATGGTCACGCCGCGGCCGACGACCACGACGTCTTTGCCGTTCAGGTCGTAGCCGTTCCGCTGCAGCAGCTCGATGACACCGCGGGGGGTGCACGGGAGCGGCGTCGTGATCGGCGCGTTCACGTTCAGCACGAGTCGACCGAGGTTGACGGGGTGCAGACCGTCGGCGTCCTTGGCCGGATCGATCCGTTCGAGCACGGCGTCGGTGTCGATGTGTGCGGGCAGCGGCAGCTGCACGATGTAGCCGTGGCAGGCCGGGTCGGCGTTGAGCTCGTCGATCAGCGCCTCGACGTCGGCCTGTGTGGCATCGGCGGGCAGTTCACGCTGGATGGAGTTCATCCCGATCGCTTCGCTCGCGCGGTGCTTCATGCCGACGTACAGCTGCGACGCCGGGTCGGCTCCGACGAGCACCGTGGCGATTCCGGGCACGACGCCCTTCTCGGCGAGCGTGGCCACCCGAGCCCGCAGTTCGTCTTTGATCGCCGCGGATGCGGCCTTTCCGTCCAGTTTCGTCGCGGTCATGACGCTCCCTCTCGGATCGATAAACCCCTTCCGCCCCGAGACATCAGGCGTTGCGCGGTGTCTCGGGGCAGAAGTGGTGTGTCGGATGTCGCTTGTCCGGCGCTTACTGCTGCAGCTCGGGGTAGAGCGGGAAGGCCGCGGTGAGGGCCCCGACGCGGGCGCGCAACGCGTCCACGTCGGCGCCGGGCTGGAGGGCGAGCGCGATCACGTCGGCGACCTCGGTGAACTCGGCGTCGCCGAAGCCTCGGGTCGCGAGCGCCGGGGTGCCGATGCGCAGACCCGAGGTGACCATCGGCGGGCGCGGGTCGTTGGGCACCGCGTTGCGGTTGACGGTGATGTGGATCTCATGGAGGAGGTCCTCGGCCTGCTTGCCGTCGATCTCCGCCTCACGCAGGTCGACGAGCACGAGGTGGACGTCGGTGCCGCCGGAGCGGATCGCGATGCCCGCGTTCGCGACGTCCTCGCGGGTGAGGCGCTCGGCGATGATCGCGGCGCCGCGGAGGGTGCGCTCCTGCCGGTCCCGGAATTCGGGCGTGCCGGCGAGCTTGAAGGCGGTGGCCTTCGCCGCGATCACGTGCATGAGCGGACCGCCCTGCTGACCGGGGAACACCGCCGTGTTGATCTTCTTGGCGATGTCGGCGTCGTTGGTGAGGATGAAGCCCGAGCGGGGGCCGCCGATCGTCTTGTGCACCGTGGAGGACACGACGTGCGCGTGCGGCACGGGTGAGGGGTGCACGCCGGCGGCGACGAGTCCCGCGAAGTGCGCCATGTCGACCCACAGGTAGGCGCCGACCTCGTCGGCGATCTCGCGGAAGCGTGCGAAGTCGAGCTGACGGGGGTATGCCGACCACCCGGCGATGATGACCTTGGGCCGGTGCTCGAGGGCGAGGCGGTGCACCTCGTCCATGTCGATGATGCTCGTCTCGGGGTCGACGCCGTAGGCGACGATGTCGTAGAGACGCCCCGAGAAATTGATCTTCATGCCGTGGGTGAGGTGCCCGCCCTGATCGAGGGCGAGGCCGAGGATGGTGTCGCCGGGACGGGCGATGGCATGGAGCACCGCGGCGTTCGCGGTGGCGCCCGAGTGGGGCTGGACGTTGGCGAACTCGGCCCCGAACAGGTCCTTCGCGCGGGCGATCGCGAGCTCTTCGGCGACGTCGACCTCTTCGCAGCCGCCGTAATAGCGGCGCCCGGGGTAGCCCTCGGCGTACTTATTGGTGAGCACCGATCCCTGCGACTGGAGCACGGAGACGGGGACGAAGTTCTCCGAGGCGATCATCTCGAGGTAGCCGCGCTGGCGCTCGGCCTCACGCTCGAGCACCTCGGCGATCTCGGGGTCGACCTCGGCGAGCGGGGCCGTGAAGAATGAGTCGGTCATGGCGTTCTCCTTGCAGACGGGATCGGGATTCCGAGCGGTTGATCGGCCCAGGCGTGCGGTCGACGTGCCATGCGGTCGCTTCCCGGTGGTAGCCCACCTCAACGCCAGTCGCGACGTCTCGAGCATATCGGATGACGTGCACCGCAGAGTTTGTTAGGTTTCCTTACATGACCCTGCCGCTGGTGCCGTACCCGCTGTCCGTCACCGAGCACGACGCCCCGGCGTTCCGGCTCGACGACGGGGTCGGCATCACCGGCGACGACACCTGCGCCGAGCAGCTGCGTCGCGCACTCGCGACCGTCACCGCCGGTACCCTCGGCCACGGCGAGGGCATCCGGCTCGAGATCATCGCCGGCGGCCCCGCGGAGTCCGCCACGATCGAGGTGTCCTCCGCGGGTGTGGTGGTCACCGGCGCCGATGCGGCGGGCCTGTTCTACGGCGTGCACACGCTGGTGCAGCTCGTGCGACGCGACACCGAGGGCTGGAGCATCCCGGCCGTCTCGATCTCGGACCGCCCGCGCTTCTCCTACCGCGGCGTCATGCTCGACGTGGCCCGCCACTTCTTCGACGTCGAGACGGTGTGCGGCTGGATCGACCGGGCCGCGGCGCTCAAGGTCAACCACCTGCACCTGCACCTCAGCGACGACCAGGGCTGGCGGATCGCGCTGGCCTCCCGACCCGGGCTCACCGAAAAGGCTGCGGCCACCGCGATCGGCCCCGACGACGGCGGCCACTACACCGCCGACGACTACGCGCACATCGTCGCCCACGCCGCCTCGCGGCACATGACCGTCGTCCCCGAGCTCGACATGCCCGGACACACCCATGCGGTGGGTCTGGCCTATCCGGAGGTGGTGGAGCACCCCGTGATCACCGACGAGGTGCGAGCGGCGGCCGAGGAGTTCGGTGGCGGGCTCCCCCGGACCGGGGTGCCCTACCGCGGCCTCGCCGTCGGTTTCTCGTCGCTGCGCATCTCGGACCCGGAGACCGATCGATTCGTCCGCGATGTGTTCACCGACCTCGCCGCCCTCACCCCGGGCCCCTATCTGCACCTCGGCGGCGACGAGGCCCTCGGAACGGATCCGGCGCGGTTCGCGTCGTTCATCGCCCGCGCGACCGAGATCATCACCGGCCTCGGCAAGACCCCGATCGCGTGGCATGAAGCCGGCGCCGCAGCCGGGCTCGCAGCCGGCACCATCGGGCAGTACTGGGGGTTCGTCACACCGACCGACGGGATG
This sequence comes from Microbacterium aquimaris, assembly GCF_039531285.1. Taxonomy (NCBI): domain Bacteria; kingdom Bacillati; phylum Actinomycetota; class Actinomycetes; order Micrococcales; family Microbacteriaceae; genus Microbacterium; species Microbacterium aquimaris. The sequence continues at coordinate 1,704,848 of NZ_BAAAPT010000001.1, read as the reverse complement.
GACGCCACCGCCCGCCGCTTCGTCGCCGGGGGCGGGTCACTCATCCTCTCCCCCTCCGATGCGGTCTACCTCGACATGAAACCCGAGCCCGAATTCCCGCTCGGGCTCACCTGGGCCAACGGTCACACGAGCGTGCGTCGCGCCTACACCTGGGAGCCCTCGTCGGTGATCGAGGGGATCGCCGAGGAGGACATCCTCGGTGTGGAAGCACCGCTGTGGACCGAGACGGCGCGCACCGCCGCCGACATCGACGCGCTGGCGTTCCCGCGGCTGGCCGCGGCCGCCGAAGCGGCCTGGTCGCCGGCGACGGACACCTGCACCGAACGCACGTGGGAGTCCTTCCGCACCCGGGTCGGCGCGCAGGGCCCGCGGTGGAGGGCACAGGGCATCCACTTCCACGCCTCGGAGGAGATCCCATGGGCATGACCGTCATCCACTCGGCACGCCTGGTCACCGCCGCCACCGACACCCCGGACGCGTGGGTGCGCTTCGACGGTGCCCGGGTCGCCGAGGTCGGCAGCGGCGACACGTGGCGAGACGGGACGGATGCCGCCGCAGACGTCGTCGACGCCGCCGCGGTCGCCGGCGACGACGCCGTCCTCACGCCGGGCTTCATCGACCTGCACGGTCACGGCGGCGCCGGTGCCTCCTACGACGACGGCGCGGACGCGATCCGCCGAGGCCGGGCCTTGCATCGCGCGCACGGCACCACGCGGGCCCTCATCTCGCTCGTCACGGCGTCGATCGACGATCTCGCCGCGCGCGCCGCGGTCGTCGCCGACGTCGCGGCGACCGACGCGGACGTCCTCGGCTCGCACCTTGAGGGCCCCTTCCTCGATCCGGCACACAGAGGCGCCCACGACGGGCGTCTGCTCGTCGACCCGACGCCCGAGTCCGTCGACCGTCTCCTCGCAGCCGGCCGGGGCACCGTGCGACAGGTGACCCTGGCGCCCGAGCGGCCGGGCGCGACCGCGGCGATCGCACGCCTGCGTGCGGCCGGCACCGTCCCGGCGGTCGGACACACCTCCGCGGACTACGACCAGGCCCGCGCCGCCTTCGACGCCGGCGCGGGCATCCTGACCCACGCCTTCAACGCCATGCCCGCTCTGCACCATCGCGCGCCCGGGCCGGTCGCGGCGGCGGCGGCCACCCCCGGGGTCACGCTCGAGGTCATCGCCGACGGCGTTCACCTGCACCCCGAGACCGTCCGCATCGCCTTCGCCGCCGCCCCGGGACGCATCGCACTGGTCACCGACGCGATGGCCGCGGCGGGCCACCCCGACGGTCGGTACATCCTCGGCGGGCTGGAGGTCGACGTCGAGGTCGGAGTCGCACGCCTGCATGGCGGGACGCGCGCGATCGCGGGGTCGACGCTGACGCAGGACACCGCGCTGCGGCGGTGCGTGGCGGCCGGTGTCACCCTGCCCGACGCGGTGCGCGCCCTCACCTCGACACCGGCGCGCACCCTGGGGCGGCACGACCTCGGAGACCTTCGGATCGGGATGCTCGCCGATGCGGTCCTCCTGACCGGAGATCTGCGCGTGCGTCAGGTCTGGACGGCGGGCGCCCGCACCCCGGGGGCAGCCGACGACGCGGCGTAGAATCGCAGAATGCCCGAGAACGCCTCCCCCTCAACGGCCGCGCCCGCAGCCCCCGCGCCGGGCACGCGCGCGCCCCTGACCGCGCTGGACATCCTCGCCTTCGTGTGTGAGCTGTTCGCCCTCGGCTCCCTCGCCCTGTGGGGCTTCGCGGCCTTCGCCCTGCCGTGGAACATCGTCGTCGGCATCGGCGCCCCCGCCCTCGCCCTGCTCATCTGGGCCCTGTTCGTGTCGCCGCGCGCCGTGTTCGCGGTTCACCCCTTCGTCCGCGGCGTCGTCGAGCTGCTGGTCTACCTGTCGGCCACGATCGTCTGGTGGAGCCTGGGCTACGCCTGGATCGGGATCGTGTTCGCCGTCGTCGCCGTCACCACCGGCGTGTTCGTCGGACGCCGCCGCTTCTCGTGACCGACGCCCTCGAGGTCGTCTCCCGTCTCGCCGAGGTGCTCGGCGACCGCGTCGACGTCTCCTTCGACGCGCGCCGTGCCGCGCGCGCCGACAAGTCCGGCCACGCCGCCGCGGGGCTGCCGATCGCCGTGGTCCACGCCGAATCGGTCGAGGACGTGCAGGCCACCCTCCGCGTGGCGACCGCGACCCGGACCCCCGTCGTCACCCGCGGCGCGGGAACCGGCCTGGCCGGGGCCGCGAACGCCGGCGACGGGGAGATCGCGCTGTCGCTGCGGGGAATGGACCGCGTCCTCGAGGTCCGTCCCGACGACCTGCTGGCGGTCGTGGAGCCGGGCATCCTGAACGCAGTTCTGAACGAGCGCCTCGCCGAGCACGGGCTGTGGTGGGCGCCCGATCCGGCCAGCCGCGCGATCTCGACCGTCGGCGGGAACATCGCCACGGGTGCCGGCGGACTGCTGTGCGCGAAGTACGGCGCCGTGCGCGACGCCGTCCTCGCCCTGGATGTCGTCCTGGCCGACGGGCGCCTGCTCCGCGTGGGGCACCGCACTGTCAAGGGCGTCACGGGACTCGACCTCACCTCGCTCCTGATCGGGTCCGAAGGCACGCTCGGGGTCATCGTGGGAGCGACCCTGAAACTGCGGCGGATCATCCCGGGCGAGACGTGCACGATCGCCGCGACCTTCACCGGCGTTCGGGATGCCGCCGCGGCCGCTGCCGCCGTGACCGCCACCGGTGCGCAACCGGCCATCATGGAACTGCTGGATGCGGCGTCGTTGGCCGCCATCCACGCGCACCTGGGGCTCGACGCGCCGCCGCCCGGCACCGCGCAGGTGACCGTGCAGACCGACGGCGCCACGGCCGCCGACGATGCCGCCGTGATCGCGCGGGTGCTCACCGGGTCGGGAGGCCGCGTCGCGATCACCCGCGATCCGACCGAGGGGGAACGACTCCTCGCCGTCCGACGGGCCTTCCACGGCGCGATGGAACGCCTCGGTACGACCCTGATCGAAGACGTCTCCGTGCCCCGCTCCGCCCTTCCGGCCATGTTCGACGAGATCAGCCGCATCGAACGCGAGTACGGCCTGGTCATCCCGACCGTCGCACACGCCGGGGACGGCAATCTGCATCCCAACTTCGTCTTCGAGGCCGAACCCGACTCCGCAGGAGTGGTGGAGGTTCCGCCGCGGGTGTGGGAAGCCGCCGACGCCCTGTTCCGTGCGGCGCTGGCCCTCGGCGGCACCCTCACCGGCGAGCACGGTGTGGGCACGCTCAAGAGCCGATGGCTGGCGGACGAGCTCGGCGACGATCAGTGGGAGATCCAACGCCGGATCACGGGGGTGTTCGATCCGGACGGGATCCTGAACCCCGGGAAGGTGTTCCTCCGGTGAGGGCCACGATCCACGTTTCGGCCGCCGTCGTCGTCTCGGACGATGCGCGCACCCTCGTGGTGCGCAAGCGCGGGGCACGGGTCTTCCAGCAGCCGGGCGGCAAGCCCGATCCGGGCGAGGACGCCCTCGCGGCCGTCGTACGCGAGGTGGCGGAGGAGACCGGGATCGTCGCCGCCCCCGGAGACTTCGTCCCGCTCGGACGCTTCACCGACGCGGCGGCCAACGAACCCGGGCACGAGGTCGTCGCAGACGCGTTCCTGTTGCGGGTCGGCCCCGCCGAGGCGACGGCCTCCGGCGAGATCGAGGAGTTGCGCTGGCTCACCGAGGACGACGTGCCCGACACGCCGCTGGCGAATCTGAGCCGCAACCACCTCATCCGTTTCGCCTGGCGCTGACACCCCACACCGAGCCGCGTCGACGGCGAGGTCAGAGGCGCTGCCAGGCGGGCTTGTTCGCGTACGTGTAGCGGTAGTAATCGGCGTGCACCAGGCGACCGGCGGCCGGCTCGTCGACGACGACGGTCACGTGGGGATGCAATTGGATCGCCGATCCCGGCAGCGACGCGGTCACGGGGCCCTCGACTGCGGCGGCGACCGCAGCGGCCTTGCCCGCCCCGAAGGCCAGGAGCACCAGGTGACGCGCGCGCAGGATCGTGCCCAGACCTTGCGTGATGCAGTGCCGGGGCACCTCGTCGATCGAGTCGAAGAAGCGCGCGTTGTCCCGGCGGGTCTGCTCGGTGAGGGTCTTCACCCGCGTGAGGGAGGCGAAGGAGGACCCGGGCTCGTTGAAGCCGATGTGGCCGTCGGTGCCGATGCCGAGCAGCTGGAGGTCGACGCCACCGGCCGCACCGATCGCCGCCTCGTAATCGGCACCCGCATGCTCGATGCCCGACAGGCTCCCGTCGGGCACGTGCACGCGGTCGGGGTCGAGCCCCAGCGGGGAGACCACCTCGCGGGAGATCACCGACCGATAGCTCTCGGGGTGGTCGGGGGCGAGGCCGACGTACTCGTCGAGCGCGAACCCACGCATCCGCGACAGATCGGTGGCGGACCTGCGTGCGCGCAGCGCCTCGTAGACCGGCAACGGCGTCGAGCCGGTCGCGAGACCCAGGACCGCGTCCGGCCTGCCCGCGACGAGGTCGGCGATCGCCTCGGCGACGAGCTCGCCTGCGTCGCGGGCGTCGGGGACGATGATCACTTCAGCCATGTGCGAGGACCTCCTCGGTGGTGCGTCCTACCAGCGCGGCGCCGAGAGCGGCCGCCGGCGACCCCGCCGGAAGCAACGTGGCGCGCTCACGCAGGCGGAGCGATCGGATGAACGCGGAGGCTTCGGCCCCCGCCTCGAGCTCGGCGGCGACGGGCGTGGTGAGGCGGTCGCCGAGGGCGCTGAGTCCGCCGCCGATGACGACCGTGTCGACATCTGCGGTGAGCACGAGCACCCGGATGGCCGAGGCCACACCCCGGGCGAGATCATCGCGCAGGGCCACGGCGAGCGCGTCGCCGGCGTCTGCGGCGTCGAAGACGTCGCGCACCGGGAGCGCACCGGGGCGTCCCCACCGCTCGGCGACGGCACCACCGCCGGCGAGGGCCTCGATGCAGCCGCGTTGACCGCAGCGGCACGGCGGCCCGGCGGGATCGATGGAGATGTGTCCGACCTCCCCCGCGCTCCCGCCGGCGCCACGCCACACCTGCCCTTCCACGACGATCCCCGCCGCGACACCCGTGCCGAGGTTCAGGTAGGCCATCGTCCCCGAGCCCGAGCCGTGCAGGGCGTGGGCGCCGAGCGCGGCGGCTTTGACGTCGTTCTCGACGCGCACCGGAATCCCGAGGATCGGCTCGAGCGTTCGGGTGACGTCGAGTTCGCGCACCCCGAGGTTCACCGCGTGCGCGACGCGGGTCGATCCGGGGGCGACCTGCCCGGGCATGCCGACACCGACCGAGCGGATGTCCTCGCGGGCGATCCCCGCCTCACCGCAGACCAGGTCGACCGCACGGGCGATCGTGGCACCGACGGCGTCGACGCCCCAACCGGTCGCCAGCCTCGTGCGGGCGAGGATGTGTACGTCGTCGTCGATGATCACGGCGTCGGTCTTGGTGCCTCCGACATCCAGCCCGACCCTCATCGGCCGCTCTCCCGGCGGGAGGCGGCGGTGGTGCGCCGGGCCATCAGCCCTTGACCGCCCCGGCCACCAGGCCCCCGGTCATCTTGCCCTGGACGATGAGGAAGAAGATCATCACGGGGATGGCGATGAGGGTCGATCCGGCCATGACGGCACCCCAGTCGACGGAGCCGCCGACGCTGGAGGACTGGAAGGCGTTCAGCCAGGGCATGAGGGGCAGGTTGTAACCGCTCATGAGCAGCAGAGCCATGGTGAACTCGTTCCACGACTGGATGAAGGCGAAGATGCCGGTCGAGATGAGTCCGGGCGCCAGCAACGGGAACGTCACCTTCCAGAACGCCTGCGACTTGGTGCACCCGTCGATCATGGCGGCTTCCTCGAGATCGGCCGGGACCCCGGCGACGAATCCGCGCAGGGTCCAGATCGTGAACGGGATGACCGCCGCCGTGTACACGATGCCCAGCCCGAGCAGCGTGTTCATCAACTGCCAGTCGTCGATCATGCCGTAGATGGTGAACATCATCGCCTCCCCGGGGATCATCTGCACGATGAGGACCGAGATGATGAAGCCGCGGCGTCCCTTGAAGTGGAAGCGGGCGACGGCGATCGAGGCGAGGAAGGCGAACAGCAGCGTCGCGACGAGCACACCGGCGGTCACGGTCAGCGAGGTCATGAGCGCGTGCGGGAAGTCGGTCTGCCCCGGTGCGGCCTCGCGCGTCCACGCGGTGAAATAGTTCTGCAGCGTGAAATCGAGGGGCAGGAAGCTCGGCTCGCGGGTGATGATCTCGCTGTTGGGGGTCAGCGACATGTTGATCATCCAGTAGACCGGGAACACGCTCATGCCGAACACGATGGCGGCGGCGGAGTTCAGCAGCGTGCGGGCGACCACGCGACGGCGGGAGGGACGACGGGCCTGCAGTGAACGCCGCTTGGGGGTCTTGGGGGAACCGGGCTCGCCGAGCATCTCGTCGACACCGACGGTGCCGACCTGGGTGGCGGTGGTGACCTGTGTGCTCACAGCTCCTCCTCCTTCAGGGTGGTGCGCACGTATCCCCACGACAGGGCGAGCAGCAGGATGACCATGACGACGCCGATGGCGGCGGTGGAGCCGAACTCGCCCACGCCCTGGCGGAACAGGTAGGTGCCGAGCACGTTCGTCTCGGAGGCGAGGCCCCCGCGGCTCTGCAGCGCGTAGACCTGGGTGAAGATGCGCAGGTTCCAGATGATCTGTAGCACGAGCACGACGGTGAGGATGCTGCGCAGGTACGGGAACACGATGAACCAGAAGCGCTTCCACGGGTGGGCGCCGTCGAGTGAGGCCGCCTCGAGCACCTCACCGGGGACCTGCCCGAGACCGGCGTAGGTGGTGAAGGCGACGAACGGCACGGACTGCCAGACGATGATGATCGTGAGCACGAAGAAGAAGGACCAGGGGTTCAGCAACCACGAGTGGTTGGTCCAGTCGGTGGTGCCGGTGAGGGTGTTCATCGCCCAGTTCACGACGCCGTACTGCGTGTCGAAGATCCAGCCCCAGACGACGGTGGCCGTCAACGGCGGCATCGCCCAGGCCAGGAGGAGCCCGATGGACACCACGATCCGCCACGCCCGCGACAGGCGCGTCATCAGCACGGCGACGAGGACACCGAAGGTCATGTTGAGCACCGTGAGGACCACCATCAGTCCGAGGCTGCGCATGAGCACGGCGGGGAAATCGGACTGGGTGAACAGGTCGATGTAGTTCTCGAGCCCGATGAAGGCGGGGAGGGTGCCCTGGACCTTGTTCTTGACGGTGTAGTCGGTGAAGGACTGGATCACCATCAGCACCGCGGGGTATCCGACCATCACCCCGAGGATGATCAGGGACGGGCTGAGCAGCGACCAGGCGCCGCGGGCTTCGCGGCGGCGCCGGGAGCGCTCGCGCGGGGTCAGCGACACGGTGGGGCGCCGGCCGGGGCTCGGGCGCCGGACGGTGAGGGCGCGGGTCTCGCTCATGTCGCCTCCTCTCTGGGTGGTGCGGATGCGGGGTGCCGGCGGGTACGGCGGGGAAAGGCGCAGGGGGCCCGGAGGCCGGGCCCCCTGCGCCGGCGGACCGGGGGTCAGCCGTTGAGGATTGCCTCGACCTGCTCGTCGAGCGTCGTGGCGATCTCGGTCACGTCACCGCCCTGGGCGATCTTGACCAGCGCATCCGGGATGATCTGCGCGGCCTCGACCTCGGCCCAGTTCGGGCTGGCGGGGGTGCCCTTCGAGTTGGCGAGCGCGGCGGCCTGCGCCTGGGCGACGGGGGTGTCCGGCAGCGCCGAGGCAGCCGAGACGATTCCGGGGGTCAGGCCCTGCTCGGCCAGGAGCACCTGGTAGTCCTCGGAGAGCATGATCTCCAAGGCCGCCTTGGCCTTCTCCGGGGCGGCGCTCTTGGTGGCCACGGCCACGTTCGAGCCGCCGGCGAAGATGGGCGCGGTCTCGCCTTCGGTCAGGCCCGGCAGCGCGAAGGCGCCGAGGTCTTCGGCGTAGGTGTCGGGGCATCCTTCGGAGACCTCTTCACCGGCCGCCTCGTCACCCCACGGCCAGGCGCCGGTCAGGTTGCCTTCGGCCCAGGCGGGACTGGAGATGAACCCGGCCTCGCCGTTGCAGAACGCGATGTTGGCCATCAGCTCGTTGCCGTCCGCCGGGGCGACCGAGGCGTTCAGGTAGACCTGCTGCAGCAGCTCGAGCCCCTCGAGGCTCTCGGGGCTGGAGAACTGTGCGTCCCAGGTGTCGCCGTCCTGCACGGCGATCTCGCCGCCGTACGCCCAGATGTAGGGCAGCGCGTTGTACCAGTCCTTGCCGGGGGCGTAGATACCCGAGACGCTGTCGGTGGTCAGCGCCTCACCCACGGCGACGTAGTCCTCGAGGGTCGCCGGGACCTCGTCGACCATCATCGGGCTGTAGAAGACCACGCGCCCGCCGGCGTAGTAGGGCGCGGCGTAGAGGGCACCGTCGTAGGTTCCGGCGTCGACCAGACCGCTCAGCAGGTCGTCACCGCCGAGCTGCTCCTGGATGTCGGAGATGTCGAGGAACAGGCCCGCGTCGGCGAATCCGAGGGCCTGGGTGTTGCCGACCTCCACCACGTCGGGGCTGTCGTTGGAGGACAGCGCCGCGGTGTAGGTGTCCGAGACGTCGGCCCAGGTCTTCTCCTCGATGGTGAGCGTCCAGCCTTCGTTCTCGGCCTCGAAGGTCTCGGTGAGGTGGTCGCGCGCCGTCTGGGGCGTGTCGGTCCCGACCAGCCAGACGGTCAGATCGCCGGTTTCCGGCTCCGTGGAGGCAGCGTCATTGCCACCGGCGCAGCCGGCGAGAGCGACAGCCGAGGCGCCCACGAGCGCGAACGCTCCGAGCTTGTGCTTCATGGTGTCATCCTTCGTTCTTCTCTTGGTGGGGGCGGGCCGGGTGGCCCGTCCGGGAGGGTGGTACGTGGTCTACGAGACGCCGAGCTGCCCCGACAGGACCATGACGGCGGCACCGCGCAGGACGATGTCCTGGCCTTGCTCGGTCATCCGTACCCGTACGCCGTCATGGAAGCGGGCGAGCGTGCGGGCGCGGAGGGTCTCGACGGTCTGCTCGGCCAGAGCACCGTCGAGAAGTTCACGAGGGCCGGAGAGGACGACCTCCGACAGGTCCAGCACGCCCACGATCGGGGCCAGGGCGATGCCCAGGCGCTCCCCCGCGTCGCGCAGCACGGTGGCGGTGTCCTCATCGGACGCGGCGATGCGCGCCGTGAGCGCCGGGACGGCGAGCCAGGCCTCGAGGCAGCCGATCTTGCCGCACGCGCAGCGTGGTCCCCCGTCGGTGCCGACGGTGACGTGGCCGATCTCCCCCGCGGCGAACCGGGCGCCCCGCATCGGCAGACCTCCGGCGAGCAGCCCCGAGCCGACACCGCGGCCGACCCGTACCAGCAGGACGTCGTCGCGCGCGCCGCCGAAGGTGTATTCGGCGAGCACCGCGGCGTTGGCGTCGTTGGCGACCAGCACCGGCAGATCCAGCGCGTGGCGCAGTTCCCCCTCGAGGTCGAGGCCGTCCCATCCGAAGTTCGGCGCGGTCAGGATCACCCCTTGTGCATCGACCACGCCGGGAGCGCCCACTCCCACGCCGAGGACCGGCGCGTGGGCGTCGGCGACCAGGTCGCGCGCCAGGGCGATCACTGCGGCCAGCGCCTCATCCGCGTCTGCGGGAACGGCCGTCTCGGCGCGGGCGACGATGTCGCCGTCGAGGGTGAGCACGGCGCCAAGAAACGTGTCGCTGCCGGAGAGGTCCAGACCCACGATGCGGTGGCCGTCGCGGGCGAGGTCGACGAGGATGGCCGGCTTGCCGGGGCGCGAGGACTCCCGCACCCCTTTTTCGACCACGAAGCCGTCGGCGATCAGTCCCGCCACGAGGTCGGAGATCGTCACGCGCGTCAGGCCGGTCTGGCGGGCGAGGTCGGCCCGACTCATCGCACCGCCGTGGAACAGGGTCTGCAGCACGAGGGAGCGATTGTGGCCGCGGGCGTGCTCGGGGAGCACCTTCGCGCCGGTGCGATGTGCCCGGGCGCGGACGAAACCCGAAGCGGGGCGCGGGTTCTCGCGGTGTGCGGCCTCCGCCGAGGAGGGGCCGCTGTGCAGGTCCGAAGCAGACATGTTTGTTAGTAGACCTTACGAACAAAGAACCCGCAAGCATCTCGGAGATTTTGCACGGCGTGTTTACAAAACCGTTACACGCCGGTGACCGCGACGTGAGCGCATTCTCACGAACGGAGGAGTCGGCCCTCGCCTACGCTGAAGAGACCGCGAAGGAGATCCATGAACCGCACCCTCCCGGGCCTGGCGTTGACCGCCGCGGCCCTGTTCACCCTCACGGGTTGCGTCGGCGACGACCCGGGGCAGAGCTCATCCGGCGCGGGGTCCGCACCGACACAGGACGCCCCCGGCGACGAGGGGCAGTCCGTCGAAGACGCCTGCAGCGTGGTCGCCGAGACGATCACCGCCGCGACCGCCCAGTTCGAGGAGGGCGCGGAGGACGACCTGTCCAGCGTCGCCGAGGCGATGGCGGCCGCCGCCGAGGAGCTGGCCACGATGACGCAGGAGATCACCAACGACCGCGTGGCCGCCCTCCTGCCCGATCTCACGCAGATGTTCGGAGAGGCCGCCGACGTCTTCCGCTCGCTCGAGGAGGGCGACGCGTCCGGGATCGAGGACCTCGAGGAGATCGGCGGCCGCTTCCAGGAGACCGGCGCCGCCTTCGAGGAGACCTGCACGCCCTGACCGCCGCACGCCCGGAATCCACAGCAGACCGTGATGATTCCGTGGCCGTCCCGGCACAGCCCTCCCCTACCATGGAGACACGTGCGATGCAGGCGGGGGTGAGCGCGTGACGGATGTGGTGACTCGACCGGGATCCGACGAGAACACGTCGGAGAACGACACCGTCGACGACCAGCGGGTCGACGACGGTGCGTCGACGACTCCGGGAGACGCCCCCACCGTGCCCGTCGAACCCATCTACGAGTGGGCCCCCGCCGAACCCGCGCCGCGCAAGCGCCGCGTGGGCCTGTGGGTGGGGATCGGGGCCGGCGTGATCGCGCTGGGTGCAGCCGCGGCCTCCCTCGTGCTGATCGCTCCGGGAACCTCCGTGGCCGGTGTGCAGGTCGGCTTCATGACACCGGGTGCCGCGGCGGATGCCGTCGCCACAAGCCTTGCCGAGACCACCGTCGTCCTGACCGGAGAAGGCGGAGACGCCGCCGTCACCGGCGCCGAGCTCGGCGCCACCGTCGACGCCGAGGCGCTCACCCAGACGGCCTTCGCCGAACATCCGATGTGGAATGTCACCGCGTGGTTCGCCGATCCGATCGACGCGCCGGTCCACATCGACGAGATCGCCGCGGCCGAGGCGCTCGCCGCCGCCGTGCCGGCTATGCACACCGACCCGGTCGACGCGGAGGTCACCTTCGACGCCGACAGCGCGACCTATGTCGTCACCCCCGGGATGGATGGCACGGGCGTCGATGCCGCGTCGGTGGGCGACAGCCTCGCGACGGCCTTCGCCGCAGGCGAATCCGTGGCCGAACTCGACGCCGTCGCGGCCCCGGTCACTCCGGAACGACAGACATCGGTCGCCGACGCGACGGCCGCACGACTGAACGCCATGCTCGACGAAGCGGGGTTCTACGTCGGCGATGAGCGCGTGGTTCCCATCGAGGCCGCCGAACTGGCGTCATGGATCACGCTGACGCCCGGTGAGCGCGGAACGCTGGAGATCTCCGTCGACCAAGCCGCCGTGCAAGAGGTGGTCGACACCCTCCCCGAGGCCGTCAATCGCGAGGCGGTGAACAACAAGGTGCTCGTCAACCTCGCCGGCACGACGCTCGGCGAGGAGAAGGCCGGCACCGTCGGACGAGAGCTCGAGACCACCGAGGGGATCGCCGCCGGCTTCTCCGAGCAGGTCGCGAACGCGAACGGCGCCTATCAGTTGCCCGTGGTGGAGACCGCGTACGAGACCGCGCAGGTGGTGCGGCTGCTCGAAGTGAACCTGAGCTCGCAGATGCTCTACCTCAAAGAGAACGACCAGGTGGTCGACAGCTGGGCCATCTCCAGCGGCGCCGGCAACACACCGACCTACACCGGTCGCTACACCGTGCACGCCCACCTCACCAGCCAGACCATGCGCGGAAACGAACGCGACGCGAACGGGGACATCCTCCTCGACGCCGACGGCGAGCCGGTCACCTACACCACGCCGAATGTCAAGTGGGTCATGTACTTCAACGGAGACCAGGCGTTCCACGGCGTGTACTGGCACTCCAACTGGGGGACCCCGATGAGCCACGGCTGCGTCGGGATGCCCGAGTGGCGGGCCGAGCAGCTGTACAACTGGACCGCGCACGGCACCGACGTGTGGATCCACTACTGAGGGGACCTCGCGGGACCGACCCGCCGCGGGTCGCCCGTGCCGTGCCGCTAGCCTGACGGCATGCCGCGATTCGATCTCCCGCCGCACGAGCTCACCCGATACCGCCCCGACATCCGCGAACCCGAGGACTTCGACGCCTTCTGGCAGTCGACCCTCGCGGGATCCCGCCAGGTCGGCGGGGAGATCCTCATCTCCCCCGTCGACAGCCCGATGACCGCCATCGACGTGTTCGACGTCACCTTTCCGGGTTTCGCCGGGGACCCGGTCAAAGCCTGGCTGTGGGCACCTCGCGGCGCGAAAGGACCGTTGCCGACGATCATCGAGTACAACGGCTACGGGGGCGGACGCGGACTGCCGCACGAGCGGCTCGCGTGGGCCGCGTCCGGGTATGCACACCTGTTCATGGACACCCGCGGGCAGGGCTCCGCGTGGGGATCCGGAGGGGCGACCGCGGACCCGCACGGGACGGGTGCGTCGGCGCCCGGATTCATGACACGCGGCATCGAGGACCCCGAGGGCTACTATTACCGCCGGCTGTTCACCGATGCCGTCCGCTTGGTCGACGCGGCCCGCACACTCGGGATCGTCGACGCGAACCGGGTGGCGGTGACCGGTGTCAGCCAAGGCGGCGGGGTGGCGATCGCCGCGGCGGCCCTCGCCGAGGATGTCGCCGCGGTCATGCCCGACGTGCCGTTCCTGTGTCACTTCGAGCGCGCCGTCGGGCTCACCGACCACGACCCCTACGCCGAGATCGTGCGCTATCTGCGCGTGCACCGGGGTTGCGAAGAACAGGTCTTCGACACGTTGTCCTACTTCGACGGCGCCACCTTCGCCGCGCGGATCCACGCTCCCGCGCTGTTCTCGGTCGGGCTGCACGATCTCACCTGTCCGCCTTCGACGGTCTACGCCGCGTACAACCGCCTCGCGTCGGTGGCCCGCGAGATCGACGTCTACCCCTTCAACGAGCACGAAGGCGGCCAGGCCTACCGCTGGCCGGCGCAGGCGGCGTTCGCCGCGGCGCACCTCTGACCCGCGGACCGCCGGCGAGGGACCCCGCAGACGCCTCGGCGCCCCGACCCGCGAGGGGTGGGGCGCCGAGGCGCGCGAGGGTGCGAGGTCAGCTCAGCGCGTCGATGATCTCGTTGAAGGTGACCGAGGGGCGCATCACCGCGTCGACGGCGTCGCCGTCCGGACGGTAGTAGCCGCCGATCTCGACCGGCGAGCCCTGCACCGCGGTGAGCTCGTCGACGATCTTCTGCTCGTTGGCGACCAGCGCCTCGGCGACCGGCGTGAAGATCTCGGCGAGTTCGGCGTCGACCTGCTGCTTCGCCAGTTCCTGGGCCCAATACAGCGCCAGGTAGAAGTGGCTGCCGCGGTTGTCGAGCGAACCCAGCTTGCGGCCCGGAGACCGGTCGTTCTCGAGGAACGTCGCGGTTGCCGCGTCCAGGGTGTCGGCGAGCACCTGCGCACGGGCGTTGCCCGTGGTGGTCGCGAGGTGCTCGAGCGAGGCCGCGAGCGCGAAGAACTCGCCCAGCGAATCCCACCGCAGGTAGTTCTGCTCGACCAACTGCTGCACGTGCTTGGGCGCCGACCCGCCGGCGCCGGTCTCGAACAGACCGCCGCCGGCGAGCAGCGGGACGATCGAGAGCATCTTGGCGCTCGTGCCGACCTCGAGGATCGGGAAGAGGTCGGTGAGATAGTCGCGCAGCACGTTGCCGGTGACCGAGATGGTGTCTTCCCCCCGGCGCATCCGCGCGAGCGTATACCGCGTGGCCTCGGCCGGCGGCAGGATCACGATCTCGACGTCGGACGTGTCCAGCAGCGCCAGCCCCTGGTGCACCTTCGCGATCAGCTGCGCGTCGTGGGCGCGGTTCACGTCGAGCCAGAACACCGCCGGCGCTCCGGTCGCCCGTGCACGCGTCACCGCGAGCTTGACCCAGTCCATGATCGGGATGTGCTTGGTCTGGGTGGCGCGCCAGATGTCGCCGGCTCCGACGGTGTGCTCGATGAGCACCGTGCCCTCCGAGTCGACGACCTGCACGACGCCGGGAGCGGCGATCTCGAAGGTCTTGTCGTGGCTACCGTATTCTTCGGCCTTCTGCGCCATGAGTCCCACGTTCGGGACGGTACCGATCGTGGCGGGGTCGAGCGGGCCGTTGGCGATGACGTCTTCGATCACGGCCTGGTAGACGCCGGCGTACGACGAGTCGGGGATGACCGCCAGGGTCTCGGCCTCTCCCCCGTCCGCGCCCCACATCTTGCCGCCGTTTCGGATGAGCGCGGGCATCGAGGCGTCCACGATCACGTCGCTGGGCACGTGCAGGTTGGTGATCCCCTTGTCGGAGTTCACGTAGGACAGGCGCGGTCCGGCCTCGAGCGCCGCGGCGATCTCGGCGGCGATCGCGGCGCCACCGTCGACCCCGTCCAGACCGGAGAGGATCGAGCCGAGCCCGTTGTCGGGGGTCAGTCCCGCCGCCGCGAGGGTCTGCCCGTGGCGCGCGAACACCTCGGGCAGGAAGGCCTTCACGACGTGGCCGAAGATGATCGGGTCGCTGACCTTCATCATCGTGGCCTTCAAGTGCACCGAATACAGCACATCGTCGGCCTGCGCCTGCGCCAGCGTGTCGGCCAGGAACGCATCCAGTGCCGCCGCCGACAGGAACGTCGCGTCGATGACCTCGCGCGGGAGCACCTTGAGGTCGCCCTTGAGGACCGTCTCGGTCCCGTCCTCGGCGATGTGCCGGATGGTCAGCGTGTCATCGTGGGCGGCGACCCACGACTTCTCGTTGCTCTTGAAGTCGTCGTGCCCCATCGTGGCCACACGCGTCTTCGAGCCGGCGTCGAACGCCTTGTTCGTGTGCGGGAACTTGCGGGCGTAGTTCTTGATGGCACCGGGGGCGCGGCGGTCGCTGTTGCCCTCGCGAAGCACCGGGTTCACCGCCGACCCCTTGATGCGGTCGTAGCGTGCGCGGACGTCCTTCTCCTCGATCGACTGCGGGTCGTCGGGGTAGTCCGGGATGTCGTATCCCTGCGCCTGCAGTTCGGCGATGGCCGCCTTCAGCTGCGGGATCGACGCCGAGATGTTCGGCAGCTTGATGATGTTCGCCTCGGGAAGCGTCGCGAGCCCGCCGAGTTCGGCGAGCGCGTCGCCGACGTGCTGGGCGTCGGTCAGCTTCTGCGGGAAGGCCGCGAGGATGCGTCCACCCAGCGAGATGTCGCGGGTCTCGACGTCGACACCGGCCTTGCCGGTGACGGCCTTGACGATGGGGAGGAACGACGCCGTGGCGAGCGCGGGGGCCTCGTCGGTGTGCGTGTAGATGATGGTCGAGTCGGTCACCTGTTCGTCTTTCGCTCGGTTGTGGATCCAGCCTAACGCAGGCACCCAGTTATCTTGACGTCAAGATAAATACCCACAGGGGGTGATCGGTGCACGTGTGTGTCGGCGGGGTTTGCGGCTAGCCTGTGCGTATGGCCGAGCTGCGACTTGTCGAACTGTCCGCCGCGACGATCGTCGCCGTCAACAACATGTCCCTCAAGCCGGGGCAGGAACAGTACCTCGCACCGGTCAGCTACGGCATCGCCGCCACCGTCGCAGACCCCCGCACCTCGTGGCAACGCGTCGTCGTCGACGAAGACGAAGTGGTCGGGTTCGTCAGCGCAGGATTCGACCCTGACGCCCCCGAAGAGCACTTCCGGTCGGTCCTGTGGCGCATCAACGTCGACGCCGACGACCAGGGGCGCGGGATCGGACGGTTCGCGATCGAGAAGCTCCTCGAGGAGGCGCGCGAGCGCGGCTTCGACAAGCTCCACGTCATCTACGAAGCCGGCGAAGAGGGCCCCGAGGCCTTCTTCACCCGCATGGGCTTCAGCACGGTCGGCGAGACCGAATACGGTGAGGTCATCGCCGAGATCCGTCTTTGACGAGACCGCGGACGGCCCGCCCCCGGGATGAGGGCCCCCGCGTTCCGGCGGCGGCGCCTCAGGCTCCTCCGCTCGTCGCCCTCGACCGGCCGGAGGGCCGCGTCGACGCCGGATGACGTTGGGGGGGATGGTCATCCGGCGCCGGCGCGACCCGCCGGCCCGGGGCGGGTCAGGCCGCGATCCAGCGTGCGGCGCCCTCGCGCCACCGCACCGCCGCGGGTCCGGCCGGGAACACCTGCGCGTAGCGGGGCATGACGATGCGCAATTCGTCCTCGCCGATGCGGGCGACGTACACGACGTCGGCGCCGCGATAGATGTGGGCCACGACCTCGACCGCGAGCATCGCGGCGGTGTCATCGGCGGCCACCAGCTCGAGGTCCTCCTGGCGGAGCATCACGCGCCCCGGCCCATCGGCGCCCTCTCCGACCACGAGCACCTCGCCACCGGACGCGGTCACGTGCGCCCAACGACCCGAGCGGGTCGCGTGGAGCAGGTTGGCCGCGCCGATGAAGTCGGCGGCGAACGCCGTGCGCGGCGCGGCGTAGATCTCCTCCGGGGCACCGATCTGCTCGATCACTCCCCCGTTCATCAGCACGACCCGGTCCGACAGGCTCATCGCCTCCTCCTGGTCGTGCGTGACGAACACCGTCGTCAGACCCAGGGAGCGGTGGAGTTCTTTCAACTCGATCTGCATGTCTTCGCGCAGACGCGCGTCGAGGTTCGACAGCGGCTCATCCAGCAGGAGGACGCGCGGCTCCACGGCGATCGCGCGGGCCAATGCGACACGCTGCTGCTGGCCCCCGGACAACTGCGGAGGCATCCGGTCGCCGAGATGCCCCATCTGCACGCGCTCCAGCGCCGCCTGGGCGAGTTCCTTCTGTCGACTCTTGGGCTGGTCCCCGGCCATCCGGAGACCGAAGCGGACGTTCTCGCGCACCGACAGATGCGGGAACAGCGCGTAGCTCTGGAACATCATGCCGAGGTGCCGCTTCTCCGGCGGAAGATCGGTGACGTCTTGACCGGCGATGTGGATGCTGCCGGCGGAGGTGGTCTCCAGACCGGCGATACAGCGCAGCAACGTGGTCTTGCCGCAGCCCGAGGGACCCAACAGCGACAGGAATTCGCCCGAGGCGGCATCCAGCGAGATGCCCTTGAGCACCGGGGTGCCCTTGAAGTCCTTCTTCAGCGAGGCGATGGTGAGAGTGGCCATCAGACGAACAACCTTCCGAGTCCGATGATGCGCTCGAGCGCGATCATGAGTACGACGGTGAGCAGCACCATCAGCGTCGAGACCGCCGCGACGGTCGGCGACGTGCTGAATTCCAGCTGCCCGTAGATCGCGATCGGGAGCGTCTCGAGCTGCGGGGTGCGCAGGAACAGGGCGATGACGGCGTCATCGAAGGAGATGTTGAAGGCGAAGAACGCCCCCGCGGCGATGCCCGGTCGTGCCACCGGGAGCACGACCAGTCGATACCGGTTCCACGTGCCGGCGCCCAGGGTGCGCGCGGCCTCCTCGGTGAAACGGTCGGCCCGGGTCATCACGCCCGTGACGGTGCGCATGACGTACGGGATCGCGATCACGGTGTGCACGAGGATCAGCACGCCCACGTTCGGCGCACCGATCGTGAGGGAGGCCACCGACAGCGCGCCGATGGCGAGGATGATGGTCGGGATCGTCAACGGCGACATCAGGAACGCCTGGATCGCGCCGGCGCCGGGGATGGGGAACCGGGTCAGCGCGAGTGCGGCCGCCGTGCCCACGATCGCGGCGAGCACTGCGACGGTGACCCCGACGATGAGGCTGAGACGGAACGGCTCGAGATAGGTGTCGCTCGTGAGGGCGTCGACATACCAGTCGAGGGTGAATCCGGTGGGCGGGAATGTGAGGAAACGGCTCTCACCGATCGACGCGCCGGCGACGACGAGCAGGGGGACGAGCATGTAGGCGGTGACGAAGATCGCGAGGACGCCCGCGAAGACCTTCGCCCACAACGGCAGTGATCTCACCATGCGGCGGTCCTCTGCTTTCCGATTCGGGCGACCGCGCCGAGCACCAGCATGACGCCGGCGAACAGCAGCACGGCCTGCGCGGCGGCGAAGGGCCAGTCGAGATTCGTCGTCGCGTCGACGTAGATCGTCTGGGCTAACACCGGGATCTGCACCCCGCCGATGAAGCGGGGGGTGATGAACGAACTCACCGAGAGCACGAACACCAAAGACGCCCCCGCGAGGATCCCCGGCACCGACAGCGGCAGCACGACGGTTCGCAAGGTGCGCCAGAAGCCTGCACCGAGCGTGCGGGAGGCCTCCTCGAGCTGCGGACTGATCCCGGCCATCACCCCGAGGATGCTGAGCACCGCGAACGGGAGGAGGACCTGCACCATCGCGATGACGATGCCGACCTCCGTGCCGAGCAGTCCCTGGGTTCCCCCGACCAGATCCTGCAGGCCCGGGATCTGCATGAGGGGCCCGGCGGGGCTCATGAGCACGACCCAGCCGAAGGTGCGCACGACGACGCTGGTCATCAACGGGAGGATCACCACGATGAGAAGGAACGATCGCAGGCGCGACCCCGCCCTCGCCATGATGTACGAGAGCGGGATCGCGATGATCAGCGTGACGACGGTCTGGATGACACCCAGCCGCAGCGACCGCCACGCCGCCTGCATGTAGTACTCGCTGGAGAACAGTCGTGCGAAGTTCTCCAGGGTGAACCCGCCTGCCGGCGTCTGCACGCTCATGAGGAGCATGCCTGCCACCGGGGTGACGAAGCCGATCCCGAGCAGGGCAGCCGCGGGCAGAAGAAGGAGCCAGGGCTCCTTGCGGGTTCGCGCGCTCATCCGGTGATCAGCGCATTCCACTCGTCGGTCCACGCGGTACGTCCCTCGGCGATCTCCGCCGGGGCGTACACGACGACCTCGGCGAGATCGTCCGCGGTCAGGACCGCATCGGCGGCGTCTCCGGAGACCTCGGTGGTCGTGTTGACCGGCGAGTAACGCATCTCCTCGGCGAACACCGCCTGCGCCTCGGGGCTGAGCTCGTAGTCGACGAACAGCTTCGCCAGCTCGGGGTTGTCCCGACCCGCCACGACGTTGGAGGTGATGAGCGAGGCGGTCACGCCCTCCTCGGGCACGATGAACTCGACCGGCAGACCGGCGTCGATCAGGGTGCCGGCGTAGTCCATGGCGTAAGGGGCCAGCCATGTGTCGCGCTGCGCGAAGGCGGTCTGCAGGTCGGGCGAGGTGGGCACGACGATCGCGTCACCGTCGGCCGCCAGGGCGCCGAGCTCGTTGATCGCCTCGCTCGGATCCTCGATGCCGCCGCCGAGCGCATCCGACACACGCAACATCGACAGCACACCGTAGGTGTTGGAGAAGTCGGTCAGAGCGACGTGCCCGGCGTAGGCCTCGTCGAACACGTCGAGCCAGCTGGTGGGCGCCGGGGCCCCCGACTCGGTGTTGTAGACCAGGCCGATGGGTGCGAGCTGGATGACCGGTCCTTCACCGCGGTCCAGGCCCGCTGCCGCGACCTCGATCAGGTCGCCCGAGTTCGCCAGCTCGTCCGCCGCGATCGGCTCGAGGAGTCCATCCGCGGCCGCGGTGTACTCCTGGCCGCCGGAGAAGTGGACGACGTCGATCTGCGGGGACGCGGCCTGCGCCGTGATCTGGGCGAGGGCGTCACCGGAGTAGAGGGTGACCAGCTCGACCTCGGCGCCGGTGTCGGCCTCGAAAGGCTCGACGACGGCCTTGACGAAGGCCGTCTCCCAGTCGCCGCCGAAGGACGTGACGACGAGGGTCTCACCGGCGTAGTCGAGCTCGCCGGAGGCGTCGGACGACGAGGTGTCCTCGCCGCTCGAGCAGGCGGCGAGGGCGAGCGCGCCGGAGACGACGATCGCGCCACCGGTCAGGATTCTGCGGGTGTTCATGTGGGGCTCCTTGGTTCTGGTGGGGGGAGGGGTGCCGCTCAGGAGACGCGGCCGATGGTGAGCTTTTTCGCGCCGTCGATCCGGATCGCCGCGCTCTCACGGGCGAACTCCTCGAGACCTTCGGTCACCGAGGCCCAGATGTTCACGGGGGTCCACCCGAGGGGGCCGAGCACGCGGGCGCCACGGTCGTAGAACACGCCGACCTCGTACCATTCGAACGGCAGCCCACCCATCTGCATGGGCTGCTGCCAGTACCACATCAGGTCACCGGGGGCGGGCACGACCTGCTGGTTTTCGAACGGCACCGTCTGGGGGTCGAAGTTCTGCGCCTCTTCGGGAAGGCCGACCATCACCTCCGGGCCAGCGTACATCGCGTGCAGCGCCTGCATCGTGCGGGGGGTTTCGAACGCACCCCACAGCGCCTCGCAGGTACGGGGGGCGTGTTCCTCGAGGAGGGTCGCCACGGCGCGCACGCCGGTGTCGTACTCGAGGAAGATCTTCTTGGTCACGGGATGGTCTCTCCGATCGGGATCGAGGGTTCGCTGCGTACGTCGTACGCGGCGGCCGCGGCGACGAGGGCCGCGAACAGGGGGGCTTCGGCCGCCGCTTCGGCGGGCTCGAGGAGCTTCTCGGGATGCCACTGCACGGCCCAGAACGGCCAGCCTGCGGGGCCGTCGAGGCCCTCCACGACACCGTCGTCCGCGCGGGCGCTCACCGTGAAATCGGCGGCGACGCGGTCGACCGCCTGATGGTGGATGGTGTTCACGCGACGTCGGGTGACGCCGTAGACGGCGGCCAACGCGGACCCGGATGAGATGTGCACATCGTGGCGGATCTTCGCCTGTTCCGCCGCGGCCACGACGGGGGCGTGATCCGCGGTCGGGGGGAGGTCGACGACGAGCGTGCCGCCGAAGGCGACGTTGGCCACCTGCAGGCCGCGGCAGATGCCCAGAAGGGGCAGGCCGCGTTTCCGCGCGCCGCGCACCAGGGCGATCTCGAACGCGTCGCGCTGCGGGTCGTAGACCCGACCCGACTCGCGCGCGCCTCCGTATCGGGAGGGGTCCACATCCTGTCCGCCCGAGATCACGATGCCGTCGAGGGTGTCGAGCAGTTCGTCGACGCCCGCCGTGGGAGCAAGCAGCACGGGAACCCCGCCCGCCGCCTCCACCGGGTCGGCGTACTCCACACCCAGCGAGTGCACCGGACGTTGCGGACCGAGGTCGGTGTCGATGTGCCGCAACCACGTGGTGACGCCGATGAGGGGACGGGTCATGACAGGTCGATCCACGTCGTCTTGAGGTCGGTGAACTTGTCGATCGCGTGCAGGCTCTTGTCGCGGCCGTACCCGGAGCCTTTCACCCCACCGAAGGGAACCGTCATGTCGCCCTCCTCGAAGCAGTTCACCCACACCACGCCGGCGCGCAGTCTCCGCGAGACGCGGTGCACCGCCTTGAGGTCCTCGCTCCACAGCGCGGCCGCCAGCCCGTACTCGGTTCCGTTGGCGATCTGCAACGCGTCGTCGGTGTCGTCGTACGCGATCACCGAGAGCACCGGGCCGAAGATCTCCTCGCGGGCCACTTCGTGCGTCGGGTCGGCCGAGATCACCGCCGGCGCGAAGTAACTGCCGCCGGGGACGACCTCGACACGCGCGGCGGATCCGGCGACCACGCGCGCGCCGTCGGCCGGCGCCCGCTCGACGAATCCCGCGATGCGCTCGAGCTGGCGCTCGCTGACGATGGCGCCCATGCCGGTGGCCGGGTCGAGCGGGTCGGCCGGGGCGGACGCGGCCGCGACGTCGGCGGCGATCTCGAGCGCCTCCGCCACGCGGTTACGCGGCACGAGCAGCCGCGACGACGAGGTGCACATCTGACCCTGGTTGTAGAAGCAACCGTCGGCGGTGGCGCGCACCGCCTTGTCGAGGTCGGCGTCGGGCAGGACCAGGCTCGCGGTCTTGCCGCCGAGCTCCAGCCAGACACGCTTGCCGTTGGAGGCGGCCGAATAGCCGAGGAACCGACGGCCCACCTCGGGGGAACCGGTGAAGGTGAGAACGTCCACATCGGGGTGTTCACCCAGCGCCCGACCGGCGACGGCCCCGTGTCCGGGGACGACGTTGAGCACACCCGCCGGAAGTCCGGCCTGCGTGGCGATCTCGGCCAGGAGGAGCGCCGAGTGGCTCGTGTGTTCGGCGGGCTTGACGATGACGCTGTTCCCGCCGGCGAGGGCCGCGGCCACCTTCCACGCGGTCATCGTCAGGGGGAAGTTCCACGGCACCACGGCCGCGACGACTCCCGCGGGCTCCCTCGTGACCAGGGCGAGGCTGTCCTCCCCCGTGACCGGCGACTCGTCGATCAGTTTGTCGACGGCCTCCCCATACCAGCGGAAGCAGTTCACGACCGCCCGCATCTCGGTCTCCAGCGCCTCCCGGATCGGCTTGCCCATCTCGAGGGAGATCAGCAGCGCGAGATCTTGCGCCCGGTCGTGGATCGCGTCGGCGACCGCCAGCAGTACCCGACCGCGTTCCCTCGGCGCGCGACGCGCGAAGGTCCCCGCCTCGAACGCGGCCCGGGCCGAGCGCACCGCGGCGTCGACGTCGGCCGGCGATGCGGTCGCGAGCAGCGGGAGCAACCGGCCGTCACGTGGCGAAGTGAGGGCCATCGGCTCGCCGTGGCCGGGCACGATGCGTCCGTCGACGAAGGGGCCGTCATGGAAGGTCAGCGAGTCGATGCGACCGACCCACTCCTCGCCCTGCGCACTGAACACTGCCGACCTCTCCTCCCGCGACCGTCGCGTGGGAGAGAGTCTTGCTCTTTTCAGCCGTTTCAGCAACCTTTCGTGCCGGATCTGGCCATATTTAACACTCCTGTAGCAATTCCCGGCTACTTCTCCAGGTTCTGGCCCTCCCGATCCGGGCCCTCGTCGATCAGCAGCGATCCCCGGAGCACCGGCGTGACGACCACGAGGGACTCGACCACCTCGAGGCCCTCGTTCTCGGCGATCACCGGACTGGTCAAGAACCGGTAGAAGTCGTCCTCGTCGCGGACGAGCACGTTCGCGAGCAACGGTGTCGACCCGGTCGTGGCCACGACGAACTTCACCTCGGGGGCGGCGGCGAGGGCTTTGCCGATCTTCTCCATGCGGGCCATCGGCGCCCGCATCCACACCAGCGCCTCCAACCCCAATCCGAACAGAGAAGGGACGACCTCGGTGCGGGGATGCATGAGACCGCGCCGGTGCAGCGAGTCCAGGCGTCGACGCGCGGTCGTGGCGTTGACCTCGAGCGCGCGCGCGAGCTGCGCGATCGGCATCCGCCCTTCCAGCAGCAGCAAGTCGATCATCCGCTCCTCCTCGGCGGAGATCGCGTCGGCGGGATCCGCCGACGGTGCCGGGTCGCCCCGGAGCGTGCCCACCTGCTCGGGGGTCAGCAGGCCCGGGGCGATCCAGTCGCTGCCGGAACGGAAGAAGCGCAAGACGCGCGCGACGTTGACCGATACGATGCCCGGAATCGCGGGGATCTCACGATAGAGAAGACGACGCACGGCCGCATCGTCGCGCGGAAGCAGCATCCCGCCGACGTCGTTGCTCCCCTCCAGCACCGACACCGACGATGCATCTGTACGTCGCGACAGCGCCCGGGCGACATCCCACAACGCTGCCGGCTCCGTCGTCACCCGCAGCACCGTCGCGCGCGCGTGCAGCACACGCGCGACGTCGACGTAGGTGGAGATCCGGATCCATCCGCGGTCGAGCAGGCGCTGGCCGCGCCGGGCGACGGTGCGCTCGGGGAGGTCCAACACGCGCGCCACCTCGCCCCACGAGGCGCGTCCGTTCACCTGCAACGCGGCCGCGATCATCCGATCGACGCCGTCCGCCTCATCCTGTGCCGCTCCGGGCGTCCCTGATTCACTCACCTGCACGCCACCCGACGATACGGGACTCCCCCCTCGTTCCGACCCGGATCCCGGCCGCCACGCCGCCCAGCCCGTCCGGTGCCGGATGTCGGAGAGTCGGCCCGATGTCGGAGGATCTCGCCGCGAACCTCCGACATCGGCGCGATTCTCCGACGACGCCGCCCGGTGCATGGTCCTCCACAGGTGCGGGGAGATCCCGCCGTGTCCACAGATGGCGTGACGGACGGACATCCACCCCGGTGCGGGGCCAGCCTGGCGGCATGGATCTGGTGGGATGGCTGGCCGCACGCGCGGGGATCGCGCACCGCGACGACCTGGCCGGAGCCGGCTTCACGCCGCGCGTGATCGCCGATGAGGTCGCGGCTGGTCGTGCGCGCCGTGTCAGACGTGTATGGATCGCGCTCCCCCACGGGGATGCGGAGCTGACGCGCGCTGCCGGTCTCGGTGGCCGGGTGGCCTGCCTGTCGGTCGCGCGACGGCGGGGCTGGTGGATCCCCGAGAACGTGGACGCCCGACCCCACCTCCACTTCCGCCCGCACGGGCGGGCGGAGTCGTTCGACGGTGTCTCGCATTGGACCAAGCCGATCTCTCCGGTGCCGCCCACATCCCTGCTGGAGTCCGTCGAGGACGCCCTCGCGCACATCGCCTCCTGCGTCGATCCGGAGACCGCCCTCGTGGTGTGGGAGTCGGCGATCCGAACCGAGAGGCTGTCCCTGGACGCGCTGCGCCGGGTCCGCTGGCCCTCGCGCGCCGCCGCCGCCTGCGCGGCCGAGGCCGACGGTCTCTCCGACTCCGGTCTGGAGACCATCGCCATCGTGCGCCTGTCGCGCTGGGGCGTGCCGATCCGACAGCAGGTGTTCCTCGCGGGGCACCCCGTCGACCTGCTGATCGGCGAACGGCTCGTGGTCCAGCTCGACGGTTTCGCGCACCACTCATCGTCGAAGGACCGCACCCGCGACCTGCGGCACGACGCCGAGCTTCGGTTGCGCGGCTTCACCGTGCTGCGCTTCAGCTATGCCCAGGTCGTCCACGACTGGCCGGCGGTCGAGCGGACGATCGGGCGCGCCATCGCGGCGGGAGACCACCTCGCATGACCGCCGCATCCACGCCGACCGTCGACCCGATGTCGGAGAATCGGCGCAATGACGGAGAATCTGGGCCCTATCCTCCGACATCGGCGCGAATCTCCGACTTCGGTGCGGCGGGAGACCGCCTGGGGCGGCGGAGTAGGGGCTCAGACCAGGGACTGCTGCCAGGCGCTGTGCAGCTGGGCGAACTTGCCGTCGCCCTCGATCAGAGTGGCGGGGGCGTCGTCCTCGATGATGCGGCCGTGTTCCATCACGAGCACCCGGTCGGCGATCGCGACCGTCGACAGCCGGTGCGCGATGATGATCGCCGTCCGATCGGACAACAAGGTCTGCAGCGCATCCTGGATGAGGCGTTCGCTCGGGATGTCCAGCGATGCGGTCGCCTCGTCGAGGATCAGCACGGCCGGGTCGGCCAGGAAGGCCCGGGCGAACGAGATCAGCTGACGCTGACCCGCCGACACGCGTCCGCCGCGCTTGTTTACGTCGGTGGCGTAGCCGTCCGGCAGGGCCTCGATGAACTCGTGCGCGCCCACCGCGCGCGCGGCATCCTGGATCTCCTCCACCGTCGCGTCGGGCTTGCCCAACGCGATGTTGTCGGCGACGGTGCCGCTGAACAGGTAGGCCTCCTGTGTGACCATCACGATCGCGCGCCGCAGGTCCTTCGGATGCAGGCTGCGCAGGTCGACACCGTCGAGCGTGATCGCGCCCCGCGTCGGGTCGTAGAAGCGCGAGACGAGCTTGGCGAGGGTCGACTTCCCCGCACCGGTGGTCCCCACCAACGCGATCGTCTGCCCCGCCGGGATGTCGAGGGTGAAATCGGGGAGGATCACCCGCTCGTCGGAGTATCCGAAGCGCACCTCGTCGAAACGGACATGTCCGCGCGCCTCCCACAGGTCGACCGGCTCGGCGGGGTCGGGCACGGTCGGCTCCTCCTCCAGCACACCCGACACCTTCTCCAGGGCCGCGGTCGCGGACTGATACGAGTTCAAGAAGAAGGCGACCTCCTGCAACGGCGAGAAGAAGTTGCGCACATACAGCACCGCACCCACGAGGGTTCCGATCGCGATGGCCCCGTCGGCCACACGCACACCACCCCAGAACACGATGAGCGCCAGCGATACCGACGCGATCGACATGAGGCCGGGCTCGAACGTGCCGAACAGGCGGATGGACCGGATGTTGACGTCGCGATACCGCATCGCCAGGCCCCCGAACTCGTCGTCGTTGCGCGGCTCTTTGCGGAACGCCTTCACGGCGCGGATGCCGGTCATCGTCTCGACGAACTTCACGATCACCTGCGCACTGATCACTCGGGACTCGCGGTAGACCAGCTGCGAGCGCAGATAGAACCAGCGCATGAGGAAGAACAGCGGGATGCCCATCACCACGAGGATGACGCCGGACTGCCAGTCCAGCAGCAGCAGCGCGACGAGGGTGAACCCGCCGTACAGCAGCCCCGAGACGAGTTCGTTCAGCCCACCGTCCAGGAGCTCTCGGATGGTGTCGAGGTCGCTGGTCTGCCGGGAGATGATCCGGCCGGAGGTGTAGGACTCGTGGAACTCCAGGCTCAACCGCTGCGTGTGCAGGAAGATCCGCTTGCGCAGGTCGAGCATGATCGCCTGGGTCAGACGTGCGGCGACCACGGCATACCAGCCGACCAGCCCCGCTCCACCGAACGCGGTGAGAAGATACACCGCGACCACGCCGATGGTCGGCATCCAGTCCATGCGGTCCACCGCCGCCGGCAGCGCGGTGTTGATGCCGTAGGTGATCAGGGCCGGGCCCGCGACGCGCAGCGCGGTGGACACGATGAGCACGACGGCGGCCAGCACGAGCTGCCAGCGCAGGTTCCCCACGAGCGAGCCGAGCAGACGCAGGGAACGCCGGCGGATCGAGCGGCTCTCCTCCCGGGTGTAGTCGGAGCGGTCTTCGCCACTGGTCCCGAGGATCGCGGTGCTCACAGGTTCACCTCCGTCTCGCGCGCACGCGCGTGGTCTTCTTCGAGGCTCGAGATCACATGCCGGTAGTGCGCGCTCTCGCGCAACAGGTCGGAGTGCGCCCCGACCGCGGTGACCTTGCCCGCTTCCAAGAGGGCGACCCGATCGGCGAGCATGACCGTGGACGGACGGTGGGCGACGATCAAGGCCGTGGTGTCGTGCAGCACCTCGCGTAGCGCATCCTCCACCAGGGCCTCGGTGTCGACGTCGAGCGCCGACAGCGGATCGTCGAGCACGAGGATCGACGGGCGTGCCGCCACCGCGCGTGCCAGGGCGAGCCGCTGGCGCTGCCCCCCGGAAAGGCTCAGCCCCTCCTCGCCGATGACGGTCTCCACGCCGCGCGGGAGGTCGTCGACGAAGTGGGCCTGGGCCACCTGGAGGGCCTCGCGGAGGATACGCTCGGCCTCGTCGCTCCCGCGCTCGAGGTCCTCGCGTCCGAGCAACACGTTCTCCCGCACCGTCTGGGAGAACAGGGTGGCGTCCTCGAAAGCCATACCGACGTGGGTGCGCAGCTCGGCCAGCTTCAGGTCGCGCACATCGACGCCGTCGACGGTGACGCGGCCGGCGGTGACGTCGTAGAGACGGCCGGGCAGGGTCGTCAGCGTCGTCTTGCCCGAGCCGGTGAGGCCGACCAGCGCCATCGTCTCCCCCGGGCGGAGCACCAGGTCGACGCCGTCGAGCAGGTCGCGCTCGTGGTCGCGGGCATCCTGGTAGCGGAAGTGGACGCCCTCGAAGGCGAGCTCACCGCGCGGCTGGTCGATGGTCTTCGGCTCGTCCGGGTCGACGATCGGGTTCTCCTCGTCGAACACCTCGAAGATGCGATCGGTCGCGGTCCGCGCATCCAGCAGGAAGGAGAACAGGAATCCGATCGATTCCACGGGCCACCGCAGGATCGTCGTCATCGCGAAGAACGCCACGAGTTCACCGACGCCGAGCTGGCCCATCGCGACGAGGTAGATGCCCGCACCGAGGCACAGCGCGAACGCGATGTCGGGCAGCAGCACCAGCCAGAACCAGATCCAGCCGACCGCGCGGGCCTTGTCGAGCTCGGTCTCCCGCAGGGTCTCGGCCTGCCGGGTGAACTTCTTCAACGCATGCGAGCCTCGACCGAAGGCCTTGAGCACGCGGATGCCGTGGACGCTCTCCTCGACGCTGGTCGCGAGGTCGCCGGCCTGGTCCTGACTCTGCCGGGCCAGGGTGCCGTAGGTCTTCTCGAACCGGTACCCGGCGTACCACAGCGGGGCGGAGGTGACCAGGAAGATCGTGCCGAGTGCCCAGTGCCACCGGAACAGCAACGCGGCGCCGACGAGGATCGTGAGCACGTTGACCACGAGCAGGACGAGGCCGAACGCGATCCAGCGGCGCAGCATGCTGATGTCCTGCATCATGCGACTGAGCAGCTGCCCGGACTGCCACCGGTCGTGGAACGCGACGGGCAGGCGCTGCAGACGCGAGTAGAACGTCTGCCGGATGTCGTATTCCATGAGCGTCGCCGGTGCGAGGACGAACCAGCGACGCAGCCACACCATGAGGGCTTCGGCCAGGCCGAGCCCGAGGATCGCGGCGGCGCCCCACGCGATGAGGACGGTCGACCCCGACGCGATGGGCCCCCGGACGACCTCCTCCAGGATCAACGGGATCATGAGGGCGAGGATGCTCGCGCCGAGGGCGCTGACACCGCCGAGCGCCAGACGCGGGAGGACCGGTTTGGCGAAGGGCAGCAATCGCGCGAGCGCGCGCGGGGTCGAGAGGCGAGGCGGAGTCGGATCGGTGTGGTCGGGAGCGGCGGTGATGGTCATGATCCTTGTGGGAGTGGTGGAGCGAACCGCGGACGAGGCGGTGGGGAGGCGCCGATCGGCGCGGGGAGGAAGGGCGTTCGTACCGATGAACGCACGGAAGGGCCGAAGGTGCCCGCGACGCGCATCCCGGTGCGCGGGAGGACTCAGCGGGCGCGGCAGGGAATCGTGCGGAACCCGATGATCAGGATGGATGCGCTCTTCACAGCGGCGGCGTGGGACATGGCATCCTCCTGGGGTTCGAAACAGTCACGATCGGCGACAGCCGTCCAGAATATCCGTGCGACGACGGGGACCGCAAGCGAATCGTCGACGGCGGCCTCGGCGCGGAGGTTCCCGGGGAAGGTTCCGGGATGCCCTCGCCTCAGTCGACCACGGATTCGCGCGCCAGGAGGGCCTGCTTGACCTCGAGCCCCCAGGCGAATCCACCGAGGCCGCCGTCGGATCGGCACACCCGGTGGCACGGCACGAACAGGGCCGGGGCGTTGCGGGCGCAGATCGCCGCGGCCGCGCGCACCGCCCGCGGCGACCCGAGTGCGACGGCCAGCTCGGTGTAGCTGAGCGGACGTCCCGGGGCGATCCGGCGCAGCGCGTCCCATCCGGCGCGCTGGAGTGCCGTGCCCGTCTGCGACACGGCGACATCGTCGATGGCCCGGAGGTCTCCGCCGTAGTAGGCGGCGACCGCGGCGACGGCCTCGGACGCGGGCGCCTCACCGGCGACCACGCGCACCTCGCCGGGGCGGCGATCGGGACGCAGTCGCGCGAGGATCGCGTCGGCGTCGGCGGTCCAGCCCGAGACCAGCACGCGTCCGTCCTCGTCGGCGAGGATCGTGAAGGCCCCGTCCGGGGTGTCGAGGGTCTGCAGCGTCGCGGTCATGATGCCTCCCGGTTCGGGGCCTGAATCGGTTCGGGTGCCGGGGCCGGTTCGGATTCAGGGGTGGGTGAGATGCGGTTTCGCGCATCGGTGGGACCCACGACCCGCCGCGCGCGGGCGCCGCGCGCAGCGACCGGCGCGGCGGCCCACAGATGAGCGGTGAGGTAGCTGCGCCACGGAGAGAGACGCTCGGCCCACGCGGACAGTCCACGGGGGTCGCTCGGGATGCCGAGCGCCGCCGCGCCGGATCGCACGGCCACATCACCGGGCAAGGTCACGTCGGGGTCGCCGAGCACGCGCATCCGCACGTAGTCCGCGGTCCACGGCCCGATCCCGGGGCGCGCCAACAGGGCGGCACGCTGCTCCGCGCCGTCGTCGCCGGGCCCGAGGACCAGCTCGCCCGAGGCCAGTGCCGCGGCGGCACCGGTGATCGCACGGATGCGGGCCGCCGGACCACGCAGCACGTCGTGCCCGTGTTCGGCGATGGCCGTCATGGTGGGGAACAGCCGGTCGATGCCCTCGTGCGGTTCGATCCGCTCCCCCAGCCGGTCCGTGAGGGCGGTCAGCGCGGTGCGCGCGGCACCCACGGTGATCTGTTGACCGACCATCGCCCGGATGAGCATCTCGTGCGGGTCTGCGGCCCCGGGGACCCGGATACCCGGGACCGCCGCCACCGGTCCGGTGAGCTCGGGATGCTGCGAGAGGGCTTCGTCGACCGCGACCGGGTCGGCGTCGAGGTCGAACAAACGCCTTACGCGGGTGACCAGCACGGGAAGATCTCCGACGTGGTCCAGGCGTGCGTTCAGCCGCACCCGGCCCTCCTCCAGACGGATCCGGAACCGGGCGACACCGCCGGGGAGTCTCACGGCCCGCGAGAAGGATGACGCATCGGCGGCCTCGACGCCGCGGACGGCCCGGGCGGCCATCCATGCGAACAGCCCGGCGCCGTCCAGCGGAGCGCGGTGCGGAAGCAGCAGGTCGATCGCCCCCGGCGTCGCGGCCTCCGCGCCGCCCACCCTGCGCGTGGCGCGGAGGCGGAGGGGTGTCATCCCGAACACCTCCCGCACCGTGTCGTTGAACTGCCGGACGCTGCGGAACCCCGCGGAGAACGCCACGTCGGCGGCGGGCATGTCCGTGCCGACCAGAAGCATGCGCGCCGTATGCGCCCGGTGTGCGCGGCTCAGGGCGAGGGGGCCGGCGCCGAGTTCGGCGGCGAGCAGGCGCGTGAGGTGGCGCGACGAGTACCCGAGCCGCCCGGCCAGTCCGGGCACCCCTTCGCGCTCGACGACACCGTCGGCGATGAGGCGCATCGCCCGCGCCGTGACGTCGCCGCGCAGGTTCCATTGCGGCGAGCCAGGCGCGGCCTCGGGGAGGCAGCGCTTGCACGCGCGGTATCCGGCCTCGTGCGCCGCCGCGGATGTGGCGTAGAAGGTGACGTTGGCCTCTTTGGGTGTGCGGGCCGGACAGCTGGGGCGACAGTAGATCCCGGTGGAGCGGACCGCGGTGACGAATTGCCCGTCGAAGCGACGGTCCCGCGACCGGATCACACGATAGCGCTCGTCGAAGCTCATCGCCGGGGTGGTC
This sequence comes from Microbacterium aquimaris, assembly GCF_039531285.1. Lineage (NCBI taxonomy): Bacteria > Bacillati > Actinomycetota > Actinomycetes > Micrococcales > Microbacteriaceae > Microbacterium > Microbacterium aquimaris. Next base: position 1,673,330 of record NZ_BAAAPT010000001.1, on the reverse strand, counting down.
ATGGCTCCACACTGCCATGTCGGCGACGTCGTTCCTGGCGGAAATCGGCCATGACCGCGAATGCCCGCCCCGGTGCGGATGCGGCCCGCGAGCGGCGCGGACGGCGGCGGTGCGTCTCGCATCTGCGGGCAGGACATGCAAGGCCTGTCCCCGCGCCGACGACACCGGTAGCGTGACGGCCATGTCAGAACGTGAATTCGATGTCATCGTCGTCGGCGCCGGGGCGGTGGGCGAGAACGTCGCCGACAGGGCGGTGCAGGGAGGCCTGCGCACGGCGATCGTGGAGGCCGAGCTGGTCGGCGGCGAGTGCTCGTATTGGGCGTGCATGCCCTCGAAGGCGCTGCTGCGCAGCGCCGCGGCGCTGCGCGCGGCCCGCGCGGTCGACGGCGCGAAGCAGGCCGTCACAGGCGGCGTCGACGTGGCGGGGGTCCTCCGCCGCCGCGACGCGATGACGCACGATTGGGACGACTCGTCGCAGGCGAAGTGGGTCGAGCGTGCCGGCATCGAACTCGTGCGCGGTCATGCCCGGTTCACGGGGGAGAAGACCCTCGTCGTCACCGATTCCTCCGGCGACTCCCAGACACTCATCGCCCGCCACGCCGTGGCCGTGTGCACCGGGTCTGCGGCGATGCTGCCCGATATCCCGGGCCTCGCCGAGGTCGAGCCGTGGACCAGTCGCGAGGCGACCAGCGCCCGCGAGATCCCGCAGAGTCTCGCCATCCTCGGCGGCGGTGTGGTGGGCTCCGAGATGGCCACCGCGTACGCGGGGTTCGGCACCGAGGTGACCGTGATCGCGCGCTCCGGCCTGCTGGGAGGGATGGAGCCCTTCGCGGGCGAGATGGTCGCGGAGTCCCTCACCGGGATGGGCGCGACGGTACGCACCGGCGTGGAGGTGACCGCGGCGGGTCGCACCGACACCGGCGCCGTCCTCGACCTGTCGGACGGCACGCGGGTGGCGGCCGAGCGGGTGCTCGTGGCCACGGGCCGCATCCCGCGCACCGGCGACCTCGGGCTCGAGACGATCGGCCTCGAACCCGATTCCTGGCTGCAGACCGACGACACCCTGCGTGTGGACGGGTTCGACTGGCTGTACGCCGTCGGTGACGCCAACCACCGCGCCCTGCTCACCCACCAGGGGAAGTACCAGGCCCGGGCGGCCGGTGATGTCATCGCCGCGCGCGCGACCGGCGCCGCCGTCGACGACGCCCCGTGGGGCACCCACGTGGCCACCGCCGATCATGACGCGGTGCCGCAGGTGACCTTCACCGACCCGGAGGTCGCGTCGGTCGGGCTGACCGCCGCGTCCGCGCGGAAAGCGGGACGCACCGTCCGGGTCGTCGACTACGACCTCGGGTGGGTGGCCGGCTCGTCCACCCACAGCGACGACTACCGCGGCAGGGCCCGGGCGGTGATCGACACCGACCGGGGCGTGCTCGTGGGGGCGACCTTCGTGGGACCGGATGTGGCCGAGCTCCTGCACGCGGCCACGATCGCGGTCGTGGGCGAGGTGCCCGTGGACCGGCTGTGGCACGCCGTCCCGGCCTATCCGACGATCAGCGAGGTGTGGCTGCGTTTCTTGGAGGAGTTCGGCCGCCCGTCCACCTGACCCCCACCCTGCAGACAGAGCATGTCCCCTTTTCGGTCGTCCGCGGGAGCGGAGACGACCGAAAAGGGGACATGCGTGCGGGTGGGATGCCGGATGCGGCGCCACCCCGCGGAACGTCCGTGGATGAGACGGATCGTCCGTGGATGAGACGGAACGTCAGTGGAAGAAGTGGCGCTCGCCCGTGAAGAACATCGTGATGCCGGCGTCGCGCGCGGCGTCGACGACCTCCTGATCACGGACCGACCCACCCGGTTGGATGATGCTGGTGATACCTGCGTCGATGAGCACCTGCGGTCCGTCGGCGAACGGGAAGAACGCGTCGGAGGCCGCGATCGAGCCGGCGGCCCGGTCTCCGGCCCGCTCGACGGCGAGGCGGCACGAGTCGACGCGGTTGACCTGGCCCATGCCGATGCCGACCGTGGCGGAGTTCTTGGCCAGCACGATGGCGTTCGACTTCACGGCACGGCACGATTTCCACGCGAAGATGAGGTTCGTCATCTCCTCGTCGCTCGGACGCTCCCCCGAGACGAGCTCCCAGTTCTTGGCGACCGACTCGATGTCGTCCGGGAAGCGGTCCGCGTCCTGGAGCAGCAGTCCGCCCGAGACCAGGCGCACGTCCATGCGCTCCTGACGCCAGTCGCCGGGAAGCTGCAGCACACGCAGGTTCTTCTTCAGCGCGAACACCTCCAGCGCCTCGGGCTCGAAGTCGGGTGCGACGATCACCTCGGTGAAGATGTCGCGCAGGTTCTCGGCCATTTTGAGGGTCACGGTGCGGTTGGCGGCGATGACGCCCCCGAACGCGGAGACCGGATCGCATTCGTGTGCGCGCAGGTGGGCGCTGGCGATCGGATCGAGCGCCTGTGGCGCGGCGACGGCGATACCGCACGGATTGGCGTGCTTGATGATCGCGACGGCGGGCTTGACCATGTCGAACGCGGCGCGCAGGGCCGCATCGGCGTCGACGTAGTTGTTGTACGACATCTCCTTGCCCTGCAGCTGGGTCGCCTGGGCGATGCCGTGCCCACCGGCGCGCGAGTAGATGGCGGCGCGCTGATGCGAGTTCTCGCCGTACCGCAGCGTCGCGAGGCGCTCCGCCTTGATCGTGAGGTGCTCGGGAAGCTCCTCCTCCACCAGGGTGCCCTCGGCGAACCATGTCGCCACGGCGGTGTCGTACGCGGCCGTGTGCGCGAAGGCGCGGGCGGCGAGATCCTTGCGCTGGGTCAGACTCGTCCCGCCGGCGGTGACGGCGTCGGCGATGGCGGGGTACGACTCGGGCGAGACGACGATGGCGACGTTGGCGTAGTTCTTCGCCGACGCACGAACCATCGCGGGGCCACCAATGTCGATCTGTTCCACGACCGCGTCGCCTTCGGCGCCCGAGGCGACGGTCTGCACGAACGGGTAGAGGTTGACCACGACGAGGTCGAAGGGCTGGATGCTCAACTCGGACAGCTGCGCCTCGTGGTGCTCCAGACGGAGGTCGGCGAGCAGGCCGGCGTGCACGCCGGGGTGCAGGGTCTTGACGCGTCCGTCCAGCGACTCCGGGAATCCGGTCACGGCCGCGACGTCGGTGACCTCGTGCCCGGCTTCGCGGATGGTCGCCGCGGTGGAGCCGGTCGAGACGATTTCGACACCGGCGCCGGCGAGCGCCCCCGCCAGCTCGAGCAGTCCGGTCTTGTCGCTGACCGAGATGAGTGCTCGGCGGATCGGGACGATGTCACGGGCGCGGTAGAGGGACGGGTCGTGGCTGGGACCGGCCATGGGACTCCTTCGTTCGGGTGTCAGGTCGCGGGTGCTGCCGCGGCCAGGTCGAGGTCTCCCGTCGCGATGCGTTGCACCACGTCGATGAGAAGGCGGCGCTCGACCGGCTTGATGCGGTCGTGCAGGGTGTGCTCGTCGTCTTCGGGCAGGACCGGGATGCGCTCCTGGGCGAGGATGGGCCCGGTGTCCACGCCGTTGTCGACGACGATGACGCTGGCGCCGGTGCGGTCGACGCCGGCGGCGAGCGCGTCGCGGACGCCGTGGGCGCCGGGGAATTCGGGCAGGTACGCGGGGTGGGTGTTGATGATGCGCGGCGACCATCGGTCCACCAGCGAGACCGGCAGGAGCCGCATGAGCCCGCTGAGCACGACCAGGTCGGGGTTCCACACCGACAGCTGGGCGTCCAGCTGTGCACCCCACTGCTCGCGGGAGTCGAACTCACGCCACGGCACCAGGAAGGTCGGGATGCCGTAGGCCTCGGCATGGGCGAAACCGTCGGCCTCCCGGTCGGCGCCGACGGCGATCACGCGCGCCGGGAAACCGGGTTCGGCCGCCGCGTCGAGAAGAGCCCGGAGGTTCGACCCGGTGCCGGAGATGAGGACGACGACCGAGAGCACGCGGTCAGTCTACCGGCGGTGCCGCGCGCTCCCCACGGGCGCCGAGGTCGACCGTCTCGGCGACCTCGGCGGCCGGCGCGGGGTCCGCACGCGCGGAGGACTCCTCCCCGACCATCCACGCGAGCGCACCGCGCGGGGACAGCAGGAGGATGCCCGCCCCGACGAGCACCTCGCCTCCCACGGCGAGCGCCACCGCGCCGGGGTCCGGACCCACGTCGGCGAGTCGGCCGGGCCCCAGCGACCCGGACGCCACCCACGCCAGCAGCGCGGTGACGCCCGCGCTGCCGGCGGCGATCCCGGCGACGGCGGTGATGCGCGGCGCCCACCCCTCGGAGCCGGAGGAGGCCAGCCGGGAGCGCGCGACCCATCCGGCGAAGGCTCCGGCGGCGATCGGCACGAGCACGAGCATCAGCAGCCAGCTGTCGGTCGATTCCGGGACGGCGCCCAGGACGGGGATCCCGGGCAACACACCGACGGTGGTCCCGCCGGGCGCCACGGTGGCGCCGGTGCCGAGGCCCACGCCCGGTCCCGCGACGAACGAGAGCCCCCACACCACGAGGGTGGGCAGGTAGGCGAACTGGCCGAGCGTGAGCATCACGGCACCCAGTGCGTCGACGTGGGCGGACTGGTAGAGCGCGAGGATCTCGCCGATGCGCGACGCGATCGCGGACGTCAGCGCGAGGGCGCCTGCGCCGACCAGCGCGGCCATGCAGATGCCGATCCCCCGGGCGACCTCACCCGGGATCTCCCGCCACCGCTCGGATGCCCCCTCGATGCGATCGCGGAGGTCGGCGATCGGGCCCTCGGACGATTCCCGCCACTCGGTCACGACCGCGGCGGTCACCAGGGGTACGGCGTACACCAGCGCGGGTGCGGCGATCGCCGTGAGGGTTCCGGTCGCCGCGATCGGGTTCACCGATGTCAGGGCGATCGCCGTGGCTGCGGCGGTGAACACGACGATCCCGGAGGCCGCGCCGGTGACCCATGCTTCGGCGCGGGAGGCGCGGATGCCCGAGCGGACGCCGGCGAACGCGGTGAAGACCGCGAACGCCGACGGGGCCAGGGAGAGGGTGAAGGTGGCCGCCTCGTCGCTGATGCCGGCTGCGACCAGATAGTCGTCGGTGAAGGAGATGTCGACCGGGACGAGGTGACCGAACTGCCAGATCGTCGCCGACGCCGGCCACAGTGCGCCCCAGTCCGGCGCGGCGAGCCCGATGACCCACAGCAGGGTCAGCGGCGCGAGGACGACGGCGACGCCGACGGCCGCCGCGACGGCGGAGTCGACGGCGGCGAGGAGGGCGACGGTGAGGCGATGCATGCGCCATCGACCCTACCCACGGGTCAGCGACCCGACTGCCAGGCCCCGCGGGTCGGGAACGATCCACCGAACAGCTGCGCGACGGTCACGAGTACGAAACCCCGGTCGCGCAGGCCGGACATCACCCGCTCGACGGTGCGACCGGTGTTGGCGTGGATGTCGTGCTGAAGCACGATCGACCCCGGCCGTGGCCGGTCGACCGCGCGACGCACGAGCTCATCGTCGCCGGGCTGCTTCCAGTCTTCGGTGTCGACGTCCCACAGGATCGCCGGGAGGCCCGCGATCTGCAGCACCTCACGATCCCAGGCTCCGTAGGGCGGACGGAACGCCCGCACGGGCTCGCCGGACGCGGCCTGCAGCGCCGCCGAGGTGTCGTCGATCTCGGCGCGGACACGGTCGGGTTCGAGAGTGGTCAGATCGGGATGGTTCCACGTGTGGTTCTCGACGAGGTGCCCCTCGGAGACGGCACGCGCGAGGGTGTCGGCCCAACCCGCCGCTTTCTGTCCGAGGGCGAAGAAGGTCAGCCCGGCGTCGTACTCCCTCGCGGCGTCGAGGATCACCGAGGTCCACTCGGACGGACCGTCGTCGTAGGTGAGCGAGACGCAGGGGAACAGCGTGCAGTCCACCTCGCGCGCTCCCGCCGGGGGACCTACCGGCGGCGTGAAGGGCGCACCCCCGACGACGGCGGCGACGAGATCGGCTCCGAAATCGCTGACCAGCTCGGCGGAGCGGGGTGGCGCGACCGCGACCGGACTCGGCCCGGTGGTGGCGGCGATCCCCAGCGCTTCCAGCTCGGGCGCGGTGAACCCCGCCGGAACCGTGACCACCAGCGAACCGTCCTCCGCCGGAACCGTCGTGGCCAGGGCGGCGGCGATCAGCTCCGCCGCGTCACCTTCGGGCGGCGCGACGGGCGCGAGTGACAGGGCCCCGGCCTCCCGCCGGATCGCATCGACGATGTCCTCCCAGAGGCGGTCGGCGGCGTCGTCGCGCCACAGCCCGGCGGCGTCGACCGAACGGCCGTCCGCGGTGTCGACGTAGTGGAGCACGGAGGTGTCGGAGGAGGCCCGACCGTCGACGCCGGTGACGGTGCGCACACGCTGGCCGATCATCGTGCCGACGGCCACCACGATGTCGCACACCACCGCGGTGCCGGTCCCCCCGGGAGGACCCAGCGCGGGGTCGGCGAGGACGTCCGCGGCCGGCGCACGCGTCGATCCCGTAACGCACGCACGCTCGCCCAGCCCCGCGTCGACGTCGAAGACCTGCGGCGCGTAGCCCGTCCCGGTGGCCGTCTCCTGCCGCTCGATCGCGGTACGGACCGAGGGCAGGACGCCCTCTTCCACCGCCGGGGCACCGGGCAGGCGCATCCAGCGTGATTGCACGCGCACGTCGTCGTTGCGCAGACGCTGACCGACCACGCCCGGGAGCGAGGCGGCATCGACCGGTTCGGGAGGATCGACGACCGTCACATGCGGGGCCGGCCACGACGGCGGCGTCCAGCCGGGGTCGGTCGGCACGGCGCACGCCGTGAGGGTGAGCACCGCGATCAGGGCCGCAGCCGCGAGGCGCCTCATCCCTCCGCTCCCGATCCGGGAGCGGGTGCGGGAAGGTCGGAGTCATCCACCCGCACACCGTCGAGGATCAGCGCGAGCGCCGCGTGGTATCGGCCGAGCTCTGCCCCGGGCGCGGCTTCGGCGCGGACCACGACGGCGCCGGATCCGGATCCGGATCCGACCGCGGCGGTGAAGTGGTCGTCGGCGAAGACGTGGCGTGCGTCGAGACCCGAAGCGAGCCGTTCGGTGACCGCTCCGGATGCGTCGGTGGCGGCGGCGAACGCCTCCTCGAGCCCCACCTCCGACTCCACGAGCGAAATCGTCATCTCGGCGTCGGGGGAGCTCAGCCGCAGGGTGTCGTCGCCGAAGTCGGCGCGGCGAACCACCCATCCCACCGGCACCGTCACCGTGGCGGCGCCGCCCTCCGCGATCTGCACGGCGGTGTCGGTCTCGACCGCCTCCGCAGAGAGGTTCGCCAGCACAGGCGGCACGACGGTCACCGCGAGGACTCCGAGGACGACGGCGATCACGGCCGCGACGCCCGCGATCACGATCACCGCTTCACGGGTGCGCCACCGGTGCGCGGTCCCCGCGGTCTGCCCCATGCGGTCAGGATATCGATCGCCCCCGACGCCCCCGGTCAGCCGCGCGGGGTCCATCCCGACGGCAACGGCCCGTCGGGGTCCCCGCGTTCGGCGTCCGCGCGTGCCGACCAACCCTGCGCGGCGTCGAGGGCGTCGAACCCGCCGCGGGCGAGGCGGACACCGACGTCGTCGTGGTGCATCCGCGGTCCGCCTCCGCGGCGCGCGCCGGCCCGCACGCTGTGCGCGTCGTCGGCGAAGCCACCGCCGCGGAAGACCCGGTAGTCCCCGTATCGGGCGGGGTCCAGGAAGTCCCAGCACCACTCCCACACGTTTCCGAGCGTGTCGAACAGGCCGAAGAGATTCGGATGCCGACCGCCGACGTCCTGCGGGGCGGACAATCCGTCCGCGGCGGTCCACGCCACCTCCGACAGCGGCCCGTAGTGCGCGCCGGCCGAGCCCGCCCGGCACGCGTACTCCCACTCGGCCTCGGTGGGCAGCCGGAAGCCGTCGGATTCGACGTGCCACGTGACGTCGTCACCGTCGACCGTGTAGGCCGGTTCGAGGCCCTCCCACTCGGACGCGGCGTTGCACACGCGCACCGCCCGCAGCCAGGAGATGTCGGTCGCCGGGCGCCGCGGGTGATGCGCCGTCTCCCCGAGCAGCTCGCCGAGCTCGGCCTGGGTGAGGGCGAACCGCGCGATCTCGAACGGCTCCAGCTCGACGGCGCGTCGGATACGGCGCCGCGCGTCGTGGAGCACGACGTGCCCGGCGGGGAGGCGGACCGTCTCGATCTCGGTCATCGTGCGGGGGCGCGTCGGGCGCGCGGAGTCAGGCTTCGCGGGGCTCGAGCACGAACACCGCGATCTGCCGGTCGGTCTTCGTCTGGTACTCGTCGTAGTCCGGCCACACCTCGGCGGCACGCGTCCACCACAGGGCATGCTCGTCGCCGGAGAGCTCACGGGCGTCGTAGTCGCGCTTGTCGGCACCGTCCTGCAGCTCGACGTGCGGGTGGGCGCGCATGTTCGCCGCCCAGCGCGGCTCGTCGGGCGCGCCACCCTTGGAGGCGACGACGGCGTACCGCCCGTCGTGCTCGACGCGCATGAGCGCGGTCTTGCGCAGCCCCCCGCTCTTGGCGCCGACGGTGGTCAGCACGATGATGGGCACCCCGCGCATCGTGTTCGCCTCGGTGCCGCCCGAGGCCTCGAATCGCTCGGCCTGCTCGCGGGCCCATTCGGACGTGGACGGGATGTACTCACCACTCAACGGCATACCGCCACCCTACGCGCCCGCATCCCCGGCCCTCCTCGCCACCCCCGTACACACGAATCGCCCCTTTGCACACCGCCCCGAAAGGGGCGGCTCGCGTGCAAAGGGGCGATTCGGTGGAGCTGTCGCGACAGACGCGCGCGGATCAGAGCGATTCGATGATCTCGCGCATGAGGGCCGCAGTCTCGGACGGAGTCTTGCCGACCTTCACGCCGGCGGCCTCGAGGGCCTCCTTCTTGGCCTGCGCGGTGCCCGCGGAGCCCGAGACGATCGCGCCGGCGTGACCCATCGTCTTGCCCTCGGGGGCGGTGAAGCCCGCGACGTAGCCGACGACCGGCTTGGTCACGTTCGCCTTGATGAATTCGGCGGCACGCTCCTCGGCGTCACCGCCGATCTCGCCGATCATGACGATCGCCTTGGTCTCGGGGTCGGCCTCGAACGCCTCGAGGGCGTCGATGTGCGTCGTGCCGATGACGGGGTCGCCACCGATGCCGATGGCGGTCGAGAAGCCGAGGTCGCGCAGCTCGAACATCATCTGGTAGGTCAGCGTGCCCGACTTCGACACCAGGCCGATCGGTCCCTTGCCGGTGATGTTGGCCGGGGTGATGCCCACGAGCGACTCGCCGGGGGTGATGATGCCGGGGCAGTTGGGTCCGATGATGCGGGTCGTGTTGCCCTTGCTCTTGGCGTACGCCCACGCCTCGGCGGTGTCGCCGACGGGCACGCCCTCGGTGATCACCACGAGCAAGCCGATCTGGGCGTCGATGGCTTCGATCATCGCGTTCTTGGTGAACGCCGGGGGCACGAACGCGATCGACACGTCCGCGCCGGTCTTCTCCATCGCCTCGGCGACGGAGCCGAACACGGGAAGCTCGATCGACGCGCCGTCCTTGTCGGTGTGCGAGACCGTCGTTCCGGCCTTGCGGGCGTTGACGCCGCCGACGATGTTCGTGCCGGCCTTCAGCATCAGTGCGGTGTGCTTGGTGCCCTCGCCGCCGGTGATGCCCTGGACGATGACCTTGGAATCCTTGTTGAGGTAGATCGACATTTTCTGGTCCTTATCCGGATGCGGTTCAGGCGGCGGCCAGTTCGGCGGCCTTGTCGGCGCCCTCGTCCATGCCCGCGGCGAGCGTGACGAGGGGGTGGTTCGCGGCGGCGAGGATGGCCCGGCCTTCCTCGACCTGGTTGCCGTCCAGGCGCACGACCAGCGGCTTGGTGGCGGCGTCACCGAGGATCTCGAGGGCCTTGACGATGCCCTCGGCCACGGCCACGCAGGAGGTGATCCCGCCGAAGACGTTGACGAAGACGCTCTTGACCTGCCCGTCGCCGAGGATGACGTCCAGTCCCGAGGCCATCACCGTCGCGGAGGCGCCGCCGCCGATGTCCAGGAAGTTCGCCGGCTTCACGCCGCCGTGGTTCTCGCCGGCGTACGCGACGACGTCGAGCGTCGACATGACCAGGCCCGCACCGTTTCCGATGACGCCCACCTCGCCGTCGAGCTTGACGTAGTTGAGGCCGGACTCCTTGGCCTTGGCCTCGAGCGGGTCCGCGGCGCCCTTGTCCTCGAGCTCCTCGTGCTCGGGGTGGCGCACCTCGCTGGCGTTGTCGTCGAGGCTGACCTTGCCGTCGAGCGCGATGACCTCGCCCTCTTCGGTGCGCACGAGCGGGTTGACCTCGACGAGGGTGGCGCCCTCGCCCTTGTAGACGTCGTACAGCTTGACGAACACGTCCGAGACGGCCTCGACGAGGTCGTCGGGGAAGTTGGCGGCCTGGGCGATCTCGACCGCCTTGGCCTTGTCGACACCGGTGAGCGGGTCGACCTCGACGCGGGCGAGCGCTTCGGGCTTCTCGACCGCGAGCTGCTCGATCTCCATGCCGCCTTCGACCGAGCACAGGCTCAGGTAGGACCGGTTGGCACGGTCGAGCAGGACCGAGAAGTAGTACTCCTCGGCGATGCGGGCCCCGGCGGCGACCATGACGCGCTCGACGACGTGTCCCTTGATGTCGAGGCCGAGGATGGCCTGGGCGGCCTCGTAGGCCTCGTCGGGGGTCTTGGCGACCTTCACACCGCCGGCTTTGCCGCGGCCTCCGGTCTTGACCTGGGCCTTGACGACCACGACACCGCCGATCTTCTCGGCCGCCGCGCGCACCTCCTCCGGCGTGTCGGCGACGAGGCCCGGGAGCACCGGCACCTCGTACTTCTCGAACAGATCGCGTGCCTGGTACTCGTACAGATCCACAGTGCGTTCCTTCGCTGTTGCGATGGGTGGGTGATGTGGTGAACCTTCTCGGCGCCGAGGGATCGCTTGACGTCGAGATATCGACCAGTCATCGAGCCTACTATCTCGAGACCGGCTCCCCCGGCACACGGGGCAGTCGCCGCAGATCGCACGCCGCAGGACCCTCGATCCGGGTCCCCTCCGCCGTGAACCTCGACGCGTGCAGCGGGCAGTCCCAGGACTTCTCGGCGTCGTTCCAGGCGAGCACTCCCCCCAGGTGCGGGCAGACGGCCTCGACGGCGCGCGTGACGCCGTCGACGGTGGACACACCGACCGGTTGCGTGCCGCGGTGCGCGACCACACCCTCGCCTTCCTTCGGCTGTGCCACCGGGACCGCGTGGCGATGTGCGTCCACCCACCCGGAGGCGGCCTCCCAGCCGACACGGAGATTCTCCACACCACCGCGGCCGAGGTCGGCCGGGACGGTGAGCCGGCGGGAGATGGTGTTCATCCAGGAGGGTCGCTCGCTGCGGGGCGTGCGGATGATCTCCGCGGTGATCCGTTGGGCGGCGGCCGGACCGTTCGACAGGCCCCATTTGCCGAACCCGGTCGCGAAGCGCACCCGCCCGAGGGTGCGCGGCATCGCCCCGACGAACGGGATGAGGTCGTGTGACTCGTAGTCTTGCGCAGACCAGGATGCGACCGGGTCGGCGCCGGGGAACTGCGCGCGCGTCCATGCGATGAGGTCCTCCATGCAGGCGCGCGGCGACACGGATCGTCCGACCGGGTGGCCGTTTCCACCCACGACCAGGCGGGCACCGACGACGGGTCCGTCCGCGGAGGTGACCGACCGCAGCGACCGGACCGGCGCATCCACGGAGAGGTACAGACCGTCCGGGACATCGCCGTCGACGTCGAACGCGACGCCGTATGAGCGCAGTCCGCGCGTCTTGGCGAAGTAGAGACCCCGGTCGGTCAGCGGCGCTCCGGTGGCCAGGACGATGTCGTCCGCGGAGACGAATCCGGCACTGGTGTCGAGCACGGGGCGTGGCACGACCCGAACCCCGGTGACCCGGACGCCGGTATGGAGCGTCGCCCCCGCCGCGACGACCTCCCGGGCGAGGGCCGCGGCGACCCGATAGGGGTCGATCGCGACCTGGTCGTCGAGGGCGACGGCATCGACGATCGGGAACGGCAGCTCGGCGTCGGGTGTCACACGCCGCACCGGCAGCCCCGCCTCCGTGGCGGCCGCGGTCTCGGCCGCCACGTCCGCGACACCGTCGGCGGACTGTGCGTACGAGTACGCCGTCCGCCGGGAATACGTCACGCCCGCCTGATCGGCGAACGAGGTCAGCCACTGCGCGCCGTCACGATTGGCGTCGACGTATGCGCGCACGAGGGACGCGGGATGATGTCGCCGCAACGTCGACAGGACCGACCCCTGCAACAGCGACAGCTTGCCCGTGTTCGACCCCGAGGCCAAGTGGGCGACTTCACCCGCCTCGAGCACCGCGACGTCGCGTCCGGCGCGGGCGAGCAGGAGCGCCGTGGACAGTCCGGTGATGCCGGCGCCGACCACCACGACGTCGGGACGTCTGCCGTCCCACGGGGTCGACGGGATCCGGTCCGGCACGAGGGTCCACAGAGAGGTCATGGATTCATGCAACGCCCCGGCCGGTCTCCACGACAACGGGTTGACAGCCGCGTCCGCTCGCGGGATTAGGCTCGGGGCACGATGAGCGACGCACCCTCGGCCCCCGACACCCGCACGGCGGTGATCGCCGCAGCCCTGGACCTCTTCGCCGAGCACGGATTCGAATCCACCTCGGTGGAACAGATCGCACAGGCCGCCGGGGTGTCGCGCTCGACGTTCTTCCGCCAGTTCGGCGGCAAGGACGACGTCGTCTTCGCCGACCACGAGCTGCTGCTGGAGCGTGCGCGCGCGTGGCTGGCCATCGGCCACGACGACCCGTGGGAGGCGGTGTGCCAGGCCTCCCTCGACGTGTACCGGCACTTCGCCGCCGATCCGGACCTGGCCCGCCGCCGCTACGCGGTCGTGCGTGGTGCGCCCGCGCTGCGCGACCGCGAGATCGTGACCGTCTTCCGATACGAGCGCCTCTTCGACGAGTACCTGCGCGGCGCCCTGCCCGGGATCGACCCCGTGGACGCCGTCGGGTTCTCGGCCGCGGTGACCGCCGTGCACAACCACGTGTTGCGCCGGCTGTTGCGCGGACCGAAACGGGTCCCCGCCACGACGCTGCGGCAGGCGTTGGACGGGGTGCGGCGTCGGTACGGCGTGCTCGCCGATGACGCCCCGGCCGAGGATGATGTCGTCGTCGCCGCCTTTCCCCGAAGGATGCCCCTCGCCGAGATCACCCGCCGGCTGCGCGACGAGCTCGACGGCTGATCCCCTCTGCCGACGAGGCCCGGACGGGTCCGCGAGGGGGGTGCCGCGGGCGCCCCGGGTCGAGTAGCTTTCGATCATGACCACCGTCGAACCTCGCCCGTCGACCACCTGGTACGACACCTCGCCCGAGACCGCACTCGCCTCCTCCGGCACCGACCGCGACCGAGGCCTGTCCGCCGCCGAGGCCGCGAGGCGGCTGGCCGACCACGGTCCCAACGCGATCGTCTCCGAACCGCCGCCGTCGGTATGGCAGGTCGCGTTGCGCCAGTTGGCCGATCCGATGAACGTCATGCTCGTGGTCGTCGCGATCGTCAGCCTGTTCATCGGGCAGCGCAGCGTCGGCATCATGGTGGCCGCCCTCGTCGTGCTCAACATCGTGCTGGGCACCCGTCAGGAGATGAAGGCCAAGGCGTCGGTGGACGCGCTCGCGAAGATGCAGGTGCCTCAGGCGAAGGTGATCCGCGACGGCAGCGTCCGCCTTGTGGATGCGACCACGCTGGTCCCCGGCGACATCGTCACGCTCGAAGCAGGCGACATGGTCCCCGCCGACGGACGTCTGCTGCGTTCGGCGACCCTCGAGACGCAGGAGGCCGCCCTCACCGGCGAGAGCGCGCCGATCGCGAAGGAAGCCGGCGCCGTCCTCGACGCCGACACCACCCTCGGGGACCGCGTGAACATGGTCTTCCAGAACACCCAGATCACCCGCGGTACGGGCACCATCGTGGTGACCGAGACCGGCATGGGCACCGAGATGGGCCGCATCGCCTCGATGCTCTCCGCCGTGGCCCCGTCGAAGTCGCCGCTGCAGCGTGAATTGGACTCCCTCACCGGCGTGCTCGGATGGATCGCGTGGGGCGCGGTGGCCGTCATCGTCGTGTTCGGACTGGTGCGCGGACAGGAGATCGCGTCGGTCCTGCTGCTGGGCATCTCCATGGCGATCTCGGCCATCCCGACCGGGCTTCCCACGTTCGTGCAGGCGATGCTCTCCAACGGGTCACGTCAGTTGGCCGAGCACAATGCGGTGGTCAAGAACCTCACCGACGTGGAGACCCTCGGTGCGACCAGCGCCATCAACTCCGACAAGACCGGCACGCTCACGATGAACGAGATGACCGTCGAGTCGCTGTCCTACCTGGGCGAGTGGTATTCCGTCTCCGGCAGCGGGTACGCCAAGAGCGGCGAGATCCGTCACGCCGCCGGCAGCCCGGTTCCGGCGTTCCACCGCCTCGCCTACGGCCTGACCCTGTGCAGCGACGCGACCGTGTCCGATGACGGCGAGGTCGTCGGAGACCCCACGGAGGCCGCGCTGATCGTGCTGGCCGCCAAGATGGGCGTCGACGCCGAGCTCAGCCGCGCGCGGTACCCGCGCCTGGCGGAGGTGCCCTTCGATTCCGAGTACAAGTTCATGGCGACCTTCCACCGCGTGGACTTCGGCGAGGGCGAAGTCCAGGGGGCTTTCGTGAAGGGCGGGCCGGATGTCATCCTCGCCCGATGCGGCACCGCCGCCACCCCGGACGGTGTGGTTCCGCTAGACCAGCAGCGGGAAGCGATCGTCACGGCCAACCGGTCGTTGTCGGAGAAGGGGCTGCGCGTCCTCGCGTTCGCCTATCGCCGACTCGCCGACGACGCACCGATGCCCGAGGACCCGATGGCCGCCGTGACGGATCTCACGTTCGTCGGCCTGGTCGGCATCATCGACCCGTTGCGTCCTTCGTCGAAGGAGGCCGTGCGGATCGCGCGCGAAGCGGGCATCGAGGTCCGCATGATCACCGGGGACCACGCCATCACCGCCGCGGCGATCGGCGCGAAGCTCGGACTCGGGACCGGTGCCGCAAGCGGCGCCGACATCCAGTCGATGAGCGACGAGGAGCTCACCCGGCGACTGCCCGATCTGCACGTGTTCGGCCGTGTGACCCCGCAGGACAAGCTGCGCCTGGCCCGCCTCATGCAAGAAGACGGCGCCGTGGTCGCGATGACCGGTGACGCGGTCAACGACGCGGCCGCTTTGAAGCAGGCCGACATCGGTGTGGCCATGGGATCGGGCAGCGACGTGACCAAGCAGGCGGGGAAGATGATCCTCGTCGATGACAACTTCGGCACGCTGGTGGAGGCGGTGCGGCTCGGACGGGCGATCTACGACAAGGTCGTCACCTATGTGCGCTTCCAGATGTCGCAACTGTTCTCGCTCGTGCTGCTGTTCTTGACCGCGAGCGTGTTCGCGATCAACGAGGGTGTCCCGCTGACGCCGGTGATGGTGCTTTTCCTGAACTTCTTCATCACGATCTTCCCCGTCATCGTGATCATGATCGATCCGGCTCCGGACGGCATCATGCGCAAGCCGCCGCGCGACCCGCACAAGACGATCGCCAACCCGGGCGCGGTGGGGATGTGGCTGCTGTACGGAGGCACCCTTTTCCTGGCGACCCTCGTGCCGTTGCTGATCTACCCGGACCAGTTGAGCGCGTCCGAGCCGAACGCTCCGGTGACGATGTCGTTCGTGGTCATCGCGCTCGGGTCGGTGTTCGCGGGGCTGGTGATGCGGCACGACCCCGAAACGGGGCTCGGCTCGCCGATCCTCGGGGCGGTGAAGTGGCTGTCGATCCCGGCGGCGTTGACCGTGGCGGCGGTGGAGGTGGGCTTCCTGCAGAACTTCCTCGGTACCACCGGACTGGACGGCACCCAGTGGCTCGTCGCCCTGGGCCTCGCGCTCATCCTGCCGGTGGTCGTCGAACTCGAGAAGGCACTGCGCCGCCGTCGCCTCCGTGGAACTCAGTCCCACACCTGACGACACTGGGTTTCGCTAGAGTGGGGCGGAGCGAAAGGATGCCATGGACGACACCTCCCTCCCCGGCGAGCGCACGGCACGATACGACCTCGACGAGCGCCTCGGCACCGACTACTACGCGGTCTTCGCCGACCTCGACGCGGCCGACCGCGCCGTGTGGGATCGTGCGAAGACCCTGGTCGATGAGACCGCCCCGCGGATGCGCGACGCGTGGGACACCGCGTCGTATCCCCTCGAGGTGGTGCGTCGCTTCGGGGAGCTCGATCTGCTGACCGACGGTATCGACCACCCCGATCTCACGCACATCTCGCCGCTGGCGGCGGGCCTGGTGAACATGGAGGTCTCGCGCGGCGACGGCTCGCTCGGCACCGTACTGGCCGTGCAGGGGGGCCTCGCCCTGCGGACCCTGGCCCTGTTCGGCAGTGCGCAGCAGCAGTCGAGATGGCTACGGCCCCTCGCCCGCGCCGAGGTCCTCGGCGCCTTCGCGCTCACCGAGCCCGACCACGGCTCCGACTCGGTCTCCCTCGAGACCGTCGCGCGCCGCGACGGAGACCAGTGGGTGCTGCGGGGGACGAAGAAGTGGATCGGCAACGGCGCATCCGGCGGCATCACCTTCGTCTGGGCGCGCGTCGACGACGAGACCTCCGACGACCACGGTGCGGTCCGGTGCTTCCTGGTCGAGCAGGACACCCCGGGATACATCGGGACGGTCATCACCGGCAAGGTCTCGCTTCGCGCCATCCATCAGGCCCACATCACCCTCGAGGACGTGCGCGTGCCGCACGACGCGGTCCTCCCCGGCACGCGGTCGTTCAAAGACGCCTCCGTCGTGCTCTATTCCACCCGCTCGGGGGTCGCGTGGTCGGCGCTCGGCCACGCCACCGCGTGCTACGAGGCCGCCCTGTCGTACGCACGCCAGCGCGTGCAGTTCGGCAAGCCGCTGGCGACGTTCCAGATGGTCCAGGAGCGCCTCGCGCAGATGCTCGAGGAGCTCACCGCGATGCAGCTGTACTGTCGCCACCTGGCCGATCTCGAAGCTTCCGGCGGCCTCCGGCCCACGCAGGCGTCGCTGGCGAAGTACCACAACACGCGGACCGCGCGTCGAATCGCCTCGACCGCGCGGGACCTGCTCGGCGGAAACGGCATCCTGCTCGAGAACGGCGTCATGCAGCACATGGCCGACATCGAGGCCATCCACACCTACGAGGGCACCGAGAGCATCCAGGCGCTGTTGATCGGTCGCGACATCACCGGGATGAGCGCCTTCGCCTGAGCGCGTTGCGGCCCGGATGCGCCGGCGCAAGGGGGCGCATCCGTGTCGGGCGAGTGGGTAGCCTCAACGACATGGGCCTCTTCCGCCGCGAACCACAGCACGTCCAGCTCGACCCGTCCCTCGCCGAGGAACAGACTCGGCGTGCCCCGTGGCGCCTGTGGACCGACGGATTCGGTCGACTCGCGACCCGCGCCGTGCAGATCATCGTCGTGGTGGTCGTCGTCGCCGCCGCGATCTGGGGGATGCGGCAGCTGACGGTCGTGGTCATCCCCCTCACGCTGGCGCTGATCATCGCGTGCGCGTTCTGGCCGGTGATGGGATGGATGCGCGCACGGGGGGTGCCCTCGATCGTCGCCACCCTCCTGGCGCTCCTGGCGACCGTCCTGATCCTCACCGGCGTCGGCTGGCTCATCGTCTGGGCCGTGCAGGACCAGTGGGACGAGCTCTACTCCTCCGCCCAGGACGGCATCACGTCGGTCATCTCGTGGGCGCAGGATCTTCCGATCGCACCGAACCAGGATCAGATCGACGAATGGCTCGCCACCGCGACCGACTTCGTCACAAGCGCCCAGTTCGGATCCGGCGCGCTCGCGGGCGTCAGCGCGGTCGCGACCTTCGTCACCGGGTTCGTGCTGCTGGTGGTCATCCTCTTCTTCTTCCTCAAGGACGGCCCGCAGATGTGGGAGTTCCTGCTGCGGCCGTTCCGCGGCGACGACTACGTGCGTGCGCGCCGCATCGGCGACAAGACGGTGTCGGTGCTGGGCTCGTACGTGCGCGGCACCGCGACGGTGGCCCTCGTCGACGCGATCGGCATCCTCATCGGCCTGCTCATCTTGCAGGTGCCGCTGGCGATCCCCCTGGCCGTGTTGGTGTTCCTCCTCGCCTTCATCCCGATCGTCGGTGCGACCCTGGCAGGGACGCTCGCGGCGCTGGTCGCCCTGGTGGCCAACGGCTGGGTCAACGCCCTGTTCGTGGTCGGTGTCGTGGTGCTGGTGAACCAGCTCGAGGGGAACTTCCTGCAACCGTTCCTCATGGGCCGCTCGATGAAGTTGCACGCGTTCGTCATCCTGGTCGCCCTGACCGTCGGCACGGTGCTCGGCGGCATCGTCGGCGCGGTCCTCGCCGTGCCGATCGCCGCCGCGGTGTGGGGGGTCATCCAGGTCTGGGACGGCCCCGGGCGCCCCGCACGCTGGGCGCGCCCGAAGGATCCGATCGAGGCCTGACGTGACCTACCAGATCCCGCAGCCGATGCTCGCGAAGTCGGTGCCGACGGTTCCGGACCCGGCGAAGACGCCGGGAGGCCTCAGCTTCGAACCGAAGTGGGACGGATTCCGCGCGTTGGTGTCCTTCGACGGCGAGCGCGTCGAGATCGGCAGCCGCGGGGCGAAGCCCCTCACGCGTTACTTTCCGGAACTCGTTGGGGCGTTCACCCGGATCCTCCCCGAGCCGTGCCTGATCGACGGGGAGATCGTCGTCCCCACCGGCCCGACCGGCGCGGAGCGTCTCGACTGGGAAGCCCTCACCCAGCGCATCCACCCCGCAGCCTCGCGCGTGACGATGCTGTCGGAGCAGACCCCGGCGATGCTCGTCGCGTTCGACCTCCTCGCTCGTGGCGACCGCGACCTGCAGCCGGAACCGTTCGGGGCGCGTCGCGCCGAGCTGGTCGATCTGCTGGGGGACGTGCCGCATCCGGTTCACGTGACCCGCACCACCGACGACCCGGCCGCCGCCGAACAGTGGCTGGCGCAGTTCGAAGGCGCCGGCCTGGACGGCGTGATCGCGAAGCCCCTCGCCGAACCGTACGCACCGAACAAGCGCGCGATGTTCAAGATCAAGCACGCCCGCACCGCCGACGTCGTCACGTTCGGATATCGGGTGCACAAGTCGGGATCCGGGGTGGGCTCGCTCCTGGTCGGCCTGTACGACGGCGACGGGAAGCTGTGGAACGTCGGCGGGGTCGCCGCCTTCACGGACAAACGGCGACGGGAGCTCATCGACGAGCTCGAGCCCCTCGTCGTCCGGAACGACGACGGGGTGGCGGTGACCGGCGAGGCCGAGAAGTCGAGGTTTTCGGGGGGTCGAGACGCGGGCTTCGTCCGTCTGCGCCCGGAACGCGTCCTGGAAGTTCGCTACGACCAGCTCGAGGGGCACCGCTTCCGCCACACGGTGCAGTTCGCCCGCTGGCGGCCGGAGCGCGAACCGTCGTCGTGCACGTACGACCAGTTGGAGACGGTCGCCGCCTACGACCTGGGTGACGTCCTCGTCTGACCGCTCACTCGGCTCGAGGCGGGGTGAATTCGATCACGGGGATCCCCGCGTCGCCGCCGGCGATGCTGTCCATCGCGCCCTTGAGGTGCTTCCAGGCCGTGGGGTTCGCGAGCGCATACGCGGCCAGCACACGGTCGCATTCGTCTCCGGACAGGATGCGCACGTGCGCCGGAACGCGGCGGGCCCTCCCCGTGGACAGGTATGCGACGCCGTTCGCGACGAGGTTCTTGTACCACTGCGATCGGGTCCCGAACCCCGACGCGACCCGGATCACGTTGCGTTCGCGCGAGATGATCTCGACCACGACGAATCGCGGCTCGCCGCTGGAGCGCCCGAGGTGCTCGATCATGACGAACCGGTCCCCGAGCATCCACCCGAGCCCATGGCGGTACATCGGGATCGGTAGCCTCATCAGCCACGGC
Organism: Microbacterium aquimaris; assembly: GCF_039531285.1. NCBI lineage: Bacteria > Bacillati > Actinomycetota > Actinomycetes > Micrococcales > Microbacteriaceae > Microbacterium > Microbacterium aquimaris. The sequence goes on along the minus strand of NZ_BAAAPT010000001.1, from coordinate 1,653,251 downwards.
GTGGCGAGCAGGCGCGCGAACACGCGGTCGAGCAGGGGCGCCTGCGCGTCGGTCATGACCGTCCTTCCATGAGCGGTGTGTCGATGAGCCTAGCGATCCTTCTTCGCCCGACTCGGCTGCACCCGGGGCGGCTCGCCCGGCATCTTCGGGAAATCCGGCGGGAAGGGCAGCTCGCCGAGTCCGGCGTCGAGGTCGCCCGCCCACCACTCCAGCAGAGTGTCGATCCGTCCGGGCCGTGAGGCGAGGTCCGCCCAGGGATCGCCGACCGTCGCGATCCGCTCCGGGATGCTTCGCACGGTGAACGACGCCGGGTCCACCCCGGCCTCGAGTTCCTCCCACGTGATCGGGGTCGACACCGGCGCGCCGGGCAGCGCCCGCGGACTGTAGGCACCGGCCATCGTGCGGTCGCGATTGGCCTGGTTGAAGTCGACGAACACCCGATCGCCGCGCTCCTCCTTCCACCACGCCGTGGTGACCCGCTCGGGGAGGCGTCGCTCGAGCTCACGGCCGACCGCGATGACGGCGTGCCGGACATCGAGGAACTCGTGGGTCGGCTCGATGGGGCAGAACACGTGCAGCCCCCGGCTCCCACTGGTCTTCACCCAGGGCTCCAGCCCCGCATCCCGGAGCACGGCGCGAAGCTCGGGTGCCACCGCCGCGGCGTCGTCGAAGTCGGTGGCACCGTGAGGGTCGAGGTCGATGCGCAGCTCGACCGGCCGGTCGGTATCGGCGGCGAGGGATGCCCACGGGTGGAACACGACGGTGTTCATCTGCACCGCCCACACCGTCGCGGCCGGTTCGGTGAGCACGAGTTGCGGATGCCTGCGCCCGCTGTTGTAGGTGACGGTCGCGGCTTCGACGAAATCCGGCGCCCCTTTGGGTGGGTTCTTGGAGTAGAAGCGCTCACCGTCGATTCCGTCGGGGAAGCGTTCGAGGGAGACCGGGCGATCGCCGTTCGCGGTGAGGAACGGCCCGGAGACGGCGATCATGTACTCGGCGAGGTCGCGCTTGGTGATCCCCGAATCCGGCCACAACTCACGCCGCGGGCTCGACAGCCCGACCTCTCTGTCGCCGTGCGGCCCGGGGACGGTCAGGGTGATGCGCTCGGACGCCATATCCCGACCCTAGGGCGAGCCCCGCATCGACGAAACCACCTCGATGCGACGAAACCACCCCGTTTCGACGCCGATTCGGGTGGTCTCGACGAGCAGGGGTGGTTTCGTGTGGGGGTGCGGGTCAGGCGAGCGCGATGACCGGCGCGAGCTGGTCGCGGCTCAACCGGATCCACGGACCCCCTGGGTCGATGACGATGCCGCCGATCTCCGGGTCCGCGGTCAGGGCGCCGGCCAGCTGGGCGGCCGTCACCGGTGCCGGCTGGTCTTTGCGCTTCATCGCCGCGACCTCGAGCGGGTGCGTGAACACCTCCAGGTACCGCGTGCCGTCGTCGGCGCGGCCCTGGGCGATGCCCATCTTCTCGCCGTCGGGCGCCTTGCCCACCGCGACCCACAGACGGGCTCCGGGGATCGCCTCGACGACCGCCTCGGGCGTGGAGTCGGTGCGCGGACTCGACAGCAGCGTCTTGATGGCGAGCTTCTCGTCGGCCTGCTCGAGCATCTTCTCGATCAGCTCGCGCGGCACGACCGCCCGCGCGGGGGCGGAGGCCGGGTCGATGATGAGTCCGGCGTAGGTGCCGCTGAGCACGTACTTCAGCACGGCGGAGACCGGCTGGCCGACCGCCGAGGTCTGCGCGTCGTTGTCGGCGGCGAGACTCTTCTGCAGGGCCGCTCCGCTGCTGTAGGCGAGCACGAACTGCTTCTCGCCGATCTTCGTGACCGCCAGCGGCAGGTTCTTGCCCTCCGAGAGCAGCGCCCGGGCATCGCCCTTGACGCGGAGGAAGAGATGACCTTGGAGCAGCTGGCGGGCGACCTCGAGCAGACCGTCCGCCGGCGCCGTGTCCGGGAGCTTTCTGATCGCCTCACGGACGGGCACGTTGTCACGCACCCCGGGGATCGACTCGGCACGCGCCGGACCGCCCTGCTTCGGGGTCGCCGTGGCGTTGTCGGTCGCGCCGGGCCGGGACGCCTGGGCGTCGGCCACCATCGATGACGAGGCGTCCGACCCGCGCGGGGCGGTCGGCGTGGCCTGCCCGCCGCCGAGGCCGCGGAAGGACGACATCGAGATGTTCACCGACGCGGCCGCTTCTGCGGCGTCGACCTCCGGGCTCGACGTGGCGTCGTCATCGGTCTTCGGGGCGTCCGTCGACTCCGTCGGCTCGGAGGCTCCCTCACGGGAACGATCGGGCTCGGAGTCTTCGCGCTTGCGGCGGGAGAAGAAAGCCATCCCCTCGAGACTATCCCGTGGGCGGCGCGGAGCCATCCGGATGCGGCGTGCTCTCAGCCGATCTTCTCGATCGGCGCGATCTTCACGAGGAGTTTTTTGGGACCGACCGCGTCGAACCGCACGTGCGCGACGCGCTTGGCCCCCTCGCCGGTGAGGGTGTCGATGCGTCCCTCGCCGAAGTCGTCGTGACGGATGCGGTCGCCGGGCGCGAGCACCATGTCGCCGTTGTCGCGGACCTTCGACGGGATGCGGTTGGTGAACTTCTCCAGGCCCGCCTTCGGTTCCCGACGTCCCAGCGGTGCGAGGTCGTCGCCGTAGCGGCCACCGCCCCCACCGCGTGACGACCCGCCGCGGGAGTTGAGCGCCCGCGAGCGGGTGCCGCCGCGGGAGTTGACATCACCGGGCGACTGGCGCCAGTGCAGCAGCTCTGCCGGGATCTCCTGGAGGAAGCGGCTGGGCATCGCGACGGTGACCTCGCCGAACTGCGCCCGGGTCATCGCCAAGGACAAGTAGAGGCGTTTGCGGGCGCGGGTGATGCCGACGTAGAACAGTCGCCTCTCTTCCTGCGGTCCGCCGGGCTCGCCCGCCGAGATGCGATGCGGGATCAGATCCTCTTCGACGCCGGTGAGGAACACGGCGTCGTACTCGAGGCCCTTCGCGGTGTGCAGCGTCATCAGCGACACCGACCCCGACGCGTCGTCGAGGTCGTCGGCGTCGGCGACCAGTGCGACTTCCGTGAGGAAGTCGATGACGGTCCCCTCCGGGTTGTTGCGGGCGAACTCACGGGCGACCGCGACGAGCTCGTCGAGGTTCTCCAGACGGGCCTCGTCCTGTGGGTCGCGACTGGCACGCAGGGCATCGGAGTACCCGGACCGGTTCAGCAGGAGCTGCAGGCCCTCGGCCACCACGGTCGGCGGCGCGATCTCTCCGGAGCGCGGCAGCATGAGGTCGGACGCCTCGGCGATCACCGCGTCGAGTTGCGTGATCGCCGCTTGGATCTTGGGGCCGACGCCGAGTGCGGAGGCGTTTGCGAGGGCGTCACGGAACGTGATCTGCTCGTCGGCGGCGTACCGGGCGATCGCGGTCGCGGTGACCTCGCCGATCCCCCGGCGCGGCTTGTTCAGGATGCGACGCACCGCCATCTCGTCGGCGGGGTTGGCGACGGCGATGAGGTAGGCGAGGGCGTCCTTGATCTCGGCGCGCTCGTAGAACTTGGTCCCCCCCATGATCTTGTAGGGCAGTGCGGCCCGGATGAAGATCTCCTCGAGCGCGCGGGACTGGCTGTTCGTGCGGTAGAACACCGCGATCTGGGAGTAGTCCAGGCCGTCGCGGTGCAGTCGCTCGATCTCATCGGCGACGAACTGCGCCTCGTCGTGTTGGGAGTACCCGGTGAACCCGACGATCTGCTCCCCCGCGCCGACGTCGGTCCACAGCTTCTTCTCCTTGCGGTCGAAGTTGTTGCCGATGACCGCATTGGCGGCCGAGAGGATGTTCTGCGTCGACCGGTAATTCTGCTCCAGCAGCACCACCTTGGCACCGGGGAAATCCCGCTCGAACTCGCTGATGTTGCGGATATCGGCACCGCGGAACGCGTAGATCGACTGGTCCGAGTCGCCCACCACCGTCAGCGACGCCGCGTCGCCCTCAGCGGGCTCGGCGTCCCAGATCATCATGCCTCCGCCGCCGTCGACGGGCTCGGCGTCGGCGCCCGGCGGGCGGGTGAGCTCGTGGATGAGCGCGTATTGGGCGTGGTTGGTGTCTTGGTACTCGTCGACGAGGATGTGCCGGAACCGACGCCGGTAGACGTCGGCGACGGTCGGGAACGCCCGGAACAGGTAGACCGTCTGCGCGATCAGATCGTCGAAGTCGAAGGCGTTCGCGCGCTGCAACGCCCGCTGGTAGTCACCGAAGACCTCGACGAACACCCGCTCGGCGGGGTCGCTCATGTTCGCCTGGCGTGCGTACGACTCCGCATCGGCCAGCTCGTTCTTGAGTTTGGAGATCTTCGACTGGACCGCCGCGGGGGTCAGCCCGAAGGCGTCCGCCTCGTGCTCTTTCACGAGCCTCTTGATGAGCGCCCGGGAGTCTCCGGAGTCGTAGATCGTGAACGCGCGGGTGAACCCGAACTGTTCGGCCTCCCGGCGCAGGATGCGCACGCAGGCGGAGTGGAAGGTCGAGATCCACATGCCGCGGGCACGGTCTCCGATGAGCTGCTCGACGCGCTCGCGCATCTCCCCCGCGGCCTTGTTCGTGAAGGTGATCGCGAGGATCTGACTCGGCCACGCCTCACGCGTGCGCAGCAGACTCGCGATGCGGTGGGTGAGCACGCGGGTCTTCCCGGAGCCGGCGCCGGCCACGATCAGCAGGGCCTTGCCGCGGTAGGTCACCGCCTCGCGCTGGGGCGGGTTGAGCCCCTCGACGAGGTCCGCGTCGACGCGGCTCTCCCCGGGACGGGGACCGTGGTCGGCGCCGACGATCAGGGGCACGGATGCCGCGTCGGAGGCGGCCGGAGAGGCGTCGGTCATTGCGTCACCAGTCTAGGGCGCCCCACCGACATCGCCTCGGGCGTCACCGCAGCGCGCGGCGGGCATCGCCGATGCGGGCCAGGGGCTTCTTCAGGGCCGGGGGCCCGCCCGCGGCCTGCTCGCGCGCCGCGCGGACGATGTCGTCGTAGACCTCGGTCGGCTCGCCGGCCCGGCCGGCCAGGACCGCCTCGCGCTCGACGAACCGGGCGAAGCTTCGGGCGTCGCGGTGGGCGCCCAGCCGATCGTGCACGATGTCGCCCGCCTCGGCGAGGGCTGCGACCTCGCCGGGATGCAGGTCGGGCGCGGCGGCCGCGATCGCCTCGGAGATGTAGCGCAAGCGGCGCCCCGCCTTGCGCAGCGCGTGCAGCGACGCGTCTGTCCCGTCGCGCGCCTCGGCGCGGCGGCCGACCCGACGCGCCTCCCGTCGCAACACGTCGATCGCCGGTCCCTCCGCAGGCGATGCGCCGTCCTCGACGCGACTCTCGGCCACGAACGCCTCCAGCAGCCGGGCCCGTTCACGGGCGCGGCGGAGGTCGGCCAGCTGCACGAGTCGCGCGTGCGCGCGTGCGTACTCCACGCGCGGCGCCTCGACGAGCCGCTCGAACGTCGGACCGTCGCCGACGTCGCGCTCGACCAGCGCCGCCTCGGCGGCGGCGGCGAGCACCTCCAGATCCCGGGCGACGCCCAGCTGACTGCCCCACTCGGCATAGAGCACGCGGAGGCGCTCGGCGGCCGGCTCGTCCAGCACATCGCGGAAGCCCGCGAGCACGCTGCGTAGCCGCCGCACCCGGGTGCGATGCTGGTGGAGCGCGTCGGGCAGGTCTTCGAGCATCGGTGCACGTGTCGCCTCGAGCTCGTCCGCGGCGGTGCGCAGGATCCGCGCGAGGAGGTCGTCGGAGCGAAGGCCGGACGGGCGCGTCATGGCACTCACTCTAGGGGCGCGTCACCGCCGGCAGGCCGTCCGCGGGGAGGGTGACGGTGAACTCCGACCCCGCGCCGGGTTCGCTGCGTACGGTGACGTCGCCGCCGTGGGCGCGCGCGATGCGCCGGGTGAGGGTGAGTCCGAGGCCGGTTCCCGTGTTGCGCCGGGCCAGCGACGAGTCGATCTGCACGAACGGTTCGAACACCGCCTCGATCATGTCTGGCGCGATGCCGATCCCGTCGTCGCGCACGACGAGCGCGAGCATCCGGTCACGCCACTCGACGGTCACGTCGACGCGTCCTCCGACGGACGTGAATTTCACGGCGTTGCCGAGGAGGTTGATGAGCGCCTGGACGACCCGCCGACGATCGGCGGTGATGGGCGGGAGCACCGGCGGTGTCGTCACGTGGAGGGTGAGCTCACGCTGATCGGCCATGTCACGCACGACGGAGACCGCCTCGTGGACCGCGTCGACGACATCGACCTCGACCGCGTCGAGGGTCAGGCCCTCCGCTTCGGATTTCGCCGCGTCGAGGATGTCGTTGATGATCCCGAGGAGATGCCGTCCGCTGCGTTCGATCCTGCGGACCGCGTCGAGCTGGTTCTCGGCGAGGTCGCCGTAGATCCCCCGGCCGAGGATGGAGGCCAGTCCGATCACGGAGTTCAACGGCGTGCGCAGTTCGTGACTCATCCCCGCAAGCAGGTCGTCCTTGGCGCGGGCGGTCCGCTCGGCGGTGTCGCGTGCACGACGCAGCTCCGACTCGATGGCCTTGCGTTCGGCGATGTCACGGCCGATGAGAGCGGTCACCGGTGATCCCGACACCGTCGCACGCACGACGGTGACCTCGACGTCGACTTCGGCGCCGTTCACCGTCCGCACCGACAGCGCGATCGCGCCGCCGGTCTCCAACGCCGTCATCGTCCGTTCCCGGTATTCGCGCCCGGTGCCCTGCGGCAGCAGTCGCCGCAACGGGGAACCGATCAGGTCCTCCCGCGTCGTGTCGAACATCTCCGCTGCGGCCGCGTTGGCCCCCTGGATCACACCGTCGTCGCCGAACGTGAGCATCGCGTCGGCCGCTTCGGCGAAGATCGCCCGCGCGAGCTGCGTGATGTCCTTCTCCCGTTGCTCCGCGCACCGGCGCTCGTCCTCGGCCTCCGTCGCGGCGATGAGGCTTCCGGCGGCGGCGGCGACCGGTGTGAGGTATTCGATCGCCCAGTCGTCGAATCCGCCGGCGGCGTTGGCCAGTGCGATCACCCCGAAGACCGCCCCGCCGCGCACGATCGGCACCGCGACGATGCTGTGGAGATCCTGGACGGTCTCGGGCACGCCGGAGGCCGCGACGCCCGGGTCGTTGGACAGCAGCGGCATCCGCGTGGCCACGACATGCCCGAGCGGATTCCCCTCGACCGGGATCTCGCACATCAGCCGCCCGTCGGGGAGGGTGGTGCTCCCCTGGCGCCGGTCCCAGTGGAACCGCGTGGTCGCCCAACTGCGCAGGTGGGCGCCGTCGGCGTCGCCGCGCACGTCCGCGATGATGCCGTGCTCGGCGCCCAGGGAGTCCATGAGTGCGTGGAGCACGTCGTCGAAGAGCGCGGCGAGGGCGTCGCCGGCGAGGAAGCTGGTCTGCATCGAGGTGACCGCGTGCAGGAGCGCGTTCGAGCGGGTCAGCTCGTGGTCTGCGCGGGTGAGGCTGGAGATGTCCTCCATGACCCCCTCGAAGAAGGCGACCTCGCCGTCCGGACCCGGGACGGACCGCGAGCGGACCCGCACCCAGACGGACGAGCCGTCCAGGCGGCGTAATTCAAGTCGTTCCGCCGGCACCGCCTCCCCGGCGAGTGCACGGTCGAGCAGAAACTCACGCCGCGTCGGCTCGGCGTACAGATCGCGCACGCTGACGCCGGCCAGTTGCTCGAACGATTCGGCGCCCAACAGCTGGACGAGGGCGTCGTTGCCGGCGACGAATTCCCCCTCGACGGTGGTGCGGTACACCGCGACGGGCAGTCCCGCGACGATGTCGCCGAGTACCGACGAGTCGACCCCCGGCACGTCAGTCCTGCGCGTCGAGGGTCTCGGTCATCACCCGTGCGAGCTGATCGAACTCGAGCGGCTTGTTGAGCACGGCGTGTCCGAGCGAGGCGGCGCGGTTGAGCACATCGGCGCTCTGCGATGCGGTGACGAACACGACGCGCATCTTCTCGAGCCCTTCGATCGCCGGCAGGCGACGAGCCACCTCGAGGCCGTCGATTCCGGGCATCATGACATCGAGGAAGAGCAGGTTCGGCTGTTGCGCCCCGCACGCCACCAGGCCCTCCCAGCCGTCCAGCGCAGCACCGACGGTCACCGACGCGTCGACGTGTCGGGTCGCGGCACGCACGATCTCCGAGGTGACAGGGTCGTCGTCGATGACGAGCACCGACAGCTCGGCGCGGATGCCGAGGGATTCGGCGAGGTCTTCGAGCTCCCGGCGCCGTGCCGGATGCGGCTCGCTGCGGCCGCGCTCCCAGGAGTTGATGGTCGGGTAGGACACTCCGAGGCGACGGGCGAGGCCCTCCTGAGTGTCGCCGTTCGCGCCGCGGATGCGGGAGACAAGTTCGGATGTCGTGAGCACGGGATGAGCATACAAGACTTTATGAAGTTTCATGCGAGGGGTGGGCAAGAGGATCATCGATGCCGGCACCGCGCGACACGCGGACGATGTCCGGGTGTCGGAAGCCGGCAGGGGCCGCATCCGAGGGAGCGGGCGGTGGTCACATGACTGGGGGCATTCGACCCCGCGCGCTCGACCAGCGGAGGGCCCGGGCATCGCACCGGGTACCGGCATCGACGATGACGGCCGGGCGCGCCGCACGCACGCCCGGCCGGATACGCGACGACAACGGCGGGACTGCCTGATGGGGGGTTCGGCAGTGAGGCTCAAGGCCCTCCCCCTCCGTCGGTGTCCGTCACGATCTCTTCGAGCATACATAACTTTATAGCGGCTCATAGTGTCGTTGTCAGAGCTTTTCCCGAAGAGCACGACAAGATGGGGTCATGCGTCTTCTCCTCAACATCATCTGGCTCGTCCTGTCGGGCTTCTGGATGTTCCTCGCCTACCTGCTCGCGGGTGTGCTGCTGTGCATCCCGATCATCACCATCCCCTGGGCGATCGCGTCGTTCCGTGTCGGCCTCTATGCCCTCTGGCCCTTCGGCCGCACCATCGTCGACAAGCCCGGCGCCGGCGTCGGCTCCTTCCTCGGCAACGTCATCTGGGTCGTCTTCGCGGGGATCTGGCTCGCGATCGGCCACATCGCGACCGGTATCGCCATGTGCCTGACCATCATCGGTATCCCGCTCGGCATCGCCAGCTTCAAGCTCGTGCCCATCTCCCTCATGCCCCTGGGCAAGGACATCGTCGACGTCGACCAGGCGCGCGCCGTGCCGGTCGTGCGCTCCTGAGGGCGCGGCGGGGCGTCAGCGGGTGACGGTGCCGCGCGGAGGGCGCTTCAGCTGCGTCGCAAGCGCCCAGCCCGCCGCGACGAAGACCCACACGAACAGGGCGAACACGACGGCGACGTAGACCGTCCGCGACACCGGGTCCGCCCACACCGTGCTCCAAAAGCCCCCGGGACCGGCGACGGACATGGCCGAGAGCACCACGACGCAGCGACCCACCAGCGCACCGCCGGCGGCGGCGAACACCGGCCACGGCGACCTGCCCCACGCGAGAAGGCGAAGCGAGACGGCGAACACCCCCCAGGCCAGCAGGGTGACCACCAGCTCGGTGAGGGCGAGGAACGAGGCCTGCACGACGCTCGTGCCGACCAGCAGCGCGGCGGGGACGCCGAAGGTCAGCCGACGATCCAGCGGCAGCATCCCGAGCGTCGATTCACGCGCGCGCCAGGGGCGCGTCGAGGACAACCAGGTCGATCGCGCGGCGGCGGCACCGGGCCGTCGCACCAGGCGGGTCCGGGCGGCGAGCATCCCGATCACGAGCCATGCCGCGGCCAGGGCCAGCAGAACACGGGCGACCCAGGCCATGGCGGCGTCGCGTTCTGCCCGCTCCGGCGCGGTGACCGGATCGAACGACGCCTGCTCGAGGACGCCCACCCAGCGACGCAGATCGGGTTCGGGGACGACCACCGCGAAGACCGCGCCGAGCGAGAGGAGGACCAGGAGGGTGGCCACAGCGAGGATGCCTCGCCGTGCCGCCGTTGTCATGTGATCACGGTAGCCGATGCGCGGCGCCGCTCATTACCACAGCAACCCCGCCGCCGCGATGTCGGAGTTTCGAGCCGATGTCGGAGGATCCAGCCCACATCCTCCGACATCGCGCCGACTCTCCGACGCGCGGGATGCGGGCCGTCCTGGGAGCGGGTCACCGCCGGAACAGGTCCACGCCCAGGTCGGGATGATCGACGAAGACGCCGTCGACGCCGGCGTCCCTGAGCAACGCCCACTCGCCCTGCCAATCGCCCCGGGCGGCGCGGTCGAGCCCGTTGCGGAACTGCGGCGTGAGGAAGGCGTTTTCGGGACGGCAGGTCCAGGTGAACACCGACAGTCCGCGCGCGTGCGCATCCGGGATGATCCGCGAGCGATCGGTGACGCGACCCCGCGTGTCCGGTGCCAGCAGCATTCGTTTGTGCACGCTGATCCCGTCGACGGCGTCGCGCAGAGCGTCCAGCCCTTCCGGCGCGGCCAGCGAGGCATAGGTCGCGGCGTCGACGCCGTCACGCGCCACGAGATCCGCGGGTGCACCGGATGCCTCCAGCAGATACACGAACGTCGCCGACACCCCACGGGCCCGCACGTGGCCGAGGACGGTCTGCTCGAACGACTCGATCGTCAGCGGCGGCGCCCCCTGGCCCCAGCCTGCGGCACCGAGTTCGGCCGCGACCAGCTCCGCGACATCCCACCCCCGGTCCGCGAAGAACGTCGCGTGTTTGATCTCGAGGACCACGCCGACCTCTCCGCCGCCGCGCACCCGCACCAGATCGAGCACGTCGCGCAGGCGCAGCACCGGATCCCGATCGTCGTGCGCGGCACTTCCGGGGCGCAGCTTCGGCAAGCGCTCCCGACAGCGCAGGGTCGACAGCTCCCCCCACGTGAAGTCCTCGACGAACCAGCCCGACCACTGGACCCCGTCGATCAGCTTCGTGGTGCGACGGCCGGCGAACTCCGGCCGGTCGGCGACGTCCGTCGTGCCGGAGATCTCGTTCTCGTGACGGACGACCAGCACGCCGTCGCGACTGACGACCACATCCGGCTCGACCGCGTCGACACCCATCGCGAGGGCGAGTTCGTACGCGGAGCGCGAGTGCTCGGGACGATATCCGGATGCGCCACGATGGCCGATCACGAGGGGACGGGACACGTGTCCAGGCTACGGTGACCGGCCCGGCGCCCCACCGACGCGGGGACCGTTCATAGCCCTCTCACAGCCGCCCGACTCCCGCGGAATATCGCGGGTCGGTTAGTGTTGAACAGCAGCACGATGCTGTGAAACCCCGCGACTTTGGAGTGTGAGAGCAGTGGCCCTCAACAACCCCGCATTCAACAACCCGGCGTTCCAGGACTCGCGCGCGGTGCAGCGCTACCCGGGAGGTGCGAACGCCGCGAACCTGGGCGGTGCGACCTCGACCGCGCAGCGCGCAGGCACCGACGCCGCCGCCCAGGCCCACCTGGAGGGCATGTACGCCGCACCGCCGGCCGGATCGACCGACACCGGCCGCATGACCGTCGAGGACACCGTCGCCAAGACGGTCGGCCTCTTCGCGATCCTCCTGGTCGGCGCCGTCGCCGGATGGCTGTGGACGATGTCCCCGGTCACGGCGCAGAACCCCGTCCCGACCGCTCTGCCGATGATCATCGGCGGTCTGGCAGGCTTCGTCCTGTCGCTCGTGGTGATCTTCACGTCCCGCAAGAAGGTCCGCCCCGGCCTGATCTTCGCCTACGCCGCGGCGGAGGGCCTGTTCGTCGGTGGCATCTCGGCGTTCTTCGAGTTCATCTACCCGGGCATCGTCACCCAGGCCACGCTCGGCACCCTCGTGGTCGTCGGCGTCACCCTGGCACTGTTCGCCAGCGGCAAGATCCGCGCCTCGAAGCGTGCGACCAAGATCTTCCTGATCGCCATGGTCGGCTACCTCGTCTTCTCGCTGGTCAACGTGGGCCTCATGCTGTTCGGCGTCACCGACAGCGCCTTCGGCCTGCGCAGTGAAGTGACGATCTTCGGCATCCCGCTCGGGGTCATCATCGGACTGCTCGTGGTCATCATGGCCGCGTACTCGCTGGTCCTGGACTTCGACCAGATCCAGCAGGGCGTGCGCAACGGCGCACCCCGTCAGATGGGCTGGCTCGGCGGCTTCGGCATCATGGTCACCGTCGTGTGGCTCTACGTCGAGATCCTGCGCATCATCGCCATCGTGCGCGGCGGTGAGTGACCTCTCCCCGCGTCACACGGAGGGCCGTCCCGACCGGGGCGGCCCTTCGTCGTTCCCGGAACCAGAATCCGACCGCACTCTCTCGATGTCGAGCGATCATCACGAGGGTCCCTTGTCGCCGTGTGATCAGAGGAGGATCCTGGAAGGACACAGCGGGAAGGAGAACGTCATGACAACCTCCACCCTCCACCGGCTGAGCACCGCCGAGTGCTGGACCCATCTGGAGGCCGAGAGCGTCGGCCGGCTCGCGATCGTCCGAGACGACGGCGGCCCCGACCTCTTCCCCGTCAACATCGCCGCCCACGAGGGCGCGGTGTACTTCCGCACCGCGTCGGACTCCAAGGTCGTGCGTTTGACCGCGCACCCGGCCGCGGCGTTCGAAGTCGACGGACACGACGACCACGGCTGGTGGAGCGTCGTGGTCCGCGGTCATGCCGAGCGCATCGCCGATCCCACCGAGATCGAACGCAGCGGTGTCTCGCGCCTGCTCACGGCGAGCCCGCGGTACAAGCCGCACGTGTTCCGTCTCACCCCGGACGCGATCACCGGGCGCCGGTTCGAGGACCGCGACGTCGTCCGGGCCCCCACCCACACCTCCGTCGTCGACGCCCAGTCCGGTGATCCCGCCGACACGACACCGGACTCGCCGCCACACGAGCGGTATGAGGCCCCGCAGCGCATCCCGTCGCATCGGCCCTACTGACGCGCGCGGGATGACGGTCATCGCGACGATGCGCCACGCGGCCGGCGACCTGTCACGATTCGACACACTCCTGACCGTGTCGGTCGCGGCCGCTAGCGTGGGGACATCGCGGCGATCCGGGCGGCCCCGGGCGACGGTTCATACCCGATCGTGCTGCGGGTTCGACTCCCGCCGTCGCGTCTACGCCCCCGGGTAAGGCCCGCTGAGGCATCCGTACGCACCCCCGCCCAGCCCCGCCATACGCCACACTGGACGGATGCCGATCCAGCACACTGTCGTTTTCCGCCTCGCGCACGCGCCGGGTTCGTCGGAGGAGGAGGCGTTCCTCGCGGACGCGCGCACAACGCTCTCGGAGATCAGCGGCGTGGAGGAGTTCCGCGTCCACCGACAGGTGAGCGCGAAGAGCGACCTCCGACACCAGTTGTCGATGGTCTTCGCCGACGCGGAGGCGTACGCGGCCTACAACGACCATCCGGCGCACGTGGCGTTCGTGGCGCAACGCTGGATGCCCGAGGTGGCCGAGTTCCAGGAGTACGACTTCGTCGAGGCGTAGGCCGAGTTCAACCGGGCCGGCTCACTCCCATTCGATGGTCCCCGGGGGCTTGGATGTCACATCCAGCACCACACGGTTGATGTCGCGCACCTCGTTGGTGATGCGGTTGGAGATCTTCGACAGCACGTCGTACGGGAGGCGCGTCCAGTCGGCTGTCATCGCGTCTTCGCTGGAGACGGGACGCAGCACGATCGGGTGCCCGTAGGTGCGACCATCGCCCTGGACCCCGACCGACCGCACGTCGGCGAGCAGAACCACCGGGCACTGCCAGATGTCGCCGTCGAGACCGGCCTTGGTCAGCTCCTCGCGGGCGACGGCGTCGGCGTCACGCAGAATCTCCAGACGGTCGGCGGTGACCTCACCGACGATCCGGATGCCGAGACCCGGCCCCGGGAACGGCTGTCGGGAAACGATGACCTCGGGAAGCCCCAACTCGCGTCCGATCGCGCGCACCTCGTCCTTGAACAGCGTGCGCAGCGGTTCGACGAGCTCGAACTGCAGATCTTCGGGGAGGCCGCCCACGTTGTGGTGGCTCTTGATGTTCGCGGTGCCCGACCCGCCACCGGACTCGACGACGTCCGGGTACAGGGTTCCCTGGACGAGGAAACGGATGGGCTCCCCCTCCGCCTCGGCCTCGGCGATCAAATCGGCCTGCGCCTTCTCGAACGACCGGATGAACTCGCGCCCGATGATCTTGCGCTTCTGCTCGGGGTCGCTCACGCCCGCCAGGGCGGTCAGGAACTGCTCGCGCGCGTCGACGGTGACCAAGCGGACGCCCGTGGAGGCGACGTAGTCCTGCTCCACCTGCTCGCGCTCCCCCTTGCGGAGAAGTCCGTGGTCGACGAACACGGCGACGAGCTGGTCGCCGACGGCCTCGTGGACCAGCGCCGTGGAGACGGCCGAATCGACGCCGCCCGACAGCGCGGACAGGACGCGACCGGAGCCCACCTGCGCGCGGATCTTCTCGACCTGCTCCGCGATGACGTTTCCGCTGTTCCAGTCGGCGGGAAGGCCGGCGGCCTTGTGCAGGAAGTTCTCCAGCACGGCCTGACCGTGGTCGGAGTGCTTGACCTCCGGGTGCCACTGCACGCCGTACAGGCGCCGTTCGTCGCTGCCGAACGCGGCCACCGGCGTCGCCTCGGTCGAGGCGAGCACCTCGAACCCCTCGGGGGCGCGGGAGACCTGGTCGCCGTGGCTCATCCACACGTTCTGGGTCGCGGGCTGACCGCCCAACAACACCCCGCCATCACCGGCGAGCGCCGCATCCGTCGCCCCGTACTCGCGCAGACCGGTGTTGGCGACCTCGCCGCCCAGCGCCCGGGCCATCACCTGGAAGCCGTAGCAGATACCGAGGGTCGGCACCCCGAGCTCGAACACGCCCGGGTCGAGGGAGGGCGCACCGTCCTCGTAGACCGATGACGGCCCGCCCGAAAGGATGATGCCGAGCGGCTTGCGGGCGGCGATCTCCGCCGCGGTCGCGGTGTGCGGCACGATTTCGCTGTAGACGCCGGCCTCCCGCACGCGGCGGGCGATCAGCTGGGCGTATTGGGCACCGAAGTCCACGACGAGGACCGGGCGGAACTCGGTGTCACCCTCGAGTGCGGGGCTCGCCTCGGAGCCGTCGAACGTGTCGGTCCGGTCGATGTGGTCGGGGGAATCTGTCACCGGTGGTTCTCCGTCGGGATCTCGTGGGTCAGCGTCGAATGGGCGGCGTGGGTGTGAAGTTCTTCGTCCTCCCGGCGGCGCAGGTACTCCTTCACCTCGCGGGCGACGCGGGCCTCCATGAAGAAGGACAGCAGCGGGACGATACCGCCGAGAGCGAGGGTGAGGAACCGTCCGAACGGCCACCGCATCAGGCTCCAGATGCGGAAGCACGCGAACAGGTAGACCACGTAGAACCAGCCGTGCGCCACGAGGATGAACAGCGAGATGTTCAGGCCGTCGCCGGTGGAGATCATCTCGCACTCGTTGGTCATCGGGGCGAACAGGGACCACCACTGGCAGTCCGCGCCCGGGATGACGGTCGCGAACCACAGCGCCCCGCCGGATCCTCCGGCGAACAGCTCCACGTGCAACGGCGTGTACTTGAGGAGCATCTCGGCGACCAGCAGCAGCAGGCCAACGCCGGTGATGATCGACGCCACCTGGTAGAACGTCAGGGCGCCGCGGATCGCCGGGAACGAGGAGAGTTTGGGGGCGCGCGGCATGGGTCGATTCTAGTCGTCGCGCCTGAACGCCCGATCCGCGCTACGCGGCCGCGGCGTCCTCGATGTCCTCGACCTCCTTCTCCCACGCGTCTCGCGAGAGGCGGTACCACATGTAGAACGCGAAGCCCGCGAATACGGCCCATTCGGCGGCGTAGAAGATGTTCAGCCAGTTGACACCCGATCCCAGGTCCGGAGGACGCGTGGTGATGTCGTCGAGGGTGCCGGATGCGGTCTCCGCCACCAGGTACGGACGGTAGACCTCGAGGTCTTCGATGTCGCTCCACCGGCTCAACAGGGCCGCGGGCGACATGCGGGTCTGGGTGAACGGGTCGACGCTCGGCGACGGCGGGACCGGGCCTTCGTCGGAGATGAGGCGCCCGGTGACGGCGAGGGCCGCGGCATCGGCATCCCGGGCGGCCGCGTCGGCCGAGAGCTGCTCGAGGGCCGCGAAGGCCTCCTCCTCGGTGGCCGCCCACCCGACCGCGACCGCGATCGAGGTCGGGTCCTCCGCGGTGGCGAGCCGGAACTGTCCGGTGACCCAGTAGCCTTCGACGCCGTCGTTGTAGCGCGAGGAGACCACGACGAAGTCGTCGGCCACAAACCCCCCGGTGACCGTCACGCGCTGCCCCACGAGCGGTTCCGGCAGGTACTCCCCCGGTTGCACGACCTCGTCGATGGGCTGCACCTGCTCGGTGGCGCCCTCCGGGAGGGGCTGCATGTCGACCGCGCGCGACAACTGCCATTGGCCGAGCCACGCGAACACCCCCGCGACGACCAGGCACAGGGCGAGCACGCCGAGCCAGCGCGGGCGCAGCATCACTTCACGTAGCGTCGGCGGGAAGACCTCAGGTGGCACCGGGTCGGGCTCGGGCGTGGTCATCCGGCGTGGTAGGGCGCGACGACGACTTCGCAGCGCTGGAATTCCTTGAGGTCGGAGTAGCCGGTGGTGGCCATCGACTTCTTCAGCGCGCCGATGAGGTTCACCGTGCCGTCGGCGACCGGCGCCGGCCCGTACAGCACCGACTCGAGCGTCGCGAGCTGGTTGACGGCCACGCGGCGTCCGCGCGGGAGCTTCGGGTGGTGGGCCTCCGGGCCCCAGTGGTAACCGAGCCCCGGCGCATCGGTCGCGCGCGCGAGGGCGACACCGAGCATGACGGCGTCCGCGCCCATCGCGAGCGCCTTGACGATGTCCCCCGACGTGCCCACACCACCGTCGGCGATCACGTGCACGTACCGTCCGCCCGACTCGTCGAGGTAGTCGCGGCGGGCGCCGGCGACATCGGCGACGGCGGTCGCCATCGGGGCGTGGATACCCAGGGTCGCGCGTGTCGACGAGCTGGCACCGCCTCCGAAGCCGACGAGCACGCCGGCCGCGCCGGTGCGCATGAGGTGGAGCGCGGCGGTGTAGGTGGCGGCACCGCCGACGATGACCGGGACATCCAGGTCGTAGATGAACTTCTTGAGGTTCAGCGGGGCCGAGACGGAGGAGACGTGCTCGGCCGACACGGTGGTGCCGCGGATGACGAACAGGTCGACACCGGCGGCGACGACCGTTTCGTAGAGCTCTTGCGTGCGCTGTGGGGTGAGCGAGCCGGCGACGGTGACGCCTGCGGCGCGGATCTCGGCGAGCCGGTCACGCACGAGCTCGGGTTTGATCGGCTCGGCGTACAGTTCCTGCATGCGGCGTGTGGCCTGCTCGTCCGGCAGCGACGCGATCTCGGCCAGCAGCGGCTCGGGGTCGTCGTAGCGGGTCCACAGGCCCTCGAGGTCGAGCACGCCCAGACCACCCAGCTGGCCGAGCATGATCGCCGTCTTGGGGCTGACCACGGAGTCCATCGGAGCGCCGAGGACGGGGATGTCGAAGTGGAACGCGTCGATCGTCCACGCGGTCGAGACGTCTTCCGGGTTGCGCGTGCGGCGTGAGGGGACCACGGCGAGGTCGTCGAACGTGTACGCGCGGCGGGCGCGCTTGGCGCGGCCGATCTCGATCTCCATGCTCACCGGGCCAGCCTACCCGGGCCACCCGACACCCGCCGCGCCCCGTGCCCGCATCCCCGCACACCATCCCCGCACGCCGATGTCGGAAGATCGCGCCGATGTCGGAGGATTCAGCCTCGATCCTCCGACTTCCGCACGACTCTCCGACATCGAGACGTCATGGGCGCGGGCCAGGCCGCGGGGTGTGCGCCTACCGCTTGTAGTTGGGCGCCTCGACGAGGATCTGCACGTCGTGCGGGTGCGACTCCTTCAGCCCGGCCGAGGTGATCCGCACGAACCGGCCCTTGGCGCGCAGCTCGTCGATGGTGCGCGCGCCGACGTAGAACATCGACTGCCGCAGTCCCCCGACCAGCTGATACGCGACGGCCGAGACGGGGCCTCGATAGGCGACCTGACCCTCGATCCCCTCGGGGATCAGCTTGTCGTCGTTGGGCACGTCGGCCTGGAAGTACCGGTCTTTGGAGTAGGAGGTCTTCTTGCCCCGCGTCTGCAGGGCACCCAGGGACCCCATGCCGCGGTACAGCTTGAACTGCTTGCCGCCCTGGAACACGACCTCACCCGGTGACTCATCGGTCCCGGCCAGGAGCGAGCCGACCATGACGCTCTCGGCACCGGCGACCAACGCTTTGGCGATGTCGCCGGAGTACTGCAGCCCGCCGTCGGCGATCACCGGGACACCCGCCTCGCGTGCGGCCAGCGACGCCTCGTAGATCGCGGTCACCTGCGGCACGCCGACCCCCGCGACGATGCGCGTGGTGCAGATGGATCCGGGACCGACACCGACCTTGACGGCGTCGACGCCGGCGTCGATGAGCGCCTGGGCGCCCTCTCGGGTCGCGACGTTGCCGCCGATGACGTCGATGTGGTCGAACGAGGAGTCGCTCTTGATGCGGCGGACCATGTCGATCACACCGGCGGACTGTCCGTTCGCGGTGTCGACGACCACGACGTCGACACCCGCGTCGCGCAGTGCCTCGGCGCGCTCCCACGCGTCACCGAAGAAGCCGATGGCGGCGCCGACGCGGAGGCGCCCGTGCTCGTCCTTGGTGGCCAGCGGGTACTTCTCGCTCTTGTCGAAGTCCTTGATCGTGATCAGGCCGGCGAGCCGGCCGTCGTCGTCGATGAGCGGCAGCTTCTCGACGCGATGCTCGGCGAACAGCGCGATGACCTCGTTCGCGCCGATCCCCACCTTCGCCGTGACCAGACCGTCGCGGGTCATGACGTCTTTGACCCGCGTGGTCTGACGTTCGAAACCTGAGACGAAGCGCATGTCACGGTTCGTGACGATGCCCACGAGCCGTCCGTCGTCGTCGACGACCGGAAGGCCCGAGATACGGTATTGCGCGCACAGTCCGTCGACCTCTTCGATCGTCGCCTCGGGAGTCGTCGTGATCGGATCGGTGATCATTCCCGACTCGCTGCGCTTGACGCGGTCGACCATCGCGGCCTGATCTGCGATGGAGAGGTTGCGGTGGATGATCCCGATGCCCCCTTCGCGCGCGATGGCGATCGCCAGACGGGTTTCGGTGACGGTGTCCATGGCCGCCGAGATCAGCGGCGTCGCAACGGTGATCCGACGGGTCACCCGACTGGAGGTGTCGGCTTCGCTGGGGATGACGTCGGTGTGTCCCGGCAGAAGCAGGACATCGTCGTAGGTCAGTCCGACGAAGCCGAAGGGGTCGTGGTGCTCCATGGGTCCTCCTGCGCCGTCACGGTGGGGCGCGTGCAGATCGGGGATGTCGACGGCCGAGGCGAAAAGCCGGCGTGTCGATTCTAAGGCGCGCGAGCCGTGAAACATTCCCCGCCCTTTACGAGGTCGGGAGGTCCGATGGCAAGGGGTTGCGGGAGCGCTCTCCCGGATCGAGACCGAAATGAGATTCAGGCCACGAATGTGTTGTTGGCCTGAAACAACGGCGACACATTACGCTCGTACCGTCGATCATCACAGCCGATGCGACCTGAAGCTTCGGCGCGCTGATGTGCCGAACTGGGAGGTTCAGTGAGTCCTTCGACCACGATCGAGACGCCCCGATCGCGCCTGCGTGCGCTCTCGGTCGTCCTCGGCCTGATGTTGGCGCTGCTGGGTGTTCTCGCGGCGACGCCGGCGAACGCGGCCGAAGGCGATCCGTATCGCATCAGCGGAAACGTCCAACTCGACGGGCAGCCGCTGCCGGGAGTCGTCCTCATCGTCGACGGCCCCGGGGGCGCGCAGGAGGTCGAGACCGACGAGAACGGTCAGTGGAGCGTGCAGGTCCCCGAGCGTGGCGACGAGAACGAGTACACCGTCACCCTCGACGAGAACACCCTCCCCGACGGGGTCGCGGTCGTCGACCCCGAAGACGACACCCCGAACGTGTTGGAGGTCGTCATCGGCCCCGGCGGCTTCGTCGCGGTGAACTTCTTCATCGGAGAGGGCGAGCGCAGCGTCACGAGCTTCTTCGACCAGCTCGT
Source organism: Microbacterium aquimaris (assembly GCF_039531285.1). Taxonomy (NCBI): domain Bacteria; kingdom Bacillati; phylum Actinomycetota; class Actinomycetes; order Micrococcales; family Microbacteriaceae; genus Microbacterium; species Microbacterium aquimaris. Next base: position 1,633,135 of record NZ_BAAAPT010000001.1, on the reverse strand, counting down.
CCAGCGTGTCGTGCAAGGCATCAGCTTCGGCTTGATGCTCGCCTTGGCCGCCGTCGGCCTCACCCTCGTGTACGGCACGACAGGCATCTCGAACTTCGCCCACGGCGAGATGGTCACCTTCGGGGCGATCGTGGCGTTCGTGCTGGTCGGGCCCGCGAGCCTCGCCCTCCCGTGGTGGCTCGGCTACCCGCTGGCGGTCGTCCTCAGCGCGGCGCTCGGGCTCGTGATGGACATGGCCCTGTGGCGTCCCCTCCGCCGGCGCCGGGTCGGCGTGGTCCAGCTGATGATCGTCAGCATCGGACTGTCTCTGGCCCTGCGCTACACCTTCCAGTTCTTCATCGGCGGAGGCACGGCGCAGCTGCCGGGTGCCTCTGCGCCGAAGATCGAGTTGTTCGGCGCCGTGCAGATGAGCGCCATCGATCTGGCGTCGATCTGCATCTCCATCGCCGTGATCGTGATCTTCGCGCTGTGGCTGACCCGATCCCGCATCGGCAAGGCGACACGGGCCATCTCCGACAACCCGTCACTGGCGGCCGCGTCGGGGATCGACGTCGATCACGTGGTCCGCGTCGTCTGGGTGATGGCCGCGGCCCTGGCGGGCCTTGCCGGCATCCTCTACGCCTATTACCGACCGGGCATCCGGTGGGACATGGGCGCGCAGCTGCTGCTGCTGATGTTCGCCGCGGTCGTCCTCGGCGGTCTCGGCACCGCATACGGCGCCCTCATCGGCGCCCTGATCGTCGGCATCGTCGTCGAGGCGTCGAGTCTGTGGATCCCCGCGGACCTGAAGTTCGCCAGCGGATTGTTCATCCTCATCGTGATCCTGCTGTTCCGACCACAGGGGATCCTCGGTCGACGCGAGAGAATAGGTTAGGCGCGGACAATGGACTGGCTTCAGATCCTCTCCAACTCGGCAAGCTCGATCCTGAGCCCGGCCACCATCGGCTACGCGCTGGCGGCTCTGGGCTTGGCGATGCACTTCGGCTACGGCGGCCTGATCAACATGGGCATCGCGGGCTTCATGGCCATCGGCGCCTACGGCTACGCCATTTCGGTCCTCACCTTCGGGCTCCCGTGGTGGCTCGCGGCGATCCTGGGCCTCGTGGCCGCGGCGGTCTTCGCGCTCATCCTCGGCATCCCGACGTTGCGGCTGCGGGGCGACTACCTCGCCATCGTGACGATCGCCGCCGCAGAGGTGGTGCGCCTGCTGTTCCTCACGACGGCATTCGACGACGTCACGGGCTCGGCCGACGGCCTCAGCGGGTATCACGCCAGCTTCCGCGCGTCGAACCCGATCCCCGACGGGGAATACGGCTTCGGCCCCTGGATCTACAACGAGACCCAGTGGTGGGTGCGCATCATGGGCCTGTTGACCCTCGCGTTCGCGGTCCTGGTCGTGTGGATGCTCACGCACAGCCCGTGGGGGCGCGCCCTGAAGGGCATCCGCGAAGATGAGGACGCCGTGCGGTCGCTCGGAAAGAACGTCTTCGCCTACAAGATGCAGACCCTCGTGCTCGGCGGGGTCATCGCCGCCGCCGGTGGAATCGTCTACGCCCTCCCGGCGGCGATCAGTCCCGGCGTCTACGTCACCTCGTTGACGTTCTTCGTGTGGACCGCGCTCCTGCTGGGTGGTGCGGCCACCGTGTTCGGTCCGCTCCTCGGGTCGCTCATCTTCTGGGTGCTGCAGACCTTCCTCTCCAACGTCCTTCCCGCGATGGCCTCGGCCGGTCTGCTGTTCGGCATGTCGTCCATCCAAGCGGCGACCTTGCGCTTCATCCTCGTGGGCGTGGCCCTCATGCTGCTGGTGATCTTCATGCCGCAGGGCCTGCTCGGCAACAAGAAGGAGCTGACCTTTGTCAAGTGAAACGCCGGCGAACGCCGAGCCGAGCACCGCGACCTCCCCCACGCCGCGCCCGAAGACCACGGGCCTGCACAAGGGAGAGGCCGGACCCGGTTGCGCCAAGGTCGACCCGATCATCGTCGCCGACAACGTCCGCCGCTCCTTCGGTGGCGTCCACGCCGTCGACGTCGACCACCTCGAGGTCCCCCGCGGGGCGATCACCGCACTCATCGGCCCGAACGGTGCCGGCAAGACGACCCTGTTCAATCTGCTCACCGGGTTCGACAAACCCGACGAGGGAACCTGGAGCTACGACGGACGCGACCTGGCGGGCGTGCCGGCGTACAAGGTCTCTCGCATGGGCCTGGTGCGCACCTTCCAGTTGACGAAAGCCCTCGGGCTGTTGACCGTGCTGGACAACATGAAGCTCGGCGCGACCGGACAGCGGGGCGAGAGCTTCTGGGGCGGCCTGTTCCCACCCTTGTGGCGCAAGCAGGACAAAGACATCGAGACCCGCGCGATGCAGATCTTGAAGAAGTTCAAGCTCGACACCAAGTCGTCGGACTTCGCCGCGAGCCTGTCGGGCGGTCAGCGCAAGCTCCTCGAGATGGCCCGCTCGCTCATGACCGAGCCGACCCTGGTCATGCTCGACGAGCCGATGGCCGGCGTGAACCCGGCCCTGACCGAGTCGCTGCTCGACCACATCCTCGACCTGAAGGACGAGGGGATGACGGTGCTGTTCGTCGAGCACGACATGCACATGGTGCGGCACATCGCCGACTGGGTGGTGGTCATGGCCGAGGGCAAGATCGTCGCGGAGGGCGACCCTTACGCGGTGATGAAGGACCCCGCCGTGATCGACGCCTACCTCGGCGCCCACCAGGACGTCGACCTCGGCGAGGTGACCGGTCGCATCCCGGTCCAGGGCGACGGGGTCGCCGCTCCCGCGTTGTCGAAGGCCGAGATCGAAGCCGAAGCCGAAGCCGAGCTCGCGGCCGAAGAAGCCGCCCGGAAGTCGAAGCGGCGCCATGACGAGGAGGACGCGCGATGAGCACCCCCACCACCACGGGAACCACCGTCGTGTCCGTTCAGGACGTGCACGCCGGCTATCTTCCGGGCGTCAACATCCTCAACGGGTGCAACCTCGTCGCCGAACAGGGCGAGCTGATCGGCATCATCGGCCCCAACGGCGCGGGCAAGTCCACGCTGCTGAAGGCGATCTTCGGCCAGGTGAACATCCGCAGCGGGACCGTCACCCTCGAAGGCGACGACATCACGGGTCTCAAGGCGAACCGGCTCGTCGCGCGCGGGGTCGGGTTCATCCCGCAGACCAACAACGTCTTCCCCTCGCTGACGATCGAGGAGAATCTGCAGATGGGGCTGTACCAGCGCCCGTCCGCCTACGCGGAGCGGCTCGAGTTCGTCACGGGGATCTTCGCCGAGCTCGGCAAGCGGCTGAAGCAGCGCGCCGGGTCGCTGTCCGGCGGCGAGCGCCAGATGGTCGCGATGAGCCGTGCGCTCATGATGGATCCGAAGGTGCTGCTGCTCGATGAGCCGTCGGCGGGTCTGTCGCCGGTGCGACAGGACGAGGCCTTCATCCGCGTCTCCGAGATCAACAAGGCGGGCGTGACCTGCATCATGGTCGAGCAGAACGCCCGCCGTTGTCTGCAGATCTGCGACCGCGGGTACGTGCTCGATCAGGGACGCGACGCGTACACCGGTTCGGGGCGGGACCTGCTGAACGACCCGAAGGTCACCGAGCTCTACCTCGGCAGTCTCGGCGCCTGATCCCTCGCCCCCTCCACCGGGTCCGGACCGGCACGGACAGGGGTAGGGTCGGCGCCATGAGCGATGATGCACACCTGGATCTGGGCGCCTTCTCCCTGAGCCTGACCGTCCGCGATCTGGCCGTCTCGACGGCGTTCTACGAGCAGTTGGGCTTCGAGGCATTCGGCGGCGACACCGACGCGGGATGGCGGATGCTCCGCAGCGGGTCGACGGTGATCGGCCTGTTTCAGGGGATGTTCGACCGCAACATCCTCACCTTCACACCCGGGTGGTCGGCCGACGGTCCCACCGAAGGGGCTTTCACGGATGTGCGCGACCTGCAACGGTCGCTGCGCGAGCGGGGCGTGGAGGTCGTCGACGTCGCCGACGAGACCGGTGACGGGCCGGCGAGCTTCACGGTCGTGGATCCGGACGGCAACCCGATCCTCGTCGACCAGCACGTGCCGCGCCCTGACCCCGGCGTCTGATCCGCACGCCGGCCGGGGAACGGGGAAGACCCCGGGAGCCGAGGCTCCCGGGGTCTTCCGTGGGTGGCGGGGCTCAGCCCTGCCAGGCGCCGTAGGTGTTGTCGTCGCCGTACTCGTAGATGCCGATCGACGCCTCGGTCGGGTCGCCGACCTCGTCGAAGGTGATCGGACCCGAGACTCCGTCGTAGTCGGCCGTGCCGCCGGCCACGATGATGTCGGCGCACTCGGCGTACGAGGTGCAGGTCTCACCGTCGCCCGAGCCACCGGAGACTTCCTGCAGCGCGGCGGCCATGTCGGCCGGGTCGGTCGAGCCCGACGCGAGCGAGGCGAGGGCCAGCAGCACGGTGGCGTCGTAGGACTCCGCCGCGTAGCTGTACTCCTCGAGCGGGTCCGAGCCCTCGGCCTCGAGGAAGGCGTCCAACTCACCGGTGAACTGACCGAGCGTGTCGATCGAGAGACCGGGCAGTGTGCCCTTCGCGCCGGTGAGCGAGCCCTCGGGGAACTCGTCGCCGAAGTTCGACAGGTTGCCGTCGACGAAGTACATGCTCTCCGCGGGGAACTGACCGAACAGGCTCGGCAGGATCGTGGTGATCTCCTCGAAGGTGATCAGGGCGATCGCGTCGGGGTCCGCCGCGAGCACCTCATTGATCTGCGCGTCGAAGGTCGTGTCACCCGTGTTGTAGGTCGGCGCGGCGACGACCTCGCCGCCGGCAGCCTCGAAGGCCTCCGTGACGTAGCCGGCAAGGCCGGTGCCGTACGAGTCGTTCAAGACGATCATGCCGAGGGTCTGCGCGCCGTCGGCCGCGATCAGGTTGCCGAGAACCTCGCCCTGCAGCACGTCGGACGGAGCGGTGCGGAAATACAGACCGCCGTCGTCATAGGTCGTGAACGCGTCGGAGGTGTTGGCCGGCGAGAACTGGATGACGCCGGCACCGGTGACCTGGTCGATGAACTGCAGGGAGACACCGGACGAGGCCGCACCGATGATCGCGGAGACGTCCTCGCCGAGCAGGCGGGGGATCTCGGTCTCGTAGGCCTTGTTGTCGGTGTCGCCCGAGTCGCCGTAGACGACGTCGATGCTCAGGCCCGTGGTGTCCGAGACCTCGTTGATCTGCGAGGCGGCGTAGGCCACACCCGCTTCTTCAGGCGGTCCGAGGAACGCCAGGTTTCCCGTCTGCGGAAGCGCCGTTCCGATGGTCAGGGTCATGTCCTCGACGGGACCGGCAGCGTCGCCGCTGTCTCCGCTGTCGTCACTCCCCCCGGCACAACCCGCCAGGACGAGAGCGCTCACACCGACGACGGCCAGGCCGCCGAGAGTGGTCGCGCGCGAACGTGTGATGACGCTCATGTTGCTCCTTGCTGTGTGTGATTTGCCACGGGAAGGCTCGGGCGCCCACCCAGTGATCACAACCTAGCCGCGCAGACGTCTCGACGATGTTGCCGTTCGTTAACGATCTGTAACGGGCGCGGCGAAAAGGTCACGATCCGGCAACGGCCGCGGGCGGCACCCGAGGACGGGAATACCCGGAGGGGGTATCCTGTTCTCCTCGGTGCCGGTGAGTCCCGGCCGCCCTCAACGACAGGAGACACCATGGACTCCGAACCCGCCGTCGACTACCTCGTGACCGGAATGACCTGCGGTCACTGCGAGCGCGCCGTGACCGAGGAGGTCTCCAGGTTGCCGGGGGTGACCGCGGTCGAGGTCAGCGCCTCCTCCGGCCGGCTCTCCCTGACCACAGACGGTACGCCCCTCGATGACGCCGACATTCTGGCCGCCGTCGACGAGGCCGGTTACTCCGCGACGCGCGCCTGATGGCCCCGACCTCCGCCGAGGCTCCCGCGGGCATCGACCTCGACATCCAAGGCATGACGTGCGCGTCGTGCGCGGCACGGATCGAGAAGCGCCTCAACCGCCTCGAGGGTGTCACGGCCACCGTCAACTACGCCAGCGAGCGCGCGCACGCCGAGGTGGGCCCGGGCATCGACGTCGACGCACTCATCGCCGAGGTCCAGCGCACCGGCTACGACGCGAGCATCCCCCGGCCCGCCGACGACACCGACGCGCGCGCCGACGCCCACAGGCGGGCGCTGCGCATCCGCCTTCTCGCTGCCGTGGCGCTCGCCGTCCCGGTGATCGCGCTCTCGATGGTCCCGGCGTGGCAGTTCCCCGGCTGGCAGTGGGCGTCGCTGGCCCTGGCGCTGCCGGTGGTCACGTGGGCGGCGTGGCCGTTCCACCGCGCCGCGGTCGTGAACCTCCGTCACGGCGCGGTCACGATGGACACCCTGATCTCTCTGGGCGTGACCGCTGCGACACTGTGGTCGCTGTACGCCCTGATGTTCACACCGGCGGGCGCGATCGGGATGACGCACGGCTTCGCGTGGTTCACCCCGCCCGGAGAACCCGCCGTCTACCTCGAGGTCGCCGCGGGTGTGACGATGTTCCTGCTGGCCGGGCGCTACGCCGAGATGCGGGCGAAGCGCCGCGCGGGGACGGCGCTGCGGGCACTGCTCGAACTCGGTGCGAAAGATGCCGCGGTGCTGCGCGACGGCGTCGAGGTACGTGTGCCGGTCTCGGAACTGCGGGTGGGCGACGATGTCGTCGTGCGTCCCGGCGAGAAGGTCGCCACCGACGGGGTCGTCGTCTCGGGCCAGAGCAGCATCGACACCGCACTGATCACCGGGGAGTCCGTTCCCCGCGATGTGTCTCCCGGCGACACGGTCATCGGTGCGACCCTGAACGTGGGGGGTCGGGTCATCGTCCGCGCCACGCGCGTGGGATCCGACACCCAGCTGTCCCAGATGACCCGCCTGGTCGAGCAGGCGCAGTCGCGGAAGGCCGATGTGCAGCGCCTCGCCGACCGCGTCTCGTCGGTGTTCGTGCCGATCGTCATCGCGGTCGCTCTGGCGACCCTGCTGGTCTGGCTTCTGGCGGGCGGGACCGTGCAGGCCGCCTTCACGGCAGCCGTGGCGGTCCTGATCATCGCGTGCCCCTGCGCCCTGGGCCTCGCGACACCGACCGCGCTCATGGTGGGAACCGGCCGCGGCGCGCAGCTGGGCATCCTCATCACCGGCCCGGAGGTCCTGGAATCCACCCGCACCGTCGACGCGATCGCGCTGGACAAGACCGGCACGGTCACAACCGGGCGCATGACCGTCACCGACGTCACCCCGGCGCCCGGAGAGCGCACCATCGACGTGCTCCGTCTGGCGGGCGCCGTCGAGGACGCCTCCGAGCACCCCCTGGCCCGGGCGATCGCGGCGGCGGCGCGCACACGGGTGACCGATCTCCCGCCCGTCGAGGGCTTCGCGGGAACCGCAGGCTCGGGCGTTTCCGGAGTGGTCGAGGGTCACGCGGTGCTCGTCGGCCGCGCGGATCTGCTCCGCGCCCGGGGCATCGACCCCCTGCCCACGGGCGATGCCGACCTCACGACCGTGCAGGTCGCGTGGGACGGTGCGGCACGCGGCACCATCACGGTGGGCGACACCGTCCGGCCGACCAGCGCCGACGCGATCCGACGCCTGCGCGAGCTCGGTCTGGAACCGGTTCTGCTCACCGGAGACGGGGAGAGCGTGGCCCGACGTGTCGCCGCGCAGGTCGGAATCGACCGTGTCGTGGCCGGTGTGCTGCCGGAAGGGAAGGTCGACGCGATCCGCGCGCTGCAGGACCAGGGCCGTACCGTCGCGATGGTCGGTGACGGCGTCAACGACGCCGCGGCGCTCGCACAGGCCGACCTCGGGGTCGCGATGGGCACCGGGACCGATGCCGCGATCGCCGCCTCGGACCTCACCCTCGTCCGCGACGACCTGCTCGCCGTCGTCGACGCGCTCCGCCTGTCGCGGGCGACCCTGCGCACGATCAGGACCAACCTCTTCTGGGCGTTCGCGTACAACACCGCCGCGATCCCGCTCGCCGCCCTCGGGCTGCTCAATCCGATGATCGCCGGAGCCGCGATGGCGTTCTCGAGCGTCTTCGTCGTCGGCAACAGCCTGTTGCTGCGCAGATTCCGCAGTACCGTCCCCGAGGAGCCCCGATGACCGAGTCCGGACCGCACGCCCCCGCCGACGCCACGGCCGACGTCCCTGCGCCGCACGGGTACATCACCGACAAGGACCGCTACCTCAACCGCCTCAAGCGCATCGAGGGTCAGGCGCGCGGCATCCGTACGATGGTCGAGGACGAGCGCTACTGCATCGACATCCTCACCCAGATCAGCGCGCTGACCAGCGCGCTCGAGACGGTCGCCCTGGGGCTGCTCGACGACCACCTGCGGCACTGCGTGGTCGATGCGGCCCGCGCCGGGGGCATCGAGGCGGAGGAGAAGATCGCCGAGGCATCGCAGGCGATCGCACGCCTCGTCCGCTGACCGATCCCGCGCCGCTCAAGCCAGCTCGGCGACGTCGGCGACAGCGCGGCGCCCTCGACGCGCCGCGAACACGGAATCGACCGACAGCACCACCAGGGCGGTCCACACCAGAGCGAATCCGATCCAACGCTCGACGGGCATCGGCTCCTGCAGGATCCACACGCCGATGGTGAACTGCAGGATGGGCGTGACGAACTGGAGCAGACCGATAAGGGTCAGCGGCACGCGCCGGGCCCCCGCGGCGAAGAAGAGCAGGGGCGTGGCGGTCATGACGCCGGCCCCGAGCAACAGCACCGCATGCAGCGGCCCGGCCGCGCCGAGGGTGATGCCCGAGGTGACCGCGACCAGCATCAGCTGCACCACGGCGACAGGGGTCAGCCACAGCGATTCCAACGTGAGCCCGCTGACCGCGTCGACCGATGGCCCGATGCGTTTCTTGACCAGCCCGTACAGGCCGAAGGAGGCCGTCAAGGTCAGCGCGATCCAGGGGAACGCCCCGTACCCGATGACGATCACCACGACCGCCGCCGCGGCGATCCCGACCGCCGTCCACTGTGCCGGGCGAAGTCTCTCGCGCAGGATCAGCACCCCCAGCAGCACGGTGAAGATCGGGTTGATGAAGTACCCGAGACTCGTCTCGATGACGTGGCCCGTGAGCGTGGCGATGACGAACACCTGCCAGTTGACGTAGATGAGGACCCCCGCCGCGACGGTCCACAACGCCAGGCGCGGCGATCGCAGGATCGCGCGAAGGCGGGGCCAGGTGCGCGTGAGGGTCAGCAGGACGCCGCAGAAGACCAGGGAGAGCACGATGCGCCACGCGACGACCTCCCAGGGCCCGGTGGGCGCGAGCGCGACGAAGTAGAGGGGCAGGAAGCCCCAGATGAGGTATGCCGAGAACGCATACACGCCGCCGACGGCGTGGGAACGGACCGGCTCAGCCGCCGCGACGGCGACCCCGGCGGTCGCGGCGGCCGCTTCTCCGAACTCCCGGGCGTCTGTCGACGCGTCATCCGGGACGGGACCGGATGCGTCTCGTTTCACCGGCCCATCCTACGGCCGCCCCGGCGTCGCGTCCGGCATCCGCTGCGATACGACGAAGGGCCCGGATGCCGAAGCATCCGGGCCCTTCCACGCGGGTGTCTCAGCGGACGACGACCGCCAGCACGTCGCGCGCCGACAGCACCAGGTACTCGTCGACACCGAACTTCACTTCGGTTCCGCCGTACTTGCTGTAGATGACGCGGTCGCCGACGGCGACGTCGAGCGGGACACGGTTGCCGTTGTCATCGATACGACCGGGGCCGACCGCCACGACCTCGCCCTCCTGGGGCTTCTCCTTGGCGGTGTCGGGGATGACCAGACCGCTGGACGTGGTCTGCTCGGCCTCGACCTGCTTGATGACGATGCGGTCCTCGAGCGGCTTGATGGAAACCGACACGGGTCTACCTCTGCTTTCCTGTGAGACGTCAAGACTCGTTAGCAAACTCGGACTGAGAGTGCTAACGCAAGTCTAGGGAAGCGTTGGCACTCTTGCAACGCGAGTGCCAGATTCGGGGTCGACACGTATCACCGAGGCCCTGGCCGACTCCCCTCCTATGTGTGTACGATGACACCACCGAGACCGGGTCAGCTGGGTGACCTGGCATCGGAAGCAGACGCCGGCGTTCGCCATCACGGCCTTCACGCCGGACCTGCTCCACTGGGACACTGGGAACAACTGGGATGATCACGGGCTCTCGCCAGTCCGCGCCCGATCCGTGGGGGGATCATGGCAACGGCGTATTTTCTGGGCATCGACGTCGGCACGAGCCGGACGGCGGTGGCGACCGCGCGGTCCGCTGCCGACGGAACACTCGACGCTCGTAGCTTTCCGCTCGGCAGGAGCAGCGACAGCGCTCCCTCATCGGTCTTCGTCACCGCCGAGGGCCTGCTGTTCGGCGATGCCGCCGAACGTCGCGGCATCAGTCAGCCGGACCGGTTGGTGCGCGAATTCAAACGGAGCATCGGCGACGACGTCCCGCTGTCGGTGGGCGGACGCACCCTCCCACCCGAACAGCTTTATGCGCGCACCGTCGCCTCGGTCGTCGAGACGGTCGTCGAGCGCGAAGGCGGATCGCCGACGGCGATGATGCTGACCCACCCGACCGGATGGGGCGCGCATCGCCTGGGTCTGATCCGCACCGCGCTGGAGCGTGCGGAGATCGGCGAGGTCTCGCTGATCAGCGAACCCGAAGCAGCGGCGCGGCAGTACGAGGCGGGGCGCCTGCTCGAACCCGGTGGCGCACTCGCCGTATACGACCTCGGCGGAGGCACCTTCGACTCGGTCATCCTGCGCAAGGACGGCGAGGGCGGGTTCGCCCCGATCGGCACCGCGACGGGTATCGACAACCTCGGCGGCGCCGACTTCGACGACGAGGTGTTGCGTCACGTGTTGCGGTCGGCCGGCGTCACCGCAGCCGACCTCCAGGCCGACGACGCCGACACGCGACTCGCCCTCGCGCAGCTGCGCCGCGAGTGCGTCGACGCAAAGGAGGCGCTCTCCTTCGACTCCGACGTGACGGTCCCGGTCCTGTTGCCGACGGGCGCGGCCAGCGTGCGTCTGACCCGCGCCGAATTCGAGGACATGATCTCGCCCTCGATCGAACGCACCGCCGACACCCTGGAAGACACGCTCGAGACCGCCGGGCTCGATCCGGCCGAGGTGGAGAGCATCCTGCTGGTGGGCGGGTCGTCGCGCATCCCGCTGGTCGCCCAGCTGCTGTCGGAGCGGTTCGACCGCCCGATCGCAATCGACGCCGACCCGAAGTCCTCGATCGCCCTCGGCGCCGCCCGCGCGGTGGCCCCCGCGGGCGCACCGCTGGCCGGACCGGCGGCGCTTCCCACCGGTGCCGCCGCCCTCGAGCCGATCGCCGAGCCGGCCGCCCTCCCGAACGTGACCGCGATGCCTCCCCGCCGCTCGCGGGCGATCCCGATCGCCGCGTCGGCCGCCGGCGCCCTGGTGCTGGCCAGTGGGCTCGTCCTGGCCAACGCGACCGGGCTGGGCAACGGCACGGTCGCCGCGAACTCGACCCAGCAGTCGCTCACCGAGTGGCTCGGGATGGAACTGGTCGGCAGCACCGAACAGATCGTCGAGACCAGCGACCCCGAAGCGGCCGGCGACGAGCCGCAGGCCGCCGCCCCCGAGGCTGCTCCCGCGCCTCACACGGACACCGGCGGCTGGACGACGCCACGGAGCAACCCGATGGTGCGCAACACCCGCACCACCCCGGTGTCGTCCTCCTCGTCGAGCGCATCGCAGGGCCGCACGTCACCGTCGACGTCGACACCGCCGGCCTCGTCCGGCTCCTCGGGCTCGTCCGGCTCCTCGGGCTCCTCCGGCTCCTCCGGCTCGAGCGGATCGAGTTCGACCGGGTCGACCGGATCCGCGGGGTCGTCCGGCTCGTCGGCGACACCACCGACCACCTCGACGCCGACGCCGACCACACCGTCCACGACGCCCTCGTCGACACCGACGCCGACGGCCACCTCGACGCCGACACCCACGTCGACCCCGACGTCGGATCCCTCTCCCACCATCGACCCGACGCCCACGAGCGACCCGTCCCCGACGAACGACCCGACGCCGCAGCAGACGACACCGCCGGCGACGGAACCGACGAGCGACCCGACGCCGACCGCATCCGGCTCGCCCTCGACGGCGCCGGACCCCGCCCCATCGCAGACCCAGACGACTCCCCCGACGTCACCGAGCCCCGAGCCGTCCGGCACGACGGTGGCGGGCTGACGTGCGGGGGCGGAGATGACTCGACTCACCGACACCACCGATCCGGCGGTCGAAGTGCTCCCCCGGGCTGCCCACGCACTCGGCGCTCTCGATGATCTCGTCACGCGCAGACCCCCACTGCGCGCCGCGATCGTCGGGAGCGCCGGCTCGGGCAAGACCGACGCGTTGGCCTATCTGCGCGCGAGACTCGAACGCGAGGGGCGTCCGACGCGGTCGTTGTCACCACGCGAGCGCGTGCCCGCGGTCGACGACGAGGTGACCGTGCTGGTCGACGACGCCCAGGAGTTGTCGACCGAGCAGCTGTCCGCACTCCTCACGCGGGCGACCCGTCCGGAGGCGGGCCTGGTGGTCGCCTACCGGACCTGGCCGGCACCGGCCGGGCTGGTCGAGATCACCCGGATCGTCGAGCACGACAGCCCGCCCGTCCTTCTCGGCGAAGTCACCCTCGCCGAAGTGCGCACCGACCTCATGTCGGCCGACACCGCCTGCGCGCAGCACATCCTCGACGTCGCCGGCGGTATCGCCTGGTTGGTGGCCGCCTGCGTCGAAGCGCACGATCTGCAGGACTGCAGCGACGACCCCGCGCACCGCGAACTCACCCGCGTCGTGCGCCGGCGCATACGGCATCGCCTGGAGACGGTCTCCCCCGCGGTACGCCGTCGCATCGAGAGCCTCAGTCTCGGCGCCCGCGACTCCGGCATGCACCACGCGGACCCGGCCGACGTGGTCGCCGAGGGTTACGCGGAGGGCCTGCTCACCGCCAACGGGCGTCCGGCGCCGCTCGTGGCCGAGGTCGCCCGGGCGAGTGTCTCCATCGACGTACTCATCGACCTGCTCCGCCACGGCTCGATCGACCTCGTCCCCGGATCGGACCTGGCCGCCTGCCTGGACGGGGTCGTCGATCCCGCACTGGGGGTCGCGATCGCCGATCGCGCCCGCGCCGAGATCGCGTGTGAACCCGGCCTCGCCGCCGCGCTGTTCGAACGCGCGGTCGCGTGCGGGGTGCCGGAATCCGACATCACCGTGGCCCGCGCCCACGCGCTGTGGGCCGCGGGCGACGGCGACGGCGCGGGACTGCTGCTCGGTGACATGGACATCACCCCGGACCACCCCGACCACGACCTGGCCGCCGACACGCTGGCCGTGACGTGGGCCGACCGCGGCATGATGTCGGTCGCCGACCACACCTATCGGGCGATGCCACCGACCACCGGAACCGGCCGGACACGAGCGGTCATCGCGGCGGTCGGCACCGGGATGACCGCAGACCTCGACGCCGAGGAGCCCGGACCGGACGCCGCCGCGCCGGGCGCCCCGTCGACGCTGGGCGTCGCGCTCGACCTGCTCGATCGCGGCCTGCGCGCCACCCTCTCGGACGAGAGCCCCCGAGAGGCGGTCGACGACCTCCGTCGTGCGGCGGATCTGTACTGCGCGGCCCGCGACACCGCCCCGACCCCCGAGCTTCCCGCGGTGGTCGCCGCCACCGCGGCCATCGGCATCGGCGACCTGGAGCTGGCGCACACGGTCGTCACCGACGCCCTCTCCCACACCGAGCGCTGCCGTCGCTGGCGGCCGCGGCTGCTGCTGTGGAACGCGTGGATCGCGGTGCAACGCGAGCAGGTCGCCGAGGCGCGCCGTTCGCTCGCGGAGGCGACCGCGGACGGCGTCGTCTTGGCGGCCCGTGACGACCTGATCGCCGCGGCGGTGACCGTGGAACTTGCCCGTCGCTACGAAGACGCGGCGGCACTCGGCGCGGCGTGGGAGTCGTTGAAGAGCCGCGTGCGCCGCGTCGAGCCCGACCTGTACACGCTGCTGCCGCTCAGCGAGCTGGTCGTCGTGTCGGCGCGTCTGGGAGACGCCGAGTGGATGCAGCCGGCGTTCCGCGACGCGCTGGTGCTGGTGGATCGACTCGGCCAGCCCTCGGTGTGGGCGACGGCGTTGCACTGGGCGGGGATCCAGCGCGGGATTCTGAGGAATCGTCCCGACGACCTCGTCCCGCACGCCAAGGCACTCGTCGAAGCGGCACACCGCAACCCCCTCGCGGCGCGCATGGCGCAGGCCGGTGGCGTGTGGACCTCGGTTCTGGCCGGCACGATCGATCCGGATGCGGTCGAGACCGCCGCCCGCGGACTGGCGACGGTGGGCCTGGCGTGGGACGGTGCGCGCCTGGCCGGGCACGGCGCACGTCGCAGCAAGGACAAGAAAGTCGGAGCGCGACTGTTGGCGTGCGCCCGCGAATTGCACCCGCGCGAGACCCCGTCACCGAACGAACCACCCACCGGCCCCGTCGCCACGGCCGCCGCGAGCGGTCTGAGCGAACGCGAACACGAGATCGCGCACCTCGTGTTGCAGGGACGGACCTACGCCGAGATCGGCGCTGAGCTGTTCATCTCACCCCGCACAGCCGAGCACCACATCGGCCAGATCCGCCGCCGGCTGGGGGCGACATCCCGTTCGGATCTGCTGGCCAAGCTGCGGGTGGCGATGGGAGTCACCGAGGGGGCCGCACGATGACCCCCGAGTTCCCCGCCGGACCCCTAAGGGCCCACCGAATCTTTCGGGGTTATCCCCGATTCCGAACCTCGCAGATCTGCATAGCCTCGAGAACGAGTCTCGAAACGACAGGAGACAGACCATGACCACCCCGCTGGCGACGATCGCCGACGCACTGATCGAGTTCATCCTGAGCCTGCTGAGAGACCCGGAGGCTGCCGCGGAGTTCGAGCAGGATCCCGAAGGAACGCTCGCCGCGAACGGACTGTCGGACATCTGCGCCGACGATGTCCGCGCCGTGGCGCCCGTCGTGGTCGAGCGGCACGACGTCCATCCGCACCCGAATCCGCATCCCCACCCCCCGGGCCCGAAGCCCACGCCGGTGGAGGAGATCAACACGATCACGCAGACCTTCACGATCGACAACCGTGCGACGATCGTGGACCAGTCGGTCAACCAGAACATCTGGGCCAACGGCGACGTCAACCAGATCTTCGACAACGAGGCCATCGTCAACAGCGGTGACTACGGGGCCGCCGCCGGCGAGACCGCCAGCGTCGACACGTCGAGCACCGACATCGACACCGGCGACATCGCGATCGGCAACGAGACCACCGACGTCGACATCGACGGTTCGTTCAACGACGAGTCGACGAACACCGACACCGAGACCGACACCACCGTCGACGACTCCTTCAACACCGACTCGGAGGAGGCCTCGGCCGACGTCGCGATCGACGACTCGTTCAACGACACGTCTTCGGAGGTCGACACCTCACAGGTCGCCGTCAACAACGGCGACATCGGTGGAGACGTCGCGGTCGAAAGCGAGGTCGTGGTCGAGACCGCCCCCGTCGAAAGCGACTACGGCTACGAGGCCGACACCTCCGCCGACTTCGTCGAGGAGCCGATGGAAGCGGACCTCGAAGACCAGCCGTAAGGCCGGCTCGTGTCCCCAGATCACATGCCCCCTCACCCGCGCGCCGAGGCCACACCCCGGCGCGCGGGTGAGGTATCCCGGAGATCGGAGACCACCGTGTCGCAGACATCGACCTCACCTGCGCGTCAGGAGATCCCGCCCCGCCCGCCGCTGCCGGCGAGCGCGCGGCAGGCGCAGCCGTCGGCCCGCCCGGCTCCGCCGAAGCCGCCCCGCGACGCACCGGAGCGGCCGGCGCTGTCCCACGGCGACAGCCCGCCGGTGCTGACCAAAGCGCCGCCGCCGTTCTCGGTGCGGCTGAGCCAATTCCTGTGGGTGCTCAGTCTCGCCTTCGGCGCGGTGACCATCGTCTTCTACTTCGTGATCCGCGAAGACCAGCTGCCCCTCATCATCGACGCGATCAAGGCGGTCAGCGAAGACCGCACCGACGAGACCTACGAAGCCGCGGCCGACATCGTCTACTGGGCGGTGTTCGCGATCATCGTCACGCTCGTGCTCATGCAGATCGTGCTGCTCGTGTCGTTCTCGAGCCGCAAACCCGGAGCCCGGTGGTGGCAGTTCGCCACGGTCATGGTCCAGGTCGTCGCCTTCCTCATCGCGCTCGAGCTCGTCGGAGGTGGGGAGTACGGGTCGATGTTGCGTCAGCTGTTCACCGGGGAAGCCGGATTCGCGGTGCTGGCCCTCCTGCTGAGCACCCTACGAGGCGCTCTGGCGTGGACCGCCCGCAAACACGACGTCCGACGATCCGGCGACAGCGGGGAGTACTGAGACGATCTCCTCGAGGCTGCGGACGACCACCCGGCACACCTCCACGGCGTTCCGCTCGGTCAGCGGCGACTGACCCAGCGCCCGCCAGCGGGCCAGGAGCCGTTCCGCCTCGACGCGGATGTCATCGTCGGTCGCGTCCTCCCGCAGGGCGAGACGCGCGATCTGCGAGGTGCCCTTGCCCCCGATGATCCGCTCCGCCTCCGCCGCGTCGGTGGGGGCGAGGGGAAGTCCGTCGGCGCGGGCGTGCGCGAGAGTCGACAGCTCCCGCAGTGCGTGAGCGCTCGCACGCACCCGCTCGATGCCGCCCTGTATTTGCTCGACGTCGTCGCGGGGGAAGTCAGCGAGGACCTGATCGAGACCGTCGAGCACACCGCGGACCTTCAGGATGCCCGCCCGCGTGCGGAACTGTTCTCGGATGAACTGCTGCAGTTCGTTGAGGCCGCTGTGCTGCACGAGCATCTCGGCGAAATCGGTGGAGGTGGGCGTGGACCGGCGCAACAGCGCCGTGGCGAGCCGCACGCCGAAGATGCCGAACCGTGTGAGCAGACCACGCCGCCGCTCCTCGCTGAGCGTGGTGGCCTCGGACGGGCGGATGAAGCGGTCGGCGGAGATCAGCAGACGTTCCCGGTCGTCACGGTCGAGCCCGGCGAGTTCCTTGAACGCCGCGTATTCGTCTTCGCGGAGCGTGCGGGCACTCTCGGCCAGCAGCCCGGCCACCGGGATCACGCCGAGGGCGAGTGAGGCGAGGTCGCCGTCGAGTTCATAGCGGCGTGCGACCTTGTTGGCCGAGAGGATCGAGTCGATGCGACCCGACCCGATCTCGTCGGCGCGGGAGAGGACGGCGACGGCGTTGACGGTCTGCGAGGCCCCGGCTGCGGTGTCGCGGAAGGCTTCGAGAAAGGTCAGGTCGGATGCGTGCAGGTGCCGCATCAGATAGATGATCGCGTCGGCCGACGACGGCTTCTCCTCGGGCACCAGGAACGTCGTCGACCGCGCCGAGACGTCCTGCGAGAGGGAGGCGATACCGGGGGTGTCGATGAGGATGAGCGAGCGCAGTCCGCTCGAGGGCCACCCGACGTCGATCCAGTCGACCTCGTCGGCGGACACCGCGCCGAGCTCGAAAACCAGGCGGCCGCGGTCCCGGTGGATCGCCAGGCGTTGCTGTTGCCCGTCCCGCCGGTGAAGGGTGACGGAAGGTGTGGCCGCATAGCGGTACCACGTGACCACGCGGGTGCACTCCCCCGCGTCGGTGGGTGCCAGCCGCTCACCGAGCATGGCGTTCAACAGCGTCGACTTCCCCGCCTTGACCATGCCCGCCAACGCGAGCCGGAGCGGTTCGTGCAGACGCCGCGAGAGGGCCTCCAGCTGGGCGCTCGCCTCGGGGTCGTCGACATACCGTGCACGCGCGTCCTCGAGGAGCCGTGCGGCGGTATCGCGGAGCGACGAGCTCACGATCGCACCGTCTCGAGTTGTTTCGCGACGGGGGCGATCTCGGGGATCTTCCGCTTGAGGGCCTCCAACTCCCGGATCTGGGCCTGCAGTTCCTTGACCCGGTTGTCACGACCGGCCGCGTAAGTGGAAGCAGCCTGCTTGGCGGCCAGCACCGCGTCACCCAACGAACGGTGCAACTCGTCGGCCATCCCCCCGAAGTGGTCGCGTGCCGCCCGCTGTACGAGGCGCAGGCGGTCCTTCAGTTGCTTGCCCACCTGGAAGATGACCTCTTCGATGTGCCGACGCACGACGGTCTTGGCTTCGAATCGGCGGCGGGAGAGCCGGTTGGTCATGTCTTCGCGGTAGGCGCGGCGACCGACGACCACTCCGGCCAGCAACGACAGCGGGTTGATGAGGGACAAGCCGATCAGCCCGGTCGCCAGACCCACCATGAGCACACCGCCGTACGAGCCGCGGACGCCGATGAAGATCTTCTCCGCCGCACCCATCTGCCCCGAGTCGACGTCGCCGATGCGGTCCACCGGGTCGAGGACACCTTCGGTGTCGCCGACTGCGAACAGCGGGATCTCCGTCTGCCCCTCGAAGAACTGCTCGGCGACCTCTTCGCACAGCCAGCGGGAGCGTTCGTCGGTCCACACGAACGTCTCCGACACGGCCGCGCTGACGCGCTGGTCGATCCACTCGGTGATCTGATCCCAGATCGGCCCCGGGTCGCCCTCGTCGATGGCGGCTTCGGCTTCGCGCTGGACGCGACGAAGGCGATCGCGGAGGTCGTGCTCCATATCGGAGATGAGGTCGGCGACGCCGTCGTTGAGGGTGGTCTGCCACTTCGATGACCGGCCGCGGAACTCGTCGGCGCGCGCTTTGGCGTCCTCCAGTTGGGCGATCATGCGCGGGGTGTCCTCCGGATGGAGGATCGCGTTCAGCTCCGACGTGAGCGAGATCTCCATCTGGTCGACCACCGAGACGATGTCGTGCACGGCACTGCGTGCGTGGATGATCTCGGCGTGACCGAGTACCTCGCCCCGCAAGTGGTGCACGAGTTGCGGGAAACCGGATTCGAGGTTCAGCTCGCGGTCCTGGTGCTCCGCCGCCAGCAGCCGCAGGTCGCTGGATACCGAGAACATCGGAACGTCTCCGACCTCACCCAGGTGCGACCGATCGATGCGCTCGATGTCGCGCCAGTGCGGGTACAGGTCGGTCTTGGACAACACGGCGGCCACGTTGGGGGAGACCCGCATCGCGTGGCGGAGGAACTGCACCTCCGGCTCGGTGTACTCCTGTGAGGCGTCGGAGACCAGGAGGACGGCGTGCGCGGAGGACAGCGCCGCGAGGGTGGTCAACGCGTTGGTGGAGTCGAGGCCGCCGACGCCGGGGGAATCGACCAGGCGCAGACCGCCCCGCAACAGCTCTCGAGGCAACACCACCTCGGCCGAGAGCAGTTTCTGTTCGTTGCTGGGGTTTCCCCGCTCGGAGACGTAGTCGGCGAGCGCGTCGAGGGGGATGTCGAGTTCTTCGACGGCACCCGGCTCGTCCCCCTTCTGCTGCACCACCCACGCGCGGGGGATCTCGGCGTAGCCGACGGCGGTGGGGACGCTGGTGGCCACGTCGTCGTCGACGGGGCAGACCGGGGCGTTCACAAGCGCATTGATGAGCTTGCTCTTGCCCTTTTTGAACTCCCCCACCACGATCACGCGCACGTGGGGATCCTGAAGCCGTTCACGGGTGTGGTCGAGCCGACCGGCGAGATCGGCACGCCCCGTCGAGGCCGCGAGCTTTTCGACGTTGTCGACGAGGGCGACCAGCTGCTTCCCCGTCTGCGACGACACCAGCGCCGGCTCCGTCGTGATCTCTCCGTCTCGCTTCGCGATGTCCTCGCTCACGCATCCCCCTCGAATCCGTCCCCCGGGCCCACGCTATCCCGATCCCCCGGGCGGGGGTAGGGCGGGCGCGGGCCGGACGACACATCTCGCCCGGCCCCTCGAAAGGCGGCCGGGCGAGATGTGTGTCAGCTGATGATCACAGGTCGAACTCGACCACGTCTCCACCCGGGCTGAAGATGTTGCCGTTGTTCTCCCACTCCCAGTCGTTGTCGACGTCGGAGTCGAACTCGTTGAAGGAGTCCTCGACCTCGACCTCGATCTCGGTCTCCTGCTCGAAGCTGTTGAACGAGTCGTCGATCTCCATCTCGTACTCGGTCCACGAGTTGGTCGACATGTCGTTGAACGACTCCTGGATGTGGGTGTCGATCGTGGTGTTGCCGATCATCACGTCTCCGACGGAGATCGAGGTCTCGGTGCTGCTCACCTCGGCGTCGTCACCGGCTGCGGCACCCCAGTCACCGGTGTTGACGACGACGTCGTTGGAGATGCGCTGGCTGACGTCGTCACCGGCGACGATGCTCTGGTTCACCGACTGGTCGACCTGCGTCGCGCGGTTGTCGATCTCGATGTTGAGGGCGGCGGCGCCCGCCGCGGCCGCGCCGGCACCGGCCAGGCCACCGACGTGGAAGTCACCGAAGCCGGTGTTGTACTGCCGCACGCCGACGGTGACCGACTCGTCGTCGAGGTTGGTGGAGTTGTCGATCTCGATCTCGGTGTCGTTGTAGGAGTCCCGGTTGTAGGAGTCCTCGTAGTCGTTGTACGAGTCCTCGTCGTTGTAGGAGTCCTTGTCGTTGTACGAGTCGTTGGTCGAGTCGTCGTGCGTGGAGTTGTCCGACGCGTCGATGTCCACATCGACGTCGACCTCGACCTCGGTGTCGTTGTAGGAGTCCGAGTTGCCGGAGTCCTCGATCTCGGTGTCGTTGTTCGACAGGAGGTCGTTGTACGAGTTGCTGTTGCCCGAGTCCTCGTTGCCGACCACGCTCGCGACGTTGTTGTCCTCGATCTCGACCTCGAGCTCGTTCTCGGTGTTGCCCGAGTCGTTGACCGAGTTGTCGTTGTCGGAGAAGTTGTCGGAGAGGACCTCGTTCTCGTTGACGCCGAGGTTGTTGTCGTTCAGCGTCTCGTCGAGGATGATTCCGTCGTTGAAGTCGTTCCCAGTAGCCATTGTCCCAGTCCCTTCGATGAAGCCATCAGCGGCCTTGCGGATCCATAGTCCGTCCGATCCCGTCACAGGACATCCGGGATACCCCCGGAGCCTTCCGGGGATCCCCTAGGGGTGTCATCGGTGTTTCCGGTCGGGGGTTCGGGTTCGGCACCGGGATCGGGTCCCGGGGAGCGCCTACGCTGGATCGAATGGACTCGTCGGAACTGACCGCCCTACTCACCGCCGACGGGCTGCGGATGCTCGCCGACATGCCGTCGGTGCGCTCGTCCGACGACGTCGCCCGTCAGGTGTCGGACCTACGTGCCGCCGGCCACTCCCCCGATTTGGTCTCGGCGCTGGTCGGTCAGGCCCGTTTGCGCGCCAAGGCCGAGACGAAGTTCGGCGACCTCGCCCACCGCATGTTGTTCACCCGGGCGGGCCTCGAGCAGGCGACGCGCCTGTCGATCGCCTCGCTGCACGCCGGGCGCTTCCGCGACGCCGGCGCGACCCGCGTGGCCGACCTCGGCTGCGGCATCGGAGGCGACGCCCTGGGATTGGCCGGTCTCGGCTTGTCGGTCGACGCCGTCGACGCGGACGAGATCACCGCGGCGATCGCCGCCTACAACCTCGCCCCGTTCGGCGGATCCGTCCACGTCGCGCACGGCCGTGCCGAGGACCGTGATCTCTCCCGCGCCGACGCGGTCTGGCTCGATCCCGCTCGACGCACCGCCGGTCGGGGTGACACCGCACGCACCCGCCACGACGCGTGGTCGCCGTCGTTGGAGTGGGTGTTCGAGCTCGCGCGCACGCAACCGATCGGGGTGAAGCTCGGCCCGGGGCTTGACCGCGACCTCATCCCCGACGACCTCGAGGCCCAATGGGTCAGCGCCGACGGGTCGACGATCGAACTCGTGCTGTGGTCGAAAGGCCTCGCCCGGGAAGGCGTGCGCCGCGCAGCCCTGGTCACCCGCGGTGACCAGGCGTGGGAGCTGACCGCCCCCGCCGACGCGGCCGATGCCCCGACGCGCGAACTCGGAGCGTACCTGCACGAGCCCGACGGTGCGGTCATCCGCGCCCGTCTGATCGGCGATGTCGCACGGCCGCTCGAGGCGGGGATGCTCGATCCCCACATCGCCTATCTGACCTCCGACGCCGCCCTCACGAGCCCCTTCGTCGCCTCCTTCCGCGTGCGCGAAGAACTCCCCGCCGATATCAAGGCTCTCGCCAAGGCGCTGCGCGCCCGGGACATCGGGCGGCTGGAGATCAAAAAACGCGGAGTCGACGTCGACCCGGCGATCCTCCGGACGAAGCTGAAGCTGCGCGGTGACAGCGCCGCGACCCTGGTCCTCACCCGCATCGGCGATACCCGGCGAGCGATCCTCGCCGACCGCGTGTGACCGGGTCGGATCCGCTCGGATCCGCTCCGATCAGCTGAACAGGCTCGCGCTGTAAGCGGCGAACACCAGCCAGCCGACGCTGTAGATCACCGACGCCGACGCGATGCAGATCGCCCAGATCGCCATCGCCCGGTCCTCGACCAGGCGTCGCAGGGCCATGACGGCGACGACGATCGCGACCAGGCCGAGGGGGAAGGCCCATCCGACGAAGAAAGACGCGATCAATCCGAGGATCGCGATCCCGAGCGCCCAGCCGGACAGGACGCTGCGCAGCCGCGGCGCCGGCGTCGACCAGACGTCGGCCGTGGGTGCGACCGACGGTTCGGGCGGCGCCGTCATCCCGGTGATGCCCAGGGGGCCCGTGGGAAGGCGCGAGAATCCGCCACGGTGCTCTCCGGGCATCCGCGACTCCCCCGCCACCGGAGCGAGGTCGTCCGAGGGCTGCTCCACCGACGGATCGTCCGCGGCGGTCATCCCGCATCCGTCCTCTCGGCGACCTGGATCTCGGTGACCGGCAACGTCGAATCGGCACCGAATGCCAGGGTCGAGGGCCGCCTGCCGGACATGATGAGCTCGGAGGCGAGAGCGGCGATCATCGCCCCGTTGTCGGTGCACAGCGACAACGGGGGGATGCGGACCGCGACGCCCGCGGCCCCGGCACGCTCGAGCGCGACGTCCCGGAGGCGCCGATTGGCGATCACGCCGCCGCCGAGGAGGAGGCGGGGGACGCCGTATGCCTCGCACGCCGCCAACGCCTTGGTCACGAGAACGTCGACGACCGCCTCCCGGAAGCTCGCCGCCACGTCGGCGACCGGGACCTCTTGACCGGCGGCACGGGTCTGCTCGGTCCAGCGGGCGACCGCCGTCTTCAGCCCCGAGAAGGAGAAGTCGTACCGGTGCGCGGCCATGTCGCTGGCGCGGGACAGTCCGCGCGGGAACCGGATGGCGGTGGGGTCACCGGTCGCGGCGGCCCGGTCGATCTCCGGTCCCCCGGGGTAGGGCAGCCTGAGCAGCCGCGCGACCTTGTCGAACGCCTCCCCCGCGGCGTCGTCGACCGTCTCGCCCAGGAGCTCGACGTCGGTGGTGAGGTCGCGCACGAGCAGCAGAGACGTGTGGCCCCCCGAGACCAGCAGAGCGACGGTGGGGTACTCCAGCGGTGGAGCACCCGCATCCAGGATGTCGGCGGCGATGTGACCGACGAGGTGGTTGACCGCGTACAGCGGGCGGTCGAGCGAGACCGCGAGGGCCTTGGCCGCCCCCACGCCGACCATGAGCGCGCCGGCGAGCCCCGGCCCGCTGGTGACGGCCACCGCATCGACATCGGCGAGCGAGACCTGCGCCTCGGCGAGTGCGGCCTCGATCGCCGGCTGCAGGGCCTCCAGGTGCGCGCGGGCGGCGACCTCCGGGACCACGCCGCCGTAGCGGGCGTGTTCGTCCATCGACGACGCGATCGTGTTGGACAGCAGCGTGCGGCCACGCACGATGCCGATGCCGGTCTCGTCGCAGCTGGTCTCGATGCCGAGCACCAGCGGGTCGTGGCGGTTCACGTGCACGCTCCTGCCTCGCTCCGTCGGTCGGAGATTCCGCCCGATGTCGGAGGATTCTCGTCCGATGCTCCGACATCAGCGCGATTCTCCGACATCGGTGAGGTGGATACGTGGGCGGCAGCCCAAGCGGGCATATCCAGTCGCATCACGATGGCGTCGACATTGCCGTCGGGGTAGTAGTTCGGGCGGCGGCCGATCTCGAGGAAGCCCTCGGAGGCGTACAGCCGTTGAGCCGGCGGGTTGTCGGCACGGACGTCGAGGAACACCTCGCGCACGCCTCGGCGCGATGCCTCCGCCAGCAGGGCACGGAACAGCGTCCGACCCCGCCCCCGTCCGCGCGCGGACCGGTCGAGCGCGATCGTCTGCACATCGGCGTCCTTCGCCCCGTCTAGAGCGCGCAGCCCGGCATATCCGACGAGACGCCCGGCCTGCTCGGCGACGATGTAGTGGTTGTGGGGCGAGGCCAGTTCGGCGCGCATGGCCGTCTCGCTCCACGCATCCCCCTGGAAGGAAGCACGCTCGAGGGCCATGATCGCGTCGAGGTCCGCCGTTCCGCCCGGCCGGAGCCTCATCCGCCCACTCGCTTCGGTGCCGTCGGGGCTGACACATCCGGTGAACGCAGGTAGAGCGCATCATCGCCGGCGATGCAGCGTCCGGCGGCCACGGCGCGGGCGGCGGCGAGAGCCAGCATCCCCGCCGGCACGACGGCGGCGTCGAGGCGGCGGGCGCCGAGCGCCTCGAGGGTCGCGTCGATCTCGTCGCGGGGCACCAGCGCGGGGTCGGTGACGCGGACGGGCAGGCCGTCGTCGTCCATGCCCTCGTAGACGGTGTACGCGAATTCGCGGCGCCGGGCGTCGCTCACCACGGCGAAACGCTCCTCGCCGGCGTCGGTGAGGGCCGCGAGCAGCAGGCGGTCCAGGGCGACGGCGTCGTGGCTGACCACGGGCACCACGGGAATGCCCCGACCCAGCGCGAACGTGCGTGCGGCGGCGATGCCGACGCGGAGTCCCGTGAACGGACCCGGCCCCATGCCCGCCGCGACGTGGGTGATCTCGCCGCTCGAGATCTGCGCTTCTGCCAGCGCCCGCGCGAGGTGGTCGCCGATCACCTCGGCGTGCCCGCGCGGATCGCCGCTGTCGAGCTGCGCCCGCACGACACCGTCCGGCTCGATCACCGCCACGGCGGTGCCGATCGACGTGTCGATGCCCAGAATCACGCCTTCCAGCGTAATCGGAGTGCAGGTCTGCGAGCACGGCGACGATCCGATCCGGCGCGCGGCCACGAACACCCCGTATGCGGATGCTCCCCCGGTACGTGCGCGAAGGCGGCACTCCCCCGTTGGTCGCCGAGCCGGCGCGCTTCCGCTGGCGCACCGTGAGCGTCGCCACCGGTGTGGGCGATCTGACCGCGCGGGTCTCACGGCGCACCGGTCCGGTCGCGACCGTTCTCCTCCACGGCGCGGCGGGAACGTGGACGACGTGGACGCCGCTCGCCGAATACGCCGAGGGCAGCGGCCGCGCACTCACCGACGTGGTCGCCGTCGACCTGCCCGGGTGGGGCGACAGCGCTCCCCTCGAGGAATCCACCACCGTCGCCGACGTGTCACGCGCGGTCGCGGAGGTGGTCGTCGCACTGGGCTACGAGCGAGCGATCGTGGTGGGTCATTCCCTCGGCGCCCTGGTCTCACTCGACGTCGCCGCGCGGGAGCCGGATACGACGCTCGGCGCGGTCCTGGTCTCCCCCACCGGCGCCGCGGCGCTCGACGCTTCCCGCCGACCGCTCCGGGGCGGGATGCGACTGCCGGGCTTCGCCGGGATGCGGGCCACGATGCGTGTGCTCGCCGCTCTCGGGCCGGCCGGCGGCGCGGTCGTCGGCGCGGTCGCCTCCGCGGGCCTCCTTCCTGCGCTGGCCCGCCCGCTGTTCGCCGCTCGGGTCGACCCCACGGTGGTCGCGGCGTTCCGCTCCGAGATCCGCCCGGCCACCTTCGCACGGGGCGCGCGGGCGGCTGCCGTCTACGACGAGGATGCGTGGCGCGCGATCCGGTGCCGGGTGGTCTCGGTCCGCGGCCCGGCCGACGTGTTCGCCTCACCCGGCGACGACGCCGCGTTCGCCGCGCGTATCCCGCGCTTCACCGTTCATCCGGTCACCGGCGCCGCGCACTTCGCCCATGTCGAGCGCCCCGACGCCGTCCTCGATGCGATCGCGGAGGTCAGGGACGGCGCGTGACGGTCACCGCCCGCGGCGAATCGGCGTCGAGGTCGACCTCGTGCGCGGTGACTCCGCAGGCGGTGTCGACACCGCGGCCGTGCCACTCGCGATCGAGTTCGATCTCCCACCACATCTCGCGCAGTCCGTCGACCATGCCGGCGCCCCATTCGACGATCACCACCGAAGCGTCCACGTCGATGTCGAGGTCGTCGAGCTCTGCGGCAGACCCCAGCCGGTAGGCGTCGACGTGCACGAGGGGTGCGCCTCCGACCAGTGACGGGTGCGTGCGGGCGAGCACGAACGTCGGACTCTGCACCGGCCCGCGCACCCCGAGACCCTCGGCGATCCCGCGGGTCAGGGTCGTCTTGCCCGCACCGAGTGGGCCCGTGAGCACGACGAGGTCGCCGGCCGACAGCATCCGTCCGATCTCGACGCCGAAGGCGTGCATGTCGGCGGGGCTCGTCACTTCCCGCGTGCCGAGCATCGCATCCAACCCCGTCATGGTCCTCCTCCGGTGAGCGGGCTCCGGGTCTACCGTGCCACACCGGCGGCGGCCGGGCTCAGCTGAGAAGGTGCTGCGCGATCGTGCCTCGGAGCTCGGCCGGAGACGACACGTCGTGCCACCGCGCCGCCACGGCACGCGCCGCGACCAGCACCGAGCGCGCCGCCGGCGCGCGCACGTCGGGTTCGAGCGACTCGATGTCGGCGACCTTCGCCGCGCCGACGATGCGGCGGGCCATCTTGGCCGAGGCGAACAGAGCCGCCTCACGCAGCGTCTCTGCGACGCGGCGGCGCGCGAACGCCCCATCGAAGAGCTTCGTCTCGCGCCACGTCGATGCTGCAGCCAGGTACGCCTCCTCGAAGCCGATCCACGTCTCGTCGATGAGGGAGAGAGCCCACGCGGCACGCTCGTCGTCGCCCAAGGCGCGCGCCCGCGCCGCGGCGAACACGTAGTTGGCGATCAGCGCGCCGAGGTCGAAGGCCACCGGGCCGTAGAACGCGAACTCCGAGTCGAACACCTTCACCGACTCGACCTCGTCGCCCCGACGCCCGGAGCCCCGCACCATGACCGACCCGGTGTGGAGGTCACCGTGGATGAGCGCCTCGGCGTGGGTCATGAAGCGCCACTTCGCCTCGCTCATCGCGGCGGCGAACACGCCGTCGGCGGCGAGCGCCGCGGCATCCGATGCGTTCTGCGGCAGCACCGAGTTGCGTCCGACGTCGAACACCGGCTCCGTGAAGACGAGATCTTCGGTGATCACGCATAGCTCGGCGTTCTGAGAGCGCGCCGTCGCATCGGCGACCTCGCCCCGCTCGCGCCCCAGCACGGAGGTGCCGACCGCGACCCCGGCGACGTAGCGTCCGAGCTGCACCGCGACGCCGTCATGGCACTCCCCGTCGTTCAGGGCGCCCCGCCAGACGCGATGGTCGGAGAGATCCTCCAGGGCGAGGATGTAGCGCTCGCGGTCGTATCGGACGACCTCGACGACCAGTTCCTGTTCGATCGCACCGTGCGCCACGAGCGAGTCGGCCTCCCGCCGCGCGCGGTCGGGTGTCATCGGCCAGCCCTCGCCGGTCATCCGAACGTAGGGCAGCGACTGCTTCAGGATGAGCGAGCGTCCGGCGGCATCCCGCACGTGGAAGACGACGTTGAGGTTCCCGTCGCCGATCTCACGGATCTCGGTCAGCCGGGTGCCGTCGAGGCGGGCCTGCAGTTCCGGGTGCGCGGTGATGTAGGCGCCGATGTTCGCCTCGGTGAGAAATTCGTACTCGTGGGACATGGACCCGTTCCTTCGTTGGGGGGCTGGATGCGAGTGTGGGCTGAGGCTAGGTCGCCGGCGAGTAGCGCGACTTGCGCCGCGACAGCGTGAAGGAGAACAGCAACGCCACGATCAGCACGAGCCCCTTCGCCGTGTCCTGGAAGTAGTACTGGAACCCTGCCATGGTCATGCCCGTGAGGACGATCGCGACCAGGACGGCACCGAGCAGCGTGCCCCACGCGTTGGGTTTGCCCATGCCGAGGACGGAGGTGCCCACCAGCGCCACCGCGACGGCCTCGAGCAGGCTCGACGAGCCGGCGTTGACATCGCCCTGCCCGATGCGCGAGACGAGGATGATGCCGGCCACCGAGGCGAACAGGGCCGAGACGACGTACGCTCCCCCGCGGTAGAGCCCGACGCGGATGCCGGACAGGCGCGCCGCCTCCGGGTTCGCACCGACGGCGTAGAGGACCCGTCCCCATGACGTGCGCGTCAGGACGAACCACGACGCGACGACCAGCACCAGCATGATGACCACGGGGATCGGGACGGGCCCGATGGTGCCCCGGTCGATCAGCAGGAAGGCCGGGTCGAACTTGCCCGGTGCGGTCTCGCCGCCCGGCAGGATCATGCCCGACGACACGGACTGACCGGCGACGGGGATGAGCTTGACACCCTGGATGACGAACATCACCCCGAGTGTGGCCAGCAGATCCGGGATCTTGCAGACGACGATGAGGAACGCGTTGAGGACGCCCACCAGAAGACCGGCGACCAGGGCCACGCCGACGGCGGTGACGCCGGTGAGGTTGTAGAAGACCATGGTCACGGCGACCAGCTGCACCGCCAGGCCCGCGACCGAACCGATCGACAGGTCCAGTCCACCCACGATCATGCTGAACATGACGCCGAGCCCGAGGATCGCCGTGACCGACGCGAACTTGAGCATCGAGAACAGCGACTCCGGCGTGGCGAAGGCGGGCTGGGTGAGGGCGAAGAAGACGAACGCGATGACCGTCACGGCGATGAAGCCGTACTTCACCACCGCGTCTCGGACCAGATCGCCGGTGCGGGTCTCGCGCGACTGCGCGCGAATGGTCGTGGTGTCGGCCATCTCAGGCCACCTCCGTCATGCTCTGGACGATCTCGTCGTCGGAAACGGTGTCGATACGGGCGTCGAGGGTGATGCGCCCCTCGACGAGGACGAGAACGCGGTCGGCGATCTCGCGGAGCTCGTCGACGTCGCTGCACAGCATCACCACGCAGCTTCCGTCGGCGGCCTGCTCGCGGGCGCGGCGGGCGATCTCGCGTCGGGCGCCGATGTCGACGCCGCGGAAGGGTTCGTCGAGCAGGAGGACGTCGGGCGGCGTCTGCATCCACCGCGCGACCATGACCTTCTGCTGATTGCCGCCCGAGAGGGCGTCGACCGTCTGCCCGGGCCCGGTCGCGACGACGCCGAAGTCGTCGATCGCCTGTGCGGCGCGTGCCGTCTCGGCCCCCTGCTGCAGTAACGGCCCGCGCGCGAAACGGGACAGGAACGGCAGGCTGAAGGTCTTCGCGATCGACCAGCCGGGGAGCATCCCCTGAGCGGCGCGGTCCTCGGGGACGAGGTAGACCCCGCGTCGGATCGCGTCGCGGGGATGCCGGGGGGTGTACGGCTCCCCGCGCAGAGTCATGACACCGGCCTCGGCCCCGGTCGATTCGCCGAAGACGTACTCGGCCAGCTCGGTCTTGCCGGCGCCGATGAGACCGACGATGCCGGTGACTTCGCCTCCCCGGAGCGACACCGACACCGCGGGCGACTCGGGGAAGACCCGCAGACCCGCGATCTCGAGGGCCACCTGCTCGCCGACGAGGTGCTCGAGGCGCTCGATATCGCGCGTCGCACCTTCGCCCAGCATCGACGTGACGGCGGCGGCGAAGTCGAACGGACGCTCCTGCGTCGCGGTGATGCGACCGTCGCGCAGGACGACGATGTCGTCGGCGAGCTGGTCGATCTCCGCGAGCCGGTGCGACACGTGGAGTATTGCCACGCCGCGCTCGCGGAGCGCCACGATCGTCTCGAACAGTCGCTCTGCTTCGGACTGGCTCAGCGTCGAGGTGGGCTCGTCGAGGATCAGGACCTTGGGATCGGTGACCAGCGCGCGAGCAAGCAGCAGCATCTGGCAGTCGGCGATACCCAGCTCGAAGACGTCTTGACGGAGGAACGCGTCATCCCAGTCCAGAGAGAGGGCGGCAGCCACCGCGCGCGCACGCGGAAGCAGCGACGTCAGCGACGCGACCGTCGGCGCCTCGCCGAGCGCGATCTGCTCGAAGACGAGGTTCTCGGCCACGCTCAGCCCCGGCACGATCGCGTCGTCGATGCGCTGATGGACGGTGCGCACACCGAGTCGAGAGGCGGCGATCGGATTCTCGAGATCGACGGCCGCTCCGTCGAGGAGCACCTCACCGGAGGTCGGTTCGTGCACTCCCGAGAGAGCCTTGATGAGTGTGGACTTGCCCGCCCCGTTCGCGCCGAGGAGCGCGGTGATGCGCCCGGGACGAAGGGAGAGGTCGACACCCTTCAGGACGGCGTTGGCTCCGAAGGACTTGCGGATGCCACGCAGTTCGAGAACGGGCGGGGGGAGGGGTTGCGTGTCGCGCGGCGTGCTCATGGTCTCGCTGCTCCTCGCTGAGCGGTCGATGTGAGGGGGACGGTGGGGCGGCGTCGGGGGCGCGCCGCCCCACCGGAGGGGTGCGTCAGAAGCTGACGACGGGCATCCAGTCTGCAGCCGAGACCTGCGACAGGTTCAATTCGGGCACCGCGGCGCGCAGGCCGTCCATGTTCTGGATGTCGTCATCGCGCAGCATCTCCTGCGTGACCAGGACCGGCGGGAACTCCACCAGCTCGGAATCCAATTCTCCGGCCATCGACAGGGCGAGCGTGCGCAGCACGGCCGCGCCGATCGCGTTCGGATCGGTCGCCCCGGTCGCCACCCACCGGCTTCCCTCTGCGCGCATGAGTTCGATGTCGGCGTTGGAGATGTCGGCGCCGTACACGAGGACATCCTCACTGCCGCCCACCTGGTCCAGCCCCGTCAGCGTGCCCTTGGTGAACTCGTCGTACGGCGCGTACACCGCGACGATCTCGGGGTTCGCCTGTGCGGCGGCGGCGACCATCGGCGCACTGTCGCTGGCCGACGAGCTCGTGAACGAACCCGTCTTGAACATCTGCTCCCACCCGTTGTCGGCGACGTACTCCCGCCACACCGCGTCACGACGGTCCAGGGGTGCGATGCCTTCGACGTTGACGTAACCGACCGGCTGACCGTCACCGATGTCCTGGTACATGCGGTCCAGCACGAGCTGCGCCATGATCTCGTCGGACTGCTGCGTCTGGATGACGCCGTCCGCGCACTCCGAGACGTTCACGTCGTAGGCGATGACGGCGATCCCCTTGCTGATCGCATCGTTGACGCCGGGGCACAGGGTGTCGGGAAAACCGTGGCGGACGATGATCGCGTCCACGCCCGACGACACGGCCTGCTCCAGCTGCGTCGCCTGCGTCGCGTTGTCGCCTTGGGCGTCGTAGACCGACAGGTCGAATCCGAGCGCCTCGGCCTGCTGCCGCGTGCCGTTGAGGTACTGCTGGAAGTAGTCGCCCTGGCCGGACTGCTGGACGATGGCGATCTTCGCCCCGACCAGCTCCGCGGGCATCTCGTCGGTGGCCTCGCTGACCGCTCCGGAGTCCGAGGACTCCTGCGCAGCAGGCTCCCCCTGACTGCAGGCGGAGAGGGCCAGCACGGTGGCGAGTCCGACCGTGCCGGTGGCGGCGAGTCGGCGCCGGAGGCTGTGGGTAGACATACGCTTCATTGCGATTCCTTTCTTGGGGACGATTCGGCTGATCGGTCTCAGGCGAACGCGGGTTGTGTCACACCGGGCTCGACGACACCGTGTTCGGTGACAATCCCGGTGATGAGATCGTGCGGGGTGACATCGAATGCGGGGTTGAAGCCGCGCACACCCGGCGCGGACAGGCGCGTGCCGCCGACGGCGAGGACCTCGTCCTGATCGCGCTCCTCGATCTCGATGAGGTCACCGGAGGCGAGCGTGACGTCGACCGTCGACAGCGGAGCAGCCACCAGGAACGGGATCCCTGCTCGGTGGGCGGCCAGCGCCACCGAGACCGACCCGATCTTGTTCGCGGTGTCACCGTTGGCGGCGATGCGATCGGCGCCGATGACGGCGAAGTCGACGAGCCCGCGCAGGATCGTGCTGGCGGCCGCGCCGTCCACCTCCACCACATGCGGGATGCCGTCCTGTGCCAGCTCCCAGCTGGTCAGCCGCGTGCCCTGCAGGAGCGGCCTGGTCTCATCGACGTAGACCATCTCGAGGGCTCCGCGTGTGTGGAGTTCTTTGAGGACCCCGTAGGCGGTCCCCCACGCGGTGGTCGCGAGGGCACCCGTGTTGCAATGGGTGATCGCGCGCAGGATCTTCTTGCCGGTCCGCTCGAGCAGCCAGTCGGCACCGAGGCGCGACAGTTCGCGGTTGGCAGCTTCGTCCTCACCTGCGAGGCGGTGGGCCTCGGCGAGCGCGCCGCCCCCGCCCTCGCGCCGTACCGCATCGACCCGACGTGCACCCCACGCGAGGTTCACCGCCGTGGGCCGCGCGAGCGCGACACGCTCGATCTCGGCCTCGAGACGCGCATCGTCCCATCCGCAGGCGTCTGCCTGCCGTTCGGCGAGAGCGACCCCGTAGCCTCCGGCGGCGCCGAGCGCCGGCGCACCGCGCACGGCGAGTCGGGCGATCGCGTCGACGAGCTGGTCGACGGTCCGCAGCTCGAGGTACGACTCCTCGGTCGGAAGCACCGTTTGATCGATGATCCGCACGGCCGCGCCGTCGTCATCCTCAACCCACTTGATCGCGTGAACCACCGTGTTCGTCTCCTTCCGCCGCACTCCGTCGTTGCGTCTTGCACGACGCTAGCGGTTGTCCGACAACCGTGTCAACTAGACCTGACAACACAGTCATCTGACATGATGTCTCTACAGCGCAGGCCGCGACGAGGCGAGCGGACGCGAGACAAGGCCCAAGCGATGGAGGGGTTCGCGATGGCACGGAAGGCATCCCGCGTCGATGCGGTGGTCGCGGGGATCCGCGCGGGCATCATCGACGGCACGTATCCCGTGGGCGACCGCCTGCCCACGGAATCCGAACTCGGCGAGACCTTCGCCGTCTCCCGCCCGAC
Organism: Microbacterium aquimaris; assembly: GCF_039531285.1. Lineage (NCBI taxonomy): Bacteria > Bacillati > Actinomycetota > Actinomycetes > Micrococcales > Microbacteriaceae > Microbacterium > Microbacterium aquimaris. Next base: position 1,600,073 of record NZ_BAAAPT010000001.1, on the reverse strand, counting down.
CGTGCGCGCGGCTCTGAGTGAGCTCAAGACCGCCGGCCTGGTGCACACCCGGCACGGCGTCGGGACCTTCGTCTCCGAACCGCCGGTGGTCACCGCGGGCCTCGAGCGCCTCGAGTCGATCACCGATTCGATCCGACGGACGGGGCGCGAACCGGGGATGCGGTACCGCAGCCGCACCATCCGGCCGCTTCTGCCCGAGGAAGCGGCGAAGCTGGAGCTCTCGACCAACGATCTCGCACTGGAGACCCGCCGGGTGATCCTGGCCGACGACGAGATCGTGGCCTACTCGTACGACCTGCTTCCGATCGGCGTGTTCCCGGAGGGCGAGTCGCCGGAGGTGCTCGACGGATCGGTGTTCGCGTACCTGCGGGATGCTCGGGGGATCGTCCCGACACGGGCCGTCGCGGAGATCCATCCGGTCGTGTCAGAACACGTCACATGGGACACCCCGCCCGGGCGCAGCGAACTGGCACTCCTGCTCGATCAGGTGCACTACGACCAGGACGAACGGGCCGTCGCGTACTCGCGCACCTACTTCATCGACGGCCGGTACACCTTCTCCATCATTCGTCACGCTTAAGGTTCACAAGGGCGCACGTCCCCGATATGGTTGTCAGACAACACTCCCGATTTCGAGGACAGATTCGATGACGCATCACCCGACCCACGCCGACGCCGTCCAGCAACTGATCCGCGCCGGAGCCGAGATCGTGCAGTCCGGCCTCGCGCTCGCCAGCGCCGGCAACCTCTCGATCAGACTCGCCGACGATCGATTCGTGGTCACCGCCTCGGGCACCTGGCTCAACCGCCTCGACGCGGCGTCTTTCACCGTGATGGATCTCGACGGCGCCGTGCTCGGCGGTGCGACCAAGCCCTCGAGCGAGTGGAAACTGCACCAGCGGGCCTACCGCTCTCGGCCCGACATCGGCTCGGTCGTCCACGTGCACCCTGCGCACGCAATCCTCCTCGATGCGCTGCACCGTCCCATCCGTCTCGTCACGCTCGATCACGCCTACTACGTCGGATCCGTGGGGCGTACCCCCTACTACCCGAATGGCTCGGATGAGCTCGCCGACACCGCAGCCGCCGAACTGGCGGCGCACAACTGTGTGATCATGGGCAACCACGGCTCGACGACGGTCGGCGACGACTGCGACATGGCGCTGCGCCGCGCTCTCAACCTCGAGAACGCCGCCGAGCTGACCTACCGGGCTCTTCTCGCCGGCAACGGCGACCTCGACTTCCCGTGGGAGTCCGAACCTCACCTGCACCACGCCTGACGGCGCCGGTTCTCCGTCAACCGACGTAGACGCGGGGCACGCGCGATCCGATGCGGGTGACGATCTCGTAGTTGATCGTGCCGGCCGCATCGCCCCACTCGTCCGCGGAGGGGGCGCCCAGCGTCGGATCGCCGAAGAGGATCACCTCGTCGCCGACCGAGACGTCGTGATCGCCGACGTCGACGACGAACTGGTCCATCGCGATACGGCCCGCGACCTGGAACCGCTCGCCGCCGATGGTCACCGGCCCCTGCCCCGAGGCCTGCCGCGGGACACCGTCGGCGTAGCCGAGCGGAACGAGGGCGAGGGTCGTGGGGCGCACGGCGTGGAAGTCGTAGCCGTAGGAGACCCCGTGGCCGGCCGCCACGCGCCGGACGGCCGCGACCCGCGCCCGCAGGGTCATCGCCGGACGCAGACCCAGCTCGGCGGAGGTGCTGTCATCGAAGGGCGACAGCCCGTACAGGCCGATGCCGATGCGCACCGCGTCCAGGCGGGTCTCGGGAAGGGAGATCGCGGCGTTCGTGGCCGCGAGGTGGCGGATCTGCGGGGTGAGTCCGAGCGAGGCGGCCTCGCCGACGCCGGCTTCGAAGGCGGCGAGGGCGGCACGATCGTCCTCGGGCGAGGCGTTGGAGAGATGGCTGAAGATCCCGACGACCCGAAGTCTGCCGATCCGTTCGAGGCGAGCTGCTTCGGCGAACACGACGCGGTAGTCCGCGGGGGCCAGGCCGTTGCGGGCCAGGCCCGTCTCGAGCTTCAGGTGCACGGCGGTGGGCCGACCGGCCGCGGCCGCATCCGCCGCCGCGACGAGCTGATCCATGCTCGAGACACCGATCTCGACTCCGGCCGAAGCCGCCTCGGCGAAGGACGCGCCGGGGGCGTGCAGCCAGGCCAACAGTGGCGCATCGACTCCGGCGCGCCGCAGCGCGAGGGCCTCGTCGATGTCGGCGACCGCGAGCCGCGACGCACCACCCTCGAGCGCGGCCGCCGCCACGCGCGGGGCGCCGTGACCGTACCCGTCGGCCTTGACGACCGCGATCACGGGGACACCGGTCAGGGCGCGCAGATGCCGGACGTTCTCGGTGATCGCGTCGAGGTCGATGGTGGCCTCGCGCATGTCGCCGTGGTGGATGCCTCTCACGGGATCTCCTCTCCGGAGGGTGGTGGCGCCGCGCCGTCGGCGACGACGTAGGCGATGGCGAATCCGGCGTCGTGCGACATCGTCAGATGCAGGGTCGCGATGCCCCGCGCGGCCACGACGTCGGCGGTCGTGCCGGACAGGGCGAACCAGGGCCGGCCGGACACTTCACTGGCGACCTCGATGTCGGTCCAGTGCACGCCGTCCGAGCCGCCCAGGGCCTTGATCAGGGCCTCCTTCGCGGCATACCGCGCCGCGAGCGAGCGGGGCTTGAGTTGCCGTTCAGCCGGCGAGAACAGACGCTCGAGCAACCGGGGGGTGCGGTCGATGGTGCGTTCGAAGCGCGCGATGTCGACCAGGTCGACGCCGATTCCGACGATCATCCCGCTCCCCTCCGTCGTCCGCCGTGGCGTCCGACGACGCCCCGCCAGCCTATCGCGGCGGCTCCGGAGGGTCGGGAGCCGCCGACCGGCGCGACGAGTCTCCGGAGCCGCCGGTGAACATCACAGGAAGATCGGACGCGCCGTGCCGGGAACCGGCCTTACCGCGCTCGTTCCCGCCCAGATCTCCTGCGTTGTGCACCGGCTTCGGAGACGGCATGCCGACCGGCTGCGGCGCGTGGCGCGAACGGTCGGTCACCGCGCGTTGCGCGCGCTCACTCCACCGTGACGGACTTGGCGAGGTTGCGGGGCTGGTCGACGTCGAGCCCCTTCGCCGTGGACAGTCCCATGGCGAAGATGTGCAGCGGGACCACCGACAGCAGCGGCTCGAACAGCGGGCCCGCGAGCGGGATGCGCAACACCTCGTCGGCCTTGGGCAACACCGCCGCGTCGCCTTCCTCGGCGACGGCGATCACGCGCGCGCCGCGGGCACGGATCTCCTCGATGTTCGAGACGACCTTGGCGTGCAGCAACGCCGAGTGCCGGGGCGAGGGGACGAGCACGAACACCGGCTGCCCGGGTTCGATGAGCGCGATCGGGCCGTGCTTGAGCTCACCGGCGGCGAAACCCTCGGCGTGGATGTAGGCCAGCTCCTTGAGCTTGAGCGCCCCCTCGAGCGCGATCGGGTAGCCGACGTGGCGGCCGAGGAACAGCACCGACCGGGTGTCGGCCATCCAGTACGCGAACTGTTCGATGCGCTCCTGTTCGGTCTCCAAGATGCGGCGGATCTTGCCGGGCACGGCTTCGAACTCCTCGATCTGGGCGGCGACCTCGTCGGGGGCGATCGCGCCCCGCACCTGACCGATGTGCAGGGCCAGCAGGTACAGCGCGGTGATCTGGGCGACGAACGCCTTCGTCGAGGCGACCGCGACCTCGGGGCCCGCGTGGGTGTAGACGATCGCGTCGGACTCGCGCGGGATCGTCGCGCCCTGGGTGTTGCAGATCGACAGGGTCTTCGCGCCGCGCTCACGGGCGTACTTGACGGCCATGAGGGTGTCCATGGTCTCGCCGGACTGGCTGATCGAGACGACGAGGGTGTCCGGGCCGATGACCGGGTCGCGGTACCGGAATTCGTGTGCGAGCTCGACGTCCACCGGTACCCGCGCCCACTGCTCGACGGCGTACTTGGCGACCATGCCCGCATACGCCGCGGTGCCGCAGGCCACCACGATGACCCGCGAGATGTCGCGGAAGAGGTCATCGAGGCCCTCGAGCTCGGGAATCGCCACCGCGCCGTCCCGGATCCGACCGCGCAGCGTGTTCGCGACGGCTTCGGGCTCCTCCGAGACCTCTTTGGCCATGAACGAAGACCACCCGCCCTTGTCGGCGGCGTCCGCGTCCCACGTCACCTCGAACGGTTCGACCTCGACCGGTGCGCCGAAGAAGTCGGTGACCTCGACGCCGGCGGGGGTGATCGCGACGATCTGGTCCTGTCCGATCGCGAGGGCGTTCCGGGTGTGTTCGACGAACGCCGCGACGTCGGAGCCGAGGAAGTTCTCGCCCTCGCCGAGCCCGATCACCAGCGGCGAGTTGCGTCGTGCGCCGACGACGAGGCCCGGATGGTCCTGGTGCATCGCCAGGAGCGTGAACGCTCCCTCGAGTCGCGCGACGACGGCCCGGAAGGCGGCGACGAGGTCTCCGCCGTTGCCCGCGTACTCCCGGCCGAGCAGGACCGCCGCCACCTCGGTGTCGGTCTCGCTCGTGAACGGGTGCCCATCGAGCTCGGCGCGCAGCTCCCCGAAATTCTCGATGATGCCGTTGTGGATGACGGCGAGCTTGTCGTCATCGGCGAGGTGGGGATGCGCGTTCGCGTCGGTGGGGCCGCCGTGGGTCGCCCAGCGGGTGTGGCCGATGCCGGTGGTCCCGTCGGTCATCGGGTGCCCGACCAGGTCGTCGCGCAGCACCTGCAGCTTTCCGGCGCGCTTACGCATGTCGAGCGATCCGTCACCGTCGATCACGGCGATGCCGGCCGAATCGTAGCCGCGGTACTCGAGGCGCGACAGCCCTGCCAGAAGAATGGCCTGGCTCTGCCGAGGTCCGACGTATCCGACGATTCCACACATGGCGTCAATCGTAATCGGCCGCATCTGATCGACCGGTGTGCGGCGCGATCTGCTCCGCCCGCGCGGCGGTCAGAGCTTGCGGAGGAGGACGCTGGAGACGGCGTGGTCGGCGGCCTTCTTCAGCACCAGGCTCGCCCGGTGGCGGGTGGGGAGGACGTTCTCGACGAGGTTGGGGAGGTTGATGTCGCGCCAATAGCCGAGGGCGCGCGGGACGGCCTCTTCGTCGGGGATCTGCGCGAACCGGTTGAAGAACGAGTTCGGGTTGCTGAAGGCCGCCTGCCGCAGCGCGAGGAAGCGGTTGACGAACCACTGCTCGATGTCGCCGGGGTCGGCGTCGACGTAGATGGAGAAGTCGAACAGGTCGCTGACGGCGACGTCGTTGGGCGCCGGCGGTGGCTGCAGCACGTTGAGCCCCTCGACGATGACCACGTCGGGGCGGCGGACGGTGACGTGCGCGTCCGGGACGATGTCGTAGCGCATGTGCGAGTAGAACGGCGCCCGCACCTCATCGGCGCCCGATTTGACCTCCGTGAGGAAGCTCACCAGCGCCCGCCGGTCGTAGGACTCGGGAAAGCCCTTGCGGTCCATGAGCCCGCGCCGCTCGAGCTCGGCGTTGGGATAGAGGAAGCCGTCGGTGGTCACCAGTTCCACCCGGGGAGTGCCCGGCCACCGACTCATGAGCTCGCGCAGCAGACGGGCGATGGTCGACTTGCCGACGGCCACGGAACCGGCGACACCGACGACGAACGGGGTCGTGGTGTCCTCCTCGCCGAGGAACGCACTGGTGTGGGCGCCCAGCGCCTTGGTGGAGCTGGCGTAGAGCGAGAGCAACCGGCTCAGCGGCAGGTAGACCTGCTCGACCTCGTCGAGGCTGAGTCGGTCGCCGAGTCCGCGGATCTGCACGACCTCGGTCTCGCTCAGCGGCTGCGCGAGCCCGCCGGCCATGCGCGCCCAGTCCGCGCGTTCGATCTCGCTGTAGAGCGAGAGCGCCGGAGCCTGAGGTGTCACCTGGTCGTCGATCGACATCCGCCCCATCGTAACGGCCCGCGCGACACGCCCCGGGAACCGCACCACCCGACCGGGTACTACGCTTGCGGCGTGCGCCTGGGAGTCCTCGACATCGGTTCGAACACCGTCCATCTGCTCGTGGCGGATGTGAGCCCGGGCGGCCGACCACTCGCGACCACCTCCAAACGCACGGTGCTGCGCCTCATGCGCTATCTCGACGCCGACGGCGCGATCAGCCCCGAGGGCGTCGACGCGCTCGTGACGGCGGTCCGTGAGGCGCGGAAGGTCGCCGCGGCCGAGAACGTCGCCGAGCTGCTGGCCACCGCGACCTCCGCGGTGCGGGAGGCGGCCAACGGACCCGCCGTGATCGAGGCGATCGAAGAGGCGCTCGACCAGCCGCTGCAGGTCCTCGGCGGCGAGACCGAGGCACGCTACACGTTCTTGGCGGTGCGTCGTTGGTTCGGGTGGTCGGCCGGGCAGATCCTGCTGTTCGACATCGGGGGCGGTTCGCTCGAGCTCGCCGCAGGTGCCGACGAGCTTCCGGATGCCGCCGCATCCGTCCCCCTGGGTGCCGGGCGCATGACGCTGCGGTACATGCCCGACGATCCTCCCGGCGAAGACGCCGTGGACAAGCTCCGCAAACACGCCAAGAAGAAGCTCGAGCCGCTCGTCGACACGTTCACCGCCCTCCCCCGCCCCGACCATGTCGTCGGGTCGTCGAAGGCGATCCGGTCGTTGGCCAAGCTCGCCGGGTATCCGATGGCGGGATGGTCGGGCACCGAACGCATGGTGCTCCCGCGGCAGTCGCTCAAGGCCTGGATCCCGCGGTTGGCGCGCATCCCCGCCGACGCGCGACAGGAACTGCCCGGGATCACGGCCGACCGCACCCTGCAGATCGTCGCGGCCGCGGTGGTGCTCCACCAGGCCATGAAGATCATGGATGTGGACGAGCTCGAGGTGTCGCCGTGGGCCCTGCGCGAGGGCGTGCTGCTGCGCTACATCGAGTCGTTGTCGTGGAGCGCCCCCGCGGTGTGAGCCGCGCTCAGGCGGGACCGGCGATCAGGGTGACCGTCGCCGAGAGCGCCTGACCGGAGGCGGTCGTCCACGAGATCGTGACGCTGTCGCCCGGGTCGTACGCGGTGAGGGCGTCGGTCAGGTCCGCGGTGTCGGTCACGACGAGGCCGTCGACGGCGGTGATGGTGTCTCCGGCGGTCAGGCCCGCGTCGGCGGCGGGGGTCCCGTCGATCACGCCGGCGATCGTCGCCCCGGATGCGGTCGCCCGTGTGCGGGAGGCCCCGGGTCCGACGCCGGCGGTCGAGGTGGAGGAGGCGGTGGTCACCCCGAGGAAGGCCCCGTAGCCCACGGTGACGCCGTCGGATTCGTCCCCCGCCAGGATCTGCTCGACGATCGCGAGCGCGTCGTCGATCGGCACGGCGTACCCGATGGTCGTGACGCCACCGACCGACGCGGCGGTGGTCATCCCGATGACCTCGCCCTCCGCGTCGAGCAGGGCCCCGCCGGAGTCGCCGGAGACCACATCGGCGAGCACCTCGATCATCCCGTAGAGGGTCGCGCCCGTGGTCGCGGCCGTGGACGAGGTCGTCACCGATGCCTCGAGCGCCGTGATCTCCCCGTCCGCGGCCATCAGCACACCGCCACCCTCGGCGTTTCCGACCGCGGTGACGGCGTCGCCGACCATCTCGTCGTCGTCGTCGATCTGCGCGACCTCCAGGCCGATGGCCCCCTCGAGCCGCAGGAGTGCGACGTCGGAGTCCTCCGAGGTCCCGACGAGGGTCGCGGCGTACGTCTCGCCGGTGGTGGCGATCGTGACGGATATCTCGGTGGCGCCGTCGATCACATGGTTGTTGGTGAGGATGAGGCCGTCCTCGGTCAACACGATCCCGCTGCCGGCGGCGGCGGACTCGCTGTAGCCGAGCACCGTCTCGATGATGACGACGCCCGTCGATTCGTCGTCGTCGGCCTCGGTCGCCGGCTCGACGATCGATGCGGTGTTCGCCTCGGCCGATGACGCGCGCGGGTCGCCGTCCCGGTCGGGCGGCACCAGGAGGGTCGGGGTGACGGCGGACTGCGCGGTCACCTCCTCGGCCCACGGCGCGGCGACGGCGACGCCGCCGACGGCCACCGTGGCAGCGAGCGCGGAGGCCGCGAGGCCGGCGCACACCGCCGCCGCGGGGCGCCGATACCACGGGCGCGGTGCGGCGGTGTCAGCGGGAACGGGGGTGCTCTTGTCCATGTCTCCTGTCCTCTCGAACGGTCGACACCAGAACACCAACCTCGCTCATGCGAAACCTCTCCGCCGGTTCAGGACCGGCTATGAGGACCGCTCACCCCGCCGTCGGGCGGCGTCGCGACCGCGTCACGAACAGCACTCCCGTGCCGAGCAACAGCAGCGCCGGCCATGCGACCCACCACGCGACCGTGCCGCCGGTGGTCGGCAGCGGCGGCACCTCGTCGAAGGTGTTGGTCACGACGATCTCGACGTCGCCTCGCGGCAGGGTCACGGTCGTCGAGGTTCCGGGCTGCTCGATGCCGTCCACCGTCATGGTGGTGGCGTCGGCCCCGCCGGTGTCGGTCTCGGTGACGGTGCACTCGGCGCCCGTGGGGAGGTCCTCGACGACCGCGGTGAGCTCGTCCGGACCACCGATCGGGAACGAGTCGTCGAAGACGACGAGCCCGGGATCGGGATGCGAGTCGTCGAAGACGACGAGCCCGGGATCGGGATGCGAGTCGTCGACGAGGACGCAGACGACATCGACCGGGAACGCCCCGTCCGCACCGTCGGCGTCGGTGCCGTCGACGACCTTCCGGATCGTCAGGTCGCTCGTGGCGAAGGCGTTGACCATGACGATCAGAGCCTCGCTGTCGGCCGCATCCGCAAGCGGGTCCAGGACCACGCTCGTGTCGGCTGTCGCCCCCGCGACCTCGCCGTCCTCGACGACGACCGCGACGGTGAGCGGAGCACTGCCGGTCTCGGTCTCGGTCACCGTGCAGTCGGCCCCCTCGGGAAGCCCGGTCCAGGTGACCGTCTGCCCGTCGACGATCGTCTGCGTCATGTCTTCGGCGGCGCTCACCGGCCCGCCGTCGTACGTGCAGGACAGCTCGACCTCGAACGGGCCCCGGTCCACGGGGTTTCCCGCGCCGTCGACGGCGAAGCTCACCACGAACTTGCGCACCGAGACCTGACCGAGGCGGAAGGTGTTGCGCACCTCGAGTCCCGGCTGCGGCTGGTCGTCCACGCTCAGGATCGTGGGATCGGTCCGGACGGTGAAGGTGTACCCGTCCTCCGCGTCGGAGACGAGCAGGACGCCGTCGGCGTCGTAGATGCCGGTCTCGGTCGCGCCCCCGTCGCCTCGCTCCGCGAGCGTGCACTCACTCCCGGTCGGCAGGTTCTCCCACACGGCGCTGGGCGATCCCTGATCGACGATGCGAATGCCGGCGCCGGGGATGTCGACCCGTTCCCCGTCGCGCACGCACGAGAGGGTGAGGGCGAATTGTCCGGTGCCGTAGACCGGCACGCCGTCGCCCTCGAAGGTCTTGGTGACCTCGAGCGACCCGGTCAGGTACCAGTTGGTGACGGTGATCTCCGCGGCGGCGTCGTCGGCGGCGGGCACCGTGACGACGCCGACCCGGTCGTCACCTGCGTTCGGGGTGACCACAACGGCGTCTGCCCCTTCCAGCGCCTGCTCGGAGACGGTGCACTCGGACCCGGCGACCAGCGGCGCATACCGGACCGTCCAGTCGTCGGCGGCGCTGAGCTCGGCCTGCGTGTCGAGCACGGAGTACCCGTCATACGCGCAGACGACGTCGACCGTGAACCGCTGCCCGGTGCCGTACTGCTCCGCCCCCGCCCCGGCGAGCTCCTTGGTGATCTCCAGCGCACCGGGCTCGTAGCTGTTGGTGAACGACACCATCACCACGGTGTCGGTCGTCCCCGCGGCGTAGGGCTCGACGGTCAGTTCCGCCTCGGCGCCGTCGACCTGGTCACCGGTGTCGCCGTCGACGATCACGCGGCTCCAGGTGGCATCCGCGCCCCGGTCGTCGGTCTCGGTCACCGTGCACGCCGCACCCACGGGCAGCCCGGTGAACTCCTCCGCCTCGCCCGAGGCGAGCGAGAACGTCGCGTCGAGGACCGTCGAGCCGAGGAACGTGCACTCCGCGTCGAAGCTGTACTCGACCTCGTCGTAGGCGTACGGATCTCCCGGGGCGGGATCGTCTCCGATGACGACGTCCTTTCGGACCGCGAATCCGCCTTCGAGGTAGGTGTTGACCGCCGAGATCGTCGCCTGCGCCGGGTCCGAGGTCTCGGCCGGGTTGACGACACCGTCGCCGAACGAGAACCGGAGCGCCTCCACCTCACCCGAGGTCTGCGGATCCGATCCGGCCGGGTCGTAGGTCACCGCGGCCCCCTGGGACGACGGGTCGCCGGCGTTCTCGGTCAAGGTGCACTCCGCGTAGAGCGGCAGGGTCACGACCCCCCATTGGCCGGTGCCGTCGTTGTACGACGACGGGGTGCCGTCGGCGGCGATGCGCACCTGGCTCATGTCCGCCCCGTCCGGACCGACGAGCGGTACGTCCTCCCCTCCTGACGTGCACGCGAGGGTGAACACGTACCCGTCCGGGAAGGTCACCCCCCAGTCCGGGTCGGCGTCTTCGACGGTCTTGACGAACGCGAGCTGGCCGGACGCGAGGGCGACGCCGACCTTGCGGGGCTCCACCACGCGACTCTGTACGGTGCCGCCGTCGTAGACGCCGGCCGAACCCGCCGCGAGGCTGTTCCACGCGATCGGGTCCTCGCCGGTGGCGGGGTTCGCGGTCGCCTCGGAGTACCACGGCGTCTGCGTCTGGAAGGTGAGGTTCACCGTCTCGTTCGGCAGGAGCGCATCCCCCTCGCCGAAGGTTCCGACGATCTTCAGAGCGACGACCTCGGAGAGCTCGTCGGGGGTGAGGTCGTCGGTGTACGGCTGCCACAGGTCGCTGTCGCGCGCGGCCACCTCGGCAGCGCAGTCCGCGTTCTCCGGCGCGATGACGCCGGTCAGCGACTCGATCTCCGCGGCGTTGCAGGCCTCGTTCGGAATCTCGGTGGCGAACCACATCTGCCTCGTCGCGTTGCGCTCGGCGAAGTTGCTCGTGAGGTTGCCGAGGTAGACCGGGCTCCAACGGGAGTCGCGCTCCCCCGACAGAATGACGCCCGTGTCGCCGACGTGCGGGAGGACGTCGATGCTGGCGATGGTGGTGACGGGCACGTTGCCGGCGTTGGTGAAGTCCAGACGCCATTCCTCGATGCCGCCGGGTCGCGTGATGGGCACGCAGGGCGTGGCGTAGAAATCCGCGCCCGCGTTGGGGCCCGCGCAGAACGCGTCGGGATCGGCGACGCCCACCGCGATCACGCCGAGGTCGTCGACGTTCGCCTCGCCCGGGGAGGCACCTTCGACGCCGGCGCCCACTCCCCTGACGGCTTTCGACGTCGCGATCGGTCCGACCGCCTGCGGCTCGGCGATCGTGTTCGACGAGCACGTCTCCACGCCCTCCGTGGCGTCCTGCCACGCTGCCTGCACGGTGTACTCGCACGTGTCGAACCAGCGGTCGGAGGACACCGAGGCGATGTTGTCGACGTCCGTGCCGGGATCGATCGTCACCGGTTCCTGCCGGAACATCAGCGCGGCCGTGACGACGAGCTCCGCACCGGGCTCCAGCACGAAGTCATCCGGGAAGGTGAAGGTGATCACTCCGGTGCGGGTGTCGAGCGCGCCGCTGAAGGGGTCGATCGGGTCGCCGTCGACCGTCCCGGTATAGATGGGGGTGTCGTCGTCGTACTCGCGCGGCATCTCGACGAGCATCGCTCCGGCGTTGTCGGTCTGCACCTGGTCGACGAGGGTGAACCCCTCGATGGGCCAGTCGCCGGTGTTCACGACCGTGATGGCGTACGGAATCTGCTCACCCGGGTAGAAGGTGTCCTGGTTGGTCGTGGCGTTCTCGCGTCCGTGCACCTTCGTCACCGACACGCCGTTCTCCACGTGCGTGAGGGTCGTGGTGTCTTCCGCGGAGTCCGTGGCGGTCCAGAGCCCGCCGGAGGGCCCCTGCTGCCAAGATCCGGTGGCGTCGACGACGACCGTGTCGGTGAAGACCCCCGCGACGGCTTCGCCGGGTGCCGGGTCGAGGCCGGGCCGGGTCGACGGGACGGTAGTGTCATCGGCGCCGGCGATGCCGTAGACGAGGACCTCGCGCCGGTCGACGGAGAACTCGACATCGACGAGCGGGTTGGACGGACGCTCCCAGTTGATGCCGTCGAGCCGGCGCACGGTGTAGCGGATTCCCTGCACCTCGGTGAGGTCGACACCGGTGACGCTGTCCTCGAGCTGGGCGGCGGTGACGACTCCGCCGTCGGCCGCGGTCAGCCAGACGCCTTCGGTCCAGCAGGCATCGAGGTCCGCCGACCCGCCGCACGTCTGCACCAGGTCGTCGGCACCGTCGACGGCGTACGCGACGCCGGTCAGGAGGTCGACGCGAACCTGCTCGACGGGTTGCGGCAGGGTGAGGCTGTCGAAGCCGGCGAAGGCGAACGCGTTCCAAAAGGTCGGGGTGTCGTCGGTGAGTGTCAGTTCCGTGGTGCGCACCGTCCCGGTCGGCTGGCCGGTCAGGCGCACGGTGTAGCCCTCGCGGGACTCCAGCTCGGTCCGGGAGGCAGGGGTGATGTTCTTCGCCGACTCGACGCCGTAGGTCGGTTCGGAGATGGTCAGGTCGTCCTGCGCGGCGGCCGTGGCCTCCTCGGTCACCGGGCCGCTCGCGTCGGCACCGGGACGGGTCTGGTCGACGACGGCGTGGTTCACCACGGGCGTGCCGCCCGTCGTCGCGAGCGGCTGCCCGGTCGTCCGATTCGTGGCCCGCAGCTGGTACTCCAGCCGCATGCGCGCGTGGGCGCCCGGCTCGATCATGCTCGTGTAGGTGCCGTCGGCGGCGACCTCGCCGGTGTGGAAGACCGAGATCCCGACCACGTCTCGGAGGTCTTCCGGAGCGAGCGCCTCGGCTTCGGCGATGGTGTACTCGGCGCTGCCGCCCCCGTCGAAGAAGACGGTGACGACCGAGGCGGAGTGGTCAGAACCCACCGGGAAGGTGAGGTCCGCGATCCGGTACAGATCGAACTCGTCGGTGATCGTCTCGGCGATGTCGGGATCGGGGTCGGTGATGGTCATCGTGGCGACCTTGGTCACCGAATCGTTGTTGCCCTGGATGAGGGCGGTCACGCCGGGGTACTCTCCGTCGGGCGTGCCGGCCTGCGGGAGCCCGACGGTGGTGACGTCGGGGCTGTCGCGCCACGGGTTGTCGAGGTTCGGATCCCAATCGACGAAACGCTTGGTGAGGCGCACGTCCATCACCTGATCGACGATCGTGATGTCGTCGGAGTCGGTCGAGCGGTAGGTCTCATCGCCCTCGACGCCGACCGCCTCGACCGTGTTCACGACCAGGCCGGGTGTGCCGGTGTTGTAGGAGTAATCATGGTTGGTTCCGAGGACCGGCTGGGTGGGTGTCGAGCGCAGGTAGTCGCGCAGGCCGAAACGCAGGGTGAGGTCGCGGTCCTGCCCGGCCGTCGCGGCGACGCCCGAGCCGACGGCCGGGTCGGTCGAGGGATTGGTGATCGCCGAGGCCCGATCGGGGCTCTCGGCGTACACCGCCCGCAGGCCCACCGTATCGGCCCGCTCCGCCTCGGTCAGCGAGTACCCCGGGTATCCGCCGATCGACGGGTTCGCGGCGGTGAAGCCGTCTCCGAGCGTCACCCAGTCGCCCGCGGCGGTGAGCCGCTCGAAGTACACCTGGTCGAACGGGATGCCCGGGTCGGTGTCGGCGGTGATGGCCGCGATCCCGGTGAGGTCGAACGCGTCGAACACCGAGTCCTCGATCGGCAGCCCCTGCGCGCCCGAGGGGTCGGTGAGGGTCATCGTGTCCATCGGGATGCCGCGTGTGCCCCACGACAGGGTCACATCGGTCGAGGTACCCGAGAGGGCGGTGACCTGATCGGGCGACCAGTTCTTGTCGACGAGGTCCGGTCCGTCGCCGTCGATCGGCAGCAGCTCGATGTCGTCGAGGTCGTCGTCGGTGACCACGCCCTGCCCGGTGTCGGGGTTCTCCACCTGGGACTGCGCGTCGTTGACGAGGGTCCCGGTGACGTCGTTGCCCGAGGCAGGCCCGGATCCGTCGCGCAGCTCGTCGCGCAGGCCGACCTGCATGTAGGTGAGCACCGTGAACCCGGGCTCCAGGACCGCGCCGGGTTCAGAGGGCTCGAAGGTGTATCGGACGCCGGAGATGTCGTCGCGCATGTCGGCGGGGACGCTGTAGCTCCACGTCTCGCCGGGCGGAATCGACATGCCCGGGAATGCGACCCACTCCTCGGCGTCGGCATCCCAGTACTCGACGGTCATCGTGGCGTTCTGCGGCACGTCGACCGGTCCGACGGCGATGAGGTCGAAGCGGTTCCAGAACGCCGACGGTGTGCCTGACGGGTCCACCGGGTCCTGAATCACCAGATACTCCGACCCCACCGACGAGTCGGGGCGCACGCTCCCCTCGATCTGCACCGTCGAGGAGGCGCCGGGGCGCGAGTAGACATCGTCCTGGACGATCTCCTTGTCGACCTCGGTCCACACCCGGACCGGTCGACGGGTGAGGTCGGCCTCGGCGTCGGCGACCGCGTCTTCGCCGTTCGGGTCGACGACGGTGGTGTCGACCGTGTTCGTCGTGATGACGTCGTCGTCGCCGGTGACCGGATCGGCGGTGACCGCATACGGCACAGTCGCGTAGGCGGACGAGCGGATGTCGCCGGTGTAGGTGATCTCGAACCCGACGACCTGCGACGGGTCCGCGGCGGCCGGGAGGCTGTCGACCTGGTCGCCGGTCAGGGTCTCGGTGGTGCCGTCGGCGTAGGTGTACGTGATCTCGGCCGAGGTGGCGTCGCGGGGCCACTCGAGGTCGTCGGTGAATCCGCCGAAGACGATGCCCTGAGCGGCGAAGTCCGGCTGGCCCGCGGTCGGGTCGGTGATCGTCATGGACTCCACCGGCGGACCGGTGTTGTCCACGCGCACCGTCGCCGTGGTCGACTCCCCACCGATGAGCACGTTCTTGTCGTACCCCTTGGTCACCTCCACGCTCGGCGGCGTGCTGGTGACCGTGGCGGTGGCATCGGCGGTGTCGGTGGCGGAGCGGTCCTCGACGGCGACGTCGGCTTCGACGACGTTGGTGATCCGCACCGTCTCGTCCGGCTCGAGGTCGTCGACGAGGGCGTTCGTCTCGGTCGTGACACCGATCGACGCGTGGTCGGAGACCTCGGTCGCGGGGGGAAGCTGATCGCCGCCGGAGTCGGTGAAGGTGAAGGAGATGGCGGTGACGGTGTCGGGGTCCACACCCGCGGCGGCGGGGATCTCGTCGGTGGGCGCCGGGTACGGTCCCGCCGTGTGGGCGCCGGTGTCGTCGGTCCAGCTGACGGTGAACTGGTCGGCACCCGCGGGCTGCACGATCGGACCGAACCCCGTGATGTCGAGGTAGTCCATGTTCGAGGTGCCCGGGCCCGGCTCGGTGATCGTGATCGAGTCCACCGGTCGGTTCGAGGTGTTCCCGCCACCGACGGCGAACTCCACCGGCAGCCCCGCCACGGCGGGGACGGTGTCGGTGGGGTCGACGGACTTCGTCGCGGTCGCCGCGAGTTCCTCGGGCACCTCCACACGGATGCCGGCCGCGCCATCGGCCTCGAGGTCCCCGGAGACGAGTGTGGCGGTGTTGACGATCTCGTCGAGGTTCTGCGCCTGCTGCCACGTGATGTCGTCGGGGACCCGTGCGTTGACGGTGATGGTCACCGTCGACGGAAGCAGGCCCTCTCCGGCGATTCCAGGCTGGGTCTGGGTGAAGACGATGTCGACCAGACCGGCGGCGATATCGCTGTGGTCTCGTGAGATGCCGCCGGGCGAGACCGTCACGCTCTCCAGTTCCAGTGGCGCGGGAACCGGGTCGGTCAGCTGCGCGCCCAGGCAGATTCCGAGGCTCAGCGATGAGCACTCGAGGTCGATCTCGTACGTGACGGGGTCCCCGGGCGCCAGTGTGGGCGTGGTTCCCGCGGCGCCGGCGACCGTCTTGTCGACACCGATCGTGTTCTGCCCGTCGGTGTCGGTGTCGGCGTGGGCGGGGAGCGGCGCGATGGTCACTGCGAGCAGGAACGCCAGCACGGCGGCGAGCCACCCGTGGCGCCGGCCGAGCCACCGGGGTCGGTGGCTCGTCGATGCGGACATGCGGTGTGCAGGCGTTCGGCGCGACACGTACTCTCCCCCGGCGTCAGTCGGACGCATTCAGCGTACGCACAGGCCCCCGCATCCACCACCCCAAACCGACCATCCACACGGTCAGCACCCGGATCACTCCAGAGGTGGCCCGACGAAAGCACCCGATCACGACGAAACCACCCCTTCCTGCCGCCCATTCGGGATGGGTTCGGCAGAAAGGGGTGGTTTCGTCTGTGCCGCCGGGGCCGAGGCCCCGGCGGGGGGTCAGACCTCCGCGCGACGGCGGAACGCGCCGACCACGATCAGCCCGAGGCCGATCAGGGCGATACCGCCGAAGAGCAGTCCCAGCGGGGCGTCACCACCGGTGCGCGGGAGGGACCCGAGCGTCGGGGTGGCCGGCTCCGGCGCGGCGGGCAGCTCGATCACACCGGCGTCCCACGTCGGGTCGATGCCCTCGGTGGCGCTGACGACCGCGTACGGGTAGTCGGACGTCAGGGCGGTGTTGCCCTCGCCGAGCGTGATCGTGGCGGTCAGGCCCGTGGTCACGTCGGCGTCGGAGTCGCCTGCGACGTCGTCGCCCGAGAGGGACGAGGTGAACTCGTACGTCTCCTGCTGCGCGTCGGTCAGCTCGAACTGCACCGTGTAGTCGCCGGCCCGCAGGTCGTCGAACAGGTACAGCCCGTTCTCATCGGTGGTCGTGTAGTCCACCAGCATGCCGTCGCCGTCGAACAGGCGCACGATCACGCCGTCGAGGGTGTGCTCACTGTCGTCCTGCACGCCGTCCTTGTCGCTGTCGATCCACACGACGTCACCGACCGCGTAGGTGCGGTGGATGAAACCGAAGTCGAGCGTCGCGTCACGGGCGTCGTTGTCGACCAGGTCACCGCTGACGGCGACCCACTCGCTC
Organism: Microbacterium aquimaris; assembly: GCF_039531285.1. Classification (NCBI taxonomy): domain Bacteria; kingdom Bacillati; phylum Actinomycetota; class Actinomycetes; order Micrococcales; family Microbacteriaceae; genus Microbacterium; species Microbacterium aquimaris. Next base: position 1,582,957 of record NZ_BAAAPT010000001.1, on the reverse strand, counting down.
GAGTCGAGCGCGGCGTCGCCACCGGCATTCACGAGCGTCGGGCGCAGTTCGGTCAGGGCCTCGATGGTCGAGGCGTCGTCCTGATCGATCGTGACGGTGTAGCTCTCGCCGTCGGCCAGCGCGGGCAGGCGGGTGAACTCGTAGAACCCGTTCTCGTCGGTGTACACCGGCTCCACCGCTTCGCCGTCGATGTCGGTGACGGCTTCGCCGTCAGGCCCGGTCAGCACCAGCTTGACGCCGGCGATCGGGGTCTCGGCGTCGGAGGTGCCCTGCACACCGTCGCCGTCTTCGTCGAGCCACACGTAGTCACCCACCGACACCTGCTTGCGGATGACGCCGGCGTCCCACGTCGGGTCGACACCCTCGGTCGCCTCGAATGCCTGGTCGGCGTAGTCGAGGTCGAGCTCGGTGTTGTCCTCGCCGAGCACGATGACACCGGTGGTGCCCGTCTCGACGGCCGCGTCGGAATCGGCGCCGAGTGCGCCGGCCGCGGTGTCGGCCGTGGTGAAGGTGTAGAGGTGCTGCTGCTCCTCGGTGAGGGTGAACCGCACGCGGTACTCCCCCGGCGCGAGGACGTCGAACAGGTAGCGACCGTCCGCGTCGGTGACGACCGGGTCGACACCGTCGAGCGGCTCGCCGTCGGCGTCGAGCAGGGTGACGGTGACGCCTTCCAACGGCAGCTCGGTGTCGCCCTGCACACCGTCGCGGTTCTCGTCGATCCACACCACGTCGCCGATCGCGTAGGTGCGCGGCATGAACCCGAAGTCCAGCGTCGGGTCGATCGCACCGTCCTCGACCAGGTCGCCGCTCTCGGCACTCCAGTCGTTGGAGTCGCGGGTCGGGTCGTCCCCTTCGCCGGCGGGCGTCGGGCGCAGTTCGGACAGCGCCTCGACGGTCGAGGGGTCGTCGCGGTCGATCGTGACGGTGTAGGACTCGCCCTCCGGCAGCGCCGGCAGGTTGTCGAACAGGTACAGGCCGTCCTCGTCGGTGGTCTGCGGCCCGACGGTCTCACCGTCGAGGTCGGTCACGGGCTGGCCGTCCGGCCCGGTGATCACCAGCACGACACCGGGGAGGGGCTTCTCGTCGGGCGAGGACCCTTGGATCCCGTCGCCGTCGATGTCGAGCCACACGTAGTCGCTGACGGCGACCTTCTTGCGGACGACGCCGGCGTCCCACGTCGGGTCGATGCCCTCGGTGGCGGTGAACGCCTGGTCGGTGTACGAGGAGGTCAGTTCGGTGTTGTCGGCATCCAGTGAGATCACGCCGGTCACGCCGGTCGCGACCGCCGCATCGGAGTCGGCGCCGGCGGCCCCGGCATCGACGTCGGCTGCGGTGAAGCCGTAGATGAGCGACTGCTCCTCGGTGAGGGTGAACTGCACGCGGTACTCGCCGGCGACCAGCTCGTCGAAGACGTAGCGACCCTCCGCGTCGGTGACGACCGGGTCCACGCCGTCGAGCGGCTCGCCGTCCGCGTCGAGCAGGGCGACGGTGACGCCTTCCAGCGGCAGCTCGGTGTCGCCCTGCACACCGTCGCGGTTCTCGTCGATCCACACCACATCACCGATCGCGTAGGTGAGGTCGACGAACCCGAAGTCGAGCGTCGGGTCACGGTCGCCGGGCTCGGTGAGCTCGGTCGACTCGGCGATCCAGTCGCTGGAGTCGGCGGCGGTGTCCTCGCCCGCTCCCGGCGTGGTGGGCATGAGGCCCTCGAGCGCGGCGATCGTCCCGGCATCGTCCCGGTCGATGGAGACCGTGTAGGACTGACCGGTCTCCAGGATCGGCAGGTCGGTGAACTCGTAGAAGCCGTTCTCATCGGTCACGGTGGTGAGGGGCTCGCCCGCACCGTCGACGACGGGCTCGCCGTCCGGACCGGTGATGGTGAGGGTCACACCCTCGATCGGCTCCTCGTCGGCGGAGGTGCCCTGCACCCCGTCGCCGTCGGCGTCGTACCAGACGTAGTCCCCCACCGACACGACGGTCGGGACATCGGAGGGCTCGTTGTAGAACCGCACGGTCTCGACCGCGCCGTCCGCTTCCACGGTGATACGCACCGGCTCGTCGTCGCGCAGGTATCCGAAGGGTGCGCGCATCTCGACGAGGGTGTACGTGCCGGGCTCGGGAACGGTCACGGCCTTGTCGCCGCCGTCTTCACCGGGCACCATGAGGCGTCCGTCGACGACGTAGGCGTCATCGATCACCGCGGCACCGTCGGCGTCGAGGATCTCGAACCGCGCGTCGCGGTCGGTGATCGCGACGGTCTGGTCGTCGGTGTCGATCTTCAGGATGCTGAGCGGGTATGCGTTGGTCGGGGTGATGGTGGCGCTGGTGCCGCCGATCTCGTTGATGATCCCCACGTCCTCGGTGAAGGAGTCGACCGACACCTTCACGTACAGGTCGATCGCGTCGCTGGTGTTCAGCACCGTGCCGTCGCGGTTCGCGATGGTGACGACGTCGCGACCGTCGACCTCGCTCTGGGTGGCGACGAGGTTCCCCGGGAGCGTGAAGCTGTCCCCGGCGGTGACGGTTGCGCTGTCCACGTCGTCGGCTTCGACGAATCCGTCGAAGCTGACCTCGGCGGGCAGCACGTCCAGGATCTCGGCGATCGACACACCGGCGGTGCCGTACGAGCCGTGCGGGATGACGCGGATGCGGTAGATGAAGCTGTCCACGGCCAGCTGGCCGTCGTCCACGCCGACGCGGAGGTTCTGCGTCCACGTGTCGGTGTCGGCGTTGTAGACCGTCTTGGCCACTTCGAGCTCGTCGCCGTAGCTGGTGGCCTCGATGACCTGCTCCGAGGTGTAGACGAGCCCGTTGGATGCACCGATCAGCTGGGCGTTGTTGGTGATCTCCAGCGACTGCTTGCCGACGACCGGCTTCGTGGTCAGCGGGATGTACACCTCCAGCTTGCGGTCATCGGCCAGGCCGGCCGCCGAGATGGCAGCGGCGAAGGCGTCCGTGAAGGCGAATTCGAGCGCGCCGTCGTCATCTCGCGTGAGGTTCCAGAACGTCGCGTCCAGCGTCGTGGAGCCGATCGTGTTGACGGCGCCGTTGTTGTAGATGACCTCGATGTCCGCCTCGATCGCGTCCAGATCGCTCAGGTCGAACACGTTCGTGTCGGCGAAGTCGACGATGCGGCTCTCGGCGGCGATCGCCTGACCCTGCGCGACGGTGAAGATGTACGGGATGGTGATGGTCTCACCGGGTGCGACCGTCAGGTCGTCGTCACCGGTGCGCTTGGTGAACACGTCATCGGACGTACGGGGGTCCGACGGGTCGCCGAGATCGACGAAGGTCGTGTTCGCGCGGTTGGTGTGCGTGCGTGTCTGTGTGTCATCGGACCAGATGAACTGCGCGGTGTTGCGCACGGTGTAGGAGGTGAGCCCCTCGGAGTCGGTGCTCGGATTGGTGCCCTGCAGGTCCACGATGCGGGCCCGAACGGAGAGGTTGTAGTACGTGCCGGTGTCCTTGCCGACGTTGACGTAGAGGATCTGGCCGTCCACGACGTACTCGCCGACGTGAGCGTCGCCGGCGATGGCGGTCGCCAGGTCTCCGGACAGGCCCGTGGCCTCGGTGAACACGACCGGCGTGCCGTCGCTGGTGGCTGCGGTGAAGAAGTCGGCCTCACCGGTGAGCCACTCGGCCTGGTTCGGCAGGGTGTCCTTGACCACGACGTTGCTCGTGAGCCCGAACCGTTCGCCGGCGAAATCGGCGAATCGGGTCAGGTCGGTGCGGATCGTGTAGGTCACGTCCTGCGGCGCGGCGAGGTCTGCGCCGGTGTCGGTCGGGTCGACCGGGGTGAACGGCTTGACCTGGGTGACATCGACATCCTTGCGGAACGCGGCGCTGCGGTTCGGCTGCGCCGGTGCGGCGACGGATTTCTGAACCGTGGTCGACGCGGCGGAGGTGGCTCCGGTGTCGGAGTAGGTCACGGTGTTGGTGAAGGTGGTCTTGTAGGTTCCCCCGTCGAGCTCGACGGCGTCGTAGCCCTCCTGCAGGGTGTCGCGGATGCTCGCGAGCGCGGCGGCGTCGGCGATGCGTGCCGTGTAGGTCAGGCGCAGTTCGGAGTTCGCGGGCAGGTCGACGACGGCCGAGAAACCTGCGGCGGTGACGTCGGGGCTGATCGCGAAGGGGGTGGTGGTCTTGTTGAGCCCGTTGTCGTCCCACGTGGTCAGCTCGGCGGCGAACGAACCGGCCTCGATGGCCAGGCGCGGGTCGATGGCGTCGCTGATGGTGAGGCCGTCGACGGCCTCGGTGGTGTCGATGGAGACGGTGTAGGGGATGTCGCTCTGCAGCGCCGCGTCGCTGATGGCGACCGTCCCGTCGGAGACCGAGACGAGTCCGTTGAGGTTGTGCGCACCCACGCTCTTGTCGCGCGCGTCGACGACGTCCTCGAATTCGTCACCGGGCTGCTTGACGATGACGGTGAGATCGGTCGTTTCGGCGTCGACGGTCCAGGTCAGCTGTTCGATGCTGGAGGTCTGCACCTCGTCGAGCCGGAACGTCAGGCCCCACAGCCCCTGGTTGATGCTGGGGTCGCGCGGGTCGTCGACGGTCAGCTGGAGGCTGCCGTCCGGGAGGCGTGTGATCGAATCGAGCACCGTGTTCCCGGCCGGGATGACCAGGGCCGAGTCCGGGATCGTCACGCCGTCGGGGACACCGATGACGATCTGCTGCCCGTCGGTGAGCTTGGTGCTGTCGTACTGGATGTTGAGGGTGTAGTCGACACCGGTGGTGACGACGGTGTTCTCGCCGTACTGGTCGGTTCCCCCCGGGTTCAGCGTGACCTTGATCGCGCCGGCCTCGGCCGCCGTGGCGGGGATGACCCCGGTCATGGCGAGCAGCGCGGCCAACAGCGCTGCGATGACGGACATGAAGGTGGCGCGGCGCGTCCGGTCGCGTGACACGGCCCTTCGCTGCTCGGACCTCGATGACTGCATGACGTGGATTCCCCTCGGGTGTGATGGCGTCCGACATCGCACGGAGGCGGGATTCGCAGCGCGTGCCAGATGGTGGGACGCTCGAAACTTAACTACATAAAGTCCTTATAAGCCAATGCAAATGACCGATTCATGCGTGTATCGCGGGATAAATCGCCCACCACTCGGGCGCTCTTGCGATACAGACTGCTCAATGATTTATCTTCGGTAGATCTTGCGATTACCCTGCGGGTCGGGGACCTCTCCGTCGAGCCGGGGGTTCGCGGCCCCGATAGTCTGGCCAGGCAACGTCGGGAGGGGAGCCGGACTTTGTGGGACTCGATCGAGGGCTCGGGGCGCGAAGCGACCCGGGCCCGTGTGTTACGCGCCGCGTACGAGGTGTTCGCCGAGGTGGGGCTGGATCGCGCCACCGTCGAGGTCATCTGTGCGCGTGCCAGCTTCAGCCGAGGTGCGTTCTATTCGAACTTCCGGTCCAAGGATGAGCTGTTCCTCGACCTGATCGACCATGTGTCGGGCGCACAGATGAACAAGGCCGAGGTACTGCTCCGGCACTGGCGGGCGACCGCGTCGGAGCCTGCCCTGGCTGCCACCGCGGAGGGGAGCCTCGCCGAGGTGATCCGGCGGATCGCCGTCGATGCGACCCAGGACCGGACCGGGGTGATGCTCATGGCGGAGGTCCGCATCCGCGCGATGCGCGACCCCGAGACCGCCGAAGCGTACCGCGCCCTGCGCACAAGGATGCTCGGCCAGGTCGCCGAGATCATCGCCGTCTCGGTAGACGTCCCCGGTGACGGCGCACGCGTGACGGTTGCCGAGCTCGCACGGATGGCGATGGAGGCGTGGGAGGCCGCCGCCGCGGAAGCGGTGATCGCCGGGCTCGATGAAGCCGGCATCGCGCGGGCTGTGAGTGACCGTGTCGAGGCGGTCGCGCGTCTGACCCTCGACGCGTGGCCCTCGCCGCCTGCCCGAGGGCACGGGTCCGTGCGGACCCCGCTGCCGACCGCAGCAGGTCGCTGAGGTCGCGGTGCCGCCCGGGGGTCAGAGCGCCAGGCGGGTGGCGACCACCGAGGCGAGCGCGTCGGCGTGGGCGCGGGCGTCGTCTTCGGACGCCGCCTCGACCATGACCCGCACCAAGGCCTCGGTGCCGGATGCGCGCAGGAGCACGCGTCCGGAATCCCCGAGCACGCGCTCGGCGTCCACGACGGCCTGTGAGACCACCGGGTCGCCCACACGCGAGCGATCCACGTCGGTCACGTTGACCAGGACCTGCGGGTACACCGTCATGATCGACGCCAGTTCGGCGAGCGACTTGCCTTGGCGCGCCATCTCGGCGGCCAGGTGCAGTCCGGTCAGCAGCCCGTCGCCGGTCGTGGCGAACTCGCTCATGATCACGTGACCGGACTGCTCCCCACCGAGGGAGTATCCACCCTCGTTCATGCGCTCGAGCACGTAGCGGTCGCCGACCGCGGTCTGCTCGACGCGGATACCGTGCTCGGTCATGGCCCGATGCAGACCCAGGTTGCTCATGACGGTCGCCACCAGCGTGTCGTTCGCGAGATGACCGCGGTCCTTCATCGCCACCGCGAGGATCGCCATGATCTGGTCGCCGTCGACGACGGCTCCGTTCGCATCCACGGCCAGGCAGCGGTCGGCATCGCCGTCGTGCGCGATGCCGAGGTCGGCTCCGAGTCGGACGACCTCCGCCTGGAGAGCACCGAGGTGGGTGGATCCGACGCCCTCGTTGATGTTGAGTCCGTCGGGATCGGCGCCGATCACCGTGACCGTCGCCCCCGCATCGGCGAAGGTCTCGGGCGAGACCCCCGAGGCGGCGCCGTGAGCGCAGTCGAGCACGACGTGGAGCCCGTCGAGGCGGTTCGGCAGCGAACCGAGCAGGTGGACGACGTAGCGGTCTTCGGCATCGGCGAAACGTCTGATGCGGCCGACCGCGCCGCCGGTGGGTTGGAGTTTGGGTGCGTCGATCGCCGCTTCGATGCGTTGCTCGACCACGTCCGGGAGCTTGACGCCCCCACGCGCGAAGATCTTGATGCCGTTGTCGGGCGCGGGATTGTGCGAGGCGGAGACCATCACGCCGAATGCGGCATCGATGTCGGCGATGAGGAACGCCGTGGCGGGCGTGGGCAGCACACCGGCATCGAACACGTCGACGCCCGATGAGGCCAGGCCTGCCGACACGGCGGCGGTCAGAAACTCCCCCGACACACGCGGGTCTCGAGCGACCACGGCGGTGAGTCGCTTACCGGCGGCGCGACGCGCATCCGCCGTACGACCCTGGCCCAGGACGACGGCGGTCGCCTGGGCCAGGGAGAGAGCGAGATCGGCGGTGAGGGAGCCGTTGGCCAGCCCCCGCACCCCGTCCGTACCGAAGATCGGCATGGAGGACGGTTGCTCGATCAGCGCTTCGAGTACTGCGGCGCCTTGCGGGCCTTCTTGAGTCCGGCCTTCTTGCGCTCCTTGACGCGGGCGTCACGGGAGAGGAAGCCGGCCTTCTTCAGCGCCGGGCGGTTGTTCTCGAGGTCGATCTCGTTCAGCGCACGGGCGATGCCGAGGCGGAGCGCACCGGCCTGGCCCGAGGGGCCGCCACCGTGGATGCGGGCGATGACGTCGTAGCCGCCCTCGAGCCCGAGCAGGGTGAACGGGTCGGTGATCAGCTGCTGGTGCAGCTTGTTCGGGAAGTAGTCCTCGAACGACCGACCGTTGATGGTGATCGTGCCCGAGCCGGGGATCAGTCGCACGCGCGCGATGGCCTGCTTGCGACGACCGACGGCGGCGCCGGGGACCGAGAGCACGGGGCGCTCGGCGGCGGCCTCGGTCTCGTCGGCCGGGGTCTCGGTCGAGAAGTTGGAAAGGTCTGCGGAGTCCTGGATGTTCGCCACGAGTGTGTCCTTGTCTGAGGCGGCGCTTACTGGGCGACCTGGTCGAGCGTGTACGTCTGGGGCTGCTGAGCGGCGTGCGGGTGCTCGGCACCGGCGTAGACCTTCAGCTTCGACAGCTGCTGGCGTCCCAGGCTGTTCTTGGGGAGCATTCCGCGCACGGCCTTCTCGACGGCGCGGACGGGGTTCTTCTCGAGGAGCTCCGCGTAGGAGACCGACTTCAGACCACCCGGGTAGCCCGAGTGGCGGTAGGCCATCTTCTTCTGGAGCTTCTGACCGGTGAGGGCCACCTTGTCCGCATTGACGATGACGACGAAGTCGCCCATGTCCATGTGCGGCGCGAAGGTCGGCTTGTGCTTGCCGCGGAGAAGGGCGGCGGCGTGCGAGGCGAGGCGGCCGAGAACGACGTCGGTGGCGTCGATGACCAGCCACTCGCGCTGGGCTTCGCCAGCCTTGGGGGTGTACGTGCGCGTCACAGTGGTGCTGCTTTCTTGATCGAACGGAGAGGTTCGTGAATCCCGCTCCGGTGGTCGTTCCGAGGCGTACGCCGCGGGGAACAGGCCGGGTGGAGGGCTCACGTTCGTGGTACCGCACCAGCAGGGCGCAGGCACCAAAGAGCAAGAATACGCCACACGGACGCGATCGGCAACACCGGACCCTCGGTCGAGGTCGGCAGGGTTGCGGTTGGGCGCAACCCTGCCGCCATCGACCCCCGATGACCGGGCGACTCGGCGCGCCTTACGGCGCCCCCGAGCCGCTGTTCCCCGTCAACAGCGATGGGGTGTCGTCAGAAGTTGCAACCTTCCCCAGCAGCAATCCGACGTTGTCATTCAACGCCGCCGCCGGAGGGTTCTCAAGACGGGTTCCGCAAGGCGTCCGCAAGATTGCGGCATGACTCACACCAACAGGAAGATGACACCGCTCCCATTGAACCCGACGTGCGCGACGACGGCGCCGGTGAGTCGCCCGCCGGCCGCGACCAGTGCCCCACAGCCCACACCGACGACGAGGGACGCGACCACGACGGGCCAGCCGGATGTCACACCGAGGGGTCCGACGTGCACGAAGACGAACAACGCCGTGCTCACCGCGATGGCGGCGAGCCGTGCCGGCCAGGATCCGCCGCCGACCTGGGCGAGAGCCCGCTGCACGAGACCGCGGAAGAAGACCTCTTCCACGATCGGAGACACGAGGACGTACCCCAGGATGAGGACGGCCAGAGCCAATGCCGCCTGCGCGGCGTCGGCGTCGAGTACCGATCCTCCGAGGCCGCCCCCGGTCGGTGCGACGACTTCCACGAGTCCGCGCATCATCACGGCGAGCGAGAAGCCGAGCAGCACGTCGAACCCGCACGCCTCGAGACGGGCGCGACGATCGACCGGAACGCGGGTGCCACCGGTCAGCCGGTGTGCGGCGAAGGCGGCGAGGAGCATCGGCAGGTTGATGAGCACGATGTCCACGAGCGAGGCGGTCCATGCGGGAACGCCCCCCAGCGCGAGTCGCCACGAGGGCGCGAGACCGATCATCAGGACCGTGGCGAGCAAGCCCGCCGTCGCGACGACGAGTGCGGCCACCGGCCGCCGGTACGGGAACGACGCAGGCCCCGGGGGTGAACCCGGGGCCTGCGTCATGAAACTGTGGTGTCGCTCGAGAACAGCGTCAGCTGTTCTGCGAAGCGCGGCGGCGAGCAGCCGCGGCGGTGACGGCGATGCCGCCGAGTCCGACGGCTCCGACGCCGAGCCAGATGGCCCCCATCGGAACGTCGCCACCGGTGGCCGGCAGCTCACCGGAGCCGCCGTCGCTGGTCACCGAGATCGAGGTCGAGGCGATGACGTTGCCGTCGGTGTCGGTCAGCACCACGTCGTAGGTGCCGGCGCCCCCCGCGGTGAAGTTCGCGGAGGCCGACCCGCTGACGACATCCTTGGTGACCGAGTAGACGGTGTCACCCGACGCGGCGTACGCGATCGAGGTGAGCGTGGCGCCGCTCGGGCCGGTGATGGTGAACACGACCTGGTCGTATGCGCCGAGACCGGTGAAGGTGATGACCGTCGACTCACCCGGCGCGAGGACCGGGTCGGAGACGGCGCCGCCCGAAGGCGTGTAGGCGGTGGCGGCGGTCGAACCACCGAGGACGAGCGCGCCGGCGATAGCGAGCGCGGCGAAAGACTTCTTGAACACGGGACTCCCAACAGTTCCGAGTAGCGGCAATATTCTCGAGAGCAATCGGACAGCGCCCACCCTGTGGTGGAAGTGACCTGTGTGACTGCTGTGTGTACGAGAGGCTACCCCCCTCACGTCCTCCAAGGCTAGAGCCTCGGGCGGCGCGGACAAAACCCGCGACGTAAACGTCGTGTAAACGCTCGCCCCACGAGATCGCCGACCGCGGGGCGGACTTCAGCTCAGGGCGGTGCCCACCGCCGCGAGAGCGACCCAGACGGCGTTGAAGGTGATGTGGGTCAACACGGCACCCCAGATGCGCCCGGTGAGGATCACGAGCGCACCGCAGACCAGCCCCAGCACGCCGATCGAGACCACCTGGTCGACCGCGAGGTCGCCGACCAGACCGTGCACCAGGACGAACAGTCCGCTCGAGAACAGCACCGCCGCCACCCCCGCGATCACGGCACCACACGGGCGCCGCAGCACGGTGTACAGCGCGACGAGGATCACTCCGCGGAAGAACAGCTCCTCCACCGTCGGAGCGACCAGCACCGGGGCCAGCACGTCGGTGAACAGCCAGCCATCCGGCAGCTGCCCTCCGATCCGGGTGAACTGCGGGAACGCCGAGGCTCCTCCGGCCGACTCCAGCCACCCCTGCACCATCCGCAGCATCGCTCCGAGCGTCACGCCGAAAAGCAGATCGACCGGGCGCAAGCGCATCAGCCCGATCGGGCGCGAACGGGTGAAGGCGAACACGACCGGCGCGAGCATCCCGAGCCACAGCACCCCCGACGCGACCGCGGGTGCCGCCGCGCTCGGCCAGAGCACCGTGACGGCGGTCGCCCCGAGCACGCCGACACCGAGCCCGGCGAGCGCTGCCGCCAGGGTCCACTCGCGCCATCGCCGGACGCTGCGACCCCCCAGACGCCAGTCGGTGCGGCGGGCGCGTCGCCGCGAGCGGTCGCGGCGAGCGGAAGCGCCCTCAGGAGCCGGGATGGACTCGAGGAACTCGGTGGAGGACGCGGCGGCGTCGCTAGAGTGGGCGGACACGCGAACACGCTACCGGGGCCGCCCGAACCCCCTGCACGCGAGGAGTCCACGGTTGGTCGAGCTCATCACCGTCTGCACCGGCAACATCTGCCGTTCGCCCCTCGCCGCGCAGCTGTTGCAGACGCGTCTGGGCGACCTGGACCCACGCGTGACCAGCGCCGGCACCCGCGGCCTACGTTCAGCCCGCATGACCCGGGAGTCGGCCTACCTCGCGCAGCACCTCGGCGTGCCCGCGGAGGTCTCCTCGGCCCATCGCTCGCGCTTCCTCCAGGAGAGTGACCTCGCGACCCCCGATCTGATCATCGCGATGACCCGGGAGCATCGGCGCGACATCGCCGAGCTGGCCCCGGCGCGACTGCGACACACCTTCACCGTGCGCGAATTCGCGCGCCTGGCCGCCACGACCTCGGATGCCGATCTGGTGTCGTCGGCGGCGGCCGCCGGGCCCGACGGCGGCGCGCGGCTCCGAGCCGCCGCCGAGGTCCTCGCCGCACGCCGCGGTCTCACCCCTCCGCCTGCCGACCCGGACGACGATGACGTCGTCGACCCGTTCCGCCAGGAGTGGAGCGTGTACCAGCGCTCAGCCGCCCAGCTCGTGCCCGCGCTCGACGAGGTGGTCCGGGTCGTCCGACTCGTCGCCGCACCCCGCTGAGTCCCGGCGACGGCACACGCCCGAGGACCTCGCACGCCGCGTCATCGTCTGTAACAAGTGCTGTGGCAGGATTGGCGCCAGTATGGAGCTCACCGACTACATCCGCATCCTGCGCAAGAACTGGCTGATCATCGTGATCGCGACGCTTGTGGGCGTCGGCAGCGCCGCCGCGTACTCCTTGACCCGCGTTCCGCAGTACGAGGCCTCCAGCACCGTCTTCGTGTCGACACAGGCAGGCTCGACCGTCTCGGAGCTGCAGCAGGGATCGAACTTCACCCAATCGCGCATGACGACCTACGCGGAGCTGGTGACCAAACCGATCGTCACCAACCCGGTCATCGCCGAGCTCGGCCTCGGGGTCACCTCCGACGCCCTGTCGACGAAGGTCTCCGCCTCCAACCCGCTGAACACCCAGCTCGTCACGATCACCGTGACCGACCCCGACCCGGTGCAGGCGGCGAACGTCGCCAACGCTCTCGGGGCGAGTCTGTCCTCGGCCGTCGAGGCCATCGAGAACACCACCGGTGCCGAGACGAGCCCGGTGCGCCTCACCCGTGTCGAGGACGCGATCCCACCCTTGAGCCCATCGAGCCCCAATGTGCCGTTGAACCTCGCGCTGGGCGCCCTGGTGGGGTTGGCGATCGGGGTGGGCGTGGCGGTGCTGCGGTCGGTCGTCGACACCCGCATCCGGACCCCGCGTGACATCGAGCTCGTGACCGACACCCCCCTCATCGGCGCGATCGCCTTCGACCCGAAGGCCAAGGAACGCCCCCTCATCGTGCACGCGGATCCCCTGAGCCCCCGCGCCGAATCATTCCGCACGATGCGCACGAACCTCCAGTTCCTCGACATGGAGGGTCGGTCGAGCTTCGTCGTGACCTCCAGCGTGCCCAGTGAGGGCAAGTCGACCACGACGATCAACCTGGCCATCGCGCTCGCGGACGCCGGGAAGCGCGTCGCCCTTCTGGACACCGACCTGCGCAAGCCCAAGGTCGCCGAGTACCTCGGGATCGAGGGCGGCGCGGGTCTGACGGACGTGCTCATCGGACGCGCCCGCGTGGGCGATGTCATGCTCCCGTGGGGGCACCGCAGCCTCTATGTGCTCCCGGCGGGGAAGATCCCCCCGAACCCGAGCGAGTTGCTCGGGTCGAAGCAGATGGAGACGCTGCTGAGCGTGCTCGAGCGCGACTTCGATGTCGTGCTGTGCGACGCGCCGCCACTGTTGCCGGTGACCGACGGGGCGATCTTGGCCAAGTCGACCTCCGGTGCGATCGTCGTCATCGCCGCGGGCCGGACCAACCGTCACCAGCTCACCGGGGCGATCGACGCCCTCGACACCGTCGGTGCGAAGATCGCCGGTGTCGCCCTGACGATGGTTCCCACCCGCGGCCCCGACTCCTACTACGCCTACGGGGCGGGCTACGGCTACGGCTACGGCTACCGCGAGGAGCCCCAGAAGAAGCGCGGGGCGCGCCGCACGAGCGCCCCCGCCCCCGTCGAGCCCGAGACCGAGGCGGCACCGATGGACGAGAGCTTCTTCGGTCTCGCCGGCCCCGACTCCGCGACCGACGAGGCGCCCGCGACGGAGACGCCCTCGCGTCGTCGTTCGACGGCGACCGCCGAGACCCCACCGGTCCCCGCCACCCGCGCCGAAGCGGCCGGCGCACCCCCGGAGCAGGCTCCGGAGGGTGACTCCGCCTGGCGCCCGACCACACCGTAATCATCGATGGCCGGGGGAAGAACGGGCACGCCGACGGCGGCCCAGTGGGGCGCTGTCGCGCTCGTCGTCGTGCTCGCGATCGCGGTCGGTGCAGTCGCCTATCTGGCGTACGACCGCGCGAACCCCACCGTCGACGGCCAGAGCGCCGCGCCGGTACCGACCTTCTCGCTCGGCGTGGAGACCTCTTCTCCCACGCCGAACGTGACCGCCCCGGAGGTCGACACCCTCGCGCGGGCGGATGAGCGGTTCCTCTCGGTCGGCGCCGCCGCCTGGTGGCGGGCCACGGCGGGCGCATGCGGGGGCGCCGAGCCCCTGGTGGAGCGCTCGGACGACGCCGGTCAGACGTGGGTGGACGTGACCGGCCGCTATCGCGACATCGCCGCGGTCGCCTCGCTCGACGCGTTCGCCGACTCGGAGGCCGAGATGGTGGTCGGCGTCGGCGAGGACTGCGGGACACAGGGATGGCGGACCTTCACCCAGGGGGCCTTCTGGGAGCCCTACGACGACCTGGTCCTGTCGGCCGCGCGGTACATCTCCCCCACCGACCCTGCGGTCGTGGAGCAGCCCGCCGGACCGATCGACGCACCGTGCGCCGACGCGCGCGGACTGCGCGCCTCGGGCGAGACCGTCGCGCTGGTGTGTGACGCGCAGGCATGGGTCCTCGACTCCGCAGGCACGAGTTGGACACCCTTCTCCGACGCCGGCGTCGGAGCGGTCGCGATCGACGGCGCCGATGTCGTGGTCGCCGGCGCCGCACCCGACTGCGAGGGTGTCGCTCTCACGCGCTACGCCGACGCCGATCCGGAGCGGTCGACCCCCGCGGGTTGCGCGCCCGCGGCCGACCCCACCGGGGCACTGGCGATCACGCCCAGCGCGGACGGGATCGTCCTGTGGTCCGGCGACACGCTCACGACCGTCACCGGGTGAGGCCCCCGCGCGCGGTGTTCGCTTCGGGTCAGGGCATCGACTCGTGCAACTCCCGGGCCCGGAGAGTGCGGTAGGTGGTCACCGGATGCGTGGCGAGCACGATCTTGCCCCGCGAGTGGAGTCTCTCGAGATCTTGATACGCCTCGATGATGTCCTCGAGGGGGTACAGGCCCGACACGAGCAGGCGGAAGCCACCGATTCCGGCCAGCTGCGTGACCTGTCGGAGCCGTTCGGTGCCGTGCGCGACCGCCTCGGGGTCCTCGCGCAGCAGCGCCAGCTCGATGTCGCGGCGGTCCTCGCTCGAACGGTACTTCTCCTCCGGGACCCCCAACGCCTCCGCCACGTTCTCGGTGTCCTTGCCGAAGTTGTCGATGTAGGCGGTGACCCGCGCACCGCGCGCGGCCTTCTCGATACGTTCGACGATGCCCGGCCCGTATTCGACCGGCGTGATCCCGATCTGACGGAGGTAGTCGAAGTTCCGCGCGCCGCACGTGCCGATGACCCGGGCGCCGCGCCGCGCGGCCAGCTGCACCTGGATGCTGCCCACGCCGCCGGCGGCCGCGGTCACCACGACGGTGTCGTCGGGTCCGATGCGGAGGTCTTCGAGCACCTCCAGGGCGGTGGCCCCGGCCAGGTAGAGTCCGCCCGCGGTCTCCCAGTCGACGCCGGCGGGCTTCGGGACGACGTGGGTGACGGGCACGTTCAGGTGGCTCGCATGCGCGCCGGTGCGCACGTGCCCGATGACGTCGGCGCCGACACGGATCGACGACACGTGCGCGCCGGTGGCGATGACGATGCCGGCGAAGTCGCTGCCGGAACCGCGGGGCCACGGGTCCTCTGCCCAGGTCTCCTCCCGACCGTTGCGCAGAAACGCCTCCATGTGGTTGATGCCGGCGGCGATCACTTCGACGCTCACCTCGTCCGGCCCCGGCGGGGGGAGCGGGAACGAGTGCTTGGCGAGCACCTCGGCGTCTCCGTCGTGGGTGTAGCGGTAGGCGTGGGCGGTTGGGGACTTCTTCGTCTTCATGGCGACCTCCGGAAGGGTATTCCTGGCGAGACCCTCCCCCGGATGCACCCGTATGATGGTCGGACGCAAGGGGAGTACTCCCGTCTGCGGTGGATGCGTCATGACGGACGCGACGGTGTGTCCCGCATCCATCGGGTCCGCAGGACCGGAAGAGACCTTGGCCCGTCAGCCATCGTCCCCCCTTGGAGAATGTGATGCCCGTCACCCCCCTGGTCTGGATCCTCACCCTCGCGGTGACCGTTGCGTTCTTCGTGTACGAGTTCTTCGCCCACGTGCGTCGTCCGCACGAGCCGTCCCTCGGCGAGGCGGCGCGTTGGTCGGCGTTCTACATCGGTCTGGCGCTGCTGTTCGGCGTCGGTCTGGGCGCGGTGGCCGGTTGGACCTACGGCGGGGAGTATTTCGCCGGCTACCTCACCGAGAAGGCTCTGTCGGTGGACAACCTGTTCGTCTTCCTGCTGCTGATGACCGGCTTCGCCGTGCCGAAGATCTATCAGCAGAAGGTCTTGATGATCGGCATCGTGATCGCACTGGTACTGCGCGGCGCGTTCATCGCGATCGGTGCGGGGCTGATCGCGAACTTCTCGTGGGTGTTCTACATGTTCGGGGCGCTGCTCCTGGTGCTCGCGTACCGCCAGGCGTTCACGAGCGGCGACCACGACCCCGCCCACGGACGCTTCATGACCTTCGTCCGTCGGCACCTGCCGGTCAGCGACGACTACGACGGGGATCGCCTCACGACGGTCAAGGCGGGCCGCCGCTTGTTCACCCCGATGTTCCTGACGATCGTGGCGATCGGGTTCATCGACCTGATCTTCGCCGTGGACTCCATCCCGGCCGTGTACGGCCTGACCGAGCAGGCCTACATCGTGTTCACGGCGAATGCGTTCGCGCTCATGGGACTGCGGCAGCTGTATTTCCTCATCGGTGGGCTTCTGGAGCGCCTGGTCTACCTCGCCCAGGGACTCGCGGTGATCCTGGGCTTCATCGGGGTCAAGCTCGTGCTCCATGCACTGCACGTGAACGAGGTGCCCTTCGTCAACGGCGGCGAGAACGTCGCGTGGGCCCCGGAGATCCCGATCTGGTTCTCGTTGCTGTTCATCGCGACGACCATCACCGTGGCGACGGTGGCGAGCCTGATGAAGACCCGTTCGGCCCGTGGCGCGGGGGTTCCCCCCGAGTGACCGAGCCGTTCCCGCCGCACACGCGGTCAGTCGTGCACGACGCGCAGGCGCGCGCGGTCGGTGGGCAACCACACGGCGCGGACCATCTCGAACCCGTCGATCGCGTCGTACGGCGACGCCGGCCGCTCGGAGGAGTCCGGGCGGTAGCCGAGGGGGATGTCATCGACGTACTGCCCGTCACGCGGGCCCCCGACGAGCACATAGATCACGGCGCCTCCACCGCCACGGCGTCCACGGCGCGAGACATCCGGGTGAGGAAGGAGACCACGGCCTCGGCTTCGGAGGCGCTCATCCCCTCGACCGCGTCGTACATCCGCTCATGCATCGCCCCCAGGGTGGCCCTGACCTCCTCCTCGGTCAAGGGGGTCGCGCGCACGAAGATGCTGCGCCGGTCGTCCGGGTTGGCGATGCGGGTGATGTGGCCGGACTTCTCCAGCCTGTCCAGCAGGGCCGTCATGGATGCGGTCGAGACGCCGAGGTAGGCGGCCAGCTCCACGGGCCGGACGAGGGCCTCGCCTCGACGGATGAGGTAGCGCAGCACGAGGAGTTCGTTCTCCCCCATTGCCATGGACTCCCGGGTACGCCGCCGCATCGCCATCTCCGCGGCGCGGTAGAGCCGGAGCGCCTCGAGGACCGCGCGCGACCTCGAACGGGTGTCGGTGAGGTCGGCCTCGTACCAATACCCGGCGAAGTCGACGGCCACGGTTGCCGGCTCAGGCGGGCGCGGCCGGTCAGCGGCGGCATTCCGCCGAGTAGATGGTGCCGTCTTCACCGCGTCCTCCTGTCCGTCCGACCGATGGGCCTTGCCTTTCGTGGAAGATAACTAGACAAGCTAGTAAAAATACGTAAGAGTTACTTGCATCGTAATCCACAAGAGCGTGAAGGGGAATCTGATGGGGCGCTTGTACTACGCGAACGACGTCGAGCCGATCGAGTTGCCTGATCGACTTCTGGCGCATGTGAAGGTGGTCGTCGGAACGAAGCTGCGACGAGGCGAGAGCTTCACGCTCTCGTGGAAACACGGGAAGGACCAGCAGCCGGGCCGCACGACCCTCTGGCTGCAGCCGGCCATCCCGATGCGCTTCGTCTTCGAGTCGGCCGAGCCGGAGAAGCTCGACCAGACGACGCTCAAACACATGGCCGAGATGGCGAACTCGTCGGCCGGACTGACCGTCGACATCGACGCGGAGATCCCCGAAGCGACCGTGACGCCCGCGCCGGCTCGCATGCGGCCCGCAGCGCGCCGCGCGCCGGTGCGTGCTCGGTCGACGGTCGCCGCCTGATCGTCGACCGGACGACGGAGCGCCCGCCCCCAGCGCGGAGCGCTCCCTTACGGGCCGGCGCGGCAGAGTCCCCCACTCCCCGCGCCGGCCGCCCTCCGCGGACGTACGAAGGCGGCCCCGCGCCCCATCAGGGCTGCGGGGCCGCCTGACGCGGACCTCAGCTGCAGCAGGTCCCGCCGCCGATGTCCGTCGAGCAGACACCGGTGGCGGGGAGATCCAGCTGTACGGCCGTCGCCGCCCGCATGTCTCCATCGAGCCACGCGGCGACCGATCGAACCTGTTCGTACCCTGTAGCCAGCAGGAAGGTCGGAGCACGACCGTAGGACTTCATCCCGACGATGAAGAAGCCCTTGTCCGGGTGGGTCAGCTCGTCGAATCCATGCGGCTCGACCGTGCCGCACGAGTGCAGGTTCGGGTCGATCAGCGGCGCGAGTCGGCGGGGAGCCTCGACGACCTCGTCGAGATCGAGACGGATCTCGCGGAGCATGTCGAGATCGGGCCGGAAACCGGTCGCGTTGACGACCAGCTCGCTGTCATGGGTGGCCGGCTCGCCGCGCCGCGTGCCGACGAGACGAACACCCTCATCGCATTCGTCGACACCGGAGATCTCGAACGAGTCGACCTTGGTCACGCGCCCCTGGGCGACGAGCCGCTCCAGCTTCGATCCGAGCGCGGCCCGGTGCGCGAGCTCGTCATCGTCGGACGAGGTCACCCGTGCGGCGGAGGCGTTGCGGATCAGCCAGCTGACACGGGTACCGGGTGCGTCGACGGCGAGGTCGGCGAGTGCGAGCAGGGTGTTGGCGGCGGAGTGGCCGGCGCCGACGACGGTCGTGTGACGACCGGCGAACAGGGCACGGTCGGCACCGAGGACATCGGGCAGAGCGTGCAGCACACGGTCTGCGCCCCCGGATCCGAGCGGCGGAAGACCGGAGGAGGCCAACGGGTTCGGGGAGGTGTACGTTCCGGACGCGTCGATCACCGCGCGGGCGGAGATCTCCCGCACCTGCCCGTCGCGTTCGGTCAGGCGCAGGACGAACGGGGTGTCGTCGCGGCCGGCGCTCCGGGTGCGGTCCATGCCGCGACGGGACACAGCGGTGACCGTGACCCCGAAACGGATGCGACCGGCCATCTCCGGGGTCTGTGCGAGCGGCTCGAGGTACGACGCGACCAGGTCCGCCCCGGTGGGCACGCGGCCCGGCGCCGGCGCTTCCCACCCTGCGGCGTCGAGGAGCCGCTCGGCCGCGGGGTCGATCAGATAGCGCCACGGCGAGAACAGGCGCGTGTGCCCCCAACGACGGATCGCGGCACCGACGTCGTCCCCGGCCTCGAGGACCTCGAAGGGGATGCCCCGCTCGGCCAGATGCGCGGCGGCGGCAAGGCCCACGGGGCCCGCACCGATGACGGCGACCGGCAGAGCGGTGAGCGCGTCGCTGACGGCGACGCGAGGGGTCAGGTCGAGCAGGGTCACGAGAACCTCCGGCTATATCGAGATCGATCGATATAGTGTCCCGCGCCATATCGAGATTTGTCAATATCTACTACCATCGATGCATGGCCACCGCGCTCCCGCTCCTGAACGCCGAGCCTGACGCAGCCGCCTGCGGGCGCCCCGTGCCGGCCGAGGCGTTGTCCGACACACGGGCGGCCGAGCTCGCGACGGCGCTCAAAGCCCTCGCCGACCCGACGCGCCTCCGGCTGATGTCCATCGTCGCGGCGTCCCCCGACGGCGAAGCGTGCGCGTGCGATCTCACCGAACCGGTCGGCCTGTCACAACCGACGGTGTCGCATCATCTCAAGGTGCTCACCGCCGCCGGGTTCCTCACCCGCACCAAGCGGGGCACGTGGGCGTATTTCCGCGTCACCCCGGGTGCGGTGGACCGCATCGCCGCACTCCTCCCCCGTTGACCGACACGGGACACGCCGCAACCTGAAAGATCGGGTGCGATGTCGTATTGATGCTCGGCCCCGATCTCGCTACATTGGCGATTGCCCGAACCTCGCGCTTTGGGTGGTGGTCCCCTCGGCGACGTCGCCACCTCCCCCTCCCCCGTTGCAACGCCGCCGAGGGGGCCACCTCTCGCGTTCCCCTTCAGCGGGGCGCGGGATCTCGCCATGACCGTCATCGGGTCCGAGGATCACTCGCGAAGCACCGAACCCCCTGTGAACGCACGAAGGGGCCCCTCGCCTACCCGATGACGAGGAGCCCGGAATCCGTGGTGTTCGCGTACCTTCCCCAAGGTCGCCGCCACGTCCTCCCGCAGGCGGCAGATCGTCGCGGTCATCCGAGCACTGGGAGGAATCCGGATGGACCGACGACGTCCCGAACTGCCGTGTGGATCGCCCTGCATGTTCGATCATCCTCCGACGCCGCCTCCGCGAAGAGGCCCTTGACGGATGCGGTCGAACCCGGTAATGCGCACGTCGGATAGGCGTACGTCTATCTGACGTAGGCTGGGCACGTGTTGCCCTCCCCCACCGATGCTCCCGGCGCAGGCGGGTCCTGGCTCGACCGCGGTTCCGCCGAGGACCTCGCCCGCACGCTGCGTGCGGTCGCCGATCCCACGCGCCTGCAGGTGCTGAGCGTGATCTTGTCGTCGGAGGATGGACGGGCGACGGTGTCGCACCTGACGGAAGCCCTCGGTCTGACCCAGCCCACGGTGACCCACCACGTGCGGATCCTCGTGGAGGACGGCATGCTCCGACGCGAGCGGGAGGGCAAGTTCATCTGGCTCTCGATCGAGCCGGCGCGCCGCGCCGCCGTGGCGGACGTGCTGCGATGACAGGACCCACCCACCGCATCGGTCGCCCTCTCGACGCGGACTCGGCGCGCACGCGCGCGCAACAGGCTGCCGTGCTCGGGGAATCCGCCGCACTCCGCGTGCTGAGCGCCCTGGCGGCGGGTGTTCCGGCGCGGGAGCTGCCGGAGGTCCTGTTCGTGTCGCCGGAACGCGCCGAGGCGGCGTTGCTGGCGCTGGCATCGGTGGATCTGATCCACCCCGACGGGACCGACGGGTACGCCCTGAACGGTGAGACGTGGGTGCGGTTCGGACGTCTCCTGGTCGAGCCGCCCCGCCGCAGGCCCGCCGAGGACACCGCGTCGCGCCGCCCCGCCGCCCTGCCGGTGGCGATCGAGAGCGTCGCCCGCAACCTGTCCTACCGGTTCAGCTCGACGTTCAGCCCGGCGACCGTCTCCCGGTACGTCGCGGAGAGCTATCTGCTGCTCAGCGAACGGGCGCGCGTGCGCACGCACCTGGCGGCCCTCACCGCACGGTATGCCGCGGACCGCCTCGACGCGCTCGCCTCCGCCCAGGGCCTGGTGCTGCGCGACACTCCGGAAGTGCTCTTCGTGTGCGTGCAGAACGCCGGCCGATCCCAACTGGCGGCCGCTTTCCTCCGGCATCTCGCCGGCGACCGCGTGCACGTGCGCACGGCGGGATCGGCACCGGCGACCCAGGTGCATCCACGCATCATCGCCGCTCTCGACGAGGTGGGGGTGCCCGTCAGCGACGAGTACCCGAAACCGTTGACGGACGAGGTCGTGCAGGCAGCCGACTACGTCGTGACGATGGGATGCGGGGACGCGTGCCCGGTGTATCCGGGGCGCCGGTACAGCGACTGGGACCTGCCGGACCCGCTCGATCTCGACGACGACGGGATGCGGCAGGTGCGGGACGAGATCCGCGCCCGCATCGACGCACTCCTGACCGAGCTCGGCCTCGACCGCTAGATCGGCGTGGCGCTCACAGCGCGATACGGTATCCGACGCCGCGCACGGTCTCGATCGTGGCCGACCCGCGGGACGCGGCCGCCTCGAGCCGACGTCGCACGCCCGCCACGCCGACCCGCACGGTCGCGAACGGGTCCGCGGTGCCCCCGGCGTGGGCCTGCGCGAGCTCTCCGAGGGGAGCAACACGGGGATGGCACCGCACCAGGTCCCACAGCAGATCGAACTCGCGCGGCGTGACCTCGACCGTTCGCCCCGCCAGCTCGACACGGTGGCGACCCGCATCGACGGTGAGATCACCGATGCGGACGGCGGCGAGCGGGTCGGCGGCGATCGGCAACGCGCTGAGTTCGCGCGCCAGTCGCTCCGGCGACAACGGGAGCGACACCACGCCACGGACGCCGGCATCGAGGGCCGGCGCCGCCAGCGAGGGAGCCGCCCCGACCGGCATCCCCAACAGCACTCCGGCACCGCCGGTGGCGACGGCCACCTCGAGGGTGCCGACGAAGTCGTCGCAGGCGAAGTCGGCGGCGACCACCAGGATCGCGTGTCGGTCGTGGACCAGGTCGGTCAGCGCCGGGAGGATCTCGTCGCGGGTGTGGACGGCGATCCCGGCGCGGCGATACTCGGCCGGGGTGCCGCGCACCAGGCGCGGCCCCCGACCCAGCACGACGACCTTGGCCGCCCCCGCGATGGGGTCGTCTCCCGCTCGCGACGACGGTGGCGCGAGGAGGGTCATCCGAATCGCCCGCTGATGTAGTCCTCGGTGCGCTGATCCCGCGGGTTCTCGAAGATCTGCGAGGTCTGCCCGTACTCCACCAGCACGCCGGTGCGATCGCCCGAGGTCTCGTCCGCCAGGGCGGTGAAGAACGCGGTGCGATCGGCCACGCGCGCCGCCTGCTGCATGTTGTGCGTCACGATGACGATGGTGTAGTCGTCGCGCAGCTCGCGCATGAGGTCTTCGATGCGCATGGTGGCGATCGGGTCCAGCGCCGAGCACGGTTCGTCCATCAGGATCACGTCGGGTTCGACGGCGATGGTGCGCGCGATGCACAGGCGCTGCTGCTGCCCGCCGGACAGGCCGAAGGCGGACTGCTTGAGCTTGTCCTTGACCTCGCCCCACAGCGCCGCACGGGTCAGCGCCTCCTCGACGAGGTCGTCCATCGAGTCGACCTTCATGCCGGTGACCCGCGGGCCGTAGGCGATGTTGTCGTAGATCGACTTGGGGAAGGGGTTCGGCTTTTGGAAGACCATGCCGATGCGGCGTCGGACCTCGATCGGATCCACACCCTTGGCGTAGATGTCCTGGTCGAGGAACATGACCTTGCCCTCGACGCGGGCACCCTCGACCAGATCGTTCATGCGGTTCAGCGACCGCAGCAGGGTCGACTTGCCGCATCCGGACGGGCCGATCAGTGCCGTGATCTCGTTCTTGCCGAAGTCGAGGTCCACCCCCGTGACGGCCCGGAACTCGCCGTAGTAGATGTCGACGTCCTGGGCGCTGATGAGCGTGCTGGGCTTGTCGGGCAGGGGGGTCAGACCACCGGCGGCATGGAAGTGCGGGTGCGGCTGGTCCTGGGTCGTGGAAGTGTCGCTCACGGTTACCACCGTTTCTGGTACTTGTTGCGGATGAAGATGGCCAGGGCGTTCATGAGGAGGAGCACACCGAGCAGCAGCACGCTGGTCGCGGCGGCGAGCTGGTGGAAGCCCTCCTGCGGGCGCCCGGTCCAGTTGAAGATCTGGATCGGGAGGGTCGTGTACCCGCTCATGAGGCCGTTCGGGTCGAAGGTGATGTAGACGAGCGCTCCGAGCACGAGCAACGGCGCGGCCTCGCCGAGCGCCCGCGACAGGGCGAGGATCGAACCGGTCGCGATGCTGGGCACGGAGGCCGGGAGAACCTGCCGCCACACCGTCTGCCACCGCGTCGCCCCCAGCGCGAGCGAGCCGTCGCGGATCTCGCCCGGCACGGCACGGAGACCTTCCCGGGTGGAGATGATGATCACCGGCAGGATCAGCAGCGACAGCGCGAGGGCTCCGCCGATGACGATGTTCTTGTTCGACACCTGCAGCAGCGCGAGGAACCCGAGGGCCAGCAGACCGTAGATGATCGAGGGCACCGCGGCGAGGTTCTGCACGTTGAGCTCGATGAGCCGGTTGAACCAGTTCTTGGTGTCGGCGAACTCCTCCATGTGGATGGCTGCGGCGATGCCGAGGGGGAGGGTCATCACAGCGGTGGTGGCGATGACCCACAGCGATCCGAGGATCGCCGGGCGCGCGCCCGCCTCGTCGGGGTCGGCGGCCGGGTAGTTCGTGAACAGCGTCGGGGTGAGCTTGGTCCACCCGTCGAGGAGGATCGTCACGAGCAGGGTCGCCAGCACCGCGAAGGCGATGAGCAGTGACAGCCACAGGGCGATGTAGAACAGGAGCGGACCGGGTTTGCGCTCACCGCTGCGCCCGCTGGTGTTCAGCTTGTCGGTGATGCGCACCTCACGGGTGCGGTCCTTCGTCGCGAGGGACATCAGTAGGCCTCCCGGAAGCGGCGGACGAGTCGGATGCTGATGAAGTTGATCAGCAGGGTGATGAGGAACAGCAGCAGGCCGACGGCGAAGAGGGTGTTGTACTCCAGGCTTCCCACACGCGAGTCGCCGAGGGCGGCGTTGGCGATGAAGCCGGTCATGGTCTGCCCCTGTTCGAGGGGGTTGGTCACGATCTGCGCCTGGTTGCCGGCGGCGATCGCGACGATCATCGTCTCGCCCACGGCTCGCGAGACGCCGAGCACGACGGCGGCGACGATGCCCGACAGGGCCGCGGGGAAGACCACGCGCAACGAGGTCTGCATGCGGTTGGCACCCAGGGCGGCGCTTCCCTGGCGCATCGCGGTGGGAACGGCCGACATGGCGTCTTCGGAGATCGACGCGATGGTCGGGATGATCATGACGCCCATCACGAGCCCGGCGGCGAGGACGCTGAACGCACCCGTCGGCAGGTTCAGCCAGTCCTTCAGCACCACGTTCTGCACGAACTGCAGGGCGAAGAACCCGTAGACGACGGTGGGGACGCCGGCGAGGATCTCCAGCAGCGGCTTGAGGACCTTCCGCGCGCGTGGGCTGGCGTACTCGGCGAGCATGATGGCCGCACCGAGGCCGAACGGCACCGCGACGACCAGTGCGATGACGGTGGTCCACAGCGTGGCCGTGACCAGCGGCAGCACCCCGAAGGAGGCGTCGGCGAAACGCGGCGCCCAGCGGGTTCCGAACAGGAAGTCCCACACGGGGACTTCGAGGAAGAAGCTGATCGAGGGCACGAGCAGCGCGATCAGGATGCCGATGGTGGTGACGATCGTCAGACCGGCCGCGAGGCGCAGCACGGCCCGGATGATCGCCTCGCCGGGCCGCGCGCGTCCGGCGAAGGCGGGCAGGACCCGGGGGTCCGAGCCGATGCTCGAACCCCCGGGCTTGTCGGTGACTGTTGTCATCGAAGTGATCTCTCAGACGAAGCCGCCAGGCTCAGCCGAGGGAAGCGAGCTCCTCCTGCGCGACGGTGATCTGGTCATCCGTCAGCGGGACGAACAGGGCCAGGTCGGCGACCTCGAGCGAGCTCGCGACGTAGAAGTCGACGAACGACTTCACGGCCTCGTTGTCGGTGTAGGAGGCGTTGTTGACGTAGATGAACAGCGGGCGCCCGAGCGGGGTGTAGGTACCGTCCTGCACGGTCTCCACCGAGGGGTACACGCCGTCGACGGAGGCGGCGATGATGACGCCCTCGTTCTCTTCGACGTAGGACAGGCCGAGGAAGCCGATGCCACCCTCGTCGCCGGCGACACCCTGGATGGTGATGTTGTCGTCTTCGGACGGGCTGTAGTCGGTGCGGATCGCGCCGCTTTCACCGTTGATCGCCTCGGTGAAGTAGTCGAAGGTTCCCGAGTCGGTGCCGGCGCCGAACAGCGCGAGCGGCACGTCGGGGAAGCTCGGGTCGACGTCGGCCCAGCTGGTGACGACGCCCTCGGACTCCGGCGCCCAGATGGTCTGCAGCTGCTCGACGGTCAGGTCGGTCGCCCAGTCGTTCTCGGGGTTGAGGATGACCGAGAGGCCGTCGTTGGCGGCGATGATCTCGGTGTACTCGACGCCGTTGGCGGCGCATTCCTCGGCTTCTTCGTCCTTGATCGGACGCGAGGCGTTGGAGATGTCGGTCTCGTCGGCGCAGAACGCCTTGAATCCGCCACCGGTGCCCGAGGTGGCGACCGAGACGTTCACGCTCGGCTCCTCGTCGCGGTACAGGTCGGCGGCGGCTTCGGTGAGCGGCGCGACGGTCGACGAGCCATCGGTGGTGACCGAGCCCGACAGTCCGCCGTCGGCCGATGTCGTGGTGCCGGTCTCCTGGCCTCCACATGCGCTCAGGGAGAGAGCGGCCATGGTCAGTGTCGCGAGAGCGGCGCTTGCTGTGGTCTTCTTCACGGTGATGTTTCCTCCGGCCGGGGTGGGCCTCTCGGCGGTCGACTGTCAGGGACAACAGTCAGATAGAAGCTCATCTATCCGAAACAGATAGAAGCCCTTCTATGTGAACGCGAGGTGAACGTGGCTCCTCGGGGAAACGAAGAACGCCCCCGCCGGATCGGCGGGGGCGTGGCGTGATCGGTCGGTGACCGCTTACTGCGGGTTCCGGGTGTCGTAGATGGTGCGGGTCACGCGTGCGCGGTACCCGTCACGCAGCGTCTCGCGCACCGTCACGACACCGAGCGCGGCGACCGCGGCGATCACCACGGCGGCTTCCCAAGCGAATTCCATCTCCGTACACCTTCCTTCGAATCGGTTGGTCACAGCATACCCGTCCAACCTGAGCAGATCGTCAGCAGAAGATGGTCATCCACTGGGCACGATGCTCACCGTGCACGCGGAGATCAGCGGGGACACCTCCCCTGTGGGAAGGTGAGGAAGAACCGCGCACCCCCGCCCCGGATCGCCCGGAGAGCAGGACGGAGACCTCCCGATGGACATCGACCGCGTCGACCCCGACCTCCGTGCCACGACGCGGCGGATGCCCCGATTCCGTCTCGAGAACGCGCTGTTCCGCCGGGCGGTCGTCGGGGCGACCCGCCTTGCCCCGGGGGCGCGCGTGTCCGGAGTCGAGCGCCGCACCGCGCGCGCCGGCGGGGTGCGACTGCGGGTGTACGTCCCGGAGCGCGCGTCCGGTGCGGCGTTGCTGTGGATCCACGGTGGCGGGTTGGTGATGGGCTCCCCGCGGATGGACGACCGGCTGTGCGGCGAGACCGCGGCGCGAACCGGCGCGATCGTGGTGTCGGTGGATTACCGTGTGGCGCCGAAGCATCCGTTCCCCGCCGCGCTGGAGGACGTCGCGGCGGGTTTCGCCTGGCTGGTCGCGCACGCCGCCGGGTACGCCGTCGATCCCTCTCGCATCGCCGTGGGCGGCCAGAGCGCGGGCGGTGGACTCGCCGCCGCGCTGGTCCAGCGTCTCCACGACGAAGGCACGCCGGTGGCGGCACAGTGGCTGTGGTGCCCGATGCTCGACGACCGCACGGCCGCCGATCGTTTCCGCGACGCCGAGGACCACTTCGTGTGGAACAACCGGTCGAACCTCGTCGGGTGGCGCGCGTATCTGGGCGACGCGTTCGCCGTGGCCGAGGTGCCCCGATACGCCGTTCCCGCACGCCGCGGGGATCTGTCCGGCCTCCCTCCGGCATGGGTCTACACCTCCGCCATCGAGCTGTTCCACGACGAGGACGTCGCCTACGCCGAGCGGATGCGGCACGACGGCGTGGAGGTGACCCTCGACGTCGTCGAGGGCGCACCGCACGGCTTCGAGTCGTGGGCCCCCGACAGTGACCTGGCGAGGTCGCTCATCGACCGCGCGATCGCGTGGCTGGACGCCCGGCTCACACCGGCGCCGACGCCCCGGTGACGCCACCGCGGCCGCTCGGGGTGGCCGCGGTGCGAGGACGGATCGTCAGGAGCATCCGGACTGCTCGGTGCACACCGCCTCCGCGGCACGTGAGCCGCGACCGACGCCGGTGAGCGTCCACGCGAGGCTCCACCCCGCGGCCCCGAGCGCGAGGAGCGTCCAGGTGGCCATCGCGAACGGAAAGGAAAACCCCGGCCGATTCGATTCGACCACCGCCATGACGATCGCACCGATTCCGCCCAACAGCGCCCCGACACCGCCGATCGCCGTGGCGGATGCCGCGGCCCGCTGCGCCGCGAACCAGGCGAGGTCGCACTCCATGGTCAGCCGCGTGCGCACCCCCACGGCGCTGTTGGGGCGCAGGCGGTCTCGGCGACTGGCCCAGGCCACCCACAGCATGACCAGCCCCGCCGGTACGAGCACGATCCCGGTGATCAGCAGCATGCGTCATCCATCCCCCCGAATGTCCAACGTGCTGACCATATCGGCCTGGACGCCGATCGACCAAGCGCGCGGGCCCTGACATGAGAACGCTCTCACCCCACGGGACCGCTCGCGCTCACGCAGACAGGCACTCGTCGAGCACGCGAACCACCGCCTCGACGTCGTGGGCGGCCCGCCCGAGGAACAGCCCGTCCGCCGCGCCGCGGAGCGCCGGGAGCATCCCGGGCCGCGCACTTCCGCCGTAGATCACGCGGGCCAGGTCCGGATCGATCCGGGTGCGCAGACGCGTGCAGACGTGCCGAACATGTGTGATCGACGCCGGGCGGGCCGCCCCGATCGCCCAGACCGGCTCATAGGCGACCACCATCGGCGGACCCGGCGCGGTCGTGCCGACGATGGCATCCAGCTGCCGAAGACACTCCTCGGCAGCGACCTCCGGATCCCCGGGCGCGGCTTCGCCCACACAGACGACCGGCACGAGCCCGTTGCGCCGCGCGGCGTCGTACTTGCGTGCGATCAGCGCATCGTCTTCGCCGAAGAGGGTGCGGCGTTCGGCGTGTGCGATCTCGACGAACTCACACCCGACTTCACGAAGCTCCACACCGCTGACTTCTCCGGTGAAAGCTCCGCTGTCCTCCGCGGCGAGGTCCTGGGCCCCGAGAGCCACCGACGTGTGTGCCAGCAGTCGACGTGATTCCGTGAGCGAGGGGAACGTCGGAAGCACGAAGAGGGTCGTCGAACCTTCTGTGAGCGCCGGATGCCCGGTGACTGCGTCGCGCAACCGCTCGACCCAACGAAGGGTTCGCCCATGGTCGAGATACATCTTCAGACCCACGCCCAGCACCTGGGGCGCGAGCATCCGACTCATCGCGCTCCGGCCTTGCTGCGGACGGTGGGGAACGTCCCCGTCGGAGCGACCAGACCGCCGGTCATGTCCCGCGGGCGGCGGACTTTCGCGCGCGGGCGGTTCACGTAGTACGTCACGACCATCACCACGAGGAGCATCAGACCCCAGACGAGGTTCTTGGCGTATGGCGAGAACCCGAAAGCGGTCATCGAAGTCGACAAGGTCTGCAGGAGCACGAGCGCGAAACCGAGGCTGACGATCCGCCCTTTGCCGCCGAACGGATTGAACCCCGCGAGGACGACCGCGAGGATCGTCTGAAGCAGATAGGACTCTCCGAAACCGACCCGCATCGAGTTCGCCCGCGCGATGATCACGATCGCGGCGAGCCCGACGATGATGCCGATCAGCATGTAGGTGAAGATGATCGTCCGTTCCGTCCGCGCACCGGAGAACCTCAGCGCGACGTCGTTCTCGCCGAAGAGGTAGATCCGCCGCCCGAAGCGCGTCTTGGTCAGCGTGAGCCCGACGGCGACGAAGACCACGATGAGCATCACGAACACCAGCGGCGCCGGACCGATCGCGAGCGCGGCGATGTCGGAGAATCCCCCCACGAGGATCCCCACACTGTTTCCCGTGGTGATGGCCATGCCGATCCCGGTGAAGAGGATCATCGTTCCCAGCGTGGCCAGGATCGGCGGGACCGACAGCTTTGCGATGATCAGCCCGTTCAGCAAACCGGTCAACAACCCGGTCACCAGCGCGACGACGACGCCGAGCACGAACAGCATCCCCGAGTTGTCCTCGGTGACCGGGATGATCTGGCCGCTCATCGCGAGGGAAGCCATCACACCCGCCAACCCGGCCGCTGCGACGATCGACAGGTCGATGCCGCCGGTGAGCATCGCCAAGCCCATGGCGATCGCCAGGAGGCCGAACTCGCTCACCTGGATCGACATCGATTGCACGCCGGCGAGCGAGAACACGCGCTGGCCGAGGAGCATGTACAGCGCGAAGGTCACGACGATGGTCGTGATCGCCAATACCGTGAAGTCCTTGTCGCGGGCGAGGAAGGTGGTGAACCTGTTCATGGGGGTGCCCTTCAGTTCGACGAGAAGACCAGGGCGCGTCGGTTCGCCTGGCGTTGCCGGAAGTAGATGAACCCGAGGATCGCGACGAGGACCGCACCGAAGAAGAGGTCCTGGAACGACGAGTCGAGCCCGAGATGGATGAGCGTGTTCTGCAGGAGCTGCCAGATCATGACGCCGAGGACGGTGCCGAGGATCGTCCCCTCCCCACCGGTGAGCTTCGCCCCGCCGATCACGACCGCCGCGATGACCGCGAGCTCCGTTCCGATCAACGCCGCCGGGTTGATGTAGGCCAGGCCGCTGAAGTACACGATGCCGGCCAGCCCGGACAGCGCACCGACGTACATGTAGATGAACAGCTGTGTCTTGAGGATGCTCATCCCCACCCGCGAGGCCGACTCGGCGTTGCTGCCGAGCGCATAGACCGATCGCCCGATACGGGTCCGGTACAACAGGAACCAGGTGAGTACCCCGACCCCGATCACCAGGGGGAGGAAGATCGACAGACCGGCCTGTCCGGACTCGCCGCCCACGGTGAACAAACGCGCCGACCCGAAGTCGAGGATCGACTGGGGTACGCCGGAGCGGGTGAAGGTCTCCATGCCCAGGAGGAGCGCCATGGCGCCGTGGAAGACACTCGCCGTGCCGAGGGTGACGATCAGTGTCGGAAGGTTGTGGAGGTGGATCAGGAGGGCGTTGATCGAGCCGAGGCCGCACCCGATGGCGACGGCGACCACGATGATGAACAGGATGTCATCGACCCCGGCCGCCTTGGAGATCAAGACCGCGGAGTATCCGGCGACGATGCCGATCGCGGCGAAGGAGACGTCGATGCCCCCGGAGATGAACACGATCAGCACTCCGAAGGCGAAGATCGTCAGGGCAGCGCCCGAGCGGATGAGATCGAAGAGCGTGGAGATGCTGAAAAAGCTCGCACTCTGGGTGGCCACGAGGATGATGTAGCCCACGATGATGAGCGAGAGCATCTTCTCCATCGTCGTCATCTTGCGGTGGATAACCGCGGCGAACGGCGAACGGGTCATCGCGCCACCTCCTGCTGCTCGGACTGATCCTGGTCGTCGGGATTGGAGATGATCTCGTCGAGGCGATCCCGGAATCCCTCCGCGCGGATCTCCTCCTCCTGGAAGGTGCGCAGGATGCGGCCGTCGTGCATCACGAGGATCCGGTTGCAGTTGGCCACGACCTCTTCCGCTTCATCGGAGATCATGATCACCGCCATGTCCTCTCGGGCGAGCCGGTGGATCTGGTCGTAGATCTCGGACTTGGATCCGATGTCGATGCCCACCGTGGGGCTGTCGAGGATGAACACCTTCGGATCGCGGAAGAGCCACTTGCCGATGACGACCTTCTGCTGGTTTCCGCCGGAGAGGTTCGACACCCGGGTGGCGATGTCCCGGTTGTTCACCTTCATCTCGTCGACGACCCGTTGGGCCAGAGCTTTCTCCTTGGCCGGCGACAGCGTGCGCACCGACGTCAGGATTCGTTCGAGCATGGTCGCCGTGGCATTCACCGCCACGGACTGCTTGCCGAAGAGCCCCTGCTCGTGGCGGTCTTCCGGGACGAGCGCGATCCCGTGTCGCATCGCGTCCCAGGGAGCGCGGATGGTCACCGGCTCGCCGTCGACGACGATGGAGCCGCCGGTGTGATCATTCAGTCCGAACAACGACAGCGCCATCTCGGTGCGGCCCGAACCGAGCAGCCCGATGACACCGAGGATGTCGCCGCGGCGCACGTCGAAGGTGACGTCGGTGTAGTGCCCCTCGCGTGCGAGTTCCTTGACTTCGAGGACGGGACGGTCGTCGTCCTGGGTGCGGTGGTACCGCTCATAGGTCACGTCGCGACCGGTCATGTGGCGACTCAGGGAGACCTCGTCCAGGTCGGCCGCCGCGAAGTCGCCGACCTTGATCCCGTCTCGGAAGACGCTGATGTTGTCGGCGATGGAGAAGACCTCGTCGAGTTTGTGGCTGATGAACACGATCGACAGTCCCCGTCGTTTGAGGTCGAGGACGATCTCGAGCAGTCGTGAGACCTCGCGATGGGTCAGTGCCGTGGTCGGTTCGTCCATGAACAACAGGCGCGCGTCCATACTCAGTGCCCGACAGATCGCGACCAGCTGACGATTGGCCATCGACAGCGAGCCCACCGGAGCATCCAACGGCAGGTCCAGCCCGATCCGCTCCAACTGCTCCTTCGCGATGGCACGCATCCGCTTGCGGCTGATGATCGGCGAGCGATCCTGCATCATGTGGTTGACGGCGATGTTCTCCGCCACCGAGAGATGGGGGAACAGCGACAGATCCTGGTAGATGACCTGGATCCCCGCGGCGACCGCGTCGCTCGGATGGTGCCAGTGCGCGGGTTCACCGTTGAAGGCGATCTCGCCGGCGTCGGCCTGATAGACGCCGGCGACGATCTTGGTGAAGGTCGACTTACCCGACCCGTTCTCGCCGGCCAGGCAGTGGATCTCTCCGGGTGCGATGTCGAGGTCGACACCACGGAGCGCTTGGATTCCGCCGAAGGAGATCTCGAGGCCACGTGCTGACAGCAGCGGCGACGATGCGGCGGGGTTCGTCTCGGGCAACGCGACTCCTTTGTGCGGTTTCCGAGCGGGCGGCGCACGGGGTGCGCCGCCCGCGGGGGATCAGAACGGGTAGTCGCCGTCGGCGAAGTCACCCGGGTAGTACTGCTGGATGTCGTTGCCGATGATGAGCTGACCGTCGACCACGACCTCTTCGTATCCGGGCCAACCGAGGTCGGTCCCCGTGGTGACGTCCTCACCCTTGAGCATCCGGAGGGCGACGTCGTTGAGGGCCCATCCCCACCCGGCGGGGTCCCATCCCTGGCCGGCGAACATGTAGCCCTCTTCGAGGTCGGGACCGGCCACGGACGGCAGGGTCAAGGCGACGACCTGGACGTCCTGGCGCCCCTTGTCGCGCAGCGCACTGGCCATTCCCGAGCCACCGGACGGGGTGGTCGCCAAGTACCCGCCCAGATCGGGATACGCGCTGAGGATCTCTTCGGCGAGGTCACGGCTGACCTGGTCGTCGTTCTCGTTCTCGTACGGCGTCGGCGAGACGTTGACCATGTCGGGGCAGTTCTCGGCGATGTACTCGTTGGCCGCCGCGAGCCACTCCATGTGCGACTCACTGGTGAGCAGGCCCACGCTCGTGGCGTACTCCCCTTCGCAGTTCATCGCCTCGGTGAGCTGCTGACCGAACCCGGCACCGAACTCGGCGTTGTAGAAAGCCTCCACGTCGTAGTCGATGGAGTCGGTGCCCACGAGCTGCGTGGCCTCGGTGACCCCGACGATGATGCCCGCTTCGCGTGCGCGTTCGAGCACCGGGGCGATTCCCAGCACGTCGTTGGGGACGACGATGATGGCGTCGACCTGCTGGGCGATGAGGTCCTCGACGATCTGGACCTGCTGAGCGGGGTCGCCCGAGTCCGGGCCGGTCTGGTAGGCCTCGACCTCGTCCGAATACTCGTCGTTGAACATGTCGACGCCTTCGGACATCCGCTGGAACCAGGTGATCCCCTCGACCTTCGAGACGGTGACGATACGGTACTTGCCGTCGTCGTCACCGGATCCGGCGTCGCCACCGTCGCCGGCGCCGACGGTGGTGCATCCTGCGGCGGCGAGCGCCGCGATGCCGATCGTTGCAGCGGCGACCGAGCGCCGGGTGTGCTTGATTTTCATGCGCGTTCTCCCTTGAACTTGCGACAGGACATCGCTTGTCGTCTCTCACGCTTCCAGGTGCCCTCCGACCCCGTAATTGGGGCTTTCCCTATCGGCGGGTAGGGACTCCCCCACCCGCCGAGCGGGCGTCAGGCCAGGAGCGTGTAAGGGTTCTCCAGGGCGGCGGCGAACGCCGCGAGCCACCGGGCACCCAGCACGCCGTCGATCGGACGGTGATCGAACGACGCCGTCACCTTCATCACGCGGGCGGGCACGATGCCGCCGTCCTCGACCACGGGCGTCTCGACGACGGCCCCGACGGCGAGGATGCCGACCTGCGGCGGGTTGATGATCGCGGAGAACTCCTCGACACCGAACATGCCGAGGTTGGACACCGTGAACGACCCTCCCTCGAGGTCCTCCTGTCGGAGGCGTCCCTCGTCGGCACGTGCGACGTAGTCCCGCACACGTTTGGAGACCTCCGTCAGTCGTAGCCGATCGACGTCGCGGACGACGGGGGTCACCAGGCCCTTCTCGCTGCCGATGGCCACGGAGACATCGATCGAGGAAAGAGGTCTGACCGCATCGGGGAGCCACATGACGTTCGCCTCGGGGACCGACACGAACGCCTCCGCGATCGCCTTGACGATGAAGTCGTTGACCGACACACGTGTGGTCGACGCGGCGTTGATGGTCTCGCGCAGGTCGAGCAGGGCGTCCATGCGCACGCTTCGGGACAGGTAGAAGTGCGGGGACTGCTGCTTACTCGCCGTCAGCGCGCTCGCGATGGCGCGTCGCATGCGGGTGTGGGGGATGTCGCCCTCCTCCGCCGGCGCGGCCTCGGTCACGGGTGCCGACGCCGGGGTCGGTGCAGCCGGCGGTGGCGTCGGCGGGGGCGGGGTCGCCGGGGCGGCCAGGAGCTTCTCGAGATCACGCTTGACGACACGGCCGTGCGGACCGCTACCGGGCACGCTCTCCAGCGACACGCCCGCTTCGTGGGCCAACCGGCGCACCAGGGGCGAGGCGAACAGGCGTCGCCCTTCTTCCGCGGGGCTCGGCCCGACCGCACTCGACGCCGGGGCCGCGGCCGGTTCGCCGGCGGGTGCGGTGTCGGGGGAGCGGTCGGGCGCCGGCGCGGGGTCGGGGTCGGGGTCGGATCCCGTGTCCTCGTCCTCCCCCAGTCCGAGGCTCCTCAGCAGCGCTTCTCCCGCGTCGTCGCCCTCCCCCGCCGCCAGGACGACGGCGATGGGGTTTCCCACCACGACCGATTCGCCGGGTTCGGCGAGCAGCCGCCATACGGTTCCGGCGGCGTCCGCGACGATGTCGACGTTGGCCTTCTCGGTCTCCACGACCGCGACGGCGTCGCCCTCACCGATGCTCGCACCGCTCGAGACGGACCATTCGACGAGCACCGCCTCCTCGGAATCGGCCGAGACACCGGGCATCCGCAGCGCACTGGCCATCAGTCGGCCCCTTCCGTGTCGAAGGCGAGTCTGGTCAGACCCGCCGCGACGTCGTCCGCGTTCGCGAGAGCCGCCTCTTCGAGGACCTTGCTGATACTCGGCGACGACTCACTTCCGGAGACGCGTGCGACGGGGGCGTCCAGCCAATCGAAGTACCGGCGCTGGATCTCATCGGCCAAGAGCGCCCCGTAGGAGGTCTGGCGGGATCCCTGCTCGACGATCATCACCCGGTTCGTCTTCGTGATGCTCTGCTCGATGGTCGCCCAGTCGACACTGGCCATGTCGAGCCACCGAAGGTCGATGACCTCCGCGTCGACGCCGCTCATCTCCGCCGCCTCCACACTCGGCGCGACCATCGACAGGTAGGTCAGCACCGTCACGGCCTCGCCCGTTCGGCGCACGGCGGCGGATCCGACGGGCAGCAGGTAGTCCAGATCGCCCTCGGGAACCTCGCCCTCGGCGCGGTAGAGGTCGGCGTCGTGCTCGAGCACCGCGACCGGATCCTCGCACTGCAGAGCCGCGTTCATGGCCCCGACGTAGTCGTGGGGGGTCGAAGGCGCCACGATGCGCCACCCGGCGGAAGAGGCCATCACCCCGGCGGGGTCCATCGAGTGCTGGGATCCGTAGCCGGTGCGGGTGCCCACTTTGATGCGCATCACCAACGGCATGCTGTGATGGCCGCCGAACATGTGGCGCGCCTTGCCGATCTGATTGAACAGCTGATCGGCGGCGACCCACACGAAGTCGGCGTACATGAGCTCGATCACCGGACGATAGCGCCCGTCGAGCGCCATACCGCCGGCCAGACCGCTGAAGGCCGCCTCGCTGATGGGCGTTCCCAGCACGCGGTCGGGATAGGCCTCTTTCAAACCCTTCGTCGCTCCACGCGGTCCTCCGCTGAGCTTGTGGACGTCCTCACCGAGGACGACGATGCGCTCATCCTCGGCCATGCGCCGCGACATCACCTCGGCGACGGCGTCGACGAACCGCACGGAGGTCTTGGCGCCGGTGACCTGATCGGCTTCGAGGTAGCGCGCCCCGTCCAGTTCCGACAGGTCGCCCCGGATACCCTCATCGATCGCCCCGGGATCCGGCCACAGGTCGAGCCGGAAGCGTTGCTGACCCTTGCGGTCCGGGTCGGGTTCGAGCAGGTCGTCGCAGACCGAGGACATGATCGCCTTGCACCGTGCACGCAGGTCGGCGATCTCGTCCGCGCCGGCGATGCCGCGCCGGATCAGGTGTCCGCCGATGGCCTCGAGCGGGTCGCGACCACGCCAGGATGCCTCTTCGTCGCGGTCGCGATAGCCGAACGCGCTGCCCGGGAAGGGGCCGTTCTGGTGGAAGTAACGATAGACGTCGGCCTCGATCATCGTCGGGCCCTTGCCCGCACGCATGTGCGCGAGCGCCTCTTCCATGGCCAGGTGCACCGCGAGGGGGTCCATACCGTCCACACGCCAGCTCGGGATGTTGAACCCGAGTGCACGGGCCGACAGGCGCGGTTCGCCCGTCGCCTCCTCGACGGTGGTCGAGACCGCGTACTGGTTGTTCTCGACGAAGAAGCACACCGGCAACGACCAGGCCGACGCGAGGTTCAGGCTCTCCAGCACCGAACCGATGTTCATCGCGCCGTCACCGAAGTAGGTCACCGAGACGGCGTCCGTGCCGGCGTGCCGGTCCGACCACGCGAAGCCCGCCGCGAACGGGACGGCTCCACCGACGATGGCGTTCGTGCCCATCGCCCCGATCTCTTTCCACTGCAGGTGCATCGACCCGCCCCGGCCACCGCAGTAGCCGGCGGCGAGTCCGCAGATCTCCGACAGGCTGCGCGAGAGCACCTCTCGAACGGTGTCGGAGAACCCCGCCGTCATGTCGAACCCGTCGGGTTGCACGGCGGTGAGTGCCTTGGCGAGGAACTGGTGGTGCCCACGGTGGGAGCCGTTGATCTGGTCGGCGACCGTCAGCGGAAGGATCGATCCCACCGCCCCGCCCTCCTGCCCGATGCTGGAGTGTGCCGGGCCGTTGATGAGCTTTTGCCCCGCCAGGTCGAGCACGCTCTCCTCGAACGCGCGGATCAGGTGGAGCTGCGTGGCCATCGTGGTCAGCACGGCCGGGTCTGCGGCGTCCCAGTCCTTCGTGGTGGTGCGAAGTTCCACCCACGGGGAAGCGGGAGCAAGCTTCTTCTTCGTCGTCATCTAGGTCATCCTCGATCTCTGAGTCGGCATCCGCGGCGATGCAACCCTCGTCCTGATGCTAGGGACGGCATGACACCGGCGGTATGCGGGCTTTCCCGCCGTCGCGGTAGGGATGACCCCACCGACGCTCGCCCCGGTCACCCGAGGAGAGACTGGAAGCGGCGATACTGATCGAGGGAGACGCTGCGAGATCGGCCGCGCTCCTCCAACGGCGACAGCCTCACGTCGTGCCCGGCCACGGTGACCATCGCGCCGTGCCGACCGCGCACGAGCGCATCCGCGGCGGCATACCCCAGCTGCGCGGCCAGCACTCGGTCGGCCGCGGTGGGTGCGGCCCCGCGCTGAACCGGCGCGAGGCCGCTGACGAGCGGTTCGACGCCCGTGTGCGATTCGATGATCTGGCGGAGCCGGCGACCGGCTCCGCCCTCCGGCGACGATTCGGCGGCGAGAGCGAAGCCCTCGGCGACCACGACCAGGT
Source organism: Microbacterium aquimaris (assembly GCF_039531285.1). NCBI lineage: Bacteria > Bacillati > Actinomycetota > Actinomycetes > Micrococcales > Microbacteriaceae > Microbacterium > Microbacterium aquimaris. Next base: position 1,545,283 of record NZ_BAAAPT010000001.1, on the reverse strand, counting down.
GGCCACGTCGGGCGGTGATCCGGAGCCGCTCCCGGATCTGCTCGCTGGTCTGCGGCCATTCCGGGATCAGCACGACGTCGGCGGCCGCCGCCAGACCCGCGTGCAAGGCGATCCAGCCGGCATCGCGCCCGATGACTTCGGCGACCACACACCGTTGCTGGGCGTCTCCGACGGCGCGGAGCCGGCTCATCGCCTCCGCCCCCACGCCGACCACCGTGTCGAAACCGAGCGCCTGCTCCGTGCACCCGAGTGCATTCTCGACCGACGTCGGAACCGCGAGCACCGGGACGCCGGCCCGTGAGAGCGATTCGGCCACGGCCATGGTCTGCTCCCCACCCACCATCAGCAGCCCGTCGAGGTTCGACATGCGCACGCCCGCCACGACGGCATCGAGATCCGGCGGCGCGACAGCGTCGTCGTGGGGGGACGCCCCGAGGACGGTCCCCGGAGCCGCTGCCGCCCCGCGGACCGCGCGCCAGCCGAGCTCGATGGTCTGCACGTCGAGCACACCACGCCAACCGTCCACGAAACCGACGAAGTCGGCCTCGTGCGCTTGCGCTCCCCGAAGGACGGCAGCCCGGATCACGCCGTTGAGTCCGGGGTAGTCATCGCCGCCCGCGAGAACGCCGAATCGGCGTCGTGCGGTGCCCACGACGACGACGCTAGCCTGCCGGGCCATCCACCCCCATACGGGATTCCCCCGATGCCGCGTAGGGAATACACCCGCTGTCGGCGGAATCCGGCGACGGTGGCGCGCATACCCGCGAGGTGTACACTCCGGACCAGTCGTCGCACTCCGATGACGGTCGAGGAGGACCGCTCATGTCACAGGAATTCGCGTACGTAGAGACCGCCCCCGAGGTCTTGACACCCTCCGGGCACCTTCGTGCGATCACCGAGTCAGCCGCCGAGCTGGCGGGCCAGTTCGAACTCCAGCCGCTGCTGGAGCGCATCCTCAGAAGCGCCACGCGATTGCTGGGGTGCCATTCCGGATCGATCAGCCTGGTCGACGAGGTCGCGGGCACGTACACCAAACGCGTCGACGTCGGCGTCGGCTGCTCCGAAGGGCAGACCTTCTCCCTCGACCAGGGCGTGACGGGAGAGATCGTGCGCACGCGCAGCGCCGTGGTGCTGCACTCCTACTCGGCCATCAGCGCCGGACACATCTCCGCCGACGACCCGCGCTGGAGCTGCGCCGTCCTCGGCGTGCCCATCCGATGGGGCGACCGCATCATCGGCAGCTGCGTCATCTTCGGCGACGAGCCGGATCGGCTGTTCACCACGACCGACGCCGAACTGGCGGAGCTGTTCGCCAGCCACGCCGCGATCGCGCTGGCCAACGCTGAGATGCACACGCGACTGTCCAAGCGCGACCGCGAGATCGCCGTCGCGCACGAACGCGAGGGCGTGGTGCGCGACGTGCACTCCACCGTCGGTCACGCCCTGCGGTCGATGGTCATCGACCTGCACCAGGCCAACGAGCTCCTCTCCCCCTCGCACCCGGCGCGCGAGCACATCGACGAGGCCCGGCAACGCGCCGAGGCCGCCCTCATGGAAGCCCGACGCACGGCCGCCGGCATCGGACCGACCGCCCTCGAGAGTGGGACGCTGGAGCAGGCGCTGTCCGACGAGCTGGATTGGGTGTCATCGGTCGCGCCGCTGCAGACGGCACTGTCGGTGTCGGGCTCGCCCCGCGAGGTGTCGGCCGAAGTCTCCCACCAACTGCTGCGGATCGCGCAGGAAGCCCTGACGAACGTGGTCAACCACGCACGCGCCGCGACGGTGCGGGTGGGGCTCCTCTACAGCTCGCACTCGGTCACGCTCCTCGTCGAAGACGACGGTCGCGGGTTCGTCCCGTCCTCCCACGGGTACACCGGCCCCCGCTCCCCCGCGGGCGGACTCGGACTGCACGGCATCTCCTCCCGGGTGACCCACCTCGGCGGTGAGTTCGACATCGAATCGATCGAGGGATGGGGCACGAAAGTCCGCGTGGTGCTCCCCGAGATGCCGGACACGATCGCGACGCCCACGACTGCCCCGTGGAAGGTTCTGATCTCCAGCACCCAACCCCTCGTCTCCGCGGGCTTGGTCCGGGTGCTGCAGCTGCACGAGCCGTCGATGCAGATCGTCACCGAGGGTCACGACTCGGACGACCTGCTCGCGAGCATCGACCAGGTGGCCCCCGACGTGGTCGTCGTCGATCTCGACACCCATGAGCGCGCGCTCCCGCAGATCGCAGAGCGTCTGAAGTCCGTCAACAGCCGGGCCTCGATCGTCGCCTACATGGAGTCGCCCAACGTCGACCAGATCCGCCTCACGCGCGATGTGGGGGTGCGCGGATACCTCACCAAGCGTTCCTCCCCCGACGCCATCGCCCGGAGCATCGTCGCGGCAGGCGAAGGCGTCGCGATGATCGATGCGGGGTTGTACGAGCACCTGCTCGACAACGGTGGCAGTGCCACATCGCCCGGCGAGCGCCTCACCGCCCGTGAGGTCGAAGTCAGAGGTCTCGTGGCCAAGGGGATGGCCGACAAGCAGATCGCCACCGAGCTGGGGATCTCGGTCAAGACCGTCGAGAAGCACGTCGGGTCACTGCTGCGCAAGTGCGGGGCGCACAATCGCACCATGCTCGCCGGGATGGGCGAGACCGCTCCGACCTTCTGAGCACCCTACGTGATTCCCCTACTCCCGAGGGGGGACACCCCTCATGGCCGCTCTTCCGCGCCCCGAATAGCGTGAGAGCAACCTGATGGGAGCGAATACATGGGCGTGGTTTCTCTCGAGAAGATCCTCGGAACGGCATTCACCGAGCGGTACGGCGTGCCGGCGGTGAACATCTTCAACGACCTCACGATGGAGGGCGTCCTCGCCGGCGCCGTCGAGGCACGATCGCCGGTCATCGTACAGACCTCGGTCAAGACGGTACGGAGCATCGGCGCGCCGGTCCTCGCCTCGATGTGGCGGTCGATGACCGACGGGATCGAGGTCCCGGTGTGCCTTCACCTGGACCACTGCCCCGATCGCGAGGTCGTCACGGAGTGCCTGCGCAACGGCTGGAACTCGGTGCTGTTCGATGCGTCCGAGATGCCGGTCGCCGAGAATCTGCGGCAGACGATCGAGGTGGTCGCGGAAGCTCGCGAGTATGGGGCGCATGTCGAGGGGGAGATCGAGTCGATCACCGGCGTCGAGGACGGGCACGGTTCCGACGAGGAGGCTGCGCGACAGGCCCTCGATGTGTGCCTCGATTTCATCGACCGCTCAGGCGTCGACGTGTTCGCACCGTCGATCGGAAACGCCCACGGCTCGTACAAGGCTGCGCCGGTGCTGGACTATCAGCGGGTGGAGGACATCGTCACGGCCCGGTCCATCCCGATCGCGCTGCACGGCGGCAGCGGCTTGAGCCTGGAGCAATTCCACGCACTCATCGCCCGGGGGTGCGCCAAGGTGAACATCTCCACGGCACTGAAGGAGACGTACATGAAGTCGTCTCTGCAGTTCCTCGAAGGCGCACGCGAGCGCGACAAGTGGGATCCGCCTTCGCTGTTCTCCGCCACCCGCGAGGAGGTCGTCGATCTGGTCGTCGGGCTCGCCGAGGACTTCGGTTCCGCGGGGAAGGCGGCCTGAGGTGCCTGCACTCATCTTCGACTGCGACGGAGTCCTGGCCGACACCGAACGCGACGGACACCTCCCCGCCTTCAACGCCACCTTCGCGCACTTCGGGGTACCCCTGGAGTGGGATGTCCCCACGTACGCCGAGAAGGTGAAGATCGGCGGCGGCAAGGAGCGCATGAGGTCGGTGCTCACCCCGGCGTTCGTGGCCGCCGCGGGGCTTCCCTCCGAGGAGCCCGCGCAGTCGACGATGCTCGCCGACTGGCATCGTGAGAAGACCACACGGTACACGCGCCTGATCGACAGCGGTGCTGTACCGGCCCGCCCCGGCGTCGCACGGCTCGTCCGCGAAGCCCATGACGCGGGGTGGAAGCTCGCGGTCGCCTCGACATCGGCGCAGCCCTCGGTGGAAGCGGTGCTCCGGCACGCCGTCGGCGACGAGATGGCCCAGATGTTCCGTGTCTTCGCGGGGGACGTCGTTCCGCGCAAGAAGCCCTCGCCTGACATCTACCAGCTGGCCGTGCGCGAACTCGCCGTCGCAGAGGACGACGCCGTGGTCGTCGAAGACAGCGGCATCGGGTTGCGCGCGGCCCGCGCAGCAGGGCTCCGGACCATCGTCACCATCAGCGGCTTCACCGCGGGGGACGACTTCTCCGGCGCGTCACTCGTCGTCGACTCACTCGGCTCCGACAGCACCCCGACGCATGTGATCGACGATCCTCTCGGCGTCTTCGACGGCGATCGCGTCGACCTGCACACCCTCGACCGTGTCTTGACCCACCCCACCCACCCCTGAGCGCCGGCGGCTCCGACACCCGAGCCACCGGCACCCGACCTTTCAACGAAGGAGTTGAATCCACAATGACAACACTGCTCAACGACCCGAAGGACTTCCCCCGGCAACTGGCCGAGGGATTCGTCGAGGCGAACCCGCAGTACGTGCGCGCGGTCTTCGGCGGCGTGGTCCGCGCGACGCGATCGCGTGCCGGGAAGGTCGCCGTGATCTCCGGCGGTGGCACGGGGCACTACCCCGCATTCACCGGTTGGGTGGGTCAGGGCCTCTTGGACGGCGTGGTGACCGGGAACATCTTCTCGTCCCCGAGTGCATCCCAAGCGGTCAGCGTCGCACGTGCAGCCGATCAGGGCGGGGGCGTGTTCATCGCGCACCTGAACTATGCCGGCGACGTCCTCCACTTCGGCCAGGCGGCCGAACGTCTCCGCGCGGAAGACGTCGAGGTCGCCACCGCGGTCGTCACCGATGACGTCGCGTCGGCGCCGGCGGCCACGCCGCACATGCGTCGCGGGATCGCGGGCGGCCTGCCCGTGCTGAAGATGACCAGCGCGGCGGCCGAAGCGGGACTGTCCCTCGACGAGGTGGTCGAGGTGTTCCATCACGCGAACAAGCGCGTGATGACCTTCGGGGTCGCCTTCTCGGGGTGCACCCTGCCGGGCGCAGACCACCCGCTGTTCGAGGTCCCGAAGGGACAGATCGGCGTGGGGCTGGGCGTGCACGGCGAGCCGGGTATCTACGAGACCGAGCTCGGCACAGCGGATGACGTCGCCGAACTCCTGGTCGATCGGCTCCTGCAGGAGCGCCCCACCGACGGCTCCCGGGTGGTCGCGATGCTCAACGGGCTGGGCTCGGCGAAGTACGAGGAGCTGTTCGTCACCTACACCGCCGTGGCCAATCGACTGCGCGAGGCCGGTGTCGAGATCGCTGAAGGCGAAGTGGGCGAGTTCATGACCTCCCTGGACATGGGAGGGGTCTCCCTCACGCTGGTCTGGCTCGATGAGACCTTGGAGCCGTATTACTTCGCCGAATGCGACACCCCCGCGTACAAGCGACGCACGCCGATGGCCGAGCCGCTCCCGAGCGATGTGGTGTTCAACACCGAGGCGGAGCAGCTGGTGGTCACCCGTGTCGCAAGTGAGGAGTCACGCGTGACGGCGGGAATCGTCACCGAGGGGCTGACCTTGATCAGCGAAGCGATCGAAAAGAACGCGACCGCTCTGGGTGATCTCGATGCGATCGCCGGCGACGGTGACCACGGCATCGGCATGACGCGCGGTTCCGCTGCGGCCGCCAAAGCCGCGCGCGAACTGTTCGAGCAGGGAGCGGGCGCCCAGACCGTGCTGGTCGGTGCGGGCGACCGCTGGTCGGAGAACGCCGGCGGCGCGTCCGGCGCGCTGTGGGGTGCCGCACTGACCGCGGCCGGCAACGTGCTCGGCGACACCGCACGGGTCGACCGCGACCGTCAGGCCCAGGCTCTCGCTGCGCTCGTCGAGGCGATCAAGCGCCTCGGCGGCGGAAGCGTCGGCGACAAGACGATGCTCGACGCGATGGTCCCGTTCGCCGACGCGTTCGCCGCGGCCGTCGCCGACGGCGCATCCACCGCCGAGGCATGGACGACGGCGGGCGACGTCGCGGAAGCCGCCGCCACCGCCACGGCCGACCTGTCGCCGCGCCTGGGTCGCGCACGGGTGCTGTCGGATCGCTCCGTCGGCCACCCCGACCCCGGCGCCGTGTCTTTCGCCTTGGCGGCGAAGACCATGGCCGGCGTCGTGCAGGCATCCCGTACCGAACAGACCGTCTGAGCTTTCGCTCGCAAGGAGGAAGACACCATGGCAATCCCCGGAATCCGCGGCATGGAGCACATCGGCTTCACCGTCCCCGACATCGATGAAGCGTGCGATTTCTTCATCGACGTGCTCGGCGCAGAAGAGCTGTTCGTCGCCGCCACCGACTTCCGAAACGACGACACCGATTGGATGACCGAGCACCTGCGGGTGCATCCGCGTTCGGTCATCAAGGAGTTCCGCTATCTGCGCCTCGGCAACGGCAGCAACCTGGAGATCTTCCAGTACGACGCGCCGGACCAGGCCGCGACACCGCCGAAGAACAGTGACATCGGCGGACACCACCTCGCCTTCTATGTCGACGACATCGACGAGGCGATCGCCTACCTGCGCGAGCAGGGTGTCGAAGTCCTCGGGGAACCGACCAGCTACACCGAGGGCCCCAACCTGGGCCTGACCTGGTGCTACTTCATGGCCCCGTGGGGGATGCAGCTCGAGGTGGTCTCGGCCCCGAACGGCACCGTCGTGGACGATCAGGCGAAGGCGGCCGGGACGACACGACTGTTCCACCCGGCGAAAGTCGACGAGACCAAGCAGTGATCGGCCTGCCCGAACCGTTCGACGCGTGAGAGCGTCGGCATGGCGCTGATCGCGCGAGTCGTGCCCGGTGGGCACCTGACGGTCGTTCCCCGTGAACGTCCCGTCCCGGTGCCCACCGGGCACGATCTCGTGGTGCGGGTCGATGCGATGGGTGTCAATCCTGTCGATCTCAAGCGCGCGGCGGCGGAACCGGCAGGCGTCGTACCGGGGTTCGATGCGACCGGGCAGGTCGTGGGCCGGGGTCCGCACGCGGGCGCGTTCGATCTGGGCGACCGCGTGTTCTACGCCGGCACCCTCGACCGTGACGGCGCCGCTCAATCTCACCACCTCGTCGATGAGCGCCTTTGCGCGCGCGCACCACGAGACTGGGCGGCCGTGGACACCGCGGGGCTACCCTTGACGATGATCACGGCGTGGGAAGCATTGCACGACCAGCTCCGGTGGGAATCATCCACGCGCGGCACGCTGCTGATGGTCGGCGGTGCGGGAGGCGTCGGCACGGCTGTGATCCAGCTCGCGCGCGCGACACTCCCCCACGTGCGGGTGATCGCGACCGCCGCACGACCCGAGTCGTCCGCGTGGGCCCAACGCTTCGGTGCACACGACATCGTCGACCATGCGTCTGCGCTGGCCCCGCAGGTACGCCGCATCGCCCCGAAAGGCGTGGACGCCGTCATCTCGGCGGCCTCCCGCGGACGCGTCGACGACCTCGCCGCATGCCTCGCGCCGTTCGGCCACATCGTCGGCGTCGATCGGGGCCCCATCGACGTGACACCGCTGAAGCCCTTGAGCGCGACGTGGCACTGGGTCTTCATGTTCACCAAGGCGGTCCCGGACTGGAACGGCCCCGGCACCCCTCACGCCGAGATCCTCGCCCAGGTCGCCGCACTCGCGGAAACCGGTGCGTTGCGTTCACCCACGCGGCACGTCTACCCGCGCCTGTCGGCGGAGACCCTCGCGGCCGCACTCACCCGAGTCGGCGCCGGCCACGGGGTCGGGAAGACCGTCATCCGTAGGTCGTGACCGGCGCGGTCGCCTGGACGAACTCCGCCGCGCGGTCGGCGATCGACTGCGCATCCAGACCGCATCCCACGATGACGTCGCGATACGGACCGCTCGAGATGAAACGGTGCGGTGCGCCCATGACCTGCAGCGGCACGGGACACCGCTCCGCGAGCAGTTCGGCGACCGCGCCACCCAACCCCCCACGCACATAGTGCTCCTCGACGGTGACGACCCGCCGGGTGCGGCGCGCCGCCTCGACGACGAGGTCATGGTCGAGAGGTTCCAACATGGACAGCGCGAGATGCTCCACGCCGATGCCCCGCTTCTGCAAGGCATCGACGGCGTCGATCACCTCGGCGGTGATGTGCCCGGAGCTGATCACGGTGAGGTCCTCGCCCCGCGAGAGCGTCCGCCCGCGCCCCCACCGGAAGCTGCCCGCCTCATAGAGATCGGGGACGCTCCCGGCACCCAACCGCAGATAGACCGGGCCCTCGTGGGCGATCATCGCCGCTACCGCATCCTCGATCTCCCCGCAATCGGCGGGTGTGATGACCGCGATACCAGGGATCAGGCGCGCGAGCGCGCAGTCTTCCAGGGAGTGGTGGGTCGGTCCGAGCGGCGAATAGCTCAGTCCCGCGTTGCGGCCGACGATCTTCACGTTCTGCCGCATGTATCCGATGTCGTTTCGGAACATCTCGAAGTTCCTCGCGGTGACGAACGGCGCGATCGCGCAGAGCACCGGAATCCTGCCGGCGGTCGCGAGGCCGGCGGCGAGGCCCGTCGCGGCCTGCTCCATGATCCCGACTTCGATGTACCGGTCGGGGAACTCATCCCTCATGCCCCCCAACCCGGAACTCAGACCGGAGTCGACCGAGATCGCCACGACATCGCCGTTCTCCTGCGCGACGCGATGGACGGCGGCTCCGAAGGCCTTGCGCGGGTCACGGCCGGTCATGCGACACGCTCGCGTCCGAGCGAGACGAGGCGTCGGTCGAGTTCGATGAACGCCTCCCCCAGCTCCTCCCGGCTCGGTGTCCAATAGTGCGATCCCACCGTGCCCGCCAGCCGGCCCAGGCCCTCACCCTTGACGGTGTGCGCGACGACGGCGGTCGGGGCGGAGGTCTCGACGCGGGCGCGACCGAGCGCGTCGAGGATCTGTCGATGGTCGTGGCCGTCGATCTCCTGCACCGTCCATCCGAATGCCCGCATCTTCTCGGCGATGGGTTCCATCCCCATGATCCGCTCGGCCTCTCCGCTGATCTGGAGTCCGTTCACGTCGATGATCGCCGTGAGGTTGCCGAGGCGATGATGCGCGGCCATCGCGAACGCTTCCCAGTTCGACCCTTCGGCCAGCTCACCGTCGCCGAGCAGGACGAATGTACGCCAGGACTCGACCGATGTCCGGGCAGCCATCGCCATCCCCGCGGCGATGGCGGTGCCGTGTCCGAGTGCCCCGGTGTTCGCTTCGACCCCCGGCAGCTTCTTCATGTCGGGATGGCCCGGCAAGACGGTTCCGAACGCCCCGTACGTGTCGAGCACCTCGGCTGGGAAGTAGTCGAACAGGGCCAGGACCGCGTACTGGGCGAGCGCCTTGTGACCGGCAGACAGGAGGAAACGATCCCGACCGGCCCACCCCGGATTGGCCGGGTCGTGACGAAGCACCCTCGCATACAGCGCCGTGACGATGTCGATGCACGAGTATGCGCCGCCGAGATGTCCGGAGCCGCCGGCGTCGAGCATCCGCAGCACGTTCCGACGCGCGCGCGTCGCGAGGATCCGCAGCTCGATGTCCTCCGCGGTGCTCACGTCGATCGTGTTCACGCCGATGCCGACCGTCGTTCGAACGCCGTGATGGCCGCGACCTTCGGACCGCTCCGACTCTCGGGATCGAACTCGCACTCGAGGTACCGCGCCAACAGGGCCTTGGCGACTTCCAGACCCAACGTCTGCGCGCCCATGGAGATCAGGTTCGCGTTGTTGCTGAGCTGGGCGCGTTCCGCGGAGTACACGTCAGAAACGAGCGCACAGTACGCACCGGGTACCTTGTTGGCCGCGATCGAGACGCCGATACCGGTTCCGCACAGAAGCACCCCGCGGTCGTAGTCGCCCGAGGCGACAGCGGTGGCCACGTCGGTGGCGACGTGTGCGTAGACGGGGTCCGTCGCGCCGAGGTCGGCGGCGGTGTGACCGCGTGCCTCGGCGACGGCCATGAGGGCTTCCTTGAGGTCTGTCGCGTTCGGATCCGAACCGAAGGCGATGCGCATCGTGCCAGGCATGGGGCTCCCTCTCTGTCGCCTCATCGCGACCCGTTGTGTTCCCCTCAGTCAAGCGACGGACGCGAGGGACGACCATTGGAGGATTCCCGTATCGAGGTGGGGAATGCCCCTACCCTCCGGGGCGTCGCCTGAGGGTCAGGCGGGCGCGACGGTGCGCGGCAGGTCGAGCGTGAACCTCGTGTGCCCGCCGCCGCTGTCGAGGTGCACGTGGCCACCGTGCGCGGCGGCGGTCGCGGCGACGACGGTGAGTCCGAGGCCGAATCCCTGCACCGCACGGGAGATCGCCGACGGTGTGCGGTAGAACCGGTCGTACACCCGCGGCTGCTCCTCGGGGGCGATGTCGGGACCGAGGTTCTCGACCGACAGCCGCACCCGCTCGTCGTCGGCCGAGAGCGCGACGGCGATCGGCGTGCCGGGGTCGCTGAACTTGAGGGCGTTCAGGAGCAGTTCGCGCACGGCCTGACTCAGCCGGGCGCCGTCGACCGTGGCCAGCGCCTGGTCGGGCACGCTCACCACGATGCGGGTCGCGGTGTCCGCGACCTTCTCGGTCACGGCGCCGATCGCGCGGTCGACGAGCGCCGCGACATCCACCGGCGCCGGGTGCAGCGGCGTGTCCGACTCGGCGGCGGCGAGCATCTCTCGGATGCGATCCATGAGATCCGCACTGCGCCGGCGCACCACATCGAGGTACTGGCGTTGCTTCACCGCGGTGTCGTCGGTCTCCTCCTCCAGCAGGTCGAGGAATCCGAGGATGCCCGTCATCGGAGTCCTCAGTTCGTGGGAGACCGTTTCGAGGAACTGCTCGCGCAGTTCCGCCGCGTGGGCCAGTTCGGTGACGTCGTAGACGACGAGCACGGTGCCCAACAGCTCCCCGTCGTCACGCCGCACGCGTCGCGCGGAGGCGACGACCGCGACCTGGCGGCCCGGCGGCCCGAGCCACGCGATGCCGTCGTCGAGTTCTTCGCCGCGCAGCGCACGCTCGACGATCTGTTCGTCTCCCGGAACCGGGGTGGCACGGTCGGGTCCGAGGATCGCGTCGCCGACATAGGGCGGCTCGGTCATGTCGATGCCGCCGAGCTCGGCGAGGCGGACGGCATGCGCGTTCGCGCCGGCCAACCGCCCGTCGGCGTCGAAGTGGATGATGCCCGCGTTGACGGTGTTCAGCACGTCCGCCAGGAGGATCTCTCCGTCGCGGGAGGCACGCAACGCCTCCTGCGTGGCGGCGGCGCTGCGTCGGAGACGCTGGGAGGCGAGCATCGCCACGAGGCCGATCCCGACGCTGAGCACCGGCAATCCCAGCAGGTTGAACCATTGCAACGCCGTCGACGGCTGCTCCTGGTCGAGCAGGTAGGGAAACGATGTGATGAACGCCGATCCGAGTACCGCGCCGAAGATGGCGTACCAGGCGAACCCGTAGGCGAGCCACAGGATGGGGAACAGCGCCAACCCACCGACCCACCCGAAGGTCGTGGCGAGGTCGTTGCGGAGGAACGCGATCGCGAGCATGTCGATGGCGGGGATGACGGCGAGCCAACCGGCCGGCGCGTGTTCCCACGGCAGCGCGAGCGCGCCCACGGTCGCGAACGCGACAAGCGCGAACCCCCATCCCACGAGGGCGGGCGCGAACAGCTCCGGCGTCGACAGCGCGATCGCGGCGACGAGATAGAGCACCCCGAGCACGAAAGGCAGCTGAGCGCGGATGGCCGTCCGGACGCGCCAGCGGACGTCACGTTCCTGGTGCGCCCGCGTCATATCGACAACTCTGTCGTGAAAACCCGCACGTGGACAGTATCTGCCGTACGACGCGCGGAACATCGGTGAACAACACAGGAGATCGCCACGGCTCGGTCGGTATCCGCCCCGCAGGTAGCCGGCGGGCGGAGATTGTCCTGTTGTGTCGACGGAGCCAGACGCATCACACCGCCGGGGGCGCCGCGCTACCGGATGCGGTTGCGCAGCGCCTGTTCGTTCTCCTCCCGGTCCACGAGCACGGCGCGGGCGAGGTCGCGGGCGTCGGAGACGTTCCACAGCAGCACGCCGATCGGCGCTCCCGCCTCGTCGCGGTAGTACACGACGGCCCGTCCGTCGTCGAGGTCGACCGTCAGCGGATCGCACGAGGCGTCGACGGTGCCGATTGCTTCCCACCGGGTGCCGAAAACCTGCGAGTAGAAGTACGGCGTGTGCCGGTACGTGACCTCCTCCCCCGCCATGGCGCGCCCCGCCGCTTCACCCATCTCGGTGGCGTTGTCGACGTGCTCGACCCGGCTGCGCCCGAGGATCGGGTCGGGATAGGCGGCGATGTCGCCGGCTGCCCAGATCGCGTCGTCGCTGGTGGCGAGGTGGTCGTCGACGAGCACGCCGTCGTCGACGGCGAGCTCGGCCTCGGCCGCCAGACCGACCACGGGGTCGGCGCCGAGTCCGATCACGACGGCTTCACCGGCGCGCACCCGGCCGTCGTCGAGCACGGCGTGGAGGGTGTTCCCCTCGGCACGGATCTCCTCGACCCGCCGACCGGGCACGAGTCGTACCCCGCCCTCGACGAACAGCGCCTGGTGGCGCTCGGCGAGCGCGGGCGGGAACTGCGCGGCCCCCAGTGTCTCGTCGGGGAAGACCAGTTCGGTATCGACCCCGTTGTGTGCCAGCGCGGCGGCGATCTCGGTACCGATGTAGCCGCCGCCGACGACGATGATGCGCCCGCCTCCGGCGGCCAGTTCCCTCAGCCGCCGGTAGTCCTGCGCCGAACGGAACGCCACGATGCGGTCGTCCTGTTCGGGGGCGGGGATGGTGCGGGGTGTGGAGCCGGTCGCCAGCAGGAGTCGGCGGTAGCCGACCGTCTCCCCGTCGGATGTCTGCACCGTCCGGCCGAATCGGTCGATGCGGGTGACGAGGGTGTTCAGGCACAGGTCGGCCCCGGTGTCGGCGGCGGTGTTCAGCGGCACCTGCTCTTCGGTGAAGTCGGGGTCGGTCCACAGTTTCTTCGACAGCGCCGGCCGCGTGTACGGCGGGTCGGAGTCGGCGCTGAGGATGCCGATGGTGCCGGTGGTGTCGCGCTCGCGGATGCCGCGGGCGGCGGCGTCGGCGACCATTCCACCGCCGACGATGAGGTAGTCGAAGGTGGGGATGTCCTCAGTCATGGGCGGGCCTGCTCAGATCGTCGCGACCGAGCCGGAGTCGACCCGGTAGTTCGAACCGTTCACGAACGACGCGTGTGTGGAGCACAGGAAGGCGATGACCGCAGCGACCTCGGCCGGCTCACCGCGGCGCTTGAGCTCCATGTAGGGCCGCTCCTCGTCGAGGAACGACGTGATGGCCTCGTCGAAGGACGTGCCGAGTTCGGCGGAACGCTTCTGCATCATCGCGTCGGTCATGGGGGTGTGGATGAACGCGGGCGAGACCGCGTTCACGAGCAGTCCTTCGCGCGCGTAGGAGCGCGACAGCCCCTTCGCCAGCGCGAGGATCCCGGCCTTCGCCGCGCAGTAGGGCAGCTCGTCGTCGTAGGGCTGCACGGCGTCTTCCGAGGCGAGGAGGATCAGGCGCCCCCACCCGCCGGTGCGCAGGTCGGGAAGGAATTCGCGCACGAGCCGCACCGGTCCGTGCAAGTCGACGTCGATGGTCTTCACCCACCCCTCGTCGTCGATCTCGTGGAACAGCCCCTGCGCCCCGGTGATGCCGGCGGACTGCACGAGGATGTCGATGGCACCGACCGCGGCGGAGGTCTTGCGGTGCAGTTCGGCGAGGTCGACGGTGTCGGTGATGTCGGCGGCGAAGGCGAACAGCGCACCGTCGGGGGCCTCGAGGGCCGCGGCCGCCTCATCGAGGGCGTCCTGGTCCTTGTCGCTGATGACGACGGTGGCGCCTTCGGCGAGCAGGAGTCGCGCGGTCTCCCACCCGATGCCGGAGTCGCCCCCGGTGATGAGCGCCTTCTTGCCGGTGATTCCGAGATCCATGACAGGTCCCTTCAGTGGTGGTGTGCGGATGGTGCGGCAGGTTCGGGGAGCACGGCGCGCTCCCCGAACCTCGGGACACGGCGGCCGGTCGCGCCGGTGCGTACGCGCAGGATCGAACCGCTGGCCGGCGTGGTCCGCAGGTCGTCTTCGGTGAGGTTCTCCCGCGCGGTGCCCACCAGGAGCAGGTCGCGGTCCGGTCCGACGAAGGCGACGGAAGTGATGTTCGGCGCGGGCATGGGTACCGACGCGAGCACCTGTCCCTCGGGCGACCAGCAGAGCACCTCGCCGCCGCCGTACACGCCGTTCCAGAAGCGCCCTTCGGTATCCAGGGCGAGGCCGTCGGATGCGTGCCCGACGAGGAAGGGCTCGAGTTCTCCGAGCGGTTCTGCCCCGTCGCGGTACGGTGCGCGGTAGACGGTCGATGTCGCGGTGTCGGTGACGTACATGGTGCGGCCGTCGCTTGACCACTCGAACCCGTTCGCCACGCCGAATCCGCCGCGCACGAGGGTGAGGGCGCCGTCGGCGTCGACGGTGTAGAGGGCCGCGTCGGGGTCGCCGCGGGTGAGGTCCATCGCCCCCACGACGAACCTTCCGTACGGATCGACTTTGCCCTCGTTGAAACGGATGCCGCTGTGGGCATGTGCCACGTGCGCGAGGTCTCTGCGGATGCCGCCACGCTGGTCGAGGAGCACCACTCGGTCTTTGAGGGCCGCGACGTATCCGCCGTCCACGGCGGGCTGGACGGCGGACACGGGGGCCGGGAGGTCGACGACGATGTCGTCGGATCCGTCGGGCGCACCCTCCAGCCGACCGCGATGCAGCGTCCCGGCGGTGATGTCGACCCACACCACCTCGGCGGTGCGCTCATCCCAGAAGATGCTCTCGACCAGCACCGACCTCGTGTCGCGGAACACGTCGACGTCGCTGCGGATCTCAGCGATCACCGAGCACCTCCTCGGGGACGAGCCGCTCCATCGTGAGGGCGGCGTTGACGAGGGCGAGATGGCTGAGGGCCTGCGGCAGATTGCCCCAGAACGCGCCGTCGTGCTCGGAGATCATCTCGGCGAAGATCCCGACGTCGTTGCCGCGGGCGACCAGGTCATCCATCGCGGCGACGGCTTCGTCGTGGCGCCCGACGCACGCGAGGGCACCCGCGCGCCAGAACGCGCACGCCACGAAGGTGTGTTCCTCCCGGTCCATGCCGGTGTAGCGATAAAGCAGCGGACCGGCCCCGAGTTCGGCGGTCAGCCGGTCGATGGTCTGGGACATCCGCGTCCCCCGGTCGAATCCGCTCTCGGCGTGCAGCAGCACCGACGCGTCGAGGTCGGTGGTGCCCGGATGCATCACGTAGGCGCCCGCCTGTTCCGACCAGCCGTGCTCGTGCACCCAGGCCTCGACCCGCGTCATCTCGTCGCGCCAGCGCTCGACCGGCCCGGGGATGACACCGAGCTCTCCCAGGTGCACGGCGTCGCGGAGGGCCTGCCAGCACCCCATCTTGGAGGATGTGTAGTGCTGCACCTCGGCGAGCTCCCACATGCCCGAGTCGGGGTTGCGCCACAGGTCGCACGTGCGGTCTGCCATGTCGGCCAGGAGCCTCCCGGTCTCGGTGTCCAGCACGTTGCCCGCGTCGACGTAGGTGCGGCAGATCGAGAACAGATCGCCGTAGACACCGAGTTGCAGTTGGTCGTTGGCGGGGTTGCCGGCCACGACGGGTCCGATGCCGCGCCAACCGTCGACGTCGAACTCGCGCGTGCCGTCGATGGTGCCGCCGCCCAGGTCGTACATGACGTGGAGGTCCGGGCCCTGTTCGCGGATGGTGCGCACCAGCCACGAGATCGACGCGTGCGTCTCCTCCCGCAGTCCGAAACGAACCAGGGCACGCGCGGTGTAGGCCAGGTCGCGCACCCACGCGAGACGGTACTCCCAGTTCTTCCCGCCGCGCGGGTTCTCGGGGAGGGAGGTGGTCGCCGCCGCCGCGATGGCTCCGGTCGGCGAATAGACGAGCAGCTTCAACGCCAGGGCGCTGCGTTGCACGTGCGGGGCCCACGGTCCGTCGTAGCCGAACTCCCGCGACCACAGCCGCCATTGGTCGACGGTGCGCTCGATGCCCCGCTGCACGTTCGCGGGGACCGGGAAGTGCAACGGCTCGCCGTCGGTGGCCGAGATGACGATCAGATGGCGTGAGCCTTCGTCCGTGTCGAAGCGACCCGAGATCGCGGGGCGCCCGTCGACGTCGTCGGCGCCGGACTCGCCGTGATGCTCGCCGTCCACGGCGAGGGAGGTGGCTCCGACGCGCAGGATGCGACGCTCGTGCACCCGTTCGAGCCAGGGGCCGGCGGTCTGCAGGCGCGTGCCGGGGGTCACCGCCCAGGCGAACTCGACGGCGCCGGAGAGCCCCTCCACGCGCCGCGCGAGCTCGGCCCAGGGCAGGCGCCCGGCGACCCCGGTGACCATCGCGTCGGTGACCCGCGCACGGCCGGAGGCGGTCTCGTAGGTGGTGGTCAGCACGTTGGTGTCGGCCACGTAGCGTCGGGTGACGGTGTAGGGCTCGACCGGTTCGAGGTCGATGCATCCCCCGGTCGCGTCGTCGAGGAGACGCGCGAACACCGGCGTGGAGTCGAGGTTGGGCAACGGCATCCAGTCGACGCGGCCGTTGCGGCCGATCAGCGCGACGGTACGTCCGTCGCCGATAGGCGCGTAGGTGCGCAAGTCGGCGCCCGCTGCGGGGGCGGGGCGCGCCGAGGAGGTGTCGTGCATGGCACCACGGTAGGTACCCCGCCGGGATGCGGCCCGAGGGTTGCGCGCTCGCCCGCCGGGAGCTACACGCCGCGTGCGTCGGGCCGGGGGCGGACGCACGCGGCGGAAGTTAGCAACGAAGCGCCTGTCCTGCAAGCCCGTGTCCGCAGGCCCCCGGCGGGCTTAGCGTCGCATCCGTCCGTTCCTCACGAAAGGGAGGTCCCCCATGGCCGATTCCACCCCCACGAAGAACAAGCGTCGCCCCGCGCGCGGCGGCTCGGGCGCCGGCCTGACCGACGAGCAGAACGCCGAGAGCGGCTTCACCGCGTCGAAGCAGCTCAGCGAGAGCATGCAGAAGGTGATGGTCGACCTGATCGAGCTGTCGCTGCAGGGCAAGCAGGCGCACTGGAACGTCGTCGGCAAGAACTTCCGCGACACCCACCTGCAGTTGGACGAGATCATCGACGCCGCGCGCGAGTTCACCGACACGATCGCCGAGCGCATGCGCGCCCTCCACGCGCTCCCCGACGGCCGCAGCGACGTCATCGCCGAGACCACGACCCTGCCGGAGTTCCCGCAGGGCGAGATCGACACCGCCGAGGTCGTCGACCTCATGACCGAGCGACTCGAGGCCGTCACCGGCACGGTGCGCGAGGTCCACGACGGCATCGACGAGGAGGACCCCACGAGCGCGGACCTGCTCCACGAGGTGCTCGTGCGCCTGGAGCAGCTGGCGTGGATGGTCAGCGCCGAAAACCGCGTGCCGGCCAAGCGCTGACCACGCATACGTCTTCCCACCCGCATCCGCACATCCCACGAGGAGGAAACGCGATGACGAGCATGTACACGATGCAAGACCCCACGACCCAGTTCCCCCGGCCGCCGTTCCCGCCGCAGCAGCAGGACGCCCCGGGCACGATCCACACGATGGATCCTGCTCCCGACCACGGTGAAGCCAGCTACATCGGCACCGGGCGACTTCCCGGCCGGAAGGCGCTGGTGACCGGCGCGGACTCCGGCATCGGTCGCGCCGTGGCGATCGCCTACGCCCGGGAGGGTGCCGACGTCGCCCTCAGCTATCTCCCGCAGGAGCAGGAGCAGGCCGAGGAGGTCGCCTCGCTCATCGAGGCGGAGGGACGCACGGCGGTGCTGGTGCCCGGCGATCTGCAGGACGAGCAGACCGACATCGACGTCGTCGCGAAGACGGTCGAGGAACTCGGCGGCATCGACATCCTCGTGATCAACGCCGGCGCGATGCCGACCGTGGACAGCATCGACGAGTTCGAGACGCACACGCTCGATCACGTCATGAAGGCCAACATCTACCCGCTGTTCTGGTTGACCAAGGCCGCCTCGCCGCACCTGCCCCCCGGTGCCGCGGTGATCACCACCTCGAGCGAGCAGGGCTTCACGCCCTCGCCGTCGCTGGCCGAGTACGCCGTGTCGAAGGCGGGGATCGCCAACTGGACGCGCGCCCTCGCCCAGCAGCTCATCGGTCGCGGCATCCGCGTGAACGGTGTCGCTCCCGGCCCGATCTGGACCCCGCTGCAGCCGGCGTACGTGCCGAACGAGAAGATCGAGCACTTCGGCGAGCAGACGCCGATGGGTCGGGCCGGACAGCCGGTCGAGCTGGCCCCCGCGTTCGTGTTCCTCGCCTCCCAGGAGTCGAGCTACGTGGTCGGCGAGACGATCGCCGTGACCGGCGGAGTGCCCATCCACTGACCCTTCG
The DNA here is from genome assembly GCF_039531285.1 of Microbacterium aquimaris. Taxonomy (NCBI): domain Bacteria; kingdom Bacillati; phylum Actinomycetota; class Actinomycetes; order Micrococcales; family Microbacteriaceae; genus Microbacterium; species Microbacterium aquimaris. The sequence continues at coordinate 1,526,804 of NZ_BAAAPT010000001.1, read as the reverse complement.
GCGCCTCAGGAGGGGGCGGTCAGCCGATCGCCGCGAAGAACTGTCGCATCGTCTCGTCGGGCCGGTCACGTTGCGGGGAGTGGCCGGCCCCGGCGACGACCGACATCGAGACCATCGGGTTGGCGCACACCTCGTCGGCGAGCGCTCCGGTGAAGATCGACCAGACGTCGGGATCCGCGCCGATCACGTGCGTGGGTACCGCGAGGTCTCGCGCGAAGGTCGAGACGTCCCATCCCGGGTTCTGCTCGGCGGTCTGCTCGACCGCCCACCGGCTCACCTGTCGGGTCGACAGGGCTTTCAGTTCGACGTCGTTCTCGTGCCAGTGCGGGTTCCGTGCCCGCACGGCCGCCGCGTCGCCGGCGGCGAACGCCTCCTCTTGGCCGGCTCGCACGGTCGCGCGTTGCTCGTCGGTCAGGCGGAGACCGGGGTCGACCAGTACCAGACGGCGGGCCCAATCCGGGTGGCGAGAAGCCGCGAGCGTCACAGCGGCACCCCCGAGCGAGTGCCCGAGCACGAGGTCCCACGGCCCACCGCCGCGTGGTCTGGTGGCGGCGACATCGACGCCGTACGCCTCGAGCGTGTAGTCGAGCGCGCGGGGTGCGGTGCCGTGACCGCGCAGGTCCACGGCCGTCGCGCACCATCCGGCCTCGGCGAGCGCGACGCCGAACCGCCACATGAGGGCGCCGTTGGATCCGAGTCCGTGCACCAGAAGGGCGTGCCGGGTGGCGTCGGGGGGACCCCATTCGTGTCGGGGCAGGCGCACGATCGACGTCATGGGAGCCATCGTACGGTCCGGTCCGCGGATGGCTTCAGCCGAGCCGAACCGCGTAAAGAATCCCCCGCCCCTGCATCTCTCTTGTGTCCGCCTGCGGAACACATCACCACACCCCCACCCCGAGAGGACCACCATGCCCGGGACCATCGAGTTCCTGACGTTCACCGCCACCGCGTCGACGGCGCTGGCCGACACGGCCCTGATCCTGGCCGTCCCCGCGCTGGTCGCGATGATCGCGTTGCTGGCCACCAACCGTGCCGACCTGCTGTTGTTGCCGTTGGGCGTCGTGATCGTGAGCATGCTGATGGCGGCCGTGGGCATCGCCGCCGGGCACTGGTACCCGTTGGCGATCATCGCCGCAGGCACCGGTGTCGCGATCTTCGCCGGCCAGTTCCTCGCCGCGGCACGATCGGCTCTGACCGAGCGCCGAGCCGGCTGAGGGTCCAGGGCTCTCGCAGCACGCATGCGATAGCGTTTTCGGGCACCGCCCGCGCCGGGGCGGCGATCCTGCGAGTTCGCCGTACGCGCGTAATGCCCGCGGGCGTCTGTGCATCACTCCATCGTCCGCACCGTGCGGGCGACGACGACTGGGGGCGGGATGTTGGAGGATGCGTCGAGGGTCTCGGACCTCGATCTGGTGGCTGCCACCCGCGACGGTGACCGCGGCGCGTTCGCCCAGTTGTGGCAACGCCACCAGCAGGCCGCCCTGACGGTGGCCGCGTCGATGCAGTCCGGGTTCGACGCGGACGATCTGGTGTCGGAGTCCTTCGCCCTGGTCTACCGCAGCATCATGCGCGGCGGCGGGCCGACGACGGGGTTCCGGGCCTACCTGTTCACGACGGTGCGCAATACGGCCGCCGCGTGGGGACGTGGTCAGCGCGAGTTCGCGGACGATCAACTCGACGAGGTCGTCGACCCGCGCACCGAATGGGATGAGACCGACGCGGCGCTGGACCGCTCCACCACGATGCAGGCGTTCCGCAGCCTCCCGACCCGCTGGCAGGAGGTGCTCTGGTACACCGAGATCGAGAAGTTGAAGCCGGCGGCGGTGGCGGCGTTGGTGGGGATGAAGGCGAACGCGGTCTCGCAGCTGGCCTTCCGCGCCCGCGAGGGTCTGCGCGACGCATGGATCCAGGCGCATCTGCGCACGTTGTCGGCCGATTCGGAGTGCCGGTGGACGGTCGAACGTCTCGGTGCCTATACCCGCGCGACGGCGGGCAAACGCGACACGATGCGCATCGACGCGCACCTCAGCACGTGCGCGCAGTGCATCATCGTGGCCGAGGAGGCCCGGCATGTCGGCTCACGCCTGGCGATCGTGGTGCTGCCGCTGATTCTGGGTTCGACGGCCACAGGCGGCTATCTGGCGTCGTTGCAGGGGTTGCCCGCATCGGCGCCGCTGGCGATGTCGGCGACCGGTTTCGAGGGCGTCCCGGTGGTTCCGGATCCGAGTGGTGCGGCCGGCGGCGCGGCGGCCTCCGCGGGCGGCTCCGCCGGAGGAGGCGGCGCTGCCGCATCGGGCGCCGCTGCGGCAGCGGGTGCGGCGGGCGCCGGGGGCGTCCTCGCCTCGGCGCCGGTGATGATCGTCGCGGCCGTGGCCGCCGCGGTGGTGGGCGTGGGCGGGATCGCCGCGGCCACCACGTCGATGTGGATGCCCGGGGCCGCAACCTCGGAGGAGGTCGTGATCGCGACGACCACCGAGGAGGAGACCGACACGACGGTCTCGGACCCGAGCCCGTCTGCGACTCCCGCGTGGCCCACACCGAGCCCGTCACCGTCCGCGACAGCCGAGAGCTCCGCGCCCGTGTCCTCCTCCGATGCCGGTTCGACGACGGATGCGGCGCCACAGCCGGCACCGCAACCGGCGCGACCGGCCGCTCCCTCTCCGGGAGCCGAGCCCGCCCCCACCCCGACGTCGGAGCCGGCGCCCACGCCCACGCCCACGCCCACGCCGGAGCCGACCCCGACGTCCGAACCGACACCGACACCCGAACCGACACCGACACCGACACCCGAACCCATCCCGACACCCGAACCCACCCCGACACAGACGCCCGAACCCAACCCGATACCGACCGCCATTCCGACACCCGAGCCGGAGCCCGACCCGGTCGCGTACACGCCGCTTCACATCGCCTCGTCGAAGGTGTATTTCCCATCGGGGTCGACCGCCCTTCACCTCGACCTCGTCGTGCACGGCGCGCCGGGCCAAGCGGTCGCGCTGGTCGTGGACGGCGTGACGCGCAGCACCGCGACGGTCGACGATCAGGGCGCCGGCATCCTGGTGTTCCGCCCGACCGTGCTGGATCTCCTTCGGAATGCGACCGTCGTCGTCGACTATCCCGGTGACGACAGCGGTGCCAACGCGACCTCGACGCGGTTGAGTGCTCTCCTCATCGGGTGATCTCGAACTTTTTCCACACATCCGCGTAACGGATCCGGCCCGACCGCATCTCTTCAGGTGGGAGGGGCAGAAATGCCCCGGGGGAATCGCGTCGCAGGTCCGGTCTGTTCGGGCCTGCGACGCGTGTTTCACCCGCCGTCTGTCATAAAGACGCCCTCCGATGCAAGGGCCTCTGGATTCGGCACCGACACGGCAGGGTGGTGACGTGCCTTCCGTTGCGACATCCCCTCTCGCCCCTCGCTACAGCCGCCCCGCCGGCGACATCGTCGCCGCCCGGCGCGCGTCGGGCATCGCGTGGGCCCGGGTCGAAGACGGCTTCCACGTCGCCAACCGCGACGGCGTCTTCCTCGGGTACCTGGACCGCGAAGCCGACGGCACGTGGCTCGTGTTCGACGGCCGGTCGACCCGCGTGGGCCGTGGAGCGGGCCTGCGTGAGGCGATGGATGTGCTGATCATCCACCACCAGCGTGCCGAGCAGGCCGCCTGAGGGCGCGCTCAGAAGATCATCGCGGCCGGGTCCCGCCACGGCAGCCGGGCATCGAAGACGACGTCATCGCCGGATTGGGTGACCGTGGCGTCGAGACTGCTCGTTCCGATGCCGGGCCGCTGCGCGTCGGGATCGGACAACGTTCCGCGTGAGATCGCACGGACGCGAAGCCTCCCGTCGGCGGCGACCGTGAGCCGGACGAGGGCAGCGCGCGCGCCGGAGTGCTTCACGGCGTTCACGAGCGCCTCGTTGACGACGTCGACGACCTGATCGGCCGTCGCGGCGTCGGTGAGCGCGACGGCGGCCCGGTCGGAGGTTCGCACGCTGATCTCCATGATCGCGCCCCAGGCTCCCAGGATCCGCTCGATCGGTCCGGCGCCGGGTTCGGTCTCACGCAGCACGATCCCGGTCTCCTCCTCCGCGGCCTGGCACGCCTGCTCGTCGAGGAGTCGATCGAAGATGTCGTCGGTGAGCCGCCGGAAATCGGCGACGTGCCTTTCGGTCGCCTGCCCCTCGTCGACGTGGGCGGCGAAGACGACACATCGTCCCTGGACGCCGCCATGGAGCAGGTCGACCGCGGCGCGGAGGGGGTCGATCGCTCGTGAGGTCTCTTCCCCGGCTTCGCGCGCGACCTGCGGGAGCAGCTCCTCGGAGCGGCGCGCGACCTCTCGTGCCTCCTGTATGGCGTCGATGCACAGCGCCAGGGCGACGACCATCCCCGGGACGAGGATCATCCCGGTCAGTCCGAGGACTCCGATTCCGGGGACGAGGGCATAGGTCATCGCGCAGGCGGCGACGCCGGCGATGAGCCATACGGCGATGTAGAGCGGCGCGCGATGCCGGGCGCCCCTCGGGGGGATCACACGGCGCACGACGGCCCCGGCGGCCAGATCGATCGCAGCGATCCCGACGGCCCCCACGAGGACGACGTGGGCGCCGCCCGCGGCGAACGAGAACGGCACGGTTCCTGCGACGTAGAGCAGGGCCACGACCAGCCGGGGTGTGGCGACGAGCCGTTCGGAGAGCGATCGGTGCGGGCGGCTGGGCCGATCGCGTCCCTCCGGTGTGGACACCTCCTCGGCGACATCGTCCGCGCGTCGCTCGATGAGGTGGCTCTCGGCCCGCACCTGGTCGGCGTAGGCGCGGACGGCGTCGAAGTCGAGGTCACCGGCCAGCAACTGCTCGCGGGCGTCCCGTAGCCGGTGCGCGGTGTCGGCGAGCAGCGCCCGAGTCGACTCGGATTGCGCCCGCGCGCGGGCGAGGCGCGTGCGCATGGTCGCCAGGGCGTTCTCGAGCCGTTCCGTGGTGACCCGTCGCTGCGCGTATTGGGTGTGGGTGACCGCGACGAGGGAGAACAGCAAGAGCGCCCAGGTGATGTTCGTGGCGATACGCGGCCCGAAGTCACCCTCGCTGCTCGTTGCCCACAGGAGGTGCCCGAGCAGGTCGTTCAGCGGGGTCCGGAGGCATGAGGCCACGACGAGGGCGACGAGCACCGTCGACGCGCGCGCAACGCGGCCGGGCAGGCGTCGTTCGGCGAACGCGGCCGGGGCCACCAGGATCGCGAGGACGACCCAACTGATCGCGGCGACGACGACGGCCTTCGCGTACCCCTCGAAGGCGCCGTGACTGAAGGTCGGGACGCTGATGAACGTCGCGAGGACGAACGACAGCCCCGTGCTCCACGTGTTGTAGAACGCCCCACCCGAGACGGCATCCCACCAGATCGCGGATCCGCGGACGACGACGTTCCGGGCACGCCGAACCGCCTTCTCGACGCCGACACGGGCGCGCGCGAAGACAGGCTCGGGGTGGGGCATTCGGGTGACCTTCCCAGCGGTTCGGCCCCAGAATAGCGAATGTCTCCTCGGCTGACTCTCTGTGTCGGACTCGCTGTGTCGGTGGCGCGTGTCAGCGGCGAGCGCGCATGTCGTGGCGGACCCGTGCGATCACGGTCGCCGCGACGATCAGCACGACGGCGACGATCGCCGCGATCCCGGTCTCGGGCGAGTACGGCTCGTCGGTGAAGCGGGCGACGGCGACCCAGGCGACCCCCCAGCTGAGTGATGCGGCCGGGGCGAGTCGTCCGCCGCCCCAGAACGCCAGGGCGATGCCGATGGCGGCCGCGGCAGCGAGGACGATCGACGACCACACCGCCGGAGCGATGCCGAATCCTTCGAAGCCGGTGGCGTAGAGGATCGCGGTGGCGTTGGCGACGGTCGCGATGATCACCCATCCGAGGTACAGGCCGATGGCACCGTCGGCGACGATGGTCTCGACGATGTTCTTCGGTGCGGTGTGGCGGAGGATGACGAAGATGCGGCACAGGACGAACAACAGCACGGCGATCACCGGCAGGCTCAGCCACAGCAGGTCGGCTTGGACCACGCCGATCCACACGGCGTTGAGGATCAGCGATGCGGCGACCCACCATCCGATCCGCTCCTGCCGCGCGTCATGACGTTGCGCGGGGAGCACCTGCCAGATGGCGTACGCGAGCATGCCGGTGTAGATGACGCTCCAGATGCGGAACGCGCCGGTGCCGGGTGCGACGAGCGTCGAGTCGGAGTCGAGGAACCCGCCCGCGGCTTCCTGGATGGGGGTTCCGAAGAACGCGCCCGACCCGATGAAGGCGGCGACGATGGCGAGCACGGAGCTCACCAGGATGATCACCTGCCGGGTGAGCGCTTGCGTACGGGTGCTGTGGTCACTGCGGGTCTTCGTCGGCGAGGACACGGATACCTCCAGGGGATGCGGCACGGGACACGCCACCGGTGTGTGGGTGTTCGTGAGTGTGTTCCGACGCTAGACCCCGCATGGATGCACCCTCGAGGGGGTTGCGGTCCGCAGCCTCGAGCGACATCATCGCCCCCGGGCGGCGGGAAAATCGTCACGAGAGCTGTCGCCCGCCGACCTCCGGTCCTTCCTCATCGTGTTCGTCCGATCGGGACCGACGGGCACGTCGCTCGAGAAGCAATCGCACGCCGGTGCCGACTCCGGCGGCGGCTGCGGTGACGATCAGCACGTCGATGAGCGGCTGCACGTACTGCGCCCCGAGGCCGACGGCTGCCAGGAGCACGCTGACGGTGAGCCCCGCAAGGGGCACGATCAGCAGGTCGGCGTTGTCGAGGGCGAGCAGCACCGCCAACACGATGGCGGAAGGAACGGCGATGAGCATCGCCACGTCGGCGATGGAGCGTGAGACCGTGGCCGCGAAGGTCAGTGTCTCAATGGAGTCGGGCATGATCCTCCTCATGGTCGTCGCGTGAGAAGAAGCAACCGAAGCAGCGGGCTCTCGTACTTCACCTCAATGGTGCTCGGGTACGGCGTCGCTCTCGCGTGTCCGTCCCGCTCCTGCGCGATTCGGCAGTCTCCGCGCGCGTATTGAATCGTGTGAGCGACTCGGCCGCGCTCCGGGGGGGGTCATTCCGGTTCGCGTCGGAGAAGCTCCCGGATCTCGTCCGGAAGGAAGCTCGGGCGTGCCGGCGGGTCCGGGCGGCGCCCGCCTCCGGAGAGCATCGCCAGGACTTCTTCGACGGTGTCGACGGGGGCGCGGAAGGTTCCGTAGTCGTAGGAGAATCCCCGAGCGTCCCGGGCTGTCAGGCGCACCTCGACGTGGTCGTGGGGCATGTGATCGCGTGTGAGATCACGGTCGGACGGGTGGGCGAGCGCGGTCATGCGCGGACCTCCATGAGCTGTGACGGACATCGTCGGGGACGTCGCCCCGTCTGACAGATGCGCGTCGCATCCGTTCCTTACGCCGACGGGGATTCACCGCGGGGAGGAGAAGAGCAGCTGCTGGGGTGTCCTGGCCCGCTCCTCCCCACGGGGCCGGGCGCCACAGCGCGCGGCCACGATCGGGTGGCGTCGTCTCGGCGCTGAAGCCCCCACTTGCAGCTCCGTACAGACGCCGGCCCGTCGGATCCGGGTCAGAGGCTGCACGTCGGGACGGGAATCGACGGGCGGCTTCGTCGTCCGGTGGGATCACGATCGCACGCGGGCTCGTCCGAAGGCGCCGGCGACGCCGAAGAATCGTCCGCGGCATCACCCGCGGGTGATTCGAGTCGTTGCCCCCTCTTGGATCGACGGCGCCGACCGGCCAGAGTAGGACGCAGGGCGGGGACGGACCCGTCACGATCTGGGGAGGATCCATGCGCAAGCGCACGTCACCGTCGACACTGGCGGCGGTCGCCGCCTCGGCGGCCTTGGTGCTGACCGGATGTACGGGCGGGGCCGATGACGACGCGGCGACACCGGTGGCGGAGGCCACGCCGACACCGGATGCGGTGGAGACCCCCGAGGTGGTCGCGGTGTCGCTGGAGGAGTGCGTGGTGGGCACGTGGCTGATCCCGGAGGCGGAGTTGGTGCGGTTCTACGGCACCCTCTCCGGCCAGATCGATGAGGTGGAGATCGCCCCGTACGGCACCGTCGAGCTGACCCTCGCCGATGACGGCGCCTCCTCCTACGACTCCGACTACGGGTTCGACCTGCTCATCGAGGCCGGTTCGACCTCGATGGAACCGCGCGTGGTGGTGACGGGCACGATCAGTGGCGCGTGGAGTGTCTCCGATGACGATCGCATTCTGTTGGAGACCGACGACAGCTCTCTGGTGGTCGATGTGACCGTGGACGGGCAGCCCATGGACCTCGGTGACATGACGAATCAGTTCCTCGAGCACACCCCGCTGGACAGCTCGGCGGGTGCGGTGACCTGCACCGAGGACACGATGGTGGTCCCCTACGAGACCACCGGCGACCCGATCGACCTCACCTGGGAGCGCATCTCCGGCTAGAGGATCACCGGTGACAGATCGCCGGCCTCAGCGTGCGTCACCGTCCGCCGCGGAACTCCACGGCGCGCGGCTGACCCGTTCGTGGCCTCGCGCGACCGCTTCGAATTCCGCCGCCGCCGTGTCACTGACCGGATCCTGAAGCGCCGCCTCGATCACGGTGGGGTGGGCGGTGATGTGGCGCACTCCGAGTTCGGCGAGGTCGGCGATCACCTCGGGGGTGCGCACACTGGCCACCAGCAGATCGGTGCCGGTTCCGCGCAGCGCGCCCACCATGCGCGCCATGATCACCGACGCGTCCTCCCCCGCGTCGCTCAACCGGCCGTAATAGGGCGCGATGTAGCGGGCTCCGATCGCCGCGGCCGAGACCGCCTGCGCGACGCTGTACACCGCGGTCATCAGCACCGGGGTGTCCCGTCGACGCAGCGCCGCGGCGACCCGGAACCCGATCGAGGTCGCCGGGACCTTCACGATCACCTCCGGTCCGAGCTCCGCGATCTCCGCCGCCCGGTCGAGCATCTGCTCCTGCGTGGCACCGGTGGTCTGGAAGAAGACCTCTCCGGCTCCCGCCGCCGCGAACGCGCGGTACAGCTCGGGGACGGGCGGCGCCTCGTCACGGACGAGGATCGTCGGGTTCGTGGTGACGCCGGCGATCAGTCCGTCACGCAGAAGTCCGGTGACGGGTTCGAGGGCGGCGCTGTCGGCGTAGAACTTCACGGTTCCTTCGTTTCGGTCGAGACGGGTCGGGTCGTGGGCGGTCAGCGGGTCAAGCCCGGTGTCCGGGCCAGCTGGATGTAGCGGTCGAACGCGGCGCGAGGGGAGGGCGCCGCGGGCTCGGTCGTCGTGGACACCGCGGGCGTCCATGCGTCGCGGACGGTGGCCACCGCCGCGCCCCGCAGGACCGCCGCCGCTTGCACGCATGCCCCACGTGCCGTCGCCTCGACGACGTCCTTGGTGAGGACCGGCTTCTGGAGGATGTCGGCGAGCATCTGCCGGTACGCGGGGGACTTCGCGCCGCCGCCGACGACGCTCACCTCACCGTCCGCGGCGGCGCCTGCGGCCCGAATAGCTTCGTGACCGGCGGCGAGGCCGAACAAGACGCCTTCGAACGCGGCTCGCGCGATGTCTTCGCGCGTGGTGTCGGTGGTGAGACCTCCCAACGTTCCCGTCGCATCCGGTCGGTTCGGCGTGCGCTCACCATCCAGATAGGCCACGAGCACAGGTCGGTCTTCTCGCGGCGGGGCGGCCAGCGCCAACTCGGAGAGCTCGGAGAGCGTCACATTCAGCCAGCGGGCCGTGGCGTCGGTGACCTTGGTGGAGTTGAGCGTGCAGATCAGCGGCAGGTAGCCGCCCGCGGCGTCGGCGACGCCGTTGACGGCGCCGGACGGGTCGAACACCGGGTTGCGCGAGGTGGTGATGACCACCCCCGAGGTGCCGAGGCTGTAGAGGACGTCGCCTTCCTTCAGGCCGACACCGAGCGCCCCGGCGTGCTGGTCGCCCGCACCGGCGGCGATGACGACATCGTGGCCGAGCCCGAGCTGTTCTGCGGCGCCGGTCGAAATCGTTCCGGCGACCTCGTCGGGCCCGAGCACCGTCGGCAGCATCGACTCCCACTCGAGGTCGGCGCGGACGAACTCGTCGAGGAGGTCGGTCCGCCACCGTCCCTCGCGTGCGGAGTAGTACCCCGTTCCGGAAGCCTCTGAACGATCCGTCACCGCCCGGTCGGCGAGGCGGAAGGTGAGGAAGTCGTGCGGGAGGAGGACGTGACGCGCCCGGTCGAGCACGTCGGGTTCGTGCTCGGCGACCCACATCAGCTTGCTGATCGTGAAGGCGGCGGTCGGGACCGAACCGATCGCGTCGACCCACGCGCGCTCTCCGCGGGCGGCGACGGCGCGTTGGGCCTGTGGCGCGGATTCGGTGTCGTTCCAGAGCTTCGCGGCACGCAGCACCCGCCCGTGCTCGTCGAGGAGGACGAGCCCGTGGCATTGGGCGGCGATGCTGATCGCGGCGATCTCGGTCGCGTCGATGCCGGCGTCGGTGACGGCTGCGAGCAGGGCCTCTCGCAGCGCACTCCACCACCGTTCGGGGTCTTGCTCGCTACGCGGCGGGGTGGTGGGCGGGTGTGCCGCCCGCCCTGTTCCCCGCAGCCGCCCGGTGTCGGCGTCACGGAGTTCGACGGTGCAAGACTGCGTGGAACTGTCCACGCCCGCGACGATGCTCATGCGCCCATCCTGAGGGGTCAGGCCGACGCGGGCGCGTCGATGCCGGTGAGCGGGTCCGGGAGGTCGGTGATCTGCCCGACCGCCCCGGCGGGATGGGTCTCGAGCACCTGGTCCCAGCCGTACCCGCGACGACGCATGAGGATGTTGGCCAGCGCATCGCCCCACACCGAGGTGACGAGGGTGCTACCCATCGCGATGACACCGCCCGGGTCACCTTCGCCTTCGGTGATGAGGGTGACCGTCACGTCGGCGAGGCGCCCGAGGGTGGACTCCGGTTCCGCGGTCAGGGCCACGACCGAGACGGAGCGGCGTTGCGCGCGCGTCGAGAAGTCGTTGATCTCTGCCGATTCCCCGCCCCGCGAGATCGAGATGAGCACGTCCCCCGCCGCGAGTGCCCCCATGGTGCCGTGCAGGGCATCCATCGGGTGGATGAAGGTCGAGGGCGTGCCGCACACGGCGAGCAGGTGCGCCATGCGGCGGGCGGTGGCTCCGGAGGTGCCGGATCCGGTGACGAACACTTTTCCGGTGCAGGACTGCAGGAGGTCGACGACCTCGATGAAGGAGTCGTCGAGCTGGTCGGCGACGGCGAGCACGGCCGCACCTTCGTTGCGCACGACGGCGCGGGCAGCTTCCAGGGTGGCTTCGTGGGACACGGGGGTCCTTCCTTTCAGGCGGCGTCCCACGCCGCGTGGCGCAGGGATGCGGGAGTGAGGGTGTGGGGGTCGAGGACCGTCCCGTCGGAGACGCCGTTGCTCATCACGACGACGTCGTCGGAGACCTCGCAGATCTCTTCCTCTTCACTGGAGACGACGATGACCGTCAGGCCCTCCTCATGGGCGAGGCGCCGCACCATCTGGTGGATGTCGGCCTTGACCCCGAGATCTACACCCTTGGTGGGTTCGTCCAGCAGCAGCACCTTGGGCTGCTGGGCGAGGGCGCGCGCCAAGATGACCTTCTGCTGGTTGCCGCCGGAAAGGCGCTCGACCGGGCCGGTGCGGTCGCCTTTCACCTTGAGCTGATCCATGTAGCCGGCGGCGATGGCGCTCAGGCGCCCCCGGTCGAGCCGACCCCAACGGTATGCACGGTGCAGCACCGGCAGCATCGCGTTGGTCGCGGAATCCAGCTGCGGCACGATGCCGTCGATCTTGCGCTCCTCGGTGACGTAGACGACGCCGGTCTTCATCGCCTCAGAGGGTCCGCGCGGCGCATAGGGCTTGCCGAAAACGGTCACGCGGCCCGATCTGATCCCGTCGAGTCCGACCAACGCGCGCAGCAATTCGGTGCGCCCGGATCCGACGAGTCCGTAGATCCCGAGCACGCGCCCCTCGTGCGCGCGGAGGGTGACGTCGGAGATGTCGGAGGTGGCGAGGCGTTCGACCGAGACGGTGACCGGACGGGTGTGCTCCGGTGCGACCCGCGGCGTTCGAGTCGCGCGATCGGCCAGGTCCACGGCTTCCTCGCCGGCGATGGCGGTGACGATCTCTTGGCGGGAGACCTCGCCGACGTTCGCGTCGATGCGCACCTCGCCGTCCACGAGCGCGACCACGCGGGAAGCGACGGCGTAGAGCTCTTCGAGCTTGTGGTCGACGAGGATGATGCCGATGCCGCGGTTCGACAGCGAGCGCACGATTTCCAGGAACCGGTCCACCTGCGCTCCTTCGAGACTCGTGGTGGGCTCGTCCAGGAGCAGGAAGCGGGCGTTGCGGTGGGTCGCGATCGCGATCTCCAGCAACTGTCGTGTGGCCACCGGGTAGGTCCCGACCTTCGCGTCGGGGTCGACGTTCAGTCCGAACTCCTCGGCGAGCGCTCGGGTGCGTTCGCGCATCTCGTCCTTGCTGAGCATCCCCGCCCGAGTGCGCTCGTGACCGAGGAACACGTTCTGAGCGACTGTGAGGTTCGGCAGCAGCGACAGTTCCTGGTAGACCGTGGCGATCCCTGCCTGGAGAGCGTCGATCGGTGACCCGAGGGGTGTGGGTTCTCCGTCGAGGAGGACGGAGCCGGAGACCGGCTTGATCGCCCCCGAGATCACCCGCATGAGGGTGGACTTGCCCGCCCCGTTGTGCCCGACCAGGCCGATGACCTCGCCGGGCCGGACGGCGATGGACACGCCCTTCAGCACCGTCACGCCTGTGTAGCTCATGACGACGTCTCGAACCTCGAGGCCGGAACCGGCCGCGGTGTCCATTGCGGCGCCGGTGGCCGCGTCCATCGCCGCCATGTCAGCCGACCTCGCCCGGTGCGGGGGTCTCGCCGGTGACGAACAACTTCAGCGGAAGGAGGATCTCTTCGGCCGGCGTCGCGCCGTCGACCCACTCACGGACCTGGTCGACGACCTGGGCACCGTAGGACTCGGGCTCCTGGGCGACGCATCCCTTGTACTGGCCCTCGACGGGCTCTTCCGAGGCGCAGAAACCGTAGAGGGAGACGTCGGGGTGACCGTCGAGCCCCTGCAGGGCGCCGTAGGTGCCGGGGCCGGTGCTGGCGAAGATGACGTTGATGTCGGGGTTTCCGCTGAGCATCTCGGTCGTGGCGGCGAGGCTGTCGTCGGGCTTGACGTTGCCGTCGACGGTGGCGACGATCTCGGCGTTGGGGTTGCTGGAGATCACCGACTCGAACCCGCCGTCGCGCTCGACGGTGGGCACCTCGTCGGGTTCGGTGACGAATCCGATGGTCAGCTCGGCGTCGTCACCGAAGTCGGCGAGCACCTGCTCGGCCATCTGCTCACCACCGGCGGCGTTGTCGGCGCCGAGGTACTGCACGATCGACGCGCCCTGCGCCTCGAGGGCTTCCGGCGAGACGGTGACGTTCACGGTGAACACCGGCACGCCGGCATCGTTGGCCGCCTTGACGATCGCCGCGGCCGGCTCGGACTTGACCGCGTTGAGCGCGAGGGCGCACGGCTCCTTCTGGAGCATGGTCTGCACCTGCGACAGCTGCTGGGCGTCGTCGTCGTTGGCGATCTGCACCTCGACGTCGAAGCCCTGCGCGGCGCCCTGGTCTTCGAAGCCCTGCTTCATGGCGACGTAGTAGGGGTTGGTGAGGTTCGGCAGCGCCACCGCGAGGTAGGGGTTCTCCTCGTCGCACGCAGCCGGGCGCGGGATCGTGCCGTCGTCGCTCGCGGCGTCGCCACCGGTTCCGGTGTCGATCGCCCCGCTGCAGCCGGCGAGCAGCAGGGCGAAGCCTGCCGCCGCCGCGGTGAGTGTGATGCGTCGTCGCATGGTTGCTCCTTGGTGTGATGTGTGGTGAGCCTCGTATGGGGAGGGGTGGGGCGGCTCAGGCCCACCCAGGGGGTCAGCTGCCGGTGCGTGTCGGTTCTGCCGTCGCACCGACGGCGTCGGGGGTTCCCGCTGCGGCACGTGGTGCAGCGGGACGATCGGGGTGGTCACCGCGGGGTCCGCGCAGTCTGCCGAGAAGACTGCTGAGGGAGAGTTGACGGCGGTGGGTGTCGATGATGACGCCACCGAGGATGATGACGCCGATCACGAGCGGCTGCCAGTAGCTCTGCACGCCGAGCACGTTCATCCCGTTGGAGACCGTGGCGATCAGGAGCGCTCCGAGGAGGGCGCCGCTGATCGAACCGATGCCTCCGAACAAGCTCACGCCTCCGACCACCGCGGCGGCGATGGAGTAGAAGAGCTCGTTGCCGGAGCCGGCGCTGGGGTAGCCGACCATGAGGCGGCTGGTGACGATGAGTCCGCCCATTGCCGCGGACAGCCCGCTCAGGGCGTAGGCGAGCACGATGACACGGCCGCTGTTGACACCGGCGAGGCGGCTGGTCTCGGCGTTGCCGCCGACGGCGTAGATGTGCACGCCGGTGGAGGTGAAGCGCAGCACGAAGCCGAAGATGGCCGCGGCGATGATCACGAGCACGACTGGCATGGGGATCCCGAAGAGCGATCCGCGACCGATGATCGCGAAGAACTGGTCGGCGACGTTGACCGAGCTGGCTCCCGTGAGGATGAGCGGGATGCTCGCCGCCACACCGAAGGTCGCGAACGTGACGATGAACGGCGGGAGTTTGAGGTAGTAGACGAGCGCGCCGTTGATCGAGCCGACCAGGAGACCGACGGCTATGGCGAGGAGGACCGCGATCCACCAGGGCATGCCGGCCTGCATCGTCAACGCGGCGATCATCCCGGTGAGCGCGACGTTCGAGCCGGTGGACAGATCGATTCCCCCGGTGAGCAGGACGAAGGTCTGCCCCAGGGCGAGGAACGCGATCACGGCCCCGTTCAGCAAGAGCACTTGCGCGTTGTCGAGGGTGCGGAAGTTCGGCGAGAGCAGGCTGAATGCCAGCACCACCAACACCAAGACCGCTGCGATCCCCACCTCGTTCGGTATGCGTCGACGCATCCTTCTCTGCCTCCTTGCAACCGGGTCTTCAGTCATCGTGAGCCTCGCTCATATGAGCGCCGGTGCCGCCCATATGTGCAATACTAGAGTTGCGACAGCGAGAGCGCAAACGTCTCGCATCAGAGGGGGACGAACATGGCACGGGACAAGCCCGGAGCATCGGAGGACCTGACGGTCCAGGAGCGCAGTCAGTTGCTCGCGGTGGCACGGCGCTTCTACCTGGAGGACCGCAGCAAGGTCGAGATCGCCAACGAGTTCGGGATCTCACGGTTCAAGGTCGCCCGCATGCTGGAGATGTCCCGCGCACGCGGACTCGTCACGATCACCCTGAACGACGACGGCGCCGTCGACTCGGATCTGTCGGACCAGCTCGCCTCCCACCTCGGATTGTCGGAGGTGGTCGTGGTGCATTCGGACGGCGATCCCGAGCGTGTGCGTCGGCAGGTCGCTTCCGCGGGTGCGGAGCATCTGAGCGCCACGCTGCGCGATGGCGAGGTCCTCGGTCTGGCGTGGGGGCGGACGTTGAGCGCGCTGACGACGGAACTTCCGCGCCTGCCCCGTATGTCGATCGTGCAGTTGACCGGGGCGGCCGGATCGGACCTCGGCCAGTCACCGGTCGAGTTGGTGCGGTTGATGGCTCAGAACTCGGGCGGTTCTGCGCACCCGATCTTCGCCCCGCTGGTGGTCTCCAGCGCCGACACGGCGCGTTCGTTGCGCGAGCAGCCGGAGATCGCACGGGCGATGGATCTGTTCGCCGATGTCACCACCGCGCTGGTCTCGGTGGGCTCGTGGGAGCCGCCCGATTCTCAGCTGTACGAGTTCCTCCCACCCCAGGAGCGCGAGGAATTGCACGAGCGCGGCGTCGTCGCCGAGGTCTCGGCGACTCTGCTCGCCGATGACGGTTCACAATTGGCGGAGGACTTCGCCGAACGCACGATCGCGATCAGCTCTGGCCAGTTGCGTGCGATCCCCCGTGTGCTGGCCGTCGCCGCGGGCGAGCAGAAGACCAACGCGGTCGTCGCCGTCGCGCGGGCGGGCCTCATCAGCGGTCTGGTCACCGATCATGCGCTGGCCGAGAAAGCACTCGCCGGCCCGCCGGTCGACCGGGCCGGGCGCGCATGAGCGTTCGGGTCGCGGGGTCGCTCTGGTCGGTGCCCACGGCGGAGTTGGGCGTGGAAGCGGACCGGCTGGCGGCCGCGGGCCTTTCGGTCTGGCACTGGGATCGTGCGGATGGCTCGCTGGGGCCGTCGGGAGGGTTCTCACCGGAGACCGCGAGGGAGCTCACCCGGCGCACGGGCCTGACGGCAGAAGCGCATCTGATGCTTGCGGACCCGCTGCCGGAGATCGAGGAATGGGCGACGTTCTGCGACGTGATCGTGGTGCACGCGGAGAGCCCGGTGTGGCGGGAGGCGCACGATCGCATCCGCGAGCGGGGCGTTCGCCCCGGGCTCGCGATCTCCCCCGATGACGAGGTACCGCCCGAGCTCGAAGCGGATGTCGCTGTCCTCGTGATGACCGTCTCGCCCGGCAAGGCCGGGAGCGGCTTTCTCGAGCATCGTCTCCCGGTGCTCAGCACGCTCGAGGCGCACCCGCTCCGCGGGGTGGACGGCAGCGTGGACGGCGAGCGCGGGATGCGCGCCCGACGTCACGGCGCGAACTGGCTGGTGAGCGGCACCGCGCTGACCAGCGCTACCGACCCCGGTCAGTGGCTCGGCACGCTCCGCACCTGAGACCTCTAGAGACATCCCGGAGGCCACTCAGTGCGGCCGACCCGGCGGGTCAGCCTGCGGTCGCAACGCCTGCGATCGCCCTTCACCACCAACCCCGAGGAATCACGTGGGTCAGATCGGTCAGAACGGCGCGCGCACGTCGTCGACACCCGCCCGACCCCGATCGGGCGGTGGGTCGGGGATGAACATCACCCGTGGTGGTGGGTCGTCGGTGTACTCGAGTCCGGAGGGTGCGGTGAACTGCAATCGTCCACCCGGATGCTGCACCACGGTCCATCCGGCGGCGTGTTTCAGGGTGTGGTGTCTCTTGCAGAACGCCCCGAGATTCTCGACATCGGTCTTCCCGCCGAGGGCATAGTCCTCCCGGTGATCCCAGTCGCACTCCCTCGCGGGTCTCCGGCACCCGGGGAATCGGCATCTCACGTCCCGGGCCATCAGGTACCGTTTCTGCGCCGCGGTCGCGTGCCGTCGATCGACTGCGAGAACCGCCCCGCCGATCGGGTCGAGGAACACCCGGTCGAACCCGGGGGCGTTCCCAGCGAGGATTCTCGCCGTCTCGGCATCCACCGCGCACTTGCCGTCCAGTTCCGCACCCCCGGTGGTTGTTCCCGCGAGGCTGGTGGCTGGAACGGTGACCTGGACGTGCGCCCGGATCGCCCCCAACCCACCCTCGACAACACCGCCGGCCCCATCAACCGACGGCGTGGAGGTGAGCATCATGTCCAGCAGCAAGTCGGTGCGGATCTGATCGAGGGTCCGCTCGTCGAACCACACCTCACCATCGACACCGCCACCCACCGCGTCAGCACCCCCACCGCCGCCCACGCCGGCGGGCCCTACGCCCGCGGGCCCCGCGTCGGCCTCCGCGACCGCGGGCCCGCCGCCACCCTCCACGGCCTCGCGCCGCGCGGCCCGATCGGCGGCCTTGATCGCCTTCGCCTGCCGCGTAAGCCGGTCGTAGACGCCGTGGATCTCGACGGAGGGCCCGATCGCGCCGAGCATCGACATGCCGTCGCGCAGGTCTTCGACCCACACCCGCCTGCCATGCACGGCTTCGTCGTGTCGTTCCTGCATACTCCGCGGATTCAGCGCCTCGGCGACCTGCTCGGCATACGACCGCAACCGGTTTGGCGACGTCGTCTCCGCGTAGTCGAGCACGTCTTGCTCGAACGCCACCCGCGCGTGCTCGTCATCGAGATCAGCCCCGGCCTCGACGATCACCCGAACGTGTGTCCGTGACACCCGCCCCTCGTGCCATGCCGCCCACGTGGCCGGGAACTGCGTGACCGTCCTGTGCGCCTCGAACAGGTGCGTCTGCATCGTCCGGTCACTCGTCCGCGCGTCGACGGCGAACTCCGCCGCCATCGAACGCAACGGCATCTCGCGCTCTCGTGTAGAGGCATCACGCAAGCGGCCCGTCTGCTCCTCGGCGAGCGCGAACGCGTCCGCGTGGGTCCGTGCGAGATCGGCTTCTGCCGCCGCGATCACCTGACGAAGCCGGCGGGCCTCAGCGACGAGTTCGCGCGCGCGGAAGGCATCCGCCTCACGCTGCTCTTGGTCACCCATCGCGCCCCGATTCGTCCGTTCGATCTCCTCCGAGACTAGGGAGGGCCACCGACATTCCGCCCTCGAAAACTGCCGATCGCAGGAGAAATCGAGAAGTTTCTCTCGAGCCTGCCCTTTGCCGTCGAGACACCCCATTCCTGCACCGCGCACGCGCCCGACCTTGCAGTCGTCCTGCGGGCGCGGATATCCGCGTCGTTGCTCTCGACGCCACGCCGGCGACGATCGCCTCCGCCGCGTGGCACCCCGCTGCTGTTCGAGGGCAACGACTTCGCGCAGACCGACATCGCGTCCGCGCTCTGAACGTCGGGGCCCTTCACCTGCGCTTCGCACCGCGTTACGGTGGTGACTCGGTCGACGACCGCCAGCCACATCATGACATCGACGAAGCGCATCTTCCCCCTCGCCCATAGCCAAACACGCCCGGGCGCGATCGGCGCACTGATCGGCGCCCTTCTCTGCACCATCAGCGCCGTGCACTTCTCGATGATGGGCTTCGCCTCTATGGCCGGGCGGAGCGCGGATGAGCCCACTGCCGCCACCGCGGTCGCCTTTCTCGTCGCGGGCCTCTCCCTCACTCTCATCAGCGCCCTCGCCATCGAGAAGAGGACGAAGGAGATCCAACGCGCCCGGTCCGATCGATCAGACGCCCCTGCCCGATGACGCGCACGGCCTCGACCACGACCATGTGCGTTCTGGGCGTCGGGTGGCTGCTGCTCGGCGCATGGAGCTTGTCCACCCGAGACAGCCTCGTCGGAGTCGGATTCTGCGCCCTCGGAATCACATGCTTCGGCGTCGGCTTCACACGTCGCCGACGTCGCGACGAGCGCTGACGATCCGCCGGCGCGGGACGCCTCCGCGTCAGAACGACTCGAGAACGTCGTTCGCGATGGCCAGAGCGGAGTCGCCTCCGAGCAAACTGCTCGAGACGGTGACGGTCGCGTCCCCGTTCCACGCGGTGACGACCAGAACAGTGCCGTTGTCGTTGATGGTGGCGGAGGCGTCGTCTGACCCGGTGTCGATGACGTCTCCGACGGGGTCCGCCGGGGCGGCCAGACCGGAGAGGACCAACACGTTCACGTCCTCGGCGGAGGCGCCCTCGACGAAGGCGTTCATCGGACAGTAGTCCGCCATGTCGTGGTCGACGAGGCTGAGCCACGTGGGGCCGTGCGGGATGGCATCGGTTCCGATCAGACGCACGTCTTGTCCGAGTGCGGCGCCGGTGGTCGTGGCGATCGCCTCGCAGTCCACCGCAACGGGCGGGGTGATGGCTTCGTCGGCGAGGTTCCATGCCGCCGCGCGGGAAGACACGAGGCCGGCGAGCGCCTCGTTGGCGGCTTCGTCATAACCCTCGACGATGACCCAGTTGGTCCCCGCTTCGACCATCGTGGCGAAGCGGGCCGGTGGCCCGTAGCCGGCGTCGACGACACTGTCCGGCACGACCGCCCGGTTGAGCACGGTGACGCTGTAAGGCAGGGTCCGCGAGTCCTCCCAGGTGCAGGATGTGCCGCCGAGCAACGGCACCGCGCCCAGGTAGGTCGGTTCGGCCGCGGCGACCGTGGCCTCACCCAGCACCGTCGCGACATCTTCGGCGGCGAGCAGGTCATCGCACGTGACCGTGTCGAACGCGTCAGGCGTGGGGGTCGGCGTGGCGGTCGGGGTGACCTCGGCGACCGGGGTGGCCGTGGGCGCGGGCTCCGCCTCCGGAGCGCACCCGACAAGCGTGGTCGCGATCAGCCCGACCAGTGCGATGTTTCGATACGTAGCCAACACCCCCGGCCATCCACTCTAAGGCGCACAAGGCCCGTCGAACGCCCGCAAGCGAGTTCCGAATCCCCGCCTGAGCGGCGGAGATCGGGCCCGCGACCCGGTAATTCGGGTCCCACCACGCGGCGGGCCTGGCGTAATTCGAGGGAAACGACGCACGGTCCGACCCGAAACATTCACCGCGCAATCTCGTCGCAAGCGATACAGCCCCATGCACAGGGCATGACAAGTCCCGAGCGCGACAGCGAGAGGCCTCCAGTGACGACTAGAGCAGACCACCCCGACCTCCTTGAGGTTGACGGCCTGGCGGTTCGCTATGGCGACAGCGCGCGACGCGCTGTGAACGACGTGACGTTCGCCGTGCGCGCCGGGGAGAGGGTCGCCATCGTTGGAGAGTCCGGAAGCGGCAAAACGACGCTCGCTCTTGCGCTGGCTGGCTTTCTCGTCGACCCCTCGGCAGACATCAGCGCCCGTTCGATCAGGTTCGACGGGCACACCCTCACACGCCGGGTGTCAGTCGGGGTCCCCCGGAAAACGTCGGGCCTCACGATGGTGTTCCAGGACGCGATGACATCGCTGGACCCGGTATGGACGATCGGGAGCCAGTTCCATGCAGTCATGCGCAACGCGCCCAGTCGAGTCCCAAAGAACGAGCGGCGAACTCGTATCGACTATTGGCTCGACCGTGTCGGGCTGAGAGACCACGACCGAGTGCTGGGCGCCAAACCCTATGAGTTGTCCGGCGGCATGAGGCAACGTGCCATGCTCGCCCTCGCCCTCTGCGGGCGGCCGCGCATGCTCATCGCAGACGAGCCGACGAGCGCGCTCGATGCATCGCTCGCGCGCGACGTGATGGACCTGATGGTGGAGCTGACAGAAGAGTCGCGCACCGCGCTGCTCATCGTCACGCATGACATCGAGCTGTGTCAGCAATACGCCGACCGGGTGCTCGTGATGCTCGAGGGAAACATGGTCGATGACATCCCAGTGAACGAACTCGGGTATGGGAATCGACACCCGTACACCGAAGGCCTGCTCCGCTGCACCCCGACTCTCGGAAGTGCCAACCTCGACTTCCTACCCACAATCGCAGCTGCGGAGCGGGCCACATGGTGATCGATGGGAGGGCGACGCTCCGCACTGATGGGGTTGTTCGAAGCTTCGGACACGGTAGCCGCTCTCATCGGGCAGTTGATGACGTCAACCTCACGGTCACGAATCAGACTCGACTAGGCATCGTCGGTGAGTCTGGCTCCGGGAAGTCGACCCTCGGCCTCATGCTCGTCGGTCTCGAGCGGCCGACATCTGGCGCCGTGATCTACAACGGCCAAGACGTTCAGAGCCTTGTGAAGTATCGCGCGCGGCGCATGCTATTCCGCCGCGAGGTCCAGATGATCACACAGGACACATCGTCTTCCTTCGATCCGTTGCGAACTCTGCGCGATGCGGTGAGTCGGCCCGCCCAACAACTCGCGGGGCTGGATCGCTCGTCAACGCGCGATCGCGTTGACGAGACAGTCGCGATGCTCGGCCTCGACCCGTCGTTGGCGGACCGCTACCCCCAGGAGGTCTCAGGCGGGCAGCGGCAACGCTTCGCCATTGCGCGCGCGCTCGTCGTGCGACCGCGGTTCATCGTGTGCGACGAAGTGGTATCCGCACTGGACGTTTCGGTGCAGGGGCAGGTGCTGAATCAACTCAAGGAGTACTGCACCACGCACAACACTGGCCTCGCTTTCATCTCCCATGGCCTGCCTGCAACAGCATTCATCTCCAACGAACTGCTCGTAATGCACCAGGGGAAGGTGGTCGAGACCGGGCCGACACAACGTGTGATCGAGGCCCCGGAGCACCCATACACGGCTCGCCTCCTGGCCGCGTACCGGCAAGGCAACAGGACACCCGAGCAGGAAGTGGGTACGTGATGGTGACGCTTGCATCGACGAGTCTTGCCGCAGAGTCTTCGCGCTCCATGTGGGGCGCAGTAGTGGGGTTCTTTCGCTCGCAGCGTTGGTGGATTCTTCGGCTGGTCGCCCTGCCGTTTCAGCTGCTGACCTTCGCCGTCGTCGTGTTCTTTCTTGTGCGACTGATCCCCGGCGATCCCGTTCTCACCGTGACGGGAAACCAAGCGACGGATGAGGTTTACGCACGGGTTCAGGAACAGATGGGACTGTCCGGAACAATCTGGGATCAACTCGTGGCCTACGTCAGCTCCCTCGCGCGTCTCGATCTTGGGGTGTCGTTGCTGACGCAACGGGCTCTCGCCGACGAGTTTTCTGCGCGGCTCCCGGCCACTCTTGAGCTCGCCGCACTGGGCCTGGTCGTGGCAGTGGTCCTTGTCCTGATCGCCTCGTACTTCACCGTGTTCCGACCCGTTCGGGTTCTCGCGCCAATGGTGAAGGCGTACTCCCGCGCCGCGGGCGCAATTCCAGACTTCGCTGTCGGAGTCCTTGCGATTTTTCTCTTCTACGCGACGTTGCAATGGGCGCCCGCTCCCCTCGGACGCCTTGATCCGTTCATCTCCTCACCCCCGCAAGTCACAGGATTCCCGCTCCTGGATGTCGTGCTCTCGGGAGACGCCGAGGCGACCGGATCTATGCTCGCGCACCTCGCCCTTCCGATCGCGGTTCTGGTGATCGCCCACTCTGCGGTGTTGCTCCGCATCCTGGTCGCGCAGCTCGATGCCGAACTGGTTCGACCCGCGACGCTGTTCCGTGTCTCCACGGGCGCCTCACCCGGCGCAGTCGTCGCGAGCGTTTATCGACGGGCCCTCCCGCCCGTCGTCACGATGGTGGGAACCACATTCGGCTACCTGGTCGGGGGCGCCGTGATCGTCGAATCCCTCTTCTCGTTCGGCGGCATGGGTCAGTATCTGACTGAGGCCTTGGCTGGCGCCGACCTCACAGCGATGCAAGGGTTCCTGGTCGTCATCGCCGCGGTGTCGCTCGTGGTCTTCCTCCTGGTCGACATCATCAATATGCTCCTCGACCCGAGGCGCCGACCTGGAACGACGGAAGTGTCATGATGGCGACGCTCACTGATTCTGCATCAACAAAGCGGCGGAGAAAGCCACACGGCATCCGGTGGGTGCGGCTCGTGCCCCTGGGACTTCTGGCCGTACTCGCCATCATCGGCCCAAGCATCACGCCCTACGACGCGGAACGTGTGGCAGGTCCGACCTCGCAGCCGCCGAGCGCAGCCCATTGGTTCGGGACGGACTCAACCGGCCTAGATGTCTTCTCTCAGCTGGTGGCGGCGACGCAGCTCAATGTCTTCATCGCCACCGCGGTTGTCTTGGTCTCCACGGTGGTCGGCATCGCAGTAGGTGTCCTAGTGGGCATGAACGAGTCCGGCGCTGGCGCCGGAGGGGGTATCGCACGTGGCGCCGGGCGGGTCTTTGACTTTGTCCAGGCAATTCCCTCCGTGATTGTTGGCCTTGTACTTGTGTCATTCTTCGGCCCATCGGTCACGACTATCGTCTTCGCCCTCGGTGTGATCCTCGCGCCGATTCAAGCTCGACTTGTCCGGACAGAGGTGCTCCGCGTCAGAGGCGAGGCCTACATCAATGCGGCGCGAATGTCCGGAACGGACGAGCTGACTCTCACATTCCGGCACGTTCTGCCCAATTCCAGCGGACCAGCAGTATCCAACATGTCCGTCTTGTTCGGCGTGAGCGTCATCCTTACCGCAGCATTGGGATTTCTCGGAGCGGGCCTCCCGCCGCCCACTCCCGAGTGGGGGGCCATGATCTCTCGCGGCGCGACGGATGCCGCTGTGGGCAGATGGTGGTCGGGCACCTTCCCCGCGATCGCCCTCGTTGCCTGCGTTGCCGCTGTCGCGCTCGCGTTCACGGCTTTCCCGGCACGCGGATCGTCGCGCCGCTGATCCGACTCCCGACGCCACCTGAAGTTCCTCGCAGCACCTCCACCCCCTACCGATTGGAACCCGATGTCCCCGAGAGTGGCCTTTCCACAGAACTCCCGTAGAGCGCAGGTACCTGCAGCTCTTGCCCTTGTAGCAGCACTCACGCTCGCCTCCTGCAGTTCGGGTGGCAGCTCCGACACCGCTGAGCCCTCGTCGGACAATGAGGGAACGATCGTCGAAGCGGTTCCCTCGCTTCCCACGTCGTTCGCCTACGACGACGGCGACTTCACCTACGCGGGGTTCGAGTACCAAATCAACACCAATGCGCAACTGATTCAGAACCCCTATGTCGTGAATGACGAAGGTGACCTCCAGCAGGACTACTTCACCTTCGAAGGCGAACTGGCGGAGGGGTACGACGTGAGTGACGACGGCCTTGTCTACACCTTCTATCTCCGCGAGGGAGTCCTGAGCCAGGCCGGCAACGAGCTCACCGCAGATGACGTGCTTTGGTCGTACGAACGCAAGTGGAACACGGCGAGCGTCGCTCCCCTGCTGTCGGCCCCAGCCATCGTCGACCCTGCGCGCCAGTTCGAGAAGATCGACGACTACACCGTGCAGATCACCGTCGACCGGGCGGGTGACGGTTTCACGCTTCTCGCACTTCTGGCCAACGTGAGCGCCGACATCTACGACAGCGAGCTGCTCATGGCGCATGAGACTGCGGACGATCCCTATGCCGTGGCCTGGTCCGCGGAGAACGGCAACTACGGATTCGGCGCCTACATGCTCGAGAGCATCACTCCTGGTGAGGAGCTCGTGCTCGTCGCGAACCCGAACTATTACGCTGGCGAGCCTGAAGTCAAGCAGGTGATTCAGCGGGTTGTCGATGATGCTGGCACCCGGGCCAACCTGGTTGGGAACGGCGACGTCGACATCGCCGTTCAGCTGCGGCCGGCGGACCTCGTCGACCTGGAAGAGACCGACGCGGCACAGACGTTCCTCGCCGACTCAATCAACTACACCTCGGCGATCCTGAACACGACTGCAGCGCCGTTCGACGACGTGGCCGTGCGGACTGCGTTCCGGTACGCCATGCCCTACGAGGAGATCATCGAGCAGGTTTATCTCGGTCGGGCCGAGCCGATGACCGGCTTCATCAATCCGAACTACCCGGGCGGAACACTCGAGGGTATCGAAGAAGGTTCCTACCAGCCGGAGCGGGCTCTCGAAGTACTGGAGGACGCCGGGTACACCGCACCGGTCCCCGTCTCCATCCTCGTCTCTGAAGGCGTGCCGGATGCACAGGAAGTAGCGGTACAGATCCAGACATACGCGGGCGATGCCGGCTTTGATGTCACGATCGATGCCGTCCCGGTAGCCACGGCGAACGAGCAGTATTACGGCCGCAACTTCGACGCCTACATCCAGCGCGACCAGGCGATCAGCCAGTCGCCGCCATACGAGCTTCTTCTCTCGTACACCGCAGGGAGTCCGTTGAACAATTCCGGGTGGGAGAGCCAGGAGTACTACGACGCGGTCGCTGTCGGCGTCGAAGCTGGGGACGCACTGTCGGATGCGGCAGGAGTTGAGTGGAACGCCGCACAACAGATCTGGCAGGCCGCATCACCTAAGATCCCCATCGCCTTCATTGAGCCCTCCCCCGCCTTCAGCTTCGCGATCGAGGGATATGCGAACCGCTCTGAGGCTGCGATCGACTTCGCCAACATCACCTTCGCTCAGTAGATCAATCAGCGTCCAGGCGTGGGCGAGGCCGCGCGCTTCGCCCACGCCGAAGGACGCCTCGAACGCAAGAAAGCGAGTACCAAATGTTCCACCTCGGATGGTTTGTCGGTTCCGGATACGGGATTCAGTCGTGGAAAGGCACCTGGTCCGGTGTCGGCGAGAAGGAGTGGATGAAGCCTGATCTGTATATCGACATGGCGAAGTCGCTCGAACGTGCTGGCTTCGACTACATGATGTTCGAAGACGGACTTCTGGTACCGGACACCTACGGCGGGTCAATGCGCACCTACCTGAAGGGTCCGCTCGAGGCCCCACGCAACGACCCCACCGCGCTGATCGGGATCCTCGGACACCACACATCGCGCATCGGTCTGATCCCGACCATGTCGACCTCGTTCTATCCGCCGTTCATGGCGGCACGGATGATCGCGACACTCGATCACCTCTGCGACGGTCGCGCCGGGGCAAACCTCGTGACGTCAAGCAACCACGGCGCAGCCAAGAACTTCGGCATGGAAATGCACTACGAGCACGACATGCGCTACCGAATGGCTGGTGAGTGGATCGATCTGGTGACGCAACTCCTTGAGTCGTGGGACGAGGACGCGCTCGTTTACGACAAGAGTGAAGGGATCTTTGCCGACCACACCAAGGTCCATCACATCGACTTCGAAGGCGAGTTCTTCAAGTCCCGCGGCCCCTTGAACACGCCGCCCGGGCCGCAGCGCACCCCCGTGATCTGTCAGGCGGGAGGATCGCCCGCCGGGCGCGACTTCGCCGCGGCACACGCCGACACGATCGTCTGTGTGCCACTGGGCCTCGAGGCGATGAAGGAATACCGGGCGGACATCTCGCGGCGAATGATCGCCCACGGGCGCGACCCTCACGACTGCAAGGTCCTCTATCTGGTCAATCCCGTGCTGGCGGACACCCAGGGCGCCGCCGAGGAGCTCTACGAGATGAAGTGGGCACAGCGACAGTCGGACGCCTTCCTTGAGCAGGCACTCAGCACGATGTCGTACTTCTCTGGCATCGACTTCTCGCAGTTCGACCTCGACGAGCCGATGCCTGACCTCACCGGGAAGGTCAACGGGCACCAGAGTTCGATGGCAAGATACGCGAAGGACGGCGCCAACAAGACCCTTCGTGAGCTGGCTCTCGGTCAGGATGTCGTGGAGTCGATCAAGCTGGTAGGCACCCCCGAGTCCGTCGCGGAGACGATGGGGGAAGCGATGGATTTCGTCGGGGGCGACGGATTCCTGATGGCGAATGACATCGATCGGCGTAGCGTCGCCTCGATCGCCGATGGCCTTGTGCCTGCTCTGCGCAAGCGCGGCCTCGTGCGCGGAGAGTACGAGCACGAGCACTTCAAAGACAACCTGAAGGCGTTTTGACCCTGTCGAGCCGGAAGATGATCGACCCCGGGTCGGCGCGTCGCGTCGGCCCGGGGCTCCTCACTTTCCTCGCGGCGATATCCGTCCTCGGCCCACTCTCGATGAGCATCCTCCTGGCGGGGCTGCCGCAGATGGCCGACACTCTGGCGACCACAGAAGGAGGTACTCAGGCGTCGCTCTCGGCGTGCGTGGTCGGCCTCGCGGTCGGTCAGCTCTTCGCGGGCCCCCTCAGCGACACGGTGGGCCGGCGGCTTCCCCTGGTGGCGGGGCTGGGCGTCTGGACTCTCGCGACATTCGCCTGTGCCGTAGCTCCGAACATCGAAACGATGATCGCTTTTCGAGCAGTTCAGGGCTTGACTGGAGGCATCGGCATGGCTCTTGGGCGCGCGGTGATCCGCGACCTGACCGAGGGTGAGGAACTGATCCGTCAGTATGCGCGGCTCGGCGCAGCATCCGGTGTGGCGCCGATCTTGTCCCCCCTACTGGGCTCCCTCGTCATGCTGTTCGCGCCTTGGCAGGGCGTTTTCGTCTTCCTTGGCGCGATCGGTGTGGCTCTCACGGCATACGCGGCGTTCGGGTACCGCGAGTCCTTGCCGGAAAGTCGACGCCGAACGCCTCGACCTCGCGAATTGGTTGCGGACTATCGGGACATGCTGCGCGATCCGCGCTTCGTATGGCCGTGCCTGGTCGTCGCGTTCTCCTATGCGGCGATGTTCTCGTACGTTCTGTCGTCCTCTTTCATTTACAGCTCGGCGTACGGACTCACCGGCATCCTGTTCAGCATCCTGTTCGGCATCAACGGCGCAGGATTCGCGATCGCCAGCAACATGGGGGGGCGACTCGCGCTCCGATTCGGCGTACGGAGAGTGGTACTCTCTGCCTTCCCTGTCGCCGCGGCCGCGTGCGCCATGATGGCGGTCCTGTGGTGGGCCGGGGTCCGCGAATGGCCAGCGCTCGCAGCGTGCCTGTTCGTGATGGTCGCTGCACTCGGGGTGACCATGCCGCTTGGGGTCGCGTGGGCAATGCGCTCGCAACCGGATCGAGCGGGAGCCGCATCCGGCGTGCTGGGTGTGACGCAGTTCGCGATAGGTGGAATCGTCGGTCCGCTCGTGAGTATCGTGAACGCTCCGGGGCCGCTCGGTCTTGCGCTCGTCGCTGCGAGCTCGATTGCTGTCGCATCGGTCAGCGCGCTGGGAATGGCCCGCCGGCACTGAAGACAGCTTGTTGCCGCGGCTCCTGGGCGAGGAGGCGTCGGCTCTGGCACCTATGCAGGTAGCCAGCCTGGCCCGCGCGCGGCGTACGTGGCGTGCGAGATACACACGCGGTCGCTGCGGTAGTAGGTATACGACAGTTCGCGCGGGGCACCCTCGCGGTCGCGAACCACCATTTCGCTCAAGAGCACGGGGGCACCGGCCTCGATCCCGAGTATCCGAGCAGTCCGCGCTTCGCATCGAATGGCTTCGAACGTGCTGTGGCTCGAGCCGAACTCGACGCCGTAGAGCTGGTGAAATGCCTCTTCATACGGAGGAGACTTCGCCCGATCGAACTTCTTCAGACGCCGTTCGATTTCGGTCACGTTGCCGGTGATGTAGCCGACGCGAAGCGAGAGGGGCTCGTCGTCGACGGCGAAGCGTGACTCAGAGAGCACCCCCCATGTGTCCTCGGTGTCGAGCTTCGCCTTCAATATCGGCGTCAACCGAACGGGCTCATTGCGGGTTTGCTCGATCACCAAGCGACCGTCACCCGCCCCGAGCGTCATCCCATGGGGCACGACCTGCCCACCTTCCACACGAACGAACTCATGGGAGAGCCGCGTGCCGTTCTTCGGGCGACGGATGACGACGCCCTCGTCCGCGAGTTGTTGGAGTGCTTTGCGGACGGCGTTCCTACTCGCTCCGAGTGTCTGGGTGAGCGCCGACTCAGAGATCGCTTCCGAAGGACCCAGTGAACCCGACCGCAGCAGTGTCCGGATCATCTCGTACGCGCGACGGGCCGATGTCGCGGCGTGGTCGGCCGAGTTGTCGAGGTGGATGTCGTAGTACAGCCGTCGTTGCCTATCGTCGTGCACGCGCCGCAGCTCTGAGATCTGGGCATTTCCATGTGTGTTGCTCACGACGACCTCCGGGAAAGGATTCACGAACTGCCGTCGCCGTTGACGCGGGGAACCCGGCGGACGGTGAATACCGCCGAGTAGCGTGCAGGCTATCCCCTTGGGCCAGCAAGAAAGGCGACTTGTCACGCAGATTTCACAACGTGAGACACAGTGGGAGCCAGTGGGCTCTCCGCCGCCTGGCGCATTCACGCCCCGCACAGTCGCAACGTCCGATTCGCGCGGTTCCCAACCGCTCGCAGGTGGCGTAATGGCGGCGTGATATGGCAGGCCCCCTGAACGAAATATTCCGCACGCAGGATAGCGGTGGAAGTTCGCGACGATTGGGAAGTGCAAAATGTTTCATCTTGGTTGGTTCATGGGGTTCCAAATGCAA
The DNA here is from genome assembly GCF_039531285.1 of Microbacterium aquimaris. Taxonomy (NCBI): domain Bacteria; kingdom Bacillati; phylum Actinomycetota; class Actinomycetes; order Micrococcales; family Microbacteriaceae; genus Microbacterium; species Microbacterium aquimaris. The sequence continues at coordinate 1,497,229 of NZ_BAAAPT010000001.1, read as the reverse complement.
TCGTGGAACTCGACGTGGGCGGGGAACGACGGGGCAACCAACTGGATGAAACCAGAACTCTTCGTCGACGCCGCCAAGTCGATGGAGAGAGGTGGCTTGGACTGCATCGTCATGGAGGACGCGCTCTTCGTCCAGGACGTCTACAAGGGCAGTCAAGAATTCACGCTTACCAATGGGTTCATGTCCCCGAAGCACGATCCGATGCCATACGTGCCGGTAATCGCAGAGCACACCCGTCACATCGGATTGGTGCCGACGGTAACGACCTCGTTCTACCCGCCATTCCTTGCCGCGCGACTACTCTCGACGCTCGATCATGTCACCGACGGTCGAGTGGGGGCGAACCTGGTGATGTCGCACAACGATCGGACCGCACAGAACTTTGGGCTCGACGCACAGCGTGAGCACGATCACCGCTACGAGATGGGCGATGAGTGGGTCGATCTTGTGAAGCGGCTGTGGGCGTCGTGGGAGGCGGATGCGTTGGTGCTCGACGAATCGCGGCACGTGTATGCGGATCACACCAAGGTGCATCCGATCAATTTCGAGGGCGAGTTCTATCGCTCTCGCGGGCCGCTGAACACAGCTCCTTCCCCGCAGGGATACCCCGTGCTGTGTCAGGCCGGCGGGTCTGCGCGGGGTCGTGACTTTGCAGCACGCAATGTGGATCTGCTGCTGAGCAACGTGCAGGGTGTCGAAGCGATGAAAGAGTATCGCGACGACGTTCGGCGCCGGATGGTTTCGTTCGGGCGCAACCCCGACGACGTGAAGATCGTTTTCCTCGTATCACCTGTGATCGGCGAGACCGACGATGATGCACAGGTCAAGTGGGAGCGCATGAAGGCGGCGAAGGAAGCGAACCTCGAGGCGAATCTGGCGTTCTTGTCGTACTACTCCGGGGTGGACTATGGCACGTTCGACCTCGACGCCCCCGTGCCGTCCTTCTTCACGAACGCGAGTCGTAGCACAATCGATCACAACCGCGACAAGAGTGCTGGCATGACGCTGCGCGAGTTCGCCTCCGAGCCGGTACGTTCGACTGTTGAGTTGGTGGGGAGCCCCGACTCCATCGCGAGTCAGATGGGCGACGTTATGGAAGAGGTCGGCGGTGACGGCTTCCTCATCAGCCTTCCCGTGACGCGCAGAAACGTCGCCGAGGTGACCGATGGCCTTGCCCCAGCCCTCCGGAAGAAGGGCCTGATGCGCGACGGGTACAGCCACTCGTTGTTCCGCGATACTTTGCTGGAGTTCTGAGCACGTCGCGAGACCGACCATGGCTCATACGCTTCGGGCTGAGCCCAACCGACCTGAACGCCCCGAAGAACAGGGGCCTCACTCCCATACCCCGTCGGCGAGGAACCGTTCCACGGCGAGCGCCGCGGCGCCGTCGAGCGCACTGACGGTGACCGTCGCTTCCCCATCCCAGGCCGTGACGACCACGCGCGTGCCGTTGTCGAAACTGACGGCTGAGACGTCGTCGGCCCCGGTGTCGAGCGCATCGCCCTGGACATCCGAAGGATCGTGTTGCCGGCTCACCCGAAAGGGGCCACCGACCGTGCGGAGGGCACGAGGAATATGGTTACCTCATGCCCACCACAAGCCCCGCGGTCGACGCGCTGCGGTCTGCACGGGTCGCCTTCCGGCTCATGCCGGATACCGATGCTCACGGCGAGGAACCGACCGAGCGGACGCAGGGGCTGATCAAACCGTTCCGGTCGCTGGCGTGCGCTGAGGTGTTCCGGGAGGAGCGCCCACCCGTGTTCGTCGTCCTGTCACCTGAGCGCACGATATCTCGGCGAAAGGTCGCCGACGCCGTCGAGGGGACCGTCACGTCGATCAAGTCTCGCGAGCCCCGCGATGTCGCGACGCGCTTGGGGACCAAGCGCCCCCGGGGCGCGCCCTCGCGGGTCATCGTGGATGCCGCCCTGGCCCGGATGTCACGACACCTCATGTTTCCCAGTGGCGCCGAGGGCCAAACGGTCGTCCTCACCGCCGCGGGGCTCATCGATGGCTTCGAAGCGCATGTGTGGGATGTGAGCGACGTTCCTGTGTGGGAACGCGTGGAACCCTACTTCGCTGTCACCGCCGATGGGCTTCGATCCCTCGAACCCGGCAAGGACACTTTCCACATCTCTCCCCTCGAACTCTTCTTTCCCGAGGTGGGCCAGATCATCAGTATCAGCGCCACAGAGGAGTACATGGAGTGTTTCGACCGTGCGGTTCTGGCGGCCAAGAAATACCATCAGAAGCCGTCGGATGCCGAATACGCCTCCGCGCACTTCGCCTTCCTCAAGGAGCACTAGATGTACTGACCGGGGTGAGCGTGGCTGCCCTTACTCCCACACCCCGTCGGCGAGGAACCGTTCCATCCGCGCCGTCCACGGTGCGAGGTCCATCCCCTGCGCCTGCACCCACGCGTCGTCGTAATACGTGTGCGCGTAGCGCGCTCCGCCGTCGCAGATGAGGGTGACCACCGACCCGGTTTCCCCCGCCTCGAGCATGCGGGCGATCAGCTGGAACGCTCCGACGAGGTTCGTGCCGGTCGATCCACCCGCCCAGTGCTGGGTCTTCTGCCGCAGCAGCCGGATCGCGGCGATCGAGGCGGCGTCGGGCACCTGCAGCATCTCGTCGATCACGCTCGGCACGAACGAGGGTTCCACCCGCGGGCGTCCGATCCCCTCGATGCGCGACCGCTCCCCCGTCACCACCGACCGGTCACCGAGCCGCCAGGCGTCGTAGAACACCGACCCCTCCGGGTCGACGACGGCGACGCGGGTGTCGTGGCACCGGTAGCGCACGTAGCGTCCGAAGGTCGCGGAGGTTCCCCCGGTTCCGGCGCTGACGACGATCCAGGTGGGGATCGGATGCCGCTCGAGCGACATCTGGCTGAACACGCTCTCGGCGATGTTGTTGTTGCCCCGCCAATCGGTGGCACGCTCGGCGTAGGCGAACTGGTTCAGGTAGTGCCCGCAGCAGCCTTCGGCGATGCGCTCGGCTTCGGCGTAGACCTCCATGGGTTCGTCGACGTAGTGGCATTCGCCGCCGTAGAACTCGATGAGTTCGATCTTCTCCTGGCTGGTCGTGCGGGGCACGACGGTGACGAACCGCAACCCGAGCATGCGCGCGAAGTACGCCTCCGACACGGCGGTCGACCCGCTGGATGCTTCCACGAGAACGGTCTCGGGCCCGACTTCCCCGTTGACGAGCCCGTAGAGGATCAGCGACCGCGCGAGCCGGTGCTTGAGCGACCCGGTGGGGTGGACCGATTCGTCTTTGAGGTAGAGGTCGATCCCCCACTCGGCCGGTAGTGGGAAGACATGCAGGTGGGTGTCGGAGGTGCGGTTCGCGTCGGCCTCCAGCAGATGGATGGCCCGGACGACCCACTCGCTCCGCTCGCTCACGTCACGACGGTATCGCGAACCCCCGTCCGACACCCCCATCGGTTCCGTCGGATCGTCCGCGCCTGGCACCGACTCCACCCATCTGATCCACCTGTACCGCACGCTTGGTCTCGGTGCGCGCCCGAACAGACGAGGCGGTCTCCTCCGCACCGTTCGCCTCGGCCGAAACCGTCGAGCGCGTCAGCTCCGGGCGACGCCAGGAACCCCGAAGACCTCGGACGCGGAGTCGGAGAAGGGTGGCAGGGCGCGCGCGAGTGCGGGCGCCGCGATGAGTGCGACGAATCCGGAGACGAGCTTGTCCGTTTCCGAGGTGATGAGGTTCGCGGTCAGCATGGCCGCCGTCGGACTGTAGCCGCCCGCCACCAGCCCTTCAGCCATGCGCTGGGCCTCGCCATGGAGGGAGAAGCCGCCGTAGACCGCGATCATCAACGCGACGGCGACGACACTGCAGCACAGGGCTACCACCGACGTGAGGAAGAGCATACGAAGTGGGGAACGTGCCAAACCGAACGTACGGGCGCCGTACCCCCAGATGAGCGCCCCCGTCGCGTTCACGAACGTGAACCAGAGGCTGTCGGGGACGCCGTCCACCAGAGCGAAGGCACCGTGCGTCAGAACGGCGACGGCAACGCCCGCCCAGGGACCGACGACCATCGCGGTGATCGCCGTTCCGATCATGTCGAGGTAGATCGGCAGCGGCAGAGCGATGACGAGCCCGGAACCGGTGAGGTTCACGATGACACCGACGACGATGACGAACAGGCCCGCTCTCACGGTGTCGCGTGTCGAATACGCCTTCTCGGCGAAAGGCGCCGGCTGCGACGAGGGGACTTCGTCGGCCGGACGGGAAGGGCCTCTCGGGGCACCACCCTCCGCCGGCGGCCGGTTGGGTGAGGTGGGTGCGCTGTAGCGGGCTCGGATGCACGCCTCGCGCCACGCGTCCACAGCATCCGCGTCTTCACCGAGCACGGCGGCGATATCGGCCACCAGACTCGGATTCATGCGACGCCGGCCGGGTCGAAAAGCGTCGTAGATCGTCGAACGGCCGACGAAGGCGGCAGCCGGGGGATCGCCGCGCTCCTCACGGAGCGAGCGCACGCGCTCGGCGATCTGGGAATAGCTGATGTCGCCGCTTTCCAGGCGCAGGCGCTGAAGATCGGAGACGAGGTCGTCGAGGGAGTTCTGATTCGGGGTGGAACTCTCAGGGCGCATGGCTTCCTTCCCAGATGCGACACGCGCAGGCGTGGTCGAATCCTACCGACGCTCGCGCGCCCAGCCAGGACAGATGCCGCCACGCGGTCGGATGGGTCGGCGCGCACCGGCCCATCCGACCGTCGAGCTCAGTGCTCCGCTACTCCGGCGCTGCACTGCATGGCCGGGTCGACCACCGAGGTGAACTCGATGCGGTCGACGAGCACCGTCGAGTCGAGGACGCCGTCGCCCTGGTCGAAGATCGACAGGTAGAGCGAGGTGTTGCCGCTGAGCACCGGGGTGGAGGCGCGAAGCATCTCCGTCGCTCCTCCGTAGAGACCCTCCGCGTTCTCCGCGTTGATCGTGTACGGGCCGGCCGCGTTGATGGTCACCGGGTTCCCCAGCTCATCGAACGCGAAGTTGCGTGGCGCCGAGACGTCATACCCGTCGATCTCCCACGTCGTCTTTCCGAACTCGGCGACGAACGCGTCGTTGTAGCGCGATCCCACATAGTCCGGGTACTCATCCGAGTAGAAGCGGAAGTCGAGCCCGGCGAGGCAGTTCGTCCCTTCGGGGATCGCGAGGTCGATCCGCAGAGTCGTGGCGTCGAAGACGGCGCCCGAGCGCGGCGAGGGCACCCCGCTCCAGCTTCCCGCCGGAGCTCCGGTGATTTCGGACAACGAGCCGGTCGACATGGCGAAGTAGTCTTCACCCTCGGTCGGGAACCCTCCGATCGGCTGAGACAACACCGCGAAGGCGTCAGGTGCGGGAGGCCCTTCGACGAAGTACGCGGCGGTGGCGTCCGCGCCGACGATCTCGATGGCGTCGAGGACATCCGGCGCCGGGGTGAGTTGGTCGCCGCCGTAGTCGGTGTCGCTCTCGCCGGGATCGGGGGCGGGTGCGCCGGGATTGACGAAGTTCTTCAGGTCGAACGCCCCCTTCCACAGCGTCCACTTCTTCGACTTCTCCAGAAGCGTGGCCTCGACGACGGTGACATCGATGATCGGCACCGTCACGAGGACCTTCACCGCGAACGCACCGACGATGGCCAGTTCCGCCTCGGCGGTGAAGAAGGGATCGCCCACGGTTGCAGAGCCGTTCGCGTCGATCGCGGCCTTCAGCGACAGTTCCAGCTGAGGACCGGCGAGGTCCCACAGTTTCGCCGTGAAGGACAACGTCGGACCCGCGGTGGCACTCGCGGATGCCGAGAGGCCCGAGTCTTCGGTGAAGTGTGGTGGTGTCACCGTCGTCTGGGGCGAGGGATCGACAAGCTGTGCTGAACCGTCCTTGAAGGCGAACCCGAGCTCCTGCGTGCGGGTGTAGGAGGTCTCGACGACGATCTTCGCCGTTCCCGCGATCGACATCGACGCCTCGAGGGTGATGCCGATCTCGGAGGTGATGACGACCGGTACCGGACCGACCGCGAAGGAGATCGGTGCGAACTCTCGGGTGAAGCTCTTCTCCTTCGACCATTCGTACTTCTTCGACACCGTGGCAGAGGCGGTCGCTTCCGCCGACGCGCTCGATTCGAGAACGTTCTTGAATTCGTTCAGGTGCGGGTAGGGCAGCGGGGGCTTCGGCGGCCACGCGGAGCCTTCGGTCCACCGGACTTCGATGTCGATGGTCACCTTGAGTGCGAGCTTGAGTTGGGCTCGTGCCTGCACGGTGATCTGCTTGCCCGAGGTGAATTCCGCTTCGACGACGTGTGCGATCGAGGCCGGCTCGAACGTCGCCGCGGGCACGGTCGCACGCATGGCCTGGACGAACTGGAGCCCGCGGACAGCATTCGAGGCCAGCGCCATCGGGTTGAGAGAGACCTGCAACGGTGATGACAGCAGCGCGACCGCCGCCGAGGTTCCGGCGCCCACCGCTTCGGCATCCGGGGTCGTGTTCTCGTCGTCTGCGATGGGGCTGTCATCGAGTGCGTCGAGGGGTCCGTCGGTGATGTCGACCTGTTCGGCCGGCACAGTCGCCCATGACGCGGTGACGGGATCTCCCCCATCCGTCGCTTCTCCATCGACGATCTCGACGGTTTCGCTCTCTTCCCTGACCGTCGGCTCTCCGCCCCCGACAGGGAGCGCCTCGTCGACATCCGCCTGCAGGAAGACGTCGGTGAGGGTGGCAGTGGACAGTCGAACCACCCACAGTCCGTCGATGACGTCGACCGACTCGACGCGCCCGAGTACACCGGCCGGTGTCGCATCCGACACGTCTGCGACGACGATGTCACCGGGAACCAGTGCAGGGTCGGTCAGGAACGAGAGCAGGTCCGCCTCATAGGCGGCGATGTCCGTGGTGTCGAGCACGACGGTGTCGTCGGTGATGACCACGTCGTCTGCGGTGGGCACCGTCACGGTGCCGTTCCAATCGACACTCGTTCGGGATCCGCCGCGGGCCACGAGCGTGAAGGAGATCTCATAGTCTCCGCTCTCCGGGAGGGAGAGGGTGTACGCCCAGCGGCCATCGACGAACGCCGGCGCGCTGCCGAACGGCGCGCCGTCGACGGTCACTTCGACACGCTGCGGCACGTCGCCGGGCGTGCTCCAGGTTCCGGCGAAGTCGACGGTCCACGTGTCGGTCGCGTCAGCCGACGTGGTGCTCGGTGAGTCGAGGGTGATCTTCGCATCGGTCGGGTTCGTCGTGGGGGCGCCGAGCACGTACCCGAGCGGTGTCACGTCAGCGGCGATGTCGGACCCGTGGGCGTAGGCGCTGCCGACGGGGTCGAGCAAGACCAGCTGCGGCGCGGCCCCGGCACTCCCGTCGACGATCACACCGTTCGCCCGTCCGCCGGCGGACCGCCCCAGATCGAGCACTCCGAGCGCGTCGGCCTGCATACCGGAGACGAGAGCCAGGACCTTTTCGGCACCGGCGGGTGCGTCGATCTCGAGGTCGGAGGCCTCACCGGTGGACACCTCGACCCCACGCGTGTCGGGCTCGGCCTGGGGCACGAAAGCACCCTCTCCCTGCAGTGCGGCCGGGTTGTCGAGAGGTTCGACGACATAGCCGAGCACCGACACCGAGAAGCCCGTGAGTGCGCCGGATACGATGTCGAGGGGCAGCATGCCGAACTCGTCAGGGATGACCGAGGTGGTCACCGTGGTGACGCCGTCGCGGAGCTGCAGGGTCTGGCCGGCGAAGTCGATGCGGCTGGGAGCGGTCGCGGTGGTCTGCAGCGTGACGAATGCTGCGCGCACACCGGCTTCGGGGACTCCCCCGATGCCGAGCACTCCGACCTCCGTGGATGCTCCCGCGCCGAGTCCGTCGTCGGGCAGTCCCAGGCCCGACGCGGTGTCTGCACGGAGCACCGGCTCCGACAGCGCATGAACGCTGCCGGGCGCGTCGATCGGAGCGGAGAACGTGGCGATCCGCTCCACGCGGATCGATGCGTCGCGGTCGGCGATGATCTCGAACGACCCGTCGACGATCGGTGCGAGCACGGTCGTCGACGCGGACTCTTCCGCGCCCACGCGCAGGGCGGCGCTGCCGGCGACACGGATCGCGGTGGGTGCGGGCGCACGCGTGATGGAAAGGCGGACGAGCGCGGAGTGGGCGTTTGCTTCGCCGTCGGACAGGGGCACCTGGGTGGCCTGCCCCTGCGCGAGGTCGAGTCCGATGCCGAGGGCCGGTTCGAGCAGGGGCGCTGAAGCGGTGGCACGGGCGGGAGCGCCCGCACCGTCGGCCGGGTAGTCGGCGGTCGCGGCGGCGTTCGCGGCCGGGGCGACGAGCAAGGATGTCGCGAGCGTGAAGACCGTGGCCGCGGCGATCAGGGGGATTCTCATGCGTCGACCCGCTTCCGAACGATCAGGGTGAGGATCGCCCCGGCGGCGAGCGCGAGGGCACCTGCTCCGACGAGCCACCATGCGGGGACCCCTCCGGTGTCGGCGACGACGCCGGAAGGACCGCCCGCCGTCGCGGGTGCGGGCTCGGGTGTCGGCTCCAACGTCACCGTGGGCGACGGTTCGGGTGTGGTGGGCGTCGATCCCCCGTCAGCCGCGAGACGCGTGGTCGCGACAGCGGCTGACAGAGTCGCGCCGCTCGCATCGAAGTAGGTGGCGATGACGCGGAGGTCCGTTCCGGCGGCGCCGGTGATCACGATGGTGGCAGGCAGGTCGGCGGCTGCCAGAGTCGTTGCGCTCCCGAAGGGGGTGGCTGTCAGCTCTGCTTCTTCATCACCGATGGCGACGGTGACATCGAGCGGGGCGAGCGTGTCGTTCTCGATGTCGAGGGCGATGCTCATCGCGTCGGGCTCCGAGACGATTTCCACGGCGACCGCGCCGGTTTCGGCAGCGACCGCAGCGTTTCCGGCGCTCATCGACAGCAGCGCCACGAGCGCCGCCCCGACGACGCCCCACACCCAAGGCCGCCCGCTCCTTTTCGCGCCGCCGGCCGGCGACAGCTGTCTCGTGACCCTCACGACGTGCTCCCCCATCAGGGGCACTCCACGCACCAGCGTCTTTCACTGATACAGCGACTCCCGCGGTCGCGTGGCCCCGTCAGGACACTAGGGCTTCACAGCCGGCTCTCATGTCGCTCTCATGTACAAAAGGGCCGTTCGCCGGCACTCCGGACGATTCCGAACGGGAGGAAGAGACTCGCCGGCTCAGAACGGCGCGTTGAGTTCAGCGACTCGATTGGGATCCGGTGGTGGCGGGTCGGGCATGAACACCACCCGCGGTGGCGGGTCGTCGGTGTGGCGGAGCCCGGAGGGTGCCGTGAAGTGCAGCCTTCCGCCGGGTTCTTGGACGACCGTCCACCCGGCGGCTTGTTTCATCGTGTGGTGTCGTTTGCAGAACGCCCCGACGTTGTCGACATTGGTCTTTCCCCCGAGGGCATAGTCCTCCCGGTGGTCCCAGTCGCAGTCTCGCGCGGGTCGCCGGCACCCGGGGAAGCGGCACCGGATGTCCCGCGCCACCAGATACCGCTTCTGTGCGGGGGTCACGAACCGGCGGTCCACCGCGAGCACCGCCCCGGTGATCGGGTCGAGGAACACCCGGTCGAAGCCGGGGGCGTTACCTGTGAGGATTCTCGCGGTCTCCGGGTCGACCGCGCACTTCCCATCCAGTTCCGCACCCCCGGTGGTCGTTCCCGCGAGAGTCGTCGCCGGCACGGACACCTGCACGTGCGCACGGATCGCCCCGAGCCCACCCTCGATGACATCCCCGCTCGCGTCGATCGACGGTGTCGAGGTGAGCATCATGTCCAGCAGCAGATCGGTGCGGATCTGGTCGAGGGTGCGCTCGTCGAACCACACCGCCGCGTCGGCCAGGTCGTCGTGGTCGGCGTCCTGGCGCTCCCCCGCACCGTCCGCGCGTCCGTCATCGGGAGGACCGAAGCCCGCGCCCGATCCCGTGGAGTCACGCTCAGCTTCCTCGCGCTCACCACATGTGGCCGCCTCAGGTTCGATCTCCCGTTCCGCGGCCTCGCGCCGCGCAACGCGGTCGGCGGCTTTGACTGCCTTCCCCTGCCGAGTGAGCCGGTCATACACCCCGTGCACCTCCACGGAGGGCCCGATGGCGCCGAGCATCGACATGCCGTCACTGAGGTCTTCCACCCATACCCGTCGACTCTGCACGGCCTCATCGTGGCGTTCCTGGATTGTCGCCGGGTTGTGCTTCTCGGCCACCTGTTCGGCGTAAGACCGCAACCGCGCCGCAGACGTCGCCTCCGCGTAGGCGAGCACGTCGTGCTCATACGCGGCACGCGCCTCGTCATCGGGCAAACCCGTGCCACCGTCGACGATCACCCGCACGTGCGCACGAGACAACCGCCCGTCCCGCCACGCCTCCCACGTCGCCGCGTACTGCGTCACCGTGCGGTGCGCTTCGAACAGCTGCGTCTGCAGCGTGCGGTCGTTCACCCTGGCGTCGACGGCGAGCTCCGCGGCCATCGACCGCAACGGCATCTCCCGCTCCCGGGTCGACGCGTCGCGGAGCCGATCGGTCTGCTCCTGCGCCAGCTCATACGCGTCGGCACGCGTGCGCTCGAGCTCGGCCAACGCGTACGCCGCGAGAGCCCGGAACCGACGCGCCTCGTCGACGAGCTCGCGCGTGCGGAGGGCATCCGCCTCCCGCTGCTCGTCGCCGCTCATGACACCCCCGGTTCGATCTTTGATCTACCCCGAGACTACGAGGGGCCACCGACATTCCACCCCCGAAAAACGCAGGTCCAGAGGAGAATCACGAAGAATTTCTCGAGACCGTGCTTTCCCGCCGAGACCCCCCGTTTTGCACGCACCGCAGACCCCCAAAAGGGCCCACAATCCGCAACGAGCGCGCCCAGACCCCTCCCCGCACCCCAGACGCCACCCCCTACTTCACCCGACGCTCGAGGTGCACGGTCACGGTGTCCCCGACGTCCTTACCGAGTTTGCGACGCACGGCAGCGTTCAGCGAGACCATGTGCCCGCCGGTGCCGGTGCCGGTGCCGGTGCCGGTGCCGGTGCCGGTGCCGGTGACCATCATCCCGATGTCTTTGAGTGGAACATCGTCGACGGTGAGGTCGACCCGCACGGAGCGGCCGGTGCCGAAGAATTCGGCGGATCCGGGCATCTCGACGCATGCCCACACCTCTCCTTTGACGGTGACGCCGATGGGCGCGGTGAAGGTGTGGTCGAGGGTGATGGGGTCGAACGGCATGGGTTCTCCTTGATCGTGGGTCGTTCTGTCGGTAGGTGAGACTGTTCGGGCCGGGCAGAATCGTCGCATGGCGCAGAATTTCTTCGACGCCCCCGCGGCAGAGCCCGCAGTGCGAGACGCCGAATCCGACCGCGAACGGTTCGATCGGGCGGTGTCTCCGCTTCGCCCGGGCTTGCATGCCCACTGCTACCGGATGCTGGGGTCGGTGCACGACGCCGATGACGCTCTGCAAGAGGCTCTTCTGCGTGCGTGGGCGGCGTATGACCGGTTCGAGGGGCGCAGCTCGCTTCGCACGTGGCTGTACACGGTGGCGACGCGCACGTGTCTGGATGCGGCAAAGGCGCGGGGGAAGCGTGCGCTCCCGATCGATCTGGGCCCGGCGAGCACCGAGCCGGCAGCCGAGGCGGTTCCGAACACGGAGATCGCATGGCTGACGCCGTATCCCGATCCGGCCGAGTCGGCGCAGCGCGCCGAGCAGGTCGAGCTTGCCTTCGTCGCGGCGTTGCAGCTGTTGAGCGGCAATGAGCGGGCTGCGCTTCTGCTGGTCGATGTGCTCGGTTTCTCCGCTTCCGATGCGTCTTCCGCCATGGGGACTACCCCGACGTCGATCCATTCGGCGCTGGCGCGCGGCCGACGAACGGTGGCTGCGCGCCACCTCTCCCCCGGCCACCGCGCGGACCCTCGCCCTTCACCATCGGAGCTCGCGCTCGCGCATCGGTTCGCCGAGGCACTTGCTACCTCCGACCTGCAGGCCTTCGTCGATCTTCTCGCTCCCGATGTGACGTGGCAGATGCCGCCGCTGGCGGAGTGGCACGCCGGCGCGGACGCGGTCGCGGCTTTCGCGCATGCTGTGCCGATGACGCTGTGCCCCAGCTGGCGAACCCGTGTCGTCTCCGCCAACGGGCAGGCCGCGGTCGCCTTCTACGTCGGCGAGCATCGCGACGCCCCGCATCACGCCTGGTCGCTGACCGTCCTCGACATCACCGACAACACGATCTCGTCCATCTCGTCGTTCCTAGACCCCACCCTCTTCCCCCGCTTCGCCCTCCCGGAAGTCGAGTAACCACCGCCCCCCGGAGGTTGAGTAGCCGCCGCCCCCTCCCCCGGAGGTTGAGTAGCCGCCGCAGGCGGCGTACCGAAACCCCGCAACCCGCCCCTCCCAAGCCCCCACCCCAACGCCAACGCGCCCCACCCCAGAACGCCCCGTATCCCCCAAAGAGGGGACAGACAGCAATGCGACGATCAGGTTACGTTCAGACTCCACTGCCGCTACGAGTCGTGGATGCACGCATGCATCCCCCTATGATGATCGAGTTGCCGCTTGATGAGAGAGATCTCATGCGGGGGGCACTTCGTTCTTGTTGGGGAGATCAGAAGTGAAAGGCAATCGTGTCGACCATTGAACGCGACACGACAACGACGTCGAAGAATGCAGCACCAATGAGCGCGCCGACCAGCGCGCAACCAGCCATACCTACGCCGAAGCAGTCCCGGTGGCGCCAGCGCTACGCTCGCCGGTTGCTGGTCACCGACTTCTTCGTTCTCGTGTGGGTTGTCTTCGGAGCCCAGATCGTCTGGTTCGGCACGGGCAATGTCGATCTCGCGATCCATGACGATGCGCGGATCAGCGCGATCTCCTACTGGCTGTTCTCCGCGGGCCTTGTCGTGTTGTGGATGTGGGCGCTGAGCCTCATCGACTCCCGCAGTGATCGTGTGGTCGGCACCGGTACCACCGAGTACGTCCGCGTGGCGAGTGCGAGCATCACCCTCTTCGGCTTCATCGCGATCGGCGCGTTCCTCCTGAAAGTCGAGGTCGCACGCGGATACCTCTTGATCAGCCTCCCCCTGGGGATCCTGGTTCTGGTGTTCGCCAGATGGATGTGGCGGCAGTGGTTGATCGCACACCGTTCGATGAACGAGTACTCCGCCCGTGTGCTCCTCGTGGGCTCCCCGGACTCCGTCACCCAGATCGCGCGCGAATTGGATCGCACGCCCTCAGCGGGGTACCGCGTCGTCGGCGCCTGCACCACGTCCAATGGGCAATCGCTCACCGTGCGCGGGTCTGAACTCCCGATCCTGGGCGGCCTCGACGATGTCGACTTCGCCATCGCGCAGACAGGCGCGGATACCGTGGCCGTCACCAGCACGGACGAGCTTCCCCCGGACAAGGTCAAGCAGATCTCGTGGCGACTCGAAGCCGGCAAGCAGCACCTTGTGCTTGCACCGAGCATCGTCGACATCGCGGGCCCTCGTCTCCACACCCGGCCCGTCGCGGGACTTCCGCTCATCCATGTGGAGACCCCGCGATTCAGCAGGGGCCAGCTCTTCCTGAAGCGGATGGTCGACCTGGTCGCGAGCGTTCTTGGCGTGATCATCCTCAGCCCGCTTCTCGCGTTCCTCGCGATCACGGTTCGGCTCTCGAGCGAGGGCCCGGTGTTCTTCCGCCAGACCCGGATCGGCCTGCGCGGAAAAGAGTTCACCATGATCAAGTTCCGATCCATGGTGGTGAACGCGGAAGAGCTCCTGGAGAAGCTGGCGCAGCAGGAACGCGACGCGGGCAACGAGGTGCTCTTCAAGATGCAGAACGACCCGCGCGTGACGCCGATCGGTCGAGTCATGCGCAAGTTCAGCCTCGATGAGCTTCCCCAACTGTTCAATGTCATCGGGGGGTCGATGTCACTGGTCGGCCCGCGGCCCCCGTTGCCTTCCGAGGTCGCGCAGTATGCCGACCACGTGCATCGCCGCTTCATCGTGAAGCCGGGCATCACGGGCTTGTGGCAGGTCAGTGGGCGTTCGACCCTCTCGTGGGAGGACTCCGTTCGCCTCGACCTCTCCTATGTCGAGAACTGGTCTCTGATAGCTGACATGGTTGTCATCGCAAGAACAGCGCGAGCCGTACTGCGACCAGGCACAACATCAGCTTGACACGTGATTCGAATGCGCAGCTGCACGCCAGGTTCGGTACCGTTCGACGGTACACCTCGCTCGCCCTGCTACGAACGAGCCGCCCAATGATCAGAAAATCCGGTCCAGAGCTTTCCGACTGCCTCAAACCTACGTTACAGAGATGGGTTCTCGACGAATGACCAACCCGCCCACCCATGTACGTCGGTTCCCTCACATGAGGGTGCTCGATGGTACACCCGAGATAGACGGCGCCCCACTCATCACGGGGTCCATGAATGCGGTGCTCGACGATCTGCAGTCAACGCTACCGAGCTTGAGCCGTCCGAACCTGCTAGTTACTGCAAACGTAGATCAGGTGCTCCTACTCAACTCCCTCCCAGCTTGGCGACGGGTGTTCTCAGCGGCGGATGTGCGCACGGCGGACGGCATGCCCATAGTTGTTCTAGCGCGCCTACTGGGCTCGAAAAATCTCCATCGGATCACCGGAGCCGATCTTCTCATCGAGGTATGCCGTCGCGCTGCCTCCGGATCATGCCGAGTCGCCCTCGTAGGGGGAACTGATGAAGTCCGCGACGCAGCCCTCCGCGTATTGCGGGACCGGTTCGAAGGAATCCAGGTAGAGGGCTTCGAATTACCGATTCTCCGAACCCCTTCCGACCCGTCGAGCCTTCCCACCGTATTCGCGCTCCGTGCTTATGCGCCCGACTTTGCGTTCCTCTGTCTCGGCGCGCCAAAGCAAGAGCTCTGGTACGACCATTGGAAACCACAACTACCTGCGGCGATCTTCGTTGGTTCAGGGGCGTCAATGGACTTTGTGGCTGGGAGCGCGAGACGCGCACCGCGCTGGCTCCAACGCATCGGGCTCGAGTGGATGTTTCGCCTCACGCAGGAACCAAAGAGGCTAGCCCACCGCTACCTCATCCGGGGGCCGCGATTCATAGTCGTCGTCTTTCGATCCCTGGTGGCAGCCGGACTCCACACCCGGAGATCAAAATCAACGCAGGGCAGGACCAGTTAGAAAGATGTCAGCATCGATGACCCCCTCCTTCTGTCGACTAAGCTACCTCGTGGGAGGACTCCGAATCTCGGTAGGGCAGCTATCGACAACACCGGGGCCTCGCACTCACATACTCGGATTCACCCGGGCGCTTGATGCGTTTTCCGTTAAGCACGTCACGATAGTCGCTTCCGAGCTACCTGGACTAGGTCGGTTTGCACGACTACCTGAAGGCGTGGCGGCGAGATCCTCCAGGGTCAAGGTCTTAATTGGCGACCTCGTGCGAATCGCGGCCGCGCTTTGGTGTGGCATCAATGTACTCGTACGCGAGTGGCCGGAAAGAAGGACCACGACAATCGTTTATGAACGCATGGGAGTGTTTCAATCCCTCGCCAGCTTTCACCCCGCCAAGAAACGGGCTGTCCGGGTCGTCGAGTCGCAGTCCCTTCTAGCGAACGAGACCGCGCGCGATCGCCAGGCAATTGTTCTTGAACGGCTCGCAGCGTGGCTCGAACGACGATCTTTCGAGAAAGCCGACCTGATTGTCGCGGTGAGCCCTGGCGTGAGGGATGACATTCTCAAGTTTGCTCGAGTGCAACGCGAAAAAGTTCTTGTCTTGCCCAATGCAACGTCACAGGAACTGGCACGGAGGCCGATTCCCCCCCTGGGCAAGACGACAATTGGGTTCGTTGGAGCAGTGGTGCCATGGCACCGATTGGACCGATTGCTCGAGGCCGTACAAGCCTGTGGCGATCCTGGCGTGGACGTCGAAATCGTCGGCGACGGACCAGCCGTGGAGCCATTGCGGCGGCTGACCGAAGAACTAGGCATGACCGAACGAGTTGCATTCACCGGCCGCCTCTCACACGCCGAAGCCCTAGAAAGGGTGGCATCGTGGTCCGTCGGCTACGCTGGCCACGAGAAGACCTGGGCCACATCGATGTATCATTCGCCACTGAAGTTGTACGAGTACGCAGCGCTTGGCCTCCAGATCCTATGCACTCGCGCCCCCGATGCTCTAACGCTCAAGAGAGACGGAGTATCCGTGCATGACTTTGAGGCTTCGGACACCGACTCACTCGGAGAAGCGCTGCAGCGATCCATCGAATGCGCACGACTCGACTCAGACGAAGCGCGCGCGAGCAGGCGACGGATCGTGGACGCTAGGCATACCTGGGAAGCTCGCGTCCAAGAATTCCTGCTCGCGATTGACGCTCGTACGTCCTTGCTCGATGGCGACATCGAAACACGATGACGCTCGATAGCGCTGACGT
This sequence comes from Microbacterium aquimaris, assembly GCF_039531285.1. Taxonomy (NCBI): domain Bacteria; kingdom Bacillati; phylum Actinomycetota; class Actinomycetes; order Micrococcales; family Microbacteriaceae; genus Microbacterium; species Microbacterium aquimaris. The sequence goes on along the minus strand of NZ_BAAAPT010000001.1, from coordinate 1,480,824 downwards.
ACCCGGTTGAGCAGCACAGCTATGACGGAAACGAGGCAGCAGCCAGGCTTGAGAGCAAGCGTCGACTCGGTCGTATCGCCGCCCCCGAGGTTGGCGGGATTCGCCATGTGTTTTGTAGTCGCGCTCACGGCGCTGGAGTTTCAGGCGCCGACACCGTTTGCTCGGCTTTGGACCGTGATCTGCGTAGCAGTCGGACTCTCCGCCACCATCATGTTGGCGCTCATCGCGCGGCGCGCCGCGTTGCCAGCGATTCGCATCGGGACGGTGGATTGGCTGTTCCTTCTATTCAGTGCCATCGCCCTGATAAGCACAACCTGGTCGGTGACGCCAGAGTCTTCATTAACACAGTCTTTGGTGGGATTGCTCTTGTGGCTAGCCTTGCTCGGCGCACGCCGCATCCCCACGCTTGCACTACTCCGGGCCCTCGTCGGGACAGCTGCGCTCGTCGCCGCCATCTCATTCGCTGTGGCGTTAGCTATACCAAGCGTGGGCTTCCAACCGAACCCGTCAGCCGGACTTCCCGAATTGCGTGGCATCTTTGCACACCAGTTGCGACTCGGACTTTTCCAGGGAACAGTCGTTGGCGTGATCGTCATCGCCGCAATCAACGGTGAGTACATGGCCATTATGGGCAGAACACGCCTCACGCGGGCGATCACTCTGCTGTTGATTGGCAGTTGCGCAGTCGCTCCAATATCGCGTCTGTACTCCGTAACCGTCTTCATCGCCCTCGCCCTTACAGTCTTGCTCCTCGGGAGCACTCGATGGCGCCTGCTCGCAGCGTTCGGGTTTGTCGCCGGCACGATCACGCTCGCAGTGTATTGGGACCGCCTAGTTGGGCAACTCGACTCCGTAGAGGGTGGCGCAACGTTGTCCGGTAGGACCAATACGTGGGAGCGAACGGCGCGACTCGCGGCACAAGCCGATTACGGCGGCTACGGGTACTCCACGTTTGATAGTCCGATCTTCGATGGGGCCTTCACCGTCAACTACCGGCCATTGCACGCTCACAACTCTTTCCTGCAGAGCTACTTCGAGCTCGGTCTCATCGGTCTGACGATCGTCGTGGGGATCGTCGTGGCGATGCTCGCCGGCGCAGCGAAGGTCAGGAAGAGCCTAGGTCGAATCCCCTACTCGGCGTTTCTCGTCATTGTCGTGGCTTTGGCAAGCCTGACAGGTCACTCAATAACTGGTACTCCCACCACAGCCTTCTGGCTCGCGTTTGTGTTGTATTGCACCGAAACCAGCGAGGCAGCGCGGACTCGAAAAATCAACCGCGGTGATGTCAGAAATCGGGGCCCTTACCTACCACTCGCGCCACAACGTTCCGCCGCCGCACGATACAGAGAGACGAGCAGATGAAGTTGTCATCAACCTTCCCGGAGTACACAAGTTTCTCACCAAGCATCTCTATACGGCGCGTTTCTCTGGGGGACAAGCCTGCAATTCATCGCTTCTACGACACCTCGCCCGTAAGCCCAAGCGGGAGATTTGTTACATACACGGAGTTCGTCGAGGACACTCGGCTCCCTCAACCCGGAGATATTGCGTTTGTCGTCGTAGTTGACCTCGGCACGGGCCTCGAGGTTTACCGATCGAGCACCATCGCATGGGACACCCAGGTTGGCGCCCATCCGCAGTGGGGAGCCACCGATCACGACCTCTTCTTCAACCGTATGAGCACCGCCGACTGGGAGCCGTACGGTGTCCGCGTCGACATCATCAACGAAGTCGAGGCCCGGCTGGATGGAACCATTTACATGGTTTCGCGGGATGGAAGACACGCTGTTTCGCCCAACCTGGTACGTCTACAGGGCATTCAGGCCGGGTACGGAGTGATTACACCATACGACCGCTCACGCGGTGGTGCACGCTTCCCCAAAGACGACGGTGTGTTTCTGGTCGACTTGCAGACGGGTCGACGCCGTCTTGCGGTAAGCCTCTATGACATTGCCACGGCGTTCCCCCTCCATTTCGAGAACTTGTCGAACAACGATGGAGAACTGTACGGCTTTCACACAAAGTGGTCCCCTGATGGACTGCGAATAATGTTCCTCGTGCGTTGGCGCGATCGGTCCACACGAGGCAATCGAAGTCGGAACTGGATCGTCACAATGAACGCTGACGGCTCAAACTTGCAGATTGCATTGACGCCAGACTTGTGGCGAGGGGGACACCACCCGAACTGGTGCCCTGATAGCACTCACATCGTAATGAACCTTGTCGACCGTCGTGGAAATCGTGTCTCACAGAAATTCTTCAGCGCGATAAATCGACTATCCCGTAAATTCGGACTTGGAGACATGTTTAATGCGGCACGGCTCCGCTTCATGACGTTCCGCCATGATGGCAGCGATTTACGAGTTGTCGCCCCGTCGCACCTAGGGTCTGGTCATCCGACTTGGCATGACGGCCTCCAGTCCATACTCACTGACGCCTATCCCCATGAGCCTGTGACTGCTCGAGACGGAACTGTGCCAATCAGACTCATCTCCGTCGAAGACGACACCTCTGAGGAACTCATCAGAATGAACTGTACCCCGCGCTACCCCGGGCCAAACAACGAGTGGCGTGTCGATCCTCACCCAGCTTGGGTAGCCACAGGTGGGCAGTTTGTGATGAACGGTTCGCCGCACGGCAAACGCGGCGTCTACCTTGCCGATCTAACTTCGCACCCCGAGCACGGACCGCGCCTCAGGTCGGCGTAGCTAGAGCGGCAAAGCTATTCAGCCCCGCCGCTCTACATTGATGCTTCGCCGGCACACCACTCTGATCATCGTGGATCGACCTCGCGATCCCAACGGCGGGCAGCAAGTCCCAGAGATGCCAGGCTCAGCAAGTAAGCGATCACCCAGACGGTCGCGGTTATCGCGGCGGTGAGAAGCAGCTCCCTCGTCAATAGCCCAGCGACCGTCGTCGCCAAAACGATTGCGAATAGGCGAAAAGAGTTCAAGATGAGCAGCAACCGTTCCCGTTTGATCATGATCATGATCGGCATCGTCGGTACTAAGACCAGGTACATTGACAATGGAGCCGCTAGTACTGCGATCAACGTTCCGGCTGTCTCCCACTCAGGACCAAGAACCGGCACCGCGAGCAACGGTCCCAGCACGATTAACGTTGCGCAGACAATTGCCGCTAGCGCGCATAGTCGCAGAGATGTCGAGCGCACAAACGATTCGAGGACACCGCTTCTCGCTCGAATAATGGCCGATCCGCGCGCAGCTACGATCTGGCTCAGGCCCTGGCCCACCAATGACGTCGGTGTTCCGGCAATTCGTTGAGCCATTCCGAGCTGAGCTGAGCCAAGCGGGCCAAAAATCACAGAGACTGTGAGCATCAGGCCTTGCAAAGCGCTCGCTGTTACAACACCGGCAAGAATGGCGGGGAAGGCTCTCTCCACTCCAAATGAATCGTCGTCAATTGCTGGCCGATCTTCGTACCATGCCGGAGGACGCGGTCGATACGTTAGAAGGATAGCAACAGCCCTACCGAGCACCACCGCCCCTGCCAACGCCACTGCACTAGGGAGCCAGAGCGCCGCGGTGAGCTGGAGGATCGCGGCTAGAAGGCCGGCTAGTGCGTTGCGCCAGGCGAGGGGGCCTAGTTCCCCCAGCCGGAGCATCACCGCGTTATCGATCGCGATCCAGGCATACCCGAGCAGCAGCAAACCGGCACCCACAAGCAGGTCTGCCCCGACCGAATGGGTCAGCCAGAGCCCGAAGCCGGTCATCATCGCCGCGACAGCGAGGCCGCTGCTCACAAGGTAAGCCAGCCGTGTCCTCGATCGAACGAGTCCTAACGAACGGGTCGCCGGGGTGATCATCTCCAATCGCATTGTTGCGATTGGCTGAGCGATCAAGGCCACAGCGGTCGCAATCTGAAATATGCCGACATCGAACACCGGAATCGTCCTGCTGTACACCGGCACGACGGAGAGCATGGCCGCCTGCCCAACCAGTTGGCCCGTCACCAAGCGAATGGCGCGCTTACGATCCTCACGCACGTTCAGCTGAGTCCTCCCCGTCGCGCCCTGAGCGGAGCTTTGCTCCCTACCGGTCACCGGTCTGGCAGACCACGGAAGGCGATACGCTTCATGATAGCGACGAGCGATACAGCGCTCGAACGCGGACTAGAGCAAGGTGGGGCGAGTGATCTTCGTTGCGGTGACGGGGCAGAGAGACAATGTCGGAGACTCGCTACTACGGCGGCCGATGCTAGCCGCGACAGCCGTCGGCCTACCACGCCATGTGCTGGTTGGTCGCGACGCAATGGACTACTCGACGAACCTGGGCCTCAGTTCGAAGGATGTTGTCTATACGAGTCGAGGTCGATGGATCAGCGCCCTTGCCCTCTCCGCGCTCCGGCGCCGGTCCGCACTGATTCTGAATAGCGGCGAGGTCGTCGTCGACGCCAAATTTCTGGCTGACCGTCTGCTTACGCTACCGATCATCGCCCTCATCCGCGCAAGGAAGGGGCAGGTCATTCAGACCGGCATCGGTATACGCAATCCCTCGAGGCGCGGCCCTGTTGTGCTCCGCTGGTTCGCTCGGGCATTCACTCTCATGACATGGCGGGACTCCCAGTCTCTCGCGACCGCGCAGGCTGGCGAATTGGCTCCTGACTGGGCCCTGATGGAAGGCTCTGACCTGGAAACGCTTAGTGCGCGATTCCGGTTGGGTGACAGTGAGCCGAGGCTCGTTGCCGTCTCGATACGAGGGGATCACGCTCCTCCCACCGAAGCCTGGCTGACCCAATTTCGGCAAGCGCTTCGCTCGCTCAACGCGGAAGCTGTAGTGGTCAGTCAGGTACGCCGAGACAACGACCGTGCCGCGTGGTTGGCGAGGGCGCTCGAGTGTGAGCTTGTCGACTGGCCGGACGATATCTCCCATCATCGCCAAGAGAGTCGGGTACGCGCCGTCTACCGTCGTTGCGCGTGGGCTGCATCAGACAGACTCCATGTGCTCATCGCTGCGTACACCGAAGGATGCGTGCCCCTCAACTCCGTACCAGACTCTGGGGGCAAGGTCGCGCGCACGCTTGCCGCGTTCGGGACATCCACTCGAAACGCAGAAGCGGCTGAGCAGCAGCTCGACGATGACCGCGCGACGCTGATCTCTCGTTTGGCAGAAGCACGCGAACGTTTGGAGGAAATCACCGCCGAGATCCGCAGCGGAACTCCTGCGGCTTGAACAAACTAGGTGCGACTCATCGGCGCGCCGTTCTCAGGTATTCGTCCCCGTCAGGGGCCGCGGAGCAGGCGTGCCGCGGACCGTCGCCGAGCTCGCAAGCCCTACTTCACGCTCCCCTGCGTCAGCCCGCCGATGAGCCACTTCTGCAGGAACAACGCCAGCAGGTAGATCGGGATCAGCCCGGCGAGGCTGGCGGCGGCCATCTGGCCGAACATCACCTCACGGCCGCCCTGCATCAGGGCGATGCCGACCGGGAGGGTCTGGGAGTCGACGCTCTGGGTGAGAAGCAGCGGGATGAGGAAGTCGTTGTAGACGAGGATGAACACGATGATCGCCACGGCCACGATGCCGGGGGCGGTCAGCGGCAGGATCACCGACCACAGCGTGCGCAGGGGTCCGCATCCGTCGAGGGAGGCGGCCTCGTCGATCTCGGCCGGGATGGCACGGAAGAAGCTGTCGAGCAGCCAGACCGCGACCGGGGTGAGCATGAGCCCCTCGATGAGGCCGAGGCCCACGACGGAGTCCATGAGGCCGGCGGTGCGGACCAGGATGAACAGCGGAATCACCGCGACGATCGGCGGGGCGATGTACGCCGAGACGATCAGGCCCAGGGTCTGCGAGCCTCCGGCGCGGAGGCGGGCGATCGCGTAGTTCGCGGGGATCGCGACCAGTAGCGAGACGATCACGGCGATCGTGGCCGCCCCGATCGAGTTGCGCAGGTAGGTGAGGATCGGCCAGTTCTGAAACGCCGACACCCAGTTCTCGAACGCCAGCCGCGACGGCAAGATGCGGGTGGAGAGGATGTCATCCGGGCTCTTGAACGACATCCCCACCATGTAGAGGATCGGGCCGAGCGCGAGGACGATCGCCACGACGATCACGACCCATTTGATCGTGGTCACCAACGGCGACGGGCGGCCCGGGCGCGAGATGCTGCCCGTGCGCACCTTCGGGGCCTTGCGGGAGCGCGGCACCACGACGGCACGGGTATCGAGCGGGGCGTCGGTCTCGAGGCGGCGCGTCTCGGCGCTGCGGAGTGTGAGCGACATGGGGATCAACCTTCCCGGTGGAGGCGCTGCCGCACGGCGTTGAGCGGCACGATGACGAGGGTGACGAGCACGAGGAACGCGATGGTCTGCGCGGCGGCGGCCCCCACGTCGAAGGTCTGCAACGCCGTGCGATAGATCTCGTAACTGCTGACGGTGGTATCGAACCCGGGCCCGCCGCCGGTCATGATGAAGACCAGGTCGAACACCTTGAACGACACCACGAGCTTCAGCAGCAGCACGGTCACCAGGCTCGGGAGCACGAGCGGGAACGTGATGCGCCAGAACGTCTGCCACACCCCCGCTCCGTCGACCTGCGAGGCCTCGTAAACCTCGCCCGGCAGCGTCTGCAGCGCCGCGAAGACCAGCAGCACGCAGAACGGCGTCCACTGCCATGCATCGACCACGATCAGCGAGATCATCGCCATCGGGCTCGACCCGAGGAACGCGATCGGATCGGCCCCGGGCGAGGCCATCTGCACCACGTTGTTCAGCAGCCCGCCGGTGGGGGCGAGCATGAGCTTCCAGATCACGCCGGCCATCACCGGCGGGGTCATCAGCGGCAGCAACAGCAGCACGCGGATGATGCGGCCGCCTTTGACGGCGGCATCGAGCGACAACGCCACCACCAGCCCCGCGACGAGGGCAAGGAGGGCGGAGGGGATCGCGAAGATCAGCGACCGGCCGAGGGACGGGAGGGTGACCCCGTCCCCCGGCACGGTCGTGAAGTTGTCGAATCCGACCCAGTCGGTGAACGGCTGACCCAGGCTCGACTCTGAGAAGGCCGCCGCGACGATGTAGGCGAGGGGGTAGATCGCCACGATCAGGATCGCGATGACGGCCGGGGCCAGCAGGGCGCGGCCCGTCCGTCGAGTACGACGCTTCTCACGCCCGGGGGCGGCGGTGAGCACAGCGGCTGTCTTGGTCATGATGTTCTCCTCGACGAGGTCGGATTCGTCCCGGTCAGTCGGCGAGCGACTGCCAGGTCTCCCAGGTCTGATCCATCGCCTCCTGCGCGGTCAGGCTGCCCTGCAGCATGAGCGCCAGGTTGTCGTTGAGCGACTGGATCATCTCGGGCGCCTCGGGCGAGGTCGGCCACGACTGGGCGTTCGGCAGCACCTCGGCGGCGACAGCCGACACCTCGGGCGCGAACTCCTTGTAGGCCTCACTGTCGAGGGTGGAGGTGCGGATCGGGTCGACACCCGAACCGGTCGTGGTGATGAGCTGCTCGTTCATCTCCTTCGACGACGCGAACGCGACGAACTGCTTCGCCAGGTCCTCATCGCTCGCGTTCGGGCTGATACCCATCGCCCAACCGGCGTTGAGCGCACCCGACACCGACCCCTCGGGACCGGTCGGAAGCGGCGCGACGCCCCAGCCGTCGACGATCTGCGACTGCTCCGGATCCTGTGCGAACACGCCCAGGTCGGTCCAGAACTCGATCATGCCCACCGTGCCCGACAGGAACTGCGGCAGCGCCTGCTCGAACCCGATCTCCAGCGGCGTGGGAAGGGCGTATGGAGACGCGTCGAGCATCGCCTGCGCCGCATCCACCGCATACTCGGTGTTCAGCTGCGGCATCTGCGGGTCGATCGGGTCGGGCGACATCGTCGCGAGCCGGTTGAAGAACGTCGAACCGATGTTGAACGCGTTCTTCGCGCCCAGGATCGCCGACCCGTACACCCCGTCGCCGCTCTCGGCCTCGGTGATGGTCTTGGCGACCTCGACGTATTCGTCCCACGTCGTGGGAACCTCGACACCGTTCCGTTCGAAGATCTCGGTGTTGTAGAACAACACGTGCGTGTCACCGTCGATCGGCAGACCGTACGTGGCGCCCTCGTACTGCGTGTAGGGCTCGAAGATCGCGCCGATGAAATCGCCCGCGTCGATCTCGTCGTCGGACTCGACCCACTCGGTGATATCGGCGAGCGCGCCGGCCTCGGCGAGCGCCCCGACCGAGGTGTACCAGTACTGGATGACGTCGTAGTTGTTGGTGCCCGACTGCGCGTCGAGGACCGCCTTGGTCTGGATCTGGTCGTAGGGCACGACCTCGACCTCGACACCGACACCGGTGGCGGCCTCGAACTCTTCCTCGAGGATGTTGCCGGCGCCCTCCTGCGGAGCGGCGATCAGCACCTGCAGGGTCTGGTCACCACCATCGGACGAGCCGGAGCCGCTGTCACCGGAGCATCCGGCGAGCACGAGACCGACGGCGGCGACCGAGGCGAACGCGGCTGTGGGGCGGATCATGCGGATTGAGGAGCGTCGTTGCACACTCATGGTGTTTCCTTTCGGGTGGGGGATTTCAGTTCTCGGGTGCTTCGGGGGAAGCGTCGGGGGTCCAGGGGCGGTCGACCTTGTCGCCGTCGACCCAGGGGGTTTTCACGAACACGGCACGGAAGGTCTCGTCGAACGGGTTTCGGACGAAGTGCTCCTCCCCCGGCTCGGCGCGCAGCACTTCTCCGGCCGAGACGACCACGCGGGTGGTGCGGTCGAGCCAGATCTCGGCTTTGCCTTCGACCACGACGAACGACTCGGTGTGCTTCTCGTGCAGGTGGTTGTCGAACGCGTCACCGGGGCGCAGCACGACGGTGCCGAAGGCGGCGTCGTCGCTTCGCTGCAGGTAGGCGGGGCCCCAGTCGCCGAAACGGAGTTCGGCCTCGGCGGGGCGCAGCACATCCGCACTCATCCGAGCACCTTCTCGGCGCTCGCCTCACGGAACAGCTCGTACGCGTCAGCCGGGTCGACGTCGTCGTGCACGACCGCGCGTACGGCCCGCATCATCGCCGCGGGAGCGGCGCTCTGGAAGATGTTGCGACCCATGTCGACACCGGCCGCCCCCGCACGCACGGCGTTGCTGGCCATGGTGAGGGCATCCCGCTCGGGAAGCTTCTTGCCACCGGCCATGATCACCGGCACGGGGCAGCCGGCCACGACGTCTTCGAAGCCCTCGTCGCAGTAGTAGGTCTTCACCAGCTGCGCGCCGAGCTCGGCGATGATGCGGGTCGCCAGCCCCAGGTATCGGGCGTCGCGGGTGAGCTCCTTACCCACCGCCGTGACACCGAGCACCGGAATGCCCGCGTCGTACCCGGCGTCGACCAAGGTGGTCAGGTTGCGGATGCTGCGGCTCTCGTTCTCGCCACCGACGAACACCTGCACCGCGACCGCGTCGGCGTTGATGCGGACCGCATCGTGCATCGCCATGGCGGTGTACTCATCCGACAGTTCCTTCAACACCGACGGGCCGCCCGAGGCGCGGAGCACAAGACCCGACTGGGTCGCCGGGGAGATCGACGTGCGCAGCGAACCGCGGGTGCACATGAGCGCGTCTGCCTCTTCGGCCAGCGGGGCGATGTTCAGGTCGATGCGTTCGAGACCCGACGTGGGGCCCTGGAAATAGCCGTGGTCGAACGCGAGCATCACCGTGCGACCGGTGGCCGGGTTGAGGATGCGGGCAAGGCGGTTCTGCATGCCCCAGTCGAGGTTGCTCGCACCGCGGATGTTGTGCCCGAACGGGGTGGCCGGGGTGTCGGGGTGGAACTGCTTCGCGGACGCGTTGCCGTCGAGATCTGCCATGGGGGTCTCCTTCGGGGGTGGGGCTTGGGGGGTCAGGCGTGGGGTGCGGGGATGCGGCGGGCCTGCATCGGCTCGCGCGCGGCACCCGGCGGGGTGAACAGGGGGTCGAGATCGCCGCCCGAGATCGACAGCACGTCACGGTAGACGCGGTGCCAGCGCTCGACGATCGCGGGATACGCGGCGCGCTCGGTCGGGTCGGGGTGCACGATGCGGTCGGGCTCGCCCATCGGCGGCAGCGACGCCCCGACACCCTGCGCGGCCAGGCGCGCGGCGCCGTAGGAGGTCGCCTCCGGCGCCGGGGTGACGGCGGTGTCAAGCCCGGTGACGCCGGCGATGATGCGCGGCCACAGGGTGCCGGCGCTCGATCCACCGGTGAAGGTCACGGCACCGTTCGCGGTCGCGCCACCGCCGGTGAGCTCGGTGAGGATGTCGAGGTGGGCCGCGGCGACGATCGCGGCGGACTCCTCGATGGCCCGGATGAACGCGCCCCGGGAGCTGGCGGCCGGGTTGTTGATGTCGAACCCGAGGAACGACGGCACGGCCTGATGCCACGCATCCGCCTGCATCACGTTCGCGAGCGTCGCGACCACACCGTTCGCGCCCGCCGGGGCGATGCTCGCCCACTCCTCCATGACGGCGAACGCCGACGTGCCACCCTCGGTGGCGGCGACCGCCGCATCCGGGCACATCGCGTCGCGGAACCACCGCATCGCCAGACCCGACAAGAATCCGATGCCCTCGACCATCCACGCGTTCGGGTCGACGTGACACAGGGTCCGCAGGCGCCGTTCCGGGTCGACGAGGGGCGCGTCGGTGACCGCCGTGGTCTGCCAGAACGTGCCCGCGACGATCGTCGGGGTGCCCGGGCGGGCGGCGATGCCGTGCAGAGCGAGCTGCGTGTCGGCGCCGCCGGTGACCACCGGGGTGCCCGGGGCGAGCCCCGTCGCGGCGGCGGCCTCGATCGTGACGACCCCGACGGTCTGACCCGGCTCGACGACCTCGGGGAGGATCGCCCGGTCGATGCCGACCGCCTCGGCCAGGTGCGCCGACCACGTGCGGGCCTTCAGGTCGAACAGGGCCGAGCTCGACCCGCACGTCGGCTCGGTCACGAACCGGCCCGTCAGCCGCGTGGTCACCCAGTCGCTCAGCATGCCCAGGTGCCGAGCACGGGCGAGCAGGTCGGGCTCGTGCCGGGCGATCCAACGCAGACGCGACGGGGCCGTGATCGACACCCAATCCCCCGCCGTCGCGTAGATCTCGGCCGCCAGGCCCTCGCGCACGAGGTCGTCGGCTTCGGCGCGGGCACGGCCGTCGGTGTTCGGGCACGCCCACAGCTCGCGGCCGTCGGCGTCGTAGAGCACGAAGCCCTCGCGCATGCTCGATGCAGCCACCGCCGCCACCTCGCGGCCGTTCAGCTGCGCGACCACGTCGGAGACGGCACCGGCGATCGCCGTCCACCCGCCGTCGGTGTCGAACACCGTGCCGCCCGGGTGGCCGGGCACCGGCGCGTGCGTCCACTCGCGGGCACCGTGGGCGACCAGGCGCCCCTCAATGTCGAAGGCGAGCGCCCGCGCCGAGCCGGTACCGGCGTCGATGGCGAGGAAGACCGGGGAGGTGCTCATCGTTCCCACCGCAGGTCGGCCCCGTCGCGGAACGCCTGGATCTCGGCGGCGAGCATATCGGCGCCGCGCGCGAGGGTCTCGTGGGTGGCCCCCGCCAGGTGCGGGGTGAGGATGACATTCGGCTGCGCAACCAGCTCGCGCCACGGGCCGTCCGGTTCGTTCACATCGAGCGCGACACCCGACAGGTGTCCGCGTGTGAGCGCATCCAGCATCGCCTGCTCGTCGACGAGAGACTCGCGAGCGGTGTTGATGAGGAACGACCCGGCCGGCATCGTCGCGATCTGCGCCGCACCGATCATGTGGCGGTTCTCGGCCGTGGCACGCGCGTGGACGCTGACGACGTCGCTACCGGCGAGCAGCGCGTCGAGTTCGGAGACGATCGTGGTGTCGGTGACGGTGGACGGGTCGACGAACGGGTCGTACGCGATGACGGTGGCACCGAGGGCGTGGGCCCGGGCGGCGACGAGACGGGCGACGTTGCCGTAGCCGATCAGGCCCAGGCGTGTGCCGGCGATCTCGCGGCCGAACCAGCGCGCCCCTTCGAAGGTCGACTCCGCCAGCGGCAGGCCCTGGGCGACACGGTCATCAACATCCCGAAGGGACGCCGGCACGTTGCGCACCAGAGAGATGAGGAAGCCGATCGTCAGGTCGGCGACCGCCTCGGCGTTCTTCCCCGGCGTCGTCGTCACCCGCACGTTGCGCGCCTTCGCCGCCGCCACATCGACGTTCACCGGGCCGCCGCGCGCGCATCCGAGCAACTTCAGTTCGGGGAGCGCCTCGATCACCTCCGCCGTCACCGGAGCGGCGTGGAAGGCGACCACATCGTACCCGGCGGCGAGCTTGGCGACCTCGGCCGGGTCGCCCTCGAACTCACGGATCGCGCCGGTCGGCCAGGTGGCGTCGGCAAGGGTGAGGGTCGCGGCATCCGCCTTCAGACCCCGTGCGGTGAACGCCGAGGTGAAGACGTCGGCCGACATGTAGCTGTCACCGATCACGAGAATGCGGGGGTCGGTCATGAAGATCTCCGAGGTCGAGGGGTGGAACGGGGGTCGGTTTGAGGTATTCGGGGCGGTTTTCGGGGTCGGCGAGGACGCGACGGGCCGAGGTGGGGGCGACTCGGGTTCGCGGGGCCGGGGGCCGGGATGGTTCAGGTGGGGGTTGTCCGGGGTGGGGGCTATCGGGGGGTATCGGGGGTGGAGAGAGGGCGGAGTCAGGCGGGGGCGGTCGCCGGTCTGACGCGGTCGGGGTCGTCCGACGTGCGGCGGCCGGTGGGATAACGCCCGGAGGCACGCTCCGACGAGATGCCGTCGGCCTCGAAGCCGGTGTCGACGCTCACCCGCAGCCGGTCGGTGCGCACCGAGGCCCGGGAGAAGTCGATCGGCTCGCCGTCGGGACCGTAGGCGACCGCTTCGACAACCACGATCGGGTGGCCGGCTTCGACCTCCAGGAGGGTCGCGAGGGTACGGTCGGCGGTCGCGGCCTCGATGGTGCGATGCATCCGGGAGATGCGCACCCCGGCGACCCGGGTGATCGTGCCGTACAGACTCGCCTGCGGGTCGCGCAGGTCGGGTAGGACGCCGGCGAAACGGCGGGGCATGTAGTTGATGACGTGCACCGCCGTGCGGGAACCGACGGCACGCACCCGCTCGAGTACGAAACCGTACCCGTCGGCCGAATCACGGCCGAGGGCCGCCGCCGCCCAAGAGGGCAGCGGTTCGACGCCGCCCCGCAGGATCTGCGAGGTCAGGGCGCTGCGGCCATCCTGGCTGTACTCCCCCAGCAGGCTCGGCGCCGATGGGAGGGTCCACGCCGACGGGCCCTCGGTCTGCTCGACGAATGCGCCTTTGCCCTGTTGACGCGAGATGATGCCCGCGATCTCCAGGCGAGACAGTGCCTCACGCACCGACGTGCGAGAAGCCGAGAAGTGCGTGCACAGCTCGTTCTCGCTCGGCAGCTTGTCACCGGGAACCCACGTGCCGTCGGCGACCCGCGACTCCAGCACCCGCATGATCTGAAACCAGATCGGGGCCGTGGAATCACGGTCGAGCTGAGGCAGCGACAACATCTTGCAAACCTGTCTCTTCGATGAGCGGTGGATCGGGCTTCTGGCCCTGACCACCCGGCGACCTCGCCCGGTGGATGTACCCATCCTGTCGGGGAACATGTATCCCCTGTAGAGACAAGTGCGTATTTTCTGGGTGCGGAATTCTCGGCCGACGGTTTTTACGGCACGATCTGGGTTTCTTGTGACTCTTCGGCGGGGAGGGTGCGACAGCGGCGGTGACGCGCGTGCGGGGTGGGCCAACTCATCCCAGACAAGTTGACGGGACAGGCGACGCGCAGAGGCGTCACCAACTCCTCCTCACCGCGCATCGGCGGGGCACTGACCCCCACTCCGCGCGCAGATGGCGTGGCGATCAGGACCTGTGCAGATATCTGCCATCGTCACGTATGGTTATCTGCATGAGGACGACGCTGAACCTTTCCGATGCTCTCGCACGGGCGGCGAAGGAACGCGCGTCTGCCGAAGGGCGCAGCTTCACGAGTTTCCTCGAGGAAGCCCTGCGCGAGCACCTCGCGCGCGAACCCTCACATGGCACGACCGGCCCGTTGCCGACATACTCGCCCCGAACTCCCGGCACCCTGGTCGACCTCGACGACACCGATGCCGTGTGGGACGCACTGGACGCGGGCGCATGACGCTCGTCGTTCCCGACGTCAACATCCTGATCCACGCGTTCCGCACCGATACGGCCGGACACGAGACCTACGCCACCTGGCTGCGAACCACCCTGCGCGACGGCCGGCTCGGCATCTCCGACACGATCGCCACCGGCTTCGTGCGCATCGCCACCCACCCGCGCATCTTCGCCGAACCGACACCGACCCTGGCGGCACTCGAGTTCATCGACGCGATCGCCGCCCGGCCGCGCGCGAGCTGGCTGCACCAGGGCGCCGAACCCTGGCAGCATCTCGGACAGATAGCTCGCGACGACAGTGGCGTGCGGGGCAACCTCGTGCCCGACGCCCACATCGCGGCGCTCTGCCTCAGCAATGGCGCACATCTTGCCACTCGCGACCGCGGATTCGCCCGGTTCCCCGGCCTGCGGTTCTTCGATCCGGCCGCGTAGGGTCTCGACGTGGGCCGGGTGGAGACGCGATCACGGGACGAGGTCGCCACTTCTCCGCATCGAACCTGTGTACTACTTTTCTTTCCCCAGATTCCCCTGATAAGGGGACAAATGTCGCACCCCTTCTCTACTCTTGGAGTAGTCGGAGATCACGGGGGCGGCGATGGAGAACGAGCGACAGCGGGAAGCAGACGCGGCTCGCACGCGCGAGCTGGTCGCCGCGATCGCCGAGTTCGACGCCGCCGAGGCTCGTATCCAGGCCGAGCGGGCGCGGCTCTACGCCGAAGCGTTCGACCTCACCCAACAGCAGACCGCCCGCCTGCGTGACGCGACCACCCGCGAGCGGGAGATGCCGTTGCGGGCGATGGCGGCCGAACTCGCCGTCGCCAAACGCGTCAGCGACCGCACGATGCAGACCCACCTGTTCGACGCGCACCGCACCGTCAACGACTTCGCCGCCACCTGGCAGGCATGGCGCGACGGGCGGGTATCGCGCGCGCACGTCGGTGTGATCGTCGACAACGGTCTCGACCTCACCGACACCGACACCCGCGCCGCATACGAACACGAAGCACTCGCCTACGCCGAAACCACCTCAGCCTCGCGGCTCCGACCCTTCGCGGAGCAGGCCGCCGAAAAGCACAACCCGAAGAGCATGCAGGAACGCCACGATGTGGCCGTGCTGCAGCGGCGGGTGTGGGTCGAAGACCTGCGCGATGGCATGTCGATGCTCGGCGCGATCGGCCCCGCCGTCGAGATCCATGGGGTGTACGACCGGTTGACCCGACAGGGGAAGGCCATCAAGCACGCCGACCGGGCCGCGCGACGCGACGCCGCGGAACGCGACGCCGCGGAACGCGACGCCCAGCGGGAGGGCACGGGACTGCCGTCCGGTGGCGGTGGCGGTGGCGGTGGCGGTGACGGTGACGGAGGAGGTCTGCCGGCCGGCGAGCGTGGCGAGGTGGCGCACGAGGTCAGCCGGCGGGACGGCCAGGACAGCCTGGAGGCACCGACCGACGCGGGCGCAAGCTTCGGCATGAACGCGGCGGGCGACGATCCCGGCAGCGTCGGCGCCGGGTCGGATCTGTGGTTCGACCAGCGGAGCCTGGATCAGATCCGCACCGACCTCCTCTTCGACATGATGCTCACCTCCACCCCCTCCGTCGACACCACCGGCGGTGTGGTTGAGGGTGGGTTGGGTGCGATTCGGGCGCATGTGCAGGTGACCGTGCCGGCCACGACGCTCGCGGGAACGACGACCGGGGGTGCGGAACTCGACGGCAAGTGCGCGGTCGATCCGGAGACGGCGAAGATCCTCGCCGGAAACGCCCCCGGGTTCGACCGAGTGTTCCTCGACCCGATCGGCGGGGCCGTTCTCGCGGTGGATCGGCGGCACGCGTCCGCGGCGCAGAAACGGTATTTGATGGCGCGGGATGTGCGGTGCCGATTCCCCGGATGCCGGAGACCCGCCCGGGACTGCGAATGGGATCACCGGGAGGACTACGCCCTCGGCGGCAAAACCGACATCGAGAACCTCGGGGCGTTCTGCAAGAGGCATCACACCCTGAAACACGCCGCCGGATGGACCGTGATCCAACACCCCGGCGGGAGGTTGCAGTTCACCGCACCCTCCGGGCTGGAATACACCGACGGCCCACCGCCCCGCGTGATGTTCACCCCCGACCTGCCACCGGGCGGCGCGCCCGAAGCGCACGAACGCGCGCGTGCGCCCTTCTGACCACCCCGCGGGTTCGTCGGAGGAGCACGTGTGCGCCGCGCGCCCCCGACTCGACGAACTGGGAGACTGGCCGCATGACCGAGACATTCGAGGCGCTGCTGGAGACCGGAGCCTGCGCCGACGTGTCGGGATGGGACTTCTCTTGGCTCGACGGCCGCGCGAGCGAACAGCGGCCGCCCTGGGGCTACGCCCGGCAACTCGCCGATCGACTCTCCCGAGCCTCGGCCTCGCTCGACGTGCAGACCGGCGGCGGCGAGGTCCTCGCCGAAGCCGCCACCTTCCCCGCGACGGCGGTCGCGACCGAATCCTGGCCTCCGAACGTCGCGAAGGCCACCCGGTTGCTGCACCCGCGCGGCATCGTCGTCGTGGCCGACCCGGACGAACCTCCCCTGCCGTTCGCCGACGAAGCATTCGACCTGGTCACCAGCAGGCACCCCGCCACGATCTGGTGGGACGAGATCACCCGTGTGCTCCGACCCGGCGGCACCTACTTCGCCCAGCATGTCGGCCCGGCGAGCGCATTCGAGCTGATCGAGTTCTTCCTCGGCCCCCAACCCGACGCGCGGCGAGCACGCCACCCTGATGACGAAGCAGCCGCCGCCGAGGCTGCCGGCCTCGAGATCGTCGACATGCGAACCGCGCGCCTCCGCATCGAGATCCACGACGTCGCCGCCGTCGTCTACCTGCTGCGGAAAGTGATCTGGTGGGTCCCCGGATTCTCCGTCGAAACCTCACGCGAACGACTGCGAGACCTCCACGACCGCATCCAGACCGACGGTCCGTTCATCGCACACTCCACCCGCCACCTCATCGAAGCCCGGCGCCCGCCCGCGTAGCAACACGCCGGAGCGATACTCAGGTCGCGGCGTCGCCGGAGTCGCCCACCGGCCGGCCCCTGCGGCGCCACCACCGCCACACCGCCACACCGAGCAGGCCGATGCAGGCGCCGGCGGTGTTCGCGATGATGTCCAGCTCGCTCGGGGTGCGGCGATCCAGCAGCACCCCCTGCACGCTCTCGATCCCGAGGGTGAGGACGATCGCGATCGGCAGCACCAGCGCACGATCGCGCAGGATGAGGGTCAACAGCACCCCCAGCGGCACGAACAGCAGGATGTTCGCGCCGAACTCGATCCGGGCGTAGGTGAGCACCGGAATGATGCGGGTGATCACGTTGATCAGCGGCCCGGCGCCGCTGTCGACGGGGGAGGGCCAGAACGCGATGAGGGTGAGAGTGAACAGGTAGCCGGCGAGGACCCGCCCGGCGACACGGCGCACGTGCGGCCGCGGCGTCGGAGTCGGCGGACCCGCCGCGGCGTCGGCAGCTGGCGTGTTCGGCGACTGTGGCGGGCGGGTCGGCAGCGGCGGGCGCGGCGGCACCACGATCCGCTCCGTGGCGGGGCGATCGCGCGGCGACGGGGGCATCGTCCTATCGTGCCTCCTCGGCGTGCCGACGGCGTTGCCCGTCGACGTCGATGACGTTTCGGGATGCTCGGCAGACACCGCACAGGCACCCGGTCGCCGGTGTTCGCGATATCGTTCACCTCCCCTTCCCGCGCGTTCACACAACGCCCCTAGCGTCGGTCGAGCCGGACCGATCGAGCGAGTCGCGCCGATCACGCCGGGATCATCACAACAGGGAGACGACGTGGGTGTCGAAAGCACGTGGATGAGACGCGGGGTGGCGCTGAGCGTCGCCACCGCACTGGGGATCACCGGCGCCATCGCCGGGACGACCGCGGCCAGCGCCGCACCCACCGGGGCGGTGAGCGCACTGCCCCTCGTCGCCACCCAATCGGCGTTGCACGCCACCGGGACCACCACCGGGCAAGTCGCCCAGCTGCTCTCCCCCGAACTGGACGAACGGATCGGCGCATACGGGCGGCATGCCCTCCCCGGCACCGGAACCCCGATCCTCGCCCCCGACGAGCAAACGGCCACCCTCGAACGCCTGACCCCCGCCGGCGCCGTGCCCGGCGAGCTCTGCGACGACGACCTCGCCGACTGCGAAGCCCGTCCGACCTGGTCGGCCACCTCGGGCGCACTCGCAGCCGGCGACGCCACGGCTCGCACCACCGCGACTCCCACGAGTCTGCGCGCCGAATCGTCCGTCACCGACGTCACCGTGCACCTCGACGACCTCCTCGAGGGCCTGACGGACATCACCGGCATCGACCAGGCCGCGAGCATCGGGCTGGCCTCCGCCGACGTGACCACCGCCGGCGCACCCGTGCTGACGCTCGATGACATCGAGTTGCTCGGCGACCCCGTCGACCTCATGGCCGAGATGCCGCAGACGACGCGCGTCGCCGCGTTCGAGCAGACCGACCCGGCCCTCGTGCTCGGGTCGCTCGTCGGCGCCGAAGACGGCGTCGCATACGCCGGCTACGTCACCGACGCACTCCTCGCCGGCGAGGTGACCGTCACCGCCGAACGACCCGCCGTGGTCGACGGCGCCGGCGCCGCGCTCCGCCTGACCGTCGAGATCCACTGGGACGTCGACATCGACAGCGTGATCGGCACCATCGACGCGAGCATCGACGGAACGTTGCTGGTCGCCGATCTCGGCGCCTACGTGCTCGACGCCGACGCCGCACCGGCCGCGCTCCTGCAGACCGTCTCCACCGCCGTCGACGTGCAGCACGTCGAGGTTCCCGCATCCGGTGAGATCACCGGCGGAGCGTTCGCCGAGCTGTTCAACGCCGAGCTCGAGAACACCGACATCGGTGGCGACGACCGCATCGCCTGGGCAGAATTCGGCACCCCCGACACCGACCCCGGCGAGAACGGCGTCTTCGTCGAGGAAGACGAACCCCGTGAGGGTCTGAGCTTCACCCGCATGCAGGTCTCCCACGTCCTCGACGACACCGGGGCGACCGCAACGGTCAGCGGCGACGACCTCGCCATCGGCGCCGCGGTCGTCGCCGAAGACGACATCGCCGGCGCGGTCTTCGGACTCGATGACATCGTCACCCTCGACGCGATCACCGCGACCGCAACCGCCCCGCGCTCCTTCGAGGCGGGCACCGGCACCTCGCTCGACCTGCAGAACCTGCGCGTGCTCGGCGAGACCGTCACCTTCCCCGGTGACGGCTCCCCGGCCGTGGTGACGGTCGACACCGAGATCACCGACATGGATGCCGCCGTCGCCGCGCTGTTCGGTGAGGAGATCTTCGCGCAAGCACCCGGCTTGGAGGGAAACCTCACAGGTTCGGCGACCACGACCGTCACCGCAACGGTCACCCCGGTGGAAACGGTCACCGGAGGAACCGCGGCAGCCCACTTGGAGGTCGTGCTGAGCGCCGATTCCGAGTTCTCCGCCACGGCGAGCGGGCAGGCCACGATGTACCTCGAGAGCATGGACTTCACCGCGGCCGGCGAGTTCGCCCGCCTCGAGGTCGGCGCCGTCAGCGCCGGACGCGACGGCAGCCTCGTCGAACCGGTCGTGCCCGAGGAGCCGGGCGAAGCACCCGACACGACCTGGGCGATCCCGACCGAGGCGCCCAGCCGCATCCTGCTCAGCCTCACCGAAACCCCGGCGACGTCGATGGGCGTCACCTGGCGCACCGATGCGGCGATCGATGCCGGCTCGGTCGAGGTGCGGGAGATCGGCGGCGACACCCGGAGCGTCCCCGCCACGACGGGCGAGCCGGTCGGCTTCCCGTCCTGGGAATACTCCTCGCGCTCGCACTCGGCGGTCGTGGACGACCTCTCCCCCGCAACGACCTACGAGTACCGCGTGGGTACCGGCGAGCACGTGAGCGACTGGTTCTCCTTCACCACCGCAGCCGAGTCGGGCGATTTCACCTTCATCGGGTTCGGTGACGCCCAGAACGACCTCACCGAAGGGTTCACCCCGGTCGCCCAGATGGCGTTCGCCGACGTGCCCGACGCAGCCTTCGCGTTGCACCCGGGTGACATGATCAACAACTCCGACCGCGACGTGCAGTGGGCCGAATGGTTCCGGACGCAAGAGCCGTTCACGGCGACGATCCCGACGATCACCACCCCCGGCAATCACGAGTACTCCGGCGACCAGCCCCTGACGCAGTACCACGAGCACGTCACCCAGCCCCTCAACGGCCCGGTCGCCACCGCGGAAGACGCCTACACGCGGGCGTTCGAAGAGGAGATCGCCGAGCACCTCGCCGAGTCGACGTTCTCCATCGACCACCAGGGGGTGCGGATCATCTCGCTCGATGACAACCCGGGGTCGGGCGTGACCGAGTTCATTCCGGATGAGGTCCCGGCGTGCGAGCTCGAACGGTGCGAATCGGCGATCGAGATCTTCCTGCGCATGCAGGGCGAATGGCTCGGCGACGTGCTCGACGAGAATCCGCACCCGTGGTCGATCGTCACCTTCCACCAGCCCGTCTTCTCGACCTCCGAAGGTCGAGACAACGCCCTCGTGCGCAACGCGTGGCTGCCGATCCTCGAAGAGCACGACGTCGACCTGGTGCTGACCGGACACGACCACAGCTACGGGCGCGGCCATCTCATCGAGAACGAGACCGACCTCGACGGCGTGCAGACCGGCCCGGTCTACGCGGTGTCGGTGTCGGGACCGAAGATGTACACGCTGAGCGATCCCGACGACAACATCTGGACCCAGAACGGCGCCCGTCAGGTGACCCGCGCCGGCAACACCCAGGGCTACCAGGTGATCGAGGTGACCGAGCAGGCCATCCACTACCGCGCGATCGTCGCCGTCAAGCAGGACGGCTCCACCGTCGACGCCGAGGTGGGGGAGGTGTTCGACGAGTTCACCATCACGAAGTACGCCGACGGCACCAAGTGGGTCACCGAAGCAGGCGTCGAGATCCCCGCCGGCGCGAGTGACGGCGGCTCCGGCGACGGGGGCCCGGGCGACGGCGGTTCCGGCGACGGGGGCTCGGGCGAGACGGCGGCGACGCTGACCCTCTCCTCCGGCATGGTCGCCGCGGGCGGCACGCTCTCCCTGGCGGGCGGCGGTTTCGAGCCGGGGGCAGAGCTCCGCATCGAACTTCACTCGACTCCGCGGGTTCTCGCGACGGTCACGGCGGATGCGACGGGGGCGTTCGAGGCCACCGTGACGATCCCCGCCTCGACCGAGACGGGCACACACACCGTGCGGGTCTTCGCGGGCGACGACGAGCTCGCCTCGGCCGAGATCGAGGTCACGACCGCCGCCGCGCTGGCCACAACCGGCGGCACGGTCTGGACGATCGGTCTGGTCCTCGCGGGGGCGCTGATCACCGCGGGCCTGGCCCTGGCGGTGCGCGTGCGCCGGGTCCGCCACGCGGACTGAGTCCCACGCCCGACCGCACGAGACGGCATCGGCCTTCGGGTCGGTGCCGTCTCTCGTGTGCGGAGCGCGCCGCCTCCCCCTGGGTGCGGGGGCGGATGTCGCCCGGCTACGCCCATCCGGCGCGGCACCCACCCGGCGCGGCACCCACCCGGCGCGGGCACCCGACCCGGCCCCGCCCGACCCCAGCCCGGCGCCCGAACCGGTGCGACCCGGCCCTCGTGCTGATTGCCTCGCCCCGGGGGAGGAACGAGTCGTGCCGAGACACGGCAAGGCCCGCGGTGCGCTGTGCACCGCGGGCCTTGTCGGACGAACGTCAGCGGTTGAGGATCTCGTCGACCTCGGCCGACAGGTCGGCCATCGCCTGCTCGGGGTCGCCGCCGTCGGCCCACAGTGCGGCGAGACGCTCGATGATCAGCTGCTGGATCTCGGTGTAGGACGCCCCCATGGGTCGGGTGCGACCGTAGGAGAGCTGCTCGGTCGCCACCTCGTACGCCGGGTTCGCCGCGAACGTCTCCTGCAGCAGCTCGGTGTCCTGCGACGACTCACGCACCGCGACATACCCGGTCGCAGCCGAGGTGTACGCCGCCTGCTCGGTGTCGGTCGCCCAGCGGGCGAATTCGAACGCCGCCGCCTTCTCCTCGTCGGTGCCGGTGTCGGCCACGTACAGGTTCGAACCACCCACCGAGACACCCCGGTTGTCGTCCTCACCCGCCGGGAACAGCGCCACAGTGAGGTCGATGCCGGCCTCGCCGGCCATCCCCTGCAGGGTCTGGATGGCGCCGGAGCTCGTGAGGGTCACCGCGGTGGTGGGGGCCGTCACCGAGGCGATGAACTCCTGCAGCTCGGTCGGACCGGTGTGGCGCACCGCACCGGCGTCGATGAGGTCGCCGAGCCATGCGGCGGTCGCGACCGCGCCCGGGTCATCGAGGTTCGAACTGTCGAAGTCCTCCGACAACACCGCGGCGTCGCCGTAGCTGTACATGAGTGCTTCGAGCACCCACAGGTCGTAGTTCGGCAGCACCATCGCCGGCTCACCGGTGTCGGCACTGATCGTGCGGAGGATCTCGTCCATCTCGGCGAGTGTCTCGGGGCCCTCGGCGTCGAAGCCGTAGTCCTCCAGCAGGGCGCCGTTGACGTACATCACCGGCACGCTGCGCATGTAGGGGAGGGCGTACATGTCGCCGTCGATGTACAGGTTGCCGGTCGCACCGATCTGGAAGTCCTCGTCGTCGATGCCGTTCGCCTCGAGGTAGGGGGTCAGGTTCAGAGCGACCCCGCCCTCCTGGAAGCCCTTGGTCATGCCGACCTCGTCGACGAAGACGTTCGGCATCGTGTCGGCCAGCTGCGCGGCGTACACCTTCTGCTCCGTCTCGAAGTAGTCGCCCTGGTAGGTGACGTTCACGCGGATACCGAGCTCTTCGCCGCGGGTTTCGTTGAACATCTCCGCCATCTCGGCGTTGACGTCCTCCACCGCAGCACTCCAGAACTCCAGCTCGACGACCTCTTCGCCGGGCTCGTAGACGTAGGTGGCGGGATCGGCCGAAGCGCTGCCGGCGCATCCGGTGAGGGCGACGCCCGCGGCGGCGACGAACGCGACGGGACTGAGCACGCGGAGAGCGCGCGTGGTGCGGATGGTCATGTCAGAGGGACCTTTCGATAGTCGGGCACAGGGTGGAGAAGGGGACAGGACAGGACAGGACAGGACAGGACAGGACAGGACAGGACAGGACAGGACAGGGGGGTCACTTCACGCCGGTGTAGGTGAAGGCGTTCATGATGTGGCGGCGGGTCAGGAAGAAGACCACGATCGCCGGGATGATCAGCAGCACGTTGCCGGCCATCGCGATGTTCGGCGCGAACTCGTCCACCCGCACCAGACGGTCCACCGCCAGCGGCAGCGTGCGCACCGCCTCGGTGGTGGTCCACACCAGCGGGAAGAAGTAGTTGTTCCACGTGCCCACGAAGGTCAGCAGCGCGACCGTCGCGATCGTCGGCCGCGCCATCGGCAGCATGATCGTCCACAGGATGCGCAACTCACCGGCGTTGTCCAGGCGAGCCGCCTCGAGGATCGCATCGGGCACCTGCATGAAGCGCTGACGCAGCATGAACAACCCGAACCCACTGGCCAGGAACGGCAGCACCAACGACGCGTGCGTGTTCAACAGCCCCGCTTCGGCGTACATCACGAACACCGGCAGGAAGATCAGCTGACCGGGGATCAGCATCGTCGCCAGCACGATCCCGAACAGGGTCGCCCGACCCGGGAACTCGTGCCGGGCGAAGGCGTACGCGGCCGGGACGATCAACACGATCTGCCCGATCACCGTGGCCCCGGTGACGATCACCGAGTTCACCGCGAAGTGGGTGAAGTCCACCCGACGGAACGCCTCGACGAAGTTGTCGAACGAGAACTGCGCCGGCCACAGCGTCGGAGGCAGCGACGACGCCTCCGCGGCCGTCTGGAACGACGTCGACAGCATCCACAGGAACGGCCCCAGGAAGATCAGCAACACCACGGCCCCGCCGAGCACCCGCCCGACGACGGCGAGCGCGCGCACCGCCACACGCGGGACCGCGGCGGTCGCCCCGGTGGGACGGGCGGGAGTGAGGACAAGCGGTTCACGGACCACGGCGGTCATCGGTAGTGCACCTTTCGCTGCAGAACACGGAAGTACACGGCCGTGATCGCCCCCACGATGACCATCAGCACGGTCGCCATGGCCGCGGCGTAGCCGACCCGGTAATAGTTGAAGCCCTCGCGATAGATGCTGAAGATCAGCGTGTTCGTCGCACCCTGTGGACCGCCCTGGGTCATCACATTGATGCTGTCGAAAGCCTGGAACGACGCGATGATGTTGATCAGCACCAAGAAGAACAACGTCGGCGAGATCATCGGCACCGTGATCCGCGTGAACCGCGACCACCGGCTCGCGCGGTCGAGCGCCGCCGCCTCGTCGAGATACGGCGGGATCGCGCGCATGGCGGCGAGGATGATCAGCGCGTTCAGCCCCGCCGACTTCCACACCGACACCAAAGCCACCGACACCAAGGCCACCGACGGATCGGTCAACCAGCCCACCGCATCCACACCGAACAGCGACAGCGCCCAGTTGAGCAGGCCGTCATCGGCGCGCATGAGCCACACGAACACCAACGAGACCGACACCAGTGAGATCACCGTCGGCACGAACACGACCGATTCGAGGAAGCGGTTCACCCACGACAGACGCCGCAGGTACAGCGCGAGGGCGAAACCCACCGCCAGGGTGAGGGTCACATCCATCACCATGTAGAGGATCGTGTTGCCGAGGATGCGGCCGAAATCGGGGTCGGTGAACATCTCCACGAAGTTGCCGAAGCCGACGAAGGTCATCGGGCCGCGCATGTTCCAGTCGAAGAACGACAGCACCAGGTTGTACCCGAGCGGGTACAGGTAGAACACCGCCAGCAGGAGGACCACCGGCGCGACCAGCAGGTACGGAAGAGCGCGGTGCGGCACCCGCGTGCGTCGGGAACTCACGCCGGAATCCCCACCGGGGCCGGGCTCGCGGCGACGGCCCCGGAGGTGCCGTCCTGCGCGGCGCCGATACGGGCCTGTGACGCGTCGAACCAGTGCAGCCGCGCGTCGGGGACGTGCACCGCGACCGGACCGCGGGCCAGCGGACGGTGGCCGTCGAAGCCGCGGACCGACACCGGCTCCCCCGAGTCCAACCGCACCCGGTCGACCGTCTCGGCCCCGAGGTATTCGCTGGCCACCGACGTGCCCGCCAGCCGCAGCCAGCCGGGCGCGGTGGCCTCGCCCCACGGCGCGACGCGGGCGTGCTCGGGACGGAACCCGGCGAAGTGGGCGTCGGGAGCGGCCGCGGGGCCGAGCTGGTCGGCGGCGATCACGTTCATCGGGGGGCTGCCGATGAACCGCGCGGCGAAGGTGTTGGCCGGGCGGGTGTACAGCTCGAGCGGGGAGGCGTCCTGCATGATGCGGCCCTGGTCCATCAGCACGATGCGACTGCCCATGCTCATCGCCTCGACCTGGTCGTGCGTGACGTAGATGAACGTCGCACCCAGGCGGGCGTGCAGGTCGACCAGTTCGGCGCGCATGTGCTGACGCAGCCGGGCGTCGAGGTTCGACAGGGGCTCGTCCATGAGGAAGACGGCGGGCTTTCGCACCATGGCCCGCGCCAGTGCGACGCGCTGCCGCTCGCCACCGGAGAGCTGATCGGGCGACTTGCGCAGGTGATCGGTCAGCCCGACCGTCTCGGCGATCTCCTCGACCAGTTCCCGCCGTTCCGCCTTCGCGACGCCGGTGTTCTTCAGCCCGTACTCGATGTTCCGCTCGACGTTCATCGTCGGATAGATGGCGTAGTTCTGGAACACCATCGCGACCCCGCGCTCACCGGGCGGCAGAGACGTCACGTCGCGGCCGCCGATGCCGATCCGGCCGCCGGTGGGCTGCTCGAGCCCGGCGATCATCCGCAGCGTCGTCGACTTGCCGCAGCCGGACGGGCCCACGAGCACCGTGAAGCTGCCCTCGTCGACGGTCAGGTCGATCGGTTCGATGACGGTGCGCTCTCCGAACGTCTTCACGACGGACTGCAGGTCGACACGGCTCATGAGGTGGCCTCCACAGGCATATCGGGACGGTTGGTCATCAGCCCGTCGACACCGAGGGCGAGGATGCGCGCGGCCTCGTGCTCGTCGTCGACGGTCCAGGCGTTCACCCGCAGCCCCGCCGCGTGTGCCCGCACAACGAACGCCTCATCGACGAGGCGATGGTGGGGGTGCAGCACGCGCGCGCCGCAGCGACGCGCATAGTCGACGACGTCGACGAAGCGTTCGACGAAGGCGATCGCGGTGAACGCGTCGGGGTGGTCGGCGGCGAACGCGGCGACGGCGCCGTGATTGATCGAAGAGACGAGGGTGCGCGGCATCCAGCCGGCGTCTCGGATCGAGGCCGCGACCAGGTCGTTCACCCGCGCCGCATCGGCGCCGAACGACTTGGTCTCCACGTTCAGGTCGAGGTCGTGCTCGACCATGAACGCGACCGCCTCGGCGAATTCGAGGATGCCGACCGCCTCCGCCGCGAACGCACCCGGGTGGGTGCGGTCGAAGCGGAACCGGCGCAGGTCGGCGAGGGTCATCTCCGACACCGCGCCGGTGCCGTCGGAGGTGCGGTCGATCGTCGCGTCGTGGATCACCACCAGCCGCTCGTCGGCGGTCAGGTGGACGTCGAGTTCGATCGTGCGGGCACCCTGCGCGACGGCCAGCTCGAACGCCGCGCGCGTGTTCTCCGGCGCCGCTTTGCTGGCCCCACGGTGCGCCATCAGACCCCGGATCATGCGCGCACCTCCGCGGTCTGACCCGCGGTCCCGCGGAGCCGAAGCAGGCCCGGGTCGCTCACGGTGACCGCATCCACACCGGCGGCGAGGGCGCGGACGACCTGGTCGCGCTCGGAAACCGGCCACCACGGGGCGGCGAAGGTCCAGGCGTGCACCCCGACCCCCGCTTCGGACGCGGCGGCCGTCGACGGGCCCGTCACGACGCCGGCCATCGGATGCAGCGATACCGCCCCCACCTGGGCGGCGTACCGCGGGCCCTCGTGCAGCGCCGCGAGATGGCGCAGCCCCAAGCGGAGCCCCACGGCGTTTCCGCCGATCGCGACGACCGACGCATGGTCGAGCGAGGTGAGCAACACATCCCCGGTGACCAGGCGCGCCGAGACGAGGGTCGCCACCGCGGCGGCGATCAGCGACGACTGCTCGCCGAGATCGGTCAGGCCGCCGGCGACCAGCTCGACCCGCAGACCGAGGCGCGCCGCATCCGTCAGCAACACCTCCAGGACGGTGTCGCCGGCGAGCACGGTGCGCTCGTCGCGGATCGACAGGTCGCACGAGACGCCGTCCGCACCCAGGCCGGCGGCATCGGCGAGGGCGACCTCGGCCGACAGCCGCAGGTACAGCGCCGGGTTCGGCGCGGGTGTGGGGGGCATGGATTTCCTTCGGGTCGGTTCGACGCTCAGGCGGGGCGGCCGGGGCGACGTTCACCGAACCTGGTCGCCGTCGGGGCATGGACGGTGACCAGCCCGTGTCCGGAGGCGAAGCGCGCGTGAACTCTTCGACGCTCCGCGCCTGGAAAACGTGGACGGCCGCGGGGCCGCGGTCTTCCACCCCACCTTCCGGGTGGAAGACTGGAGCGGTGCCCCCCACCCCCGAGGGCCGCCCCTCCCCGCCGCGGCTCGCCGACATCGCCGCGCGCGCGGGCGTGTCCAAGTCCCTCGCGTCGCTGGCGCTGCGCGGCGAGGCCGGCGTGAGCGAGGAGGCACGGCGGCGAGTGCTGGACGCGGCCCGAGCCCTCGGGCGTCACGTCACCCCGCACGCGCTTCGCATGCTCGGCGGCACCGAGATGATCGGTGTGCTGGTGACCGACCTGCGCAATCCGTTCCACGTCGACGTCGTCCTCGGCATCGAGAAGGAGGCCGACCGCGCCTCCGTGCACGTGGTCAACGGCGCACGGGACCTCGACCGGATGCGCGCGCAACTGCGCGAGTTCGACACCCTGGGGGTGGCCGGGATCGTGGTCGTCAGCAGCTGGCTCCCCGGCGAAGACGTCGCCGCCGCCGGCAGCCGCCGCCCCGTCGTGGTCATCGGATCCACGGTCAACCACACCCCCGGGACCGACACCGTCCGCGGCGACATGCGCATCGGCATCCGCGAGACGGTGGAACACCTCGTCGCCTCCGGCCACCGCCGCATCGGGTTCGTCGCGGAATCGGAACGCTCCTCCTCCCGCGTGCGGCACGCCGCCTTCCTCGAGCAGACCTCGCGCTTCCTCAACGACACCGCCACCGGGGCGCTGCACATCGACGACCTCACCGCCGACCCCCGACAGCTTGCGCAGCTCACACGCGACCGCGGCGTCACCGCCTACATCGCCGCGAACGACATCACCGCGATCGCGCTCATGGGCGTCGCCGAACGCGCGCGTCTCCGCGTGCCCGACGACCTCGCGATCGCCGGATACGACAACACCACCAGCAGCCGACTCGTCAGCCCCGCACTGACCACCGTCGACCAGCCGTGGGAGCGCATGGGCGAGCGGGCGTTCCAGTTGATCCGCGAGCGCACCCTCGGGCGCACCTCCGACCGGGAGGAGATCGTCACACCCCATCTCGTGGCGCGCGGATCCACGGCGCCCCGACTTCAGGGGTGAGGGCGCCGGGCTGAAAGCGCCGGGCTGAGGGCGCCGGACTGAGGGCGCCCATGGTGGTCACCCCCGGACCGAGAGCACGCCCGCGGGGTCGTCGGTGCAGATCGCGTCGGCGCCGGCATCCGCCAGGTCCCGGGCGCGGGCGACGTCGTTGACCGTCCAGACATACGCGCGCAGACCGGCCGCGTGGATGCGGTCGATCTCGGGGGCACCCAGACTGTCCTCCCAGATCGACAGGCCCTCGGCGCCGATGCGCTCGGCGAACGCGAGCGCCGGCTCGAAACCGGCCTTACCGAGCTGCTCGACGAGCACAGTGAACCAGGCCTCCACCCGGTCGGCGGGATGCCCGGCCTCCACCGCGTGGCGACGCATCACCTCCGGGTCACCGACCCCGAGGGTCAGCGGATACAGCCGGGACTGCGGTGCCCGCTCGCGCATCTCGACCAGGGCCGGCCAGTGGAACGACGAGACGATCCAGGCGAGGTCCGGGAAGCCCGTGACGACCTCCACCACCGCCGGCACCGCCACGGGCGCCTTGATCTCGATGTTCACCTCGACACGCCCCTCGGCGAGCGCGAGCACCTCGGCGAGGGTCGGGACACCCTCACCGGCACCCGCATCCAGGGCTGCCAGCTGCGCGACGGTGAAACCGTCGACCGGGCCGTGCCCGTCGGTCGTGCGATCGACCGTGTCATCGTGCACCACCACCGGGACGCCGTCGGCGCTGAGCGCCACGTCCAGCTCGATGCCGTCGGCGCCGTGCGCGATGGCGGCGGCGAACGCCGCGAGGGTGTTTTCGGGCCGTTCGATCGAGGCACCGCGGTGTGCGGCGACCGCGAATCGCGCCGTCGCGAGGCTCTCGGCTTCTGATCGATCGATCGCCGTCATGACATCTCCCGTCGTTCGAAGCGACGCGATGCGCGGCGCCCGGGCCACCACGCTCGAGAGTGACCCTGCCGGGACGGCGACGATACGGTGGCCGTCCGGTGAACGGCGGTCGACGAACGGGAAGCCCGGTGCTCCGCGACTACGCCGCCGGGAGGTGGCGGGCACCCCACGTGAGCTCGCGGCGTTCCCCCGGCTCGAGCCAGATCAGGTCGATGCCGGAGTTCAGAGCGTTCGGCGGCGCCGACATCGGCTCCAGTGCCACGGCCCGACCGACACCGCTCTCGCCGGGGAAGTCGTCGGGTGTGAACACCTGCAACCAACGGAACTCCGGATCAGCCCAAACCTGCGTCGCCGACCCGTCGGGAGCCTCCAGGCGCGCGATCTCGCCCGGCTCATCCCGGTTCGCGAGCATCCCGTACGCGACGTTCAGGTCGGCCCCGGCGAGAGAACGCCCCTGCCGCAGGTCGAACTCGCCCGGCGTGACCTCCCGCTCTGCGACGGGATTCAGCCGCTCATCGAGTTCGAGCCTCACCCCGGCATCGACGTGGAGGGTCAGGTCGTCGGTCGGTACCTCGCCGACCCGGAAGTACGGGTGCGCACCGACCGCCCATGGGGCCGGTGCATCCGACCGGTTGCGGACGCCGTGGGTCACCGAGAAGCCGTCGTCCTCGAGCGCATAGGTCACCGACGTCTCCAACAGGAACGGCCACCCGTGCTGCGGGTGGATCGTCGCCCCCAGACTCAAGACCTCGTCGCTGCGGTGTCGCAGCGTGTAGGCGGTGTTGCGGAGGAGCCCGTGGATGGCGCCGCCGCGGGCCACATCGGTCACATCGAGCTGCTGGGTCTTCCCGTCGAGCTGCCAGCGGGCATCCGCGACCCGGTTCGGCCACGGCGACAGGACGATGCCGCACCCGTGAGAGGGCAACGCATCGGTGCCGACGGTCTCGGTAATGCGGACGCCGCGCACCCTCACCTCGCGCAGCACGGCGGCCAATGCGCTGGCTTCGACCCGCACCGTGCCGTCATCGAGCACGAACTGTTCACCCAGGATCTCTGTCACGCCGACCAGCCTAGAAGCTCCCGGGCGACGCCGATCACGCTCCGCCCGCATCCGCAACCCCTCGCGCCGGGCGGCCGCCACGGACTTGAGTGGACATCGAAGCCACGACGAGAAGGAGGCCGCCATGAGCACGGACGAGTCGAACCACCCCCACGACGACCACAGCGCCGCCCCCGGCACCCACGAGGGCTCGCGCGGAGCCGGATCGGAGTCACCCGAGGAGGGCGAGGCGGCCATGGAGGCCGCCGAAGAAGCCACGATCGACGACAAGGACTGACCCGCCCGCGCCCCGCACCGCACCGAACACCTCCGCTCCGCAGTCGGAAGCTGCGGGTCCCACATCCGCGAACCCGCGATTCGTGACCGCGGATACGAGTGACGCCGCAGGTCGTGACGAACCTCCGCGCTCCACAGCCGACAGCTGCGGGTCCCACGCGCATGCACCCGCGGTCGTGAACTGCGGGTCCGTCATCCGCGAACCCGCGGTTCGTGACTGCGGAACGGAAGTGCGTTGCAGATCGTGACTGCGGAGCGAGGGGGACGGGGGGTCCCGGGCGCGATCAGCGGTGGAGGTGGGCGCGCTGGCCTTCGCGGTCGAAGACCATGATGAGCTCGGCGGCGGCGTCGATCGCCGCCATGGCGTGCGGGGTCATCGTGGAGAATTCCGCCGCCTCGCCCTGAGCCACCTCGATCCTCCGCTCCCCCAGCTGGAGGAGTACACGCCCCTCGAGCACGAGGAACCAGTCGTAGCCGGGATGCACGCGGGGTGCGGGCAGATCGGCTTCGGGTTCCAGCCGCAGTTTCATCGCCATGGTGCGCCCGTCGACACGGTTCAGCGCCCACGTCGTACGCCCACCCGAGCGATGCTGGGTGGGACGGATCACGACATCGTCATCGTCGTCGGCGTGGAACAGCGCATCCAGACTCACCTGGAGCGCCTCGGCCAGCGGTACCAGAACATCCAGGCTCAGGCTCCGCTTGCCGGTCTCCATCCGGCTGATCGTCGACGCGCTCAGATTGCTGCGCTCGGCGATCTCGTCGAGGGAGTAGCCGAGGGTGGTCCGGATGCTGCGCAACCGAACGCGCGCGAGCTGTTCGACATCGGAGGTCGCCATGGGTCCATCATGATCAGATCTTGCGAATTATGCAAGTGCGCATCCTGTTACCGCCAGACCTGCTTACGCTGTCCGCATGGGCCACCACGACGACACGAGCCACACGCACGACACGAGCCACACGCACGACCATCAGCACGGGCCGACGCTGAGCAGACGCGTCGACGTCGCCGTCATCGGCGGATCGGCCGCGGGCCTCGCGGCGGCCCTGCAACTCACCCGCCAACGTCGCTCGGTGATCGTCGTCGACGACGCGACACCCCGCAACGCCCCCGCCGAGCACATGCACGGCTACCTCGGACGCGAGGGCACCCCGCCCGACGACCTGCGCGCGATCGGGCGAGAAGAGGTTCGCTCGTACGGTGGCGAGGTGCTGACCGGCCGGGTCCTCGATGTGCACCGCGAGGGTGACCGGTTCCGAGTCGACCTCACCGGTGGCAGCTCCCTGCTCGCGCGGCGCGTGCTGGTCGCCTCCGGCATCACCGACGAGTTGCCCGCCGTCGAGGGCCTGCGTGAACGGTGGGGGCACGAGGTCATCCACTGCCCGTTCTGCCACGGGTGGGAGGTGCGCGACCAGCGGGTCGTGCAGATCGTCACCACACCGATGGGGCTGCATCCGACACCGCTGCTGCGTCACCTCACCGACCGGCTCACCGTCGTGCTCCACGACGCCGCGGGAGTCGACGCCGATGCGCTGCGAGCGCTCGGCGCATCCGGCGTGCCCGTCGTCGAGGCGACCGTACAGCGCATCGTCGACGCCGACGGCGCCCTCGGCATCGACCTCGACGACGGCACCCGGCTTCCCGCCGACGCCGTGCTGGTCGGGTCGCGTTTCCATGCCCGCGTCGACATGCTCACCGGTCTGGGGTTGACGGCCACCGCCCACCCGAGCGGCCTGGGTGAGACCCTCGCCGCCGACGCGACCGGAGCCACCGCGGTCGAGGGTGTCTACGCGGCCGGCAACGTCGTGGACCCCAGCATGCAAGTGCTCCAGGCCGCGGCGAACGGCAGCATGGTCGGCGCACACATCGCCTTCAGCCTCGGCAACGAAGACCTCGCCGCCGGCACCCGCCCGTCGGCCGGCGAAGACGACTGGGATGCCCGCTACACCGAAGAGCGCATGTGGAGCGGGAACCCCAACGGATCCCTCGTGGCCGAAGCGACCGGGCTCACACCCGGCCGTGCCCTCGACGTCGGCACCGGCGAAGGCGCCGACGCGCTGTGGCTCGCCGAGCACGGCTGGACCGTCACGGCATCCGATGTGTCCTCGGCGGCGTTGCGTCGCGTGGACGACGAGGCCGAGCGTCGCGGGCTGACGGTGCGGACGCTGCACTCCGACGCCAACAGCATCCGCCCATACGGGGATGAGCGCTTCGACCTCGTCTCGCTGCAGTACGGGTCGTTCCCCCGCACACCGGAGGGTCGGGGCCTGCACAGCCTGCTCGACGCGGTCGCCCCCGGCGGGACGCTGCTCGTGGTCGCACACGACCTCGCCTGGACGCGGGAGAAGATCGATCCGGCCGAGACCACTCGCGCGTTCGACCCCGAGGCGTACGTCGGTGTCGCCGAGGTCGCGACCGCGCTGGATGCCGAGGGCGGATGGCGGGTCGAGGTGCACGAGACGCGACCGCGCCCGGCGGGAGCGGTCAGTCACAACCACGTCGAAGACGTGGTGCTGCGCGCGGTGCGGGTGGCGTAAACCCGTCACCCGCAGAGGCGCGCGGTCGGGGGGTGCACCACCCGACCGCGTGCCTCACCTCCTCGAGCGCCTTACTCGATCGCGCTGCGCCGCCGCCGAAGCAGCAGTCCCGCGACGATCAAGAACAGCGCCGCGCCGATCACCAGGCCACTCACGGCGCCGGCACCGGTGAGGGCGAGGTCGGGCACCTCACCGATCTCGTTCTCCAGCGACACCTCGACCGCCGTCCCGGGATCGCCGGTGATCATGACGACCGCCACGGCGCTGCCGGAATCAGTCGAGACCGTGACATCGTCGGACTCCGCCGCCCACGTCGCCGCATCCCAGCGGACACCCGACGGAAGCGCCGCGTCGTGCTCTTCGACGGTCACCTCGACCCCGATCGGCAGGTCATCGATCGCCACCGATTCACCGGCGCGGATCTCGACGTCGCGGCTCTGAGAGTCACCGAACAGGTCCGTCCACGACAGGGTCACCGGGAACGTCACGTTCGACGCCGCATCGGCACCGTCACCGGTCACCGACTTCGTGAGCGTGAGCGTGCCCAGCGAGGCGAGGACGGTGTTCTCGAGGTCGACCTCCGCGACCGTCGCCGCGCCGATCGTCACCACGGCCGAACCTGAGCCGTCGGTCACCACATCACCCGACCAGGTCGGTGTCGCCCAGGTGAAGCGCGCGCTGTCCTGCGGGGCCTGTTCCACCAGGGTCACTTCCGTGCCGTGGGGCAGCGCCTGCGGGAACTCGACGACCGTCCCGTCGACGGGAACCTCGAACGAGGTCGTGTGCTCGTCGCCGTTCTGGAACCAGGTGGCGACGACGGCCACCGCGTCCGGAACGTCAGGGTCGGTCAACGGCACACCGGTCACGCTCTTCGCGACCGAGAACGTACCGGGAGCCCACGTGGCCTCGTTGACCACGCTCACCAAGGTCACCTCCCCCTGCTGGTCGGAGACGACCACCGTCGCGGAGCCGTCACCGCCATCGGTCACCTCGTCACCGGAGATGACGACATCACCCCACACGACGGTGTCGATCGCCGGCGCCTGACCCTCGGTGAGGGTGATCACGGTCCCTGCGGGAAGGTCCACCCCCAGCGGTGTCGGGTCGACGGCGTTGATCGACACCTCCCGTGTCTGAAGGTCGCCGGACGCGTCGGTCCAGGTCGCCGTCACCGGGAACTCGGTCGACGGGTCGACCTCACCCTCCGCTTCTCCGGCGATGCCCTTGAGGATGCTGATCCCGGCGGTGGAAGTGGCTGCGTGGTTCTCGAGGGTCACGGTCGCGTCATCATCACGCCCCACCGTGACTACGGCGGATTCCCCCTCGACACGGACACCGTCACCGGACCACACCGGGGCACCCCACGCGATGGAGGCCCCATCCTCGAGAGGTGCCTCGGCCAGGGTCACCTCCGTGCCGATCAGCAGGTCCTCCCCGAGCGGGACGGGCGTGCCGTCGGTGGGGACGGTCAGCGTCGCCGAGCCGGGCGAGCCTTCTTCACTCCACGACGCCTCGACGGTGACCGAGTCGGGAACCGCGTCGTTCGCGGCCTGCTCCCCGGTGATCGACTTGACCACGGAGAACGTGCCGACGGTGCGCTCCACGGTGTTGGTCACCGTCACGACAGCCGGGTCGGTGGCATGTGCCGCGGTGATCTCCACGCTCTCGGGCGAGACGACCGGTGCGGCCCAGGTGAAACGGTCGTCATCGGTCGGACGCACCTCCGTGACCGTCACCACCGAACCGATCGGGAGGTCTTCGAGGGTCTTCTCTTCGCCGGCCTTGAGGTCGAACGTGCGGTCGTCCTGCTCGGGCACCGTGTCGCCGAGGGCACTGGTGTCGATCGATACGGTCATCTCGTACTCGCGGTCAGGGTCGACCTCCGACGCCGCGGCACCGGTGAGCTCCTTCACGACGTGCATCGATCCGAGGAGGGCCTCGTTCTCAAGGGTGACCGCGACGTTCGCACCCGGGGTGATCTCCGCGGTCGCCACCGTGCCGTCATCGCTCACCGACACACCGGGCGCACTCGCGAACGACGGCGTACCGAAGGTGACCCCCGGGATCTCGGGGAACGTCGGCTCGGTCAGCTCGACCGTCCACCCGGTGCCGCGGGCGTTGAATCCGCTCACCGGGTCACCGTTCACCGGCACCGACAGGTCGTATTCGGCCTGGGTGGTGCCGGTCGGATCGATTTCGGCCACGTGCACGGTGAACGTCGCATCATCCGGCACGAACGCCGCACCCGGGGTGTCAGCGAGGACCTTCTCGATCGAGACCGACCCGCGGGTGACGCCCTGCCCGGTGCCGCCCGCCGAGTTCTCCTGGCTGATGCTGTTGCGGAACGCGATGCCCGAGCCGACCACGTCGTTGTCGTACACCGTTCCCGGCGCGTCCATCCCGCCGCTGGTGGTGCAGGTCGTGTACTCGAGCACGTACTGGTACTCACGGCTGAATCCATCGCTCTCACCGCCGTCCGGAGTGGGCAGGTCGGTCGCGGCGATGTCGAACGTGATCTCGTCGCCCTCGACGGCCACCTCGGTGACATCGGTGAGGTCCACGGTCGCCAGGCCACCGCCGGAGATCTGGTCGATCGCACGCACCGACAGGTCGAGGCGCGAGGCCAGCCCCTCGGAGGACTCTCCGGCGGCGCACACGGTCTGTGTCTCCGACAGCGTGTCGGACAGGGTCAGCTCACCGACGATGCCCTCGATGCGCTCGCCGGGGATGCGGATGCTCCAGTCGAGGGTCGTCTGCGGCATGTACTCGACACCGTCGATGGTCACCACCGCGGTGTTGATCGACCCGGACTTTCCCTGCGAGCGTCCCGGGACCTTCGCCTCGGCCCCGGCGGTCTCGCCGTCCACCTCGACGGTGTTCGCGTAGACCGTGCCGCCGTCGGGGAGTTCCTCGGAGGTGACGCACGTCTCATAGGTCACGATGTAGCGGTGGTCGCCACCCTCGAACGCGAACCCCGGATCGTCGATGTCGAATCGGACCTCGAACGCCTGCTCCGACGACGAGAGCGTCGTGGCCTCCAGGAGCGAGGTGATGTTCCGCTGATCCTCGGAACTGGGCCCGTACCGTTCCACGACCCGGATGCCGCTGATCGTGTCGGTGCACAGTTCGTGTCCCTCGCCGAGGGTGTCGGAGAGGGTGAAGCCGCTGTCACCGTCCAGCTGCTCACCGGGGATGCTGACCGTCCACGCGATCACGGCGTTGCGGTCGTCGCCGCCGCGTACCGAGCCCGACTTCGAGAGGTCGGTGAGCCACGGGCGGTTGGTCACCGTGCCGATGCCGACGCCCGCGTCGCCCCACCCTTCGACCTGGGCCTCGTTGACGTAGGTGGTTCCCTCCGGGTCGATCCGCTCGCCGGGGGTGCACGTCTCGTAGGTCACGCGGTAGATGACGTCGTCGCGGAAGCCCTCGGCCGGTGCGGTGAGGACGATATCGAACTCGGTCGCACCCGGCGCCGGAGCCGTCGTCACAAGATCGGTCACGTCGACGACCGCGCTGCCCCGCACCGTCTGCACGGTCAGCTCCGTGGGATCGCACAGCTCGTGGCCCTCACCGAGGGCGTCGTGCACGGTGACGCTACTCTGGCCGGCCATGTTGGCCCCGGGGATGTCGATGGTCCATGTCATGGACCAGTTGTTGGCGTTCATGACACCCGACTTCGACACCTCACCGGGCAAATCGATCCCGTCGTCGATGCCGCCTTCTCCCGGCAGGTCGACGACGGTCGGCGTGCCGTTGAGGTCGAAGGTGACCGTCTCGGCGGTCGTGGCCTGCACGACGCTGAGTTCGAACTCCCACTCGCCCTTGACTTCTTCCGGCCGTTCCAGGACCGCGTCGGAGAGCGTACATGTGGCCACCGCCGTGTCAGGGTCGGTGAGGCAGCTCCCCCACTCTGTCCCGTCGCCACCGAGCAGCGCGAACGGCACGGGCTCGGCGAACGCGAACACATCCGGCAGACCGATCGTGAAGACGTCTCCCGGCTGCGGGTTCGCCGTCGAAGCATCCCAGGTCCCCGAGACTTCGATCGTGTCCCCGACCGTCAGTTGGGCGTCGTCGGGGTGGATTGAGACGTCGCCCACGACGATATCCGGGTTGACCCCCGCCGCCGACGCTGCGACCGGGAACGCCACGAGCGTGACGAGAGCCATGGCGAACGCGGCCAGGACGGCGAGCGCCCCTCGCCCCCACGATCGGACTGGACTGACAGAAATTGACACGGAACTCCCCCAAAGTCGGCACGGAGGACGGCGATGTCGGCGCACGCCGAACACCTCTGCCGCCATGTCATGACGACAGAGAACACCCTCCCCAGGTGCGGATGTGTATGCCGGCGGAGCGCGTCATCACGGTTCGATCATCGTCGTTCGACCACCGTCGGGGTTCGGGTTCCGGCGGCGGGCGCACTTCGCCACCAGTGACGGTAGGAAACCGCGAAGCGAAGGGGCGGCTCGCCGCGGAATCTGACGATTTCCGTGCGGTTATTGACACTCGGTGGCGCTCCGCCGGGGGTGCCGTCCGGCGCGCGTCGGGCGAAAGGGGCGCCGCAGTCGTGACAGAGTAGAAACCTCTGTCTGGTAGGACGGAGTGTCTGTCTTCTCTGCGGGCTTCTCTTATGGGGGTTTCATGCGTCTTTCGGTGATCGGGTGCGGGTACCTGGGTGCGGTGCATGCCGCGGCGATGGCCTCGATCGGCCACGAGGTGGTCGGGATCGATGTCGATGAGCGGAAGATCGCGTCGTTGTCGAAGGGTGATGCGCCGTTCTTCGAGCCGGGGTTGCAGGAGATCCTCACCGAGGGGATCGCGTCGGGACGGCTGTCGTTCACGACCGACATGTCCGCCGCAAAGGGGGCGAAGGTCCACTTCATCGGCGTCGGCACCCCGCAGCAGGCCGGTGGATACGCCGCCGACCTGACCTACGTCAACGCCGCCGTCGACGGGCTCCTGCCCTACCTCTCCGAAGGTGACCTGGTCGCAGGGAAGTCGACCGTGCCGGTGGGCACCGCCGCGAACCTCGCACCGCGTGTCGCCGAGACCGGGGCGACGCTGGTGTGGAACCCGGAGTTCCTCCGCGAGGGGTGGGCCGTGCAAGACACCGTCGACCCCGACCGGCTCGTCGCCGGTGTCCCCTCCCAGGACGGTCACCCCACCGTCGAGGGGGAACGTTGCGCCGACGTGCTCCGCGAGGTCTACCACACCGCCGTGGCCAAAGACACGCCGTTCATCGTCACCGACTACGCCACCGCCGAGCTAGTCAAGGTCTCCGCCAACGCGTTCCTGGCCACGAAGATCAGCTTCATCAACGCCATGGCCGAGATCGCCGAAGTCACCGGCGCCGACGTCACCACCCTCGCCGACGCGATCGGCCACGACGCCCGCATCGGACGGAAGTTCCTCGGCGCCGGCATCGGCTTCGGCGGCGGCTGCCTCCCCAAAGACATCCGCGCGTTCAGTGCCCGCGCCGAAGAACTCGGCAAGGGCGAATCGGTCGCGTTCCTCCGCGAAATCGACGCGATCAACCTCCGCCGCCGCGACCGCGCCGTCGACCTGACCGTCACCGCCCTGGGCGGCACCGCCTACGACAAGAACATCACCGTCCTCGGCGCCGCTTTCAAACCCCACTCCGACGACATCCGCGACTCCCCCGCCCTCGACGTCGCCGTGCGCCTGCACGGCCTCGGCGCGAACGTCACCGTCACCGACCCCGCCGCGATCGAGAACGCCCGCCGCATCCACCCCCAGCTCACCTACGTCGAAGACCGCGACCAAGCCCTCACCGGCGCCGACGCCGTCATCGTCGTCACCGAATGGGACGAATGGCGCCGCGAACTCGACCCCGCCCACGCCGCCACCCTCGTGACCGGCAAGATCGTCGTCGACGGCCGCAACTGCCTCGACGCCACCGCCTGGCGAAACGCCGGCTTCACCTACCACGGCATGGGCCGCCCCTGACCGGACCCACCCGAACACACCCGCGGGGATCATCCCGACACACCGTCAGGCGCTCGCCGCGCCGCGGAATGTCGGAGACGATCCCCGCTCGTGTGGGCGCCGAGCCGACTACCCCCGCACGCGGCGACGCGTCGCCATCGCGACGCCGACGGCCATCAGCCCCAGCGCGGCGACCACGACACCGAGCGCCGGACTCTGCCCCGTGGCGGCAAGCGCCGCAGACGCACCGGGGTCCGGCGTACCGGATGCCGTGGCGGGGGCCTCGGGAACGGGTGCGACATACTCGACGGTGTCCACATCGAACGTGGTCTCCGTGATGACCGTCTCGAATGCGATCGCGGTCGTGCCACTCACGGCGAGCGAGGCGACGAGCGGGGAGCCGGTGAGGTCGGCCGCACCGGTCACATAGGACACGCTGCACACCGTGGTCGCTCCCGGCGCGAGCGTCGATGTGTCGCGATCGCAGCCCTCCACCTGGAACGGCACCCCATCCCCCACGACGACCGTCAGGTCGACCAGCGTCACGGTGCCGGTGTTGCCGATCTCCACCGATGCGCGCACGGGATCCCCGGGCTCACGCGGCGCATCCGAGACCACCTCGACGGCCAGCGCCAGGGCGGGCACGGCCACGATCGTGACCGTCGTCGAGGCGGGCGCGGAGAGCTCGGATCCGCGCGGCGCGACAGCCGACCCGACGGCGTCGGCCCGGACGACACCGGCGTCGACCTGTTCCTGCGAGAGCACATGCTCGATGTCGCAGGTCGCGGATCGGCCGGGGGCGAGGGACGACGGCGAGCAGGTGACGCCATCGACCGCCGCAGCGGTCACCGTGACGTTCCCGACGTTCGTGAGCGTCCACGGCACGACCACGACGTCACCGGCGGCGGCGAGGAGCGGGTCGAGCTCGGGGGCGATCAGGGCCACCTCGGGTGCGTGATCGAGCAGCACCGTCGCGGTGGCCTCGTTCGACGTGATCTCGACGTCGCCGGGTGCACGCGCCGTCACGGTGCGCGCCGACGTGAGGGAGCCGGCGTCGATGTCCTCCTGCGTCAGGGAGGCGTCGACCGTGCAGGTGACGCTTCCCCCGGGGGCGATCGACCCGTCGCTGCAGGCGATATCGCCGAGTCGCACCGACCGGAGCGTCTGGTCGCCGGTGTTCGTCGCCGTCCAGCTCAGCGTGACGGTCTCTCCCGCCGACGGCACGGCTGCCGCGAACGATCCACCCGAGAGGGTGAGCCCGGGGGCGACGAGGAGCGCGCGTTCCCCGCGTGCCGGGTCGGCCAAGACCTCTGTGGAGCCTGGTCCGGTGGCCGAGCCGGACGCAGTCGTCGCGAC
This sequence comes from Microbacterium aquimaris, assembly GCF_039531285.1. NCBI lineage: Bacteria > Bacillati > Actinomycetota > Actinomycetes > Micrococcales > Microbacteriaceae > Microbacterium > Microbacterium aquimaris. The sequence goes on along the minus strand of NZ_BAAAPT010000001.1, from coordinate 1,439,968 downwards.
CACACCGGCGTCCAGCTGAGCCTGGGTGAGCGTCTCGTGCGTCGTACAGGTGATCGCCTCGCCGGGGGCGAGCGCGTCGGCGCTGCAGGTGGCGTCACCGCCTCGCACATCCACGAGGGTCACGTTGCCGGTGTTCGTCAGCGTCCAGTCGAATGCGACGGTCTCGCCGAGTGCCTTCTCGACCGGTTCGGCGACGACGGGAGTGACCGTCAGGGAAGGATCCTGTGCCAGCGGGCGCTGCGCGGCGACGGATGCCGACGCGACCGGTCCGTAGGCGGAGGTGTCGGCGTGCGCCGAGGTCGACACGGGTACGAACCCCGCATCGAGGTCGGCCTGGGTGACGATGTGCGATGTCGAGCAGAACACGAGGCTTCCGGGGCCGTACTCCCCCGCAGGACACTCCCCCCCGGCGGCCAGACGTGCCGCAGTGATCGAGACGCCGCCGTTGACGTCGATCGTCCAGCCTTGGGTCACCGTGTCCCCGGCGGATACCCGCACCGGGTCCATCCCGTCTGCCCGCAGGATGATGCCCGGCACGGTCTCGACCCGGTGGGAAGAGGTTCCCGCCGTGACGGGGGTCGCTGAGAACGACGGCTCATGCACGATGTATGCGAGGGTGAAGTCGCGCGCATCCAGCTCGGTCTGCTCGATCTCGAGGTCGAAGGTGCAATCGAGGGATGTTCCTCCGTTCGAGGGGGAGCATGTCGCCGGGGTGTTCCGCTGGTGACCGGCGGCCTCCACGACCACCCACGCGGTGGTGGCGCCGTCGAAGACGACGTTCACCCCGTCGACGCGGAACGTCAGCGGGTACGTCCACGAAGCCACCTGCGCGGCCGGATGTTCGGTGACGCCGACGGTGCGGACGACGCGCTCGATCTCGATGTCCGCCGCATCGGAGGAGGTGACGGTGTTGCCGTCGGGGTCGATCCCGACGACCGTCGCGGTCAACCGCACCGAGGCGACCGACGAGGTCGCGTCGGGCGTATACGTCGTCGTGCAAGAAAGGGACCGGACGGGCTCGATCATCCTGTCCGCGCACGCCGTCACGTCCCATACCCCCTCGTCGGCGACGGCCTGCGCGATACTGACCATCTGTGGTGTGGTGGCACCGGTGGACCGGATCGTGATGATCACCGTCGCCGTCTGGTCCCAGGCGACACTCTCGGGCGCGTCCACCATGGCCTCGAGCGCGGGGAATCCCCCGACTGCCACCCCTCCCGCATCGGAGTCATCGCCGGAGGTGTCCCCGCCGGGCAGACCGATGGTCGCCGAGCCGTCGTCATCACCGGCGTCGCTTCCCGAGCCGGGGTCGGCCGGGGAGTCTCCCTCGCCGTCCGCGGTGCTCGGCGCAGAACCTCCGCCGGGTGGCGCGGCCACAGACGCCGGGGTGTCCGCCCACGCAGGCGAGGCACCGAGCAGACCCGCGAGGAGTCCGGCGACGATGGTGATTCCGACAAGGGCCTTTCGTGGGCGCGCGGGAAGACGGCGCTGCTGCATGGAGGTACTCCCGATGACAGCGAGCTCGCGGTTATCCCCAAATTCGACGCAATGCTCGAACGTGACCCCCGGCCGGGTGGTCGGAGGCGTTCTCTGTATAGTGGCCGCAGATGACGCGTCTGTAAACACCGTCTGACGTGAGCGCTCTCATACGTGCGGGAAGTGACACCCCCGACGTGCGCGACGTACCGGTCGCAGGCGTCAGGACCGGTCCTCGGTCTCCGATCCGTCGGGGGAGACCTCGTCGGCGACCGCCGCCTCGTCGGCGACCGCCGCTTCGTCGGCCTCCACCACCTCTTCGGTCTCACTCGGTTGCCCCTGCTGCTCGGCCGCGGCCTGCTCGGCGGTGGGCGCGTCAGTCGAACCCGAGCTGGTCTCGCTCGAACTCGAGGCGGCGGCGAGGCCGTCGGGGCGGATGAGCTCACGCACCTCGGCCATGAAGCTCGTCATCTGCTGCTGCTGCCAGCGCAACTGACGGGTGCGGTCCTCGGCATCGCGCAACACGTCGTTGCTGTGCCCGGTGACGGTGTCGACGATCTTCTGGGCCTTCTCACGTGCCCGGTCGATCGTCTGCTGGGCCTTGACCCGCGCATCCGCCTCGATCTGCTGCGCCTGAGCGCGCATGAGCCGCTCGTAGTCCTCGGCCTTGTTCGAGATGCGCTGGGCGTGCTCGAGGGACGCCGCGACCTGGGCGTTGGCATCGGAGGTGATGCGCTCGGCGTGGGAGACCGCCTGATTGTGGAGCACGAGGAATTCCTGCTGGGCGTCATCCTGACGGCGGGTGAGGGTCTCTTCGAACTCCAGCACGCGCGCGTTCATCTCGCGCACGGCCGCTTCGGCCTCGGCGCGCATGTCGGTGGTCTCCCGAGTGACCATCGCGCGAAGCGCTGCGGCGCCCTTCTCCGCCTCGGACCGAATGGTCTCCGCCTCACGCTCGGCCTGCAGCACCTTCTCGGTGGCGTGCGCGGCTTCGCGTTCGATGCGCGCTTCGTGCGCCGTGTACTCGGTGTCGATGCGCAACCGGTTCTGGTCGGAATCGTGCTGTGCCTTCTCGACGATCGTCGCGGCGTCCTTCTTCGCTTCGGCCCGCACGCTCTCGGCCTGTTCGCGCGCGGCCTCGAGCAGACGCTCCGCCTGCGACGCGGCGTTGCGGATCAGCAAGCTCGCCTGCTCTTCGGCCACGCGCAGCACCGCCTCGAACTGCTCACGGTCGTTCGCGACGCCCTCTTCGATCGGGGTGCCGGCAAGCTCGGCGGTGAGCGCGGTCACCTTGGTCTCAGCCTCGCCCAGCTGTGCCGTGGCGGCGGCGAGGTCGGCCTCGAGCTGGGCCCTTGTCTCCTGCTGCTCGGTGCGCAGCGCGTCGAGGGCGGCGGCGTTCTCGGCGACGAGCTTTTCGATCTCGGCCTGCTGCTCGGCGCGCATCTGATCGAGCGAGTCACGACGGGACTGCTCGGTGGCGGCGAGCTCGTTCTGGTAGCGGTCCACCCGCGCCGACAGCTCGGCGATCGCGTCATCGACCTCGCGGCGCTCGTAGCCGCGGAACGCGACGGTGAAGGAGTTACCCCCCTCGGGCCCACCTCCGCCTCCGGAGGGCTGGGCGGAGAGGAGTTCGTCGAATGCGTCGGTGCGGGCGTCGTCGGACATGCGGGACCTTCCAGCGAGGGTGGGGGCGTCGGCCGCCGGGCCGACCCCTCCACTCTGCCCCATCGACCTCGGACGCCGCCGATGAGATTCCTATGAGAACTCTCCGCCACCGACCGCCGGTCCGCGACGGACAGCGCAGTTTTAGTTTCTTAGGTAAATCCTAAGCTTTACCTATGAGAAACATAAGAGAGGGGTGCTGAAACATCCGACCCCTAGCGTGGCCGACGCACCGACCTGCTCCATCGTGCTCCACCGAAGGTGCTTCCCCCATTGGATTCGCAGGAAGAGGACCGCCGTGAAGGCTCCCGGCTCTGCGCGCTGGCGCGCGCTCGCCACTGTTCCCGTCGTCGCAGCACTGCTGCTCCCGACCGCTCCCGCGGTCGCGGCCACACCGGCCGAGGGGGTGATCACCTCCGTCGACCCGGTCGCCACCGCCCTCGATGTCGGCAGCCTCCCCGATCCGCTCGACTATGGCCCGTACACGCCGAGCACCATCCAGGAGACCAAGCTCGGCACGGTCGAGCTCCAGGAGCCCAACTCCAGCGGCGAGGCCCCCGAGCCCGGCTCCGCGCAGGCCGCGGAGACCATCGAGATCCGCGGTGCCCTGTACGCGCCGTCGGACCGCACCGAGCCGTCGCCGCTGATCGTGCTCGTGCACGGCAACCACAGTTCGTGCGACTCGGGCCAGGACCGGACGACCCTGTCGTGTGAGGAGTTCAAGCGCAACGAGGCCGGCTACGCCTACCTCGGCGAAAACCTCGCCAGCTGGGGCTACACCGTCTTCTCGGTCTCACAGGACCAGATGATGATGCGCCAGGACGGCTGGGCCGGAAAGGGCATGCACCAGCGTCGTCTGCTGATCGCCGCGACCCTCGACGCCCTCAGCGCCGCGAACGAGCCGGGCGGTCTGCCCGTCGACGAGCACACCACCATCGGCGCGACCCTCGCCGGCGCGCTCGACATGGAGCGGATCGGCCTCATGGGTCACTCCCGCGGCGGTGACGCCGTGACGAGCTTCATCGACTACAACCGCACCCGCACCGACGGCCCGCGCTACCCCCTGCGCGGTGTCATCTCCCTGGCCCCCGTCGACTACGAGCGCAAGGCGCCCTACGGCACGCCGTACATGACGATCCTCCCGTGGTGCGACGGCGACGTGTCGAACCTGCAGGGCGCGCGGATGTTCGAGCGCAGCCAGTACATTAACGGCGACAACCCGTTCCCCTCGATCCAGGTCTCCCACCTGGGTGCGAACCACAACTGGTACAACACCGTCTGGTTCGCCGACGGTCAGGACGGCACGACCGGCGGCGACGCCGCCTGTGGCGACAGCCGCCCTTCGCGCGACGACCGGGTCTCGGAGAACAACCTGCGCCTGAGCGGTGCCGCCTCGTACGACCCCGCGTCGTACGTCATCGACAACACCGACACCTTCAACCCCGAGGTCAACACCAAGATCTCCGCCGACCCCGACCTCATGGGCGCGCAGGAGAAGCTCGGCCAGGCGACCATGGCCGCGTTCTTCCGCCGCTACGTCGGCGGTGAAGGTGCCTTCGAGCCGTACATGACCGGTGCCCTGTCCACGACCGACTCCCACCTGCAGATCCCCGCCTCGGCCTGCCCCGACATCACACCGGGCGACCTGGCGATCGACTGCTCCGAGCGTGTGTCGACGACGTACTTCGCCCCGGCCGACGAGCGCATCGACGTCATCCGCCCCGAGATCGAGAACCCGCTCACCCTCAACGCCCTGGGCGGAGCCCTCACCGGCACCGGATTCGCCAACCCGTACCTCGCCGACGGCGGCGTGCAGCCGCAGCCGACCCCGGAGGCCGGGATCGACTGGTGCAACCCGGAGCCCGACCAGTTCGCGCCCGGCGTGCTCGGAATCGACGGCAACCCGGTGGCCGCGAAGGCCTGCCCGCTTCCGAACGCCGACGCGGTCGGCGGTCAGAACGGCACCCGCGAGAACTCGCCGATCAACCACTCCTACGGCCGTCAGCTCGCGCTGGCCTGGGAAGAGGGCCAGCAGGCCACGCTCACGGCGCAGATCCCGGACGCGTCGAAAGACGTCTCCGGCATGACCGCGCTCGCGCTGAACGCCGATGTCAACTTCTTCGATCTGCGCAACCCCGGTGCGGTCTCGCGCGAAGAGGACGACCCGAAGACCGACGTCATGTGGGACCCCGCCGCGTCGACCCAGGACTTCGAGATCGTCCTGACCGACACCACCGGCGCGTCGGCATCGGTCGCGGCCGGCGACCCGCGCTGGGGCAACGCCCTGCACATGTCCACCGGCGACCAGACCCGCTACACGCACATCGTGCTCGAGCAGATCCGGGTGCCGCTGACCGCGTTCGACGGCGTCGACGTGTCGTCGCTGGCCGCACTCGAGCTTCGCTTCGGCGGCGAGGGCATGCCGTCGTCGGGTTCGATCCAGGTCGCCGACGTGCGCTTCCAGGAAGCCGCCACCGACGCACCGCTCATCCTGTCCGACGGCACCACGCCGAACGCGGGGGCCGGCTACGGCGCTCCCACCTCGGGCCCCGACCCGGCGCTGTTCCTCACCGAGACCGACATCACGCCGGGCGAGCTGTCCCTGCCCGACACGGTGGCCGACACCGCCGCGAACGTGACGTGGGTCGTGGACGACGACGGGGCGCAGTGCCCGGAGGCGAGCTTCACGAGCATCCAGGACGCCGTCGACCACGCCTCACCGTGGGACACCATCGTGGTGTGCGAAGGAACGTACGAGGAGTCGTCGATCCCGGTCGACAGCGCCCGGGTTCCGGTCGCCGAAGGCTCGATGAACGGTCTCACGATCGCCAAGCCGCTGAAGATCAAGGGCGCCGGCGCCGACAAGGTGACGATCATGCCCGACCAGGGCTTGTCGACCCTCGCCGGCTCGACCCCGTTCCTGCGCGACGGCGGCGGCAACGTGATCACGATCTCGCGGCAGTCGCTCGGATCGACCGACACCAACGAGCTGTTCGTCGACATCTCGGGTGTGACGGTCAGCTCGGGCATGGTCCCCGCCGAGGCCGGCATCGCGTTCTTGAACACCGCAGGTCGCGTGTCGGAGAGCATCGTCGGACCGGTGACCGCCGGTGACGGCCCGCACGGGTGGGGCATCGTCAAGACCAACCATCTGCAGGGCGCCGGGGAAGGCACCGTCGAGACCGAGGTCACCGTCAGCGACAGTGTCGTGACCGGCTACGCGGCCGGCGGCATCCTGTTCGACGGCGGCCGCGGCGCCGACGGCGACCCGGCCAACGACCTCGATGCCGGCATCCGCCAGCTCGGCTACGTCAGCGGGACGGTCGTCTCCGGCTCGGGTGTCGGCGACGGCGTCGGGGTGGTCTACACCCACGGCTTCGGCGGGTTCATCGACGACAGCCGCGTGTTCGCGAACGCCGGCGGCAACGTGCTCCTCATCGAGGCGCCGGAGGTCGCGGTGGGGACGGTCGTCGAGACCGCAGAAGGCGGCGACGCACCGACCGGTGTCGGAACCGTCGTCGACGAAGCGCCGACCGGTGCGATCATCGACCCGGGCGTGGGCCTCGAGCTCGATCCGGGTGAGGAGATCTCCCCGCTGGTGCGCGCGATCGACGACTTCGCGGTCGGCTCGGTCACGCTGCACGCCGACGGTGAGCCGGTCGCGACGACCACCACCTCGCCGTACGCCTTCACGTGGGCGCCGACCGAGGACCAGGCCGGAACCGACGTGGAGCTGACCGCCGTGGTCACCGACGCATCGGGCCAGTCGACCACCTCGGCCGCGTGTGTCGTGTCGGTCACCGGCGACGACTCCGGAGACGGCGGAGACGGCGGCGACGGTGGTGACGGCGGAGACTCGGGCGACGGCGGTGACAGCGGTGACGGCGGAGACTCCACCGCGACGGTGTCGCTGTCCGCCTCGTCGGTCGAAGCCGGGGGCACGGTGACCGTGTCCGGCGCGGGCTTCGCCCCGGGGGACAGCCTGCGGGTGGAACTGCACTCCACACCGCAGGTGCTCACGAGCGTCGAAGCCGGCACGTCCGGCGCGTTCCGCACCACCGTCACGATCCCGGCGTCGACCGACCCGGGTGAGCACACCATCCGCATCTACTCCGGAGACACCGAGCTGGCTTCGGCCGACCTGGAGGTCACCGCCACCGGCGACCTCGCCGTCACCGGTGGGACTTTGTGGACCGCCGGCATCGTGCTCGGCGTGATGCTGGTGATGGTCGGCGTCGCGATGCTCGTCATCCGCCGCCGCAACGCGATGGGCTGATCGGTCCTTCACACGGAGGGCCCGGGCATCCGCCCGGGCCCTCCGTCGTGCGCACGGCGGCGACTACGGTGGAATCGCACCCGTTCCCCACCGTCCAGGAGTCTCGTCATGAACCGTCCGCTCGGAGTCACCCTCGTCGCGATCGTCGCCTGGCTGATCGGCTTCTTCCAGATCATCGGCGCGATCTTCGGCATCCTCGGCGGGCTGCTGATCACCCCGTCGGCACTGCTGGCCTGGATCAGCCTCGCCGTGGGCATCATCACGCTCCTCGTCGGCGTCGGACTCTGGCGCGGCAACAACACCGCACGCACCGTGGCCACGATCGTGTTCGTCATCAACATCGCCCTCGAGATCATCGGGATCTTCAACGGCGAGGGCCTGTTCGCGGCGATCTTCGGATCGGTCCTGCCGGTCATCGGTCTGCTACTGCTCTACACGGACTCGGCGAGCCGGTACTTCCGCGCGTAACCGCTACGCCATCGCGCGCGACCCCCGCACGACATCGCCGACGGCCTCGAGCGCCTCGGCCGTGATCATCGGGTGCGTCAACGCGAGGTCGTAGACACTTGTGGCCGCGTGGTCGCGGCGGAAGGCCGGGTCGGCGAGCATCGGAGCCCGGCGGGCGACGACCGGATCGGCGAAGGCCTCCGCCGGCAGATCTCCGAGCGGCGCGAGGAGTTCGGATGCGTTGCGTGCCACGTGCGCTCGCGTCGGCAACGCCGCCGCGGCCTCACGCGCACGCGGAGCCTGGCGGGCAGCCAAGAGGTGTTCGTCACCGACCTCACCGGTCTCTGGAAGGCCCAGCCGCTCATATTGCGACGACGGCGCATCCGCCACCCGGAGCTGCTCGACCAGGAGCGTCGCCATCCGCCGTTCGAGTTCCGCGTCGACGAGCGGCGTGCGCTGATCGGGGTCGGTGTGCAGATCGAACAGCAGGGTGCCGAAGTCAGCAGGGTTCGCCCCCGCCCGCGCGGGCGTCCGGAGCACCGGTACCCCCTTGGTGAAGGTGAAAGGCGAGACCAGCTCTGCGTCGCGCAGCTCGTCCGGGGTGAACCGGGACGCCATGTGGGTCGGCATCAGGGTGTGCTCGAACAACGGTTCGTTCTCCTCCGTGGCGCAGGCGCGCATGTAGACGTACCGGCCATCGGTGATGCTCACATGACCGCCGAACGAGCCGAACAGCCCCGCCTCACGTGCAGGCGCCGTCGCCGCCAGGGTCGGCCCGATCGGCACGCCCTGCATGTCGACCGGCCGCTCGATGCCGAAGTACTCCAGCAGCGTCGGACCGAAATCCACCGTCTGCACGAGGTGCTCGACGCTCTCGCCACTCCTTCCCGTGCGCGGGTCCCACAGGAACAGCGGGGTGTGGATGTTCTCGTCGTACCAAGGCTGCACGTTCTTGCCCCACCACCCGCGCTCCCCCAGGAGAAGCCCGTGGTCGGTGCACACGATCAGCAGGGTGTCCTCCCACAACCCGAGCTCGTCGAACGTATCCAGCACCCGCCCGAGGGAGGTGTCGCACATCGTCAGCAGCGCGCGGTACTCGTCACGCGCCTGCTCGACCACCGCGGGCTCCTCGGCGACGCGGGCGTAGTCCGGCCAATCGAACTCGGCGTCGGCGTCGGCGTCGCCGTCGCCGTCGGGGCGATACCACTGGCGGTGGCGGGGATAGCTCACGAACGGCTCGTGCGGGTCGAAGCACTCGATCTGCAGGAACCAGGAGTCCTCGGCGGCGTTGGTGTGGATGAACTCCAACCCGGCCGAGACGGTCTGGGTCTGCGGATGCAGATCCTCCGTCGGATAGTAGGTGCGGTTGATCCGGTCCTGCCGAACCGTCTTGCCGGCGCGGCGGCTGACCTTCTGCGGCATCTCGGGGTCGCGGACGTGCCCCTTCCACGGGTCGCCTTCCTGACCACGGAACAACTCGTAGGTGTCGTAGCGGTTGTGGTAGGTCGCGCCGCCGTCCTCCCAATAGTGCTGGTGATCGGTGACGAGGTGCGCATACACCCCCGACTCGCTCAGCAGCTGCGGCGTCGAATCGTCGAACGGCTCGAGCGGACCCCACGAGCGGTGCAGGAAGTTGTACCGACCGGTGTGGATCTCCCGCCGGGCCGGCATGCAGGGCATGCTGCCGGCGTAGCAGTTCTCGAACCGCACGGTGCGCTCGGCGAGGCGCGTGAAATTCGGCGCGTGGATCCCCTCCGCCCCGTACGGCGGCAGGAACCGCCGGTTCAGCGTGTCGAACATGAGCATCACGGCTCGGGTCACGGGGTCTCCTCCTTCGGGACGAACCCCCATCATCCCAACTCGACGGGCGGGTCGCCGGCCGTGACGGTGCCGCGCGAGATCGACGCCCGGCGAAACCCCCTTGCCGTCTCGGATCTATGCGCTTAGACTCCTGGAGAACATCGCAATCTATGCGCATAGATCCAGAGCTGGGTCAGCCGCGATTCAAGGAGGAACACGTGAAGTTCAAGACTGCTCTCGGAGGGGTCGCGGTGATCGCGGCCACCTCTCTGGTCCTCGCCGGCTGCGGACGAGCCGAGGACACCGCAGCGGGTCCGTCCGAGGCCGTCTCCCTCGACGGCGCTCCCGCCGAAGGGACCATCACCGTGTGGGCGATGGGCGCCGAAGGCGAAGCCCTTCCCGGTTTCGTCGAGGCGTTCGAAGAAGCCAACCCCGACGCGACCGTCGAGGTCACCGCGATCCCGTGGGATGCAGCCCACAACAAGTTCCAGACCGCGATCGCGGGAGGCACCACGCCGGATGTCGCGATGATGGGGTCGACGTGGATGGCCGACTTCGGCGACGCCTTCGCCACCGTCCCCGACGAGATCGACACCTCGGATTTCTTCCCGGGCGCGTTGAGCACCACCGAGTTCGACGAGCGGGCAGCGGGAGTGCCCTGGTACGTCGACACCCGCGTGCTGTACTACCGCACCGACCTGGCAGCCGACGCCGGTTGGGACGCGGCCCCCACGACGTGGGACGACCTCAAGCAGATGGCCTCCGACCTGCAGACCGAGGCCGGCACCGACTGGGGTATCCGCCTCCCCGCAGGAAACGACGCGTTCCAGGGCTCCATGTGGATGCCGTGGTCCGCCGGCGCCGAGCTGACCGACGGGGACGCGTGGACCCTCGACACCCCCGAGATGGCAGAGGGCCTGGAGTACTACCAGAGCTTCTTCGATGAGGGACTCGCCGACCCCGACGCGGACTTCTCGTCGGGGGCGACCGAGTCGGAGTTCGTCGCCGGCATCTCGCCGATGGTCGTCGAAGGCCCGTTCCTGCGCGGTTCACTCGAACTCGCCGCCGGCGAGGAGTTCACCGACCAGTACGCGACCGCGGTCCTGCCCGCCGCCGAGGAATCGGTCTCCTTCAGCGGCGGCGCGAACCTCGTCGTCTTCGAGGGGAGCGACAACGCCGAGTCGGCATGGAAGCTCGTCGACTGGTTGAGCCAGCCCGAAACGCAGGTGGCCTTCTACGAGGCGACCGGAGATCTCCCCGCCGCACAATCGGCATGGCAGGACCCGGCCCTCGCCGACGACGCCAGCCTCGAAACGTTCGGCACGCAGCTGGAGACGGCCAAGGCTCCCCCGGTGACCACCAGCTGGGTGCAGGTGGCCGCGAAGGGCGACCAGGCCCTCGAGCAGCTGCGTCGCGGCGACGGCGAGGTCGCCGACGTGCTCGCCACCCTCCAGGCCGACGCCGACGCCATCGGCCTGGAGTGACCTGACCGATGTCGACCCAGACACCGCTCGCTCCCGGGGCCCGCACGGGCTCCGGGAGCCCGGGGACGCCCCGCAAGGGTGGCCTCCACGACCGACAGCGCAGGCGCCAGGCGCTCGTCGCGTGGGGGTTCGCGTTGCCGTTCGTCGCCGTCTTCGCCGTCTTCATGCTCTTCCCGATCGTCGGGTCGTTCGCGATGTCGTTCACCGACTTCACCTCGCGCGACATCCAGAGTCCCTTCGCGGTCAACGTCGTCTGGCTCGAGCAATACCTCACGTTGTTCCAGGACCCCCGCTTCCTCACATCGATGCGTGTGACGGCGGTGTTCGTCCTCGTCGGCATCCCGTTGACGATGGTCGTCGCCCTCGCCCTCGCCCTCGCCCTCAACAGCGGTCGGGGCCGGATCGTGTCGTTCTTCCGCGTCGGCTACTACGCCCCGGTCGTGACGAGCATCGTCGCCGTCGCCGTCGTGTGGCGGTACATCCTGTTGCCGGACGGACTCCTCAACTCCGCGCTCGCGCTCATCGGCATCGACGGCCCGAACTGGCTCAACGACACCACGTGGGCGTTGCCCTCGCTGATCGTCATGGCCGTGTGGCGGAACGTCGGCACGCTCATGATCATCTTCCTCGCGGGCCTGCAGGCCGTACCCGAAGACGTCAACGAAGCAGCGACCATGGACGGCGCATCCGCCTGGCGACGTCTCGTCTCCGTCACCCTCCCGCTGTTGCGACCCACCCTCCTGCTGGGCGCCGTGCTCATCTCCGTCGGCTACCTGCAGTTCTTCGAGGAAGCGTTCGTCATGACCCGCGGCGGCCCCCTGGACTCGACGCTCTCGGTCGCCTATTACACCTACCAGCAGTTCGGATTCGGCGAATACGGCCTCGCCTCGGCTGCCAGCTACGTGCTCTTCCTCGCGATCGCGCTGCTGAGCCTGCTGCAGTTCCGACTGCTCCGATCGAAGGACTGAACCGATGACGACCACCGTCCTCGACCGTCCCGTGGATGCCGGCGCAGCCGCATCCCCCGTTCCGACCCGCCGTCGCCGGCGGCACGGAACCGGCGCACGCGCGCTCACCTACACCGTGCTCGGCATCGGCCTCATCCTGTGGCTCATCCCGTTCGTCTGGATGCTGCTCGGTTCCCTGAAGACGCAGGGGGAGATCCTCCAGCGTCCTCCCACGTGGCTACCTCAGAACCCCACCCTGGAGAACTTCGCCGCCTGGTTCGGCCCGTTGGATTTCTGGCAGTTCTTCGCCAACAGCGCGATCGTCGCCGTCGCCACCGTGCTCGGCAACCTCGTGTTCTGTTCGATGGTCGGATACGCCCTGGCGAAGATGGAGTTCCCCGGCAAGCGAGTGCTCTTCCTGCTCGTGATGCTCACGCTCATGGTGCCGGGCGTCGTGACCTTCGTGCCGCTGTTCGTGATGGTGTCCTCCCTCGGACTGGTCAACACCTACCCGGCGTTGATCCTCCCGTTCGTCACCGCACCGGTGGGTGTGTTCCTCATGCGGCAGTTCATGCTCGGCATCCCGGAACCGCTGCTGGAGGCGGCTCGCCTGGACGGCGCGGGGGAATGGCGCATCTTCACCCGCATCGTCATGCCGTTGTGCGGACCGCCCCTGGCCACCCTGGGGATCCTGACCTTCCTGTCGTCGTGGAACAACTTCCTGTGGCCGCTCGTGGCCGCACAGACCGAGGAGATGTACACGCTTCCGGTCGCCCTGTCGCTGTACTCGACCGGGCAGAACGCCACCAACTACGGCCTGCTGCTGGCCGGGTCGGTGCTCGTGATCACCCCGATCATCGTGCTGTTCGTGTTCCTGCAGCGCTGGTTCATCCGAGGGGTCGCCACCACCGGTCTGAAGTGACCCGCTCACCCCGCGCATACCCTACTCGACGCAACACCCCATCTGGAGTCCTACCGATGCAGCCCACCCTCTCGACCGCGCCCGACGGCACCCGGTTCCGCGACCTCAACGGCAACGGGGTGATGGACCCGTACGAGAACCCCCGGCTCACCCCGGAGCAGCGCACCGCCGACCTGCTGAGCCGGTTGTCGCTCGAGGAGAAGGCGGGACTGATGTTCCAGACCGTGATCGAACTCGGTGACGACGGCGCCCTCCTGGAGACGCCGGGGGCCATCTCGAAGTCGCCGACCTCGACGGTGATCCGCGACAAGCGGATGAACCACTTCAACGTCCATCACATCCCCACCGCACGCGCCGGCGCCCGGTGGAACAACAACCTGCAGCGGCTGGCAGAGCAGACGCCGCACGGGATTCCGGTGACCATCAGCACCGACCCGCGGCACGCGTTCGTCGAGAACACCGGCGTCGCCTTCTCGGCCGGACCGTTCTCGCAATGGCCCGAGCCCCTGGGGCTGGCGGCGCTCGATGACCTCGAGGCGATCCGGTCGTTCGCCGACATCGCCCGCCAGGAGTACTGCGCGGTCGGAATCCGTGCGGCCCTGCACCCCCAGATCGACCTCCCCACCGAGCCGCGGTGGGCGCGCCAGGCGCAGACGTTCGGATACGACGCCGACCGGGTCTCGCAGATCGTCGCCGCCTACCTCGACGGATTCCAGGGCTCGTCCCTCGGTCCCCACTCCGTCGCCTGCACGACCAAGCACTTCCCCGGCGCCGGACCCCAGCGCGACGGCGAGGACTCGCATTTCCCGTACGGCCGAGAGCAGGACTATCCCGGCGGCATGTTCGACTATCACCTCGCCCCGTTCCGCGAGGCGATACGGCGGGGAACGGCCGGAATGATGCCGTACTACGGGATGCCGGTCGGGGTGGAGCGCAACGGTCGCCCCCTCGACGAGGTCGGATTCGCCTACAACCGGCAGATCGTCACCGATATGTTGCGCGAGGAACTCGGCTACGACGGGGTCGTGGTCACCGATTGGGAGCTCGTCAACGACAACCACGTCGGTGACCAGGTCCTGCCCGCACGCGCGTGGGGGGTCGAGCACCTCGACGCCCCCGGACGGATGCGGATGCTCCTCGATGCCGGCATCGACCAGTTCGGTGGCGAGGAATGCGTCGACCTCCTCCTGGACCTCGTGCGCTCGGGCGCTGTTCGGGAAGAACGCCTCGACTCCTCCGTGCGACGCCTCCTGCTGGTGAAGTTCCGGCTCGGGCTGTTCGACGACCCGTACGTCGATGAGGACCTCGCCGAGCAGATCGTCGGCAACGCCGAATTCCGGGCGGCCGGGACGAGGGCCCAGGCGGAGTCTGTGACGGTACTCAGCGACCGTGACCGAAGGCTTCCGCTGTTCGCCGAAACCGACACCCGCATCTATGCCGAGGGCATCGGAGACACCGCGCTCGCGGCATACGGTCGGCGCGTCGAGCACCCGGAAGAGGCCGACGTCGCCGTGGTGCGCATCGGCGCGCCCTTCGAACCCCGGGACGACCTGTTCCTCGAGAAGTGGTTCCACCAGGGTTCGCTGGAATTCCCCCCGGGACTGGCCGTGCGGCTGGGCCGCATCGCCGAGCACGCACCGCTGGTGATCGTGGTGAACCTCGACCGGCCGGCTGTCCTGACCCCGCTGCTGCCGATCGCGTCCGCCCTCGTCGCCGAATACGGCAGCTCGGACGACGCCGTACTCGCCGCCCTGGCGGGCCGGATCCCCCCGCGAGGGCTTCTCCCGGTGCAGATCCCCCGGTCGATGGAAGCCGTCCGCGCCTCGGCGACGGATGTCCCGGACGGAACCGCCGACCCGCTCTTCCCCCGGGGTTTCGGGCTGCGGTCGTCGCCGGTGGCCTCGGAGCCGGTCGGGACACCTCAGTAGGATCTCCCACGAGAGCGAGGAGCACATGGCCATCAGCCGTCCGACGGTCTACGACGTCGCCGAGCGCGCCGGCGTCTCGATCGCGACGGTCTCCTTCGCCTTCCGACGGCCCGACAAAGTACGCGCCGAGACCCGCGAGGTCGTTCTGAAAGCCGCCCATGAGATCGGCTACGTCCCCAGCGGTTCCGCACGAAACCTCGCGCGCGGACGCACCGGGGTGCTCGGGTTGCACCTGTTCGACCTGCTCCTCGACGTGGCCCCCGGAACGCAGGCGGCCGAGGAGGGCGTGACCGACCTGTCGGCGCTCGACCTGGGCGCGCCGCTCGTGGAATGGGACGCTGCCGAGGACGCCCGCGCGAGCGAGCCGAAGGTGTTCCCCCTCTACGTCGACGAGGTCCAGCGGGGGTTCGTGCTGGAGTGTCGGCGCAACACCACCGGAGTGCTGCTGCGGCGCGGGGGCACCGGCTCGAACGAGATCGCCGAGACGGCCGGTCAGGTCGACGGTCTCGCCGTCCTTCCCGGGCACGCCGGGTTCGCGCCGGCCGAGGCGCTCAACGCATCCGTGCCGGTCGTCATGGTCTCAAGCGGCGGCGGGCCGGGGCACCATGTGCTCGCCGACAACGCCGGCGGCGTGCGCTCTCTGGTCGACCACCTCGTCACGGTGCACGCGGCACGCAGCCTCGGGTGGGTGGGGGCCGCCGACGGCTGGGATCCGCGTCGACGCCGCGACGCCTTCGACGACGCCGTCAGCACGTACGAGGGTGTGCGCGGCGAAGTCGTGGATCCCGTCGATGTGGGGCTCGACCCCGTCTTCACCACGCTCCTCGAGCGCGCCGAGGCCGGCACCCTTCCCGATGCGCTCGTGTGCGCCACCGACCAGACCGCCCTGGCCGCCATCGACGTGTTGCGCGAGCGCGGGATCGAGGCTCCCCGTGACATCCTCATCGCCGGATTCGACGGCATCCAGGCGACGCGGACGTGCTCACCGACGCTGACGACCGTGCGGCAGCCGATGGAGCTGATGGGGCGACTGGCCGCGCACCTCCTGCTCACCGATCCCGGCGACGGCTCCGTCGCCCCGCGGACGGTGACCGTCGCGGTGGCGCTCCAACTCGGCGCCAGCTGCGGCTGCGGCTGATCCGATCCTCGGACGCGACGCGACGGGCATCGCCCCGCCGCGGTGCGGACCCCGTGACGTCGGCATCCGCTCAGTCTCGCGGCCGACGGCACGACCGGTAGCGCGCAATCTCGCGCGAGTCCGCCGGCAAGGGGCGCTTTCGCGCCGGAATCAGCCAAACCAGCGAGAGAATGCGTTCCACGTTTGGCGTTCCACGTCGCGAAACATGAAATTAATTCCTTGACAACATCCGGCATACGCGGCCAACCTATGGTCATGAACATGGAACGCCATGCCACGTCGTATCAGTCTCAGGGACTGGTCCGTGCACTGCGCATCCTCCGCACCCTCGGCACAACCGATCGTGCGATGGGACTCGCCGACCTCTCCCTCGCCCTCGAGCTCCCCAAGTCGACCCTCGTACGACTGCTCGCCGTCCTGGAGGAACAGGAGTTCGTCTACCGCACGGGCAACCCGCCGAAGTACACCGTCGGCCACGCCGTCCTGGAGATCTCCGAGACCTACCGTCGCCAGGCCGACACCGCCGAAGTGGCCGCACCCCACCTGCGGGAACTGGCCGCCATCACCGGCCTGACCGCCAACATCGGAGTGCTCGAAGGCCGCTGGGTGCTCCACGTGTGCGTGGAAGAGCCCGACCGCCCCCTGCGGTTCCGCTCCAGCGCCGGCTCGCTCGACCACACCTACTGCACGGGCCTGGGCAAGCTGCTCCTCTCGCGCATCCCCGCCGACCGTGTCGACGACCACCTCCCCGCCGAACCGCTCCCCTCGTTCACGCCGCACACGCTCACCACGCGCGCAGACCTCGAGGCCGAGTTCGACCGCATCCGCGAGCGCGGTTACAGCCTCGACGACCAGGAACGCGACCTCGGCGTCATCTGCCTGGCCGTTCCGGTGCCCAGCGACACCGACGTCAATGTCGCCGTCAGCGTCTCCGGACCGGCCGGCGAACTGTCCCCCGAGCGCCGCGAACAGCTCCTCCCGGTGCTGCAGCGCGTCGCCGAAGACCTGGCCGCCAACGGCCGATTCCTGCCCTCGCTGCGCGCGAACGGCGGCCTCCAGCAACGAACGGAAGGCGCCTCATGATCGTCGACGTCCACACCCACAACCTGCTGCCCGAGCACTGGGGCGACGAGCACCGCAAGAACTGGGAACCCGCCTACGGCAAGCCGTATCCGCACATCACCCCCGCCCAGTACGACGAGGCGATGCAGGAGGCCGGCGTCGACGTCGGGATCGTGTTCGGGCTCGCCGCCACGCGCGCCGGGGTGCACACCCCCAACAGCTTCGTCGCCGAATACTGCGCGCAGCTGACCACCCCGACGATCGCCTTCACCGCCCTCGACCCCCTCGACACCGACTGGCGGGAACAGCTCGAAGAGGCCATCGCGCTCGGCTTCAAAGGGGTCAAGCTCTACCCGGTGCTGTCGTTGTTCGATCCGCTCTCGGAGGACTTCGACCCCTTCTACCGTATGTGCGTGCAGCACGGACTGGTGATCCTCTGGCACATGGGCGCCACCCCCAGCCCGCAGGGTCGGCTCTCGATCAGCCAGCCGCTGATCATCGAAGAAGTGGCCCGCCGCCACCCCGACCTCACCCAGATCATGGCCCACATGGGCCACCCGTGGCAGCGCGACTCGATGGTCGTGCTCCGCAAGCACGCCCGCGTGTTCGCCGACGTCTCCGCCGCCTGGTCACGCCCCATGGACGGTTTCATGGCGCTCGTCGCCGCCCAGGAGTGGGGCGTGACCGACAAGCTCCTGTTCGGAAGCGACTTCCCGCTCTGGCGCCCGTCCGTCGCGATCGACGGACTGCGCCGCATCGCCGGATTCCGCGCCGGCGACCTGCCCCACGTGCTCGACGAGACCGTCGAGGGCATCATCCACCGCGACGCACTCAGCCTCCTGGGTCTGGACGACCCCCGCCCGAGCCGCTGACCACCGCCTCCACTTCCGCACACGAGCATCACCGCACCACCGAAGGAGAACCACCCGTGGCAACCGCGACCGAGGACCTACTCACCCAGGCCCGCACCTTTATCCCCGGCGGGGTGAACTCGGCGACCCGGAGCATCGGCTCCCCCACCGGCTTCCGGACCGCCAAAGGCTCACGCCTGGTCGATTTCGACGGACGGGAGTACGTCGACTACCACGCCGCGTTCGGGGCGATCCTCCTCGGCCACTCCGACGACCGCGTCAACGAAGCCGTCACCCGTTCGCTCGGAGACCTCGACCTGGTCGGCCTGGGGGTCACCGAGCTCGAGATCGAGGTCGCGCGCCTGACCGCCGAACTCATCCCGTCCGTCGAGATGTCGATCACGACCATGAGCGGAACCGAAGCCACCATGCAGGCGGTGCGCCTGTCGCGCGCGGTCACCGGCCGCAAGTACCTGCTGAAGTTCCAGGGATGCTTCCACGGTTGGCACGACGCCGTCGCCCGGAACGTGGCCTCCTCCGCCGAGAAGGCCTACACCCGCGACCCGCTCTCGGCGGGCATCCTCGATGACGCCCTCGACTCGACTCTCGTGGCCGAGTTCAACGACCTCGACTCGGTCAAGGAGCTGTTCGCGGCCTACCCCGACCAGATCGCCGCGGTCATCCTCGAGCCCGTCCCCCACAACGTCGGCGCCCTCCTGCCCGACCAGGCCTTCCTGGAGGGGCTGCGGGAACTGACCACCGCCGAGGGCAGCCTGCTCATCTTCGACGAGGTCATCACCGGCTTCCGTCACGCCCCCGGCGGATACCAGGAGCTGTGCGGGATCACCCCCGACCTCACCAGCTACGGCAAGGCCATGGGCAACGGCTTCCCCGTCGCCGGCATGGGCGGCCGCGCCGACCTCATGTCCCGGTTCAGCTCCGCCGGCGGCGACGTCGTGCTCGCCGGCACCTTCAACGGCAATCCGGTCTCGATGGCCGCGGCGATCGAGACCATGAGCGTCATCACCGACCCCGACGTCGGGTTCCACGCGCACACCGCCCGACTCGGGCAGCGCATGCGCGACGGGCTCACCGAGATCACCGAGCGCCGCGGCATCACCGCCACCGTGACCGGTCTCGGCTCGGTGTTCATCTGTTACTTCATGGACGGCGAGATCAAGGGCTACCGCGACCTGCTGCGCAACGACGACACCGCTTACGCGACCTTCCACCGCCGGATGACCGACGCCGGATTCGTGATGTACCCGATGACCCTCAAGCGCAACCACGTCTCGGGCGCGCACACCGACGACGACATCGACCGCACCCTCGAGGCGGCCGACACCGTGCTGGCGGGAATGCAGCGAGACGGACTGTTCGCATGAGCCGGCGCGTTCTCGTCGTCGGCGCCGGCGTGATGGGGCACCGTCACGCGGCCGCCGTACGCGCCGCGGGTGACCGCGTGGCCCTCGCGGTCGACGCGGACCTCACCCGCGCCCGCGCCCTCGACGAGAACGCGCTCGCCTACGGATCCCTCGCCGGCGCCCTCGCGTCCCCCGAGACCGTCGACGCGGCGATCATCGCCACTCCCTCGTTCCAGCATCTCGACCAGCTGGTGACGCTCGCTGCAGCGGGCATCCCGACCCTCGTCGAAAAGCCTCACCGCATCCCGGGGCAGGACCCGGCCGGATTGCTCACCGCCGTCTCCGGCGGTGCCGAGGTGTTCGTGGGGATGTCCACGCGCCACTGGCCCGGCTACGTCGAGCTGACCCGGGCGATCGGCGCCGGCGAACTCGGCGAGATCGTCGGCTACACCGACCGCATGGCCTTCGCCCTGCCGGAGGGTGCGCTTCCGGCGTGGTATTTCGACCGTTCCGTCAGCGGCGGCGGGGTCCTCGTGACCAACGGGGTGCACGCCCTGGACCGCGCCCGCGCACTGCTCGGTCCGCTGGAAAAGGTTACCGCGACGATGCGCCCCGTCCTCCCCGGCCACGACACGGAAGACCACGCCCGTGTGCGGTTCCGGGCCGGAACGGCCACCGGTTCGATCGAGTTGCTGTGGGCTGCCTACGAGCCGGTGGCCACGGGGCTCACCGTCACCGGGACCCGCGGAGCGGGACACATCGCGATGGACGGTTCGTGGCGCATCTCGACCCGCGACGCCACTCGCACCGGCGACGCGATCGACATCGACACGGTCCCCTTCGCCGCGCAGTGGCAGGCATTCCGCACCGGCGCGGCCGGATTCTCCATCGACGACCTCGAACCCACCCTCACCCTCATCGAATCGCTCTACCGGGAGGCATCCGATGGCTGAACTGAGCATGATGGTCTACCCCTGGGACCTTCAGGCCGACACCCCCGAACGTGTCGTCGACCAGGTCGCCGAGCGCGGTGTCACGCGCCTGCAGATCGCCACCGCATACCACTCCGCCGAGGTGCTCGCCCCGCGTCGCACCGTCCGGGTCGCCACCGTCGCCGAAGCCAACCGTGCGCATCTGCCGTTGCCCGCCGACGCTTTCAGCGGTCTGCGCGTGCCGCCCTCATCGATCGCGCAGACCGATCCCGACCTCTATCCCCGCTTCAAGCGCGCCGCCGATGCGGCCGGCGTCGCCGTCGACGGCTGGGCGATCGCGTTCCACAACACCGACCTGGCCACCGCGCACCCCGAAGCGGCCATCGAGAACTGCTTCGGCGACCCGTTCACCCACGGACTGTGCCCTTCCAGCCCGGCCGCGCGCACCTACGCGATCGAGCTGCTCGACGCCGTCAGCGCGACGAACCTGTTCGAGCGGGTGTTGGTCGAAAGCCTGTCGTACCTGCTCGTCGGCCACGGCCACCCCCACGAGCTGTGGGGTGCGCGCCTGGATGCGACCACGCGATACCTGCTGTCGCTGTGCTTCTGCGCGTCGTGCCTGGCGCGCGCCGGCGACGCCGGCATCGACGGTGAGCGCCTGCGGGCCCAGGTCGGCGCCGAACTGCACCGCACCTGGAACCTCGAACACCCCGCCGGCCGTGACGAGGACACCGCCGCCGCGCTCGCGTCGCTGCTGCTGGTGTGGCCCGAGCTGGCCGCCTACACGCGGATGCGTATGGACACGGTCACCGAGCTGGTCGTCGACGCCGCCGCCGCCGTGCGTCGGCACGGTTCCGCACTCGATGTCAGCGCCGCCGTGTGGGGCCGGCCGGCCCCCACGAACTGGCTCGAGGGTGTCGACATCGCGGCGACCCTGGCCCACTCCGACGGGTTCGTGCTGGAGAGCTACTTCCCCACCGCCGGCGAGGTGGCCGCCGAGATCGACCACACCCTCGCTGTGCAGGCCCTGAGCGGCACCACGAGCACCCCCGTGACCGTCGCCCTCACCGTGTGGCCGAGCTTCTCCCCGACCCGCGCGGACTTCCTCGCCAAGGTCGACGCGGTCCTCGCCTGCGGCATCGATCGACTGGCCCTGTACAACTACGGCACCGCGACCGCCCCCTCCTTCGAGTGGGTCCGCGCCGCCGCCGAACGGATGGGGACGCTGCGATGACCGCTGTGGCCGACCTCGACACCCCGGTCCTCGTGATCGACAGGTCCCGCATGGACGCGAACATCCAAGCGATGGCCGCGCGTATGAGCGCCGCCGGGATCGCGCTGCGACCTCACTTCAAGACCTCGAAGATGATCGAGGTCGCCCGCCGCCAGCACGAGGCCGGCGCGGTCGGGTTCACCTGCGCGACGCTGAACGAGGTCGACGCGCTGCTGGGGGCCGGGTACACCGACCTGTTCTGGGCGCACGCCCCCGCCACCCCGGCCAAACGGCACCGCATCGTCGAGGCCAACCGGCGCGGACGCGTCATCGTCGGCCTCGACTCGGTCGACCTGGTGCGTGCACTCTCCGTCGAGGCCGCCGCCGCCGGGATCACCGTGCCGGTACGGGTCGAGATCGACACCGGTCTGCGCCGCACGGGCGTGACCGCCGAGCAGGCGCTCGAGCTCGCCCGCGCCGTCACCGCCCTCCCCGGGGTCACCCTCGACGGCGTCTACATGCACGAGGGCCAACTCGCGTCGCTGCCGGGGGACCGCGGCGACCTGCGCCACGCGGGCGCCGAGGCGGCCGCCTCCCTGGTCGCGGCCGCCGAACTCATCCGCGCCGAGGGGATCGCGGTTCCCGCCGTCTCGGTGGGATCCACCCCGGGGTGGGACTCGGCCCCGTTCGTCGAGGGGGTCACCGAAGCCCGCCCCGGCACCTACGTCTTCTTCGACGCCAACCAGTGGCGCCTGGGTTCGGCTCCCCTCGACGCCTGCGCCCTGCACCTGCACACCACGGTCATCAGCACCGTCCGCGACGGGGAAGCCGCCATCGACGCGGGCATCAAGGCCCTCAGCTCCGACGGCTCCAACCGCGACCGTAGCTTCGGGCTCGTCGTCGACGACGAGGGAACCCCACTGGAAGACCTCGAGTTCGTGCGGGCCTACGAGGAGCACGGCGTGCTCGACGGCCCCGCGGCCGACACGATGCGCGTCGGCGAGCGCCTGCGCATCCTCCCCAATCACGCGTGCGGCGTCGTCAACATGTGGAGCCGCATCGCGATCGTCGACGACACCGATGTCGTCGATATGTGGACCCCGGTGGCTCGGCATTGAGCGCGAACTACATGCCGAACCACCGGTCGCCCCAGCACCACCCCTCCAACAGAAAGAGGTCTCGTACCATGCGAAAGAGTAACCGACCCTGGGTCGCCGCGGTCTCCGCGGTCGCCGCGGGTTCACTCCTGCTCGGTGGCTGCGCCGCCGGCTCCGACGGTGACGGTGACAGCACGGCCGACGTCGCCGACGAACTCGTCGTCGCCCTCGCCGGCGACATCGATAACTTCGACCCCCACACGAACCAGCTGATCATCTACGAATACGCGATCCGCGAGCTCGTGTTCAGCAGCCTCGTCGACTACGACGTGGACCTGAACCTGCAGGGCGATCTGGCCAGCGAGTTCGAGGCGAACGAAGACGCGACCGTCTTCACCTTCACCCTCGACCCCGATGCGGTCTTCCACGACGGCACCCCGGTCGACGCCGCGGCCGTCATCGAATCGCTCGAGCGCGCCGCCGACGGCACCGACTCCATCTGGTCGGGACGCCTGGCCGATGTGCAGTCGTACGACGCGCCCGACGACCAGACCGTCGTGATCACCCTGAACTCGCCCAACGCGGCGTTCCTGGCGGGGATCACCTCGATCGCCATCGTCGCCCCCAGCGGCTTCGACGACGCCTCCAGCACCCCCGTGGGCTCGGGCCCGTACGAGTTCGTCAGTTGGAGCGCCAACGACGAGATCGTGCTGGAGCGCTTCGACGACTACTTCGGCGACGCCGCGGCGACCGAGTCGATCGTCTACAAGCCGGTCTCCGACCAGCAGGTCGCGCTGAACAGCCTGTACAGCGGCGACATCGACATCGTCAGCTCGGTCACCTCGGCCACGGCCGAGCAGGTCGACACCGACCGTGCGCAGATCGTCGAGCCGACGGCCACCAACAGCCTCTCGCTCATCGAGTTCAACGCCTCCGGGACGCTCGGCGACGAGCAGGTCCGACAGGCCCTGGCGACCGCGCTCGACAAGGAGTCGATCCGCGACATCGCCTACGGCGGCGACGGATCCATCCAGTGGAGCCCGATCCCGGAGTCCAGCTGGGCCTACGCCGAGCAGGACGGCTACGCCTACGACCTCGACGCGGCCGCGGCCATGCTCGAGGAAGCCGGCGCGAGCGACCTGAGCTTCACCCTGGAGATCCCCAGCGGCTTCCCCGAGGCCGAGCAGATCGCCCGCGTGTGGCAGGCGTCCCTGGCCGAGATCGGTGTGACGCTCACCCCGAACGTCACCGAGCTGTCGGTGTGGCTGGACGCGTACGTCTCGCGTGACTACGACGCGACCTGGAACGTGTTCAACGTGGGCGCCGACCCGAACTCGTTCTTCGACATCATCATGAACCCGCACCTGACCGACGACTACGTCAGCCCCGAGGTCGCAGACCTCGCCGCGGACGCGCTCGCCGTCTCGGACGAGTCGGCACGCGCGGACATCTACGGCCAGCTGCAGGAGATCCTCGTCGAGGAGCTGCCCATCATGGCCGTGCAGTTCACGCCGATCTACTCCGTCGCCGCGACCGGTGTCGACGGCTACGCGGTCAACCCGCTGGGTTGGCCGATGCTGACCGGCGTCACGGTCGCCGAGTGATCCAGGGAGGGTGCGGAAGATGAATCTGGCGCGACGTGCGCTCCTCGAGGCGGGCAAGCTCCTCGTGGTGCTGTGGCTCGTATCGGTGCTTGTCTTCCTCGCCCTCCGGCTCACGCCCGGGGACCCGGCAGTGCTGCTGCTGGGTCCCCAGGCGGGGCGTCCCGACGCCGCCGAGACCCTCGCGCAACTGCGCATCGAGATGGGGCTGGATCAGCCCTGGATCGTGCAGTACGGAATCTGGCTCGGCGCGATGCTCACC
This sequence comes from Microbacterium aquimaris, assembly GCF_039531285.1. Taxonomy (NCBI): domain Bacteria; kingdom Bacillati; phylum Actinomycetota; class Actinomycetes; order Micrococcales; family Microbacteriaceae; genus Microbacterium; species Microbacterium aquimaris. The sequence goes on along the minus strand of NZ_BAAAPT010000001.1, from coordinate 1,415,506 downwards.
GGCGATTTCGGGGAATCCGCCCGCAGCGGCGTGAGCGTGACGACCCTCATCGTCGACGCCCTCCCCCCGACGCTGTGGTTGATCGCCCTCGCCGTCGTCATCTCGGTGCCGGTGTCGATCCTCGCCGGAACCTGGGCGGCCTACCGCGGACGCGGATGGTTCCCCAACATGGTGCGTTTCACCTCCACGATGGGCGTGGCCATCCCCGCCGTCTGGCTGGGGCTGGTGCTCATCATCGTCTTCGCCGTCAACCTCTCCTGGTTCCCGTCCGGCGGCTATGTCGCCCCGACCGAGGATCCTGTCGGATTCCTCCGCCACATGGTGCTGCCGGTGGCGACCCTGAGCGTGTTCCTCAGCGGCATCCTCACCCGATTCGTCTTCGCCGAAGCGACCGACGTGTTCCGACAGGACTACATGCGCACGGCCTTGGCCATGGGGCTCCCCACCCGCCGACGAGTGTTCGCCTACGCCGCACGCAACGCCGTGCTCCCGATGATCACGATCGTCGGCGTGCAGATCGGCGCATTGATCGGCGGCGCCGTGCTGGTGGAGGCCGTCTTCGGCCTCGGCGGGCTCGGCCAGCTTCTTCTGAGCAGCGTGCTCAACCGCGACTATCTCGTCGTGCAGAGCGCCGTGCTGCTGACCACCGTGGCGGTGCTGCTGATCGGCTACGTCGCCGACATCGTCTACCGTCTCGTCGACCCGAGGATCGCCCGATGAGCGCCACCACCGACCTGCGCCCGCCCCACCTGCTGGCCCGCCTGGGCACCGCGCGTGTGTTCATGCTGATCGTCGCCGCCGTCGCGGTGCTGATGATCGCCTTCCCCGGATTGTTCACCCCCTACGACCCGGCCGCCGTCGATCCGAGTGCCATCCTGGAGCCGCCGAGCTGGGCCCACCCGCTGGGCACCGACGAGGCCGGCGCGGACATCTGGGCGCGGCTGGTGTACGCCACCCGCCTCGAAGCCCTCATCGCCGGCGGAAGCGTGCTCCTGGCCCTGGTCATCGGCATCCCCACCGGGCTGATCGCGGGAACCTCCCGCCGCGTGGTGGATTGGGCGCTGTCGAGCACCGCCTCGGCCACCCTCGCTTTCCCCCTCATCCTGTTCGCGATCCTCATGGTCGCCAGCTTCGGATCGAGCCCGGGTAGCCTCACCCTGATCATCGGCTTCCTGTTCTTCCCCCGGGTCTTCCTCCTGCTGCGCGCTCAGACCAAGGCGCTACGCGAGCGGGAATTCATCACCGCCGCCCACGTGGTCGGCGTCCGCGGCACCCGCATGCTCGGCCGACACATCCTCCCCAACGCCGCCGGCCCGCTGGCCACCCTCGTGCCGCAGCTGATGGCCGAGGCGGTGCTCATCGAGGCCGGGCTGAGCTACCTGGGCCTCGGCGTGCCCCTGCCCGAGGCGACGTGGGGCACCATCCTGGAGAACTCCAAGGCCTACTACGTCACCGCGCCGTACTATGCGATCTCCGCGGGCCTCGCCATCACCCTCGCCGCAGCGGCGCTGATGTTCGCCGGCGAGCTGGTCGCCGAATCGAGCAACCCGATGCGTCGACGGAGGACCGCATGAGCGCCACCGTGCTCGCCGGGGCGACCGTGGTCGACGGCACCGGCGCCCCCGCCCGCCCCGCCGACATCACCGTCGCCGACGGACGCATCGTCGCCATCGACGCTCCGGGTACAGCTGACGCGACGGTCCGCGAGCAGCTGGACGGCCTCGTCCTCACCCCCGGCTTCGTCGATCTGCACGCCCATTCCGACCTCACCCGCTTCGCCTACCCCACCGGCGACACCCGGGTGCTGCAGGGCATCACCACCGAGGTCGTCGGCAACTGCGGACTCAGCCCCGCCCCCACCTCCGGCGACGGCTTCCGTGACGCGATCGCGACGATCGATGTCGTCCCCGACGTGCCGATCACGTGGGAGAGCGCCGCGGAGTACCTCGATGCCCTCGATGGCATCGAGGCCGCCTGGAACGTCGCCCCACTGCTCGGCCACGGCTCGGTGCGTCGCCGCGTCATGGGCGACGCACCCGGCGCGGCGACCGCCGCCGAACGCGCCGCGATGTCACACCTGGTCGCCGACGCGCTCGACGCCGGATACTGGGGCCTCAGCTACGGCCTGATGTACGCGCCGGGCGAGATGAGCGACGCCGACGAACTCCACGCGCTCGCGGCGACGGTCGCCGAACGCGACGCCCTTCTGGGTGTGCACATGCGCGCGTACGACAGCGAGGGCCTCGTCGACGCCGTCGACGACATGCTCCGGCTCGCTGCAGACAGCCGGGTGCGACTGCAGATCTCCCACCTGCGCTCGATCATCGACCCCGACGGTTCCGCGCTCGACGGCGCCCTCGCACGCATCCGAGCCAGCGCCTCCGATGTGGCCGCCGACGCCTACCCCTACCTGGCCGGGCACACCACCCTGCTCCAGCTTCTACCGCCGGCGTTGCGCGCCCGCGGCACCGCCGAGATCCTCACCGAAGTCCGTGGCGCCCCGGACGCCCTCGCCGAGCAGCTGCGGAGCACGGTGCAGTTCCCCCCGGACGCGGTCACCATCGTCCGCGCCGGAGAGGGTGCAGCACCCGAACTGGGCCGCACCCTCGCGCAGCTGCAGGCCGACGACCCGCACGGACGTGATTGGGCGCGCATCGTGGTCGACGTGATCGACCGCCACGACGCCGCCGTCGACGCGATCCTGGTCGGCACCCGCCCGGTCGATGCCGCACGCGTGCTCGCCGAGCCGTATGTCTCGGTCGCGTCCGACGGTGTCGCCCTGGCGCTGGACCACACCGTCAACCTGCCCCACCCGCGCTCGATCGGCACCTTCCCCCACGCGATGCGCGACCTGCTCGACGCCGGCATGCCGCTGGAGCAGACGGTGCACAAAATGACCGCCCAGCCCGCCGACCGGCTCGGGCTGACCTCGCGCGGGCGGATCCGGGTCGGCGCCCCCGCCGATCTGGTCGCCCTCGACCCGTCGACGGTCGGCGACCGTGCCGACTACACGCGCCCGCTCACGGCCCCCAGCGGCATCGAACGGGTGTGGGTCGCGGGGCACTGCGTGGCCGCCGACGGTCACGTGACCGGACGCCTTCCCGGCGTGCTTCTGAGGAGGACACGATGACCCGACCAGACCTCCTGACCATCGACGACCTCGTCGTGGACTATGGCCGCACCGACAAGAACGCCGTCGACGGTGTCAGCCTCACCGTCGGTGCAGGCGAGACCCTGGGTCTGGTCGGCGAATCGGGATCGGGCAAGTCCTCGATCGCGCGCGCCGCGCTGGGTCTGACCCCGTACCGCGGGTCGGTCCGCTTCCAGGGCCAGGAACTGCAGTCCGCGAACGCCGCCCAGTGGCACGCCACCCGTGGCCGACTGCAGATGATCTTCCAGGACCCTTACTCCACGCTCGACCCGCGCATCCGCATCGGCGACCAGATCGCCGAACCGTTCATCGTGCACAAGGCCGCGCCGCGCGCCGAGCTCGGCGCGAAGGTCGCCTCGCTGCTCGAGCGGGTCGGTCTCGACCCGGCGATGGCGCGTCGCTACCCGCATGAATTCTCCGGCGGGCAGCGCCAGCGCATCGCGATCGCCCGCGCCATCGCCCTGCACCCGACCCTCATTGTGTGCGACGAACCGACCAGCGCGCTCGATGTGTCGGTGCAGGCGCAGGTCCTCGCGTTGCTGGAGGAGCTGCAGCGCGAACAAGGCATCGCCTACCTGTTCATCGCCCACAACCTGGGCGTGGTGCGACGCATCTCGCACCGGGTGGCGGTGATGTACCTGGGGAGGATCATCGAGACCGGTCCCACCGACGAGGTCTTCCGCAACCCGCAACACCCGTACACCCGTGCGCTCCTGGACGCCGTGCTCGAACCCGATCCCGCCGAGCGCCACCGCACCCACCTCGCCCCTTCGGACCTGACCAGTCCGATCGACCTCACCTCCGGCTTGGAGGAGGAATCATGAGCCTGCTGTCGATCGAGAAACTTCGCATCACCTTCGCCGGCGCCGCCACCCCGTCGGTCGACGATGTGTCCATCCAGGTCGAACCCGGCCAGCGCGTGGGCATCATCGGCGAGTCCGGGTCCGGCAAGTCCATCACCGCGATGAGCGTGCTGCGACTGAACGACGAACGCATCATGCAGTACGGCGAGCACTCGCGCGTCGTCTTCGACGGGCAGGACATGCTCACCGCCGACGCGGGGATGCTCCGCCGCACCCGCGGGGCGGCGATCTCGATGATCTTCCAGGACCCCATGTCGGTGCTCAACCCGGTCTTCCGGGTCGGACGCCAGGTGCTCGACGTGTTGCGGACCCACTCCACCTTCACCGCCGCACAGGCGCGCGAGGTGGTGCTGCGCAGCTTCGACGAAGTCGGCATTCGCGACGCCGAACGTGTCTTCGACCAGTATCCGCACGAGCTCAGCGGGGGCATGCGCCAGCGCGTCATGATCGCGATGGCCATCGCCGCCCGCCCGCGCCTCCTCATCGCCGACGAAGCCACCAGCGCGCTGGATGTCACGGTGCAGGCAGCGGTGCTCGACACGCTGGACCGACTGGCCGAGGAACGCGGAATGGCCGTGCTCATGATCACCCACGACATGGGTGTCGTGGCGCGCTTCTGCGACGCCGTCACCGTCATGTATCGCGGCGCCGTCGTCGAGCACGGACCCACCGCGCAGATCCTCACCGACCCGGCCCACGAGTACACGCGCCGGTTGTTGTCGGCCGTGCCGCGCCTGCACGGCTGACCCCCACTCTCACCCTCCCCCGCAACAAGCACCACGAAGGAGCACCACCATGATCGATTCCGTCTCGACCACCGACGCCCCGCCGCCCGCCGGCCCCTACTCCCAGGGACTCGCCGTCGGCGGCCTCGTCTTCCTCTCGGGCCAGGGCCCCTTCGACGAGAACGGCAACCGTGTCGGCGAGACCTTCGCCGAGCAGGTGCGACGCACGTTCGAGAACCTCGAGACCGTCGCCCAAGCCGCCGGCACCAGTCTCACGAACGCGGTGCGATACGGCGTTTACCTGAAGTCGCTGGACGACTTCGCCGAGTTCAACGCGATCGCCGCCGAGTACCTCACCGCACCGCTGCCGGCCCGCACCACCATCGAAGCGGCCCTGCGCGGATTCGACATCGAGATCGACGCGATCGTCGCCCTGCCGGCCGACGCATGAGACTGGCCGTCATCGACGGTCGGGCGACCCTCCTCACCACGGAGGGTCGCCTCGACGTCGAATCCGCCAGCGACGGGCGCTTCCCCGCCGAGGTGACAGGTCTGTTCGACCGGTGGTCGGAATTCCGCGCGTGGGCGGCCGACTATCGGCCCGCGCCGGCCACGGACGCACTCCCCGCCCCGGACACGCTCGGCCCGGTCTCCCCCAGGCCGGCGCAGATCCTCGCGGTCGGTCTGAACTACGTCGACCACGCCGCCGAGTCCGGCTTCGCCGTGCCCGAGGCGCCCATCGTGTTCACCAAGTTCGCCTCCTCGATCACCGGACCGTTCGGGCCGCTGACCCTCACCGGCGACAGCGTGGACTGGGAGGTCGAGATGGTGGCCGTCATCGGGATCGGCGGACGCGACATCGCCGCCGCCGACGCGTTCGACCACATCGCCGGCTTCACCGTCGGGCAGGACTACTCCGACCGCGACGTGCAGTTCCTCGGCGCGCCGGCCCAGTTCTCGCTGGGTAAGTCCTTCCCCGGCTTCGCCCCGGTGGGTCCGGTGCTGGTCTCCCCGGACGAGATGCCCGCCCCTGAACAGACCGTCCTGGAGTGCACCGTCGACGGTGAGCTCATGCAGTCCGCACCGCTGAGCGACCTGATCTTCTCCGTCCCCGACCTCATCGCCCGCCTCTCGGCGGTGGTGACCCTCATGCCCGGCGACCTCATCTTCACCGGCACGCCTCCCGGTGTCGGGTTCGGGATGACCCCGAGACGCTATCTGCGTCGCGGAGAGGTGGTCCGCGCGTCGATCTCCGGGATCGGCGCCATCGAGCAGGTGTGCGTCTGATCTCCCCCTGAAGACGCCACCTCCGGCCGGCCCCGCGGACCCCCCGCCGCGGGGCCGGTTTCCCTTCCGGGCCGGGCGCACGAACTCGGCAGCGACGCTCCGACCACACGGAAGGGTCAGCCCGCGAAGACCTCCTTCAGCCCGCCTTCGCGCCACGCGGCGGCCCGCGCGAACACGGGGATCCGCCCGCGCACCGAGACGTCGACGGTGCCGACCGCGCCACCGGTGACCTCTTCCCCGGTCCACACGTCCACCCAGGCACCGGCGGGCAGATACACCTCGACGCTCGTGACCCCCGGCTCGAGCACCGGCGCCACGAGGAGGTCGTCGCCGAAGTACCACTGCAGCGGGTGCTCCCACACGGCCGGGTCGTCGGGATGCTCGAACGAGAGCGGTCGCATGAGGGGACGCGAGCTGCCCACGGCCTCCCGCGCGGCGGCGGCGATGTAGGGCACGAGACGCTCGCGCAGGTGGACGAGTTCGCGCACCTGCGAGAGCACCTCGGCGTCGCCGGTGCGTTCGGCGATGTTCCACGGTGTGCGGTCGTTGGAGGGGGTGCGATGGTGGTTGAACTCGGAGTGGTACTGCATGATCGGCACGAACACGCTCGCGGCCATCGCGCGCACGTACAGTTCCGCGTCGGGGGTGGGGCCTGAGAACCCGGCGATGTCCCAGCCCCAGTAGACGATGCCGCAGGATGCGGCAGAAAGCCCCGCGAACATCGACCAGCGGAACGCCTCCCAGGTGGAGTTCTCGTCCCCGGCCCAGAACGCGCCGTGTGCGGGCGAACCGGTGAACCCGGCGCGACTGAAGGTGACCGGTGCCTTCCCGGCCGACTCCAGCAGGCGACCGTACGCCGCCGCGTAGGCGACCGGGAAGCGGTTGTTGGCCACATCACCCCGACTGCCGTCGAGGGCGACGACATCCCGCCCCCACGCGTGCTCACCGCCGTCGGTCTTGAAGCCGTCGATCCCGATCTCCTCGACGAGGTACCGTCGCTTCTCGGTCCACCAACGGGCCGCCCGATCGTCGGCGAGATCGGGCATGAGCGCGAGTGGGAACCACCAGCCGCGGTTGCGGTAGGGACGCAGGGAGCCGTCGGGGGCCTCCTCGCGCAACAGCACGTCCTCCGCGATCGCGGCGCGCGCATCGGCCGCTGCCTGACCCGACGGATGCGGACGCATCTTCATCAGCGGGATCTGCCACAGGTGCACCCGCACGTCGTCGTGGTGCAACGCGTCGACCATGCCCTTCGGGTCGGGCCAGGCCCCGGTCTCGGGGAAGGTGAAGTCCGCGAGTCGGTGGGGGCGTGCGTCGTCGTGGACGTCGTACTCGGCGTCGCGGAACGCCGTGAACGTGCTCTCGTCGCTCCACGCTTCGATTACGACGTTGCCGACCGGGATGTCGTGCTCCCGGTGCAGACGCATCTGACGTTCGACCTCGGCCTGCGTGTTCCACTCGTTCCCGCTGGCCCACAGACGGAACACCCAGTCGGGCAGCTCCACCGGTCGCCCGGTCTCGGAGACGAACGCCTCGAGGACCTCCTGGGGCCGCCCCGAGTACAGCGCGAGGTCGAGGACGCCCTCGGCACCGGTGGGCGCGTCCACCTCCGCCTCGACGACCAGCAGGTCGTCGTCGGTCGCTCCGATGTCGAACCACACCCGTCGCGACGTGCGGACGTGGAAACCCCAGCCCGCACCGCCGATGACGTGTGCGAACGGCATCGGCAGGTAGGTGCGACGATGCGCGCCTTGGCTTTTGTACTGCTCGAAGACGACCGAGTCCAGACGCGACCCGCGATGGTCGGATGCGTCGAAGCGCTCCCCGAACCCGGTGACGTGTTCGCCCGGGGCGAGCGGAAGCGCGAACCGGACACGATGCAGGCGTTCGCCGTCGTCGAGCACCTCCACCGAGCCGCCGACCACCTTCCCGCCGTCGACGTTCACGGCCGCTTCGCCGGCGGCCCGCCACTGCGCGCTGCGACACGAGAACCAGCGGGTGTGTTCGACCCCACCCTGCTCACGTCGACCGACGAACCGGTAGCGGATCACCGCGCCCGCCGGTGGCGCCGGGATGCGCGTCTCCCACCCCCCGGCACGGCGGGCATCCCGCGCGGCGGCCGAAGCGAGGTGCCCGCCGTCGGCGGCCTGGCCGCGAGAGGACCGCGCCACCGGTTCGAGGGGCACCGTCCGTGTCTGCCCGTCACGGTCGATCTCGAGATCGACGCGCGTGACGCCCGGGGAGGTGCGCACGCCCAGACGCAGGGGCTCGCCGGCGACCGGGACCACCGGGGAGCGCTGCTCGGTGTCGTCGGAATAGGGGTGTCCGGAGCCGCTCGGGCGGTGACGGATCATGCGCGCTGTGTTCCTTCGTTGTCGGTGGTTCGGTGGTCGTCGGTCGGTTCCTCGAGATCGCCCGGGACACCGAGCTCCGCGGCGAGGCGGAGGACCATGGCGTGGCTCCACAGCAGGGGGGACGCCACCGGCCCCCAGCGGTCGAGCCACTCCTGTCGGCGGTCGGGGGCGAGCAGGTGCCCGTCGACCTGTTCGGGGAGGACGCCGTCGGCGTCCGCGGCCGCGACGGCCCAGTCCAGCAGGGCGCGGGCGCGTCGCCGGTCTCCCTGCGCGGCGCGGGCCAGTCCGAGGAAGCACGACAGCAACGGCCACCGACCGCCGCCGAAGAACGTGTCCGCCGCGAACCGGTACACCCCGTCCTCCACACACAGGTCGCGCTCGAGGGCGTCGAGGGTGACCCGGGCGAGCGCGTCGTCGGCGGGGATCACGCGAAGCGGTGCCACGAGAGAGCTCAGGCTCCCATCGAGCGCGTCGTCGCCGACCCACTTGATCAGGTGCCCGTCGGCGACACCGTCGGTGGTGATGACCTCCGCGACCTCCTCGGCGGTGCGCCGAGCCGACTCGCGCCGGTCGGCGCCGACGAGGTCGCTGTCGGCCGCGGCGGACAGGCCCGCGGCGATGCAACCGAGCGTCGACACGTGGACGTGCTCGTCGTGCTCTTCCCACCAGTCGTAGCAGGGGCGGTGCCAGGAGCTGGCGAGGTAGTCCACCGTCAGCTCGGCACCGCGCCGCCACCGCGTGGCGTCGAGGCCGTGCCGTCGGGCGTGCTCGGCGGCGGCCCACATCCAGGTGCCGTACCCGTCGAGCTGGAAATCCCACCAGTCGTCCCGACCGAGCCGACCGTCGAAGGTGAACCTCGCCGGCAGCATCTGCGCATCGGGGAGGGGGTCCCCCGCGGCCTCGGCGGCCACGACCGCGCGGATGCGCTCCTCGTACCGGACGATGACCGTCTGGCACCAGTCGAAGAACGCCGTCGCCGACGCGACCTCGCCCGCCGCCGACGCGCCGTCGGCGATGAAGGCGCCGTCGCGCAGCCAGCAGTAGCCGCGATAGGCGGAGAACGACGGACTGGCCGGGTAGGCGCCGTTCGCTTCCTGCAGAGAGGTGATGAGCCGCCGCGAGGTGCGCAGCACCTGACGCAGATCGGCGCGGGATGTGGTGGTCATGGTTCCTGTCCGGTCGGAGAGAATCCGGGGCGCACACATGTGCGCCCCGGATCCGCGGGCGGTGATCAGCCGAGCAGCGGGTTCACGCGCTCTTCCGCGTCGGAAAGAGCCTGCTCGACGGACTTGCGTCCGGCGGCCGCCTCAGCCAGCTCCTCGCTGATGATGTCCTGCATCTCGGCCTGACCGTCACCGATCGAGGGGGCCAGGGCCACCTCTTCGAGCGAGTCGAAGACGGCCTGTCGGTTCTGCGGCGGCGTCTGCTCCAGGTAGGCGCTGAGCTCGTCCTCGTCGGCGATCGGGGGAAGCTCCCACCCGGCGTCGAGGCGCACGTCGACGGCGGTCTGCGAACTGGTGAGGAACTCCGCGAACGCCGTCGCCTGCTCGAGGTGCTCTGTGCCCGCCGAGACGCCCACCGCGTTGGAGAACATCGCGCTGGCATGCTGGACGTCACCGGGCTCGACCGCGATGTCCCACGCGAACCCGGCGTCGGCGAGCGCGCCGAACATCCAGATTCCGGTGTGCCACATCGCGAGCTTGCCGTCGACGAACAACCCGCTGTCGAAGTCGGGCGTTCCCGCGCCCTGCTCGGCGGTGGGCATGGTCACGCCGCTCTTTCCGACGAGCCATTCGGCGGCGGCGATGCCTTCGGGCGAGTTGAAAGCGACGGCGGTGCCGTCGGCGTTCAGGAAATCACCGCCGGCCTGGGCGAGCGTCTTGTAGAACTCGTGGTAGCTGATCGGCTGGTAGTCGCCCCAGACACCGGCATCGGCGTCCGTGAGTGCATCGGCGGCCGCGGCCTCGTCGGCCCAGGTCCATTCGCTCGTGGGGTAGTCGAGACCGGCGGCGTCGAACAGGTCGGCGTTGTAGAACAGGACGACGTTGGAGAACGAGCTCGGCAGGGCGTACTGGGTGCCGTCGGTGGCGTACGCCTCGGCGAGCGAGGCCTGGTAGGCGCTCGTGTCGACCCCTTCCAGCGCCGCGAGCACACCGCTCTGCTGATAGGACGCGTAGTTGGCGTACTCGATGTCGAACACGTCCGACGCGGTGCCGCCGGCCAGGTCGGTCTGCAGTGCCGTGAAGTAGTCGGAATAGGGGAGGGTGGTGACCTCGACGGTGACACCGGGGTTCTCCGCTTCGAAGGCCTCGACGATCGTCGCGAGGTTGTCTTCGTTGCCGCCCGCCGAGATGAAGTTCGTGTAGGTGATGGTCACCTCGCCGCTGTCGGTCGAGCCACCTCCCTCGCCGCCGGAGCAACCTGCGAGGACGAGTGCCGAAGCGGCGAGGACGCCGGCTCCGGCGAGGGATGCTGTGTGCTTCATTGCGAATATCTCCTTCGATTTCGGGTGTGGGTGAGGGGTCATTTCAAGCCGCTGCTGGCGACGCCCTGAATCACGTACTTCTGCGCGAACAGGTAGATGGCGAGCATCGGGAGGATGCTGACGACCGAACCGGCCATCATCACGTCCCATTGGGTCGTGTACTGGCCCTGCAACCCCGCGAGGGCGAGGGGCAGGGTCTGCAGGTTCTCCGAACGGAGGATGATCAGCGGCCACAAGAACGCGTTCCAGCTGCTCATGAACGAGAAGACCGCGAGGGTCGCCAGGGCGGGGCCGACCAGCGGCAACACGACGCGCGCGAAGATCCGGAAGTGCCCGGCCCCGTCGATCGTGGCGGCCTCGTCGAGTTCGCGGGGGACGGAGTTCATCGCCTGACGGAGCAGGAAGACCCCGAACGCGCTGGCCACGCCCGGCAACAGCACCCCCAGGTAGGTGTCGACCAGCCCGAAGTCGCGCATCTGCACGAACAGCGGCACGATCAGCACCTGGATCGGGATCATCATCGTCGCCAGGTACAGCGCGAACACGAACCCGCGACCGGGGAACGGCAGTCGACTGAACGCGTAGGCGGCCAGGGCGCTGGTGGTCAACTGCAGCAGCATCGTCGCGACCGCCAAGCCGAGGGAATTGGCGATGACCCGGGCGAAGGGGGTGTTCTCGAACAGTTCGGCGTACGCCGCGAACGACGGGTCGTCCGGGATCAGCTGCGGCGTCGCATCCAACCCGGCACCGGGCGACAGCGACGTCGAAAGGGTCCAGAGGAAGGGGAAGAACATCGCGAGGGCGCCGAGGATCAGCACGATCGTGAGCACCGCGCGTTTGGTGCGCTCAGGCATAGGTCACCCACCTCTTCTGACCGATGATCTGCACGACGGTCACCGCCAGCACGAGCAGGAACAGCATCCACGACAGGGCGGAGGCCTCTCCGGCGGCGCCGTAGCGGAAGGTCAGGTCGTAGATCTCGAGCACGACGACGGTGCTGGCCCCGGCCGGTCCGCCGCCGGTCATCGCATAGACCTGGTCGAACACCTGGAACCCGTTGATCAACGAGATGACCGCGACGAAGAACGTCGACGGCGACAGCAGGGGCATCGTGATGTTGAACAGGCGCCGCCAGGGGCCGGCGCCGTCCACCGTCGCGGCCTCGTAGAGTTCCTGCGGGATCGCCTGGAGTCCTGCGAGCAGGATGATCATCACGAAGCCGAGGTCCTTCCACGCCGACGCGATGATGATCGACGGCATCGCCCACGCGGGATCGGTCCACCACCCGGGGCCGTCGATCCCGAACCAGGCGAGCACGGTGTTGACCACCCCCACCGACGGGTTCAGCAACCAGCGCCACACCAACGCGACGACGATCCAGCTGGTCACCACCGGCAGGAAGTACACGCCGCGCAACAGGTTGCGCCCGCGGATCCGCTGGTTCAGTGCGAGCGCGAGGGCGAGACCGCCGATGTAGACGATCGGCAGGTATCCGACGATGTAGTACAGGGTGTTGAGGAACGCCCGCTGGGTCTCGGGATCCTGGATCAGGTGGGCGTAGTTCGCGACACCGACCCACTCCATGGGGGCGAGCAGGTTCCATTCGTGCAAGCTCGTCCACAGCGCACCGACCATCGGGTACAGCGTGAACATCGCCAGCGGCACGGCGCTGGGCAGCAGGAAGGCGAGGACGGTCAGCGTGTAGCGCACCCGTCGTCGGCCGCGTCCGACGCGTCGGGGCGGCGCGGTCACGGGCGTCGCAGGGTCGATGTGCGACACGGCGGCCGGCTGGGTGAGGGTCATGTGGACGCTCCGTCGTCGGCGCGGTGTGCCAGCGTCAACCGTTCGCGAACGAGGCGACCCTGGTCACCCGATCGACCGTGCGCGTCGTAGGGCGAGGACAGCACGAGCGCCGCGGCGCCCTGCGCCCACCGGTCGTCCTGCCAGGTTTCGACGGCGACCTGGATCGAGCGCTTGCGGGGGACGAGCGCGGCGCGCAGCGCGGGCTCGAACCCGAACGACCAGTGGTTCCACGCATCGACGCCCTCACCGAGGACGATGACCATCTCGGGATCGAGCACATTGACGACCCCGGCGATCGCACGCCCCAACAGGTGACCGGCGGTGGAGTACAACTGCTGTGCGGCCGGCTCCCCCTCCTCGGCGAGCACGCGGAGGGCCGTCGTGCCCCCCTGACGCCCGATCAGCCCCTGATCGCGCGCCTGGGCGAGCAGCGCATCCTGCCCGATGAGGGCTTCGAGGCAACCGCGGGCGCCGCACTGGCAGAGCGGACCGTTCTCCTCGACCGGGATGTGACCGAGGTCGCCCGCTCCCCCGGCGTGCCCGCGGAGAAGACCACCTTCCGAGAGCAGGCCCGCTCCGACACCGGTTCCGATCGTCACGACCAGGACGTCGTCGTGGCCGCGGGCCTGCCCGTAGAGCGCTTCGGCCATCGTCAGGGCGTTCACGTTGTTCTCGACGAGGACGGGGAGGTCCAGTTCACGACGGAGCATCTCCCCCAGCGGCACCCGCGCCCACCCGAGCTGGGTCGAGTCGACCGTGCCGACGTGCTGTTCGTCGACGCTTCCGGGCACACCGACGCCGACGCCGAGGAGGGGCGTGTCGTCGCCGCCGGCGATGAAGGCGCGCAGGAGGGCCGCCAGGCGGGCCACGGCGGTGTCGGCGGCGGCGTCGAACGGCTCGGTCGCCGCCCGCACCACGGTGCCGTCGATGCCGGACTCGACCATCGCGACGTGGTCGGCGACGACTTTCACCCCGACGGCACGCCCCGAGTCGCTGACCAGTCCGAGCAGCCGTGCCGGACGCCCACCCTGCGAGGGCCGGTACTCCTGTTCCTCCAGCAGACCGTCGGCGATGAGCTGCCGGGAGTGCTGGGTGATCAGCGCCGGGGAGACCCCGAGTTCGCGCGCCAGGTCGGCACGAGAGGTCGCGCCGTGTGCACCGATGTGCGCGAGGACGGCGGATCGCGTGACATCGGTGCGTGCGCTCGACTGTGGCAAGACAACCCCTTTGTTCAGGTCTTAATTAACGCCTGAAGAAAGAGTGCCAGAGAGACTCGGTGACGTCAAGCGCCGATGACATCACGCCGGGACGGAGTCGATGGCGACGGCACCGACTCCCCGCACCGCTTCGGTCACCACGCCGTGGTCGTGCTCGGGATGGCCCCCTGGTGACCGCCACTCACGCGTGCGGGTCGGTGGCGTTCAGCCGCGCGACGACCTCGGAATAGTCGCCGCGGGTCTCGGCGTGACGGAGGAACTTCACTCGCTCGACCTGCACCTCGGTGACATCCGGCTCGGCCGCGAGGATCGACATCACCTCGTCGACGAAGTGATCCAGCGGCATCGCGATGCGACTGTGCCGCTGGCCCGGCATGAGATCGGTGGCGACCGCGGGTGGCTCGAGTTCGACGACCCGCACCGAGGTATCGGCCAGCTGCAGGCGGAGGGACTCGCTGAGCATGTGGATCGCCGCCTTCGAGGCGTTGTAGCTCGGAGTCGACCGCAGGGGCACGAAGGCCAGACCCGAAGAGACGGTCACGATCGTCGCGTCCGCACGGGTGCGCAGGTGCTCGATGACCGCGCCGATCAGGCGGATGGGACCGAGCACGTTGGTGGTGACGATCTGCTCGGCCGAGGAGAGGAAACTCTCCGGGTGCGTCCAGTCCTCGACGCGCATGATCCCCGCCATCGCGATGACGACGTTCAGGTCCGGGTGCCGCGCGATCACCTGGGCGGAGGCCGCGACGATCGAGGCCGGATCCGCCATGTCGATCTCGACGGTGTCGATGCCGGGATGGGCGGCCGCGATCTCGTCGAGCAGCTGCCGCCGTCGCCCGCCGACGATGACGGTGTTCCCCGCCTCGTGGAAGCGCTCGGCGAGCGCGCGCCCGATGCCGCTGGTCGCGCCGGGGATGAAGATGGTGTTTCCGCTCATTCGCATGACCCGAGTCTTCGCCCGTCGACCAAGCCGTGGCCAGAGAGCATCGATCGGGGGATCGCCGATCCCTGGATACCCGCACGGGCAGGGGTGAGGATGGATACATGGATCGGGATGCGCTCGCGAGCTTCCTCCGTCGACGGCGAGAGAACCTGCAGCCGAGTGATGTCGGCCTCGGGGCGGGCGTACGTCGCCGCGCGCCGGGCCTTCGGCGTGAAGAGGTCGCGCAGCTGGCAACCATGTCCACTGACTACTACACGCGCCTCGAGCAACGTCGCGGCCCGCAGCCGAGCACGCAGGTGCTCACCGCGCTCGCCCGGGCGCTGCGCCTCACCCCAGATGAACGCGACTACCTCTTCCGCATCACCGGGCACTCCGCGCCCGACCGGCACACCGCATCCACCCTCGTCTCACCCGCGCTGCGGCGGGTGTTCGACCGCCTCGACGACACCCCGGCACTGATCATCTCGACCCTGGGCGAGACGCTCGAGCAGAACGCCCTCGCCGTGACGCTCTTCGGCGACGACATCGGCCGACGCGGCTGGGAACGCTACGAGGCGTATCGATGGTTCGTCGGCGATGCGGGTTCCCGCGCGCACTACCCCGCGAGCCATCACCCGCAGCAGAGCCGCGCCCTGGTCTCGGGCCTGCGCGCCGCAGTCGGCGAAATGGGCTCGACGTCCATCGCCGGGGAGCTCGCCACCGTGCTCGTCGCGCGCAGCGATGAGTTCCGGATCCTGTGGGAACAGCAGGTGGTGGCACGCCGCTTCGCCGATCACAAGACCGTGCTCCACCCCGAGGTCGGTGCGATCGACGTCGACTGCCAGGCACTGTTCACCGAAGACCGCTCGCAGGCGCTGCTGGTGCTCACGCCGCGGGCGGGCAGCGACGCGGCGGAGAAGATCCGCCTGCTCGCAGTCGTCGGCACCCAGACGTTCGGCAGCTGAGACCGACTCGGGCACCCGCCCGACGGACATCCCGCACGCGATTCGCGGCGAAGCCCGGGTCCGTGCCCGAGACCGGGCTGCACGCACCGCGGTCTCGGGCACCGAGCCGGGTCTCGGCGTCGGTGGCCGCGCAGGGATCAGTAGGAGGCGAAGACCTCGTACTCGAGGCCGGCCGGCGCATCCCACACGTCGACGGAGAAGCGTGCCGAGCCGCCGGCGGGCAGGCGATCGACGTAGCCGTACTCCGCCGCGACGATGTCCCCGGAAGAATCGCGGCCGACCACGGCGACCTCGACGAACTCGTGGTCCTCGACGAACTCGCTGGTGACGTTTCCGCTGACCGTCACATACCATTCGTCTTCGACCACCTCAAGGCCATCGAAGGTGACGAATCCGGTCTCGGCCGCAGCCGAATACACGGCCTCACTCGGCTCGGGACCGATCACATCGAGGTGGTCGATCTGTTCGCTGCCGATGTCCAGGAACGAACCGACCAGCGCCGTCTGGCCACTCAGCAACACCTCCCAGTGGGAGTCGGAGTCGAGAATGGTGCCGTCGGCGCCCACCGCCTCGATGGTGAACGTGGCATCGGGGAAGATGTAATCGGCGTTGGGGTTCTCGATCACGACGGCGTACCAGTACCAGTCGTCGCCCTCGTAGATCCCCGCCGCAGTCTGCACGACCGACAGCGGCTGCACGTCACCGACGGCGTCATCCTGCGTGGCCTCGTCGACGGTCTCCTCGGTGACCGAGGGATCCTGGCCCACCGGACGCGCACCGGTGGTGTCGTACGTGGCGCATCCGGCCAGCCCGAAAGCCGCAAGCGTCATGGCCAGCAGCGGAGCAGCAAACGTCTTCTTCATCCTGATCTCATCCCCAGTCCGGATCGGTGGTACCACCGTAGCGAGACCTCTGTCCGCGCCGCTGACCTCAAGCGGAATCCGCCCCGCGGTGAGCCCGGATGACCGAGGTGTGCGTCAGCCGAGGAGGCGTTCGATGGTGGTGATCACGCCGTGCTCGGTGTTCGCCGGTGCGCGGTGGCGCGCCCGCGCAGCCACGTCGGGGTGGGCGTTGGCCATCGCGAAGGACATGTCGGCGGCGTCCATCATCTCGAGGTCGTTCAGGTAGTCGCCGAAGACGGCGGTGTGCGCGGCGGTCACCCCGAGACTCTCCTGCAGTCGACCGAGCGCGACACCCTTGTTCACACCCTGGTTCATGACGTCGGTCCAGTGGTGCCCGGACACCACGACCTGATGGGTCTCGCGCAGGTCGTCGAGCCGCGCGGCCAGATCGGCCGCCTCGACGAAGTCGTACACCGCGATCTTGACCACCTGGTCATCGACCGCCGCGAGATCCTCGACGAGCTCGAGTTTGGCATAGTACCGGTCCGCCTCGGTGCGGAACGCCTCGTCGGGGCGCTCGATGTAGGCGGACCGCTTGCCGCACAGTACGACCCCGAAGTCCCGCTCGGCCGCGAGCGCGCGCAGACGATCAAGCAGCGAAGCCACGAACACCGGATCGAGCGCGTCGGAGGAGACCTCCACTCCGGCGCTGACCACGTGCGCGCCGTTCTCGGCGATGAAGACGAGTTCGTCGCGGTGAGCCGAGAAGGCCTCCTGCAGGGTCGCAAGCTGACGGCCACTGGCCGGCGCGAAGTGGATGCCGCGCTCACGCAGTCGCTCCAGCAACGGCCACAGGGTGTCGGGGATGCGGCCCTCCCCATCCAGCAGGGTGCCGTCCATGTCGACGGCGATGAGGCGCAGATCCGCAGCGGGGAAGGTCATAGGCTTCCAGCCTGGCACAGCCGGCATCGCCCACCCGCACGGGGGCGCGCATCCCACCGGCGCGGGGGCGCGCACCAGCCCCCGACGTCGCGGGCGCCGCGCTACGGTAGGGGCGTGACTGCTCCCATCGACCCGACCGGTACTCCCGCGTGGGCTGCGCTCGACGCCCACCGCGCTTCGTTCGACCCCGATCTGCGTGGCTGGTTCGCCGCGGACGGCGACCGCGTCGACAAACTCAGCTTCACCCTCGCCGACCTGCACGTCGACCTGTCGAAGAACCTCGTCACCGACGAGATCCTCGCCTCGCTCGTGGAGCTGGCCGAGCAGACCGGCGTCGCCGAACGCTACGCGGCCATGCGCGTCGGCGAGCACATCAACACCACCGAGGATCGCGCCGTGCTGCACACGGCGCTGCGTCGCCCGGCGGGCGCCGAGCCCGCCCTCGTCGTCGACGGCCAAGACATCGACGCGGACGTGCAGGAAGTGCTCTCGCGCATGTCGGCGTTCGCCGATCGGGTGCGCGGTGGTGAGTGGAAGGGCGTGACCGGCAAGAAGGTCACGCATGTCGTCAACATCGGTATCGGCGGCTCCGACCTCGGTCCGGTCATGATCTCCGCGGCCCTCGAGCCATATGCCGACGCCGGCATCCAGGCCCGGTTCGTGTCGAACATCGACCCGACCGACATCGCGCAGAAGACGAAGGACCTCGACCCCGAGACGACCCTGTTCATCGTCGCGTCGAAGACCTTCACGACACTCGAGACCCTTACCAACGCCCGCCTCGCCCGCGACTGGCTGTGGGCCGGGCTCGAGGCATCCGGCGCGATCGACGGATCGGATGCCGCGAAGACCGACGCGGTCGCCCACCACTTCGTCGCCGTCTCGACCGCTCTGGCCAAGGTCGCCGAGTTCGGCATCGACACCGACAACGCCTTCGGCTTCTGGGACTGGGTCGGCGGCCGGTACTCGGTCGACTCGGCCATCGGGCTGTCGCTGATGATCGAGTTCGGGCCGGAGGTCTTCCGCGAGCTCCTCGCCGGGTTCCACGCCGTCGATGAGCACGTCGGGTCGACACCGCTCGCCCAGAACGTGCCCGTGCTGATGGGCTTGTTGAACATCTGGTACGTCAATTTCCTCGGCGCCCAGTCACACGCCGTCCTCCCCTACGCCCAGCAGCTGAGCCGGTTCGCGGCGTACCTGCAACAGCTCACGATGGAATCCAACGGCAAATCGGTGCGCTGGGACGGCTCCCCCGTGACCACCGATACCGGTGAGGTGTTCTGGGGCGAGCCCGGCACGAACGGCCAGCACGCGTTCTACCAGCTCATCCATCAAGGCACCCGCCTCATCCCGGCGGATTTCATCGCGTTCGCGAACCCGGCCTACCCGCTCGAGGACGGCGGCCGCGACGTGCACGGCCTGTTCCTGTCGAACTTCCTCGCCCAGACCAAGGCTCTCGCATTCGGCAAGACGGCCGAGGAGGTCGAGGCCGAGGGCACCACGGGGCCGCTGGTGGCCGCCCGCACCTTCGCCGGCAACCGTCCGACCACCTCGATCTTCGCCCCCGCGCTGACGCCGCGGGTGCTGGGCGAGCTGGTGGCCCTCTACGAGCACATCACCTTCACGCAGGGGGTCATCTGGGGCATCAACTCGTTCGACCAGTGGGGTGTCGAACTCGGAAAGCAGCTCGCCCTGCAGATCGCCCCGGCCATCGAGGGCGACACCGGCGCGATCGCCGCGCAAGACGCCTCCACCCGCGCCCTGCTGGACTACTACCGCACCCACCGCGCCTAGCCTCCGCGCGCCACGCACCCCGCGCGCCGCGACGCCGAGACAGCCCTTTGCGCCGAGCCGCCCCTTCCCCGACGTGGGAAAAGGGGCGGCTCGGCGCAAAAGGGAGGGCTCGATCAAGCTCCCGGGCGCGAGGGGCGCGGGATCGGGGCGGGGATGCGCGGGGGCGGGTCAGCGGGTGCCGGCGGGTAGCGTCGCGCGCGAGCGCAGGGGCAACGAGCGGGCGGTCTGCGCCCAGCGGCGGACCTCCTCGACGTCCCGGCGCATCTGCTGGATGAGCGCGACCAGGCTCTCGAAACGGCGCTGGGGCCGGATGCGCTCGCGCAGGTGCACGACGATCGTCTTGCCGTACAGATCACCGTCGAAATCGAGCAGGAACGGCTCCAGCAGACGGACGCCGTCTGCGTCGTAGAACGTCGGACGGCGCCCGACGGAGGCGGCCGCGATGTGGCGGGTGTTGCCGACATACACGTCGGCGGCCCACACGCCGTCCTCGATGCGGTCGCCGTCGGCGAGCGCGAGGTTGGCCGTGGGGAAACCGAGTTCGCGTCCGCGTCGATCGCCGTGGATGACCGTGCCGATGACGGCCGGGGCACCTCCGACGGAGTGGACCATCGCGGTCTCGGCGGGATCGGACGCCAGACGCACCTCTTCGGGGGTCATGCTCGTCCCCCGTCGATCTCGCGGAGCCCGTGGAAGCGACGCTCGTGGTAGATCAGGGGGGCGACCTCGTCGTCGATGTTCATGCTGTGTACGCGCATCACGACCACCGAGTGGTCACCGGCCGGGACGCAGCTGTAGACGTCGCAGTCGAACCACATCGCGGCGCCGTCGACCAGCACCGCCCCCTCGGCGGTCACCGTCGTGGCGAGCCCCTCGAATCGGTCGCGGCTGCGTGAAGCGAGCTGCATGCACGCATCGGACTGATGCGAACCGAGCACGCTCACCCCGATCCGCTCGGCGCGATGCAACACCGGCCAGGTCGTCGAGGACTCCTGCACCGAGAACATGACCATGGGCGGGCTGTACGACGCACCGGCCGAGAACGACGAGGCGACCATTCCGACGCGGCGCCCGTCGACGATCGCGCACAGGGCGACGACACCGGTCGGGAAGCGTCCCATGGCACCGCGGACATGGTCAGGATCGTGCGTGGGCACATCCAGAACGCGGGTGCTCTCAGAGATGGCGGGGGACAACAAGGTCATGACGGACTCCCTTTCGACGACGTCGCTCGGATGGTGAGCACGGGTCGATGGGCGGCACGCAACGAGTGCGATCCGTCTCCAGACCCGATGCCTGCCCCCGGGGTCTTGTGTCCCGAGAGGGTCCACAGCGGCTTACGCTGCATGATCAGTGTGCGGGATCGGCGTTGCCCACCGGTCACGCGGATGTAAACGGCAGATTGCGCCGTGTCCCTCGCCCGGAGCGCGCCTTCGATACACGCACGAAACACGTCGGTGGCAGAATCGAAGATGCAGCGTAAGCCGTTGCGGGCGCTCCGGGCCAAAAGAACCTGGATGCGTGTGGAGGTCTCGTGCGCTCCGCAGCCCCGCGCTACGTGGAGTCACGACATCATCCTCTCCCAGTCAATCGGTACGGATGTGAGTCACAGATGTCGTTGAAAGTCATGGTGGTCGTCGGCAACCCGAAGCCGGCCTCCCGCACACGCAAGGTCGCGGAGCTTCTCGTCTCCCACCTGCTCAGCCCCGGTTCGTACGAGCTCGACGTGCTCGACCTCGCCGACCACGTCGATCAGATCTTCGCGTGGCCGTCCGAGACCATGTCGGCGCTGAACGCCCAGGTCGCCCAGAGCGACCTCGTCGTGTTCGCCTCCCCCACCTACAAGGCGACCTACACCGGTCTGCTGAAGGCGTTCCTCGATCGATACCCCGCCAACGGGCTCGCCGGAGTGACTGCCATCCCGGTGCACACCGGCGCCGATTCCACCCACGCCATGGGCCCGACCTTCACCCTCGCACCGCTCCTGGTCGAGCTGGGCGCGACGGTGCCCGGCCGAGGCTTCTACCTGCCGCTCAGCCAAATGGACAAGCTTGACGAGGTCGTCGCCGACGCGGCCGCGGAGTATCGCGCCAACCTCACCCGACTCGCCACCGTCGCCGCCGCGACATCCGACACCCAGGCCCCCGCCTGAACGATGGCCGCCGCACAAGGAGGAACCCCCATGCCCGACACCACTCCGCCCCCCGCCATCGACGCACGCCGCTTCCGCGACACCCTCGGCCACTACGCCTCCGGGATCACCATCGTCTCCGGCATCGAAGACGATGCCCCCGTCGGCTTCACCTGCCAGTCGTTCTATTCGGTCTCGGTCGACCCGCCACTGGTGTCCTTCAGCGTCATGAAGACCTCCACGACGTACCCGCGGATCGCGGCGGACGGCAAGTTCGCCGTCAACGTCCTCGCCCACGACCAGCCGGCCGTCTCGAACCAGTTCGCCCGCAAAGGCACCGACAAGTGGGCCGGGATCGATTGGAGTCCCGCCGCGTCAGGCAACCCGATCATCGCCGACACCCTCATGTGGGTGGACTGTGAGATCTGGGCCGAGCACGAAGCCGGCGACCACCTCATCGTGATCGGCAAGGTCGTCGAGATGAGCCCGGCCGAATGGCACGAGCGCGACACCGAACCACTCGTGTACTTCAAGGGCGCCTACCGTCACCTGCAGGCGGTGGAACAGCTCGCCGGCTGAACCCGCCATATGGCGGGTTCGCTACGTCGGATCCGCCTCGCCCGGCGGGTGACATCGTCGCGGCGGTGAGCGCACGATGGATCCAGGCCGCGTCGTCGTGGCCGTTGTCGGAACGAAGGAGTTCTCATGACCGTAGCCATCCCCCGCCCACCGTTCGACGCCGAGCTCGAACCGGCCCTCGACGCGGTTGCGCAGATGCTTCCGACCCTCACGCCGGAGGTGATCCCGGCAGTGCGGGCCAGTACGGCCCAGATGCTGTCCCAGGGCCTCGACGAACAGATCGCCGCCGCCGGCGCGACCGTTCGCGACGTCACCATTCCGGGCTACGAGGGCGGCGAGATCACCGCCACCGTCATCGCCCGCGCCGACCACGCCGGTCGCGGACCCGGCATCGTCCACCTCCACGGCGGCGGCATGGTCATGGGCGACCAGATGACCGGCGTCGATGCTCTGCTGTCCGCCGTCGTCCGCCACGACGCCGTCTTGGTCAGCGTCGACTACCGCCTCGCGCCCGAATTCCCCGACCCCTACCCGGTCGAAGACAGCTATGCAGGGCTGGTGTGGACCTCAGAGCACGCCGACGAGCTGGGAATCGACCCCGAGCGTCTGCTCATCGGCGGGACGAGTGCCGGCGGCGGCCTCGCCGCAGGCACCTCGCTCCTCGCTCGAGACCGGCAGGGCCCGCCCCTCGCCGGACAGCTCCTCATCTGCCCGATGCTCGACGACCGTGACGCGACCGTGTCGACGAAGCAGATCGACGGCGTCGGCGTGTGGAACCGGGAATCGAACGTCACCGGATGGAGCGCACTGCTCGGCGACCGAAGAGGCGGCGGCGACGTCTCGATCTACGCCGCGCCCGCCCGCGCGACCGACCTGTCGGGGCTTCCGACGACCTACATCGACTGCGGCTCCGCCGAAGTCTTCCGCGACGAGGACGTCGCCTACGCCACCGCCCTGTGGGCTGCGGGCGTCCAGGCCGAACTGCACGTGTGGGCCGGAGGTTTCCACGGCTTCGACACGATGGTCCCGCAGGCCGGCGTCTCGCAGGCCGCGATCGCCGCCCGCGAGAGCTGGATCGACCGCGTCCTCGGCGCGTGACCGCCCGACGCCGGGCCGTGCCCTCCCCGCGGCTCGGCGTCACCGGTCGATAGACTGTGCGCGCACCATGAGGGAGTGAGACCGTGCAGGAACTGGTGGGACGGCTGACCGCCCTCGACGCCGAGGCGAGCGAGTCGCTGAAGGTCATCTCCTACTTCGACGCCCTGGTCGCCCGCGGCGTCGGACCCGACGCGCTCCTGCGCGCGGCCGCCGCTCTCAGCGGCGCCGTGGTCGGAAGCTCCACCCCCGTCCGCACCCGCCGGGTGCAACCCACGGGCAGGCCCGCCGACGAGGAGCCCGACGCCCCACGGTTGACCCGACAGGTGCATCCCGATGGGCACGTGTGGATCGAGCGCCGCGACCCGCACGCGAACGACGCCATGATCCTCGAACGCCTCGCCCTGGCGCTCGAGATCACCGCCGCCCGCCGAGGCAACGACGCGCTCGACGCGGTCGAACAGTCGATCGACGAGCACACGGCGCCGGCCGAACGGCGGGCGGCGACCGCACGCCTGCGCCTCGCGCCCGGCGACGAGGTCTGCGTCGTCGCGACCCTCCCCGACGCCCCGCCGCCGGTCGTCGGCCCGTCCGCGCTGGTGGTCACCGAATGGGGTCCGGCCCGCGCCGTCATCACCCGCACGGCTCCATCGCCCCCGGCCGATGCCGACAGCGCCGCATCCACGCCCACCCGCATCGGCGTCGGCACCCGCGTCGCCCCGGAAGACCTCCCGGATTCGTGGCGGTCGGCCGTGCTCGCGCTGCGGATGACATCCCCCGAGCTCCCCTTCGTGGACGTCGACGAGGTGGGTGCCATCATGCTGCTGGCCGAAGCCGCCGACGAGCGTTCCGCGGACCACCCCGACGTGGTCGCCCTCGCAGGCCTCGACCCGCGCCACCGCGTCATCCTCGACGCGTACGGACGGATGGGAAGTGTCCGGCAGGCGGCCGCCCTGGCCGGGGTCCACCACTCGACCGCGCAGGATCGGCTGACGCAGCTGGTCGACCTGCTGGGATACGACGTCCGGCATCCCCTCGGTCTGGCCCGGTACACGGTCGCCCGGATCCTGCTGACCCTGTCGCACCCCGGGTTCTGACGGCCTGCCACGGGTTCACACAGCTCAGCGAAGCCGCTGCGGACCGGATCCGCCCTCGACGCCCTGGCTCGCCTGATGCACCGTCCACGCTGCGCGAGGCGGAACAGCACGCGCATACGATGGGCGAGATGACCGACAGCCCCGAGCGCGCCCGCCTGCTCGGGCTGACGACCGATCTGATCCTCCGCGAGGGTGTGGTCGACATGAGCCTCAGCGCGATCGCGCGAGGCATCGGATCGAACAACCGCATGGTGCTGTACTACTTCGGCTCGAAACAGGATCTCCTCGACGAAGCGTCGCGCGCGGCATTCGACCGCTTTCCGCGCCTGCGTGACATGTTCACCCGTCTCGCCGCGGACGGCCCGCTCGAAGATCGCCTCCTCGAGGTGTGGGAAGACCTCTCCGCACCGGAGAACCACGCATTCCTGCGCCTGTTCTTCCAGCAGTTCGGCACCGTGATGCGCGACCAGGACGGGTGGAGCGCCTTCACCGACCGCATTGCGCACGAGTGGATCGACGCCACCGCCGAGGTGCTGCGCCGCGAAGGGTTCGACGCGCTCGGTGCCCGCACCGCGGCGATGCAGCTGGTCGGACTGTGGCGGGGCCTGCAGTTCCTCACCTTGACCGGGGTCGACCCTGAAGAGTTGCGCGCAGCCAACCGTGCGACCGTGCAGGCGGTCCTGACCCGGCGGTGACATCGCTGAAACATTCCACCCCTACAGTGTGAACCGTTCAGTTCACTGGCCTGCGGGAGTCGTCGAATGCCTGGAAGCTCGGCATGTTCCAGAGCACGGGCCCGATGGGCATGTGGCCGTTCCCGAAGAACCGCTCGAGGGGACGACCTCGAGCGTGAGCATCGGGTGGCGATGGCTCGGCGCCGCGAACGCGCCGGCGTCGACTCCCTCAACCCGAAATCCCCGCTACGCGGGCGCCTGCTCGGAACCGGGCCGCGCCCTGCCGACACCCGCCCCGGTGCGGCGTGCCACAACGAAGGAGCACTCTCATGACCGATGCACCTACCCTCCACTTCGGCGTTTTCGAGGTGGCCGCTCCGCAGGTGGGAGGCACCTTCAGCTGGGCGCATCCGCGCAGCCGCAGCGCGGACTTCCTCGACCCGCAGCACTGGATCCACATCGCCCGTGTGCTCGAAGACTCCGGCTTCGACTTCCTGTTCTTCGCCGGCGGCTACGGCTACCCGCTCGTCGACGGTGATCTGCCCGAGATCGCCGCGACCAAGGGCATCAACTTCTCCGCGATCGACCCGGACTACCTGATCCCGGTGCTCGCCCAGCACACCGACACCCTCGGCTTCGTCGTCACCCTCTCCACCGGCCTCGAGCATCCCGCCCAACTCGCCCGCCGGCTGGCGTCCTTGGACCACCTCACCTCCGGCCGCGTGGGCTGGAACATCGTCACCGGCGCATCGCAGAACGCCGTCGCCGACGTGTTCGGACAGGACGCGATCGTCCCCCACGACACCCGCTACGCCATGGCCGCCGAGTATGTGGAGCTGGCCGCACGGCTGTGGGAACACGGATGGGACGACGACGCCCGGGTCGTCGACCGAGAGAGCGGGGTCTACGCCCGGCGGGACGGCGTGCGTCCGGTCGTCTTCGAGGGCGAGCATTACCGTTCCCGCGGCTATTTCGGGGCCCCGCCGTCGCCGCAGCGCACCCCCGTGCTGTTCCAGGCCGGCACCTCCCCCGCCGGACGCGCGTTCGCCGCCCGCAACTCCGAGTGCGTCTTCGTCCAGGCCACCACGCCCGCCCGCACCGCCGCCGCCGTCGCCGACATCCGGGCCCTGGCCGCCGAGCGGGGCCGTGATCCTCGGGGCATGAAGCTCATGGCCGGTCTGACCGTCTTCGTCGGCGAGACCGAGGAGGAGGCCCGGCGATACGAGGCAGAGTTCGACGCGATGCAGACCGACGAGATCGTCGCGTCCCTCTACGCGGGGAACACCGGCATCGACCTCCTCGCCCTCGATCCCGACAAGACGCTGCACCAGGTGCTCGGGCAGGGCTCGGTGGGCGAAATGGGCACGAGCAACATCGACCGGTTCCTCGGCGAGAACGCCCCCACGGTGCGCGAGATCCTCGACCAGCTGAAAGGCCGAGGCACCCGAGGGTTCCGTCTGGTGGGGGACGGTACGCAGGTCGCCGACGGCATCGAACGTCTCGCCGCCGAGACCGACCTCGACGGGTTCCTCATCGAGCCGGTCTTCGAACCCGCCGACCTGGAGGACTTCGGCCGACTCGTCATGCCGATCCTGCGCGAGCGCGGGCGCCTGCGCGAGGGCGCCCCGGGCAACACCCTCCGCGCGCGCCTGACCGAGCAGCCCGGCAACGACCGCCTCGGCGACGCGCATCCCGTCCTGGCCGCCGACTGACGCCCATCCCTGCGCCTTCCCGCTCCCGGCCGGGGGCTTCGTCCGACACCCCGGCGCATGCCGCCCGGTCTCGGACGCGCATCCGGGTCTGGGCGCGGGCTTCAGCCGGCGAAGACTCGGTCCAGGCGGTAGAGCGCCGGGTGGGCGGCGACCCGGTCGGGATGCGCGCCGTAAAGTGGGCCTGCGAACGCGAAGGAGGCGGCAAGTGGTGCGCACGTTGAGCAGGCGCGGGCTCGCCTCGGCAGCCGGGCTGGCCCTGTTCGCCGGCATCGTCGACGGATACGGGTTCACGGCACTCGGCGGCTTCTTCGTCTCCTTCATGACGGGCAACACCACGCGGGCCGGGGTCGAAGCCGTCCAAGGCCATCTGCCCGCCGCGCTGTTCGCCCTGGGACTGATCGTGTCCTTCGTCATCGGCGCCGCGATCGGTTCGGCGATATCGAGCGCGCGGGCGCATCCCGAAGCACGCGTACTGGGCCTCGTGCTGGCAGGTCTGGTCGTCGCGGCCGCCGCGTCGTCCTTCGGCGCCGCACACGTGATGGGTTGCGCCCTGGCCCTGTCCATGGGCGCGACCAACACCGTGTTCAGCCGCGGCGGCGACATCTCGTTCGGGGTGACCTACATGACCGGCGCGCTCGTCAAGCTCGCCCAGGCACTGGTCGCGGCGACCCGCGGAGGAAGTCGCACGGCCTGGGCTCGCCACGCCGTGCTGTGGTCCTCGATCGCCCTCGGCGCCGTGCTCGGCTCGATCGCCGCGACCACGCTGGGCTCACCCGCACTGTGGGGCTTGGCCCTCGTCATCACGACGGCCATCGTCGTCCTCTTCGTCCGGCGACGCCGCGACGGCCAGGAGCCGGTCGGACCGGCCGGTGCGTCCACCTGACGACGCGGAACGCGCCTTCCCCCGCGTGGGGACGGGGGCCGTGCCCGAGACGTACGTGCGCGCGGCACGGTCTCGGACACGACCCCCGGTCCGGATGGCGTGGTCAGCCTCGCAGGCTGCGGCGGCGCACGGCGACGAAGGTCGCCGCCGCACCCGCGGCGAGCAGGGCGACACCGGCGAGGATGAACCCGGCGGGCACGGTCGAACCGGTCGCGGCGAGGTCACCCGACTCTGCTGCCGGAGCACCGGCGACATCGTCGGCCGTCACGGTGAGGTCCGCCCGTGCCGTCGCTCCGGATTCGGCGACGATCACGATCTCGTGCGCACCGGGCTCCGTGCCCGCCGGGATCGTGACCGTCGCGGCCAGGTCACCGGCGGCGTCCGCAGAGACGGTGTCGAGGAGGACCGGGTCGGAGTGCAGCTCGATCCGCACCTGCTCACCCGCCTCGAGACCGGACGCCGTCAGCGCGAGCTCGCCCCCCGCGACCACCGTCGAGGCGGACAACATCAGCGACGGCGCGGCCGGCTCACTAGGGTCCGTGGTCTCCGTCGGCTCCGGCGTGGGGGTCGGCGTCGGCTCGGGATCGACCGGCACCTCGACTTCCCGGCCGAGGGAGAACCGGTCGATCACCCACGGCTCGACCTCGGGGGTGCGCACGTCGTACGCGTACGAGACGAGCTCGTTCGCGCCGGTGTCGAGCATGGCGAAGACCGCGAGGTCGTTCGACTGGACGAACGGCTGGGGCTCACCACCCTCGGTGAAGAACGGCGCCACGTTCGGCACCACCGGCTCGAGACCGCCGGGATTGCCCACCGACAGGTAGTTCGAGGCGTCCCAGGGCTCCGGCGGCAGCGGGCGGGTGCGTCCGCTCAGCTCGTGGTACGCACCGTACGTGTTGCCCGTGTTGCTGGTCTCGATGTAGTTGACGCCGTTCTCCGACGCGAACCGGTTCCACAGGTGCGAGTGGCCGTTGTGGACGAGGTCGACGCCGGCCTCTTCGAGAAGCGGGGTGAGATCGTTCAGCAGCATGTTGTTCTCCGGCTCGTACTCGTACCGGATGCCGACGACCTCCCCTTCGTCGTTCGTCTCCTCGATGCGGGTCGGCTGCGCGAAGTGCGGCATGACGTTGTCGCCGAGGCCCTGAGGGCCCTCGTGGAGCATCACCACCCGGAACCGTGCATCTTGGAACTCGTCCGAGGCGAGCTCCGCCTCGAGCCACTCGTACTGCTCGCTGCCCTGCTCGAGCGATTCGAAGACGAACTCGCCGTATCCCTGGTCCAGGGGCGAATCGAGGTTCGCCGCGGCTTCCTGGTAGCGGGTGTTCGAGGTGCGCGCGGCAGGATCGGCCTGTGCTCCGGTGCCTCGCCAGATGCGCGTGGAGTAGAGCGAGACCAGGCGGATGTCACCGAAGGTGACCGCATAGTAGGTCTCCCCTCCGGGCGAGTCCTCAGGCAGGGTGAACATCTCCTCGTAGGTGGTGGTGCTGAAGGAGTTGTCCTCGATCCACTGGGCCTCGATGTCGGCGTCCCCGGTCGGATTGACCTCCGCCGCCACGAGCTCGTATTCGGCCTGCGCGACCTCGACCGGCACGGGCGCACCGAACGACGACCCGATCGTGGTCTTGCCGTCGATGCGTCCCTGGACCTCGTGGTTTCCGACGGCCGGGAACAGCACGGCGTTCTGCACGATCTCCCCACCGACGTACTCCTGCACGCCGTTGTTGTCGACCCGGCCGCCGTTGCCCTGCAGCGCCGCGAAGAAGGCACTGCCGCGTGTGTCGTCGAACCATTCCGATGCACGATCGGGGTGGTTCACCAGATCGCCGGCGAGGAAGACGGCGTCGATGTCGCCGATCGTCTCGGCCGCCATCTGAAGGTTCGCCGGGGTGTTGGCCATCGCCTGGTGGTCGCTGGTGATGAGGACCCGGAGGTCGTCGCCGGCCTGCGGGGACGGTGCGAGGGAGAAGGTGCCGGATACGACGGTACCGTCGCCGTCGGTGGACACGACGCGGTAGTCGACCCGCTCACCCGCGGAGAGTCCGTCGACCATCGCCTCGTGACGCCAGACCTCGCGGGCCGAGATGCCGTCTTCGGCCGCGGGGAGGATCTCTTCGGGTAGACGTGAGCCGGAGTCCTCCGCGAGTCGGGAGAACATGGCGGACGAGGCGGGGAAGACCGCCACATCGGGGAAGGCGGTGCCGTTCGCCGCGGCTCGCGCCTCCTCCGTCGTCAGCGCCGCGACACCCTGGCCGACGAGTGCCACGTTCATGTCGCCCTCGTACTCGGTCGTCCATACGACATGCACACCGTCGACGGTGGGCAGTTGCAGGAAGGGATCGCTCAGCAGAGCGAGGTCGCCCGACGGGTCGGTCGCGGGCACCGCGACGTCGGCGTAGGCCGCGGGGGCCAACGGGAGGGCGAGCGAGGTGCAGAGCAGGGCGCCCAGGGCGGCCGTTGCGGCGCGCGAGCGGCGTCTGTTCATGGGGAGGGAATCCTTCCGATCGGGCGCGCGCGATCGAGGCGCTCATCGCGCGACGCAGGTGGGGGATTCCGACGCTATTGAGGCCGGGACGCCACGCCGCGAACCGCCTGGGACAGGCCGGTGAACGACAGGTGTCCTACCCGTTTCGCGCGGAGCGCCGAGGTTCTGACACAGCCGGGTCGGCGGGGATCAGCCGGCGAGGAAGGCCCGCGCGGCGGCGCGGAACTCGCGCGAACCGGGCGCGTTGAAGTGGTGGCGGTCGGGGATCTCGACGAATCGTCCGTCGGGGCACGCTTCGGCGAGCGCCTTCGACCCCTCGAGGATCGCATCGCGCGATCCGGTCGCGATCAGGACCGGTTGGGTGGGGGCGGTCGCCGGGTCGGGGTCTGCGGCACCGGAGGCCCGCAACCCCTCGGCGATCGCCAGAAGCGCTTCGAGGTCGTTTCCCCCGACCCGCTCGATGAGGCGGATGTACTGCTGGGTCTGCCCATCGGTCACCTCCGTCCCATCCCGCACGTACGCCCGCGCCTGATCGAGATCGAGTCGACGGAGCGGGACACCGTCGGGGACACCGCCGAGGACGACCCGATCGATGCGGTCCTGAAGGCGCCGTGCGACCTCCCACCCGACGCGCGCGCCGAGGGAATACCCGACGTAGGCGACGGTGTCGACGAGGTAGGTCTCGAGCACCGTCTCGACATCGCGCGCGAGGGCGGTCATCTCGTACTCGCGGGCGTCGTGGGGCTTGTCGCTGGCCCCATGGCCGCGCTGGTCCAGCGCGAGGACGCGGAAGCCGTCCCGGGTGAGGTCGCGCACCCACCCCGTGTTGACCCAGTTGTCGCGCGTGTTCGACGCGAACCCGTGCACGAGCACGACCGTCGGCCGCGCGGGGTCACCCCACGAGTACGTCGCCAGGCGGAAGCCGTCCTCCGACATCACGAACGTCGGATCGGGCACATCGGTCAGAGCAGTCGGTGCGGACACGCCATCCATTCTCGCCCGCTCCGACGCCGGGGGCCCCAGACGCCGGCGGGACAAGCGACAGATCCCGCCGGCTACACCCGGACTCCCCCCAGCGAGGCCCGGTGCGTGGTCTGGTGAGACGAGTGTCGCACCCGAACCGGATGCGCGCCTCCGGGGGAACCCCTAAGCCTCGTCGCGGCGGTTCCGGGGTCGGGGCGCACCACCGGCTCACGCCGGGGGGAGGAAGAGGGTGCCGTGCACGACGCTGCCACGGAAGGTCCGGAAGGCGACGATCCCCCAGGCCGCGACGAGGACGGCGAAGCCGACCACGGCCGTCATCCCCACGGCCGTGAGCCCCGTGGCCACGGCGAGCGCGCTCAGCCCGGTCACACACGTGCCGACCGGGAAGGTGAAGGACCACCACGTGAGGCTGAAGGGCAGGCCGTCCCGCGCGGTGCGGAGGGTGATCGCGAGCGCGACCGCGGCCCACAGGCCCGCGAATCCGATCACCGGGATCCCGTAGATCAGCCCGGCCGCGTGGAGGGCGGCGGCGGTGGGCTCGTCGACGGCTGTCGGCGCGACGCGGGCGAGGAGGTTCGCGGCGGTCACGGACTGCCCGAGCGGACCGAGCACGATCCACAGCGTCGGGACCATGCCCGGTGCGCCGACCTTCTGCTGCGCCAAGCGGGACCACAGCAGGGTGATGATGACCAGTGACGGCATCAGCGCGACCCCGAACAGCGCGTAGCACAGCCACAGCATCGTTTCGCGGGGCTGCCCGGCGGGCAGGAACGGGACCAATGCCGCTCCGGTCGCCGCCGAGACCATCGGCGGGACGATCGGCATGAGCCAGCCGCCGAAGACACTGTCGGGCTGGATCTGGTGCCGAAGAAATGTGAGGTAAGGCACGACGACGGCGCTGACGAGCCCGAGCACCGTGCCGACGACCCACAACGCGCCGCCGATCACCACGGCGGTCCGCTCCCCGAGCAACGGGGCGCCGAGCAACACGGTGCCCGCACCGACGGTGAGCACGGCCATCGGAGGTGCCCCGTAGAAGTGCGCCATCACCGGGTGGCGCACGTGGCCGCGCGCGGTCTCCGGATGAAGGGCCGCGTGTGCGACGGTGGCGACGGTCAGCGCCACGAGTAGCCCGGCGGCGATCAGCCAGACCGCCGTCGCCGGGACACGGAGCCAGGACACCTCGACGGGGAGGGTGACCGCGGCGTTCGCGACGATACCGGTGCCCATGATCGATGCGTACCAGTTCGGCGTGAGGTGGGCGAGGGCGTCACGTCGTCTGGGGAGGGCGCGCAGCAGGCGGCGAGGGGCGGGCACGGTCGTGGGGGTGGTGTGGAGGACTGTCACCTCGTCATCGTCACGCCGGGCGGGCACCCTTCGGTAGACGCGGATACCTGTGGGGGCACAATGGGATGTTGTGACCCCCGCCTCGCTCGACACCGACACCCTCCGCCTCCTGGCCGCCATCGACGAACACGGGAGTGTGGGTGCGGGCGCGCTCGCGTGCGGCTGGTCGCAGCAGGCGGCATCCGCACGCATCCGTCGAGCAGAGCGCACCGTGGAACGCGATCTGCTCGTCCGCCGCGCGTCCGGATCGATCCTCACCGCGGACGCCGTCCTCATCGTCGAATGGGCACGGCCGCTCTTGGACGCCGAGGCGGTGTTCCGGGTGTCTCTGGATGCGCTCACCCGCACCGACGCGGCCGTCGCGACGATCGCCGCCAGCCAGACCGTCTCAGAGGCGTATCTCCCGGCGTGGTTGACCGCCGCGCGCGCGACACTGCCGGCCACGCACTGGCGTCTCGTCTCGGACAACAGCGAAGGGGTCCTCGACCGGGTGCGCAGCGGAGAAGCCGAGGTCGGCGTGATCGAGTCCCCGCACCCACCCGGCGGGGTGAACGCGTCTGCGATCGGCACCGACCGTCTGGCAATGGTGTGCAACCCCGACCATCCTTGGGCGACCTCGGGCCGCACCGTGTCGGTCGAGGAAGTGGCCACCGAGCCGCTCGCCGTGCGCGAGCCCGGTTCCGGCACCCGCGCCACGCTCGAACACGCCCTCGCGCGCCACGGGCACGAAGCGACCCGCCCCGCCGCCGAACTGTCTTCGACCGGCGCCCTGCGCGCCGCACTCCGCGCGGGCATCGCTCCGGGAGTGGTGAGCCCGACCCTCATCGCCGACGATCTCGCCGGGGGTCTGCTCCGAGAGGTGGCGACCACCCTCGAGCTCACCCGCCCCCTGACGGCGGTATGGCGCGGCCTCCTCTCCCCGCACGCCCGACGATTCCTCACTCTCGCCGCGTCAGACGCGCACAACCGGCCCGTTACCGATTCGTAACCTGGCCTGAGGCCTGTCATAGCAACCACATAGCGGTGGGCCGTTGTCTTGGTACTCCCGACACCATCCGTCAGGAGAGAAGACCATGGACCTGCTCAGCATCATCGCCCTCGACCTCGTCGCGATCGCCGTTTTGGCGTTCGCCGTCTACTACCCCCGACACCGTCGCCGCGACCTCGCCATCGCGTTCGTCGGCGTCAACGTCGGCGTCCTGGCCGTGTCGATGGTCCTCGCCGACACCACCGTCAGCGCCGGGTTGGGCCTGGGCCTGTTCGGCGTACTCTCGATCATCCGGCTGCGTTCGAGGGAGATCGAACAGAGCGAAATCGCCTACTACCTCGCGGCCCTCGCGCTCGGATTGATTTCGGGGCTGTCCGGATCGGCGACGTCGACCGCCATCGGCTTGTCGATGCTCATCGTCGGCGCGATCGCCGTCGTCGACAGCCCCGCCGTGCTGCGTCGGTCGCGCGAGCAGACCCTCGTCCTCGACCGGGCCTACCCCGATGAGGACGATGCCCGCGACGCGGTCGAGGAGACCCTCGGCACGCCGGTACAGCGCGTGACCGTGCGCAATCTCGACCTCGTCTCGGACACCACGACCGTGAACGTGCGATACACCCTCCCCCGCCGCGGCGCGTCGTCCAGACGCCGCACCACTCGCGGCACGGCGGCGCCAGCCGGCGACGCAGACCGCGACAGCGCCCCCGACACCGTCTCCCACACCTGGCAGGTGACCCGATGAACACCCTGGCCCCCCTCGACCGGCTCCCCGCCATCGGCCTCGACGAGCTCAACGCACAGGCCGAACTGCAGACCCGGGTCGACCGCAAGTACATCCTCCCCACCCGCGAACTGCCGGCCGTGTTGCAGGCACTCCCCCGGGGCAGCGAGGTTCTGGCGATCGACGGCGAGAGTTCCCTCCGGTACGCATCGCAATATTTCGACACCCCCGGACTGGACAGCTACTTCGGCGCCGTACGCAAGCGTCGCCGCCGGTTCAAGGTGCGAGCGCGCACCTACGTCGACTCGGGCGGATCGTTCCTCGAGGTCAAGACGCGGGGCGCCCGGTCGGCCACCGTCAAGGAGCGGGTGCCGGTCACCGGCGACGAACTCGACGGCGACGCCGTGGCCTACGCCACCGACCTGCTCGTCGACGCCGGCATCCCGGACGCCGCACACCTGGCCGAAACGCTGCAGCCGACACTGGTCACCCGGTACCGTCGCGCCACTGTGCTGATGCCGGCCGCCGCCGGGGGCGACGCCTCCCGCGCGACCATCGACACCGAGCTGACGTGGATCGCCGCGGAGGGCACCGTCCTCCAGCTGCCGACCTCGGTGATCGTGGAGACGAAGTCCGGCCAACGAGCCGGAGCACTCGACCGGGCACTTTGGCGCCAGGGCCACCGCCCCGCCCGGATCTCGAAGTACGGCACGGGGATGGCCGCCCTCCATCCCGCACTCCCGTCGAACCCGTGGCACCGCGTGCTCACCAGACACTTCGTGCACGCGACCGTCAGCGACGGCCACCACCCCACCCCCGACACCCGACCCCTGGCCGCCTGACCTTCGCGGCCGACCGCCCACCCACGAAGTGGCACCCCGAAAGGACACTGACATGACCATCCGCACCCGCCGCCCCCGCCGTCTCTGGCTGGCCGCCGCCCCCGCCCTCGCGCTGACCCTCGTCGTCGCCGGCTGCACCGCGACCGAGGTCGCCTCCTCCTCCGCATCCGACGACACCGTTTCGGCCGTCACCGAGGAGTCGGACGACACCGTCGTGACCGTCGCGAACATCGACACCGCCGACGTGACCGCCGCCGACGTGCTCGCGGGCAACCAGGACACCCACGACAAAGACGACGACGACGAGTACGACCTCGACGAGGCGACCACCGTCACGTTCTCCGGCTCCGCTGCCACCATCAGCGGCGAAGGCGCGGTCGACGAAGGCGACACCGTCCTCGTCTCCGAACCCGGCACGTACGTGCTCTCCGGTGAGTACACCGGACAGGTGGTCGTCTCCTCCGACGCGGACGGGCAGGTCCGGCTCGTGCTCGACGGCGTCGACATCGCCACCGACGCGGGCGCCGCCATCGACGTCCAGGCCGCCGACGAGGCGCTCATCATCCTCGCCGAGGGCTCGGACAACTCGCTCAGCGACGCCTCGTCCTACGCGGACGACGCCGACGCCAATGCGGCGCTCTACAGTTCCGCCGACCTCACCGTCACCGGAACCGGGTCGCTGACCGTGACGGGCAACGGAAACGACGGCATCGCCTCCAGCGACGGATTGGTGATCCAGTCCGGCACCATCACCGTCGACGCCGTCGACGACGGCATCCGCGGCAAGGACTACCTCGTCATCCGCGACGGCGATATCTCCGTCACCGCAGGCGGCGACGGCCTGAAGGCCGACAACGAGGAGGAGGCCGAGCGCGGCTACGTCCTCATCGAGGGCGGCTCGACCACCGTCGACGCCGGCGACGACGGCATCGACGCGTTCACCGACGTGGTCACGACCGGCGGCACGGTCTCGATCGTCTCCGGCGGCGGCTCGACCGGCGCGGTCGCCGACAGCGGAGCAAAGGGCATCGTCGCGGGCGTCGTCGCCGTCCTCGAAGGCGGCACGATCGACATCGACGCCTCCGACGACGGGGTGCACGCCGACGCATACCTCCACCTGGCGGGTGCCGACCTCACGGTCGCCTCGGGCGATGACGGGGTCCACGCCGAGCAGGAGCTCCAGGTCTCGGACGGCACCGTGACGGTCACGACCTCTTACGAGGGGCTCGAGGCCGAGATCATCACGATCAGCGGCGGCACGAGCGACATCGTGGCCAGCGAAGACGGCGTCAACGCCGCCGTCCCCGGCGGCGGCGCATCCGAACCCGAGTCCGGCGACCTCAGCGCCCAGTTCATCGTCACCGGCGGCACTCTCGTGGTCGACGGCGGCGGTGCGGGCACCGCGAACGACGGCGCCGGGGACGGCATCGACATCAACGGCGACTGGACCCAGACCGGCGGTACCGTGATCACCTCCGGCCCGTACGGCGGCGGTGACGGCGCGGTGGACGCCGACGGGACGGTCTCGATCGACGGTGGCGTGCTCATCGCGCTCGGCGGCCTCACCACCGACCTGGACATGTCGGCGCAGTCGGCCGTGCAGTTCTCCACCACCGGCATCGCCGACGGCACCGCCCTCACCGTCGTCGACGCCTCCGGAAGCGAGGTCGGCACCTTCACGGCGGACGGCTCGACCAGCATCACCGTCTCCACGCCGAGCGTGACCTCGGGATCGCAGTACTCGCTCATCGCCGACGGCTCCACCGTCGCGACGGCGAGCGCCGGCGAACTCACCGTCACGCAGGGTGCCGGCGGCGGGGGCGGCACCGGTGGTCCCGGCGGAGGCGCCCCGCGCCCCTGACCGTCACCTCCCGCGGGGCCCGCTGCACTCCGGTGCATGCGGGCCCCGCGACATGTCCGGCTGCGCGGACACGGCATGCTGGAAGGGTGAACGCCTCCCCCGCCTCCCCGCTCCCGGTGATCCTCGACGTCGACACCGGCATCGACGACGCACTGGCCCTCCTGCTCGCCGCCACGCACCCCTCACTCGCGGTGAAGGCGGTGACATGCGCCGCAGGGAATGTCTCGCTCGCGCAGGTCGTCGAGAACACCCTCGGGGTGCTCGATGTCGCAGGACGCGACGACATCCCCGTCGCCGCCGGTGCGGAAGGCCCGCTCGTCGGACGCCCCCGCGACGCCAGTCACGTCCACGGCGCGAACGGACTCGCCGACATCACCCTCCCCGCCCACGGCGGCACCCCCGTCGACGAACACGCGGTCGAGCTGTTGCGGCGCACCCTCGACGAGGCCGTCGAGCCCGTGACGATCATCGCGCTGGCGCCGCTGACGAACATCGCCCTCCTGCTGCGCATGTACCCGGCGGTGCGCCCGAAGATCGCCCGCATCGTCTTCATGGGCGGCGCGATCGGCACCGGCAACGTCACGGCGGTCGCGGAATTCAACGTGTGGCATGACCCGGAGGCTGCTGCGGTCGTGCTCGACAGCGGCGTGCCCACGCTCATGTACGGGCTGGAACCGTTCTACGCCGCCACGTGCGACGACACCGCGATCCGCGCGCTCACCTCGTCCGCACAGCCCGCGGCCCGCCTCGCCGGCCGGCTGCTGGCGTACCTGACCGCCGGCCGCGGCGAGGAGGGTCGCGTGCGCGCCGGCGACGCGCCACTCGGCGACGCGGGCACGGTGTGCGCGGTGATCGACCCGGGGGCGCTGACCGTCGTGGCCGCGAACGTCGGCGTGGCGCTCGCCCCGGGGAACACCCGAGGGCAGACGATCGTGGACATGCGCCACACTTCTCCCGGAGCACCCGGAACCCCCGTGTCGACCGGCGTCGTCACCGCCGTCGACACCGCCCGCTACCGCGACCTGTTCGTCGGGGCATTGTCGTGAGCGGCACCGTCGTCGTCGTCGGCTCCCTCAACCTCGACACGGTGCTCGAGGTCGAACGCATACCCTCCCCGGGCGAGACGGTGCACAGCCGCTCCGGCACGTTCATGCCCGGCGGCAAGGGCGGCAATCAGGCGGCCGCGGCCGCGGCCGCCGGCGCCCCGACCCGGATGGTCGCCGCGGTCGGCGCGGACGGCGATCGGTACCTGCGCCACCTCTCGGCCGCCGGTGTCGACACCTCCGCGGTGGCGCGACTCGCCGATGTTCCCACGGGCGCCGCGACCGTCATCGTGGATGACACCGGCGAGAACGTGATCGTCGTCACCGAGGGCGCCAACGGCCGGGTGCGGGCGGAACAGGTCGAGACGGAGGCGTGGGGTCCCGACGACGTCGTGCTGGTGCAGTTCGAAACCCCCGCCGCCGTCGTCCGCGCCGCAGCCGCCCGCGCCGCGGCCACCGGGGCGACCCTTGTGGTCAATCCCTCGCCCTGGCACGACGACCTCGGCGATGTGCTCGAGCAGGCCGACGTCGTGATCGTCAACGAGCACGAGCGGCGCCAGCTCGGAGGACGGGTCGCGCAGGACCGCATCTGCACCACCCGCGGCGGCGACGGGGCCCGATGGGCCGGTGAATCGGCGACGCCCGAACCGATCACGCCGTTGGACACCGCCGGCGCCGGAGACGCGTTCGCCGGCACCCTCGCCGCCGCGCTCGTGGCCGGGGCGGGCCGCGGGGACGCGTTGCAACGCGCGGTCGACGCGGCCACGGCCGTGTGTCTACGTCGCGGCGCCCAGCAGTGGCTCACCTCCTGACAGGCGAAAGAGAGCGTCACACAACGAGCGCATAAGAAAGACACAACCTTGTCATAGGCGTGAAACGTCCCACCCCTAGCGTGAGATCCACCGGGCCGGAGCGCTCCTCGAGCCGGACGGCGTGGCGCGCACCCGCACGTCACCGCACCATCCCGACAGCCTCAAGGAGTGTGCCCCGCGTGCGCAAACCCGTCCTGCTCGCCGCTGCGTGCACGGCGATGCTCGTCGCCCCGACGATCATCGCCGTACCCGCCGTCGCAGCCGTGGAAGAACCCGTCTCGCCGATCGTCCGCCCCACCGTCATCGGCGACATGCCGACGCAGTACCCGTACCAACCCGAGCTGCGGGTGTTCCCCGACGACCCCGATGACGCGTCGATCGCCCGCGGCGTCATGCCCTATGACGAAATCGCCCCGACCCTGAACACCTACATGGCGCTCGGCGACAGGGTCTCCACCCAGATCATCGGGCAGTCCGAGATGGGCAAGGACATCTACCTGGTCACCGTTACGGCTCCGGAATCAGCGGAAGAGACCGCCCAGCAGACGCTGTGGCGACACACGGTGAAGTACGACCCCGCATCCGCCGCGACCGACGATGCCTTGCAAGCCGGGTACAAGATCCCGCTGTGGTTCAACGCGAACATCCACGGCAACGAATGGGAGGGCACCGATGCGACGCTCAACTACATCGAAGAGCTCGCCACCAGCACCGACCCCGAGATCATCGACCTCCTCGACACCCACCGGCTCTACTTCACGGTGACGAACAACCCCGACGGTCGCGCGCTCGGCCAGCGCGCCACCGCGAACGGCTACGACGCCAACCGTGACGCCATCACCGGAGCGACCGTCGAGGCCGCGATCATCCGCGACCTCTCCGCGGTGCTGCAGCCCACCTACTTCATCGATCTCCACGGCTACACCGGCATCCTCCAGATCGAGCCCTGCGGGCCGCCGCACGGAGAGAACTACGAGTACGACCTGTTCCTCCCGCACGCCTATGCCACGGCGCTCGAGATCGAAGAGCGCGTCGTCGACGCCGCGATCGAGGGCAATCCGCTCTCCGCCGACGGCGGAATCCGCATCCCCTACCGCGACATCCGCTCGGGCTGGGATGACTGGCCGCCCATCTTCATGCCGCAGTATGTGGCGTACCAGGGCGCCATCACCAACACCGTCGAACTTCCGCTGGGCCGCAGCGGCGACCAGCCCGCCCGCGCTGCGGTGAACATCGAGGTCGCCGAGCTGGTCATCGACACCGTCTCGGACTACGTCCAGGATCACGGTGACGCCCTGCTGGCCAACCAGATCGAGATCTTCGAGCGCGGCCTGACCGGCGCACCGAGCGTCGAGATCCCGGCCGACATCGCACCCGAAGACCTCCCCGCCGACGTCCCGACAGAGTGGACGGAGATCTGGGACGACACGGACGTCTATGTCGCCGACTACCCTCGCGCCTACGTCCTCCCGCAAGGCCAGGGCCAGCGTTCGGACTCCGACGCGCAGACGCTCGTTCAGCAGCTCCTGGTGCACGGCATCGAGGTGGACCGCCTCACGGCCCCCCTCACCGTCGATGACGTCACCTACGCTGCCGGGTCCTACTACGTCGATATGCACCAGCCGGTGCGCGGCCTCGCCAACGTCCTCCTCGCCGACGGCACCGACATCAGCGAGCGGGTGCCGAGCATGTACGACGTGTCGGCGTGGAGCCTGTCCCTGCTCTGGGGCGCCGACGTAGACGCGATCGGGACGACCGGAGACGCGGCACCGACCACAGCGGTCGAGCCCGTTGTCGAGGCCCCTCTGACGGGGTCCGTCGACCTGTCGGCGTCCTATCTCGCATTCGACGCTGCGGGCGTCGCGGACTACCAAGCCGTCAACCAGCTGCTCGGTGAGGGGATCGCCCTGTCGCAACTGCCCGACGGGACGGTGCTGCTGCGTCGCTCCGACGCGGCCGACGTCGCGGCGTCGGCGATCGCCGAGATCTACGGTGTCGACTTCCGCGCCGACGACGGCCTTGCCCTTCGCGACGGGGATGCGATCGCCCTCAGTGCGGTCCGAGTGGCCTACGTCGACAACCACGAAGACCGCGATGCGCTGACCAAGCTCGGCTTCACAGATCTGATGCCCGTCTCACGGGCGAGCCTCACCTCCGGCGAAGCCTCCCTGAACAACGTCGACCTCCTGTGGGTCGGCGGCAACTTGAGCTTCAACTCGTCCCAGGAGAGCGGGCGAGCTGCTGTGCAGGCGTATCTCGACACCGGAAAGCCGGTCATCGGCCACGGCTCATCCGCGGCGTCTTTCGCGACCGATTTCGGGCTCGTGGATCTGTCCACCTCGACCGGAACACGCCGTTCCAACGGCATCGTCTCCGTGGAGACGACACCCGGGGGCATCCTGTCCGCCCATCCTGTCGACACGGCGTTCGCGTATCCGGCCGCATGGTTCACTGAACTCGGCGACGGCATGACGGTCGAGCGCACCTACGCGGCCGATCCGCTCGTCGCCGGCCACTGGTCCGACTCGACCGGCGGCTCGCAGGCAGATGCGGCCGGCCACGCCTCGGAAGTCTCGACGATCACCGCTGCGGGCAACCGCGTGTTCCTGTTCGGCACTTCGCCTACCTTCCGCAACCATCCGGTCGGAGCCTTCAGCGACATCGCACGAGCGGTGTTCTGGGCGACGTCTTCGGAGAGCACCCTCCCACCGCCGTTCACCGCCGAGGACCTCACCCCGGAGGCCCGCGGCGAGGTCGACGCGCCGGAAGAGATCACCGTCGGCGATGACGCGGTCATCGAAGTCGGCTCGGGCATGGACGGTACACGCGTGAGCGCGTTCCTGTTCCCCGCCACTGCAGACCCCGGCACCGCCACACTGCGGGTGGCCGCCGTCGCCGGCGAGAGCGCCTCGCTCGGCGACGCGCTCGTCGAGGGAACAGCGTTCACCGTCACGGTTCCGGCGGACGTGACACCCGATGCGTACCGCCTCGCGGTGTTCGATGATGCAGACTCCCTCCTCGGATGGGACGAGGTGCAGGTGCTCGCCGCTCCGACCCCGACGCCGACCCCGACGCCCGAACCGACGACGTCGGTCGAGCCCACCCCGACCGCCACGGCCGAGCCCACCGGGGCACTGCCGGCCACGGGCGGCGGGGACAGCGGCGGCCTCTGGGTAGGTGCCCTGGCGATGATCCTCGCAGGAGCCGCGGCCACGGCCATCGCCCGCGCTCGGATGCGTACCCGCGAGTGAAGGTGGGGGGAGGGCGGCGCATCCGCCGCCCTCCCCCCACGCTGCACCGTCGGGCCGCCGATCAGCCGCGGTCGATGTCGAGGTCGAGGTCACCGGCCCAGTCGACGCCGCGCTCCGACGTACTCTCTGCGGCGATGATCGGGGTCGACGGGTAGAGCACGTGTGCGCGCAACCGCTCGGCGGCATCGTCGAAGTCGGGTTCCTCCCCCATCCACTCGACCGGCACGGAGATCACGTCGTTGCCGGCGCCGATGACCAGGTCTGCCGTGGCCACATTCCCCTCGGTCGTGCAGATCGGCACGGTCACCACCTCGGTACGTCGCTCGTTGCTCAGCGCCACCGAGAGAGCCACCATCGCCTCGGCGACGTCGTCGGCGGTCAGGATGTTCTGTCCGGCGTAGGTGACACTTCTCATGATTCGACTCTGACCCATCACCCCGATTTCCGGCGACCGGTTGCACGCATCCCCGTGATGCATTAGCGGCACCCTCCCGCGCCCGCGTCCGACGCACCGGAGCGCCGCATAACGGCCCGCTAGACCGTGTCGCGCGCGGCGCCTTCGCCCGAGATCTCGGCGGCGGCCCCGTCGATCAACTCGAACAGGCGCCTCGTCGCCGCACGGGCGGCGACACCGAGTTCCTGCGGGAGCGCCGCGCCGGTTCCGCCGTCCACCGAAACGACGGGGCGGTCGACGTTCCAGGCCTCCGCGGTATCGCCGCGGTCGCACACCAGGATGCCGTCGACGTTGCGGGACACCAGCGCCTCGATCCCGCCCCCTCCCCGCTCGCGCACCACCACGAGCACCGCACCGCGTTCGTCCGCCACATCGGCCACCGCTTCGGCGATCGAACTGCACGACGCGTCGGTGAAACGCTCGACGATGAGGCCCACCGTGGGGAGCGCGCGACCCTGACGGAGGGCGCTCGCGGCACGATTCATCCGGTAGCCGGTCTCGACGATCGCCTCGCGGATGCGCTGGTCCATCTCCGGCGAGGTCTGCTGTTTGCCGTTCAGGATCCGCGAGATGGACATCCTGCTCATGCCGACGATGTCGGCGATGTCCTGCAGGGTCGCCTTTCGGCTCTGACCGGCCATATCGCGATCTTAGCCTCAGTCCAGAAATTTCGGCGCGACCGCGCCTCCCGGACCTCGACGCGGACGCTCAGACTTCGCCGACACGCACGAGCATCTTGCCCGTGTTGACCCCCCGCATCATGTCGAGGAACGCGTGGACCGCGCGGTCGATGCCCTCGTAGACGGTCTCGTCGTAGGCGATGCGTCCCTCCGCGAACCACGCGGTCATCTTTTCCTGGAACTCCGGTGCGAGGTGCAACCACGACCCCAGCGTGAAGCCTTGCAAAGTCAGGCCCCGCGTGATGATGTTCGACATGTTGCCGGGCCCGGGAACCGACTCGGTGGAGTTGTACACCGAAATCGCGCCGCACAGCGCCGCCCGTCCGCCGTCGTTGAACTCCGCGAGAGCGGCTTCCAGGTGGTCGCCACCGACATTGTCGAAGAAGACGTCGACACCCTCTGGCGCGGCGGCCGCCAGCTGGCCACGCACGTCGCCGCTCTTGTAGTCGAAGGCCGCG
This sequence comes from Microbacterium aquimaris, assembly GCF_039531285.1. Taxonomy (NCBI): domain Bacteria; kingdom Bacillati; phylum Actinomycetota; class Actinomycetes; order Micrococcales; family Microbacteriaceae; genus Microbacterium; species Microbacterium aquimaris. The sequence continues at coordinate 1,372,062 of NZ_BAAAPT010000001.1, read as the reverse complement.
TCGTACCCGTACTTGTCCGTCAGCAACGCGACCTTCTCGGCCGACCCGGCCGAACCGATCACGCGTCCGGCTCCGAGTAGCTTTGCGATCTGCCCGACCGCGGTGCCGACCGCTCCGGCGGCACCCGACACGAAGACGGTGTCCCCCTCCTTCATCCCCGCGATCGCGGTGAGGCCGACGTATGCGGTCAGGCCCGTCATCCCGAGGATGTGCAGACGCAACGACAGGGGCAGTCCCGGGATCTCCGGGACGACACGGAAGGTGGCAGCCTCATCCTGCACGGTGTCCGTCCACCCGTGCTGGTGCAGCACGACCGCCCCCACCGGCATCTCGTCGACGGTCGACTCCACGACGCGACCGATCGCCCCACCCGCGATCGTGTCACCGATGCCGTAGGGCGCGACGTAGCTGCGCGCATCGCTCATACGACCGCGCATGTAGGGGTCGACCGACACGAACGCGTTCCGCACGCGCACCTGGCCGGGGGCGAGATCCGGATGGACGACCTCGACGGTCTCGAAGTCGTCGTGCGTCGGCCATCCGGTCGGACGGGCGGCCAGTCGGATCTGCGTGCTGCGGAACTCTGCCATGCGGGTACCTCCTCCTCGGATGCGTGGATCACGCACATCCGAACTTTTTGCAACGAGCGTTTCACAATATAGTGGACCGACCGTTTCAAAAAATCGACTCGACACCGGGCAGAGGGGCACACGCATGGGAAGACCGGCCACGTTCGACCGCGACACCGCCGTCCGCGCCGCGCGCGAGGTGTTCTGGCGGCAAGGCTTCGAGGGGGTCGCCATCCCCGACCTCGAACACGCGACGGGACTGGGGCGGTCCAGTCTCTACCACGCGTTCGGCTCCAAACGCGGTCTCTTCGACGCCGCCGTGCAGAGCTACCTCGACGAGATCGTGCGTCCGCGCCTGCGTCCGCTCCTACACGACCCGGTGCCCTCCGGCGCACTGGCCGATTACCTCGCCGGCCTCGCGCAGGTCTTCGCACGCGCCGACACCCCCGCCGCCGCGAACGGATGCCTGCTCATCAACACCGCCGGCTCCCCGCTCGCGCACGACGCCGATGTCGCGGAGGTCATCACCGCGTACCGGGCCGAACTGCGCCACGCCATCGACCGTGGCATCCGCGCACGTCGCCCCCACGACGACCACGCCGAACGCGAGCGGACCTCCGCGACCGTGACCGGGCTCGTCGTCGGGGCCTACGCGCTCGCCCGGATCTCCCCCGAGGAGGCGGTGCGCCTGATCAGCACCGCCCGCAGTCTCGTCGTGTGACCGCCCGCTCACCGGACGACCGTCGACGCGACCTCCCCGACACCGGCCCGCCGCAGAGTCGAAACACGCGGTCGCTAGCATCGCCCCGAGCGGACGCAGGGGTAACGGGGACCGCTCGACCCGTCACTCGACCTCGGGAGATCACCGATGCACGCTCGTCGCACACGACGCTCACGCCGCCGTTCACGCGCTCTCACACCCTGGTATCGGCAGGAGGTGGGAGGTCTCCCGGTCTGGGCGATGCTCGTCCTCACCGCCGTCGCCGCGATCCTCATCGCGTACACGATGATGAACCTGCCCGGATAGCGGCGCTGTTTGCCCCCCGTTCACCCGAGACGCGCACAGTGTCGGGGTCGGAAGGACCCCCATGACGCACATCGTCGCCGTCGGCGGCAGCGACGCCGGAATCTCCGCCGCGCTCCGCGCCCGCGAGCTCGATCCGAACGTCGACGTCACCGTCGTCGTCGCCGATCAGTACCCGAACTACTCGATCTGCGGCATCCCGTACTACTTCTCCGGCGACGTGCGGCCGTGGCAGGCCCTCGCCCACCGCACCCACGCCGATCTCGAGGCCACCGGGATGCACCTGCGTCTGAACACCCTCGCGACGGGGATCGATCTCGCCGCACGTCGCCTCACGGTGACCGACCATGACGGTCCGACCACGATCGACTACGACGAGTTGGTCGTCGGGACCGGGGCGCGGCCCTCGTTCGCGGGGATCGCCGGTATGGACCGGCTCGGTCCCGAAGACGGTGTGCACGTGATCCACTCCATGGGCGACACCTTCGCCCTCGACGCCGACCTGGAGCGCCGCTCCCCCGACTCGGCGATCATCGTCGGCGCCGGCTACGTCGGCCTCGAAATGGCGGAGGGTTTCCGTGGCCGCGGCATGCACGTCACACAGCTGCAGCGCGGACCGGAGGTCCTCTCGACGCTCGACCCCGAACTGGCCGCCACCGTCCACGACGAACTCGTCGCCCACGGCGTCGAGGTGCACACGGGTACCGCGGTGCGCGGCGTCGAGAAGACCGGCACGGGGCTGACGGTGCATGCCGACCGAGACGGCGAGAAGGTCACGCACACCGCCGAGCTCGTGCTCGTCGTGGTCGGGGTGCGCCCTCACACCGCGCTCTTGGAGTCCGCCGGCGCCCGGCTCGGCGCCGGCGGCGCGGTCGTCGTCGACGAACACATGCGCACCGGCCTCCCCCATGTCTTCGCCGCCGGCGACGGCGTGGTCACCCACCATCGCCTCCTCGGCACGACCTACCTGCCCCTGGGGACGACCGCGCACAAGCAGGGCCGCGTCGCCGGCGAGAACGCCGTCGGCGGCGCCGCCCGCTTCGCCGGGTCGGTCGGGACCCAGGTGGTCAAGGTCTTCGACGTCGTCGCCGCCCGAACCGGTCTCCGGCAGCACGAGGCGGAGTCGGCCGGCTTCCACCCCGCCACCACATCATCGGCCGCAGACGATCACAAGCGTTACTACCCCGGCGCGCAACAGATCCGCTTCCGCATCACCGGCGACACCGAGACCGGCCGCCTCCTCGGCGCCCAGCTCACCGGACGCCTGGGCACCGAGACCGCCAAACGCGTCGACACCTACGCCACCGCGCTCTACGCCGGACTCACCGTCGACCAGGTCGCCGAACTCGACCTGTCCTACACCCCGCCGCTCGGCTCGCCATGGGATGCCGTGCAGGCTGCCACCCAGGCGTGGTCGCGCGAACACGCCACCCGCCCTCTGGAGGTCACCCGATGAGCGCCGAGCGCCCCGTCGTCCTGTTCATCTGCACTCACAACGCCGGGCGCTCCCAGCTGGGTGCCCATCTGCTCGACCACCTCGCCGGCGACCGCTACGACGCGACCTCCGCAGGAGTGGCACCCGCCGAGGGCATCAGCCCCGAGGTCGCCGAGGCCCTCGGTGAGCTCGGTATCGACACCTCCGCCGCGAGCCCGCGTCCGGTCACGGCCGAGCTGCTGGCCGAAGCCCATGTCGTCGTGACGATGAAGCCGGGCCTGGACCTTCCGGGCGCGGTCGCCGGAGAGCTGGTCCAGTGGCAGTTCCCCAACCCGGAATCGTGGGGCCTGGAGGGCGTGCGCGAGCTTCGCGACCACATCCGCGCGGCCGTCGAGGACCGCTTCGTCTGACCCGACGCGCCGCGAGGCGGTCACCCCGACAACGGCCCGCGGGTGTGCTCGAAGATGAGGCTCGTACTCGTCGCCGCCACGATCGGCTGGGTCGACAGATGGTCGGTGACGAAGTCCCGCAGGTCGTGGCGGGCGCGGCCACGGTAGTGGATGACGAAGTCCTCCGCACCCGCGAGGTAGAAGAACTGCGCCACATCCGGGTGCTGCTCGAGCTGTTCGGCGAACGCGGTCAGCTGTGCGCGGGCCCCCGGTCGGATGCGCACCGACACCAGCGCCTCGGTGTCGTACCCGAGTGCCGCGGGATCGACGTCCACGGTGAATCGGCGGATGACGCCGGAGGACACCAAGCGTGACACGCGCGCGTGCACCGTGGAGGCCGCGAGGCCGACCGCGGTGGCCAGCCGACTGAGCGGTGCGCGTGCGTCTCGCCGCAGCTCGTCGAGCAGTCGCACGTCCGTGCCATCCAGCGATGATCTGTTCGGCTTTTCGGTCATGATCCGAAGATAACTCGGCTGTTGCGCTCTTTTGAGGTGAATTCTTCGTCGGTGCTTGTCCTTCCGCCGCGGCCTCTGTGAACGTGGCGCCCACACGATCACGTCGGAAGGAAATGCGCATGATCATCGGGGTGCCCACCGAGGTGAAAGACAGCGAGCTGCGAGTCGGGATGACCCCCGTCGGCGTGCGTGAGCTCCATGACCGCGGCCACACTGTTCTGGTCCAGTCAGGGGCCGGGGTCGGCTCCGGTTTCCCCGACGAGGACTACACCACCGCCGGGGCGCGCATCGTCGACTCCGCCGATGCGACCTGGGGCGAAGCCGACCTCGTGGTCAAGGTCAAGGAGCCGGTCGCGTCCGAGTACGCGCGGCTACGGTCGGATCTGACCCTGTTCGCGTACCTGCATCTGGCGGCCGTGCCCGACCTGACCCGCGCCCTTCTCGACGTGGGGACCTCCGCGATCGCCTACGAGACCGTCCAGTTACCCGACCGTTCCCTCCCCCTGCTGGCGCCGATGAGCGAAATCGCCGGACGCCTGTCGGTACAGGCGGGTGTGCATCACCTCATGGCGCCCGGCGGGGGCCGAGGCATCCTTCCCGGCGGCGTCCCCGGCACTGCGCGCGCGCACGTCGTGGTGATCGGCGGCGGAGTCGCCGGCACCAACGCCGCGGAGATGGCCGTCGGCCTGGGCGCACACGTGACCGTCATCGACACCTCGCTGCCGAGACTGCGGCAGCTCGACGAACGCTTCGCGGGGCGTATCGACACCCGGGTCTCGACGCGGACCACCATCGCCGAGGCCGTCGCCTCCGCCGACCTCGTCATCGGATCGGTACTCATCCCGGGCTCGGCCGCGCCGAAGCTGGTCACCCTCGACATGGTGGCGGACATGCGCACCGGCTCGGTGCTCGTCGACGTCGCCGTCGACCAGGGCGGCTGCTTCGAGGGGACCCACCCGACCACCTACAGCGAGCCGACCTACCGGGTGCACGGTTCCGTCTACTACGCGGTGGCCAACATGCCCGGCGCGGTGCCGCTCACCTCGACCGTCGCCCTCACCAACGCCACCCTCCCGTACACGCTGACCCTCGCCCAGCACGGCACGGATGCCGCGCTGGACCGGGACCCCGCGCTCCGCGCAGGCCTGTCCACCGCCCGGGGTGAGATCATCGACCCCCGCATCTCCCTCTGAGGTCAGGGCCGGGAGAGGCGGGGCAGGAGAAGGAGCAGCGCGAGGGCGGGCACGGCGGCCAACAGGGCCAATCCCGCTCCCGGACCGGCGAGATCGACCAGCGCGAAGACCGCGAGCGGCCCGACCGCGGCGCCGAGGTCGCCGGTGGTGCGGGTGACACCGACGGCGGCGCCTGCTGAACGGCCCGGGAAGCTCTCGGCGGTCACGACGCTCGGGACGACATTGGCGAGACTCGTCGCGACCGCGTACAAGACGATCGCCGCACCGAACCACAGCGGCGAGTCGAGCACGGCGAACCCGAGGGTCGCCGCGACGACCCCGAGCGCCGACAACACGACCACGGCACGGCGCCCGCCGGCATCCACCCACCGCCCGACGATGCCGAGCGCAGCTGCACTCACGAGTGTCCCGAGTGCGAAGGCCACACCGAGGGTCAGCGGAGTCAGCCCTCCGGCCTCGTATGCGATGACAGGTATGAGCCCCTGCTCACCGGCGAAGCGAGCGAAGAACAGCGCGAAGGACACGATCGCGAGCGTGACCAACGTCGTCGATCCGCGCGGCCGAGCCCTCCCACGCGAAGAAACAGACCCCCGCGCCCCCGCGGTACGCGTACTCGTCAGATCCGCGGCCCCCGAACCCGCGGCACCCGAGCCACCAACCGTCGCCGCATCCGCATCCGCGTCGGCCGTCGCCGCATCCGCATCTTCGTGCGCCGCCGGGGTCGACAGCGCCCGCCAATACCCGTCCGCCGGGCGGACGAGATCCACGACGACGGCCACGAGCACCGGCACGGCGGCCGCGAAGAACGCCGTCGAGACACCTCCGAGAGTCACCGCGACACCACCCAGCAGCGACCCCACGGCGGCGGCACCCATCTGGACGATGGTGGCGAGGGAGATCACCCGGCCACGCCGACCCGGTGGGGCGCCCGCGAACAGCACGGCGAACCCGAGCGTGATCGCCGCGCCGGCGAGCAGCCCGGCGACCAGGCGCAGCCCGATAAGCCACGCCACATCCGCCACGAGCCCCGTCCCGGCCGTCACCCCGGCCAAGCCGATGAGCACCGCGAGCACGAACGGGCGTGCGGGGATGCGCCGCAGGGCCAGTCCGGCCGGCACGTTCGCGATCACCCTACCCACGGCGAAAGCCGCGATGATCGTGCCGAGGAGCACCACCGGGATGTGCAGGTCGTCCACGAGGATCGGGAGCACCGGCACGACCACGCCCCACGTCATCTGCGCCGTACCGATCAGCGCGCACACCTGCAGCGCCTGACCGAGCCCGGGCTCGGCGCGCACCGCGGTCACGCCCGCAGATTCTCGCGCAGCAGCCCGCCGGGGGTGCGCGGCGCGAGCGCGCCGCGCCGCGCCAACTCCGGAACAAGCAGCTCGGCGATGTCGGCGAGCCCCGAGGGTGTGGCCAGCGGCGTGGTGAACATGTATCCCCCCCTCGATCCGGTTGCGGCGAAGTTCTCCTCCAGCGCGTCGGCGATGCCCTCCGGGGTCCCGATCACGGAGTGGTCGAGTCCGGTCGCGCTGCGCCAGCCGTGCTCGAAGAACTCCGCGCGATCCATCTCGTGCTCGGCGCCGAACTCGTCGACCAGGGATCCGACGAGCCCGCCGGGGGTCGCGTGCGCGGCCCGGATGCTCTCGGCGAGTTCCCCGAGCACGATGCGGTCCGGCACGGTGGAGAAATCGAACCCGGCGTTGTGCGAGATATAGGCGCCGACGGCGTCTTCGCTCCAGTACTCCAGGACCGCATCGCGTCGCGCCGATGCCTCCTCCGCCGTGCGGCCGACGATCACCTGTGTGGCCCACAGGATTCCGACCGCGTCGGGATCACGCCCCTCGGAGACCAGCGCCTCATCGAGCATCCGACGATGCCGTTGCTGGGACGAAAGGGGCCCGCCGAAACCGAAGACGACATCGGCGAACTTCGCCGACGCGGCGATCCCGCGGGGCGAGTTCCCCGCCTGCACGAGCACCGGTCGCCCCTGCGGGCTGGGCATGGTACTCAGGGGGCCCTTCACCCGGAAGAACTCACCCTCGTGCGAGATCGCGGCGACCTTCGTCGGGTCTGCGAAGCGCCCCGTCTGCCGATCCATCACGATCGCTTCGGCAGGCACGGAATCCCACAGCGCCTGACACACATCGATGAACTCCTCCATGCGCTCGTAGCGCAATCCGTGTTCGAGGAGCTGGTCGAATCCGTAGTTGGCGGCATCCGCACTGCGACTGGAAGCGACGACGTTGAAGGCGATCCGCCCGGCCGTGACATGGTCGAGCGAATTCAGCAGCCGGGCCACATAGAACGGATGCATGAATGTCGAGGAATACGTCAGCCCGAAACCGATGTCCCGCGTCGCCGCGGCCATCGCCGCGATGAACGGACTCATATCCTGACGCGGCCACTGCACCCCCCACTCGACGGCGGGATCGATCGATCCGCGCCACGTGTCCGGGATGCCGCTGCCGTCCCCGAAGAAGAGAAGGTGCATGCCGGCTCGCTCGGCCGTCACCGCGATCTCCTGGAACATGCCCACGTCGGGGAAGGCGCGCCCCACCCACGACCCGGGTCGCGCCCACCGCCCTTCGGTGTGGGTGAAGGAGAGGTCGAAGGCCACGTGCATCCCGGTCATGCCGTCACCTCCGCGTCGGTGAAGGATCCGGCCCACACCCGCGTGATCTCCACGGTGTCGGTGACCACGGCGACGTTGAGGGCGAGCGCGTCCACGGCCGCGCGATGCACGTCGGCTGCGTACGCGGCAGTGGCATCCTCCACCAACAGCACCGGCCAGCCGAGCTGGAGGGCGTCCGTCGCGGTCGCGGCGACGCAACACTCGGTGGTCAGGCCCGCCACCGCCACCCACGTCACTCCGTCGGCGGTCAGTCTCGCGGCGAGTTCCGTGCCCGAGAACCCCGAGTAGGCCCGCTTGATCGTCTGGGGCTCCCCCTCCCCGGGGGTGACGGTGTACCACTCGGCGCCGGGGGTTCCGATCACGCACGGTTCGTCCGGACCGATCGGCGCGTCCGGGTCACCTCCGCGCAACCACGCACTCGCGCGCCACGGCCGATCGGCGGGTGTGCCGAGCCCGATCCAGTGCACCGGGACCCCCGCGGCGCGGGCGGCATCGACCAGCTGCGACGTTCGGTCGACGGCGGCTGCCACGGCCGCGTGTGCGTCGTCGTCGAGACCGTACGCGCCGAGGAAGGCGGGGTCGGCGAAGGATCGCTGCACGTCGACCACCAGCAGCGCACCCGTGCGCGGGTCGAGCGCAGACAGTTGCGCGTGGCGGAGCACCGTCACGAGGTCACCGCGTCGGAGGCGGTCGCCGCACGCAAAGCCGGAAGCACCGTCTCACCGAACCGGGGGAGCCCCTCGAGATAGTCGGGGAAGATGAGCATCAGCCCGTCGAGTTCCGCCGTGTCGACGATCTCGAGCACCCGTTCGGCTACCGTGCCCGCCGAACCCGTGACATACGGGGTCTGGAATGCCTCGTCGGCGGCGGCACCCTGCGCCCACGACAGGGCGCGTTCGGCGTCCCAGCCCCAGGAACGGCGCATGTTCGACAGGGCCTCGCGATCGAGCCCCTCGCCGTAGTGCGCAGCGAGGGACTCGGCTGCGGCATCGGTCTCGGCCTGCACGACCGTGAGCATCGAGTAGGTGCGGACTTCTCGCCCGACCGTCGCGGCCCGCTCGTGCACGTCGCGCGAGAGATCGCGCATCCCCTCCAGGCTCTCCGCCCCGAGGAAGGCACCGTCGGCGTATCGGGCCTGGAAGGTGCGCCCGCGCTCACTGCGACCGGCCGAGATGATCGTCGGCCGCGGGTCGGGCAGCGGGCGCGACTCGCAGTCGGTGAGGGTGAAGAAGTCGCCGTGCATCGTGACGGAGGGTTCCGACCACAGCCTCAGCACGGCCTGCGTCCACTCCTCGGTCATCGCGTAGCGCTGATCGTGGGTCATCGTCTCGTCCCAGATGCCCATCTGCTGGAACTCGTCTGCGTACGACCCGTTGACGATGTTCATCCCGGCACGGCCGCCGCTGATCTGCTGGAGGGTTGTGAAGACCTTGGCGGCGAACGCGGGGTTCTGCATGTTGGCGTGCACCGTCGCCCAGATCTTCACGGTCGAGGTCGCCTCGGCGAGCGCCGCCATCATCGTCATCGATTCGAGGGTCTGGCCCCAGTGGTCTGTGGCGCCCCCGAAGCCGCGCCATTTCGCCATGGCCATGATGAAGTCGAGGCCGGCCTCCTCTGCGAGCCGCGCGACTCGACGGTTGTAGGCGTAGTCCGCCGGCGGGTAGGGCGCGGTCTCGGAGATCATCCATCCGCCGGCGGCGTTGGGGAGGAAGACTCCGTAGTCCTTGTGCCCGCTCATGCGCGGCTCCTCCCCGTCGGGGTCGAGACCCGCGACGAAACGGTGCGGCCGGCCCGACCGGGCACGGTCGGATGCACCCGCTCCCGGGGGCAGGGAAAGAACGAAGACATGAAACCTCCATACGCTCGGAAATCGGGTGGAGAGCGTGCAGGGCGAATCGGTGATGTGCCCCGCGGAGGTCCACGTATCAGTCAGGATACGCGGACGGTGTTTCGCCCGGGTGAACTCACCACAAGACCTCCTCCGCCGGCCGGAGGCTGTCCGAGCCGGGATCGAACACCAGCAACCGCACCCCCAGCTCCTGTGCGGCCACGCGAACCCAGCCGTGCGGTGCCAGCGCCGGCCCGACCGACGGCGTGACGCACAAGGCCACCTGGGCGTCGGGGAACAGCGCCGTGGCCACCCAGACGAGTTTGAACAGGTTCGCCGTCACCCGGTTACGGTGGGCAGAAGTGAACGCCCCGGCGTGGGGGATCACCTGCGCGAAGACGCTCCCATCCGCCGCGGCCGCCTCGACCTCCAGTCGCGTCGACCCGTCGACGGTGACCGTCGCGGGGGCCAGGGGCTGCCCCACCCGTTCGCTCAGCGCGGCGATCATCCGCGCCGTCAGCGCGTCGCCACGCGGGCGGGCACGTGCCGGATCGAGGGAGATCCTTCGCGGGGGCCCGTGCATGCGCACACCTTAAACAGAACACGTTTCCGACCTGTTTCCGCAGGATGGCCGAGGCCTATGGGAACGCTCCCGGTTTTACCTGCCAGTCATCGGAGGACATCACCTCGAAACACCGCGGTGCCACAGTCGCTGATACCCCCCGATCAGGACGCGCCGACGCGATACGGCGCATCCCCGTGCGCCGGTGAGTCCTCCAGCATCCCCCCGAAAGGACTTGCACGCGCATGCATGCAACCCCGATCCGTCCGCGAAAGCGCTCTCGCGCGCTCGCCGCGGCAGCCACCGCACTCGCTCTGTTCAGCGGGTCGATCGCGCTCGCCCCGGCCGCCAACGCCGCTCCCCCGGAGACCGGCACCATCACCCTCGACGCCCCGTCGAGCGTCGAGGCGGGCCAGACCCTCGAGGTCGTCGCCGAAGCCCCCGCCGCCACCGACCTCTACGCCTACTCCCTCACCGTCGACTTCGACCCGACCGTGGTCGAGTTCGACACCGCCGCCACCTCGCACCCCACCGACGGCTTCGACTCCGTCAGCGAAGCGGCCGGATCGGTGGAGTTCACCCACACGCGCCTGGGCACCTCCCCCGGGCTCGAAGGCGAGACCACCCTCGTCACCTTCACGTTCACGGCACTGGCAGGCGGCACGGTGGAGTTCTCCCTCAGTGAAGCCACCTTCGTCAGCTCCACCGATGAGACCCTCGAGCTCACCGCTGCGGTGACCGCGAGCACCGAGGTCACCGCGGACGTCGATCCGACCCCGACCCCGACCTCCTCGGCCACGACGGACCCGACTGCGGACCCGACCTCGACCGACGAGGCCACCTCGACCGACGACGAGACCGCCACGGGCGATCTCGCCAGCACCGGGTCCGACGCGTCCGTGTGGACCATCGTCGCCGCCTTCGCCGCCGCGCTGGCCGCGTTCGGTGTCGTGCTCGTCCTACGTCGCCGGGCGGTGAACCGATGAGCGCGAACACCCGCATCGACGGCACCCCCTCGGCATCCCACTCCTGGAGGAAGACCCCGGTGAAGACCACCACCCGCACCATCGCCGTCGCGGCGATCGTCGGCACCGCCGCGGCCACCGCCATCTCGGTGCCCGCCACGGCGGCGACCGAGATCGACGCGCCGCTGCTCATGCCCTACTACACCGACCTCGACCTCACCGGCGACGCGCAGGTGACCACGGCCGACCTCGACGTCGCCACCGCGGCCCTCGGCACGGTCTCGACCGACGCCGGGTGGGCCGACGTGAGCGTCATCGACCTCGACGAGGACGGCGAGATCACCGTCGTCGACATCGCCGGGCTCTCCCAGCGCATGGTCTACGACGACGGCCCGTTCGACCTGATCGAAGCCGACGTCATCGAGATGCAGGCCGCGATGAACGCCGGCGTCACCACGTCGGTCGAGATCACGACCGCCTACCTCGACCGGATCGCGGCGTACGACACCGTCGCGCAGGGCGAGGAGGAGCGCGCGCTGAACTCGATCATCAGCACCAGTGACGTCGCCCTCGACGCGGCTGCCGCCGCGGACGCGGAACGTGCGGCCGAAGGCATGACCTCCATGCTGCTGGGCGTGCCGATCGCGCTGAAGGACAACTACAACACGTACGACATGCCCACCACCGCCGGCTGCGGCTGCTGGGATGACAACCAGACCGACAGCGACGCGACGATGGTCGAGGGCCTGCGCGACGCGGGCGCCGTCATCCTCGCCAAGGCGAGCCTGGACGAGTTCGCGTACGGTTTCACGTCGCAGTTCTCTGCGTTCCAGGAAGCCGGCGAGACCACCTACATCGCCTCGCCGTACTTCACGAACGAGACCGCCGGCGGTTCCTCCGGGGGAACCGGCGCCGCGATCGCGGCGAACCTCGCCGGCATCGGCTTCGGCACGGACACGGGCGGATCGATTCGTGTTCCCTCGTCGTACAACGCACTGGTCGGAATCCGGCCGACCGTCGGCCTGACCAGCCGCGACGGCATCGTGCCGCTCGCGCTCAGCCAGGACACCGGTGGGCCCATGGCGCGCTCGGTGCTCGACGCGGCCGTCGCCCTCGATGCCACCATCGGCATCGACGAAGGTGACCCGATCACCGCGAACCAGGCCGGGCTCACCCCCGAGTCGTACACCGAGGCGCTGGACCCGGAGGCTCTGGACGGCGCACGAATCGGCTACATCCCGGTGATGGTCGACCCCTCCTCGGCCGGTTCGTCGGGGGACGCGACCACCATCCGTCTGTTCGGTGAGACGGTCGACACCATGGAGGCCGAAGGCGCGACCGTCATCGAGCTGGAGCAGCCCGAGTGGTTCCTCGACCTCGTCAACGAGGGCAGCGGCTCGACGAACGAGTTCCGCCACGACCTCGAAGAGTACGTCGACGCGTACCTCGCCCCCGAGGTCGCCGCACGCACGATTCCGGAGATCATCGAGAGCGGACGTTTCGTGACCTCCCGCGAGCGCACGTATGAGCGACGCGCGGAAGTCACCGAAGAGGACTACGACGCATGGGCAGGCCCCGAGGGCTCGCACACCGCGATCCTCGCGCAGGGCAAGATCGACATGCACGCCCTGCTCGAGGAGTACGACCTCGACGCGATCATCTACCCGTCGGGACAGCCGTACGGCACCCAGTGGCGCAACCTTCGCCTGAGCCCGAACACCGGCATGCCGACGGTCACGCTCCCGATGGGCCAGTCCATCGAGGGTGAAGAGCTCCCCGGCGCCAACGTCAACATCGAGATCCTCGGTCGCGACTACGACGAGGCGACGATCCTCGGACTGGCCTACTCGTTCGAGCAGGCCACCGAGTACCGCACCACTCCCGCGCTGTACCCCGCGCTGGACTGAGCGGTCCCCGAGACGGCCCCCGACCCGCCGGTCGGGGGCCGTCTCGGCGTTCCGGGTCGTGTCCTTCGCTAGCGTGGCTGATGTGGACCAGGCCGAGCGGGAGCAGCGCGACGGCGACGGGTTGCGTTCCGGTCTGCTGATCCTGCTCCTGGCCACCGCGGTGGCGGGGCTCGCGACCGGATTCGTCGGCGGCGCGTTCCGATGGGTGCTCGACCGCGCGACCGAGCTACGTGGCCACATCGTCACGTGGGCACTCGAGACCCCCTCCGGATGGATCGTGCCCATCCTCCTGACGGCCCTCGCCGCAGCGACCGCCGCGACGATCGTGCGGCTCTCCCCCCGCTCGGCCGGCAGCGGCATCCAGGATGTGGAGGCCGTGGTCCGCGGTGAGGTCGCCCCGCCCCGGCTCGATGTCATCCCCGCACGCTTCGTCGGCGGCGCCCTCGCCATCGGCGGCGGTCTCGTCCTCGGGCGCGAAGGCCCGACGGTGCACATGGGTGCCGCGCTCGGAGCTGCGGCCGCCCAGGCCGCCCGACGGGATGAGACCGATGTGCGCATCGCGCAGAGCTCCCTGTCCGGGGCCGGTCTCGCCGTCGCGTTCAACGCGCCGATCGGCGGCGCCCTGTTCGTGTTCGAGGAGCTCACGCACCGCCTGACCACACGGCTCATGCTCGCGACACTGGTCGCCGTCGGCGTCGCGGTCGCGTGCGCCCGGATCATCATCGGCAACTCCGCCGACTTCGACGTCACCGGCGTCGAGCCCGCGCCGCTGCACGCGCTGCCACTGTTCGTCGCGTTCGGGGTCGTGATCGGGCTGCTCGGGGCGGCGTACTCGTCTGTCGTCGTCGCCTGCCTCACCGTGGCGCACCGTCTACGACGCATCCCGCCGACCGTCCGCGCGGCTCTCGTCGGGGCCGTGGTCGGCGCGGCGCTGTTGTACGACCCCCTCACAGTCTCCGGTGGGGATGCGGTGACCCAGTTGCTCCTGCACGGCCAGAGTGTCGCCCTTCCGGTCGTGCTCACCTACCTGGTGATCCGCTTCTTCGCCGGGCCGCTGTCGTACGCGGCCGGAACACCCGGCGGGCTGTTCGCGCCGCTGCTGGCCCTCGGTGCGCTGTCCGGCCTCGCCTTCATCCAGGTCATCGACGGTCTGTGGCCGGGTGTCGAGCGCGACCTCGCGCTGACTTTCGTGTTCGTCGGGATGTCGACGTTGTTCGCCGCCGTCGTCCGTGCCCCGCTGACGGGCATCGTGCTGGTGATCGAGATGACGGCGGTCACCTCCGCCATCATCCCCATGATCGCCGCAGGCGCGGCCGCCGTGCTCACCGCGACGGCGTTGCGCAGCAGGCCGGTCTACGACCGGCTTCGGGAAATCCTGCTCACCGGCAAGCCGTGATCGCCCACCGGGGGCCGAAGGCGTCAGCCGGCGAGGAGTTCGGCGACGCGGGAGCGCAGCGCGCGCGGCAGGAACGGCTTGACCAGATAGTCATCGGCGCCGGCGGCCATGGCCCGCTCGCGGTCCTCGTCGGCACGCCGGGCGGTGAGCATGACGATCCGCGTCGTGGCGAATCCCTCGTCCGAGCGCAACTCCTCGCAGACCTCGATCCCGGTCTTCACGGGCATCATCCAGTCCAGCAACACCAGATCGGGGCGGTGCTCCCGGGCGAGATCCAGACCCTCACCGCCGTCGCGACCGACACGGATGTCGTAACCGTCGCGGGCGAGCACGTCTCTGACCAAGGATGCGACGTCGTCATCGTCTTCGACGATCAGCACCTGAGCCACCGGGCACCTCCAGCTCGCGATTCGGTGTCCTCCCAATCTACCCAGCCGCCGCGACGGACACACCACGACGATGCACCCTTGCATCAATCCAGGTCGTCCCCCATAATCACCGCTAGTCTCTGACCGTGGAACGCGTGATCCTCGACACGCGGCCGTCGCCCTCGCGGCAGGACCGTGAGCACACCCCCGCGTGGTTGTGGGTGGTCGGCCCGCTCGGCGTGCTCCTGCTCGCCGTCGTCGGCGTCTCGTTCTCGATCCCCGGGATCGAGCTGGCCGTGTGGTGGCCCGCCGCGGGGTTCTCGGCGTGGTTCGCGCTCCGCGCGGCCCCGCAACATCGCTGGATCACCGTGGTCGCGATCTTCGCGGTCACGACGTTCGCGAACACCCTGCCGGGACGGGATGTGCTCCTGTCCGCCGGGTACGGCCTGGCGAACGCGCTCGAGGCGGCCGTCATCGTCGTGATGCTCGCGCGACGCACCCGGCTCATTGCGCGCCGCGCACACCTGCTCGACCGCACCACGCGCGGATTCGTCCTCGACACCGCCAACAACGCCCTCTACTTCGTTCTCGCCGCCGCCGTCGCCTGCGTGGCCGGCGCCGTCGTGATCGGTATCGCGGGATCGGCCTTCTCCACCGGTTTCACCCCACTCACCGGGCTGTTCGTGGGGGCGTCGCACTGCGCCGCGGTGCTGCTGATCGCCCCGTTCGCGCTGCTGCCGCCACCGTTGGCGACCCGTCTGAACACGGTCGAGGTCCTCGCGCAATCGCTCCTGCTGGTGGCGATGATCGTCCTCACCTTCTCGCCGCTGACCAACCTGCCCGGAGCCTTCCTGATCTTCGGGCTGTTCACCTGGGCGGTGCTGCGCTTCCCGATCCGGGTCGTCTACCCGCAGGCGCTCCTGACATCGCTGGCGGTGCTCACCCTCACCGTTCTGGGTCAGGGGGCGTTCGCGGAGCGCGTGGACAGTCCCCTGGAGACCGCCGCGGTCACGGTCATCTTCATGACCTCGCTCGCGGTGTTCAGCGTGCTGCTGTCCTCCGCCCGATACGAGACGGTGGCGGGCGCCGCCGCGACCCTCGAGCTGACGCGGGCGCAGGCGGCCGTGGAACGCGAGCGGGCCGCCGCGCTGACCGAACGCCTCGAGCTGGAACGGCAGCGACAGGACTTCGTGGCCACCACCAGTCATGAGTTGCGTACCCCGATCACAAGCATCCTGGGCTACAGCGAGCTGCTGCACGAGGCGGACATCCATCGGCCCGAGGGCGACTGGGTCGAGGTGATCCGCCGCAACGCGGTCCGATTGAGCGACCTGGTCGAAGACCTGCTCTCCCTCGGACACGACGACGCCGAACCCGCCACCCTCACGCCGGTCGAACTGACGGCGACGGAACTGGCCGCCGACGTCGTCAGCACGCACAACCCCATGGCGATGACGCGGCAGGTCGACCTCACGCATCGCATCGCGACGGAGGCCGTGGTACTCGCGGACCGCAGCGATGCCGTGCGCGCCCTGGGCAACCTCGTCTCCAACGCGGTCAAGTTCACCCCGCAAGGGGGAACCGTCCTGGTGGAGGCCGCGCCCGACGGCGCGTTCGTCACATTCACCGTCACCGACACCGGCCCCGGGATGTCACCCGCGACGCTCGCGCGCGCCTTCGACCGGTTCTACCGTGCCCCGGACGCCGAGATCCAGAACACCCCCGGGACCGGCCTCGGCCTTGCGATCGTGCGGGAGCTCGCCGAGCGCAACGGCGGCCACGTCAGCCTCGAGTCACCCCGTCAGGGCGGGTTGCGTTCGACGCTCTTCCTCCGCGCGGCCGATCCGCCCGCGGCGCGCCGGCGGGGCTGACGCGCGTCGGCACGACTGCCCGTCGGACGACGACCACCGGAGCCGGTGGGTCGACCACAAGGGCGGAACTGACCGAACCGAGCAACGCCCGGGCGACGGCACCGCGCCCGTGGCTGCCCACCACGAGGAGTCGGGCCGACGCTCCGAGGTCGCGCAACAGCTCGCGCGGCGACTCGCGCTCGATACACTCGTGCACGCGCAATCGAGGGTGATCGTGCACGAGCGCACGAGCCGCGAGCTCCACCCGCATCGCCGCCTCGCCTTCATGATCGGTCCGAGGCCCATCGCGCTCCCATGCGCCGGCCGCGATGAGCGGCTCATCGGTCGCAGCGGCCTCATCCGCGGCGAACCGCATCGCCGGCACCGACACATCCGAACCGTCGATGCCCACGACCACGCCGGCGCGGACGGTGAGGTCGAGGTCGGGCACCACGACGATCGGACATCGCGCGGAGGCCGCGAGACGTATCAGGAGGGCGCGGTGCCGGTCATCGGGCTCGGCGCCGAGTACGAGCAGGTCGGATCGGGTGGACTCGTCGAGCAGGTGATCGCCGATCTCGTCGCGCGCGACATCGATTCCGACCTCGACGGGGGCCCCCATCCGCCGGAGCATCGTCCGGATCCGCCGACGCTCCGCCTCGACGAGGATGCGTCCGGTCGACATCGCGCTGCGATTCCGCCACTCGTGGGCGGCCGCGATCAAGGTGAGTCGCCCCCCACGCGCGACGACCCGCTCGACAGCCCATCGCACGGCACTCTCGGAGGCGGGATGCTCGGTGACGAGCACGGTCACGAGGGCCGCTTCCGCGGCCCTCGGATCAGCGCACAGCAATGGTGGGCGAAGCGGGGTCGTCGAGGACGGCGGTGCTGACCGACCCGAGGAAGAAACGAGCCAGCGCCCCGCGGCCGTGGGTGCCCACAATGAGCACCGAGGCATCTCGGGCGAGGTCGGTCAGCAGCCGCGCCGCGTCCGTCTCCTCGACCCGGGTCTGCACCTCCACCTCGGGGTGCGCGGCCCGAACCGGAGCGAGAGCCCGCTCGATGCGGTCGGCCGCGACCGGCGCGAGATCGACCGGATAGAGACCGGCGGGGTCCGCCGACCC
Source organism: Microbacterium aquimaris (assembly GCF_039531285.1). Taxonomy (NCBI): domain Bacteria; kingdom Bacillati; phylum Actinomycetota; class Actinomycetes; order Micrococcales; family Microbacteriaceae; genus Microbacterium; species Microbacterium aquimaris. The sequence continues at coordinate 1,354,299 of NZ_BAAAPT010000001.1, read as the reverse complement.
GATGAGATAGTCGCCGCTGCCGGTGAGGTCCCCCGGCATGGGAGCCGGAAGCCATGCACTGGCGGCGATCAGCGGCTCCCCGCGGCGCACCGCCTCGTCGACGGCGAAGGCGACGGCGGCCTCGGTGACCTCGGAGTCGTCGATCCCGACCACCACGCCACGTCTCACCGTGTCGTCTCGGGCGGGGATCACCGCGACGGCGCAGTGCGCGCCGGAGACCACGTGGCGCGCCAGGGCATGCTCGGCAGGGTCGTGCCCGAGCACGATCATGCCGGCGCCCTCCGACTCCTCGACGAGGAGGTGGGCGAGATCGCCCCGGACGATGCGGGCCTCGACGTCGATCGCGATCCCGAGCCGCGCAGCGATCTGGGCGATGCGCGCCTCTTCGGCGTCGAGCAGGATGCGTGCGGTGGGGACCGCCTCGGTGTCGCCGTGCTCGGGCGAAGAGGCCAGCAGGAGCAGACGTGCCCCGTGCGCCGCGGCCCGCGCCGCGGCCCATTCGACCGCGTGCACCGTCGACGCAGACTCGGTGACGGCCACCACGATGGGTTCGGACATCACATCGACCCCTCTCCGCGCCGCAGCCGGTGCGGCGTCACCCCGATCGTATCGACCACGCGTCTCCGACGCCGCCCCACGGCGTGGGAGACTTGTCGGCATGGATGGGGTGGAGAGCGCGGCCGAACAACTCGAGCGACTGATCGGCGACCCCATGGCGGGTGCCGTGCGCGGCACCGTGACGGTGATCACCGTCTCCGCGCCGGAGGGGCGCGCCCGCTACCAGGAGTGTGCCCTCGCCCTCCGCGCCGAAGCCGAAGGCCTCGCCGCGGAGATCGTCGAGACGGTCGCGGTGATCGATCGGCGCCACTGGCCCCGTATCGGCGCCGTGCTCCCGGCGCGCATCTCGCGCACCCATCCGGGCACGGTCGAGGTCGACTGGGACGCGCTGTCGCGCTAGGCCATCGCCGACGTGGACGACGCCGGGGATGCGTCCGCGTCGAACGGGATCACGGTATCGAGGTCGACGGTGAGACCGGCTGTCGAGCTCGCCCGATTCGCCAATTCGCTGAGAGTCGGTGCGTGGAGCGGCTCGGGTTCGGCCGAACCGAACACGAAACGCAACGGGATCGACGGCTCGATCCACACGGTGGACCGGCCCCCCTCATCGCCGGCGGCGTTCCGCCAGGACATGGTGAAGCTCTCGTGGCGGCGCAGCTTGGTCGCGATGACGACCTTCAGGTGCGCCAGGAGACGATCGGGGAACTCGATCGGATCCGGCAGATTGCCGTAGTAGAGGTAGCCCACGGGATTGTGTCCCTTCGCCTCACGAAGGTTGCAGAGACCGGCAACGTGAGGACTGGCGCCGATACCCGAAGACTACCGCCCCACGCCTCGATTCCGACAGCGATGAGAGGGATCTCATATGACGGGTCTCCAGGGCTGCACGATGGTCGGCCGTAAGAGAAGTGGCCCCGGCACTGGGGTCGCCGGGGCCACTCTTCCGCTTTCGAATGGAGCGGCCGGATACCCGAAATCCGCCGGTCCGCATCAGCGGGCGGATGCTTCGTCGACGACGATACGTCGCGGGAGATCTCGCGTCTGTCCACCGTTCGGGGGACACGGCCACCGGCGCCCCGTCGTCGCGCGGAAAGGGCCGCCGAGAATGAGAGGAATCTCACCGTCCGGGGATCTCCCGCGGGTGCGCGGACCGCCGGCTCACGGCGCTGCGCCACACGATCGTGCTCCGCTCCCCCCGATCGGTCTCCCAGGCGACTGCGACGACCCGGTCATTCCACCCCGTCGCCCACCCCGCTACCCGTTCCGCCGCGCGGTGGGGCCACGACACCCATGCCCATACCGGCACCCGCGGCGACACCCACTCCATCGGAACCGGCCCGTAGGCGTCGGACGGCAACGTGCACGGCGCGACGTTCGCGAGGACGAGTTGCAGCATCTCGTCGCTGACCTTCGTGCTTCCCACCTGCCGGCCCTCCTCCGGCCGTGCCGCAACGGTAGCGACCCCCGTCGACATCGCCGTCGCGACGATCACCCGTCTCGTCGACATCGCCGTCGCGACGATCACCCGTCTCGTCGACATCGGAGCGGCCCGGTCCCGGCTCTGCGAGCCTCACGGCCACGATGCACAGATGTATCTGCGACACGTGCACAGCCGGCGAGGAGAAAGCGCAAGACGAGCGCAAGGAATGTGAGACAATTCACGCACGCCATGAACGGGACGGGGAGCCCCGAAGATCGTGGCATCCATCGGGGGAGGCGAGATATGACCAAGGCCGACCGCCGGGCGGCGGTGATCATCGAAGATGATCCCGACATGCGCGCCGTCATCGTCGAGGTGTTCGAGGGCGCCGGTTTCGACACCGTCGCCGTCGCCGACGGTGAACGGGGCGTGCAGGAGGTCATCGACCGCGAACCGTCTGCCATCACGATCGACATCTCGATCCCCGGCATCGACGGATTCGAAGCCGCGCGACGCATCCGCGCCGCCAGCGACGCCTACATGTTCATCATCTCGGGCCGTGCCGACGAGGTCGACGCCGTTCTCGGGCTCAGCGCGGGTGCGGACGACTACATCGCCAAGCCGTTCCGCCCCCGGGAGTTGCGGGCGCGCATCGACGCACTCGCCCGGCGCCTGGAACGGCAGGAGAAGTCCGCACCGACCGGCGTGGTCACGACCCAGGCCGACGTGATGTCGCACCGCGACATCACCCTCGACGCGGACAGCCGCATGGTCACCCTCGCCGGCGACGACCCCGGCCTCACGCGAAGTGAGTTCGATCTGCTCACCGCTTTGCTGCGCACGCGTCGTCGGGTGCGTAGCAAAGCAGAACTCGCCCGCATGCTGCGCGGCGACACGACCGACGACACCTATGTGAGCGACGCCGACGAACGAGCCGTCGAAGCCCACATCACCAACCTCCGCCGCAAGCTCGGCGACAGCTCCGCCGCCCCCCGTTACATCGAGACGGTCCGGGGCGTCGGCTACCGCCTCACCGACGGCGACACCACCACGGCGGCGGCCGGGTAGGCCGCATGCGGGGGCCTGCCGACACGAGAGCTGCCGCGCGTACGGCCCCCGCCGGGTCGAAGCGCGTCGTCAGCACGCGCACGCGGTCGATCTGGCTGTGGCAACTCGTCCAGGCTGCGGCCGTGGTCGTGATCATGCTCGTGATCACGACGCTGACCACGAGCCAGCTCGTCCATGCCCCGCTGATCATCGGTGCGGCTCTGCTGATCATCGTCAGCGCGGTGGTGATGATCATCCCGTGGGATCGGGTCCCCCGCACCGCCATCGTGGGGGTGCCGCTCGCGGACACGTTCGCCATCGGCATCATGTCGGTGGGCGGGGAGTTGCGGCTGGAGTTCCTGTGGTGCTTTCCGGTCGCGTGGATCGCGACCCACTTCTCCGCGCGGTGGCTGGTTGCGTCGTTCGCCCTGATCTCGACGGTGATCGCCGTCGAAGCGGTGAATGCGAGCATGTCGTCGTTGGCCACGCTGCGGTTCGCGATCGTGTTGCTGTGCCTGGCTTTCCTCGCTGTCCTCTTCCGACAGATGGCACGACGGACGACGGCGATGAAGGCGTTGCTGCGCAGCCAAGCGGGCCGCACCCAACGCACCCTGTCCAGGGTCTCGGCCCAACAGGCCCGCGCCACGCAGATGTTCGACGGGGTCAACATCGCGATCGCCCGGGTCACCCCCGCCGGAGACCTGGTCTCCCCCAACGCCGCGTACCTCGAGCTGTACGGCATCGACCCCGAAGACCCCACGCAGCCGCCGCGCACGGTCGACTACGAGAGCCAGCGCGGTCGGGCTCTCTCCGCCGACGAACGTCCCGTGAGTCGTGCGGCACGGGGTGAGCAGCTCGACGGCGAACGGGGCTGGGTCTTCGACACCCACGGGCAATGGCGCGCCGTGTCGGTCTCCACCCAGCCGCTGCCGCCCGTCGGAGACGAGAGCCCCAGCACCCTGTTGATGGTGCAGGACATCACCGAACTGACCCAGGAGAAGCGCGGACGCGAGAACCTCGCGGCCGTGGTCTCGCACGAGCTGCGCACGCCGATCACCGTCATGCTCGGAAACGTCGACCTCATGCGCGACGACGAGAACCTGACCGAGGAACAGGTCGAACGGTTGGACACCATCGACCGTGCGGCCGAACGGATGCTCGCCCTGATCGCGAGCATCCTCACCACCGACCGCGACACGGCCGTGCCGCACGAGCCGGTCTCCCTGGTCAACATGCTGCGTGAATCGGTCGCCTCCTTCTCGGCCGCGGCGCGAACCCGCGATCAATCCCTCACCTTGGACCTCGCGGGCACCTTCCGGCTCGCCGGTGACGCCTTCCGACTGCGTCAGCTGGTCGACAACATCCTCAGCAATGCGGTGAAGTACACGCCGAACGGCGGGGCGATCCGCGTGGCCGCCCGCACCCACGACGGCATGATCGAGATCACCATCAGCGACAGCGGTCTCGGAATCGCCGAGGAAGACCTGCCCCGTCTGTTCGACGACTACTTCCGCGCGAAGGAGGCGGTCGGCAGCGGACTGCCCGGCTCCGGGCTCGGGATGGGCATCGCCAAGGCCATCGCCGAGTCCCACGGCGGCTCGATCCGTGTCGACAGCACCGTCGGACGCGGCACCACCGTCACCATCACGCTTCCGGAGGCCACCCCGTGAACACGACCGACGCGCTCAACCTCGGAATCGCCCAGGCTGCCGTCGCCACCCTCGCGACGACGTTGATGATCGGCCTGGGGTTCCTCCGCCGCCCCTCCACGGCCACCGCACTGTGGTCGATGGCATTCGTCCTGACGATGATCACCGCGTATGCCTCGATCAGTGCCGAAGCAGCGGATGAGGAGGTCGCCAGAGTGGCCGCAATCGGATTCATGCTCGGCGCCCCGGCCTTCATCTGGAGTGGGTTGCGCGCGGCCCGCGGCGCCCCGACACTCGCTTGGATCGCGCCGTTGCAGGCGTTGGTTTCGGCAGGGGTCCTCGTGGGCCTCGCCGACACACCGGGGTACAGCACGGGCTTCGGCGTGCTGTACCTCGCCGCGTCCGTGGTCGCCGGCTTGACCGCTTGGGAGCTGTTGCGCGGCCCCGAACGCGGCGGCGGCATGCTCCTTCCGCTGACCCTGGTCTCGGGCGTCTTCCTGCTCCTCGGAACGCTCGTGGCGATCGTGACCATCGCAATGGAACCGGCCGGAGGAAACGATCTCATCCTCGTCCGCACCGTGAACTCGATGGCGATGATCGTCTACATGATCTGCGCACTGGTCTCCCTGCTGTTCCTGTCGGAGACCAGCGACGACGGCATCGGCGGACGCGGTGGCGACCTGCGTCGCGTGATGCAAGATCGACTCGTCCGCGCCGAAGAGCGCGACGACGTGGCGTGGTCCCTGCTGACGATGACCCTCGACGACGTCGCCGAGATCCGCGCGGCCGCCGGCGAGGGCGCGTTCACCTCGACGATGGACCGGATGACCGCCGATGCCCGCTCGACCTTCCCACCCGAATCCGACATCGGCCCGGGGGGTTCGAGCGGGTCCCTGCTCATCCTGGTCCCGCGCTCCGAGAACGAGGTGCGCGAGCACATGCGCGCGTTCCTCCAACGCCTGGGCACCATGCGTCCGGGCCAGCCCCTCGCGGTGCAACTGTCGGCGAGCATCGGGTGGGCCCCCGTGCGCGAAGTGGGATACGACCTCGAGGAGCTCCTCGCCGCCGCCGGGAAGGCGGAGGCCGAAGCGCGTGACGCCGGCGGAGACGGCTGGTACCGGGTCGGCAACACGCGACCGCCCCTGGGCGCCCCGCGTCTCGACGACGAGCCCGCATCCAGCGGCTCCACACCATCGTCGCTCTAAAGTGACAGGGTGACCCCCGCACCGTCGACACCCGTGCTGCCGCACGCCCTCCGCATCGCCGGCGTCGTCTTCGCCGCCGTCCTCGGCGGCGTCCTCGTGCTCACCGTCGCCGCCGCCGCGTGGATCGGTGTGCGGGGCCTGGCCGCGTACGGCCACCTGAGCGACGCCCAGACCGCGGCCGCACTCGCCCGCGACAGCCTGACGGATCCGGCGACCGCCGCCGACACCGTCGCCGTGATCGGCGAGGACACCGCACAGGCCCGCGAGCTGACGACCGATCCGATCTGGCGCGCGGCCGAGGCTCTGCCCTGGGTCGGTCCCCAGCTCGCCGCCGTGTCGACCATGACCGTGGCCGTCGACGACGTCGCCGGCCAGGCGCTGACCCCCCTCATCGAGGTCGCCGGCACGTTCGACGTCGACGCACTGCGCCCGCAGGACGGACGCCTGGACCTCGGGCCGTTCACCACCATCCAGGATGCCGCCGCAGCGAGCGCGGAGGAGCTGGTCGACGCCACCGCCGCCGTCACCACCATCGATCGCGACCCGCTCCTGCCCCCGGTCCGTGACGCCGTGGGAGACCTGTCGGCACTCCTGACCGAGACCCGTGACGGTGCGGGGGCGGTCGCCCGCGCCACCGCGCTGCTGCCGGCCATGCTCGGAGCCGACGGCCCCCGCACCTACCTCCTGCTGTTCCAGAACAACGCCGAGTGGCGCTCCCTGGGCGGCATCACCGGCGCCGTCGCCGCGATCCACACCGACGACGGTGCGCTGTCACTGAGCGCGCAAGGCTCCTCGAGCGACTTCCCGCGCTACGATGACGCCGTCCTGCCCCTCGACGACGAGGTCCTCGGCATCTACGGCACCCGCCCAGGGCGTTACATCCAGAACGTGACCCAGGTCCCCGACTTCGCGATCTCCGGCGCGCTGGCCCAGGAGATGTGGGAACGCGAGACCGGCGAAACCGTCGACGGGGTGATCGCGGTCGACCCGGTGGCCCTGTCCTACCTCCTGGAGGCCACCGGCCCGGTGACGCTGCCGACCGGTGACGAACTCACCGCAGAGAACGCCGTGGACCTCCTGCTGAACGAGGTCTACTTCCGCTACGAGATCCCTGCCGAGCAGGACGCCTTCTTCGCCGCGGCCGCCGCCGCCGTCTTCCAGGCCGTGGCCGACGGCGACGGTGATCCGGCGGCACTGCTGTCCGCCCTCACCCGCGCCGGTGACGAACACCGCCTGCTGCTGTGGAGCGCCCACGAGGAGGACCAGTCTCTTCTGGCCGACACGACCCTCGCCGGTGGGCTTCCGGTCACCGACGACGACACCGCGCGGTTCGGGGTGTTCCTCAACGACGGCACCGGGTCGAAGATGGACTACTACGTCACCGCCGAGACCACCATCGGATGGGATACCTGCACCGTCGACGATGCGGGCGCGGCGCAGGGTGAGGCGACGGTGAGCGTCACCCTCACCAATACGGCCCCGGACGCGCCGCTCCCGGACTACATCACCGGTGGTGGCGGGTTCGGCGTACCGGTCGGCACCGCACGCACCGTCGGATATCTCTATCTGCCCGAAGGGTGGGAGCTCATCGACGCCGAGATCGACGGGGACGTCGGCTTCGGCGGCGGAACGCACGACGGACGCCGCGTGCTGACCTTCGAACTCGATCTCGGATCCGGCGAACAGGCGAGCGTGTTCGTCACCGCGCGTACCCCCGAACCGGGCGCCCGCACGGTCGAAGCCGTTTCCACGCCGCGGATCGGCGAGACCACGGAAGTTGTCGCGACGTGTCCGCGCGCCTAGACTTCCCGCCAAGGGGAAGACATGTCCCCGTCCGCCCGCTTCCACGAGGGACCCTCATGACACGCCGGTTCACCCGCGTCCTCACCGCCGCCGCCCTGGCCGGAGGACTGGTCGCTGCGCCCGGCGCCGCGCAGGCTTCCACGATCTACCCGCCCGCGGGGTCGTGCACCACCAGCCCGGCGACGATGACCGCCGGGAGCACCATCACCTTCGCCTGCTCCGCCGGTACGTTCTCGGCCGACGAACCGGTGACCGTCACCGTGACCGGCGAGAACGGTGCCGACGCCACCTTCGGCATGGTGCGCATGGCGATCAGCACCGCCAGCTCCACCTTCACCTCCACTTCCGACGGCGCCCTCGACGGCATCCGGATCACGCTGCCGACCAACGCGACCGGCACCTACAACATCGCCGCGGTCTCACCGACCTCCGCCGGCGGTACCGCCGCCGCGAGCATCACGACCGCGGAGGGTCTGCCCACGACGGGCCTCGACCAGGACTCCCTGGCGATCGTGTGGATCGGCGGGGGCGCGTTGCTCGCCGCCGGTGCCGTTCTCGCGGTCGTGGCGGGCGTGCGCCGCTCGCGCGACCGCAACTCCTGAGTCGTCTCAGGCGCCCACGACCTCGACCGGCTCCGGGACCGGGCTCGACGCCTGGGTCGGGTGCGCCGTCACGAGGATCGGTAGATGGTCCGAGCGCCCCTGTGGAAGGGTGCGGACCTTGTCGACCCGGAACCCCACCGACGTCGCGAAGTCGTAGTGCCCCCGGAAGAACCGGTACCGGGTGTACGTCCGCGCGTCGCTGAGACTCAGCTCATACCCCTGCTCTCGGACCTTCTGACCGAGGTTCTCCTTGAAGACCGGGTAGTTGTAGTCCCCCACCATCAGGGCCGGCAATCCGTCCCCCAGCGCGCCGAGCTCGTTCAGCGCCGTGCGGATCTGGTGCCGCCGGAGGGAGTTCAGCGCCGTCAGCGGAGCGGCGTGGAAAGAGGCCACGATGAACTCGTGCCCGTCGTCGATGTCGTGGAGACGTACGCCCAGCAGTCGTTCCTCGGCGGGCTTGAGCACACGGTCATGAAGGGACTTCTTCAGCGACAGCGAACGGACCTCCATCGCGCGGTAGGAATTCTCGCGGTAGTACACCGCCAGACCCAGGCGATTGCGTTGCGTCGCATCGGCCAGCCGCAGCCCGCCGATCGTCGCGGGGATGTCGCGCGTGTCGTACTCCTGCAGACACAGGACGTCCGCGCCGTGATGTTCGACGAGGTGGGCGAGCTCGCCGGCCGCCCGGTGCTTGCGCAGGTTGTACGAGATGACCTTCATGGTGCCGCCAGCATATTGCCCGCCCGCCGATCGGCGGGTGATCGTGGAGCAATTCCATAGCCGAAGCCAAGGCCCGTTCGGTTCGCGGCACGATCGGGATAGCATCGATGCGTGACTGTACGCCCGGCACCCGTGCGGCGACGGTTCGGGATGCCGCGGTGGCTGTTGTTCACACTGCTCGGTCTCGCGGCCCTCGTCATTCTGGCGATCCTCGCGGGCGTCGGTTCGCTGATCACGTGGGGGGTGCAGACCTTGTCAGCCCGCCCACCGGCGGTCGGTACGACCGTGGTCGCCCCCGACGAATCCAAAGCCGCCCGCGCCCTCGACGCGCTCGAGGAGGGCACCCCGGAATACGAGGCGACCGCGTACCTCGCCGAGCAGCCCACCACCTACTGGCTCACACCGGAGGAGGACCCCCTGGGCGAGGCGACCTCACGCGTGACGACCCTCGCCGCCGAAGCCCGCGACACCGGGACCGCCCTGTCGGTGGCCATCTACGGTCTGCCGGGGCGGGACTGCGGCAACTTCTCCGCCGGCGGGCTGGCCGAAGAGGACTACGCGACCTGGATCGAGGAGATCGCCCGCGGGCTGAACGCGGCACCCGACGTGCAGAAGATCGTCATCCTCGAGCCGGACAGCCTGGCGTTGGCGCCGGAGTGCGGCAACGTCGAAGAACGCATCCGGCAGCTCCGCAACGCCATCGACCGCCTCGGCGGCACGAACACCTGGATCTACGTCGACGGCGGCCACTCCAACTGGGTCCCCGCCGCAGAGATGGCCGCCCTCATCGACGCACTCGACCGCGACGACGCCATCCGCGGGTTCGCCACGAACGTCTCGAACTACAACCACTCGACCGAGGAGTTCGTCTACGCGCACGAACTCTCCGATCTGCTCGGCGGGGCGCATGCGATCGTCGACACCTCCCGATCCGGCGCGGGGTCGAACGGGGACTGGTGCAATCCGTCGGGCCGTCTCATCGGTGAACCCGGCGGGACCCTGGGCGACGAGGTCGTCGACACGAATCTGTGGGTCAAGCCGCCGGGCGAAAGCGACGGCACCTGCAACGGTGGCCCCGCGGCCGGCGTCTGGTGGCCCGAGGCCGCCGTCGAGCTCACCCGCGAAGCCCACTGACGCGCGCGGGGCGCGCATACACCGGTGTACCGCCGGTGTGTAGCATGACCGGAAGACATACCTTCCCACAGCAATGTCCCACCGGGCCCGCACCCTTCCCCCAAGAGCCGGAGCTTCGCCGATGACCGACCCATCGCTCGACCTCAAGACAGCCGTCATCGTCGAGGACGATCCCGACATCCGCCATCTCCTGCGCGAGGTGCTGGAAGCGGCCGGCTTCTCGACGGTGTCGGTCGGGAACGGGATCGACGGTGTCCGAGCGGTGGCGTCCTACCGCCCGCTCATCACGACGCTCGACGTCAACATGCCCGGCATCGACGGCTTCGAAGCCGCCCGCCGCATCCGCGCACAGAGCGACACCTACATCATCATGCTGACCGGGCTCGAAGACGAGGCCGATGTGGTTCTGGGTCTGGGAGCCGGAGCCGACGAGTACATCACCAAGCCGTTCCGCCCGCGAGAGTTCCGCGCCCGCATCGACGCGATGCTGCGGCGCCCGCGCCAGAACACCGCGGCGCCGGCGCCCCGACAGGACTCCGTCGGACCGTCCTTCCCCGGCGGCAGGAACACCTCCCGCGGCCCGCAACCGGCCTACGACCAAGACCAAGGGTGGGATGGACCCCCGCCCGGCGGCTGGCAGAACCCCCGATACGACGCGTTCGAGGCATCCCGCCCCGACGCCGCCCCTCCGCGGGACGACCCGTCCACCTACCGCCTGCAGCCGGATGCCCCGGGCCAGTGGGCGCCGACCGAGCCCGAGCGCCCCGCACCCGGGACCGACATCGAGCGCACCACCACCGGTGGCGCGATGGAACTCGCGGGCCCGTCGGTGATGACCCACCGCGATCTACAGGTCAACCCCGATACCCGCGTCGTGATCGTCGGCGGCGAGCAACTCGAACTGACCCGGACCGAATTCGACCTGCTCGCCACCCTCATGGAGTCCAAGCGACGCGTGCGCAGCAAGGCCGATCTCACCCTCGTGTTGCGCGGTGAGTCGTATGTGACCTCCTACTTCGTCGGCGAGGCCGACAAGCGCGCGATCGAGGCGCACATGACGAACCTGCGCCGCAAGCTCGGAGACAACCCGACCAACCCGCGCTACATCGAGACCGTCCGCGGCGTCGGCTACCGCATGACCAGCGAACTCAGCGCGTCGACCTGACAGACGAGAAGAGCCCCGCGCGGATGCGGGGCTCTTCTCGTCTGTGCGAAGGCGGTCTATCCGTCAGACCTTGTATCCCTGGTGACGGCGGATCAGCTTGAAGAACATCAGCAGCGTCTGCAGGATCGTCACCACACCCACGATCGGCCACCCGATCCACAGGATCGTCGACTGCACCACCGGGTCGAGCATCGACCAGATGACCGCCAGCGCGATGAAGACGGCCAGGAGCAGGATCAGCGGGATCCAGTGCGTACTGCCGCCGCCCTTCTCCGCCTTGGCCTGCATCGCCCAGTTGTCGACCTTCTTGCGCGACAGGAAGCGCGTCCACGACCGTAGGAAGTGGCTCAGACGGATCCACATGAAGATCTCCGCGGGGAACACCAGTGCGGCGAACAGCACGTCGCGTGTGGTGCGGTTCTCCATCGTGTAGGCGATACGCAGGTTCAGCAGCACCGCCATGAGCACCGGGATCAGCCACCACGCCGAGAACACGAACGCGTTGATCGACAACGACGCGGCCAGCAGTGTGATGAACGCCACACGCACGAACAGGTTGGTGAGCATGCCGAAGTTCTCGAACCAGCGCAGACGCAGGTTCGGGTGGAACGGCTGACCCTTCGTGTCCCCGCGCTGACCGGGCCACATGAGCTCGATCGCACCGTACGTCCACTTCACCTGCTGGGCGTCGTACCCGCGGAGGGTGGTCATCCCGCCCACGTCGGCGCGGGAGAACGGGCTGATCTTGGTGAGGTAGCCGGCGCTCTTGATCTGCAGCGACAGCAGCGAGTCCTCCACCTCGCTGTCCTTCACCCACGGTGTCGACTGGTGGTTCTGTCGCATGACCTCGCGCAGCGCGTTGGTCGAGAAGATCGAGAACTGCCCGCCGAGCACAGCCATGTTGCGCCCGCGCAGCAGATTCTGCAGGTTGAACGCGGCGAACTGGGTGCGCTGCCCGGCGATGAGCCACTTGCCGATCAGGCCTTTGATGGGGCGGTCGTCGATCGAATAGATCGCAGAGATACCCCCGATGCGGGAGTCCGACACGGCTTCGGTCTCGAGGAACTCCACCGCGCGCGGGTCCGCCGTGGTGTCGCCGTCGACGCCGAGCAGGTAGTCGTAGCCCTCCACGAGCGAGTAGCCGTAGTTGAGCGCGCCGACCTTCTTGTCGGGGTTCTTGCCGATGTCGTGGACGAACACCTCGGTGAACTGCTCACCCATCTCGGTCGCGAGCTCGTGCGCGCCGGCGAACTCGGAGGCGATCCGCACGGTGGCGTCGGAGGTGTTGTTGACGACGACGTGGATGACATCCGGCACGCGGGTCTGCGCCAGCAGCGACTGGATGACGTCGGCGATCGACTCTTCCTCGTTGTACGCCGGGATGACGCATCCGATCGTCGAGCGGTGCCCGGTCGTGTTCTCCAGAACCGCCGAGAAATCGTCCGCGAACCCGGGGCCCGCTTCGGGTTCGCGGTCCGGCTCACGCGGCAGGATCGAGTCGGGCGCGTGCGGCGCCACCGCACGGGGGCTGTTGACATCCGTCATGATCGTTCCCATCACAGCCGTCACTGCTCGGCTACTTCGTCGGAGGATATCGCGATCGGCAGGTACTGGTACACCGTCTGCTGTGAGAAGGAGTCGTCGTCGTCGGCGACGCCCTCCACCGCGATGGTCATCGCGAATTCCAGGGTGATGCCGTACGTGTCGGCCGGAAGCTGGTTGATGGTCGTCTCCGGCACCAGCAGACCACCCTGGAAACTGTTCAACAGCAGGCCGCGGTCGGAGCGGAGCGTGTCGCTGGGCACCAGAGTGCGCGGGTCGGAGCTGAACTGGAAGGGGCTCTGCACCTGTCCCGAGGTCTGCGCGGTCTGCGAGCTGATCGAGATCGACGAGATGTACACCCGACGCTTCTCGGTCAGCACCGCCTTCTCATCGACGTAGTGGTCGTAGACGTTCACCGCGAAGCCGAAGGTCTTCGCGTTGTCCGTGTCCCACTCGCTGGTGCGCTTCGGGTCGGCCGCCCACACGTCCAATCGCAGCTCGAGCTGGTCGGCGACGTCGGTGGACAACGAGACCGAGCCGTCATACGTGAACAGGGAGTCGAAGGCGATGTCCTCGGTCACCAGGGGCGTGGGGCTGGCGTAGGTGACAGGCTCTTCGGCGGCGCCGGGTTGCTGGAACCCGTTGAACGCCTCCGCGACCTGCGTGCAGCCGGCGAGCGAGACGGCCAGCCCGGCGGCCGCGCCCACGGCGAAGATGCGGCGCACGGCCGGCGATGTCGAGATGCTCACGATGTTCCGCTCCAGCTGGTCGAGTGTGCCGCCGGGGTTCGGGTCCCCGGCGGCGTCGCAGGAAATCCCGCGACATGATCAAGACAACCACGCGATGTCGCCGTCTTGAGGTTCTTGAGGTTGCCTTGAGGGAGCCTTGAGGATGGAGCGGCCACCCTGCGCGTCGGCGCCGCCGGGTCCTCTCGTAGACTGGCCGAAGAACACGTCGGAGGGGAACCACGCATGAGGACAGCACGACGCGCCGCGGTGGCGGTGGCCGCCGGCGGGCTCGCCCTGGCCCTCGCCGGATGTGGCCCGGCCCCATGGGAGTACGGCGACGGCGACGCGACCCCCTCCCCCACCGCCTCCACCGCATCCCCGGCGCCCGCCCCGGTCCCCAACGACCTCTCCAGCGGCTCGACGCAGCGCGAGCTGGTCGCGGGCGCCGTCACGGCCACCGTCGACTACTGGTCGACCCTGTCGATGGATCTGTGGACCGCAGACGCGGTCAAACCGGTCAGCATCTCCATGGTCACCGAGGTCTCTCCCGACGACGGGCAGAAGGTCTATCTGCAAAGCGCCACGATGGTCGCCGTCGCCCACGACGGCGACGGCGAGACGCTGAGTGCCCTCGACCCGCAAAGCGACACGTCGGCGGTCTCCCCCGGCTACCTCGTCCTGTCGCCGTACAGCTATTCGCAGACCTTCAACGTCGGCGCGGTCCCCGCGGACACCGCGTACGTGCAACTGCAGTTCACGTACGACTTCCTCGTGCAGACCACGCCCACCTCGAAGGAGTACGCCAAGCAGACCGCGAGCGACACCCTCACGGTCGCGATCTTCCAGCCCGGCGAATAGGCACGCACCGCCCCGTTCGCGTGGTCAGTCGACGTCGCGACGGTTTCGGGTCTGCACCGCCCGGGCGGCCAACAGATCATCGGCCGGATACCCCACCCCGGTGAGGGTCAGACCGCGTGCCGCGAGCACCTTCACCTCGGGAACGCGCGCGAGACCGTCGCGGATCGCCGCCAGATCCGGCACCGACAGTCGCCCCTCCCCGACCGCGACGCACCCGCCGACGAGCGCGCGCACCATGCTGTGGCAGAACGCATCCGCCTTCACGTTCGCGACGAGAACGCCGTCGTCGTCGCGGGCCCAATCGAATTCGAGCAGGGTGCGGATGGTGGTCGCCCCCTCCCGCGGCTTGCAATAGGCCGCGAAGTCATGGAGCCCGACGAGGGATCGCGCCGCCTCGTCCATCGCGTCGGCGTCGAGGGCGGCCCGGACCGATGTGGTGCGCAACCGCTCGAGCGGGTCGTATCCGCTCTCGTGGTCGGCGATCCGGTAGGCGTAGCGACGCCACACCGCCGAGAAGCGCGCGTCGAAGCCCTCCGGTGCCGCGCGGGTCGCGATCACGGTCACATCGGAGTACGCGCCGAGCACCCCCCGTAGACGGCCCGCGAGCACCCCGACCGGGTCGCCGTGCGGTGTGCGTGCCCGACCGGAGAGCATCCGCTCGGTCTGCACCGGGTCGAGGTCGACGTGGGCGACCTGGCCCGACGCGTGCACGCCGGCGTCGGTCCGGCCGGCGACCACCAGACGCGGTTCTCCCCCGAGCACGCGCGCGAGGGCCCCCTCGATCTCCCCCTGCACGGTGCGGAGCCCGGGCTGGCGCGCCCACCCGCGGAAATGCGTGCCGTCATAGGCGATGTCGAGCCGGATTCGCACGGCCTCAGCCTACGCCGCGGCTCCCCCACCGATGCTCGGCCACTTCCCGCCCCGGAGTCGTACACTGACGTGTCCCCCTCGCCCCGCAGGCCGCCTCTCCCTCCCGGAATCGATGACCACCGCACCACACACCCCCTCGACCGCGCCCCGGACCCGGTTCGCAGGTCTGGACGGCCTCCGGGCCGTCGCCGTGACGTCGGTCGTGGTGTACCACCTGTTCCCCGGCACGATCTTCGCCGGCGGCTTCGTCGGCGTCGACGTCTTCTTCGTCATCAGCGGGTTCCTGATCACGAGCCTCCTCCTGCGGGAACGTCGGGCGACGGGCCGGGTGTCTCTGGCAGACTTCTGGCGCCGTCGCGCCCGACGCCTCCTGCCGGCCCTGACCCTGGTGGTCACCGTGTGCGCCACGGCGGCGTGGATGGTCGGCGGCGACGTTCTGGTGCGCCTGGGCGCACAAGTGGTCGGTGCGTTCACCTTCAGCTACAACTGGATCGCCGTCGCCGGAGGCACCGGGTACTTCTCCGCCGCGACCCCCGAGCTGTTCCGCAACTTCTGGTCTCTCGCGGTCGAGGAACAGTTCTACCTCGTATGGCCGCTCGTGCTTCCCCTGTTCCTTCTGATCCGCCGCACCCGGGCCCGGGTCGCCGCGACAGTGGTGCTCGCTGCGGCGTCAGCGGTGTGGATGGGGCTGCTCGTCGGATCCGGCGACGACCTCACCCGCGCCTACTTCGGCACCGACAGCCACGCATTCGGCATCCTGCTGGGCATCGCGCTCGCGTTCGCCGTCCCGCCACTCCGGCACCGCCTCGCCACACGCGCCGTCCCGACGTGGGCCCGCTCGGGGGCGGTCGGCGGCACCACGACCGCCGCGGGCGTCGCCGCCCTGCTGGGGGTCCTCGTCGTCGCGTCCCTTCCCGCCGGCGACACCACCACGACATTCCCGGGAGCCCTGCTCGCGGGAAGCGTGTGCGCCGCGGTGGCGATCCTCGTCGCCGCGTGGCCCGGGTCGCGCTTCGGGCGCGCTCTCGACATCGCACCGCTGCGCTGGGTGGGCGAGCGCTCCTATGGGATCTACCTGTGGCACTGGCCATTGCTCGTGCTGCTGCTGGCCGCGTTCGAGGGCACGGGGCCCGACGCCGGCGTGCCGGGCGGGATCGGCCTCCTCGCTCTCGCGCTGACCCTGTCGCTGGCCGAGCTCTCCCACCGCGTCGTCGAGACGCCGGTGCGCCGCTTCGGATTCCGGGGCACCCTCGACCGTTTCGGAGCCTCGCTTCGCGCCCGCGCGGCACGCCGGCTTCCGGCACTCGCGGGTCTCGCCGCCGGTGCCGTCCTCCTCGCGGGCACCGGTGCGGCCCTCGCCGCCGCGCCCGCCGTCTCCTCGGGGCAGGCGGCCGTCGAAGCCGGCGCCGCCGCACTGGCCGCAAAGACGGCCACCCCGTCACCGACGCCCGCCGAGCCGACCGCCGCCCCCACGCCCGGACAGACACCCGGCGGCGTCCCGACCCCGTCACCCACCCCGGTCTCGGGCGAGGAGATCGTCGCCGTCGGGGACTCGGTCATGCTCGCGTCCGCCCCGTCCCTGCTCGCGGAGTTCCCCGACATCGTCGTCGACGCCGCGGAGTCGCGGTCGGCCTGGGCGGGTCCGGGCATCCTCCGCACCCTCGCCGACGAGGGACGACTGCGACCGGTGGTCGTCGTGGGGCTCGGCACCAACGGCCCCGTCGACCGCGAGACGCTCGAGGAGATGGTCGAGATCACCGGGCCCGACCGACGCCTCGTGCTCGTCAACGCCTACGCGCCGCGCGACTGGATCGGCGGGGTCAACGACACGCTGCGGGGTTTCGCCGCCACGCACGCCGGCGTGAGCATCGCCGACTGGAACGGCGCGATCGCCCCGCACACCGACCTGCTGGCCGGCGACCGCATCCACCCGGGTCACCGCGGCGGCGACGTGTACGCCGAAGCGGTCGCGGCCGGCATCGAACGCGCCGAGTACGAACGCGCGGTGAGACGCTACGGCGAGCAGCTGCGCGCGTTCCGTGAGGAGCACAGCGACGGCCCGCCGATGGTGCCACGGTAGCGGGCGGCACCGGAGGACTCAGAAGTGGGCGACGAAGACGCGGTCGCGTTCGGTCGCCACGAAACCCAGGCCTTCATAGAGCGAGTTCGCCCCCGTGGGACTGGCCGTGTCCACATCCAGGACCGCCCGCTCGAGCCCGGCGGTCGCGATGGCCGACAGGGTGCGGGTGATCACCAGCGGCGCGAGGCGGCGGCCGCGGTGCGCGCGGACCACGCCGATGAGGTCGATGTAGCTGTGGGTGGCACCCAGGGCGACCCAGTCGTCCTCGTTGACCGATGCCAGGCAGAACGCCGCCACCTCACCGTCGATCACCGCCAGGGTCGACAGGTCGCGTCGCAGGAATGCCCCGCCGGTGAATTGCGCCCACCGCTCCGGCGGCGTCGGAAGGCTCCCCCAATGGTCGCGGAAGGCGTCGTTGCGGGCATGACGCGTCGCCTCGTCGCGCGCGGGGTCGAAGCCCACGAGGGTCACGCCCTCCGCAACGCCGAGCTCCGGGATCGGATGCGACATGTGGCGCTCCATGGTCGTGAACCAGCGTCCGGTGACCATCCCGGCACGCTCGGCGAGCACGACGGTCCCGTCGTCGCCGTCGTGCGCGTACACGTGCACCTCGCCCGGCACGGCGCCTTCGCACGCGGCCAGCATCTGGCGTGCACGGGTCTGCTGCCAGGCCATCAACCGCGCGCCCAGACCCCGACGGCGCCACTGCGGATGCACCGCACCACTGAGGTGGATCTTGACCGCCACGGATGTGTCCGGGTGCCGCATCACCGATCCCACCGCGACGGGTTCCCCGTCGGCCGAGAAAGCGAGGGCCGTGTCGGTGAGATGATCGACGTCCGCGAGGGCGAACGTGTCGGCGACGTCCTCCCGCGGTGTCACCCACGTCGGATGGTCGACACGATCCGCCGCGGCGATCACCGCGTGCACCGCGTCGATATCGGCCGCCGTCGCCCCTCTCCACACCGCAACGTCAGGATGGGTCGGGTGTGACAGGTGCTGCGGAGCCGTCACGCGCGCGCTGAGCGGCGCACCGGCGGCGGACGGGGTCTGACTCACCCGCACACTCTATGCCCCGCCACACGCGCGCACAGCGGCTCACGCTCAATAGTGGCGGGTGAAGACCTGCTCGCGATCGCGCTCGACGAACCCGAGGCTCTCGTAGAGGGTGTTCGCGCCGGTCGGGCTGTCGGTGTCGACATCGAGCTGCGTGGCCTTGAGGCCGCTGGCGGCCATCGCCCGCAGCGTCCGACGGATCACGCGCGGCGCGAGCCCCTTGCCCCGGTGGGCCCGCACGACGCCGACGTACTCGATGTAGGCGTAGGGCAGTCCGCGGCGCTCCCAGTTCTCCTCGTTGACGGTCACGAGGCAGAACGCCGCGACCTCGCCGTCGATGACGGCCACCGTCGACAGCTCGAGGCTGAAGTGTTCCGACCCGGTGAACGACCCCCAGTACTCCTCCGAGTACGGCACGCTGCCCCAGTGGTCACGGAAGGCGTCGTTTCGGGCCAGGCGCACATCGTCGACGCGGTCGGCGGTCAGCGGCACGAGGTCCACCCCGGCCTCGATGTCACCCTCGACCTCGAAGACCGGCTCGGTGAGGTCGCGCTCCATGACGACGAACCAGCGGCCCACCGTCATCCCGAGCGCTCCGGCGATGGCGGCGGCGCCCGGGTCGTTCTCGTGGACATACTGCTCGATGACGCCGTCGACGGTCGCCTCCGTTTCGGCCGCGAGCAACTGGAGGGCCCGGTCGTACTGCCACCGTCCCACGATGGTGCCCAGTCCGCGGCGGCGCATGTCGGGCACGACTGCGCCCTGCAGACTCACCCGCACCTCGAGCGAGGTGTCCTCCTGCTTGATCGCGGCACCCACGGCGACGATGCGCCCCTCGGGCGTCTCCCCGACCAGCAGGTCCTCGGCGGTCGTCTGCGGCAGCTCGAACCAGTCCTCCACGTCCCCGCGGGCGAAGGCCCACGTCGGGTGGTCGACTTCGTCGGCGGACACGAGCGCCGCGTGGATCGCGTCGATGTCCTCGGGGGTCGGGGATCGCCACGCCACGTCGGGATGCGCGACGGGTGCGAGGGTCTCGGGGGCGGACACACGGTGGTTCAGGGTCTGATCGGCCACCTCCCCACGGTACGCGGGCACCCCCGGGGCCGGTCAAACCGAGCGCGTAACGACGGAAGGCCCGCCCCCTCGCGGGTGGCGGGCCTTCCGGCTGCGATGATCCGGCAGAGCCGGCGGGCGTCACTTCGTGGTGTCGGCGTCCTCGGCGGCGGCCTCGGCGGCTTCGCCCTCCTCGGTCGACTCGGCGCCGGCCTCGTCGGCGGGAGCCTCGGCCGGGGTCTCCTCGGCCGGGGTCTCCTCGGCCGGGGTCTCCTCGGCCGGGGTCTCCTCGGCGACCGGCGCGGCGGTCTTCTTGGTGTTCTTCGCCTTCGGCGTGACCGGCTCGAGGACGAGCTCGATCACGGCCATGGGAGCGTTGTCACCCTTGCGGTTGCCGACCTTGGTGATGCGGGTGTAGCCGCCCTCACGCTCGGCGACCAGCGGTGCGATCTCGGCGAACAGGATGTGCACGACTTCCTTGTCACCGATGATCGACTGCACGCGACGACGGGCGTGCAGGTCACCGCGCTTGGCGAACGTGATCAGACGCTCGGCCAGCGGACGGAGGCGCTTCGCCTTGGTCTCGGTGGTCTTGATCGACTTGTGGGTGAACAACGCCGCGGCGAGGTTCGCAAGCATCAGACGCTCGTGTGCGGGGCCGCCTCCGAGGCGGGGACCCTTCGTGGGCTTGGGCATTTCTCAATTACTCCAGGTGGGAAAAGTCGGTCGGAAACGGTGGCCGGTCAGTCCGGCCGCCGTGCGGCTCAGGCGTTTTCTTCGTCGTAGCCGGCGTAGAAGTGCGCGCCGTCGAACCCGGGGACCGAGTCCTTGAGCGAAAGGCCGAGCGAGACGAGCTTGTCGCGCACCTCGTCGACCGACTTCTGACCGAAGTTGCGGATGTTCATCAGCTGGGTCTCCGACAGGGCGACCAGTTCGCTGACCGTGTTGATGCCTTCACGCTTCAGGCAGTTGTACGAACGCACCGACAGATCGAGGTCCTCGATCGGCATCGACAGCTCGTTCGAGGCGACCTCGGCGACCGGCGCCGGGCCGATCTCGATGCCCTCGGCCTCGACGTTCAGCTCGCGGGCGAGACCGAACAGCTCGGTGAGGGTGCGGCCCGCCGACGCGACGGCGTCGCGCGGGGCGATCGAGGGCTTGGTCTCGACATCCAGGACGAGCTTGTCGAAGTCGGTGCGCTCACCGGCACGGGTGGCGTCGACGCGGTAGCTGACCTTGAGGACCGGCGAGTAGATCGAGTCGACCGGGATCTGACCGGCCTCGGCGTACTCGTTGCGGTTCTGGTTCGCCGACACGTAGCCGCGGCCACGCTCGATGGTCAGCTCGAGCTCGAACTTCGCGGTGTCGTTGAGGGTCGCGATGACCAGCTCCGGGTTGTGCACCTCGACGCCGGCCGGTGCCGAGATGTCGGCGGCGGTGACCTCGCCCGAACCCGTCTTGCGCAGGTACGCGGTGATCGGCTCGTCGCGCTCACTCGACACGACCAGCTGCTTGATGTTCAGGATGATCTCGGTGACATCTTCCTTCACACCCGGGATGGTGCTGAACTCGTGCAGGACGCCGTCGATGCGGATACCGGTGACGGCCGCGCCGGGGATCGACGAGAGCAGGCTGCGACGCAGCGCGTTGCCGATCGTGTAACCGAAGCCGGGCTCGAGCGGCTCGATGACGAAGCGGCTGCGGAACTCCCCGATCTTCTCCTCGTTCAGGGTGGGACGCTGTGCGATGAGCACTATGTGTTCCTTTCGGCTAAGTGCCCGCTATATGACACTTGCTGGTTGAGTTGTTGAGTTGTGGGACGGCCCGCATGTGGCGGTCCGTCGTGAAAACGACCGAATCCCGGGCCGATGCGCGGGCGTACCCACGCACCGGAACCCGGGTGCGGCAAACTCAGACGCGGCGGCGCTTCGGGGGGCGGCAGCCGTTGTGCGCCTGCGGGGTGACGTCCTGGATGGACCCCACCTCGAGGCCGGCGGCCTGCAGCGAGCGGATCGCGGTCTCGCGGCCCGAACCCGGGCCCTTCACGAACACGTCGACCTTCTTCACGCCGTGGTCCTGTGCCTGACGCGCGGCGGCCTCGGCGGCCATACCTGCGGCGTACGGGGTCGACTTGCGCGAACCCTTGAAGCCGACGCCACCGGAGGAGGCCCAGCTGATGACGGCGCCCGAGGGGTCGGTGATCGAGACGATCGTGTTGTTGAACGTCGACTTGATGTGGGCCTGGCCCAGCGCGATGTTCTTCTTTTCCTTGCGGCGCGGCTTGCGCGCAGCGGTCTTGGCCTGTGCCATGAGTGTTCTCCTCTAAACCTTGCAGCGCGCCTTAGCGGGCCTTCTTCTTACCGGCGACGGTGCGCTTCGGGCCCTTGCGGGTGCGAGCGTTCGTCTTCGTGCGCTGGCCGCGCACGGGCAGGCCACGGCGGTGACGCAGGCCTTCGTAGGAGCCGATCTCGACCTTGCGGCGGATGTCGGCGGCCACCTCGCGGCGGAGGTCACCCTCGACCTTGTAGGTGCCCTCGATGAAGTCGCGGAGCGCGACGAGCTGGTCGTCGGTGAGGTCCTTGACGCGGATGTTCCCGTCGATCTCGGTCGAAGCGAGGATCTCGGCGGAACGGGTACGGCCGATGCCGTAGATGTACGTGAGAGCGATCACCACGCGCTTGTCGCGCGGGATGTCGACTCCGGCCAGACGTGCCATGTCATCTCCAAAGGAGTGTCGTGGAGGTGTGGAGCAGGATCGGTGCCCGGGCCTCCGCCCCGAGGTGTCCCCCTTGCGGGTTCTGATCCTGCCGTAGAGGTGTGTTCAGTTGTCCGTGGTGGTACTGCCTCAGCCCTGGCGCTGCTTGTGACGCGGGTTGGACTTGCAGATGACCATGACGCGGCCGTTGCGACGGATGACCTTGCAGTGGTCGCAGATCGGCTTGACGCTGGGGTTGACCTTCATTTTTCTTTTCCTTGTTCGCTGTCTTCGTGCCGCGGCACGCGGGGTTCGCCGCGCTCCGGGCCGTTACTTCTCGACCGGCTCAGCGGTAGCGGTACACGATCCGACCCCGCGTGAGGTCGTACGGGCTGAGTTCGACGACGACGCGGTCTTCGGGGATGATGCGGATGTAGTTCTGCCGCATCTTTCCGGAGATCGTGGCCAGCACCTTGTGCCCGTTGGTCAGCTCAACGCGGAACATCGCGTTGGGTAGCGCCTCGGAGATGACGCCCTCGATCTCGATGACACCGTCTTTCTTCGCCATAAACTCACTATCGCTCGTGCAGCTCGCGCGCCCGGGGCAGCCCCACGGCCACAGGCCATGTTGACGCCCCGTGCAGCCGGTCGGTCTGCGGTGATGGGGTTCGGTGCGTGGACACGCCACGACAGGCGCAACGCACCAAAGAACGAGCATACGTGGTATTGCCCGCCCACACAACTACGCACGACGCTGCCCCGCTCCCCCATCCGCTCCCCGGGGGCCCGAACCCGCCCGCGACCGTCCCCGCCCCCGGCGAGCCCGCGATAAACCCGGTTCGCCGGGACAAACCCCGCATTGCGCGATGCCTCGCGCCGATCCGGGTGTGTCGACGATTCCTCCCCAACCGCCGTCGCCGTTGGCGGATCCCCGACGACGGCCACCCCGAGCACGAGGGGATGCGCCGAACCGGCAGTGTCGGCATATGCCGGACTCCACTTCCCTCCTGCGACCGTCGCCCGTTCCCCTCCATTGCGCACGCGCGTTCGACACCGGGAGGTTGCGCGTGCGTGCCGACCAGGACTTCATCCGCGTCCGCACCGGCGTCTACGCGGAACGTCGGCTCTGGCACGGGCTTGCGCCGTGGGACCGCTATCTCGCTCGCGTGCACGCCGTGGCCGCCCGCCGACCGGGAACCGTCTTCGCTTTCGAGTCCGCTGCAGCGCTCCTCGGTCTGCCGATCTTCGGCGAACCCGCCGACATCCACGTGTACGACCCCGAACGGTCGCGCTCGCGTCGCTTCGGAGACGTGGCCGTCCACACCAGCGAAGACCCGAGAATGATCCGTAGCGGCGTGATCAGCGTCACGTCGGTGGCCGACACGACCCTCGACCTGCTGCGCGTTCTCACGCCGGCGTTCGCTCTGGCGGTTGCGGACGCCGCGATCGCTCCGCTCCGCTCGGATGCCGCGGACCGCTCGCATATGCGGGCCCTCGCCGAGTCGCGGGCGAACCCGCGCCGCCGCGACCAGGTCCTCTGGGCGGTGGACCGGGCCGATCCTCGGTCTGAGTCGCCCGGCGAATCGATCAGCCGCGCGGTGATCGAATGGTCGGGGTTCGAGGCCCCGGAACTGCAGCGCTGGTTTTCGAGCGAAGGCTTCGACGACCGCGTCGACTTCTTCTTCCCGCGCGCCCGCGCCATCGGCGAGTCCGACGGATACGGCAAGTACGCCGCAAGCGAGGCCCCCGAAGCAGTGAGAGCCATCGTCGCCGAGAAACGACGCGAAGACCGCCTCCGGCGGCAGTGCGACGGCTTCGCACGATGGGATCGAGCGGACGCGCTCGCGGTGACACCGCTGCGCCGCAAACTGCACGCAGCGGGCCTTCGTCCGGAGCGGGCGGAGCACGCGGCGATGCTCGCCACGCTCGCGACCCGACGCGCCGACGGCCGGTGGCGATGAATGCGAAACGCCCCGAGAAACCCGGCGATGCGTGGTTTCTCGGGGCGTTCGGCGTTTATCGACCCGGGCTGCGCGGTCAGTCGAAGAGCGAGGCCAGGTTCTCGGGCTCGGGCAGCTCGGAGTTGGCGATGACCTCGCCGTTGACCTCGACGGTCGGCGTCGCGATGCCGGAGTTGCCCGGCTGGACCGGGGTGTTCTGGGTCATCGCGGTGACGTAGTCGGTGTACTCGCCCTCGGTCACGCACGCGTCGATGCCCGTCACGCCGACACCTTCGGCCACGGCGAGGAGCTCGTCATCCGACAGGCCCTCGGTGTTCTCCGCCGGCTGACCGGCGAACAGCGCCTGCATGAACGGCACCGCCGCGTCGGGGTCGGCTTCGGCGACGCAGTACATCGCGTTGGCCGCCCGGGTCGAGTACTCGGTGCCCTGCGAGAAGCGGTCGAGGATCGAGATGGGGTGGATGTTGAGCGTGATCGTGCCGTCATCGACGAGATCGAGGATCGCGTCCCCGTAGACCTCTTCGAACTGACCGCAGATGGGGCACATGAAGTCGATGTACTCGTCCAGGCTCTGCTCACCGTCGCCGACGACGATCGCGCCGGTCTCCTGGTTGATGCCGGATCCCTGCGGGGGCTCACCCGGATCGGTGGCGGCACTGTTCATCCACACCACCAGCGCGGTCACGACGACGAGCACCGCCACGACCACGACGCTGACCCACACGGCGAACCAGTTGGTCTGCTTCGCGCTCGCTGCCATCATGCTGCGTTCCTCTTCCTATGCGATCTCTCGGGGTGTGACACCGAACGGAGCGAGGCCCTCCGCCCCGCCGTCGGGCGCCGTGAGCACCCACACCCCGCCATCATGCAGGGCGACGCTATGTTCCCAATGTGAGCCGGCCATGCCGTCGACCGTTGAGACGGTCCAGCCGTCGTCCTCGACGAACGTGACGTCACTGCCGGCGACCACCATCGGCTCGATCGCCAGCACGAGTCCCGGACGCACCTCGGGCCCGGGGTCGGCGACGCGGTAGTTGAACACCGACGGCGATTCATGCATCTTCCGCCCGATGCCGTGTCCGACGTACTCGCGCAGGATGCCGTACTCGCCCTGGGCTTCGATGTAGGCCTGGATCGCCGCGCCGATCTCCCCGATGTGCTTCGCCGTCGACATCGCCGCGATCCCGGCCCACAGGGAACCCTGCGTCACGCGCGACAGCTCTTCGCGGGCGGCGACGAGGTCGGGGCGCGCGGGATCGGGGATGACCACGGTGAACGCCGAGTCTCCGTTCCAGCCGCGGTATTCCGCCCCGGCGTCGATGGAGACGATGTCACCGGGTTCGAGCACGCGGTCACCGGGGATGCCGTGCACGACCTGCTCGTTGACCGACGCGCAGATGGTGTGCCGGTAGCCGCGCACCATCTGGAAGTTCGATTTCGCCCCGCGCGAGGTGATGACCTCGGACGCGGCGGCGTCGAGTTCGCCCGTGGTGACCCCGGGGGCGATCAGCGCACGGACGGCCGCGAGGGCGTCTGAGGTGATGCGGCCGGGCTCGATCATCGAGCGCAGCTGCGCGGGGGTCTTGTAGGGGGAACGGCGACCGGGGATCAGCGACCGCGACACGTCAGGCCAGCGCGCGCCGTGTGAGGCCGCGCTGCTCGAGTGCCGCGACGATGCGCTCGGTGATCTCGTCGAGAGATCCCACCCCGTCGATCGTGTCGACGGCCCCGCGCTCGCGGTACACACCGAGGATGGGCGCCGTCTCGCGCTCGTAGATGCCGAGACGGTTCGCGATGACCTCTTCGGTGTCATCGGTACGCCCCTGCTCCTGCGCCCGCTGGGTGAGGCGGGCGATGCTCTCCTCACGGGGCACGTTCAGCTCGATGACCGCGTCGATCTTCTCGCCGCGCGCCTCCAGGAACGCGTCGAGGTCGGCGACCTGGCCGAGGTTGCGCGGGTAACCGTCCAGGAGGAAACCGTCGGCCGCGTCCTCCTGCGCCAGGCGGTCGGCGACGACGGCGCTGGTGAGCTCGTCGGGAACGAGGTTCCCCGCCTCGATGAGGGTCTTGACCTGGTTTCCCAGATCGGTGCCGGCCGCGACCGCGGCGCGGAACATGTCGCCGGTCGAGATGGCAGGGATGCCGAAGGCTTCGGCGATACGCACGCCCTGCGTGCCCTTCCCGGAGCCCTGCGGGCCCACGATCAGAAGTCGAGCGGTCTGGTCCGTCATCGGAGGAGCCCTTCGTAGTGACGCTGCTGAAGCTGAGCGTCGATCTGCTTCACGGTTTCGAGACCGACACCGACGATGATGAGGATCGACGCACCGCCGAACGGGAAGTTCTGGTTGGCCCCGACCGTGGCCAGCGCGATCAGCGGCAGCAACGCGATCAGACCGAGGTAGATCGAGCCGGGCAGCGTGATGCGGGTGAGCACGTAGTCGAGGTACTCGGCCGTGGGGCGACCGGCGCGGATGCCGGGGATGAATCCGCCGTACTTCTTCATGTTGTCGGCGACATCGACCGGGTTGAAGGTGATGGCGACGTAGAAGTATGTGAATCCGACGATCAGCAGGAAGTAGGTCGCCATGTAGATCGGCGAGTCACCCGTGGTGAAGTACTGTGCGATCCACGCCACCCACGGTGCCGCTTCCTCGCCGGCCTGCGGCTGGTTGAACTGCGCGATGAGGGCCGGGATGTACAACAGCGACGAAGCGAAGATGACGGGCACCACGCCGGCCATGTTGACCTTGATCGGGATGTAGGTGTTCGTGCCGCCGTACGTGCGCCGACCGACCATGCGCTTGGCGTACTGCACGGGGATGCGCCGCTGCGACTGTTCGACGAAGACGACGAGGGCGACCACGACGATGCCGACGGCGAGCACCAGCAAGAAGACCTCGAAGCCCTGCGAGGTGGCGATCGCCCACATCGAGGCGGGGAAGGCCGCGGCGATGGAGGTGAAGATCAGCAGCGACATGCCGTTGCCGATGCCGCGCTCGGTGACCAGCTCGGCGAACCACATGATGAGGCCCGTGCCGGCGGTCATGGTGATGATCATGAGCAGCTGCGCCCACCACACGTCGTTGGTGAGCACCTGCTGGCAGGCGGCGACGTCGGTGACGCCGAACAGCTGACCGCTGCGTGCGACCGTGACGAGGGTCGTCGACTGCAGCAGCGCCAGGGCGATCGTCAGATAGCGCGTGTACTGCGTCAGCTTGGCCTGCCCCGACTGGCCCTCCTTGTAGAGGGTCTCGAAGTGCGGGATGACCACCCGCAACAGCTGCACGATGATCGTCGCGGTGATGTAGGGCATGACGCCCAGCGCGAAGATCGACAACTGCAACAGCGCGCCGCCGGAGAACAGGTTCACGAGCGAGAGGAGCCCCTCGGTCGTGCCGGTGATCTGCAGGCACTCCTGGATGTTCGGGAAGTCCACGAACGGTGCCGGGATGTGCGCACCCAGACGGTAGATGGCGATGATCGCGAGGGTGAACGCGATCTTCCGCCGTAGGTCGGGGGTGCGGAAGACCCGCGCGATGGCGCTGAACAAGACGATGCCTCCAGGTGGGAATGCGAGGCGGCACACGGGCACGCCGCTACCCAGGGTAGCCGAACGGGGGCCGGAGTGACCTCCGACCCCCGTCAGGGACTTACTTGATCGACCCGCCCGCGGCGACGATCTTCTGCTCGGCCGAGCCGGAGACCTTGTCGACGTCGACGGTGAGGGCCACCGAGATGTCGCCGGTGCCGAGCACCTTGACCTTCTCGTTCTTGCGGACGGCACCCTTGGCGACCAGGTCGCTCACGGTGACGTCACCGCCCTGCGGGTACAGTTCCGCGAGCTTGCTCAGGTTCACGACCTGGTACTCGACGCGGAACGGGTTCTTGAACCCACGCAGCTTCGGGGTGCGCATGTGCAGCGGCATCTGGCCACCCTCGAAGCCGGGGCGCACCTGGTAGCGCGCCTTCGTGCCCTTGGTGCCACGACCGGCGGTCTTACCCTTCGAGCCCTCACCACGACCGACGCGGGTCTTGGCGGTGTGGGCGCCGGGGACCGGACGCAGGTGGTGGACCTTCAGCACACCGGGGCGCGAGGCGGCAGCCTCGGTCTCGGCGGGCTTGGCGGACTTCTTCGCGGCCGGCTTGGCCGTCTTCTTCGCCGGAGCCTTCTCGGCTTCGACCTTGTCGTTCTCAGCCATCAGTCGATCTCCTCAACCTTCACGAGGTGGGCGACGGTCTTGACGTAGCCGCGCGTCTGCGCGTCGTCGGGGCGGACGACGGTGTCGCCGATCCGCTTGAGACCGAGGCTGCGCAGCGTGTCACGCTGGTTCTGCTTCTCGCTCACCTTGGACTTGACCTGGGTCACCTTCAGACGTGCGGCCATCATGCACCAGCCTTCGCAGTGGCGGCGGCCTCGGCCTCCGCACGCACGAGACGGGCGGGGGCGACCTGGTCGAACTCGAGGCCACGACGCGCGGCGACCGCGCGGGGCTCCTCGAGCTGCTTCAGGGCCTCCACCGTCGCGTGGACGATGTTGATCGTGTTCGACGAGCCGAGCGACTTCGACAGCACGTCGTGGATGCCGGCGCACTCGAGCACGGCACGCACCGGACCACCGGCGATGACACCGGTACCGGCAGCGGCCGGGCGCAGGAGCACCACACCGGCTGCGGCCTCACCCTGCACCGGGTGCGGGATGGTCGAGGCCGAGCGGGGAACGCGGAAGAAGTTGCGCTTGGCCTCTTCGACACCCTTCGAGATCGCCAGGGGCACCTCACGGGCCTTGCCGTAGCCGACGCCGACCACACCGTTTCCGTCGCCGACGACGACGAGCGCGGTGAAGCTGAAGCGACGACCACCCTTGACGACCTTCGAGACGCGGTTGATGGTGACGACGCGCTCGAGGAACTGGTTGTCGCCCCGGTCACGCGAACCGCGGTCGCGGTTGTTGTTGCGCTCGCGACCGCCGCGGCGGCCTTCGCGCGGCTCGCGCTCGGTCTGCGGCGCCTCGGCAGCGGCCTGCTCGGGCGCGGCCTGCTCGGTGGCGGTCACTTCGGTCTCCTTGTTGTCACTCACAGGTTCAGCCCTCCCTCGCGGGCACCGTCGGCGATCGCGGCGACGCGGCCGGCGTAGCGGTTGCCGCCACGGTCGAACACGACTTCCTCGACACCGGCGGCCTTCGCGCGCTCGGCGACGAGCTCGCCGACCTTGCGCGCCTTGGCGGTCTTGTCACCGTCGAACGAGCGCAGATCCGACTCGAGCGTGGACGCGGACGCGACCGTGTGGCCCTTGCCGTCGTCGACGACCTGGACGAACACGTGGCGTGCCGAGCGGGTCACGACCAGGCGCGGACGCACCTCGGTGCCGACGATCTTCTTGCGAAGGCGGGCGTGACGACGCGCACGGGCGACGTTCTTCGACTTCACAGCCATGCTTACTTACCAGCCTTTCCGGCCTTGCGGCGGACAACCTCGCCCGCGTAACGCACACCCTTGCCCTTGTAAGGCTCGGGCTTGCGGATCTTGCGGATGTTGGCAGCCGTCTCGCCGACGGCCTGCTTGTCGATTCCGCTCACGGTGACCTTGTTGTTGCCTTCGACCGTGAACGTGATGCCTGCCGGCGGCTCGACCAGGACGGGGTGCGAGAAGCCGAGGGCGAACTCGATGTTCGACCCCTTCTGCTGCACGCGGTATCCGGTACCGACGACCTCGAGGCCCTTGGAGTAGCCCTGGGTGACACCGATGATGTTGTTGTTGATGAGGGTGCGGGTCAGGCCGTGGAGCGACCGAGACTCGCGCTCGTCGTCGGGACGGGTCACGATGACCTGGTTCTCCTCGACGGCGACTTCGATGGGTCGGGCGATGGTGACGCTCAGTTCACCCTTGGGGCCCTTGACGAAGACATCGCGGCCGTCGACCGAAACGGTCACTCCGGCGGGGATGTCGATGGGAAGACGTCCGATTCTCGACATGTCAGATCACCACACGTAGGCGAGGACTTCCCCACCCACGCCCTTCGATTCGGCCTGGCGGTCGGTGAGAAGACCGGAGGAGGTGGACAGGATGGCGACGCCGAGGCCGCCGAGCACCGTGGGGATCTCGGTCGACTTGGCGTACACGCGCAGGCCGGGCTTGGACACGCGCTTGATACCCGCGATGGAACGCTCGCGGTTGGGGCCGTACTTGAGCGTGAGGGTCAGGGTCTGACCGACGCGGGCGTCCTCGACGGCCCAGCCGGAGATGTAGCCCTCCTGCTTGAGGATCTCGGCGATGTGGGTCTTGAGCTTCGAGCTCGGCAGCGACACGGAGTCGTGGTGTGCCGAGTTCGCGTTGCGCAGACGGGTCAGCATGTCTGCGACCGGGTCTGTCATCGTCATGGATTGCTTCTTTCTGTCACCAGGTTTCGTACGCCGTTACACGACGGCCGACCTGTGGTGGTGTGTGGGCCCGGAAGTCCCGGGCCCACGGGGTAAGTCACGCCTGGGCGTCGTCCGTGCGGAACGGGAAGCCGAGGTGGCGCAGGAGAGCGCGGCCCTCGTCGTCGGTCTTCGCCGAGGTCACGACCGTGATGTCGAAGCCGCGGACGCGGTCGATACGATCCTGGTCGATCTCGTGGAACACCGACTGCTCCTGGAGGCCGAACGTGTAGTTGCCGTTGCCGTCGAACTGCTTGCCCGACAGACCGCGGAAGTCGCGGATGCGGGGCAGAGCGAGGTTGACCAGACGGTCGACGAACTCCCACGCGCGGTCACCGCGGAGGGTGACGTGCGCGCCGATGGCCTGTCCTTCGCGCAGCTTGAACTGCGCGATCGACTTGCGGGCCTTGGTGACGACCGGCTTCTGACCGGTGATCTTGGTGAGGTCCTCGACCGCACCGTCGATCACCTTGCTGTCGCGAGCTGCCTCGCCGACGCCGGTGTTCACGACGACCTTCACCAGACCGGGGATCTGCATGACGTTCGCGTAGCCGAACTCCTCCTGCAGGGCCTTCTTGATGTCGGTGTTGTACTTCTGCTTCAGGCGAGGCTGGATTTTGCCAGTCTCAGCGGCAGTGGCGGTGCTCATGTTCAGAGGTCCTTGCCTGACTTCTTCGCGTAGCGCACGCGGACCGTGCGCTTGACGCCGTCCTTGACCTGCTCCTCGACCCGGTGGCCGACGCGGGTCGGCTTCTTGGTCTCGGGGTCGACGACGGCGACGTTGGAGATGTGGATCGGGGCTTCCATCGTCTCGATGCCGCCCGTCTTGGTGCCGCGCTGGGACTGGCCCACGCGGCTGTGCTTGGTGACGTAGTTCACGCCCTCGACGATGACGCGGTTCTGCTCGACAAGGACCTCGAGGACCTTGCCCTGCTTGCCGCGGTCGCCGCCGCGCTCGGGCTTGGCGCCCGAGATGACCTGAACCAGGTCGCCCTTCTTGATGTTCGCCATGATCAGATGACCTCCGGGGCGAGCGAGACGATCTTCATGAACTTCTTGTCGCGAAGCTCACGGCCGACCGGCCCGAAGATACGGGTGCCGCGGGGCTCCCCGTCGGTCTTCAGGATCACGGCGGCGTTCTCGTCGAACTTGATGTACGACCCGTCGGGACGACGGGTGTGCTTGACGGTGCGGACGACGACGGCCTTGACCACGTCGCCCTTCTTGACGTTTCCGCCGGGGATGGCGTCCTTGACCGTGGCGACGATGGTGTCGCCCAGGCCCGCGTAGCGGCGGTTGGACCCACCCAGCACGCGGATCGTCAGCAGCTCTTTGGCGCCGGTGTTGTCGGCGACCTTCAGCCGGGACTCGTTCTGAATCACTTTGCCTTCTCCAGGATCTCCACGAGACGCCAGCGCTTGGTGGCGCTCAGCGGACGCGTCTCGTTGATGACGACGAGGTCGCCGACGCCGGCGGTGTTCTCTTCGTCGTGGGCCTTCACCTTCGAGGTGCGGCGCATGACCTTGCCGTAGAGCGGGTGCTTCACGCGGTCCTCGACCTCGACGACGATGGTCTTGTCCATCTTGTCGCTGACGACGTAGCCGCGGCGGGCCTTGCGGTACCCGCGGGCGTCGGCGTCACGCACGTCGTGTTCGGCGTGCTCGTGGCCGGCAACCTGCTCCGCGGCCTCGGCGGCTGCCTTCTTCGTGGTGGCCATCACTCAGCCTCTTCCTTCGCGGCCTCGGCGGTGTCCGCCTTCTTGGCCTTGCTCTTCTTCGCCTTCGTCTCGACGGGCGCGGGCGTGGCACGGATGCCGAGCTCGCGCTCGCGGATCACGGTGTAGAGCCGCGCGATGTCGCGCTTGACCGCACGGATGCGGCCGTGGCTCTCCAGCTGCCCGGTGGCCGACTGGAAGCGCAGGTTGAACAGCTCTTCCTTGGCCTTGCGCAGCTCCTCGACGAGGCGCTGGTCTTCGAACGTGTCCAGCTCGCTGGTCGCGAGCGTCTTGGTGCCGATCGCCATTACGCGTCGCCCTCCTCGCGCTTGATGATGCGTGCCTTCAGCGGCAGCTTGTGGATTGCGCGGGTCAGCGCCTCACGAGCCAGTTCCTCGTCGACGCCCGAGACCTCGAAGAGGACCCGGCCCGGCTTGACGTTTGCGACCCACCACTCCGGCGAACCCTTACCGGAACCCATGCGGGTTTCGGCCGGCTTCTTGGTCAGCGGTCGGTCGGGGTAGATGTTGATCCACACCTTTCCGCCACGCTTGATGTGACGCGTCATGGCGATACGAGCGGACTCGATCTGACGGTTGGTCACGTAGGCGGGCGTCAGGGCCTGGATGCCGTACTCACCGAAGGACACCTTGGTGCCACCGGTGGCCTGGCCACCGCGCTTGGGGTGGTGCTGCTTGCGGTACTTGACCTTGCGGGGGATGAGCATTACGCCGACGCTCCTTCTGCGACCGGGGCCTCGTTGCGGGGGCCACGGCGGCGGTCACCGCGCTCGCGCGACGGCTTCTGAGCCGCCTGCTCGCGCGCCAGTTCCTTGTTGGTGAGATCGCCCTTGTAGATCCAGACCTTCACGCCGATGCGACCGAAGGTGGTCTTGGCCTCGTAGAAGCCGTAGTCGATGTTCGCGCGGAGGGTGTGCAGGGGCACACGGCCTTCGCGGTAGAACTCCGAGCGGCTCATCTCGGCGCCGCCGAGGCGGCCCGACACCTGGATGCGGACACCCTTGGCTCCGGCACGCTGCGCGCCCTGCAGGCCCTTGCGCATCGCGCGGCGGAAGGCCACACGGGCGGCGAGCTGCTCGGCGATGCCCTGGGCGACCAGCTGAGCGTCGGTCTCGGGGTTCTTGACCTCGAGGATGTTCAGCTGGATCTGCTTGCCGGTGAGCTTTTCGAGGTCGCCGCGGATGCGCTCGGCCTCGGCGCCACGGCGACCGATGACGATGCCCGGACGCGCGGTGTGGATGTCGACGCGGACGCGGTCACGCGTGCGCTCGATCTCGATGTTGCTCACGCCGGCACGGTCGAGCTGCTTCTGCAGCAGCTGACGGATCTTGATGTCCTCGGCGACGTAGTCGGCGTAGCGCTGGCCGGGCTTCGTCGAGTCGGAGAACCACCGCGACACGTGGTCGGTGGTGATGCCGAGGCGGAAGCCGTACGGGTTGACTTTCTGTCCCATTACTTGCTCGCCTTCTTGGTCTCGGCGCCGCCCGCGGTCTCGGCGACCTCGGGCGTCGACAGCACGACCGTGATGTGGCTCGTGCGCTTCTTGATCTGGAATGCACGACCCTGGGCACGGGGCTGGAAACGCTTGAGCGTCGTGCCCTCGTCCACGTACGCGTTCTTCACGTACAGGTCCTGGTCGTCCAGGTACTCGCCGTCCTTGTCGGCCTTCACGCGAGCGTTCGCGATCGCCGAGGCGACGAGCTTGTAGATCGGCTCACTCGCACCCTGCGGTGCGAACTTGAGGATGGCCAGGGCCTCCTCGGCCTGCTTGCCCTTGATGAGGGCAACGACACGACGAGCCTTCTGAGGGGTCACGCGGATGTGTCGCACACGGGCGATGGACTCCACCATTTCTCTCTCCTCTCAGCGCCCCCGCGTCAGCGGCGGCGGCCCTTCTTGTCGTCCTTCTCGTGGCCGCGGAAGGTGCGGGTGGGCGCGAACTCGCCCAGCTTGTGGCCGACCATGGTCTCGGTCACGAACACGGGGATGTGCTTGCGACCGTCGTGCACGGCGATCGTGTGGCCCAGCATGGCCGGGATGATCATCGAGCGACGGGACCAGGTCTTGATGACGTTCTTCGAACCCGACTCGTTCTGCGACACGACCTTGCGAAGCAGGTGCTCGTCGACGAAGGGGCCCTTCTTGAGACTGCGTGGCATCTTCTGTTCCTACCTACTTGCGCTTCTTGCCGGCGGTGCGACGACGGACGATGTACTTGTCGCTTTCCTTGTTGGGGTGGCGGGTGCGACCCTCCGGCTGGCCCCACGGCGTGACGGGGTTACGACCACCGGAGGTCTTACCCTCACCACCACCGTGCGGGTGGTCGACCGGGTTCATGGCGACACCGCGCACGGTCGGGCGGACGCCCTTCCAGCGCTTGCGGCCGGCCTTGCCCCAGTTGATGTTGGACTGCTCGGCGTTGCCGACCTCGCCGATGGTGGCGCGGCAGCGCGCGTCGACGTTGCGGATCTCGCCCGAGGGCAGACGCAACTGCGCGTACGGGCCGTCCTTGGCGACCAGACGCACCGAGGCGCCGGCCGAGCGTGCCATCTTCGCGCCGCCACCGGGGCGGAGCTCGATCGCGTGGATGACCGTACCGGTGGGGATGTTGCGCAGCGGCAGGTTGTTGCCGGGCTTGATGTCGGCGCCGGCACCCGACTCGACGACGTCGCCCTGCTTGAGCTTGGCGGGCGCCAGGATGTAGCGCTTCTCACCGTCGGCGAAGTGCAGCAGCGCGATACGCGCGGTGCGGTTGGGGTCGTACTCGATGTGAGCGACCTTCGCGTCGATGCCGTCCTTGTCGTTGCGACGGAAGTCGATCACGCGGTACTGGCGCTTGTGCCCACCGCCGATGTGGCGGGTGGTGATGCGGCCCTGGTTGTTGCGTCCACCGGTCTTGGCCAGCGGGCGCAGCAGCGACTTCTCCGGCGTCGATCGGGTGATCTCGGCGAAGTCGGCCACCGACGAGCCGCGGCGACCGGGGGTCGTCGGCTTGTACTTGCGAATAGCCATAGTTCTCTCGTCCCTTACCCGACCGTCAGTTGACTGCCGTGAAGATGTCGATGGAGCCCGACTTCAGGGTCACGATGGCGCGCTTGGTGTCCTTGCGCTTGCCGGTGCCGAAGCGGGTGCGACGGGCCTTGCCGACGCGGTTGATCGTGTTGACGCCGGCGACCTTCACGCCGAAGATCTTCTCGATCGCGGCCTTGATCTCGGTCTTCGAGGCGCGGGGGTCCACCAGGAAGGTGTACTTGCCCTCGTCGATGAGCCCGTAGCTCTTCTCCGAGATGACCGGCTTGAGGATGATGTCGCGCGGGTCCTTGTTGGATGCCGTCTGCAGGACGTTCTCCGTGGTCATGCCGAGACCTCCTCGGTGGCGGCGCTCCTGGACGCGACGAAGGCGTCGTAGGCGGCCTTGGTGAAGACGATGTCGTCGGAGACGAGCACGTCGTAGGCGTTCAGCTGGTCGAACGACAGCACGTGGACGAACGCGAGGTTGCGCACGCTCAGGATGCTGCGCTCGTCGTCGCGGTCCACGACCACGAGCACGTTCTTGGTGGCGCCGAGGCCGGTGAGGACCGATGCGGCGGCCTTGGCCGACGGACCGTTTTCGGTACCGAAGGCCTCGACGATGTGCAGGCGCTCGCCACGGGCGCGGTCGCTCAGGGCGCCGAGCAGGGCGGCGGCGATCATCTTCTTCGGGGTGCGCTGCGCGTAGTCGCGCGGCTTCGGCCCGTGGACGATGCCACCACCGGTCATGTGCGGCGCACGGATCGAACCCTGACGGGCGTTACCGGTGCCCTTCTGCTTGAAGGGCTTGCGGCCGGCACCGGAGACCTCACCGCGACGCTTGGTCGAGTGGGTGCCCTGGCGAGCCGCCGCGCGCTGCGCGACGACGACCTGGTGGATCAGCGGGATGTTCGTCTTGACGTCGAACAGCGCGGCGGGAAGCTCAACCGAACCGGCGTTCTTGCCGTCGGCGCTGCGGACGTCGAGCGCGAGAGTCGAGTCAGCCATGAGATCAGGCACCCTTCACTGCGTTGCGGACGTAGACGGTGCGGCCGCGCGCGCCGGGGACGGCGCCCTTGACGAGCAGCAGACCCTTCTCGGCGTCGACGGCGTGAACCGTGAGGTTGAGGATGGTCACGCGCTCGCCACCCATACGGCCGGCCATGCGCATGCCCTTGAAGACGCGGCTCGGGGTCGCCGAGGCGCCGATCGAACCGGGCTTGCGGTGGTTGCGGTGCGCACCGTGCGAGGCGGAGACGCCCTTGAAGTTGTGGCGCTTCATGACACCCGCGGTGCCCTTGCCCTTGCTGGTGCCGACCACGTCGACCAGCTGACCGGACTCGAAGACACCGTCCACCGTGAGCTCCTGACCGAGTGAGTAGTCAGCGGCATCGGCGGTGCGGATCTCGGTGAGGTGGCGGCGCGGCGTGACGCCGGCGGCCTCGAAGTGCGCGGTGAGGGGCTTGTTGACCTTGCGGGGGTCGATCTGGCCCGCGGCGATCTGGACGGCGTTGTAGCCGTCCTTCTCGAGCGAACGGACCTGAGTGACCACGTTGGGTGCCACCTCGATGACGGTGACGGGGACGAGCTTGCCGTCCGCGTCCCAAACCTGGGTCATGCCGAGCTTGGTGCCCAGCAGTCCCTTGGAAACCTTGGTGTTGATGTCAGCCATGTCGAACCTCAGAGCTTGATCTCGATGTTGACGTCGGCCGGCAGGTCGAGGCGCATCAGCGAGTCGACGGCCTTGGGCGTCGGGTCGACGATGTCGATCAGGCGCTTGTGGGTGCGCATCTCGAAGTGCTCGCGGCTGTCCTTGTACTTGTGGGGCGACCGGATGACGCACACGACGTTCTTCTCGGTCGGGAGGGGCACGGGGCCCACGACCGTCGCGCCCGCACGGGTCACGGTGTCGACGATCTTGCGCGCCGAAGAGTCGAGACCTGCGTGGTCGTACGACTTCAGGCGAATGCGGATCTTCTGTCCCGCCATTGTCTGCTCACTCTCTTTCTCGCGTCTTACCGCGGTGTTCCCCTCACGGGGCACAGCGCAGGCATCGGACGCACATGGCGCTTTCGCGCCCTGGCACTTTCGTCCCGTTCTCACGGGTTCTGCTGCACCGCTGTTCTGATGTCAATCCGAACACCGGGGTGTCCGGCCGGCACTCGCACGCACGGGAGTGCATCCCGGAACGAGGAGGTGTCGGTGTGGCGTTCTGCTGCCCGCGGCCTAGGACCCTGCGCGAGGCCTCCGAAGATGCCTGCCGCGCCGCCTATGCACTGCCCTGGCAGTGATCCGGCGGCAGCAAAAGCGCACGCCGGAATGTGGAACTTCACTAGCTTAGCCGCGGGTCGACACCCCACGCAAACCCGGGCGTGTCGCGCTGGGCCGACTCCCAGGAAACCGTCCTCCCCCGGGCGGGTCGAACGGACCGCAAGGATTCGGCCGCGGAGCGCGAACGCGCGCACACGACGCCTCATGTTGTGCTCGCTTTCCCCGAAGAGCAGTCCCCGCCTCGCGCGCCGGGGCTAACCTTCGGACACCCGCGGAACCGGTCTGAGGACCGGGCGGGACCAGACGTCGCGTTCCGGCGCGACAGACACGAGGGGGTGTCATGGGCGATGACGAAAACGATGCCCGTCGCGGCCCGACAGCCGGTGGGCCGGGTCGTCGCGCTCGTCCCCGCACATGACGAGGCCACGACGATCCGGCGCGCGATAGCGGGGCTGCGCTCCCAGACCGCGACCCCCGACCGGATCATCGTGATCCCGGACAACTGCACCGACGACACCGCGGTGATCGCGGCAGCCGAGGGCGTCGAGGTGCGTCCCACGACCGGCAACGCCGACAAGAAGGCCGGCGCGCTCAACCAGACGTTGGCGGCGATACTCCCCGACCTGGTCGACGACGACGTGGTTCTGGTCCAGGACGCCGACTCGATCCTCGACGCCCCGTTCATCGAACGCGCCCTGATGCGGTTGATCGATCCCCGGTACGGCGCCGTCGGTGGCGTGTTCCGCGGGGACGACCGGCCCGGCTTCGTCGCCCACCTGCAACGCAACGAGTACGCCCGCTACGCCCGGGACGTCTCCCGGTTGCAGGGCCGATGTCTCGTGGTCACCGGAACGGCGGCCTTGTTCCGCGTGCGCACGTTGCGCGAGGTGGCCGCAGGCCGTCTCGGCGGCCGCCTCCCGGTGGGCGATGGCCACGGCGGCGTGTACGACACCACCGTGCTGACCGAGGACAACGAGATCAGCTTCGCCATCCTGCACCTGGGCTATCGCATCATCTCCCCGAGTGCGTGCACGCTGGTCACCGAGACCATGCCCACCTGGCACGACCTGTGGGCGCAGCGGCTCCGGTGGAAGCGCGGTGCCGTGGAGAACTGCCTGCAGTACGGGCTCACACGGGTCACGTGGTCGTACTGGGGACGCCAGGTGCTCACGATGTGCGGGGTCCTGGTGACGGCGATCTACCTGGCGACGCTCGTCGTGGCCGTCACCCTCGGAACCTTCGCCGTGCACCCCTTCTGGCTCGGGATCACCGCGATCTTCATCGTCGAGCGGATCGTGACCGTCCGTCTGCGCGGGTGGCGTCAGATGCTGCTCGCGGCCACGATGTACGAACTCGTCCTGGACGGGTTCCTCCAGATCGTTCAAGGAAAAGCCTATGTCGACGCGCTCACGGGGCGCCGTCGTCAGTGGTAGGAGAGAGAAGGTCCGACATGTACAACACGAACTCCGCGCTGGCCGTCACGGGCGGAGGCGCCATGGTCGCCGGGGCCAACGGCATCTGGTGGCTACTCGCCGCCTTCGCGCTTCTGGCTGCGGGATCCGCGCTGATGCGCATCGTCCCCCGACGCACGGACGCGCCCTCAGGCGACTGACCGGCCCGCGCGCCCACTCCGTTCCGGTCCGCACCGGGTCTCCTCGGTCCAGACCCCCCGGGTTCCGCGGGAGGGGGGCGCGGAACCCGGGGGGTCTGACCTACAGGGAGCCGGCGTTTACACGCTCGCTCCCGATCGACGGCGGCGGCTGGTCGCCACCGTCAGCGCGGCCCCGCCCACCAGGGCGAGGAGCCCGAACAGCACCGCCGGGAGGGCGATCTGACCGCCCGTGACCGGGAGCTCACCGCTCGGACGCGAGCAGTCGTGCGCCGACTGTTCCCCACCGGCGGCGGTGACCGTCGCGGTGTTGAGGAACCCGCCGGCCGCCGGGTCGTCGCCCGCCTGGCAGGCCAGCGACGCCGCCGAAGCGGTCTCGATGTCGACGGTCGCCAGCGCCGTCACCGTGTAGATGTCCTCCGCCCCCGCGGCCAGGACGCGACCGGTGGCCAGCGTCGCGCTCCACGCAGCGGAGAACTCCCCCTCGGTCGGACCGGTCCAGCTCGCACCGGTGACGGTGATGTCGTCACCGAAGCGCAGGGTGTCGTCGAGGTCGTACACCGCGGCCAGCTCCGGGTCCGGGTTGTGGACGACCACGTCGTAGGTGATCCGCCACCGGTCTCCACCGAGGTCCACCGTGTCGATCACGGTCTTGTCGATGGTCACCTCGGGTCGGTCGATTCCGGCGCACGCCGTGTCGGTGACCTCGGCGATGCCGTTCGAGACGGTCGCGGAATTCCACAAACCGGTCTCATCGTCCGACTCGCCGCAGGCGAGGAGTGCGTCGTCGACATCCACCGCCACGGCCACCGTGCGGGTGACGGTGTAGACGTGCACGGCTCCGGCGGGAAGGATCCCGGTGGCCATCGCGGTGACGTCCTCGCCGTTCCAGTCCGGCTCGAGGCTTGCCTTGCCGCCGCCGGTGACGACTGGCCCGGTCGCGTGCCACGTCCCCCCGGTCACCCCGTCCGGAAGGCTCTCCGGTGTGTCGGTGAGGTCGTAGGCGACGGTGATGTCGGAGTCGTTTCGCACGGTCACGTCGTACCCGATCGTCCACTGGCCGGTCTCGGCATCCTGCGCGGAGTCCCGGGCGGTCTTGGTGACCGTCGGCGAGGCCGGCTCGGCGCAACCGTCATCGGAGTCGGTCCCCCCGGGGAACGCGACGGTCGCGATGTTGTGGAACGCGCCCCCGTCACCGGGCTCACAGGCCAGCTGTGGGTCCTCGGTCTCAGGGTCGAACGCGGCGATCACACGGTACGTGTAGACGTGGGCCACCGGCTCGACATCCGCCCCCGCGATGGAGGTGTTCGGCTGGGGCGCGTCGCCGACCCACCCCTCGGAGACCAGGGAGAACCCGGTTCCGAGGTCGGGGGTGTCGGTCAGGGTGTAGACCGTCGCCGTCGGCGAGACGTTGATGACCGTCACGTCGTAGTCGATCTGCCAGGTTCCGTCCTCGAGCTGCTGGACGTCACCGTCGGTTTTGACGACCTCGACCGGCGGCAGTGTCACCGAGACGCATCCTTCGGCGTCTTCGACGATCTCTCCCGAGCCGACGGTCGCCGTGTTGACCAGGCCACCCTCGGGAGTGCCGCACACGCCGATGGACTCGGCGTCGACCGTCGGCACGAGGGTGCCGACGACCGTGTACGCGTAGACCGCGTCGACGGGGAGCGTGCCCTCCCAGACGGTCACCTCGCCCGGGGCGGCGGTCGGGGTGGCGGGCGCCGGAGCGCCGTCCACGGCCGCAAGGGACCACGCGCCACCCTCGAGCGACCACCCGGCCGGAGCCGCGGGCAACTCGTCGGTGAGCACCGCCTGGATGTCGACCGCGCCGGTGTTGGCGATCGTCACGGTGTAGGCGACGTTCACCGAGGCGTCGGCGTTGTGCTGCGCGGCGGATCCGGTCTTCGTGATCGTCGGGAACGCCGGCTCACCGCACGCGAACACGGTGGTGTCATCGCCACCGGTGACCATCGTGGCGCTGTTGAGGAACCCTCCGGCGCCCGGCTCCTGGCCGTCCTGGCACTGCCAGGTGTCGCCGTCCTGCGTTCCGTCCGCGATCGTGGCCACCACGGTCACCGTGTAGGTGTGCGTGCGGTCCGCCGGCTCTGCCGCCGGGGCGATCGAGG
Source organism: Microbacterium aquimaris (assembly GCF_039531285.1). NCBI lineage: Bacteria > Bacillati > Actinomycetota > Actinomycetes > Micrococcales > Microbacteriaceae > Microbacterium > Microbacterium aquimaris. Next base: position 1,312,986 of record NZ_BAAAPT010000001.1, on the reverse strand, counting down.
CGTCCGTCGCGAGGGTGGCCGTGCCGGCGGGCAGGACGAACTCGCCGCTGCTGCCGCCCGGACCGGTCCAACCGGCCGCGGTCGGGGTGATGCCCTCGCCGAACCGGAGTTCGTCGGTGAGGTCGTAGAAGAACGTCGAGGTCGTGGACTCGTTGGTCACCGACACCTCGTAGACGATCGTCCACGTGCCGTCGGCGTTCTGCACCGGGGATCCGGCCACCAGCGCCTTTCCGACGGTTCCCTCGGCGGGGACGGCGGTGTTGGTGATCTCGCACGTCACGTCGTCACCGACGGCCAGCGTGATTTCGCCGTCCACGACCTCCACCCCGCTGTCGCACGACCATGTACCGGCGGTGTAGCCGGAGGGGCCGTTCTCCTCGAGCAGGTAGGTCGCGCCGCCGCGAAGCGGCTGTGTCGCCGTCGTGGCCACCAGCGGGTCGGACGCCGACTGCGTCTGCGGGTTCCAGTCCTCCGACCCGTCGCCGGACGCGGTGAGGCTCCACTCGTCCGCGACGCGTGACCCGGTTCCATCCCGGTTGTCGACCTTCTTCACCAGGGTCAGCGTCGGCGCGACGTCGGTGTTGGTGAGCACGCACGCCACATCGGATCCCTTGGCGACCTCGACGGTGTCCTCGGCGATCGCGACGGGTTCACCATCGGCGGTGCACGTGATGTCGGTCAGTCGGTAGCCGGGGATCTGGTCGATCTCGTCGATCGTGTAGTCGCCGTGCGGGACGGCGATGGTCTGGTCGTGGTCGAACAGGATCGGGGCGTCCTCGCCGCGCTGCGCCTGCAGCTTCTGGTCCCACGCGGCCGGATCGGTGACCGTTCCGCCGTGGTCGTTCCGGATCAGCTTGGACAGGGTCAGCGTCGAGCGCTGCGCCGTGTTCGTGACGGTGAACTCCACCGCCTCACCGGCGTTGTCGACGTCCGCCTTCTCCGGACTGACGCGCACCGGCGCCCAGCTGTACGAGGCATCCGCGAACATCGCGTCACTCGGGGCGGTCTCGGTCACCGCGCACTCGGAGGTGAGCGGGATGGTGTCGAAGGGACCGGTGAGGGTCGCGGCTCCGCTGGTGTCCACCGACCAGGTTCCGGTCAGCGGCGCATCCTGCCCGTAGACACACGACCAGGTTCCGGAGAAGTCACCCGTGAAACCGTCCGGGGTGCCGACCAGCTCCTTCGTGACGGCGATCTCGCCGTACACCCGCTGTGTGGTGTTCACCACGGTCGCCTTCACCGACTCGCCCGAGACGATCGCGCCCGGTTGGGTCACCTCGCCGACGGTGTCCCACGCGTAGGACTCGTCGACGAGATAGGCCGAGGGGTCGTCGGTGAGGTCGGTGGTGTCTTCCGCGACGACGCAGGTGGCACCGACGGGCAGGTCGCCGATGACCGTCGAACCTTCACCCTCGATGCTCCATTGGCCGGAGGGCCCGGTCGGACTGCAGTCGTAGGTGCCGGTGAAGGTCACGTCGGGCCGGATCCCGGCCGAGCCGTCGTAGTCCTTGACGATCGTGAGCGAACCGGGCGCGATGAGCTTGTTCGTGAACGCGCAGTCGACGCTCGAGCCCGGTCCGACGTCCTGGAGGGTCACTCCGGCCGCGCCCTCGATCGTCGTCTCGGTCGGGTTTCCCCCGAGCGGGGTGACCGTGCACGAGCCGCTGACGAACTCCCAGCCGTCCTGCTGGGTCTCGCTCACCGTGATGTCGGTGGTCGTCCCCGTGGTGCTGTAGATGATGTCCCACGTGGCCGAGCCGTCGGACGCGGTCTGCTGTGTCTCCTGCTCGGGCGTCGATTCGACGGTGCCACCGGCCGTGCCACTCAGGGCCGCGCCGACGCTCCACCCCTCGCCCGGCTGCGGGTTCTCCCCCGCGGCGTCGAGCTCGGTCTTGTCGACGGTGACCGAGGTCACCAGCGGGGCGTTCGTGAAGGTGCACAGCACGCTGGCGCCCGAGACGTTCGGAATGGCCACCGTTCCCGAGGTCCCCGCCGTCACGGTGGTGCCGTCGTCACAGGTCCACGAGCTGGCGTAATCCGCACCGTCACCGGCGGCCATGCTCTCGCTGATCTGGTACTCGTCGCCGGCGATCACCGGGATCGGCCCGATCTGCTCGGCCTGAACCCCCGTCGCGGTCCCCGTCGTGGTCGCCGTGGCGATCTCCTCGCCGTCGCGGGAGACGCGCAGCGTGAACTGGTCACCGGCATCGACACGGCCTGCGACGTCCTTGACGACCGTGAGGTTGGCGGGCGAATTGCAGCCGGCCAGATCGGTCGAGCTGGTGTTGGTCGTCGCCGTCGACAGCTCGGACCAGTCCGACGGGTCGTAGCGCTTCACGGTCGATCCGTTGCCGAGGTAGACCGAGCCGTCGCCGTCGAAGGCGATCCCGTTGACGTTGCTCAGCCCGTCGAGATCCATGGCGTTGGTCGCCGAGAAAGCCAGCGCGCTCCCGTTCGCGGCGGCGAGCGTCTCGGCGGTGATGGTGAAGACGTTGATGGTGTCGCCGCTGCGGACGATGTAGAGGTTCCCGGAGCTGTCGAAGGCCATGTCGCCGTTCGCAGTCGCGTCTCCGGGCAACCCGGTGTCGAAGAAGCCGAGTGTGGAAATCTGGTCCGTCGCCGGATCGAACTCGTACAGACGGAACAACAGATCGCCGTCACCTCCGCCTCCGCCACCGCCGACCCGGTCGTACCCTCCGAACAGGTACCGGCCGTTGTCGAGGTTGACGGCACCGGTCACCAGCGAACGGTTGTTGCCGGTGTTCAGCGCGGTGTTGGGGATCTGCTCGACCACGCCGCTGCTCGGGGTGTAGCGGATGATCGACGCGACGTTCTGATTGATGTCCCCCGAACGCTCGTAGGCGTAGACCACCGTTCCGCCGGCCCCGATGGCGAGCCCGTTCGCTTCGGTGTAGTCCCCCAGGTCGACGACCTCCGACGGTGCGGGGTCGTTCGGGTTGACGATGTGGCGGATGACGCCGCGCGAGGAGATCGAATAGACGTTGTCCGGCTCGCAGACCAGGGGCGATCCGGCGGTCTGCGTCTGCGGTGTCTGCACCCGCGACGAACTCGACACGGTCGAGGTCTCTGCCGCAGTCGCAGGCGTGATCCCCGCCACCATCAACGCGGCCGAGACGAGCGCGGTCACGCCGCCCGCGCCCCAACGGCGGCGTGTCATCCGCGTCTGCGCGCGAGTGTCTTCCTTTCGATGTGCACGCCGCGTCCCCACGCGGTGTGCTCCGGCGAATTCCCAGTTCGATGCCATTGCAAGCCTTCGTCATCCGTGACGGAGCAGCAGCGAGCGGCGCGCCCCCAGAGCGCGCCGCTTGGCGTGCCCCCACGGCACGCCGATACTGCTGTTTCCCAGTTAAGACCCCCCAGCGAGGTCCTCCCCGGACGCTAACAACCCGCTTCCGCCCTCCCCGGCAACTTGCGCCAAATCGCGGGAAAAACGAAGGCGCGGGGCGGAATTCTCAGCGAATCCCGCCCCGCTCTTGCGTCATGAAATGCGCAACACGACGCCCCTATCGGTCACCTATGTGCTTGTCGATAGCCTCGCGCACGTTGTCGACATGCTCATCGACGCCGTCCGGCGCGACCTTCTTCACGAACTCCGATGCCGCGTCCAGGGCGCCGTCGCTGACGCCCTCCGCCTGTTCCGATTTCAGGACGTCGTCGATCTTGTCTTTGTTCTGGTCCAGGAAGTCCTTGCCCTGATTCACCAGATCATCGATACCCATCCGATCCTCCTCCCGCCCGGGTTCCGGGCCTCGCGGCCCATTGTGGCCGCTCCTGCGGGCACACGAAAGGCCCCCGGGAATCCCGGGGGCCTTTCGTGTCGACCGGAGCATCTGCGGCGTACCGCAGGGCGATCTGAGTCGAGATCTCGATACGCCGCCGTCGGCGGCTACCCGATCTGAGTCGCAGGCGTGTCAACGCTGCTCCGCAGCATTGACACGCCTCGACTCACTTGATGATCTTGGTGACGGTGCCGGCACCGACGGTGCGGCCACCCTCGCGGATGGCGAAGCCGAGGCCCTCCTCCATGGCGATCGGCTGGATGAGCTCGACCGTCATGTCGGTGGTGTCGCCGGGCATGACCATCTCGGTGCCCTCGGGCAGCGAGATGACGCCGGTGACGTCGGTGGTGCGGAAGTAGAACTGCGGGCGGTAGTTCGTGAAGAACGGGTTGTGACGCCCACCCTCGTCCTTGGACAGGATGTAGGCGGTGCCCTCGAAGTCCGTGTGCGGGGTGACCGAACCGGGCTTCACGACGACCTGGCCGCGCTCGACGTCGTCACGCTTGGTGCCGCGCAGGAGCAGACCACAGTTCTCGCCGGCCCACGCCTCGTCGAGCTGCTTGTGGAACATCTCGATACCGGTGACGATCGTCTTCTGCGTCGGGCGCAGACCCACGATCTCGACCTCGGAGTTGATGGCCAGGGTTCCACGCTCGGCGCGGCCGGTGACGACCGTTCCACGACCGGTGATCGTGAAGACGTCCTCGACCGGCATCAGGAACGGCTTGTCCTTGTCGCGCACCGGGTCCGGGACGTTCTCGTCGACGGCGTCCATGAGGTCGAGGATGGACTGGGTCCACTTCTCGTCGCCCTCGAGGGCCTTCAGGCCCGAGACCTGGACGACCGGCGCGTTGTCGCCGTCGAAGTCCTGGCTCGAGAGGAGCTCGCGAACCTCGAGCTCGACGAGCTCCAGGATCTCCTCGTCGTCGACCATGTCGGCCTTGTTCAGCGCGACGACCAGGTAGGGGACGCCGACCTGCTTGGCGAGCAGCACGTGCTCACGCGTCTGCGCCATCGGACCGTCGGTGGCGGCGACCACGAGGATCGCGCCGTCCATCTGGGCGGCACCGGTGATCATGTTCTTGATGTAGTCGGCGTGACCCGGGGCATCGACGTGGGCGTAGTGACGCTTCGGGGTCTCGTACTCGACGTGCGAGATGTTGATCGTGATGCCGCGCTGGCGCTCTTCCGGCGCCGAGTCGATCGACGAGAAGTCGCGGAGCACGTTGGTGTCCGACGGGTACTTCTCGGCGAGCACCTTGGAGATCGCCGCGGTGAGCGTGGTCTTGCCGTGGTCGACGTGACCGATCGTTCCGATGTTGACGTGCGGCTTGGTCCGCTCGAACTTGGCCTTAGCCACTGGGTCCTCCTCAGGACGTCGTGTAGATCTCCCGGGCACTGGATTGCGACCGGTCGTCTACGGGGATGGTTGTCAGTCTAATAGACGGGTCTGTATTCAGTTTGAGGGTCGCCGGGGCCGCCGTGACGGCCCCGGCGCCAGGGCTATTCGCCCTTGTTCTTCTGGATGATCTCGTCGGCCACGGCCTTGGGGACCTCGGCGTAGCTCTCGAAAGTCATCGAATAGACAGCACGGCCCGAGGTCTTCGAGCGCAGGTCGCCGATGTAGCCGAACATCTCCGACAGCGGAACGCTCGCGCGCACCACCTTGACGCCGGCGGCGTCCTCCATCGACTGGATCTGTCCACGACGCGAGTTCAGGTCGCCGATGACATCACCCATGTACTCCTCGGGGGTGCGCACCTCGACGGCCATGACCGGCTCGAGAATCACGGGGCTGGCCTTGCGGGCGGCCTCCTTGAAGCCCATCGAGCCGGCGATCTTGAACGCCATCTCCGACGAGTCGACATCGTGCGACGCGCCGTCCAGGAGCGTCGCCTTGACGCCGACCATCGGGTATCCGGCGAGGATACCGACGTTCATCGCGTCCTGGAAGCCCGCGTCGACCGAGGGGATGTACTCGCGCGGCACGCGGCCACCGGTGACCTTGTTCTCGAATTCGTAGACCTTGTCGCCCTCGACCTCCATGGGAGCGAGCGCGAACTGGATCTTCGCGAACTGGCCCGATCCACCCGTCTGCTTCTTGTGGGTGAAGTCGTGCTTGTCCACCGTCTTGCGGAGCGTCTCGCGGTAGGCCACCTGGGGCTTTCCGACGTTCGCCTCGACCTTGAACTCGCGCTTCATGCGGTCCACGAGGATGTCGAGGTGCAGCTCGCCCATACCCTTGATGACCGTCTGTCCGGTCTCGGCGTTGAGCTCGACGCGGAACGTCGGGTCCTCTTCGGCGAGCTTCTGGATGGCCAGCGAGAGCTTCTCCTGGTCAGCCTTGGTCTTGGGCTCGATGGCGACCTCGATGACCGGCTCGGGGAAGGTCATCGACTCGAGCACGACCTGGCTGTCCGAGTCGGACAGGGTGTCACCGGTGGTGGTGTCCTTCAGGCCGATGACCGCGTAGATGTGGCCGGCGGTGACCGAATCGACCGGGTTCTCCTTGTTGGCGTGCATCTGGAAGATCTTCCCGACACGCTCCTTCTTGCTCTTGGTCGAGTTCACGACCGCCGAGCCGGAGTCGAGCTGACCCGAGTACACGCGGATGTAGGTGAGGCGACCGAAGAAGGGGTGCGAGACGACCTTGAACGCGAGCGCCGAGAAGGGCTCTTCGCGGTCGGCGTGGCGCTCGATGATCTTCTCTTCGTCCTTGGGGTCGTGCGCCTCGATGGCGGGCACGTCCAGGGGCGAGGGGAGGTAGTCCACGACCGCGTCGAGCATCGGCTGCACACCGCGGTTCTTGAACGCCGAACCGCAGAGCACCGGGTACGCCTCGCCGGCGATGGTGAGCTTGCGGATGGCGCCCTTGATCTCCTCGGGGGTGAGCTCCTCGCCACCGAAGTACTTCTCCAGCAACGCGTCGTCGGACTCGGCGACGGCCTCGAGCAGCTGCTCGCGGTACTCGTCGACCTTGTCGACCATGTCGGCCGGGATCTCCTGGATTTCGTACTTGGCACCCATGGTGACATCACCCTTGGCGTCGCCGGGCCACACCAGGGCGCGCTTGTAGATGAGGTCGATGACGCCGACGAAGTCGTTCTCGGCACCGATCGGAAGCTGCAGCACCAGCGGCTTGGCCTTCAGACGCGAGATGATCGTGTCGACCGTGAAGTAGAAGTCCGCGCCGAGCTTGTCCATCTTGTTGACGAAGCAGATGCGGGGGACGTTGTACTTGTCGGCCTGACGCCACACGGTCTCCGACTGGGGCTCGACGCCCTCCTTGCCGTCGAAGACGGCCACGGCACCGTCGAGCACGCGGAGCGAGCGCTCCACCTCGACGGTGAAGTCGACGTGCCCGGGGGTGTCGATGATGTTGATCTGGTTGTTCTCCCAGAAGCAGGTCACCGCGGCCGAGGTGATCGTGATGCCGCGCTCCTGCTCCTGCTCCATCCAGTCGGTGGTGGCGGCACCGTCGTGCGTCTCACCGATCTTGTGGTTGACGCCCGTGTAGAACAGGATGCGCTCGGTCGTCGTCGTCTTGCCGGCATCGATGTGCGCCATGATGCCGATGTTGCGGACCTTCTTGAGGTCGGTGAGCACGTCTTGTGCCACGGGTTTTCCTTACGTCGTTGGAGTCGAGCTTCTGTGTGGTTGCGTTCCGGCGCCGTGCCGCGACACGCGGCTCGGGGCGTTCACCCGGGGGCCGTCGCCGGCCCCCGGCTACCGCGGGTGAGCTTCACTCACCAACGGTAGTGCGCGAACGCCCGGTTCGACTCGGCCATCTTGTGGGTGTCCTCGCGGCGCTTGACCGCGGCACCCAGGCCGTTCGAGGCATCCAGGATCTCGTTCTGGAGGCGCTCGGTCATCGTCTTCTCACGACGGCCCTTGGCGTAGCTGACCAGCCAGCGCAGCGCGAGGGTGTTCGCGCGGTGCGGCTTGACCTCGACCGGCACCTGGTAGGTCGAACCACCGACGCGGCGGCTCTTGACCTCGAGGGTCGGACGCACGTTGTCGAGGGCCTTCTTGAGGGTGGCGACGGCATCCTGACCGTTCTTGGCCTCGACGCCGCGGAGGGCGGTGTACACGATCGACTCGGCGATGGACTTCTTGCCGTCCACGAGGATCTTGTTGACCAGCTGGGTCACGATCGGTGCGCCGTAGACCGGGTCGTTGACGACGGGGCGCTTCGGGGCGGGTCCCTTACGAGGCATCTAACTCAACCCTTCTTCGCGCCGTAGCGACTACGGGCCTGCTTGCGGTTCTTGACGGCCTGGGTGTCCAGGGCGCCGCGAACGATCTTGTACCGCACACCGGGGAGGTCCTTCACACGACCGCCGCGCACGAGCACCAGCGAGTGCTCCTGGAGGTTGTGGCCCTCACCGGGGATGTACGCGGTGACCTCGGTGCCGTTGCGGAGCTTGACACGGGCGACCTTGCGCATCGCCGAGTTCGGCTTCTTCGGGGTGGTGGTGTACACACGGGTGCACACCCCCGCCTGCTGCGGGTTCGCCTTCAGCGCCGGAGCCTTGGTCTTGGAGACCTTGGGGCTGCGGCCCTTGCGAACCAACTGCTGAATGGTTGGCACGTTCTCTCTACTTTCGTTGTGCTGCACGGTGACAGCGTCGTGGTCTCCCCCGAGACGATCTCCTCGTCTCGGGCACACGTGGGATCCACCGGCGCGGGAGAAGGTCTTCCGCGCTGTCGTCTGATGGATATGCCGTGGGGGTGGCCTGTTCGCAGACCGTTCCCTGAGATGTGACGTCCTCGCGGATCCGACCGGCGCGTCGAGACACGGCAGACGGCGCGCGCGGACGCACACCCGATCCATGATAGGCGCTCGGACCGAGGGGGGCAAACGAGCGCGGGCCCGCCCCGGGGTCCTCTCAGCCGATCAGCAGCAGCGCGAGGGCCACGCCCGCCACGAGAGCGCCGGCGCACACACCGCCGACCAGCAGCACGACCCGTCGACGATGCCGGCGGCGGCGTGCGGCCGAAACGGCGTCGCCATCGACCGGTCCGCCGGCACGCCGGGGGTCCGGCGCCCCTCTGCGGGCGATGCCGACGTCGGGCTCTCGCGGCGCGGACGACGCGAAGACGCCGTCCGGTATCGACGCGGTGCGCACCAGAGGGCGCTCGGCGGTGATGGCGGGGTCAGCCGTCCGCGCCGGCCGCACCCGCACGGTGGTGCCCTCCGGGCGGGGCGACGCCGTGCCGGACGCATCCGCGTGGGCCCGCCGCCCGGGCGCGGTCGTCGCGTCCGGATCGCGTCGACGCGCCGGGGCGGTCACGTCCGCGGACTCGTCCGCACGGCGGGTCTCGCGACGCGACACCCGGGTGGACTCGTCGTCACCGAGGGCGTCGTGCGGGCGGGCGTCGTCCCCGGGCCTGGGCGTCACGAGGTGGCGGCCTCCTCGAGCCGCAGCTCGGCGTCTCCGAGCAGGAAGCGGGGGGTCAGGCGCGTCACCGCCCCGGGGTGCACGTCGGTCTCGTCGTCGTTGTCGGCGATCAGCACCACACCGTTGGTCGAATCCAGGTCGACGACGGTCCATACGTCCCCCCGGAGCTCGAGTCGGGCGTGGGTCTTCGACACGGTGCGCGTCGGGTCACCGACGGTCACCAGCTGAGCGTGGGGGAAAGCGGCATCGACGCGGGGCCGGCGGCCGACGACCGCGACGTCCTCGGTGAGGGCGATGCGCTCCCCGTCCGGTCCGACCAGGACCCACCCGGTCCGGCGACGACGCGTGACGATCGTCTGGTCGACCAGGTCGTCGTCGCGGCTGACATCGGCGAAACGCGCCGAGACCGAGGAGCGCGCCGAGCGCGGCGAACCCGCCACCGGGGCGCCGACGATCGCCGAGACGCCGGCGTCGTCGGGGAACACCACCNGCGCGCCGAGCGCGGCGAACCCGCCACCGGGGCGCCGACGATCGCCGAGACGCCGGCGTCGTTGGGGGAGGCCCCGGCGTCCCCGTCGGGGCCTTCCCCGAGGCCACGCGGCGCGGCCGGGGCGCGGGTGACCGGCGGTGCCGCGTCGATCTGCGCCGCGACCTCCCCGACGCTCTCCGGTGACCGCGCGGGCGTGACGGACGCATCCGGTGCCCCAGCGACGTCGCGCGACGGCGAGGCGGGCTCCTCGGACGCGTCAGGGACCGCCGGCGTCACCTCACGGGGGTCGTGCGGCGCGTCGTGCTGCGACGGCCGGGCGTCATCGACCGGGACGGCCGAGATCGGTGCCGGGGCACCGGGCACGGCGTCGGTGACCTCCCCGGTGAATTCCCCGGGCGCACTGAGGTCGAATCCGTTCCACGCCGGGCGCGCGGTGGACCGACGCAGGGGTGGCGGCACGCGGTCTTCATCCGCGTCGGCCGTCGCCGGGGTCGACGGCGGGAGGTCTGCCGGATCGGGACGGTGCGGGGGCGACGGCGGTGTCACGACACCGGCGGGGACCGGCGTCTCATCGAACAGTGCCCCCTGCACCGGATCATCGACCGCCGAGTCGGTGTCGGGATCCTCGTCGAGCACATCGGGCCACCAGTCCGCGAAGGGGGAGACCGGTGCGGGGGCGGGCGTCGACGGCGCCTCGTCCGCCACGTCCGCCACGTCCGCCGGCGTCTCGGCCGGCTCGACCGGGACCTCGGCACGCGTCGGAGCCCATCCCTCGAGGCCGCTCGAAGCGCGGCCGCGCTCGCCCGGCGCTTCGGCACCGAAGGATGCGGGGGTGCCGTCGAAGCCGCGGGAGTAGACCGGCTCGGCCGCGTCCGCGTGGGTGCGCCGGCGTGGCGCCCCCACGGCCTCGGCCCCGATCCAGCGTGCCGAACCGAAGCCGAGGACGGTCGCCCAGACCGGGGGCAGCACAACGGCCAGGACCGTCATGCCCCCGCCGAACCCGAAGGAGCGGCCGACCCGGTGGGCCGCCAGGACGAACACGACGAACACGATCACCGGACCTGCCACAGGAAGCAGGAACAGCAGCACACTCCACCACGGATACCCCGCGAGCTGGAAGAGCACGCCGACGTTGTACACGGGGACCCACCCCTTCCAGCCGGACTCGCCCGACTTGCGGAACACCGCCGACAGGGCGATCGCGATCCACACGTACAACAGCGCGCTCACCAGGAGCGAGGTCGCCACAACGGCGACCGTGGCGGCGGAGTCGGTGTTCATGGCATGGTGCGCGCTCGCCTGGACGAGCCGCGCTCCCCCCTTTCGGCGAGACGACGGCGGCGGCCGCCCGGTGGGGCGGCGTGATGGATGAATGATCTCAAAGAAACGGAGGCCACGAGCGCGCGCCACACACCCCTGCCGCCGCGCAGCTCGCGGCGGCGACGGTCCACATCGTCCCAGAACGCCTGCGCCTGATCGGCGGTGGCGCCGCGGCCGGAGAACACCGCCGCATCGGCCGCTGCGGCGATCCGTCGCCCGTCCGGGAGGTCCCACAGCGCCGCGGTCTCCGCGCGGGTGCGCGATCCGGGAGCTTCCCACCCCGCGTCGACGGCGGCATCGACGATCTCGTCCCAGCCGCCGGCGATCCGCGTCGCCGGTGTCGCCGCCCGCCTGCGCCCCCTCCTCCTGGCCGCCTTCGCGGCGAGGACCGCGATGAAGGGTCCGAGCAACAGCAGGGCCAGGAGGGACCAGATCGCGATCACCCGCAGGATCGGCCACAGCCACGCCAGATCGACGCCGGTCTCGTCGGAGTCGTCGCGCGCGAGCGCCTCGTCCTCCTGCGTCGGGTCGGGCGGGACCACCTCCTCCACCGCGTCGGGCCGCACGTCGGTGACGTTCTCGGGGTCGCGTTGCTCGGTCGTCTCCAGGCTCGGCGAGGTCTCGTGCTGCGGGGTGACATCCAGTGCGACCCATTCCCCCGTCGAGGCGCGCACCTCGACCCACGCGGCGAGATCCGCCGGACGGCATACGCCTTCGTCGCACACCGGAAGGGTGGGATCGTCGGAGGACAGTCGCGTGCCCACCACGACCCGCGCGGGGAAACCCAGCTCTTCGGCGATGAGGGCCGCCGCGACCGCGAACTGCTCGTCGTCGCCGACGGCGGCGACGAGGTTGTCGGCGGCCACCGCCTGCGGGTCCGCCTCGCGCTGCAGCAGTCGCGAGAACATCTGGTCGATACGGGCGAGCGAGTGGCCTGCCGCGGCGGGCTGGAAGCGGTAGTCGCCGAGGTCGGTGCTCCAGCGGGCGGGCGGATCGGATGCGTTCAGCGCATGACTGAGGTAGCCGCGCTCGCGCAGGAGGTCGATCAGGGCCACGAGCGCCGCGCCGTCCGAGCCGGTCCGATGCTCCTCCACCCAGGTGCGCAGGCTCTCGGGCGCGGTCACCGACGAGGCCGACCCGGGTGCGGTGATCGTGGCCGGATCGGGGTCGGCGGCGAGGGAGGCCTCGAGCACATAGCCGTCCCCTTCCCGCAGGCCGCCACCGGCGGTCTCCACCCCCGCGGCGTCCGTCGCGCTGTAGTAGAAGCCGTCGGCGAGGGCCGTCGCCCGGTCACCGGTGAAGTCGACCTCGACCAGGTCACCGACGGTGGGCATCCAGACACCGTCGAGATCGACGATCTCGACCTCGACCCGCGCCGGGGCCCCCTCCTGCGCCGTGCGGGTGGCGGGGACCCGCACGAATCGTGTGTCGGACTCGGTGCGGAACACCTCGCCGTCGTATCCGTCGAGCACCGCGATCCTGACCCGCTCGGGATCCCCGTCGACCGCGTCGACGGTGAACAAGACGTCGTCCGCGCGCGCATCGTCGAAGGCGGCGCGGTAGACCGCGAGCGGACTGATCTCGGCGGACAGATCGACATCGGGCGCCGTCACACTGCGCAGGACGTCGCGGTCCAGTCCCTGCGCGGCCCACGGCACCACCGCCACCGCCACCGCCACCGCCAGGCCCAGCAACCCCACCGCCGTCCACCCCCTCGCGACGGACGCCCCGGACGCACGGCGCCCCACCCGGGCCCCCCGCGCACGTCCGAGCGCGCCGGTGCGCTGCGCACGCCCGCGCCACACCAGCCACAGCAGGAGCACCAGGAGGGTCGCGACGCCCAGGGCCGTCTCGACCGGGGCGACGAACACGAACGGACCGACCACGATCGACGCGCTGACCGAGGTGCGGCCGAACAGCAGGCCGAACATGACCATGCCCATCGCCACCGGAACGGCCAGGTACGCCAGCCGATCCCGTCGCCACGACGTCAGCAGCAACGTGCACGTGCCCACCAGGAAGACGACGAGGGCCGGCACGAGGAGGTTGCGATACGCGCCCACGGGAAGGTCGACGGTGAGCAGATCCTTCCCGCCGAAGACCACGCCGGCGAGCACATCACCGACAGCAGCCGGCACCTGCGCGAGGCCGGTCAGGCGGGACGGCACCGCGGCAGCCACGCCTGCGACCAGCAGTGCCGCGACAAGGAGCGCGGCGACGGTCCATCCGCCCCAGCGCCGTCGCTGCGCGAGCATCGCGATCACGGCACCCGGCACGACGCCGGCGGCGACGACCACGAGGTAGGCCGTGTCGGCGTACACGGGCCACGCGGCCGCTGTCGCCAGGGCGCCCACGGCGAGCGCGAGCATCGTCCCGGCCACGAAGCGGGCGTCCCCCTCGACCGGACGCTCCCGCGCGGCCCGCGGCGCGGCCCCCGTGGCGCTCACGTGGTCGCTCCCCGCACCAGCAGTCCCGACAGGTCCTCGATCGTGCCGATGGTGAGCACGGTCATCCCGTTCACCGACTGCATCCGCGGATGCGCGCGTTCGTCACAGCGCACCCCCACGACGGTCGTCTCGGCGGGAAAGCGCAGCACCGCCTGCCGCAACCGGGTCAGCGGCACACGCGACCCGGTGACGATGAACGCGATCGACAGGCGGTCGCTCGACTCCGCGGCCAGGGCGCACACCTCGCCGACGGACATCGTCGTCTCGAGCAGATCGATGGCGCTGAACCCGTCGAGCATGCGGCGCGGCGAGACGGCGGGCACACGCTGGAGGGCCCGCAAGCGGCCGCGCACGGCACGGGGCACATCGGCCCCGGCGACGATGTCGACGTCGCGCGCATCACGCACCGCGCGCAGACCCAGGGAGGCCGCGCACGAGACGGCGAGTTCGAACTCGTCCGCGTCGACGTACTCGTCCTCGGCGATCGCCAGGACGACGGCCATCCGCGAACGGCGGGTCTCTTCGTACTGACGCACCATGAGGCGGCCCGTCTTGGCCGTGGACTTCCAGTGCACCTGACGACGACTGTCACCGGGGGCGTACTCGCGGATGGCGTGGAAGGACATGTCCGCGTCGACCAGGCGCCGCGTCGGTGCGCCCTCGAGGTCGCGGATGAGGCCGGCACTGGTCGAGGGGAGTGCGACGGTGCGCGGATGGACGTACAGTTCGTGCACGTCGTGGAACGCGTGCTCGCGACGCAGGAGACCCAGCGGGTCGGCACGGACCGTGGTGGCGGGACCGACCGACACGATGCCGCGCCGCAGATCGGGAAGCTCGAGGGGGTCGGCGACCTGGTGTCCGGGCCGCAGCAGCGGCACGTCGATCTCGACCAGCCCGTCGCCGACGGGGACGTCCAACCGGCCGGGGAGCGTCGTGCGTGCGCCGACGTTGCGCACCCCGATCGCCCCGGTCACGGCCGAGCCGGCCACGACCCGGTCCCTCCCGAGCGACAGGTCCACGGCGTACGAGCGCGCACCGAAGAGGAACGGCACCGCCGTCAGCAGCAGCACCAGCGCGATGACCGCCGCGACCAACCACTCGACCCATCCGAACAACACCCCCCCGCACAGGCCCACGGTGGCCGCGGCGACGACCAGCACACCGGCCGGGCGCACGGTCCGCGCGCTCCACCGGGCCGCTCCCGCGACCCCCACCCCCGCGGCCCGGAACCACCGTGTGAGGGCGACGACCACCCGCACGAGCACGCGGTCGCGGCGCGAACCCGACACCTGCGTGCCGGTCGCGGCGAGGGTCGTCGTGCCGCCGGCACTGTCGCCGCCGGTGGCGGTGCGGGTGAATCGGGCGGCGGTGCGGGTCATACCGCCTCGCGTCGCGTGGGCGGCTCGACATCCAGCAGAACCTGCCCGATGACCGCTTCGGGGGTCACGCCGTCGAACTCGGCCTCGGCGTGCAGAATGAGCCGATGCGCGAGGACCGGCACGGCGAGGGCCTTGACGTCGTCGGGGGTGACGAAGGTGCGCCCCTGCGTGGCGGCGCGGGCACGGCTGGACCGCGTGAGGGCCAGCGCACCGCGGATGCTGACCCCGAGTCGCACCTCGTCGGCCGAGCGCGTCGCATCCACCAGGCGGGCGATGTAGTCCAGCACGAGGGCGTCGGCATAGACGGTGGCGGCGAGATCGGCCATGCCGACCAGGGCCTGTGGCGTGATGATCGGGCTCAGCGCCTCGGTCGCGACGGCCGCCCCGTCGAGGATCCGCACCGTCGCGGCGTGGTCGGGGTAGCCGAGCGAGGCGCGCATCAGGAAGCGGTCCAGCTGCGCCTCCGGAAGCCGGTAGGTCCCGGCCTGTTCGACCGGGTTCTGCGTGGCCAGCACGAGGAACGGGACGCCGACGGGACGGCTGACCCCGTCGATGGTGACGTGCCCTTCCTCCATGACCTCGAGCAGAGCCGACTGGGTCTTGGGGCTCGCCCGGTTGATCTCATCGGCGAGGACGATGTTGGCGAAGACCGGTCCGGCGTGGAACTCGAACACGCCCTGCTTCTGGTCGTACACGCTGATGCCCGTGATGTCGCCGGGCAGGAGGTCGGGCGTGAACTGGATGCGGGTGTTGGTGCCCTGCACCGACTGGGCGATCGCACGGGCGAGCGAGGTCTTGCCGGTGCCGGGGACGTCTTCGAGGAGCACGTGTCCGTCGCTGAGCATCGCGGTGAGCACGAGCTCGACGACGTGACGCTTGCCCAACAGCGCGCGCTCGACGTTGTCGGCGATCTGCGCGAAGGTCTGGGAGAACCAGGTGGCCTGTTCCTGCGTGATGGTCATCGTTCCTCGTTCGTTCTGGCCTCAGCCGGCCGGGGTCTCCGGCGCGGTGTCACCGGGCTGACAGGTGGCGGCGAAGGTGGTCTGCGCGTTCTGGAGCCCCCAGCCCTGCGCGCTCCAGTCCACCGTCACCGAGATGCTCTCGACGTATGCCGCGCCGACGGGGACCTCCCACGTGCCCGCGGTGTGCGGCAGTCGGGTCCCGTCGGCGTCGAAGTAGCGCAGCGATCCGTTGCCGAAGGTGATCGCCGCGGCGCCCCCGTTCGGCGCCGTCGAGGACGAACCGGTCGTCTGCAGCGTGCCGCCACCGACGCACGAGCTCGCCGACCACGTCGCCTGCACCTGGTACGGGGCACTGCCGGCGCGGGCGGTGACGTCGGCCCACCCGGTCGTGGCGCCGTGCCAGTCGTGCACGTACCGCACATCGATGTCCGGATCGCGCCCGAACACACTCGTCGGATATCCGTTGAACTCTGGATCGTTGAACCGCGGCGGATCCTCATCGGAGGCGGGCGCCTGCCGGATGCGCCACTCGGCGCGCGTCGAGGTCACGTCCGGGCGAGCGTCGACGACGAAGGTGTAGCCCCGAGGTGCCGCGTCGTCCTGGACGGCGTACACCGTGCGGGTGACGACGACCCCCCCGTAGTCCCGCCCGCCGTAGCGGGACTCCACGCACATCTCGTACGTGTATTCCTCGCCGTCGCGCACCTCGAACTCCGCCCGGGCACCGTCGTCGTCCGGGCGGCAGAAACGGCCGGCCTCGACGATGTCGTATCGCAGCGTGGATCCCTGCCCGTTCACGGTCGCCCCACCGGTCGCGACGATCGTCGCCGTGCCGTCGCCGTTGTTGGTCGCCACGAGGGTGAGCTGGGCGTTCTTCGGGGCCCCGATCCCGTTCGCGGCGACCGTGACCGCCGACCCCGAGGCGCTGCCGCCGAGTCCGGGCGGCACATCGAAACGGGACAGCGGGGTCACCGTGAGCGTGGAGGCGGTGTTCGTACCGATGCGGTACTCCCGCACGCTCACCCGCGTCTGATTGCGCGATACGGGCACGGTCACCTCGTCGCCTGAGGGGCTGGTCAGACGCAAGCTCCCCGTCTCGGCGGGCGAGATCCCGGTGATCTCCACGGCGATCACACCGCCTTCTCCGGACGACGTCGCGACCGGCGTCGCCGTGACCGCATCGGGAGCCGGCGGCGGATCGTACGCCCACGCCGTCGTGCCCACCCCCGTGCGAGACTCGCCCACCGCGTTCACGGCGCGCACCTCGTAGACGCGCTGCTCGCCGTTGGGGGCCGAGATCGCCGGGCAGGTGCCGTCCACGCCGCATCGCGCGACCTCCTGCCCTCCCGAACGGACCACGAAGCCGGTGAGCGCCGGATAGGCCTGCCGGGCCGACCCCGGATCCACTCGGAGGGTCAAGCTGCCGTCGGCGAAGGCGGTCTGGGTCACGGATGCGGGGGCGCGCGGGTAGCCCTGCAGGTCCAGCAGCAGGTTTCCGTCGCGTTCCCCCGCCGACACGCGCCCCTGCGCGTCCCGGACGGAGAAGGAGGCCGTGCAGGTCGCTCCGGGGGCGTCTGTGGACCAGGAGGCCACGACGCGGGAGGCGTCCGCCACGGCGAAGGTCACCCCGGTGCACGCGCCGGTCGCGCTCACATCGACCACCTCAAGGGGCGTGCCCGGAAGCGGGTTGACCTCACCCCCCGCGCCGACCACCTCGATGGTGCACTGGCCACCGGAGGCCTGCGAGCACTGCTGGGTGACCGACCCCCCGCGGGGCAGGGTCGAGGGCGCAGCCCCCACCCGCAGCAGCAGTCGCGCCGACGCGACACCGGGATGGCTGGTGACGGAGACGACGACGGCCTCTTGCCGCCCGGGCACCGCGTCGTCGGCGCCGGTGACCGTCACCACCGACCCCGTCAGCGACACGTCGAAGGATGTTCCGTCTGCCGAGACGGAGTAGGAGATGCCGTCCCAGTCCTCACGGAGCTGCCACGAGGTCATCTCCCGCAGATCGAATGTGTCGGTCTCGCCCGGTCCGACCGTCACAGACGCCGGCGCCAGCTCAGGCTGCGGGTCCAGGGCGATCACGGTGACGGGCACGGACAGATACGTCCACTCCGTCTGTCCGACCAGCCGGACCGGCACCTGACACGCATCGGAGAACGGGGCGCCGGCTCCGGCATCGTAGGTCACCTGCGTCCCCGACGCCGCACGGCATTCCGCCTCGGGCCGGGCACCCGCCGCACGCACCTGCTCCCCGACCTCGAGTGCGGCGCCCCTCGGGACGGCGACGTGATCGGCGAGGTCGAAGGTGACCGATTCGAGCTCGGTCACCTCGGGGGCGGCCACACCGGCGCGCAGTGCGAGTTCGAGGTCGTCGTCGCCGGGCACGCGCAGGAACGCGTAGGTGACGACCTCGCCCGTCGCCGTCTGCCCGGTCACCTCGAACGGGATGATGCGGGTCCGTTCCGGCAGCGCGCCGCGCAGGCGCAAGCCACCCACCTCGACGTCGTCGGGGTCTCCCCACAGCGCCAGCTCGAGCGCGCCGACGTCGCCGCCGGACCAGGCCGTCTTCCCGGTCAACACGTCGACGCCGTCCACGAAGTCATCACGGGTCTCGACGGTGAGCACGGTGTCTTCGACGATCGGATAGTCCGGGACCGCCTCACGGACCACGGTGACCACGACCAGACCCCGGCCGGTGTTGCCCGAGGTCGACACGACGTCGTACAGGAACGCCATCGTGCCCACCTGCTCCCCCGCCCGGATGACCAAGGTGCGGTCGCCGTCGGTGTCGACCAGCGCGTCCAACCGGGCGTACTCGGGATTGGCCGACCCGTCGGTCAGCACCGTGGGTTGGTCGGGTCGCACCGCGCGGATGGACAGGTCGCCGCCGGTGGGGTCGAGGTCGTTCGCGACCGCGTCCACGCGCACCACGTTCTCGGCGCCGACCTGCACCTGCACGTAGTCGGTGAACGTGACCGGGCTCGGATCGGCCACCGAATCGAGCACGCCCACGCGGACGGTGCCCTCCCCGGTCTGCCCGGAATCATCGACCACGCGATAGCGGAAGGCGTCCTGGCCGCTGTCGCCGGCCACGCTCGAGTACAACAGCGCCGTGCCGTCGGCGGAGATCGTCGCCGACCCGGACTCGGGTTGGGAGATCACCGCGTCGAGCCGCACGACGTCGCCGTCCGGATCCATCCCGAACCCGTCGAAGGGGATGCGCGTGGTCTCTCCGCTGAGGACACGGGCTTCGAGTGTGTCGGGCGAGGGGGCGCGATTGACGTCGGCGTCGAGTACCTCGATGCGCACCGTCGCGGTGTCCTCCAATCCCGGTGCACCGGTCAGCGAGGCGGAGTATTCCACGGTGTGACGACCGGGCTCGTCGGGTGCGAGGTAGCGCAGCGTGTCGCCGGAGGCGAACGCGAGCGCCTCGTCGGTCGAGGACACCACCGACGCCGGGTTCAGGACGGGCCTGCCCCCCGAGGGGGCGACGTCGTTCTCGAGCACGGGGATGTCCACCTGCGCCCCGGTGCGCACGACCACCGTGTCATCGACCGCGATGGGCGCCAGCTCGGGGGCCGGCGGCAGCAGATAGACCGTCGCCTCGCCGCGCACACGCGCTCCGCCGTCCTGCGTGCCGTCACTGACGGTGTACCCCACCGTCCCGAGCGTGCCGGGTTCACCGGTGGCGGTGCTGCCCGAGACGCGCAGATAGTTCTGCCCGACCGCGTCGACACTCAGGGTCGCCCCCTCCTCGGGCACGGCCTCGACGTCGCTGAGCAGCAGCACCCGGCCGGTGGGATTGGACACCGCCGCGAACACGTCGAGCGTCGCGTCCTCCTGCGGGTGGACGAACGCGACGACCGGCGCGGTGGTCAGATCCGCCGGCGCATCGGGGGCGAGCAGGGTGATGCGGGCCGTCGCGGTCGCCGAGGACTCGCCGTCGGTGACGGTGTAGTCGACGCGATACGTGCCCGGTTCCTCCGCGGCGACGTCGAAGGTCGTCGAGCCACCGACGACGGTCGCCGTCGCCGCGGCGTCGTCGAGCACGCGCACGGACTCCAAAGACAGTGCACCGGCGGTTCCGGTGACGTGACCGAGCACGTCTACGCCGACCCCTGATCCGACCGCGTCGACCACCGCGAACGACTGCGCCGTCAACTGCGGCTGCGGCGAGACCCGCACCAGCAGCGACTTCGTCGCGGTCTGACCCAAGGTGTCGGCGACGGTCACGCGCAGCTCGACGAGCTCCTCGGCACCCCCGCCGTCGTCGTCGTGCTGGTAGACGACCTCCCCCGCCGGGGTGGCCGCGACGTTGCCCACGCCGGACGGGTTCTCCACCGACAGCAACAGCATCGGGTCGCCCTCCGGGTCGACCCATCCGGGCATGACCGGCACGGTCACCGTTCCCCCGCGCGCGACCTCCGGGGTCGGCCAGGTCACCAGACACCCCTCGACCCCGCACCACCGGGGGGCCGTCTCGACCTCGGGGCCGGCGACGGTCACCGTCACCGTGGTGCTGTCGGAGGTGAGCCCGCCGTCCACGGTGCCGTCGGTGACGGCATAGGAGAAACTCGCCGCGCCGGTCGCTCCGGGCTCGATCTGCACCGTGAGGCGCTGGCCGTCGTCGGTGATTCCGACCGTGCCGAAATCCGGATCCAGCCCCGTGACCGACGCCGGATCGATCGCGAGCACGTCCTCGTTCGGATCGTGGTCGTTCAACAACACCGGCAGCGCGGTCAGGGCCCCGGCGCGCACCCCGAACGCATCCGGCTCCGCGATCGGCGGTTTCGGATCGATCTGGACGGCGAGCTGCTCCTCGCTGGGTTCGGATTCGGGGTCGACGGTGTCGTCG
This sequence comes from Microbacterium aquimaris, assembly GCF_039531285.1. Lineage (NCBI taxonomy): Bacteria > Bacillati > Actinomycetota > Actinomycetes > Micrococcales > Microbacteriaceae > Microbacterium > Microbacterium aquimaris. Next base: position 1,292,325 of record NZ_BAAAPT010000001.1, on the reverse strand, counting down.
AGCGCCCAGTTCTGGCTCGACGGGACCAAGCGCCCGTCGGGGACCGTCCATACCCAGCCGCTGCGGGTCTCGTTGAGGATGACCGCGCCCTGCCCGACCACGAACTGCGGCCGCCGCTGCTCGCCGAGGGTCTCGCCGGCGTAGTCCAGGACGGTCTCACCGTCGACCGAGCTCCACAGCAGCCCGGCCGCGTCCCCCTGCGGGAGCCACGCCGCGTAGACCTCATCGTCCACGGTGACCGGGGCCGCGGGGACTCCCAGAACGGTCGTGCCACCACGTTCGGTGACCGCGGTGGAGCCGTCGACCGGCACCCGCACGAGGGATGTCTCGTCGGCGATGTAGACCGATGAGCCCGCCACGGCGGCACGACCGACCACGACCGCCCCCGTGACATCGATGTTCAGCGGGTCGGTGACACCGGCGAGCCAGACGGTGCCGTCCGCGCCGTCCACGACCGCCCAGGTGTCACCGGCGGCGGTCACGCGGGGCTGGGCGAGCTCGGCGACCTCGAGCCGATCACGTGCCACCATCCGATCGGCGGCGATGTCCCACCGCAGCACCGACCCGTCGGCGGCGGAATAGGCGAACAGCGTACCGTCCTCGGCCACGGCGATCGCCTCGGCGGTGTACGCAGGTGCGTCGTCGTCGCCCTCGGCGAACGGATCGAGTTGTGCCGCATCCCCGGCCAACTCGCCGGCGAAGACCGTTCCGGCGTCGGTGAGATAGGCCACGAACTCCCCCGCCGCGGCGACGGTCGTGGTGCCGGCCGGCGTGGACGGCGAGGCGCGCACCGTGTCGTCGTCGAGGTCGGTCGGCAGCGCGGCGTCGATGCGGGTGATCTTCGACCAGCTGTCGGAGAAGAGGAACGCCCCCTCAGCGCTCTGGGCGACCTCGCTCGGATTCGACACGGTCCGGACGGTGTCCAACTCGCCGATAGCGGTGTTCACGCGCGCGTAGCGGGAGCCGTCCCCGGTCTGCAGCGCCCACACGGTGGGGTCGACCGGGGGCGTCTCCTGCGCGTCGAGCCCGGGCCACACGATGCCTGCGGTGAGCACGACACCCGCGGCGGCGACGCCGGCGACGATCCCGGCCAGGGTGCGACGTCTCATCTCAGATCACCCCCGCGACCACGAGCGAGGCGACCACGCCGACGGCGCCCGCGACCGCGGCGAGGGCCACCGCCCACGGCACCATGCGACGCCGCGCCTGCTCGGGTGAGGTGAACTCGGTGTCCTCGTCGCGCGCGAGAGCGGCCACCCCCGTCCGGGGCTTCGTCTTGCGACGCACCTCGCGGGCGACCTGGGTGCGCGCGGGGCCGCGCAACCCGCTGTCGGCGAAGTCGATGGGAACGGATCCGGGCGCCCACTCCGCCGCCGGTATCTCCAACGCCGTGGGTGAGGTCCCCAGGCTGCGCTGCACGTCCTGCAACGCCTCGGCGAACTCTCGAGCCGAAGCATATCGCTGTGCGGGAATACGACTCATCGACCGCGCCAACACGTCCTGCAACGCATCCGGGACGTCGTTGCGGGGAATCGGGGTGTACGTCGCCCGGGCGATGCGGCGACGCAGGAGGTCTTTGGAGTTCTGCCCGCGCTCCCGGCGCTCGAACGGCGAGCGACCGGCCAACAACGAATAGACCGTCGCCCCGAGACTCCACACCTCGCTGGAGATCGTCCCGGCCGTCTCCTCGGCCACGACCTCCGGCGCCGACCACGGGATCGACATCGCCAGCACCTCGTCAGCCTGCGTCCCGATCAACGACGACGAGATGCCGAAGTCGGCCAGGACCGGCGTGCCGAAGGTGGTCACGAGGATGTTGCTGGGCTTGACGTCGCGGTGTACCAGACCGGCCCGGTGGGCGGACTCGAGCGCCGATGCCATCCGCACCCCGATCGTGAGCACCTCGGCCACGGGCATGCGTTCCACGCGGTACCGCTGCGACAGCGAGCCCGGGCAGAACTCCATGACGATGAACGGACGCCCGTCCGCCGAGATCCCCGCCTGATAGACCGTGACGATCGACGGGTGCGCCGAGAGGCGGGCGAGCACATCCGCCTCCGCATTGAACATCCGCCGCAGATCGGCCTCGCGCACATCGCTCGGGAGCACCTTGACGGCCACGTCGCGCCGCGGCATGTCCTGTTCGTAGAGGAACACGTCGGCGAAGCCGCCCGATCCCAGCGGTCTGATGTAGGCGAGACCCGGCAGGATCGGCGGCGAAGAAGGCAGGCGAGCGGCCACCGTTCCTCCCCCGACTCTCAGGCGCGAGCGCCCGCCCATGCTAACAAGCAGACCCGGGCGCATCCCGCCGCCCCGCCGCCCCATCGCCCCACCGCGAATCCGCCCCTTCCCGCCGAGACCGCCCCTTCCGGGGGTCGCTTCGGGGTGGGATCGGCGCGGGAGGGCTGTTCGGCGGGATGAGGTGCGGGTCAGGCCAGCGGGGGCTGGTCGCCGAAGGGTGAGTCCAAGGATCGGGTGAGCTCTTCGAGCATCGCCTCGATCTGCGGTTCGACGAGCTCGGCCACCGCGGCCTGGATGCGCAGGCGCGAGTGCAACAGGATCGAACACACCTCGCGGCCGACCATGTTGGCGTAGTCGTCGGCGAGCGCGACCTCCTGACGCAACGCGGCCTTGGCCTCGTCGCTCAACGGCGGCAGGGCGGGGATGTCGGCGTCGACCTCTTCGGCCAGGCCCGCGATCGTGAACAGGAACGGCGCACCCGGAACGGGGTCGGGATCCAACGGCAACCCCTCGAACTCCGGATCGAGATCTTCCGCCGGCCGGTAGCTGCGCGCCCGGTTGCGGGCGGCCTGCTGATCCAGCTCGGCCTGCAACATGGGGAGGTTGCGCGCGGTGTAGTCGGCGACGGCGTGATCGACGATCGTCTTGATCCGCGTCGACAACCCGTGTTGCACACCATGGGGGACGTCGGCTCCCAGGCCGGCGGCGGAGAGCACCGGCGATCCGAAGCAGCGGCGACACGGCGCCACCCTGCCGCGGTGGGTGGCCGGTTCCCAGCGCGGCAACCATCGCAACCAGGCGTCCACCGCCTGGCTGACCTGGGTCTCGAGCGACCGCTCCACCCTTCCACGGTAGCCCTCCCCGCCCGATCCGACGGGGTCTGGCCGCTCACGCATCGTCCTCCTCCTCCCACGACCAGCGCGGTCGTGCGGAGCGCGTGCGCACGAGGGCGATCCCCGCCCACCCCGAGACGAGGGCGGCGCCGACCACGACGGCACCGAACCCCGTCGTCGCGACGCGGGCGGACACCGCCGTCGCGGTCCCGAGGCCCGCTCCGACGAGGAGGACGGTCACCCACAGGGCGGCGAGGTAGGCCAGCGCGGTGGCCAGACCGACCCACAGCGCCGACACGAACGACGGGTCGCGTCGGCGCACGACGGTGAACAGACTCAGCGCGAACGCGCCGACCGAGGCGGTCACCGCGACCGCGCCGGGGGACTGCCCGAGACCGGGCGTCGCGATCACCGACTCGTCGGTGATCAGGCTCGTCATGCCCAATCCGAAAATCAACAGCGCGACGTCGCCGACGGTGGCGAAGACGACCGCGACGCCCGGACGCACCGCGCCCCCGCCGGATCCGGACGGGTCTGGTGCGCCGGGCGTCGCGCTCACGGTCTTCGTCTCAGGGACGGACCAGCTGCGGTCCGGCCTCGAGGGTGCGCTCGTACTCGCGCTGCGCCTCCGTGTTCAATTCGGTCACGCGCTTGCCGCGGGAGGCGACCCAGGCGCCGTACCAGATCGTCAGCTCACGCCCGAGCACGAAGGCGACGATCGCGAGCGGTGCCAGCAGCTGTCCCTCGACAAGCTCCGCGCCCTCCCGGGCGGTGAGCAGCCAGAAGGGCGCCTGGAAGAGCTGTCCGAGGATGTGGCCCCCGTAGGCGGCGAGGCCCACCAGGAGCCCGAAGATCACCCAGGCACCCCAACGACCACGGTTGATGACGGCGCCGAGCAACCAGAACGACAGGAAGAACACCACGACCGGAACCCACAGCGCGGCGGTGCCCAGAGCCTCCAGGGCGACGGTCCCGACGTTCTCGACGGTGACCGTCCCCTCGATCGCACCGAACCCGAGCCACGCGGCCAGGTACAGCACGGCGAAGGTGACGGCGGCGAGGACCCCGATCGCGCCCGCGGCGGCGCGGTTGCCTCGGGGGCGGGGCGCTTCGGGCGCCTGGACGAAGATGGGCTGCGGGCTCGGCGCGGGGGCGGCGTATGCGGGCTCCGCCTCGACCGAAGAGGTCTCGGTCTCCTCGGCCCACGAGGGCACGTCATACGAACGCTCGGTGTAGGGCGTTTCTCCGGACACGGGCGCGGCGGCGTCGGTCACGGGGGCAGGCTCGGGCTCGGCGGCGGAGACCACGGGCTCCTCCACCGGGGCGGCGTAGGCCGTGGTGGCGGCGTCCTCCGAGACGGACTCCTCCGCGGCGGGCGCGGCCTCCTCCGGCGCGGGGTCGCTCGCGGCATCCGCGTCGGCCTCTTCGCGACGGGCGGCCTCGGCGTCGGCGAGGCCGGCGTTGGCCTGCCCGACCACGTCATCCACCGGGCCCGGCTCTTCAACCGGCTCACCGTACGACGACTTCGGGTCACTCATCGTGATCGCACTCCTCACGCGGGGACGATCCCCACCGAAGCGAAGATATCGCGGGGGAGGCCGACTGGACCGCAGGCGTGCCGGGCGTTGCGTCAGGCGGTCCCACGCGGATCTTCACCCCGGCACGGGGGACGCGGGCTTAGGGTGTCAGCATGATGCGACCGCGCACCCGCCGTACCGCCCTCGCGGTCGTCTCCGTGCTGACCGTCGCCGGTCTGGTCGCGTGCGCGCCCGACCCGGCGGAGACGCCTGTCCCCACGGTCAGCGAGAAGGACGTCACCGGGCTGCCTTCACCCGTCGAGTCGATGACGCCCGACGCCACCCCCAGCCCCACCGCCGAAGCGGCAGCGGAGATCCCGACCGACTGCCTCGCCCTCGTCGACGCGGACGTACAGGCCCAGCTGTACGGGATCCCGCTCAACGACCCGGCGTTCGGACCGAGCGGGGTGCAGGCCGACGGTTCGCTGACCTGTATCTGGGCCGATCCCGGGTCGGACACGACGAGCCTGGTGACCACGATCGAACGGATCTCGAGAGGGCCCGCCCTCGACCAGCTCAACACGCTCGTCGAGGACGAGGGCTTCACGTGCTACACCCCCGACGGGGGAACCCGCTGTGAGAAGACCTGGCAGAATCCGGACTACCCGGTCACGGACGGAAGGACCCTCTTCTGGCGCGCCGATCTGATGATCGACACGAGGTATTCCAACCTCGCGCCCGACGGCTACACCGCGTCGGTGATCGCCGCCATCTGGGACGACTGAGTCACCCCCACACCTGCGCGGCGACCCGCGCGGCGTAGTCTTCGGGATGCCACGAGGTCTCGACGCTCACCAGCCACACACCGTCACGGATCGTGTGCGTCTCGACCTGGTCGCCGGAGGTCCGCACACAGGTGAGGGACGACTCATCGGTCTCGCACGCGAACCCCTGACCCCGCAGCGCCGCATCCGCCACCGTCACCGCGTCCTCACCGACCCCCGACAGGCTGGTCGTCAGCGTGCCGCCCTCCGAGCGCCAGGCGCACGTGACGGCCACATCGGGCGACAGCACGTCGGTGAGGCCCTCCACGGCGGTCGCCGGCGCATCCGCGCTCTGCGACAGCAGAGCGTCCGGGCTCCACAGGACCTCCCCCCACAGATCGTTCGGGTAGAGGGCGCGGCAATCGATGTCGACGTCCTCCTCGGCCGTCACCGACTGCGCGGGGGGAGTCGTCGGTTCCGGGTCGACGTTCTGCTCACTGCCGAACCGCAACGCATCCCCCACGAAACCCACCACGCCGGGTACGAGCGGCGCCGCGAACCAGCCGAGCCCGATCACCACGGCGAGACAGAGGGCCCCGATGGGCACCGCGAACCACAGGCTCCGTCCGCCTGTCCGCGCCATCCCTGTCCCCTTCCGTCGCCGCCTTCCACCGTACGTCGACACGACGACGGGCCCCGGCATTGCCGGGGCCCGTCGTTCGCGCCGGAGGCGACTCAGTTGTAGTTGCCGCTGAAGTCGTCCGTCGAGAAGCTGTCGAAGTCGACGTAGCTCAGGTCGCTGTCGCTGTACGCACCGTCGGACGCGAAGATGCGGTTGGGGTACCGCTCGCTCTTCGCCTCCTCCGTGGCCTCGACCGTCACATTGCGGTACTTCGCCAGTCCCGTACCGGCCGGGATCAGCTTTCCGATGATGACGTTCTCCTTCAGGCCCACCAGCGGGTCGCTCTTGCCCTCCATCGCCGCCTGCGTCAGCACGCGCGTGGTCTCCTGGAACGACGCGGCCGACAGCCACGACTCGGTCGCCAGCGACGCCTTGGTGATCCCCATGAGCTCCGGGCGACCCGATGCGGCACGCTGCCCCTGGGTCACGGCCTCGCGGTTGATCTGCTGGTAGCGCTTGAAGTCGACCATCTCACCGGGCAGCAGCGGGGTGTCACCGTGGTCGACCACGGTGACCTTCCGCAGCATCTGGCGGACGATGACCTCGATGTGCTTGTCGTGGATCGGCACACCCTGCGAGCGGTACACACCCTGCACGCCGCCGACGAGGTACTTCTGCACCTCGCGGGCGCCCTGCACACGCATGATCTCCTTCGGGTCGAGCGTACCGACCTGGAGGGGCTGGCCCACCGTGACGTGCTGGCCGTCCTCGACCAGCAGCGTCGCGCGCTTGAGCACCGGGTAGACGTGCGGCTCGTCGCCGTTGTCGGGCGTGAGGATGACCTTCTTGCTCTTCTCGGTCTCGTCGATCGTGATGCGTCCATCGGACTCCGCGATCGGCGAGGCACCCTTCGGGGTGCGGGCCTCGAACAGCTCCTGCACGCGGGGCAGACCCTGCGTGATGTCATCCGCCGACGCCGAACCACCCGTGTGGAAGGTACGCATCGTCAGCTGGGTACCGGGCTCACCGATCGACTGGGCCGCGATGATGCCGACCGCCTCGCCGATGTCCACCAGCGAACCGGTGGCCAGCGAGCGACCGTAGCACTGCGCGCACACGCCGACGGCGGAGTCGCAGGTCAGCACCGAGCGCACCTTGATGCTCTCGACACCGGCCTCGATCAGCTGGTTGATCTCGGGGTCGCCGACATCCGAACCGGCCTCGAGGACGACCTCGCCCTTCGCGTCGACGGCGTCGACGGCGAGGGTGCGGGCGAACACCGAGTTCTCGACGTTCGGGTCGCGCACGAGCGCACCGTCCGAGCCGGGCGCGGCGATGACGAACTCCAGACCCTTCGACGTGCCGCAGTCGTCCTCACGGATGATGACATCCTGCGAGACGTCCACCAGGCGACGCGTGAGGTATCCCGAGTCGGCGGTACGGAGCGCCGTGTCGGCCAGACCCTTACGGGCACCGTGGGTGGCGATGAAGTACTCCGCCACCGACAGACCCTCGCGGTACGAGGAGATGATCGGACGCGGGATGATCTCGCCCTTGGGGTTGTTCACCAGGCCTCGCATACCCGCGATGTTGCGGATCTGCAGCCAGTTACCACGGGCGCCCGAGGACACCATGCGGTTGATGGTGTTCGACTCCGGGAAGTGCGCGCGCATCGCCTTCTGCACCTCGTCGGTCGCCTCGGTCCAGATCTGGATGAGCTCCTGACGACGCTCCGCGTCGGTGATGAGGCCCTTCTCGAACTGCGACTGCGCCTTGGCGGCCTGCTTCTCGTGCTTCGCGACGATCTCGCCCTTCTCGGGCGGGGTGAGGATGTCGCTCAGCGCCACGGTCACACCCGAGCGGGTCGCCCAGTAGAAGCCGGCGTCCTTGATGCGGTCGAGGGTCTTGGCGACCTCCACCTTCGGGTACTCCTCGGCGAGCTTGTTCACGATCTGCGACAGCTTGCCCTTGTCGGCCTGCTCGCGCACGAACGGGTAGCCCTTGGGCATGGCGTCGTTGAAGATCGCCTGGCCGAGGGAGGCGTCCAGCAGACCGTGCTGGTCGTAGCCCTCGGGCGCTTCACCCTCGAGGAAGGTGAGCCCCGGAACGCGGATGCGGACCTTGGCCTGCAGGTCGAGGGTGCCCTCGTCCTTGGCCATGATCGCCTCCGAGACCGAACCGAACACACGGCCCTCGCCGGTGGCGCCCTCGATGACCGTGGTCAGGTGGTGCAGACCGATGATCATGTCCTGCGACGGCAGGGTCACCGGGCGGCCGTCCGACGGCTTGAGGATGTTGTTCGACGCGAGCATGAGCACGCGGGCCTCAGCCTGTGCCTCGACCGACAGCGGCAGGTGGACAGCCATCTGGTCCCCGTCGAAGTCGGCGTTGAACGCGGCACACACGAGGGGGTGGAGCTGGATGGCCTTACCCTCGACCAGCTGCGGCTCGAACGCCTGGATACCCAGACGGTGCAACGTGGGTGCACGGTTCAGCAGCACCGGACGCTCGCGGATGATCTCCTCGAGCACGTCCCACACCTCGGGACGGTAGCGCTCTACGGCCCGCTTGGCGGCCTTGATGTTCTGCGAGTGACCCAGGTCGATCAAACGCTTGATGACGAACGGCTTGAACAGCTCGAGGGCCATCTGCTTGGGCAGACCACACTGGTGCAGCTGCAGACGGGGCCCCACGACGATGACCGAACGGCCCGAGTAGTCGACGCGCTTTCCGAGCAGGTTCTGGCGGAACCGACCCTGCTTACCCTTCAGCATGTCGCTGAGGGACTTCAGGGCGCGGTTTCCGGTTCCCGTCACGGGGCGACCGCGGCGACCGTTGTCGAACAGGGCGTCGACGGCCTCCTGCAGCATCCGCTTCTCGTTGTTGACGATGATCTCGGGGGCACCGAGGTCGATCAGCCGACGCAGACGGTTGTTGCGGTTGATCACGCGGCGGTAGAGGTCGTTGAGGTCGGAGGTCGCGAAGCGGCCACCGTCCAGCTGCACCATCGGACGAAGCTCCGGCGGGATGACCGGGACGACGTCGAGCACCATCGCGGACGGGTTCATCCCCGTCTGCAGGAACGAGTTGACGACCTTGAGTCGCTTGATCGCGCGGATCTTGCGCTGGCCCTTACCCTCGGCGATCTGCAGGTGGAGGCTGTCGGCCTCGGCCTGCAGGTCGAACGCCGACAGGCGGCGCTGGATCGACTCGGCGCCCATGTAGGCCTCGAAGTACTGTCCGAACCGGTCCTGCAGCTCGTGGAAGATCTCGTCCTCGCCCTTCAGCGAGCCGACCTCCAGCGTACGGAACTCCTCCCACACGCGCTCGAGCTTGGCGATGGAGTCGTCCGCGTTCTTGCGGATCGAGGTCATCTCCTTCTCGGCGGCGTCCTTGGCCTTCTTCTTCTGGTCGGCCTTGGCGCCCTCCTCCTCGAGCGTCGCGAGCTCCTCCTCCAGCTTCTGGAGGCGGGTGGCGATGCGCGAGTCGCGACGGTCGGCGAGGTTCTTCATCTCGAGCCGGAGGTTGTTCTCGTGCGTCGGGAGGTCGCGGTGACGCGCCTCCTCGTCGACCGAGATGACCATGTAGGCGGCGAAGTAGATGACCTTCTCAAGGTCCTTCGGTGCCATGTCCAGCAGGTAGCCCAGGCGCGAGGGCACGCCCTTGAAGTACCAGATGTGCGTGACCGGGGCGGCCAGTTCGATGTGACCCATCCGCTCACGGCGCACGGAGGACTTGGTGACCTCCACGCCGCAGCGCTCGCAGACGATGCCCTTGAAGCGGACGCGCTTGTACTTGCCGCACGAGCACTCCCAGTCCCGGCTCGGTCCGAAGATCTGCTCACCGAACAGACCGTCCTTCTCGGGCTTCAGGGTGCGGTAGTTGATGGTCTCGGGCTTCTTGACCTCACCGTACGACCAACGACGGATGTCGTCGGCGGTGGCCAGGCCGATGCGAAGCTCGTCAAAAGTTGTTGCGTCGAGCACTAGTTCTCCTGTGTCTCAGAAAAGTTGCCTGGCCGGGTTCAGATCTCGTCGATCGACGAGGACTCGAACCGGGTGGAGATGTTGATGCCGAGTTCCTCCGCCGCGCGGAAGGCGTCGTCATCGGTGTCGCGGAGGTTGACCGCCGTGCCGTCGGCCGAGAGGACCTCGACGTTCAGGCAGAGCGACTGCATCTCCTTCATGAGCACCTTGAAGGACTCGGGGATGCCGGGCTCCTGGATGTTCTCGCCCTTGACGATCGACTCGTACACCTTGACGCGGCCGAGGATGTCGTCGGACTTGATCGTGAGGAGCTCCTGCAGCGCGTACGCGGCGCCGTAGGCCTCGAGGGCCCACACCTCCATCTCACCGAAACGCTGACCGCCGAACTGCGCCTTACCACCGAGCGGCTGCTGGGTGATCATCGAGTACGGGCCGGTCGAGCGCGCGTGGATCTTGTCGTCGACGAGGTGGTGCAGCTTCAGGATGTACATGTAGCCGACGGAGATCGGTGCCGGGAACGGCTCCCCCGAACGCCCGTCGAACAGCTGCGTCTTGCCGCTGGAGTCGATCATCCGGTCGCCGTCGCGGTTCGGGAGCGTCGAGTCGAGCAGACCGACCAGTTCCGACTCGAACGCGCCGTCGAACACCGGGGTGGCGACCTTCGTGCCGGGGGCGGCCTCGCGGGCCTGCTCCGGCAGCTTGGCGGCCCACTCGGGGGTTCCCTCGACCTTCCAGCCCTGCTTGGCGATCCAGCCGAGGTGCAGTTCGAGCACCTGACCGAAGTTCATTCGACCGGGGATACCGAGCGGGTTCAGGACGATGTCCACCGGCGTGCCGTCCGGGAGGAAGGGCATGTCCTCGACGGGGAGGATCTTCGCGATGACGCCCTTGTTGCCGTGACGGCCGGCGAGCTTGTCGCCCTCGGTGATCTTGCGCTTCTGGGCGATGTAGACCACGACGCGGCGGTTGACGCCCGAGCCGAGCTCGTCGTCGCCCTCCTCGGCGTCGAACTCCTTGACGGCGATGATCGTGCCCTGCTCACCGTGGGGCACCTTCAGCGACGTGTCGCGCACCTCGCGGCTCTTCTCGTTGAAGATCGCGCGCAGCAGACGCTCCTCGGCGCTCAGCTCGGTCTCACCCTTGGGCGTGACCTTGCCGACGAGGATGTCGCCGGGGCGGACCTCGGCGCCGATGCGGATGATGCCGCGCTCGTCGAGGTCCTTCAGCAGGTCCGGGCTGACGTTGGGGAGGTCTCGGGTGATCTCCTCCTTGCCGAGCTTGGTGTCGCGGGCGTCGACCTCGTACTCCTCGATGTGGATCGACGAGAGGGTGTCCTCCTTCACCAGGTCCTGGCTGAGGATGATGGCGTCCTCGAAGTTGTGGCCCTCCCACGTCATGAACGCGACGAGGAGGTTCTTCCCGAGCGCCAGTTCACCGTTTTCGGTTGCGGGACCGTCGGCGATGACCTCACCGGCCTCGATGCGCTCCCCCGCCGAGACGACGACGCGCTGGTTGTAGCTGGTGCCCTGGTTCGAGCGGTCGAACTTGCGCAGGTAGTAGTCCTGCGTGCCGCCCTCGTCCAGCTGCACGGTCACGACATCGGCCGAGACCTCCATGACCACACCCGGCTTCTGCGCGGTGATGACGTCTCCGGCGTCGACGGCGGCGTAGCCCTCCATACCGGTACCCACGAGAGGCGAGTCGCTGCGCAGCAGCGGCACGGCCTGACGCTGCATGTTCGCACCCATGAGGGCGCGGTTGGCGTCGTCGTGCTCGAGGAACGGGATGAGCGAGGTCGCGACCGAGACCATCTGGCGCGGCGAGACGTCCATGTAGCCGATGTCCTCGGCGGGGACCAGCTCGACCTCTCCGCCCTTCGAGCGGGCCAGGACGCGGGTCTCCTCGAAGTGGCCGTCGGCCTTCAGCGGCGCGTTGGCCTGGGCGACGATGAAGTCGTCCTCCTCCGCGGCGGTGAGGTACTGGATCTCGTCGGTGACACGACCGTTCTCGACCTTGCGGTACGGCGTCTCGATGAAGCCGAACGCGTTGATGCGCGCGAACGACGCGAGCGAACCGATCAGACCGATGTTCGGGCCTTCCGGCGTCTCGATCGGGCACATGCGGCCGTAGTGCGAGGGGTGGACGTCACGGACCTCGACGCCGGCGCGCTCACGCGACAGACCACCGGGGCCCAGCGCCGACAGGCGGCGCTTGTGGGTCAGACCCGCGAGCGGGTTGTTCTGGTCCATGAACTGCGACAGCTGCGAGGTGCCGAAGAACTCCTTGATCGCGGCCACGACGGGGCGCACGTTGATCAGGGTCTGGGGCGTGATCGCCTCGATGTCCTGCGTGGTCATGCGCTCGCGGACGACGCGCTCCATGCGGGACAGGCCCGTGCGGACCTGGTTCTGGATCAGCTCGCCGACGGCGCGGATACGACGGTTGCCGAAGTTGTCGATGTCGTCGATGTCCATGCGGATCTCGGCCTCCTGGCCGGCACGCATGCCGGTGAAGGTCGTGTCACCGCGGTGCAGCCGGACGAGGTACTTGATCGTCGCGACGATGTCGTCGACGGTCAGCACCGAGTCGCTCAGCTCACCCTCGAGACCCAGCTTGCGGTTGATCTTGTACCGACCCACCTTGGCGAGGTCGTACCGCTTGGGGTTGAAGTAGAAGTTGTCCAGAAGCGCACGGGCGGCCTCGGCGGCGACCTGCTCACCCGGACGGAGCTTGCGGTAGATGTCGCGGAGCGCATCCTCCTTGGTGAGGATGGTGTCCTTCTCCAGCGTCTCCTCGATCGAGGGGAACCCGGCGAACTCGTTGAGGATGTCCTCGCTGGTCAGACCGAGCGCCTTGAGGAACACCGTGACCGACTGCTTGCGCTTGCGGTCGATGCGCACGCCGACCTGGTCGCGCTTGTCGACCTCGAACTCGAGCCATGCACCGCGGCTGGGGATGATGCGCGCGGAGACGATGTCCTTGTCGCTGGTCTTGTCGGGCGTCTTGTCGAAGTAGACACCGGGCGAACGCACCAGCTGGGAGACCACGACACGCTCGGTGCCGTTGATGATGAACGTGCCCTTGTCGGTCTGGAGCGGGAAGTCGCCCATGAAGACCGTCTGGGTCTTGATCTCACCGGTCTGGTGGTTCATGAACTCGGCCTCGACGTAGAGCGGGGCCGCGTAGGTCTTACCGCGCTCCTTGCACTCTTCGATCGAGTACTTCTCCGGCTCGAGGTACGGGTTGGTGAACGACAGCTGCATCGTCTCCGAGAGGTCCTCGATGGGGGAGATCTCCTCGAAGATCTCCTCGAGCCCGCTCTGAAGGGCGACGTCGGTGCGGCCGGCTGCCTGCGCGTCGGCGAGGCGCTGACGCCACGCCTCGTTACCGACGAGCCAGTCGAAGGACTCGGTCTGCAACGCCAGCAGGTCGGGGACCGTCAGCGTGTCGGAGATTTTGGCGAACGAAAGACGGGAAGCTCCGCGTCCGTTCTTGGGGGTGGTGGTGGATGCGTTGCTCGCAGCAGCCAAGGGGATTACCTCCGTGGGCCCGGGCAGGGCCTGTTTCCTTGTCGTCAGGTGGAGTGCTCAGTCGTCCCCGAAGCCCATGAGCCACACACCGCTTCGAGTCGCACGATGAAGCGGGGGCACATGAACCTCCCCACGCCCCCCTCCACTCGCCGTTGTCGCGACGACCGAAGCCTCGGGGCGCATGGGCCCGCCGACCACCATATGAGGGCAGGGGGAATCCAAGAGCGCAACTACCGACTGTACCCCTCGCGACGCGCCATGTCCAGCCGATCCTTGACCCGACCGACGTGGTGGGGTATAAATCGCGCGATTCCGGCGGGGAGACGGCGAGCTCACACCGGTCGCGCATGCCGGAATCGCACGCGCGTGCCCGGCCGGGCCTGCCCGAGCGCATCCCACGAGGCATCCGCCACCACCGCGATCACCGGATACCCGCCGGTGACGGGCCCATCGGCGCCGAGCACCGTGGGACGCCCGCTGGGCGGCACCTGGATCGCGCCGACGACCATCCCCTCGCTGGGAAGCTCACCGTCGTCGCGACGCGGCAACCCGGGACCGTCCAGCCGCATCCCCACTCGATCGGACTCCTCGCCGACGGTCCACTCCGCCTCGAACAATGCCGCGAGGGTGGCGTCGGTGAACCGGTCGGCGCGCGGCCCCGGGGCGAGGAGGATCTCGAGGTCGTCCGCGGGCACACCCCACGCCGCGGGAGGTGCCACCGGGATGGGCGCCGCCGGGTCCTCCCCAACCGGCACCCACGCACCGGCGACCAGCCGGTCGGGGCCGAGACCGGCCAGCACATCGGTGCTGCGCGAGCCGAGTACCTCGTCGACGTCGACCCCGCCCCGCACCGTGAGCATCATCCGCACCCCGTGCGTGGCCCAGTCGATGTGCAGCTCGCTGCCGGCGGGCCACTCGTGCGCGGTGTAGGGGTCGACGGCGCGCCCGTCCAGCCGCACCGGCCCCCACCCTCCGGTCACCGCGAACCACAACGGCGTGTGTGCCCGTGCGCGGAATCCGCCCATCGTGATCTCGACCCCCGCCCGACCCTCGGGATTGCCCACGAGTCGGTTGCCGGCCCGCAGTGCCGTGCGGTCCATCGCACCCGAGCGCGCCACCCCGAGGGCGGCCCGGCCCGGACGCCCGAGATCCTGCACCGTGGCGAGCAAACCGGCCTCGATGACCTCGAACCCAAGGCCTCCACCGACCCGAGCGTGCCCCGAGTCAGGCTGGACGACGGCCGAGGGCCGCCGGGCACGGCCTGCCGCCACCGGCGCCGACTCCTGGCCTGAATACGTGCCCGACGGCGACGGCGACGGCGACCGGAATCGGACGCGGGTCCCCGGCGCGAGCAGCGCCGGCACCGCCGAACCGGGGTCGAACAGCGGCGCCTCGGTCGTGCCGACCAGGCGCCACCCTCCAGGCGTCTCCCGCGGATAGGCGCCGGTGAATCCCGCGGCCAGGCCGACCGATCCGGCGGGCACGCGCGTGCGCGGAGTGGCCAGCCGCGGCACGTCGAAGGGCCAGTCGTCGCTCACGAGATATCCGAATCCGGGGGCGAATCCGGTGAACGCGACGGTCCACACGGCACCGCAGTGGCGACGCACGAGTTCGTCGACGTCGACATCCAGCAACGCCGCCGTCTCGGCGAGATCGGCCCCGTCGTACCGGATGTCCAGCTCGACCGTGGACGCCGGCGACGCGTCGACCGCGCGCCCCGTGAGCCCGGCGATCCAGTCCCGGGCCGCCGCCGGCGGGAGTACCTCCGGGTCGACCTGCACGAGGACGGTCCGTGCGGCGGGGACGAGGTCGATGACGCCGGGAGGGGGCGAAGCGGCGAGCGCCGCGTGCAGCGATACGACATCGGCGAGGGTAGGCACCTCGACCAGCACCGCGCGCTCCCCCATCGGACGCACGCGTCGAAAGGCGGCCGTCGGTGTCACCACGGCGCCCGGACCTCGATGCCGGCCGCATCGAGCGCGGCCCTGACCGCACGTGCCATCGCCACCGCGGCGGGGCTGTCCCCGTGCACGCACAGCGACGCGGCGTCGGCGACGATCACGGTGCCGTCGACCGTCTCCACGCGACCGTCTGTGGCGAGGCGGACGGCGCGGCGGGCGACCCGATCCGGATCATCCAGCAGTGCCCCGGGTTCGCGCCGGGGCACGAGGGAACCGTCGGGCAGGTACCCCCGGTCGAGGAAGGCCTCCCGCACGAACGGCAGGCCCACATCCCGGGCACACCGCTCACCGACACCACCGAGACCCAGGAGCGGAAGGTCCCCGCCGATGTCGTCCGACAGCGCCCGCACCGCCGAGGCGACCACCCGGGCGGTCGCCTCGTCTGCGGTCACGGCGTGGTAGAGCGCCCCGTGGGGCTTGACGTAGCGGATCGCACCGCCGGCCTCGGCGAGCGCCGCGAGCTGCGCGTCGAGCGTCGCCCGCAGTTCCCGGCCGCTCATGGTCGATGACGTCCGTCCGAACCCGACCGCGTCGGGGTAGGACGGGTGGGCTCCCACCGCCACCCCGTGCCGCGCCGCCCGTACGACCGACGCCCGCATCGACGCCTCGTCGCCGGCGTGCCCGCCGCACGCGACGCTGGCACTGGAGACGACGGCGAACATGGCGTCGTCGTCGGCGGTCGGAACCCCGTCGACGGTCTCGCCGAGGTCGGCGTTGAGGTCGATGGCAGCCATGCCCTCACGGTACCGGCGGCGGCTGCGGGCCGGTATCGGGCAAGCTGGGAACATGTCCCGTAGGCGCGATGAGCAGACCGACCCCCCGGTGCGCCTCGGCGACGGATCCCTCGCATCCATCGAACCGTCGCCGTACACCTCGGGCTACGAACTCGTCGTCGACGGCACCCCCCAGTCACACGTCGACCTCGACGACCCGACCCATCTGCACTTCGAGTACATCGCGCGCATGGCCGCGGTGATCGACCGGCTGAAGCTCCCGGGGCAGCCCCTGACCGCCGTGCACCTCGGCGCGGGGGCGCTGACACTGCCCCGGTACGTCGAGGCGACCCGACCCGGATCCCGCCAGCAGGTGGTCGAACTGGAGCCTGCGCTGATCACCCTCGTGCGCGAACGGCTGCCGCTGCCGCGCGGGGCGTCCATCCGGGTGCGGATCGGGGATGCACGCGCCGCGCTCGAACGCTTCCCACCGGGACTGGTCGGCCAGGTCGACGTGCTGGTGGTGGATGTGTACGCCGGGGCGCAGATCCCGGCCCACCTGACCTCCGTGGAGTTCTACACGGAGGCCGCCCGCCTCCTCGCCCCGGACGGCGTCCTGCTGATCAACGTCGCCGACGGGGCCGGTCTCGCGTTCGCCCGACGGCAGGTCGCGACGGTCCGCGAGGTGTTGGCGAACGTCATCGTGCTGGCGGAGGTCCAGACCCTCAAGGGGCGTCGTTTCGGCAACCTCGTGGTCGCCGCCTCGGCCGCGCCGCTGCCGACCGCCTGGCTGCCGCGGCTGATGGCCGCCGGGCCGCACCCGGCGAAGGTCGCCGAGGGCGCGGAGATCGACGCGTTCGTGCGTGGCTCGCTGCCGGCCACCGACGCCGACGCGGTGGCGTCACCGAAACCCTCGTCGAGCCTCTTTGACCGGTGATCCCCCCGCTCCGTCGCCCCGCCCCCACCGCTCCGCAGTCATGACACGCCGACGTCGGCGGCGCCGCGCCCACAAATCGTGACTGCGGAGCGCGTGGGGCGCACGGGTGGGCGTCGCGAGTCGGGGTGAGGGATGCGACACATCGGCGTGGCCGCCGGGAACCGGCACGACCGGAAGGCACACTGGTGGGGTGAACCGCAAGCGCGAAGGGAGTCGACGGTGAGCTTCATCCACGGATACGACCCCGACACGATGCGGGAGATCGTCGATCCGGCCCAGTGCAAGGAGCGGCTGGCCGAGATCGGTGAACAGCGCAGCCTCGTGTCGATGCTCGAGCGCGTGTGGCTGCTGAAGGTGCTCGGCGAAACCGAAGAGGCGCTGACACTGTCGGAGCAGTCCGTGCGCTTCGCCCGCATGGCCGGCACCCGAAAGGACCTGCTGCGGGCGCGCATCCTCCACGCCACGGTCGTGCAGGCGCGCGGCGCGTACGCCGCGGCCCACCAAGAATTGACCACGTGCGCGGAGGAGGCCGAGGGGCAGGGCTGGTCGGCACTCGCGGCGTTCGCGCTGCAGCACCGCGGCCGGGTCAGCTTCGACGCCGCGGAGTACGAGGATGCGCGGAGCGACTTCAAGCGGACGCTGTTCCTCCGCCAGGAATCCGGAGCCCCGGAGTCGCAACTGCAGAACGTCCTGCTCGCGATCGATCTGTGCGACCGTCGTCGCGCGCAGACCGCGGTGGCCAGCTGATCCGCGACGTGTCGTCGGTTCGTCCTATCCTTCCGGCATGTCAGACCTGCATCGTGTGCGCCACTGGGCGGAGGCTCTGATCGCCACACACCTGGATCCGACGTGGACCTTCGGCTTCGACAACGCCAAACGCCGCGCCGGCCAGTGTGACTTCACCCGTCACCGCATCACGGTCTCGCGCTACCTGTCCGCGCGGTACGACGACGACACGAACCATCAGACGCTGCTCCACGAAGTCGCGCACGCCCTCGCCGGAGCGGCGGCCGGGCACGGCCCCCGCTGGAAGGCCATCGCGCGCGACCTCGGCTACGTCGGCGGCACGACGCATCGCGGCGAGACCGCCGACGACCTCGCTCCGTGGGTGGGCGTATGTCCCGCGGGTCACGTGGCATACCGTCACCGGCGCACGTCGCGCCCGACCTCCTGCGCGACCTGCGCGCCGCGGTTCGACGAACGCCACCTGCTGACATGGACCCGACGCGAGATCACTCCGGCGACGCGGCTCGCGGCGATGACGCCACGCTGAGCGCCGGGGCGTAGACGCGCGGATCGTCGCCCGCGTCGAGGTCGGCCGCGCGCATCACGTCTTCGCGTCTCCCCTCGGCGATCAGTCTCTGCCCGGTTCCCCCGGCGGTGAGCAGATGACGGACCGCGCGGCCGAGTCCGCGATAGGCCTCCCCGGCGGCGGCGGCCTCGGGCGAGGTGTGGTCGATCCCCCGCCGGACGAGGGCGTCGACGACTGCGCCGGCGCCGAACTGGTCCTCGACGGCGAAACGGACCCCGGCGGAGGTCTCCTCACCCGCGGCGATGACCGAAACGCTGGTGCGGGCGCCGCGGAGCGCCTGTTCGTCGGCGATCGCCGAGGCCACCGCCGACGCGTTGCGCAGCCCGCCCAGCAGGACGAGCGAGCCCGCCGCGTGGGCCGCATCGGCGATCGGCACCGCCTCGTGCTCACCGAGCACCGAGACGACCACGACGACGTCGGCCGGCGCGAGACGCGCGAGGCCGGCCGCCCCCCACTCGTGGCGGACCTGATAGCGATGCTGGTCGAACGGTGTACTCACGCGCAGAAGCCTACGTCCGCCACGCGGAGCGCGCGGGCGCATCCGTCACACCGCGAAACGATCGGTGTCGGATGCCGTTCCGCGCCCGCCCCCTCACCGCTCGATGTCGGATCCGGGCCTCATATCGACATCCACCGCCCACCGAAGCACGGATGCCTGCGGGACGGATGGATGGGGGGCTTGCGCCGGAGGCGTCACGCGGTGACACGATGGAGCATGCGCGTTCTGCTGAAACTCGTGATCGACTGCGACCCCGACGCCGCCTGGCGCGCACTGCACTCCCCCCGTGCGGTGGCCGAGTTGTACGGCCCCATGGTCTCGATGGCCCCGGTGGTCCCCTCGGATCTTCCGACGCGGTGGGAGGTCGGCGATGACGTTCCGGTCACCCTCGAGACCGGCCCCCTGCCGCTGGGCAGCCAGCTCATCCACGTCAGCCACCGCGAAGTGGCGGAGCCCGGCGGAACGGTGCGCATCTTCCGCGACAGCGGCATCCCTCTCACCGGCCCTCTGGCCTCGCTGGATGTCTGGGACCACCAGATGGCCGTCTCCCCGGCGCCCGGCGACCCGACCCGCACGCTGTGGCGTGACCGTCTCGTCTTCGACGGACCGACCGCGGCGCTGCTGTGGCCCATGATGTGGGCGGTCTGGCAGTGGCGTGGTGCACGGATCCGCTCGCTCGCCCCGACGTGGGCGCACGACCTCGACGAGACGGCCGGCCCCGGAGCGGGCGGTGACTGAGCAGTACACGGTGCGGCGCGCACGTTCGGCGGATGCCACGGCGATCGCGGCCGTGCACGTCACGTCGTGGCGTGAGGCCTACGCCGGACGCATCCCCGACGAGGTGCTCGACGGCATGGATGTGGCCGAGCGCGCGGCGATCTGGCGGCGACTGCTCGCCGGCGAGGTCCCGGGAGAAGCCGGGGCGGTGTGGGTGGCCGAACTCGCCGGAGACGTGATCGGCTTCGCCTCCGCGGGCCGCTGCCGCGACGACGACGCGATTCCGGGCCGGCGCGAGCTGTACGCCATCTACGTCCTCGAGGCCGACTACGGCACCGGCGCGGGAGACCTGCTCCTGGATGCCGCGCTGGGCGACGAGGCCGCCTCACTGTGGGTGCTGGAGGACAACCCCCGTGCCCGCGCCTTCTACCGCCGGCACGGGTTCGACGCCGACGGCGCTGTGAAGACCCAGACGGTCGACGGTGTCCCGATCCGTGAGGTGCGCCTGGTGCGCACCCCACCAC
Source organism: Microbacterium aquimaris (assembly GCF_039531285.1). Classification (NCBI taxonomy): domain Bacteria; kingdom Bacillati; phylum Actinomycetota; class Actinomycetes; order Micrococcales; family Microbacteriaceae; genus Microbacterium; species Microbacterium aquimaris. The sequence continues at coordinate 1,272,169 of NZ_BAAAPT010000001.1, read as the reverse complement.
ACGGGACGTGACCGGTCAGACGCCCGGTTCGCCCGACAGCAGGCCCCGCAGCCAGTCGCGGGCCTCGACGAAGACATCGTCGGCATAGCGCTCGGAATAGCGCACGATCGAGCGGTCCGCCCGCGGGTACGAACCGAGGAAGATCACCTTGGGGCTGAACCGGCGCAGCCCCATCAGGGCGTCCGCCATCCGTTCGTCCTGGATATGTCCGTCCGCGTCGATGACGAACCGGTAGCGGCCGAGCGAATCACCGATGGGCCGGGATGCCAGCAGCGACAGGTTGATGCCGCGCGTGGCGAACTGCTCGAGCATCTCCAGCAGCGCGCCGGGGTGGTCATCGGGGAGTTCGACGATCAGCGACGTCTTGTCGGCACCGGTCGCCGGCGGCGGCGCGACGGTGCGTCCCACCAGCACGAATCGGGTGACGGCATTGTCGTTGTCGCCGATCTTCTCGGCCAACAGGTCCAGTTCATGGTGGTCGAGGATCCCCGGCGGGGAGATCGCCGCATCCGCGTCGCTGGTGCCCTCGAGGATGCCGAGTGCACTGGCCACGTTGCTGGCCGCGGGGATGTGTGCGTGCTCGGGGAGGGACCGACTGAGCCACTGCAGGCACTGGGCGTACGCGACCGGGTGGGCGGAGACCAGCTTCACGTCCTCGAGACGGACGCCGGGGCGCGCGACGAGGACGAAGTCGACCGGGACGAGGTACTCGCCGATGATGCGCAGACCCGGGATGGTGGCCAGGGCGTCCTGCGCGGTCGAGACGCCGCCGTCTACGGAGTTCTCGATCGCGATCATCGCCGCATGCGAGCTGCCCTCGACGACGTCGGCGAGCGCCTCACCGACGTTGTGCACCGACTTCCACCGCTGCCCGCGCGCCTCGGGGACCTGCGCGAGCGCGGCCTCGGTGAAGGTTCCGGCCGGCCCGAGGTAGCTGTACTGGCGGAGGGCGGGCGCGGATTCGGGCTCGGGCATCACGGCGGCAAGCCTAGTCCCGCCCGGTGTGCTCGCACTCCGCGTTCTCCACAGTCGGGGCACGAGGCGTGCGGGAGCGCGCGGCAGGGGTGCCGAGACGCGCCTCACGGGGCACAATGGGGTCCATGAGCACCCGTGCAGGAACACCCGCCGAGGCATCCGACCTGATCGACATCGACGAGCTGCTGGCCGCGTACTACGACCGCAAGCCGGACGCATCGGTGCCCGCCCAGCGCGTCGCGTTCGGCACCAGCGGCCACCGCGGGTCCTCGCTGTCGACGAGCTTCAACGAGGATCACATCCTCGCCACCACGCAGGCCATCGTCGACTACCGCACCGCGCAGGGGATCTCCGGCCCGCTGTTCCTGGGCCGCGACACGCACGGGCTGTCGCTTCCCGCGGAGCGCACCGCGGTCGAGGTCCTCGTCGCCAACGGCGTGGATGTGCGTCGCGACTCGCGCGATTCGTGGGTGCCCACGCCCGCCCTCAGTCACGCGATCCTCGTGCACAACGCCGCCCGCGCCACCGACGACCCGGGCCGCGCGGACGGCATCGTCGTCACCCCGAGTCACAACCCGCCGCGCGACGGCGGGTTCAAGTACAACCCGCCCCACGGCGGCCCCGCCGACACCGACGCGACCGGGTGGATCGCCGACCGCGCGAACGCGCTGATCGCCGCCGGGATGGACGGCGTCAAGCGCACTCCGTTCAAGGACCTCGACGAGTCGACCCTCGGCGAGTACGACTTCCGCGAGGCGTACGTGCGCGACCTGGCCGACATCATCGACGTCGACGCCATCCGTTCCGCCGGCGTGCGTATCGGCGCCGACCCGCTCGGCGGCGCGTCCGTGGACTACTGGGCACGCATCGCCGAGGTCTACGGGCTCGACCTGACCGTCGTGAACCCCGACGTCGACCCGACGTGGCGATTCATGACCCTGGACTGGGACGAGAAGATCCGCATGGACCCGTCCTCCCCCTCGGCGATGGCCTCGCTGGTCGCCCGCCGCGACGAGTACGACATCCTCACCGGCAACGACGCCGACGCCGACCGCCACGGCATCGTCACCCCCGATGCGGGCCTCATGAACCCCAACCATTACCTCGCGGTCGCGATCGACTATCTGTATGCACACCGCCCGGAGTGGCCCGCGGACGCCGCGATCGGCAAGACCCTGGTCTCTTCGATGATCATCGACAAGGTCGCCGACGCCCTCGGCCGCACCCTCCTGGAGGTACCGGTCGGATTCAAGTGGTTCGTGCCGGGCCTGCTCGACGGATCGGTCGCCTTCGGGGGCGAGGAGTCTGCCGGCGCGTCGTTCCTCCGCAAGAACGGCTCGGTGTGGACCACCGACAAGGACGGCATCCTGCTGTGCCTGCTGGCCGCCGAGATCCTCGCCGTCACCGGGAAGACCCCCTCGCAGCGCTACGCCGAACTCGAAGCCGAGTACGGCGCGTCCGTGTACCAGCGTGTGGACGCCCCGGCCACGCCCGAACAGAAGGCCGCACTCGGCAAGCTCGCCCCGGAGTCGGTGACGGCCACGGAACTGGCCGGCGAGCCGATCACGGCGAAGCTGTCGCACGCCCCCGGCAACGGCGCGGCAATCGGCGGACTGAAGGTACAGACCGCCGGCGCGTGGTTCGCGGCGCGCCCGTCCGGCACCGAAGACGTCTACAAGCTGTACGCGGAGACCCTTCGGGGCGAGGAACACCTGCGACAGGTGCAGGAGGAGGCCCGCGCGGTGATCACCGCCGCGCTCGGCGACGCCTGACGGGGTGGCTCGCGCAGCGGGAAGCTGCGCGGGGCGCAGCGGAAGGGATTGCGCATAGGATGTGCGGATGGGTGAGAAAGCGCTTACCGGAACATTGCGCGTGATCGATGGGCCCCGTCCGGTCCGATCCGTCCTCCGACTCCTGCGCCGCCGACCCGGTCGCCTCGCCGTGGCGATCAGCGCGTTCGTCATGAAGGACATCCCGCTGTGGTTCCTGCCGGTCGTGACCGCGCGCATCATCGATCTCGTCTCCGACGACGGATCGACCACAGAAGTCCTCGTCTGGTTCGGCATCGCCGCGGTCCTCGTCGTGCAGAACTATCCGATGAACGTCGTCTACACCCGCAACTTCATGACGGTCGTGCGCGACACCGGCGCCGATCTGCGCAACGCCCTCACCGACCGCCTACAGAGCCTGACCATCGGTTACCACACCCGCGTGAGCGCCTCGATCGTGCAGACCAAGGTGGTCCGCGACGTGGAGAACATCGAGATCATGCTGCAGCAGGTCACGCAGCCTCTGCTGTCGTCGGTCATCGTCCTCATCGGCGCGACGTCGATGACCGCCATCGCCGTGCCCTGGTTCCTCCCCGTGTACGCGTTGGTGGTCCCGATCGCGCTGCTCCTGCGCTGGGCCCTCGCAAAGCGGTCACGCACGCGCAACGAGACCTTCCGACGGGAGGTGGAGTCCTTCGCCGCACGCGTCGGGGAGATGGCTTCGCTGATCCCGGTGACCCGTGCGCACGGACTGGAGCGCACCGCCGCCACCCGGGTGGCCCACCAAGCCGACGGGGTCCGGCGCGCCGGGTTGAGTCTGGACGTCTTGAACGGCCACGTCTCCGCACTCAGCTGGGTCACCATGCAGATGCTCGGCCTGAGCTGCCTCGTCTTGGCGGCGCTGTTCGCCCTGTCGGGAATCCTGCCGATCACGCCCGGCGAGGTCGTGCTGCTGTCGACCTATTTCACGTTGCTGACCCAGGGACTCACCCAGCTGTTGGTACTCATCCCCGTCGCCGCCCGCGGACTGGAATCGATGCGCTCGATCTCCGAGGTCCTTCAGGAGCCCGACCTCGAGCAGAACGAAGGGAAGCGCCATGTCGACAGCATCACCGGCCACCTCCTGCTCGATCACGTCTCGCACCGCTACGCCGACGCGGAACGCGACGCGATCCACGACGTCACGCTCGATATCCCCGCCGGCCGCACCGTGGCGTTCGTCGGATCCTCCGGGTCGGGCAAGTCCACCATGCTCAACCTCGTGCTGGGGTTCGTCCGGCCGATCTCCGGACGCATCCTGATCGACGGCCACGACATGCAGGATCTCGACCTTCGGACCGTGCGTCAGTGGATCTCGGTGGTGCCGCAGGAATCGGTGCTGTTCGAGGGGAGCATCCGCGAGAACATCGCCTATGGGCTCGACGACGTCGACGACGACCGCCTTCGCGCCGCACTCCACGATGCGAACGCGACGGAGTTCGTCGATCGCCTGCCGGAAGGGTGGCACACGCTCGTCGGGGAACGCGGGGCGCGCCTGTCAGGCGGTCAGCGTCAACGACTCGCCATCGCCCGGGCCCTCGTTCGCGACCCGCGCATCCTTCTCCTCGATGAAGCGACCAGCGCCCTCGACCCCGAATCCGAGGAACTCGTCAAGAAAGCGCTGGACCGATTGATGGAAGGGCGGACGACGCTGGTCGTCGCCCACCGGCTGTCGACGATCCGACGCGCGGATGACATCGTCGTCCTCGAACAGGGCGAGATCGTCGAACAAGGTTCGCACCGCGACCTGCTCGCCCGTTCAGGGCGCTACGCGTACCTGCATTCGACCCAGGCCGGCACGACCGACTGACGGACTGACGTGCCGACGTCGACTCAACGGGCCGGCTGGGTGGATTGCCGCACGACCAGCTCGGGCTGGAACACGGTCTGGCGTGGGATCGTGTCGGTGTCGCCGGCCTCCTCGAGAAGGATGCGGAGGGCGGTCTTGCCGATCGTGGTGCTCGGCTGACGCATGGACGACAGCGGCACAGCCGCGGCAGAGGCGAACGAGATGTCGTCGAAACCGATGATGGCGATCTCGTCGGGCACGAGCATCCGCCCGTCGACGACGAGTTGTTGAAGCAGTCCCAACGCGATGAGGTCGTTGCCGGCGAACAGCGCGTCCGGTCTCTCTCGGGCGGGGCGCGCCATCAGCCGGGCGCCCGCGGCGATCCCCTCCTCCACACTCATGGCAGAGGTCGCGACGACCTCGAGACCGATCCCTGCGGATTCCTCGACGGCGACGCGTGCCCCGGCCAGACGGTCGGTCATCTGCCGCATCTCGAACGGGCCGCCGACGAACGCGATACGCGTCCGCCCGGTGTCGATGAGGTGCTGGACAGCCATCCGTCCCCCGGTGATGTTGTCGACCGAGACCGAGCTGAAGCGGTTCTCCCCGCTGTAGCGGTCCACAAGCACCGCGGGGATGCCGCGGTGCTTCAGGCGGGAGAGACGGTTGTTGACATCGCCGAACGGGGCGATCAGAAGGCCTCGGACCTGATGTTCCTCGAACAGGTCGACGTACATGTTCTCGCGGGTCCGGTCCTCGTCGGTGTTCCCGTACAGGATCGCGATCCCGCGTGCGGTCGCTTCGTCTTCGGCCCCGCGGACGACGTCGTTGAAAAACGGATTCTGACCGTTCAGCACGACGAAGCCGACGGTCGCGCTGACACCGGCACGGAGCTTGCGCGCGGCCTCGTTGCGGACGTAGCCGAGATCGTCGATCGCCTGCTGCACCCGCGTCACCGAGTCCGCCGACACCTCATCGGGGCGGTTCAGGACATTCGAGACAGTCCCCACGGACACCCCTGCCCGCCGCGCGACGTCGCGGATGCTCACATTCGGCATGTCGGCGCTGTCTCCTCTTCGATCGGGCACCAGTCGCGCACCGGACTTGACCTGCACAGGTGCGCTCCATAGAGTATGCCTGAAGTTCTCCTGAATCGATTCATGGAGTTCAGGAACACAGCAAACAGGTTCACCCTCAAGGAGGAGGCACCGTGACGAACACGTCGCCGCACCAAGCCGCCCCCGCGCTCGAACTCTCGCGGGTGGTGAAGTCCTTCGGTGCCGTCGTGGCCCTGCGCTCCGGCAGCATCCGCCTCGAGAAGGGCTCGATCCACGCCCTCATCGGCGAGAACGGCGCGGGCAAGTCGACGATGGTCAAGATCATCGCCGGCCTCTACCGTCGGGACGCCGGTGAGTTCCGCCTCGACGGAGAACCGGTCGACTTCACCAGCACGGCACAGTCCAAGGCCGCCGGCATCGCGGTGATCTACCAGGAGCCCACCCTTTTCCCGGATCTGTCGGTCACCGAGAACATCTTCATGGGCCGCCAGCCGACCAACCGCGTCGGGCGCATCGACCGCAAGGCGATGCGCACGGAGGCCACCGAGATCTTCGAGCGCCTCGGCGTGCGGATCGACCCCGACCGCCTGACCGAGGGCCTCTCGATCGCCGATCAGCAGATCATCGAGATCGCCAAGGCCATCTCGCTGGATGCCCGCGTGCTCATCATGGACGAGCCGACCGCCGCCCTCTCCGGCGTCGAAGTCGAGCGTCTGTTCGCGGTGGCGAGGAGCCTGCGCGACGAAGGCCGCGCGCTGGTGTTCATCTCGCATCGCTTCGATGAGGTGTTCGACCTGTGCGACACGGTCACCGTCATGCGCGACGGCGCCTACGTGGACACCATGTCGATCGACGAAACCACCGTGGACGAGCTCGTCCGCCAGATGGTCGGACGCGACGTCACCGAACTGTTCCCGAAGATGCCGACCGAGATCGGTGAAGACGTCCTCGTCGTCGAGGGCCTCACGCAGAAGGGCGTCTTCCACGACATCAGTTTCACCGTACGTTCGGGGGAGATCGTCGGCCTCGCCGGACTCGTCGGCGCCGGCCGGAGTGAGGTCGCACGGGCCGTGTTCGGAGTCGACCCGTACGAGTCGGGCTCGGTCACCATCGAGGGCGCACCGCTGGCGAAGAACAACCCCCGCAGGGCGATGGCGCAGGGCATCGCCCTCGTCCCCGAGGACCGACGCAAGCAGGGCCTCGTGCTCGACCAGTCCGTCACACGGAACATCACCCTCGCGATCCGCTCACGACTGGCCAAATGGGGCCTCATCTGGGGTGGCCTCGAGAACGCCGCCGCCCAGACCTGGGCGAGCCGACTCGAAGTGAAGACCGCCGCTCTGGACGCCGAGACCGGCACCCTCTCCGGCGGCAATCAGCAGAAGGTCGTGCTGGGCAAGTGGCTGGCCACCCACCCCAAGGTGCTCATCGTCGACGAACCGACGCGCGGCATCGACGTCGGTACCAAGTCCGAGGTCCACCGGCTCATCTCGCAGCTGGCCGGCGACGGCATGGCGATCCTCATGATCTCCTCCGAGCTGCCCGAAGTACTCGGCATGGCCGACCGCGTGCTCGTCATGCGCGAAGGCCACCTCACCGGAGAGTTCGAGCGCTCCGAAGCCACCCCCGAGAACGTGATGTACGCCGCCACGGCGGAAGAGGAGGCCGTGCGATGACGCTCACGACCGAAGCCGCGCCGAAGCAGCACCCGCTGGTCTCGGCGACCGGGCATGTCCTGAAAGCGCGAGAGACGGGCATCGCGATCGCTCTCGTGCTCGTCGTGGTCGCCGCGACCGCCGTGAATCCCGCGTTCCTGTTCTCCGGCGACGGATTCCGCGACCTGCTCCTCACGCCCTCGCTCCTGATGGTCGTCGCCGTCGGCCAGGCGATCGTGATCATCACCCGCAACGTCGACCTCTCGGTCGGGTCGACCGTGGGCCTCACCGCCTACCTCACCGGTCGCCTGTTCATCGACTTCCCCGGGATCCCCCCGGTGCTCGTGTTCGTCGCCGGCATCGGCCTGGGCGCCGTCCTCGGGCTCATCAACGGCGCCCTGGTCGCCTTCGCGAAGGTCCCGGCGCTGGTGATCACCCTCGGCACGCTCTATATCTACCGCGGCATCAACGTCGCATGGGCCGGAAGCGACCGCATCAACGCCTCCGACATGCCCGCCGACTTCCGAGGCCTCGGCACCGGAGACGTCCTGGGGATCCCGCTGTTGACCATCCTCGCCGTCGTCGTGCTCGTCGTCGCCGCGTGGTACCTGCGAAACCTCCGCAGCGGCCGCGAGCTGTACGCCATCGGCTCCGACCCCGCGGCCGCCCACCTGTACGGTCTGCGGGTCACCAGCCGCGTGCTCGGTGCGTTCATCGTCTGCGGGGCGCTCGCCGGACTCGCCGGCGTGCTGTACGCGGCCCGCTACGGCACCGTCAGCTCCAACGCCGGATACGGCTGGGAGCTGCAGGCCATCGGCGCCGCCGTGATCGGCGGAGTCGCCATCTCCGGCGGCGTGGGCACCGTCTGGGGTGCGGCCATCGGCGCGTACCTGCTCCTGACCATCAACCGCGCCCTCCCGATCATCGGCATCGAGGACTTCTGGCAGCGCGCGGTGGTCGGCATTCTCATCATCGGCGCCATCGTGCTGGACCGGGTGCTCGCCGTGAGACAACATCGACGACTCATCGCCGCGAGGGAGGAGCAATCATGACCTCGGCCATCCTCACCGCTCGCACCGAGCGCCGGTACCGCAACCACCACCACGCGCTGTGGCGCCGGGTGCTGATCAACCGCGAAGCCGCCATCATCGGGCTCCTCGCCCTGGTGATCGTCGTCGCGACCGTGGTCGTGCCGAACTTCGACAGTCCGCTGACGATCACCTACCTCATCCGCGAACTCGCCCCGATCCTGCTGATCGCCCTGCCGATGACGTTGATCATCATCACCGAGGAGATCGACCTGTCGGTGGCCAGCATCGTCGGGCTGTCCTCGGTCGTCACCGGACTCGGCGTCCAGGCCGGATGGGGGCTGCCCGCCGCCGGACTGGCGGCGATCGTCGTCGGCGTCGTCGCCGGTGCGATCAACGGTGCCCTCGTGACCTTCGTCGGGCTCCCGTCGCTGGCCGTCACGATCGGCACGCTCGCGCTGTTCCGCGGGATCGCGGTCGGGCTGCTCGGCACAACGGCGATCAGCGACTTCCCGGACTTCTGGACCGACCTGGCCCGCGCCAACGTGCCGGGAACGCCGGTGCCGATGATCATCATCCCGTTCATCGTGCTGGCCGTCGTCTTCGCCGTTCTGCTGCACTTCACCCCCTTCGGACGCTCGCTCTACGCGATCGGCCTGAACAAGGAGGCCGCGAGCTTCTCAGGGATCGACGTCGGCCTGACCAAGTTCTGGCTGTTCGTCATGAGCGGTGCCGTCTCGGGCTTCGCCGGCATCTACTTCACGCTGCTGTACAACAACGCGCGCGGCGACAACGCCACCGGCATGGAACTGCAGATCATCGCCGCCGTCCTGCTGGGCGGGGTGTCGATCTTCGGAGGCCGTGGCGCGCTGCACGGCGTCATCGCCGGTGTGCTGCTGATCGGGACGCTTTCCAGCGCCCTCCGATTGGCCGGCGTCACCAGCGACATCATCAACGTCATCACCGGGATCCTGCTGGTCCTCTCGGTGGTGTCCGCCAGCTTCCTCGCATGGGTGCGCACCAAGCGTGTGTCCGCCGTCGGGAAGAAGAAGGGCCGCTCGGGCGCCTCCGACGCCTGATCTGCCCGCCTGCATTCACAGACCACACACCAAGGGAAGGAAACAACGATGTTCAACACCAGGAACCGTCGCTTCGGCGTCGGCATCGCCGCCGTCGCCGCCACCGCGGCACTCGTCCTCACCGGATGCTCCGGCTCGAGCGACTCGGGCGGGGACGCGGGCGGCGACGGCGAGGCCGTCACCATCACGATGCTGCCCAAGAACCTCGGCAACCCGTACTTCGACACCTCCAGCGCCGGCGCCGAAGAGGCCGTCGACGAATTCGGCGGAGTGTTCGAAGAAGTCGGACCGAGCGAGGCGACCCCGACCTCCCAGGTCACCTACATCCAGACCGCCGCACAGCAGGGCGCAGACGCGCTCGTCGTGTCGGCGAACGACCCCGAAGCCATCTGCGACGCGCTCGACGAGGCCAGCAGCGCCGGCGTGAAGATCGTCACCTTCGATTCCGACACCAACCCCGAGTGCCGCGACCTGTTCATCAACCAGGCCACCGCAGAAGGCATCGCCCAGGTGCAGGTCGATCTGATCACCGAACAGATCGGCGACGAGGGCCAGATCGCCGTCCTGTCTGCCTCGGCCAACGCCACGAACCAGAACGCCTGGATCGAGATGATGGAGGAGGAGCTGGCAGCGAACCACCCGGACGTCGAGCTCGTCGAGGTCGCGTACGGTGACGACGACGACCAGACCTCGTTCGACAAGACCGCTGCCCTCCTGCAGACCTACCCTGACCTCAAGGGGATCGTCTCGCCGACCACGGTCGGCATCGCCGCCGCGGCGCGCTACCTGTCGACGTCGGAGTACAAGGGTGAGGTCGCGCTGACGGGCCTCGGTACGCCGAACCAGATGCGCGAGTACGTCGAAGACGGCACCGTCGAGGCTTTCGCCCTGTGGAACCCGGCCGACCTCGGCTACCTCGCCGCCTTCGCCGCCGACGCGCTGGCCACGGGTGCGATCGAGGGCGCCGAGGGTGACTCGTTCGAGGCCGGCAAGCTCGGCACTTACGAGGTCGGCGCCGACGGCGTCGTCCTCCTCGGAGACCCGTACGTCTTCGACGCCGAGAACATCGGCGACTTCGACTTCTAAGAAGTCCTGGTCCAGGGGCGTCCGGCGATCCGCCGGGCGCCCCTTCGTCGTGCCCAGCGAGGACGCGGACGGGAAAGCGCTTGCGCGGCGGCGCGGTGCCATGGCACACTGTGGAAAGCGTTTACCCCATCCGGGGTCCCCGACTTCCCCGCGACCGCGTCGTCGACGGGATCCACGAGAGAAGGACCGAATGACCGACACCACGATCGCCCCGGCCGACGCCACGGCCCGCCCCGCCGTCCGCGAGATCGGCATCATCATGAACGGCGTCTCCGGACGCATGGGTTACCGCCAGCACCTCGTGCGCTCGATCCTCGCGATCCGCGACCAGGGCGGCATCGTCCTACCCGACGGCACGAAGGTCACCGTCAAGCCTCTGCTGGTCGGCCGCAGCGAGGCGAAGCTCGCCGACCTCGCCGCCAAGCACGACATCGAGGACTACACCACCGACCTCGACGCCGCGCTCGCCGACCCGCGGTGGGAGATCTACGCCGACTTCCTCGTCACCAAGGCCCGCTCGGCAGCCCTTCGCAAGGCGATCGCGGCCGGCAAGACGATCTACACCGAGAAGCCGACCGCAGAGACGGCCGCAGAAGCCCTCGAGCTCGCCAAACTCGCCCGCGAGGCCGGTGTGAAGACCGGCGTCGTGCACGACAAGCTATACCTCCCGGGTCTGCAGAAACTCAAGCGCCTCATCGACTCCGGCTTCTTCGGCCGCATCCTGTCGGTGCGCGGCGAGTTCGGATACTGGGTCTTCGAAGGCGATTGGCAGCCCGCGCAGCGCCCCAGCTGGAACTACCGCGCCGAAGACGGCGGCGGCATCATCGTCGACATGTTCCCGCACTGGAACTACGTCATGGAGAACCTGTTCGGCGAGGTCAAGAGCGTCTACGCCCAGGCGGCGGTGCACATCGCCGACCGCTGGGACGAGAACGGCGAGCACTACACGGCGACCGCCGAGGATGCCGCCTACGGGATCTTCGAGCTCGACGGCGACATCGTCGCCCAGATCAACTCCTCCTGGACGGTGCGGGTCAACCGGGACGAGCTCGTCGAGTTCCACGTCGACGGCACCCACGGTTCGGCCGTCGTCGGGCTGTTCGGTGCGAAGATCCAGCACCGCAACGCGACTCCGAAGCCAGTCTGGAACCCCGACCTGGCCGACGACCACGACTACGACGCCGACTGGGCGGAGGTCCCGACCAACGACGTCTTCCAGAACGGCTTCCGCCAGCAGTGGGAGGAGTTCCTCACCTCCTACGTCGAGGGCACCGACTACGAATTCGATCTGCTCTCCGGCGCCCGCGGCGTACTTCTGGCCGAGGCGGGTCTGGAATCCAGCCGCGAAGGCCGCAAGGTCGAGCTGCCCACCCTGAGCCTGGACTGACCCGCATGCCCCACCTCACCCTGCTCGACCCCGCCGGGGAGACCTCCCAGGTCGCCCTGCGCGAGGCATCCGGATTCACCAAGCCCACCGCACCTCTGCGCAGCCGCGTCGCCTATGCCGCCGCACACGTGGTCCCGAAGGTCGCCGCGGACAACACCCCCGGCCGACCGGCCGAGATCGACTGGGATGCGACCCTCGCCTTCCGCCGCGCGGTCTACTCCTGGGGGCTCGGCGTCGCCGACGCCATGGACACCGCGCAGCGGAACATGGGACTGGACGCCGCCGCGGTGCGCGAACTGATCTCCCGCACCGCCCAGACGGCACGCGAAGAAGGCGGCTCGGTCGTCGTCGGCGTCAACACCGACCACCTCGAGGACGAGCACATCTCCCTCGACCAGGTCATCGACGCCTATCGATCGCAACTGGCCTTCACCGAGGAGCAGTGCGCGGGGCCGGTCCTGATGGCCTCGCGCCACCTGGCACGAGCCGCGTCCTCGGCCGAGGACTACCGGCGTGTCTACCGCGAGGTGCTCGGCTCCGCGCAGGGCCCCGTCGTCCTGCACTGGCTGGGCACGGCGTTCGACCCGACCCTCGCGGGATACTTCGGTTCGCGGGACTGGCGCGAGGCGTCCGAGGTGCTGCTGCAGATCATCGGTGAGAACGCCGACAAGGTCGCCGGCGTGAAGATGAGCCTCCTCGACGCCGCCTCCGAGGTCTCGGTGCGCGAGCGCCTGCCGGAGGGCGTCAGGATGTTCACGGGCGACGACTTCAACTACGTCGGCCTCATCGGAGGTGCCGACGTGCCGGACGCACGCCAGCCCGAGCGCGACCCCTCCTCGCCCCGACAGCACTCCGACGCCCTGCTCGGCGCCTTCGCCGCGATCACCCCGGTCGCCTCGGCCGCGATCCAGGCGCTCGACGCGGGAGACAGCAGCCGATACCTCGAGATCCTCGAGCCCACCGAAGAGCTCAGCCGACAGGTGTTCGCCGCCCCCACCTTCTACTACAAGACCGGCGTCGCCTTCCTGTCCTGGTTGAACGGCCATCAGCCGGCCTTCCAGATGGTCGGTGGCTTGCACTCGGCGCGCAGCCTGCCCCACCTGTCGCGCATCGTCGAGCTGGCCAACGCCTCCGGTGCCCTCGAGCGGCCCGAGCTGGCCGCGATCCGCTGGCACGGGATGCTGCGCCTGAACGGCCTCGATGTCCCCGGGGTGATCTCGTGAGCGTCGACCGTCGCCTGTCGATCAACCAGGGGACGATCAAGCACGCCGACCTCGCGACCGCGCTGGCGGCCACCTCTGCCGCGGGGGTCCCCGCGATCGGTCTGTGGCGCGAGCCCGTGCAGGAGGTCGGTCTCGCGACCGCCGCGACGATGCTCGCCGACTCCGGCCTGCGGTTCACCACCCACTGCCGCTCGGGCTTCTTCACGATGCCGGAGGGCCCGGCGCGACGGGCGTCCATCGACGACAACAAGGTCGCCATCGACGAGGCGGCGACCCTCGCCGCCGCCGGAGCCGACGGATCCACCGCGATCCTCGTCCTCGTCGCCGGCGGCCTCCCCGACGGCTCGCGCGACGTCATCGGCGCCCGCGAACGCGTCCGCGACGCCATCGGCGAACTGGCCCCGTACGCCGCCGGGGCCGGGGTCACCCTCGCGATCGAACCCCTGCATCCGATGTACGCATCCGACCGATGCGTCGTCTCGACCCTCGGACAGGCGCTCGAGATCGCGCACGACTTCGACCCGTCCGTCGTCGGTGTCACGGTCGACACCTTCCACATCTGGTGGGACCCGGAGGTCCTGCCACAGATCGAACGCGCCGGGCGCGAGGGGCGCATCGCCACCTACCAGGTGTGCGACTGGAAGACACCACTGCCTGCCGACGTGCTCCTCAGTAGGCACTACCCGGGAGAGGGAGTCATCGACTTCGGGCCGATGACCCGCGCCATCGTCGACGCCGGATACACCGGCGACATCGAGGTGGAGATCTTCAACGCCGACGTGTGGGCCACCGACCCGCACGAAGCGGTCCGGCGCACATCCGCGGCGTTCACCGCCGCCATCTCCCCGCACCTGCCCGCCTGACCCGCACCGGGTGAAGCCCTAGAATCACGGACGTGACCCGAACACCCTCGTCCTCCCGCAGCGCGGCCACTCTCCACGATGTGGCACGGGAGGCGGGGGTGTCGCTCGCGACCGCGTCCCGTGTGCTGAACGGATCGACCCGCAAGGTCGCCGACAGCTATCGCGTCAAGGTCGAAGCCGCCGCCGCCCAGCTCGGGTACACGGCCAACCTCTCCGCCCAGGCGACCGCCCGCGGCACCTCCGCCGTCGTCGCGCTCCTGGTCGCCGACATCGCCGACCCGTACTTCGGCCAGCTCGCCTCCGGCGTCGCACGCGGCGCCGACGAAGCGGGCCTCGTGGTGACCATCGCCATCACCGAGCGTGACCCGCAACGCGAGGTGTCGCTCGTCCGGGCCCTCCGCGGCCAGCGCCCGCGCGGCCTCATCCTCGCCGCATCCCGGACCACGGGCCCCGACGCGGTCGGCCTCGACCCCGAGTTGGAGGCCTTCCAGAGCATGGGCGGTCAGGTCGTCATGCTCGGCCCGGCGCCCGCAGGCATCCGCTCGATCGCCGTCGACAACGCCGGTGGCGCAAGGGCCCTCGCCACACGCCTGCGCGACCTCGGGTACGACGAGGCGATCATCATCGGGGCACGCGAGGGGATCCAGACCTCCGATGACCGCATCGACGGCTTCACGCGGGGCTTCACCGCCGACGGCGGGCGCATCCGCGACGTCGTGCGGTGCGGCTTCACCCGCGACGCAGGCTATGACGCCGCCGAGACACTCCTGGCAGGCGAGGTCCCGACCGGAACGGTGATCTTCGGTATCAGCGACGTCGTCGCGATCGGCGTGATGTCGGCCGTCCGCGACGCGGGGCGCGAGGTCGGCACCGACATCGCCGTCGCCGGATTCGACGACATCGCCACCGGGCGCGACATCCGCCCCGGTCTGACGACCGCGCACGTCCCGCTCGACGAGCTGGGCTACCGGGCACTGCACGCCACGATCGACGACGACTGGGACCCTGCGCAGCCCGCCCTCCCCGTGGAGCCCGTCGTCCGCGGCAGCACCCCACCCCGGGGCTGACCGCGCACCGGGCAGCGCCGCCGAGCCGCCGAGCCGCCGCTTTCGCGCCCATCCCACCCCGTCTCATCCCCCGCAACGGGAGGGCTTGACGATATAGGGACGATTCGGGGGTCGGCGGATCGCGGCGGTCAGCGGGAAGCGGCGAGGGCGGCGCCGGCGCGGATGAGCCACGTCGCGGGTTCGGCCATCGCCGCCTCGGGCGATCCGGCCAGGTCGGTCAACGACACCGACGCGGCGAAAGCGGTCGTGTCGGCATCGGGTGCGATGCGCCCGGCGACGAGCATCGTCGGCACCCCCGCGGCGGTGGCGAGGTGCCGCACGAGCGAGGGCACCTTGCCGTGGGCCGACTGCCCGTCGAAGGACCCCTCCCCCGTCACGACCACCTCGGCCCGTGCGATGGCGTCGGCGAGACCGATGAGCTCGGCGACCTCGCCGGCGCCCGCCACGAGATCGCCGCCCCACACCCGGAGCGCGTAGCCGGTGCCACCGGCCGCACCCGAACCCGGCGCCTCGGGGTCGCAACCCAGGAGTTCCGCCACGCGCGCCAGTGCCGCATCGACAGGCGGGATGTCGATCGCCGTCAGACCTTTCTGCGGTCCGAACACCGCCGCGGCCCCCCGCGGACCGGTCAGCGGGTTGGTGACGTCGCTGAGCACGCGTACCCCGCCCGGCGGAAGCGGGACCAGGTCGCTCAGATCGATCTCCGCGACCTCGGCGAGGCCTCGGGCCCCGGGTGCGACCGGGGCGCCGCCGGCGTCGAGCACCCTCGCACCGAGCGCGGTGAGCATCCCGATCCCCGCGTCGGTCGATGCGCTCGAGCCGATCCCCAGCACCAGGCGCGACACGCCGTGGACGAGTGCCGCCGAGATCGCCTGCCCGAACCCGCGGGTGTCGGCGTCGAAGGGGCGCAAGCGCGGGGGCGCCCCCAACAGTTCGATGCCGGAGGTACCGGCGAGCTCGACGACGCCCGTCCCCTCCGGAGTCTCGGGCGTGGGGGGAAGATGCAGCCAATGCGCCGAGACGGGCTCCCCATCCGGCCCGTCGACGGTCACGGGCACGAGACGAGCACCGGGGACCGCCGCCGCGAACGCCGCGATCGTCCCCTCCCCACCGTCGGCCATGGGTCGGCGCACGATCACGTCGCCGGGACGTGCCGCCGACCACCCCGCAGCAACCGCGTCGGCCGCCGCGTCGGCCGCGATGGACCCCTTGAAGGAATCGACGGCGAGCACGACGGTGCCCACGTCGCCGCAGTCGTCTGGTTTGCTCATCGCCCGCTCCTTGATCTTCGGCGGAGCCTGTTGAGGCTCGCGTTCCCCCCCCTGGTGGGAAAGCGTATTCCATCCGGGTGCCGGATGCGAGGCTCCGCCCTCGTCAGCAGAGGCCGAGCACCCCGGGGCCCGGGTTCGACCCTATGATGAGCAACTCCCACGCGTGGCACGTCACACCCGCCCCGCTGCACGCCCTCCGCGAGAACCCGCCAGGAACCGGCCATCCCACCGACCCCCTCCGGAAGGGCGATCACCGCGGGGAGGCAGTACTCTTCCGCTCGATCAGCCGGGTCGGGATGACGGCGGCCACGCCGTCGGCGCCGTCGGCGAGGGCCGCGACGGCCGCTTCGCCGAGCGCGTCGAAGTCCTGCCGGACGGTGGTCAGCGGCGG
Organism: Microbacterium aquimaris; assembly: GCF_039531285.1. Taxonomy (NCBI): domain Bacteria; kingdom Bacillati; phylum Actinomycetota; class Actinomycetes; order Micrococcales; family Microbacteriaceae; genus Microbacterium; species Microbacterium aquimaris. The sequence goes on along the minus strand of NZ_BAAAPT010000001.1, from coordinate 1,255,489 downwards.
CCGGTAGTCGCCCGCGTCGGCCACATCGTCGAAGCCGACGACGCTGATGCGTCCGGGCACGTCCACCCCGCGCTCCCCCAGCCCGCGCAGAATCCCCAGCGCCATCTGGTCGTTCGCACAGAACACCGCCGTCGCTTCGTCGTCGATCTCGGCGGCCGCGCGGTATCCGGTGGTCGAGGTCCAGGCCCCACGAACCGGCTCGACGGCCTCCAAACCCGCAGCCACCAGGGCCGCCCGCCAACCGCGTTCCCGCTCGGCAGCGGCGAACGAGCCCGCCGGCCCCGCCAGATGCCGGATGCGCGAGTGGCCGAGGGAGATCAAATGCTCCGTCGCGATCCTGGCGCCCGCGGCATGATCGGTCTGGACGGTGCTGACCATGTCGATCGAGTCGATCATCGGCACGGTGTCGATCGTCTGCACGGTGTCGATCCCGCGCGTTTCACCCGACCCGGGCGCGGCGCCCGCGCGCGAGCCGTCCGCGGATGCGCCGCGGTGCCGCGCCGGAGCGTCGACGACCACGAGCCGGAGCCCCGCCGGCGGGGTGACCGCTCGGGCGAGCGGTGTCGCCTCGTTCAACACGATCGCCCCGTCCACGCCCTGGTCTTCGAGTCGCTCGAAGGCGCCCGCCACACCGTCCTCGACACCGGCACCCACGGTGACCACGACGAGCGCGAGCCCTCGGGCCGCGGCCGCGTCCGACACCGCCTGCAGCATCCGGGAGTTGCCGACCGTGGCGAGGGTCGACACGACGAGACCGATGGTCTGGCTCCGACCGGTGCGGAGCGTGCGCGCAGCGCGGTGGGGGCGGTAGCCGAGTTCCGACATCGCCGCTTCCACGCGCGAGCGTGTGGCGGGATCGACGCGAGGGCTGCCGTTGACGACACGCGAAACGGTCTGCCCGGACACCCCGGCGCGCGCCGCGACATCGGCCATGGAGACGCGGCGCCCCGCACCCGGCCACGCTGTCCGACCCACCACGTATCCCCTTCCGCCGCACGTCCTGCCACCACGCCACCGGGTCGATGCCCGGCCGGCGGCGGCACTATCTCAGGTGTGTTGACGCTAACACACCTTTGCAGGTACCGTGTTGACGTGAACACACCTGAGTTCTTCACCGCCGAGCTCTCCGGAGGCGTCGTCAAACGCGCCACGCGCCTCGCCGACGGACGCGACCTGATCTACTTCGACGACCCCGACACCACCCTCCCGACCGAACGCGCGATCGACGCCCGCACGCTGGATGCACGCCCCGCGACGGCCACGATGCGGCGCGACGTCCTCACCGGCGACTGGGTCTCGATCGCCGCGGCCCGTCAGAACCGCGCCTTCCTGCCGCCGGCCCACCTCGACCCGCTCGCGCCGCAGACGCCGACCAACCCGTCCGAGGTGCCCTCGCTCTACGACGTCGTGGTGTTCGAGAACAAGTCCCCCTCGTTCGGACCGGCCCTGGCCCGGGCCACCGACGACGCCCCCGCCGCCGACGATGCACCGCGGGATCTCGACGACCTCGACTCCCCCGGCCTCGGCCGTACCCGCACGTCGGTCGGCCGGTGCGAGGTCGTGTGTTTCAGCCCCGCGCACGAAGGGTCGTTCGGCACGCAGAGCCGCACCCGCGCCCGCACCGTCATCGAGGCGTGGGCCGATCGCACGGCGGCGTTGTCGGCGCTACCCGGCATCGCGCAGGTGTTCCCGTTCGAGAACCGCGGCGAAGAGATCGGGGTGACGCTGCGCCACCCGCACGGTCAGATCTACTCCTACCCCTACATCACGCCGCGCACGCAATCACTGCTGCGTTCGATCGCGCGCGAGGGCGATGACCTGTTCGCCCGCATCCTGGACTTCGAGGCCGCCGGCCCGCGCGTCGTGCTCGACGCCGAGCACTGGCTGGCGTATGTGCCCTTCGCCGCCCGGTGGCCGATCGAGCTGCACCTCGCTCCACGCCGGCACGTCGCCGACTTCACCGAGTTGACGGGTGCCGAGCGCGACGAACTCGCGACGGTCTACCTCCGCCTGCTGCGCGGTGTCGACGCACTCTACGACACCCCCACCCCGTACATCGCGGCGTGGCACCAAGCCCCTGTCGCCGTCGGCCGCGACAGCGTACGCCTGCACCTGCAGCTCACCTCGCCTCGTCGTGCCGCCGACAAGCTGAAGTACCTCGCGGGGTCCGAGGCCGCCATGGGCGCCTGGATCGGCGACATCCCGCCCGAGACCGCCGCCGACCGCCTCCGCGCGGCCGTCGCATCCATTCCGGAGGTGTCCCTGTGACCTCACCCACCCCCGCACCCGCCGCCCGCGGGGCGCGCGACCTGTTCGTGGAACTGACCGGCACGGAGCCTGCGGGCATGTGGTCGGCTCCGGGTCGGGTGAACCTGATCGGCGAGCACACCGACTACAACGACGGCTTCGTGTTGCCTTTCGCGATCCCGTTCCGCACGCACGTCGCCCTCGCCCCGCGCCGCGACGGCGTGCTGCGCGTGGTCTCGACCTTCGATCCGGTTCCGGTGGAGGTTCCCCTCGCCGAACTGGACGCTCTGTTCCCCGACCGCCGCGACGAGGTTCCGGAGTGGGCCCGGTACCCGCTGGGGGTCGCCTGGGCTCTGCTGGGCGCATCCGGAACCGCCGTGGCCGACGTCTCCGGGGCCGACCTGGCGTTCTCGTCGGATGTGCCGGTCGGCGCGGGGCTGTCGTCATCGGCCGCGATCGAGGGGGCGACCGCGAGCGCCCTCGCCGACACGTGGGGCCTCGGCCTGGATCGGGTCGCCCTCGCCCGGGCGGGCCGCACCGCCGAGAACGAGGCCGTCGGTGCGCCGACCGGGATCATGGACCAGATGGCCTCGATGCTCGGCGAGACCGACGCGGCCATCTTCCTGGACTGCCGCACCCTCGACACCGAGGTCGTGGATCTCGGCTTCGACGCCGCCGATCTCGCGCTGGTGGTCATGGACACCGGCGTGAAGCACTCGCATGCGACCGGTGGATACGGCGAGCGCCGCGCCGCCTGTGAGCGCGGCGCGGCGGCCATGGGTGTCGGCGCGCTGCGCGACGTGTCGGTCGATGATCTGCCGCGGCTTGCCGACCTGGTCGACGAGGTGACCTTCCGTCGCGTGCGACACATCGTGACCGAGAACCAGCGCGTGCTCGACACCGTCGCGGTGCTACGGGGCACCGGCCCCACGGCCATCGGCGACCTGCTCGTCGCCTCCCATGCCTCGATGCGCGACGACTTCGAGATCTCCGTCCCCGAGCTGGACACCGCAGTGGAGGCGGCTCTCGCCGCCGGGGCGATCGGGGCGCGCATGACCGGCGGTGGATTCGGCGGCGCGGCGATCGCCCTCGTCTCGCGCGATCAGGTCACGGCGGTCGCCGACGGGGTGCGTCGCGCGTTCGCGGGGCGCGGATTCGCCGAGCCGCACGTGTTCCCCGTCACCGCGGCCTCCGGCGCCGGCCGCGACGCCTGAGTCGGACGGCGAACCCGAGGCCCGGCGACGTTCGGGAGGACGGCACCGACCCGGACCGTCGACGCACACGGGGCGAAGGGTCAAGCCCTGGCGGTCGGGGCCGCAAATCCGTAGCGTCGCCACCGGGTCGGATCTGCCGACCCTCCCGGCCCACCGGGAGCGAACCGCGAAGGACGACCACGTGGCGCACATCACCGTCGGTACCGAAAACTCCGGCGACATCGAGCTCTTCTACACCGACCATGGGCCGCGCGACGGAACACCCGTCGTGCTCATCCACGGCTATCCGCTGAACGGCGAGTCGTGGGCACGCCAGCAGTACCCCCTGTTGGATGCCGGATACCGCGTCATCGCCTACGATCGGCGTGGTTTCGGCGCATCCACCAAGACCGCCTCCGGCGCCGACTACGACACCTACGCCGCCGACCTCCACGTCTTGATGGAGGAGCTGGACCTGCGGGATGCGATCCTGCTGGGGTTCTCGATGGGCACCGGCGAGATCGCCCGCTACGTGGGCCGGTACGGCTCCGGGCGCGTGGCGAAGGCGGGCTTCCTCGGCGGCATCCTGCCCTTCCTCCTGAAGACCGACGACAATCCCGACGGCGCCGGACCGCAGGGGTTCTTCGACGACCTCCACGCTCAGGTGCGTGATGACCGCTACGCGTTCATCCGCGGGTTCTTCGACGGCTTCTACAACCTCGAGGAGAACCTCGACCGACGCATCTCGCAGGATGCCGTCGACGCGAACGTGCAGGTCGCCGCGCTCGCGGGCAACGCCGCGATCGCCGACGCGACCCTCACCTGGCCGACCGACTTCCGCGACGACATCGCGCAGGTCTCCGCCAGCGGCATGCCCTGCCTCATCGTGCACGGGACCGCCGACGGCGTCGTGCCGATCGACGCCTCGGCCCGGCGCCTTCGCGCCCTGCTGCCGGCGGCGACCTACGTCGAACTCGACGGTGCGCCGCACGGCCTGCTGTGGACCCACGCCGAGCAGGTGAACGAGGCCCTCTCGGCGTTCCTCGCCGAGTGAGCGACCGGTCCGACCCCGCCGACCGACGGGGGTAGCCTGGGGTCGTCACCGACGCGGACGAGGAGAGCGGCGTGAGCGAGACCCCCCGACGTTTCCCGGCCTCGGTGTACCGCCTGGGCGATGAGCCGGACCCGCGCTTCAGCCTCGCCAACGAACGCACCTTCCTGGCGTGGGTGCGCACGGCGCTCGCCCTCATGGCGGCCGGTGTCGCCCTCGAAGCGTTGGAGCTTCCCGAGAACACCGGCTTCCGTCTGGCAGCCGCCCTGATCTTCGTGCTGCTCGGCCTGCTCGCCGCCGTGCATGCGTGGCTCAGTTGGGTGCGCACCGAGCGGGCCCTACGACGCAGCAGCGCGCTTCCGGCGCCGGCGACCGCGCTGGTCATCGTCGTCGGGGTCGTCGTCGCGGTCGGTCTCGTCCTGGTCGGGTTCGTGCTGGAGCTGCGGTGACCGACCGCCCGTTCGATCCGGGCCTCCAACCCGAACGCACCCTGCTGTCGTGGCGCCGAACGTGCCTGGCGTTGGCGGTGGCCAGCCTCGTTTCCGTCCGATTCGCCGCGGAGGTGCTCGGGCTGGCCGCGGTGGTCTTCGGTGTCGTCGGGATGGCCATGGCCACGGGCGCGTACGTCGCCGCCGGGCACCGGTATCGCCGTGCGCATCGTGCGTTGAGCACCGACGGCGAGCTGCCCACCGACGCGGCGGCGCTCCTGCTGCTGCTCGGCGCTCTGGTGACGGTGGGCGCGGCATGCGCGATCTATGTCGTGGGCATCGCCGCGTCCCGCCTGTGACGCTGATCTCGACATAGCTCGACGGAGTAAGGTACCCGGCCATGTCCCCCTTCTCCTCTGTTTCGCCCCGAGTCCGCGCACGCGGCGCGGTCCTCGCCGCCACCACGGTCGTGGTGGCCGGGATGCTCGCCGCCTGCACGGCGGAAGAACCCACCTCCGCATCGTCTTCCGTCACACCGGAGGCCGAGGTCTCCGCGACCCCCGGCACGACCACGACGACCGGCAGCGCGGCGCTCGGCCCGACCACCGGCGACTGTGACGCGACCGCATCGACCTTCCGCTCCGTCGTGTCCGCCAACCCCGACCTGCCGGACCCCTCGCTCGAGGCCACGTGCGAGGGGGAGTCGATCGTGGTGGTGACCAACTCGATCCCGGACTACGTGTACGTCGCCACGACACCCGGTGAGCCGAACGAGGTCGTCCAGACCTTCACCCTCCCCGCCTCCCCCGTCGAGGCGGCCGACCCCGATCCGGGCGACGTTCCGCGACTGGGGGCGATCGCGGTCGCCGTCGACGGCGTGCCGATCTACGGTCCGACCGAGGGCACCGGCGGCGACGTCCTGTCGCTCGAGGGCGCCCTCTCGGAGTGCGGAAGCCACAACGGACCGGTCGATTTCCACATGCACCTGTTCGGATGGGCTGAGGGGGTCGACTGCCTGTACTCGGCCGACGTCGTGACATCGGGCGAGGCCGTACTCGTGGGCTGGGCCGCGGACGGCTACCCGATCATGTCGGGCCTGGTGTGCGCCGACGACGCGTGCGAGGAGATGACACAGCTGACCAGCAGTTGGGAACTGACCGACGAGAGCGCCTTCGCGACCGACACGTGGGCCGCGCACAGCTACGTGGAAGGTTCCGGAGACCTCGACGAGTGCAATGGCCGCGTCGATGCGGACGGCCAGTACCGCTACTACACGACGGCGACGTTCCCGTACATGATCGGCTGCTATCACGGGGAGGTCGCGGAGGGCGCACTGCCCGGCGGAGGCGCTCCGTGACACGGGCGGGGAACGACAGCCGACGCCGGTTCCTGGCCACCTCCGCCCTCGGCGTGATCGGGCTGGGACTGGCCGCCTGTACCGGCGGGGCCGAGACCGACGACCCGGCCGTCGACGCGCCGACGGAGGCCGACATCGGCTTCTGCACGGACATGTCACTCCATCACGAGCAGGCGCTCGCGATGTGCCAGCGGGTGCTGGGCAGTGACACGGGCGGGTCGGTCCAGAACGCGGCGGCGGAGCTGCTGCAGAACCAGTCCTACGAACGGGGCACGATGCACGCGTGGCTCGCGGCCTGGGGGCGGAGCACGGCGCCGCCGACGGAGGTCATGGGGTGGATGGGCATGGCCATGCCCGCAGCGGACATGCCGGGGCTGGCGAGTGACGCGCAGATGCAGGAGCTGGCCGTCGCGGAGGGGACCGAGAAAGGGCGCCTGTTCCTCACGCTCATGCGCGCACATCACGTGGGTGGTGTGCACATGGCGGACGCGGCCGTCGAGATGGCGGGTCTGGAGGAGGTCCGTCGACTCGCCGCACGCATGTCAGCACAGCAGACGTATGAGATCTCCCTCTACGACACCCTGCTGTCTTCCACATACGCCTGAGACATCGGGTGCGACGCGTGCCCCCCGCCCGCCTCGCACCCGATGCCGGTCAGCCGGCGGAGCCGATGAGCTCCTCGACCTGCTCGTAGGTCACCGGAAGGCCGGGGAATCCGGCGAGACGACCGATCGGGAACGAGGCCATCATCTTCTGCATGCCCTCGTCGCTGGCCATGATCCCGGCACCGTCCCCCAGGAGGCCGGCGAGCGCCTGCTGCACGATGGGTCCGGCCACCGGGTGTGCCATGACCTCACCGACCGACGAGTTCATCGACAACGGGAGCACCAGCGGGTCGCCGGCGACGTCGACCGTCACGGTGGAGCGGATGTCACGGCTGGATGCGGCGACCTCGACCGTGTACGCACCCGACTCGACGATCCACTCGTCGACACGGACGTCCCAGTAGGCGAGGTCCTCGCGACGCACGGTCAGTTCGGCGGTGACGGTCTCTCCGGCCGCCACGGCGATCGAGGCGAACGCCTTCAACTCGCGAGGTGCGCGCTGGACGGCGGAGCCGGGCAGGGAGGTGTAGACCTGCACGACCTCCCGGCCGTCCCGGTCGCCGGTGTTGGTGATCGGGACGCCGACACGGATGTCACCGGACTCGGTGACGGATGCGGTCGCGGTGCCGTAGGAGAACGTCGTGTAGGACAGTCCGTGCCCGAACGGGTAGGCGACCTCGAGCTTCTTCGCGTCGTACCAGCGGTACCCGACGAGGACGCCTTCCCCGTAGCGCACGTGACCGAATTCGCCCGGGAACGTGCCGTAGGCGGAGTTGTCCTCGAGACGCACCGGGATCGTTTCGGTGAGCTTTCCCGAGGGGTTCACCGCGCCGTAGAGCACGTCCGCGGTCGCCGATCCGCCGGCCTGACCGAGCAGCCATCCTTCGACGATGGCGGGCACCTTCTCGGCGAACGGCAGCGCGACGACGCTTCCGTTGGAGAGCACGACGACGGTGTCGGGGTTGGCGGCGACGACCTCATCGAGCAGCGCCAGCTGTGCGGCGGGCAGGTCGATGTGCTCGCGGTCATACCCTTCCGATTCGTCGGCGGCGGGGAGGCCCAGGAAGACCACGGCCACCTCGGCGCTCCGGGCGGCCTCGACGGCCTCGGCCCGTAGCGCATCCACATCGCCCGAGCCGTCGAGGGTGAACCCGGCGGCGTAGGCGACGTCGCCGTCGGCGTACTCGCGGATCCCGTCCAACGCGCTGTCCAGGCGAGTGGGGTTGATGTTGCTCGACCCGGCGCCCTGGTAGCGGGGCGTCTCGGCGAAGGCGCCGATGACCGCGATCCGCGCGGAGGGTGCGAGCGGCAGGACACCGCCGTCGTTCTTCAGCAGCACGATCGCCCGCCCCGCAGCCTCACGGGCGAGGGCGTGGTGCGCCTCGACATCCAACGGGCCCTCTATCGCGGGACGCTGCTGCGCCTTGCGGACCAGATCCACCACCCGACCGGCGGCGATGTCGACGGCCGACTCGTCGAGGTCGCCCGCGCGCACCGCGTCGACGATCTGACGATCGGTGCGGCCGCCGCTGGAGGGCATCTCCAGGTCGAGGCCTGCCGGCAGTCCTTTCACGCGGTCGTTGACCGCGCCCCAATCCGAGACGACGACCCCGTCGTAGCCCCACTCCCCACGCAGCACATCCGTCAGCAACCACGGGTCCTCGCTGGCGTAGACGCCGTTGATGCGGTTGTAGGAGCACATCACCGTCCACGGCTGCGCGTCCTGCACGACCCGCTGGAATCCACGCAGATAGATCTCCCGCAGCGGACGCGGGTCGACGTCGGAGCTGGAGCGCATGCGATCCCACTCCTGGTTGTTGGCCGCGAAGTGCTTCAGCGACGAACCGACGCCCTTCGACTGGATGCCGCGCACGAGTCCGGCGCCGATCTCTCCCGAGACGATCGGGTCTTCGGAGACGTACTCGAAGTTGCGGCCGCACAGCGGCGAGCGCTTGATGTTGATGCCGGGTCCGAGGATGACGGCGACGTCTTCGATCGCCGACTCGACACCGAGTGCCTCGCCGACGCGTTCGGCCAGTTCGACATCCCACGACGAGCCGAGGCCGACCGCGGGAGGGAAGCACGTGGCGGGCACGCTGTCGGCGATGCCCAGGTGGTCGCTGGCGCCGGCCTGCTTGCGGAGGCCGTGCGGGCCGTCGGTCATCATGATCGACGGGATGCCGGCGTGGTCGACGGCCTTCGTGGTCCAGAAGTCTGCACCGCTGGTGAGTGCGGCCTTCTCTTCGAGGGAGAGGTCCGCGACGTTCTGCGGGTTCGGGTCGGTCATGGGAGGCCTTTCTCGGAAGCTCGACGGTGAGAGTGAGAAAACCATATGCCATTTGGTTTTGGGAAATCAAGCATTGTTCGGTTTACTTTCCTCATGGCACGAAGAGGTTCCTACGCCAAGGGCGTGGCCAAACGGGAAGAGATCCTCGAGCGTGCGCTCGACGTGATCGCCCGGGAGGGGTTCCGCCGCACCTCGGTCAAAGACCTCGCCGAGGCGGTGGGGCTGAGCCAAGCCGGCCTCCTCCACTACTTCGGCACCAAGGAACGCCTCTTCACCGAGATCCTCCGCAAGCGGGACGAACTCGACAACGCCGCGATCGTCCCCACACCCGACGCCGGGATGGATGCGGACGACCTGCGGGAACGCTGGGTCGGCGTCATCCGCCACAATCAACAAGTACCCGGGCTCGTCCACCTGTTCGCGGCGATGTCCGTCGACGCCGCCGACGCCGAACACCCCGCACACGAGTACTTCACCGAGCGGAACGCCCGCCTACGTGAGGCGCTCACCGACGTGATGCGCGACCGCCTCGACCCCCGCATCGACCCCGAGACCGCGAGCCGCCTGCTGCAGGCGGTCTCCGACGGACTGCAACTCCAGTGGATGCTCGAGCCCGACCTCGACATGGCGGCCACGACCACCGCCCTCCTCGACCTGATCGTCCCCCCGACGGAGGAGCCGACGTGAGCACCGATCCGACCGCAGACACGAAGACCGGTCGCGTACGCGGCCTGTGGCGCCACGTCGACGGCACACGCTCGGCGGCCTTCCTCGGCGTCCCCTACGCCGAGCCACCCGTCGGTGACCTCCGGTTCGCGGCTCCCGCGCCCCGTGAACCCTGGCCCGGCGAGCGCGACGCGACCGCGTTCGGTCCCACCCCGCAGCGCGTCGACGGCGGCGACACGCTCATCCCGGAACCTGCCGTCTCAGGCGAGGACACCCTCTCGGTGAACGTCTTCACCCCCGCACCGGACGACGCCCGACGTCCGGTCATCGTCTACATCCACGGCGGTGGGTACGTGTCGGGATCCCCCGCCAGCTCCTGGTACGACGGAGCGGCGTTCGCGCGCGACGGGGTCGTGACCGTGACGATGTCGTACCGACTCGGCTTCGACGGCTTCGGGCACGTTCCGGGCGCCCCGGCGAACCGCGGCGTGAGGGACTGGATCGCCGCCCTCGAGTGGGTCCGCGCGAACATCGCCGCGTTCGGCGGCGACCCCGACCGCGTGACGCTCGCGGGCCAGTCGGCCGGCGGCGGAGCTGTCCTGACCCTGTTGACCGTGCCGGCCGCGCGCGGCCTCTTCCACGCGGCGTGGGCGATGTCCCCGGCCGTGGCGGACGTCCCCGGCGAAACCTCCCGCACGCTCTCGGCGAAGATCGCCCAGCTCGCCGGGGTCCCCGCCACCCTCGACGGGTTCCACACCATCCCGCGCGAGGACCTCCCCGACCTCGAGCGTCGAGCCGCACTGCCGGAGACCGACTCCAAGCTCGAGATCGCGCGAGCGCTGATCGAGGACGCCCTGTCGTGGGGTCCGACCGTCGACGGCGAGCTGGTCACCCGGCCGGCCGTCGAGGCGATCGAGGACGGTGCCGGCGGGGATGTCCCGCTCGTGATCGGCTCCCTGGACGACGAGATGACCTTCATCACGGCGGACGCCCGTCGTGCGCTGCGCCTCGTGCCGCCCGGTCTGGCGCTGCGGCTGCTCGGCGTCGATCGCGACCGGCGTCGCCACTATCTCGCCGTCAACACCGAACAGCGCCGCAAGGGGACCGCCGCGGTCCTCGGCCGCTACCTCGGCGACGTCGTGTTCCGATCCCTCGTGGCGCGAGTGGCGCGGGCCCGCGAGGGCGCCGAGGCCCCGACATGGGTGTACCGGTTCGCGTGGGCGTCGCCGACCAAGGGGTGGGCGCTGCACTGCCTCGACGTACCGTTCTGGTTCGACGTCCTCGACGCGGAGCGCGTCGAGGTGGTCGCCGGCGCGACACCGCCCCGGTCGCTGGCCGCCGCGGTGCACGGCGGCGCCGCCGCGTTCGCGCGCACGGCCGACCCGGGTTGGCGACCGTGGTCGGAAGCGCCCGGGGCGACCCGTGTGTTCGGTGGGCCGCCCGCGAACCCCGAGGTGATCCCCGACGGCTACCGCTCCGTCGCCCCGCTCGTCTGACCCCGCGCCCGTCGACGACACAGGAGATCTTCGACACGCAGGGCGCCTCAGAACCACTCCGGCCCTGAGGCGCCGCGAATCTCCTGTGCCGTTCACACAGCGCACTGGGCCCGACCGCCCCCGCCCGGACCCGAGACGAGTCCGCGGATCGCCGCGACCACATCCTCCGAGCGCCACATGATGTCTTCCGCGATGGGTCGATACACCGCGAAACCGCGTGCCGCGGCGGCCTGATCGCGCCGACGGTCGCGGCGTTGGGCATCCCAATCCGAATGGAACTCCTCGCTGTCGCACTCGATGATCAGCCATCCTTCGACGAGGAAGTCCACCCGCCCCACGCCCACGATCTGCACCTGCACCTCGTATCGCAGCCCGAGCGAGCGCAGGATCAGCCGCACCAGGGTCTCCGGTCCCGACTCGGCCCGCGGGTCGATCAGAGGCAGCAGGACGGCGTATCGCCCGGCCAGCCCATGGAACAGGTCCGGCAGGTCATCGCGGCGCAGGTAGCCACGATGCAGCGCCGAGTCGATCGACGCGACCGCCGCCCGCGCGCCCTGACACCTCACCGCACACGCCACGGCATCGAGGGGCTCGACCGAGGTGGCGCCGGGGTGCGGGCTGCGGATCAGCCGTCCCCAGTGCCGCCGAACGGGTCGGGCGATCTCCGGCACGCGGGAGGCATGGTGCGGCAGATGCACGTCGAGGGTGGCCTGGTCCATCACGAACACGCCTGCTCGACGTAGCTCGGCGGTGCAGGTCAGAAGCCCCCCGAGGCTCACCGCATCGACGGTGTCGACCGGGGCTCCCTCTGGGAGGTACGCGTTTCGTCGCGGGCGGAGGAGTGTCCCCGCCGACACCGCACGCGCGAGGTCGCGGTCGGTGAAGCCTTCCGCTCGAAGCTCGCGGCGGCGGGCGAGAAGCGGTGCGGGTGCGGCACGTCTGGGCATGCCCCCACGGTGCCCAGCCGCCGGGGAGGACCGACCGAGAGTCAGCCACCCTGTGGACCGGCACGGCGATCTCGCCGCCGGGGAGGATGAGTCGCCACCCCTCCGCGTCCGCGTCCGCCTCGGTGAACACCACAGGAGAGTCGAGCGCACGACGCCCCGCTCGGCTCGGAACACGCCCGACCGACGCGGATCTCCTGTGTTGTTCACCGGTCGCGCGCACGCGACTGCTCGCGGCCGCCACCGCCAACGTGCGGTGAACACGACACGAGGAATCGGCCGAATCGCCGGCCGGGCTCGGCTCTCACGTCCCGACCACGCGGATCTCCTGTGTTGTTCACCGACCGCCGGCGCCATCGCGGGACGGGCCGGCGACGACGGACCGAGGGCGGGGTGCGCCCAAACGCGGGCGGGCCGGTGCCGTCAGGCGAGGGCGGGGATGACGTGGCGCTCGAAGAGATCCATGCCGGAGGTGTCGTACGCCGCCTCCGGGAAGTAGTGGATGGCGTAGCCGAGTCCGTGATCGGCGCGCTCGGCCAGCCGCTCGGTCACTTGCTCGACCGTCCCGAAGCCGGGCGACGAGCGGAAGTCCGCGTCCATCGCCGCCGCGCGTTCGTGGCCGATGTGGGGCGCGACCCGGTCGATCACCGCGGCCAACCGTTCGGCGGCCTCGGCCTCGGTCTCCCCGATGATCGTGTTGAAATTCGAGCTGCGGACGATCGTCGCGGCGTCACGGCCGATGTCGTCACAATGACCGCGGAGGACGGCGCTCTTGTGGTCGAACTCCTCGACGGTTCCGGTGAAGTTCGTGTAGGCGGCGTACTCCGCGGCGATGCGCAGCGTCACCTTCTCCCCACCTCCGGCGATCCACATCGGGATCCCGCCGTCCTGGATCGGGAGGGGGCGCACGATTGCCCCATCGACCTGGTAGTGCTTCCCGTCGAGAGTGGCCGAGCCGGTGGTCCAGGCCTGCCGCATGATGTCGACGCCCTCGCGGAGCATACCGAGACGGTCGCCGATACGGGGGAATCCGTAGCCGTACGCCTTCCACTCGTGCTCGTACCAGCCGCCGCCGATGCCCATCTCGGTCCGCCCTCCCGACACGTGGTCGACCGTCGCGGCCACCTTCGCGAGGTAGGCGGGGTTGCGGTACCCCATGCAGGTGCACATCTGGCCGAGGCGGATGCGGTCGGTCGCGGCGGCGAACGCCGACATGAGCGTCCACGCCTCATGCGTGGCTTCCTCGGTGGGTACCGGGACGGTGTGGAAGTGGTCGTAGACCCACAACGACTCCCACGGTCCACTGTCGGCCCGTTGGGCGAGGGCGCACATCACGCGCCACTGGTCGGCGGGTTCGATGTCGACGAGGTCGTGACGCCAACCCTGGGGGATGAAGGTTCCGAATCGCACCCGCTCAGCCTAGGGGGCGACCTCCGTCGGTGTCTCCCCCGGTGTGGGACCGCTCCCCCGGTTCACTTCGGCGTGCGGGATGCGTGCGGTCATGACGCTGACGGCGTCGGGGTTGGCATCGACGAGCACGGCGTCTCGGCCGAGCATCGAGGCGACGGCGCCCGTCGTGCCGCTGCCGGCGAACAGGTCGAGCACGCGGTCCCCGGGGCGACTGGAGGCCTGGACGATGCGGCGCAGGATCCCCTCGGGCTTCTGCGTCGGATAGCCGGTTTTCTCCCGCCCCGTCGTCGGGACGATCGTGTGCCACCACACGTCGGTGGGCAGCTTCCCCCGCGCCGCTTTCTCGGCCGTCACGAGGCCCGGTGCCATGTAGGGCTCGCGGTCGACGGCGGTCGAGTCGAACCAGTAGGTCGCGGGGTTCTTGACGTAGACGAGGATGGTGTCGTGCTTGGTGGGCCATCGCCGACGCGACTTGGCGCCGTAGTCGTAGGCCCAGATGAGTTCGTTGAGGAACCGGTCGCGGCCGAACAGTGCATCCATCAGCACCTTCGCGTAGTGGGCTTCGCGGTAGTCCAGGTGGAGGTAGAGGGTTCCGTCGTCGGCCAGGAGGCGCCAGGCCTCAAGCAGGCGCGGTTCGAGCCAGCCCCAGTAGTCGTCGAAGCGGTCGTCGTAGGCCCGCAGGTCGCCACGCAGCCGCTCGTACTCCCGCCCGTGGAAACCGCGCCGGATCACGGCGTCGGCCGGTCGCGTCCTCCGCCCGATCGGCACGTCGGAGGCGTGGTCGGGCCCGTTCCCACCGTCTCCGGCGCGGGGACGATAAGTCGCCGACGTCGGTGCCGCATCCGGGTCGGCCACGTGCCACACGGCCGTCTCGACGGCGCGGCGCTGGGCTCTACCGGTGTTGAACGGCGGGTCGAGGTAGATGAGGGTGAACGCGCCGGAGGCGAGCCCTCGCGCCACCTCGAGGTTGTCACCGTGATGGATGACGACCTCGCCCGGGGCGACGGATCCGTCGGTCACGGAACCCGATGCAGCCACGCGTCGGTGGCGAACTTCGACGCGACCAGGGCTTCGGCCTCGGTGTACTCCTCCTCGGTGATGGCGCCGGGTTCGGCGCCGTAGAGCGAGGTGAAGGTGGAGGTGAGACGCTCGAGGACCTCTGTGCGGGAGAGCCCGGTCTGCCTCCGCAACGGGTCGACGCGCTTGGCGGCCGAGACGGTGCCCTTGTCGCTGAGCTTCTCACGGCCGATGCGGAGCACGTCGGTGAGTACCTCGCCGTCCATGTCGTACGACAGCGTCGCGTGGTGCAGCACACCACCGTTGGCGAGACGCTTCTGCGCGGCACCACCGATCTTCCCCTGCGGCGAGGCGATGTCGTTCAGCGGCTGATAGGTGGCCTCGACCCCCATGCCGCGCAGCGCCTGCAACACCCAGTCGTCGAGGAACGCGTACGAGTCGGCGAAGGTCATCCCGGCCACGAGCGTCGCGGGGACGTAGAGGGAGTACGTGACGATCGCGTCGGCGCCCATGAGCATCGCGCCGCCGCCGGAGATCCGCCGGACGACGTCGTACCCGTGACGCGCCGCACCTTCGGGGTCGACCTCGTTGCGGTACGACTGGAAGGAGCCGATGATGACCGCTGACTGGTCCCACTCCCACAGGCGCAGGGTCGGCCGCCGGCGACCGTCACCGACGCGGGTGGTCAGCACCTCGTCGAGCGCCAGGTTCATATGGGGCGAGACCGGATGCTCGTGCACGATCTCCCAATCGAAGTCGCCCCACCCGGGGGCGGTGACCAGGGCGCGTCGCACCGCGGTGCCGACCGCTTCGGGGGTGAACCCGAGCAGTTGGGCACCGTCGGGGAGAGCGCCGCGGACCGCCGCGGCGATGCCGGTGACGTCGGTTTCGACGGGGAGACCGGTGACGGCGGCGTCGATGTCGTCGAGGGCCGTGTCGGGTTCGAGGAAAAAATCGCCCGCGAGGTGGAATCCGCTGATGTGGCCGTCGATGACGTCGAGGTCGACCACGACGAGCTTTCCGCCGGGCACTTTGTATTCACCGTGCACGGATGCCAGCCTACGCGTGCGGGGCGCCCGCCCAGCTTCTCGGGCCGTGGCCGTGCTACGGTCGATGTGCGGCTCCTGCCGCTGCGTCGACGATACGCTTTCCGGCCTCCCGTGCCGCGACTTCTTCTCGATCGGCGAACCGATGCGCGATCCCGCGCCGTCGCCCACCCCCGTGCCCCGCGTGTTCACGCGCGTGCCGCGCTGTCAGAAAGCACTCCCCCATGTCTTCCTTCCTCTCTCTCGGCGTCCCCGAGACCCTCGCCTCCTCTCTCGCCGAGCGCGGCGTGACCGAGCCGTTCCCGATCCAACGCGACACTCTTCCCGACGCTCTGGCCGGCCGTGATGTGCTCGGCCGTGGCCGTACCGGCAGTGGCAAGACGATCGCGTTCTCGCTGCCGATGGTCGCCCGCCTCTCGGGCGCCAACGCGGCCCGCCGCACCGGCGGCCACCCGCGCGGCCTGGTGCTGGCCCCCACCCGCGAGCTCGCCTCGCAGATCGCCGCGACGATCAAGCCCCTCGCCGATGCGACCGGCCTGAAGGTCACCACCGTGTTCGGCGGGGTCAGCCAGCGCCCGCAGGCCGATGCGATCCGCACCGGTGTCGACATCGTCGTGGCGTGCCCCGGCCGCCTCGAGGACCTCATGAAGCAGGGCATCGTCAAGCTCGACCGCATCGAGGTGACCGTTCTCGATGAGGCCGACCACATGGCCGACCTCGGGTTCCTGCCCGGTGTGACCCGGATCCTGAAGGCCACCCCTCAGGGCGGTCAGCGGATGCTCTTCTCGGCGACCCTCGACCGGGGCGTGGACACCCTGGTGTCCAAGTTCCTTCAGGACGAGGTGCGCCACTCGGTCGATGAGTCCTCGGTTCCCGAGGGCACGATGATCCACCGCGTGTTCGTGACGCCCGATGCCGAGGCCAAGACGGCGCTGGTGCGTCGCATCGCATCCGGTCACGGCCGCCGCATCCTGTTCACGCGCACCAAGCATCAGGCCAAGAAGCTGGCCAAGCAGCTGACGGCGGCCGGGATCCCCGCGGTCGACCTGCACGGCAACCTCTCCCAGAACGCCCGCGAGCGCAACCTCGCCGCATTCGGCGCGGCTCCGGAGGCCGGTGGCGTGCGCGTGCTGGTCGCCACCGATGTGGCCGCACGCGGTGTGCACGTCGACAACGTCGAGCTCGTCGTGCACGTGGACCCGCCCGTCGAGCACAAGTCATACCTGCACCGTTCGGGCCGCACCGCCCGTGCAGGCGCCGACGGCGTGGTCGTGACCATCGCCCTGGACGCGCAGCGCCGTGAGGTGAAGGACCTTCTTCGCAAGGCGCACATCGCGGCCGACCTGGAGTCGGTCGACGCCGCGCATCCCGCCGTGGCGGAGCTGGTCGGCGAGGCCGCACCGACGGTGAAGCCGGCACCCCCGGTCGCCTCGACCCGCCAGGGCGGGCAGAAGCGCCCGAGTGGCGGTCAGAAGACTCAGGGCGGTACGGCGCACGGCGGCACCGTGCACGGCCAGCGCCAGCGGGCCGGCGCCCAGGGCGCGGCAGCGGCGCACAACCCGTCGGAGGCCCCGGCGAACCGTCGTCGTCGCTCACGTCGCGGCGGTCGCGGTCGCTCCGGCGCCGCCCGTGGCGGCAGCGTCGCGAACTGACCGTCGGCGCGGCGCGCGTCAGACCCGGACGGGGAAGCGCGCGTCGAGCCAGGCCGACAGGTCGGCCCGCACGTCGGCCTGGGTGAGGTCGTTGAACACCTCGTGGCGGATGCCCGGGTAGACCTGTGTGGTGACGTCGCTGAACCCGGACCGGTGACGGTAGGCGTCGGCGAGTCGGTGCACACTGCGCGGGCCGCCGACGGTGTCTTCGCTCCCGACCAGCAGCAGCGTCGGCACGTCGCGTGCGAGCCCCCGCCGCGGACGCGACAGCACCTGCAGCGTGTTCCACGGTCCGAACAGCCGCAGCATCGGTGTCGAAGTCGTCAGGGGGTCGTCGAGGAAGTCGGCGCCGACCCGAGGGTCGGATGAGAGCCACTCCACGCCGGTCGCATCGGGGCCGTCCCACGGCTTGTTGAGGGGTCCGGAGTTGAGCGATCCCGGCCACGGCAGAGCGGACCCCGACAACACGAGTGCGTCGTAGGCGGTCGGATGCGCGTTGACGAGCTTCTGTGCGAGGAAGGACCCCCAGGAGTGGCCGAGGAGCACGAGCGGCAGACCGGGGTTCTCGTCGCGGATGATCTGGGTGAACCGCCACAGGGCGTCGACGGTGGCGCGGTGGCCGCCCGCGCCGAGGCGGCCGAGCTTCTCGGGGCCGCCGTGCTGGCGGATGCCGGTGCGTCCGTGTCCGCGGTGGTCGTCGGCGTAGACGGTGAAAC
Organism: Microbacterium aquimaris; assembly: GCF_039531285.1. NCBI lineage: Bacteria > Bacillati > Actinomycetota > Actinomycetes > Micrococcales > Microbacteriaceae > Microbacterium > Microbacterium aquimaris. The sequence continues at coordinate 1,237,374 of NZ_BAAAPT010000001.1, read as the reverse complement.
CGTCGGCGGTCAGGGCGTCGATGAGGGCGGAGTATCGGCCGGCGTGTTCGCCGACGCCGTGCAGCAACTGCACCACTCCGCGGGCCTCGGTGCGGGAGGGGTGCACGTCGTAGACGATCGCGACCCCGTGTGCATCGATGAACTCGGGCATGTCCCGAGTCTACGGTCTGGGCCGGAGCCTGCAGATGCCGGTGTGGACGGTCGCTCCGACACCGGTCGTCCGTCCACGCAGACATTTACTTAGCAGAACTAATGAGCTACGCTAAGGGATCGCATGAGCTCCTCAGATTCCCCCACCGACGTCCCCGCGGAAGAGCTCGAACGCGACATCTCCGCCGCCGACTTCCGCATGGCCACCTTCCGACTCGCCCGACGCCTGCGCGCCGAGCGTGCGATCGACAGCATGAGCGACGGCCAATTCGCCGTCCTGGCGGCCCTGAAGGTCTTCGGCCCCCACACGCTCGGCGAGCTCGCCGAGCGTGAGCGGGTCACGGCCCCGTCGATGAACCGCACCGTCAACTGCCTCGAGGAACTCGGCTTCCTCAGCCGCACCGCGGACGAATCGGACCGCCGGAAGGTCAACATCGCCCTGACCGACGAGGGTCTCGCCGTCGTCGAGGAGACCGTCCGACGCCGCGACGCGTGGCTCGACGAAGGCCTCGCCGCGCTGACGGCCGACCAGCGCCGCACCCTCGCGGCCGCATCCGAGATCATGAAGGAGTTGGCCACCCGATGAGCATGTTCCGTTCCTTCTCGGTCTACAACTACCGCGTGTGGTTCATCGGCGCCCTGGTGTCGAACATCGGTCAGTGGATGCAGGCGACCGCCCTCAGCTGGGTCGTGCTGACCGTACTCACCGACAACGACGCCGGGGCGATGGGGATCACCATGGCGCTGCAGTTCGGGCCGCCACTGCTGCTGGTCGGGGTGACCGGATGGGTCGCCGACCGCTTCGACCGCCGCCACCTTCTGATGCTGACGCAGTCCGCCCTGATGCTGCTCGGCGCCACGATCGGCCTGTTGATCCTGCTCGGCGCGATGTCCCTGCCGCTCATGTACGGATTCGCCGTGGCGCTGGGCGTCATCGCCGCGTTCGACAACCCGGCCCGGCAGGCGTTCGTGTCCGACCTGGTCGCCAGGGAGAACGCGTCCAACGCGATCGCGCTGAACGCCGCTTCCTTCAACTCCGCCCGCATGATCGGCCCCGCCGTCGCCGGCGTGGTGATCGTCGCGGTCGGCACCGGCTGGGTCTTCGTGTTCAACGCGCTCACCTTCGTCGGGATGATCGCCGCGCTCGCGATCATCCGCCCCGCCGAGCTCGTGCCCCGCGCGAAGGCACAGGGAGCCGCACGCCTGGCCGACGGCTTCCGTTATGTGGCCCGACGCAGCGACCTCATCGTCACGTTCGTGATCGTCTTCCTCATCGGGGCGTTCGGGATGAACTTCCCCATCTACGCCTCGACCATGGCGATCGAATTCGGACGGGAGGCCGACGGATTCGGTTTCCTCAGCTCGATCCTCGCCGTCGGCTCGCTGACCGGCGCGTTGCTCGCCGCCCGGCGCGACCGCGCCCGGTTCCGGGTGATCCTCTTCGGGGTCGGACTGTTCGCGGTCTCCGCGGCGGCCGGCGCCTACATGCCCGCGTATTGGGCGTATGCGATCACCCTCATGTTCCTGGGGTTCGCGATGGTGACCATGCTCACCACCGCCAACGGCTACGTGCAGACCACCACCGAGCCCGCCCTCCGAGGACGCGTCCTCGCGCTGTACATGGCGGTCCTGATGGGTGGGATGCCCTTTGGAGCCCCGATCGTCGGGGCCGTGGTCGACACGTTCGGCCCCCGTGTCGGCATCCTGGTCGGTGCCGGAGCGGGCGTCGTGGCGTTCGCGATCGGCGCGACGTGGCTGTTGTCGTCGGGGCGCGTGCACCGGCACGAGCGGCGCCGCTTCCGGCTGACCATCGATGAGACCCTCCCGGTCACCGTCGTGCGCGCCACACCGGAGGAGTTCAGCGATCAGATCGCGCAGACCACGCCGATCCCGGTCGCCCCGGACTCCCGCCGAACCGGCCGCTCCGGCGCCGCCGAGCAGGACGCCGCCGATCGGGCGGCGCGTCGCGCCACGACGCCGCTGCGGGAACCGAGACGCGCCACCCCGCCGTCGCGGGATCCGCGGAGCGGTCGTCCGGTCAAGCGACCGGAACAGCCGCCGCGTCGTCCCGCGCGTCCGGGCTCGCCCCGGCCGGAGTGACCAATCGCCGCAGGAGGATCGTCACCACGCCGGCGACGGCGCATCCGGCGGCGATGATCGACAGCGTGCCGAACAGCCCGATCTCGGCCTGCAGTTGAGGGAAGAAGAAGGTCCCCACCGCCGCGCCGGCTTTTCCTGCGGCCGCCGCGAACCCGGCGCCCGCCCCGCGCACCTCGGCCGGGAAGACCGCCGTGGGCATCGCGAAGGTCGTCGAGTTCGGCCCGGCGTTCATGAACAGGTTGAAGGCGGCGAACGCGAGGAAGATGATCGCGAGTTGGATGGGCGACTGCTGCATCAGCTCGGTCGCGCCGAGCACGACCAGGGCGCCCGCCATCACGAAGAAGCCCACCGACTGCATGACCACCAGGCCGAGCTTGCGCACCAGGATGATCGCCGCGGCGAACCCGATGATGAGGAAGATGTCCAACACCGCGGCACCCTCGGTGGCGACGATGTCATCCGCGATGTACTGCGTGTTCGCGGTGGAACTGAGCGCCAGGGCGGCGAGGATGGTCGGTGTGAAGACGCCGACGCCGTAGGTGGCGATGTCCATGAGGAACCAGGGCACACCGGTGAGCACGGTCGCCCGCCGGTAGCGCTTCGAGAACAGCGTGGCCCGATTCGCGGTGGGCAGCTTGCCCGTCGAGGGGACCAGCACCGCGTGACCCTCGGACGGGGAGGTGTCGTGGATCTCGGACACCTTGACCGCGCGACCGGCGAACTTCGACAGCGCATCGGCGGCCTCGAGGTACTTGGCCTGCGACGCGAGCCAGATGGGACTCTCGGGCACTCCCCGCCGCATGATCACGATGATGAGGGCCGGAACCACACCGACCGCGAGCATCCACCGCCATGCCTCGGGATGCGGATCGAGCATCAGAACGGCCAACCCGACGAGGGCGCCGAGCAACTGACCGATCGCCTGAAAGCTGAACGCCCCGATGAGCAGGCGCGGGCGGAGCCGGTTCGGGGAGATCTCGGCGACGTAGCTCGCGGCGATCGGGTAGTCGGCGCCGATGCCGATCCCGAGCAGGAACCGGAAGGCGATGAGCCACCAGATGTCGGGAGCGAACGCCGACGCGAGCGCGAACACGACGAACATGCCGAGGTCGATCCGGAAGGCGAGCTTGCGGCCGATCCGGTCGGACAGCGGACCCATCACGGCGGCGCCGACGATCGCTCCGAGCACGGCCGCACTCGTGAGCAGCCCCGTCTCGAACGGCGTGATCCCCCAGTGCACCGCGATCAACGGCACCGCCACACCGATGATGAAGAAGTCGAAGCCGTCGAGCATGATGCCCATCGCCGACAGCCACCACACCCGCCGGTGCATCGGTCCGAACTTCAGTCCGTCCAGGAATCGGAGGGCGGTTTGATCACGCATGCCCCGCATCCTGCCGATGCGGGATGTCCGCACAGGGATACGGCACCTGAATGCCGCGTGAACGCTGAACGCGATCCGGTCGGATCAGGCCTCGACAGGACCCGCAGACGCCGTGGTCATGTGCACCGCGGAGCTGGCCCGCACCACGAGTTCGGGGCGGAACCGCACGGTGCGCTCCTCCGCAGCGCCGTCGATCTCGCGTAGCAGCAGATCCACGGCGCTGCGGCCGATGGCGGATGCGGGCTGGCGCACGGAACTGAGCGGCACGACCGTGGCCGAGGCGAAGTCGATGTCGTCGTACCCGACGAGCGCGATGTCTTCGGGCACGCGGATGTCGGACATCAGCGCGAAGGCCTGCAGAAGCCCGACGGCGAGGAGGTCGTTGGCGGCGAAGACGGCGTCGGGGCGCTTCTCCGCAGGCATCGCGACGATACGCTCGCCCGCCGCGCGACCTTGGAGAACGGTGAGGGTCGCGACCTCCATCGTCTGCAACACGGCACCCTCGACCTCGTCGACGGCCCGGCGCGCCCCGGCAAGGCGATCACTGACCTGCCGGATCGATGGCGACCCCCCGACGAAGGCCACTCGCCGACGGCCGTTCGCCAGCAGGTGGGCGACCGCGAGATGACCCCCCTCGACGTCGTCGACGGCGACCGAGGCCAGTCCCGAGTCGGGTGCTTCGCGGTCGACGAGGACCACCGGGATCCCCGCTGCGCGGAGACGCTCGAGCTTGGCGGTGTCGTCGCCGGTGGGCGTGATCAACACGCCGTTCACGCGCTGCTCGCGGAACAGCTCCAGGTAGGCGTCCTCACGGGCCGAAGCCTCGTCGGTGTTGCCGAGCAAGACCACCATGCCCGCTTCGGCGGCGCGATCCTCGACCCCGCGGGCGACCTCGGCGAAGAACGGGTTTGCCGCGTCGAGAACGACCAGACCGATGCTGCGGCTGCGGCCGGCGCGCAGCTGGCGGGCGGCGTCATTCCGCACGAAGCCGAGCGATTCGATCGCCGCAGTCACCCGTTGCGCGGTCGCCTCGCTCACCTTGTCGGGTCGGTTGAGCACGTTCGAGACGGTCCCCACGGAGACCCCCGCCGCCGCGGCGACCTCTTTGATGCTGACGCTCATCGCCCCTCGTATCCGCACAGACCGACCACAACCCCCACCGCCGGCGTGAGCACGCCCACTCGTCCCGCTCACGATACCTGCGGCGCACAGCGCCCCGCACGTGCGGCCGCCCCCTGCCCTCCCCGCCACCGCAGCGTGTCCCACTTTCTGTCCGAAAGCGCCCCGAACCCGACCGAATGTGGGACATGATCGCCGGCACTTGCGCGATGCGGCATCCTCGCCTATCGTTGAATCGATTCATAGACCACTCCTGAGGAGTCCACTCGATGACGAGCCACACCCCCGCGCGGTTCTGCTTCGAACTGCAGATCAAGCCGGAGCTGCTCGACGAGTACATCGCACGCCACACCCCCGTGTGGCCCGAGATGCTCGCCGAGATCGCCGCGGCCGGACGGCGCAACTACTCCCTCTTCCTCGCCGAGGGCGGACGCCTCGTCGGCTACTACGAGACCGACGACGACGTCGCCGCCCAGGCCTACCTCGCGCAAAGCGAGGTCGCGGCGCGTTGGGAGGCGGAGATGGGGAAGTTCTTCGTCGATCTCGCCGGCCGGCCGGATCAGGCCGCCACACCCCTGACCGAGATCTTCAACCTGCACGACCAGCTCGCCGCTGCCGGCGACGCTCCGACCGAAGAAGGCACCGCATCATGACGACGCTGACCGACGACATCCTCACCCAGCTCGAAGGCCAGGGGATCGAACTGCCCAGCTGGGCGTTCGGCAACTCCGGCACCCGGTTCCGCGTGTTCGGCACGCCGGGCACCCCGCGCGACCCGTACGAGAAGATCGCCGACGCGGCACAGGTCAACCGCTACACCGCGCTGGCCCCGTCGGTCGCCCTCCACATCCCGTGGGACAAGGTCGACTCCTACGACGACCTGCGCGCACACGCAGAGAACCTCGGCGTGAAGCTCGGCACCGTCAACTCCAACACGTTCCAGGACGAGGACTACAAGTTCGGCGCCCTCACCCACCACGACGACAGCATCCGGCAGAAGGCGATCGACCACCACTTCGAGTGCATCGACATCATGCACGCGACCGGATCGCGTGACCTGAAGATCTGGCTCGCCGAAGGATCGAACTACCCCGGCCAGAACGACATGCGCGCCCGTCAGGACCGCCTGAACGACTCGTTGCAGCAGATCTACGCGCGGCTCGGCGACGAGCAGCGCCTGGTACTGGAGTACAAGTTCTTCGAGCCGTCGTTCTACCACACCGATGTTCCGGACTGGGGGACCTCCTACGCGCAGGTGGCCTCGCTCGGCGAGAAGGCGATGGTCTGCCTCGACACGGGCCACCACGCACCGGGCACGAACATCGAGTTCATCGTGATGCAGCTGCTGCGCCTGGGCAAGCTCGGCTCGTTCGACTTCAACTCGCGCTTCTACGCCGACGACGACCTCATCGTGGGCGCCGCAGACCCCTTCCAGCTGTTCCGCATCCTGTTCGAAGTCATCCGCGGCGGTGGCCTGAACAACCCCGATGTGGCCTTCATGCTCGACCAGTGCCACAACATCGAGGACAAGATCCCCGGCCAGATGCGCTCGGTGCTCAACGTGCAGGAGATGACCGCACGTGCGCTGCTGGTCGACCGCGACGCCCTCGACGCGGCGCAGGCGGCGAACGATGTGCTCGCCGCCAACGCGGTGTTCATGGATGCCTTCTACACCGACGTCCGCCCTGCCCTCGCCGCCTGGCGCGAGTCGCGCGGACTGCCTGCCGACCCGATGGCCGCCTACGCCGCATCGGGGTACCAGCAGAAGATCGCCGGCGAGCGCGTCGGCGGAACCCAGGCCGGCTGGGGCGCCTGACCCGATCCCGGGACACCCCACCCCACTCCGCAGTCACGTTCTGCGGATCCGACAACCCCTTGACCCGCCATTGGTGACTGCGGAAGCGCAGTCAAACGATCCCTACGAAGGAAACGTCATGACGAACCCCGCCGCGGCCGACCTGATCGCCCGTTCCAACAGCCTGGGCTCCGACCCGAAGAACACGAACTACGCCGGGGGGAACACCTCGGCCAAGGGCACCGACATCGACCCGGTGACCGGAGAACCCGTCGAGTTGATGTGGGTGAAGGGCTCCGGCGGCGACCTGGGCACCCTGACGGAGAAGGGCCTCGCCGTACTGCGCCTGGATCGCATGCGATCGCTGGTGAACGTGTACCCCGGCATCGACCGCGAGGACGAGATGGTCGCCGCCTTCGACTACTGCCTGCACGGCAAGGGCGGGGCGGCCCCGTCCATCGACACGGCGATGCACGGCCTCGTCGACGCGGCGCACGTCGACCACCTCCACCCCGACTCCGGCATTGCGATCGCCACCGCCGCAGACGGCGAGAAGCTCACCACCGAGATCTTCGGCGACAAGGTCGTGTGGGTGCCGTGGCGTCGTCCCGGCTTCCAGCTGGGGCTCGACATCGCCGAGATCAAGGCGAAGAACCCCCAGGCCATCGGCTGCATCCTCGGCGGTCACGGCATCACCGCATGGGGAGACACCTCGGAGGAGTCCGAAAAGAACTCCCTGTGGATCATCGACACCGCCGCCGCGTACATCGCCGAGCACGGCTCGGACGCGCCGTTCGGGGCCGAGCGCGCAGGTTTCGGCGCGCTGCCCGAGGCCGAGCGCCGCGCGAAGGCCGCCGCCCTCGCGCCCACCATCCGCGGGATCGCCTCGCACGACAAGCCGATGGTCGGACACTTCACCGACGCCGAGGTCGTGTTGGAGTTCCTCGCATCCGAGAAGGCACCGGCGCTGGCCGAGCTCGGGACGAGCTGCCCCGACCACTTCCTGCGCACCAAGGTCAAGCCGATGATCCTCGACCTGCCCGCGGATGCGTCGGTCGACGACGCGATCGCCCGCCTGCGCGAGCTGCACGAGGCCTACCGGGCCGACTACACCGCGTACTACGACGCTCACGCCGACGAGAACAGCCCCGCGATCCGGGGCGCCGACCCGCTGATCGTGCTCGTCCCCGGTGTCGGGATGTTCTCTTTCGGGGCGAACAAGCAGACCGCACGCGTGGCGGGCGAGTTCTACATCAACGCCATCAACGTCATGCGCGGCGCCGAGGCCCTCTCGACCTACCGTCCGATCTCGGATGCGGAGAAGTTCCGCATCGAGTACTGGGCGCTCGAGGAGGCCAAGCTCCAGCGCATGCCCAAGCCCAAGTCCCACCAGGGGCGGGTCGCCTTCGTCACCGGCGCCGCGTCGGGCATCGGCAAGGCCATCGCCACACGCCTGGCCGCGGAGGGCGCGTGCGTGATCGTCGCCGACCTCGACCTCGAGAAGGCCCAGGCCGCCGCGGCGGAGCTCGGCGGCACCGACGTCGCGATCGGTGTGGCCGCAAACGTCGCCGACGGCGACGCCATCCAGGCGGCCTTCGATGAGGCCGTGCTCGCCTTCGGCGGCGTCGACCTCGTCGTCAACAACGCGGGTCTGTCGCTGTCGAAGCCGCTGCTGGAGACCTCCGAGAAGGACTGGGACCTGCAGCACGATGTCATGGCGAAGGGCTCTTTCCTCGTCTCCAAGGCCGCTGCCCAGATCCTCATCGACCAGAAGCTCGGTGGCGACATCATCTACATCTCGTCGAAGAACTCCGTCTTCGCCGGTCCGAACAACATCGCGTACTCGGCGACAAAGGCCGACCAGGCCCACCAGGTGCGCCTGCTCGCGGTCGAACTCGGCGAGCACGGCATCCGGGTGAACGGCATCAACCCCGACGGTGTCGTGCGCGGTTCGGGCATCTTCGCCTCCGGTTGGGGTGCGAACCGCGCCGCGACCTACGGCGTGGCGGAAGAGGACCTGGGCCAGTTCTACGCGAACCGCACCATCCTCAAGCGCGAGGTCGTGCCGGAGAACGTCGCGGACGCGGTGTTCGTGCTCACCGGCCCCGAGCTCTCCCGTACCACCGGGCTGCACATCCCGGTCGACTCCGGCGTCGCGGCCGCGTTCCTGCGATGACGACCCACCGCATCGCCGAGCCACCCCGTTGCCGCCGAACCGCTCCTGTTCCGGCGGCCGACACGGGGCCGGCTCGGCGGCAACCGGCGGGCTCGGTGGCACGGGGAGGGACGGCGTGACCGGCGGAGCGGTCGCCGCGGTCGACCTCGGCGCCACGAGCGGACGCGTCATGATCGGGCGGGTGGATGCTGCCGCGGGCACCCTCGCTCTCGAGCAGGTCGCGCGCTTCCCCAACGGCGGCGTGCGGCTGGCGTCGGGGCTGCATTGGGACCTCACCGCCTTGCACGCGCACGCGTTGCGCGGCCTCGCCGACGCGGTCCGCACCGAGCCCGACATCGCCAGCGTCGGGATCGATTCGTGGGCCGTCGACTACACGCTGCTGCGCGGCGATCGGATGCTGGGCGAGCCGTTCCACTACCGTGACGAACGCACCGAGCGCGGCGTCGAGGCAGTGCACGCAACGGTTCCCTTCATCGAGCTGTACCGGCGCAACGGCCTGCAGTTCCTGCCCTTCAACACGCTCTACCAGCTGGCGGCCGAAGGGGATGCGTTGGACCTGGCGGATGCGCTCCTGCTCGTCCCGGATGCCCTCGCGTTCCAGCTCACCGGCGCACGGGTCGCCGAGCGGACCAACGCCTCGACCACCGGCCTGGTGAGCGTCGCCGATGGCACGTGGGACACCGGGCTCATGGACACCCTCGGGTATGACCGCACCCTGTTCGGTGAACTCGTCGATCCCGGGGCGCCGCTCGGTGCGCTGCGACCCGCGATGGCACGTGAGGTCGGAGCGGCGCTCGAGGTCGTCGCGGTCGGTTCGCACGACACCGCGTCGGCGGTCGTGGCGGTGCCGATGACCGATCCGTCCACCGCGGCGTACATCTCGTGCGGGACGTGGGGACTGGTCGGGCTCGAGCTCGAGCACGCCGTCACCTCGGATGCCGCACGAGAGGCGAATTTCACGAACGAGGGCGGCGTCGACGGACGCGTGCGCTTCCTCCACAACGTCATGGGCCTGTGGTTGCTGAGCGAGTCCGTGCGCCAGTGGGAGCGCGAGACCGGTCAAGCCATCGATCTGCCGACGCTGCTGGCCGACGCGGGCGAGGTGCCCGCGTCGTCGGTTGCCGTCTTCGATGCGAACGACCCGCGGTTCATGGCGCCAGGCGACCTTCCCGCGCGGATCGCGGAGTGGTACCGCGAGCACGACCTGCCGGTGCCCTCGACCCGCGCGGCGTTCGCGCGCGCGATCGTGGAGAGCCTCGCCGAGGCCTTCGCCGACGCGGTCCGCGACGCTGCGCGCCTGGCCGGACGAGACCTCGAGACCATCCACATCGTGGGCGGCGGATCCCTCAACCGGCTGCTGTGCCAGCGCACCGCCGACCGCGCGGGGCTCCCCGTGCTCGCCGGGCCCGTCGAGGCGACCGCGATCGGCAACGTGCTGGTCCAGGCGCGCGCACAGGGCTGGTTCGGCGCGGATGCGTCCCTCGAACAGCTCCGCACCCTCGTGGCATCGGCGTACGCACCACGTCGTTTCACGCCGCAGCGCTGACACCGCATCCCCCAACGACGACCGGCGCGCTCCGACGAGGAGCGCGGCGGTCGGACTTTCGGGCCGAATAAAGGGACGCGGCCTGACCGTGTCCGGCGGCTCGGTCAGACGACGTGCTTGGCGCGCACCGCGCTTTCGAAGTCGACGACCGAGCCGCCGACCGCGTCCAGCTCTGCGGCGTCCATCAGCAGGGTCAGCCCGGCGGCGGATCGGCTGAACACCGCGGGGGCTCCGTGCGCAGCGACCGCTGCGGCGACGTCGGCGTCCAGCTCGTTGAGGTGGCGCAATTCGAACGGCGCACCGAGTCGCTCGACCATCGCATCCCATTCAGGCTTGCGACGCCACGTGTGGGTGATGTCGCACAGCGAACACTGGGCAGTCCCGAGCATGTGGCCGATGACATATCGCAACTCACCGATCGGCCCGCCGTCGGCCTTGTAGACGCCGACGAATCCGTGCACTGACTGGTTCATATCCCGATCATCACGCGGATTTCGACCGGTCGGGCGGGCCCCGGACCCACCGTCACCACCTCGTCACATGTGCCGGATGTCGGACGATCACGCGATTGTCGGACGATGCGGAGGAGATCCTCCGACATCGAGCGGATTCTCCGACGACCGGCGCGCCGCTCGGGAGCGCCGGAGGCGGTCAGGACTCACGGGTGATGGTCACCTTCACGTGCAGCTGGCTCTTGAACGGGCCGGCGTAGACGCCGCGCAGCGGAGGAACGTCGTTGTAGTCACGGCCGCGGCCGACGAGCACGTGACGGTCGCCGATCTCGATGTTGTTGGTGGGGTCGAAGCCCACCCAATCGTCGGCGTACCACTCCACCCATGCGTGCGACTCCCCCGTGACGGGCTCGCCGACGTCGGCATTCGGACGGGGATGCAGGTATCCCGACACGTACCGCGCCGGGATCCCCACCGACCGCAACGCCCCCAGGGTGATGTGGGCGATGTCCTGGCACACCCCCTTGCGGGCCTCCCAGGCCTCCCCGGCCGTCGACAGCACACTGGTGATGCCGCTCATGTACTCGACCGCGTCGCCGATGGCGACCGCGATCGCGTGGGCCGCCTCGCTCGGGTTCTCGTGCTGTTCGGCGATGCCCTTCGCGAGGGATGCGACCTCCGGATGCGGGGCGGTGCGCCGGGTCTGCGTGAGCTGCTCGACGGTCTCGATCGATCGGCTGGTCGCCCGCTCGAGGTCGCTCCACGTCATCTCGGGGTGCTCGATCGGGCGCTCGCGCACCTCGACCAATGAACGCGCGGTGATCGTCAGCGAGGCGTGCGCGGACAGCACGTCGAACGCCGCGACGCGTGTCCCGAAGTAGTCCACGTATTGGCTCACGGATGTCGACGGGTCGATGTCGAGGGAGGAACTGAGCACGAACTGGCTGTCGGTCGAGCCCGGCAGCATCCGCGCCTCGTTGTACGACGCCGAGACATCACCCGGGTAGGAGAACCCGGTCTCGTGTTCGATGCGGAGTCGCTTCATGACCGCCCCCGTCCGTGTCGCGGTGATCGTTGAGCAAGTCGGATCGTCATGACGTCTCTCCGATCCAGCTGGGCTCGGCGTGGGTCGGGAAGAAGCGTCCGCGGATCGCCTCCGACGCCTCGCGGGTGACCCGTTGCACGCGGTCCATGTGCAACGGGAGCTCGCTGATGATCTCGCCGATCGGGCTGTACTCGAGATCGTTGCGGATGCGCCCCAGTGCGCGGAGCACGGGGTTGGAGTGTCCGACGCGGTCGGCGCGCGGATCAATCGCGCTCATGCACTCCTCCGCCTGCTGGATCGAGAAGATGATCGAGCGGGGGAACAGCCGGTCCAGCAGGAGGAACTCCGCCGCGTTGCTCGCACTCGGCATGCCGCGGTACGTGCGCAGGTACGCCTCGTAGGCGCCACAGGAGCGCAGGATGGTGGTCCACGACGGTCCGGATGCCTCGGTCAGCGACCGCGTCGCGAGCATGCGGGCGGTCATGTCGGTGCGTTCGATGCTGCGCCCGAGAGTGAAGAACTGCCAGGCCTCGTCGCGGCTGGTCGACGAGTCGACGCTTCCCACGGCGAGTGAGGCGCGTTCGCGCACCCACTGGAAGAAGTCATGGGCCTTGTCGGTCTGCAGTCGGCGCGGCATGCGCGAGTTGGTCATGTTGAGGGTCTCCCACAGCTCACTGGAGACGATCTCGCGGGCGCGACGGGCGTTCTCCCGCGCCGCGCTGAGGGAGTAGGCCACCGACGCCGGGTTCATGCGGTCGATCGCGAGACGTTGGAGCACGTCGTCACGGCTGACCGGCGTCTTCGTGTCGGAGGGGAGCGAGCCCATCACGTTCAGAAGCGACCGGCAGGCGGTGTCCTCGTCGATCCACGGGTCTTCGAGCAACAGCTGCAGGTGGACCTCGAGGATGCGGGCCGTGCCGTCGCTGCGCTCGATGTACCGCCCGATCCAGAACAATGATTCGGCAATGCGACTCAGCATGAGTCGTCACCTCCGGTTCCTGAGTAGACGACACCGTCGTCGTATCGAAGGGCGGCAATGCGACTCAGCATGAGGCGTCCCCCTCGTCGTGCGTCTGCTGTTGCTGCTCCGCCTGCTCGGCGCGCGAGCGCGGGCGATCCTGCGGTGCCGTGTCGGGCTCCTCCTGGTCTTCGTAGACGATCGGGATGGACTGGGTGACCGCGGCCTGGTCGGCGACCAGGCCCGCCATCCCGCTCCCCTGCCCGTACTCCACGTGCGCGGGGGCGGATCCGCCGACCACCCACGTGTCTTTCGAGCCACCCCCCTGGCTGGAGTTGACGACGAGCTGACCTTCCGGGAGTGCGACGCGGGTGAGTCCGCCGGGGAGCACCCAGATGTCCTCCCCGTCGTTGACCGCGAAGGGCCGAAGGTCGGCGTGCCGGGGGCGCAGACCGTCTTCGACGAGTGTCGGGATGGTCGAGAGCATGACGACCGGCTGGGCGATCCAGCCGCGCGGGTCGGCCTGCAGGCGCTTGCGCAGTGCGTCGAGCTCGGACGGCGACGCATCGGGTCCGACCACCAGGCCCTTGCCACCGGACCCGTCGACGGGCTTGACCACGAGTTCGTCGAGGCGGTCGAGGACCTCCTCGAGGGCGTCGGGCTCTTCGAGTCGCCAGGTGTCGACGTTCTTGAGGATGGGCTCTTCGGCGAGGTAGTAGCGCACCAGGTCGGGGACGTAGGTGTAGAGCAGCTTGTCGTCGGCCACACCGTTGCCGACGGCGTTGGCGATGGTGACGTTGCCCAGACGCGCGGCGAGCATGACTCCGGGGGCGCCGAGCATCGAATCGGCGCGGAACTGCAGCGGGTCGAGGAAGTCGTCGTCGACGCGCCGGTAGATGACGTCGACGCGCTTGGGCCCGCGGGTGGTCCGCATGAAGACCTTGCCGCCCATGCACAGCAGGTCGCGCCCCTCGACCAACTCGACGCCCATGAGGCGGGCGAGCAGGGTGTGCTCGAAGTAAGCCGAGTTGTACACGCCGGGGGTGAGCACCACGACGTTGGGTTCCTCGACGCCGGGCGGGGCGGAGGCGCGCAGTGCCGCCAGCAGCTTGTTCGGATAGTCACCGACCGGGCGCACCCGCATCGACACGAACAGTTCGGGCAGGGTCTGGGCCATGACGCGACGGTTGGAGATGACGTAGCTGACCCCGGACGGGACCCGCACGTTGTCTTCCAGCACCCGCATCTCGCCGTGTTCGTCGCGGATGAGGTCGATCCCCGACACCTGGATGCGCACGCCGTTGGCCGAGTGGATCCCCGCGGCCTGTCGGTAGAAGTACTGCGAGGAGGCGATCAGCCCGGCCGGCAGCACCCCGTCGCGGACGCAGTGCTGGTGTCCGTAGGCGTCGTCGAGGAACGCTTCGAGAGCGCGAACGCGCTGCTTGATACCCGCCTCGGTCTTGGACCATTCGTCGTAGTCGATGACCCGGGGCACCGCATCCAACGGGAACGGTCGTTCCTCGCCGGCGAAGTCGAAGGTGACCCCCTGAGCGAGGTAGGAGGTGGCGAGCGACTCGGTGCGTCCGCGCAGTTCCTCCTGCGTCATCTGCGCGAGGGCGTTCTGCAGCTCGCGGTAGGCCTCACGCGACTGGGAGGGTGCCCCCGAGGCGGTGACATCACCGAACATCTCGTCGAACGCCGGTGCGCCGGAAGGCGTCCGCCGGGGTGTCTGGGTGGACCCGTACCCGTCGAAGAGATCTCCCATGGGTTCACACTAGCCCGCGCCGTGTTGCCGTGTTGTTTCCCGGACGGGGTTGACGCCGCGCCACCGAAGTCCATATCCGCGCACGCGCGCGCACGGCGGACGCCACCCGATTGTCACGGGTTCGTCACCCGTGACGGCCCGGGTGGGAACCGCGTCCGGACGTACTCTGAAGAGATGAACGACGCCGGCACGCCCCCTCGCATCGGATGGGCGGCCGCAGGCGCCGGTGTAGCCGCCGCGACAGCCGGCGCCGGGGCCGGTGAACTGACGGCGGCCCTCGCGGCGCCCTCGTCGAGCCCGTTCGCTGTGATCGGCGGCGCCCTGATCGACGCTGCCCCCACGTGGGCCAAAGACCTCATGATCGAGTGGTTCGACACCGCCGACAAGATCGCCCTCACGGTGCTCATCGCTCTCGTGCTGGCCGTCGTGGCGGCATGGGCGGGGTGGGCGGAACTGCGGCGACCACCCGCGGGCGCGGTGATCGCGGTGGCGTTCGGTGCGGTCGCCGCCATCACGGCACTCCTGCGCGAGACCGGTGATCCGCTGCCGTTCCTGCCGGGCATCGTCGCCGGCGCCGTCGCCGGCGGAGCCGTGCACTTCTTGGTCGGGATGCTGCGTCCGCGCCCGCCCCGCGCCGACGCCCAGGCCCCTGACCTGCCGAACCGCCGAGCCTTCTTCGCATGGACGGCCGTCGCAGCCGTCGGCGGTGCGCTGGCGGTCGCCGCGGGCAACGCCGCGCGCGCCGGTTCACGCGCGATCACCACGGTGCGCGACGCGTTGGTGCTCCCCTCCCCGACGACGACGGCACCTCCCGTGCCCGCTGGCGCCGAACTCGGCGTCGAGGGCCTCGCGCCGGTGATCACCCCCAACGCCGACTTCTACCGCATCGACACGGCCCTCATCGTCCCGACGATCGACCCGGTGGACTGGTCGTTGCGGATCCACGGCATGGTCGAAGAGGAGATCGTCCTCACGTGGGACGAGCTCTTGGCGCTGCCTCTCACGGAGACGACCGTGACGCTGTCGTGCGTGTCGAACGAGGTGGGTGGATCGCTGATCGGCAACGCACGCTGGCTGGGGTATCCGATCCGCGAGCTGCTGGCCCGGGCCCGCCCGACGTCGGACGCCGACATGGTGCTCTCCCGCTCCTCCGACGGCTTCACGGCGAGCTCACCGTTGGAGGCGCTCACCGACGACCGCGACGCGATCCTGGCGATCGGCATGAACGGCGAGCCATTGCCGCCCGAGCACGGCTTCCCGGTGCGGATGGTGGTGCCCGGCCTGTACGGCTACGTCTCGGCGACGAAGTGGGTCGTCGACCTGGAGGTCACCCGGTTCGACCAGGCGCGTGCCTACTGGACCGACCGCGGCTGGTCGGAGCGCGGACCGATCAAGCTGCAGTCACGCATCGACGTGCCGCGGCGCGGCCGGCAGCTGGCTGCCGGCGACACGATGATCGCCGGCATGGCATGGCAGCCGCACACCGGCGTCGAGGCCGTGGAGGTCCAGATCGACGACGGCGACTGGCAGGCGGCGAGCCTCGCCACCGCCATCTCCGATGACACGTGGGTGCAGTGGAGCCTGCCGTGGACCGCCGAGCCGGGAGATCACACGGTGCGCTGCCGTGCGATCAGCAACGACGGGCAGACCCAGACCTCCGACACGGCACCGCCGGCACCGGACGGGGCCACCGGCTGGCACGAGGTCCAGGTGTCGGTGGCCTAGTCCCACCGCACCGGGGGGTCAGCCGGCGAGGACGACCTTCAGCTGCTCGATCGCCCAGTCCAGCTCGGTCGCGCGGATCGTCAGCGGCGGGGCGATGCGGATGGTCGCGCCGTGGGTGTCCTTGACGAGCACGCCGCGGGCCAGCAGGCGCTCGGCGACCTCCCGGCCGGTCCCGACGCCCGGGTCGATGTCGACCCCGGCCCACAGACCGGCGACGCGCACCGCGGTCACACCGTTGCCGACGAGCTCCTGCAGCTTCTTCTCGAGGTGCTCACCGAGGGCCTTCCCCCGGGTCTGGAACTCTCCGGAGGCGAGCATCTCCACCACGCGCGCACCGACCGCGGCCGCCAGCGGGTTGCCGCCGAAGGTCGAACCGTGCTCGCCGGGCTTGATCACACCGAGCACATCACGGTCGGCGACGACCGCGGAGACCGGCAGGATGCCGCCGCCCAGCGCTTTGCCGAGCAAATAGACATCGGGCACGACGCCTTCCCGATCGCAGGCGAAGGTCTCCCCCACGCGTCCGAGGCCCGACTGGATCTCGTCCGCGATGAACAGCACGTTGTTCTCCGTGCAGATCTCCCGCACCCGACGGAGGAACCCCTCGGGCGGGATCACGACGCCGGCCTCGCCCTGGATCGGTTCGATCAGCACCGCGGCGGTGTTCTCATCGATCGCCTCGGCGATGGCCTCCGCGTCGCCGAACGGCACCTGGACGAAACCGGGCCCGTACGGCCCGAATGCGTCGTGTGCGTCGGGGTCGTCGCTGAAGCCGACGATGGTGGTGGTGCGGCCGTGGAAGTTGCCTCCCGCCACGATGATGCGCGCGGCCCCCGCGGGCACCCCTTTCACGCGATACGCCCAGGCGCGGGCGACCTTGATGCCGGTCTCCACGGCCTCGGCACCGGTGTTCATCGGGAGCACGAGGTCCTTGCCGCACAGCTTCGCCAGGCCCGCCGAGAACTCCACCAACTGGTCGTTGTGATACGCGCGACTGGTGAGGGTGAGGCGTTGCAGCTGCTCCTGCGCGACGGCCACGAGCGCGGGATGCAGGTGCCCGAAGTTCAACGCGGAGTATGCCGAGAGCAGGTCGAGGTACCGCTTGCCCTCGACGTCGGTGACCCACGCGCCTTCGCCGCGGGAGATGACCACCGGCAGCGGGTTGTAGTTGTGCGCGAGGTGCTCACCTTCGGCGCCGATGACGCGGATGGTGGCGGTGTCGAGGCTGGGCGAGGTGGCGGGGGTCATACCGACGTTTCCTTGGATCGCAGTTCGAGGGTGCAGCACTTGATGCCGCCGCCGCCGAGCAGCAGCTCGGACAGGTCGACGAGGATGGGGTTGTAGCCACGCTCGCGGAGCTGGGCCTCGAAGCCCTTCGCGCGCGGCGAGATGATGACGTTCCGGCCGTCGGAGGCCGAGTTCAGACCGAACACCGAGCCGTCCTCGTCGGAGACGCGGATCGCATCGGGGTACCGCTCGGCCAGGATCGCCCGGCTCGCCTCGTCGAACGCGCCCGGAAGGTAGGCGATGTTCGCGTGGTCCACACCACCGGGACCCTGCACCGGATCGAGCACGGCGATCGCCGTGTCGAGGTGGTAGAAGCGCGGGTCGATGAGAGTGAGTGAGATAACCTCACGGCCGAAGACCTCACCGACCTCGCGGTGGCTGTCCCCGGTCGAACGGAACCCGGTCCCGGCGAGGATCGTGTCCCCCACCAGCAGGAAGTCTCCCTCGCCCTCGTTGACTTCGCGCGGGTCGACGACGTCGAACCCTCGGTTCCCGAACCAGTCCATGAAGGCGGGACCTTCCGGCACGCGCTCCTGGAAGCGGAACTTCGCGCCGTAGGCGACGCCGTCGATGACGAACCCGCCGTTGGCGGTGTAGACCATGTCGGGAAGGCCCTCGATCGGGTCGATCAGCTCGACCTCGTGGCCCAGCTCGACATAGGTGTCGTACAGGGTCTGCCACTGGCGCACCGCCTTGGCGGTGTCGGTCGGTTTGGCCGGCTCCATCCACGGGTTGATGGTGTAGCTGACGGTGAAGTGCTCCGGGCGGCACATGAGGTACCGGCGGTGCTGTGCGATGCGCTCGGCCCCGGAGGTGTTCGACGGGCCTGTCGCGGTGTTGTGCATGGACATTCGCTCCTCAGTGAAGGGGGGCGGCGGACGCTGTCCAGAGGCCCGGCGGTCCTGTCCCCGCCGTGGATCGCACGAGGAGAAGCGGCGGCCCGGGCACGCCGGATTCCATTGTGGCACGACCTTCGAGCGCGCACCGGGGAAACCCGGGCGGAGCCCTTCGGCGCAGGCTGCGCCGCGGCCCGTGTCGGCGCCGCATGTCGGAGAATCGCGCCGATGTCGGCGGAACCGCGCGAATTCCTCCGACGTCGCGCCGATTCTCCGACGTCGGGGCGCTGCTTTCCCTGCCCGGGGCAGGTGAGCGTGCGCGTCAGGGGGAGGCGACGACCACCGTCTTGCCGACCGCATGCCCGGAGGCGAGGTGGGCCAGTGCCCGGTCGGCGTCGTCGATGGACACCGTCCGCTCGATGTGCGGCCGCAGGGTTCCCTCGGCGACGAGGGCGAGCATCCGCTCGATGACCTCCGGATGCGCTCCGGCGGCCAGCGGACGGAGCGGACGTCGCGCGCCGATCGAGCGGACGGCGGCTGCGAGGATGCGCGGGATCGGCCCGAGGAGCCGGCCACCTTCCCCGGAGACGAGAACCACGACCCCGCCGTCGCGGACGAGCGCGCGGAGCGCACTCAGCGATGCCGTCCCGGCGATGTCGAGCACGGCGTCGAAATCGCCGCCGACCTCGGCGGAGCCGGGCTGCACGCGTCGGTAGTCGAACGTGCGCGACGCGCCCCATCCTTCGACGACCGCCTGATTGCGCTCCCCGCACAGTGCCCACACCTCGGCACCGCGAGCGGCGGCGAGCATGACGGCGAACGATCCGACCCCGCCCGACGCGCCGATCACGAGGACCCGCCCGGGGCCGTCCGCGCCTGCCGCGTCCAGCGCGAGTGACGCCGTCACCGCGGCCACCGGCAGCGATGCCGCGTCGATCACCGACACCGCCTCGGGCCGCCGCACGAGACGCTCCGCCTTCGCCACGACGTAGTCGGCGAGGCCGCCCCCGTCGAGTTCACCGACCACCTCGTCGCCGACGGCGAGCGCGGCCACCCCGGGCCCGGTCGCGGCGACGGTGCCGGCCACGGCGATCCCCCGCACCGGCTGTTTCGGGCGCCGGATCCCGAACGCGAGCCGTACCAGCCACGGCTCGCCGCGCATGATGCGCACGTCACCGTTGTTGAGCGCCGTTGCTCTCACGCGCAACAGCACCTCCCCGGCGCCCGGTCGTGGTGTCCGAATCTGCTGTCGGGTGACCGCATCCACCTCGCCGTAGCCGCTCTGCGTCCACGCGGACATGGTCTCGGGTTCGTTCATGATTCCTCCGGGTAGTGGAAGGCGTCGTCGAGGCTGACCCCGAACACGCGGCAGATCTGGAAGGCGAGCTCGAGGCTCGGCGAGTACTTGCCCTGCTCGATGGCGAGCAGGGTCTGCCGGGTCACGCCCACACGGCGGGCCAGTTCGGCCTGGGTGAGGCCGGCCCTCTCTCGGAGGGGGCGGATGCTGTTGGTGACCTTCGTGGGCTTCACCATGCGGGCAGCCCCCTCCGGTAGGCGATCAGCCGCGCGACTCCACCGATGAAGGCCGAGAGGAAGAATCCGAAGAAGAGGGCATTGCCGATCCAGAAGGAGTCGGCCTCGAACATCGCCAGCACGAGCGCGACCAGCGCCCCGATCACCAGGAACGCGACGCCGACCCGATCTCCGAACGACTCGATCTCGCGGTCGCGCTGATCGGATCTGTGGGGCTCTTCGGGGTCGCGCCGGCCGGCCAGGATCCCCCACCCGACCGAGAGGGCGATGCTGACCGCGATCGCCCCGACGATGGTCCACGCCATCGGCCAGGCCCAGGCGATCTCCGCGACCGGCACTCTCCCCAGCTGCGGGGCGACGAGGATCACGTAGACCACCACGCCGACGAGACTCGCGATGAGCTGCGCCCAGGTGATGCGTTCGGCGTACGCCATGGGGGACCCCCGGATGATGTCTAGAATGTTTGACATCTCGAGCGTGCCCCACCTCGCGACCAATGTCAAGAATTCTTTACACTCGAGGCTCGACGGCACGCGGTGGATCCACCCCGGGCAGGCGTCTTCGAGACGCGTCGTGGTCGGAGATCCGTGCGCATGTCGGACGCTCCGCACCGATTCCTCCGACAT
The DNA here is from genome assembly GCF_039531285.1 of Microbacterium aquimaris. Classification (NCBI taxonomy): domain Bacteria; kingdom Bacillati; phylum Actinomycetota; class Actinomycetes; order Micrococcales; family Microbacteriaceae; genus Microbacterium; species Microbacterium aquimaris. The sequence continues at coordinate 1,216,877 of NZ_BAAAPT010000001.1, read as the reverse complement.
CGGGCGGATCGTCCGACGTCGGGATGCCCGGAGCCGAGTGACCGGGTGGGCGGAGATTGACGGCGGAGGGGCGTGGCGGGAGCTCAGAGACCGAGGGCGATGAGGTAGTCGTTGGTGAAGCGCCGGTCGGGATCGAGTCGGTCGCGCAGCGCCGTGAAGTCGTCCCAACGCGGGTAGCGCCGCGCCAGAGTCGCGGAGTCCATCGCGAACAGCTTGCCCCAGTGCGGGCGCGCCGACTCCGGTAGCGCTTGTTCGATGCGCGGCAGAAGGGCGCCGACGGCATCCGTGTCGAGTATCCACGTGAAGTGCAGCGCCACGGTGTCGCGTCCGTACGCGGGACTCATCCACAGGTCGTCCGCGGCCATGGTGCGCACTTCGCACACCTGCAGCGCCGGCGCGAGCTGCGGCGCCAGCCCCCGCAACGCCTCGATGGCCTCACGCGCATCCGCCCGGGCGACGAGGTACTCGCTCTGCAGCTCGTCGCCTGCCGACGGGGTGAACTCCAACCGGAAGTGGGGCAGCCGCGCGTACCACGGACCCTGTTCGCCGCCCTGCACCGTGCACGGGGTCGGATCGATCCCCGGCAGCGGATGCCGCGGCCCATCGGCGGGAACCGCCCCCAGCGCGCGCAGGACGTCGTGGTCGGCCCGCCCGGGTCGCGCCTTGACCCATACCTGCCCGATCGTGTCGGCATCCTGCCACGTCGTGAACATGCTCACACTGTCTCCGGCGCCGGTCACCGCGTCGAAGCGGGCGAGCACGTCGTCCCACCGTGCGCCCTCGTACACGGTCTGCGCGACCTGGTAGGTCGGCTCGACCTCGAGCGTGAGGTGGGTCACGACACCCAGCGCGCCCAGTCCCACCACGGCACCGGCGAAGTCGTCGTCACCCCGTCGCAGCACGAGCGCCTCCCCGGAGGCGGTGACGAGCTCGACGGCCGCGACCTGCGTCCCCAGGGCGCCGATGCGATCACCCGATCCGTGCGTACCGGTCTGGACGGCACCGGCGACCGAGATGTGCGGCAGGGAGGCGAGGTTCGCGAGGGCGAGTCCGGCCGCATCCAGCGCCGGAACCAGCTCGCCGTGGCGCCACCCGGCAGGCACCCGGACCAGGCCCGCCGCCGCATCCACCTCGACCTCGCCCGGCATGGCGGCGAGCGAGACGAGGACTCCGTCGGTGTCGGCGATGCCGGTGAACGAGTGGCGGCTGCCGAGCACCCGCACGCGCGGTTCGCGGGCGAGGATCGCGGCGAGCTCCTCGACCGACGCGGGCCGCAGGATCTCCCGGGCCCGATAGGTGACGTTGCCGGCCCAGTTGCGCTCGCTCATGCCCTCATTCCAGCACGCCCCGCCGTCTGGCCGCGCGGGTTTCGAAACCGCCCACCGTCGGAGAATGAGGCCGATGTCGGAAGATGCAGGGCTGATCCTCCGACATCGCGGCGATTCTCCGACATCGACGTTCGGATGCGGTGTGCGCCGAGGCGGCCCCGACGACTCAGATGACCGCTTCCGACCACGGATCGGGGTTGCCGAACCGATGGGCGGTGATGGTGATGGACTGCTCGTGCAGGAACGGCAGCAGCTCAATCCGACCGGCGGTGGTGACCTCGGAGTCGTAGACGGCCAGATCAGGGTCGCCGCCGACGCCCTCGGCGAGCGCGCGATGCAACGGCGGCAGCGAGTCACGTGTCCCGACCAGACGGGCACGGGACGGCCGATCCGCCAGCGTCATCCGCTGCACCCACTCCGGGTCGGACTCGACGAACACCGTGACGCCGTGCTCGTCGAGCGTCCGCCGCACCGCCGCCGGCAGCCCCACCGGGGCGCTGACGGTGATCCTCGCCCCCGAGCGGATGCCCGCGACGATCACGCGCAACAACGCCTGCCATGTGGCATCGCCCGCCGCGCGCACGGCCACGTCGACCGGTCGGTACCGGAACAGGTTCCGCTCGACGCCCAGGCCCGACACGTCGCGCACCTGACCGAACTCGCGACTCCATGCGACCGCGTCGGACAACGCCCCCCGGCGCAACCAATCGAACGCGTCGTACGACAGCGACGGCTGCGCCGACTCGATGACAGCCGTGATGCGGGAGTCGAGGCCCTTCAGGTGCAGGGTCTGCGACCCGGCACCACCCGGGGTCGGCCGCCACGAACCGAGACCGACCAGGTAGTTCGGGCCGCCCGCCTTCGTGCCCGGCCCGACCGATGACCGCTTCCACCCCCCGAACGGCTGCCGTTGCACAATGGCGCCGGTGATGCCGCGATTGACGTAGAGGTTTCCGGCCTGCACGCTCTCCAGCCACACCGCCAGGTCGTCGGGACTCTGCGTGTACAGGCCCGCGGTGAGACCGTAGGCGACGGCGTTCTGCAGCTCGATGGCCTCCCCGAGAGAGGAGGCGTGCATGATGCCGAGCATCGGCCCGAAGAACTCCTCGAGGTGCACGCGCGAGCCCGGCTGCACGCCCACCCGCACGCCGGGCGTCCACAGGCGACCGGCGTACGCCGGCCCGGCGTCCAGGAGGGTGGGTTCGACCAGCCACTGCTCGCCGTCGTCGAGCGTGGTCAACGCCCATTCGAGCTTGCCCGAGGGTGGTTCCACGAGCGGCCCCACCTCTGCCAGCGGATCGGTCGGGGGCGCGACCCGCAACGAACGCACCGCGTCGACCAGCTGACGGGCGAATCGCTGCGAACGCCCCACCGGGCCGACGAGGATCGCCAGCGACGCCGCGGAGCACTTCTGCCCGGCGTGTCCGAAGGCGCTCTTGACGAGGTCGGATGCGGCCAGGTCGAGATCGGCGGAGGGCATGACGACCATGGCGTTCTTGCCACTCGTCTCCGCCAGCAGGGGAAGGTCGGCCCGCCAGGACCGGAACAGCGCCGCGGTGTCCCACGAACCGGTGAGGATGACGCGATCCACATCGGGATGCGCGATGAGCCGACGGCCGAGCGCGCCCTCATCGATGTCGACGTATGCGAGCACGTCGCGGGGGACGCCGGCCGACCACAGCGCCTCGGCGACCACGGCCGCGCAGCGACGGGCCTGCGGCGCCGGCTTGAACACGACCCCCGATCCGGCCGCCAGCGACGCCAACACCCCGCCGGCGGGGATGGCGACGGGGAAATTCCACGGCGGTGCGACGACGGTGAGGCTGGAGGGAAGGAACAGGGCCCCGCTGACCCGGTCGAGTTCGCGGGCGTTCGCGGCGTAGTACGCGGCGAAATCGACCGCCTCGCTCACCTCGACGTCGGCTTCGGCGAACACCTTGCCCGTCTCGGATGCGGCCACCTCGATGAGCTCGCCCCGTCGCGCCTCGAGCGCGCGGGCGGCCGCCTGCAGCACGGCCGCCCGTTCGGCCGCCGGGCGCGCACCCCACGCACGTGCCGCATCCCGCACCCGCCGCACGATGCCCTCGAGCTCGTCGGCGTCGTCCACGCGGGATGCCGTGACCGTCTCGCTCCCCGCCGACGACCCGGCCACACGGGCGAGGATCTGCGCCGACCAGGACCGGTTCGCCGCCAGCGCGGGGTCAGAGTCGGCCGCGTTGGAGAAGCCGGGCGCCCCGACCGCGGGGGCCAGGGTGCGGCGCTCCCGGTCGGAGAACACGGCGGTGTCGACGAAGGACTCGCCACCGAATCGCACCGCGTCGCCGAACGACGCGAACGGCGCGGCCCCCTGGTCACCCTCCTCGCCCGAGGACCGGGCGATGCCCAGTACGGCCTGCGTGAGGCCGGATTCGGCATCCGCGGGTGGGTCGTCCGGTTCCGGCTCACGCAGCACGGCGGGCGTTTCGACGCGCGTCCCCGACGCGGGCTCCGCGGTGCCGGGTTCGACGGTACGGTCCTGGCGGCGGTTCGGCCCGAGCGGCAGCGTCGGGTCGGCGGATCGCTCGACCGAAGCGAGGAAGCGGTCGCGCTCCCGGGCGAACAGCTCGGGGTCGTCCGCGATCTCGAAGGCGGCGGACAGGAAGTTCTCGCTCGACGCGTTCTCCTCCAGCCGGCGTACGAGATAGCTGATCGCGACGTCGAACTCGTCCGGCCGCACCACCGGCACGTACAACAGCACATGTCCGACGTCCCGCGCGACCGCCGCGACCTGGCCCTGCGCCATCCCCAGGAGCATCTCCATCTCCAGGTCGTCGGCGACGCCGCGCTCGCCGGCGAGCAGCCACGCGTACGCGATGTGGAAGAGGTTGTGGCCGGCGACGCCCAGGCGCACCGCGGCGGTGTTCTCGGGGCGCAACGCGTGGTCGAGGCAGCGCACGTAGTTCGCATCGGAGTCGACCTTGACGTCGTAGGTCGCCGTCTCCCACCCGTGGATGACCGCATCGACACGTTCCATCGCCAGGTTCGCGCCCTTGACCAGCCGGACCTTGATGCGCGCCCCGCCCTCGGCGACGCGGCGCCGTGCCCATGCCGTGAGTTGCTGCAGCGCCGGCAGCGCATCGGGCAAGTAGGCCTGCAGCACGATGCCCGCTTCGAGGTCCTTCAGTCGAGGATCTTCGAGGATGCGGGTGAAGACCGCGATCGTCAGGTCGAGATCCCGGTACTCCTCCATATCGAGGTTGATGAAGGTGTCCGGCTGCGCGGACGCACCCTCCGACGACCGGGCCGATGCGGCATCCAGGTACAGCGGAAGGAGACGGTCGACGACCGTGTCGACGACCTCGTCGAAAGCCCACATGGAGATGTGGCTGGCGATCGCGGACACCTTCACCGAGACGTAGTCCACGTCGGGACGCCGGATAAGGTCGTGGATGCCGTCGAGGCGCCGCTTGGCCTCCCCCTCCCCGAGCACCGCTTCCCCCAGCAGGTTCAGGTTCAACCGCGCACCGGACTCCCGCAGACGCGCGATCGCCGGCCCGAGCTTGTCGGGGCGCGCATCGACCACGAGGTGCCCCACCATCTCGCGCAGCACACGGCGCGCGATCGGCACGACGGGGGTGGGAAGCACCGGGGCGACCGCACCGCCCACCCGAACGGCGCCGCGCAAGTACCAGGGCAGGAACTCGGGCACCAGTGGCGCGATGCGATGTAAGCGCGACGCCGCCGCGCCGAGGCTCTCGGGACGCATCACCCCATCGACGAACCCCATCGTGAAGGGCAGCCCGTTGGCGTCTTTGAGGACACCCGCGAGACGCTCCGCGGCGGGGTCGACGTCGGCCTGCGCGGATTCCCGGGTCCAGCGCTCGGCCAGCGCGACGGCACGGTCAGCGAGACGGTCTGACGACGCTCGTGACGTCGCGTGTGAAGGCTGGGACATACGCGAAGCCTACGTCCGCGCGCGCCCGCAGCCGAGGACCGATTCGGGCGGTTCAGGCCCAGATGCTCGGGGCTTCGCGACGGGTGGAGGGAAGCGCGGAGGCCGAGGCCCAGTCGTGCACCCACTCCTCCACATCCGGGATGCCCTCGGGCCGACCGACGGCGCCGAACAGTTCCTCGTGCGGAAGGGTGCCGCCGCTGCGTTTGAGCATGCGGGCCCGGATGATCGCCCGGGCGTAGATCTCCCCGTCGACCACCGCCCGATGCTCCAGGTAGACGGCGCGGTCGTCGTGACCGATGAGGCGCGACTCGACCTCGAAGCGCTGCCACAGGTTCAGCGACTTGCGGAAGGTCACCGTCTCGGAGGAGACCACCGCGTACCACCCGTGTCGCCGCATCGCGCCGAGGAGGCCGGTGCGGGTCAACAGGTCCCACCGCCCGAGGTCGAACAGCGACAGATACCGACCGTTGTTCATGTGCTGGAGGATGTCGATGTCCGTCGGCAGCGTCGTCAGCCGGATCCGCCCGACCTCGGTGGGCGGCATCGTCCCCTCACGTCTCAGCCGGCGTCGCGCGAGCAGGATCGTCAGCAGGGTGCGCCACCACACATTCACGAGCGCGATCGTAGCGATTCACGACAGAAGGCGCGATTCGGTTGTGCGGGACTCACAATCGAATCGCGTCTCCCGCCCCCGTTCTCCGCCCCGTCGCTCCGCGTTCACCCGCGGATTTCCGGCCCGAACCGGCCGCGCGTAGAGTCCTGACATGGAACCCGAACTGCAGACCGACATCGTCGTCCGTCCAGTCCGCGACGTGGACGCCGTCGACCTCGGCCGTGTGCACGCAACCTGTTGGCACGAGACGTACGACCACCTCATCAGCAAGGCCGCGCTCGAGAAGGTGTCGCCGCGTCGCCTCGCCGAACTGTGGACCCACTGGGCCGTACAGGGTGAGGACTTCAGGATGTTCGCGGCGCTCGTCGACGGTCAGATCGTCGGCTTCGCCGGTTCCGGGCCCGCCCGCGACAAGGATCCGGTGCGCAACCGCGAGCTGTACTTCATCTACCTGCTCGACGCGTGGCACGGCACCGGCATCGGGCAGAAGCTCTTCGACGCCGTCGTGCCCGCCGACGAGCCGCTGTACCTGTGGGTCGCCGAAGACAACCCGCGCGCCCACCGCTTCTACACCCGAAACGGTTTCTCGCTCGATGGCGCCACCCACACCGAGCCCTTCCTGGGCGAGACGCTGACCGAAGTGCGCTTCGTCCGCTGACCCGTGCTGCAGGTCTGGGCCCTCGAGGGCATCCCGGAGGTCTCACCCGGTGACGACCTCGTCGCTCTGATCGGGGACGCCGTCGACCGCGGTGAGCCCCTCGTCGACGGCGACATCGTGGTGGTGACCTCGAAGATCGTCTCGAAAGCCGAAGGACGCCTCCTCCGCTCCGACGACCGGGAAGAGGCCATCACCGCGCAGACGGTCCGTCTGGTCGCGTCGCGCACGAGCCCGGCGGGGCACGTCACCCGCATCGTGGAGAACCCGCTCGGAATCGTCGCCGCCGCCGCCGGCGTGGACGCCTCCAACACCCCCGACGGCACGGTGCTCCTCCTTCCGGAGGACCCGGATGCCTCCGCACGTTCGATCGCGGCCGGACTGCGCGAGCGCACCGGCGCACACGTCGGTGTGCTGATCACCGACACGCTCGGCCGCGCGTGGCGGGAAGGCCAGATCGACCAGGCGATCGGGGCGGCCGGGGTCCACGTGTTCGAAGACCTGCGCGGTCAGACCGACGCCGAGGGTCGCCCCCTCGTGGTGACGCAGCCGTGCGTGGCCGACGAGATCGCCGCCGCCGCCGACCTCGTCAAGGGCAAGTCGTCCCGGATGCCGGTGGCCGTCGCACGCGGGCGGGCAGACCTCGTCGGTGCGCTCGACCTTCCCGGCGCGCGCTCGATCGTGCGCCCTGCCGAGCGGGACATGTTCCGGCGGGGCGCCGACGAGGCCTACGCCGACGGCTACGCCGCCGGCCGCATCGCGCCGCACTGACCCGCCCGCCCCTCCGCGACCGGGGTCTGCCGCCGCGGGATCAGGCGCCGGGGGTCAGGCGGAGGTCGCCCGCGGAGACGTCGCCGGTGATGCGGTGGGGTGAGTCGGGGGATGTCTGCAGGCGATTGGTCACATCGCCGGCCGACACGTCGATGTCGACGGCGTACACCTCGTCCGGCACGACCAGGCGCAGGGCTCCGGCGCTGACCGAGACCTCGACGTCGTCGGGCGCCTCACCACCGAGCCGGGCGACGATTTCGCCGGCGCTGACGTCGAAGTGGGCGTCCGCCACGTCGGTCACGTCCGCGTCGACCGTACCGGCGCTCACGTCGACCACGAGGCTGTCGGCGCTGCCACCGAGATCGATCTCGCCCGCGCTGACCGACAGGTCGACCGCCCCCCAGGCCGCGTCGGCCAGGATGCGCCCGGCGGACAGGTCGAGGTTCACATCCATCCCGACCCGCTCGAGCCGTTCGGGAAGGAGCAGGACGGCGGTGCCGTTGCCGCCGAACATCCACGAGATGCCGAAGAACTCCACGGGGGTGGCGACGGTGAGCCGGTCTCCGTCGCGGACGAGTCGCCATTGGTCCGCTGCCGCGCCCTGCGAGACCTCCAGGCGCGCTTCGTCGACGTCGGTGAACTCGACCCGCAGTTCGGCGGCCGTGATGTCGACGTCGAGGGTACGCACCCCCACGGCGCCGGCGGTGTGCGTGGCGTCGTCGAGCATCGCGGTTCCGACGGCGCGGAAGGACGTGGCCGCCAGTGCGCCGAGGAGGACCACCGCGCCGAACGCGATCGTGAGGATCGCGATGACGGTCGATGATCCGCGCGTGCGCGACCCGGGCGGCGGTCCCGTCGGTGGGGCGGGCGGCTGCGGCGGTGTGAGCGTGTCGGTCATGACGGATCTCCTGTCTGGGTGGCGCCGGTGGCGGGGCCGCCGTGCTCGAGGTGGGCGAGCACGGCCAGGACACGGCGGTTGCCCGACTCGTCCTGTTCGAGGTCGAGCTTCTGGAACACGGCGGTGATGTGCTTTTCGACGCTGCCCTCGCTCACGAACAGCGTCTTGGCGATCGCGTGGTTCGACTTCCCCTCCGCGATCAACGCGAGCACGCTGGCCTCACGGTCGGTCAGCCGGCTCATCCGCGCGTCGAGTGCGCGACGGGACAACAACTGTGCGACGACCTCGGGGTCGAGGATGGTGTCGCCGGCACCGATCCGCTCGACGCTCTCGACGAACTCGCCCACGTCGGCGACGCGGTCCTTGAGGAGGTAGCCGAGCGCGCCCCCCTTCCCCGCGATGAGGTCGCTGGCGTACCGCTCCTCGACGTACTGCGAGAGCACGAGCACGGGCAGGCGGGGGTCGGCGGCGCGGAGGCGGAGCGCGGCGCGGATGCCCTCGTCGGTGCGGGTCGGAGGAAGCCGGACATCCAGGATGCACAGATCCGGCGAGGTCGTCGCGACCGTGTCGTCGATGCCGGTCGCGTCGGGGAGCGCGGCGACCACCTCGTGGCCGGCGTCGGCCAGCAGCCGCACCAGCCCTTCGCGCAGGAGGGCGGAGTCCTCACAGATCAGGATGCGCATGGCACCGTCACCTCCACGGTCGTCGGTCCCCCGACGGGGCTGTCGAGGCGGAAGGTGCCTCCGACCCCCAGCACGCGGTTGGCGATGCCGTCGAGGCCGCCGCCGGCGATCGTGCGTGCCCCACCCACACCGTTGTCTTCGACGCGGGCCCACAGGGTGCCCTCTTCGCGCATCCGCACCAGCACCCGCGCCTCGGTGCCGCGGGAGTGCTTGGCGGCGTTGGTGAGCGACTCGGCGATCACGAAGTAGACCGCGGCTTCCGCGTCGGGACCGCAGCGGCCGGGTGTGCGGACGTCGAGGGTCACGGGCACGGGCGAGCGCGCCGCGAGCGCGGACAGTGCGGCGTCGAGTCCGCGATCGTCGAGTACGGAGGTGTGGATGCCGCGGGCGAGCTGGCGCAGTTCCGTGATCGCCGCCTTCGTCGAGGTGTGCGCTTCGGCGATGAGCGCCTTCGCGGCCTGCGGGTCGTCCTCGACCTTCTGCTGGGCAAGGCCCAGCGTCATCCCGACCGAGACCAGACGCGGCTGGACACCGTCGTGGAGGTCGCGTTCGATGCGCGTGCGCTCCACCTCGGCCGACCGGACCGCGCCCGCACGCTGCTCTTGCGACAGGCGGGCTTCGTGGGCGAGCTGCGCATCCCGTGACGGCACGAGGATGGCGCGGCCGAGCACACCGTGCAGGATCGCGATCCCGACGAGCGCGGCCGACGCGGCGAGCGCCCCGACGATGCCGACCGGCACCGCCACGGCGGCCCCGACCTCGAGGCCGATCCCGAACAGACGCACCGAGCCTGCGGAGTAGAGCGGGGCGAAGGCCCCGGCGATTCCGGTGATGACGGCGGTCAGCAACGGGATGACGAGGAGGCCGAGCACGGTCGATACGGCGATGCTGGCGATGCCGCGCCACACGATGGGGTCGGTGAACTGGGCCCACACCATCCGCAGGAACCCGCCGAAGCCAGGCCGGGCCGAACGTCGCACCCGCACCGGGGGGAGCTCGAGGCCGTAGAGTCCGTCGACGCGGGCGTACTCGAGCCACGCGGTGGCGTACATGGCGTAGACGAGCACGTACAGGACCAGTAGCCCGATACCGATGATGGGCACCAGAGCGAGTCCGACGCCGAGCAGGGTGAACAGCACGGTGAACACGGCAGGGCCGATCACGCCGAGGGCGGCCAGTTGCGCCAGCGACCCGGCGATCATCGCCGGGGAGGCCGGTCGGCGTCCGGGTGGGGAGTCGGGAGTGGTCATGTCGACAACGGTACGACCGGGCGGCGTGCCACCGCGCCGGTGAGATCCGGAGAACCGGACGGGGGTTATCCCCCGGTCAGCGGCCCGACACCGAGCCGAACAACCGTGCGATCGGGGCGAGCACGAGCGGGCGCGCCGCGACCCAGGCGCCGGCGATCACCACGAGCGATACGACGAAGATCCAGAACCCCGCCCAGTTGTCCGCGTACGCGTTCGGGTCGACCGACCCCTGCGCGGCGTACATGTGGTTGAGGTTGCGCAGGGCCCCCGTGGAGAACACCAACACGACGTGGACGAAGATGAACAGCACGAAGTAGAGCATGACCGGGAAGTGCACGGCACGCGCCCACTCGACCGGATAGGCCTTGTTGAGGGCCTTGTTGTTCTTCGGCCACACCCCCGACATCCGCACGCCCGTGAGGATCGCGAGAGGTGCGGCGAGGAAGACCGTGGCGAAGTAGGCCAGCTGCTGCAAGCTGTTGTAGTTGACCCAACCGTTCTCGGTGGGCCAGTCCAGCGTGAGGTACTGGATGCCCGCCGACAGGGCGTTCGGGAAGACCTCCCACGAGGTCGGAACGATCCGCATCCACTGTCCGGTGACCCATAGCAGGACCACGAACACGAGTCCGTTGACGATCCACAGGATGTCGAGGGACTGGTGGAACCACAGGTTCAGACTGATCTTGCGCTTGCGGTCGGTGCGTGGCGCCCAGAACGCCGTCGGGCGCTTTTCGGTGCGCACCCGAAACCCGGTACGGATGATCAACACCATGAGGAAGACGTTGAAGAAGTGCTGCCATCCGAGCCACGCGGGAAGCCCGACCGGTGCCCCCTCGGGCAGGTGGTACTCGCCGGGGAAGGCGGTGAGGAACGCCTGCATCGGTTCGGTGCTGGCGAACCAGCGCATCGCCAGCACGAGCATGGCGGCGCCGTAGAGGATGCCGATACCCCCGACGACGACCGCGCCGGCCCATTGCGCGCGGGTGAAGGGACCGATCCTGCGCGGTTCGACGGCGGCGGCGGGGGTGGTGCGGGGCGCGCGCCCCGGCCACACGGTGCGTGTGAACGGGAGCGGCCGGCTCAGATCGACACGCGCCGCCACGGCGTCCGCCGGGGCCGGGGCCGGCGCAGCGGGTGGGTCTCCGGGTGTCGGTGTGGCACCGGCCGCGGCGGGGGCTGTCTGTGCGGTCGGCGACGCGGACGCGGGGAGGTCGGGGGCGGTGAGCGATACCGGGGGCTCGGTCGTGACCGCACGTGCCGGCACGACGTCGGCCGGAGGCCACGGGTCGCCGCCCCTGGTGCGGGGCAGTCCGCGCCGCACCGTGATCTCGGCGGCACGCGAGCCGGGTGAGGGCGCCGCGGGGGCGGATCCCGTCGAGGGTGTTCGCGTCGCGGCGGGAGCCGACGCGGAGGTGCCCGAGGGGGTACCGCTCGTGACGGGAATCGCGGGCGGGGCCGTCGGCGCGACCGGTTCCGCCGCCGTGATCAGGGGCGCGGAGGCTGTCGCGCCCGTCGATCCCGCAACCGAGGCGGAGGCGGGCGGCCACGGCTCGCCGCCGTGGACCCGCGGCAGCCCGCGGCGCATCGTCGCCGAGCCGCTGGGCGGAGGGACCGACGTCGCGGCGGGGGCCGTGGTGGCAGCGGTGTCGATCGGAGGTGTCGCGCCGACGGCGGCCGGCACATCGGCGGAGGACGCCGATGTGGGCGGGGCAGGTGTCGTCACCGCATCCGCCGATCCATCCGCTCCGGCGGCAGACGGCCCGACGGACGCGACCGATCCCGCGGATGCGACCGGTGCGGCGGACGCGACCGATCCTGCCGAACCCGCGGATGCAACCGGTGCAGCGGACGCGGGAGGCCACGCGTCGCCGCCCTTCACGCGCGGCAGGCCGCGGCGCAGTGCCGGCACCACACCGGACCCCCCACTCCGCTCCGCAGTCACCTTCGACGCATCCACCCCCGAAACACCCACAACACCCGACTGCGGAGCCGAGGTGGCGGGGTCGGCGGGACCGGATTCGGGCTCCACCATCGAAGGCAGCGCGGTGCCGACGGGGGGCCAGGCCTCACCCCGCGGGTGGCGCGGGAGGCCCCGTCGCAGGGTGCGCGGGAAGGTCGCCATCGCGCTACTTCTTCTTGGCCTCGAGCGCCGCGATCAGCTGTGGCACGACGGTGAACAGGTCACCCACCACACCGAAGTCGGCGATGTCGAAGATCGGCGCGTCGCCGTCCTTGTTGATCGCGATGATCGTCTTGGCGGTCTGCATGCCGGCCTTGTGCTGGATCGCACCCGAGATACCCAATGCGACATACAGCTGCGGCGACACCGAGACGCCGGTCTGGCCGACCTGGAACGAAGCGGGCACGTAGCCGGCATCGACGGCCGCGCGGGATGCCCCCACCGCGGCGCCGAGGGCATCGGCGAGGTGCTCGACGAGCTCGAACTTCTCCTCCGATCCCAGCCCGCGGCCTCCCGAGACGACCTTCGCCGCGCCGCGCAGCTCGGGCCGTGACGACGACACCTCGGCCTCCGCGACCGCGCCGACGTGTGCCGCCTTGCGTCCCGACGGGGTCACCTCGAGCGTCTCGACCACGGGGTCGGAGATCGCCTCGGCGCGGGCGTCGATGGATCCCTGGCGCACCGTGATGATCGGCGCACCCCACGTCACCGATGCCTCGACGTTGTACGCACCGCCGTACACGGAGTGCTGCGCGACCACGCCCAGCTCGTCGCGCGAGACACCGACCGCGTCGACGCACAGACCCGACCGGCGCCGGGCCGCCAGACGCCCGGCGGCTTCACGCCCCTCGATCGAGTGCGCGAGAAGCACCGCATCGGGCTCGACGCGGTCGATGGCAGCGGACAGCGCGTCGACCACCGGCACCGTGAGCCCGTCACCGGCGGGGGCGACCAGCACGGTTCCCGCGCCGAGCGCCGCCGCGTCGTGCGCCAGCTTCTCCTCGCCGACGACCAGCGCGACCGGGGTACCCACCTGTGACGCCGCACCGATCAGCCCGGCGGCGGACTTCGTCAACTCGCCCGAGGGTGTCACCTCGAGGAGCACCAGCACCGCATCCTCCGCGTACTCAGCCATGTCGCTCCTATGCCAGTCGGTTCTCGATGAGGAAGTCGGCGAGCTTCTCGCCGGCATCCCCCTCGTCGACGATCTTCACGCCCGCCTCGCGCGGCGGCTTCTCGCTGACGCCGATCATGATCGACCGCGACCACTCGGGGTCGAGTGGGTCGATGCCGAGGTCATCGAGCGACAGTTTCTCGAACGGCTTCTTCTTGGCCGCCATGATGCCCTTGAAGTTGGCCATGCGGGCGTCGGGGAGCGCCTCGGTGACCGAGATGACCGCGGGGAGGGGAGCGGACAGCTCCATGGTGCCGGCGTCACTGGCGCGCGCACCGGACACGTCCCCGTCACCGATCTTCACGCTCGTGAGCGCCGTGGCGGCGGGCACGTCGAGCAATTCGGCGATCATCGCCGGAAGCACGCCGCCGGTACCGTCGGTCGAGAGGTTCCCGGTGATGGCGAGGTCGAACCCGATGCGCTGGAGGGCCGCGGCGAGCACCTGTGCGGTGAGGCCGAGGTCGGCACCGACGAGGCCTTCATCGACGATCTGCACGGCCGACGCGGCGCCCATCGCCAACCCTCGCCGCAGCGACGTCGTCGCCGCTTCGGGTGCCATCGACAGCAGCACGACCTCGACGTCGCCCGCCGCGTCGGCGTGCGACAGCGCCGCCTCGAGCGCCCGCTCCCCGATCTCGTCGAGGACGCGGTCGCCGACGTCGCGCTGCGCCAGGCCGGTCTCGAGATCGAGTGTGCGGTCTCCGTAGGTATCCGGGACTTCCTTGACCAGGACGACGATCTTCATCAGGGTGCGCTCCTTCGACGTGTCGATTCTAAGCGTGTGCGGGGGTGGGGTAGGCCCGCTGGGCTACCGTGGTGGAGACGACCCGGAGGTGGAGGATGGCCCGACAGCGCCCCCTGCCGATCGACCCGCTCGCGGAGGCCAAACGCCAGTGGGTGACCCACGGCTGGACGGATGCCGCAGCCGGCATGTCCGTGGTCACCTCGGTGATCCGTGCGCAGCAGATCCTCATGGCGCGCATCGATGCGGCACTCAAACCGTTCGGGCTGTCGTTCGCGCGCTACGAGATGCTGCGCCTGCTCGCGTTCACGCGCGAGGGACGGATGCCGATGGCCAGCGCCATCGCGCGTCTGCAGGTGCACCCGACCAGCGTCACCAACACCGTGGACCGTCTGGTCCGCGCGGGCCTCGCCGCGCGCGAACCGCATCCGGCCGATCGGCGGGCGGCGATGCTGGTGATCACCGACGCGGGCAGAGACCTGGTGGAGCGGGCCACCGGCGCGTTGAACTCGGAGGTCTTCGAGGACGTCGGGCTCGACGACGGCGACGCCGAGGCGCTGGCGAGCATCATCGCGCGGATGCGCAAGGACGCCGGTGACTTCACCGACCCGCGCCCGGTTCCCGACCCGCTCTGACGCGACGCGCATCCATACCCTGCACTGCGTCCGAGACCGGGGCGCACGCGCGCAGGTCTCGGACGCGCGCCCGGGTTTCGCAGGCACCGGGCAGGAGTGCGCGGATGCGGGGGACGCCATCAGCGGTGGGTGAAGTGCGGCGGGCGCTTCTCGCGGAAGGCGGCCATGCCCTCCTTCTGATCTTCGGTGTCGAACAGCGCCGCGAAGGCCTGCTTCTCATACCGCAGCCCCTCTGCCAACGACGACTCCTGGGCGGCGGCGAGGGCGGCTTTGGCCGCGTACAGCGACGGCAGCGACTTCCCGGCGATCGTGGACGCCGTCTTGTCCGCCTCGTCGAGCAGGTCCGCGGCCGGGACCACGCGCGAGACCAGACCGGCGCGTTCGGCCTCGGCGGCGTCCATCATGCGTCCGGTCAGGATCAGCTCGGCGGCCTTGTACGGTCCGACGGCCCGCAACAACCGCTGCGTTCCCCCCATCCCCGGGATCACCCCGAGGTTGATCTCGGGCTGTCCGAACCTCGCCGTGTCGGCGGCGAGGATGACATCGCACATCATCGCGAGCTCGCATCCGCCACCGAGGGCGTACCCCGACACGGCCGCGACGACCGGCGTGCGCACCGCCGCGAATCGGGCCCACGCACCGAAGTGGTCATCCATCGTCATCTCGAGGCCGGACTTGTCGGCCATCTCCTTGATGTCCGCGCCGGCGGCGAACGCCTTCTCCGACCCGGTCAGCACGATCGCACCGATGCGCTCGTCCGCGTCGAACCGCGTGGCCGCATCGACGACCTCGCGCATCACGGTGGTGTTCAGCGCGTTGAGTGCGTCGGGCCGGTGAAGGGTGATCCAGCCGACGCGGCCCCGGGTCTCGGAACGGATGGTCTCGTAGTCGATCATGCGGGGCGGCTCCTGACGTCGTCGGACTGGGCACGGACGCTATCGATGATGCCGGAGAAGTCCCTCCGGGCCCCACCCCCCTCGACGAACTCGCGGTACACCGAACGCGCGAGCATCCCCATCCGCGCATCCACCCCGGTCAACGCGACGGCCTTCTCGGCCAACCCCAGGTCCTTGTCCATGAGGGCGCCGGCGAATCCCGGCGTGAAGTCCCGATTGGCGGGGCTGGTGGGCACCGGCCCGGGCACGGGGCAGTTGGTCGTCAGCGCCCAGCACTGGCCCGACGCATGCGAGGCCACATCGAACAGCGCCTGATGGGACAGCCCCAGCCGCTCTCCCAGCACGAACGCCTCCGCGACGACGATCTGCGACGCGGCGAGGATCATGTTGTTGCACACCTTCGCGGCCTGCCCGAGACCGGCACCGCCGCAGTGGACCACCCGCGCGCCCATCACCTCCAACAGGGGCCGGGCCGCCTCGACGTCGCCGTCCGCCCCGCCGACCATGAACGCCAGCGAGGCGTTCTCAGCGCCGACCACTCCTCCCGAGACGGGCGCGTCCACACTGCGATGCCCCGCCGCCTCGGCGAGCGCATGCGCCGCGCGGGCCTCGTCGACGGCGATGGTCGAGCTGTCGATGAACAGGGCGCCCTCCGGCGCGGCGGCCAGAAGACCGGGGCGGTCGGATGTGCCGCGGTAGGCGTCGATGACCTGGTGGCCCGCGGCGAACATCGTGATGACGGCCTCGACGTCGGCGACCGCGGCCGTCGCCGCCTCGGCGATCGTGAGTCCCGCCGCTCGGGCACCCTCCCGCGCGGCCTCGAACACGTCGAAGCCGACCACATCGTGCCCGGCTTCGGCGAGGTTGCGGGCCATGGGCAGCCCCATGTGGCCGAGGCCGAGGAACGCGACCTTCATCGCGCCGTCCCCAACAGCTCGCGTCCGATGATGACCCGCATGATCTCGTTCGTCCCCTCGAGGATCTGGTGCACCCTGAGATCGCGCACGATCTTCTCGATGCCGTAGTCGTGCAGATACCCGTAGCCCCCGTGCAACTGCAACGCGTCGTTGGCGACGCGGAAGCCCGCGTCGGTGGCGAAACGTTTGGCCATCGCGCACTGCATCGCCGCATCATCGGATCCCTCGTCGAGGGCCGCCGCGGCGTCACGCACCATCGCACGCGCAGCACGCAGATCGGTGGCCATGTCGGCGAGCGCGAACACCACCGCCTGCTTCTCGGCGAGCGGCTCTCCGAACGTGAATCGCTCGTGGACGTAGCGGGTCGCGCGCTCCAGCGCAGAGCGGGCCCCGCCCAGGGAACACGCGGCGATGTTGATGCGGCCGCCGTTGAGCGCCGACATGGCGATCCGGAATCCGTTCCCCTCGCCGCCGAGCACGGCCGAGGTGGGCACGCGCACTTCGTCGAGGATGACCTGGGCGGTCGGCTGCGCGTTCCACCCCATCTTCTTCTCGGGGCTGCCGTACGACATCCCGGCCGCGTCTGCGGGAACCAGGAAGGCGGTGATCCCTCGGGCGCCCGGCTCGCCCGTGCGCGCCATCACGACGTAGACGGATGCGACTCCACCGCCGGAGATGAACTGCTTCACACCGGTGAGCACGTACCCGTCGTCCGTGCGGATCGCGCTGGTGGTGATCGCGGCGGCGTCCGACCCGGCGCCGGGTTCGGTGAGGCAGTATCCGCCGAGCTGCGCCATGGTCGTCAGGCCCGGGAGCCACTGCGCACGCTGCGGCGACGAACCGTACGCGTCGATCATCCACGCGACCATGTTGTGGATCGTGATGTACGCCGCGACGGCCGGGTCGGCCGCGGCGAGCTCCTCGAAGATCAGCACGGCGTCCGAGCGCGACAGCGCGGAGCCGCCGACGTCCTCGTGCACGTACACACCACCGAGCCCGAGGTCGCCGGCACGACGGAGCACATCACGCGGGAAGTGGCCCGCCGCATCCCACTCCAGGGCGCGGGGTGCCATTTCCGCGGTGGCGAAGTCCCGGACGGCGTCGACGATGGCCGCGCGTTCCTCGACAGTGCTCATCGACATGGGATCTCCTTCGATCGCGTCAGATCCGATCATGCGCACGGTGGTGCGCATGTCATCTTGATCATTTTAGATGGACGTCCATGTAATTTCCAGGTCTTCCGATGTCCGGGCCCGTACCCCCACCGCCCCGTGCGGGGTGTTCGCCTGCCGTTCACGCTGCGGCAACCCCGCCCCAATAGACCGGATGGGTATCCCACCACACCACCGACACCCGTCAGGACGGTCATGCCTTCAGCCACATTCAGACGCGCGGTCGCGGTCGCCACAACGGCAGCTGCGACGTGTGCGCTCGCCTTCGTTCCGATCACGGCGGCCGGCGCCGCGGTGGTCCCCTCCCCCGTGACGTACTCCGCCGAGGACGCCTCGCTCGCGCTCACGCCGCTGGGTAGCTTCGAGACCGGCGTGTTCGACGAGTCCGCCGCAGAGATCGTCGCCACCCACGGTGACCGGCTCTTCGTCGTCAACGCGCAGGCCGGCAGCGTCAGCGTGCTCGACTGGTCGGACCCGACCGCGATGACCGAGCTGTTCGCGATCGCCTCGACCGGCACGGCGAACTCCGTCGCCGTCCGCGAAGACGGCCTCGGCGTCATCGCCTTCGAGGCCGAAGACAAGACCGCGGCGGGATCGCTGGTGTTCTTCGACGCCGACGCCGCGGATGAGGCCTCCGCCGTCCTCGGCTCGGTGGCCGTCGGCGCCCTCCCCGACATGGTGGCGATCTCGGCGGACGGCATGTACGCCGTGGTGGCCAACGAAGGCGAGCCGGCTGACGACTACACGAGCGACCCCGAGGGATCGATCGGCGTCGTGACCCTGCCGTCGACGAAGACCGCGCCCGCGCAGGGCGACGTGCGCACCGCCGACTTCCGCGCCTACGAGGCCGACGGCGGCAAGACCCTCCCCGAGGACGTGCGGGTCTTCGGCCCGACCCCCGAATCCGACCTGCCGGTCTCGCGCAACCTCGAGCCGGAGTACATCGCCATCGACGGGGACGTCGCGTACGCAGCCCTGCAGGAGAACAACGCCATCGCCGTGGTCGACCTCGCCTCGGCGACGGTGCAGGACATCTGGGCGCTCGGTTTCAAGGACCACTCCGTCGCGGGCAACGGCCTCGACGCGAGCGACCGCGACCCCGAGGACGCCTCGACGGTCAACATCGACACCTACGCGGGCCTGTTCGGCATGTACCAGCCCGACGGCATGGACATCTTCGCCGCGAACGGCAGCTCCTACCTCGTGACGGCCAACGAGGGTGACGCGCGCGAGTGGGGTGACTACGTCGAGCCGGAACGCGTGAAGGACCTCGACGTCTGCGCCGATTCCCCCGCCGCGGCGCTCACCGAAGACGAAGACCTCGGCCGCCTCGAGGTGACCACCGAGCTCGGCTTCGACGAGGAGGGCGACTGCTACAGCGCGCTCTACGCCCACGGCGCTCGCTCGTTCTCGATCTGGTCGACCGACGGCACCCAGGTGTTCGACTCGGGTGACGACTTCGAGCAGATCACCGCCGCCGCCGCGCCGGGCTCGTTCAACTTCAGCAACGACGACAACGACGCCGGCGACTTCGACAGCCGCAGCGACGCGAAGGGCCCCGAGCCCGAGGGCGTCGTGATCGGCGAGGTCGGGGACCGCACCTACGCCTTCATCGGCCTCGAGCGGGTCGGTGGCGTGATGGTCTACGACATCACCACTCCGGCCGCCGCCGAGTTCGTGACCTACGTCAACAACCGCGACGTCTCGGCCGACGCCGAGTCGTCCGCCGCGGGCGACCTCGGGCCCGAGGGCCTCGCCTTCGTCGCCGCGGCGGACTCCCCCACCGGTGAGCCGGCGCTGATCGTCGGCAACGAGGTCTCCGGCACCACCACGGTGTTCGGGATCACCGACCTCCTCGCCCCCGAAACCACCGAGATCCAGGTCCTCACGATCAACGACTTCCACGGTCGACTCGAGGGCGACTCCTACGGCGTCGCCGGCGCAGCCGTGATCGGCGGAGCGGTCGCCGACTTCGAGGCGGCGAACCCGAACACGCTGTTCGTCTCGGCCGGTGACAACATCGGCGGGTCGACCTTCACGTCGGCGTCGCAGGACGACCTGCCCTCCATCGACGCACTGGTCGCAGCGGGCCTGGACCTGGGTTCGGTGGGCAACCACGAGTTCGACAAGGGCTTCGACTTCCTGCTCGACACGGCGACCCCGCGCTTCGGCGAGGGCGACGCGGCCGTGGGCGCGAAGTACAGCCTGGGGGCGAACGTGTACGAGAAGGGAACCGAGAATCCGGTGCTCGAGGAGTACTCCATCGAGGAGGTCGACGGCGTACGTGTCGCCTTCATCGGCACGGTCACCCCGGACACCGCGGTGATGGTCTCTCCCGACGGGATCGCCGACATCGAGTTCGGTGACCAGCTGGTCGCGGCCAACCGGGTCGCGGCGGAGCTCACCGCCGGTGACCTCGCGGATGTCATCATCCTTCTCACCCACGACGGTGCGGCCACCGACTCGTGCGAGTCGCTCATCTCCGACGACACCGACTACTCGAAGCTCGTCGCAGGAGCCTCGGACGACATCGACGCGATCGCGTCGGGTCACACCCACCAGGAGTACGCGTGCATGCTCCCCACCCCCGGTGGCGGGGAGCGTCCGGTCATCCAGGCGCTGGAGTACGGCAAGGCACTGGGTCTGCTGGAGATCTCCGTGAATGCCGAGACGCAGGAGCTGGTCTCGATCGAGGGTTCGGTGGTACCGCTGACCGACGGTGGCACGCCGCTCTACCCGGCCGACCCGACCGTCGCGGCGATCGTCGCAGACGCCGTCGAGCAGGCGGAGATCGAAGGGTCGGTGGAGATCGGATCGATCACCGCCGACATCCTCCGCGGCGGCACCCCGCCCGGAGACGACCGTGGCGTCGAGTCGAGCATGGGGAACACCCTCGCCGACATGTACCTGTGGGCCGCCTCCAACGACGACTACACCGGTACCCCGGCGCAGATCGGCATGATCAACCCCGGAGGCCTGCGCGCCGACCTGCTCTACGGCACCGACGGCACCGTCACCTACCGTGACATCGCCAACGTGCAGCCCTTCGCCAACACCATCGTGACCATCGAACTCACCGGTGCGCAGCTGAAGGCGATCCTCGAAGAGCAGTGGCAGCCCGAGGGCTCCTCGCGTCCGAAGCTCCACATGGGTATCTCGGAGGGCTTCACCTACGAGTACGACCCGGACGCCGCGGCCGGCTCCCACATCGTGTCGATGACCCTCAACGGCAGTGCCGTCGAAGACACCGACACCGTCGTGGTCGCCACCAACTCGTTCCTCGCCGCCGGTGGCGACAACTTCACCACCTTCACCGAGGGCGCCGACCGCACCGACACCGGCTGGGTCGACCTCGCCGCCTCCGTGGCGTACTTCGAAGAGGCCAGCCCGATCGAACCCGCACCCCTGGGTCGCGCGGTCATCGTCGACGACACCGTCGAGCCGACGCCGACTCCCACCCCGACCGACGGTGCGGACGAGGGCACCGACTGGGTCGAGTGGAACATCGGATCGGGCACGGTCGAGCAGGGCGGCACCCTCACGGTGGAGCTGAGCGGGCTGACCGCCGGCCAGATGGTCGACGCGACGCTCTACAGCGATCCGATCGTGATCGAGGGCATCCCCGCGGCGAACACCGCCGGGGAGATCACCTTCACCGTCGCCATCCCCGCCGACCTCGAGACCGGGGCCCACACCTTGGTCCTCGCCTCCGACGGATACGACGACGTGGAGATCCCCGTCACCGTGGTCGCCGAGGGCTCCCTCGCGGCAACCGGCGCCGAGACCCCGTGGGGTCTGGCTTTGACCGCGGCGTTCCTCATCGTGATCGGCGGCACCCTCGCCATCACGCGCCGCCGCACCACCACCGCATAACCGACCGACGCGTCCGCGTCACGGCCCCGGCCCCCCTGTGGGGACCGGGGCCGTCCCCGTCCCGGCGCTCCCCCACCACCTCTCCCCTGCGAGCCACCTCAACCCGGCCCCGGGGCCCGGCCCGTTCAGCACGTCCCACAAAATGTCGGCAAGGGCCTCTGTCGCCGCAGAAATGGGGACACGGCACCGGTGCGGGGCGGGACGGCCGCCTGTGGGGCGGGATGGGTCAGAGGCGTTCGAGGATCGTGGCGTTGGCCAATCCGCCGCCCTCGCACATGGTCTGAAGTCCGTACCGGCCGCCACGTTGCTCGAGCGCGTCGACGAGGGTCGCCATCAGGCGGGTTCCCGATGCCCCGACCGCGTGCCCGAGGGCGATGGCCCCTCCCCACGGGTTGAGGGCCTCCGGGTCGACATCGAACTCCCGCTGCCACGCCAACGGCACCGAGGCGAACGCCTCGTTCACCTCGAACACGTCGATGTCGCTGATCGAGAGTCCACTGCGGTCGAGGATGCGCCGTGTCGCCGGTATGGGACCGGTCAGCATGAGCAGGGGGTCGTCGCCGACGACGGCGAAGGAGTGGAAGCGCGCCCGCGGCGTGAGCCCCAGTGCGGACGCGGTCTCCTCGGCCATGATGAGCGTCGCCGAGGCCGCATCCGTCAGCGGCGAGGAGGACCCGGCGGTGATGCGCCACTCCAGCTGCGGGAAGCGCGCCGCGAGCGCATCGGTGCGGAACACCGGCGACAGCCCCGCGAGCGCGTCCACCGTGGTGCCTTCACGCACGGTCTCGTCAAACGCGACCGCGTCGGAACCGCCCGCGTAGATCGGCGTCACCTGACGGTCGAACCATCCGTGCCGCCACGCAGCTGCGGCCCGACGGTGCGACTCGGCCGCGTAGGCGTCGAGCTCCCCGCGCGCGAGGCCCCACCGATCGGCGATCAGCTCGGCCGAGACCCCCTGGTTGACCAGGCCGTCCGGGTACCGATGCCGGATCCCCTCCGGCACGCTCCCGCCCGCGCCGCTCGACCCGAGTGGCACACGACTCATCGACTCGACACCGCCGGCGATCACGATGTCGTAGGCCCCCGCGATCACGCCCTGCGCGGCGAAGTGCGCGGCCTGCTGGCTCGACCCGCACTGCCGGTCCACCGTCGTGGCGGGGACCTTCTCGTCGAACCCGGCGGCGAGGACGGCGTGGCGCGCGATGTTCATCGCCTGGTCGCCGACCTGGCTGACACATCCGAGGATGACGTCGTCGACCTGGGCGGAGTCCAGCCCGTTGCGTTCGAGCAACGTGGTGAGCACGGCGGCGGCGAGGTCGGCGGGATGGAGTCCGCTCAGCGCCCCACCGGGCTTGCCCCGGCCCGAGGGGGTGCGGACGGCGTCGACGATGACGGCGGATCGCATGCCGCGATCCTCTCACGCACCGACACCGTCCGACAGGTGACCTTCACCAGCGACCGCGGGATGCGGCGGCACCGGCGGCCGCCGGCCGGTCAGCCCGCCGCTTCCTCCGGTCGTTCCGACACATCGATCGCCGCAGTGTCGGGGACGTACCCCTCGACGTGCCGCTCGTCGGGCCCGCTGTAGGCGGACAGCGGACGGATGAGGGCGTTGGCCGCCTGCTGCTCCATGATGTGCGCGGTCCACCCGGTCACGCGCGAGGCGACGAACAGCGGCGTGAAGGTGACGGTGTCGAATCCCAGCAGGTCGTATGCCGGACCCGACGGGTAGTCGAGATTCGGGTAGATGCCCTTCCGGCTGACGAATTCGGCCTCGAGCGCATCGTAGAGCGCCGCCACGTCCGGGCGGTCGTAGTGCGCGACGAGCGTGTCGAGGGCGGCCTTCATCGTCGGCACACGCGAGTCGCCGCGCTTGTAGACCCGGTGGCCGAAGCCCATGATCTTGCGCTTGCGGGCCAAGGCGTCGTCGAGCCACGACGAGACGTTCTCGGCGTCGCCGATCTCGTGGAACACGTGCAGCACGGCCTCGTTGGCGCCGCCGTGCAGCGGCCCCTTCAACGCACCGATCGCACCGGTGACCGCGGAGTACAGGTCGCTCAGGGTCGACGCGATCACGCGGGACGTGAAGGTGGATGCGTTGAACGAGTGCTCGGCGTAGAGGATCATCGAGCGGTTGAACGCGTCGACGACGACCTCGTCCGGCACCTCGCCGAAGGTCATCCACAGGAAGTTCGCCGCATAGTCGAGGTCGTCGCGCGGGGCGATCAGCCCTTCGCCGCGGCGGCGTCGCTGTCCGTAGGCGACGATGGCCGGCAGCACGGCGAACAGCCGGATGCTCCGGGCGAGGTTCTCTTCGGCACTGCCGGAGGCATCCATCACCGACCCGGACCCGGCGAGGTCCTGGGCGCCGATGACGCTGACCGCGGTGCGGACCTCGTCCATCGGGTGCGCGTCGAGCGGGACGAGGTCGATCGCGGCGCGCACCTCGTCGGTCAGGGCCCGGTGGGCGCGTTCGGTGGCTCGCAGTGCGGCGAGCTGCTCGGGGGTCGGGAGTTCCCCGTTCCACAGCAGGTACGCGACGGCCTCGAACGGCTGGGTGGCGGCCAGCTCCTGCACCGGGTAGCCGCGGTACAGGAGGCTGTTGGTCTCGGGGTTCACCTTGGAGACGGCGGTCTCGTCGGCGATGACCCCGACGAGTCCCTTGCGGATGTCGGTCACGGTCACTCCTTCGTGTCGTTGCGGCGGGACGTGTCCCGATTCATGTCGCCAAGCCCGCCCGGCGCGACCGGAATCGGGACATCGTGCGGGTCAGCGGGAGATGTGGAAATTGAACACGTCCTGGTCGAAGTGGTTGTACCCCTCATAGTCGATCAGGTCGTACAGGTCGGCGCGGTGTTGCATGCGCTCCAGGTGCGAGGTCAGGTGCCCCTCGTCGACCAGCGTATCGAGGGCGTCGGATGCCGCGCCCATGGCCATCCGCAACAGAGACACCGGCCAGATGACCATGTTCACCCCGACGGATGCGAGCTGGTCGACCGAGAACAGGTCGGACTTTCCGAACTCGGTCATGTTGGCCAGGATCGGCACGTCGACGGCCTCGCGCATCGCCGCGAACTCCTCGAGGGAGCGCATGGCCTCGGGGAAGATGGCGTCGGCACCGGCGTCGACGAGCGCGCGGGCGCGGTCGGTCGCCGCATCCATGCCCTCGACGGCGCGGATGTCGGTGCGCGCCATGATGAGGAAGTTCTCGTCGCGGCGGGCGTCGACGGCGGCGCGGATGCGCTTGACCGCCGTATCGGCGTCGACGACGCCCTTGCCGTCGAGATGGCCACACCGCTTGGGATTGATCTGGTCTTCGATATGCGTGCCGGAAAGGCCCGCGTCTTCGAGGGTCTGGATGGTGCGGGCGACGTTCATCGGCTCCCCGAACCCGGTGTCGGCGTCGATGATCGCGGGCAGCTCGGTCATCCGGGCGATCTGGGCGCCGCGGGCGGCGACCTCGGTGAGGGTCGTCAATCCGATGTCGGGGAGCCCCAGATCGGCGGAGAGGACGGCGCCGGAGATGTAGACGCCGTCGAAACCCTTCCGTTCGATCAGTCGCGCACTCAGCGGGTTGAAGGCCCCCGGGAAGCGGAGCAGTCCGCCCGAGGCGAGTCGTTCCCGGAACAGGCGACGCTTCTCGTGCGCCGGCGTCCGTGCGTACAGCATCAGAAGATGCCCTTGGGGGCGGGGGCCGACGCGAGCACGCCGAGCTTGGCGACGATCGAGAGTTGCCGCACCTCGTCGGCGGTGAGCTCGGGCAGACGCTGCACCAGCTCGAGGAACCGCTCGATCTCGGCCGCCGCCAGCACCGGCTCAGCGAGGAGCCGGAACTTGGCGATGTAGTCCTCACGGGCGAAGGGGCGCGCACCCAGCGGGTGGGCGTCGGCGACGGCGATCTCGTCTTCGACGGTCGACCCGTCGGCGAGGGTGATGACCACGCGACCGCCGAAGGCCTTCTCGGCGGGGTCGATCGAGTGGTAGCGGCGCGTCCACTCGTCGTCCTCGGCGGTGGTGATCTTGTGCCACAGGGCGACGGTGTCGGCGCGCCCGGCACGCTCCGGCGTGTAGGAGTCGACGTGGTGCCATCCGCCGTCTTGGAGGGCGACGGCGAAGATGTACGGGATCGAGTGGTCCAGTGTCTCGCGGGATGCGGTGGGGTCGTACTTCTGCGGGTCGTTCGCCCCCGACCCGATCACGTAGTGCGTGTGGTGCGAGGTGTGCAGGACGATCGACTCGATGTTCGCCGGGTCGGTCAGTGCGGGGTTCTCGCCGTGGAGTTTCCGGGCGAGGTCGATCCACGCCTGCGCCTGATACTCGGCCGAGTGCTCCTTCGTGTACGACTCGAGGATGGCGCGCTTGGGTTCACCCTGCTCGGGCAAGGGCACGTCGTACGACGCGTCGGGACCGTCCAGCATCCACGCGATCACCCCGTCCTCGCCCTCGTAGATGGGCGAGGGCGAGGTCTCCCCGCGCATGGCCCGATCGACGGCCTCGACGGCCATCTTCCCGGCGAAGGCCGGGGCGTGTGCCTTCCACGTCGAGATCTCGCCCTTGCGCGACTGCCGCGTCGCGGTGGTGGTGTGCAACGCCTGCCCGACGGCCTGGTAAATGGTCTCCGGGTCGAGGTCGAGGAGGGTGCCGATGCCGGCCGCGGCGGACGGGCCGAGGTGGGCGACGTGGTCGATCTTGTGCTTGTGCAGGCAGATCGCCTTAACCAGGTCGATCTGGATCTCGTATCCGGTCGCAAGGCCCCGCACGAGCGCGGCACCGTCGGCACCGACGTGCTGGGCGACGGCGAGGATCGGGGGGATGTTGTCACCGGGGTGCGAGTAGTCCGCCGCGAGGAAGGTGTCGTGGTAATCCAGCTCCCGCACGGCGACGCCGTTGGCCCACGCCGCCCACTCCGGGCTCGTGCGCCGCTCGAGGGCGCATCCGAACACGGTCGCCCCCGCACCGCTGATCGATACGGCGTGGTCGAGCGCCTGCTGCCGTGCCGCCGAAACGGGGCGGCGGGTCAGCGATGCGGCCGCCACGGCGGCGTTGTCGATGAGGCGGTTGACGATCATGTCGCGGGTCTCGTCGTCGACCTCGACGGGGTCTGCGGCGACCTGGGCGATGTGCCACGCGAGCTGCCCTTCGCGCGCGAGGTTCTCTTCGCTGCGGTGGACACGGGTGTGGTGGAAGACGCTCATGGAACGAGCCTTTCAGATACGTCGGTGGGAAGGGAGCCGAGGATGCCCTCGAGAGCATTGTGCAGGTGCACGTGCGTCGCGTGGGCGGCGAGGTCGGGATCGTGCCGCGCGATCGCGTCGGCGATGAGGCGATGTTCGTGGACGGACTCTTCGAGCCGATGTGGTCGCTCGCGGGCCATGCGCCGCACGCGCACGAGATGCGTACGCACGGTGCTCAGCGCCGATACGAGGTAGTCGTTGTCGACGGCGTCGTCGATCGCGGCGTCGAAGTCGGCGATGAGCCTCGCGTAGGTCTCGCGCCCGGCCGGGGCGTCGAGGTGGACGTCGCCGAGCGCCGAGGCGATCGCGGAGAACGTGGCTTCGGACCCGCGGACCGCGGCGAGGCGCGCGGCGGTCTCCTCCAGGGCGCGGCGCAGTTCGAACAGTTCACGGATGTCGCCGGCGTCGATCTCACTGACGACCGTCAACCGCGGGGATTGCTGCACGACCAGTCCGGCCGCGGCGAGGCGCCCGAGGGCTTCTCGCAGCGGGGTGCGGCTCACGCCCAGGCGCGCGGCCTGCTCGGCTTCGGCGAGCACCGCCCCCGGAGGGAGGTGTCCGCGCTGGATCTCGTCGAGAAGGGTCGCGTACGCGCGGTCGCTGGCCCGCATCCGATCACCTCCCCGAAACCCCTGTCATGTATACACTCATCGGATATTCGGGGTCAATCGTCACCCCGAGAGGCCTGAAGGTATACCGATTCACAAATTCATGAAAAGGGCGTAGCTTCAAGCCATGGACACCGTCGTTCGCACCCGCGACCTGCACAAGCACTACGGTGCGGTGCACGCCCTCGACGGCCTCGACCTCACCGTCGACGCCGGCCAGATCCATGGCTTCCTCGGCCCGAACGGGGCCGGGAAATCCACCGCCATCCGCATCCTCCTCGGCCTGGCGCGCAGCACCCGCGGGGAGGCGAGCGTGCTCGGTATGGACCCCTGGAACGACGCGGTGGCGGCCCATCGGCGCATCGCCTCGGTCCCCGGCGACGTCAGCGTGTGGCCGAACCTCTCCGGCGGCGAGGCCATCGACTTCCTCGCCCGCCTCCGCGGTGCCGACACCGCATCCGCCGCCTACCGAGACGAACGTGCCCGGCTGCTGGACGTCTTCGGCTTCGACCCTCGCAAGAAGGGCCGCGCCTACTCGAAGGGTAACCGACAGAAAGTGGCCCTGATCGCCGCTTTCGCCGTGCCGGCCGACCTCTACGTGCTCGACGAACCGACCAGTGGACTCGATCCGCTCATGGAGGTCGTGTTCCAACACGAGCTCCGCCGCGTCCGCGACGCCGGCGCGACCGTTCTGCTCTCCAGCCACATCCTCTCCGAAGTCGAGCAGGTGTGCGATCGGGTGAGCATCATCCGCGCCGGACGCATCGTGGAGTCCGGGACACTGACAAACCTGCGCCACCTGACGCGCACCGAGGTGTCCTTCGCGGTGAACGACCACGACGCACCGCCGACCCTCCCCGGGGTGCACGACCTGGAGGTCACCGACGGCCGCGCGCATTTCACCGTGGACAGCGATCAGGTCGCCGGGATCCTTCCCGCCCTGGCCGCACACGATGTCGAAGGCCTGCGCGTCGCTCCCCCCTCGCTCGAAGAGCTCTTCCTCCGCCACTACGGCGAGGACCTCTCGGCAGACGCAGTCACCCGCGACGGGACCGACGCACCCCCCACGCGTCGCGCGGCGCGGAGGGTCGGGAGGCGGTCGTGATCACCCTGCTCATCCAGCGGATGCGGCGCGATACGCGCCAGCTCGTCCTGTGGATCGGCGGAACCGCCCTGCTGGCGGCGATGGGCAACATCGCGGTGGCCGACACCTTCGGCACCGAGGAGGCGCGGGCCGGACTCCTGGTCGCCGCGATCGGGAACCCCGTCATCCTGCTGTTCCGCGGGCTGCCGTCGGGCGCGGACCAAGACCAGGTGGTCGTGTTCCTCATCCTTCCGGTCCTCATGTTCCTCGCCGCCCTGATGAGCACCTTCCTCGCCGTGCGGCACACGCGCGCGGAGGAGGAGCAGGGACGGTCCGAACTCGTGTCGGCGACCCCGGCATCGCGCACCGCACCGCTGACGGCGACGATCCTCCACGGCTTGTTGGCCGACCTCGTCCTCGCCCTGCTGGTGTCGCTCGCGTTCCTCGCGTCCGGCCTCGGCACCGACGGATCGTTCCTCGCCGGGTTCGCCGTCGGCGGCGTCGGCGTCGCCTTCCTCGGCGTCGGACTGGTCGCCGGCCAGATCATGCGCACCTCTCGCGGCGCGAACGCGCTGGCGGTGTGGACGGTCACCGCCCTGTTCCTCGTGTGCGGACTCGGCAACGCGCTGGGCACACCGAGCGACGACCTGCAGCGAATGGAGAGCTCGTGGCTGACCTGGTTGTCACCGTTCGGGTGGGCCGAGAACACCCGCGCGTTCGACGAGAACACGTGGTGGCTCCTGTTGCCGCTGTTCGGGCTCGGCCTCGTCCTGGCCGGCACCGCCGTCGCCCTGCAGTCGGTGCGCGATCTGGGTGAGGGCTTCGTCGCCACCCGAGGTGGACGATCCACCGCCGGCCGGCTGCTCTCCTCGCCGACGGGCCTGGTGTGGCGACTCACCCGGGGAGGCGTGCTCGGCTGGAGCATCGGGGGCCTCCTGCTCGGGATCCTCGCGACCTCCCTGAGCGGTGTCATCGACGAATTCACCCAGGACAACGAGGCGATCCGGGACATGATCGCCCAGATGTCGGGCGGGGCCGACACCGCCTCGGCGACCGTGGCGGTGTTCTTCTCGATGCTCGGGATCCTCGCCGCCTGCTGCGCGGTGCAGATCGCGTGTCATGCGCGGCAGGAGGAGGCACACGGCACCGCCGAGCCGGTGCTGTCGACACCGGTCGCGCGCGTGCGCTGGCTGGCCGACTACGTCGTCGTGGCCGCCGTCGGCATCCTTCTGGTCGTCGCGGGCGCCGTCGTCGGCGGGGTGATCGGGATCGTCGCGCAGGGCGATGACACCGACCTGCTCATCGACGTGCTCGTCATGGGCGCCGGTCAAGCCGCCGCAGCCGCCGTCTTCCTCGCCGCCACCGCGGTCGTGTTCGTCCTTGCGCCGCGGTTGACGATCCCGCTGGCCTGGACTCTCGTGATGCTCGGGCTCATCTTCGGACTGTTCGGGCCGCTGTTCGGCTTCCCCGAGTGGGTGGTCGACCTCTCGCCGATCGCGCAGGCGCCGACTGTCTCGGCCGGCGAGGTCGACCTGCGTGGCCTGTGGGGGCTGCTCACGGTGACCGTCGTCGGCATCGGCACCGCACTCACGCTCATGCGTCGACGCGAAGTGGTGGCGACCAGTTGACCGGCGCGGCACCGAGGGACGACAGGGGACCCCACCATCCCGGGGCCGGACCCGCTGAACAGGCCGCGGCGCTGCTGACCGCATCGGGCATGCCGCGCATGCAGTCGCGCGTGCTCATGGCCCTCGTCGGGTCGCCCGACGAGGGCTACACCGCCGCCGACCTCGCCGATCGCCTCGGCGTCTCCGCCGCCGCCGTGTCGGGGGCGGTGCGTGCACTGCAGGCCATGCGACTCATCCAGCGCCTGTCACGCCCGGGCGACAGGCGCGATCGATACGACCTGGCCGACGACATGTGGAGCGGGGTGATCACGGCCAACGTCCCCGTCTACGCCCAGCTCGGCACCCTCATGCACCGCATCGCCGACGAGAACGACCGTGCACCACGATCCGCGGCACGCGCACGCGAGAGCGCGGACTTCCTGACCTTCCTCGCCGACCGGATGCCGCAGCTGGCCGCCGAGTGGGCGGCCAGCCGGCACACCGGCGCGTGAGACCCTAGCCGCCCGCCTCGCGCAGTCGTTCGGAGAGGGCATCCAACGCAGGCCGCTGGCCCTTCACGAGCTTCTCCCGCGCCTCCGCGATCGTCACCCACGCGGCCCGATCGACTTCGGGGAAGCGCGCGGAGCGACCCGACCGGGGCGGCCACTCCATCTCGAACTCACCGAAACCATCCGTGGGCGGGGTGAACACCGCGCCGTCGGCCACGAACACCGTCACCCGTTTGCCGGACGAGTACGGGAAGGTGCCCAGCTCCGCCACCGGCGCCTCCGGCGGCTCGACACCGAGTTCCTCGCGGAACTCACGGAACGCCGCGTCGCACGCGCGTTCGTTCTCCGGGTCGTACTCGCCCTTCGGGATGCTCCACGCCGCGGCGTCCTTCGACGCCCAGAACGGACCGCCCATGTGAGCGATCATCACCTCCACCTCGGGGGCGGCGCCGTCGACGGGTGGATGACGGAGGCGGTACAGGAGGATCCCGGCGCTGTGCACCGTCATCGTCCTGCACCGCCTCCGGTGTCGAATCCGCTCAGACCAGGCGCTGCTTCGGCGAGGTCTCGTACGTGATCTCGGCGTCGTCCTCGACGACGCCGTTGAGCGCCTCATCGATGGCCGACATCACACTCTCGTCGAGGGTGACGCCGGAGGCCTTCACGTTGTCGGCGATCTGCTCCGGGCGCGATGCTCCGACCAGGGCTGCCGCGACATTGTCGTTCTGCAGCACCCAGGCGATCGAGAGCTGCCCCATCGTCAGCCCGAGATCATCGGCGATCGGCTTGAGCTTCTGCACCGCCGTGAGCGTCTCGTCGTTCAAGAAGCGCTTGATGAAGGTCGCACCGCTCTTCTCGTCGGTCGCGCGCGAGCCGGCGGGCACCGGCTGCCCGGGCAGGTACTTGCCGGTGAGCACCCCCTGCGCCATCGGAGACCAAACGATCTGCGAGATACCGAGAGCCCGCGAGGTCGGCACGACCTTGCCCTCGATCACACGCCACAGCGCCGAGTACTGCGGCTGGTTGGAGATCAACTGGATGCCGAGCTCCTTCGCCAGCGCGTGCCCTTCGCGCAGTTGTTCGGCGGTCCACTCGGAGACGCCGATGTACAGCGCCTTGCCCTGGCGGACGACATCGGCGAAAGCCTGGAAGGTCTCTTCGATCGGCGTCTCGTAATCGAAGCGGTGCGCCTGGTAGAGGTCGACGTAGTCGGTGCCGAGACGCTCGAGCGACGCGTCGATCGATTCGAAGATGTGCTTGCGGCTCAGACCGGTGTCGTTGGGTCCCTTCGGGCCGGTCGGGAAATAGACCTTGGTGAAGATCTCGAGCGACGCGCGGCGCTGACCCTTGATCGCCTCCCCGAGCACACTCTCGGCGGCACCGTTGGCGTAGACGTCCGCGGTGTCGAAGGTGGTGATGCCGGCATCGAGCGCGGCGTGGACGGTCTTCACGGCGGCGTCGTTCTCGACCTGCGAACCGTGCGTGACCCAGTTGCCGTAGGTGATCTCGGAGACCTTGAGGCCGCTGTTGCCCAGGTAGCGATAGTTGACCATGGCCTCCACGCTACCGGCGGGAGGCGACACCACGCCGGGGCTCTTCGCCACCGGCGTAAACGTCAGTCCCGCCGACGCAGGGCGCGACGCAGGCTCCGCACGATCAGCAGCAGTCCGCCGAGTCCGACGGCGCTGCCGAGGAAGGGGAAGGCCCCGACGTTGCCGGTGAGCATCGGTCCGTCCCCGGACACGGTCAGGCTGATCCCGGTCGCCAGCAGCGCCACCCCGACGACGGTGACGAGGAAGCGGTTCAGCTGCTCCTCCAGCCACCCCCGTTCCCCCGCGCCCTCGAAGGAGCGCAGCCGCACGGAGAACGTCCCGTCTTCGAGGGACCGGGTGACGTTCTCGAAGCGACGCGGCAACCTTCGCAGCTCCTCCCCCGCGAGCATGAGGTGCGCCTGCGCGCCGAGCGCCGCGTTCCTGGGGTCGAAGGTCGCCCGCGCGAAATGGGGTGCCCGCTCGAGGGCGTGCCCGACCATGTCGTAGTCCGGCACAAGGCGTCGCAATGTCCCCTCCAGGGACGACAGCGTGCGCAGCACGAGCAGCAGCGACGGCGGGATCGACAGGCGGTACCGACGCAGCACATCCACCAGGGCTCGGAAGATGTTCTCGTCGACCTGCGCGTTCTGCATGCGGGTGAGGATCACCCCGATGTCGTGCTGCAAGGCGACCTGATCGACCGTGCCGGTCTCGGGCGCGCACATGAGCAGCACGACGTTCGTCGCGGCCACGTCGTCGTCGGCAGACAGGGCGAGCAGCAGCGGGATGAGCATGCGCCGCAGACTCCGCTCGCTGACCCCGACCGCGCCGAAATCGATGAGCGCGACCGTGCCGTCATCCTGCAGGATCAGGTTCCCCGGGTGCAGGTCGGCATGGAAGACGCCGCGCACCGCGATCTGCTCGAACACCGACTCGAGCACGCCGTCGGCCAGGCGTCGCGCGTCGGCCGGGTCGAGCGCATCCGTGGCGATCCGGCTGAACGGGGTGCCGGTGATCCGCTGCTGCACAATCATGCGGCTCGTGCACCACCGGTCGTACAGCACCGGCACGGCGAGCGTCATCGAGGACGAGCGCGCGATCGCCCCGCGCAGCATCTCGGTGTTGGCCGCCTCGACCCGGTAGTCGAGCTCGTCGCTGAGCGCCCGCGAGAACTCCGCCGCGAGCGCGACGGCCCCGTAATCGCGCGCCCAGTCGGTGCGCGCCTCAGCCGTGCGCGCCAGCCGCTCGAGGATGTCGAGATCGGTCGTGACCTGCGCGCGAGCACGGGGGCGCTGAATCTTCACGACCACCTCGTCACCCGGAACGTCGCCGTCCCCGCGCAGCCGCGCCGTGTGCACCTGTGCGACCGAGGCCGCCGCCAACGGCTGCGGATCGATCGAGGCGAACACCTCGTCGATCGGACGGCCAAGCTCCGCGGTGATCGCCGCCTCGGCTTCCGCCCACGGGATCGGGGTGGAATCCATCTGCAGCGTCGACAGCGCATCCACGAGGTCGCGCGGCAGCACGTCCTCGCGGGAGGAGAGCACCTGGCCGAGCTTGACGAACGTGACTCCGGCCTCGTTCAATGCGGCGACGAGGGCCGACGCGAGTTCGTCGTCGCCGCCGTGGCGGTTCTGGAACGCGCCCAACCCGTGGCGCGACGCGATCGCGAGGATCTGGGCGTATCGCCTGGCCCGGTCGCGGCGTCGGAACGCGTCCCGGATCGCCGTCACCGGATTCGTCACCCGGTGGGACGGCCACAGGAACTCCAGCGTCACGATCACCACCACGACGATCGCGAACATCCACCCGAGGACCAGCCCGAGGAACGCCAGTGCGATCGGACCGCTCACGGTGACGTGGTCGTCGAGGTCGAGCACGTCCGTCTCGCGCATCGCCCACGTCGCCAAGGGGATGCACGCCAGGAAGACCACCAGCGCGGTGATGGATGCGCGGATCCAGCCGACCTGTCCGTCGAGCAGGCGACGGCTCACCCACGCGGCCGCGACCGTGAAGATCAGAGTGATCAGGATGAACGCGACCCAGGCCCACATAGGGCCAGTGTGTCAGCCGGCGGCGGCGGCCGCTTGGTCCTCTTCTGTCGCGACCAGCTGCCCACACGCCCCGTCGATCTCCTTGCCGCGCGTATCCCGCAGAGTCGTCGGGATGCCGGCGGCGTTGAGCCGTCGCACGAATTCCGCCTGGACGGGCTTCTCCGACGAGGTCCACACCGACCCTGGTGTCGGGTTCAGAGGGATGGGGTTCACGTGCACCCAGCCCCGCCCCCGGGCGTTGAGCTTCTCCGCGAGAAGGTCAGCGCGCCACGCGTGGTCGTTCATGTCTTTGATGAGGGCGTACTCGATCGAGACGCGGCGCCCGGTCGCGTCGAAGTACGCGCGGGCCGCATCGAGAGCCTCGTCGACCTTCCAGCGGGAGTTCACCGGGATCAGCTCGTCGCGCAGCTGGTCGTCCGGCGCGTGCAGCGACAGGGCGAAGGTCACCGGGATCTCCTCCGCGGCGAGCTTCTTGATCGCCGGCACCAGACCCACTGTCGACACCGTGATGCCGCGCGCGCTCATGCCCAGACCGTGCTTCTGATCGGTCATCACCCGGACCGACTGCATGAGTCGGGCGTAGTTGGCCAAGGGCTCACCCATCCCCATGAAGACGATGTTGGTGACACGTTCGTCGGGGTGCTCCGGCTCACCGAGCTCGCCGGCGCGGATCAGGGCGTTCGCCCGCACGACCTGGTCGATGATCTCGGCCGCCGACATGTTGCGGGTCAGGCCCGCCTGGCCGGTCGCGCAGAAGGGGCAGTTCATGCCGCATCCGGCCTGGCTCGACACACACAGGGTGATGCGTCCTGGATAGCGCATCAGCACCGACTCGACCAGGGCGCCGTCGTGCAGCTTCCACAGGAACTTGATCGTGTCGCCGCGGTCGGTCTTCAGACGCCGCACCTCGGTCAGCAGCGGCGGGAGCATGCCGGCGACGAACTCCGCCCGGGTCGCCGCCGGAAGGTCGGTCATCCGCTCCGGATCGGCGGTGTAGTGCGTGAAGTAGTGCTTCTCGAGCTGTGCGGCACGGAAGGCCGGCATCCCCAGCTCCTTCACCTTCTCGACGCGCTGTTCAGCGGTCATGTCGGCCAGGTGCACCGGCGGTTTGCCACGCTTCGGGCTGGCGAACTGCAGCATCGGACGCCCTTCGGAGTCCTTTTTCTGCGACCACCCCTCGGTCCTGGGGCGCACCTGGCGCACGGCGGAGGCGTCGGGCGGCGTCGTGGATCGCACGGGGGGCTGTTCGGGCATGTTTCGAGGGTAGGGGACGCACCTGCACGCCGTCTGTCCGCCCCACTCCCGCGTCCCCCGGCGCGCGCCGCGCGGCTCCCGGCTCCCGGCTCCCGGCTCAGCCGGCTCCCGGCTCCCGGCTCCCGGCTGCCGGCTCCCGGCTCCCGGCTCAGCCGTCAAGAACACAGGAGAATCGACGCCCGAAGCCGTGCTCGGCACCGATACCTGGCCACACACACCCGAGTCTCCTGTGTTTTTGACCGCGAACCGCACCGGGGGATCCGCGGACCGCGCCCCGGAGAGGGGATGGTGGATCGACCTTCCCCCTCGCCGCAACCACGACCCCTGCGTGAACAACACAGGAGATCCCGCGGCCGGGACCGTGTCGGCGGGCCGTATCGACCCCGGTCGGTGCCAGACCTCCTGTGTTGTTCACGGCGACCGCCCTCGGCGGGCCGGATAGGGTCGAAGGCGGCCCCGACATGGGCCGGACGGGAGCACCATGACCACGCGGCGGATCGCGTTCCTCGACGTCGACGGCACCATCCTCCTCCACGGGAGCATCGTGGCCGAGTCGACCATCGACGCGGTGAGGACGGCGCGCCAGGCGGGACACCTGGTGTTCCTGGCGACCGGACGTTCGGCGGCAGATATCCACCCGACCGTTCGCGGAATCGGCTTCGACGGGGCGATCACCAATGGCGGCGCCTACGCCGTGGTCGGCGAGACGACGGTCGTCGCCGACCCGATGCCCCGCGCCGCGGTCGACGAACTGACGGCCCTGTTCGACAGTCACCGTATGCATTACGTCCTGCAGGCCGACGCCGGGTTGTTCGCTCCCGAGCCGGTGCGGGTGCGGCTGGCCGAGGTCACGCGCCGGGTGCGTGCGATGAACCCGCAGGCTGCGGCCGCGGCGGACGACGACACCGCCGACCGCATCCGCGACATCGCCCTGGCCGACCGGGATGCGATCGCCAAGGCCGTCTTCCTCAGCGAGGCGCACGACAGCGTCGAGCGCCTGCGCCGCGACCTCGGCGACCGCTACCACGTGATCCCCGGCAGCATCCCGATGCCGGGCTCGAACGGCGAGATCGGGATGCCCGGTGTCACCAAGGGCGCGGCGATCCGGTCCGTCCTCGACCACGTCGGGATGCACACCGACACGGCGCTCGGCGTGGGCGACAGCTGGAACGACGTGGAGATGTTCGAGGTGTGCGGCACGGGCGTCGCGATGGGCAATGCGCCCGACGCGTTGAAGGCCCTCGCCGACGACGTCACCACGAGCGTCTCCGCCGACGGAGTCGCCAACGCCTTCCGCCGCCACGGCCTCATCTGAGCCGGCCGTGCGCCATCGCGTGGGCACCTCTCGTCGCGCTCCACGGGTACGCGTCGATAAACGCGATACACCTCGAGAAACCACGCACTGCGGTGTTTCTCGGGCGATTCGGCGTGTGTCACCCCTGCTCAGCCGCGAACGCAACCCCCAGGCGTGCCGCGGGGCGAACCCGTAGCGTCGGGGCCGTGATCGACGTGCGAGAGATCCGGCGTTCGGATGCCGGCGAAGTCCTGACGCTGCAGCGCGCGGCCTTCGTGCAGGAGGCCCTGATCTACGGCGACCCCGACATGCCTCCGCTCACCCAGACCCTCGACGAGCTCGAGCACGAGCTCGTCGAGAATCTGGGATGCGTCGCCGTCGACGGGTTGCGGATCGTCGGGGCTGCCCGTGCGCGACTCGACGGCGAACTGCTGCTCATCGGGCGCATCTCGATCGCCCCCGACCAGCAGGGCAACGGCGTAGGGACGGCCCTGTTGTCCGCGGTCGAGCGACGCGGCCGTGACGCCGGCGCCGCCGAAGCGGAATTGTTCACCGGGTCGCTCAGCGAGGCGAACCTCCGGCTGTACGAACGCGAGGGATACCGCGAGACGCAGCGCGTCGACGACGGCGGGGGCATCGCGCAGGTCTTCCTCCGCAAGCCGCTGGTCTGACCACCCTGCCCGCCCGCGGCGCCAACGCGGACAAGACAGCGGGCCGAGGCACGGGTCAGAGGAAGATGTCGGGGAAGAGCCGGTCGTCGGGGGTGCCGGGCGTCGCGGCGTAGCCGGAGAGGTCGGTGACCCCCGCTTCGGTCAGCACGTCCTCGACGATGAGCGTGTTCCCCGTGTACTCCCGCGCTGGTTTGCACAGCACCTCGTAGGCGGCGTCGGCGTAGATCTCGGGGGTGCGGCTGACCTTCATCATGCGATCGCCGCCGAGGGCGAACTGCACCGCCGCGGTCGCGATCGTCGTCGCGGGCCACAGCGTGTTGGCGGCCACACCATCGTCGGCGAACTCCGCGGCCATCCCGAGGGTGGCCATCGTCATCCCGAATTTCGCCATCGAGTACCCCGTGTGGGCGCCGAGCCACCGCGGGGTGGTGTTCAGCGGCGGCGACAGCGACAGGATGTGCGGGTTGACGGCCTCCTTCAGCATGGGAAGCGCGGCACGCGAGAGCATGAAGGTGCCGCGCACGTTGACGTCCTGCATGAGGTCGTACTTCTTCGCCGACAGGTCGAGCGATCCGGACAGGTCGATGACACTGGCGTTGTTGACGACGATGTCGATGCCGCCGAATTCGCCCTGCGTCTTCAACACCGCTTCGGTGATGTCGTCGTCGTTGCGCACGTCGCCGACCAGCGGCAGTGCCTTTCCGCCGGCGGCTTCGATCTGCTCGGCAGCGGTGTGGACGGTGCCTTCGAGCTTGGGATGCGGGGTGTCGGTCTTGGCGAGCAGGGCGACGTTGGCCCCGTCGCGCGCGGCGCGGATCGCGATGGCGAGCCCGATGCCGCGGCTGCCGCCGGACATCAGGATGGTCTTTCCGGAAAGCGGCGCGTCGGTCATCGTGCGGTCCCTTCGTTGGTGGGGCGGGCGGACGAGCGGGCGGATGCCGCGAACGCGGCCACCCGGGTCTTCGATTCGTCGGTGGCGAAGGCCGCCCCGATCGTGCGGGCTTCGTCGTCGAGGTTGGCGGCGAGGTCGCGTTCGGCGCCGACCCGGACGAGACGCGCGGCCTGCCCGAAGGCGGCGGTCGCGCCCGCCATCCAGAACCGGGCGATCTCGGCGGCACGATCGGCGAGCGCGTCGGGGGCGACGACCTCGGCGACGAGGCCCCACTCGAGAGCGGTCGCGGCGTCGATCGCGCGATCCTGCAGGAGGAGCTGCAGCGCGCGGCGCTGGCCGATCGCCGCCGGGAGCAGGGTGGAGACGCCGAGGTCGGGGGTGAGCCCGATGTTGGCGTACTTGCTGACGAAGCTCGCCTTCTCGCTCGCGACGACGTAGTCGGCGGTGAGCATGAGGCCGATGCCGCCGCCGGCGACCGCGCCCTGCACGGCCGCCACGATCGGCTTGGCGCTGTGCGCGAGGGTGCGGATGCCGTCGTGGATGACGTGGGCGGTCTCGGTGACCTGATCGCCGGTGGCGCCGGAGGTGGCCATCATGATGACGTCGCCGCCGGCGCAGAAGGCCGGGCCGGCGGCATCGAGGATGATCGCTTCGACGGCCGGATCGTCGGTCACCTGGTGGGCGAGATCGCGCCAGCGGGTGCCCATGTCGAAGTCCATCGCATTCAGTCGCGTCGGACGGTTGAAGGTCAGCCGGGCCACGCCCTGCTCGACCGTGGCGAGGATCGATTCGCTCATCGTTCTCCTTCTGTGGATGTTGCGGACCGGCCGGACAGGTCAGCGGGGAGCCATGCGGATCGCCCCGTCGAGACGGATGGTCTCGCCGTTGAGGTAGCCGTTGTCGATGATCGACATCACCATCGCGGCGTACTCGTCGGGTCGGCCGAGACGCTGCGGGTACGGCACCTGCTGGCCGAGGGAGTCCTGCGCGGCCTGCGGGAGTCCGGCGAGCATGGGCGTCTCCATGATGCCGGGAGCGATGGTGCACACACGGATGCCGTATCGCGCGAGCTCGCGGGCGATGGGAAGGGTCATGGCGTGCACACCGCCCTTGCTCGCGGCGTAGGCGGGCTGGCCGATCTGCCCGTCGAAGGCGGCGACGCTCGCGGTGTTCACGATGACGCCGCGGTCACCCGTGGCGGTGGCCTCGGTGCGGGCGATGGCCGCCGACGCCTGGGCGATGACGTTGTACGTGCCGATGAGGTTGATGCGGATTATGCGCTCGAACGCCTCCAGCGGCGTCGGAGCGCCGTCGCGGTCGAGGACCTTCGCGGGCGGGGCGATGCCGGCGCAGTTGACCACCACGCGAAGCGGCGCGGTGGCGGAGGCGGTGGTGACGGCGGCGGCGACCTGCTCGGGGTCGGTGACGTCGGCGGGGGCGAATGCCGCGCCGAGGTCTGCGGCGACGTCGGCGCCGGGGGACGAGGGCAGGTCGACGATCGTGACGGAGGCCCCCGCGGCGGCGAGACGCTTCGCCGTGGCCAGGCCCAGTCCGCTCGCACCGCCGGTGACGAGGGCGGAGGCGTGCGTGAGCTCCATCGGTTCTCCTTCGAACGGATACCGGCGGCGGGTGCCGACGGCGACATCGAGTCCCAGCCTAGGTGAGACGCAGTCTCACCGACGTGCGGACACCCCCAGGCTAGCCCTCACGCCCCGCCCCCGCATCCATCCCACCCGACCCCGCCCCCCCCCGTCCCGCCGCGCGCCAGGCAGCGCCCGGCGGCGCTCAATCCCGAGAAACCCCTTTCGCCGCGAGACTCCGCGCAATGCGGGGTTTCTCGCGCGGAAAGTGGTTTCTCGGCGAGCGAGGCCGCGGATGGGCGCGACCGGGTCAGGCGGGTCAGGCGGGGCCGAGGATGGGGTTGAACGCGCCGACGGCGATCGACACCGCGAGGGCCGTCGCGCTGATCGCGACGCCGGCCACGACCAACAGCACGTCTTCGATTCCGAAGCGGGACTCGCGGGCCCACGTGCGCGGGCCGGGCGCGCCGAACGCACGCGCCTCCATGGCGGTCGCGAGCGACGAGCCGCGGCGGATCGACAGCACGAAGAGCGCGAACGCCATTCCGGACGCCCGACGGATGCGCCCGGTATCGGCGACCCCGCGGGCGCGACGCGCAAGTGCGAGGGCACGCCAATCGTCGGCGAGGAGACCGAGCATCCGCATTCCCGCGAGTGCCCCGAGCACGAAACGGGCGGGAAGGTGCACGATCTGCGCGAGGCCGTCGGCGAGGTCGGTGGGGTCGACGGTGACGAAGAGGACCACGGCGGGCAGGCCGATCGCGAGGACGCGAAGGAAGGTCGCGAGCGCGAGCATGAGCGACCCCTCGCTCACGCGGACGAACAACCACTCGACGTAGATCTCCCCCGACGTCGCCCCGTACAGCGCGATGGTCACGGCGGATGCGGGCGCGGCGATCCACAGCGGCAGGGTGCGCAGCCAGAACTGGCGAGGCGAGAGCCCTGCCGCCAGCAGCAGCGGCAACTCCAGCAGCAGGGCGACCAGCGCGGAGACGGGGTCGATGGTGACCACGAGGGGCAGGGCGATGGCAAGGGCCGCGCCGAGCTTGGCTACGGGGTTCAGGCGCGCGACCACGCCGCGACCGGCTTCGGGGCTCACGCCGGCACCTGCCCCACGGCGAAGCGGCGAGCGTGAAGGGCTTCGAGGACGGCGGCGTCGTGGGTGACGGCGACGACGGCAAGGGGCGGGTCGTCGCCGTCACCGTCGCGCAGGCGCGCGATGATCGCGACGAGCTCGGCCCACGTGCGCGCATCCTGCCCGAACGTCGGTTCGTCGAGCACGAGTACGCGCGGCCTCGTCGCCAGGGCTGCGGCGACGGTCAACCGCCGTTTCTCGCCGCCCGAGAGCGTGTACGGGTTCGCGGCCGCGAGCGGCGCGAGACGGAGCCGCTCGAGCAGCTCGTCGACGCGGGCGGCGATGCGGTCGGCGGGCAGGCCGAGCGCGCGCGGCCCGACCTCGAGTTCATCGCGGACCGTGCGCGCGAGGAGCTGGTGCTCGGGATCCTGCAGCACGGCACCGATGCGGGTGAGCAGCGCACGGGAGGACCACGTCACCGGATGCGGCGTGGGCCCATCGCGCCGACGTCGGGGCGACGCGCCGACGGCGAGCGCCGGTGCCGCCTCGACCACCCCGGACTCGGCGGACAGGAGCCCCGCGAGAGTGAGCCCGAGAGTGGACTTCCCCGCACCGTTGGGGCCGACGACCCCGAGCACCTCGCCGGCGCGCACGTCGAGGTCCACCGGACCGGCGACGGGGGTTCCCGGCACGCGCGCGACGACCAGCTCACGCGCCCGGAGGAGCACGTCACCCGGGGGCGCCGTCGGCGGCGGCGGGTACGCCGGCGGCAGTCCCGGAACCCACACGCCGGCGGCGGCGAGCTCTCGCGCACGCCGCGCCACGGCATCCTCGCCCCTCACCGCCGCCTCACGC
Organism: Microbacterium aquimaris; assembly: GCF_039531285.1. Lineage (NCBI taxonomy): Bacteria > Bacillati > Actinomycetota > Actinomycetes > Micrococcales > Microbacteriaceae > Microbacterium > Microbacterium aquimaris. The sequence continues at coordinate 1,175,127 of NZ_BAAAPT010000001.1, read as the reverse complement.
ACCGCGCCGCCCGCCGACACATCGAGTGCGCGACCTTCCGTCGGGCGCACGTCCTCCCGCGCACCGGGACCGGTGCGATCGACGAACTCCTGTGCACTCGACGAACCGGCGGCGCCGACACCGAGGATGTCTCGGGGCGTGCCGTCGGCGACCACTCCCCCGCCCGGGGCGAGCACGATCACGCGGTCGACCAGGGGCAGCCACACGTCGATGCGGTGTTCGATGACCACGAGGGTCGCTCCGGTGGCGTCGAGGGCGCGCCCCACCGCGTCACGCACCTCGGCGACACCGGCCGGGTCGAGGTTCGCGGTGGGTTCGTCCAGGAGCAGCACCTCGGGCCGCATCGCGACCGCTCCGGCGAGGGCAAGACGCTGCTTCTGCCCGCCCGACAGCGCCCCGGTGGCGCGGTCGAGCGGCACGTCGAGCCCGACCGCGTCGAGTGCGTGCCGCACCCGGGGCCAGATCTCCTCGCGTGGCACCCCGAGGTTCTCGCACCCGAAGGCGACGTCGTCTCCGACGCGGGCGAGCACCGTCTGACTGTCGGGATCCTGGAGGACCAGGCCGGATGCGCCGCGCGCCGCCGCAGCGAGGTCACCCGCCACACGCAGCTCGCCCTCCTGCTCCCCTTCGTCGGCGCCGCCGAGGACCCCGGCGATGCCCTGCAGCAGCGTGGACTTCCCCGATCCGGAGGCGCCGAGCAGCAGCACCCGCTCACCGGGGTCGATGCGGAACGTCGTCTCGCGCACGGCCCACGCGTGGCGGGTGGCGTAGCGCCATCCCCACCCGCGCGCCTCGACGGCGGGTGTCGCGGATGCCGCCGCCACTACACGCGTCGGGTGACGTCGCGTCCCGCGGCGAAACGGTTGAGCGCACCCGTCGCGGCAAGACCGCGCATGATCAGCCAGCCCCCGAGGCCGGCGATCACGACACCCGAGACGGTGGTGGAGGTGATGTAGACGGTGGTGAACAGCACGTCGGCGCCGGGGTACCACAGGATGCGGTCGTTGATGCCGCACGCCAGCCCCGCGCCGGCGCCCGCGAGCATCGCGACCGGAAGGCGCCACACGGCGTAGGCGAAGATGAGGAAAACCACTTCGGCGCCGAGGCCCTGCACGAGGCCCGACACGATCGTGAGCGGTCCCCATGCGTTGCCGACGAGCGCGGAGATGACGGCGGCGACGGTCTCGGTGTAGAGCGCGGCGCCGGGTTTGCGGATGATGAGTCCGCCCAGCACACCGGCGATCAGCCAGGGTCCGGCCAGCAGCCCCTGCACCCCGGGCAGCAGCGGGGTGAGGATCGACGACGGGCCTTCGTAGGCGACGTTCCAGACGAGGAAGATCCCGGCGCAGGCGACGGCGATGACGCTGGCGACGACGATGTCGACGATGCGCCAGCGGAACCGGCTCGAGGCCGGGCCCGTCGCGGTGGAATCGGATGTGGACGTACGCGTGGATGCGTGCATTGGTACTCCCTCCCTGCGCCGGCATGATCCGGATCAGGTTCGGCGGTCGAAGCGCGTTTCGCTCCCTCTCAGCCCGACTCGTCGGACTCCCGCGGTGTGTGCCGATGAGTATATCGCGGCGGCGACGCGATAGTTTGGCCTGGTGACAGTGGAGGATGCGCCGCCCACGACCCGCCGAGCGTTGCGGGCGCGCCCCCACTCGTCCGTCCCGACCGGTGGCGACACCGCGTCCGCGGAGACCGCGGATTTCCATCTCCCGGCACGCGACGACGATGCGGCGCTGACGCCCATTTCGGTCGCCGCGCAGGCGCTCGACGCGTCGGGGGCACCGATGCCGGGCGACGCGCCAGACTCGTCGGAGCCCGCGCCCGATGCCGAACCTGCGCGTGAGCCCGCACACGCGCCCGCATCAGAACCGCCGCCGGAGCCCGCATCGGAGGCGGAACCTGCGGACATCGCCCCCGCATCCCCGACCACTGCAGCCCTCGCCTGGGTCGACACGGCCGCGCTCGCGCGGACGTCGGCGCCGACCGACCTGTCCACCGCGACCACCTCGTACACCTCGGTGGGTGCCGATCTGCTCACCGAGCGTCCGCGTCGGAGCCTGTGGCGCCCGAGCGTCGTGTGGCCGTCGCTGGTCGCCGCGGTCGTTGCCGGCGCGTACGCCGCGACGACGCTGCTGTGGCCTCTGCACGCGGTCGCGCCCACCGTGACCCCCGTCACGGTCGATCCCATCCCGTCGGCGACCGTCGAGATGGCCTGGCCTGAGCCGGGGTCGTCGGCCGTTTCGGTCGCGGGGATCCCGACGACCCTCGCTTCGGCGGATGCGGTGGTGCCGATGGCGAGCATCACGAAGGTCGTCACCGCGCTCGTCGTGTTGGACCGGATGCCACTTGCGGCCGGAGAGCAGGGGCCCGAGTACTACTTCACCGCCGCCGACAGCGCGGAGTACTGGGAGTACCGCTACCGCGACGAGTCGGCGCTGGACGTGCCGGTGGGAGGGTCGCTGACCGAGTACCAGATGCTCGAGGGCATGCTGATCGGCTCGGCCAACAACTACGCCGACCGCCTGGCCAGCCGCATCTGGCCCTCCGACGCCCTGTTCGCCGACGCGGCCGACACGTGGCTGTCGCAGCACGGGCTCACCGGGATCACGGTCGTCGAGCCGACCGGTATCGATCCGGGCAACACCGCCGACGCGGCCTCCCTGCTCGCGCTGGCCTCGCGCGCGCTGGCCGATCCGATCATCGCCGAGATCGTGGCGAAGACATCCGTCGAGCTCCCCGGAGCGGGGCTTGTCGAGAACACGAATTCGCTGCTGGCCGACGACGGGGTCGTCGGGGTCAAGACCGGCACGCTCGACGGCAGCTGGAACCTGCTTTCGGCGAAAGACGTCATGATCGGCGACACCACGGTGCGCCTGTACGGCTCGGTACTCGGCGAGTCCGACGCCGACGGACGCGACGACGCCTCTCGGTCGCTGTACGAACAGGCCACCGCGGCGCTGCAGCCGGAGCCCTCGGTGACGGCCGGGACCGTCGCCGGGACGGTCTCGACGCTGTGGGGGTCGGATGTCGACATCGTCGTGTCCGACGATGCGTCGGTGATCCTGTGGGACGGCGGCACGGCGACCGTCGACGCCTCGTACGACCTCGACGACGCACGCGACGCGGGAGAGGTCGTCGGCGACATGTCGGTCTCCGGCCCGCTCGACGCCGCGACGGTGACGCTTGAGCTCGCCGACGACATCGAAGATCCGAGCGCGTGGTGGCGGCTCACTCATCCGCTCGACCTCTTCGGGCTCAACGGCTGAGTCCGGCGCGGGGCGCGGAACCGATCAGGCGAAGCGGACGGCGGCCTGGAGGCGGGTGCGGACCTCGAACACCTCGGTGCCGCCGAGCGGCCGTGTGCCGGTGACCCCGCGCCGCAGCACGGTCGACAGGGCCGAGCGTGCGACGACGGCGGTCGGGATCCCGCGCACCTTGCCGATCTCCTGGATGGCGTGTTCGACGTCGTCGTCGGGGAGGACGACGATCGCCCCACCGAACTTCACGCGCGCGGCGCGTCCGACCGCACGAAGCGCGGCGACGTGGGTTGCGATCGGACCGCCGTCGACGTCGGCGACCTCACCGCGCTTGATGCGCACCGGCCTGCCGAAGTCTTCGGACAGGATGCCGTAGAGCCCGCTCGGGCCGAGCACGATGTGGTCGAGCTTCGCGCGGCCGGCATCGATGTCGTGCCAGGCCGTGTAGCCCATCCCGAGCTCGGAGACGATCACGGCGGTGGCCTCTTCGGCGAGGGCGTCGGCGAGCAGCCGGCGCACCTCGTGCGGCGCCGAGCGCACCAGGTGCGGTGCGTACGGGTCGGGGATCTCCACGCCGCGGCCGACCCATTCGCGGATGAGCTCGAGGTACTTCTCCCGTCGCCAACCGCCGGGTTGACCGTGGCTGCGGGCGCGGGGGCGGGTGTCTGGGCGCGCCGACGGGCGCGGCGGGGCGGGTGTGCTCCAGGCCGGCTTCTCCGGCTCGGGCTCGGGGGCCGATGCGCCCTTTGCGGAGCTGGAGGCCGCAGCCTCTCCGAATCCGTGGCGCCGGTCGTAGGAGGCACGGGCTTCGACGGTGCCGACCGACTCCCACGCCCGCTGCACCTGCACGAACACGGCGGCGTCACCACCGACATCCGGGTGCGATTGCCGCAGCTTCAGGCGGTAGGCCTTGCGCAGCGTCTCGGTGTCGGCGGTGGGATCGACGCCGAGCAGATCGTAGGCGGACGCGGACAGCGGACTGTCGAACACGGCGCCTCCCGGACCTCCCGTCGCGGGCGCGGCGGTGAGGAAACCAGGCTACTGAGAATTCTTTTGCCCGATTCTCAGGTTCGCTCGCGGCTCACCCGATGCGCACCGGGGTCAGCCGTGTCGATGGATGAGAACCGGGCACGGTGCGTGGTGCGCGCAGTAGCTGGCGACCGAGCCGAGGTGCATCCCGCCCATGACCCCGTACCGGTGGCTGCCCACCACCAGCATCTCGGCATGTTCGGCGGCTTGCACGAGCGCCGGCCCGGGATACCACTCGACGATCCGCACGACGGTGTGGACGTCATCGGCGCCGGTCAGTGCCTCGGCCATCGCCGGTTCAAGTCGCTCGCGCACCTGCCGGAAGTAGTCTTCGTCGACCTTCGTCGGCGACACGAGTTCGCTCCACGGCACCTCCCACGCACCGATGACCTCCACGCGCGCTCCGATCCGTCGCGCATGATCGATCGCCCACGTCACGGCCGCGACGCTCGCCCGCGATCCGTCGACGCCGACGACGATGAACGGCTCCCGATCGCCGCTCGACGACTCCGACTTCTCACTCATGCCCGCAGGCTACGCATCCCTCCGCCGTCGCACCAGGGGCTCGGTCGTTCGTCGCTCACTCGTCGGCGAGGACCTCGAAGCGCCGTGCATAGGCGGCGGCATCGCGCGAAGACAGCGCGAGCAAAATGAGCACGTCGGTGGCGACGGCGAGGAGACTCGTATCGAAGGTGACCTCCTGGCCACCGGACCACCAGCTCGCGAAAGAGGCACAGATCGTCAGCGACGAAAAGGTCATGACCGTCACGCGCGGCCAGTTGCGTCCGCGGATGACGAGGAACGCGAGAAGGAACTCGGCGAGCACGAGGATGCCGCCACCGATCGCGAACACCAGGAGCGCGTCGAGGCGGTCGTCGTGCAGCTCGTCGCCGACCATCCAGATCACGTCGTCGGCGGTGTCGGTGAACCAGACCAGCGAGACCTCGACGATGAAGAGCGCGCCGGCGAGTGCGCTGAGTATGACCAGCAAGCCCCCGGCGAGCGTGCTCAAGGGTCGTTTCATGTTCGGGTCGAAGCCCGGCCGGCGCAGGAGGCTGGCGGGCGGCTCGTACGCGTGGCGCTTCGGCACGCCCCGCGGCTCCCGTGGGGTGGTCATGCGGTGACCTCACCGTCTCGCGCGGATGAGCGGTCGGGTGGCATCGCGCGCACGTCGACGATCGGGAGATCCCCGTCGGTGCGGATGCTGTCACCGCCGCCGTTGCGCGCGTGGTATCCGGTGGAGAAGTCCTCTATGACCTCGACCTGCACGCGCGGGTCGGCCTCGACGGTGGCGACGATGTGATCGCGTTCGATGTCGGTGTCGGCGTCGATCTTGTGGGTGACCTGGAGGGTGAACAGCGACAGTCCCACCGAGGTGTCGAAAGTTCCCGCGGCGAGCCAGTCCACACGTCGCCCGCCCGGGAGCAGCCATCCGTCGGGGCACTTCCAGAACCGCACGTGGTGACGTTGGCCGGGGTTGCCGTCGACCTCCTGCTGATAGGCGAAGTCCTGCTGGCGGCCGAACAGGAACAGGGGGCTGACCGGGGCATGCTCGTAGCTGCGACGCGTGATGGTGGAGGTGATGATGCGCCATGACGACGCGAGCGTGACGTCGTCGGCGCGTGTCCATCCCCCGGCTTGCAGCGCCGCCTCGATCTGGTCGCCCTCACCCATGAAGGCGAGGTTCACGGGGTCGCCGAGCAACCCGTCGCTCGTGCGGGCGCGTCCGATGAAGTACTCGGGCACGTAGACGGTGGTGAGGATGCGATGCAACCGCGGCAGCACGAGGTAGGCCAGCAGCACCCAGAACGTCAGCACACCGAGGATGCCCCACCATCCGAGGGTGAACGATTCGGTGAAGCTCAGGTAGGCGAGCCAGATCGCCGCGAGTCCGGCGAAGGTGAAGAAGAACCAGTCGACGGCGATGCCCAGCGACCACCGTCGACGGTGCCGGATGATGGGTCGACGTGCCACAGCGTCATCCCCAGAGCGGCACGGCGGGGGCGAAGGAGAACGCCTGATCGACAAGGTCGGGGGCGAGGCCCTCGAGGGTGTCCGGCTGCCAGCGCGGGGAGCGATCTTTGTCGACGAGCTGGGCACGGATGCCCTCGGCGAGGTCGGGCTGGGTGGTCGCGAACCACTGCGCGAGTCGATACTCCTGCTCAAGGGCGTCGCGCAGGCTGAGGCCGCGGGCGCGGCGGACCGCGTCGAGCGTGACGGTCAACGCCGTCGGGGAGAGCTCGTCGAGCGTGTCCGCGGTGGCGTGCGCCTCCGGGACGTCGCCGGCACGCAGGCGATCGACGATCTCGGAGACGGTGGGGGCGGCGAACGCGTCGTCGATCCAGCCGCGGGCGCGTTCCAACGGGGAGTCATCGGGAGTGTCGTCGAACAGCAAGACGATCTCCGACGGAGAGCCGGGGTCGGCGCGGGTCTCGAGCGCCTCGGCGAGCGCGGGGAGGTGCGCGGTGGGCACGAGGTGGTCGGCGAATCCGGCGTAGAGCGCGTCGGCGGCGGTCATCGATGCCCCGGTGAGCGCGAGGTACTCTCCGAGGCGGCCGGGTGCTCGGGCGAGCAGCAGGCTTCCGCCGACGTCGGGGGTGAATCCGATGCGCGTCTCGGGCATCGCCAGGCGTGAACGCTCGGTGACGATGCGGATGCGGGCGTGACCGGCCAGTCCGATTCCGCCTCCCATGGTGATCCCGTCGGCGAGCGCGACGATCGGCACCGGATACTCCGCGATGGCGGCGTTGAGGGCGTACTCGGCGCGGAAGAATTCGCCGGTGGCTTCGGGGTGACCGGCGATGATCTGCTCGCGGAGCCCTCGCACGTCGCCGCCCGCGCACATGCCGCGGTCACCGGCACCGTCGAGCAGCACCGTGTCGACGTGGGGTGATCCGCGCCAGGCGTCCAGCGCGGCGGTGAGGTGGTGCACCATATCGAGGGTCAGCGCGTTGATCGCGCGCGGACGGTTCAGAGTGAGATGCCCGAGCGCACCGCGCAGGCGCACGAGGACGTCGGCGTCGTCGACCGAGGCGGTGTTTTCGCTCACGCCCTCACGCTATCGCGCGCATCCGCGGGCCACACCGGTCAGCCGATGCGGACGCCTCTCCGGCTACGCCGTGGCGTCGTCGGCGCCGGTGGCGGTCGGTATCGCGCCGGTGGCGGCGAGGGTGACCACATCCTCCGGCTCGTCATCGGCGTCGAGGCGGAGCGCCTGGACGAGTTCGATGCCGTGCCGTGTGGTGAGCACGAGGCGCTGGAAGTCGGGGTGCCCGTCGAGGTCGATGACGACGCCCGCACGGCGCCGTCGCACGATCGCGAAGTCTTTCGCCCCGGCCGATTCCCATGTGCCCATCGCGACGATGCCGCGCACGTACGTGCCGGGGTGCGCGACGCCGCGCAGCCAGTGCCACGGGTCTTCCGTGAGCTGCACCTTGGCGATCGTCGAACGCTCGACGCGGATGTTCTCCTTGCGGAAGGCCAGCGCTCGCTCGGCACCCGACAGCGCGACCTCGAGGTGCGCCGAATCGAGCAGGAGCGTGACCATGCCTCTAGTCTGCCAGCGGCCCGCGACCCTTCCCGACCGTTTTGCTTACGGACAGGCAACGATCATCGAGCAGAACGCGACGCGCGCCCGTCCGCGAGCACCAGGTCGGGCCGGACGCACCTGCCGAGGGCCGAGCGCCGCGAGCCCGACAAAGCTCGCGGGTGGCGCGACCTGTGTACAGAGGGCTCGCCGCGGGATAGGTTGCCGACATGTCGCGCACCTCGAACTCCTCGCGCGCAGTCCGCGTCGTCGCAGCGTCCGGGTTCCTGGCGGTCATCCTGTACGCCATCTTCGCCGCGTTGCAGATCTTCTTCGTCAACCCGCGCGCCGCTGTGCCCGGCGCGAGCCTCGACGACATCTACGCGACCATGGCACGGGCCGGAGAGTCGTTCGTCGCCGGCTTCCCCCTGGCGATTCTTGCCACCGGCGTCGCGCTAGCTCTCTTGCTGCTCGTTCTCATCAGGAGAAATCCCGGCACTCCTCCCTGGATCGCGGCGGCGGGCTACCTGGTGATGATCGCGTTCGGCGCACCGGCTCTGTTCATCGCATCCTTTGTGCCGAGTATGTCTCTCGCCGACACGTACGGCATCTCCGGGGGCGACCACTCCGGGTGGTCGGGCGCCCTGTACCTCGTCAGCGCGTGCTCCTTCATCACCTGCGCCATCCTGACCCTCCTCGCGGTGCGCCGGCCGGCCCCGCAGCCCGCCTGATCCGCGGTCGCCCCTTCACGGCCGCCCGGACGGGGACGTGCGTAGGGTGCTGGCTATGGAGCAGATCCCACCCGCCCGCCGCGTGATCCGGCTGTTCCCCGACTACTCCCGCACCTACCCTCTGTGGGAGACGTCCACCCCGACGTGGGACGTCGGATACACGACCACGCCCGAGACGTACGGACTGTCGCGAGAACTCGGCGAAGACCTCGCGGGTTGGCAAGCGTTCTTCGAAACTCACTGCAACCCTTTCGAAGGCTGGGAGACCGGAGAGAATTGGCAACGGTGGCTTCGCAACGGGGAAGGGCTCACTCAGCGACTTCGCGCCGAAGTCGATCATTTCGCGGACGTCGAACCTGAATTCGGCCCGCATCGCCGATAGGGACGCACGTTCCCTCAGCGCCGAACGGAGATCTACGCCTTGACCCGAATGCCCGAGCCGTCGTCGTGTCGCTCGCCCGGGCTGACGAGTGACGATGACCCCGTTGACTACTCCGCCGCGAAGAGCTGCGGCGGTCCTCCTTCTCGCTGGCACGCTCGCCGTCAGCGCGGGGTGCGCACCGGCAGCGGTCGACTCCGAGCTGTGGCGGCAACTCGACGCGCAGGAGAACGTCGTGTATGGCGCTCTCGCCGAACCGCACCCGCCGGGGACATTCGACGCCGAATCGCTCCTCGACGCGCTCCGCGGTTCAACGCACTACTGGGACGAGTCCTCCGACCCGACCTTCATCGACCCGGCGACTCCCGTGACCGTGATCTACAACGAGTCCGAGCACCAGGACAGGTTCGGCGATCCGGTACTTGATATCGATGTCTTCGTCACATCGGGTCACAACCCGGATGGCGCAGCGAACTCGGGCGCCTGGTTGGACTCGACACCCTCCTCCATTCACACCTGCTACCGACTGTCGATCAGCCTCGTCGCCGGCCAGGTGTGGAACATCAACCGCACCAGCGACTTCTTCGACGAACAGCTCAGCTGTCCGAGAGAGCTCGTCGATGCCGCTGGCGAGCACACCGAGTACCGAGAGCCACGGGAATTCGACGGGTAGGTTCCCCTTACCGTTGCGTGACAGCAAGCGGCGGTGCGCCGCCTGCTGCCGAACCTCTCTCATATATCGAATATTTATCCTATTGTCATCTCGTATGTCTGCACTATGCCTTCCTGTCTGTCGTATATCTGTTCTATACTGGATGCAGCGGCAACCCGGGGGTGGGCATGGCAATCGAAGAGCAGGGCGAGGCGGAGATGCTCCGCACGCGCGAGCTGATCGCAGAGATCGCGGCGTTCGATGCGGCCGAAGCGCGCATCCAAGCCGAACGCGCCCGCTTGTATGCCGAGGCATACGACCTCACCCAGCGACAGACCGATCGGCTGCGCGATGCCTCTACTCGGGAACGTGAGATGCCACTGCGGGCAATGGCGGCCGAAATCGCCGTCGCGAAGCGCGTCAGCGACCGCACCATGCAGACCCATTTGTTCGAGGCGCACCGCACCGTCACGGAATTCGCGGCGACGTGGGAGGCATGGCATGCGGGCCGAGTGTCCCGTGCACACGTGAAGGTCATCGTCGACACCGGCACGGAACTCACCGGGCGAGAGGCCCGCGAGAGCTACGAGCACGACGTCCTCGCCTACGCAGAGACGACGTCCCCGTCACGCGTGAGGTCGTACGCGGAACAGGTCGCCGAGAAGCTCAACCCGAAGAGCGTGCAGGAACGTCACGACGACGCACTGCTCGACCGGAGAGTATGGGTGGAAGACCTGCGTGACGGGATGTCAATGCTCGGCGCGATCGGACCGAGCGTCGAAGTCCACGGAGTTTACGACCGACTCACCCGACAGGGGAAGGCGATCAGGGCCGCCGACCGTACCGCGCGACGCGAAGCCGCCGAGCAAGAGTCACGCTCTGATGCGCCGACAGCGGAGGGCACCTCACCGACCGATGCAGTCGGAGGTGGTGCCGATACAGATGCGCCGGGGTGGTTCGACGATCGATCGATGGATCACATCCGAACCGACCTCCTCCTGGACATGATGCTCACCGCCTCACCGTCCGTCGACCCGACAGGGATAGCGGGCGGACTCGGAGCGATTCGCGCGCACGTGCAGGTGACGGTCCCCGCCACCACACTCGCCGGCACGACGTTCGGTGGCGCACAGCTGAACGGTAAGTGCGCCGTGGATCCGGATACGGCGAAGATCCTCGCCGGGAACGCCCCCGGGTTCGACCGGGTCTTCCTCGACCCGATCAGCAGCGCGGTCCTCGCAGTCGACCGACGCTTCCCCTCGGCGGCGCAACGACGCTACCTGGTCGCCCGAGACATCCGATGCCGATTCCCGGGATGCCGCAGACCCGCGCTGGACTGCGACGCAGACCACCGCGAAGACTGGGCCGACGGCGGCGCGACCGATATCGACAACATCGGCGCGTTCTGCAAGAGACACCACACTCTCAAACACGCCGCCGGCTGGACCGTGATCCAACTACCGGGCGGACGACTGCACTTCACCGCGCCCTCCGGGCTGGAGTACACCGACGATCCACCACCACGAGTCATGTTCACACCCGATCCAGACGACGGATCGCGCGAAGCCGACCTTTCCGAAGCGGGTGTCACCGCGGCACCCTTCTGAGCAACCGCCGTTCATGGTCGCCACAACAACGACGCTCGATATCGCGCGGTCGACGACAGTCCATCAACCCGGCACCCATGCGCGGTGCGAGACTGGGGAGGTGACCCTGCTCGAACCCGCCCGTGCCGCCGGCCCGGCGAAGGCGCCCGCGGTACGGGACGCCATCGCCCGCGCCGAAGCCGGGGCCGACCTCTCCGTCGACGAGGTCGTGGCGCTGCTCACCGCCGGCGACGACCTCGACACCGTACTGGCGACGGCAGGGCAGATTCGGGACGAAGGTCTCGCCTCGGCCGGCCGAGGCGGGGTCATCACCTACTCACGCAAAGTGTTCGTGCCGCTCACCACCCTGTGCCGCGACCGTTGCCACTACTGCATCTTCGTCGATACCCCGGGTCAGCTCCTCAAGAAGCGCAAGCCGGTGTTCATGAGCGACGAGCAGGTGCTCGCCATCGTCCGGCAGGGCGCCGCGCTCGGCTGCAAAGAAGCCCTCCTCACCCTCGGCGACCGCCCCGAAGAGCGCTGGCCCGAAGCGCGCGCGTGGCTCGACGAACGCGGGTTCGCATCCACCCTCGACTACGTCGCCCACATCGCGCGTCTCATCACCGCCGAGACCGGCATGCTCGCTCACCTGAACCCCGGCGTGATGAGCGCGGAAGAACTCCACGCGCTGCGCCCGACCGCGCCATCCATGGGCATGATGCTCGAAACGACCTCGCGCCGACTGTACGAGGAGCCGGGGCAGGTGCACTACGGCTCTCCCGACAAAGACCCCGACGTGCGCCTGAAGGTGATCGAGGATGCCGGGCGCGCCCGGATCCCGTTCACCACCGGCATCCTCGTCGGCATCGGCGAGACCGTGCAGGACCGCGCCGAATCGCTCGTCGCGCTCCGAGACGCGCATGCCCGACACGGGCACGTGCAGGAAGTGATCGTGCAGAACTTCCGCGCCAAACCGCGCACGGCCATGCAGGGCGCACCCGACGCCGACCTGCTCGAGTACGTCGCCGCCGTCGCGACCGCACGTCTCGTGTTGGGGCCGCGGATGCGGGTGCAGGTCCCGCCGAACCTCTCCGATCCGGCCGAGTTCGCCCTGCTGGTGCGGGCCGGCGCCGACGACTGGGGCGGCGTGTCTCCGCTGACGGCCGACCACGTCAACCCGGAACGCCCGTGGCCGCACCTCGACGACCTCGCGGCCGCGACCGCGGATCTCGGTTTCGAGCTGCGCGAGCGGCTCACGGCGCATCCGGAGTTCATCGCCGACCCCGCCCGGTGGCTCGACCCCGCGATGCACGCCCCCGTGACCGCGGTCGCCGACCCGGCCACCGGCCTCGCCTCACCCGGATCCCCCCGACCCCACTCGAGACGGGGTGGACCCGGCACACCACGCGGCCGCGACATCGACCGACGGATCGCGCGCGCGACAGGGGACGCGGAGTCGCTTGACGACGGCGAATGGGAGGAGCTCCTCCGGGCGACCGGCCGCGACCTCGACGCGCTCGCCGCCGCCGCAGACGACATCCGGCGATACACCGTCGGTGAAGCCGTCAGCCTGGTCGTCAACCGCAACCTGACCTCGAGCGGGTTCCGGACGACCCCCGACGCCTCCGACCCGACGCAGTTCGGCATCGACGATGTCGCCGCGATCGCCGATGACGCCTGGCAGCTCGGCGCGACCGAGCTGTGCGTGCAGGGGATGCTCCCGCCCGGGGTCTCCCCCGAGGCATACCTCGACATCGCCCGGGCGGTGAAGAGCGCGCAGCCCGACCTGCACCTGCACGCCTTCCGGCCGCAAGACGTCTGGGACCTCGCCGACCGTGGTGGACTCGGCCTTGACGGCGCTCTCGCCGCGATGAAGGAGGCCGGCGTCGACACCGTGCCCGGCACCGGAGTGAAGGTGCTGAGCGAACGGGTCCGCGACGAGATCGCCCCGACCGACCTCGAGATCGACCGCTGGGTGGAGGGCATCACCGCCGCCCACCGTGCCGGGTTCTCCTCAACCTCGGTGCTCTTCTACGGCCACGTCGAGACCGCCGGCGAACGCGTCACGCACCTGCGGCGACTGCGGGAGATCCAGGCCGTCACCGGTGGGTTCCGCGAGTTCGTCCCCATCCCTCTCCCCGGTCCACGCGGCGGCGTGCCGCTCGTGCCGGGCCGCTCCCCTCTCGACGAGCACCGCGCGATGGTCGCCGTGTCGCGCCTGATGCTGTCGGGGGCGATCTCGCACGTCCAGATCCCCTGGACGCGCGTCGGACGGGACATGGCGGCGGCCCTCCTGCAATCCGGCGGCGACGACCTCGGCGGGACTCTGCTCGACGGACGGGTCAAGCCCGAAGCCGGCATCGAGCAGGGGCTCGAACTGCCGGTACCGGAGGCCGCAGCCCTCGTCGGACGCCTCTTCCGGCCGTTCCGGCAGCGCACCACCGACTACCGCGAACCGCCTGCGAACCGGAAGACCCCGATTCGATGACCACGCGGGTCGAGGTCGCGATCATCGGCGCCGGGTTCGCCGGGATCGGAATGGCCCTCGCCCTCCAGCGGGACGGCCGGGACTCGTTCGTGCTGCTCGAGCGCGGCGGCAGCGTCGGCGGCACATGGCGCGACAACACCTACCCCGGAGTCGCCTGCGACGTACCCTCGCACCTGTACGGGTTCGCCGAGCATCCGCACCCCGACTGGTCTGGCGTGTACGCACCCGGAGCGGAGATTCACCGCTACCTCGTCGACGTCGCCGACCGCACCGGTGTCAGCGCCCGGACACGTCTGCACACCGCGATGACCGGCGCCGTGTGGCAGCCCGAGACCGCGACCTGGCGGGTGGCCACCGGAGACGGTGACACCGTCATCGCCGACGCGCTGGCCCTCGCGTGCGGACGACTCACCGAACCACTCATCCCAGAGATCACCGGCCTCGAAACCTTCCCCGGCCCCCTGTTCCACTCCGCGCGATGGGATCACACGGTCGACGTCGCCGGGCGCCGCATCGGCGTCGTCGGAACCGGCGCGAGCGCGGTACAGCTCGTGCCGGAGTTGGTGCGCCGCGGCGCCCACGTGACACTCTTCCAACGCACCCCGGCCTGGATCGTCCCCCGCGGTGAACGCGAATACAGCGCAGCGGAGCGGCGACGGTTCGCCCGGCATCCGGAGGCCCTCGCCGACCTGCGCGCGGACCTCTACACCGAGGGGGAGGAGCGGTTCGCGTCTCGGTCGGGCGACGCGGTGGCCGCCGACACAGCGCGACAGGCAGCCCTCGACCACCTCCACTCCCAGGTCACCGACCCCGCACTGCAGGCAGCGCTCACCCCCGACTACGCGTTCGGGTGCAAGCGCGTCCTGCTGTCGGACGCGTTCTATCCGGCCGTCGCATCCGACGCGGTCACCCTCGTCACCGCCGCCCTCCAAGCCGTCGACGGCGGAACCCTCACCGCCGCCGACGGCTCACGACACCATGCGGACGCGCTCGTGCTCGCGACCGGATTCGCCTCCGCCCGGCAGCCCTACGCCGACCTCGTGGTCGGCGAGGACCGCACGCTCGCCGACCACTGGAGCGCCGGGATGACCTCCTACGCCTCGACCGTCGTCGCCGGGTTCCCGAACCTCTTCGTCCTCAACGGACCGAACGCCTCCCTCGGACACAACTCGTCGGTGCTCATGCTCGAGGCGCAGGCCGCGTACGCGGTGCGCACCCTCGCCCGACGCGATCGATACGCCGGCGTGCTGCGGGTCGACCCCGCCGCCGAAGCCGCATACACCGCCGAGATCGACCGCGCCGCCGCATCCACCCCGTGGATCGCCGGCGGCTGCCGCAACTGGTACGTCGACCCCCGATCCGGGCGCCTGACCCTGCTGTGGCCCGGAACCGTCGACGCCTTCCGCGAACGTCTCGCCCGCGCCGACGGTTCGGAGTTCCTCAACCCCGCATCGGCCTCGGCGACAACCGCATCGACCCCGCACTCACGCCCGTCCCCAGGAGGAGCCTCATGACCTTTCCGCTGCGCTTCGGCTACAAGGCCTCGTCCGAGCAGTTCGGGCCGACCGAACTCGTCGAATTCGGCGTGCTCGCCGAGGAGATGGGGTTCGACTCCGTCTTCCTCTCCGACCACTTCCAGCCGTGGATGCATGACGGCGGCCACGCGCCCGCCGCCCTCCCCTGGCTCGGCGCGCTCGGGGCCCGCACCCAGCGGGTTCTGATCGGAACCTCCGTCCTCACCCCGACCTTCCGCTACCACCCGGCCGTCATCGCCCAGGCCTTCGCCACTCTCGGCGTGATGTTCCCCGACCGCGTCGTGCTCGGCGTCGGCACCGGTGAAGCCCTCAACGAGGTCACCCTCGGCCTCGAATGGCCCGACGCTCCCGAGCGATTCCAGCGCCTCAAAGAGGCCATCCTCATGATCCAGGAGCTCTGGGCCGACGAGCGGGTCACCTACGAGGGCACCTACTACTCCGTCAGAGACGCCACCATCTACGACCGTCCCTCCGCAGAGCACCCCGTGCCGATCTACATCGGCGCAGCCGGCCCCGCCGCCACCCGACTGGCCGGACGCATCGCCGACGGCTTCATCACCACCAGCGGCAAGAACCGCGAGCTGTACACCGACACCCTCATGCCGGCTCTGGCGGACGGGCTCGGCAAAGCCGGGCGCGCCTCCGACGCGATCGACACCCTCATGGAGGTGAAGGTGTCGTACCACCCCGACCACGACACCGCCCTCGAGAAAACCCGGTTCTGGGCGCCGCTTGCCCTCACGCCGGAGGAGAAGCGCGACATCCACGACCCGATCGAGATGCAACGCCGCGCGGCCGAGCTGCCGATCGAGCGCGCGGCCTCCCGCTTCATCGTCTCGACCGACCCCGACGAGCACGTCGAGCGGATTTCGGAGTACATCGAACTGGGCTTCCGCCACCTCGTCTTCCACGACCCCGGTCACGACCAGGCCGAGTTCCTGCGCATGTACGGGGCGGAGATCCTCCCGCGGCTGCGCGCGAAGTACGGCTCGTGACCGGTCTCGTGACAGTTCCGTCGCACGGACGTGCGCGAACTCGGGCTGCCTGCACCCCGTCGACGGGCAAGAGGCCACATGACTCCCGCACAACCTGAGTTGGTGCACGGCCTCGGGGATGACCCGGCGCCGCGGCAGCGGTGGCGCGTCGTCATTCCGGTCAAACCCGCGCGCCGGGGAAAGTCGCGGCTCGCGTCCGGGGCGTCCCGCGAGACGCTCGCACGCGCGATCGCGCTGGACACCATCGCGGCGACGGTGGCATGCCCGGCGGTCGCGCAGGTGTTCGTGGTCACCGACGACCCCGGACTGCCGCTCGCGGCGGCCGACATCCCGGGACTGCGTTTCGTGGCCGAAGAGGAGCCGCGCGGACTCGACGCGGCGATCGGCCTCGGAACGGCGGCCGCTGGGACGAACGCGCCGCGCGCCGCACTCCTCGGCGACCTCCCCGCCCTGCGCCCCGACGACCTCGCCGCCGCCCTCGATGCCGCCGCCGCGCATCCACGCGCCGTCGTCGCCGACGCCGAGGGCACCGGGTCGACGCTCGTGACCGCGGCCGCCGGCCATGACTGGAGCTGCGCCTTCGGCGACGGATCATTCGCACGTCATCTCGCACTCGGGTGCGTCGCCCTCGAGATCCCCCGCACCTCGACGGTGCGCCGCGACGTCGACACCCCCGAGCAACTCGCCGAAGCGGTCCATCTCGGTCTCGGGATCCGCACCTCCGAAGCGCTATCCGCCGATTCGCAAACGGGGTCGCGCACGACGCCACACCGCACCGACTCAGGCTGATCCGGCCATCGGCCGCGGAGCCCTAGAAGAGCAGATAGACGGCGCCGATGATCGTGAAGACGATCACCAGACGCTCGAAGAGGCGCTGGTCGAGGCGATTCGCCCACCAGCGGCCGAGCAGCGCGCCGATCACCACGAGCGGCACCAGGATCGCATCGATCAAAAGACCGGCCGGGGTGATGATGCCCAGTCCGATCGAGAACGGCAGCTTCGTGATGTTCACGAGGAAGAAGAACCAGGCCGCGGTTCCGAGGAACTCCTTCACCGCGAACCGTGAGGCCAGGAAATACATCGACATCACCGGTCCCGCGGCGTTGGCCACCATCGTCGTGAAGCCCCCGAGCGTGCCGTAACCGGCCGCGGCCACACGATGAGAACCGGCCCCGGCGACGGCAGGCGCGAACCGGCGTCGGAGCAGGGTGAACGCCACCACAGCGAGGAGGATGACGCCGATGACACGGCTGACCCACTCGTCGTCGGCGAACGCGAGGAACACCGCGCCGAGCAGGAGTCCGACCAGCACCGCCGGCGCGAGCCGCAGGAGCGCCTTCCAGTTCGCGTCACGCCGATAGGCGACGATCGCGAACAGATCGGCCACGATCAGGAGAAGCAGCAGCGTCCCGGTGGACTCGCGGGCGGGGAGCACCGCGGCGAAGATCGCGACCGACAGGGTGTTCACCCCGGGGATCGCGGTCTTGGAGACACCGACGACGAAGGCCGAGAACGCGAGGAGGAGCCACGCCCAGACGGCGAGGTCGGGGACCGTCACACGCGTGCCTGTGCGAGTGCGGCCTCGACGATGTCCGCCGACCGGGTCGGGTCGGTCATCCAGAGCGGCCGCGCGTGCGCGGTCAGTCCGATGGCTTCGACCGTCTCGATCGCGTCGACGTCCTCCTCGGCGACCAGCCAGGCGTCCAACACCCCCTCGTCCCGACGGCTGCCGTAGAGCCCGGCGACGCCGACGGCCGAGGTCTCGACCCCGATCGCGCCGAGACACACGTCGGCCATGCCGCGCACGACCCGCCCGCCGATGATGGGAGACACGCCCACGACGGGGGCCGACGTCTGCCGCAGGGCCGAGCGGATGCCCGGAACAGCCAGGATCGGGCCGATCGACACGACGGGGTTCGACGGGGCGATCAGCACCGCGTCGGCCTCGGCGATCGCCTCGGCGACACCGGGAGCGGGCGCGGCAGCCTCGATCCCGGGGTTGTCGAAGGCCAGCGGCGGCAACGTCGCACGGTGGCGCGTCCACCACTCCTGGAAGTGCATCGACCGCGGTCCCCGGTCGGGGTCATCGACGGTCACGACCGTGTCGACCTCGGCGTCGGTCATCGGCAGGAGTCGTGCGCCGAGATCCCACCGGGTCGCCATCCTTTCCAGCACACCGGTGGGGGTCGCCCCTTCCCGGAGCCAGCCGGTTCGAGCCAGGTGGGTACCCAGGTCGAGGTCGCCGAGGGTGAACCAGGGCCACCCGACGCCCCAGGCCTGCAGTTCGGCGTTGACCCGCTCGGAGTCGTCCTGTCGGCCCCACCCCCGCGCGGTGTCGTTGACGCCGGCGAGCGCGTAGGTGATCGAATCGACGTCCGGCTGGAGGCGCACCCCCGACAGCCACAGGTCGTCGCCGGTGTTGACGACGACGGTGAGGTGGTCGGTGGATGCGGCGATGCCACGTCGACGTAGCGCTTCACGCGCTCCGAGGACGAACTTCGAACCGCCGACACCCCCGGCGAGCACCACGATGCGCGGCGTCACGCCGCTTCCGGAACCGCCCACGCTCAGGGCGCGTACTCGTCGGCCGGGTTCGGGATCGGGAACCGCGAGACGGCGTCGAGCAACGCCTCCACCGATTGCACCTCGGCGATCACGTCGACCAGCAGGCCGGCGCGCTTGGCGTCTTTCGCCGTGCGGGGTCCGATCGCCGCGATGATCGTCGTGTCGGGGATGACCTCGAACTGCTCCCGGACCTGATCGGCGACCGATCCGCTCGTGATCAGGATCGCGTTGATGCGGCCGGAGCGGACGTCTTCGACGACCTTCTCGGACGCCGGAACACCCACGGTGCGGTAGGCGACGACGCTGCGCACGTGGTGGCCGGCTTCGACGAGCATGCGGGTGAGCACCGGCTTGGCGATCTCGCTTCGCAGCGTGAGCACCTGCCGCGGTTCGGGCTCGGCGGCGATCATCTGCTCGGCCATACCCGCGGCGGAGTTGTCGCGTTCGGGTACGAGATCGACTTTGTAGCCGACCGCGTTCAGCGCCGCCGCGGTGGTCTCGCCGACGGCGGCGATCTTCGTGGTCGCGGGGATCTTCGCACGGTACGCGTAGAGCACGTCGACCGTTGTCGCGCTGGTGACCGTCAGCCAGTCGAAAGCCCCGTCGGCGAGGTCGGCGAGGGACTGCTCAAGGGTGGCCTGGTCTGTCGAGGGGGCGAAGTTGATCAGCGGCGCGATGACCGGTGTACCGCCGCTGCGGCGGATGGTGGCGGCGACGCCGTCACCCCACGGTCCTCCGCGGGGCACGAGCAGCCGCCATCCTGTGAGGGGCTTGGGCTGCGGTGAAGTGTGGTTCATTCGGGGGCTCTCGTCGATGCACGAGTCGGCCGCCCGGGCGTTCGAGCAGCCGACGGGCGGAACGAATCCGGGTTTCGGGCTCGCGCCGTCGGCAGCAATCGCACCATTGCACTGCCTGTCCAGAGCATACCCCGCTGAATGAATGCCGGGAACGGGGTCGCCGACTGATGCCACACCGTGACCTTCGCCGTTCCGGTGAGGGAACGGTTCACTCGGGCGGTGTCGCCGTCAGCGCGTGTACAGCCGGACCAGGCCCCACACGCCGATACCGATCGCGACCGCGCCGGCGACGACGAGCGTCGCCGCTGCGGCGGGGTTGCGCTGGCTGAAGGCGCGTGCGTCGGTGATCGTGCGGTCGGTGGCCACCGCGACTCGGCGCGGCACGTTCGCCTTCTCTTCGATCGCCAGGAGCGCGGCTTTCAATTCGGCGCGGGCACTCTCGACGGGGTCGTCGATGCCGAGCGGGACGGCGGTGCGGGGCAGCGGAGCGTTAGAGCTCATCGCGGACTTCCTTCACATCCTGGGCGATGGACTGGACGGGGTTCTGGCGCTTGACCAGGCGGCGGAAGCGGAGCACGCCGAGGAGGGCGAGGATAATCGCGATCAGCAGCATCGCGAAGAACACCACGAGCGCCGACAGCCACACCGGCCACCACGACGACAGTCCGGCGATGGCCCACGCGCCGAGGGCGGGGACCGACCAGAACAGCACGAACAGGGCCGCGACCATCCACAGCGCACCCCAGCCGCCGTCCTTCGCGGTGCGGGCGAGCCAGGTCTTGGCGGCGTCGACCTCGGCGATCACGAGCGCGCGGACGAGCTCGGGGATCTCACCTACCAGGGTCAGGAGGCTGTCGTCCGCACGGTCGCGGAATCCACGGGGTGTCGACATCTCAGGCACCGCTGCCGGAATCGACCGTCACCTCGCCGTCGTCGACGGCGTCCTTCACGGCCTTGGCGGAGGTCTTGGCGGCCTTCTGCAGGTCGCCCTCGGACTCCTCACCCGTCTTCAGCGCGGCGTCGAGTCGCTCGCCGGGGGTGCCCTTGGTGGTGGCGGCCTTGGTGACCTTCACCGCGGTGTCCCACACCGTGCTGGGAAGGGCCGCGGCGCTGGACTTCGCGAAGTCCTTCACCTTGTCGACCTGCTTCTGCACCGGGGCGGTGTTCCAGAGGTTGTCGGCCTGGGTCTTGATCTGCTCGTAGCGCTCACGGCCGGCGCGCGTGCCGAGGACGTAGCCCACGCTCAGTCCGATGACGAGTCCTACCTTGCCCCTCATGGGGTCTCCTCACGATCGTTGGAGATGCTGGTCGCTTCCAGGGTAGCGATGTATGCCCGCGTCGGCATCCCGGGCTTGACATCCGCGGACTCACCCCCTTCAGGCGGGTGTGTCTCCGTCCACCACATCCGCGATGGTCTCGAACAGCGCGGACCGCCGCACGCGGTCGGTTTCACGTCGCGCGTCCGGCACGACCTGGGCGAGCCCCGTGCCGGCTAGCCACGCCCCGACGACCGCGAGCCCGGGAACGGCGGAGACGGCGCGACGCACGGACGCGACCTCGGCCGCACGCCCGAGGGCCGAACCCGGCTGTGCCTGGGCGTAGCGCTCCCGCACCGCACCACGCAGGCTGTCGGCGGGCAACGGCGTGCCGAGCATCGCCGAAGCCTCCTTCAGCGCGAGCGCGGCGGCCCCCGTCTCGTCGAGACCCTCGGTGGCGGGGGGCTCGCCCTGCGCACCGAACGACACCCGCACGACGTGGCGACCTTCGGCGGCTCGGGCCACCCACGGCCACTTCGCCGTCGAGTGGGTGAGCGCCTTGGCGGTGTACGAACCGGGCACGGTCAACGTGCCACTGCCCCGCGGGGCCGAATCCAGCTCCCGCGCGTCGAGGACCATGGTGACCACCTCGACGACCGGGGCGGGCCCCGGCTCGCGCGCGAGATCGGGCACCGTGTCGGCGAGCAGTGCCCGGGTGGTGTCCTCCGGTGTCGCCATGATCAGCAGGTCGGCCTCGAACACCGCGTCCCGCGGCTCCGCTTCCGGGTCGGCCAGCGTCGCCGTCACGTTCCAGGCCTCGGCGTCGCGGGCGACGGCGGTGACGTGCGCACCGGCGGCCACCGTCGCATCCAGGTCGACGAGGCGTGCCACAAGCGCGTCGACCAGGGTCGACATCCCTCCTACCAGGCCCTCGACCGCCGCGCCCGGTTTGACCTGCGGCCCGCCACGCAGTTGCGTCACCGCACCGGTGAGCGAACCGGTGCGGGTGAGCGCGGCGTTCAGCCCCGGGGCCGCGACATCCGCGTCGATCTCGTCGGGCCGGGCCGAGTACACACCCGTCGTGACCGGGGAGACGAGCCTGTCGAGCACCTTCTGCCCCAGTCGCGTGCGCACGAGGCGGCCGAGGCTGTGCTCATGGCCGATGGTCAGCGGCGGACGCAGCCTGTCGAGGTAGGCACGCCACGCCCCGCCCCACCCGATGATGCGTCGCACATCCGGCGCCCACGGGTTCGCAGGGATTCCGAGCACTCCCCCGGCGGGAAGCGGCGCGGCGCCCACCCCCGGGATGCCCACGAGCCATGCGCCCCCCGCGTTCGGTGACGTCACCCGATCCTGCAGACCGAGCTCGTCGATGAGTGCGCGCACCGCGCCTCCGCGGGTGGCGTAACTCTCCGCCCCCGTGTCGAGTCGGATGCCGGCGACCTCCGCGGTGCGGATGGCGCCGCCGGGACGCTCCGCCCCCTCGAGCACCGTCACCTGCATCCCGACCTTCGCGCACTCCAGCGCGGCCACGAGGCCGGCGACACCGCCACCGACCACCACCACGCGGGTCTCGTGCGCGTGGGAAACCAGCTCGTCGAACTCCTGGGTCACCCCTCCATCCTCCCCGACCCGGGCGGCCGTGCGCATCGCGAGAGGCCACCGATGGCGAACTCTGACGCCGCACACCCGCGTCCGCGCACCCACGACGAGAGGATCAGGCAAATATCGGACACGATTCGGCACGTTCTCGAGGATCGGGCGAGTCGGAAGAGATCCTCGGCACCGCCGTGGGGGCGCGGCGCGATCAGGTGCTGCTCGCGACCAAGCTCTACAACACGACGACCACCGGCCCGAACGATCTCGGCACCAGCCGCCTCGCGATCATGCGGGAGGCGGAGGCCAGCCTGCGGCGTCTCGGCACCGACTGGATCGACCTCTACCAAGTCCACAACTTCGAAGGTCCGCTACATCGGGCTGTCGAACTTCGCCGCCTGGCAGATCGCGAAGGCAGACGGCCTCGCTCGATTCCTGGGCACCGAACGGTTCTGCTCCGCCCAGTCCTCCTACTCTCTCGTCGGGCGCGAGCTGGAGCGCGAGATCATCCCGGCCGTGCGCGACCTGGGTCTCGGCACCCTCATCTACAGCCCACTCGCGGGCGGATTCCTGAGCGGCAAGCACACCCGCGAGGAAGACGGCACCGGTCGTCGGACGACTTTCAACTACCCGCCGGTCGACGAAGAGCAGGGTTTCGAGGTGCTCGATGTCTCGGCACGCCTCGCCGAGGAGAAGGACGCATCCATCGCGCAGATCGCGCTGGTGTGGCTGCTCCACAAGCCTGGAGCGACCAGCGTCATCCTCGGCGCACGCAAGGACGAACAGCTCGTCGACAACCTCCGTGCGGCCGACATCACCCTCACCGACGATGACGTGGCGCAGCTGGATGCGGTCAGCGCCGTGAAGCCGGAGTACCCCGGATACCTGCGGACATCGGCCCGCGGGGAGACCATGTTCGGTCGCCGCAACCGCTGAACGGCGCCCGACCGACAGCCGCGCGAGGGCCGACACTGTCAGACTGAGTCCATGGACCTTCGCATCACGGGCGACGAGGCAGCCGATCGGCTGCTCTCGGACGACCCCCTGGCTCTTCTCATCGGGATGCTGCTCGACCAGCAGGTGGCGATGGAGGTCGCGTTCGCCGGTCCAGCGAAGATCCGCGACCGCGTCGGGACGATCGATGCGCGCGCCCTCGCCGCCTACGATCCCGACGCGTTCGCCGCTGCGTTCTCGCAAGCCCCGGCCGTGCACCGCTTCCCCGGCTCGATGGCCGGTCGTGTGCAGGCGCTGTGTCAGACGGTGACGGACATGTGGGGTGGAGATGCCGCCGCCATCTGGACCCAGGGGGATCCCGACGGTGCCACCGTCCTCAATCGCCTCACGTCGCTGCCGGGATTCGGCGAGCAGAAGTCGAAGATCTTCCTCGCCCTGCTCGGCAAGCAGTACGGATACGACGGCGCCGGCTGGCGGGAGGCCGCGGGTGCCTACGGCGACGAAGGCGCGTACCGCAGCGTCGCCGACATCACCTCGCCGGAGTCGCTGACGAAGGTGCGCGAGTACAAGCGCGCCATGAAGGCGGAGGCGAAGAAGTGAAGAGGACCGACGGAAGCGTCGCGTCGTTCATCGCGGAGGTCATCCCCGCGAAGCGGCAGCGCGACGCGCACGCCCTGGTGGACATGATGCGTGAGATCAGCGGTCGCGAACCCGCCCTGTGGGGCACGATCGTCGGGTTCGGCAGGTGCCACTACCGCTACCCCACCGGCAACGAAGGCGATATGCCCGTGTTGGCGTTCGCGCCACGCAAGACCGCGTCGACGATCTACCTCGACTCGATCGAGGCGCACGGGCAGGCGTTGGCAGAGCTCGGTCCCCACTCGAGTGGTGTCGGATGCCTGTACATCAAAGACCTCGAGCAGGTCGACGAGGCGGTGCTCCGCGGCATTCTGGAGCGCACTCTCGCCTACGTCGAAGGTGGCGGCGGCGAGTACGCCCGCATCACCGTCATCGACTGAGCCCCGCTCCCACCAGTGGGGGCGGATGCGGGGCCGGAGGCGGTGGTCAGGCCCCGCGGAGACGCTCGCCGAGGTAGGCGTCGAGCTGGTCGAGCGCGACCCGCTCCTGCGCCATCGTGTCGCGGTCACGCACGGTCACGGCACGGTCGTCGAGCGAGTCGAAGTCGACCGTGACGCACAACGGTGTGCCGATCTCGTCCTGACGGCGGTAGCGGCGACCGATCGCACCGGCGTCGTCGAAGTCGGTGTTCCACCCGTGGGCGCGCACCCGATCGGCGACCTCGCGCGCCAACGGCGACAGCTTCTCGTTGCGCGACAACGGCAACACGGCCACCTTCACGGGGGCCAGACGCGGATCCAGACCGAGGACCGTGCGCGTGTCGGTGCCACCCTTCGCATTCGGTGCCTCCTCCTCGCGATACGCGTCGACGAGGAACGCCATCATGGCGCGCGTGAGGCCGAACGACGGTTCGATGACGTACGGGATGTACTTCTCCCCCGAGGCCTGGTCGAAGAAGGTCAGGCTCTGCCCGGATGCCTCGGTGTGGCTCTTCAGGTCGTAGTCGGTGCGGTTGGCGATACCCATCAGCTCGCCCCACTCCTTGCCCGGGAAGCCGAATCGGTACTCGACGTCGATCGTGCCGGCCGAGTAGTGCGCACGGTCGTCTTCGGGGACGTCGAAGCGCCGCATGTTGTCGGCGTCCACGCCGAGATCGATGAACCAGTTCCAGCACGCCTCGACCCAGTGGTCGAACCACTCCCCGGCCTTGTCCGGGGCGGTGAAGAACTCGATCTCCATCTGCTCGAACTCGCGCGTGCGGAAGATGAAGTTCCCCGGGGTGATCTCATTGCGGAACGCCTTGCCCACCTGGCCGATCCCGAACGGCGGCTTCTTCCGGCTCGCGGTGAGCACGTTGGAGAAGTTCACGAAGATGCCCTGCGCCGTCTCGGGACGCAGGAAGTGCAAGCCCGATTCGTCGTCGACGACGCCGAGATACGACTTGACCAGTCCCGAGAACGCCTTCGGCTCCGTGTAGCGCCCCTTCGTCCCGCAGTTGGGGCAGGGCACGTCGGCCAGACCGTTCTCGGCGGCACGCCCCTTCCGTGCCTCGAAGTCCTCGATGAGGTTGTCGGCGCGGAACCGCTTGTGGCACTGCAAGCACTCCACCAGCGGGTCGGTGAAGGTCGCGACGTGCCCGGAGGCTTCCCACACCCGCTTGGGGAGGATGATCGAGGAGTCCAGCCCCACCATGTCGCCGCGACCACGGACGAAGGTCTGCCACCACTGGCGGCGGATGTTCTCCTTCAGCTCGGTGCCGAGAGGACCGTAGTCCCACGCCGACCGCGACCCGCCGTAGATCTCGCCCGCTTGGAAGACGAACCCGCGATGACGGGCGAGGGCGATGACTTTGTCGAGACGGGACTGCTCGGCCACGGTGGCTCCAATGGTCGTTCTGAGGCGGGGGTGCGCAGATCGCGCGAGACCGGCGACGCCGGCATCCCCCGATTCTAATGAGCGGATGGCCGGCGCATCGCCGGATCAGCCTTCGCCGGGCGCGTAGCGACCGAGCACCACGTCGACAAGCCGCTCGGCCTCCCCCTCCTGGTCGGCGTCCGAGCGCACCACGATCCGGAGCACGATCGCACCGATCAGCAGCTCGACGATCGACCCCACCGGCGCCGTGGCGGGCAGCTCCCCGTCGATCACGCCGCGTTCCAGTCGGCGCACCAGGTCGGCATCCGCCCCCAGGTTCTCGCGCACACGCTCCCCGATGGCGGGATTGACCGTGCCGGCGGCGACGAGGGACTTGAGCATCTCGTCATGACGCGGGTCATCGACGAACGCCATCACCGTCCGCATCCAGTGCACGAGGTCCTCGCGCAACGCGCCGTCGAACCGGGGAACCACATGCTCGGGCATCAGCATGCCCTCCAGGAGCGCCTCGGCGACCAGATCGCTCTTGGTCGGCCACCAGCGGTAGATCGTCTGCTTGCCCACCCCGGCTTCGGCGGCGATCCCCTCGATGCTCAGATGCGCGAACCCCCGCTGGAGGAAAAGTCGCGCGGTCGCTCGAAGGATCGCCAGGCGCGCCGCTTCACTGCGGGGCGCGCCACCTCTGCGATCGGTCACGATCCATCCTCGATTCAGGTTACGAGACGCTACGTATCGTATGCTGACCGTCGCTCCCACGCGTCCTCGAAAGGTGATCATGGCGGAACTGCTGTACCGGCTCGGCAAGGCGTCGGCGAAACGTGCCTGGATCGTCATCGTCGCGTGGCTGGCCGTTCTGGGACTCGCCGGCGGCGCATTCGCGGTCGGCTTCGGCGCGCTCGCCACGAGCTTCGACGTGCCCGGCACGGCATCCGGAGAGGTCATCGACGAGCTGGCCGAAGAGCTGCCGGACTACGCCGGCGCCTCCGGCCAGGTGGTCTTCCACTCCGAGGACGGCGAGGCGCTGACCGCCGAGCAACAGTCCGAGATCGCCCAGGTCGCGGAGGGCATCGCCGACCTGCCCGACGTCGCCCAGGTGGTCGACCCGTTCCAGACCGAGCAGGAACGCGCCGACCGCGAGCAGGAGATCGCCGACGGCCGCACCGAGATCGAAGACGGCCAGGCCCAGCTCGACGCCGGCCAGGCGCAACTCGATGCCGCCGTCGCCGACCTCGACGCAGGCCAGGAGCAGCTCGGCGCCGGGCAGGAACAGCTCGATGCCGCCCGCCAACAGGCCGAAGCGGCCGGCGCACCCGCCGCGCAGATCGCCGCGCTCGACGCGCAGCAGGCGGAACTCGACGCCCAGCAAGCGCAGATCGACGCGGGACGCGAGGAAATCGCCGCACAACAGGCCGACCTCGACGACGGCCGTGCAGACCTTGCGGAGGCGGCCGAGCAGCTCGAACTCGGCGCCGAGCTCCTGGCGCTCTCCGACGGCATCCGTGTCGTATCCGAAGACGGCGCGACCGCGCTGGTGAACGTCTCGTTCGACGTGCCGCTCCTCGAACTCGACGCCACGTCGAAGGACGCCGTCATCTCGTATGTCGAGGCGAACCCGATCGACGGCGTCGAGTACGCCTTCTCGTCGACGCTCGCCCAGTCGGTCCCGAACCTCGTGGGCATCGGCGAGATCGTGGGACTCGCGATCGCCGCGATCGTGCTGCTGGTCATGCTGGGAACCGCCGTCGCCGCGGCCCTCCCCATCGCCACAGCCCTCGTGGGGGTCGGAATCGCCGTACTCGCGGCCCTCTCCTTGTCCGGCGTGCTCGACATGTCGAGCGTCACCCCCGTGCTGGGGATCATGCTCGGGCTCGCGGTCGGCATCGACTACTCGTTGTTCATCATCAACCGCCATCGCACGCAGCTCCTCGAAGGCGCCGAGATGCGCGAGTCGATCGGCCTCGCCAACGGGACCGCCGGAAACGCCGTCACCTTCGCCGGGTCGACGGTCATCATCGCCTTGCTCGCGCTGAACATCACCGGGATCCCCTTCCTCGGCCTCATGGGGACCGTCGGCGCCTTCGCCGTGCTGATCGCGGTCCTCATCGCCGTCACGTTGACACCGGCTCTCCTCGGCCTCATCGGCCCTCGTGTCCTCAACCGGCGGGCCCGCGCGAAGATCGGCACGGTCCACCACGAGGACATCGGAGCAAAGCCCATGGGCACATGGCGAGCCGTCCTCACCGCGGCGGGGGCGATCATCGCGCTGCTCGTGATCGCCATCCCGGCCCTGTCGATGCGTGTGGGCCTCCCTGACGGGTCCAGCGAACCCGAGGAGTCCTACGCCTACCAGGCCTACTCCCTCACCGAGGAGGCCTTCGGCGCCGGGGCCAACGGCACCCTGCTCATCTCGGCGACGCTGCCCGGCGACCTCGACGAGACCTCCCAGCTGCAGGCACAGCTGGACATCGCCACGGCGCTGTCCGACCTCGACGGGGTCGTCGCCGTCGCCCCGATCGCCGTGTCCGATTCCGGCACCCTGGCCGCCTTCCAGGTCGTTCCCGAAGACGGCCCCAGCTCGGTCTCGACCGAGGAACTCGTGCGGGATCTCCGTGCCCTGCCGCCCGTCGACGGCCAGTACGAGCTCGGCGTGGCCGGTCAGGCTGCGATCAACATCGACATCTCCGAGAACCTCGCCGACGTGCTGCCGCTGTACATCGCCGTCGTCGTCGGACTTTCGCTGGTGATCATGATCGTCGTCTTCCGCTCACTGCTCGTGCCCATCATCGCCACCGGCGGGTTCATCCTGTCGCTGTTCGCCACCTACGGGGCGACCGTCGCGGTGTTCCAGTGGGGCTGGGGCGCCGAGATCATCGGTCTCCACGCGACCGGGCCCATCCTCAGCTTCCTCCCGGTGCTGCTGGTCGGCATCCTGTTCGGACTGGCCATGGACTATCAGCTCTTCCTGTCCTCGGGCATGCGCGAAGCCTTCGTGCACGGGGCGCCCGCGCGCCTCGCCGTGATGCGGGGGCTGCGCGCCGGCCGCGCGGTGGTGACCGCCGCGGGGTTGATCATGGTCTCGGTGTTCGGCGGGTTCATCTTCGCCGAGTCCACGATGATCCGATCGATCGGGTTCGGACTGGCGTTCGGCGTGCTCTTGGACGCATTCGTCGTGCGCATGCTGCTCATGCCCGCGCTCATGCACCTCCTGGGACGCTCCGCGTGGTGGCTACCCCGCTGGCTGGACCGAATCGTGCCGAACGTCGACGTCGAAGGCGCCCAGCTCGAGCGCGCCCACCACGCCCCGTGGGCCGATCCGGCGGAGGCGCCCGACGAGACCACCGCCGGCACGCCCGGCGGGAACGCGAAGCCCCTCACGCGCCGCGAGGCCCGCGCCCGCGGGGACCTCTGACCCCACCGGTGTGACGCGGGCGCCCGCGTCACACCGCGCGGAGCGCGTCCCGGCCGAGGTCGGCGATCCGCGTGTGGCCCGACAACCCCAGGGTGATGTCGAGCTCGGCCACGATGTTGCGCAACACCTCGCGGACACCGACCTCCCCCGCGACGGCCAACCCGTAGGCGTACGGACGGCCGATCGCCACCGCCGAGGCGCCGAGCGCGAGCGCGACGAACGCATCCGACCCGCTTCGCACCCCGGAGTCGAACACGACGGGGACCACCCCGCCGACGCGGTCGACGATCTCGGGCAGCACGTCCAGTGTCGGCACGGACCGGTCGATCTGACGCCCGCCGTGATTGGAGACCCACACCCCGTCGAGACCGGCATCCACCGCCCGAGCGGCGTCATCGGGGTGCACGATCCCCTTCACGATGATCGGCAGGGTCGTCCATTCACGGGCCTTGGCGAGGTCGTCCCATGTCAGCGACGGGGTGGCGAACACGTCGAGGAACGTCTCGACCGCAGCGCGGGGCAGTGGTGACGCGAGGCTTCCCCGCAGACCCTCCCCGGTGAGAGGCCGCCCCTTGCGTGCGATCGACACCCCGGCCCGCAACGCCGATGGCGTGATCCGCACCGACGGAGACGGACCCGCGGCCTTCGCACGTCGTTCGACGAGGCGTCGGAAGACCGGGTCGCTGGTGTACTGGGCGATTCCGAGCCCCCGCGTGAACGGCAGGTAGGCGAGGTCAAGGTCCCGGGTGCGCCATCCGAGCAGGTGCGTGTCGACAGTGACGACGATCGCCTCGCACCCCGCCTGCTCGGCGCGGGACAGCAGAGACGCGTTCAGCTCGTCAGAGGAGGACCAATACAACTGGAAGAACCGGGAACCGTGCGGAGCGGCGGCCGCCACATCTTCCATCGGCTTCGACGCCTGATTGCTCAGCACATAGGGCACTCCGGCCCCGTCGGCGGCGCGCGCGATCATCGCGTCACCGTCGTCGTGCACCATCTCCATCACGCCGAGCGGTGCGAGGATCAACGGCGACGGGCGCCGCACACCGAACAGCTCGATGGACAGGTCGCGTTCGGCCACATCGCGCAGCGGGCGGGGCCATACCTGCCACCGCTCGAACGCGGCACGGTTGGCGGCCATGCCCCGCTCCGATCCCGCGCCGCCGGCGATGTAGGCGAAGGCCTCGCGGCTCATCCGCCGCCTCGCCGCCTCGGCGAGCGCTCGCGGATCGACCGGCACGGCCGGGGTCGCGCCGGTGACACCGGCACGGTAGATCTCGGACTGGGCACGGCGACCGGCACCGTCGGGAGCGGGAGCGCCTTTGCTTGCTGCCATGGCGCCAGGATAGGCCGCACCCTCCGAACCTCGGGAGACCACGTCGTGAAGAACACCGGAGATCGGCGGGTCCGCGCCCGTCAGCAGGGCCGGATGACACCCGCTGCCGTGGAATCTCCTGTGTTGTTCACCGGGTCGCGGGCCGGGCGGGCCGGGCGGCGGGGGTCACGCGCGGATGACCGCCTTCTCGACCGTGAAAGCGTCGAGCGCGTCGGCGTCGATGTCGACGCCGAGACCGGGACCGGTCGGCACGCGGACATGGCCGTCGTCGAGTACCGCCGGCTCGGTGACGACGTCGCGCGTGTAGAAGCGGTCCGCCGCGGAGACATCACCCGGCAGGGTGAAGCCGGGCAGGGCGGCCAGGGCGGCGTTCGCGGCACGGCCGATGCCCGTCTCGAGCATCCCGCCGCACCACACCGGCACCCCGGCGTCGCGGCACAGATCATGGATCGCGATGGCCTCGAGGTATCCACCCACCCGTCCGGCCTTGATGTTGACGATCGCCGCAGATCCCAAGGCGAGGGCATCGGATGCGGCCTTCCGCGACGTGATCGACTCGTCGAGGCACACGGGGGTCGCCAGTCCCGCGGCGAGGGTGGCGTGGTCGACGAGGTCGTCCTCCTGCAACGGTTGCTCGATCAAGAGCAGGTCGAAGCGGTCGAGGGCGGCGAGGGTGTCGGCGTCGGCGAGCGTGTAGGCCGAGTTCGCATCGACCTGGAGCGGGATGGACCCGAACGCCTCGCGGACCGCGGCGGTGTCGTCGATGTCGCGTCCGGGCTTGATCTTGATCTTGATCCGCACGTACCCCTCGTCGAGGTAGCCCCGCACCGCGTCGACGAGCGCAGCCGGGTTCCGCTGGATGCCCACCGAGACCCCGGAAGGAACCCGGTCGACGACGGCGCCGGCGTAGGAGGCGAACGAGCGGCCCTCGGTGCGCAGGGCGGCGTCGAGCACCGCGAGTTCGAGTCCGGCCTTGGCCATACGGTGCCCGACGAACGGTTCCAGCACGGCGGCGACGCGTTCGGGTGCGAGGGATCGCTCGGCGAGAAGGGCCGGGATGAAAAAGCGCGTCGCGACATCCCACGCGCCCTGCGTGTACTCGCTCGAGTAGAGCGGCGCCTGCTGGGTGACGATCTCGCCCCATCCCTCGGCGCCGTCGGCGAGGGCACGCGCGACGATCACCTCGCGGACGGTCTCGGTTCCGAACGACGTGGTGAACGGCGAGACGAGTGGGAGGTGCAAGACGCGCAGCTCGAATCCGTCGAGGGTGACGGATGCCGCGGGGTGGGCGATCGGCATGCCCCCACGTTAGCGGGGTGCGGGCGCGCGCCGGAGACGTCCTCAGACGAGGACGACGCGGCTTCCGCGTGCGGCCGCGGGCCCGGGCACGAAGGTCGCGCGGCGCCGTGCCGCGCGGGTGAAGGGCCACAGCCGGATGCGCTGCTTCCCGTCGGTGCGGGTGATGTCCGAGGCTGCGGGCGTGATGGTGGTGCGCATGTCGGTTCCTTCCGTGCGGTGTGCCGGGCCGTGCAGTGCTCACCGAACGAGAGGGCATGCATGCCGTGGCGATACACCAGCGCGCAGATCCGTTCGGGGACGCGCGGCGCCTAACGCGCCGAACCTGTCGTGTAAAGCCCCTCTCGAGCGCGCGATCACGGCCGTAACGTCGCGGGCATGCAGACCGGATTCCACCCTCGCCGCGCCATCGTCACCGGGTCGGACTCGGGGATCGGGGCGGCCACCGCTCTCGCCCTCGCCGATGCCGGACTCGATGTCGTCGTCACGTGGCACAGCGACCAAGACGGCGCCGAACAAACGGCGCGCGGCGTACGCGACCGCGGGCGCCGCGCCTTCGTGCGGCAGTTCGACGCAACCGACCTCGACCAGGTCGGCGCGAGCATCGACAGCATGGTCGACGAGATCGGCGGTCTCGACGTCTTCGTCAACAACTCCGGCGGCGGCAACGGCGGCCCCGTTCTCGACGTCGATGTGGATACGTGGCGAGGAATCGTCTCCCTCAACCTCGACGGCGCCTTCTTGGCTCTCCAGGCCGCGGCCCGGCGGATGACGACCCAGCGCACCGGCGGGCGCCTCATCGCCGTCACGAGCGTGCACGAGCACCAACCTCGCGTCCAGTCCGCTCCGTACGTCGCCGCCAAGCACGGCCTCGGCGGCCTGATGAAGGTCATGGCGCAGGAACTGGGCGGGCACGGGATCACCGCGAACGCGGTCGCCCCGGGCGAGATCACGACCCCGCTCAACGACATGGAATCCGCCGACGCCGCGAACACCCGTCGCCCCGGGATCCCCCTGGCCCGCCCGGGCACCCCGGAAGAGGTCGCCGAGGTCATCGCCTTCCTCGCCTCGCCCGCCTCGAGCTATGTCACGGGGGCCAGTTGGGTGGTCGACGGCGGCATGTTGCAGATGGGCCCGCAAGCGGGCTCGCACCTCGAGAGCGACGCGTGGAGGCCGTGATGTCGGGCAACGACGAGATGACGCCGGACGAGAAACGGCACGACCAGTTGACGTCGGCACCGGATGCGACCGAGGCGGACGCCGCCCCCCGCATAGATGTGTCCACGCATGACGGCGTGAAGCGCATTGACATCCGTGATGACGCGGACGTTCGGCCCGGCGGCCCCGAGGTGCCTTCCGAGGACTGAACCACCCCACCCGACCCGTTCGTAACTCCTCAAGAATCGGCACCACACGGGCGGAGCACGCCCACTTGGGTTCGACGAGAGCCGATGTTGAGGAGTTGTGGACGCGGAACGCCGAGGGCCGGTCAGGGACGCACGAGGAGATAGCCGCGGTGGTCGTCGAATCCGCCGACCACCCGTCCCGCCGCGATGTGGGCCTGCATCTGCTCCCGCACACGGATGCGCCATCGCCGGGCCGCCGCAGGATCTTCGCGTCGCAGGGTCTCGATGTCGGCCGGCACCTCGACGGTGGCGACCACACGGTCGTCGTGCGGCGTTTCGGCGGGCGCCGAGGCCACGGCCCACGCGACGAGGATGCGGTCGGTCTCGTCGCCACGGTTCACCCCGTCGTCCATGGCGCCGTAGTGGTTGACGAGATACTCCACCGCGCGCACACCGAGCACCCGGAAGTTGAAGTGCGCGTTGCGTCGCACGAGGGGGTCGAAGGTCCACGTGATCGTGCCGACCTCGCGGGCGAGTGCCCACTCGCGCTGATGCTGCTTGAGCAGCCGTCCGACACCGCGACCTTGATGGCCGGGCAGGACACCGGTGATGTGCGAGTGCAAGGTGCGCTCGGTCGGGGGCCCGAAGAAGGCCACCGAAGCCCCGACCATCTCCCCCTCGCGCCACAGCCCCACGGTGTAGGAGCCGGCATGGGCCATGGCCCGCAGCAGTTGCGGCGGCATCGCGCCCCGGTCACCGCCCCAGACACGGGCGAGTACGTCGCCGGCGGTGAAGGCGTCGTCGACGGATGCGAGCGGGCGGATCTCGATCTCCGCCGGCGTCTCGAGGTGCTGCGCGGTCACGCCGCCCACCCTACGCCCGCCCACCCGAGCACGTTCCCGGCCCGCGCATCCCGCGGCCTTCAGCGGTGGTCGATGGTGGTGACGTGCTCGGCGAACAGACCCGGCCACGCCATGATCCCGTAGGGGGTCCTTGCGATCACCAGACGCGCGTCGGGCAGGAGCTTCTTCAGGCGCTTGGCGGTCGAGACCGGGTGCGCGGAGTCCCCCGTCCACGCGAGGATCAGCGTCGGCGTCGTGATGCGCGAGACCGCCTTCTCGCTCGGGAAGTCGGTGCCGGCGGCACCGCGCAGCACGGTGGGCAGCAGGTCTTCGGGCACCGTCGGGGTCGTCGTCGGTGCGTCAGAGAGCGCCGGCGGCACCGGGGCGGTGTGGTTGGCGTGGAAGACGCCGAGCCCTTCCTTCTCGATGAGGGCGGCGTTCGCGCGGTAGAGCTGGGACTGCGCGGCACGGGTCTCCCATGCGGTCGGCGGCACCACGAGGGTCAGGCTCGCGAACCGGCCGGGATGCTTCTTCGCAGCGTGCAGCAGAGTGGCCGACCCCATCGACGGGCCGATGGCGTGCACGGGTTCGCCCGGGGCGATGTGGTCGAGCAGCGCCAACAGGTCTTTGGCGAGCCGATTCCACTGGTACGAACGCGGGTCGCGGTCGCCGGTGGAGCCACCGTGACCACGCGCGTCGTACCGCAGCACGCGGTGACCGCGCAGGGCGCGGGCGAGGTCGAGCCCGAGCTGGGCGTCGCGCTCACGCGACGACGTCAGCCCGTGCAGCTGCACGACGAGGGGACCGTCCTCGCCGGTGATCTCGTAGTCGAGTACTGCTCCGTGCGGAACTTCGAGAGTGGGCACCGTTCCTCCATCTCCGGTGCGCCGTCGCCGGTTGTGACATACCGTCTCGGGAACGAAACACCGGGCCTCTACACTACGGGCGATGCGGCTCACGAATATCGCGCAGGCCACGCTCCCGCCCGGAGCGGTGCACAGCTACGCCCTGCGCCCGGTCGGCCCCCGCGGCCGCGCTCTTCCGGTCTCGTTCGATCAGGGCCGCCATGTGGGCGCCGGTGATCGGCCGGGCTCCTGGATGTCCATCGCCCTGCGGTTACCGGCCGGAACGACACGCGACGACCTCGCCGCGGCGTGGGAGCGCACGGTCGACCGCCACGGGACGTTCCGGTCGGTGTTCGGCCTCGACGACGCCGGCGAACCGACCCTGCACGAGGTGCACCTCGGGGACGGGGCGTGGGAGACCCACGACGTGCCGGAGGGCATCGCGACGCGCGAGGTCGTGCGCGAGCTGTTCGACGTCGTCTGCCGCCCGCTCGCGGCGCCGTCGCACCGGATGGCCGTGGTCGAACCGGATGCGGCCGCGGACGATCCACGGCCCTGCGTCGTCCTCGCCGCCGACCACGCGCACGTCGACATGTGGTCGCTCGTGGTGGTCGCCCGCGACTTGATCGCCTACCTCGATGCGGCCTCCGGGCAGGCGGGCGCCGACGACCTGCCCGACGCGCCGCCGTTCGCCGAGCACACCGCCGCCCTGGAGAAGCGCGGCCCGGCGCCCGCGGAGGTCGTCGCCGAGTGGGCGGAACTGCTCGATCTGGGCGGCGGCGAGATGCCGCGGTTCCCCCTCCCGGTCGGGGATCCCGAGCCCGGCGCGCTGCCGGTGGTCGAGGTGCGCGAGGTGATGGACGCCGTCGAGTACGACGCGTTCGCGGGTGCCGCCAAAGCCGCCGGCACCTCGACGATCGGTCTGGCGATGTCGGCCCTCACCGATGTGACCCGACGACTGGCCGACGCCCCCCTCAGAGCGGTCTTCCCGGTCCACAGCCGGCATGAGCCGCGCTGGCACGATTCGTCGGGATGGTTCATCACCAACTCGGTCCTCGAGTGCGACGACGCCGCACCGACGGCCTGCGCGGCGTCGGTCAAGCGGGCGATCACCCTCGGCTCCCACCCGCTCGCACCCATCCTCGAGCCCTACGGCGGCATGAAGGTCCCCCGCGGCATGTTCGCCCTGTCGTGGCTCGACACCCGCCGCCTGCCGGCCGAGCTCGACGACCGACTCGACGCACAGTACGTCTCGGCCGTCAGCGCCAGCGACGATGTGATGCTGTGGTTCGTCGTCAACCGCCGCGGGCTGCACCTGCGATGCCGTTACCCCGACACCGACGAGGCCGTCGCCTCGGTCGGCGGGTGGCTGGATGCGGTGGTCGACGCGTTCGTCGAGCGGATCCCCGACACGGGCGCGGAACGAACTGTCGGAGCCGGCCCGGTGTCGATAACGTGAACCGATGCACAACGACAGTGGACACGGGCCCGAAGAAGTCCCGGTAGGGCCGCCGGACGGCGCCGCCGCGGCCGAACGAGCCGCCGGCGGCGGCACGGCCGACGTCGCGGCGGAGGCCAGCGGCACCGACGCGGCCGGGGTGTTCGCGAACGCGCCAGGTGACGCCGACACGCGCTTCTTCGGTCAGCCCCGCGCGCTCGCGCACGTGTTCGGTGTGGAGATGTGGGAGCGATTCAGCTTCTACGGCATGCAGGGCATCCTGCTCATCTACATGTACTACTCGGTCGCCGAGGGCGGCCTGGGGATGGACGAGGCGATCGCCACCGGGATCGTCGGCGCCTACGGCGGTACCGTCTATCTCTCCACGATCGTCGGGGCATGGCTGGCCGACCGCGTGCTCGGTTCGGAGCGGGTGCTCTTCTACAGCGCGTGGGTGATCATGGCCGGGCACATCGCCCTCGCCCTCCTCCCCGGGTTCTGGGGACTGGGTGTCGGGCTCGTGCTCATCGCCTTCGGTTCGGGCGGCCTCAAAGCCAACGCCACCGCCGTCGTCGGCACGCTCTACCGCGCCGACGACCCGCGCCGCGACGCCGGGTTCTCCCTGTTCTACCTCGGCATCAACCTCGGGGCGTTCTTCGGTCCGATCCTGACCGGTCTGCTGCAGACGACGATGGGATTCCAGTGGGGCTTCGGTCTCGCCGCGGTCGGCATGGCGATCGGACTCGTGCAGTACGCGATCGGCCGCAAGGGGCTGCCGGATGCGGCCCGCATCGTGCCGAACCCCCTGCCACGCAACCGCTACCCGATGTGGATCGCGATCACCCTGGGCGCCGTGGTCGCTCTCGCCGCCCTGGTGCTGCTGGGCGTCGTCACCCCGAGCAACCTCGATCTCGTCGTGATCCTCATCACCGTCGTCGCCGCCGTGTCCTACTTCGTGGTCATCCTCGGCTCGAACCGCATCACGTCGATCGAGCGTTCCCGGGTCTTCGGCTTCATCCCGCTGTTCATCGTCAGCGTCGGCTTCTGGTCGCTGTACCAGCAGCAGTTCACGGTGCTGACCATCTACTCCGACAAGCAGCTGGACCGCTCGATCTTCGGCTGGGAGATGCCGGTGTCGTGGGTGCAGTCGATCAACCCGATCTTCATCATCGTGCTCTCCGGCGTCTTCGCGGCCCTGTGGACCAAGCTCGGCAACCGCGCCCCGTCGACGCCGATGAAGTTCGGCCTGGCCGCGATCGTCATGGGATCGGCGTTCCTGCTGTTCCTGCCGTGGGCCGGCGGCGCCCCGAACTCCACACCGCTGCTGGCGATCGTGGGGATCCTGTTCGTGTTCACCGTCGCCGAGCTGCTGCTGTCGCCGGTGGGCCTGTCGGTGACCACCAAACTCGCCCCCACGGCATTCCACGCGCAGATGGTCGCCCTGTTCTTCCTGTCGGTCGCCCTCGGCACGACGATCGCGGGATGGGCCGCGGAGTTCTACACGCCGGAGGACCAGGTGCCCTACTTCTCGATCCTCGGCGGCATCGCCATCGTCATCGGACTGGCGATGATCGCGTCGGTCAAGCCGGTACTGGCGCTCATGAAGGGGGTCCGCTGACCAGGGCCCGCGCACGCGCGTCCAGGCGCGTCCCGTACTCTGGGTGACCGGAACCTCGCCGCGTCGCGCTCCCGCGCACGTGCCCACCCGGCTCGCTCGAGTCCCCCTTTGCTTCCGGAGATCCCATGGCCACCGCTTCGCGCGCCACCGCGTCCGACCGTTACCGTCCGCGCCCGTCCGTCCTCGAGGCGCTGCGCAGCCCCCGTATCCTCACCAAAGAGGTGCTCGCCGGGCTCGTCGTCGCGCTCGCCCTGATCCCCGAGGCGATCTCGTTCTCGATCATCGCCGGCGTCGACCCCCGTGTGGGGCTGTTCTCGTCGTTCGTGATGGCCGTCTCCATCGCGTTCCTCGGTGGTCGCCCCGCGATGATCACCGCCGCGACCGGCGCGGTGGCCCTCGTGATCGCCCCGGTCGCCCGCGAGTACGGCATGGACTACTTCCTGGCCACCGTGATCCTCGCCGGTGTCTTCCAGGTCGTCCTCGGCGCGGTGGGCGTCGCCAAGCTCATGCGCTTCATCCCCCGCAGCGTCATGGTCGGTTTCGTCAACGCCCTCGCCATCCTCATCTTCACCGCGCAGATCCCGCACCTGGTCGACGTACCGTGGCAGGTCTACCCGCTGGTGATCGCGGGCCTGGTGATCATCGTCGGGATGCCGCGCCTGACCAAGGCGATCCCCGCGCCCCTGGTGGCCATCGTCATCCTCACCGTCATCACGGTGACCTTCGCGATCGCCGTGCCGACCGTGGCTGACCAGGGCGAGCTCCCCGACAGCCTGCCGGAACTGCTCATCCCGAATGTGCCGCTGACCGGGGAGACGTTCGCGATCATCGCCCCTTACGCCCTCGCGATGGCGCTCGTGGGCCTCATGGAGTCGCTCATGACAGCCAAGCTCGTCGACGACATCACCGACACCCACTCGCACAAGACCCGCGAAGCCCTCGGCCAGGGTGCCGCCAACGTGCTGTCCGGGATCTTCGGCGGGATGGGCGGCTGCGCCATGATCGGCCAGACGATGATCAACGTGAAGGCCTCCGGCGCCCGCACGCGCATCTCCACCTTCCTCGCCGGCGTCTTCCTCCTCATCCTGGTCGTCGGTCTCGGCGACATCGTGGGCCTGATCCCGATGGCCGCGCTCGTGGCCGTCATGGTGATGGTCTCGGTCGCGACCTTCGATTGGCACTCGATCCGCCCCGGCACCCTCAAGCGCATGCCCATCGGTGAGACCATCGTCATGGTCGCCACCGTCGCGGTCGTCGTGATCACCCACAACCTCGCGATCGGCGTCGTGCTGGGTGTCGTGGTGGCGATGGTGATCTTCGCCCGCCGGGTGTCGCACTTCACCAGCGTCACCCGCACCATCGACGAGCAGGCGAGCGTCCCCACGGCGCACTACCGCGTGGACGGCGAGCTGTTCTTCGCCTCCTCGAACGACCTCACCACCCAGTTCGAGTACGCCGACGACCCGGACCGCGTCGTGATCGACATGTCGCGCTCGCACGTGTGGGACGCCTCGACCGTCGCCGCCCTGGACGCGATCGTGACCAAGTACGAAAACCACGGCAAACGCGTCGTCATCGAGGGCATGAACGAGTCGAGCTCGGCGATCCACTCGCGTCTGACGGGAAACCTCGGCGGCGAGGGCTGAGCGCACGGTCGTGAGCGGTATCGGCGGGGACGGCGAGGCGCGGACGACCCCCGGTCGTCACGCTCGCGCCGTGTTGCGCCTGCTGCGCGACGAGGGCCCCGCCTCCCGAATCGTGCTCGCGGAGCGACTCGGGCTCTCCCCGACGACGATCACCCACACCGTCGGCCCGTTGCTGGTCGACGGCAGAATCGAGGAGCTCGCCGGGCCCGGCGCGCATGCGCGCCGGGGCCGCCCGGCGATCGCGCTACGCGCCGTCCCCGAAGCCGTCACCGTCGGGGGCATCCAACTGGGTGTCGGCATGATCCGTGCCGGGCTGGCGGACGGCCTGGCACGGGCCCGCGGGGTCCGGGTGGCGGAGTTCGACCCACGGATGCCCGCCGACGACGTGCTCGCCCTCGCGGCCGCACAGCTGCGCGCGGTGATCTCCGACGACCCCGGCACGCCCCCGTGCGCCATCGGGGTGGCCGCGCCGGGCGCGGTCGACGGCTCCGGACGCGTGAACACCCTCGCTGTCAACCTCGGCTGGCGGGACATCCCCGTCGCCGACCTGCTCGAACGCGAGCTCGGCGCACCGGTGCACGTGGAGCACAATGTGCGCGCGATGGCCCTCGCCGAGGCGCACTACGCCGAACACCCCTCGCCCGGCCGCCACCGCGCCGGGGGGTTGGCCTACGTCTACCTCCGCAAGCGCCTCGGGCTGGGCCTCGTCATGCGCGGTGCGGCCGCACGCGGCGGGGCCCACGGCGTGAGCGAGCTGGGACACATCCAGGTCGACCCGGCCGGGGTTCCATGCCCCTGCGGCAACCGCGGTTGCCTCGAGACGGTGACCTCGACCGTTCACCTGCGCGCACGCCTGGAGGCAGCCCGTGCGGAGGTGACCGGTGTCGACGACCTCGACATCCTCGTCGCCGTCGACGCGGTACGCGGCACGCCCGTGCACGAGGACTTCGTCGCGCGGATGGCGCAGGGCCTGTCGATCGTGGCGAACCTGACCGGTCCGGATGTGATCGTGCTCGGCGGGGCCTTCGCGACGGCGCCCGACCGCCTCCTGGACGACCTGGCCGACGCGACCGCCGCGGCCACCTTCCCCCTCGTGCGACCCTCGGTCGTGATCCGCCGTGCGAGCCTCACCGAGGGCGGAGTCGCCGGTGCCGCCGCAGTGGCCCTCGATGCCGCGGTCTACGGGCCACCCGTGGTCTGAGACGGTCAGATCAGCGCGAGGAGCGTCAGGGACCCCCCACCGAACACCAGGATGAGCACGATGTCCGGCACGGTGGCGAGACGGTGGATGAACGGCACCGTCGCCGCGAGCGCGACGCTGCCGACGACGGCCCACGCGGGCGGGATGCCCGCGCCCTCGGCGATGCCCGCGCTCGCGTGCAGCAGCGACACCGAGGTCGATGCGAGCAGGCCGCAGATGACCGGCAGGATGTAGGCGGTGATGTTCCGCACGAAGATCGAGTCTCGGGCGCGGTCGTATCCGGCCAGGAGCAGGAGGGCGACGGCGCAACAGCTGCCGACGGTGATCAGCAGCGCCGCGACGGCGAGCACCGCCCCGGCCGCCACCGACCCCGACTCCGCCCCCACCGTGTATGCGACGCCCGCGGCGATCTTGACGAGGATCGGCCCGGGCAGCGCGTTGGCGACCGGAACGATCTGGCCGTAGAAGACCGACGAGTCGACGACTCCGGACGCGACGAAGAATCCGTCGGCGACGCCGACATAGGCCTCGCCACCTCCGAACGACGACACGGTCGACACCAGGATCAGCCCCAGGAACCCCGCGGTCTCGGCGCCCGGCACCGCCACCAGGGCGAGGCCCACACCGACGACCACGAGCGCGGCCACGAGACCGGCCGCCCGCATCGCACGGCGACCGGCACCGGGGGGCGCGGCCGCGGCGTCACCGGTGTCCGGGTGGGACGAACCGCGCACCATCTGCCAGATCGTCACCACCGCGATGCCGCCGAGTGAGGCGAGCACGAGTCCGAGTGCCGACAGCTCCGGCACCGCCCACCCCGGTTCGGCCTCGGCGAGGTCGTGGCCGAGCGAGACGGTCTTGCCCGCGCCCGAGAGCACGAACGCCAGCACGGCGATGATCACCGGCACGGCCCGCAGGCGGCCGGCCGGCGCGAGCACCTTCACGACGTAGTGGGCCAGCAAGTAGAGGATGAACGCCGAGATGCCCAACGAGGCCGCCTCGATCACCGAGACCGCCCCCGGCCCGAGCGCGGAGAAGAGGGCGAGGAGGGCGACCGTTGCCACCGTGCCGGGCAGGGCGACCGCGAGCGCCCCCGCGAGCGCCGCGGTCGAACCGTTCAGCTGCAGGCCCGACAGGGCGGCGAGCTTGGGGGGAAGGGCGCCGGGGGTGATGTTGACGATGACCGTGTCCTTGACGAACTCGTCCTCGTCCAGTCGGCCGGTGCCGACCAGCTCCTTCTCCATCACGGGGATCAGCGCGCTGCCGCCACCGAAACCGATCACGCCGACCTTGAGCATCGCCCCGAAGTGTCGCCAGCGGCCCATCCGGTGTGCGGGACGGGCGGTGGGGACGGCGGGGGCGGTCAGGACGGACTCCTCGGTCGGCGGGCGTCTCCTCCTAGTGTCGCATTATTTTGGCTGTTGGAATAATTCGATGCGGTCCCCTCGCCCGGGACCGCCGTCGACAACACAGGAGATCCGCGCCGTATCGGCCGCGTAGCGGCGGTTCCGGGCCGTCGAGGCTGCGGATCTCCTGTCGGGGTTGCGCGCACCTACGGCAACAGGCCGTGCTCAGTCGGAGGAGGAGAAGGCTGCGTCGAAGGCCCGGCCCGACGGGGTGTAGCTCGACAGGCGACGCACGAACGACAGCGCCTCGGGTGCCCCGACCATCCGGTCCATCCCCGCGTCCTCCCACTCGACCGAGAGCGGGCCGTCGTATCCGATCGCGTCGAGCATGCGGAAGGCACTCTCCCACGGCACGTCTCCGTGCCCGGTGGAGATGAAGTCCCAGCCCCGCCGCGGATCGGCCCACGGCAGGTGCGAGGACAACCGCCCGTTGCGGCCGTTCTGCATGCGCCGCTTGGTGTCCTTGCAGTGGACGTGGAAGATGCGGTCACGGTAGTCCCACAGGAACCCGACGGGGTCCAGGTCTTGCCACACCATGTGCGAGGGGTCCCAGTTCAGGCCGAAGTTGGCGCGGTCCCCGATCGCCTCGAGGGTGCGCGCGGTGGTCCAGTAGTCGTAGGCGATCTCGGAGGGGTGGACCTCGAGCGCGAAGCGCACACCGAGGTCGTCGTACACGTCCAGGATCGGCGAGAAGCGGGCGGCGAAGTCCTCGTATCCCGC
This sequence comes from Microbacterium aquimaris, assembly GCF_039531285.1. Lineage (NCBI taxonomy): Bacteria > Bacillati > Actinomycetota > Actinomycetes > Micrococcales > Microbacteriaceae > Microbacterium > Microbacterium aquimaris. Next base: position 1,132,215 of record NZ_BAAAPT010000001.1, on the reverse strand, counting down.
GTCGATGAAAGCCTCCGAGGCCGGCGGGAACATCGCCACGGCCTTCCAGATCGACGACCCGCTGAATCCCACGACGGTGTCGACGCCGAGCTTGTCGGCCATGCGCGCGGTCATCATGATCTCGTCGGCGGCACGTCGACGCACCCCTTCCGGGTCACCGTCGCCCCAGGCGCGCGCCGGCAACACATCGCGGTGGCGCTCGTCGATGGGGTCGTCGCACACGGCCTGCCCGGCGAGATGGTTCGAGATCGTCCACACCTTCAGCCCGTTGCGCGCGAGGATCTCGCGACGCGAGCGTACGTATTCGGCGTCATCCCATCGCGAGACGTCGAGATGGTCGCCCCAGCAGGCGATCTCAAGGCCGTCGAAGCCCCACTCGCCGGCCAGGCGTGCGACCTCCTCGAACGGCAGGTCGGCCCATTGTCCCGTGAACAGCGTGACGGGTCTGGTCATCGTTCTCCTCCTCGATCGTCTCCGGCCTCATCGCCGGTCGATGTCCATCGCGACCCATCGTGGTCGCTGCGCTCGACCGCGTCGAGCACCCGCTGCACCGACAACCCCTCGGCGAAGGTCGGGTGCGGCGACGTGCCCGTCGCGATCGCCTCCACCAGATCGACCACCTGGTGGGTGAACCCGTGCTCGTACCCGAGCATGTGGCCCGGCGGCCACCATCCGGACAGGTACGGATGCGCCCCCTCGGTCACGAGGATGCGCGAGAACCCCTGGCGGTCCTCCGGCGCGGTGCGGTCGTAGTACTCGAGGGCGTTGAGGTCCTCCAACGCGAAACGCAACGCGCCACGTTCGCCGGATATCTCGATCTCGAGGCCGTTCTTGCGTCCGGTGGCGAACCGTGTCGCCTCGAACGAGGCCAGCGCGCCACCGCTGAGGCGACCGGTGAACAGCGCCGCATCGTCCACGGTGACATCCCCGTAGCCTTCCCCGGCGGTGCCCTGCAGACCGGACCCGGCCGCCTGCAGGGGTCGTCGCGCGACGATCGTCTCGAGGGTCCCCGAGACGGCTGTCACCGCCTGCCCGGTGACGAACTGCACCATGTCGACGATGTGGGCGCCGATGTCGCCGAGCGCGCCGGATCCCGCGTGCTCCCGCTGGAGCCTCCAGGCCAGCGGCATGTCGCGGTCGACCAGCCAGTCCTGCCGGTAGGCCGCACGCACGTGGGCGATCCGCCCGACGACGCCTTCGGCGATGAGATCACGCATATGGGTGACCGCGGGCACACGCCGGTAGGTGAACCCGACCATGGCGACCTGCCCGCGCTCCCGCGCGCGATCCGCCACGGCCGCCATCGCCTCGGCCTCACCGAGCGAATTGGCCAGCGGCTTCTCACACAGGACGTGCTTGCCGGCGTCCAGCGCCGCGATGGCGATCTCCGCGTGCGAGTCCCCCGGGGTGACGATGTCGACGACGTCGACCTCGTCCGAGCGCACGACCGCGCGCCAGTCGTCCGCCGCGCCGCGCCAGCCCCATCGCGTCGCCGCCTCGGCGGCCGCGTCGGCACGTCGCCCGACCACCACCGCCATGTCCACCGCGCGCGGCAGGTCGAACATCCGTGGCGCCTGTCGCCAGCCCACACTGTGGGCGGCGCCCATGAATCCGTGGCCGATCATGGCCACCCGGAGCGGTGAGTCGGTCATCGTCGTCCTCCTCTTCTCGGCGTGTTCTATGCGTGGGACTCCGACACCCCGAGGTAGCGCGCCTGGGCATCGGGGTCATGGGCGAGGACATCGGCCTCGAGGTCTGCCGCGATGCGCCCGTTGACCATGACGAGGACCCGCGGGCACAGCTCGAGGGTGAAGCGCAGGTTCTGCTCGATGAGCAGCACCGCCTGCCCCTCGCGCACGAGCATGCGCAGGGTGTCGGCGAGGTGGTCGACGATCGCGGGGGCGAGGCCCTCGCTGGGCTCGTCCATCACGAGCAGGTGGGGATCGGTCAGCAACGCCCGCGCGATCGCGAGCATCTGCTGCTCGCCTCCGGAGAGCTCGGCGCCGCCGTTGCGTCGACGTTCGGCCAGACGCGGGAACAGGTCGTAGACATCGGCGACGCTCCAGCGCCGCGACCGGCGTCCGCCCACCATCGTCAGGTGCTCGTGCACGGTGAGTGAGGGGAAGATGCGTCGCCCCTGCGGCACGTAGCCGACGCCTGCCCGGTTGACCTGGTTCGGGGTGCGTCCGACCAGCTCGCGGTCGCCGAAGCGCATCGATCCGGAGTCGATCGGCAGCATCCCGGCGAGCGCTTTCGCGAGGGTGGACTTGCCCATCCCGTTGCGGCCGACCATGCCGAGCGGTTCGGCACCCATCGTGAACGCGACATCCTGCAGGATGTGCACGTGGCCGTACGAGACGTTGAGTCCGGAGACGGACAACAGTGGTTCAGGCGACATCGTCGATCGCTCCTCCCAGGTAGATCTCCCGCACGCGTTCGCTCCGCCGGATCTCGTCGGGGGTGCCTTCGAGGATCTTCGACCCGTCGTGCATGACGATCACGCGATCGGCGACGGCGAGCGCGATGTCCATGTCGTGTTCGATGAGGATCAGGCTGACTTCGTGGGGCAGCTCGCGGAGGATGGTGACCAGGCGCGCACGCTCGGCCGGCGAGAATCCGGCGGCGGGCTCGTCGAGCATGAGGATCTTCGGCTCGAGCGCGAACGCCATCGCCAGTTCCAACTGGCGTTGCTCCCCGTGGGAGATGTCGCCGACGACCGCATCGTGTACCTTCTCGAGGCCGACGCGCGCCAGAAGTTTCGAGGCCTCGTCCCATCGGGGCGCATCGCCGCCGACCGGCCGCAGGCTCCCGCCCGGGAAGCGGCGCCCGCCGAGGGCCACGTAGACGTTCTGCGCGACGGTCATGTTGTCGAACAGCCGCGAGGTCTGGAAGGTGCGTGCGATACCCATCCCGGCCCGGTGCGCGGCGCTGGTGCGCGTCACGTCGGTGCCGAAGAACGACACGCGGCCCGTGCTCGCGCGGACGGTGCCGGCGATGCAGTTGAACAGGGTCGACTTGCCGGCACCGTTGGTGCCGATCACGCTCAGGCGATCACCGTCGCCGAGGGTCAGGTCGATGGGGCGCATCGCGTGCAGGCCGCCGTAGTGCTTGGACAGCCCCACGACCTCGAGCGCCGGGGTGCGGTGCGTCATGCGCGTTCCTCTCCGTCGAAGATGTGGGGGCCGGGCATGATCGCCCGGCCCCCGGCCCGCATCACGGGCAGCTGTCGAACCGGTCGTATGTGACCGTGTCCTGCGTCACGCCGGCCGCTTCGCTGATGGTGTTCAGCACGAGCTCACCGCCGTCGGACTGCACCTCGACGATGAAGTTGTCGACGATGCCCTGGTTGTTCTCATCGACCGTGATGTTGCCGGTCGGGCTGTTCCAGTCGGTCGCCGAGAGCGCCTCGTGCAGGTTCTCCTGGTCGGCGCCCAGATCGCCACCGGTGGTCTCGATGCCCATGAGGAGCGGCATGATCGAGTTGTACGGCAGGATCGCGAAGATCGACGGGCTCGGGAACGCGTCCGGCAGCGCCGTGTAGGCGTCGGAGAACTCGATCCAGTTCGGGTTGTCGTAGTCCTGACCGGGCACGGGGCCGCCGGAGATCATCCCCTCCGCCGCAGAGGCGAGGTTGGTGTCACCGGACAGTGCCGTCGTGTCGACGGCGATCGTCCCTCCGACGAGGGGCTTGGCGACACCGGCGGTGACCGCCTGTGAGAGGAAGCTCGCCGCGTCGGCGCCACCGAGCCCGACATACACCGCGTCGGTCTCATCGGGGATGGTCGAGATGATGGTCGCGTAGTCGGTGGTGCCGACCGGAACCCACGAGCTGCCGGTGATCTGACCACCCGCGTCACAGAACTCGGAGAAGAAGCCTCCGGCGTTGTCGTACGGGAAGGAGTAGTCCTCGGCGATGAGGTAGATGTTCTCGTACCCCTTGTCGTCGTGGGCGTAGGTCCCGACCCCGCCCATCCACATGGCCGAGTCGCCGAAGAACCGGTAGAGGTTGTCGGCACCCTCGAGGGTGAGACCGACCGGGCTGGCCGCCGAGATGACGAACGTCTTCTCGGGAACGGTCAGCGCGTACTGCGCGACCGCTTCGCCCTCGTCACCGGAGACCGGCCCGAAGACGATGTCGACGTCGTCGTTTTCGACGAGCTTCTTCACCTTCGTCTGGGCAGTACCGCTGGTGCCGTCGGTCGACTCGTAGATGAACTCGACCTCCGTGTCGCCGACGGTTCCCCCGTCGGCGTCGCCGCCGTACTGCTGCATGGCCACCTCGATGGCGCGCTTGCTCTCGTCCATGGCGAACGCGAGGCTCCCCTCGCCGACGGCGAGGACGCCGATCGTGAGCGTGCCATCGCCGCCTCCGGCGTCCGAGCCGCCGCCCGAACCGCTGCAGCCGGCGAGTGCGAGCGCGGATGCGGCCGCGATCGCGCCGACGGCGAGGAGTCGCCTGTCAGTCTTGCTGGTCAGCCTCATTGCTGTTTCCTTTCTCGATTGCGTGACCCCGTGACGGTGCTGAGGCCCCGGCTGCGGGCGCGTCGCCCGCAGGGTCTGTGGAGCGCTTCCGGGTGAAGCGCGTCTTGATCTGCGCCGCGATGCCGGCAAGGCCTGCGGGCGCGAAGTAGAGCACCAGGATGAAGATCAACCCGGTGAGGGTGAGGTAGCGGTCGGTGAAGTCCCCCGCGAAGTTGTCCAGGAGAGTGAGGAACAGCCCGCCGGCGAACACACCGCCGAGGGATCCGATCCCGCCGACGACGGCGACGACGAGGATGTCGAGGGTCGCACCCAGGCTCACCACGTCGGGGTCGACTTGTGATCGGTCGAAGGCGAGGATGACGCCGCCGATCGAGGCGATGAACCCGGCGAAGGTGATCGCGAGCACGCGGTAGCGCACGATCGGGTACCCCAGGGCGCTCATGCGCTCGGGACTGTCGCGGATGCCCTGCAGCGCGTAGCCGAAAGGTGTGGAGGCGATGTAGCGGCACAGCAGGTAGCAGCCGACGGCGGCGAGCAGGACGGTGTAGTAGAAGACGTTGAGGTCACGGAAGTCCAGGAACCCCCAGTCCCCGCGGGTGATCGGAGCCAGGCCGCGGCGGGCGTTGGTCACCTCGATCGACTGCGAGGCCCACGAGTAGAAGACCTGGCCGAGCGCGAGGGTGATCATGAGGAAGTAGATCGCCTTGGTGCGCGCCGCGACCAGCGCGGTGATCAGAGCCCCGAGGGTTCCGGCGAGCACGCCGAGTCCGATGGCCGCGACGTCGGGCCACCCGAGGGTGACGGCGGCGAAACCGACCCCGTAGGCGGCGATGCCGGCCACGGTCATCTGCGCGAGCGAGAGCAGGCCCACGTACTTGTTGAGGAACACCAGGCTCATGGCGATGATGCCGAGCCACAGCGACTTCACCCCGATGTTGGACACCCAGAACCGCGGACGATCGACGATGAACGGGAAGATGATCGCGAGGATCAGGATCACCGTCCACACGATCCACATGCGGTTGCGGCGGCGGGTCGGAGGCGTCGCGGCATCGGCCGGCGCCGTACGGGTGTCGGTGGTCATGTCGTCCTCCCCATGAGGCCCTGCGGTCGCAGTGCGAGCACCACGACCATCAGGGCGAAGGTGATCACGAGGGCGTAGGTGGGCACGTACACCAGCGCGAACTGCGAGACGACACCGACGAGCACCGACCCGATCGCCGCGCCGGGGATGGAGCCCATCCCGCCGACGATGACGACCACGAGCGAGAACAGCAGGTAGGTGGCGTCCTGGCCCGGCAGCAGCGGGAACAGGGATCCGCCGACGACACCGGCGAAGCCGGCGAGGGCCGAGCCGACGACGAACACGATGGCGAACACACGCCCGATCGCGACGCCGGTCGCGGCGGTCATCTCACTGTCATCGACACCGGCGCGCACGATGGCACCGAAGCGGGTCTTCTGGATCACCAGCCAGATGGTCACGCCGATGACGATCGCCAACGCGAGGATCACCAGTCGCAGCAGCGGGTAGGGGCTCGACAGGAAGGGAAGGTCGACGCCCCCGGCGAGCCACTCGGGCACCGGCACCTGGGTGGCCGTGCCGCCGAAGACCGCGAACATGAGGTCGGCGCCGACGATCGACACGCCCAGGGTGATCAGGGCCACCCGCATGTCATCGTCTTGGAACCGCTTGATGAGCACCTGGTGGATGAACAGGCCGACCAGGCCGACGGCGGCGGCCGCCACGATCGCCCCGAGCAGCCAGTTGCCGGTCTCACGCACGACCACGTAGCCGATGTATCCGCCGAGGAGATAGCTGGTGCCGTGGGCCATTGTGATGACCCGCATGAGCCCGAAGATCAGCGACAGTCCGCTCGCGACGAGGAAGTACACCGCGGCGAGCGTGAGGCCGTTGAGGGCGACTTGCAGAAACTGGTCCATTCACCTCACTCCTTCGTGACAGGTGGTGTGTTCGTCATTGGACACGAAACTGTATTCCTTCTTGTATACAGGTATGGGCGCAGGGATGGAAGAGGCTGCCGAGCGGGTTTTCAGCCGAAGAAGACCGAGGCCGCTTCGAGCTTTTCGAGGATGCTCACCCGCATGTGGCCGATGTGCTTCTGCACCGCCGGCGGGATCGCCTCGGTGTCGCGGGCGACGATCGCCTTGGCGAGCTCGACGTGCTCGGCGGAGCATCCGACCAAACGGGACTGGGCGGACGCGGCGCGGGTCCAGAACCGCTGGATCCGGCGTCGGGTGTGCTTGACCGTCTCGGAGACCAGCTGGTTGCCGGCGACCTCGTTGACCAGCCGGTGGAACCGGATGTCCGCTTCGGACCACGCGGTCTTGTCACCGGCCTCGGCCGCGGCCATCATCTCGTCGACGACCTCGATGATCTGCGTCGACACCGCCTCGTCGTGCTCGCGGGCGGCTTTGACGAAGATGTACGTGTCGAGCACTTCGAGCAGATCGCACGCTTCGTTGACCTCGCGCGGCGTGAGCGTCGAGACCGAGAACCGGGCGTTGTCGGTGCGTCGCACCAGCCCTTCGGTCTCGAGCCGCTGCAGGGCCTCGCGCACCGGGGTGCGACTGATGCCCAGTTGCGTCGCGATGCGGTTCTCCGAAAGCGGCGCGCCCGAGGACAGCCGGAAGGCGGTGATTTCCGCGAGGAGCCACTCGTACGCCTCGTTCACCCTCGAAGCCGAGTCGGTCATCGACATCGCCCTCACCGCCTTCCGCTCGTTCGACATGCAATCCTCACATCGTACGGTCGATGAATTCGCGCGTGTGGACGTCGACGTCGACCTTCTGCAGCTCGAGGATGCCGCGGGCGACGTGCTCGCTGTAGCGACGGAACGCCTCCTCGCCCTTCTCGGCCGTGGCGCGCATCGGATTGCCGATGATGCCGTTCTCGACGAACTCGTGGTGGTCCATCGGGAAGGTGAAGTACTGGTATCCCTCGAACTCCGTGTCGGGCATCCCGTCGTTCTTGCGGAAGGCATCCGGCAGGAAGGCGGGCGTGTGGGCCCGCGTGTCGACCGCCCGCTCCATCCGCACCAGGTCGGGGTTCCAGGCGAGGTCCTGCGAGGTCTCCAGTTCGCTCGAGTGCCAGCCCGGGGTCTCCTCCGGCGGGTTCTCCATGAGGCCTTCGAGGATGCCGACGTAGCGCTCCATGAACGGCTTGACGAACGAGATCAGCGCACCGGTCTCGTACCGCAGGCGACGCAGCACCGGGTCGACGACCTTCGTGTTCGAGCCGTGACCGTTGATGAAGATGATGCGGTTGAACCCGTGGTGGATGAGGCTGCGGGCGACGTCGTTCATGAGGTTCAGCAGGGTGCTTGCCCGCAGCGTGATGGTGCCTCGGCCCTGGCCGACGCCGTACATGTGCTGCGGCGAGTAACCGGCCCACAGCGGCGGGGTGTGCAGCACACCGATCTGCTCGGAGATGCGCGAGCTGATCTCGACCGCGGTGATGGTGTCCGTGTACAGCGGCAGGTGCGGCCCGTGCTGCTCGGTGCTGGCCATCGGCACGAGCACGGTGTCCTTGGTCTTGAGGTACTCCTCGATGTCGACGTACGACAGGTCGGCGAGGTTCCACGAACGGAACTTCGCGCGGAAGTCCTCGTCACCCTCGGTGAGGTGGGGAACGCGGCGTTCGGGACGTTCGGTCATGAGGTCTGCTCCTTGGTTTCTCGGGCGAGGTGGAGGGTGTGGAAGGCATCGGCGACGAGCCGACCCAGGGCGGGGTCGTCGGCATGGAGGGCGACCGTGCGCACGGGGATGTCCTCGCGCAGGTCGCGTCGGACGGTGTCGAGGAACCGCCGATCGGCGTCGGGGTTCCAGAACACACCCCCGGGGGCATTCGGGATGGACAGCCCCTCGGTCGGGACGATGACCTCCACGTCGGCGGTCGCCTCATTGAGGCGTGCCGCGAAGATCTCGCCGACCTGCGCCATCTCGTCTTCGGAGGTGCGCATGAGGGTGTACTGCGGGTTGTGTTCGTACAGCGGGCGGTCGCGGTGACGCTCGGGGATGGCATCCGCTTCGAAGACGGAGAAATCCACGCACGCCGGCACGACGACCTGGGGGATCCCGGCCCGCCCCACTCGGCGCAGCCGATCGGGGCCGGCGTCGTGGATGCCGCCGGTGAGGTGGTCGACGATCTCGTTGGTGGTGTAGTCGATCACCCCGACGAAGTGACCCGCCTCGGCGAGCTCCTCCATCGACCTTCCGCCCACACCGCTGGAGTGGAACACCACGGCTTCGTAGCCGTGTTCGGCCAGACGCTCGGCGAGCGCCCCCACCGCGGTGGTGGTGTTCCCCAGCATCGTGACGCCGACGTATCGGGCTGTCGGGTCGGGCGCCGGGAGCGCGTGGCCGTGCTCGAGCATCCCCGCCATCGCGGCCGCCGCGTTGTCGAACACGGTGGTGGCGATCGCGTGGAGACCGAGGATGTCGACCACCGAGTGCAGCACCATGACGTCCTTCGTGCCCACGTAGGGCGCGAACTCGTGGTGACCGGACGCGGTGGGGGCGATGACGATCTTGGGCACGCCGAGGGGGAGGCGGTGGAGCGCCGCCGCCCCCATGACGACGCCCACACCTCCGATCGCGATCCCCCCGGCGATGCGCCCTTCCCGCCACAACCGGTCGACGTAGTCGACGACGAAGCCGCGCATCAGCGCGACCGCGTCCCCACGCGTGCCGGCATGCTGCAACCGCTCGAGTGTGATGCCCCCGAATTCCGCGAGGTCGGCGTGGCTGACGTCGGGGGTGATCCCGACGGGTTCGCCGAGGATCCCGGTGTCGATCACGATCGACGGCACGCCGAGCGCCGCGAGGCGATCGCGCAGGTAGGCGACCTCGGGCCCTTTCGTGTCGAGGGTCGCGATGAGGGCGACGGGAAGGCTCACGTGATGCTCCGTTGCAGAGGTGAGGGATGGATGGCTACTTCGTCAGCGGCAACAGGGTGTCGGAGTTCTCCTTGACGAGCCAGTCGTAGTACTCCTCGGTGAGGATCGACGAACCGTGGTCGATGATGAACTTCAGCTGCTCCTCGTCGATCTCGAGGTTGTCGAAGTTCGTCTCCAACGCGTTGGGGTACTTGTTGGCCGGGGTCCGGTCGACCGGGGCGACGAACTCGGCCGTGAGAGCGCCGTCGTATCCGATCTCGCGGAGGACGCCGACGAACTCGTTCCAGTCGTAGTCGCCGTGGCCGGCGGGCATCCGGTTGTTCTCGGCCACATGGACGTCGACGAGCTTGTCACCGACGAGCCGGAACGCGTCGTAGATGTTGCTCTCCTCGATGTTCACGTGGAACGCGTCGAGCACGACGCCGAGGTTCGGGCCGACGGCGTCGCACAGCGCCAACGCCTGCTCGGCACGGGTGATCAGGTAGGACTCGAAGCGGTTCAGCGGCTCGACACCGACGCGGATGCCCTTCTGCTCGGCGAAGTCGTAGATCTCCTTGGTGCCCTCGACCAGCCACTGCCATTCGTTCTCGGGCGTGGAGTCCGGGACGACCTTTCCGACGGTTCCGGGGACGTAGGTCAGGATCTGACCGCCCAGGTCGCTGACCATTTGGATGCAGTCCTTGACGTACTGCACGCTCGAGGCGCGCATCGCCTCGTCGGCCGACTGCATGTTGCGCTTGTCGACCATGAGGGTCACCGCCCCCCAGCAGTCGAGACCGTAGTGGTCGAGCAGCCCACGCACGTGCTTGGCGTCGTACTTCTCGGGCTCCCCACTGATCTCGATGCTCTTGTAGCCGTACTTCGCCAGACGGGCGATCGTCGTCTCGATCGGCTCTTGGCGCATCCAGTTGTGCATGGACAGGTGCATCGTTCTCTCTCCCTTGAGTGTCGGTTGCGGTCGTGCGGATGTGTCGCGTGGTGCGCAGGTCAGCGGCGCGGCGGCCCGAACCCCAGTTTTCCCGGGTTCATGATCCCATCGGGATCCCACGCGTCCTTCTGCGCCTTGAGCAGCCGGAAGCCTTCGCCGTACTGCTTGTGCATGAATCGGCCGAGCTTGATGCCGACTCCGTGGTGGTCGTTGAGCACGGCGCCGTGCGCGATGCCCTCCAGGATGCCGGCGTCCCACAGCCGATCGTGCAGGCGCATGGCCTCCACGGGGTCGGCGGGCGGTTCGTCGACGTAGAAGCGGTCGTAGAGCATCGCTCCCCAGTCGTACCAGTGCGACAGGTGCGCCGTATAGCGGGCGCCGTACTCGGCGAACTCCTCCTCGACGATCTTCTTCTTTGCCCGGTAGATGGCGGGCAGGTCCGAGAACCTCGCGACCTGATCGAAGGTGCCGTACATCAACGGCGGCTGGGGCAGCTTTCCCTTGGCGTAGGGCTCGTACTTGCCCTCCCACCAGATGCGGCCCACGTCGGGACCGTGCGAAGTGCCGCCGGCGGCCTCGACCAGTTCGGTGATCGCCCGGGTCTCGTAATCGACGAGCTCTTGCGCGCCGTCGCACATGACGACCATGAGCGTGCCGGTGAACGGCGTGCCGACCCAGTCTTTGAGCTTGACGCTGTCGGCCTCGTCGTAGAGCCGGATGACCGCCGGCCGCAGCCGGTTCGTCATGATGCGGCGCCCGGCCTCCATGCCGGTGAAGATGTCGGGGAAGCTGAAGGAGAGGAATCCGCGCGCCTCGGGCAGCGGATCCACCCGCAGCGTGGCCTCGGTGATCACCCCGAGGGTGCCCTCGGATCCGACGAAGCTCTGGAGCAGGTCGGGGCCGGCCGCGTGACTGGGGACCCGGAGGGTCTCCACCGTGGCGCCGGGCGGCACGACGGCCTTGACCTGCAGGACCTGGTCTTCGGCCTTGCCGTACTTCGTGGATACGACCCCGGATCCGCGGGCGGCGATGAAGCCGCCGATGGTCGCACCGAGGTGGTAGGAACCGGGATAGTGCGCGAGTGTGAGCCCGTGCGTGTTGAGCTCGGCCTCGAGGGTCGGGCCGTCGATGCCGGCGCCGACGGTGACCGTCAGGCTCTGCTCGTCGATCTCGACGATGTCGTCGAGATCGGTGAGATCCAGGGCGATGCCGCCGTAGACCGCCAGGGTCCCACCCTGCGTGCCGGATCCCCCACCGCGCGGGACGACGGGCATGCGGTACTCCGATGCGATCCGCACGACCTCCTCGACCTCCGCGGTCGTGGCGGGCTTGACCATCACGTCCGCCGAGGGCAGCCGGAGACCGGCGTATTGGATGTACTTCGACGACCACGACCAGTCGGCCGCCTGGGCCTGGAGATCGGCGTCCTCGACGCTCACCCGCTCGCGGCCGACGGCCGCTTCCAGCTCCCGCACGACCTGGCCCTGCAGGAACGCCTCGCCGCTCACTCGCGCCGCGCTTGACCGATCCGTCACCTCAACTCCTTTGTTCGGGACTTCGTCAGGTTCGAATTCCACCTTGTATCCGAAGCTGTATTCAAGCTAGTACACGAGCGCGCCCGAGGTCAACACCCCCTTTTCTCCGCGTGAACTCGACAGGAGATCCGGCCGCCGGACGGCCTTACACCGCCCTCGGGCGTGCGGCGCCGCCGACTTCTCCTGTGTTGTTCACCGAGGGGCGACGGGAGGGGGCGACCGCTCAGTCGGAGGAGGCCGGCAGCAGTCGCTCCGGGGTCCAGGGGAGGCGCCGCTGGGCGGCGAGAACATCCCGTGCCGCCGCCGCGACCTCCCCCGCCGCGGCGCGGCGGGGCGTCGCGGCGGCGAAGTACTCCTCGCACAGCTCGGCCGCACGGTCCCGCAGTCGGGACACGTCGACGCCGGTGACCACCCCGTCGTCGACCACGATGCGCCCGCCGACCATGACCGTGCGCACGTCCCCGGCGCGCGCGGCGGTCACGATCTGGTTCACGAGGTCGATCCCCGGGGTGAAAGCCGCGGCGCCGAGGTCCCAGAAGACGAGATCCGCGGCGTAACCCGGGGCGATGCGCCCGGTCACCTCACCGAGCCCCACGGCCGCGGCGCCTCCCGCGGTCGCGGCCCGCAACACCTCGCCGGGGGTGAGCCACTCGTGCGCGGGACGATCGAACACGTGACTCACCGACGACGTCAGTTGCACGGCGTGCAGCATGTCCAACGCGTCGGCGGAGTTCGCACCATCGGTGCCCACGGCCAGCGTCGCACCGGCCTCCACCAGCGCACGGGAATCCTGCAGCCCCGAGCCGAGCCGCATGTTGCTGCCGGGCACCGTCACGACGTCCACACCACCGGTGGCCAGCAGCCGCGCGTCGGCACCGTCGATCCACACCGCGTGCGCGACCGTCACCCCGGGCCGCAGCATGCCGCGCGCATCGAGCTCCGCCGTGATCGAGCGTCCGTAGCGTTGCGCGCCCGCGCGGGCCTGCGGCTTGGATTCGGCCAGGTGCATGTGCAGGCGCACCCCCGTTTCCCGCGCGAGACGGTCCAGCCCGGCGAGCAGCTCGTCCGAGCAGTGTGCGGGAATCGTCGGTGCCACCGCGGGGGCGAGCATCGTCCGATCGTGGGGCCAGCGCTCGATCAGACCGGCACATGCCGCGATGATGTCCGCCGCGGCGGGCAGGCTGGACGCCGCCGCGGTCGCGGGGTGGCCGCAGGAGGCGAGCGCGGGCAGCGCCTCGTACAGCGAGCGGTCGGCCACCATCGGCGCGAGGGTCGCGCGCACGCCGACGTCGCGGTAGGCCTCGGCCGTGGCGAGGAAGCCGTCCGCGTCGACATCGGGGAAGCGGTACACCAGGTCGAACAGTGCCGTGCAGCCCGAGGCGACCAGCTCGGTGGCCACCAGGAGCGCGCTGATGCGGGTGAGCTCGACCGAGCGCTCCGCGCCGGTCCACGGGCCGTTGATCAGCGAGTGTTCCAACGTCCAGTCCCGGGCGATGCCGCCGAGGATGCCGGTGTGCGAGTGGGTGTGCCCGTTCACGAAACCCGGCGCGACGAGGCGTCGTCGCGCATCCAGGCGCGCCGCGTCGACCCCGGCGAACGGGTCCTCACCGTGGCCGCGGTCGCGGATCTGGGCGATCATCCCGTCTTCGATCAACAGGTCGGCGTGGACGACCTGCTCGGCGTCGGAGGAGAGCACCGCTCCCCCGTGCACGATCAGGCGACGCCGATCGGTCATCGCGAGCCGCCTGACGGAGCGGGGTGCTCGGTGCGCCAGTGCTCGGCGATCGCGGCGCGCGTGGTGATCCACACGCCGGAGTGAGTCTGCACGTGGTCGAGGAACCGGGCCAGGCCCGCGGCCCGCGCCGGATGTCCGCTGAGCCGCGGGTGGATGCTGACCATCATCATCCCGGGACTGTGCGCGCCTTCCGCGTACATCAGATCGAACGCGTCCCTCAGATAGGTGAAGGCGTCCTCGGAGGTCCCCCACCACCCTTTGGCGTACTTGTTGTCGTTGTTGGAGAAGGTGTGCGGGACGACGAGGTGGGGGCGGCCGGCGACCGGGGTCCAGTACGGCAGCTCGTCGTCGTACGCGTCGGAGTCGTATCCGACGCCGTGTTCGACCAACAATCGCCGGGTGGCCAGACTCGGCCCGTATCTGCAGTACCACCCGTCCGGGATGTCACCCCAGGTTCCCTCGAAGGAGGCCATGGCACGGCGCAGGTGCGATCGCTCCGTCTCCTCGTCCAGCAGGTAGTGGCGTGTGAAACGCCAACCGTGCCCGAGCAGATCGAACCCCGCCGCGCGGAAGCGTTCCGCGACGGCGGGATTGCGTTCGAGCGCCACCGCACACGCCGACAGGGTCCCGACCATCCCGCGCTCCTCGAGCAGGCGGAGCACCCGCCACACCCCGACGCGTGCACCGTAGGCCATCAGCGACTCCGCGGCGAGATCCCGCCCGGGCACGTCGGCGCCGGCGGGCACACCGTCGGTCAGAGGTGCCTCGCTGTGCGCGAAGCCGTCGGGGACGGACTCCTCCGCACCGGCCTCGTAGTTCACCGTGAGGTTCAGCGCGACACGCGCACCCTCCGGCCATCGAGGATCGGGGCGGTCGGGTCCGTAGCCGACGAGGTCACGCATCGGGCCGCCCCACCTCCACCAGTTCGGGGGTGTCGTACGCGCGGTAGCTGTCGAAGAAGGCATCGGCGTCCTCGACGAACAGGGATCGGCTGACGGCGTCGCCGAGGCGCCTCGCGCCGGCACCGAGTCCAGAGTTCATGTTCCCGTTCAATCCCATCGACAGCCGCGCACCGTAGGTGAAATCGTAGACGCGCGAGACCCAGGCGTCGGCGGGATCGCGCGGGAGGAACTCGAACCCGGACCCGAGATAGGGGTACTCGGCCAGCGCGTCGTCCTTCCACTCGTCGGGCGCCTGGTAACGATCGCGCCAGCGCGCGATCCGCGGTGCGAGCTCGGCCAGCTCGGGCCGCACCTCGAGTTCGACCGAGGGCCCGGTGCCGGCGATGACATGGTCGAACCGGAACGTCCCGGTCGGGGTGCGGACCTCGATCTCGCCATCGACGAGGGCGACGGACTCCCAGGGCGATGAGACGTGCCAGGAGAACTGCGCGAACCGTGCACACCGGTCCCAGGTGTACTGCGGCACCGGCTGGTTCGTCTGCTGGAAGCGGGCCGTGAACCGCCACTTGTCATCGTCCGACAGGTCGGGGAAGTGTGCCCCGAAGGCGTAGAACTCCATCCAACGGAACGGGTTGACCCGGGGGATCTCGGCGCGTCGGTAGAAGAGGTCGACGCTGTGCGCCCCCGTCTCCAGCGCCTCGCCGGCGTAGTCGAAGGCCGAGGCGCCGCCACCGAGCACGCCGATGCGCTTGCCACGCAGGGTCTCGGTGTCCAGCGGGGCGCCGGTGTGGTCGTACCGGTCCTCGGGCAGGTTCTCGGCGATGATGCCGGGGACGCTCCACCGGCCGTTGCCGGCCATCCCCGTCGCGAGGATGACGCGGCGCGCCCAGGTCCGTCCGATCTCCCCGTCCGGACCGACCGCCCGCACCTCCATGAGGTCGCCGTCGGGTCGGATACCGGTCGCGCGCACCCCGTTGCGCACGGGCGCGGCGGTGACCCGACGGAACCAGCCGAGATACTCCTGCCAGTGCTCCTTCGGGATGAACCGCAGCTGCTCCCACGCCGTGTCCCCGTAGCGTGCGCGGTACCAGGCCTCGGGGGTCAGCGACGGCACCCCCTGGTCGGGTCCGGTCAGGTGCTTGGGGGTGCGCAACGTCCGCATCTTGGCGTAGGTGACCCACGGCCCCTCACGCCCCTCCTCCGCCTCGTCCCACACTTCGACCTCGGTGACGGCGCGGCGCCGGAGGGCGAACGCGAGCGCGAGCCCGGCCTGACCCGCGCCGATGATGAGCACGTCGAGCACGCGACGGTCGGGGGTCGACCGTGAACGCACCCACTCCGGGGTCGGGTAGGAGGTCAGCGCGATGTCGCGGGCCACCTCGGCTTCGAGGCGCCGCAGTCGATCGTCGGCGCTCACCGCTGCAGGAGCGCGGTCAGGTCGCGCACGTCCGCGACGCTCTGGATGTCGGCGACCATGTCGACGATCGCCTGCGCCCGCCCACGGTCCCACGACGCGAACTCGGCGCACTCGTGGAACTTCGCCGCGACCTCCGAGTAGTCCATCGGATCGGCGGGGCTCCCCTTGCCGAAGGCGGCGCGTCCGGACACCGTGCGGCCGTCGGTCAGCTCGATGTCGATGATCGTGGTCATCTTCGCGTAGCCGTCCGCCTCCGCCTCCGGGTGCACACCGAACTCCACCTTGCCCAGCGCCTCCTGGACGTCGGGGCGCAGGACGACCTCGTCGGTGAACTCGTTGAGTCCGGCGCGGCGCTCCAGCAGCAGGATCGCCATGCAGAACTCCATCGAGAACTTGGCCTGCAGCTCGTTCACGGGACGGTGGTGGATGAGGGCGTTGGGCATGTTGTGGTTGGTCCCCACGCGCACACGGACCACGTCCTCCATGCGGATGTCGTGTGCGTGGATCAGGCGCAGCATCTCGGTCATGCCGGGGTGGGTGAGCGAGCCGGAGGGATGGGGCTTGATCGACACCCCGGGGCTGTCGAAGGTCCACGGCGACCCCAGGGTGCCGCGGATGGCGCCCTCGTCGTACCCGCCACCGGCGGCCTGGAAGAAGCCGCGCGGAGCCTCGAGGATCTCCGGGCTGGCGCTCCAGCCGGCGCGGGCGAAGTCGGTGGCCACGACCCCCGATTCGGACGAGCGGCCGGCGTGGAACGGCTTGGTCATGGTGCCGAAGTTCTCGCGCAGGCCCGCCGACTGGCTGCCGGCGATCGACAGGGCACGCTGGGTCTGCTCGACGGTGAGCCCCCGCAGGCGGCTCGCGGCGGCGGCGGACCCGAAGGTGCCGCATGTCGCGGTCGCGTGGAACCCGTGCTGGTAGTGGCGGGGCGAGATCGCCTCGGCGATCTTGCACTCCAGGTCGACGCCGACCAGGTAGGCCATGAGCATGTCGGCGCCGGAGAGCCCGAGCTGCTCCGACACCGCCAACGCCGAGGGGAGTACCGGGGCGGTGGGGTGGGTGAGGAGGCCGTAGACGCGGTCCTCGGCGACGGCGAGTTGCGTGTCGTCATAATCGTCGGCGTGGATGGCGACGCCGTTGGCGAAGGCGGCGAAGCGCGGGGCGGCACGGAGCCCCGTGCCGATCACGGTGGTCTCGCCGCTCCCGGTGACGCCCGTGGCGGCGAGGTAGTCGTGCACGATCTCGCCGGATTCGGCGACCGATCCCGACAGCGCCAACCCGAGACCGTCGAGGATCGACGCGCGGGCCAGGTCCCCGACCCGGTCGGGCACGCTCGAGGCCTCGGTGTCGAGGACGAAACGAGCCGCTTCCGCCGTGAGGTCGACGCCCTTGGTCGGGTCGATCGTCGGGGTGAAGGAAACAGGGGAGGTCATGAGGTGGATCCTTGTCTGTCGGTGCGTGCGGAAAGGGGGAACGGGTCGCCCCGCAGGGCGGAATCGATGGTGTGGGCCGCGGCGAGCAGGCGACGGTCCTCGCCGTCGGCGCCGAGCAGTTGCAGTCCCAACGGCAGACCGTCGACCGCGAGGACGGGCAGCGAGACCGAGGGGATACCGAGGTAGCTGGCGGTCGCCGGCATGGTGCGGCTGCCGGTGCGCGCGTGGCCGACCGGCGCGGGCCCGGTCGTCGAGAGGGTCGCCACCACGTCGACGGCACCGGCGAGCCGGGCGTGGGCCTCGCGCAGTCGCCGCCGGAGCTCGTGCGCCTCGGTGATCTGTGCGTCCGTGAGCGAGCCGGCCCGTCTGACCAGTTCGGTCAGACGGGGGTCCGTCTCGGGGTCCGGGGGTGCCAGGTGAGGGGAGATGTGGCGTGCGGCCTGGGCCGCGAACAGGTCGAACATGCGCTCGGTCGACCCCGGGACGAGGCTCTGGAATGCGGCGAGCGCGTCGTCCGCCGCGCCGGTGAGCGGGCGCGCCCCGGCGTCGGCCAGTCGTCGACGCGCGAGTTCGAGCGCGTGCCACGCGGCCGGGCCGGCCTCGTCCCCGCCGTCGAGCACGACCCAGCCGATCCGCAGTTCGGCAAGGAGCGGCCTCGGATCCGGGGCGGCGTGACCGGTGAGGACGGCGTCGACCCGGTCGATGTCCTGCAAGGATGCGGCGATGAGACCGACGTCGTCGAGGGTCTCGGCGACCGGATGCACACCGCCCATCGGATAGCGTCCGTGGGTGGGTTTGAGCCCGTAGGCCCCGCAGTAGGAGGCGGGTCGGATCGTGGAGGCACCGGTCTGGGTGGCCAGCGCCACCGGCACGAATCCCGCCCCCACCGCGGCACCGGATCCGGCGGAGCTGCCGCCCGGGGTGTGCCCCAGGGCGTGCGGGTTCCGCGTGGGCGTGGTCGTGCCGCACGCGAAGGGCGTGCTCGTGGTCATCCCCACCACGGTGGCGCCGGCGTCGACGAGACGCTGCACGACATCGGCGTTGCGGGCCGGGCGACGTCCGCGCGCACGGGCGGACCCCCACTCGGTGGGGTGGTCGGCGCTGTCGATGATCTCCTTGACCGCGACCGGCATCCCGCCCAGTGCGCCGCCTCGGTCGTCCTCGACGGTCCGCAGGCGTGCGGTGTCGTGATGGGTGAACGCGCGCACCTCCGGCTCGTACCGGTCGATGCGCTCGGCGCTCTCCCGCGCATAGCGCGTCGCCCCGGTCGGCCCGGTCCACGGTCGCAGCACGGCGCGCTGGTGCGCGACGCTCACGCCGGCACCTGTGCGCGGTACCACGCGGCCATCTCGGCGGATGTGACCGGGCGGCACTCCGGGGTCTGCATGATGAGGTCGACGATCCGCTCGAGCTCGGCGATGCGGTGCGGCACCCCGACGATGTGCGGATGCAGTCCGATCGGCATGACCACCGCGCCCCGGGGCGCCTCGGCACGTAGCCGCGTCAGGGTCCGTTCGACCCGGGCCAGCAGGGCACCGTCGGGCTGGTGCTGCACCTGGTAGACGGTGACGTCGTTGTTCTCGACGGTGTACGGCAGTCCGAGCATGCGGCGGGGCCCGGCGTCGAGCCAGACCGGCCGGTCGTCGATCATCCAGTCGTGGGAGTACTCGATACCGGCCTCCGCCTGCAGGCGCAGCGTGTCGTCGGTCTGGTTCATGCCCGGGCTCAGCCACCCTCGTGGGCGGCGACCGAAGCGGGACGACAGCTGGTCGATCGCCTGCGCGATGGCCGCCCGTTCGTCGGGGACACCGTGCACGCTCTGCTGCCGCACCCCGTGGGCGAGCACCTCCCAACCTTCACGCTCGATGAGGTCGGCGGCAGCGGGGTACTCGGGTACGACGGCGGAGTTCACCGCCGCGGAGACCCGTCCCCCGAGGGGGGCCAGAGCCTGCGCGACGCGGTGCAGTCCGGCACGGAGCCCGTAGAGGACCCAGGAGTGATTGGCCACGTCGGGAACCACCGTCATCCCGTGCGGCGGCGGCAGCACGGCGCGCGGCATCGGCGCATCGAGGCTCCAGTGCTCGACGTTGACGACGAAGGGCACGAGGATCGACGCCCCCTCCAGCGGCGCCAGGGCGGTGCCCGCTGCGGCCATCTCGAATGCCGCGGGGGCGCGGCGCGGGGCGGTCACGCCGCTCCCCGTCGTGTGGCCCATCGCAGCAGCACCTCGTCGTCGCCGGGCATCCCCAGCAGCGACACCCCCACGGGGGCGCCGTCGACGATCCCGGTCGGGACCGACAGCTGCGGCATCGCGCACAGCGACGCCGGAACGACCAGGGGGAGGTTGCGTGTGCGGTAGTCCATGAGCTCGTCGAACGACGCGGTCCGCAGCGGCGCCGGACCGACCGCGGTCGGAAGCACCAGCAGGGCGTCCTCCATGTGGTCCGACAGCGCGTTCGCGAGCGCGTGGCGCGCCGTGTCGGCGACGGCGACCTGCGCGTCGTCGACCTGCCCGGCGGCGAGGATGCGATCACGGATGCCCTCACCGAGCGGCGGGTCCTCGGTGAGCACCCACTCCCCGTTGCTCTCCCACAGCTGCCGGCTCATCAGTGGCCAGAACGTGTCCACGAGGTCGGCGGGGGTCACGCCCTCCGGACAGACCCGTCGGGTCTCGAGCTCGAGTCCCCACAGCCGCGACCATCGTGCCGCGGTGCGGTGCACGAGCGCCACGGTGTCGGGATCGGCGGGTGCGAGCAGGTCCTCCGCGACGATCAGACGCGTGATGTGCCGCGGTGCGGCCGACGTGTCCACGAGCGCCTCCAGCGCCGCCGCGATCACGTCGGTGCGGCGTGCGAGCAGGGAGACGGTGTCGAAGCCGGGCGCCATCGGACGCACTCCCTCCAACGGGATGCGGCCGTGCGTGGTACGCAGACCGAACAGTCCGCAGAACGACGCGGGGGTGCGTACCGACCCGCCGGTGTCGGTACCCAGTCCGAGCGCGGCGTCTCCGGCGGCGACCGCCGATGCCGCTCCGCTGGAGGACCCCCCGGGAACGCGGTCCAGCGCGGCGGGGTTCCACGGGGTCCCGAAGTGGGAGTTGACCCCGAACATCCCCGCGGCCAGTTCGTCGGTGGCGGTCTTGCCCATCACCGTCGCACCCGCCGACAGGAGCCGCGAGACGGCGACGGCGTGCGAGCGCGCCGGTGACCCGTCGAAGGTCAGCGCTGGGTTGCCGGCGCCGGTGACCCGGCCGGCGACGTCGTAGAGGTCCTTCACGGCCACGGTGACACCCCGCAGGGGACCGTCGTCGACTTCGGTGAGCGTGAACTGCCCGCCGGGGCTGAAGTAGGAGCCGTCATGGATCATCGTCCGACCGTGCTCTCCCTCAGGTGCCGACGGAGACCGCCGACGATGTGGTCGGCGGCCCGGCGGCGGGCCGCTTCGGCATCCCCGTCGATGACCGCCGCCGCGATCGCCTCGTGCTCCTCGAGCGACGACGCGACGTTCTCGCTCACCGTCAACGCACGGGCGCGGAACAGGCTGATCTCCCGGGAGATCGCCTCGTACTGTCGCAGCAGGCGCGGATTGCCCGAGGCGGTCAGCAGCGCGCGGTGGAAAGCGCGGTTGAGTTCGTAGTACGCCTCGGAGTCGTCGCGCTCGAAGGCCGCGCGCATCGAAGCCAGCAGATCGCGCAGCTCGATCTCGGCGGTGGCCTGCCGCCGGGTGGCCGCGAGCTGGCAGGCCAGCCCGAACAGGGCGGAGCGCACCTCGTAGAGGTGGCGGGCGTCATCTTCGCTCACGGTGCGCACGAACGCACCCCGGTTCGGATACTGCACCACCAGTCCGTCGCGGGCGAGGGCGGTGATCGCCTCCCGCACAGGGCCGCGGCTGACCCCGAGCCGCTCGGCGAGCTGGACCTCTGCCATGCGGTCGCCCGGTGCGAGTTCACCCGAGGTGATGAGCCGCTCCAGCTGGTGACGCACGATCGCGGGGCGCCCGACGGCCACGGTGTCAGTCACGGGCCTCGTCCTCGAGGTCGTAGCCGGCCAGGAAGTCCCGCACATCGGACTCGGCCCGCGCGAACGGATAGTTGCGGTGCGCGTAGTTCTTCACCACGGCGGGGGATCCGGAGTAGAACCGCTCGTATTGCACGTGCCGGCCGGCGAACTCCGTGCCGACCGCATCCCAGACGAGCTTGAACAGCTTCACCCGCTCGTCGAGGCCGTTCTCCCCCGACCCCATCAGGCGCTGCATGGACGCCCGCTCGGTGGGATCGCGCAGGTCCGCGACCGAGGCGGGGAGCTGGATCACACCGCCACCGACCAGTTCACCGAGCAGCTTGATCGCGCGGGGGTAGACGTCGGTCTGCATCCCGAGCGCGGCGTAGAGGAATTGGCCGTCGGGGCGCACGACGCCGACATCGTCGACTTTCGCCCGGGCGTACGCCGATTCGACGAAGGCCTCGATCGTGGTCGCGATCATCGAGATGTCGGCCACGGCATTGCGCACCGATTCGGACTTCTCGCGCCCGTTCGCCTTGGCGGCGAGCGAGGCGAGCCCGGTGATGAACCGGAGCTTGGCCGACAGTCGGATGATCGCCTGGATGTTGCCGAGCTGGTGCGCGGCGGTGTCGAAGAACTGCGCCTGCAGTCCGGCGCGGTCCCCGACCAGGAACACGCGCTCCCACGGGATGACGACCTGGTCGAAGGTCACCATCGCGTCGGATTCGTCGAACCGCGCGGCGAGGGGATAGTCGAAGGGCGATCCGAGCGTGGCGTAGGGCCGCCGCGAGATCAGGCGAAGACCCGGGGCGTTCAACGGCACCACGAAGGACAGCGCGCGGCGTTCCTCCCCCGGTGCGAGCGGACGCACGCACGTGACGAACAGCTCGTCCGCGACCGCACCCCCACTGGCGAGCATCTGGGCACCGTCGACGACGATTCCCTCGGGGCCCTCGTCGACGACCTCCACGGGCCGCACGTGGGACGTGGGGTCGGCGGGGTTGGCCTGCGGAGGGACGATGGCGTTGGTGATCCACAGGGAGCGCGACGCGGCGTACTCGTGGAATTCCACCACCTTGCCGCTGTGCGGGCGCTCGGTGTCGTGGAACAGCTCGGGCTTGCTCGCGAACCCGGCGAGGAGACCCGACACGTGGTCGGCTCCGCGTCCGATGAAACCGTGGGTCGCCTCCGACCACTCCTCGAGCGCGGCTCGTCGGGCGTCGCTGGCCTCGGACGTTCGGGGGATCGCGTAGATCAGGTGGCGACCGGTCTCCGGGTCGAGGAGTCGACTCTCGGAGCGCAGCGCCTGGTCGTAGAGCGCGGCGGTCGTCTGCGCGACCCCGGTGAAGGCCGGGTCGACCGCCACGTTCTCGACCCGTCGACCGTCCACCCGGATGTCGCGTCCGTCCGAGAGCGCGTCGAGGTATTCCTGACCGGTGCGCATTGCCACCTCTTTCGATTGTTGACAATCTGAGCGTAGGGCGGCCGTGTTTCTTCGGTGTTACAGCGGAGTATCACCTCGAAGCACGGGATTTTTCGCGGATTTCGGCAGAGATGTCGAGCACGTTTTGTCGACAATCTGCGTGGCTCAGGTTGCGAGGAGGAAGTCCTGCGCCGGGCCCGCGAAGACTTCCTCGGGCGAAAAGTCCTGCTCGATGAGCCGGTCGCGCCGCAGGTAGTCCAGCAGCGTCGCCACCGTGTGCCGGTTCGCCGCGAAGCCCATCGGCCACGGGTCGCCACCCATCAGGTCCTCCGACTCGCGCAGCGACTCCAACTGCCACGGCAACATCGTCGACAGGGCCGTCGAGTCCCACAGGTCGGCGCGGGCGAGATCCTGCGCGTCGCGGAACGCGCGGTACAGCTGGGGGATGAGCTCCGGCGACGCCTCGGCGATGTGCCGCTTGACGCCCACGAGGTGCATGGGCGGGAAGATGCCGGTTCGGCGGAAATACCCCAGCTCCTCCTCCTGCGGGCGCTCGAACAGGCGCGTGACGCGATCGGAGGGCCACGTGGACGGGGCCCGCGCGGTGTAGAGGGCGTCGATCTCGCCGTCGGCGAGTAGCTGCGCGAGCGAGGCGTCGCCGCGCCGCTCCACGGTGAACTGCGGCGGGTAGAACTGCGGGTGCTCCTCCCCCGCCCGGGCCTGCTCGAGACCGCCGGTGACGTACACCGGCGCGACGCGGTCGAGACCGTAGTGATCCTGCAGGATGCCGCGCAGCCAGACCGCGGCGGCCATGTCGAACACCGGCACCCCGACCCGTCGACCCGCGAGGTCGGCCGGGGAGGAGATGCCGGCATCGGCGTTGACGAATACGCACGAGAGGCGGAAGTGCCGCGAGGGGAACACCGGCAAGGCGACGTAGGGGTTCTCATCGCCCTCCTCCATGAGGCGGACGAACGTCGCGATCGGCAGCTCGACGCAGTCGAAGGTGTGGTCGACGAGCTGCTGGTTGAACAGCGCCTGGGTCGGCAGCAACGACACCTCGACGTCGACGGGGGTCTCGGGTGACCCGACCCGGACGCGCCCGTCGGCGAGCGGGCGGACCCGATCCATGCGGGACAGTCCTATCGTGAGCGTCATGACACAGCCTTTCTGCGGCGCGCCAGTCGCGCGCCGATGCGTTCTTTGAACGAGGTCGCGAACCGCGGATCGAGCTCCCACTCGATGGGGACGACGTTGGGGATGCGCCCTTCCCAGCCGTCCGGCAATCGGGCGGCGTTGTTGACGACGACCACGTCCACCCCCTCGAGCCTCGACGAGTCGTCGACGCCGATGTGGAAATGCTCGATCGGACCCGAGAAGTACTGACCGACCACGGCGGCCATCCACGACACGCCCCTCGCCGTGGGCGCGGCCACCACGAGGCGCCGCGCATGGCGCAGGTTCACGAGTTGGCGCAGCGCCGACTGCGAGGCGACGAAGGTGATCTCGACGACGTTGTCGAAGTCCGACACGACATCGCTGAGGTCGTTGAGGTGGAACACCGGCGTCGTGACGATGTCGAACTCGTCATCGAGGGTGCGACCCCACGCGTCGGCGAGCAGGACCGGCTGCATCTCGAACCCCGACTCCCGCCGCACCAGCGAATGCATGTGCTGCAGGTCGCGTCTGTTGCACTCCACGAAGGCGATGCGCGGAGCCACCTCGAGCTCGTCGACCGCGTCGGCGATGAGGGCGCGGATCTCCTCGAGGGGGACACCCGAGCGCCAGGCCCGCCGCAGCACCCGACGGATCTCGTCACCGATCTCGCCGCGTGAGTCCACCACCGGCGTGCCGACGGTCGCGACGTACGTACCGGTTCGCGGGACAGTCCGCACGAGACCCATCTCGGCCAGGCGTCGCACCGCACGGTCGACCGTGGACGGGTTCGAACCGAGCTCGCCCGCCAGGCGACGACACGAGGGCAGACGCGACCCACGGGCGTAGTCGCCGGCGCCGATGCGGTCCAGGATGATGCGGTAGACGTCGTCGACCCCCATGGGCTCCAAAGGCATGGTCACCCCCGCTCCCCCACCAGAACGAGGTTCGGTGCGGCGACCCCGCCGTCCCGGACCCGGTCGAAGCCGGCCTCGCGCAACAGCTCGGCCACCTCGCCGGCGCGGCGGGCGCGACCGGGCGTCTCGATCTGCATCATGAGGTCGAACATCGCGCCGAGCGGTGCCGGCGCGTCTCCGGGGATCTCGAGGACCACCACGGCACCCCCGGGGCGCAGCGCGTCACGGGCGCCGGCCAGGACCGTGCGGACGTCGGCGTCGTCGAGATCGTGCAGGAGATGCGACATCAGCACGGTGTCGGCCGAACCCGGCGCGACACCCAGGGCGGGCACCGTGAGCATGTCGGCCGCGACGACCTCGATGTCCGCGCGCGCGGCCAACTCGTCGCGGCACCAAGCGGCGACCTGAGGCAGCTCGACCAGTCGCACGTGTGCGCCGTGGTCCGCGAGCGGGACCGCATACGATCCCAGCCCGCCGCCGGCATCGACGACGGCGCGACCGGCGCCGAGCTCGGCGATGCCGGTCAGGTCGGCGCCGATCATCCGCGCGAGGGTGACCAGTGCACGCAGGAACGTGCGGGAGGATGCCGGGTCGTCTTCGAGTCGTCGCCGCCAGGAGGGGATCGTCGGTGCCCCGGTCCGGACCGTCTCGTCCAGTCGCTGCCACTGCCCCGCCAGGTAGTCCTCCTTGGCGGCCAGGTCGCTCAGGGCGCCACCGCGGGCCAGCTGGGCGGCGGCACCGCGCCGTCGGTAGGTCGGCGCGGTGCCGGAACCGTCTCGTGCGAGAAGCGACATGTCCGCCAGCGCGTCCAACAGCGTGCGGGTCGGCGCCTCGGCCGTACCGCACACACGCGCGACGGCGGAGGCGGTCATCGCCGCCTCGCCGATCGCGCCGAACACGTCGACACGCACGGCGGTGGCGATCACCGCGGAGCGCTGGTAGGCGGTGACGGCGTCGAGCACGCCGTAGGCGTCCATCCCGTCCTCGGTCCCCTCGGTCATCGCGACCCCTCCCCTCTGCGCACGCTCACGCGCCGCGCCTCATCTGCAGGTACGTCTTCATCGCCGACCACAGCCCTCCGACCTCCCCCGCGACGGAGCGTAGCCGCGCCCCCGCCGACGGGCGGGCGTCGAGGTCGTGCAGCAGTGCCGTGGCCGCGGCACGCCCCGAGACCCCGGACAGGCCACCGCCGGGCGGGGTGCCGGCGCCGGTGAGGTACAGCCAGGGCACCTCGGTGCGGTGCCCGGCGGCCCCCGGCGGTCGCCACCCGAACATCTGGTCGAGGGTCAGATCGATGTGGTTCGGGTTGCCGGTGCCGCCGATGCGTTGCATCCATGTGCGCGGGCCGGTCACGGTCACCTCGGCCCCCTCGCCGGCCAGGTCGACATCCAGCTGCGACGACACCGTCTCGATCACAGACTGCGCCGCGCGCTCCTCGGCGCGTTCGGTCCAGGCTCCGGATGCGCGCCGCAGCGGCACCACGGTGCTGATCCACGTCGCACTGCCGGGGCCGCCGTCCTGGTCGACACCGGTGACCATCGCCCACGGGCGTCGCGGCGCGCGTCCGGCGACGATGTCCCCGAACCCGCGGCGCAGATCGTCCAGTCCGGCCTGGACGAAGGTGATCGCCTCGTCACCACCGGGCAGTCGGGGACCGGCCCCGGGTCGGGCGATCGAGAGGGTCATCTCGGCGACGTTGAACGAGCCCGACACCAGGGTGCGCGCCGAGGCCGCCGTCGCGTCGGGGACGCGATCGAGCAGCGCGGTGGTGCGCCCGAGGTCGAGGGAGGACACGACACGGTCGACGACGACGCCCTCGCCGTCGGAGGTGTCCACGCGCACACCATCCCGGGTCTGGGTCATCGCGGTCACCGAGGCTTCTACACGCACGTGGCCGCCGGCCGCCTCCAGCGCGGCGCGCAGGGCGTCCGCGAGCGCTCGGGACCCGCCGACCGGACGGACGCCCGGCTCGCCGTGACCGGCGGGAAGGAGGAGCCCCATCGCCCCGCTGCCGGGGGCCCACGGCGGCAGTTGACTGTGGGCGGCGTACAGTCCGAGCGCCGCGCGGGTGCGCGGATCGTCGAGACCGTCCGCGATGACGCGTTCGGCCGACATCAGGACGGTGCGGAACAGGTCGTCGCCTCCGCGCAGCGACGACAGCATCGCGGCCAAGCTCGTCGGTGTCGGTGGCTGCGCGAACATGTCGACGGCGTCGAAGAGCATGCGGGCCCGCGAGACGAGGGCGAGGTACCGGTCACGGTCGGCGCCGAGTCCGTCGGCGGTCTGCGCGGCGTCGGCGGTGAACAGGCGGTCCTCACCGTCGACGCGGAACGCCGACAGCAGCTCGCGCTCCCGCCACGTCAGACCGAACCGCTCCAACCCGAGCTCGCCCGCGATCGCCCGCATCCCGCCGTGGTCGATGGCGCCGCGTTCGATCACGACACCCGACGGCGTGCGCTGGGTCCACAGGCACCCGCCGACCTCGGCGGCCTGTTCGAGGACGGTGACCTCGCATCCCGCGCGGGCGAGCAGCACGGCGGCGACCAGGCCGTTGTGTCCGCCGCCGACGACGGCGACGCGGGTGGCATCGGACGAACCGCTCACAGCACCGACCTCCCCTCGCGGGCGAGCCGGCTGTCGCGCGCGATGTGGCGTGCCAGCGGACGGCTGCGCGCGATCTGCGCGACCTCGTCGACGCTCACGCAGCGGTGGTCGTCGACGACACGCCGTCCGTCGACCCACACCGCCGCCACCGACCGAGGCGAGGCCCCGTAGACGAGCTGACCGTAGGGATCGTGCAGCACGGACACATCGACGGTGTCCTGGTAGAGGACCACGTCGGCCCGCTTGCCCGGTTCGATACTGCCCACCAGGTGCGACAGACCGAGCGCCCGGGCTCCGTCGATGGTGGCCATCTCGAACACGGTCCGCGCGTCGATGACGCTCGGGTCCAGGGCATGCACCTTCTGCAACAGCGCGGCCGACTTGACCGCCTGGAGCATGTCCTGAGAATCGTTGGAGGCGGCACCGTCGGTTCCGATGCCGACCGCGATACCCTCGCGGCGCAACGCCGAGACGGGGCACACGCCGGACCCGAGGATCATGTTGGCGACCGGGTTGTGCGCGACGGCCACCTCCCGTCGGGCAAGGAGGTCGATATCGGGGGCGGTGACCCACACGGCGTGTCCGGCGATGACCGGCCGACCGAGCACCCCGAGATGCTCGGCGTGCGGGATCGTCCGGCGTCCCCACCGTCCCGCCGCGGTGACCAGCTCCTCGCGGGTCTCGGCCAGGTGGGTGTGGACCGACCATCCGCCGCGTTCGCACGCGTCGACCCCGGCGGCGAGGAGGGCGTCGCTCTGTCCGAGCAGCGTGCCGATGCCGTAGCGGAAGGTCACAAGCTCCGTGGCCGCGGCCGCCGCGTGCAGCGCGTGATGCTCGTCGAGGATCTCCTCGACCTCGCCCCAGGGGCCGGCATCGGGGTCGGCGAGGTCCTCCGCGCCGAACGAGACCACCCCGCGCAGCCCCGCCCGTTCGAGCCCCTCGACCACACCGAGGCTGGCGAACGATCCGCGGTTGGCGTGGACGAACATGTCGTTCACGCACGTGACCCCGCTGAGCAGGAGCTCCACCGCCCGCAACGCGGTACCCTCGGCGGCGTCCTCGGCGGTGATCACATCGCCGACCGGGCCGACGATGTGCTGGCCCCACTCGAACAGCGTCAGTTCGGACCCCATACCGGTCGCGAGGGCCTCCGAGAGGTGGGTGTGGGTGTTGACCCAACCGGGGGCCACGATCCCGGTCCCGTCGCCGACGACCGGGACCTCTGGTGCGCGCGCGATGACATCCGCCGCCGGTCCCACATCGACCACGGCGCCCTCGCGGATGCGCACCGCACCGTCGCGCACCGCACCGGGTGCCGCCGCGGTCAGCACCCACGCGGCCCGGATCACGACGTCTTCGCGCATCGGCGGGTTCATCACGCGACCCCACCCGCACTGATGCCGATCCCGGCGGCGATGACTTCCCGCAGTGTGGCGGCGAACCGATCGATCTCGGCCTCGGTCACCACCAGCGGCGGGGTCACGCGCACGGTCCCGGCGGAGTTGAGCACCGATCCGACGAGCACGCCGCGCTCCTGCAGCGCACCGGCGACGGCGTTTCCGTCCCCGGCGACCTCGAACGCGCACCACAGCCCGCGCCCCCGCACGTCGACGATGCGTTCCGGGTACTCCGCCTGCACCTCGCTCATGCGCGCACGCAGGTGTTCCCCGCGTCGCGCGGACGCCTCGACGAGCCCATCGCGCACCATGACGTCGAAGGCCGCGATGCCGGCGGCGCACGACATCGGATTCCCGCCCATCGTCGTCAGGTGCGACAGCGGCGGGTCGACGAAGGTGTCGAAGATCTCCGAGGTCGACACGATCGCGCCCAGCGGCAGCCCCCCGCCGACGGCCTTGGCCATCGTGATGATGTCGGGCACGACATCCCAGTGCTGGTGGGAGAACCACTTCCCCGAACGCCCCATACCGCCCTGCACCTCGTCGACGATCAGGAGGGCCCCGGAACGGTCGGCCAGTGCCCGGAGGCCGGGAAGGAAGTCGTCGTCGGGCACCCGGATCCCGCCTTCACCCTGGATGGGTTCGACGATGACGGCGGCGGTGCGCTCGTCGATGGCCGCCGCGGCGGCGTCGAGGTCGCCGAAGGGCACGAACTCGACCTCCGGCAGGAGGGGTTCGAAGGGTCGCCGCCACTCCTCGCGCCAGCTCACCGACAGCGCGCCGAGCGTGCGGCCGTGGTACGAACGCTCGAAGGCGACGAACTTCGGTCGTCCGGTGTACTTGCGGGCGAGTTTGAGCGCACCCTCGGTCGACTCGGCGCCGCTGGAGGTGAGGTAGGCGACATCCAGTCCCGGCGCGGTCACCGAGGTGATGCGCTCGACCATCTCCACCTGTTCGGGGATGACGAAACGCCCGTACACGTTCACGTGCGCGTAGCGCCCGGCCTGCTCGGTGATGGCGGCCACCACGTCGGGGTGGGTGTGTCCGACGTTGGCCACGGCGATGCCGGAGGTCATGTCGAGGTAGTCGCGCCCGTCCGCGGCGGTGAGGGTGCAGCCGTGTGCGCGGGCCACGACGAACTCCTTGCGCCCGGGCACGGTCTGCGACAGATGCCGCGCGAACCGGTCGCGATAGGAGTCGATGCTCGCGTCGTCGAGGGGGGTCGTATCGCCCATCGGTCGTCCTCAGTCTTCCGTCTGCGCGTCCCAGGTGGGACGCAGGTTGCGCACCGCGATGAAGCGGGAACGGGTCAGTTCGTCGATCGTGTAGCCGATGCCCTCGCGGCCCGCGCCGGCGAGCGCGACACCGCCGAAGGGGACCACCGGGGGGCGGTAGTTGTTGGTGCCGTTGACCACGACCCCGCCGTAGTCCAGCTCGGCGGCCATGGACATGGCGCGGGGGATGTCGGCGGAGAAGACCGCGGCGGTCAGGCGCAACGACGACGCGTTGGCGACGGCGAGCGCCTCATCGGCCGACGAGACCGGGACCACGGTGAACACCGGGCCGAAGATCTCGTCGTCCACGGCCACGGCCGCAGACGTGGGCACATCGGCCAGCAAGGTGGGGGCGAACCACGCGCCGTCGTTGGCGGCACCGCGCACGCGGCGGGCGCCGGAGGCGATCGCACGATCCACCTGACCGCTCACCCGTGCCGCGGAGCGCTCGTCGATGAGCGGCCCCAGTCGCGCGGATTCGTCGAGCGGGTCGGCGGGCGCGAGGGGGGACAGTGCCGCGTCGAGCCGGGCCGTGACCTCGTCGGCCACGTCGCGGTGGACGACCAGGCGCTTGGTCGCGGCGCAGGCCTGCCCGTTCATCAGCAGACGCCCCCGCAACGACTCCGACACCACGAAGTCCAGGTCTGCGTCGGGCAGCACGATCGCCGCACCGTTGCCCCCGAGCTCCAGGTGCAGCGGCCGCAACTGCGCCGCAGTCGCGGTCGCCACGCCGATGCCGGCGCCCACCGAGCCGGTCAGGGACACCGCGTCGACCCCGTCCGCGGCGCACAGCGCCGCCGAGGCGGGGGTGTCGGCCGAGACGATCTGCAACACGTCCTCGGGGATCCCGGCCTCATGCATGAGAGCGACCACACGGCCGGCGGCGAGCGGGTTCTGCGGCGGCGCCTTGACGATGACGACGTTCCCGACGGCGAGGGCCGCGGCGGCCTTCTCGACCATCAGCTCGATGGGGAAGTTGAACGGGATGACGGTGACCACCACGCCCAGCGGCACCCGTTCCACGATGGTCAGGTCGCGCTCTCCGCCGGGGAGCGCACCGGTGGGGGCGATGTCACCGGCGCGCATGCGGCCGAGTTCGGCGTTGGCCTCCATGAGGCGCACGGCACCGCGCACCTCGAACCGGGCCTGCGCGATGATCTTGCCGGATTCGCGCGCGTGCAACCGCGCGATCGACTCGGCGTCGGCCAGGATGAGCTCGCACGCGCGACGGAGGGGATCGGCGCGTTCGTGCGGTGCACGACGTCGCCACCCCGCCAGGGCGGCTCGGGCGCGCGCGACGACGGCGGGCACCTCGCCCACTTCCATCGTCTCCACCTCGCCGAGCACGTCGGCGTCGGCGACCGCGCGGATCTGCTGCACGCTCATGCCGGCACCTCCGTCACGGCGGCGCCCGCCCGGACGGCGGCCTCATCCAGCCAGCGGGTGAGGGCGCGCAGCGCTTCGGGCAGCCCCAGCGGGGTGTCGTTGCCGTCCCCGCGCGCGTAGACCGCGCGCACCGCGCCGGGGGAGCCGCCGCGGCCTTCGCGCGTCAGCCGTTCCGCGAGCTCCGTGCGAGCACGGTCGAGGTCGTCCTGGGTGGGCATGATCGCGATGTCGGGGGCGTCGAGGTCGCCGACACCGATGAGGGGAAGTTCCCGGTCGTCGTGTCCTCGACGGGATCTCGCGAGCCCGTCGAGGTCGCGCTGGGCGCGTCCGGCGAGGAAGCTGCGGTGCGTGAGGCCGGGGGAGAGCCACGCGCCGATCCCGCCGTAGGCGTCGCCCACCCGCCGGAAGGTCTGCGCGATGACCTCGGCCATCCGGTTGTGCATGAGGACATACGCCTCACGCTCGCCGGGCCCCCACTTCCACCCTCCGCTCGCCGCGGGTGTCGCGGTGAAGTCGGGGTGCTCCGGAGAGACCGACGTGCCGCGCGCCTCGAACAGGCCGGGGTCGTCGTAGGAGGTCGCGGGGCTCTGTCGCCCGTCCCATCGGTACACCAGCGGGTAGGGCACGACGCCGAGCGGTTCGGAGATGACGAAACGGTCCAGGACGATCCCGTCCCTCTCCCACGCGGAGACATCCAGCACGGCGGGGTCTTCGCCCTCGTCGAGCAGCGCGAGCAGTTCGCTCGGGGTCTCGACGCCTCCGGTCGGTCGCCAGCCGGCGGCCAGGAGGGCGGCGTTGATGGCTCGATGCTCGCGACTGACCGGGTAGGGCTTGTACTTGCAGCACGGCACGAGCAGGGCCACGCGGGGCCGACCGTCGGAGGCCGGTTCCCAGTGCTCGGTGATGAAGGTGATCCACTCCTCGATGAGCGGGTGCGACAGCGAGTCGACGTTCTCCTGCGGGGAGTACAGGCACAGCGAGGGATCGAGCACGAACGGTGCCCGGATCTTGCGCTGTGAGGCCGGGAAACGGGCGGCACGCGAGAGCGTGGACGTGTCTGCGGTCATGGACGTGCTCCTTCGGCCGTGTCGGCCAGATCGGACAGGTGGGGCAGACCCGCGGCGGTCACCAGCTGCGCGGCCAGTGGACGCGAGCGGGCGACGACCTCGGCGGCGTCCACACGGGTGAGGACGCCGTCGCGGACACTGCATTCGCCGTCGACCCAGACCGATGAGATGTCGCGGGCACCGGCGGCGAACACCACCGCCTGATAGGGGTCGTGGATGTTCGCCAGCGCGAGCGAATCACCGTCGAACTGCACGAGGTCGGCCGCTTTGCCCGGTTCGAGCGAACCGATGGTCTGATCCATCCGCAGGGCGCGGGCCCCACCGATGGTCGCCATCTCGAACGCGTCGACGGCGCTCAGCGCGGTCGCCTGCTGGTGATGGACGCGTGCCAGGAGCGCGGTCGATTTGATCGCCTGCATCATGTCCTGGCTGTCGTTCGAGGCGGGACCGTCGACGCCGATGCCCACGTCGACCCCCAGGCGCCGCAGCTCGGCCACCGGCGCGACACCCGAGGCGAGGATCATGTTCGACACCGGGTTGTGCGCGACACCCACCCGGTTGCGGGCGAGGATGTCGCGGTCGTGCGGGTCGAGCCAGACGCAATGGGCCGCGAGCGTGGGCGCGCGGAAAAGTCCCTCGCGCTCGCAGTGCGCCACGGCGGTCACGCCGGTGCGCTGCACCGTCGCGGTGACCTCCTCGCGGATCTCCTGCAGATGGATGTGGACACCGTGGCCACCGCCGGTGGCGTAGTCCACCGAACGCGCGAACATCTCCTCGCTCTGCCCGCCGACGGCACCGATGCCGACACGGAAGGTCGACAGCCGGCTGGAGCGGGCAGCCTCGAGGAGGGCGTCGTGCTCGTCGAACTCGGCCTGCACGCCCAGCGTCGACCCGATGTCACCGGCGCCGAAGGACACCACTCCGCGCAGGTTCAGCTCGTCGAGGGCGTCCACGACGCCCGGCGTGACGGGGGCGCCGGGTCGCGGATCGGCGACGAACATGTCGTTCGCGGTCGTGATCCCGCTCATCAGCATCTGCGCCCCCGCCAGGAGCGTGCCCACGTAGGCCTTCTCCCGGTCGAGGAAGGGCGAGACGGGACGGATGAGCGCATGGATCCACTCCCACAGCGTGAACTGCGACGCGATGCCGGTGATCAAACCCTCGGAGAAGTGTCCGTGGGTGTTGACGAACCCGGGCGTGACGATGTCGTTCACCCCTCCGTGCACGGGGATGTCGGGGTGCGCCGAACGCAGCGCGTCGTAGGTGTCGACGGCGGCGATGCGTCCGTCGACGATGTGCACCGCGCCGTGACGGATCACCGCGGGGATCCGGTCGGAGGTCGAGGCGGTGAGAACGTATCCGCCGCGGACGAGGGCGGCGGTCATCGGTTCCCCTCGTAGTCGAACTCGTCGCCGCGCACATGTGTGAGTTCGGCGTAGAGCTCGGGGCGTCGGGCGCGGAGCAGTCCTGGGATCGAATCGAAGGGTTTGGGTTCTGCCAGCGAATCGTCGGTATCGCGCAGCCATCGCGCGCGGGCGAGGTCGAGGTGGGCGATGGCGAGTTCGGCGCGTCCGGCCTCGACGAGCACGTGTTCCGGACCCGCGACCAGCGCCGCGCCCTGCTCGTCGCCGTACAGGTTGTTCGTCAGCGCGAGGTGGCAGAGGTTCTCGATCGCCCGGGCGCGGGCGATGACCTGCCAGTTCTTCGTGAGGGCCGTGAAGTGCCCGCCCGCGGGCGAGAGGATGATCTCCGCTCCGCGCAGGGCCAGCACGCGCGTGGTCTCCGGGATCCACAGTTCGGAGCACACGGCGATGCCCATCGGGATCCCGTCCAGTTCGAAGGACCCGAGCTCTCGACCCGGTGCGACGAACCCACCGGTGTCGGCGCTGGGGACGGTCGCGGGGTGCGTGCGCTCGTAGCGCAGCACCGTGCGCCCGCCACGGTCGAGGACGTAGACGACCAGGCGCCACAGGCCGTCCTCGCACGCCTCCATGCGGCTCCACACGACGTTGATCGCCCCCTCGCGGGCGGCGGCGGCCAGCGGACCGGCGGCGTCGTAGTCCTGCCCCTCGCGGAACGGTCCGGGGCTGTGCTCCGGGAAGAGCACGAGGTCGCTTCCCCGTGCCGCCGCCTCGGCGACCAGGTCCACGGCGTGCGCGACGTTCGCGGAGTGGTCGGGCTCGGTGCGCACCCGTGGCTGTGCCACGGCGAGCGTGTAGCTGTCGGCGGTGTCCGTCACGGTCGGCTCCTTTCGCGCCGGGCTGCACCCGTGCGTCACTGTCTCCTGTACCCGGCACCCGAAACGCTAGCCCGCGGGTCGGCGCGGAAAAGGCTTGGGAAGCAGGCTGGAACGCGCTTTTTACAGGGTGGTTACAGGTGACCCCGCGCGGACCAATCGCCGTTACAGAGCGCGGCACAGAGAGACAGTCGGGGCGGTCGCCGCCCCGCCGGTCGCCGATCTGTGTCTGTGTGACCCGCCCGGTAACGGGAATCCGCACGGATTCGAGGCCTTCGTAAAAACGCGGTAAAAGCCTTCCTCGTCGCGGGGGTGCGCACAGCGTCGCGGTGCCACTCTCAGGGATACACACAGCCGGATCGTCTGCCCTGCAGCACCCGAGGACCACCCGGGCACGACGCCGCATCGATGAAAGGGCAACCATGAGAAGACGCACTCTGACCGCGGCACTCGGCCTCGCCGCCGCCGCCGCACTCGTCCTCACCGCGTGTGCGGGAGAGAGCACCGAGACCACCGACGACACCGCCGCGGAGCCGGAATTCACCGTCGGCGTCGCCTATGACCTCGGCGGGCGCGGGGACGGCGGGTTCAACGATCTGGCCTGGGACGGCGCCACCGAGGCCGCCGAGGCCGCCGGCGGCGAGGTGATCGAGTCGACGGCGCGCGCGGAGGACACCGACGCGGACCGCGTCGCGCGTCTCGACCTCATGGCCCAGGGCGGCGCCGACCCGATCATCGCCGTCGGCTACCTGTACGCCACAGCGCTGACGGAGGTGGCACAGAAGTACCCCGACACGTCGTTCGCGATCGTCGACGACGACACGGTCGATCAGCCCAACGTGACCTCGCTGATGTTCGCCGCCAACGAGGGGTCCTTCCTCGCCGGTGTGGCCGCGGCGATGGAGTCCACCACGGGCAAGGTCGGTTTCATCGGCGGCGTGAACATCCCGCTGATCAACGAGTTCCAGGCCGGATTCGACGCGGGCGCGCTCGCCGCCGACCCCGACATCGAACTGTCGGCCAGCTACCTCACCGAGCCGCCGGACTTCAACGGGTTCAACGACCCGCAGCGTGGGGCCGAAGCCGCCAACGGCATGTACGACTCGGGCGTCGATGTGATCTTCGCCGCCGCCGGCGGTTCGGGACTGGGTGTCTTCGAATCCGCCGACGCCGCCGGAACCTGGGCGATCGGGGTCGACAGCGACCAGTACACCACCACGGACGAGCCGCTCAACGAGGTCATCCTCACGTCGATGCTCAAGCGTGTCGATGTCGGTGTCTCCTCCTTCATCGAGAGCGTGCTCGACGGCACCGTGACCGCCGGCACGACCGTGTACGACCTCTCCTCGGACGGTGTCGGCTACTCCACCTCGGGTGACTTCCTGTCTCCGGAGACGATCGAGGCGATCGACGA
This sequence comes from Microbacterium aquimaris, assembly GCF_039531285.1. Lineage (NCBI taxonomy): Bacteria > Bacillati > Actinomycetota > Actinomycetes > Micrococcales > Microbacteriaceae > Microbacterium > Microbacterium aquimaris. The sequence continues at coordinate 1,095,990 of NZ_BAAAPT010000001.1, read as the reverse complement.
GTTCGCCGCGCAGATCACCTCCGGCGAGATCGTCGTCCCGGCCACGCTCGACTGAGCGATCGGGAGCACCGCCATCATGGATCGACCCGCCGTCGAACTCACCGGGATCACGAAGACCTACCCGGGGGTCATCGCCAACGCCGATGTCAGCATCACGGTCGCGGCGCAGACCGTGCACGCGATCGTCGGAGAGAACGGCGCGGGCAAGTCGACCCTGATGAAGGTGCTCTACGGGGCCACCCGCCCCGACAGCGGCTCGATGCGCGTGGCGGGTGAGCCGACCTCGTTCGGCTCACCCGCCGACGCCATCGACGCCGGTATCGGGATGGTGTTCCAGCACTTCAAGCTCGCCGACAACCTCAGCGTGCTCGACAACGTCATCCTCGGCGCAGAACCCCTGCGGCGGGGCGTGGTCGACCGCGCGGGCGCCCGGCGACGGATCATGGAGATCTCGGAGCGGTACGGACTCCAGGTCGACCCCGACGCGATGGTCCGCGACCTCGGCGTCGGGGTCCGGCAGCGCATCGAACTCATCAAAGTGCTCTACCGCGGCGCGCGCATCCTCATCCTCGACGAGCCCACCGCGCTGCTGACCGTGCAGGAGGCGGAAGACCTCCTGCAGCGGTTGCGGGAGATGTGCGAGACCGGGCTGACCGTCATCTTCATCTCACACCACCTCGACGAAGTACTCGCCGCGAGCGACCACATCACCGTCATGCGGGCGGGCCGTGTCGTCGCCGACGTCGCCCCGGGCGACCTCGCCGCCGCCGACCTCGCCGTCCTCATGGTCGGCACCGCTCCCCTCGAACTCCCCCGCCGCCCACGGCAGGACGGGCGCGCCGACGTCCTCGAACTGACCGGCGTGACGGGCACCAGCGAATCCGGCGCACGCCTGAACGGGGTCGACCTCGTGGTCAGGCGCGGCGAGATCGTCGGCGTGGCCGGCGTGGAGGGCAACGGGCAGGACGAGCTGATCGAGGCGGTGCTCGGCGTCCTGCCCCTCAGCAGCGGGTCCGTCGTCCTCGACGGACGTGACCTCGCCGGGGTCGCCACGGTGCGACGGCGCGCCGAAGGCATCGGCTGTATCCCCCAGGACCGGCAGCGGGAGGGTCTGCTCGTCGACCAGCCGTTGTGGATGTCGCGCCTGCTCGGCCACACCCACGACCGTCAGCTGGCCCGCCGCGGCCACGTGCGGGTGGGACGTGTCCGTGCCGCCGCCGAACACGTCGTGCGGACCTCCGACGTGCGCACACCCGGCATCGACGTGCTCGCCTCGGCCCTCTCGGGTGGCAACCAGCAGAAGTTCATCGTCGGACGCGAGCTCGACGCACGACCGACGCTCCTGATCGCCGCCCAGCCCACCCGCGGGGTCGACATCGGGGCGCAGAGACAGATCTGGTCGCGTCTGATCGCGGCCGCGAACGAGGGGATGGCGATCCTGCTGATCAGCACCGACATGGAAGAGCTGACGACGCTCTCCGACCGTATCGCCGTCATCTCGCGCGGGCGCATCACCGCGGAATTCGATGCCGAGACCGCCTCCCGCGCCGCCATCGGCCGCTCCATGACGGCGGGCGCGGCATGAGCGCCGCGACCGGTCGCCTGCGGGCCCTGCGCGACATGTTGCATCGCGCCGTCAACGGTCCCCGTCTGGCGACGACCTCGCTGCAGATCGTCGCGGTGGCGCTGTCCCTCCTGTTCGCGATGCTGCTGCTGGGAGTCGTGCTCGCGCTGTACGGCACCAGCCCCACCGCCGTGGTCTCGGTCGTCGGCCAATACGCGATGACCCCCGAGGGCTGGGTGGCGATCGTGAACAAGGGCACGACCTATTACATCGCCGGCCTCGCCGCGGCGATCGGGTTCCGCATGTACCTGTTCAACATCGGCATCGACGGCCAATACCGGTTGGGCGTGTTCTTCGCCGCCGTCGTGGGCGGGTGGCTCTCCCTGCCCTGGTTCCTGCACATCCCGATCATGGTCGCCGTCGCCGCCGCGGTCGCCGGCGCCTACGCCGCGATCGCCGGCTACCTCAAAGCCCGCCGCGGGGTCTCCGAGGTGATCAGCACGATCATGCTCAACGCGATCGCCACCGGGGTCATCGCCTACCTCATCTCCCCCGACCAACTCGGCGTGCAGGAGGAGGGCAGTAACAACATCCAGACCGCCCTCATCCCCGAAAGCGGATGGCTCCCGGCCATCACCATCCCCGGTGCCGGGGATGTCTACGGCTTCGCCGCCATCGCCGTGCTCATCGGGGTCGCGTACTGGTACGTCACCACGCGCACCCGGTTCGGATTCCAGCTGACGGCCGTCGGCGCCGCTCCCCGCGCCTCGCTCCTGGCCGGCATCGACCCCAAACGGATGATCCTGCTCACCATGGTCGTCTCCGGCGTGATCGCGGGGCTCTGCGGCCTGCCCGAGCTGCTCGGCTCGACGCACCGCTACGGCATCAGCTTCCCCGCCGGCCTGGCCTGGGCCGGACTGTCCATCGCCATCGTCGGGCGGAACCATCCGATCGGCGTGGCACTCGCGGCTTTGCTGTGGGCCTTCCTCGAACGCTGCTCGGTGCCGCTGGATCTCATCGGCATCCCGAAGGAGGTCGTGCAGGTGGTGCAGGCCATCGTGGTGCTCGCCGTGGTGACCTCCTACGAATTGGTGCACCGCTACTCCGCATCACGCGAGCGCCGCCGGGCCGCACGCTTCGCCGCCCGAGAGGAGGTCTCGGCATGACCGTCACATCCACCCGCCCCGACCTGACACCCCCGACCACCCGCACACGCCGCGTGCCGCGCTGGGTGTGGGTGGTGCTGATCGCCATGTCGGTCCCCCTCGTCGCCGTGCTGGCCGAGACGCCCGACCTCACCTCCGAGGGCCTGACCGGGGCCACACTGCGCTTCACCGTCCCGATCCTCCTGGCGGGCCTGGGTGGGCTGTGGGCCGAACGCGGCGGCACCCTCAACATCGGCCTCGACGGCATGATGATCATCGGTTCCTGGACCGGGGCGTGGGTCGCCCTGTCGTACGGGCCCTGGGCGGCCCTGCTGGGGGGCGTCATCGGGGGCGCGTTCGCGGGCGTGTTCCAAGCGCTGCTGACCCAGAACCTCGGCGTGGACCAGGCGATCTCCGGAATCGTGGTCAACATGATGGCCATCGGCCTGGTGCGCTTCCTGTCGTCGGTCACCTTCGCCGAAGAGCCCGGGGGCAGCATCACGCAGTCCCCGACGCTGGAACAGTTGCCGCTGGTGAGCCTCCCGGGGGCGGAGCTCGTGCTGGGCGCCCTCGCGGGCCAAGGGATTCTCTTCGTCTCCGACGCGGCCGCGATCATGCTGGGCTTGGTGACGGACGTGTCGGTCGGCACGCTGTTGGCCTTCTCGCTCGTGCCGATCACATGGTGGGTGCTGGCCAAGACCCGCTTCGGCCTGCGGGTGCGCGCGACGGGGGAGAACCCGGCCGCGGCGGACTCTCTCGGCGTTTCGCCCTACCGCATCCACTACCTCACCCAGGGGATCTCCGGGGCGCTGGCGGGCCTGGGTGGCGCGTACATGGTGGTCGTCGCCAGCTCCCTCTACCGCGAAGGTCAGATCGCCGGGCGCGGTTTCATCGGCCTGGCCACGGTGATCTTCGGCAACTGGCACCCCGGGGGCGTCCTGACCGGAAGCCTCCTGTTCGGCTTCACCGACGCCCTCCGCACGCGCCAGGAGGCATCGGTGAACGCCCTGCTGCTGTTGGGAGCGGCGATCCTGCTGGCCCGGTGCGTCTGGCTGTTCGCCGCGAACCGCCGGAAGGAATCCCTCTGGTACGGCGCGTTCGGCCTGCCGGTCCTGCTGTGGTACCTGTTCGGCGACGGCGTCCCCAGCGAACTGGTGAGCATCGCCCCCTACCTGGTCACCCTCGTCGTGCTCATGGCCGCACACCACACCCTGCGGCCCCCCGCCGCCGTCGGGGTCCCCTACCGACGGTCGGAGGAGTGACCCGTGTGCGCCCTCCCTCGCGATGCCGCGCGCACCGCGGCATGGACATACCCGGTCCTCGCCGACGCGCGCGCCGCGCACGCGACATGCCGCGACGTCACCCTCGATGTGGAACGGCTCGCGCAGGTCGCCGACTGGATGCAGTTCGAGACGTTCCCCCCGATCGAGCCTGACGCCCAAGACCCCGGCGACGGCGGCCCGACGCGGGAGGCGCACATCGATTTCACACTGGTGACCGGTGCGATCAACTTCGCCTACACCGACTTCGACACGAGGGTGCCGTGGTCCATCGAGGTCGACGGGCGGGAGTTGATCGACGCCGACGCGATGTTCGTCCGGTTCGAGCAGGCGATCGCCGCGGGGATCCCGGTCCTCGAGGGAGCCTGGTTGGCCGATATCACCCCGGCGGCACTCGGCGAGATCCTCCACGGTCCCCGTCCGATCCCGATGCTCGCCGAACGTGCCGCCGTGCTGCGGTCGGTCGGTCGCGTACTGGTCGATCGCTACGCGGGGCGCTTCCATGTCTTCGTCGACGACTGTCCGCCCCGCCTGTACGCCGACGGTGCCGGGATGCTCGAACGCCTGACGCGGGAGTTCCCCGCCTACGACGACTCGTCCGTGCTGCACGGCCGCGCGGTACGGATCGACAAGCTCGCCCAGCTGGGGATGTGGATGCTGCACCATCGCGGGCTGGTCCGTTTCGACGACATCGACGCACTCTCGGCGTTCGCCGACTACATCGTGCCCGCCGCGTTGCGCGCGATGGGCGTGTTGCGATACTCCCCACCCCTGGCGGAAGCGGTCGACGAGGGCAGGTTGCTGCCGGCCGGGTCTGCGTGGGAGAACGAGATCCGCGTGCAGACCGTCTACGCCTGCGGCCTGTTGACCGACGCCCTGAACGCCCGGCGTCCGGACACACCGCTGATCGTCCCCCAGATCGATTTCCGGCTGTGGTCCGCGTTCCACGACCGCATCGGACCCCACCACCTGACCCAGACCACCGCCTACTGAGAGTCTCCATGCGCCTTCTCCGCGACGTCCGCGACATCCCTTACGACCGCACCGGCGAGCGCCTGCCGATGATCCTCGACGTCGACACCGGCATCGACGACACCCTCGCATTGATCTACGCCGCGGCCCACCCCGACATCGACCTGGCCGGCGTGACCTGCGTGGCCGGCAACGTGCCCCTCGATGATGTCGTCCACAACACGCTCGGTGTGCTCGAGACCGCGGGGCGCGCCGATGTGGAGGTCGCCGCGGGGGCCGCGGGCCCTGTCGCCCGGCCCCTCGAGACCACGCCGGAGACCCACGGGCCCCACGGCATCGGGTACGCGCAGGTCTCACCCAGCACCACCGTCTCCGATCGGCACGCGGTCGACCTCATCGTCGAGACCGCGCGGCGCCGACCCGGCGAGGTCACGCTGGTGACGCTGGGGCCGCTGACGAACCTCGCGGCCGCCGTGCTCGCCGAACCCCGCCTGCCGCTGTTGCTGCGGGACGTGTTCATCATGGGCGGGACCTTCTTCGAAGCCGGCAACGCCGCCCCGCGCGTGGAGTGGAACATCCACGTCGATCCGGAGGCGGCCAAGATCGTCTTCCACCGGTGGAGCGCGTGCGCGGAGGAGGGCGCCGCACCGCTGACGGTCATGGGGCTCGATGTGACCGAGACCTCTCGGATCGATGCGTCCGGTCTCGCCGACGTCGCCCGGGCCTGCGGCCTTCCGGTCGCCGCCGACGACGACGTCGCGATCATGTCGACCGCGTTCGGGGACCCCCTCCTCGACCTCGTGCGCGACAGCCTGCGCTTCTATTTCGAGTTCCACGAGACGGCCGACGGTTTCTACGGCGCGCACATCCACGACCCGTTCGTGGTCGGCGCCGCACTCGACCCCTCCCTCATACACACGCGGGCGACCGTCGTCGACGTGCAACTGGGCGGGGCGATGACCGACGGAGAGACCGTCGCCGATTGGCGCGGACACCTCGACAAGGGCGTGAACGCCCGTGTCGCCGTCGCCGGCGACGGCGCGGCTTTCGGAGAGCGGCTGCGCAGCCTGCTCGCCGACGCCGCGTCGCTCTGAGCGGCCTCCCGGGCCCGACCCTCCGCGGGCCCACCCACTGGAGGCACGGCGAAGGCCCCGCCCTGAGGCGGGGCCTTCGTCGTGGGGTCTCAGCCCTGCAGACCGATGCTGGGGTCGATGAACTCGTTGGTGACCAGCGTGTCGGGGGTGATCTCGGTCACGTCGTACTCGGTGTACTCGCCGACGAGGTCGATGAGCTCCTGCACGCGCGCGGTGTCATAGCTGCCGAGGGCGCCGTCCGAGCCGTTGCCGACCAGGCCGAGCTCCTTCTGCTTCTCGATCGACCACTCGGCGAGATCCTCGGTGTAGATCCAGCCGGTGTCGTACTCGTCGACCAGTTCGACGATGAACGCGTTGGTCGCCGCCGGGTCCTCGATGTAGGCCACCTCGGCGCGCTGCATGATCGGGATGAGCTCACTCAGGCAGTCCGCCTGCTCGGTCACATCCGCCTGACGCACGACCATCGACTGGAAGTACTCGGCGAAGCCCAGGTCGTGGATCAGACCGATCTCGACCGGCTTGCCCCACTCCTCCGCCGCCTCGACCTCGTACATGTAGGGCTCGGCCGACGCGAAGCCGACCTCCGCGACCGAACCGCCGGCGGCGATGAAGCTCGCGGGCTTCGGCGCGTCCGACTGGTCGACCTGGCTCTCATCGATGACTCCGGTACCGAGGAGGTAGTCCTGCCACACGGTCTGGTCCGAGCCCATGAGGATCGTGACGTCCTCATCCTTCAGGTCGGCGATGCTCTCCACATCGGGGTAGGTCTCCGGGTCCCAGTAGATCGAGTACGGGCTGACTTCGAGGGTGGACATGACACCCACCACCGGGTTCGACTCCACCGCGGGGATCGTCTCGGTGACGCGTCCGTACCCCATGAAGATGTCGTCGTCCTGGTACAGCAGCGACTGCACCGGCTGATAGCCGACCGAGGACCCGCCGATGCGGATCTCGACGTTGACACCGGCGGACTCGTCGCCGTCCATCAGAGTGCCCGTGACGGACTTGTTGTCGGTGTCGATCGTGTAGTCGTCACCGACGAGCTCGTAGATGCCGCCGTGCTCGGACTCCGGCTCCCAGTCGGCCTGGATGACGATCGTCTCGGGGCAGACGTCGGTGAGCACGCCGGATGCGGCCGCTTCGGTCGGCTCCGGGTCGGACGAGCTCGAGCAGCCCGCCGTGAGCGCGACGCCGCCGACGGCGGCGATGGCCGCGAAGGTGCGCAGGCCTGTGTGCTGTGCCTTCTTCATGGGGTGTGGTCCTTTCGATCGAACGGCGCCGAAGCGGCCGTGCAGAGGTGGTGCCGGGTAGGTGCTCGGGTGGGGGGTGGGGCGTCCGCCGGCGCCGACGAAGGGGTCATCGCGACCACGCCTCCGACCAGCGTCCGACGATTCGGCGACCGAGCATGCCGAAGAACCAGAACATGAGGACACCGAGACCGCACGCCGCCAGCACGGTGGCGAGCATCTCGGCCGCCTCCAGGCGCGAGCTGTATCGGGCGATCAGCAGACCGAGCCCGATCGCTCCGCGACCGAAGAAGTAGTCACCGACCACCGCACCGACCACGGCGAGGCCCGCGGCCGTCTGCAGTCCGGTGAAGATGTCGGGCAGCGCGGCGGGCAACTGCAAGCGCATCAGCCGGGTCATCCGCCCCGCATGCCGCAGGGTGAACAGGTCGTGCAGCCCAGGGTCGGCGCCGAGCAGACCTTTCAGCGGATTGATGATGAGGGGGAACAGGGCGATGATGACGCAGACGACCACGCGGGCGCCGAAGTCGAAGCCGAACCAGAACCCGATCACCGGGATGATCGCCAGCGTGGGGATCGTCTGCAGGAACACCGCGTACGGGTAGAGCATGTTCTCGATCCACTTGGCCTGGCTCATGAGGATCGCCTGCCCGACACCCAGCACGAAAGCGATCGCCAGTCCGACGGTCGCGACCTTGAACGACTCCCATGCGGCGGAGAGGATGTCACTCCTGGTCTCGGGGACGAAGAATCCGTCGATGATCACTTCGTGCGGCGGGGGCAGGAGGAACTGCTTCCCCGGCTCGAGGACCAGGTACGAGATGGCGTACCACAGCGCGATGATGAGGGCGAAGAACGCCAGGGGCGGAACGATGCGCTTCCACCGCGCACCCTGGCCCGATCCTGCCGAGACGGTGAACTGCGTGGCCATCAGGAGACCTCCCCCAACGCGGTGGCCACTTCCTGCTCCAGGTGGGCGAACTCCGCGGTGAATTTCAGGTCGACCGGGCGTGGGAAGGCGAACGGCACGTCGAACGACGCCACGACCCGCCCGGGGCGCGCCGCCATCACGAGGACCTTCGTCGACAGGAAGATCGATTCGTCCACGGAGTGGGTGATGAACAGTCCCGCGAAGCGGCGCTCGGCGAACAGGCTCATCAGCTCCTGATTGAGGCGGACGCGGGTGATCTCGTCGAGCGCACCGAACGGTTCATCGAAGAAGAACAGGTCGGGCTCGACCACGAGGGCGCGTGCCAACGACGCACGCATCCGCATGCCGCCGGAGAGCTGACGTGGCAGCAGGTGCGAGTACTGCGCGAGCCCGACGGTCTCCAGCGCCGCATCGACGCGTCGCGTGAGCTCGTCGTCGGGCATCTTGTCGAGCTTGCCGAGCAACTCGACGTTCCGACGGACGGTGCGCCACGGCATGAGCGTGGCGTCCTGGAAGACATAGCCGACGTTGTCGGTCGACCGGTCGATCGATCCCGACGAGGGCTCCGTCAGCCCCGAGCCCAGGCGCAGCACCGTGGACTTGCCACAGCCGGAGGGACCGATGATCGAGACGAACTCCCCCCGGCGGATGTCGAGGTCGAGCCCGTCGAACACCGGGCTCGCACCGAACGACATCCCGACATCTCGGAACGAGATGATCGGTGGCTCTTCGGGGTTGACGGTCATGCTGCTCCTCATGTGACGCCGCGACGGGGCGTCTGTGTCTCGGGTGTTCCCGAAGCTACGTCGCCGCACCCGCCCTCGACAAAGCGGATTGCCGCGAAATCACGGGGTTTTACACGCCTTTTACGACCCGACCCCACCGCGCGTTACAGGGCGGGGGACAGAGAGACAGTGGGCCTGTCTCCCAGAATCAGCAGAGACACACACCGCGGGCGGGCTTCGCTAGGGTCGGTCGCGTCTGCCGAGGAGGAACGACATGCCCGAACCCCGTTTCACGATCGACGTCATCGCCGGCGACGGCATCGGGCAGGAGGTCGTCCCCGCCGCGCGACGGTGCGTCGATGCCGCCGTCGCCGCCGCCGCCGGGATCAGCCTGACCTGGCGGGAACGCGACTGGGGCTCGGATCACTACCGCCGCACCGGGCGGATGATGCCCGTCGACGCGCTCGAGACGATGGCGTCCGCGGATGCGATCATGCTCGGCGCCGTCGGCGAGCCCGGCATCCCCGACGATGTGACCCTGTGGGGACTGCTCATCCCGATCCGACGCACGTTCGACCAGTACGTCAACCTGCGTCCGGTGCGACTTCTGCCGGGCACCACCAGCCCCCTCCGCGGGATCGACGAGCTGGACCTGGTGATCGTGCGGGAGAACGTCGAGGGCGAATACTCCTCGATCGGTGGCCGGTTCGACCGCCCCGGCGGCGACACCGTCGCCGTGCAGGAATCGCTCTTCTCACGAAGCGGCACCGCGCGCGTCGCGCGATACGCTGCTCGGCTGGCCGCCTCGCGCCGGGGCACGCTGGTGTCGGCGACGAAGTCCAACGGCATCATCCACACCATGCCGTTCTGGGACGAGGTCGTCGCCGAGACCGTCGCCGAGACCGCACCGGATGTGCGGTTGCGCAGCGTGCTCATCGACGCCCTCGCCGCCGAGCTCGTCCTGCACCCCCATGCCAGCGATGTGATCGTCGCCTCGAACCTGTTCGGCGACATCCTCTCCGATCTCGCCGCGGCCCTCGCCGGGTCGATCGGGGTCGCCCCCAGCGCGAGTCTGAACCCGGAGCGGACCCATCCGTCCCTGTTCGAGCCGGTGCACGGGTCGGCGCCCGACATCGCCGGGCGCGGAGTCGCGAACCCGGTCGCCCAGATCTGGTCGGCCAGCCTCATGCTGAGCCATCTCGGCCTCGACGCCCCCGCGGCGGCCCTGTACGACGCGATGGTGGCCACGATGTCCGCCGGCACGCTCACCGGCGACCTCGGCGGAGACGCGACGACCGAGTCGTTCACGGACGCGGTCGTCGCCGAAATCGAGCGGTGACCATCATCGAGAAGGAGCCGTCACCGGCCCGGTGACGCACCGATATCCGGCACCCCCGGCACCTCAGATCGCGACGAGGGCGAGCGCGATCGTCGTCCCGTAGATGGCGGGGATGCCGATCCCCTCGAACCCGATCCCGCGTCTGTCCCTGATGAGCAGACCGGCAGCGAGCACGGTGGTGATCAGCAAGGTACCCCCGAGCAGCACGAGACTTTCCGGTCCGGCCGCGGCATAGATCGTGCCGTCGAGGAAGAACGCGTCGGCGACGGTGAGGGTCAACACGTCGAAGACATTGCCGCCGATGATGTTCGCCACGCCGAGGGTGAGGGCGCCGATGCGGATCGCCGAGATCAGCACGATCAGTTCCGGCAGCGAGGTCACCGCGGTGGTCAGGGTGAATCCGGTGACCCCACTCGGCCACCCGGTCGCGGCGATCACCCCGAGGCCCGCTTGGCCGATGACCCACCCGGTCACCCCCACGACGAGACCCAGCGCGGCGAAGGTGAGCCATAGCCGGGAGAGCGGACCATCGGACTCGGTCTCGTCGACGTCGTCGCGGGTCTCGCCCGTGCGGATCGGCTTCCACATCGGCGCCTGGTGCATCCGCCGCTGCAGATGCAGACCGTAGACATAGAAGACGGGGATGAGCAGCGTGACCGGGTGGATCCACCCGATCATCAGCTCCGGTGTCGCGAAGGCGATCACCGGCAGGCTCAACAACGCGATGAGCACGACGGCTTGGAGGAGGTTCTCCAACGACGCCGCCGCGTGCTCGAGGTTCGCGCGCCGATACAGCAGGTCGGCGATCGCCAGCCACACCGTCTGCAGTGCGATCCCGCCGATGGGATTGGCCAACGCGAATGCGGCGTCGCCCTGCAGGGCGCCCGTCGCGGTGGTCACGATCCCCGGAAGGGACGTGACCGCACCGAGGAACACCGCTCCGGCGACAGCTTCCCCCAGGCCGGTGCGGTCGGCCAGTTCGTCCGCCGTGCGCGCGAGACGCGAGCCCGCGAAGATCACGACGATGACAGCGGCCAGCAACGCGAGGACGCTCGGCCAGAGCGGCCACGGGTCGGCCATGGGAGTCCTCCTTCGATCGGGGCGAGGGTGCCGGAGGGAGGCGTCACAGCCGGCGCGGGCCCCGACGATACGCACCCGAAATGACGTCGGCACCGCCCTCGCCGCGGCGATCGCGCTGTGCTAGCGTTGCCGCCCGCGCGCGCCGCAGCGCCGGACACGGCAGAATCGATGTATGGCCGCTCCCAGCCCGCATCTCCTGCCCGATCACGCGTGTCTCATCGTCCACGGCACCGACCGTCCCGGGATCGTCGCCGCCGTGTCGGCGCTGATCACCCGCCACGAGGGCAACATCGTCGCGTTCGACCAGTACTCGGACGACCCGACCGGAGGCGACTACTTCCAGCGCGTCGTGTTCCACCGGCCCGACCTGGCCGCCGCCATCCCGGAACTCGAAGACGACCTCGCCCGGACACTCGGCGGCGGATTCGACCTGCAGTGGTCGCTGACCGACCAGTCCACCCCGAAGCGCATGGCGATCCTGGCCTCGAAGCAGGACCACTGCCTGCTCGACCTGCTGTGGCGCCACCGCCGTGGCGAGCTGCCGGTGACCATCCCCATGGTCGTGTCGAACCACACCACCGCCGCGGAAGACGTCCGCACCTTCGGCGTGCCGTTCTTCCACGTGCCGTCGGTCCCCGGGCCCGACAAGTCCGAGTCGGAGGAGAAGATCCTCGAACTGCTGGCCGACAACGTCGATTTCGTCGTACTCGCCCGGTACATGCAGATCCTGTCCGCCGACTTCCTCGACAAGCTCGGGGTGCCCGTGATCAACATCCACCACTCGTTCCTGCCCGCCTTCATCGGCGCCGAGCCGTACAAGAAGGCCAAGGAGCGTGGGGTGAAGCTCATCGGGGCGACCTCGCACTACGTCACGAGCGACCTCGACGAGGGCCCGATCATCGAGCAGGACACCGTGCGCGTGACCCACGCCGACAGCTCCCTGGAACTGGCCCGCCGCGGCGCCGACGTCGAACGGCAGGTGCTCTCCCGCGCCGTACTGTGGCACGCCCAGGACCGCGTGATCCGTCACGGCAACCACACGATCGTCTTCTGACCCACCCCCGACTGAACCGCCCGACCGGGGAGCTCAGCCGACGGCGACTCCGGCGTCGACCGCGCGTCGACGGCGCGAGCGGGGCTCCCGCAGGCCGCTCGCGCGGCCGACGATCCGCCGCAGCGCCCAGTCGATGCGCGCCAGCGCGAACACGGCGTCCCGCGACGCGGGGCTGTCCGACGGCAATTCCCGCAGGTGGTCGATCACGGGCGATGCGTCCGAACGGCGATCGGCGGACAGCGGATCCATCGGGCCGACCCCGGGCTCGGCGGCCTCCCCCAGGACGGCGCGCATCGCCTGTGCCGCCGGGACGATCTGCGCGACCACCACGTCGACGGTATCGTCCACGGCCGTCCCCCGAGACGGCTCCTCGAGCGCACGGATCCGCGCTTGCGCGAAGCGGGCGGCGCCCCGCGTGGCGATGCCGGTGAGGCGGACCTCGTCCGTCTGCAGGTGGGATCCGCCCGGCCCCCCGATCGCCAGCGCGGCGGACATCGACGCGACCGCCTGAGCGAGATCCGTCTGCGCGTCCTCCACTTTCTGCAGTGTCGCCATCAGCTCCGCACGATCGGTGACGTGCCCTTCCCGCACCGCGCGGAGCAGATACTCGAGCGTCTCGAAGTACGCGTCAGCCTTCCCGAGCAACACCGAGCGCGAATTGGTGGACAAGATCAGGTAGGCGCAGAGGACACCGATCAGCGCGCCCGACAGCGTCTCGACCAGGCGCAGCTCGAGAAGAGAACCATCGAGGACACCGAGCATCCGATAGAGCGACACGAGCATCGTCGTGATGAAGACAGACGCGTAGAGGTAGTTGAGCGGACCGAAGTACAGCATCCCGAACACCGCGACGACGGCGATGGCCACGAGCAAGGAGGTTTCGCCGGCCACCAGCGTGACGGCGCCGACCCCGATGCCGATCCCGATGATCGTGCCGGCGACACGTCGGTATGCCCGGGTGAAGATGCCGCTGCGCGTGGTCGCGCCGAGGAAGATCACGAACGCGGTCATCACCGCCCAGTACCAGCGCGACGCCGAGATCGCGTCGCCGACCCCCGCGGCGAGCGCGGCGGCGATCATCGCTTGGACGGCCATGCGGGTCGTCGGCTCCCACGACCGCCACGCCGTCCATCTCATCTTCGGTCGAGGTGGTGTGGCCGGCGCCGCCTTCGGCGTGGCCGGGCGCGGGGAGTCGGCTGCCATCGGATGCTCGACGGTTCCCGGGTGCTCGGCACCCACCGGCGTGCGGACGGGTGTCCGGTGTCGTCCGCGGGCGATGTCGATGCCCCGCAGACGTACGTGTGAGAGCGCGCAGCGCGCGAGCAGATAGGTCTCCACATCGACGATCGACGTCTGGCATTGCGCGATCAGGTCCACCGCCACATCGCGCGCGGCCTGCACACGATGCGAAGCGGCACGATCGTCGAGGATGACCTCGAGGGCGCTCTCCCCTCTCGCTCTGAGGTCGAGGGCCGCCGAATCGGGCGCGGGTCGGTCCCCCTGCCGGGCACGCTCGGCACAGGCCTCCTCCGTGTCGACCCGCGCATCGAGCACCCATTGCGCGAGGGTCTGGTCACCGACGTCGACGTGTCGGTCCGTCTGAAACCGGTGCTGCCAGGACGTGATCGCCCGCCCGACCTGGTCCAGCCTCCGGAGGGCGGAGCGCAATGCCCGGGTGTTCGCGTCGACTCCCCGACCCGGGACGGCTGTCCCCGAGACACGGAGAGCGACCGCCGAACCTGCACGAAGCTCCCGGAGAAGCACCTTCAGCTCACGGCGCGGATGCGTGATCAACAGGGCGGTGCGCACCACGGTCTGCGCCGCCGCGGCCCCCACCGCGACGAGCGCGAACGCGGGGAGTTCCTCCGCGGAGGGCCGCATGAACAGGGTGAAGAAGTAGCCCATGAAGCCCAGCGAACCGATCGCCGCGGCACGGGCGCCGAACCTCCTGGACCAGATGGCCGCGCCCGCGATGAGGATGAAGCCGACGATCACGAGAGGGCCGTGAGTCGAGAGGAATGCCGCCGTGGCGACCGCCGCGACCAACGTCGGGATCAGCAGAGCCGTCGTGAGCAGCCGCCCCCGCGCGGTCGCATCCTTCACCATGCCGCCGGCCTGCACGGACAGGAAGATCGCCATGGCCAACAAGCCCGTCTCGGCGTGGAAGGTGTGGATGACGAACTGACCGAACAGCGCGCTGAGGAGCATCCCCGCCGTCACCGCCACCGCGTTGACCAGCCTCGCGTGCGCGGGATCCTGCGCCGCGAACGCCGAGGTGAGCGCGCCGCGAGTGCTCACATGTTCTCCCTGCCGTCCCGCGGCGCCGCCTCCGGACCCGGTCGCCGTACACCTCGACGAGGCGTCATATCCACTTTCGCGTTCCGCGACCACCGGAGCGGGCACACCGGGATTGTTCACCCGAGACACCACCCGCTCTGTCACCCGGGCGCCACCCGTTCAGGGCGATCGGTACCGCGCGACCGCATGGGCCGCGCGAGGCGGACCGCGCCGGGGTCGTCAGTAGACGTACTCCATGAGATCGGTGCCCAGCACCCGGAAGGCGGAGTGGGCGCGCATGCGGTGCATGATCGACAGGTCGTCGAAGCACACGATGAGCGCGTACGAGACCCCGGCACGTGGACCGGCGAGCACGCCTGCCTCCGAGCGGATACCGGCGCCGCGGCCGGTCTTGTTGATGAACAGCAACCCGTGCTCGTCGTTCTCGTGCGAGAAGGGGTCGAGACCGGTGGCCGATGCGACCAGCGACAGGTCGTGGTTCAGGCTCAACCACTCCGCGACCTGTGCGCTCACCGAGGGGTTCACGGCCGTCGAGTTCACCAGCGCCGAGAACAGCTCCGACAACTCCGCGGCCGTCCCGAGGGCGACGTGGGGCGCGTCGTCGGGTCCGCGGGTGTCCCGGAAGCCGTCCAGCAGCGCGGTCCGCGGCATGCCCAGAGCACCGAGGCGGTTGCGGACCGCCTCCAGGCCCACACGCTCCAGCAGCACGTTCGCGGCGAGCGCATCCCCGGTCGCCGCAGCCAACACGGCCAGATCACCGAGGCTGAACACCTGCGCCGACAGGTGGTGCCACACACCGGCGACCGACACGCCGGCCGTGGTCCCACGGTCCACGATCTCGGCCGGGTCGAGGCGCCCGTCCTCGAACGCCGCGGCGACCTCGACCAGCAGCGGCACGACACCCAGCCCGCCGATCGGCAGGGTGATGAAGTCGTCGCCGACCAGCACGGGATCACCGCGGTCGAGGTCGGTGACCCGCACCGCGACCTTGGCGCCCGATTCGGCGAGTTCGTCGAGCGCGGCGAGTGTCGACGCGAACGAACGGCGGCCGGCTGCCGCGCGGCGCGGCAGCCGCTTATCGTGGGGTCTGACCCGCCTCGAGCTCCGAAGGGACTCTTCGGCGCCTCGTCTGGGCTCAGGGGGCATGCCCACGGACGGTGTCCTCTCCTCGTGGCGTGATGATCACCAGATCGTGACGCGCTTGTCGGGCTCGAGCCACAGCTCGTCCGACTCGGTCACCCCGAACGCGTCGTAGAACGCGTCGATGTTGCGCACGATCTGGTTGCACCGGAACTCGTTCGGCGAGTGCGGATCGATCGTGAGCAGACGGATGGTCTCGGCCTCACGGCCCTTCTGCTGCCACACCTGCGCCCAACTGAGCAGCAGACGTTGGATGCCGGTGTAGCCGTCGATGACCGGGGCGGCGTCGGCGATCTCGGGGCCGGCGTCGTCACTGGCGATCGACAGTGCGTACGCCTTGATCGCGATGCCGAGCCCGCCGAGGTCGCCGATGTTCTCACCGATCGTCAACGCACCGTTGACGGTGTGCTCCTCGGAGAGCCCCTTCGGGACGAGATGGTTGTACTGCTCGATCAGCGCCGTGGTGCGCTCCTCGAACGCCTCACGGTCGGCGTCGGTCCACCAGTCGCGAAGCGACCCGTCGCCGTCGAAGCGGCTTCCCTGGTCGTCGAAGCCGTGGCCGATCTCGTGCCCGATGACCGCACCGATGCCCCCGTAGTTCGCCGCCGCATCCCGATCGGCGTCGAAGAAGGGGTATTGCAGGATCGCGGCCGGGAAGACGATCTCGTTCATCAGCGGGTTGTAGTACGCGTTGACCGTCTGCGGCGTCATGTACCACTCGTCGCGATCGATCGGCCGACCGACCTTCGACAGCTGGCGGTCGTGCTCCCAGACGTGCGAGCGCCGGACGTTGCCGACGAGGTCGGACGCGTCGATCTCGAGGGTCGAGTAGTCCTTCCACGTCGAGGGGTAGCCGATCTTGGGGGTGAAGGCGGCGAGTTTGGCGAGGGCACGCTCACGCGTCTCGGGCGTCATCCACTCCAGCGACGAGATGCTCTCACGGTACGCCTCGACGAGGTTGGCGACGAGGTCGTCCATTTCGGCCTTGGCACGCGGCGGGAAGTGGCGCTCGACGTAGACCTTGCCGATCGCCTCGCCCAGGGCGGCCTCGGTGAGGCTGACCCCGCGCTTCCACCGTTCACGATTGACCGGCACCCCGGTCAGCTGCGTGCCGTAGAACGAGAAGTTCTCGGCGACGAACTCGTCGGGCAGGAACGCCGCGCCGGCGTGGACGATCTTGAACCGCAGCCACGCCTTCCAGTCGTCGAGTCGTTCCTCCACGAGAAGTCCCGCGAGCCCCTCCAGGAAGCTCGGCTGCGACACGACGATCTCGGCGAACGCATCCGGGTGGTTCGGGGCGATTCCCTCCCGCCACGGAAGGAGGTCGACCCCGGCGAGACC
Source organism: Microbacterium aquimaris (assembly GCF_039531285.1). NCBI lineage: Bacteria > Bacillati > Actinomycetota > Actinomycetes > Micrococcales > Microbacteriaceae > Microbacterium > Microbacterium aquimaris. The sequence goes on along the minus strand of NZ_BAAAPT010000001.1, from coordinate 1,078,780 downwards.
GACCGTATCCTCCCACGTGCGCAGGTTGTAGGTCGCGACCGCATCGCGGCTGCGCACGTTGTCCCAGTGGTGGGTGGCGATCTCGGTCTCGAGCGCGAAGACGCGTTCGGCGGCCTCCGCGGCTCCGGCGACGCCGGCGAGGTCGAGGATGCGCTCGATGTGGCCGCGGAACGCGGTACGCGTGTCGGCGAAGTTCTCGAGCCGGTAGTAGCTCTCGTCGGGCATCGACAGCCCACCCTGCAGGAAGAACGGCACGTAGCGCTGGGGGTCACCCGGATCCGGTTCGACGTACAGGTCGATGATCCCGCCGACGCCGTCCCGCTCGAGCACGCCGACGGTGCGCAGCAGGTCCGGGATGGAGGCGACCTCGTCGGCCATCGCCAGTTGCGCACCCAACGGGCTGACGCCGAGCTCGTTCACGCGGTCGACGTCCATGAAGCTGGAGTACATGTCGCCGATCTTGCGGGCCTCGGTGCCCGGCTCGGCTTGCTGCGCTTCCTCGATGATCGCGCGCACGTGCTTCTCGGCCTGTTCGGCGAGCAGGTGGAACGCACCCCACCGGGCCTTGTCGTCGGGGATCTCCGTGCGCTCCATCCACGATCCGTTGACGTGGCGGAACAGGTCGTCCTGCGGGCGGATCTCGTCGCTGAGCTCGTCGAGCGCGAGACCGGATGCGGGGGCGTCGGTCATGCGTCCAGGATAAGCACCGAGTGCGGGTCGGTGGCCAGATCCGACCGTTGTCCATAGGCGACTCTAGGCTCGGAGGGTGGCGACCGCTCGAGACACCCTGAACCGGGACATCCTGCGCCTCGCGGTCCCGGCGCTCGGTGCGCTCGTGGCCGAGCCGCTCTTCCTCATCGTCGACTCCGCGCTGGTCGGGCACCTGGGTACGACGCCGCTGGCGGGCCTGGGGATCGCCGCGGCGATCCTGCAGACGATCGTCGGGCTGATGGTGTTCCTGGCCTACTCGACCACACCCGCGGTCGCGCGGCGGTTCGGCGCCGGAGACTCGTCCCGCGCCGTCTCGGCGGGGATCGACGGAATGTGGCTCGCCCTCGGGCTCGGAGCGCTTCTGGCACTGGTCGGCTACCTCACGACGCCGTTCATGGTGGGCCTGTTCGGGGCGACCGAGGCGGTGACGGTCGAGGCGGAGACCTATCTGGGCATCTCGATGTGGGGCCTTCCCGCGATGCTCATCGTGTTCGCCGCGACGGGGTTGCTGCGAGGACTGCAAGACACCGTCACGCCGCTGTGGATCGCCGGGCTCGGGTTCGGCGGCAACGCCCTGCTGAACGCCTTCTTCATCTACGGACTCGGCTGGGGGATCGCGGGATCGGCGGTGGGCACGGTGCTGGCACAGTGGGCGATGGTCGCCGCGTACGTGGTCGTGATCGGGCGACATGCGCGCCGACACGGCGCCGCGCTGCGTCCCCAGCGGGACGGCGTCTCCAGCAGCGCACGATCGGGCGGCTGGTTGTTCCTGCGGACGGTCGCGCTGCGGGCGGCACTCCTGGCCACCGTCGGGGTCGCGACCACTCTGGGCACCGAGGAGTTGGCGGGATGGCAGGTCGCGTTCACGATCTTCTCCACCGCCGCCTTCGCCCTCGACGCGCTGGCGATCGCGGCTCAGGCCCTGATCGGCAAAGGCCTCGGGGCCGGAGACGAACGCACCGTGCGGCGGGTCCTGCAACGCACCCTCGCGTGGGGCGTCGCGTTCGGCGTGCTCGTGGGTCTGGTCATCGGCGCACTGTCCGGAGTCATCGGACTCGTCTTCACCGGCGACGCGGAGCTGGCCGCACTGGTGCAACCGGCACTGATCGTCCTCGCCGTGGCCCAGCCGGTGGCCGGCGCGGTCTTCGTGCTCGACGGGGTGCTCATGGGCGCCGGGGATGCCCGCTACCTCGCCATCGCCGGAGGGCTGAACCTCATCCCGTATCTGCCGCTGCTGGTCGTGCTGAGCATGCTGCCCCTCTCCGGCGCCACCGGACTGGCGTGGCTGGCCGCCGCCTTCTTCGGCGTCTTCCTGCTCGCGCGCCTGGCGACGCTGGGCTGGCGCGTGCGCGGTCACGACTGGATGACCACCGGCGCCTGACCTACGCCGCGGGACCGCCCGCCGGCGGGCGGGTCAGGTGTCGGCGTGGCGGCGGCACCACTCGTACATCACCACGGCCGCCGCGGCGCCGGCGTTCATCGAGCGGGTCGAACCGTACTGCGTGATCTCCACCGCACCGGATGCGGCGGCGAGCGCCTCCGCAGACAGCCCCGGGCCCTCCTGCCCGAACAACAGCACGCACGCACGCGGCAGGTCGGCACGGTCGACCGGCTGCGACCCGTCCACGTTGTCCACCGCGATGATCGGCAGACCGGCCCCGGCCGCCCACGCGGCGAACGACGCGATGTCCTCGTGGTGACGCACGTGCTGGTACCGGTCGGTGACCATCGCGCCGCGACGATTCCAGCGGCGCCGTCCGATGATGTGCACCTCGGCGGCCAGGAACGCGTTGGCGGTGCGGACGATCGATCCGATGTTGAAGTCGTGCTGCCAGTTCTCGATCGCGACGTGGAATGCGTGGCGACGCGCGTCGAGGTCGGCGATGATCGCCTCCATCGTCCAGTACCGGTACGCATCGACGACGTTGCGGCGGTCGCCGTGGGCGAGGAGCTCGCGGTCGTAGCGCGGATCATCCGGCCACGCGTCCGGGCCGCCGGGCCAGGGTCCGACGCCGTGTGCCACCTGCGGCTCGTCGGCGCGGGTCGCCCCGGTAACGTCACTCGGCTCGTCCACTCCGCAAGGGTAGCCCGGCCGACGTGCACCAATTCAGGCTGGGAGGTCTGGGGAGACCCTTCCCGGACCGGACTCGCGGCGAAGGGCCCCGCGCAGCCTGAATTGGTGCGCGAGGCCAGACGCCTGCCCCGCGCACGGCGGATCGCGTCGCACGGTTGACCGGTACCGCTTCGCTCGCCGCACTCGCCGGCCAGCACGGTGCGGTCTACGAAACAGCACCGTTCGCCCACTGAGGCCTCTTTCGCCCGCCGCGCCCTGGCCGGCGCCGCACCTGGCACACTGAGTGCCACCGCGCAGAAACGCCGTGCGACCGGGAGGACTCATGAGAAGCGACAGCAGGCTCACCGCCCGAGCTCTCGCGGGCCCTGCGGTGCTCGACGACGTGCACGGCCTTCTGGATACGCTGTTCGCGCGCTGCGATCTTCCCGACGAGGACGCGATGCTCTTCCGTCTGGCGGTCGCCGAGGTGGCCACGAACATCATCGAGCACGCTCGCGCTGATCATCCGATCACGGTCGAGGTCGAGGTCGGCATCCGTTCGGGCTCCCTCGTGGCACGACTGGGCGACGACGCCGATCCCCTTCAGATCGACCTCGAAACGCGCCCGATGCCGGACGCCGACGCCGAGGCGGGTCGCGGACTGCCGATCGCACAAGCGGCGTTGTCGCACCTCGAGCATCACGCTGGCACGCGTGGGAACACGTGGTCGCTCCAGCGGGACCTGCCCGCGCAGGCCGACTCAGGCCCGCAGGTCGGAGACCTCTGACCCGGAGACGAAGCCCTCCGCCGCGGAGACTCGCTCAGCGGCGGAGGCGCTTGGTCCGCGCCGCCTTCGCGAACGGCCACGCCACGCCCGTGGCGTGCTCACACGCGTCCCAGATGCGCGCGGCGACCTCGCGGTTCTGCGTCACGCGCGACGCAGAACCACGCCGCGGTTCCCCGCGCAGCACCCCGCGCGGCCCCCAGTACTCGCCCCCGTCGACATCCGGCGCCGCGAGCGCGTGGACCAGCGGCTGCGCACCGAACTCCTTCGATTGCGTGATGGGGGCCTGGATGTTGTCGGCGAACCGGGTCATCCTCGACGGGCTGTTCACTCCGCGGATGCCCGCGGTGCGGCCGCTGGTCGAGTAGCCCGGGTGCGCGACGACGCTGGCGACGGCGACCCCGGCGTCGCGCAGGCGACGGTCGGCCTCGAAACCGAGCGAGCTGGTGGCGATCTTCGACTGGACGTACGCCCGCCACGGAGTGTAGCCCTCGGACAGCTGGGGGTCGACGGGGTCGTACTTCCACATCGACGTGGACATGCTGCCGACCCACACCATCCGCCCCCCTGCGGCGGCGAGCGCCGGCAACAGCTCGCCGGCGAGAGCGAAGTGGCCGAGCACGTTGGTGGCGAACACGAGCTCGTTGCCGTCGCGCGTCAGGGTGCGCTGCTTGGGGGCGTGGACGATTCCGGCGTTCAGCAGCACCCCGTCCAGCGCGCCACGACTGCGCAGCGTCGCGGCGGCGGCACGCAGCGACCCCGAGTTGCTCGTGTCGAGCATGAGCGACTCGACCGCATCCCGGTCGGCGGCCTCCGGTACGCGGCGAAACAGTGCCGCACGGGCGGCCGCGAGCCGCGCCGGGTTGCGGGCCGACATGATCACGTCGGCTCCGGCGCGCACGAGGTGCTCGCACGAGAAGTACCCGAGCCCCGCGTTCGAGCCCGTGACGAGGTAGGTCCGGCCGGTGAGGTCGGGGAGATGCCACTCGGGTCCACTCACACATCGACCCTATGCCGCACATGCCTGGAGCGGAATGGGGCGCGCGGGCGCGTCGCGACGGCCGACGCGTGCGACGGGCCCGGTCGCCCGCAATAGGCTGTGCCCATGCGTACCCGTGACGAGGTCGAATGCTGGCTCACCGACATGGACGGCGTGCTCGTCCATGAGAACACCCCCGTCCCCGGAGCATCCGAGTTGCTGCAACAGTGGCGCGACCTGGGTGTGCCGTTCCTCGTGCTGACGAACAACTCGATCTTCACCCCGCGCGACCTCAGTGCGCGCCTGCGGGCGTCCGGACTCGTCGTCCCCGAGCAGTCGATCTGGACCTCGGCGCTGGCCACGGCGGACTTCCTGCGCCAGCAGAAGCCCGGCGGCAGCGCCTTCGTCATCGGCGAGGCGGGGCTGACCACCGCACTGCACGAGGCCGGGTTCATCATGACCGAGACCGCCCCCGACTATGTCGTCATCGGGGAAACGCGCAACTACTCGTTCGAGGCGATCACGAAGGCGATCCGCTTCATTCGCGGTGGCGCCCGCTTCATCGCCACCAACCCGGATGCGACCGGCCCCTCGACCGAGGGGGTCCTGCCGGCGACCGGGGCGATCTCCGCCCTCATCTCGAAGGCCACCGACAAGGCCCCCTATGTCGTCGGAAAGCCCAACCCGATGATGTTCCGTTCGGCGCTGAACCGTATCGGCGCGCACTCCGAGAACACCGGCATGATCGGTGACCGAATGGACACCGACGTGGTCGCCGGCATCGAGGCGGGTCTGCACACGGTGCTGGTTCGCACCGGAATCTCCGACGACACCGAGATCGAGCGGTACCCGTTCCGCCCGGACGAGATCCTCGACTCCGTCGCCGACCTGCTCGCCGACGGACCCGTGGAGGCGGAGATGCCCGAGGGCGAGGTCTCGCACGGGCTCTGAGCCCGATCCACGCGAGCCCCCGACCGCCCGCCTGCACGTAGGGTGGCCGGTATGGGTGCACTCGACGACGGCGAACGCGTACGGGTCGCAGATTCGGCCCAGTGGCGTGCGTGGCTCCTGGCGAACCACGCCACCTCGACGGGTGCGTGGCTGGTGCGCGCACGGCCCGGGTCCGATCTCGTGGTCGTCCCCTACGAGGACGCGATCCGACAGGCGCTGTGCTTCGGATGGATCGACGGACCGATGCGGTCCTTCGACGACCGCGAGGGCGGCCTCTGGTTCTCCCCGCGTCGACCGCGCAGCGGGTGGGCCGCGACCAACAAGGCGCGCGTGATCGACCTCGAGGCCACCGGGGAGATGACCGACGCGGGGCGGCGGGCTATCGCGGCGGCCCGGGAGAACGGGTCATGGTCGGTCTTGGACAACGCCGAGGCGCTGCGCGAGCCCGACGACCTGGCCACCGCGCTCGATGCGGCCCCCGATGCCCGTGCGGCGTGGGACGCGTTCCCTCCGTCGGCACGCAAGTTCGGGATCGCCCAGGTCGATCTGGCGCGGCGCCCCGCGACGCGCCAGACCCGCATCACGACGATCGTCGACGAAGCCCGGGAAGGCAGGCGCCCCTCATGAACGAGGTCGAACAGACGCTGCTGTTGGCCAGCTCCGCCGTGATCCTGCTGGGCACCCTCATCACATGGGTCGTGGTCTGGCTCCGACGCCGCGACGACTGAGCCGGTCAGGCGACCGGGACCAGCACCGGGTAGTCCGTGTAGCCCTCGGCGCCACGGCCGTAGAACAACTCGGGGCGCGGCGTGTTCAGTTCGGTGCGGTCCCGCCAGCGCTGGACGAGGTCCGGGTTGGCGATGACCGGGCGTCCCACGGCGACCGCGTCGGCCCACCCGCCGGCCACGAGAGCCTCGGCCTCGTCACGCTCGGTCGGGGCGGCGAACCCGGAGTTGAGGATCGCGGGCGCACCGGCGGTCCGACGGATGTGCTGCACGAGGTCGCCGACCGGCTCGGCGTGGAGGACGTCGACGAACGCGAGCCCGAGCGGTGCGAGACCCTCGGCGAGTGCGGTGTAGGTCGCGTGGACGTCGGTGGGGTCGTCTTCGAGCACACCCTGGATGCCGTGCTGGGGCGAGAGCCGGATGCCGGTGCGATCGGCACCGATCGCACCGGCGACGGCGCGGGTGGTCTCGATCGCGAACCGGGCGCGATTGTCCGGGGTGCCGCCGTAGCGGTCCTCGCGGAGGTTGGACACGGGTGAGAGGAACTCGTGGACGAGGTAGCCGTTCGCGCCGTGCACCTCGACGCCGTCCAGGCCGGCGGCGATCGCGTTGCGGGCGGCGGCGGTGAACTGCGCGGTCGCTTCAGTGACCTCGTCGGCGGTCAGCGCGTGCGGCACCGGAAGGTCGACCTTGCCCGTGGCGGTGTGGGTCTGCCCCGGTGCGGCGACGGCGCTGGGCGCGACGGTGCGTCCGGCGCCGTTGATCTCGGGGTGCGAGACCCGGCCGCCGTGCATGAGCTGCATGACGATCGTGCCGCCCTCGGCGTGCACGGCGTCGGCGATGCGTCGCCATCCCTCGACCTGGGCGGGGGTCTCGATGCCCGGCTGGCCCGGGTACGAGCGGCCCTCCGCGACGGGCCACACACCCTCGGTGATGAGGAGTCCCTGGCCTGCGCGCTGCCGGTAGTACTCGACCATGAGGTCGTTCGGCACGCCGTCGGCCTCGGCGCGGAGGCGCGTGAGCGGCGCCATCACGACACGGTTCGACAGGGACAGGGCACCGAAGCTCGCTGGGGTGTAGAGGTCCATGACGGGCGCAACGCCTCCCCGGTACCCGGGTATTCCCGGGGTGCGCGCGTGCTATTGCGGGGCGAGTCCGAGGTCGTCGAGGTCCACGGCGGCCAACCACTGCAGCCCCTCGGCCTCGACGGCGGCCTGTGCGCCGGTCTTCCGGTCGACGATCACGGCGACGGCGACCGGCTCGGCGCCCTCACGTCGGAGGGCCTCGACGGCCTTGAGTGCGGACTGCCCGGTGGTGGAGGTGTCCTCGACGACCACGACGCGCTTGCCGGAGACATCCGCGCCCTCGACCTGGCGGCCGCGTCCGTGGTCTTTCGGCTCCTTGCGCACCACGAACGCATCCAGCGGAGCATCGGTCCGTGCGGACTCGTGCATGACGGCGTTGGCGATGGGGTCGGCGCCGAGGGTCAACCCTCCGACGGCGACGATGCCGTCGATGTCGCGGATGAGGTCGAGCATGATGCGCCCGATCGCGGGGGCGGCGCGGTGGTCGAGGGTGAGCTTGCGCATGTCGACGTAGTACGACGCCTTCTTGCCGCTCGAGAGGGTGAAGTCGCCGTGGAAGACGGCCTCGGCCTTGATCAGCGCGATCAGGTTCTGTCGGTCGATCTCGAGCTCTGCGGTGGAGGCGGCGGTCATGGTGTCGAGTCTAGGAGAGTCCTCGCCCGCGCTTAGGCTGGAATCCATGCGCCTGGCCACCTGGAACGTCAATTCGATCCGCGCCCGCGTCGACCGCATCGTCGACTTCGCCGTCCGCGAGCACATCGACGTCCTCGCGATGCAGGAGATCAAGTGCAAGCAGGAGCAGTTCCCGTATGAGGCGTTCGAGGCCGCCGGATACGAGGTGCGTGCCCACGGCTTCTCCCAGTGGAACGGTGTGGCCGTCGCCAGCCGCGAGCCGATGACCGACGTCGAGACCGCCTTCCCGGGCATGCCCGGGTTCGCGAAGGGTCACGAGGGGCCGGATGCGCCGCTGGAGGCGCGCGCGATCGGTGTGACCACCGGCGGTGTCCGGGTGTGGAGCCTGTACGTTCCCAACGGACGCGGCCTGGGCGACCCGCACTACGACTACAAGCTGCGGTGGCTGGCGGCGCTCGAAGAGCACACCCGCGACGTGTTGGCCGCCGACCCGGACCTGCCGCTCGCGCTGGTGGGCGACTACAACATCGCCCCGACCGACGCCGACAACGGCGATCCGACGATCGTGCCCGGTTTCTCCACCCATGTCTCCCCGCCCGAGCGTCAGGCGTTCCAGTCGCTCACCTCGGCGGGCGTCGTCGACGTCGTGCGCCCGCTGATCCCGACCGGCTACACCTACTGGGATTACAAGCGGCTGCGCTTCCCCCGCAACGAGGGCCTGCGCATCGACTTCATCCTCGGCTCGGAGACCCTCGCCGACGCGGTGACCGACGCATCCATCCACCGTGACGAACGCAAGGGCGAGGGCCCGAGCGACCATGTGCCGGTCGTGGTCGATCTGGACCTGGACGGTGCGGACGACGACGATCGCCCGATGATCTTCTGACCTCACCTCGCCCGACGGGGTTGTGACCCGGTCCGGGACTCGGGATGCTGGTCGCATGACCTCGCTCGCGCGCATCCGCGTCTCGGTCACGGCGACCCTGTTCGTCGGCCTCGCCGGTGTGCTGGCCGTCTTCGTCATCGGTGTCCGCACGAGGAATCCGAAGGTCCTCCGGGTCGTGAGGGTGGTGCAACGCGATGTGCTCAATCCCGGCGCGTTGCGCGCGGCGGGCACGCCCGAGTCGCCCTGGAGCGTGATCCGGCACCGTGGCCGCACATCGGGCACGGAGTACGAGACTCCGATCGCGACGCACCGCGAAGGCGACGAGTTCTTCGTGACCCTGCCGTACGGGCGGGGCACCCAATGGCTGAAGAACGTGCGGGCCGCGGAGGGGGCGACGTTGCTGGTCGGCGGTGACGAAATCGCGGTCGTCGACCCGCGGATCGTGCCGATCGAGACGACGCCGCTGGCGGAGAAGGATCGCTCGGCGATCGCGGTCTTCGGCGTCACCGAGGCACTCGTCCTCCGTGCTGCGCCGGCCTGACGCCGCAACGGCGCGGTGTCAGGCCGGCGCGCCGGGCGTGCCGGCGGGGTCGCTCAGGCGCGTCGCCACAGCGAGGGCGCGGTGATCCAGCCCTCGTCGCCGTTGCCGGTGTGCGCCTGCACGGCGACGTAGGTCGCTCCCTGCCAGGTCACGACATCGCCGGCCGCGTACGTCCCACGGGGGTTCCACGCAGCCGCATCAGAACCGGGGTCGGGAGTCGGCTCGGGGTCGGGCGTCGGATCGGGATCGGGCGTCGGATCGGGCGTCGGCTCGGGGGAGGGCGCGCTCCCGACGGGCGTCCAGAGCGAGGGCGCCGCGATCCAGTTCGGGTCGCCGACTCCACGGTGACTCTGCACCGCTTCGTACACGACGCCCTCGTGGAGCACACGGTCACCGCGCACGTATGCCGCGCCCGGGTCCCACGCGGCGACATCCGTCGGGACGGGGTCCACAGGGTCGACAGCCGTGGCGGAGGTCGTCGCCACGATCTCGACCGGGTCGCTGAGCTTCCCGGCCGCGTCGACGGCCCGCACCGTCCAGGTGTAGGTCGTCTCGGGCTGCAGGCCGGTGTCGTCGAACACCGTCACGGTCGTCTGCGCCGAGGTGACGGTGCCGTCGGGCGCCGTGCGCGAGACACGGTACGAGACGGCGTCGTCCGATGCCGTCCACATGAGCTGGGCGGTCGTGTCGGTGCGGGCCATCACGTGCAGGTGGCTCACCGCGTCGACGGGGCCGGGGTCCACGGGGTCTGGATCCACCGGATCCGGGTCGACGGGATCGGGATCCACCGGGCTGCCGTCACCGGTGATGTCCAGGTCGATCGTGTTGTAGAACGCGTTCGAGGTGTCGGCGACATCCCACACGGCGTAGATGACGTGGTAGCCCGAGTAGTCATCCGGGATCGTCACCGTGTGACTCGGGTTCGTCGACGCGGCCGAACCGTCATGGGGCACGACCGCGAGCAGTTCGAAGTCGCTGCGCTCGAGCGGGTCGTTCGGATCCCAGTCGCGCGTGGTGAGGTAGTAGCGGAACTCCGAGGTGCGGTGGGGGGCGGTGAAAGACCAGTCGAGGGCGAGCTCACCGGTCGAGACCGGGTTCTTCCACCACCGGTCCTCGGACTGCTCATCGAGGTTCCCCCCGAACAGCCCCCCGGCCGAAGCGAGCATGCCGTCCGCAGGACCGGCATCCGGAAAACCCTTCGGGGCCTCCAGAGACTGCGGCTCGTAGGCGACCGCGCCCCGACCCTCGTTCTGAGGTGCGGCGGCTCGGGCGACCACGTCGCCGGAGATGTACCCGTGGGCGTTCGCCGCGGCGGGCGTGAACGCGAGCAGGGTGACGGTCAGGCCGGTGACGGCTGTGCCGGCCAGGACGGGGCGGAGGTGTCGCATGGGGCATCCTTCAGGTTCAGGCGAGGGGGGATGGGTGCCTCTCTCGTATAGCGCACGCCGATGTCGCGGCCGGGTCGCCCGCGGGTCGGGCGATGTCATCCGCTGCGCGAATTCCGCGCTGATCCGGCAATGTGGGTGGCGTGAGAAAACTCTCATGCACGCGGGAGGACCACGCAGCGGTGAGAGGCGGTCATCGCGAGGCCGCCGCGTCGGTCACGCAGCCCGCGGGGGCGGCGTTGCCACTGTCGATGAAGTCCTCGCACGTGAGGAACGCCGTGTGATTCAGCCCCAGGACGAACGACGCCGCCGCCACCCCGACCACGACCAGCGCGATCAACCATTTGGTGCTCACCCGCGTCTCCTCGCCGAACTCCGGCCACACGATACGCACGAGCAGCCAGAGGGTGAACGGCAAGCCGATCAGCACCGCGAGGATCGCCCCGGCGTCGATGAGGAAGACGAAGAGGTCCTCCTCCTCGTCGCCCACGAAGAACATCAGCGCCAGCCAGACACTCGGCAGCAGCAGCAGGAACGCGCGGAGCAACCGCACCCCCACCGGACGCCGCTCGACCAGGACGAAGACGAAAGCCGCCGTAGCCGCCGCCCAGACCGCCATCAGCTGGTCGAAGAAGAGGTCCCCGTAGGCCCCGAGGGTGAACGCCGGCCACCACACCACCACGGCCATGCCGACCATCGCGACGCCGACCCTGCCGTCCTGCGGGTGCGCGGCCCCCTCCCGCCGACGGGCCCGACGCCGATCCATGCGCTCGCTCATCCGGTTCCCTCCCCTCGCACAGTCAACCAGCAGATCGCGCCGGATCTCCCCCGTCGGAGGGATGTCGGAACGTCGTCTCGGTCGTACGGTGGAGGGATGTCCGCCACCGACAGCGCGCGCCCGGTGCGCGAGGCCACCCGGGCGGAGCACCGGGCAGACCTATGGCTCGCCGCCGGCTTGTTCGTCGCCGCGGTGCTCAGTGTCGCCTTGAACTCCGTTGCCGGGATCTTCGGCGCCGACGCCCCCGGTGTCGAGTGGGGGCTCGTGTATGCGTTCGCGCTCACAGCGCCGCTCGCTGTGCGGAGAAGGTATCCATCCCTCGTCGCGATCACCGTCGCGGTGACCTTCTTCCTGGGCATGACCGCACGCGTTCCCGAGGTCTACGTCGGCAACATCGCCATCTTCGTCAGCTTCTACACCGTCGGTGCATGGCTCACCGATCGCCGACAGGCCACCCTCGTGCGCGTGGGCATCATCGTCGGGATGTTCGTCTGGCTCACCGTCAACACCTTCCGCGCAGCCCTCGATCCGGCCGACGACGCCCTGTCCCAGGCGGGCTTGTTCTCCCCCTTCGCGGCCTACATGCTCATCCAGTTCCTCGTCAACGCCGCTTTCTTCGGCGGCGCGTACTACATGGGCGACCGTGCGTTCGCCGCCGCCGAGCAGCGCGCCGCCCTGGAGGAGCGCACGCGCGAGCTCGAACAGGAGCGCGAGGTCACCGCGGCGCAGGCTGTCGCCCTCGACCGCGTGCGCATCGCCCGTGAACTGCACGACGTCGTCGCCCATCACGTATCGGCGATGGGTGTGCAAGCCGGCGCCGCCCGCGCGGTGCTCGACCACGACCCGGTCGCCGCGCGCGCCGCTCTCGAAGGCGTCGAGGAATCCGCCCGCGGCGCCTTGAACGAGCTGCGCCACTTGCTCGAGACCCTGCGAACCGGTGACGCCGAACCTGTCGACGGGTCGACCGTCACCCTCGCCGCACTCGACCACCTCGTCGCGCACTCACAAGACCACGGCCTGCCGACGTCGCTCACGACCGTCGGTGAACCGCGGCCTCTGTCGACGTTGATCGAAGTGAACCTGTACCGCATCGCGCAGGAGGCCCTCACCAATGTGCGACGGCACGCCGGACCCGGAGCGACCGCGGACGTCCGGGTGCGGTACGGCCCGGAGACCGTGGAACTCGAAGTCGCCAACACCGGGCGCACCACACTCCCTCCGCGCCCGGGTCTCGGGATCGTCGGGATGCGTGAACGGGCGGCCGCCATCGGCGGCGACCTCACCGTGGCCCCTCGCGGCCGCGGGGGCTTCCTCGTGCGCGCCGAAGTCCCCACCTCCGCGGCGGTACCCGCATGATCCGGGTCCTGCTCGTCGATGACCACGCGGTCATGCGCGCCGGATTCCGTATGATCCTCGAAGCGAGCGGCGAGGTCGAGGTCGTCGGTGAGGCCGGCACCGGGACCGACGCCCTCGCCGCCGCCGCCGACCTCCGCCCCGACGTGATCTGCATGGACGTGCAGATGCCCGACATGGACGGCATCGAAGCGACACGGCGCATCGTCGCCGACGTCGACACCGCCGTCGTGATCGTGACCACCTTCGACCGAGACGACTACCTCTTCCAAGCACTGTCGGCCGGGGCGAGCGGGTTCGTCCTGAAGAACGCCGGGCCGGAGGAACTCCTCCACGCCGTCCGTGTCGTCGCCGGCGGCGACGCACTGCTGGCCCCCGAGGTGACCCGGCGCGTGATCGCCCGCTTCGCACGGACCGACTCCTCCACCGAACCCGGCCCGTCAGCACCACGGGGCGCCGGATCCACCACCCCCACCCGCGAGAGATCCCGCACCGCCGCAGACGCGCCGGCCACGCCGATGGCCGACCTCACCGAACGCGAAGCGGAAGTGCTGCGCCTGGTCGCACACGCCCTGAGCAACGCCGAAATCGCACAGCGCCTCTACATCGGCGAAGCCACGGTGAAGACCCACGTGTCGAATGTGCTGCAGAAGCTCGGCGCACGCGACCGCGTCGCGGCCGTCGTCTACGCCCACCGACACGGGCTGGTGTGAGGAGTCCTCCTCGCGGAGGAGGACGAGAACCCGCCGCCGGAGGGATGTCTGCGCTCCGGGACCTGCGTAGCGTCGGAGACGGCGGGGAGACCCCCGTCGGAAGGAGAAGGGCATGCTGCGACTGCAGGGCCTCACCAAGAGCTACGGCGACCGCCGCGTCCTCGACGATGTCACCTTCGACGTCGCGCCCGGGCGCCTCACGGGATTCGTCGGTGGAAACGGCGCCGGAAAGACCACGACGATGCGGATCATCCTCGGGGTGCTCTCCGGCGACGCCGGTACCGTCACCCTCGACGGCGACACCGTCACCCCGGCCGACCGTCGCCGCTTCGGATACATGCCCGAAGAGCGCGGCCTGTACCCGAAGATGAAGGTGCTCGAGCACATCGTCTACCTCGCTCGCCTGCACGGATTCGGCAAGGCCGACGCAGAGAAGCGCGCTCGGGCCCTGCTTGAAGACCTCGGACTCGGCGAGCGCCTCGGCGACAACATCGAGACCCTCTCGCTCGGCAACCAGCAGCGCGCACAGATCGCCGCCGCCCTCGTGCACGACCCCGAGGTGCTCATCCTCGATGAGCCGTTCTCGGGCCTCGACCCGCTCGCGGTCGAAGTGGTCGCCTCGGTGCTGCAGGATCGCGCGAAGGCGGGGGCCTCGGTGCTGTTCAGCTCGCACCAGCTCGACGTCGTCGAGCGACTGTGCGACGACCTCGTCATCATCGCCGGCGGCACCATCCGCGCCACGGGCGGCCGCGACGAACTCCGCGCCGCGCACGCCCGACGCCGCTACGAACTCATCTCCACCGGTGACGCCGGCTGGCTCCGCAGCGAAGCGGGCGTCGAGGTCATCGACTTCGACGGCGGCTACGCCGTGTTCGACGCCGACAGCGACCAGACGGCCCAGCGTGTCCTCCGCCGCGCCGTCGCCCAGGGCGACGTCGCCGGCTTCGCGCCCCAGCATCCGTCTCTGTCGCAGATCTTCAAGGAGGTCATCCGGTGAACGCCCTTCCGACCGCACAACCCAGCACCGCACAGAGTGTCTGGCTGGTCGCCGAGCGCGAGATCGGCTCCAAGCTGCGCAGCAAGGCCTTCATCATCTCGTTCGCGATCCTCTTCGTCGGCGCCCTCGCCCTCGTGCTCTGGGGAGGTTTCACCGCGCAGGACTCGTCCGGGACACCGGTGGCCGTCACCTCCGACGCGCGCCAGTACGTGCAGGACGTCCCCGGCCTGGAGGTGACCGAAGCCCCATCCGACACCGACGCGCGCGACCTCGTCGCCGCGGGCGAAGTAGACGCCGCCATCGTCGCCGACGCCGCCTCCCCCACCGGTTTCACCGTCGTCGCCGAGACGAGCGCCCCCACGAACCTGTTGCTCTCGCTCTCCCAGCTGCCGTCGGTGGAGATCCTCGACCCCGAGACGGGCCCGGGCGCGCTCGGCTACCTCGCCGCGCTCGGGTTCGGCATCGTCTTCCTCATGGCTGCGTCGCTGTTCGGCGGCACGATCGCCCAATCGGTCGTCGAAGAGAAACAGACCCGCGTCGTCGAGCTGCTCATCTCGGCCATCCCGGTGCGGTCTCTGCTGGCGGGCAAGGTCATCGGCAACACGATCCTCGCCATGGGCGAGATCCTCATCCTCGTCGCGATCGCGGTCATCGGTCTGACCGTCACGGGACAGTCCGCCGTGCTGCAAGGCCTCGGCGCTCCGATCGCGTGGTTCGCGGTGTTCTTCCTGTTCGGTTTCGTGTTGCTGGCGACCCTGTTCGCCGCCGCCGCGTCGATGGTCTCGCGTCAGGAGGACATCGGGTCGACCACGACCCCGTTGACGATGCTCGTCATGGCGCCCTACTTCCTGGTGATCTTCTTCTGGGAGAACCCGGTCGTCCTGGCGGTCATGTCGTACGTGCCGTTCTCGGCACCGGTCGGCATGCCGGTGCGCATGTTCCTGGGCGAGGCCCAGTGGTGGGAGCCGCTGCTGTCGTTGGTGATCCTCATCGCCACCTGCGTCGCGGCGATCGTCGTGGCCGCGAAGATCTACGAGAACTCGCTCCTACGCATGGGCGCCCGCGTGAAGCTCTCCGAGGCCCTCTCCCGCTGATCCCGGGCGCCGCACCCCGGGCCGGTGTCAGCCGCCCGGGTGCGCACCGGCCGAGGCGGGGCCCTCGGCTCACGTGCACGTACTCAGGCTGGCGGGCGCCGGGACGGGGTGAATCCCGGTCCCGGCGCCGTTTGCCTCCTCGGGGCCTGAATTGGTGCACGTGGTGTGCACCGACGGCCCGGCATAGTTCGGCGGGTCCGGCCGAGGCGGGGGATGGGGTCGGGTCAGGTGCGCAGGGCGGCGCGGCCGGTATGCCCGACCAGGGCGTCGGCGGCACGCACGAGGGCCAGGTGCGACAGCGCTTGGGGCGTGTTGCCGGCGTGCCGGTCTGCGCCGACGTCGTACTCCTCCGACAGCAGCCCCACGTCGTTGGCGACCGCGCACGCACGGTCCATGAGGGCGTTCGCGTCGTCGAGCCGTCCACTGCTGGCGTACTGCTCGACGAGCCAGAAGGTGCAGGCGAGGAACGGGTGCTCATCGCCGGGAAGCCCGTCCACGCCGCTTCCGGTGCGATACCGCATGAGGAACCCGTCGCGCATGAGCGTGCGCTCCATCTCGGCGACCGTGCCGAGCATCCGCGGGTCATCGTGCGCGCAGAAGCCCACCTGCGACAGCAGGAGGAGCGAGGCATCGACCTCGGTCGAGCCGTAGTGCTGCACGAAGTGACCCCGCGCGGCGTCATAGCCGTTCGCGTCGATCTCTTCGCGGACCTGATCACGAAGACGTCTCCACTCGCTCGCATCCCCCGGGAGTCCGGCGTCCTCGACCGCCCGCACACCGCGGTCCAACGCCGCCCACACCATGGCACGGGAGTGGGTGAACATCGTCTCCTCGCCCCGGATCTCCCAGATGCCGCAGTCCGGTCGATCGAACCACTCCACGACCTGGTCCAGCAGCGCCTTCTGCAACGCCCAGGAGAAGTCGGACTCGTCGACCCCGGCGTTGCGGGCCGCCTCGAGGGCGACCATCACCTCGCCGATCACGTCACCTTGGAACTGCGTGTAGGCACCGTTTCCCAGGCGCACCGGCGACGAGTCCTCGTAGCCGGGCAGGCTGTCGAGCTCGCTCTCGGGGAGTTCGCGCTCACCCGCGATGCCGTACATGATCTGCACGTCCGCCGGGTCGCCGGCGACCGCGCGGAGCAACCACCGGCGCCACCGGAACGCGATGCGGGTGAATCCGTGCTCGAGGAGGGCCTCGAGGGTGAGGGATGCGTCGCGCAACCACACGTATCGGTAGTCCCAGTTGCGGGATCCGCCGAAGTCCTCCGGCAGCGACGTCGTGGCGGCGGCGACGATTCCGCCGGTGTCGCGATGCGTCAACGCACGCAGCACCAGAAGCGAACGCACGACTTCTTCGTGGTGCGGCCCGTGGTGCTCGATCGTCTCGGCGAAGTCGTTCCAGAACGTCTCGGTCGACGCGCGCTCTGCGGCGACGTCGATCGGCGGCGGCGTGGGCAGGTGGGAGGCGAACCACGTCAGAGTCACATCGATCTCATCGCCCGCCTCGACCGTCACGGTCCCGCGGTGCCGATGATCGACGGCGCGCAGCCGCGCACCGCGCACGACGAGCGCGCCGGGTCCTGCGATGGCCAGGAGTGCGGGGCTGTCGTCTTCTCCGATCTGTCTCACCCAGGGGAGGGCGCGGGCGTAATCGAAACGCACGACGAGCTCATGGTCGAAGACGACCTCGCCCGAGACACCCACGACGCGGCGCACGATATCGGTGCGATCGCCGTCGATCGGCATGAACTCGTGCACCTCGGCGACACCGTCCACGCTCTCCCACCGGGTCACCAGCGTGAAGGTGTCGCCGTCGTACCGACGCGTCGGCGTCGCGTGCGGGTCGGCCGGGCGCAGCATCCACCGGCCGTGGTCCTCGTCGCCCAGCAGGGCCCCGAACACGGATGCCGCGTCGTAACGCGGCGGACAGAACCAGTCGATGCTGCCCTCCCGCGAGACGAGCGCCGCGGTGCGGCAGTCGCTGAGCAGGGCGTAGTCCTCGATGGGTGCGGGCATGCGGGGCCTCCAGGAGCCTGTGGCGGGCAGCGGTTCGACGCTATCGTGGGCGCCGTGACCTCCGCGACCACGACTTTGCTCATCCTCGGAGCCTCAGGGGACCTCACCTCCCGCCTGCTCCTTCCCGCCCTCGGCGAACTGCTCAGCCGCGAACCGTCCCGTCGGGTGCACCTGCGCGGCGCCGGCATGGACGACTGGGACGACACCCATTGGCGCGACGTCGTCAAGACGGCCTTCGCCGCCGGCGACGCCGATGCCGCCTTCACGGCAGTGGATCAGACCACGTACCAGCGCGCCGACATCACCGAAGCCGAAGATCTGCAGCGCCTGGTCGACGACATCGACGGGCGCCTTGCCCTGTACTTCGCCGTGCCGCCGGCGATCGCGGCCCGCGCCTGCGAGGCGCTGGCGGACGTCACCCTTCCGGCGGGCACCATCCTCGCCCTGGAGAAACCGTTCGGGACGGATGCCGACAGTGCCCACGTACTCAACCTCACCGTGGACAAGATCGTCCCCGAGAACCAGGTCTTCCGCGTCGACCACTTCCTGGGACGTTCGACGCTGCTGAACCTGCTGGGCGTGCGCTTCGCGAATCGGGTGATCGAGCCGGTGTGGAACGCCGAGCACGTCGAGAGCGTGCTCGTGCGCTTCGACGAAGCCCTCGGGCTCGAGGGGCGCGCGGGCTACTACGACAAGGCCGGCGCGATGATCGACATGATCCAGAGCCACCTCCTGCAGGTCCTTGCCTTCCTCGCGATGGACGCACCGGCCTCCCTCGACGAACGCGATCTCCGCGACGCCACCGGCGCCGCGCTCCGGGCCACCCACGTGTGGGACGACGATCCCGCGACGGCCTCCCGCCGTGCACGGTACACCGCCGGCTCCATCGGGGATCGCACGTTCCCGTCGTACGTCGACGAGCCGGGCGTCGATCCCTCGCGCCACACCGAGACCCTCGCCGAGGTGACTTTCGCCGTCGACACCGCGCGGTGGGCCGGCGTTCCCTTCACATTGCGCTCCGGCAAGGCTCTCGGCGAGCCGGTGCGCGAGATCGTCGTGCAGTTCCGGCCGGTCCGTCATGTACCGGCCGGGCTCACCGGGGATGCGTCGGGCTCGATCATGCGCTTCTCGCTCGGCCCCGATCTGCTCTCCCTGGAGCTGAACGTCAACGGCGCCGACGACCCGCTCGAGCTCGAACGCATCGGGCTGACCGCAGACCTGGGCGCGGGCGCGCTCCGCGCTTACGGCGAGGTGCTCTCCAGCATCCTCGACGGTGACGCCGCGCTGTCTGTCCGCGGCGACGCGGCCGAGCAATGCTGGCGGATCGTCCAGCCGATCGTCGACGCGTGGCGTGCCGACGACGTGCCCCTCGACGAGTACCCCGCCGGGGCGACCAACCCCGACGGCTGGCCCTCGCACGTCACCCCGCCGCTGAAGCACTGAGCCACCGAGGGCCGGCGCGGCGGCCGCGCCTGTCCACGGACGCCTGCCGCCGGGTCACGGCGCGGGGTGGGGTGGTCAGGCGACGAGGATGCCGTCGGTGTCGGCCCAGACGAACCCACCGGGACGGAAGACGACGTCTCCGATCTCGACGGGCACATCCACCTCACCGGCGCCGTCCTTGACGCTCTTGCGCGGGTTGGACCCGAGGGCCTTGACCCCGAGATCGAGGGTGGCGAGAACGTCGCGGTCGCGGATCGCACCGTGGATGATCACGCCCGCCCATCCGTTGGCGACGGCAGAGGACGCCATGATGTCCCCCATCAGCGCCGACTCGAGGGAGCCGCCGCCGTCGACCACGAGCACCGCACCCTCGCCCGGGCCGGCGAGTACATCCTTGACCAGTCCGTTGTCGCGGAAGCACCGGATGGTGCGGATCGGCCCTTCGAAGGCCCGGCGTCCGCCGAGGTCCTGGAACTGCACGGAGACGGAGGCGAGGGCGTCTCCGCGCTCGTCGTAGAGATCGGCGGTCGCTGTCATCCGCCCAGGGTACCGCTGACCTCGCACCCCCGACCGACCCCATCCGAGACCGAGTGCGCACGCGGGAATGGATGCGCGTGGATGTTGTTGCACTCCTGCGACGGACGAGGATGCCCGCCGGCCGAATCAGTCCCTTCGAAGAATCGAGACCCCCCATGACATTGCTGCAGGATCGCACCGCCGACACCGACCACCCGGTCCTCGACGTGATCGCCGAGCGGTGGAGCACCCGCGTCTTCGACACCGACACGCCCCTCGACGACGCCGCGCTGCTCGGCGCACTCGAAGCGGCCCGCTGGGCCCCGTCGGCGAACAACTCCCAGCCGTGGCGCTTCATCGTCGCCCGCCGCGGATCCGCCCCGCACGCGTCCCTCGTCGACGCCCTCGGCGGCTTCAACAAGGCCTGGGCCCGTGACGCGGGCGCGCTGGTGGTGTTCGTCGCGCAGACGGCGCGCGAAGACGGCACCCCGCAGCGCTGGGCCGAGTACGACACGGGCCAGGCATCCGCCTACTTCAGCCTGCAGGCGCACGCCTCGGGCCTGGCCACCCACCAGATGGGCGGCTTCGACGATGCCGCGGTCGCCCGCGCGTTCGACCTCGCCGAGAACCTCCAGCCGGTCACCATCATCGCCGTCGGCACCATCGGGTCCTACGCGGGCATCTCGGACGAAGTCCGCCGACGCGAGAGCGCCCCGCGCACGCGTCGCGCGCTCGAGTCCTCGATCATCGTCGACGCCTGAGCCGCACCACCTCCCGTCCCGAGATCGCCAGACCGTAGGGCGCGGGTGCGACAGGGGCGACGGATGCGCGCCGCGGGTGCGAACGAAGGGTGACCGTTCGCGCAACCCTCCCCCGATCGCGCTCCGGGCGTGCTTAGAGTGGCACATGGCCCCTCGGATCGTCGCGATCGGCACCGCCGTGCCACCGGTGCGCTTGGCGCAGACCGATGTCCGCGACATGTTCACCGCTCAGCGGGGAACGAGCAGGCTGACGCAGCGACTCGTCCACGCGGCGTTCGACGCCGCCGACATCCACACGCGCCACAGCGTCGTCGCCCAACTTGCCGCCGACGGGCACCCGGAACCCGGCGAGGCCGTCTTCCGCGATGCATCCGGGGCCCTCCACGCGCCGAGCACCGGCGAGCGCAACGATCTCTACATCCGCGCGGCCCCGGGACTGTACGCAGCGTCCGCGCGCGCCGCTCTCGAAGATGCGCGGGTGAGGCCTACCGAGGTCACCCACGTCGTGACGGTCTCGTGCACGGGCTTTTTCGCCCCCGGTCCCGACTACCGGCTCGTGCGCGACCTCGGTCTGCGGCCCGACGTGGAGCGCTATCACCTCGGTTTCATCGGATGCGCCGCGGCACTCCCCGCGGTGCGCGCGGCCGAGCGGATCGCCCGGGCGGATCCGGATGCGGTCGTGCTGGTCGTCAGCACGGAACTGTGCTCGCTGCACATCCGCGTCTCGGACGACCCGCAGCAGATCGTCGCCGCGTCGGTGTTCGGTGACGGAGCCGCCGCCGCCGTCGTCACCGGCGCCGCGGACATCGGACGCCCGGGTGGCTTCGACCTCGAAGGCTTCGCCACCACCCTCACCTCCGAGGGCGAGACCGACATGACCTGGACGATCGGGGACCGCGGTTTCGACATGATCCTCTCGGCCGAGGTGCCCCGCATCATCGGGCGCGAGATCCGGGATGCGGTGGGCCCGGTCCTCGACGGTGTCGACGCCTGGGCGGTGCATCCGGGCGGACGCAGCGTGCTCGACCGCGTCGAGGCGGGCCTCGACCTCGACCCTGCGGCGCTCGACGCGTCGCGGCATGTGCTGCGTACGCACGGGAACATGTCGAGCGCGACGCTGCTGTTCATCCTGCGGGACCTGCTCGTCGGCGACGCCCTCGCCGATGGCACGGTCGTCGGGGCCCTGGCGTTCGGCCCCGGACTGACCGTCGAATCGGCACGACTCACGAAGCGGACCCCCGGGTGAGCCTCCGCACCCGCGATGCGACGCTGGTCGAGCTGATGGACGACCCCCACTGCGACCCGCGGCGTCTCGCCGCGACGCTGCGCCGCTTCGATCTGGTGAACCGCCTCGTCGCCGGATGGGGCACCGTCTACCGCACCCGACTGCGGCCGCACCTCGCCTCGCTCGGCCGGCCCGCGCGCGTTCTCGACCTGGGATCGGGCGGCGGCGACCTGGTCCGCCGGCTCGCCGCCGCGACCGCCCGCGACGGCCTCGACGTCGACGTGGTCGGCGCCGACCCCGACCCGCGCGCGCACGCGGTGGCGACGGCCACTCCCTCGCCCGGGAACGCGAGGTTCCTGTGCACCGACGCGGCCTCCCTCGTGGGGCGCGGCGAACCCTTCGACGCGGTCGTCTCCAATCACGTGCTGCACCACCTCGACGACGCGCTCCCGGCCGTCGTCGACGCGTCCCTCGCCCTGTCACAAGGCGTCGTGCTGCACGGCGACATCGCCCGGGGATCTCTGGCGTACGGGCTCTACGCGGTCGGGATCACCCCGCTCGCCCCCGGCACATTCCTCCGCACCGACGGCCTCCGATCCATCCGACGCAGCTTCACCCCCGCCGAGTTGCGCACCGCACTGGCCGCCACCGGCGGCTCGTGGCAGGTCTCGACCCCCGCCCCGTTCCGGGTGCTCGCCGAAGGGCGCGGCCGTGCGTGAGGTGATCGTGGTCGGGGCCGGACCGGTCGGGATGCTGCTGGCCGGCGAGCTGGCACGGCACGGTGTCGACGTGGAGGTGCTCGAGCGGCGCCCCGCCCCGGGCGCCGGCACCCGCGCGATCGGCGTGCATGCGCCGGTGCTCGCCGCCCTCGCGCCCTCCGGGGTCACCGAACGTCTCCTCGCGGGGGCCGCGCGCGTCGCCCGCGGCGAGGCCCGTTCCCGCGGCGACGTGCTCGGCGTGGTGCGGTTCGATCGCCTCTCCCGCCGCTTCCCGTTCGTCGCGACGCTCCCCCAGGCGGCGACCGAGGCCGCCCTCGCCGTCGAGGCACCCGAACCGATCCGCGGTGCGACGGTGTCGGCGGTCCTGCCCGCATCCGACCATGTGCGGGTGCGCGCGGCCGTCTCCGGACAGCTCACCGAACGGCGCGCCCGCCTCGTCGTGGTGGCCACCGGTTCGAGCGGCCGCGACCTCGTCTACCGGCCGCGCGCGCTGGCCCGACGCGAGTATCCGGACCGCTACCTGATGACGGATGCGACCGCGGCGGTCGATGCCGACACCTCCGTCGCGGCCGTGCACCTCGACCCGGCGGGGGTGCTGGAGTCGTTCCCGCTCCCGGACGGCCTGCGCCGCTTCGTGGCGTGGGATGCCGCTCCGCACGAGGCCGACACCCCCGCCACACGCGCCGCCCGGTTGCGCGAGGCGATGGCGGTGCGCGGTGAAGCGCAGGCCGGTGAGGGCGTCGGTGCGGCGACCGCGTTCGGCGTGCGCCGGGTCATCGCCCCCCGCCTGCGGCGCGACCGCATCCTCACCATCGGTGACACCGCCCACGAGGTCAGCCCGATCGGTGGGCAGGGGATGAACCTCGGCCTCCTCGACGCGGTCACCCTCGCGCCGTTGCTGGCGCAGTGGATGCGGTGGGGCTCACCTCCGGTCGACCTCGACCATTGGGAACGCCGCAGGGTGCGGTCTGCACGACTGTCGGCGGCCATCGCCGCCGCGAACACCGCCCTCGGGCGCCCCGCCTCCCCCCGGGCCCATCGCCTCCGGACGGGGGCCCTCCGCGCCCTGCTGGCCTCGCCCGCATCCCTCACCTTCGCCCACGCCTACGCGATGGGCTTCGACGCCGACGCGTGACGCCCACGTCCGCGGTCCCGGTCGATGGCCCCCTGTCGGCGCGACGGGTCTGCGCCCGGCTGCACTCGGTCCGTCAGGCGGCGAGCGCCCCACCCGTGGCCACCAGCTGCACCGCGAGCAGCAGCGCGGCCGCCATGACGAGGGGGAACAACACGCGGGCCCGGGGGCGCGCGAACGCGACGACGACGGTTCCGCCGGCGAGGGCGAGGGCCGCTCCGAAGAACACCCACGCGAGCGGCGTCACCGCTGCGAGGTCGCCGTGGACCGGTCCCGACAGCGTCGCCACCGTCCCGACGGCCAGGCCGCCGATGGCGAGCAGCGTGGAAGCCCGCGCCCCGACGATGTGCGGGAAGCCACGGACGCCGGTGCTCGCGTCGTCGTCGAGGTCGGGGAGGACGTTCACCAGATGGATCGCCGCGCCCAGCGCTGCGCCGGCGATCCACGCCCACGGTGCGGCCGGGGCCGGTGGTTCGGCGGACAGCGGGGCCAGCGAAGGGAACGCCCCGAAGCCGACGATGAACGGGATGATCGAGATCGGGGTCGACTTCAAACCGGCGTTGTAGGCCCACGCCGACGCGAGGAACAGCGCGTGCGCGGCCAGCATCCCGAGCCCGATCCACGCCGAGAGCACGACCGCGATCACCAGGCATCCGTAGGCCGCCGCCCATGCCTGGCCGGGGGTCACCCGGCCGCTCACGAGGGGTTTGTCGGTTCGACCCACGGAGCGGTCGCGCCCGACGTCGATGACGTCGTTGGAGATGCCGACCGACAGCTGACCGAAGAACACCGCGACGGTCAGCAACGTGAGATGGAGGGGGGCGACCCCGGCGGCGACGCCGAGCGCGAAGGCGAGGAGGGTCACGACGACGGTCGGCCCGGGGTGCGAAGCGCCCCACAACACCGTCGCGACGCTTCTGCCGCCACGCGCGCGACCTGTCATCCCCTCCATGCTGTGCACGCTACCGGCCGGAAGCAGCCCCGCGGGCGGTGAATGACACCGGAGATCCGCGCCGCGTGACCCGGAAAGCGGGCCTCACGGCGCGGATCGACGAAAATCTCCGGTGTTGTCGACACTGCGCGACGTCAGTCGTCGACGATCTCGGCCTCGATCACGTCGTCGGTGTCGCCCGCGTCGGGGACAGGGGACGGGCCGTCGCTGGTGAGCACGAGGGACGAACCGTCGGCGGCCATGTCGACCCGTACGACGTCGCCGTCCCGCACGTGGCCCGACAGCAGTGCCATCGCGAGTCGATCCTGCACCTCCGACTGGATGAGCCGGCGCAACGGCCTCGCACCGAAGATCGGGTCGTAGCCGCGCTCAGCCAACCATGCCCGCGCATCGGGCGTGACCGCCAGCGCGAGACGGCGGTCCTTGAGGCGCCGCTGCAGGGCGTCGACGGCGAGCTCGACGATCTGCGCGAGGTCGTCTTCGGTGAGCGCCTGGAAGATGACGATGTCGTCGAGGCGGTTGATGAACTCGGGCTTGAACGCCTGCCGCACCAGCCCCTGCACCTGCTCGCGCTTCTGTTCGAGCGACAGGGTGGGGTCGATCAGAACGGGCGAGCCGAGGTTCGAGGTGAGGATCAGGATGACGTTCTTGAAGTCGACCGTGCGCCCCTGACCGTCGGTGAGACGCCCGTCGTCCATGACCTGCAGCAATACATCGAAGACCTCGGGATGCGCCTTCTCGACCTCATCGAGCAGGACGACCGAGTAGGGACGCCTCCGGACGGCTTCGGTGAGTTGACCGCCTTGCTCGTAGCCCACGTACCCGGGAGGGGCGCCGACCAACCGCGAGACGGAGTGCTTCTCGCCGTACTCGGACATGTCGATGCGCACCATGGCGTGCTCGTCGTCGAAGAGGAACTCGGCGAGCGCTTTGGCCAGCTCGGTCTTGCCGACCCCGGTGGGGCCGAGGAACAGGAACGACCCGGTCGGACGGTCGGGGTCGCTGATGCCTGCACGCGAGCGCCGTACGGCGTCGGAGACGGCCTTGACCGCGTCCTTCTGCCCGATGAGTCGCTTGCCGAGCTCGTTCTCGAGGTGCAGCAGCTTCTCCGTCTCGCCCTGCATCAGGCGGCCGACGGGGATGCCGGTCCAGGATGCGATGACGCCGGCGATGTCGGCCTCGGTCACCTGGTCGCCGACCATGCGCTCGCCGGTGGGTTCTTCGCGTTCGGCTTCGAGCAGGCCGCGTTCGAGCGCGGGGATCTCGGCGTAGAGCAGGCGCGAGGCCTTCTCCAGGTTGCCCTCGCGCTGGGCGCGCTCGGCCTCCATGCGGGCGGCGTCGAGGCGGGTCTTGAGGTCACCCACCCGGTTCAGCGATGCCCGCTCGTGTTCCCACCGCGCCTGCAGCTCGCCGAGCCTGGCCTCCTCCTTCGCGAGGTCGTCGCGCAGTGCGGCGAGGCGTTCCTTGGCCGCGTCGTCCTTCTCCTTCTTCAGCGCGAGTTCCTCGAGCTTGAGACGGTCGACGTGGCGACGGAGCTCGTCGATCTCCAGCGGCGCGGAGTCGATCTCCATGCGCAGTCGAGATGCCGCCTCGTCGATCAGGTCGATGGCCTTGTCGGGCAGCTGGCGGCTGGGGATGTAGCGGTGCGACAGGGATGCGGCGGCGACCAGTGCGCCGTCGGCGATGGCGACCTTGTGGTGGGCCTCGTAGCGTTCCTTGAGTCCACGCAGGATGGCGACGGTGTCTTCGACCGACGGCTCGCCGACGTAGACCTGCTGGAAGCGCCGTTCGAGGGCGGCGTCCTTCTCGATGAACTCACGGTACTCGTTGAGCGTGGTCGCGCCGATGAGGCGCAGCTCGCCGCGCGCGAGCATGGGCTTGAGCATGTTGGCCGCGGCGACCGATCCTTCGCCACCTCCGGCCCCCATGAGCACGTGAAGCTCGTCGATGAAGGTGATGACCTGACCGTCGGAGTCGGTGATCTCCTTGAGCACGCTCTTGAGACGCTCCTCGAACTGTCCCCGGTACATCGCACCGGCGACCAAGGCCGAGATGTCGAGGGTGATGAGTTCTTTGTCCTTGAGCGATTCGGCGACGTCGCCGGCGATGATGCGCTGCGCGAGGCCTTCGACGACGGCGGTCTTGCCGACGCCGGGTTCACCGATGAGGACGGGATTGTTCTTGGTGCGTCGCGTGAGCACCTGGCTGACCCGACGGATTTCAGAGTCGCGCCCGATGACCGGGTCGAGCTTCCCCTGCCGCGCACGGTCGGTGAGATTGATCCCGAATTGCTCGAGGGCGCTCTGTTGCTCCTCCTGCCCGGGCATCTGGGTGGCGTTCATGGTGTCTCCTGATGACGTGTGATTCGAAAGTTGAGCCTTACGGACTCAACTTTAGCA
The DNA here is from genome assembly GCF_039531285.1 of Microbacterium aquimaris. Taxonomy (NCBI): domain Bacteria; kingdom Bacillati; phylum Actinomycetota; class Actinomycetes; order Micrococcales; family Microbacteriaceae; genus Microbacterium; species Microbacterium aquimaris. Next base: position 1,051,947 of record NZ_BAAAPT010000001.1, on the reverse strand, counting down.
CCGCCGGCACGCGCACGCCAGCACCAGCCTCCACCGGTTTCCCGGCGGAAGCGGATCGATCACGGCGTCTCAGCCCTGTCGGATGGGGATCGCGATGCGGAACTGCGTCCCCTCGCCGACGGTGCTCGTGGCCGACATCGTGCCCTCGTGCGCGGTCACGATCGCCTTCGTGATCGACAAGCCGAGGCCGATCCCCTTGATCGCCTGGCGGGTGGCCATCTTCGACCGGAAGAATCGTTCGCTGAGCTGTTCGAGGTCGTCGGGCTCGATGCCCATCCCCGTATCGGTCACGGTGACGACCGCGTGCCCGTCGTCCTGACCCACGGCCACGGTGATCGATCCGCCCGCCGGGGTGAATTTGACGGCATTGGAGACGAGGTTGTCGATGGACTGCCCCACGCGGCGGGCGTCGGCGTGCAGTTGCAGGGGCTCTTCGGGCAGCTCTACCTGCACCGTCACTCCGGCACGCTCCGCCACCGGGAGGATCGACTCCCCCGACGCGGACGCGATCGAGGAGAGGTCGATCGTCTCGCGCTGGAGCGGGATCTTGCCCGCCTCGACCTGGGCGATGAACAACAGGTCGCCGACCAGCTGCAGCAGGCGGTTCGCGTTGCGCTCGGCCACTCCGATGAAACGCTTCTGGTCGTCGGAGAGCGTCTCTTCCTCCTCCATCACCAGCTCGAGGTATCCGAGGATCGAGCTGAGCGGTGTGCGCAACTCGTGGGAGATGGTTCCGACGAACTCGTCCTTCAGTCGCGTGATCTCTTTCAGGTGACGGGCGTCGCGGACGACGAAGGTGTACCCCACCGGCTCATCCCCCACGCGCCGTTCTGCGCAGGTGAGGTAGACCGGGATCTCGACGCCATCGACCGACCGCACCAACAGGTCGCCCTCGCCCTGACCCACCGAACGGCCCACCTCGACCAGGCGAGGCAGGATCTCGGCCGTCGGAGCGACGGTGTCATCGGGCCCGGAGAGGCCGAGGGTGCGGGGCACGAAGAGATCGCCGACCGACTCCTGTCCGCGATGCGCACCGTCCACACCGATGATGTCGATCATGTCGTAGCCCAGGAGCAGTTCGGCACCGGGACCCCAGCCGACGATGCCGCCGCGCCGATCGGTGACGATCACGGCTTCGTTGTCCATCGCCTCCCAGATGCTGGTGGCGAACGCTTCCGCCTCGCTCAACTCTTCCGCGGTCTGGGCGAGCTCCCGCCGGCCGCGCTCGGCGTCCTCCAGCAGACGGGCGCGCTCCTGCGACAGGCTCGCGACCTCCTTCAGGCGCGCGCGCGCAGAATGCGTGGTCTCGTTGACCACGACGGCGACGGCGGCGATCACGACGGCGACGAAGACGACGCGGACGATCTGCCCGTTGCCCCAATCCTCCAGGCCCACGAAGTACGGCCCGAGGAACGACACCACCAAAGCGGCGATGCCATAGACCACCATCCGCCGGCCCGGGAGCGTCGCGAGCCAGACGATCGGCAACAAGATGATCACCGAGAACATCGATGAAGACCCGCCGGTACCCACCCGGAACAGCCCGATCGCGATGATCGCGAGGACCGGGATGACCGCCACCCAGTCCCGATGCAGGCGGCGCCACGGCACGAGCAGCGTCGCGATCTCGAGGACGGCGAGGCCGACGACCGATGCCCACATCGCCGCGGGGACGGTGATCTGGCCGGCGCCGAAGAGGAAGAGTGCCGGCAATGCCAACACCACGAGCAGGAGCGTCGGCAGCAGCAGCACAGCAGGATGGGCGCGGCCGCGGCGGTCACGCCCGATCGTGCGTTCGGTCGACGTCGCTGTCATCACGAAGGCCGCAGTTGCTCGAGGACCCTGCGGACCTGAGCCGCGGTGAAGGGCTTGGGCAGGTGCGCGTCGGACGCGGGAAACTGAGACGGATCGAGCACGGAGCAGATCACGATCTTCGAGTCGGGGGCGAGCGACCTGACCAACTCCATGGCCTTCCACCCGTCATCGCGACCGCGTAGCAGCAGATCGATCACCGCGATGTCCGGCGGCTGTTCCGCAAGCAGCGGTTCGGCCGCGGCTGTGCCCACCGCCGTCCGCACGTCGCATCCGGCTCGACTGAAGAGCGTGCGAAGCAGTTCGCGTTGGTCGTCGACGTCGTCGACCACCAGGACATCGGTGGGGGTGGCCATCTCAGGATCCTTCCGCGGGAATCTCGCCCCGTCGGCGACGGGCGAGCCGTTCGACCGCGGCGACGAGGTCCTTCGATGACAGCGGTTTGGCGAGGTAGTCATCCGCCCCCTGCCGTCGTGCTCGTTCAGCGTACTCGGCACCGGCATGCGCGGTCATGACCGCGACGGGCAGATCGGACCGGCGCGCGCGGATGTCGGTCAGCAACTCGAATCCGCCGCGGCCGGGCAGTTCCAAATCGGTGACGACGACCTCGGGATCGAATTCGTCCTCGAGGGTTTCGTAGCCGTCCGCGCTCGCGAGCACCTTGACATCGCACGCCAGTCGTCGACGGAGGATCGTCTGCACATACAGCGCGACGTCCTCGTCGTCTTCGACGACGATCACTCGGAACGGCGAGTCGGTCACCCTAGTCACGATATACGCCGCACGTCACGATGACACCGCCCGCGCACAATCCCCGTGGCGCGACTGCGCACCCGGCGAGACCCGGGCGCCCGTCGCAGACCACGCTGCACGCCACCGGGTCTCAGCGACACGCCCCGGTCTCGTGGCGCCGCGTCAGAGGATGCGGGCGTAGACCTCGAGCATCGCCGATGTGCGCGAAGACTGCCGGAAGGCCGCGGCGACGCCCTCGTCCGGGACCGGCGCGGAGGCGGCGGAGATGTCCGAGACGGCGACCCGCAAGGTCTCTCCCAATGCCTCGACGGATGCATCCGCGACATCCCAGCGTCCCGCACCGAGTTCGGGCGCGATGTCGGGGTCGCTGACCACGGCGGGAGTGCCGAGGCTCGCCGCCTCGAACACCGTCATCCCCTGGGTTTCGAATCCGATCGAGGTCTGCACGACGGCGTCGGCACGGTGGATACGGCGCAAGGTCTCGGCGTACGGCAGGCGACCGGCGAATCCGACGCTCGTGCCGGTGGGCGCATCCAGCCCGTGCGCGGTGACGAACCGTTGCGCCGCACGCAGCTGACTTCCCCCTCCGATGATCTCCACATCGGCGTCGGGGCGGGCGAAGGCCAGCGCCTCAAGGAACGGCATGAGTCGTTTCTCAGGACTCATCCGCCCCAGCCACACCAGTCGCGGACGCCTCCCGGAACCGGCCGGCGTCCTGGTGCGGACCTCGTCGAGCAGGTCATCGTGGATGCCGTTCCAGATCACGTCGACCGTGCCGTCGTGAGCGGGAACGACGGCGTTCTCCTCGAGTCGGCGCGCGAAGTGCGAGGACGGGGCCGTGACCGCGGACGAGCGTTCGGCGAAACGCCGCAGGTACGCCCACCCGTCGGATCCGCGGGTGTCCGACCCGATGGCGCGGCGTTGCCACGCCGACAACGCGCGCAGCACCGTCCGCGGAGCCGGCGCGGTGGCGGCGATGCCCACGTCGACCCGGTTGTGCATGGTGTGGACGATCGGAAGGTCATGGCGCGCGGCGAAGCGGTGACCGAGGAAGGCCCCCCAGAAGTCGGACTGCACGTGGACGACGTCGACACCGGGACGCCCGGCGAGCGCGTCGTCGATCCACCTGTCGGTGCGTCCCGCCGGCCACGACAGTGAATACTCCCGGTCGAAGGTGATCGGCATCGACGGCACGTCGACGTAGGCGGGGTCCGGGGTGAGTGCGGTGCCGCGCGCACGGTGCATCGCGGGGGCGACGATCGTGACGACGTGCCCGGCACGCTCGAGGAACTCGCGCTGCAGGCGCATCGAGACCTGCGCACCGCCGAGGGACTCGACGTGCTGGTCCCCGAACATCACGACGTGCACGGGCTCAATCCGGCAGCGGTTCGCCGCGGTAGAGGGCCTCGAAGGTGTCGAGCGTGCGGTTGATGTCGTGCACCGCGACGCCGTCGAGCGAGGCCTGCTGCATACGCCGTCGTTCGTCGGGGTCGGCGGTGAGTACGTCGGTGAGGCGCGCAGCGAGCTCGTCCACATCGCCCGGCGTGAACAGGTATCCGTTCTCACCGTCGTGCACGAGGTGGGGGAGGGCGACCGCGTCGGCGGCGACGACGGGCAGAGCCGACGCCATCGCCTCCATGGTGGCGATCGACTGCAGTTCGGCGATCGATGCGATCGCGAACACGCTCGCGCGGGAGTACAGGCGTCGAAGCTCATCGTCACTGACGTGCCCGTGGAAGACGACCCGATCGCCGAGCCCGAGATCGCGCGCGAGGTTCTCGAGGTTCTTCCGCTGGTCCCCACCCCCGACGATGTCGAACCCGACCTGGAGAGCCGGATCGAGGGTCGCGATCGCGCGGAGGACGACGTCGATCTGCTTCTCGGTGGTCAGACGCCCGACGAACAGCACACGGTTCTGCGGACGCGGTTCCAGGTCGGGGGTGTAGTTGCTCTCGTCGATGCCGCAACTGACCGGGATCACGCCGGAGACGTCGATGGTCGACTCGAGGAAGTCCGCGGCCTTGCGGGTCGGTGTCGTCACGGCGCGCGTCATCGACAGCGTCCGCTCGGCATCGCCCCACGCCCATCGGATGATGGCGTCGGTGGTCCGCTTGGGCAGCACCGAGAAGTCGAGGATGTTCTCGGGCATCACGTGGTTGGTCGCCACGATCGGGATGCCGCGCTCGTTCGCTTCGTGCGCGAGTCCCCGCCCGATGATGATGTGTGACTGAATGTGCACGACATCCGGCTTGACCTCGTCGAGCACTTTCCGCGCGTACGGCTTCGCACGCCACGGCCAGACGAACCGCAGCCAGTCGTGCGGAAGCCACCGCACCGACGGCAGGCGGTGCACCGTCATCTCCGCCCCCTCGACGACCTCGACGCGCGGACGAACGCGACGGTACCGCTGGTTCGGCGCGACGATGTGCACATCGTGCCCGCGGCCGACCAGACCGGCGGCGAGACGCTCGGCGAAGCGTGCGGCTCCGTTGATGTCGGGCGCGAAGGTGTCGCAGCCGATGACGACGGTGAGGGGACGGCGAGGATCGGGCGTGGCGGGATCTGTCACGGGGTGCGGGCTGCCTATCTGTGCGGCGCCGAAGCGCAGCGGCTGTCTGCGGAATGGGGCGGCGCGGGGTGGATCGCACCGGTCGCGCGCGCGTCAACTGTACCCGAGCACCCTGCCGATTCCGGGGACCGCAGAACCCGTCCTCGACCGCCCACTCAGGAGATCGAAGGATGCGCCCTCTACGCTGGGCGCATGCCGCGACTGCACGCTGATGCCGACGAGCACCTGTGGGTTCCCGTGACGGGGTCGTTGGGCTTCAAGGGCCGCCGTCACCGCAAGGCCGCGATCCGGATGCTGCTGACGCAGGCCAACCGCGCCGCCGGATCCGGGGAGCGTCCGGGCAGCGGGTTTCTCGCCTGGGTGATGAGCCAGGCGACGCCACTGTTGATGAAGCGGGCGAACGGGCGCGTGCTGGTGTGGGTGTGGAAGAGCGACCCGGACCTCCTGGTGGCGATGGCGCAGATACAGGAGGCGACCTCGCAGGCACGTGCCGCGCGAGCCATGATGCCCATCGAGTACGACGACACCGAGTCGTTCCGCAATCCACACCTGGGGATGGGCGAGAAGCTCGTGATGCCGCTGCCGGCCGACCCCCGGACACCTCCGTTCGCGACCTACACGTGGGACACCGGATCGCACTTCGTGACGGTCACCGCGGTCTGCGCCGACCGCGAACGCTTCGGTACCGTCATCGGCTCCCTGGACGACCTGGCGCGTTCGATCCGCGTGGTCGACGACCTCACGGTGGGTGAATCCGAGGACGTCCTCCGGATCGACCCCGCCTGACCCGTCCCGCGCACTCCGCCTGCGCCGCGCCTGCGCCGCGCCCGCGCCGCGCGAAACGTCCCACCCGATACGCTCCGCAGTCACGACACGCGCATCCCCCCACCCCGAGACCCGCAGAAGCCGACTGCGGAGCGGCGGGGATGCGGAGCGGGAACGGGGAGGGGAAACCGTTCAGGTGTGGGCTACCCGCCGGCAGGACGGCGCGCTAGCCTCGGCGAAGACCCTTCGTCGTCAGAAAGGCACACCATGCCCGAGTTCCGCTATGGCCCCGTCGAGCTCTATCTCGTCGGCTTCGAGGGCGAACGCCCCGACGCCGGCACGATGGGCGCCCTGTCCGACCTTCTCGAGAACGGCCTGGTGCGCCTGCTCGATCTGGTGCTGATCTCCAAGTCGGACGACGACGATGTGACCATCGCCGAGATCGAAGCCGACGAGTTCGCCCTGGAACTGCACGAAGTCGGCATCGCCGGCGAAGAGGACATCGCCGAGCTCGCCGAGCTGGTGCCGCCGGGCGGATCGGCCCTGCTGGTCGCTCTCGAGCTCGTCTACGCGCGCGAGCTGGCCGAGCGGGTCAGCTCCTCCGGGGCGGTCGTGCTGAGCGCCGAGCGCATCCCGGCACCGGTCGTCAACGCCGTCATGGACCTGGCCGACGAGGCCTGAGAGAAGAGGAATCATCATGCCCATCCGAAGAGTAGGTCGGCCCGGCCTCATCGGACTCGCCGCCCGCACCGCTGTCGTCGCCGGCACCGCCAGCGCGGTCAGCGGCTCCATGTCGAACAACCGCCAGCGCAAACAGCAGGCGGAGTACGAGCAGCAGCAGTATCAGGCGGCCCAGCAGCAAGCCGCGATGCAGCAGGCCGCTCAGGATGCGGTGGCCCAGCAGCAGGCGGCACAGGCCGCCGCCGCCCCGGCGGCTCCCGCCGCGCCTGCGGCTCCGGCCGCGGGCGGTGTCGACATCGTCGCCGAGCTCCAGAAGCTCGCCTCCCTCAAGGAGGCCGGGATCCTCTCCGACGACGAGTTCGCCGCCGCCAAGGCGAAGCTGCTCGGCTGAGCCTCAGCGCATCTTCTTCGCGATCCCCGTCGGTGCGTCACCGGCGGGGATCGTCGCATCCACGTCCCCCGACAGCCAGCGCAGCCACCCGGTGTTCGGATCACCGTCGAGCACGAGCGCCCGCACGAGCAGAGTGAGCGGAATCGACAGGATCGCGCCGAGCGGGCCGATGATGAAGGTCCAGAAGATCACCGAGAAGAAGCTCAAGGTCAGCGAGAGGTTGACCGCGTCGCTGACGAACTTCGGCTGAATGAGAACCTGCAGGGTCACATTCACCACGCAGTAGATGGCCACGACGATGAGCATCATCGGCCATCCACCGACCACCAGCGCGAGGATCGCGGGGGGCACGAGCCCGAGGACGAACCCGATGTTGGGGACGAAGTTCGTCACGAAGGCGAGGATCGCCCACACGAGCGGGGCGGGGATACCCAGCGCCCACAGTGCGAGGCCGTCGATGACGGCGACGATGAGTCCGAATGCGGCGTTGACGACGTAGTAGCGCCGCACGCTGCTGTTGTAGGCGGCGATGCGGTCGACGGTCGGGCGGATCCCGCGGCCGAAGGTGGCCTCGGCGCGCGAGTAGCGGGACGCGTCGGCGGCCATGAAGATCACGTATGCGAGCACGAAGAAGAACGCCGTCAGCGCGGCGAGTACGCTCCCGCCGACGGACGAGGCGACCGACAGCAGCGTCGAGGGGGACAGGATCGATGCGGTGGTCGCGGCGATCTGGTCGTCGATTCCGAAGCCGCGCAGCCAGTCGATGAGAGCGAGCGCGGACTGTTGCAGATCGGACGCGAAGTCCTGCACAAGTCGACCGAATTGCACACCGGCGAAGGCGAGCATGAGGGCGAGCACCGCGAGGATCACGTACCCGAGCACGATCACGGCGGTCGTCGCCGCCCATCGCGGCCAGCCCTTGCGCCGGAGGACGGGACCGACCGGCTGGCAGATGATGACGATGACCGCCCCCAGCACGAGCGGTCCGACCAGATCCCGACCGAGCGAGAGGCCGACCAGCACCACGACCGACGCCGCGAGCCCGAGCACGATGCGCAGCGCGGGGGGCAGCGCCGGTGTCGGGGCGGGTGCGGGCGCAGGTTCGGGAGCGAAGCGTTTCACGGTGCCAGGCTAGGGGGTCGACGGGCGGTCGGAAGAGGGAGGGTCCCCGCCGGGCTGGCCGAGGCGCACGGCGAGATCGTCGATCTGCGCGGCGAGCGCCCGGATCTGACCGCGTGTGGCCGCCTCACCGGTGTCGTCTGCGCCGGCGGCCGCCTTCTCGAGGACCCACGATGCGAAGGTGGCGGAAACGACGCCCACGACGGCGATACCACCGGTCATGAGGAGCACGGCGATGATGCGCCCCCAGGTGGTCACCGGCGTGTAGTCGCCGTACCCGACAGTCGTGATGGTCACGAAAGCCCACCACAGCGCGTCGCCGAAGGTGGTGATGTTCGAGTCCGGTGAGGCGCGTTCGGCTTCGAGGACGGTGAGTGCCGCGACCCAGATGAGGATGAACGCGGCACCTGCGCCGTAGACCGCGATGCGGGCACGGAGTGCCGCCCCCGCGGTGCGCTGCAGGACATGGATGACGGTGAGGGCCTTGAGAAGGCGCAGGGGCCGCAGGGCGGGGATCACGACGACCGCGAGATCGAACAGGTGGGACCGGAACCACGGACCCTTGGGTCTGGCCAGCGAGAGCTGGACGACGTAGTCGACGGCGAACACGACCCAGGTGAGGAACATGACGATCCGCGCCAAGGTGTAACCCGTGCCGCCGAGGTCGGCGATGACCTGCCACGAGTAGGCGATGATGAACGCGAGCGACGCGATGATGAGTGGCCAGTACGTGATCTGCTGCCACCGTTCCGACGTCATGCGTACGAGCCTAGGAGCGCCTTCCGTCGTTGCCGCGAAGCCTCGCCGCCCTCGTCTTTTCTGTCGCGGCGGCTCACGCGTGGGCGTCGGCCTGGAGGGCGGCGGCGTTGCGGATGAAGAGGATGATCCAGGCGAAGACGAGCACCCCGGCGACCAGCTCGACCGCGGTGAGCGTGTAGACCCCCGTTGCGAACATGATCGCCAGGACCGCGATCACGGCGATGAAGACCCACCCCAGGGTCAGGAAGGCGCGGGCGATACCGGGGATCCACCATTTGAGGGCGATGACGAGCACACCGAACGCGACCGCCATTCCCGAGGCGACGCCGGTGTGCAGCAGGAAGAAGTCGTCCACCGGGAAGATGCCGACGCAGGTCAGGAAGACCCCGACGACGATGAGGGAGTTCCGAGCGTTGCGCGCCCCGTGCGGATGCGGGGTCGGGATGCCGACGGTGACGTACCGGGCCAGGGTGGTCACGATGAAACCGGCGACGATGAGGGTGAGGTTGAACGCGAACGCGGACAGGTCGTCGGTCATGCCGAGGGCGCTGAGGTTGAGCTTCCACCACTGCGGGTCGCTCGCGGTGAGCATCGCCGTGATGACCCCCTCGACGAGGAACACCGCGAGGATGATCGCCAGCAACGACAGGTCCATGTGGGTCGCCGAGTAGAAGACGACGTAAGCGGTGACGAAGGCCGTGGCGCCGGCGAGCGCGATCAGCGCGACCGGGTACACCTCGGCGCCGATGAAGCTGCGCTCCAGGATGGTGGCGAGCACCGTCCAGGTCAGCAGCGCGATGATCGCGTGGGCGAGGGCGAGGGCGGCGACGTCGAGATAGTCGAGCAGCTTCAGTCGCGCGCGACGCTGCGCGATGCGCAGGATGGCGCGGCCCGCACCGAAGGCGACGAGGGCGACGGCGGCCGACGCGATCGCGACGAACTGGCCGATCGAGTCGGGTCCGGCGATGGGAGCCGCCTCGAGTCGGAACACCGGGAGGGTGACCAACGCGACGACGATGAACGCGCTGACGCCGGCGCTCAGCGACAGCGACTCCATCGACCTCTCGGTCGTCCCGTCGAATTCCTCGCGTGCCGCGGCGCGCAGTCTCTCGGATCGTCGCGTCGGGGCCGGTGCGGATTCGCTCACGAGCAGAACACTATCGATGCCACCCCCGGCGCGGGAGATCAGTGGTCGGTGTCGTCGTCGCCGGGCGGGAGGGCGCGATGAGGACGCCACAGCACGACTTCGGTCGCGCGTCGCACCCGCGTGCCGTGCCGCAGGGAGATGACGGAACCGGTCGCGCCGGCGGCGAACACCCGCGCACCGGGGCGACGTTCCAGTTCGCTCTTCATGCGGTCTTCGAGGTCGCGTACGCGCAGATGCAGTTCGCGAACCCGATTCTCCAGTTCGATGATGCGGGAGATCGCCGGCAGGCTCATGCCTTCCGCCGACATCCGCGAGACCTCCTGCAGCTGCGCGACGTGGCGCAGGGAGTAGCGGCGGGACCCGCCTTGCGTGCGGGCGGGCACGACCAAGCCCAGCCGGTCGTACTGCCGGAGGGTCTGTGGATGCATCCCGGCCAGCTCGGCCGCCGCGGCGATGGCGAGGATCGGGGCGTCCTCGTCGATCTCGTCGGGATCAACCATGTCCTCGCCTCGTCTTCCGTGTCGTGCTCGTCTCCGTGCTCCGCTCAACGACCGGACCGGTCCGTCCAGTATCCGGTCGTTGAGCGGGCGAAGCGAGACGAAACGCTAGGTGCGCGCCTTCGCCATGAGGTCGGCACGCGGATTCTCCTTGGGTTCGAGAGCCTGATAGGCCTCGAGCGCCTCCCGCGCCGCGTCGTCCAGGTGGGCCGGAACAGCGACCTGCACCTCCGCGAGGAGGTCTCCGGTGCCCTTCTGCGTCTGAACGCCGCGCCCCTTGACTCTCAATACCCGGCCCGACGGCGTGCCGGGTGCCACGCGCAGCCGCACGGGGTCGCCTCCGAGGGTGGGCACCTCGATGGTCGAGCCGAGCGTCGCTTCGGTGAAAGTGACGGGAACGGTCACCCGCAGGTTCAACCCGTCGCGGGTGAAGACCGGATGCGGTCGCACGGCGACCTGCACGACGATGTCGCCGGTCTCCCCGCCGTCCGGCGAAGGTCGACCTCGGCCGCGAAGACGGATCTTCTGACCGTCGCGCACGCCGGCGGGGATCTTCACCTTGAACGGCTTGCCGTCCTCGCCCTGCAGGGTGATGGTCTCGCCCTTGGTGGCGGTGACGAAGTCGATGGTCGTCCGCGCGGTGACATCCGCCCCGCGTGTGGGACCACCGAACCCCTGGAATCCACCGGTCGGCTGACCGAACCGACCCGAGCCGAAGCCTGCTCCGCGTCCACCCTGCTGCTGGTTGAACATCGAGAAGATGTCGTCGAAGTCGGCACTGTCGTAGCGACCACCGCCACCGCGGCCCTGACCGAACATCGAGAAGACGTCTTCGAAGCCGCCGCCCTGACCTGCGCCACCGGCGGTGAAGCGCGCCCCCGAGCCCATGGCCCGGATCTGGTCGTACTCCTGACGTTGCTCCGGATCGCTCAGCACGGCGTAGGCCTCGCTGATCTCCTTGAACTTCGCCTCGGCCTTGGCATCCCCCGGGTTCGAATCGGGGTGGTAGGTGCGCGCGAGCTTGCGGTAGGTCTTCTTGAGGTCGGCGTCGCTGACCTCCTTGGAGACACCGAGGACCTTGTAGAAGTCCTTGTCGAACCAGTCCTGACTCGCCACGTCTCCTCCTACTCCGCCGGAACGGCGACCACGACCTTGGCCGGACGCAGTTCGACCGATCCCAGTCGGTATCCGACCTCGACGACTTCGAGGATCGTCGGAATCTCGGTGCCCGGCGTCGGCGCCTGGAAGATCGCCTCGTGGTGCTGCGGGTCGAATGCCTCGCCGGCCGCACCGTAGGGCTCGATGCCCATGCGCTCGACGACGCTCCGCAGCTTCTCGGCGATCGCGGCGAAGGGGGTGCCCTCGCTGAGGTCGCCGTGCTTCTCGGCACGGTCGAGGTCGTCGATCACCGGCAGAAGCCCCTTGGCGACGGAACCTTTGGCGCGCTCGATCTCGATCTCGCGCTGCTCCTCGGTGCGTCGACGGTAGTTCGCGTACTCGGCCTGCAGGCGCTTGAGGTCTCCCAGCAACTGCGATTCGAGATCGGCGAACACCTGGTCCTCGGCGGAGTCCGCCTCAGCGGCATCCTCCGACTGCTCGGCCCCGAGGATGTCGTCGACGGTCAGCGCCGGATCCTCCGGCTGGGGGTCGGAGGCCTGAGCCTCCGACCCCTCATCACCGGGGACCTCGTTGTCGGGGACCTCGTCGGGTCCCTGGTCGAAGTCCTTGGGCATGGTTACTTCTTCTCTTCGTCTTCGTCGATGACCTCGGCGTCGACGACGTCCTCATCGGACTCCGTCGAAGCCTGCTCCTCCGACGCGCCGGCGTCGGGGGCGGCCTCCTCGCTCTGCGACGCCTGGTAGATGGCCTCGCCGAGCTTCTGCTGGCTCTGGTTCAGCTTCTCGAAAGCCGTCTTGACGGCCTCGTCGTCGTCGCCCGCGAGCGCAGACTTGAGGGCGTCGACGTCGGCCTGGACTTCGGTCTTGACGTCTTCGGGCAGCTTGTCGCCGTTGTCGGAGATGAGCTTCTCGACCGAGTACGAGGTGGTCTCGGCCTGGTTGCGCACCTCGGCGGCCTCGCGCCGCTTCTTGTCCTCGGCGGCGTGCTCCTCAGCCTCGCGCACCATGCGGTCGATGTCCTCCTTGGGAAGCGAGGAGCCCCCCGTGATGGTCATCGACTGCTCGGTTCCGGTGCCCTTGTCCTTGGCCGACACGTGCACGATGCCGTTGGCGTCGATGTCGAAGGTGACCTCGACCTGCGGGATGCCGCGCGGGGCCGGCGCGATGCCGGTCAGCTCGAACGTACCCAGCGGCTTGTTGTCGCGGGTGAACTCACGCTCACCCTGGAAGACCTGGATGGCCACGGACGGCTGGTTGTCGTCGGCGGTCGTGAAGGTCTCGCTGCGCTTGGTCGGGATGGCGGTGTTGCGCTCGATGAGCTTGGTCATGATGCCGCCCTTGGTCTCGATTCCGAGGCTCAGCGGGGTGACGTCGATGAGCAGAACGTCCTTGCGCTCACCCTTGAGGACACCGGCCTGCAGGGCGGCGCCGACGGCGACGACCTCGTCCGGGTTCACGCCCTTGTTGGCGTCCTTGCCGGTCTCCTTCTTGACCAGCTCGGCGACGGCGGGCATGCGGGTCGACCCACCGACGAGCACGACGTGGGCGATGTCGGCGACCTTGATGCCGGCTTCGCGGATGACGTCCTCGAAGGGCTTCTTGGTGCGGTCGAGGAGGTCCTTGGTGAGGTCTTCGAACTTCGCGCGCGAGAGCGTCTCGGACAGCGACACCGGGCCGGACTCGGTCAGCGAGAGGTAGGGCAGGTTGATCGAGGTCGACGACGAGCTGGAGAGCTCCTTCTTCGCCTGCTCCGCGGCCTCCTTGAGGCGCTGGAGCGCGATCTTGTCACCGGAGACGTCGACGCCGGTGGTCTCCTTGAACTGCTTGATCAGGTAGTCCACGACGCGCTGGTCCCAGTCGTCCCCACCGAGGCGGTTGTCGCCGGAGGTGGCGCGCACCTGGATGGTCGAGAAGTCGTCGTCCTTGCCCACCTCCAGCAGCGAGACGTCGAAGGTTCCGCCACCGAGGTCGAAGACGAGGATGAGCTCGTCCTCCTGGCCCTTGTCAAGGCCGTAGGCGAGCGCCGCGGCGGTCGGCTCGTTGATGATGCGGAGCACGTTCAGGCCCGCGATCTCACCGGCCTCCTTGGTGGCCTGACGCTCGGCGTCGTTGAAGTAGGCCGGAACGGTGATGACGGCGTCGGTGACGGTGTCGCCCAGGTACTCCTCGGCGTCGCGCTTGAGCTTCATGAGGATGCGCGCGGAGATCTCCTGCGGCGTCCACTTCTTGCCGTCGACGTCGAATCCCCAGTCGGTGCCCATGTGGCGCTTGACGCTGGAGACGGTGCGGTCGACGTTGGTGACGGCCTGGCGCTTGGCGGTCTCACCGACGAGCACTTCGCCGTCCTTGGTGTAGGCGACCACCGAGGGGGTCGTCCGGAAGCCCTCGGCGTTCGCGATCACCTTGGGCTCGCCGCCCTCGAGGACGCTGACGACGGAGTTCGTCGTACCGAGGTCGATTCCAACAGCACGGGGCATGTCTTCTCCTTCTGGATGAGGCCGAGCGGGTGCGGGGCCTGGGTTGTCTACGAAAAGTCGGGGTCGACCCAGAGACCTGAGCCGATGTGACTCAACAGTAGACCGCCCGGTTCGCCGTGTCAAATGAACTTGATATGAGTTGGCTCAACTTTCGATCCGCCGGGACTGTCGCCGCGCACTCCACGCCGCGAATCCCTTCGCGTCCGGGACACGGGCCAGAAGCGGACCCATGATGATCGTGATGAGCACGTACGCCGTCGCCAGTGCCGCGAGGGACCGGTCCACCCCGGCGCCGATCGCGAGCCCGGCGATGACGATCGAGAACTCCCCGCGCGGCATGAGCGCGAACCCGGCGCGCCACCGTCCGGCCTCGCCGACCCCGCTGCCTGCGGCGGCGAGGTATCCGGTGAGCAGTTTCGTGCCCATCGTCAACGCCGCCAACCCCAAGGCGGGGACGAACATCGGCAGCAGGTCCGCGGGGTCTGTGGACAGGCCGAAGAAGAGGAAGAACACCGACGCGAACAGGTCCCGCAGCGGGGTGAGCATCTGTTGGGCGTGCCGCGCGACCGGGCCCGAGATGGCGATACCGACGAGGAAGGCGCCGACCGCGGATGACACGCTCGCCTGGGCGGCCAGGCCCGCGACGATCAGGGTGACACCGAGCACCGTCAGCAGCAGCACCTCCGCGCTCCGTGCGGACACCAGCCGTGACACGACATGACCGTGCCGCAACGCGATGAACAGGATCACCGCGACCGCGGCCACCGCGATCACGACGGTGAGGATGCTCGCGCCGAGGCTGAGCCCCAGCAGCAGGGCCGTCAGCAGCGGCAGGTAGAAGGCCATCGCGAGGTCTTCGATCACGAGGATCGACAGCACGACCGGTGTCTCGCGGTTGGCGAGCCGGCCGAGGTCCTGCAGGAGCTTCGCGACCACCCCGGACGAGGAGATCCAGGTGATGCCGCCGAGCGCGACGGCGGCGACGGGACCCCAGCCGAGGAGCAGACCCACTGCCACGCCGGGAAGGGCGTTCAGCAGCATGTCGACCACCCCGGCGCGGCGCGACGTGCGCAGGCTGCCCACGAGCTCGTCGGCCGTGTACTCCAACCCGAGCATCAGCAGGAGCAGGACGACGCCGATCTCGGCACCGACCTCGATGAACTCCTCGCCGGCGGCGAAGGGGAGAAGCCCGCCCTCACCGAAGGCGAGACCCCCGAGCAGGATCAGCGGGATGGGGGAGATGCCGAGCCGGCCGGCCAAGCGACCGAGGAGCGCGATCCCCAACAGCAGCGCGCCGAGCTCGATGAGCACGAGCGCGCTGTGATCCATGCCGTCCTCAGCTGCCCTCGATGATGCGGGTGAGCATGTCGAGCCCCTGCGGAGTGCCGATCACGACGAGCAGATCGCCGACGCTGAGCACGTCCTCCGGTCCCGGCGCCGGCGAGACACCGCCGGCGCGGACGATCGCGACGATCGAGCACCGTGTGAGGGTGCGTGCCCGGGTCTCCCCGAGGGGCCTGCCGGCGTAGGGCGAGTCGGCGCGTACGGGGACCTGGGCGGTCGACAGCCCGTCGACCTGGTCGCGGAGGCCGGCGATCTGGGTCAGGATGACCGAGCCACCCAACACCTCCGACAGCGCGGTGGCCTCGTCGTCGCTGATCTCCACCGCCACCTCGGCACGGTCGGGATCGTGCGGATCGGCGACGGCGAGTTCGCGACCTCCGTCGCGGAACGTGATCACGGAAAGGCGTCGCCCGGCCGCGGTCCGGACATCATGACGGATGCCGATCCCGGGCAGTTCGGTGCGCTCGACGTTGACGGGCATGGCCACATCCTCGCATCATGAGGCCATCCCCGCGTGTCCTTCGCCGGGAACCGGCCGTTCACCGAAAGGTCATACCGTGACCGACATGCCCCTTCCCGAGAGCCCCTCGCCCGAGTCCGAGAATGCCTCCGCGACGATCGGCAACACCTCCGAGACGCGAAAGCGCGGCGTGCTCGCGTGGGCGCTGTGGGACTGGGGATCGGCGGCGTTCAACGCGGTCGTGACCACGTTCGTCTTCAGCACCTACCTGGCCAGCAGCCTGTTCGTCGATCCGGCGATCGTGGATGCGGCCGGTGGCAGCGACGACGATCCCGCGCTCGTGGCCGCCCTGGCGAACAACGCCAGTGTGGTCGGACTCGCCCTCATGATCGCGGGCATCCTCATCGCCGTCCTCGCCCCCGTGCTCGGCCAGCGGTCCGACGGCAGCGGGCGGCGCAAGTTCTGGCTGGGCGTGAACACGTTCGTCGTCGTCGGCGCGATGGCGGCGATGTTCTTCGTCGAGGGGACCCCGGCGTACCTCATTCTGGGCGCCACCCTGCTGGCGGTCGGCAACGTGTTCTTCGAGTTCGCCGGGGTCAACTACAACGCGATGCTCGTGCAGGTCTCGACGCGCAAGAACATGGGCCGCGTCTCCGGTTTCGGCTGGGGCATGGGTTACGTCGGCGGCATCGTGCTGCTGCTCCTGCTGCTGGTCCTGTTCATCCAGGGGTTCGGTGTCGATGGCGCCGCGGGCGTCCTCGGCATCCCCACCGACGACGGCCTGAACATCCGCATCGCCGTCGTCGCATCAGCGGTGTGGTTCGGCGTGTTCGCCGTGCCGGTGCTGCTGAAGGTGCCCGAGATCCCCGCGGCCGAGCGGCGCGTGCGGGTCGGCTTCTTCCGCTCCTACGCCGTGCTGTGGGGCACGCTGGTGAAGCTGTGGCACGGCAACCGCCAGGTGCTCATGTTCCTGCTGGCCAGCGCCGTGTTCCGCGACGGACTGGCCGGCGTGTTCACGTTCGGCGCGATCATCGCGGCACAGGTGTTCCGCTTCTCCCCCAGCGAGGTGCTCTACTTCGCCGTCGCCGCCAATGTCGTCGCCGGCGCATCCACGATCCTCGCCGGACGCCTCGACGACCGGTTCGGACCGAAGAACGTCATCATGGCGTCGCTGATCGGGCTCGTGGCGACCGGCACGGTGGTGCTGTTCATCGGCACCGCGCAGATCGGCTTCTGGATCGCCGGGCTGCTGCTGACCGCCTTCGTCGGTCCGGTGCAGTCGGCGAGCCGTTCGTTCCTGGCCCGCATCACCCCCGAAGGGCGCGAGGGCGAGATCTTCGGCCTCTACGCCACCACGGGCCGCGCGGTGTCGTTCATGGCGCCGGGCCTGTTCGCCCTGTTCGTCGCGATCTCCGGCGACACCCGTTTGGGGATCCTCGGCATCACGCTGGTGCTGCTGGTGGGGCTGGCGCTCATGATCCCGGTGAAGGCGAAGCAGGCCGTCATCGACTGAGGACGGCCTGCTTCGCCGGGGCTTCAGGGCGCGATGATCACTCGGGTGGGTGGGCACCGACGTCGGTGCGCGAGGCCTCGATCTGGGTGACGGACGGATCGACCCGTTCGGCGGGCGACGCCCCCCGGCCGCTCGCCACCCCCTCGCCGTTCCCGTTCGTGGTGTCTGAACGGCGGTGCATCCACCGAGGCAGTCGCGGCCAACGCACACCGCGCTGGTCGGGCTCTTCCACATCGAGGCCGTAATAATCGCCGATCCGCTCCACGAACGCCGCGCGTTGCGCGTGGTCGTAGGCGCGGCGTTCTCGCTGGAAGGCGACGATCGTGGCCCAACAGATGAGCAGCATGACGACGCTGAACGGAAGCGCGATCGTGATCGCCGCGGTCTGCAAGGCGGTCAGGCCGCCGGTCAGCAGCAGCGAGATCGCCAGCAGCGCCGTCACCAGGGTGAAGAAGGTGCGGATCCACTTCGCCGGCTCCTGGTTGCCCCCGGTGGCGATCATGCCCATCACGAGCGCACCCGAGTCACTGGAGGTGATGAAGAACACCGCGACGAGCACCATCACGCCGATGGTGAGCAGCGTCGTGCCCGGGAAGTACCCGAGCAACTGGAAGATGGCCCCCTCGATGTTCACCGAACCGTCCGGGAGGGTCATCGACCCGGGCTGGGTCATCTCGAGGTACAGCGCTGATCCGCCGAGCACGGCGAACCAGAGGATGCCGAGCAGGGTCGGCACGCCGATCACGCCCAGCACGAACTGACGCACCGTGCGGCCGCGGGAGACGCGGGCGATGAAGATGCCGACGAAGGGTGCCCACGAGATCCACCAGCCCCAATAGAACGAGGTCCACGACGCCTGCCAGGCCTCACCGGCCTCGCCCTGGAAGGCGCTGACGGTGAAGGAGAGACCGACGAAGTTCTGGATGTACGACCCGATGGACTGCACCCATTCGCGGAGCAGGTACTCGGTCTGACCGAAGATCAGGATGTACAGCAGCAGCAGCCCGGCGAGCACAAGGTTCGTCGACGACAGCCACTTCATGCCGCGGGTCACGCCCGAGAGCACCGAGGCGAGCACGCAGACGGTGATCACGCCGATGATGAGCACCTGCAGGCCCTCACTCGGCTCGGCGATTCCGGCCGCGTCGAGGCCCGCGCTGATCTGGAGCACGCCCAGGCCGAGCGACGTGGCGACACCGAACACGGTGCCGGCAAGCGCGACGACGTCGATCGCGTGGCCCCACGGGCCCTCGACACGCTTCTTGCCGAGGACCGGCTCGAGGGTCCAGCGGATGGAGATCGGCCTCCCGCGGCGATGGATGGCGTAGGCGAGGCTGAGGCCGACGATGACGTATATCGACCACGCGGTCACGCCCCAGTGCAGGTACGTCTGCGTGAGAGCTGCCTGCGCCAACGCCGGCTCCTCGCCGGTGACGCCGGGGCGCGGTGAGACGAAGTGGCTGAGCGGTTCGCTCACGCCGTAGAAGACCAGACCGATGCCCATCCCGGCGGCGAACAGCAGGGAGAACCAGGCGCCGATCGAAAACTCCGGTTCGTCGTCGTCACGGCCGAGCTTGATGTCGCCGAAACGCGAGAAGCCGAACATGATCGCGATCGCGACGAAGATCGCGGCGATCAGCACGTAGTACCAGCTGAACGCGTCGACGATCGTGTCTTGGATGCCCGCGAACAGCGCCTCGGCGGCAGCCGGTGCGAGGATCGCGAAGCCGCTGAAGGCGAGGATCACACCGGCAGCGGGCCAGAACACCCACGGCTGCACGCCGCGGCCGGTTGCGAGGGTGGGGGTGGAGATCACCCGCTCAGAGGGATCGGTCCCGGCGGGAGCGATCTCCTTCTCGGATTCGGGTGGGTCGACGGCGGGCCCGGTGTTCGTCTCGTTGTCGCTCACGGCTCCACGGTATCGACCGACGCGGAATCGCCGCGAGTGGTCGCCACCGGTTGCGACCACTCGCTATGCTCGTGGGTTCCTTTCCGCATCCGGCCACGCGTCGGCGAGCTTGCCGAGCAACCGCGCGAGCTCTGCACGCTCTGCGTCGGTGAAGTCCGTGAGGGCCGCGCGGACCGCATCCGTGCGCTCACCGCGGAAGCTTCGGGCGATCGCCGCCCCCTCCTCCGTGAGGGCGATGCGGGTGCGCCGCGCGTCATCAGGATCAGCTTCCCGCCGCACCATCCCGGCCTGCACGCCCTGCTGCACCAGACGCGACGCCCGTGGCTGGTCGACACCGATCCGCTCGGCCAGCTCGCTGACGCTCAGCGGGTCGGTCGCCCCCGCGAGCACGTCCAGCATGCGCACACGCGCGGGCCCTCCGAAGCGCGGACCGGCGTGGGGCCCACCGAATGGTCGCGCACCCGGCCACTCGGGACGACCTCGTTCGCCGACCCCCGGCTTGCCGTGCGGATGGTGTCCACCCTCCCACGGGGGACGGGGGAACCGGCGTCCGCGCAGCCGCGCGAGGGCGGCGGCGATCGCGGCCGCGGGATCGGTCGCTCGAGAGTCGGGCATGCGTCGAATTTACATGCCTCTTGACATGCACACGGGTTACATGTCATTGTGCATGTACTTGCTTTTTTACATATATCCGAGGAGTCCCCGTTGACAACCCCTGAAACCTCCCGCCCGATCGGCTTCTGGCTCCGCGCCCTCGATGCCGCCCTCACCCACGAGATCGACGAGCGCCTCGCCGCGGAGGGCGCGAGCCGCCGTGACTGGACGCTGTTGCACACCCTCGACCGTTCCGTCGACGCGTCGAACCCGCCCCGGCGCGGACCGGGTCGCGGCCGCCACCTGCACCACCTCGCCGACCGCGGGTGGATCGAGCAGTCGAGCGACGGCGGCTGGTCGCTGACCGAGGCGGGCCGTGACGCGAAGCACCGTCTCGGCGGCCTCGTCGACGGCGTCCGCACCCGCGTGATCGACGCCGTCGGCGAGGCCGACTACGACACCACCGTGCGAAGCCTGGCCGCCATGACCTCCGCGCTCGGCGGGGATGCGCTCGACGAGCCGGGCCCCTTCGGTCGAGGCCGGTTCGGCCGCCGCTTCCACGGCCGTCGCGCTCCCCACGGACACCACGGATGCCGCGATCACGCGGACCACGAGGGAGACGCCGGTGACGAGCACGGCAATCGCCACCACGGCTTCGGCCCACACGACCCGGGTCACGACCCCCGCCGCACCCCCGCCACCTGACCCGCATCCCGTTCGATGTCGGAAAATCGGCCCGATGTCGGAGGATCGCGGCGTGATTGTCCGACATCGGCGTAATTGTCCGACATCGGCGTGATTGTCCGACATCGCGGTCGGCGCATCGCAGGGCGCAACGCTGCGCCGGGGTTCCGGACGGGAGTCTACCCGCGTAGACTGCGGCGCATGGCGACGCCGACGGACGGGACGCGCGACGACGCGGGACGCGTCCGCCGGGTGACGCGCGCCGATGTCGCGCGCGCCGCCGGCGTCAGCACCGCGGTGGTCAGCTACGTCATGAACGACGGGCCACGACCGGTCGCGCCGGAGACAGCCGAGCGCGTGCGTGCGGTGATGGCCGAACTGGGCTACCGACCCAACTTCACCGCCCGCGCACTGAACCTCGGCACCACTCACACCCTCGGCCTGGTGCTGCAGGACACACTCAACCCCTTCTTCGCGGAGCTCGCACAGTCGCTCGAGCGCGCCGCCTCCGCACGCGGCTACCACCTCGTCGTCGCCGAGTCCCACGGCGATCCCGCAACCGAGCAGCGCCTCGTCGCCGAGCTCACCGGGCGGCAGGTCGACGGGCTGCTCCTCATGAGTTCCGGCGACCGGTGGCGTGACCCGGCACCACGGGATCCCCGAGATCCGCCCACGGTCCTCCTCGACTGCGCCGGCCCCGTGGCGGGGCGGCACACGATCGGCCCGGATGCCGCCGACGGCGCGCGCGCCGCGGTCACCCATCTCGCGCAGACGCATGGTCGCCGCCGCACCGGCTTGGTCATCGGGCCCGACGGTCTTGCCAGCCCCGACCCGCGAATCGTCGGCTGGCGAGATGCGATCGCCGCGCACAGGGTGATCGAGGGTCCCCTGATGATCGAGACGTGGAGCAACGCCGGCGGTTACCGCGCCGCGCGACGCCTGATCGAGACCGGGACACTCCCCGACGCGCTTTTCGTCAGTTCCGACGCGCAGGCGATCGGCGTGGTCCGGGCACTTCTCGAAGCCGGCGTCGACATTCCGCGCGAATGCCCGCTGGTGAGCTTCGACGGCACGCGCGCCGGGGAGTACACCTGGCCGGCGCTGACCTCGGCGCGGCAGCCGGTGGGCGAGATGGCCGACCTCGCCCTCGACCTCCTCACCAGCGAGAGGTCCACCCCCCGCCACCACGCGTTCCCCGTCGGGCTCGTGCTGCGCGAGTCGTGCGGCTGCCCACCCACTCCGCCATCGGTCGCGTCCGACCACTGATCCGAAAGGCCCTCCGTGACCGCATCCACCTCCGTCTCCGTCCGCCGCACGGTCTCCCTGCGCGCGGCGGGCGTCTCACTCGTCCTCGACCTCTCCGACGACCTGCTCCCCGCCGTCGTCCACTGGGGCGCCGACCTCGGGTCGCTCACGACCGAGGACGAGGCTTCCGCGCTCACGGATGCGGGCGTCAACCCGGTCGGGCTGAACCAGGTGGATGAGCCCGTCCGCGTCGCGATCCTCCCCGAGGGCTGGACCGGCTGGCCGGGACGCCCCGGCTTGTCCGGTTCCCGCGCGGGCCAGGCGTGGTCGCCGCGGTTCCGGGTCACCGCGCGCACCCTGGACGGATCCCCCGTCGCCGCCGGCCTCACCGAAGGTGGCGCCGGGGCCGTCCGAGTCCGCGCCGAAGATGCGGCGTCGAGCCTCGCGGTGGACCTGCACGTGGAGCTTCTCCCCGCGGGCATCCTGCGCACACGGGCGGAGCTTTCGAACCTCGGAGCCGACGAGTACACCCTGGACGCGTTCACCCTCGCCCTGCCGATCCCGTCGGTTGCCCGTGAGGTGCTGGACTTCGCCGGACGCTGGGCGCGCGAGCGCACCCCGCAACGCACCGACCTGGGAATCGGCATCCACCTCCGCGAGAACCGGCGCGGTCGCACCGGCGCCGATTCCGCGTACCTCCTGCACGCGGGCGCCCCCGGTTTCGACTTCGCCGGCGGCGAGGTGTGGGCGGTGCACACCGCGTGGAGCGGCAACCACGTGCACTACGCCGAGCGGGTCTTCAGCGGCGAACAGGTCCTCGGTGGCGGCGAGTTGCTCCTTCCCGGCGAGATCGTGCTCGGGGCGGGCGACTCGTACACCTCTCCCTGGCTGTACGGAGCGTACGGAGATGGACTCGACGAACTCGCCGGACGCTTCCACCGTCACCTGCGGGCGCGCCGGCAGCATCCCTCCTCTCCGCGCCCCGTCACATTGAACGTGTGGGAGGCGGTGTACTTCGACCATTCACTGCCGGGCCTGATCGAGCTCGCCGACCGCGCCGCGGAAATAGGCGTCGAACGCTATGTGCTCGATGACGGATGGTTCGGCTCACGTCGCGATGACACATCGGGCCTCGGCGACTGGCAGGTCTCGGCGGAGGTGTGGCCGGATGGACTCGGCCCACTCGTCGATCACGTCACGGGTCTCGGCATGCAGTTCGGCCTGTGGTTCGAACCCGAGATGGTGAACGTCGACTCGGATGTCGCGCACGCGCACCCGGAGTGGATCATGAGCGCCGACCGCGATCGTCTTCCCGTTCCGAGCCGCAACCAGCAGGTGCTGAACCTGGCGATCCCCGCCTGCTACGACTACATCCGGGATGCCATGGTCGCGATCTTGCGCGAGTACGACATCTCGTACATCAAGTGGGACCACAACCGGGACCTCGTCGAGGCGGCCGACCGCGCCGACGGCCGACCGGCCGTGCACGCGCAGACGCTCGCCTTCTACCGGCTCGTAGATGAGCTGAAGGAGTCGTTCCCGGGACTGGAGATCGAATCGTGCTCCTCGGGCGGTGGCCGGGTCGACCTCGAGGTCATCGAACGTACCGACCGGGTGTGGACCTCGGACTGCATCGACCCTCACGAGCGCCAACTGATGCACCGGTGGACGCAGCAGTTGCTGCCGCCGGAGCTGATGGGCGCGCACATCGCGTCGGGGATCTCGCACACGACCGGTCGCGGCCACTCGTTGGAGTACCGCGCATCCACCGCCGTGTTCGGGCACCTCGGCATCGAGTGGGATCTGCGGGCCGCACCGGCGGACGAATTCGCGCAGCTGGGCGCGTGGGTGGCGTTCTACAAGCGCTGGCGCGGCCTGCTGCACACCGGTGACGTGGTGCGTTTGGACACGGGCGACGAGACCTTGTTCGGCCACGGCGTGGTCTCGCGCGACCGGTCGCGCGCGTTGTTCGCGATCGCCGCGGTCGAGCGGTCGATGACGAGCATGTGCGGGCGCGTGCGTCTCCGTGGGCTGGATGCCGGGCGCCGCTATCGGGTGCGCCCGGTATTGCCGGCGGGTGAGCTTGCGGGGATGCTTCCGCCGCCATGGTGGGGGACCGGCGCGGGGGACATGGCCGCCCATTCGGCGGTCAGTGCGGAGCGGATCGCGGGCGGGTCCGGCGCGGTGTTCAGTGGTCGGACGCTGGAGCGCGTCGGAGTCGCGCATCCGGCGGTGTTCCCCGACACGACCGTGTTGTACGAGATCGAGGCGGTCGATTCGTCACGCGATTGACGGGGCCTCCCGCGGCCACCGCTGTGCCCCCCGACGACGCGGCGACCGCGGGGTGAAACCCCGGGTTTCGGTGAGAGCGACGATGTCGCTCCGGATTCCCGATGCCCCTACGTTAGAGGATTCTCATCCAGAGGGGAAGAGTCTTCTCACTTTCCGACCGAGCCCGCGTCGGTCACCCCGACGTCGCTGCGGTGGAAGTTGCGGAACGAACGCGACGCGGTCGGCCCCCGCTGGCCCTGGTAGCGGTTGGCATAGGGTCCCGAACCGTAGGGGTTCTCCGTCGGCGAAGACAGGCGGAAGAAGCACAGCTGCCCGATCTTCATGCCCGGCCACAGCTTGATCGGGAGGGTGGCGACGTTCGACAGCTCAAGCGTCACGTGCCCCGAGAATCCAGGGTCGATGAATCCGGCTGTCGAGTGGGTGAGCAGGCCCAGGCGGCCGAGGGATGACTTGCCCTCCAGGCGCGCCGCGACATCGTCCGGCAGCGTGACCTGCTCGAACGTCGACCCCAGGGCGAACTCCCCCGGATGCAGGATGAACGGCTCCTCGGGGTCGACCTCGATGAGGTGCGTGAGGTCGGGCTGGTCCTCGGCCGGATCGATGAAGGGGTACTTGTGGTTGTCGAACAGTCGGAAATAGCGGTCGAGGCGCACATCCACACTCGAGGGCTGCACCATCTGCGCATCCCACGGCGCGATCCCGATGCGTTCGGCCTGGACTTCTGCGCGGATATCGCGATCGGAGAGCAGCACGGCATCAGCCTAGCGATCCGCGCACCGCGCATCGACGCAGACCTTGTATGCTGTCGGATGCTGCGGTTTTCCGCTTGCGGGGATGTAGTTCAATGGTAGAACTTCTGCTTCCCAAGCAGACAGCGCGGGTTCGATTCCCGTCATCCCCTCCATTTGTGTCAGTTCCAAAGCTAGGTTGGATTTTCCAAAGCTAGTTCGGACTGAAGTTTCCGGACGTCTGAAATCGACCCGCGGTGACAGCTCGCTGCCGACGACCATGCTCTTGAGTGGGTCACGAGAGTCTCCAGTGGCCGCTGCTCGACCGCGCGTTTAGCGAACCGGCATCGTGTCGACACCCGAGCGGGCTATTCGCGCATCTGCGTGGATCACCCACCGGGGCGACTCCCCTGAAGTGCAAGTGTCCCCCGCGATAGCGATGCTTGGAAGATGCCCTCCCGCTCCCGTTCGACCTCGCCATGGCGCAAAACCTCACCACTCAGGGGCGCGCTCAGGGACCGCTGAACGCGCCGAATGGGCAAGACGAAAGGGTGCGGGAGCGAACTCATCGGCGGTGACGTCGCCGAGCAGGGACTTCGGGTCCGGGAACCCGATCCCCGCGCGCTTCGCTCGATAACACGTTTCAGCTAGGTGGAGTCCACCGTCGATTCGGATCGTCCCAAGTCGTTGTGGGAACTGCTGACTCCGACGTGCCGTCCGCGCTCCGACCGCCGCGCTGGAACTCTCTCGCAACAACCTCTAGCGAGTCGATGGCGCGCTCGGCGACGTCGTGGTCGTCCGTCGCCACAACAGCGCGGAGTACGCGAGTGTCGTCCGTGATCTCGATGTTCACCGTGGTCGGAGTCGTCGGATCTCCTCCTGGCGGTGTTCTTCGGCGGGCGAAGAGCAGCTTGATCCCGTCCCAGAGAGCATTCGCGCCCACGGACAGCAGGATCGTAAGCGCGACATCGATGTAGATCTGCGGGTCGGGAGCAACCGCGAACTGATATGCACGCTGGACCACGAGCCTTTCAGCTGGGACTCCTCGAAGGATGAGCTGTTCCTCGGCGCCAATCAGCGCCTCGTCCCCGAACCAAGCGTGGTCCGCACTCAACTGAAACGGCGCATCCGCCTGGTGTGGGGAGTGCTCGTCCCGCGCAAGTGGCCTCATCACCGTGGCGGACATCGCAGGATGTGAGTCGATGAAGTGCACGTCGTCGACATGCATCTCTGCCCGGAACCGCAACTCTGCGATGCCATCGCTTCGGTCTTGGACTAACACCTCAAAGTGACGAGTTCGTATCGGCTTGGTGAGATCGTGGTCCAGGTGGAAGGGGAACTGCCCACCGTCGAGATTCTCGGCGAAGCTCCGGAGAAGTGCCGCCGGGAAGGCGACGCCTCCGTACGCTTCGATGGGTTCGCTGGTCATCAAGACGCCGTGGACGGGACGCCATTCCGATTCGGCCATTTGATCATCGTGCCACGCTGACTGACAGGGTGGTTCGGGGAATCCGTCGAGGGCGGTGTCGATCCGGGACCGGCTCGCGCGCGCGGATGCGCACATTCGACGACAGCCTGGACCACCCACGAGCGGTGCCAGTGTCTTGAGGAAGCCGGTCGTTAGCGGTGGCTAGGCGCGGTGTACGCACGCATCCATTCGTCGGCGAGCGGGCGAAGCAACGCCAGCGCCTCCAAACCGTCCTCGACATCCGGGCGGCTCACCTCCTCGGCGTGCGCGACCGCGTTTCTGAGGCTCCTCACACTCGCGAGAGTGTCACGATGATCAGCGATGAACGCCTGCTGCACGCTCCGGAGTTGACGGTCCTCGTCATCCACGCTCTTCTTCGCCCGCTGTCGAGGGGCGAAGCTAATTGCAAGCATTACGTCGAGCGCTTCCCACTCACGGATTAGTTGCATCTTCAGCTCGTCGTTGCTCTTGTTGTGGAACGCTTCTCTTGCGGCGTCTAGGTCCACGGGCCGCCGCGATCCACTGCCTGGCCACGGTTCCACATATTGACGCCGTTGAGCCTCGCGCTGGAGGTCGAGCACAGACCGTTGAACGTCCGCAGACGCTCCCGCGCTCCATGGCACATCCGGGAGCAGGAAGGTCTGTGAGACGGTTGCTGCAGCGGCCGAGTTCGCAGAACTAACCATTACCGCGTTGAGTTGAACCTGCAGAGTCTGCACGGTCGTTGTGAGATTGCGGACCTCCTCCTTCGCTTCAGTTGCTTCCGAACTTGCCGCGGCCGCCGCTTGCTTAGCCTGCTCGACTCTCCTCTTGAGCGTGACGCCAAGAACGGTGATCTCACTGATATCGGGCCAGAGAAGCAACACGACCAAGAACAGGAGGACAAGTACTGTGGCACTCGTGACCGTCGGCGGCGCGCAGGTCGCCTCCGCCGGGTCGGTCCCCACGCGGAGCACGCTGCATTCGCGATACCACCAAATTGCGGCGACCGCGTAGGCAGCCAACATCAAAAACGCCACGATCAGTCGTGTTCGCCTCCACGGCACGGGCGCGTCCACATTCTCCGTGGCGGCGGTCACATCGGTCACTCCCCAATCATGGCGACGGATCGATCGCAAGCCAATGATTCAGCGGCGCTCCGTTCGAAGAGCTCGGAGCCACGGGCTGGGTCGCCGGTATGTCCTGGTCGCGCGGATCGCCTGTGAGTCTCCGCCTTCGTCCGCGGTGCGGCAGAGGCGACGAAAACGATACGTCCAAGGGGAAGTGACGGGTCGAGATGCCGATGCTCGACCAGCGACAGTGTGACGCAGTAGGCGAAATGGCAGCGCCGCCTTTGTTTGACAAGAATGAACGTCCTATCGATGGGATGCGCACATTTAGCGGATCGAGAGGGACGCACTTTCCGCACCGGACGATGCGTCATGCGATCTAATACAGTCATGTCCACTCGCGACGTCGGCTTCGTTTCAGCTTCGGTCTGTTTGCGGCCGCCGCGCGTTGCCATCGTCGTCAGAGACGACAACCAGTGGCGATCCTGGGGGATGCTCGCCCTGGCCGCAGCTGCGCAGTACTGGGGCGGGGCGGGGTTCATCCTTGTGCCATTCGATCCGAGCACGAGCCGCCCAAACCACGTACTTGCGCCCGTCGTTCGCGCATATGACCCTGACCACGTGGTAACGCTCAACGCCGGTCCGGAAGTGTGGGAGGAGCTGTATCCGGGATCGGTGACCTTCGAGGGCGAACATTCTGAGGAGGAATGCCGGCGCATGATCGCTTCGGCGAGCTTTCCGGCACGAGATGAACAGGCAGCCCGGGCCCGGGCGACGGTGGCGGGCTGGTGCTCGCCGCTTCGCTCGGCGTTGCGAATGGAACGCCCGGGCGAGGACTACGAGACGATTCGTTCCATCGACACCGCACCGCGTCGCGACACTCGGAGCGGATCGCTGACGCCCCGTTCGGACCAGCACTACGGGCTTGCCGCCGCGAAAGACTGGCGTTCTGATCTCGGATTGCTCGCGGCGCTCCGGCTCGGGGCGGATGACTCCAAGGGACGCTCCGAGCCGTCCGAGTCTTCGATTCCCTGGCTGCTTCATCCCGACGGGGACGATGCACCTGAAGAGCTGCGAGTGGCTGACGCTGACGAATCTGGAACCGTCAACGACGGACTCTTCCGAGCCGGCCAGCGCTTGCTGTCCATCACGCGGGGATTTCAACCCGATGGCGTCGCTATTGTGGCGGGTGATACGGCCACCGACTTCGCACTCGCGCTTGCGTACGACCGCTTGCTGGGCCGGGCGATCTGGCTGCCCACGTCGGTGGTTGAGCCCGGGAGTGACTTCTGGCAACGGGCGAGACGTGCGATCCAACGCGTCATCTGGGATCGGCAGCACCATGGCGGGCCGATCCCACTCACCTCGTCCTCTGTCTCCGAGGAAGACTTGAGATCCTTGGCCGAACGACTCCGCGAGCCGGAGTTTCGAGCAATGTGGATCAGCCAGGACGGCGAGGAGGTTCCTGACGTTCCAGAGGAAGAGAAGCTCGCTGTTCGGAACCCCGACCTCACGTCCGGCTTGTCTGAGTTCGTCGCGGACGAGCATGTCGGCGCGAGCGTGTTCTTCCCCGTTGTTTCAACACCGGACGGATTTGAAGAAGCTCCGCTCGGCCTCGAGACTCCAATTCCAAGTCGGCTCCTCTTCGCCGAGGAAACGGGCTTGGTGCCGTACTGGTACGTCGATGTGCAGGTCGCAGATCGGGTACTGCCCACAGGGAGGAACCTGTCGGCGAACGCCCTGGCTGTTCAGGGAACACCATTCCCTGAGGTGAACATTCGATCCGCTCGGAACGGCGTGTCATTCACACCCCATTCGCAGGGCTTCGTGCCTGGCGGCGCGCTCCTGACATCTCGTATTGGACGCCCTCGCCTCAAGATTCCGACTATGGCCGCATGGGTCCGCACGATGGCGGCTCAGTCCGGGATGAACGTCCGCCTTTCGGATGCCGGACGGCGTGCGGAACTGGTAGCTGCCCGGGTCGGTTCGCGGTCTCAGCTTCTAGACCTGGTGTCACCCGTGCGTCTCCGCCTGCTTAAAGAGTTCGTGCGGCTTGACCATCCGCCTCGTGAGCGAGACCCGCGAACCGTTGTAGTTGGCGTCGACCCCTACCTGTCGTTTGATGCCATAGCCGCCCACCTCGGCGACCAAACCAGGAGCTTTGTTGACGAGCTCCTCGGGCAGCGACTTCTTCGCCGCGGGCTGGCTCTCGATTGCGCCGAGTGTGGCCGGTTGTCTTTCGTTGATGCCGACCGTGTTGGCCAAGAGTTCGAGTGCCCCCAGTGCTCATCCAGCAACACGCTGGTATCGGATCGGTGGAAGCGTTCAGCCGATGAACCCCGCTGGTTCTACGATCTCTACACCCCTCTTCGAGAGCTCCTCGGCGCACACGGCGATGTTCCGCTGTTGGCCAGCAGGAGCCTTCGGAGCGGCTCACGCTCCTTCACCGATGCGCCGGAGCTTGAGTTCATCGATGCGGAGTCAGGCACCCCAATCGCAGAGATCGACGTTCTCGCCTACGCGGACGGTCAGGTCGTGGTGGGGGAGGCGAAGTCAAACGGCACCTTCGGTGGACGAAAGGCGCGAGCAGACAGGTCCGCAAAGTTGCTTCGAGTCGCTGAGGCACTTCGAGCTGACCGGCTCCTCCTCGCTACAAATAGAAGCGAGTGGGCGCCAACAGATCTGACCCACCTAGCAGCTCATGCGCAAAAGGTGACTCCGTTCTCGCCGGAACTGACGGTTTTCTGCGACCTCGGAGCGCCGGACTAGGGAACAGAGCAGGCGTCGTGCAGGGTAACGCACCCAAACGCTTGCCCTTCGACTGACTGCCGGCGACGCTTGAGAATCCGGCCAAGGCGACGGCGTCGTTTTGGCTGGGAACTGGAGAGTCGTCGACACTGACGCGCTAACCTGCGTGCGTGCGATGGTCCGCTTCCGGGCATTGCTCGCAAGGGGATCGGCGCAAAGGGGATGTCATCCCATTGTTCGTTCCGTCCTTGTGTACGATCGCCCCCGTCCCACGGCCGAAGGCGTAGGCGACTGTCCGGCTATCCGGAGCGGGCCGCCGCAGTCTGCGTCAGGAACTACTGACGGCTGACCGCCGGCGCTCCAAAGCGAGCGGCGATGAGCTGAATTACCCCTGCCGGATCTGGTGCCGACGCGTAGACCGTGAACTCAGCGTACAGCGGGTCGTCGATCTGGAGCAGGGGTAGCGGATGCTCGCGCAGGCGGATGACTTTGAGTCCGGCTGCGAGTAGATCGAGGGACTTGTCCGTGTCGACCGCCACCTTGTCCGCGTGCCAGTAGGCCCCGTCATACTCGATGGCGACGTCACCGACGAGGATGTCAACTGTCCAGCTCCCGCGACGTCTAAACGCCTCGTGGCGGACTGTCCGGCCGGAGAGCGCCTCGCCATAGGTCTCCGCAGCGGCCGCCAGGTAGAGCACCTCGACCTTCGATTTGCCGGAGACTCGGCAATCCGGACAGCCAGCGCCGTTGACTCGAGAGGTGAGCGGTGCGGACCAGCGGTGTGCTGAGTCATGTGCGCACACCCACTCGGGCGTGAAGTCCATCCGTCCTGTTGGTAGAACATGGAACGGCGTGACGGGGTTGGTGTCGGCCCACTCTTCCGCTAGCTCCGGGTAGTTCCACCCGAACGAGTTCGTGCGCGTGCGGCAGATCGGGCAACGCCAGACGGGTTGCTGCATCCGTTCCCGTGGGGACGCCTCCCACTCATGTCCGCAGACGGGGTCCTTCCACCATCGCGGTCTACTCGAGCCTGGTGTGACCTTTTCGATGGGCGTCGAGTTTCTCTCGGCGTATTGGTTCGCGATCTCCGGCTCGAGGTTGACGACGCCGGCCCGCGCGCTTCGTGTCTTGGCTGCGGCACAGTGGTCGCACCCGTGGAGGTACCAGCGAGAGATCGATAGCCGCGGGTGGTGTCCGTTTGGGCACTTCCAGCGGAAGCCGACACCGAAGGTCGGTCGGTCATCGAGCACCATCACTTGCGCGGGGTCGTACGCGGGGTCATCCCAGGTTTCCGCGAGTTCTGAGACCTGGGAGATGGTCAAGTGCGCGATGGCTTGGATGCGGACCATGTCAGACAGTCGTGCCTCTTCGGCACACTCTCCGCAACGCGGAGTCTCGCTCATGGTGCGGATCGGGGCGGTGAAGCGGTGCCCTTTGGGGCAGATCCAGTCAGCTTCACGGTTCGCCTTCATGGTCGCCGTTGCGAGCAGGACCGCGTCGTTGTCCTCCGCCCACCAATCCAAGGCGGGCGAGCCCGAGTCTTTGAACAGCTTCTTCCGCGGCGGCGCTGTGCGGATTCGGCTCTTCGTGCAACCACAAACGAAGCCCATGTCGCCGACGCGCTGCACACTGCGCACCCCGCATCGCTCGCACTCGGTGAGGTGCGGATCATCAGGCAACGAAGGGTCAGTGAGCGGCCTGATGTAGACGTAGAAGTGCTCTTGGGCGAGCTTCGCGACAGCGTCGAGGTCGTTCGGCGTTGTTCGCGCGGAGCGTCCCGCCGTCGCCCTCGCTGTCTCCGCCCACGCACGCCACCTGCAGGCGTCGCACGCGGTTTCCCTATGGTCTGTGCGCTCCTCGACCGTCACCATGCGGTAGTCCGCCTCGACAGCACACGCTAGACAGCGGCAGCGCCGCATCTTTTCTGGCTTGTGGAACGTGCCGATCGGTTCAAGCCCGCCTCTGCGGAAGATATCGTCGACATGGGTCAGGCAGTACGCCGGCTTGGTCCTGGTGCGATACGCGGAGGGTGTCACGCACCCCTCGGCGCTACAGCTCTGTTGGGTGGCCGGCACGGCGCCATACTGCCAGAGTGGACGTCCAGGACCCCGCAAGCTGAGGTTTGGCAACACCCTGCGCAGGGAGTGAACGCGGTGGCCGCGTCGATCGGGAGCAAATCGCGCGTACGTGCACCGCCGCCCCCGAACGATCGGTGTGGTCAGGGCTGATCCTGGAGCGCACCTCCGTCCGGGATCGTTCCCGCACGTTGACGCGCCGTCACCGGGCATCGCCCGAAAGGGGATCCCCTTGCGGGCGATGCGTGTTGTATGGGGGCGGCGTGCATTCTCGAGGTTGATCGGCCGCCGCCCGGACACCGACCCGTAGGGTGGCGGTGTGAGCGACGACCACAATCCGTTGATCCCCGCCGGCTACGACCTCGTCTGGTCGATCGTCGTCGTGCTCGTCATTATCCTCACTATCGTTGCGCTCGCCACGCTCGCTCTGTCTGCGCGCCGGCTCACTGCGACGCAAGCATTGGTCTGGACGGTCGTCGTGCTTCTCGTACCGCTCATCGGTTCGGTCGCGTGGTTGACTGTCGGCCGGCGCGCCGTCCCCGTGGATCCGACTACCTGATCCTGGCTGGCAACGCCGCCACTCCATCCATCCCAGGTGCGCCTGAGCGCTGCGGCGAGCACGCTCGGCAGCATGAATGGAATACAGATTCGCTATGCCAGAGCCTCTACCGCCGATCAGGGCCCCACGTCACAGGCCTCCTCCGTCGAGTCGATCACCGTCGCCGGGAAACCGGCCCGGCCGGCGTGTTGACGAGTACGTCGACCTGACCGAACTCGGCGAAAGCGTAGTCGGCGAGCGCCTCGGCGTCTTCACGCTTGGAGATGTCGCACACCTGATAGCGCGCCTCGACGCCCTTGCCGGCGAGGTCCTCGACGGCCTCACGCAGCCGGTCCTCGCGCCGGGCAGCGAGAATCATCTTCGCGCCCTCCGCGCCGAAGCGGTCCGCAAGTGCCTTGCCGATTCCGGTCGCGCCACCCGTGACGACGACCACCTTGTCTGTGAAGTCCGTCATCTCCTACCTCCTTCTGCGCGCACCGTCGCGGCACGCTCATAGCTGACGCCGCGCAGGCGGCGCGATCTGTGTGGGGGAACACCCCGTCGATCACAAGTTCCACTCGAAGCCGACTTCCTTCTCCGACAGATCCCAGAGCCGACGCGTCGTGTTCTTGTCGTAGGCGAACGGCTCGAGCGTGCCCTTTCCGACCGGCCCGACCCACTCGTTGCGGCCGGTGGGGCCGTACAGTGCGCGCTGCTCCAGGCCGTCCTCCGTGGCGCACATGACCTCGGGATACGATCCCTTCTCGGCCGACTGGACCATCGGCGACAGCGACATGAGTCCGAACATCATGCGCGTGGCGAAGTTGCCACTGGTCGTGATCAGCGAAGTCCGCGAAGATCCCGGGTGGCAGACGTAGACCTTCACGTCCGTCTTGCCCGCCTTGGCCAGCCGGTCCTGCAGCTCGTAGGCGAACATCATCTGCGCCAGCTTCGACTGGCTGTAGGTCTTGTTCTGGTGGTAGTTGTGATCCCAGTTCATGTCATCGAACTGGATCGTGCGGATGCCCATCTTGTAGCCGAGGCTCGACACGACGACGATGCGCCCCTTCGACTCCTCGATTCGCTCGAACAGCAGGCCACTGAGCAGGAAGTGGCCGTAGTGATTCGTGCCCAACATGCTCTCGAAGCCGTCAGCGGTGATCCGCTGCTCGGGGACCTGGGCGATCGCGGCATTGCAGATCAACGCGTCGATTCGGGAGACGCTCTTCAACACCGTCGCGGCCGCTTCACGCACCGAATCCAGCACCGAGAGGTCCATCTTCACGAACGAGACCTCGGCGCCGGCGCCGAATTCCTCCTTCAGCTTCGTCACCGCATCCGTCGACTTCTCGACACTACGGTTCAACATGACCACGGTGGCGCCGTTGCTCAGAAGCGTGCGCGTCGCCTGGAATCCCGCACCGGCGGTCGCACCGGTGATCAGGTAGGTCTTCCCGGTCAGCGATCCCAGTCGCTCCGGCGTCCACCCCTGCGGTCCGAACGTCTTGTCTGCCATGTCTCAGTTCTCCTCGGTCTCGTTCACCATCTGACCTGATCAACGGTACGTATCACCGAGAGTTTGTTTCTAGGCGAAATGGTGTCGATTATTTGCCTATTCGTCTCTCCGCGTCGCAATCCGGTGCATATGACACGTATCGTCGTCGCATGAGCAAGCAGCAGATCCGCGACATCATCGATCGACGCCTCGCGCAAGACGGCCTCGTGGACAGCGGCATCACGGGCGTGCAGCTGTTCCGCGTGACCGAATCGGTTCGCTGCACGCCCGCGGTGTACGAGCCGAGTCTCATCGCGATCGTGAGTGGGGCGAAAGAGGCGATCCTCGACGGCCGCTCGCATGTCTACGACAGTGAGCGCTACATGGCGTGCTCGATGTCGATGCCCGTCGAAGCGGGCACCCCGATGGCCTCGCCCGAGAACCCCCTCCTGGGCGTGCAGATCTCCTTGGACACCAAGACCATGACCGAGCTGGTCCTCGAGACCGAGCGCGCCGCGGGCCCCATCCGCTCCCCCAAGGCAGGCCCCCTCCCGCAGGGGATCGCCCTCGCGAACTGGGACGACTTCTTCACCGATGCCCTCCTTCGGCTGGTGCAACTCGTCGAGGATCCCGGCGACACGGCCGTCCTCGGCGAAGGGCGCCTCCGCGAGGTGTACTACGCGTTGCTGAAGGGCGAAGCGGGCGAATCGGCTCGACGCGCCTTCGGTGTCGGCAACGAGATCGCCCGGTCGATCGAGTACCTGTCCGCCCATCTCGACGACACCGTCACCATCGACGACATGGCAGCGCAGGCGGGGATGAGTCGTGCGGTGTTCCACCGCAAGTTCAAACAGGCGACGACGATGTCACCCATCCAGTTCGTCAAGTCGATGCGCCTCAACAGTGCGGCCATGAACATCGCCAGCGGCATGAGCGTCAACGAGGCGGCCTTCGAGGTGGGCTACGTCAGCACCTCCCAGTTCAGCCGCGAGTTCAAACGCGCCTACGGCCAGTCCCCTCGGCAGTGGGGCACCACGCATCGTCCGGCCGTTCTCGCCTGATCCTGTCCGGCACCGTCAGCGGACGACCCGCCCGACGGCGCGGATCTGCCGCCTGGCCTCATCGATGGTCGCGAGGATCGAGATGGTCTCCTCGTGGGTGTGGAGTGGGGATTCCACACGCCCCTCGTCGACGTAGCGCGCCAACGCCGTCGCTTCCCATGACAGCCCGTCGAAACCGGTCATCCCGGTCGGTTCCCGCCATAGACGGGATTCGCCGAACAAGGCGGTGTCCGCCAGCCGGAACGAGGTCGGCATGAAGAACGGCGACGCGAGCTCGACGCGGGCCGCGGAGCCGGCGACGTTCGCGACGATCGGGGTACGTGTGAGCAACCCCGCGCTGAGCGCCGCATGAGCGTTCCCGTCGTGGTCGAGCGCGATGGTCGCCCACGCGTCGACCCCGGTGGATGTCACCATCCCCTGGGCGAGGATCTGCGTCGGCACCCCCAGCATTTCGGACGCGAACGCGATCGGATAGATACCGATGTCGCCGAGGGCTCCCCCGCCGAGCTCCGGCCGCCACAGACGGCGCGAGGGATCACGCGGTACGGCCTGGCCGTGATCGGCGAGCACCGACTCGACCTCGCCGAGCACACCATCGGCGAGGAGGCGGCGGATGACACTCGACTGCGGCAGGTATCGCGTCCACATCGCTTCCATCGCGAACACACCCGCGTCCTCCGCCGCGGCGAACAGCCGGCGCGCATCGTGGGCGGTCGTGGCCAGCGGCTTCTCGACGAGGACGTGTTTGCCCGCACCGACCGCGAGCAGCCCGAGACGCACGTGCTCGGACACGGGTGAGGCGATGTACACCACATCGACATCGCCCCGCTCGACGACCTCTTCGTATGAGCCGAACGCGTGGGGGATCTCGAAACGCGCCGCGAACGCCGCTGCGCGGTCCCGGGAGCGAGACCCGACAGCGACCACCCGCTGGTCGGTGAACCGGAGCAGAGCGCGGACGAACTCGACCGCGATGCCGCCGGGCGCGAGCACGGCCCACCGCAACGAGGGTGCGCTGTCCCGCACGAAGAACTCCGGTGCGGGGAACGCCTCGGGGAGGGTCACGCCGGCGCGCTTCCCGCGGGCATCGCTCCTTTCGCGGGGTCACCCAGGGGCACCGGGTCGAGGAACCACACATCGTAGGGCCGTTCGAGCAGGTCGGCATTGAGCTCGTTGAGCCGGGCCAGCGGTGCGCCCGCAGCGTGCGCGTCCAGATCGGCCCGGGTGGTCCACCGTTCGACCATCACGACGGTGTCGCCGTCCTGCTCGAGGTGAGCGGCGTAGAGCTCGCAACCGGGCTCGTCGTGCACGCGCGGCGAGACCTCCCGGAAAGACTCGATCACGGCAGGGCCCATCCCGGGCTTGGCGGTGAGGACGGCGACGACGGTGACGGCCATGATCACACCGTCCGGAAGTCGATGCCGAGCAGCGACGCCGCGGCCCGATACGTGGCCGAGCGGTGTCCGAGGGACAGGCTCCAGTGATGCCCCACCCCGGTCGCCGACCAGGCATCGACCCACTCCCCCGGATCCCGGCCGAAGTCCACGCGACTCGTGGTGTTGCCGATCTCCAGAAGCGGACCGGGGACCACCGTGCCCTCGGAGGCGATGAACGACAGCGCCCCGTCGCGGTCCTGTCCGAGTCCGAGGAGGGTCACCGGACCGTGCTGCACGTCGAACTCGACCGACACACCCCACCCACGCTTCCCGTGGTACACCCCGAGTCCGCGCAACAACGGGTCACGTGACGACACGGCCAGGTGGGCCGGCCCGTCGTGTCCCATTTCGACGACGTCGTCCTCGAAGTTCAGGGCCTGGATCTCGCAGAACGAACCCCCGGCGCCGACGACCTGGGTGGCCAGCTGGGCGAGAGTGGTCCGCAGCTCGTACTCCCCCGTGGTCGGGATGCCGCGGGCGGTGAGGAGCGAGGCCCCGAGGATCATCCCCGCACCGAGCCGCTCGTGCTGCTCTCCATCGAGTCCGCGATGGTAGTACGCGAGCGAGTCGAGGTCGAAGTCCTCCACGAGTCGGTCGAGACCGACCGACACGCGCGCACCCCACGCGAAGTCCTCGTCGACGACGGTGTCATCGAGCGTGAACACGCTGCGGGCCAGGTCCATCCGCGCGGCCGTCTCCTGCTCCGTCACCGCATCCACCCGCACGCGCAGGTCGTCGAACTCGAGCACCTCCACGTGCGAGCCGAACGTCACCGGCAAGAGCGTCAGATCGGTCGAGACATCGAGCATGCCCGGGTAGACGTGGCCCATCAGTCCGTGACGTGCGTGGCGAAGTGCCGCACGCACATGCGCCGCCGCGATCCACTGCTCGATGCGCCGCCAAGCCGACTCCTGCCGCAGGTGTCCCGACACCGACCGGAACGGGATACCGGCGCGCATGAACACGTTGCCGACCTCGGGCACCGGGCACTGACCGCAGTAGGCCAGCCACGCGCCGGTGTCGAAGGACGCGTGATCCATCTTCTCGGTGGGCTGCAGGTCGATCACCAACACCGGCGCTCCGGAGCGCTGCGCGATCGGCAAGACCATCGAGCTGGTCAGGTAGGTCGTGAGGAAGAGCACGATGAGGTCGCAGTCGGCCTTGCGCAGCGCTTCTGCCGCGGCCGCACCCTCCTGCGCATCGGAGATGAACCCGACGTCGGTCACCTCGGCGTCCATCTCGGCGAACCGCTCCGAGACGTACCGAGAAGACTCCTGCAGCTGCGGCAACAGACCCGGGAACTGCGGCCAGTAGGTACCGAGCCCACCGGCGACCAAACCGATCCGCGGCTTGCGCCGCGACTTCGGGGCCAGCACCGAGCTCAGCTCGTTGAGTGCGGTCGTCATATGCACCTTCTTTCGTTGTCGCGGCTATGCCGCGGTCTGTGTCCGGGTCGCGTGGCCGTCGACGGAACGCGCTTTCTCGGCGCGGCGCGCCATAATGAGAAGACCCGCGTCGGGTGTCGGCGGTTCGGGAGAGTCAGGGGGAGCGGTTCGATGGCGCGCGCACGGGTTCACATCAGAGACGTGGCGCGGGCCGCGGGCGTCTCGGTGGGTACGGTGTCGAACGTGCTGAACGGCCGCGCGACGGTGAAGCCGGAGCTCGTCGCCCGCGTCCACGCCGCGATGAGAGACCTCGAGTACGTGCCCAACAGCCACGCGAGACAGCTCTCGTCCGGTGCGAGCAAGACCCTGGGCCTGCTCGTCCTGAGCAACTACGACTCGTTCTTCAACGCGCTCGCCGAAGTCGCCGAGGACGCCGCGGAGAAGGCCGGTTTCTCCGTGCTTCTCGGCGGAAGCTCGCAACGGGCGGAGCGCGAGAGCCGCTACCTCGACCTGTTCGAGTCTCAGCGCGTCGGCGGGATCATGCTCGCGCCGATCGACGGTGTCACCGCCCGCATGCGCTCGATCCAGGCCGGCGGCACCCCGATCGTCCTCCTCGGCGTCCCGGACGCCGAGCCCGACTTCAGTGTCGTCCAGTCGGACGCCGAGCACGGCGGATACGTCGCGGTGCGGCATCTCATCGAACAGGGCCGG
Organism: Microbacterium aquimaris; assembly: GCF_039531285.1. Classification (NCBI taxonomy): domain Bacteria; kingdom Bacillati; phylum Actinomycetota; class Actinomycetes; order Micrococcales; family Microbacteriaceae; genus Microbacterium; species Microbacterium aquimaris. The sequence goes on along the minus strand of NZ_BAAAPT010000001.1, from coordinate 1,013,124 downwards.
CGCGACATCCTCGTCGCCGGCGGTCCCATCCATCAGGTCCGCGGGCGCGTGGACGGCGCGACCCGTGCCGTCGCCGAATCCCCCGGCGTGCGCATGGACTACCTGTCGACGGTCACCCTCACCATCGACGAGGGACGCCGCGTCGGCGCGCGGATCCTCGCGACGCCGCCCGACCGCCGCCCCGATGCGATCTTCGCCGCCAACGACCTGCTGGCGATCGGCCTGATGCACGAGATCACCCGGGAAGGCGCCATCCGCATCCCGGAGGATCTCAGCCTGATCGGCCACGACGACATCGAGTTCGCCGCCACCGCGCAGGTGCCCTTGACCACCGTGCGTCAGCCCGTCGAGCTGATGGCGCAGGCCGCAGTCGACCTCACGGTCGCCGAGATCGCGGCGGGACCGGGCGTCGAACACGCGCGGCGCGTCTATTCGCCCGAGCTCGTCGTGCGCCATACGTCCCTGCCCACGTCCGTCGGCGCTCATCGGTAGAGCGCACCGCCGCCCTGGCGCCGGAGCTCGAACTCGTGCCCCCCGCGCGAGAGCTCGCGCACCTCTCCGCCGACGCGCACACGGGCGGCATCGGACAGGTCCAGCCGGTAGCGGATGAGCTCGTCGCCGACCTTCTGCCACTCCACCTCCGCGGTCCGGGCTCCCGCAAGGTGGGCCAGGCCCGCCACACGATCGCGGCCGAGGTCGTTGACCCGCAGGTCCGCGATCGGACCGTGGTCATCGACGTCGACATGCAGTCCGAGACCCCACCGCGACATCTGCCAGGTGGGCGCGCCACCCCAGTAGTGGCATTGGCTCCACCGCTCGTCGAAGACCTCCCACCATGTCGTGGCACCACGGTCGAGCATCCAGCCCCAGCCGGTGCGCCACAGGTCCGCGACCTGCTGGCCCCGACCGGAGTCGAGGAGGATCGGGAAGGAGTAGTTCGTGAAGTACGGTGTGGCCGCACCGGGGCGGACCTGGCTCGGATCACGCAGGCGATCCGCCGTGCGGTCGAACGGGAAGGCGCGGGAGACGTGGTCCTGGATGTGCTGCGCCGCGCCCTCGGGGTCGACGATGCCGCTGTGCACACCGAGGGTCCATGAGTGATACGGGTTCGCCGGGTCGACCATCCACCGTGCGAGCACACGCGCGAGCCGATCCTCGTCGGCTGCGTAGGCGGCCGCCTGCTCGGGCTTGCCGAGCAGCTCGAGCCAGCGCCGCCAGCTGCGCACCGCCTGATGGACGTGCGAGAGGACGGCGAGGTTCGGCTGATCCTGCGGCACGCCGTATCCCCAGTCGACGAACGACCACGGCAGATGGTGGTCACCGTTGTCCTCGATGCACCCGAGGAGAGCATCGACGTTGGCCCCGGCGCTCTCCTCCAGTTCGCGAAGGATGGCGAGCTCGCCTTCGACCCGCGCGACGTTGATGCACGCGGTGACCCACTGGGCGGCGTACGTCCCCAGGTAGAGCACCTCACCGGGGCCACACCCGGAGACGAGCCCGTCGTCGCGTGCTCCGGCGGCGGAGTGCAGCAGAGCACGACGCACGAGGCGCACATCCCCCCACCCGGCACTGAGCAGATGCAGCGCGCTGGAGACGACGTCGCCGACCCACTCCCCGCGCTCGCGAACGGAGTCGATGAGGCTGTCTTCCGCCGTGGCACGCAACGTGTCCAGTCCGGTCATCCAGATGCGGTCCAGCAGCGCGTCGCCCGACTCGAAGCGACCGGTGGGCGCTCCGAGGAAGTCGCGTTCGACGAAGCGCGCCTCGGTGACGTCACTGTCGAGACCGCCGCGGACACGCACCTCGACGTACCGACCCCCGAGTGACTGCAGCGGTTCGATGGTGGTCTCGCCGGCGTCGACGGTGAAGTGCTGGAGCATGCGCGTCGGGCCGGCCGACAGCGCCACGACCGGAGAGGGACGACCATCGGGCGTCAGCCGCTCGGCGAACCCGACGGTGACCTCCGCCCGCGCGGAAGAAGTGATCTTCAACGCGACCGATCCCACGCGTACGCGGCCGAGGTCGTACCGGAACCAGCGACCGTCGAGGTCGTCGAGCGGATCGGGGTCGTCGTCGGCGAGGAGGAACTGCGTGCCGATGTCATCGAACTCGTATCCGACGTACGTGTCGCGGTACACGCCGGACGACTGCGGTGTCAGGGTCCGTGACCGCCACGCGGGCAGCGAGATGTCCGCGCAGGTGGCCTCGGGTCCGAGGACCGACAGATCGACCGTTCGGGTCGCGGACCATCCGGTATGCAGATCGTCGTCCCACCACGCACCGGTGAACGGGACCGCCTGCCACTCGACCCATCCCAGCAGAGGGCTCACCCGAAGACCGGTGGCGTGGTACTCCTCCAGCTCACGCCCCCGCCACGCGAGCGGGATCTCGACGCCGTCGTCTCCGGCCAGGCGCACCCACACGAAGGGGGGCACCGCCGCAGACATGCGTGTGGTGAGGAGTTCGGCCTGCGCGTGCAGTGCCAACCGGTGGCGGCCGGCCGGCAGGTCGATGGACTGTTCGTGGTACTCCGGAAGCGCAGGTGCATAGCGCAGTGGACCGTGCACGACGGTCTCGGAGTCGATGCGAAGACGGAAGGCGCCCGACGCCTGCACGGCCAGACGATACGAACCGTCGGCGGGGACGACGACGTCCGCGACGAACCCCGCGTGCTGGTCGGGCCGCGGGTCCTCGGCCAACCAGAACGCGCCGGGGAAGGTCGGCTCGAGGGGCCGACGGACCGCACCGGCGGGCCGTCCTTCGAGTCCCGAGTACCCGTGCGGCTCGATCTGCACGCCTTCGACGAGGGCGTGGGTGCTGCGCGGGCTGTCCTGCGGGCGGATGGTCTGTCGGATGTCGACGTCACTCATGTCTGGTCTCGCTGTCGTTCTGGTGGCCTGCGGGCGCGGTCGGCTCCTGCAGGACGGGTGGGGCGCCGAGTGCACCGTGGGTGGGTGCCGCGGCGAAACTCGTCGCGATGTGGGCGATGAGCTCTGCCATGAGGTCCGCGCGCACCGCGAGGTGGGCGGGATCGTCGTAGAGGTTGTGCCACTCGCGAGGATCGGCCTGCAGGTCGTAGAGCTCGCCCTGCGCGCCGGCGGTGTTCGGATCGACGAACACGATCAGCTTGTAGCGGGCGGTTCGCCACATCCAGGCCGGTACCGGCTCGTGCATCTCGGCGAACGATCCCGACCGGGCGGCACGCTCCAGCAGGGACGCCCCCGCGGCGCCTGGATGGATGTCGAATCCGGCGGCGTGGGCGATGGTCGGATACACGTCCACCAGTGCCGCCGGCCTCTCGTCGACGGTCCCGCGCAGGTGCGGCGCGATCGCCGCGCCGGACAGGACCAGCGGCACGCGTACGCTGCTGTCGTAGAGGCAGTACTTGGAGAACTGGAAGTTGCGTTCGCCGAGCAGCTCACCATGGTCGCTGGCGAAGACGATCAGGGCGTTGTCGAGACGGCCACGCGCCGCGAGCCGGTCGAGGGCCTCCCCGAACAAGGAGTCCAGCCAGCTGCAGTTCGCCCAGTAGCGGAGCGTCGCAAGGCGGCGTTCGCGGGGGGTGAGTGTGCGCCACGCCTCACGCCACCGCTGACTGCGGGCCCCGAGGAACGGGGAGTTCTCGTCGCGCACCCGGATGTGGTCGTAGCGCGACTCGTCCCAGGGCGGCACCTCCAGGTCCGGGATCTCGTCGAGGTCGTACAGTGCCTCGAACTCCGCGGCCGGATTGTGCCCGGCGTGCGGCTTGACGAAGCTGAGGTAGAAGAAGAGCGGCTTGTCGGTGTCGAGATCCGGACCCTCGAGCCACTCGAGAGCCCGTTCCGCGATCCAGCCGTCGGGGTGGTTGCGCGTCGGGATGGTGGAGGTGGCGCCGAGGTAGCCGACCGGCTCCTCCTCGCCCGGTCCGTACTCGCGCGTCATCTCGAGATAGGCGGCACGCCCCTCGGGGTCTTCCTCTTCCTGCCAGCCGACCGCCCCGACCTCGAGACCGAGGTCCTGCGTTCCGACGACACGCACGTCGAATCCCCGGGTCGAGGGGGTCTCAGGGGTGCGCCCCCAGTGGGTCTTGCCGAAGCCGGCTGTGAGGTAGCCGGCTTCGCGCATCGCCTCGGCCAGAACAGGGGCGGCGATGGCGGCGTCGCCCGGGGTGGCCGATTCGTTCGAGCGCACGCCGTTCTGCGACGGGTACATCCCGGTCATCAGCGAATGACGACTCGGCACACACATCGGTGCCTGGCACGTCGCCTGGGGGAAACGGATCCCGGTCTGGATCAGCCGATCCAGGTTCGGGGTCTTGACGAGGGGGTTCTGGACGCCGAGGGCGTCCCAACGCTGCTGGTCCGTCATCAGGAAGATGATGTCGGGCCTGTCATCCGCGGTCATCGTGGATACCTTTCAAGAGGGCGGCGCGCTCGCGCGGGCCGGTGCGTCGGTCGCGGTGCGGATCACTCGAGGCCGGAGCCGACGATTCCGCGGGTGAACCAGCGCTGGAACAGCACGAAGACCAGCAGGACCGGGATCATGGCCACGACCGCCGCCGCGAATCCGACCGACGGCGAGATGTTGCTGAACTCTCCCTGCGCGAGCGGCGCGAGGGCGAGGGTCAACACACGCGTGTCGGGCCCGGGAGCGGCCACGAGCGGCCAGATGTACATGTTCCACGCGGTGAGGAAAGTCACCACCGAGTAGGACGCGATCACCGGCTTGGCCAGCGGCAGCGCGATCGAGAAGAACGTGCGGAACCATCCCGCCCCGTCGAGCCGGGCCGCTTCGATGAGGCCGCCCGGGAACGTGACGAAGAACTGTCGGAACAGCAGGATGCCCAGCGAGGCGTGCCCCACGACCGGAAGGATCAGTCCGGCGAAGGAACCGACCAGGCCCAACTCCAGCGTCACGATGAACGTCGGGATCAGGGTGAGGTTGGCGGGGAGGAAGATCGGCACCACGAACATGGCCAGCAGCACACCGGCGCCGCGGATCCGGATCTTCGCCAGAGCGAAGCCGGCGGGCAGACAGATCGCCAGTTGGAGCACGAGCACCGAGATCACGAAGATGAAGGTGTTAAGCACCGTGCGGGGAGTCAGGTACTCCCAGGCCTCGGCGTAGTTGCCCCACACCAGCTCGCTGGGCAAGAGCTTCGGCGGGTATTGCGAGATCTCCTGGAAGGACATCAACGACCCGGACAGGAGGTACAGCAGGGGGAAGGCGGTGATCAGGCCGAACACGACGATGGTCGTGTAGCGGCCGAACCGCATGGTCGTGGGTTTCATCGGGTCGACCTCGATCCCAGGACGCGCCCGAGGGCGACGATCCCGACGATGAGCAGAAGTTGGAAGATCGACAGGGCGCTGGCGTAGCCGACGTCCTGGAAGCTGAAGGCTTGTTCGTAGGCCAAGAGCGCGAGGCTTCGGGTGGCGCCGAGAGGTCCACCGCCGGTCATGATCAACGAGACGTCGAGCGAGTTCGCGACGAAGTTGATGACCTGCAGCACCACGACGACATACGTCGTCGGCATGACGTTGGGCCACGTCATCGACCACAGCATGCGCCAGGGCCCGGCGCCGTCGAGCGCGGCCGCGGAGTAGATGTCCTCGGGGACCCGCTGCAGACCGGCCAGGTAGAAGATGATCACGATGGGCAGGGCGAGCCAGATCATCATGAGCACCAGCGACGGCAGCGCGAGCACCTCACTGTTGAGGAAGTCGACCGGAGGAAGACCGAGCAGCCGGAGCAGGGCCGCGATCGGGCCCTGACGGGGGTCGTACATGAACGACCACAGCACGGCCGAGACCGCCACCGAGAGCACGACGGGCACGAAGTAGAGAACACGCAGGACCGGGACGCCGGGCATGTTCACGTTGATCAGCACGGCGATCATGAATCCGAGCAGGATCGTCGGGATGACGCCGAGGAAGACGTACTGGATGGTCACACCCAGCGCCTGCCACATGTCCGGGTCGGTGATCAGTCGGCTGTAGTTGTCGAAGCCCACGAAGGTCGGGGGATTGAAGAAGTCCCACTCCATGAAGCTCAGGGCGATTCCGACCACCGCGGGGACGATGACGAAGACGGTGAACATCACGATGGCCGGGGTGAGCATGCCCCAGGCCGCCATGACGTCGAATCGGCGCGCTCGGCCGCCCGCCGGGCGCGGGGGTTTCCCCGCGCCCGAACGAGTGACGATGCGCTGTGTCGCGCGGGTGTCGGTCATCACGGAAGGAGCGCGTTGAGCTCGTCCTGTGCGGCGGTGAAGGCGACCTCGATCGACTCATCACGCAGCATGACCATCTGGATGGCTTCCTGAAGGGCCGGCAGCACCTCAGGCGCGACGTCAGCCGGGTAGGGCTTCTGCAGGATGGCGTCCTCGATGGAGATCTGGACGGCCGGCACGAAGTTCGACGGCACGGGCGGCGGGTCCTGCTGCCAGGTACCGTTCTCGATTCCGTCGGTGGTCGCCGGAATGACGCCGTCGTCCTTGGCGGCCTCGAAGCCGCCGTCGACGGAGTAGAACCACGCGAGGAACTCCCACGCGGCGCTCTTGTTCTCGGACTTCTCGCTCAACGACAGCGAGTAGGCGCCACCGCCGGTGGTGCGCACGCCGTCGATGATCGGCATGGGCGCGACATCCCAGTCGCTCTGCATCTGCTCGCGCAGGGCGGCGATGCGGGCGGTCGAGGCCACCTCCATCGCGGCCTGCTCGCTCGGGAAGAGGTTCTTACCGGGGTCGTTCGCCAACGCCGAGTAGGGCACACCGAAACCGTCCGTGTAGGGCTCGAGGAGCGTGGTCCACGCTTCGATCCCCGCGGCGTCGGCGAAGATGAACTCGCCTGCCGCCTCGTCGTACATGTCGCTGCCGTACGCGCGGATCACCGGGTACCACTGGAACGGGGTCTCCGCCACACCCAGCGGGGTGACGATGCCGTACACGTCACCGCCGGAGCCGTCATAGATCGTGCGTGCGGCGTCGTACATCTCCTCGTAGGTCCAGTCATCGGTCGGCAGCTCGGCGCCGTACTTCTCGAACTGGTCGATGTTGTAGACGATCACGCCGCTGTCGGCGCTGACGGGAAGGCCGGTGATACGACCGTCCTCGGTTTCGAACAGACCGAGGAAGTTCGGCGAGAACTCGGCGGAGTCAAGGCCCGAACGGCCCTCCTCGAGCCATTCCGACATGTCCCAGAGAAGCCCGTTCGAGTCGAGGGTCTGGTTCAGTCCACCGGTGTTGAACAGGACGTCGGGAACCGAGTCGCTGAGGTTCTCCGTGGCGAGCTGCTGAATGTAGTCCGCCGGGGATTCGGCCACCGACTGAACGGTGACCTTGATGTCGGGGTGGGACTCCTCGAAGACCTTGGCGTACTCCTCGAACTGCGGGGTGAGCGACGCGATCATACCCACGCGGATCTCACCGCTGGCCTCTGACGGATCGGAGTCGTCCGTCGGGGAGGATTCCCCTCCGGTCGAGCAGGCGGCGAGCGAAACCGCGAGGGCGAGTGCACCGGTGCCGGCGACGAGCCGGGATGCTGACTTTCGTGTGGTGGCCACTGTGACAACCTTCTTTGCTTGGGACAGGGATCCGATCGGCAATGAATCGGTTCACGAGACGGTAGCAGACGATCCACCGATCCGCATAGCCCCCGCGTGACACCCGAGTCCGCGCAGCGCGGATATTCGCGAAAGACCGGGGCGATCGCCTGCCTTTCCGATGGAAACTGTGTCATGATGCCAAGCATGAACCGGTTCATTGACGAACAAGAAGAGTCCGATCCGACGGCGGCTTCCCCGCAACGGCCCAACCTCGTGTTCATCTTCTCGGACCAGCAGTCGCGTGACATGTTGGGCGCCTACGGACTCAGCGACGTGAAGACACCGCACCTGGATCGGCTCGCCGAACAAGGCCTCCTGTTCGACCACGCGGTCTCCAACTCGCCCGTCTGCACCCCCGCGCGGAGCATGCTCATCTCCGGCGAGCACCCGCTGTGGAACAACTGCTTCACCAACGACCGCCGGCTTGCGACCGATCTCGGTGAATCGTTCGCCGAGGTCACCCGCCGCCACGGCTACCGGAACGGCTACGTCGGCAAGTGGCACCTCTACGGCGGCGACCGGAACCGCCCGATTCCAGCAGGCCCCGACCGCCACGGGTTCGACGATGAATTCCTTTCCAACAACTGCGCGGTCAACTACGACCCCGACAACGCCTTCTACTGGGACGGCGACCAGAAGGTGCTGTTCGGATGCTGGGAAGTGGAGGGGCAGACCGATCAAGCGGTGAGGTTCATCGAAGACCAGACACCGGAAGACCCCTTCACCCTGTTCGTGTCCTACCACGCGCCGCACAACCACAACGGCGGAGACGACGCGAAGTACACCTCCTTCGACGCGCCGGAGGAGTTCAAGGACCTCTACGACCCCGAGGACCTGACTCTCCGCCCCACCGTCCCGGTCAACGAGCGCACACGTCTGATGACGCAGGGATATCTCGCCCTGTGCAGCGAGGTCGACACGAACGTGGGTCGCATCCTGGCCGCCCTCGACGAGCGGGGCCTGCGAGAGAACACCATCATCGTCTACACGAGCGATCACGGCGAGACATTCGGCGCGTTCAACAATCACTGGCACAAGTCGAGCCCCGAGGATGTCTCCGCCCGGGTGCCACTGATCATCACCGGTCCGGACATCGCGCCACGTGCCCGCAGGTCGGAGCTGATCGTCGGCACGATCGACCTGATGCCGACCCTTCTCGGGCTGATGGGCCTCGACGTGCCCGACCACGTCCATGGCAAGGACCTGTCATCGGCCATCCGCGCCGAGGACGACGACGCGGTCGAAACCGCCCCGCTGTTCTACTTCACGACACCGTGGCGCGGTGTGTACACGAAGGAATGGACCTACTCGACCGAGAACATCGACCGGTCCGACGGAACCGAGCCGCACCCCGAATCGGACGTCGGCCGCACGGTGCTGCTTCGCCGCATGGATACGCTGTTCCGTCGCGGCGACGACCCCCACCAGCTCGACAACCACTTCGGTCGCATCCCCCTCCCCGGCGTCCCGGGCACGGCGGAGATCCAGGCCTACCTGCACCAGAAGACCGAGGAGTGGCTGGCGTACTTCGAGGACCCCTTCCCGAACCAGCACGAGCTGTGGACCTACGTCGACTCCGATATGACACCACCGATCCACCGGATGCGGGAGATGAGTCCGGTCGCACGCGGGCCGGTGCCCCGATGAGCTGCGAAGCCGACACGACGGTGGACGCCGTGGAACCCGCGCAACTCCGCGGCCTCGTCGCCGAGGGCTGCGGGCGCTTTTCGACCGCCGATGTGCGCGACGACGACAACGCCCTCGCCACCATCCGTGCCGCCTACGACGCCGGCGTGCGCGTGTTCGACACCGCGCGCGCGTACGCGACCGTGGACGACGATCTGCACAACGAGCATCTCCTCGCCGACGCGCTCTGCGGGCGGGAGGACGTCGTGATCATGACCAAGGGCGGCCACTTCCGCACCGGACCCATGAGCTGGGACATCGAAAACACCGTCGACCGGGTGCGACGGGACGTCGAGGCGAGCCTTCGCGCCCTGCGTCGCGAGCGTCTCGACGTGTACTACCTGCACCGCGCGGACGGCGGCGGCGACCTCGAAGCCGTCTTCGGTGCGCTGGAAGACCTTCGACGCGAAGGCACGATCGGCGCCATCGGAATCTCAAACGCCACCGTGGCGCAGATCGATGCGGCGCAGTCTGCGTGCCGTCTGACCGCCGTGCAGAATCGTCTGGTGGCCGGCGAGCGCACCGCCGAGTTGACCCACGCCGAACGCCTCGGGCTGGCCTTCTTCGCATACTCGCCGCTGGGCGGCCCGACCCATGCCCGTGATCTGCCGGCTCGCCTGCCGGCGCTCGCCTCGCTCGCCTACGAACGCGGTGTGGGGGTGCACCGACTCGCGTTGCGCGGGATGCTCGCGAACTCGCAGGCGCTTTCGGTGATCGTCGGGATGGGCAGCCCCTCCCGAGCCGCAGAGGGCGCCGCGGCGATGACCGAGGAGTGGGATGCCGCCTGCACTGCGGCGTGGGAATCCGACACCACGCAGGGGTGAGCGGCGGGGTATAGGCCGAGACACCGCCGAAACGCGCCGTGTTCTCAGGGGAACCCGTGCTCCTGGTCGTATCCGCACGCTCGCCAGCCGGTGATGGCGGTCGCGCGTGCCGCACACGTCAACCCTTCACGCTCCCCGCAGCGAGCCCCGCCTGCCAGTACCGCTGCAGAAGAAGGAACGCCGCGATCAACGGAATGATGGTGAGGAGCGATCCGGTGATCACAAGGTTGTAGACCGCGTCACCGCCCACCGTCGCCGCCTGGTTGTTCCATGACGTGAGACCGATGGTCAGTGGATACAGGTCCGGGTTGCGCAACATGATCAAGGGCAAAAAGTAGTTGTTCCATGTTGCGACCACATTGAACAGCAAAACGGTCACCGTTCCCGGCGCCAACAATGACGCGACCGTCAAGAACGCGCGCCCTTCGCCGGCACCATCGATCCGCGCAGCTTCGAGCAGCTCCACGGGGATCGCGTCGCGCGCAAGCGCCCACATGAGGTAGAGACTGAAAGGCGCGACCAGCGAAGGCAGGATCACGGCGGCGGGCGTGTTCGTGATTCCGAGCTCGCTGAAGAGCAGGAACGTCGGCACTGCGAGCGCGGCCCCGGGCACAGCGACAGCCGCGAGCACCGTCGCGAGAACGATCTTCTTGCCACGGAACTCGTACATCGCGAGTGCGTACCCGGCAAGCACTGCAAGAAGGGTCGCGCCGCCCGCACCGAGTACAACGTACACAAGGGTGTTCCAGAACCAGCTCAGGAAGATTCCGTCCTGGTAGGTAAGGGTCTCGACGACGTTGTCCCACAGCGCAAACGACGTTCCGAACCACAAACCGAAGGTCGTTGCGAGCTCGTCCTCGGTCTTCGTCGCGTTGACGACGAGCCAGAAGAGCGGGATGACCGTGTAAATCACCGCGATGCCGGCGATGGCGGAGAGCGGAAGGCTCTTGCGCGGGTTCAGAGGACTCGCATAGGCGCGACTCATTGCGCGGACCGCCTCTCCGCGCGGGCCTGCACCGTGTAGGCGAACAGTACGGTGACGAGCCCGACCACGATCGCAACGGCGGCGGAGTAGTTCAGTTGTTGCCCGGCGAACGAAAGATTGTACGCATACATGTTTGGCGTGAAGTAGGTTGATATCGCGTTCGGCGCAAGACTCTGAAGAATCTGCGGCTCACTGAAGAGCTGGAACACTCCGATGATCGAGAAGACCGTGGTCACAAGGAACGCCCCCTGCATAGCAGGGAGCTTGATCGCGCGGGCGATTCGCAATTCGCCAGCGCCGTCAATCGCTGCGGCCTCGTACAACGACCGGTCGATGACACGCAACGCTGCGTAGAAGATGAGCATGTTGTAGCCGATGTACTCCCACGTGACGATATTCCCGATCGAGGCGAGGACGAACTCGTGTGCGAGCGGACTGGGGAGGTCGCTGCCGAGTGACCTGTTTATTTCACCGATGAGCCCGTACCTGGTGCTGTACATGAACCCCCAGATGAGGGTCGCGACGACAGCGGGAACCGCGTAGGGAAGAAAGACCGCAATCCGGAAAAAGCGCACTCCGTGCAAGCGTCCACTATCGACGACTATCGCGAGAAAGACCGAGATGGCGAGCATGATCGGGACCTGAATGAACAGGAGCAAGATCACGTTGAACACGCCTCGCCAGAGCTGTGCGTCGGTGAAGACGGTGACGTAATTGTCGATACCGACGAACTGTGTTCCCCCGACCAATTGGGTTCGAAACAGGCTCATGACGATCGCGTACGCGATCGGCGCCAGGAAGACGAATGTGAAGGCGATCACGAAGGGGGCAAGGAAGAGCCAGGGAGGCAGCTGCGCCCGCAGAGAACGACGCTTGCGCGTCGAGCGTGCGGCAACAGTTGGTGATGCTGTGACGATCGGGTGCATGGTGACCTCTCGACCCGTCGTCCCGAGCGCGATCAAGCGCTCGGAACCACGGTGGGCGGACTACTGGATGGTGAACCCTTGCTGGGCGCCGTAGGTGTCCAGCGAATCCTGCCAATTCGCAAAGCCCTCCGCGACCGTGACGCTGTGGTTGTACGCCTGGCCGACCGTGTCGTTGTAGATGCCGTTCGCGTATACCTGGAAGGGCAGGAACTGGAAGGTGTCCGGAACGTTCGCCGAAGCGGTCGCATACTCCTCGTTGACAGCTTGGCCGCCGAAGTACTCGGACGGTTCACTGAGGAACGCCTCGTCGTTCGCCGCATCGATGCTCGACGGCCACAGGCCGCGTTCCTTGAGGATCTCGACCCCGCCCCCCGCTGTTGCGAACTCGGCGAACTCGAACGCGAGGTCCTTGTGGTCACTGCCTTCCAGGATGGTGAAGCCGCCGCCGCCGTGCTCGGCCGAAGTCGCAACTCCGTCCTCCCACTCAGGCAGCTGGGCGACGCGCCACTTGCCCGCCCCCTCGGTCACAGCCTGTGTGAGAGTGCTGCCCATCCAGCTGCCGGCGGGAAGGGTGGCGATCTGATCCTCATTGAGCATCTTGGTCCAGTCGTCTGTCCAATCGGCCACGGGCGCGAGGAGGTCTTCGTCGATGAGTCGCTGCCACACGTCTGCATAGCGCTGCGTGCCTTCGTCGTCGGCGAGATCGATCGCGACGGCCTCGCCTTCGACCGAGAACGGCGTGCCTTGGGCCTGCCAGATCAGGCTCTCGGCGAGCCCGGCGTTGCCGACATCATTGAGGATGTAGACGGCAGGATCCGCCTGTTGGATTTGCTGCGCCGCAGTGACGTACTCATCCCAGGTCCCGGGGACGGCGACATCGAGTCGATCAAAGATCGCCTGATTGTAGAAGAGCACCATCGGGCCCGATGCCCACGGGAGCGAGTAGACGACGTCGTTGACCTTCGAGGAGGCCCACGGGCCGGGCGCGTAGGTAGACGCGAGCCCGTCGGCGCCGAGCGGGCCGAGGTCGGCGAGAGCCCCGGTGAGCGCGAACTGCGGCAGCGCGTAGTTCTCAATGAAGGCGACGTCGGGGAACCCCTCGCCCGCTGAGATCGCGTTCTGCAGCGCTACGTACTGATCGTTGCCGGTTCCGACGTTGACGACCTCTACATCGACATCGGGATTCTCCGCCATGAACGCATCGGCCGTTTCCTCCGCATTCAGATCCCAACTCCAGACGGTGATCTTCTGCGACTCCGCACCGCCGCCGTCACCACCCTCATCACTAGCGGCGCATCCCGCGATCGACGCGGTGCAGGCCACCACGGCGAGACCTGCGAGTCCTACTCGACCTGCTGTGTTCATCGTTCCTCCTCATTGAGCGAGATGGGGGGGCATCGAGGTTGCCGCCACGGATCTGCGTCACCGCAGACCCACCAATCCGTGCGTTATCTCCAGGCTAGATTCACCGTCGCTCGCGCAACAATGCGACGTTCTATGAACAACATGGACTATCGTCCACGAAGAGCACGTCAAGGTCAGGCGCGCGCATCGCCTCTGCCTACGCGTCGTACAGCGACGCTTCGCGGGCGAACAGGAGAAGCTCGGGCAGGCTGGTAGCGAAGTAGTCCGTCGCCCCATCATCGCGCCGCGCGAGAGGTGGCATGTATTGCGGCCGCGCCTCCCCGAGCGTCGGCGGCGGGTCGACCAGCGGGCGTCCCAACGCATGCAAAGTGAGGTCCCAGGCAGCCAGAGCTTCACCCTCTCCCCCTTCCCAGGGGTGGAAGGAACGCGAGGTGAGGATCTCGTACGCGCGATCGGCCATGCCCTGCGCGACCAGGAGTCGCACGTAGGCAATCGTGAAGTCGTCGCGTGTGAGGACCAGCGGCTCGACCGGCTCGAGCCGCTGAAACCGCTCCTGCGCGGATTGGTCGAGCCGAATCGCCAGCTGGTCCTGCTCATACCGCAAACGCGCGTCGTCCGGAGCGACAGCCACCGCCATCTCATAGAGTTCCCACGCCCGTGCGTCATCGTCCCCGACGTTGTATGCCGCCACGGCAGCGTTCCTGAGGAGCACGGGGTCGTGGTCGCCGAGAACGATCGCCCGCCTCCAGTCTGCGGCGCCGTCTCTTCGACGGCCGTGCGCGTAGAGCAGCATGCCCCGAAGATGGAGGGCGCGCGAGTCCTGCGCATCCGCATCGATGGCGGCACTCAGCGCGTCATGCGCATCGGCCCCGGAGGGGAACGCCCACAGTGCGTCCTCACGACGCGCCATCTCGCGAGCCTCACGCGCGGCGTCTATCTCCCCCGCGGCGTCGAGGATCGTGGCGCGGAGGTACTGTGCAATCGGTCTCAGATTGCCGGCCGGCGTCTGCGGCCCGCGAGCCACCTCGTCCAGAAGTGCCAGCGCCCTGCGTGTTTCGCCCGCGTCGCGCAGGGCGATCGCGACATCAAGGAGAACCCCCGCACCCGTCGGCTCCCGCACACCGGAGAGGACGCGCAGGGTGGCATCCAGCGGATCGCGCTCAAGCGCATCCGCAATAGTAGACGCGGCCTCGTCCTTCCGGCCCAGACGCTCAAGCGCGATGGCCTGCAACGCCGTCCGGCGCGTGTCGTGCCCCACGACGCCAGCCAGGGAGTCGAGCACGCGCAACGCGGCACGATTGACACCTCGGAACAGAAGGGATTGCGCGAGCGCAAACCCCGCGGGTGCCGCCCACGTCCCGTCCCACCCCGCCTTGCCCCAGGCCTGTTCTGCCTCAAGACGGCGCCCGAGCCTCATCAGCACGAGGCCCCGCAAGTAGAAGGCCTCGGCGTCGATGGGATTGGCATTACGGCGCGTCAATCGGTCGATCGCGAGCTCGACACGGACCAGCGCCTGTTCGTAGCGAAACGCTCGATAGTCCCGATCTGCCATCGCGAGGTTTGTGCGCACGTCCCCCGGATCCCGCGCGAGCGCAGCCTCCCAATAGGGAAGAGGTGAACGGGTCGGGTGGCGGTACTGGCTGAGGTGCAAGCCGGTGAGGTAGAGCTCTTCGACCGTCTCGATCTCCTCCGGCGCGGGCGGTTCGCTCGCCACCCACGGCTCACCGGGCTCGCCGTCCACCGGCTCCCAAGCCACCAGGAGCCGACCGTCGCCATCACGTAGTTCGACACGCGCCTCCAGAGGGTCAAACTCGGCATCGAGCTCGATCACCGCGCCGGGCTCGAGGTCTGCGGTGCGGGACGCCGTCGCGACGCCGCCTTCGAGGACCGACAGCACCACCCCGTCTCGCGGGGACGTGACTGCGGCGCGAACGGAAGTTCTTCCCTCCGCCCGGCCGACGTGCAACGCCGCGTCCGGCGTCGCCTGATGGGCGACCCCGATGGCGGGAATGGGATACCAATACTGGCTGAAGACCTTGGTCTCACCCGGGAGGATCCACGTGAAGTCCGGTTGGTTGTCGGTGTACACCCCGGCCATCAACTCGACATACGGCCCGTCGCCGTCAGTGAGTTGGTCGTCCCACGCGTGCCCGAACGGCGCGTCGCCCCACGTCCAGAGCTTCTTCCCCGGAGAAATGCGCCGCTCCGCCCAGTGCACGAAGCCGCCACCCGCCGCATGATCGTAGCCGCCGAAGAAGTCTTGCTGCGAGTCGACGATCATGTACGAAGTGGGGACAGGGATGTTCTTGTACCAGTCGATGCGGTCGGCACCGGGTCGCTCAGAGGCCAACGCCGGGTAGTCGACCCCGTAGTAGGGACGATCAGCTTCGGGAAAGGCTGTCAACGCGCGGCGTGCGTGGTCCGCCACGTACCTCACGTCTTCCGGGAAGAAGGCCTGGTAGTCGTCGTGGACGCGTGCCGCCACGTTGGCCCACCACAGGAACGTGTGACGCTCGTTCGTTCGATTATGCAGACGAACCACCAACTCGACCACCGAACTTTCCGGGCGGAGCCGCACACCGTGCTGCGCGGACATCCGCGCGAAGGGGTCGTGATCGTGGCACCACACCGTGACGGTCCCATCGGCGCCGGTTTCTATGCTGGTCTCGACCGGAAGATATGTGGCCGGGCGGTGATGCTGCGGCCAGTTGAACTCGACCCCTCCCGAGATCCATGGCCCGGCCAGTCCAACGAGGGCAGGCTTGATCACATTGTTTCGGTAGAAGAAGTCATAGCCGGTTCGCTTGTCGTAACCGATGTGGATCCGACCGCCGAGCTCGGGCAGAACCACCAAACGCACGTAGCGGTTCTCCACATGCACCGCGTCCCACTCCCGCAGAACGCCCTCGTCGGACACGCCCTCTGTGAACGGGAGGGGATAGACCTTGCCACTGGAGCCCTGATACACACGGTGATCGAGGAACATCGGATAGCGACTGGGCGCATCCGGCTCATAGGTCGTAATCGCCAGTGGCTCAGACCATGCAATCGCGGCACCCTCCGCCAACGACGCCGCCAACTCGCTCGGCGCGTGTGGCAGGGTAATTCCCGGCGAGTCCGCGCGAGCGTCACACCCCTGGATGGCTTCGGAACCGATGGTGGCCACCACTGACCTCCTCTTCTGATTGTGCTTGACCTGCCCGCTGCGTACAGCCGGGGCTTTCACACGAGCCTAGGAATCGGACGGAAGTCCCGGTATGGTGAGATCTCGGACAAACATGGATGATTCAACTGTGGGGACGCCGCACTATCGAGTGGACGGATTCGCAAACCAGCGTCTCTACGTCGTTCCGCGGCCACTCGTCGAGACTGCGCTCACTCAACCGGTCACGCGGCGGCTCGTGGTCACCGACGCCGGCTACTACCCGGCAGCGACAGGCCACCGGATGCACCGCGACCGCGGCATCGTAGAGACAGTCGTCCTGCTGTGCGTCGAAGGTCGAGGAAGCGTTCAGGTCGACGGGTCCGGGATCACCCTGGTCCCCGGCGCCGCCATCGTGATCCCTGCCGGAATGGCTCACCGATACTTCGCCTCCGAGACCTCGCCATGGACGATCTGGTGGATGCACGTTCGTGGCCCTGAAGTGTCCGAGCTCATTACCCCCCTCGTATCGCCGACCCCTCACCTCGTACACCTCCACTCCCTCGACCGCATCGTGTCGCTCTTCGACGAAGTGGTCTCGACCCTGAGCAAGCGTCCGACGCCCGTGCAACTACTCGCCGCCTCCGGGGCTGCCGCTCATTTGCTCACGCGTTTCGCGGTTGATGCCGCGCTCCCCGCCGAGGGGACACCGCTGGAGCGCGCGATGCGACACCTTGAGGCCCGGGTGGATGCGCGAGTGAGCGTCGCCGAGCTTGCAGCTGTGGTTCAGGTGTCGCCGTCCCACTTGAGCGCTCTGTTCCGACAGGCGACGGGAAACGGCCCGGCAGCCTTCCACGCGTCGCTCAAGATGACCCGTGCACGCCTGCTCCTCGACACCACACGCATGACGATCGCGGAGGTCGCGACGGCGGTCGGCTATGCCGACCCCCTCTACTTCTCGCGCCAATTCAGCCGTGTTCACGGAGTGAGCCCTCGCGCGTATCGCGCACAGCACAAGGCGTGAACGCCAGCGGAGCGCGGGCGCGCGGCTGGCGAACTAAGAGGCGATCGCGGTGTCAAAAAGAAAGCGATTCAGGTGCTGCTGCCATGCGACATTACGCCACCCGGGGTGGTGCGGCGCGGAGTTCGACCCGAGAACCACCCCCCACAATCCGAGGTCAACGGCCCGCTGGACCGCGTACTCGGCGATCGCCGTCCCCAGAGGTCCGTCCTCGTACTCACTGTGTAAAGGTGTGTAGCCGATCCATCCCTCGCCGACGACCGCGGGAATCCCACGCTGGCGTGCGAACGCCGAGATTGCGGTGAGCTTGTCGTCGATCGCCCATCGCATCGCTTCGGCATAGAGATGGTGCTTCTCATAGAGCCACCGATCCCATAGCCGCGGATCGACGTTGTCGTAGGTATAGAACATGCCGGGAGAGATGCCCGTGGCGTCGTACCGCCAAGAAGGAACCAAGCCCGTGCTGGCGCCTCCGAACTCCGGCGCCCCGTCCCGCAGCAACGATCTCAGATTCGCTGAGGGGTAGTCATCTCCGCCCCGAACACCGGCCCATCGCTCGAGCGCGCCGAGTGCGCCGTAGACATAGACATGGAAGTGCGCAACGTCGCTGTTCTCCGCCGCTGCCGGCATGTCCAGATAGGGGGTGATTCCGTAGCTTGTCGTGACCATGTGCTCGGGGCACTGCTCCCGTAACCACTCGATCGCCCGCTCATTGAACGGCTTCTGCGGCCAGTACGGATCCGCCTCGCTACCGCCCCCTGCATCTCGCAGATGCGAGAGGTCGACCTCGTTGTGGAGCTCGAGGTATGCAATCTGTCGGTCTAGCCCGCCAGCGGTTCGCAAGTAGTCCACAAGGCGAGCGAGACTCTTGGCGAGCGCCAGGAAGCGCTCCTCCGGCGGTATGGCTTCGAGGGCGCGATACCAGTTGTCACTTCGGGAGAAAGCCGGTGACTGCTGATACTCCCAAGACGAGACGATGACGCGTACGCCCCGCCGTCTCGCCGTCTCGAATAGCTCACGAAGGCGAGCGCGCCCGTCCACGCTCACCCCTCCGCGCACGTTGTACCACCGCGTCGCGTGGCCGACCCCAGGCGCCATCTCCTCAATGTCGAGGCGGGACGCGTCGATGTCATGGTCACCGAAGAGGAGAAACGGCATCGCGCAGATCCGGATGGTGTTGTATCCCCGCTCGACCGCGGCAACCATGGCCCCGTCGAGATCGGCGAATGGTTCGCCGGGCCCCGCTTGGGTGTACCAAGAGAAGTCCCATAGCGAGATCGTCAGGCGAGCGGGAAGATGCTCAGGAACGGCGTCGAGCAAGGACACTGCGGCAGAAGTCACATGCAGAGCGTATGCCCGACGTCGACGTACGCAACTGCCCATTTCCTATGCGAGGTATGGACGATTCTGCGGCTTCACAACGCACGGCGTCGGACGCCGGGGGCGACTCCGACGGAGAGGAATCGGGCGTTGCACTGCTGCTGAAGCTCGATGTCTCCCCACATCGGGTGCTGCGGGGCCGCGTTGGAGCAGACGATGGTCCCCCAGGCGCCCACGCGGATCGACTCCTCGATGGCGTGCCGACAAAACGCAGATCCGATCGGACCTTCCTCGAACGTGCCCTCAAGGGGCGTGTAGCCGATCCATCCCTCAGCAAACACCAGCGGAACGCCTCGGGCTGCGGCGAAGTCAGCCGCGACATCCAGCCACAGGCGGAGAATCGCCCGCATCTCGAAGTGGTGCACCTGGTACCGCTCGTAGAGGAACCGGTCGAATGCCCCCTCGTCGATCCAGTCCATGAGGAACGTTTCCGGCTTCCCCATGATCGTGGCATCCATCTTCCACGCGTCGTCACCCGACAGGACCCACGTCTGCGCGGGCGGCGCGTCGTCGCGAAGGAGACCCAGGGCGCGGACCTGCTGCTCGGGAAATGCCGCGAGATCACCGCGAAGATCGAAGGCGGCCGTCACTTCGTCGAGGACGCCGTAGACGTACGGGTGAGCGACGAAGACATCGATATTGCGGGGTACGTAGCGCATGGCGTCAACCGGCACTCCGGAGTAGTTGACGGTCACAGGATGTGCCGGATGCCTCTCGTGGAAGGTCGAGAGGCCGGCCTCGAGCCTCGGCCGGAGCGCGGCCATGAGACCGACGGGGTCCTCATACCAATTCGGCAACCCTTCCGTGAGATGTCCGCCCTGGACCTCGTTGTGAAGTTCGGTGAATGCGATGCGGTGCCCCAAGCCTGCTTCCTCGACGAAGTCCACGAGCGACGCCAGCGCCCCGGCGAGTGCCGTCGGACGGTCCTCGGCGGGAACGCCACGAAGGGCGTCCCACCAATCACGGGACTCGGCGAACGCCGAAGACTGCTGATACTCCCAGGAGGAGAGGATCACGAACAGATTGTGCCGCTCGAGCGTCTCGAACAACTCGAGAAGATGTCGACGCGCATCGATCAGCGTGCGCTCTTTCACGTTGTACCAGCGAACGCGCTGGCCGTACTCGCCCCCCAGCGGCCCGAGCGCAAAGGCCGACGTGTCGATCCCCGAACCGAACAGCAGGAAAGGCATCGCGCAGATGCGCACCGTGTTGTAGCCGCGCTCGACAGCTTCCGCCGCCGCACGATCAAGATCCTCGAATGGTTCCCCGGGCCCGGTGCGCACGTACCAGGAGAAGTCCCACAGCGTGATCGTCAGACGCTCGGGCAGCCCCTGTCGAAGCGGAACCGGGCGATACGAGGCATCGGCGGCGAGGTTCTCCTCCGCGACCGCAGGGGCGAGTGCATCGTCATGAGACATGTTCGTAGGCATCCTTCTCTCGTGCGGACGGGCTTTCCTTAGACGGCTTTGCGCTGGTTTCCGGCGGCCAGATGGCCCGACCCTCAGCGTCAGTGAGGGGGATCCGCGGTTGCGGGATCAAGCCGCCGACGTCTTCGATCCAGGTGTCCAACAGGCTTCGGAGTCGATCCGCCTCCCCGGGGAGGACCGCACACAGATCATGCTGCTCCGAGACATCCGCTTCGAGGTCGAACAGCAGTTCGGTGTCGTCCTCGTAGAGGCGGATGAGCTTGTATCGCCCGTCGCGAACCGCTGCCCCAGGGGTGCCGCCCTGGTTGGCATAGTGCGGGTAATGCCAGAAGAGCGGGCCCCGCTCCGCTGGCTGCCCCCGCCAATGCGACGACAGGTCGACTCCGTCCACGTGCTGTTCCGGGACAAGCGGCAGTCCGCACATCCCCAGCACGGTTGGGTAGATGTCTGCGGAGATCGCGGGCACGTCGGAGATGCTCGCGTGCGGCACGACGCCGGGCATGCTGACCAGAAGCGGGATACGGACACCTCCCTCCTGCATCCATCCTTTGCCTTCCGAGAGGGGAAGGTTCGAGGTCGGCGAGCCTTCGGCGGTCGCCAACCCGCCGTTGTCCGACGTGAAGATGATCAGCGTGTTCTCTCGAATGCCTTCGCCGTCAAGCGCATCAAGCAGTCGACCGACGCACGCATCCAGGTGTTCGACCATGGCGGCGTAGTCGGGATCTCCTTGCCGTTGGCGACGTCGTACATGAACGCCGCGCAGGTGCCACGTCGGCATCTCCTCCTCGTCTCGCAGGACATCGAGGTCGCGCCCCATCCGTCGGGCCTTCGCCTCGTACTTCGCCGACAGCCCGCCCGGGGGCTCGATTGGGGTGTGTACCGCGTAGTGCCAAAGGTTCAGGAAGAACGGACGCTCGTCACGCTCACGGATCAACGTGATCGCTTCATTCGTGAGCCTGTCCGTCAAGTACTCTCCTTCGGGGCCCTCCTCAAGAGTGTCGATGCCGTACGGCGAGTGATAGGTCGTCGGGGAACCCATGTGACACCCGCCGATGTTCACCTCGAATCCGTGACGGTCGGGCCACGTGCGTCTCGGACCGAGATGCCACTTGCCGACGTGCCAGCTGGCGTATCCGGCGTCGGCGAGGGCGCGCGCCAGCGTGTACTCGTCCTCCGGAAGCTCCCGGAAATACGGCACGTCTCGCAACGCACCGGTGGCGAAACCACCGATGTACTGTGTCACACCGACACGCGCCGGACTCTTGCCCGTCAGCAAGCTCGCCCGTGTCGGGGAGCACACCGGTGCGCTCGCATACGCGTCCGTGAACCGCATTCCCGACGCGGCCAGCGCATCGAGGTGCGGTGTCTCATAGAAATCCGAACCCGTGCAGGCGAGGTCCACCGCCCCCAGGTCGTCCACGACGATCAGGATGACGTTCGGGCGATCCTGTGCCGTCTTCTTGGCACTCACGCCGCGTGCCCTGCGGGCGCGACACGGCCGGTGCTCCGCACCGGTCCGAGCCCTTCCGGACGCTCGGGCACCGAGGGCGCGCCGGGGCGGAACTCGCCCGCGAAATGACACGCGACGCCGTGCAGGTCGGCATCGTCCACCATCGGACGCTCGGTCCGACAGATCTCCCGGTCGGTGTTCACCATCGGCCCGATGGGACACCGGGTGTGGAAGCGGCATCCGCTCGGCGGATCGAGGGGGGTGGGCACCTCGCCCTGCAGCACGACACGCTCACCCTTCGCCTGAGACGGGTCCGGGTCGGGTACGGCCGACAGCAGGCTGGCCGTGTAGGGGTGCAGCGGTCGCGCGATGACGTCTTCGGAGGGCCCCGACTCCACGATCTGCCCGAGGTACATCACAAGGATCCGATCAGCGACGTAGCGCACCGTGGCAAGGTCATGTCCGATGAAGAGGTAGGACAGGCCGAGACGCTCCTTCAGCTCCTTCAGCAGATTGAGGATCTGCGCTTGAAGTGAGACGTCGAGAGCGGCAACCGCCTCATCGCAGACGATGAGTTTCGGCTCCATCGCCAGAGCTCTGGCGATGACCAGTCGTTGCTTCTGCCCACCGGAGAACTCGTGTGGGTACCGGTCGAGGGCCGAGGCATCCAAACCGACGAGTTCGAGGAGTTCGCGGCTGCGCGTGTCGACGTCCGTGTCCTTCACGCCCTGACCCCGCAGGGTGAGTCCGAGCATCTTCCGGACGACCATGCGCGGGTTCAGCGCCGACATCGGGTTCTGGAAGACGATCTGCACGTCGCGGTTGTAGCGCCGCCGCGCGGCGGCGTTGAGGCCGGTCGCATCCTTCCCGTCGTAGACGATCGCCCCCGAGGAAGGCTCATCGATACCGAGAACGAGCCGCGCGATCGTCGACTTGCCACACCCGGACTCGCCCACAAGACCCACGGTCTCCGAGGCGCGGATCTCGAAGTCCACTCCATCGACGGCGCGCACTTCACGTCGGGAGAAGAAGCCCTTGCGCGAACCGGGGAAGTGCTTGACGAGGTCTCGGACCTCGAGGACCACCTCCTTCTCCGTCGACGAGATCGCGGACTCGGCGGAGCCTTCTTCGACGCGTGACGCCGGGAGAGGTGCGCCACCGAGCCAACACGCGTGTGAACGCCCCTCGCCTCCGGGCGTCAGCGCAGGGTCAGACACGAAACACTTCTCAAACGCGAGCGGGTCGCGCGGCGCATAGGCACAGCCTGTGATCTCTTCCCGCAGCGACGGCGGCCTGCCCTCGATCGAGGTCAGCGGAAGGTGCCGCGGATGCGTCAGCGTGGGGGTGGCCTTCAGAAGATCTCGCGTATAGGGGTGACGCGGGTCGGCGAACACCGACGCGGTGTCGCCGATCTCGACGATTCGCCCCGCGTACATCACCGCCACGCGCTGACAGAGCTGCGCGACGACGCCGAGGTTGTGGGTGATGAACAGGACACTGGTGTTCTGCTCCCTATTGAGCTTCGCGATGAGTTCGAGGATCTGCGCCTGTACGGTGACATCCAGCGCCGTGGTCGGCTCGTCGCAGATGAGGAGCTCCGGCTGGTTCGCCAGCGCGATGGCGATCATGACGCGCTGCGCCATTCCCCCGGAGAACGCCAACGGATAGTCCTTCAGACGCGCGGCGGGATCGGGGATTCCGACCATCTCCAGGAGGTGGACTGCTTCTTCGTGGGCGACCGTGTCGCTGACTCGGCGATGCGCGCGGATCGACTCGACGACCTGGTCCTCGATCTTCATGAGCGGGTCGAGCGCGGCGACGGAGTCTTGGAAGATCATGCTCATCCGGCGACCGCGAACGCCCCGTAGCTCGTCTGCGCCCATAGCGAGGACATCGCGCCCATCCAGCATGACCTGGCCGGCCTCGATGACGCCGGGCGATCGCACCATGTTCATGATCGACATCGCCGTCACCGACTTGCCCGAGCCGGACTCGCCGACCAGGGCCAGTGACTCGCCTCGGCGGAGGTCGAAGGAGACGCCGCGCGCAGAGGTGACGGGGCCACTGCTGGTGTGGAACGTCGTCGCGAGGTCGCGGACGCTGAGAAGAGTCGACACGTGAATTTCCTTCGTTCTGGATCAGCGCTTCAGCAGACCGCGGTTGAGCCCGTCGCTGATGACGTAGAAGCTCATGACGAGCGCGGTGAGGACGATCATGGGAGCGAGCGCATATTGAGGAGAGATGGACATGAAGTCGGTGCTGCTGCGCAGCAGCGCGCCGAGCGACGGCTCGGGTGGGACGACGCCGATACCGACGAAGCTCATCCCACCCTCGATGAAGACGGCGATCGAAAGGCTGAGCGCCGCCTGAACCACGAGCGGGTCCACCGCGTTCGGAAGCACATGCTGTCCGAGGACCCGGACGGGCCCCGCGCCCGTCACGCGCGCGGCGACCACATAGTCGCGACTGAGCTGCGCACGCGCGGCGCTGCGGGTGAGGCGACCGAAGAGTGGGATGTTGATCAACGTGACCGTGACGAGAACGGCCATGATGCCCGGCCCGAGGATGGCGGCGACGGTGACACCCATGACGATTCCCGCGAAAGCGAGCGACACGTCGAAGATTCGCTGCAGGACGATGTCGAGGTACTTCGATGTGGTGCTCACCAGGCCGAGCACGACGCCGATCGCCGCGCCGAGGGGGACAGCGATCGCTCCCACCAGTGCGTCCTGCCGAATGCCGTACACGACGCGGCTGAAGAGGTCGCGGCCGAATTCGTCCGTGCCGAGCCAGTGCTGTGCGCTGGGTGGCAGGAACGCGTCGGGGCTCTGCGCGTACGGAGAGGGGATGGGCAGGATTGGCGCGAGCAGTCCGATGGCGATGATGGACACCGCGACGATCACGCCGACGATGGTGGACGGATAACGCAGCCCGCGCAGGAGTCCGTTGCGGTCGCGCGCAGCCCGGCGCACGGGCGGGAGGACGGTCGGCTCGCTCATGCCGCCAACCTCAGTCGGACGCGGGGGTCGATGGCCGCGTCGGCCAGATCGGTCAGCAGCTGGGTCGTGATGAACACAGCCACAGCGAGCAGCAGAAGCGCTTGAGTCAAGAGGTAATCCCTCGTTTGCACGGATGTGAGGATGAGCTGCCCCACCCCTGGCCAGGCGAAGATCACCTCGACCAGGATCGCGCCGGCCAGGAGGTTGGCCACCTGGAGTCCGACGATGGTGAGGACAGGCGGGAGCGAGTTCGGCAACACATGGGTCCGGAACAGTCGGCCTGCTCGGAGACCACGCGCCGTCGCCGCGACGACGAAGTCTTCGTCGCGCTGCTGTCTCATCGAGACGGCGAGGAATCGGGCGATCGTCGCGCCCGTCGGAATCGCCAATGTCACGGCGGGGAGGACGAGAAAGGGAAGCATCCCGATCGGGTCGTCCAGGCCCGGCCCGATCCCGACCGACGGTAGCCACCCGAGCTGCACGGAGAACACCAAGGCGAGCAACAAGCCGACGACGTACGGCGGGATGGCGAACGCGAAGGAGTTGACGGCACCGACCAAAGCGGCGGTGTTCTTCCGTCGGGTGACTCCGAGGAAGATCCCGACCGCACCCCCGAACACCAGCGAGAGAATGATCGCCGCGCCGGCGAGCACGGCGGTGTTGGCAAGTGCTTCCCCCATGAGCTCGCCGATCGACGCGTTCAAGATGTAGGAGGTTCCGAGATCACCGGTTACGACGCCGCCGATCCAGAGCAGGTACTGCAAGATGAGCGGTTGGTCGAGACCGAGATTCGCGCGGATCGCGTCGACGGTTTCGGGAGAGGCATCCGGCCCGGCGAGGACCACGGCCGGGTCACCGGGAACGAGTCTGAGGATGAAGAAGATGACGATCGACGCGAGGAAGAGAACGACGATCGCCGACGGGATGCGTCGAAGGGTGTAGTAGAGCATGGAACTCCCGGGTAGAGAGGTCTCCAGCGGCGATGCTGAGACCCCGTTTCATCCGGGCCGGCGCGACGTTCGGATCCGCACCGGCCCGGGACGCCGTCAGTCGAGATACGCCGTGTCGAGGATGGGGTAATCGAGGATCGTGAAGTCCATGTCCTTGAGCTCCGCGGTCGTCGTGTAGGTGTGATAGCTGGCGATCAGGTCGGTGACGAACTGCTGGTCGATGAGGAACTCGTTGACCTTCTCGATGTTCGCCGACACGGCCGCTTCATCGGTTTCGACCCACAGGGCGTCCGCCAGCTCGATGTACTCATCGTTGACGAAGCCGGACACGTTCGAGTCCGCGCGGTACGGGAAAGCACCCTTGATGAGGCTGGCGGGCGCCATCTGACCGAAGCCGTGCGGGCTCAGCCACGCGCCGCCGAACGATGACCCGAGGAACTTGGTCTGGAAGTCGGCTTGCGGCAACGGATCCGCGACGGCCTTCAGGCCCGCTTCTTCGAGGTCGAACACGATGATCTGCGCGAACGCCGAAAGGATGCTGTTGCCCGAGGGGTAGGAGATCGTCAGCTCTTCTCCGACGACACCGGCGGCCTCGAACAGCTCGCGCGCCTTGTCGAGGTCGTACGAATAGTAAGCATCGAGCTCGGCGTCATATGCCGGTGAGACCGGGCTCCACGGAAGGGAGGCCGGCTCACCGTTGCCGAGGAGCACCTGGTCGATCAGCCGCTCGCGATCGATGGCGTACGCAAGTCCCTGCCGGGCCCGCTTGTCCTGGAGAACCGGGGAGTTCACGTCGGAGCCGATGTAGTACGCGGCGTCCTGCGCAGGGGCGTTGACCACGACGAAGTTCGAGTCGGAAGACACCGAGACGGCGTTGCTGGGCGCGAGATCGACCGCCATGTCCACCTCGCCCGAGCGCAGCGCGGTGACGGTGGACTGCGGGTCCGGGATGACCGTGACCTCGACGCCGTCGAGGTACGGCGCCCCGGCCCAGTAGTCCTCGAACTTCGAAAGCGACAGGCCCTGCCCGGGCTTGTAGTCATCCACCGAGAACGGACCCGTGCCGTTGAAGGCCGTCCCTTCGAGAAGGCCCTCGATGCTCTCATCGTCGACGATCGGAACCAGCGTGAACACATCGAAGAGGTTAGTGACCGAATGCTCCAGCGAGATCGACACCTCCGTGTCGCCGATCGCCTCGACCTCCGTGATGATGTTCGCCACCGACTTCATCTGCGACGGCACCTCGGGAAGCTTGACCGCCTCGATGCTGGCGATCACGTCAGCGGAGGTGAGCGGCGTGCCGTCGTGGAAGGTCACGTCCTCGCGCAGCTGGAAGGTGATGGTCCGCCCATCCTCGGAGAGCTCCCACGCCTCGGCGAGGGAGGGCTTGGGCTCCTTGGTCTCCAGGTCGAGTTCGATGAGGGTGTTGAAGATCATCCGCTGCACGGCGAGGTTCCCCTGCGCCTGGCTGAAGAAGCTGGCCGGCTGGATGTCCGTGCCCTGCGCAACCGTGAGGATTCCGCCCTCCTTGGGCTCCGAGGCCTCGCCCGAGTCGCTCTGTCCCGCGGCGCAGCCGCTCAGGACGAGCGCACCGACAGTGGCGGCGGCAGCGAGAATCGTCCCCGCCTTCGGTCGACGTGTGCTGTTTGTCATGTGACTTCCTTGTCTGGTAGCGATCTTTCAATCGATTGAAATGACTGTATAGAGGGATCCATCAGCCGTCAAGGCATTACTCCTCGCGACCCGCGAGAGCCCGAGCGCCCATCGTCATCCCGCCGTCGATACGCACCGTGTGAGCGGGCAGAGTCTCGGTCTGTGGAACAGAACGCAGAAGATCGCTGCGATGCACAGGCCAGGCCCCGAAGGTGGTCGAGACGTGGGCGATGAGGTCACGCACCAGCGCATCACGGATCAAGGCGGATTGCGGATCCTCGTAGATATTCACCCACTCGTTCGGGTCCGCGACGAGATCGTACAGTTCGCCCTGCGCCGTCCCCACGGCCGGGTCGACGAAGTAGATGAGCTTGTGACGCTCGGTTCGCCACATCCAGGCGGGCGCCGGCTCGTGCATCTCTGCGAAGCTGCCGCGACGGGCAGGTCCCGTCAGAAGCGACCGACTCGGATGGCCCGGCGCGTTGCCACCGGCACCCGCCACGTCAGAGAGCGTGGCGTAGAGATCCAGGATCTCCGTCGGGCGAGGGTCCACGGTCCCCCGGAGCGTCGCCGGCAGAGCCGTTCCCGACAACACCAGGGGAACACGTACGCTGCTGTCGTAGAGGCAGTACTTCGAGAAGTGGAAGAACCGCTCCCCCAGAAGCTCACCGTGGTCGCTCACGAACACGATGAGGGCGTTTCGAAGCCGCCCCCGGCGTTCGAGACGCTCCATCGCCTCGCCGAACAGCGAGTCCAGCCAGGTGCAATTCGCCCAGTACCGAAGCGTCGCCAGACGTCGCTGCTCCGACGACATGCCCTGCCATATCGTCCGCCAACGCTCGCTTCGCCCGTTGAGGAACGGCGAGTTCTCGTCGCGCACGCGGATGTGGTCGTACCGCGTGTGATCCCACGGAGGCATCTGCAGATCGGGAATGTCGGTGATGTCGTAGAGCTGCTGGAACTCGGCAGGCGGGATGTGCGCCGCGTGGGGTTTCGCGAAGCTCAGATAGAAGAACAGGGGCTGGTCGGTGTCGAGGTCGGGCCCCTCCAACCACTCGACCGCCTTCTCCGCGATCCACCCGTCGATATGACGACGCGAGGGCAACTCCCCCGGCGTCCCCACGTACCCGGCAGGCTCCTCTTCCCCCGGCCCGTAGTCCTTCACCGCCGCGGCGTACTGCGCATAGCCTTCGGGATCGTCTTCGTGCTGCCAGTGCGTGGCACCGTCCTCGAGCCCGAGATCAGGGTCGCCGACGACGCGCACGTCGAACCCTCGTGTGGACGGCGTATGCGCGGTCGTACCCCAGTGAGTCTTGCCGAACCCGGCGGTCAGGTATCCGGCGTCTCGCATGACCTCGGGAAGGACCCGAACGGGGAGTTCATCGTCGTCGGGCGTCGACCACCAGTTCGCCCTCACTCCGGACTGCGAGGGATACAGTCCGGTCATCAAGGAGAATCGGCTCGGCACGCACATCGGCGCTTGGCACGTGGCCCCCGTGTAGCGCACGCCGTGACGCGCGATGCGATCGAGGTGGGGAGTCAGGACGCGAGCATCCTCGACCCCCAAGGCGTCCCACCGCTGCTGATCCGTCATCAGGAAGATGATGTCCGGCCGCTGATCCGTCATGCCCGCACCTCTTCGCTCTCCCGGCCGACCCGATCTTCATGCCCGGCATGGTGGGCTGCGATCACATCGCGGTACCAGTGCGCAGAATCCTTGGGCCACCGGTCCAAGGTCTCAGGGTTGATTCCGTAGATGCCATACCGCTTCGTGAATCCCGCGTTCCACTCGAAATTGTCCATGAGGCTCCAGAGGTAATAGCCGCGGACATCCGCACCGTCCTCGATCGCTCGAGCGATCCACTCCAGGAAACCCTCGATGTAACGGATGCGATCCCCGTCTCGACGCGGATCACGTCCTTCCGAGTCAGGGTCGAAGACGCCGTTCTCGGTGATGACGATCGGCTTCCGCCATCCATACTCGTCACGCACCATCATGATCGCGTCGTACACGGACTTCGGGTAGAACTCGTTGCCGTTGTCGAGGAAGTTACCGCCTGGTTCGGGATCGCTCTGCGCCCATCCCGCCTGGTCCTGCTCCGAGTCGACGACCACCCGGGAATACACGTTCAGACCCAGGTAGTCGATCGGACGCGAGATGGCTTCCACGTCACCGTCACGGATGTCCGGCAGCTCGTCTTCCTCCTCGAGCCTGTCGAGGAGGTCAGCGGAATAGGCGCCTCGGAGCAGAGGATCCATGAAGAATCCGAATCCGTCTTGATCACCGCGACGCGCAAGTTCACGATCCGCGAGCGAGTCGGTCTTGGGATGCCGCTTCCACACGTCGAGGACGACTCCGATCTCACCCTGACGCGCGGCAGAGGAGCAGAAGGCGGAGACGGCTTCGCCGTGCGCGAGCAAGGCGTTGTGCATCGCTTGCCGGCCCGCACGCCGATCCGCGCGCCCGGGCGCGAACCAGCCCAATCCGTATCCCGCCCAGAGCGCGATCGGCTCATTGAGGGTCGCCCACGTATCAACACGGTCGCCCAATGCGTCGAACGCGACGGCCGCATACTCTCCGAACCACGAGGCGACATCTCGGTTCGGCCACCCGCCGAGGTCTTCCAGCGCTTGCGGGAGATCCCAGTGGTAGAGCGTGACATTGGGGCGCACTCCCGCCTCCAGCAGCGAGTCGATCAGGCGCTTGTAGAAGTCGAGGCCGCGCTGATTGACGGCCCCCACACCGTTCGGGAGTATCCGAGCCCAGCTGAGGGATAGTCGGTACCGGTCCACCCCCAGCTCCTTGAGCAGCTGGATGTCTTCGGGGTATCGGTGGAAGTGATCGCACGCAACATCGCCAGTACGACCGTCGACCACATTCCCCTCCCCATGCGTGAAGGTGTCCCAGATGGACGGCCCCTTGCCGTCTTCGGACCAGGCCCCCTCGATCTGGTAGGCGCTCGTCGCCACCCCAAACTCGAACCCCTTCGGCATACGCATGCTGTTCACCGCAGCCTCCTTGCCCTGGCAATCATGGTCGATCGTAATTTCAATCGATTGAAATTACCCTAGTCGGGCAAGGGTGACCGGGTCAACCGAACACCTCAGGAGTCCTGTGCGCACCCGCAGGATTCGCGAACGATGAGCTCGAGCGCCGGCTCGGCGGCTGGCTCGAATGTACTCCCCATCAGCGCCAGGAGCGTTCGCCCTGCCAACTCACCGAGGCCTCGGGCGTCTGTTCGGACCGTGGTCAGCGACGGCGTCATGTCGGCTGCGAAATCGAGGTCGTCGATCCCCACGACCGGTATCTGAATCCCCATGTTCGCCAGTGCGCGAAGGACCCCCATCGCCACGGTGTCGCTGTGGCAGATGACGGCATCGATCTCCATGCCACGCTCCGCCACGAGGGTCATGAACGTGTCGCGTGCCTCGCCGGTGCTCGTCGACGGTGGCGAAGCCCAGGCCGGGAATGACGGCAATCCCGCGGCGGCGATGCGCGACGCGAAGTGTTCGAGACGGTCTCGCCGGGGCGAGGCGTCGATGAAACCACCGAAGTAGGCGATACGGCGAGCGTTATGCGCGACGTAGAGGTGATCGAACGCCAGATCGACGATGTCGGCGGCGGAGCGCGCCACGACGGGCGCCGGAAAATCCTCCACCATTCTGTTAAGAAGGACGGCGGGGATCTGGGCATTGGCCAGGCCGGCGAGTTCTGCCGCTGTCGTCCCGATGACCGACGTGATGATGACTCCACCGACTTGCTCTTCGATGAGAGAGCGAAGCACTCGACGTTGGATCACGCTGTCCTCGAACGTGCTCGAGACCAACAGGACCCGCTCTTGCTCACCGACGACCCGCTGCAAGCCGGCCGCGGTCGCGGCGACCAAGGGGTTGGCGAAGTCTGGGACCACCAGGCCGACCAACCGACGCTGATGCGTCCGCAGCCTCGCGGCGCTGCGGTTCGGCACGAACCCGAGGCGGTCAGCTTCCTCTCGTACCGCCTGTCGCGTCGCCTCAGCGATCACCGGAGCTTCGCGAAGAGCAAGGGATACGGTCGATCGGGAGACCCCGAGGGAGTCCGCGATCGTCTGCATCGTCACCGCACGCCGGTCGACCATCCGGCCTCACCCTCCTCACGACGCTCCGTGGCACCGTTTCGGGAGTGACAGTATCAGCCGCGGTGCACCGGGGGCTCTTCAGGGGCTGACCACCGGAAGAACGTGCTCCCCCTCTTCGAGCTCGATGTCTGCCGTCCCCGCTACCCGCACAACCGCGGAGGCGCCCCGAGGAATTGTCACGTGCATTCTGACATCGCGTCCGCGCCGCTCCCACGACACCGCTGCCGGACCCTTCGGTGTCTCCAGCGATCCACGCGCCCACGACAAGTTCCGCGGGAAGATCGGCTCGACCAACAGTCGCCGGTACCCCGGCTCTAGCGGCGCCAATCCGGCGATCCGGCGATGCATCCAATCTGCGACGGCACCCAGCGCGTAGTGATTGAAGCTCGTCATCCTGCCCGGGTTCACACTCCCGTCCGGAAGCATCGAGTCCCACCGTTCCCACACCGTTGTCGCACCCATCGTCACCGGGTAGAGCCAGGATGGGCACTCGCGTTGTGTCATAAGCCGGACGGCCGCGTCGACATGCCCCGTATCGGTCAATGCGGGCAACACGAAGGGGGTGCCGGCGAACCCCGTCGATATGCGATATCCCGCTTCTTCCACCAGTCGCTCGAGCCTGTCACCCGCGAGCTGCAGTTCCGCCCCGTCGAGCAGCCCGAAGACGATGGCGAGTGCGTACACCGTCGCACAATCACTCTCGATCCGTCCGCCGTCGACGAACTGCGAGTGGAACCCTCGGCGAAGACGAGCTGCCAGACGGACCAGCTCCTCCGACGGGCGTCCAAGCAGCTCCGCCGCGCGCGCCGCGAGGGTCGCAGACCGAAATGCACATGCGGTAGCGACGACACGCGGGTCCGCCTTCGCCGCGCCGGGCCGGTCAGCCGGGGCGTCGGGATCGAGCCAGTCGCCGAACTGGAAACCCGTATCCCACACGCCCTCGGCCGACAGACGCTTCTCCACCTCGCGACAGTGAGCCGCCATCGCATCGAATGACGCCTCCAAAGTGGCCAGTTCGCCATACGCCTCCCAGAGCGCCCAGGGCACCCATACGGCCGCATCGCTCCATAGCGCGACAGGGTCCCCATGGGGCAGACGGTCCGACGGGGCCACCGCACGTTTGAGGACATCGGGCACAACGAGCGGGACCACACCTTGAGCGTCGGCCTGCTCGAGCGCGAGGTCGACCAACCAATCCGCGAGAAAGGTCTTCACGTCGAAGAGATAGGCGGCTGTCGGTGCGAACACGGCGATGTCCCCCGTCCAGCCCATCCGTTCGTCGCGCTGCGGACAGTCCGTGGGGATGTCGACGAAGTTCCCGCGGGCGCCCCACACGATGTTCTGATGCAGACGATTCAGGTCAGGATCGGAGCACTCGAAGTAGCCCGTTCGACAAAGATCCGACGAGACGACGACAGCCGATAGATCGTAGGTGTCGGGCAAATTCTCGATCTCGATGTATCGAAACCCGTGGAAGGTCATGGTCGGCTCGAAGTGATCGTCGCCGCCACTGAGCACGAACTCGTCCGTTGCCAACGCGGACCGGAGCGGACGCGTGCACAGCGCGCCCTCCTGCAGAACCTCCGCATGCCGCACGCGGACGATGTGGCCCTCGCGGCCCCGCGTACTCAGCCGCACCCAACCCACGAGGTTTTGACCGAAGTCCACGAGGGTCGACCCTGTCTCACTCTTCCACCACGACACCGGCCGCACCTCGTCGATGCGTCGTACCGGTGGCGCCTGATCCCGCACGAGCTCCGGCGTGTCGGACACGACCCGGACTGTATGCCACGCCGCGACGTCGTGGTCGACGTCCAGCCACGAAGAATCATGCAGTCGAGCATCGATCGTCTGTCCGTCGTAGAGATCGTCGCGGAGCACCTCGCTCCCGTTGGCATGCCACTCGCGGTCGGTACTCACCGTCTGGGTGGTTCCGTCGCGAAACACGATCCTCACGTGCGCGTAGGCTGCCGCCGCTTCGCCATAGGCGAGCGTCGGCTTCCACCCCAAACGTCCGCGGAACCACCCGTTCCCGATCAGGATCCCGATCACAGACGTCTGCGCCAAGAGATGCGTCACGTCGTACTCGCGGAAGTGAACGCGGTGCTCATACGCCGTCCAGCCGGGTGCCAGCACATCCTCTCCGACCGGCTGACCGTTGATCCATGCTTCGTAGATGCCCAGCGCGCTCAGACTCAGCGTTGCGGACGCGACGTCCTCCAGCTTCTGATCGAGGACGAATTGATGGCGGAACCGCGGCGCCCCCCGCACCGCGGTTCCTGTCGTGATGAAGGTCGCCGAGTCGACCTGACCCGCCGCCTCCCGGTCTGCGGCCGTCATCCCTTGATCGCTCCGCTGGTCATCCCTGCGACGATCTGACGGTTGAAGAAGATGAACATCACCAGCGGAGGAATCGTGATGAGCAGAATGTCCATGAACAAGAGGTTGTACTGACTCAGTTCCTGCGAGGAGAAGTTGTACAACGTCAACTGGACCGTGGCGTTCTGAGCACCTGGGAGGAAGTACAGCGCGTTCTGGAACTCATTGAACACGGCGACGGACTGGACGACGATGATGGTGATCAGCACTGGTCGAAGCAAAGGCAACACGACCTGAAAGAACAACCGAATCGGCCCAGCACCGTCAATCACCGCTGCCTCATCGAGTTCCCGCGGGATGCCAGCGACGAACGCGCGCACGAGCAGGATCCCGAACGAAAGCCCAAAGGTGGCTTCGATGAGGATGAGACCGGGAATCGTCTTGAAAAGCCCCAGGCCTTGAAGGATCCAGATGGTCGGAACAACAGCCGGGGGAATGATGAGACCCGCGAGCACGAAAAAGTTGATGATCGCATTCCACCGGGACTGCCGTCGCTGAAGTACGTAGCCCACCATCGCCGCGAAGAGCACCTTGAGAGTGACAGCAGCAACAGTGATCACCGTGCTGTTGATGAAAGCGCGCAGGACGATCCCGTCGCGGGTCGTCAGAACTGCGACGACGTTGTCCCATAGCGCCCACTCCGTCGGGAGCGAGAATGCAAGTTGATTCGCCTCGGGGGCGGTCTTGGCCGCAGTGACGAAGATGAACGCGAACGGGACGAGGAAGACGACCACCGTCACGAGGATCGCGAGGATCCCGACGACTCGGCCACGAAGGGCGACAGCTCTCATTGCTCTGCATTCCGACGGTTGAGGAAGTACGACAGGGGGAAGATGACGGCGGCGACAACGAGGAAGAGCACGACGTTTCCGGCTGTGGACAGACCGTAGAACC
Source organism: Microbacterium aquimaris (assembly GCF_039531285.1). Taxonomy (NCBI): domain Bacteria; kingdom Bacillati; phylum Actinomycetota; class Actinomycetes; order Micrococcales; family Microbacteriaceae; genus Microbacterium; species Microbacterium aquimaris. Next base: position 978,341 of record NZ_BAAAPT010000001.1, on the reverse strand, counting down.
CTGCTTGGTATTGCTTGTAGATCACCGACGCCAACACATCGCTGGAGAAGCCGGGTCCACCGCCGGTCGTCGCCCAGATGAGGTCGAACGAGCGGAGGCCTCCGATCAGAGAGAGGATGACGACTGTCGCCATCGCGGGACGGACGAGCGGCAGCGTGATGTGCCACAACAAACGACGCCCGCCAGCGCCGTCAACGCGAGCAGCCTCGTAGTACTCGCGGGGAATCGTCGACAGTCCTGCGATGAAGATCAGCGTCGCAATGCCGACACCCTTCCAGATATCTATGCCGACGACCGTGAGAAGGGCCGTGCTCGGATCCGTCAGCCAGCCGGGGCCGTCGATGCCGATGACCGCGAGCGACTCGTTCACCAAGCCGTCGAACGGGTCGAGGAGCACCTTGAACGTAAGCCCGATACCGATTGTCGAGACCAGGACCGGGAAGAAGATGGTCGAGCGCAGGAAGCCCTGTCCGAGAATCTGCGACGTGAGCAGGAGCGCGAGCAAGAATCCCAGGACGACCTTCGCTGTTGCGGTCAGAACCGCGTAGATGAAGGTATTCGTCAGCGACTGCAGGAACTGGCGCTCGCTGAAGAACTGAACGAAGTTGTCAAGGCCGATGAACTCGACATCGAACAGCGTCCACCGCGTCAACGCGAAGTAGAAGGACGCGAACGTCGGTACGGCGAAGAGCACGAAGTAGAGGATTCCGGCGGGCGCGTGGAACCACATCGGGTACGGGCTCTTCATGCGCTTGCGACGAGGCTCTTCCGCCGTGGCGCCGGAAGATGCGCGCGTCGCTTCAGCTGTCTGCGACATTGCTGCTCCTGATCGTGGGGGTGCGGGTTCGGGCCAGCCGAAGCGGGCCCGAACCGAAGGCGATGCCACCCGGGTGGCGAGTGTGTCACCAGCCGGGAAGTCCGAGCTGTTGCGCCTGCTTCTTCACATCGGCGTCATACGCCTCTGCGCCTTGCTGAGCACTGCTGATTCCCGAGCCCACCTCGACGAGGATGTTCTCGAGGTTCGGGCCCTTGACGGGGGAAAGGAATCCGATGGAGAGTCCCGTCTTTCCTTCGTCGAACCACTGCTCGACGTCGGTCACAATCGGCGCAACGTCCTCCGGCAGCTCACATGAACTGATGACGTACGGCCCGCCGGGCTCGCTCTCGTTCTGGATCTCGCATCCAGCGGGCGAGTTGAAGAACTCAACGAATGCGAGTGCGGCATCACGTTTCTCACCCTCCGTGGACGCCGGCACGTAGAGCGCGTTCGGCTGCCACATCGTCAACCGCGTGTCTGCTGGGTCGTCGGCGGGAATCGGGAAGATACCGAGGTCGTCGATTGCGTCGGGGTAGTTCTGACGCACGTTTCTGATCATCGCGTTGGTCAGCAACGGGTACTGCGCCGCGGTGCCCTCGACAAGTGCACCCACCGCTTCGTTGTAGGTTGCCGAGGCGTAGTCCTCGTTGAACAACCCTGCGTCGGCCAGTTCCTGCAAGTGCTCGAAGCCCGCGAAAGCAGGCTCGTCAGCGTACTTGCGCTTTCCCGCCGTGAACTCCTCTGCCCAGTCCGGGTCGACGGCTGTCACGTTCGCGAAGGACCCGAGGACGATCATCTGCGCGGTCCAGGTATCGGCGTACGACTGGAACACGGGAGTGATCCCCGCTTCCTTGATCTTCTCGTTGTTCGCCATGAAATCGCCCCATGACTCAGGGACGCTCAGACCAAGCTCGTCGTAGACCTTCTTGCTGTAGATGATGCCGCCGGCCTGAGCTGTCCCGGTCGGGGCGCCGTACACCCCCTGGTCTGTGGCGACCGCCGCTTGGAAGTCATCCGCCACCTCTGCCATCCAGGGTTCGTCCGCGAGGCTGTACAGCGTGGAATCGGGATTGAGCGCTTGCATGAGCGCGCCGGAGTTGTAGAGGAAGACGTCGCTCATCTCGCCCGTTGCCAGGCGGGTCTTGACGATGTTGTCTCCTTCGGCGCCCGCTGGATAGGTGTCGAGGACGATCTCGATGTCTGGGTTCTCTTCTTCGAACGCGTCGATCATCGACTCGGCTTGCTGAACCGCCAAATCGTCAGTCCACGTCAAGAACGTGATCTTGGTCGGGCCTGCGTCGCCGCCGGGAGAGGAACATCCGGCGAGGACGAGCGCGGATGCCGCGACGATCGCCGGCAACGCGATCCGGGTGCTGCGTCTACGGAACATGTATGTGCTACCTCCTTGTAGTGGTCCGTCTGGACCGTTTCTAGTGAGCGCCGTGAATCGCCGGCTTCTGGTGGACGACCCGTTCGGGCGAGTCGGGGAATCCGTAGACGCCCCGCGACATGTCGAATTGATCGATCCGAACCAGAGGACGCTCGGTGTAGGGAAACTCGCGAAGTCGATCTTCCTCGAGGGCGTCGTGGACTCCGGCGCACCGCAGGTCGTCGAGGAGAGCATCGCGAAGATCCGCGACTACCTGCGGATACTGCGCCTGGAGCGGTGAGAGCTCGGAGGGGTCTTGGGCGACATCGAAGAGCAGAACCTCTCCGCCGTTCGCCATCCAGATGAGTTTCATGTCGCCACGGCGCACCATCGCCTTGAACTGATCTGTGCCCGGCCTTCCGTGATACCCGAACAGCGTTTCCCGTGGGGCTGCCGCGCCGGTCAGGGCTCCGACGATGTCGACGCCCTGCCGCAGATCTGTGTCGCCGGCTGCCGTCGTTGCGATTCCAAACAGATCAACGAGGCTGACCAGGTCGTTGCGTCTCTCCCCTGGTTCAATCCGGCCGGGCCAGCTGAGCAGGAACGGAATACGTGTCGACGCTTCGAAAAAGCTCTCCTTCTGCCACCCGTGGTGGTCACCCAGCAGGTCACCGTGATCGGAGTAGAAGCAGATGACCGTGTCGTCGGCTTGCCCCGACGCCTCGAGCGCATCCAGCAGGCGCCCGACGCAGGCGTCGATATAGGTGATCTCGCCGTAGTAGCGGGCCTTGAGCGCGCGAGCACGATGATCGTCGACATCCTCGGCATACACCGCGTAGTTCATCCACGGGATCTGCTGATCGAGGTGGTCGATTGCCTTCGAGCCGCGCACGGGAAGTTCCATCCGATCCGGGTCGTACATGCGGTTGTAGGGCAACGGCGGCGCGAACGGCGGGTGGGGACCGATGTAGGACACGAAGCCGAACCAGGGCCGCGGGTCCTCGCTCGTCGCCAGTTCGACCGCACGATCCGTCGCCCACGCTTCGACGGTGATCTCCGCCGGCAACGGACTCATCTGCGGCATGTAGTACATGTCGGTGCGCTCCCCCATGAGCGCCTCGATCCAGTCGAACTCGGGGTGCTCGTCGGCGATGTAGGCCGCGTAGGCGTCACCGCGACGGGCCTCGTCGGTGAAGTAGAGTTCCTCGCTACGCAGTTGCACATCGAATCCCAGCTCGGCGTTCCAGGGAATGGTGTGAAACTTCCCGACGCCCCACGTGCGATACCCGCGCTCCCCCATGGCCTCCGCGAGATACGGGCCGACGCGCTCGACGATACGGTCGTGCCCACCCTCAGGAACGGAGTTGTCGTAAACATCGGTCGCTGTCGGCTGCGCCCCGGACATCAGCGAGTAGCGAGAAGGTACGCACACCGGGCAGGTTGCATACGCGTTCTCGAAGACCGCGCCACGTGCGACGAGCCGGTCGAGGTTGGGAGTCGAGATGCGCTCGTTGCCGATCGCCCTCAGGGTGTCGAATCGCTGCTGGTCAGTCATGATGAACAACACGTTTGGGCGCGCATCCTGCGCTTGCTTCAACTCGATTTCCTCAACGTGGGACGACATCGTCACGCTCCTTCGCTTAGCGAGTTCACACTAGACAGCGGCGGCCACCGTCTGCAATTATTCGGATGAGATTCGAAAACTTTCAAGAAAAGTCGCTCGACCATCACCTGAGATAGTCCGTGCGGTGAAGGGATTTATGTCCGGCCCGACGCAGCGCCCGACCCTCTCGGCAGTAGCGAGCCGCGCCGCCGTCTCAGTGTCGACAGCATCGAAAGTGCTCAACGGCAAAGCCGATGTCTCGGAGGAGACGCGGCGCCGTGTCGAACGTGCGTTGACGTCTCTGGGCTACTCGCGCCGCGGAGATCCACGCCCGCACGGCGAGTTGATCGAGGTGGTCTTCGAGCGGCTGGGGCCCTGGGCAGTCGAGCTCTTGAAAGGCGTCGAAAGCGTCGCACAGCGTGAGGGCATCAGTACCGTCGTCACGATTGGCGGGACATTCGACGCGCAGCCGGAAACGTGGATCGATGCGGTCATGCGGAGGCAACCGATCGGCGTGATCCTGGTGTTCTCCACGCTATCTGACAAGGAGAAACGCCAGCTCCGCACTCGGAACATCCCCTTCGTGATCGTCGACCCGGCGGGCGACCCCGCCCCGGACATGCCAACGATCGGATCAGCAAACTGGGACGGTGGCGGTGAAGCCGTTCGACACCTCCTGGGTCTCGGTCATCGCCGAATCGGAACGATCTGCGGCCCGCCTCAGCTACGAAATGCGCGGGCGCGGTTGGCGGGCTACAAGTCCGCGTTGGAGGCGGCTGGCATAACCCCCGATCCCGAGCTGATCGTCGAAGGCGACTTCAGCACCGACGCCGGATTCCGCGGCGCCTCTACCCTCATGGACCTGCTGAACCCTCCCACGGCGATCTTCGCCCAGAGCGACCTGGAGGCGCTCGGCGCCTACCGTGCAATCCAGGGCAGAGGGCTGCGAATTCCCGAGGACGTCTCGGTGATCGGCTATGACGATCTGCCGATGGCAGAACTCGCCTACCCGACTTTGACCACGATTCGTCAACCGCTGTTGGAGATCGCGAGCACCGCGACACGCCTCATCCTCCGCCTGCGCAACGCCGAGCCCCCGCTCAACGTGCGTACGGAGCTCGCCACGACACTCGTCACGAGAGAAAGCACCGCACCGCCGAAGTCTTGATCTCGGCGCGGAGGACCCGCGATTCCGACGAGCATCGAAGGAAGGGCTTGCGAGACGGATCCGCCGATTCGGGTGAGAGAAGGGCACCCGGCACGCTTCGTCCGCGTCGTACACCACCCCCATCTGCCGGTGGATCTCATCCAGGGTGTGAATCACTGACAAAGTGTCCTTCCATGAGCGAGCAGGGCTCTCACGGGCGCCCATCGCGGTGTTGCGCACGCACTCCGCAACCTCGAAATCGAACCCGTTCTGGACCTCCTGGGAGAGAAGTGGGAGACGGTGCAGTTCTCTCGCGTGATCGTCAACGACGAAGGCCGCCAGACGGGACCCGCGACATCGATCCGTCCCGCTGTACCAACGCCTAGCGAGAGCCTTGTGCCGCTTGGCCTGATTCTTGGTCAGCGTAGTACGCGGTCTCGACCTCGGCGGGTGCGCATGTCAAGCGCACCTCCGGCTCGGTGACGTAGATGCGACGGAAACCGCCCTCGGTGGCGGCCAGGTCCGCGTCATGGAAGAGGAGCTCGTTCATCGACTCGAAGTCGAAGGCCAAACTGCCGCGTGAACCGTTGATCTCGATTCGTACGCTGTTCGGTGCAGATGTCGACGATGTCGATGTCGTCCCGAGCGACAACTTCCCGCCAGTCGGCGCTGCTCTCGCTCCACCCCAGCTTGGTGGCCGCCTCGCGCGTGCGCTGGGGGTCGCGCCCGCAGATCACGGCGCGCTCGACGGGCGTGATGTCGAACACGTGCGGCCGGTCCGCCACGCGTGCGAGTGAGCGGCGCCCATGAATCCGGTTCCGATCAAGGCGAGCCCGCAATCGTCCGGACCCACTCATGTGGCCACCTCCTTCCACGCAAGAGGGGCGGGTCGAGCCGTCGTGGTCGACAGATTCACCACTCCGTGGCCAGCACCCGCCTTGAGCACCGATTCCATGATCTCGAGCACGTGAAGTGCCAGCTCCCCCGAGGCACGATGCTCGCGATCCTCGCGCACCGCCTCAGCCATATCGATCAGTCCCAACCCGCGACCACCCTCACGATGACCGGCGCAATGGTCGACCGGGGTCCATTCGCCCGTGTCGGCGGTGTAGATCTCCACCGGGTCGAAGAACCGGTTCGGGTCGGGGACGGCCAGGGTGCCGGCGGTCCCGTAGACCTCGATTCCCGCCATGCGGGTGGCCCACACCTCGAAGCTCATCGTGACCGTCGAGGCGACACCGGAGGCATGCTCGAGCACGGCTGTCACATGCGTCTCGACATCGACCGGAACGGGAAGCCCTGTCTTGGGGCCTGTTGCCACCTCCCGCTGTCGCTCGGAACGCGACGCGTGACCGGACACACGGACGACGGGTCCGAGCATCGATACCAGCGCGGTCAGGTAGTACGGGCCCATATCGAACAGCGGACCGGCTCCCGGCTGGTAGTAGAACTCCGGTGAGGGATGCCAGAGCTCATGCCCGGGGGCCGCCCAGACAGCAGAGGCTCCGACCGGGACCCCAATGTCGCCCCGGTCGATGACCGCCAGTGCGGTTTGGACACCCGCACCGAGGACGGTATCCGGAGCGCACCCCAGCCTCACCCCCGACTCGCGCGCAGCGCGCACGAGCTCCACACCGTCGGAGGCACTCAGGGCGAGCGGCTTCTCGACGAACACGTGCTTACCTGCAGCGATCGCCCGGCCGCAGATGTCCGCGTGAGCGGCGGGCACGGTCAGGTTGAGCACTGCGTCGACGGCATCCGAAGCGATCAGATCGTCTACGGACATGGCCGAGACACCGATCTCGGCGCCGACCGTCTCGGCCCGCAGTTCATCGAGATCGGCCACCGCGACGATCTCGATGTCGTCTCGGTCGGACAGGGTATTCAGGTACTGCCCGCTGATCTTCCCGAGGCCAACGACCCCGATCTTCATCGACTCGCCCACAGCATTCCCCTTTCGACGATGGTTCGGACGTTCTCGTCGGCGAGCACCGACGGGTCGTGACCGGGCGTCGCGACGAACACCTTCCCTTCGCCCCATGTCCTCGTCCAGACCGCCGGGCAGGTCACCTCACGGCTCCAGGGGTCACCAGGCTTGCGAGGATGGGTGGTGGTGGCCAACACATCGTTGTACTCATCGGTGAGCACCCAGTACTGCTCCGTCATGAGGTCGAACGACCCGATCCCCGCAGTGATCGGGTGCGTCGACCCGAGCTCGGTCACTTCCACGGTGTACGGCACGAGATTGTCGCTCGGATCCCCCACGCGCTGCTCCGCCGGCTTCTGCGGATGAGTGGCGAACTGCCCACCCACCAAGTGCAGGTAGTGGTTGCTGTTGCGAAAGGAGTCAGCGATGCCCCCGTGCCAGCCCGCGAAGCCCATGCCCGCACGGACTGCGCCCTCCAGGCCACGAAGCTGCTCGTCTTCGATCGTCGACATCGTCACACATTGCACGAGGAGGTCCACCTCGCCCATCGCGGAACCGTCGGCATACACTGCGGTGTCCTCTTCAACCTGAACGTCATATCCGGAGTGCTCCAGGAAGGGGAGGAAGGCATCTGTCGCCGCGACAGGCTGATGCCCCTCCCAACCGCCTCTCACGACCAATGCGTTCTTGCGTCGGGTCGATGTCATCGGTGGGTCAACTCCTTAGTTGATGGATCACTTGCCGAAGCCGGCGATGAGCTGGCGACGACCGAAGAGGTGGCGGACGAGCCCGGCGCAAGGCCGACCGCACGACCGCGGCCATAACGCCTCGGGCATGTTCGTCGTGCACTCGCCCTGGGATGACCACAGGGAGAGTGAACGCGGGCAGATTCAGAGAAACACGCGCCACCTCCGAGCGCAATATTTTGCGACCGATACGAAACTTTTCGCTACATGAGAACGAGCACCGGCCAACCGTGCACCGCGGCTTCGCCTTTGAGGTCGCCGCGAGCGATGGTCGAGAAACGTGCGCGTCACCTTGCGATGCACGGTCGTGCGGGCCGGAGAGCGGACACTCAATTTATGGGCGCCAATGTGCCGATAATGGCGCCGCGCGTCCGGTGACTGCCATCGTCGCCGCGACGACAGGACTCACAGAGGCCCGGACGGACGAACCGCCCCTCCTAGACCGAAGTAGGGCCCGAACTCAAGCACCGAGTGCGGGTCAGTGCGGGGTTACCGAGAAGGTCGACACCGCGGGCCCTGTCGTCGCCGCGACCTGCAACCCGACGGTCATAGTCTGGCCCGGGTAGAGCGACCTGGCCCATCCCGCACCGTCGCAGGTGATCGTCGCGCCGGCGAGGGTGCAGTCCATGCCCCACGCGTTGACGATGCCCGTCGCGTTCGGTGAGGTCCACGACACCGTCCACCCGGACTGGTTGGAGGACGCCGAGACCACGACGTTCGCCACGTACCCCTGCGCCCATACGCTCGTCGGCTGCAGCGACCCCGACAGTGCCGCGGTCGGCGCGCTGGGGGTCGGAGTGGGCGTCGGGGTCGGAGTGGGCGTCGGCGTCGGCGTGACGGTCGGAGTCGGCGTCGGAGTCGGGGTCGGCGTCGGCGTCGGCGTCGGGGCGGGAGTCGCGCCATCCCCCAGGATCGGCGCGAGGGCGTCGAGCTTGCCGGTCTCGGGGGTGCGCCAGTCGTCGGCGACGATGCCGCCGGTGTCGCCGGAGTTGGGGTTGAACGACCAGAAGGCGAAGCTCATGTCGTTCTCATCGAGATAGGCGATGATCTCGTCGAACCACAGCCGGTCGCTTTCGCTGGCCAGCTTCGTCCCGAATTCGCCGAGCAGCACCGGGGCCAGGCCCTGCTGCTGGATGTATCCCCAGTTGGTGTCCCACAGTGAAGTGAGGTTGTTCGGGTAGTCGGCCGCGCCGAACCAGTTCTGCCATGCGACCGAAACGGGGTAGTCGTGCGGCGAGTAGACGACGCGGTCGGCGACGTCGAGCACCACCGGGTCTTCGGCGACACCGCGCAGGCCCCCTCCCCACCACGTGTAGCTGCCGTCGACGTCGCGCCCGACGCCCTCGACGACGATGAGCAGATGCGGGTTCACCTCGAGGATGGCGTTTCCCGCCCGGGTCGCGGCAGCCTGCCAGTCGACGCTCGCGTCGCCGCACCCCCAGCACGCGCTGTCGTGGGGCTCGTTGTGCAGGTCGGCACCGATGACCGTCGGATCCTCGGCGTAGCGTTCGGCGAGCATCACCCAGTCGTCGATCCACTGTTGCTCGTCGACCTGGGCGGTGTACCACAGCGCGGACTGCCCCGACGTGGTGGGGCGATGACGATCGAGGATGACGTCCAGCCCGTGGGCGTCGGCGCGTTCGATCACGGCATCCATCACCTGGAGCGGGGTGAGGCCGACGAGGTCGGGGTTGGCGTTGGCGTCGATCGACGACGTGCTCGAGGCGGTGAGGCACTCGTTCGCGTACGGCAGGCGGATCGCATTGAAGCCGAGCCCGGCGATGGTCTGCAACCCCTCGTCGAGGGAGATGGTCCACAGCCCGTGGGGTGCACAGTTCGACGTCTCGAGCCCGAACCACGACACGGCGCGGATGATGTGAGGCTCTCCGCTGTCGGTGACGATCTGCGCGCCGTCGGTGTGAAGCCAGCCGGACTCCGCGGCCGAAGCGGGGGCCGTGGCGACGCCGACCCCGGCAACGAGGGCGAGCGCGGCCAGAAGGGCGGCGAGTCGGGAGCGCACGCGCAGGGGGGTCTGCTGTGACATCGGGTCGTGCCTCCGCTTCCTCCCCAGCGAGACACCACCGTAGCGCGTCCGGCGTTTCGCGCGGGTGAACTCTCACCGCCGCCTCAGCCCAGCGGCTCCGTGAACGGTTCCCGAGCGGGATCGGCCGGGGGGCGACGACCCGCCTGGTGCCCCGTGTCGTCGGCCCGACCCGGCTGGTCCACCTCCTCGCGCGATGCGGTCTGGACCGCGCCGATGCTCGCGACGATCACGAGCCCGATCCCCACGATCTCCAACCACGACAGGTGCTGCGCGAGGAGCACGAATCCGGCGAGCGCGGCGGTCGCCGGGGCGAGACTCATGAGGATTGCGAACGCGGCCGCGGGTAGTCGGCGCAACGCGACCAGTTCGAACGCGTAGGGGATCGTCGAAGACAGCAGCGCGACCGCGGCTCCGAGACCGAGCAGCTCGGGGCGCAAGAGCGCGGCGCCGGCGGATGCGATGCCGAACGGCAACGCGATGAGCGCCCCGGCGGTCATCGCGAGAGTCAGCCCTTCGAGCTTGGGGAACTCGGCCCCGACACGGGCGGAGGCGAGGATGTAGAAGGCCCAGCTCGTGGCCGCCCCGAGCGCGAACAGCACACCGATCGGGTCGAGCCTGTCCCAGCCGCCTCCCCCGAGCGCGACGACGCCGGCGAGCGCGATCGCCGCCCACAGCCACGCAGAGGCTCGGCGGCTCGCGATGATCGACAAGGTCAGCGGGCCGAGCACCTCGATGGTGACCGTGACCCCGAGGGGAAGCCGTTCGAGCGCGAGGTAGAACAACCCGTTCATGACGGCGAGCACGACCCCGAACCACACCACCGCACGCCACCCCGCGCGGGAGTGCCCACGCACGGCAGGTCGGGCGATGACCCACAGCAGGAGCGCGGAGAACACCAGCCGCAGCATGACCATGCCGAGGGGGCCGACCTCGGGGAACAGCAGAACGGCGAACGATGCACCGATCTCCTGACACGCGAGGCCGGTGACGACCAGCAACACCGCGGAGGCGTTGCCGGCGCGCAGGCTCACCGAGGCGTCAGCCTTCGTCGTCGGGGAGGGGGCACACCGCGCGCTCGGCGATGCCGGTGTGGAACTGCTCGGCCGTCCACGGCAGCCCCGCGTCCGGGACCTCCTGTCCGGCCGCCGCCGGCGCCTTCGACGCGATCGCGGCCAGCTCCCACGCGAGGTAGCCGGGGATCGCGGCGCCGCCGGCGGAGTTGTTGAGCACCAGGGCGACGGTCAGGCCCGTGTCGGGGTCGGAGAACGCCGCCGTCGAGTAGCCGAGGGTCGTTCCGAACTGTCCGATCAGGGAACCGGTGATCCGCGCTCCCCCGGCAGTGGTCTGCCACGACGGGGCGTCGCCGTAGGCGGGCAGGGCGCCGTCGAAGCGCTCGCTGTCCTCGGCCAGCAGCGCACCGGTGGCGAGGGCCTGGGCATAGCGGCCCAGGTCGTCGATCGAACTGGTGACACCGGAGTCGGTGAAACCGATGCTGGATGACGCCTCGGTGAAATCGGTCGGCTCGGCGCAGTTGAGGCCGTCTTCCCCCCGCAGCGACTGGTAGCCCGGCAGCGGGTTCGCGCCCGGCTCGGCCGGAGCCGGGTCCGGAAGCTCGGTCGAGGTGAGCTCGAGGGGTTCGGTGACGTACTCGGCGATCAGGTCCGATGCCGACATGCGCGTGGCGTTCTCCAGCGCCTGGCCGAGCAGCACGTACCCCGCATCCGAGTCGCGGAACGCCGAGCCGGGCTCGGCGTCGCTCTGATCGCCCAGCCCGAAGCTCGCGAGGAAGGCAGGGTCCCACTCGCGGCCCGGGAAGTCGATCCAGTCGGCCTTGAGGTAGGGCTCGTAGGAGCCGATGCCGGAGGTGCCGTCGCAGAGCATACCCAGGGTGACGTCCTGGAGGTCGGGGACACCGGGCACGTAGTCGGCGACGCTGTCGTCGATCGACACGGTGCCCTTCTCGTCGAGGCGGTAGAGCACGTCGCACGTCATCGCGCGGGTCACGCGGCTTGCACGGAAGGTCATGTCGTCGGCGACCGCGGCTCCGTCGGGTCCCGTGGTGCCGAGCCCGGCCACCCACGATCCGCTCCACGGCGCCCATACGCCCACGATCGCCCCCGTCGCACCGGTCGCCGCCATCGCGTGCTCCGCAGCCTCCTGCAGCTGCTGCTGGAGCTCATCGGGGAAGCCGCCCTCGACCTGTGCCGGCACGTCGATCTCGACGGTACCTCCGCCCGAGCACGCCGAAGCGGTCAGGGCGACGGCGACGGCCATCGCCGAGATTCCCAGAATCCTGCGGCGCATCATGTTCTTCGGCTCTCCACCCCCCGGTGACAACTCCTGAATTCAAACACACCCACGTAACGACTCGGTCACAGGCCGGCGTGCATCCGCCCTACGCTATGCTCCGTGACCCACATCTTCGACGACGACGTGCAGGCCGGCGTGCTCCGCCACATGAACAGCGACCACACCGACGACAATCTGCTCATCACCCGGGCCCACTCCCCCGGGCGCGACATCGCCTCGGCGGCCATGGTCGGCTTCGACGGAGACGGCGCGACGTGGGAGGTCACCTCCTCCACCGGAGAGACCGGACACGTGCGCATTCCGTGGCCCGGCGGAACCATCACCGAACGCCCCCACGTGCGCCGCGAGGTCGTGGCGCTCTACGACGACGCCTGCCGCCGCCTGGGTGTTCCCCCTCGCCCCCACACCTGATCCGTGGCCGCTTCATCGGAAACCAGGGGTTAGGTGCTCCTAACCGTTCCCCTACAATGGCGGCATGAGCGAGGTCATCTCCTTCTCCACCGCCCTGCGTGAGCGTTCCAGCACCGCACACGCATCCAGTGAGCACGCCGGCTTCATGGCCGACCTCGTCCGCGGCGACGGCACGCGCGACGACTACATCGCCCTCACCGCGCAGCACTGGTTCATCTACGAAGCTCTCGAAGCGGCCGCCGACCGCATGCGCAACGACCCGGTCGCGAAGGTCTTCATCAGCGACAAGCTCACCCGCCTGCCGGCCCTCGAAGCCGACCTCGAATTCCTCATCGGCCCCGACTGGCGCGAGAAGATCGCCCCGCTCCCGACGACACAGCGCTACGTCCAGCGCATCAACGAAGTGGGCTCCACCTGGGCGGGCGGCTTCGTCGCCCACCACTACACCCGCTACCTCGGCGACCTCTCCGGCGGTCAGTACATCGGTCGCCTCATGAGCCGCCGCTTCGGTTTCGAGACCAACGGCATCGGCTTCTACCTGTTCGACGACATCGCCGACCCGGCCGCGTTCAAAGAGGTCTACCGCGAACAGCTCGACGCGGCCCCGTGGGACGACGCGGAGAAGGAGCGGGTCATCGACGAGGTCTTGGTGGCCTACCGGTTCAACACCGAACTGTTCGACGACCTCGCGCGCGCCAAGGCCGCCGCGATCGCCTGACTCACCGCGCCGCGGCCGCCTGCCGCACGTCGCGCATGAAGCGGCGCACATCCTGATCGACCCGGATGTCGCTCGGACGCAGCGGGCGCGAGAGGTACAGCCCGTCGAGGGAGGTCAGCCGCGAGAGGGCGACATAGGTCTGCCCCGGCGCGAACGCCCCCGACCCCAGATCGATGATGGCCCGGTCGTAGGTCTTCCCCTGCGACTTGTGGATGGTCACCGCCCAGGCAAGGCGCAACGGGAACTGCGTGAACTCTGCCACGACCTCACGCGTCAACGACTTCGACGCCGGATCGTACGCGTATCGGAATCTCTCCCACACGGCCGGCTCCACATCGAACTCCTCGCCGTCGACCTCGACGCGTACGTTCTCCCCGGCGATCCGGGTCACCGTGCCGATCGTGCCGTTGACCCAACGCGGGGGCTCGCCGAACGACGCCGTGTCGTTGCGCAGGAACATCACCTGCGCGCCGATCTTGAGCTTCAGTTCCGCGTCGGCCGGATGCGCGTCGCCGCGCCCGAAGTCGCCGGTGATCTGGGCCTCGGCGGTCTGGGATCGTCCCGGCAGCGCGTCGAGGTGGCGCCGATTGATGGTGTTGACGATGTCGTTGCGGGTCGCCAGCGTGATGATCGGTGTCTCATCCGCGGTCGGGTCGGGAGGGGTGCGCGCACCGGTGTCGTTGAGGACCTTCGCGATGTCGGCGGTGACGATGCCGTGGCGAACGGCGTTGAGCATCGCCTTGAACTCCGGGTCGGCCTGGCGGTGGATCTCCGCCAGCTCACGCACGTGCAACTGCGCGCCGTGCGAGCCGACGTCGATGATGCCGTCCCCGCCGACGTCGCCCGCCCACACCTTCGCGTCGAAGAACCAGAACGACCGGTAGTGGTCGTTGATGTATCGCAACTCGTCGCCGCGCGGCGGGACCGGGGCAAGCTGATACGGGTCGCCGAACATCACGATCTGCACGCCGCCGAACGGCTCGCCACGTCGTCCGCGCGCTTGGCGCAACGACCGATCGATGCCGTCCATGAGGTCGGCGTTGACCATCGAGATCTCGTCGATCACGAGCGTGTCGATCGCGTTGAGGATCTTGCGCGTCGCATCCGACTGGTCGATGTCGCCGTCGGCGATCAGACCGATCGGCAACCGGAACAGCGAATGGATGGTCTGGCCCTCGACGTTCAACGCGGCGACTCCGGTGGGCGCGCACACGGCGATCTGCTTGGAGGTGTTCCAGGCCAGATGCTGCAGGAGCGTCGACTTGCCGGTGCCGGCGCGACCGGTCACGAACACGTGCTCGCGCGTGTCTTCGATCAGCCGGAACAGCGACTCCTGCTCGGCGGAGAGGGCGCGCGTGGTCACCGATTCATGGTAGCCATGCGACGCCACGTGACGACATCCGGCTGTCGGTCAGGCTCGCTTTCCTAGACTGGGCGTGTGGATCGGGGGGCGACGGACGCCGCACCGGAGGCGACACGTGTGCCTCCGGTTCCCGACGCGCCCGCGACCCGCCGCTCCCGCACGGTGTCTCCCCCACCCAAGCGCGACCGCCGGCTGGGGCGCGACCTCACCGTCATCGCACTGATCACCACCGTCGTGCTCGGCGCGCTGGTCGCCGCCGGTGTGATCGTCTACCGCGAGCTCTACAGCCCGTCGGCCTTCGTGCGGCACTACCTGCACCTGCTGCACGAGAACCGTGCCGCCGAGGCCTTGGCCCTACCCGGTGTCGCGATCGACACCGCCGACCTCGAAGCGGCCGGTCTCGACATCCCCGACTCGGACGCGCTACTCCGCGCCGCGGCGATGAGCTCCCTCACCGACATCGAGATCATCTCGGAGCAGACGGCAGGCGAGCTGACCGACGTGACCGCGCGCTTCGACGCCGGAGGCGTCACCGGTACCGTCACCTTCGAGGTCGAGCACACCGGATGGATCGGCATCGCCCCCACGTGGTCGTTCGCGACGAGCCCGCTGGCGGTCATCGATTTGGCCGTCGACGGCTCGATGGCCTTCTCCGTCAACGGTTTCGACATCGACAAGCGTCAGGTCTCCCCCGACGGCGTCGACGCCGACCCCACGGCACCCATCTCGATGCTGGTGTTCTCGCCCGGCCTGTACTCGGTGTCGGTGGACACCGCCATCGCCGCCACCCCCGGGGTCGCCGTGCTCTCCGACGCGCCCCTCACCGAGGTGCCGGTGACCGTCTCCGCCCAGCCGACCGAAGAGTTCGTCGCGGTGGTCCAGGAGCGGGTCGAGGAGTTTCTGGCCTCGTGCGCGACACAGGAGGTCCTCCAGCCGACGGCGTGCCCGTTCGGCTACACCGTCGACGACCGCATCGTCGGTCTGCCGTCGTGGTCGATCGCTTCACAGCCCACCGTGTCGGTCGAGCCTGACGGGGCAGGTTGGAAGATCCCGGCGACCGCGGCGGTCGCGCACATCGACGTGCAGATCCAGTCGTTGTTCGACGGCAGCATCCGCGACGTCAGTGAAGACGTCCCGTTCGCCG
Source organism: Microbacterium aquimaris (assembly GCF_039531285.1). Classification (NCBI taxonomy): domain Bacteria; kingdom Bacillati; phylum Actinomycetota; class Actinomycetes; order Micrococcales; family Microbacteriaceae; genus Microbacterium; species Microbacterium aquimaris. Next base: position 962,742 of record NZ_BAAAPT010000001.1, on the reverse strand, counting down.
TGACCGGGACCATCACCGTGCTGCCCGACGGCACCGCGTCGATCGTCGTCGGCGGGGGCTGAGGAACGATTCGCCCTCAGCGATGCGCCGTCTGTGCGCTGAGCTCCTCCTCCGACCGGGCCGAACCTCGCCCCAGGGCGAAAGTCGCGCCGAGACCGATCACGAGGAAACCGGCCGCAGTGAGAGCCGACAAACGCGTGCCATCCGAGAAAGCAGCCTTGGCGGCATCCGGGATCACCCCGGAAGGGTCCGACTCCTCGAGCCCGGCGATCGCCGCCCCCGCGCTGTCGACGACCGCCGAGACGACCTCGTCGCGCTGCGCTTCGGGCACACCGGCATCGTCGAGACTGTCCGACAGGATTCCGCCGGTGGAGGTGAACAGCACCGTGCCGAGGATCGCGATCCCCAGCGCCGACCCCACCTGGCGCGACGTCGACTGCGTCCCCGACCCTTGCCCGGACAGGTCGACCGGCACATCCTGCAAGATGACACCCGTCAGCTGGGCGGTCGCAAGACCCACCCCCAGTCCGTAGACGAACAGTGCCGGCAACAACCAGCCCCACGTCGCGTCGGGCGAGATGACGAAGGCGACGGCGACGACACCGATGATCTCGGCGATGATGCCGAGACGGACGATCACGACCGGATCGACGCGGCCGCTGGCGGCCCCCGCGATCCCGCTCGCGACGAAGGAACCGACGGCGAGCGCGAGGAGCACGAGGCCGGTCTGCAGGGCATCGAAGCCGAGCACGAACTGCAACCACAGCGGCAGCGACAGGATGAGGCCGAACTCTCCCAGGGCGATCACGAGCGCGGCGATGTTGCCGTTGGAGAACGACCGGATGCGGAACAGGGAGAACTCCAGCAGCGAGGGGCGTCCGCGACGACTGCGCGAGAGCCCCCAGGAGATGAAGCCGACCAGCGCCAGGGCCGAGACCGCGAACGCGACCGGAACCGGCGAGATCGCCCACGGCCACGTGAACCCACCGAGGGTGAAGGTCTCGGTCCCGCTCCACCACCCGTACGTGCGGCCCTCGATGAGGCCGAACACGAGCCCGCCGAACAACACCACCGACAGGATCGCCCCGACCACGTCGATGCCCTTCGCGCGCGTCTCCTTCGACTCGGCGACCGCGAACGCGATGCCGACGAACACGGCGATGCCCAGCGGGATGTTGATACCGAACGCCCAACGCCAGGAGAAGTCCGTCGTCAGCCACCCTCCCAACAGCGGCCCCACCGCCGCCATACCTCCGATGGTCGACCCCCACACCGCGAAGGCGATGCCGCGTTCGCGGCCCCGGAAGGTCGCGTTGATGACCGACAGGGTGGTCGGGAGGATCATCGCCCCACCCACGCCCTGCACCAGGCGGGCGAGGATGAGCAACTCGCCGGTCGGTGCCAGTGCGGCCAACACCGACGATGCGGCGAACACGACGATCCCGATCAGCATCAGCCGCTTGCGTCCGAACCGGTCGGCGAGGCTTCCGAACAACAGCAGCAACGACGCGAAGACCAGCGTGTACGCCTCCTGCACCCACTGGACCTGGGTCGACGAGATGCCGAGGTCTTCGACGATCGAGGGTACGGCGACATTGACGATGGTGGAGTCGACGATGATCAGCGACACCGCGATGCTGATGAAGACGAGTCCGACCCAACGCCGGCGGTAGTGATCGGTCATCGGTGCACGGCCTCCTCGGCGCGCTTGTCGCGTTCGGCCAGCTTCGCCAGACGCGCGTTGTACTCCTCGAGTTCGGCGTCGCCCGACCGGTCCGCGGCGCGGTCGCGGCGACGCTGCATCCGCTCGTCACTGCGACTCCACTGAATCGCCAGGGTGATGGCCACCGTGAGGGTCGGGATCTCCCCCACCGACCACGCGATCCCGCCGCCGAGGTACTGGTCCTCCAGGGGTGGCAGACCCCATGTGCGTCCCATGGCCCCGTACCACTCGGCGGCCATCAGCCCGGTCTGCATCATCATCGCGACGCCGAAGAACGCATGCATCGCCATGACGCCCACCAGCAACAGCAGGCGGCCCGCGTACGGCAGCCGATACGGCACCGGGTCGATGCCGATGAGGGTGAGGGCGAACAAATAGCCGGTGAGCAGGAAGTGCGCCACCATCCACACGTGCCCGACGTGGTCGTACAGGGCCCACCGGAACAGGTCGGTGTAGTAGAACAGCCACAGCGACACCACGAACAGGCCGGCGGCGACGAACGGGTTGGTGAGCACCCGCATGTAGGGCGAGTGCACCGTCCACAGGATCCACTCGCGCCCACCCCGGGTTCCGTCGTCGCGCTTGCGGATCGCGCGCGCCGCGAGGGTCACCGGGGCGCCCGCCACCAGCAGCACCGGGATCCCCATGCTCAACAGCATGTGCCCCAGCATGTGCACGCTGAACAGGTAGTCCTGGTAGGCGTTGGGGGCGCCGCACGTGACCCACAGGAGCATGAGCAGCCCCGACACCCACATGACCGTGCGGTAGATCGGCCACGCGTCGCCACGACGGTGCAGGCGCCAGACGCCGGCGAGGTAGAAGAACAGGCCGAACCCGACGACGAAGGCCCACAACACGTCGACGTCCCACACGGTGAGCCACCGGATGGGGGTCAGCTCGGGAGGAAGCTCGGCGCCGGTGAGGTAGTACGCGGGGGAGACATTCTCGGGGATGTTGCTGTCGGTCGGCGGAGCGGTACGGGCCAGCGCCGAGGCGGCGCCGCTGGCGATCCCCATGAAGACCAGTTCGAGGGCGATCAGCGCCCAGAAGACGCCTCGGGCCGTATCGGTCATGCGCGCGATGAGGCGATTGCGGTACACGGCGCCGAGCAGGCCGATACCCACGAGAGCCGCGGCCTTGACCATCACGATCACCCCGTAGGGCGTGAGGAGCCCCTCGAGGTCGCCGACGCCGACCGCGGCGCGCACCGTGCCCGAGACCGCCACCACGATGAACGAGACCAGTGCGAGCGTGGAGTAGCGCCGCATCGCCGCGCGCATCGTGGCACCCGAGACGATCGGGCGGATGAGCACCATGAGCAGGAGCCCACCGAGCCAGACCGCTGCGCCGATGATGTGCAGCACCAGAGACGACACGGCGAGATTGTGGTTCGCCTGATCGCCCGAGTGCCCCTGCGTCCCCATGGGTACCAGTGCGGCCACGGCCAGCAGAGCGAGGAAGAACGTCGAGGTCCACGAGCGGACGGCGAAGGCGATCACCGTGATGACGGCGCCGAGCACGGTGGTGATCAACCACACCCGGCCCAACTCGGTCTCGACGAGGAAGCGACCCAGCTGGGCCCCGAACTCCGGCCCGAGGCTGAGCTGGGCGTTGAAGGAATCGAGGAAGACGAGAAAGCCGTTGGCGCCCGCGGCGACGGTGAACACCGCAGCCGAGATCGAGGCGGCGTCGAGCGCGACGTCGAACTCGCGCTCCCCCGCCTTCAGCGCGTACAGGGCGACGACGAGAGTGCCGACCATGCCTGCGGCGGCGAGGTTGACCGCGAGTTTGACCACGGGGATCCCCCACCGCACGATCGGCCCCGCGTCACCGAGGATGAGGGGTGCGGCTCCACCGCCGTAGGCCAGCGCCCAGACCAGGGTCAGGAGCGCGGCCGCGGCGAGGATCACGGGCCCGGCGGCCCGCAGTGCGCGGGGGTTCACCCCATAAGCGTAGATCGTTCCCGCTGGAGAACGACCGGAGGGGGCGCCGCCGAGCGGCACCCCCTCCGGGAAGTCTGCGTGCTGTCTTACTTGACGGCAGCCTTCAGCTTCGAGCCTGCGGTCACCTTGACGCGCTTGCCCGCGGGGATGGCGATCTCCTCGCCGGTCTGCGGGTTGCGGCCGGTGCGGGCCGAGGTCTCGACCTGCTCGAACGACAGCCAACCGGGGATCGAGACCTTGTTGCCCTTGGCCACGGCCTCCGAGACGGTGGCGAAGAGGGAGTCGAGCACGCTCGAGACGGCGGACTGGCTCTGGCCGGTCGCGCTGGCGATGCTCGCGACGAGTTCGGTCTTGGTGATGGACTTGTCAGCCATGTATTTGTCCTCCAAGGCGACGGATCGTCGCCTCTCGTTTCTTGGACCGAGTGGCGACTGCCTCCCGGCTTGGTCGGAACGACCGCCTCGAATATACCCACGAACCGCGTAATCACGCGGATTTCACGCCCTGAGAGGGGGGTTGTCCGGCGTGTCGCGGTCTTCCTGGGGCCCGTGTGACGTGTGAGACACCCCACGCCGCGCGAGAAACACGGCAATGCGCGGTTTCTCGCGGCATTCGCGGTGTCTCAACGAGGGGGGCGGCTCGAGCCCGCGCGGGGGCCCGCAGCAAGCAGGGGGACGGCAGCACCGCTCCCGTGCACCGACTCAGGCTGGGCGCGCGGGCCGCGTCCTTATTCCGGCCGTGTGGCCGGAAACGGAGGCCCGCAGCCTGAGACAGTGCACAACGCGAGCACCGACGGGCCTTCCGGGATGCGCGAAGGCCCGGATCCGACAGGATCCGGGCCTTTACTGACCGTCGGGTGAGATCACCCACCCGACGGTGCCGTCACGGCGGCTGACTTACCAGCTCGACTTGGTCACGCCGGGCAGTTCGCCACGGTGCGCCATGTCGCGGAAGCGCACACGCGAGATGCCGAACTTCTTCAGGTGGCCGCGCGGGCGACCGTCGATGACGTCGCGGTTGCGCAGACGCACCGGCGACGCGTTGCGGGGCAGCTTCTGCAGGCCCACACGAGCGGCTTCACGCTGCTCGTCGGTCGAGGTCGGGTCGACGAGCTGCTTCTTCAGCTCGAGGCGCTTCTCCGCGTAACGGTCCACGACCTCCTGGCGCTGCTTGTTGCGCGCGATCTTGCTCTTCTTGGCCATGATCAGCGCTCCTCTCGGAAATCGACGTGCTTGCGGACGACCGGGTCGTACTTCTTCAGCACGATGCGGTCGGGGTTGTTGCGGCGGTTCTTGCGCGTCACGTAGGTGTACCCCGTGCCGGCGGTCGAACGCAGCTTGATGATCGGACGGACGTCCTGAGCCTTCTTCGCCATTAGAGCTTCACACCCTTCGCGACGAGGTCCTTCACGACCGACTCGATACCGCGCGCGTCGATCACCTTGATGCCCTTGGCGGACACGTTCAGGGTGACCTTACGACCGAGCGAGGGAACGTAGTAGGTCTTCTTCTGCACGTTCGGGTCGAAGCGGCGCTTCGTCCGGCGGTGCGAGTGGCTGATGTTGTGACCGAAGCCGGGAACCGCTCCGGTCACCTGGCACACTGCGGCCATGGTGTCTCCTTCTGTACCGTGAGGCCGGACGGCCTCACCCAAGATCCCTTGTCTGCGCCCCGCACCGAAGACGTCCCGTCGCCGGGCTGAAGAGGGTGTGGGATGCGAACTACGCGCTGGAGTGCGCGCAGACAAACAACAACCTTAGCATGCCGGGCGTGTCGGGCTTGACAGCTCCGCCGCTCCCCTGCCCCACCGGAAGGCGGACACGGTCGGGTCGCCCTCGATCCAGAACCGCCACGGGTACTCCGCGGTGCCGGCGACACCGGCCACACCCACGCGCGGCCCGCACGCGGGGGCGATCACCGGGTGCGCGGGAAGCCACAGTCGCGCCGTCGTCTCCCGGTCGCCCTCAGGGCCGATCGCATCGAGACCGTCGTGCACCGCATGCCGCAGGCCCACCGCGTCGCCCAACCGTCCCGGGCCCCGTGCGATGTCGCGGTCGCGACGCACCACGCCTCGACCGGTGGTGCGTCGCCGGATGGCCACATCCCGACCCTCGACGACCTCGCCGGCGCGGAACAACACCGCGCCGGCGACCCCGGACGGTCCGCACACGACGTTCACGCAGGAGTGGATGCCGTGGCTGAGGTAGACGTACAGGTGGCCCGGGTCACCCCACATGGTCGCGTTGCGGCTGGTCGGGCCCCGGCGCGCGTGGGATCCGGGATCGGGCACCTCCCCGGTTCCGAGACCGAGATACGCCTCGACTTCCGTCAGACGCACCGCGACCCTGTCCCCGTCGACCTCGGTCACGAGGACTCCGCCGAGCAGTCGCGGCGCGACCTCCAGCGGGAGCCCGATGAGGTCCGTCCGACCGGCCGCGCGCACCGGAACCCCGCCCACGACAGAGGTCATCCGGGAGGCAAGCGGCACCATGAGGCGTCGAAGCCGGACAGTGCGACGATCTCATCGGCGTCATCCAGGGCGAGGATGTGGGTTTCGACACGGTCGGGAAGCGGCAGCAGGTAGCCGTCGTAGCGGTTGGAGACGACGTCCGGGGCGACGAGCACGGCGGCGTAGCGGCCGCTCGGCGAGACACACGTCTGCAGGACGGCGTCCCCGTTGGGCACATCCATGACGATGTCGGCTGCCCCGTCCGCGTCGACGGTCGCGACGGTGGTGGCGATCGGCTGCCCGGATGCATCCCGCAGTGACAGGGTGCGCAGCGTGCCGCCGCCGGGGATCGGCTCGACGTCGTTCAGCGTGCCGATCTCGTCGGAGGTCTGCACGAGGTCGGTCTCGTCACCGGTGGACAGGTCGAGGATGACCCACCCCTCGGGGCGGTCGATGATCGCCTCCGACGTTCCGGGAGTGATCCCGGCGATGGTGTTGGCCAGTCCGAACGAGGCGGGGTTCTCCCCCGTGGGACCGGTGAGGGTCAGCGCACTGTCGAAGCCGACGAACAGCACACTGTCGGTGTCGGGGACGAACGACCACGAATCGACGCGGGGATCGCTGCCCTCGACGACGACCTGGACCGGCTCGTCGTCGGCCGCGGAGTCGTCGACCGAGGCGGTGAACAACGCGCTCTCGAGAGCGCCCTCCGTGCCGACGGCGTCATCCGTGTAGGTGTATCCGATGCGGTCGCCGCGATCCGCGGACTGCAGGTTCGCGATCGTCCCCTCCCCGGGTAGCGCAAGGGTGCGCTCGTTCTCTCCGTCGTGGTCGGTGACGATCAGCTGCGAGCGGTCCTGTTCGTCACGCACCGAGATGACGAGGTGGTCCGCGGTGACGCGGAAGTCTTCGATGGCCGGATGCGTGAACACGGGGATGGCCTGTTCCCCCCCGAGGTCGGTGACGAACACGCTGTCGCCGTTCTCACCGCCGCGCTGCAGCAGGTAGAGGTCGATCGCCGGGGTGGTGAACGTCTCGCTGAGGGTGGCGCTCGGCCCCCCTCCGAGGCCCGTCACACCGTCGATCGTGACGGTGTATTCGGTCTCATCCCACAACGGCAGGGTGAACCGCACGCCCACACTGCGGCCCGAGGTGTCCACGGCGAAGGGCACGTCGGGGGTGACGGTCACCTGCGACGCGTCGACCTCCTGCAGCGACTGCGTGGTCGTGAAGATCAGACGGGTGCCGGATGCGTCCACCGCGGCCTCGGGATCGACCGCGACGTCGGTTACGCGGGGGCCCTGCGCCACGCTCACGACCGCACCGGTGGTGGCCAGCACGGCCAGGATCGCGACCACGATCGCGAACACCGCGCCGAAGCCGAGCCTTCGGGTGCCCCCGGCCGCGTCAGTACTCATACGGGTCCTCGGGTTCGTCGATCTCGGTGACCTCGGCGGCGTCGATCGTGAAGGTCCCGTCGCTGGCCGCCCTGACCGTGCCCGACACTTCGACCCACTGACCCGAGGCCGGCACCTCGCCGGTCGAGCTGACCGGGACGCTCGCGGTCTGCGCGTCGATCACGCAGTGGGTGATGACCAGACGTGTCAACCCGAAACCGTCGTCGCCGGGCGCGACGAAACCGGTGAGGGTGACCTCCTGCCCGTCGAAGGTCTCCGGAGAAGTGGAGGTGGCGAACACGGTCGACCATTCACCGATGCCGAAGGCCGACGTGTCGCCGGATGCGGCGAGCTGCACCGCATCCTGGCCCGCGAACAGCGGTGTGACGCCGACATCGCGCGAGAGCGCCAGCTCGGCGGACAGCGACGACGGCGGCAGGAACAGGGTGAGCAGCACGACGCCCGACGCGATCACCCCGCCGGTGACCGATGCGGCGAGGGCGGCCGGATGCGCAGGCGGGTGCGCGTGGGCCTGGCCCGCGGACTCTTCGTGCGGTGGGGCCGGGGCCTGGCGTTCCTCGGCCGCCTCGCGGGCGGCACGCAGCTCGGCGCGGGTCAGCGGACGCCCGAGGGTCTCCTCGCCGACGGCAGGATTCGGCTCCGGGGCCGGCCCGGACATCACCGGGTCGGGCTCCGCCTCCGCCCCCCGTCGACGCGGGCCCGGCGCCGGCTCGGTCGGGCCGTGGTCGTGACCGTGGTCGGCTTCGGCCCCGAGGGGCAGGGCGAACGAGGCCACCGCGCCGATCACGAGCACGACGGCCATCAGCACCGCGAACCACGACGAGTCGGGGTTGATGTACAGATCGAGATCGCCGGTCATCGCCAGGGACAGGGTGACCACCGCGATGATGGTCGACAACCCGACGCCGAGCCAACGACTGCCGAGCGCACCGAGGTCAGGCAAAGAGGTTCACCCCCGTCGCGATGGCGAAGGCGCTGAACACGACCACGACCACGATGCCGGCGAGGGTGCGGGTGGTGAACGTCGTCCGCAACAATGCGAGCATCTTCACGTCGACCAGGGGACCCACCAGGAGGAACGCGACGATCGACCCGGGCGTGAAGGTCGAGGCGAAGGAGAGCGCGAAGAACGAATCGACGTTCGAGCAGATCGACACCACCATCGCCAGGGCGATCATCGCGACGATCGACAACGCCGGGTCGGATCCGATCGCCAGCAGCAGCTCCCGTGGCACGAGCACTTGCACGGCCCCGGCGATCGCCGATCCGATGATCAGTGCGGGCATCACCGCCCGCAGCTCGACGACGAACTGCGCCAGGCTGCGCCGGAACCGTCCTCCGGTCTCGTGGGTGACGAGCTCGCACGTGTCCCGGAAACGTTCGGTGAGCAGCCCGTCCGGGTCGCGGTGCAGGCTGTACAGCCACCCGATGAGGTTGGCGATGAGGTAGCCGCCCAGGATGCGCGCGACGAGGATGCCGTCGTCGAACCCGAACGCCGCGTGGGTCGTGATGATCACGATCGGGTTGACGATGGGCGCCGCGATGAGGAAGGTCATCGTCTCGGGAACGCTGAAACCGCGCATGAGCAGGCCGCGCGCGAAGGGCACATTCCCGCACTCGCATACGGGGATCAGCATCCCGAGCAGGGACAGCACCGCACGTCGCGCCCATGCGGCGCGCGGCAGCCAGCGCTCGATGACGCCCGGGGGGACCCACACCTGCACGACGATCGAGAGCACCACGCCCAGGGCGATGAACGGGAGGGACTCGATCAGCACGCTGATGGCGAGTGTCAGCCCGTCCTGGGCGCGCGTGGACAGCGCCATCGGGTACAGCGTCGGCAGCAGCAGGTCGATGGCGAACAGCGCGCCGATCACCGCGACACCGACGCCCACCCACAACAGCGCGCGGGCGGTCGATGACGGCTCGACCGCGGAGGGTGCGGAACGGCGCCCGGCGTCAGTCGTCGGCACGCTCGTTCGCCTGGGCGGCCGTGCACGCCGGGCACAGGCCGAAGATGTCGACGACGTGTTCGGCGGCGGTGAAGCCGTGCTCGGATGCCGTCGAGTGCGCCCACTGTTCGACATCGGAGGCGGCGATCTCGACGGTCAGACCGCAGGAGCGGCAGATGAGGTGGTGATGGTGGCCGGGCGACTCGCAGGCCCGATAGAGGTTCTCCCCCTCCGGACTCTGCAGGGAGTCGGCCTGCCCCTTGGCGGCGAAGCCGGCGAGGGCGCGGTAGACGGTGGCGAGTCCGATCCCGGTGTTCTCCTCGCGGAGCGTGGCGTGCAACGTCTGTGCGCTGACGAAACCGCGGGCGTCTCCGAGCGCCTCTCGCACGCGCTCGCGCTGCCAGGTGTTGCGCTCGGCCATGGTGGGGAGTCTACCCGCGGGCGCCTGAAGATGACCCGGGCGGTGCCTATGCGACGCGTGCGCGCAGGACGCGGCCCCGACGGGCTCCGATGACGCGGCACACCAGATAGATCACGAACGAGATCGTCGTGATGTAGGGGCTGACCGGGAGCGTGCCCGCGATCGCGAGCAAGATGCCTCCGACCGCGGAGACGAATCCGAACAGCGCGGACAGCAACGGCACCGACAGGGCCCCGGACGCCACCCGCATCGCCGCGGCGGCCGGGGTGACCAGCAGGGCCATCACCAGAAGCGCGCCGATGATGTGCACGGCGACCGCGACGATGAGGCCGAGCAGCAGCATGAACCCCAGAGAAACGGCCGTCGTGGGGACCCCGCGGGCGCCCGCTGCCTGCGGGTCGAGCGAGTCGAACCGCAGGGGGCGCCAGATGAGCAGGAGACCGAGCAGCACGAGCGCGCCGATGCCGATCAGCCACGTGAGCTGACTGGATTGCACCGAGACGATCTGCCCGGTCAGGAGGCTGAAGCGGTTCGCGGTGCGACCGCTGTAGAGCGAGAGGAACAGGATGCCCAGGCCCAGGCCGAAGGGCATCAGGACCCCGATGATCGAGTTGCGGTCGCGCGCCCGCGCACCCAACCAGCCGATGAGGGCCGCGGCCACGAGCGACCCGACGATCGAGCCGGTGACGACATCGAATCCGAACAGGAGGAACGCGGCGGCGCCGGCGAACGACAGCTCACTGATGCCGTGGACGGCGAAGGCCATGTCGCGCTGGATGACGAAGACACCGATGAGCCCGCCGACGAGCCCGAGCACGGCACCGGCGACGACGGAGTTCCACACCAGCTCGAGGATCTGACCGTAATAGGGCAGCCCGCCGAACATGGCGTCCCAGACGTCGGCCCAGTTCATACGTCGTCCTCGTCGTGGTGGTGGTGATGGTGCTCCTCGGCGTCCGGAGCGCCGACGACGACCAGTCGCCCGCCGGCCTCCAGCACGTATACGGGCGTGCCGTACAGGCGCGTGAGGGTCGACGACTCGAGCACCTCTTCGGGACGCCCCAGTTCGAAGCGGCCGTTCGCGATGTAGAGGATGCGGTCGACCCGGCTGAGGATCGGGTTGATGTCGTGGGTGACGAACAGCACCGCGGCGTCGGTGTCGCGCCGGTGCCGGTCGATGAGTCCGATCACCGCCTGCTGGTTCGCCAGGTCGAGGCTGGTCAGCGGCTCGTCGCACAGCAGGAGGGCGGGTTCGTCGGCGAGCGCCTGCCCGACGCGTAGGCGCTGCTGCTCACCACCCGAGAGTTCCCCGACCCGTCGGTCGGCGTACTCGGCGGCGCCGACGGCCTCGAGGAGCCCGTCGACGCGTGCGCGATCGCCACGTCGCGGGATCGGCAGGCCGAACCGGTGGCCGTCGACGCCGAGGGCGACGAGGTCACGCGCTCGTAGCGCTGTCTCGGGCGGGAGCGGTCGCTGCTGCGGGATGTACCCGATGCGGCGGTTGCCGGCGCGACGCACCGGATCGCCGAGGGCGGTGATCCGCCCCTCACTCAACTGCTCCAGCCCGAGGATCGCGCGGAGCAGGGTGGTCTTGCCGGAGCCGCTCGGACCGAGCACGGCGATCAGCTCACCCGGCTGCACCTCGAGGTCGAGGCCCTCCCACAGGTCGCGGCCGTCGCGCCGCAACGCGGCGCCCCTGATCTGGAGCGGAGGGGTCACTCCGCCAGCGCGTCGGCCATCGCCACGACGTTCGCCTGCATCCACGAGACATAAGTCTCCCCCTCGGGAAGGGTTTCGGCGAACTCGATCACGGGGATGCCGAGCGCTTCGGCCTCGGTGATGATCTGGGTGGTCTCGGCACCACCGGTCTGCGCGTTGACGATGACCATGCGCACATCGCCCGACTCGAGCAGTGTGATGGACTCCAGCAGCGTCGCGGGAGCCACGTCCTGCCCCTCTTCGACGGCCTCGGTGAAGGCATTCGGCGAGACGTTGACGAGCCCGGCGGCGGCGGTCAGGTACAGCGGCACCGGTTCGGTGACGAAGATCTCGTCTCCGCCGTACTCGGTCGCCATCTCGTCGAGCTCGGCCTCGATCCCCTCGATCCCCTCGACGAACTCGGCGAGGTTGGTCTCGAAGACATCCGCCTGCTCGGGGTCGAGTTCACTCAGCTCGTCGGCGATCGCCTCGGCGACGTGCTCGATGGTGTGCGGGTCGTACCAGACGTGCTCGTTGAAGCCCTCGATGTGATCGTGGCCCTCGTGGTCGTGCTCGTCCTCATCGGAGCCCTCGTCCTCGGCGTGATCGTGATCCTCGTCCTCGGCGTGCTCCTCTTCGGCGTGATCCTCGTCCTCGGCGTGATCGTGCTCCTCCTCAGAGCCCTCCTCATCGGAGTGATCGTGATCCTCGTCCTCTTCCTCGGAGTTCTCCTCGTCGTGGTCGTGCTCGTCCTCGTCGCCCGGGTAGTCGTGCGAGAACTCCACGGCGGTGATGACGTGCGCGTCGGAGTCGCTGGAGTCGATCATCGCGTCGATGAACGAGTCGTAGCCGCCGCCGTTCTCGACGATGACGTCGGCGTTGCTCACGAGCAGCTGGTCCTGTGCGCTGCCCTCGTACTCGTGCGGGTCCTGGGCCGCGCTGTCGATGATCGAGGTCACCGTGACGGCGTCTCCCCCGATCTGCTCGGCGATCTGCCCGTACACGTTCGTCGACGCGACAACGGTGATGGTGTCGTCGGCCGCACCGGCGTCGTCACCGTCCGATGCGCCGCATCCGGCGAGGACGAGAGCGGAACCGGCGGTGATGCCGATGACGGGGAGGATTCGGGGAGCACGCATGAAAATCAGTGTACGCCCAAATGATAATCGTTCCCAAACTCACGTATTGGCGTCCTCCGAACGGAGCACACGGTGCAACGCGAAACCGGCCAGGTGGGGGTGGGGCTACTCGACCAGGAGCGCGGGCTCCTCGAGCACACTGGCGATGTCGGCGATGAACCGCGACACCTGGTCACCGTCGACCACGCGATGGTCGAAGGATCCCGAGACGGTGGTCACCCACCGGGGCCGCACCTCGCCGTCGACGACCCACGGCTTCTGGCGGATCGCGCCCAGCGCCACGATGCCGACCTCCCCCGGATTGATGATCGGGGTTCCCGCATCGACGCCGAAGACGCCGATGTTGGTGATGGTGATCGTGCCGTTCTGCTGATCCGCGGGCGTCGTCTTGCCCTCACGCGCCGTCAGCGTCAGCTTCTCGAGCGCCTTGGCCGTCTCGCGCACGGACAGCGTGTGGGCGTCCTTGATGTTCGGCACGAGCAGTCCGCGCGGCGTGGCGGCGGCGATACCGAGGTTCACGTAGTGACGGACGCGGATCTGCGCACCGTCGTCGGTGTCGACCCACGCCGCGTTTACCATGGGCGTGCGGCGCACGGCCCATACGACCGCGCGGGCCATGATCAGCAGCGGCGAGACCTTGGTGTCGGCGAACTCCGGCGACGACTTCAGACGCTTGACGAGCTCCATCGTGCGGGTCGCGTCGACATCCACCCACACCGACACGTGGGGGGCGGTGTAGGCCGAACGCACCATCCCGCTGGCGGTGGCCTTGCGCACACCGCGCACCGGGATCGTCTCTTCGCGGTCGTCTGCGGCCGCGGGGGTCGGGGCCGGGGCCGCGGCGGGGACGGGGATCGTCTCCTCACGCACGGCGCCCCACTCGGGTGTCTCGATGTTGCGGAACACGCTCGCCTGAGAGGCGTGCTTGACGACGTCGTCCCGCGTCACCTCACCGGCCGCCCCGGTGGGTGTCACCGCTGAGAGGTCGACGTTCAGATCGCGGGCGAGCTTGCGGATGGGGGGCTTGGCGACCACACCGACGGAGGAGGTGATGCGCTCGGTCGCGGTTGCCTGTGGCTTGCGCCGGCGCGACTGCACCGGTCCTCCCGAGCCGTAGCCGACCAGGACCGACCCCGACCCCTCCGCGTCGGCGGGCTCGGCGGCCTCTCCGTGCTCGGAACGCCCCACCGTGGCATCGGCGCCCGTGGCGGCGTCGGCGATCGTGATGATCGCCGCCCCGACCTCGACCGTGTCGCCCTCGGCGACGAGGAGTTCGCCGACCGTGCCGGCGAACGGGGAGGGGAGCTCGACGAGCGACTTGGCGGTCTCGATCTCGACGAGCACGTCGTTGACGGCGATCTCGTCGCCGGCGGCAACCTTCCACGAGACGATCTCCGCCTCGGTGAGGCCTTCACCGACGTCGGGGAGGACGAAAGTCTGCGTACTCATGGCGTTCCTCTGGTCGGGGTGTCAGTAGGCGAGGGCGCGATCCACGGCCTCGAGGATGCGGTCGGGGTCGGGCAGGTAGACGCCCTCGAGCTTGGCCGCGGGGAAGGGGGTGTCGAATCCCGACACCCGCAGCACCGGCGCCTCGAGCGCGTAGAACGCCTTCTCGGTGACGGTCGCGGCGATCTCCGACCCCAGGCTGACGAAGCCGGGGGCCTCCTGCGCATAGACCATGCGTCCGGTGCGGCGCACCGAGTCGAGGATCGGACCGTAGTCCACCGGCGACAGCGACCGGACGTCGACGACCTCACAGCTGGTGCCCTCCGACTCCGCGAGAGCAGCGGCCTGCAGAAGGGTGGTGACCATCGCGCCGTGACCGACCAGGGTCACGTCGGTGCCCCGGCGCACCACACGGGAGGCGTGCAACGGCACGGCGGGGGCGGTCAGATCGACCTCCCCCTTCTGCCAGTAGCGCGCCTTCGGCTCGAGGAAGACCACCGGGTCGGGTGAGGCGATGGCCTCCTGGATCATCCAGTAGGCGTCGTTCGGGGTCGACGGGCTCACCACGCGAAGGCCGGGGGTGTGCGTGAAGTACGTCTCCGGGGACTCCTGGTGGTGCTCGACGGCACCGATGTGACCGCCATAGGGGATGCGGATCACGACGGGCATCTGCACCGCCCCCTCGTGGCGGTTGGTGATCTTGGCCAGCTGGGTGGTGATCTGGTCGAACGCGGGGAAGACGAATCCGTCGAACTGGATCTCGATGACGGGCCGGAAGCCCCCCATCGCCATACCGATCGCCGTGCCGACCAGGCCGGATTCGGCGAGCGGTGTGTCGAGGACGCGACGTTCGCCGAACTCCGCCTGGAGCCCCTCGGTCACCCGGAACACGCCTCCGAGACGGCCGATGTCCTCCCCCATGAGCAGGACCCTGTCGCTGGCGGTCATCGCCGCGCGCAGGCCGGCGTTGAGGGCCTTCGCGATCGGCATCGCGGCGGTGCTCGGCGTTTCGGTGGCCGGCATGCTGGTGGCGGCATCCGTACTCATCGGTCACCTTCCTGGAAGGACGCCTCGTACGAGGCGAGCCACTCGCGCTGCTCGGCGATGACCGGATGGTCGGCCGAATAGACGTGCGCGAACATCGCTTCGGCGTCTATGCCGCCGAGGGCATTTGTGCGGACCCGTGCGTCGTCCGCGACCGCCTGCGACTCCGCCTCGACGTCGGCGAAGAACTCCGCCGACGCGCCCCGACGCTCCAGATAGGCGCGCATGCGGGCGATCGGGTCGCGCCGCGCCCAGGACTCCTCCTCGTCGGAGGTCCGGTACTTCGTGGGGTCGTCGCTGGTCGTGTGCGCGCCCATCCGGTAGGTCAGCGCCTCGATCGCGCGCGGACCGTCACCGGCACGCGCCTCGTCGAGGGCGCGCCGCGTGACGGCGTAACTGGCGAGCACGTCGTTGCCGTCGACCTGAACGCTCGGGATGCCGTAGCCGGTGCCGCGCTGCACGAGCGGGGCGCGCGACTGCGTCGCCACCGGCACCGAGATCGCCCAGTGGTTGTTCTGCAGGAAGAACACCTCGGGTGTGCGGTAGCTGGCCGCGAAGACCATCGACTCGTGCACGTCGCCCTGGCTGGAGGCGCCGTCTCCGTAGTAGACCATGACCGCCTCGTCGCGATCGGGGTCGCCGGTACCGCACTTCCCGTCGAAGACCATCCCCATGCCGAGACCGGTCGCGTGCAGCGTCTGCGCACCGAGAACGAGCGTGTAGAGGTGGGTGTTTCCGTTCTTCGGATCGGTCGGATCCCATCCACCGTGCGTCAGCCCGCGCATGAGGCGGATGATGTCCACCGGATCCACCCCACGTATGCGACAGACGGCATGCTCTCGGTACGACGGGAACAGGTGGTCCTGCGGGCGAGCCGCCCGCGCGGATCCGACCTGCGCCGCCTCCTGACCGAAGCTCGGCGGCCACAGCGCGAGCTGACCCTGGCGTTGCAGGTGCGTCGCCTGCTGATCGAAGGCCCGGATGACCGCCATGTCGCGGTAGAAGGTCTCCAGGTCGCCGTCGCTGAGGGCTTCGACGTACGGAAGGTATTCGTCGGCGGTGGCACTCGGGGCGAACGACCCGTCGGCGTCGAGCAGACGCACGACGTCGGGGTGCTCGGACATGCCCGGTGCAGGCGCTTCAGGCGTGGTCACGTTCCTACGCTAGCCCGCACGCCGGGGTGCTCCGGTGGGAGATCGCGCACAACGGATGCCGCGACGTGTAGGACCTTCTCCACAGATTCCTCCTCTCCGACGGAGATGCGGATGCCGTCTCCGTCGAAGGGGCGGACGATGAGCCCCGCGTCTTCGAACGCCGTCGCGATCGTCATCGACGCCTCGCCGGCCGGAAGCCACACGAAGTTGCCCTGGGCCTGCGGCACGCGCCATCCCGTCTCGCGCAGGGCGGCGGCGAGGCGGTCGCGGCGCTCCGCGATCACACCGACGCGTTCGCGCAACTCGTCTTCGAGCTGCAGGCTCGCGATCGCCGCGACCTCGGACTGCCCCGTGACCGACAGCGGGATGGCCGTGCTGCGGGCCGCATCCAGCACACGCGGATGGCCGAGGGCGTAGCCGACGCGGAGTCCGGCCAGACCGAACGCCTTGGAGAAGGTGCGCAGGACGACGACGTTGGGTTGCTCGGCGGCGAGGATCCGGGTGCCGTCGACGGCGTCGGGGTCGGTGACGAACTCGGCATAGGCCTCGTCGAGGATGATGAGCAGATCGGCCGGCATGCGGGCGACGAAGGCGTCGAACTCGGCCTGGGAGACGACGGGCCCTGTCGGGTTGTTGGGGGAACAGACGATGACCGCGCGGGTCCGGTCGGTGACCGCGGCGGCCATCGCGTCGAGGTCATGGCGGGCGTCACGGGTGAGGGGCACCTGCACGCCGGTGGCGCCGGCGAGGACCGTCAACCACGGATAGGCCTCGAAGGACCGCCACGCGTAGACGACCTCGTCACCGGGGGTCGAGACCGCTTGCACGAGTTGAGCGAGGATCGACACGCTTCCGGCGCCGATGTGCACGCGCGAGACGTCGACGTCGTACCGCGCGGCCAGGCGCTGTCGCAGCAGAGTGGCGGCGGCGTCCGGATACCTGTTGACGCCCACCGACTCGCGCAGCACCTCGACGACGCCGGGCAGCGGGTCGAACGGGTTCTCGTTGCTCGAGAGCTTGTAGGCGTCGGCGCCCGCCTGCCTGCCCTGTCTGTAGGGCGGGAGCGCCGCGATCTCGGCGCGGACGCGAACGGGGATGTCGGATGCGTCGGTCACGGCCCGAGTCTATGACCCGCCGCCTGTCGAGCGGGGTGGGGGTCGTGGGAGACTGAGGGCACTATGGGCTTCCTGCTTCGAGTCGTCGTCAACGCGTTCGCCATCTGGATCGTCACCCTCATCCCGGCTCTCGGTGTGAGCGTCATCGCCTTCGAGCCCGGCGAGACACTGCAGTTGGTACTCACCCTGCTGCTGGTGGCCGCGGTGTTCGCGGTGGTGAACACCATCATCGGCACCGTGGTCAAGGTGCTCGCGTTCCCGATCTACATCCTCACCCTCGGTCTCATCGGCCTGGTCATCAACGGTTTCCTGTTGTGGCTGACGGCCTGGATCACCGGGTTCTGGAACTTCGGTCTGCGGGTCGAAGACTTCTGGTGGGGTGTGGTCGCGGCCATCGTGATCTCGCTGATCAACTGGATCGCCGGGATCATCCTGCGCCCGAGCGACAAGCGCTGACCTCCTCCGACACGTCCGGCGTGGGGGCTCACCGTCCCCCTCCGCCGCCGGACCGGTCTGAGCGTCGGTGTGCCGTGTACTCGAACACCTCCACCGCATCCGCCTCGGCCAGTTCGTCGACGAGGTCGTGCACCCCGGCCGCACGCGGGTCGTCGCCGGCGTCGACCAGCGCCGCGGTCTCGGCGTAGACGGCCATGTCGTGCGCGGGCATCGTGATGTCGTCCAGGCCGGCATCCGGGTCGGCGCTGCGTTCGACGACGAAGCTGCCCGGCGCACCGACGGGGTGGGAGTGCCCGCCGCTGGCGAGCGCCGCGACCGGATCGTCGGTGTGGCGGACGGCGATCGAGAGCACGTCGTCGCCGACGTCGACGTGGACGGGGGAGCCGAACGTGACGAGCGTGCGGGTGTCGTAGTCGCCCGCCAAGGCGATGTGGGAGGTGATCATCGCCGCCTGCGAGTGCGCGGCGGTGTGCACGATGTCACCGGGTCGGATGCCGGCGTCGGCCATCGCGGCGATCGTCGCGTCGTACGACGCCGAGCGCTGACCGCTGTAGAGCTGCAGGTTGGAGCGGTTGTCGAACGGCTGGGTGCCCCCGAACCCCGCGGAACGCGTCCCGGCGACATAGACCACGTACTGGGCCGGCGCCCCGGCGAAGGTGTACTTCTCGATGCGGACTTGCGCGGCCCCGGACGGCATCCGCTGCGCCAGGTCGGCAAAGGATCGCGGAGCGGTGGGCGTGGGTGTGTGCGGCGTGCGGTGCACCGTCACGGCCGACGCCGCCCCGGTCAGCCCGGCTCCGGGCGGCACACGACCGAACCCGCGCCCGCGGACCCCGTACGCGAGACCGCCGACGAAGAAGCCGACGGCACCGTACGGACTGAGCAGGGCACCGCTGGTCTGCGCCTGCCCGATCAAATCGCTCGGCCATGTCAGGGTGTGCCGCGCCATCAGGACGGCCGCGTCGAAGGCGGCGTCGGGATGGTCGCCATGGAGGGCGCGGATGCGTCGTTCGATCAACCCCACCCGCGCGTCGTCACCGGCGAGCTGGGCCGCGCGGCGCTCGGCCCACAGCTCGACCGTCTCGTACACCGCAGCCGCTTCGCGCAAGGCCACAGCCACGTCACGCGCCGCATCCGCCCGATCGCGGGCCCGGACGCGGAGCGCATCGACGTCGCCGCCCAGGCGTTGCGACGTCGCCGGACCGACGGCGAGGTCGTCGGCGGCGGAGGCCAGCAGACCCACGACATCGTCGAGATCGGCCCCCACCGCGTCGAAGCCGCGCGCGGCATCCCGCAGCGTGTCGGTGTCGACGGCGACCGCACCCCCGGCGGAGATGTCGAGCTCGTCACTCACCCCCACGCCACCTCATCGGCCAGACGTGCGGCGTGGGCGGCGACCTCGTATCGGAGCGCGTCGCCGTGCGCGGCGGCCCCGGAGACCTCGTCGCACCAGCTCTGCGCGGCGGTACGGAACCCTTCCCCTCCGCGTGAGCGCCAGGAGGTCGCCTCCGCCAATCGCACCGCGTCGGTCTCCACCCGGCGGAGCCGGTCGACGGCGAGCGCGAGCCGTCGCTCGGCACGCTCGGCGGCCTCGACGTCGGCAGCGGTGAAGGACATCACGGGGGAGGGGGACCACGACAGCATGCATCGAGCGTGCCGCCGCCGTCGCGACGCCGGATCGCGCCCGGACGACTCTGCGGACAGCCGACGGGACCCGGCCACTGTGCAGGGGGAGAGGTGGCGGGGAGAGGTGCCTCTTGCGCGAGACGCGTCCCGTGCACACACAATGGGAGCCATGACCGCGAACGTGCACGAACCGTTCCGTGTCGTCTTCGTCTGCACCGGCAACATCTGCCGGTCCCCCATGGCCGACGTCGTGTTCCGCTGGTTCGCCGAACACGCCGGGCTGGGCGACCGGGTGGTCTCGACGAGCGCGGGCACGGGGGAGTGGCATGTCGGCGAACAGGCCGATCAGCGCACGCTGCGTGCCCTCGAACGCAAGGGATACGACGGTTCGAAGCACCGTGCCCGGCAGTTCACCCGTGAAGACTTCGAACGCAATGATCTGATCGTGGCGCTGGACCGCAGCCACGAACGCATCCTGCACGAGTGGGCGCACACCGAAGGCGACACCGACAAGCTCGCCCTGCTGATGTCGTTCGAGCCGGAGGCGCACACCCTCGACGTGCCCGACCCGTACTACGGCAGCCCCGGGATGTTCGACGAGGTGCTGACTATGATCGAGGGTGCGAGCCGGGCGCTCTTCCGGCAGCTCGAACCCGCCATTCGACCGGTGCACTGACGCCGGTCTCCTCACGCGCGACGACGGGAGTCTCCGGTGACCGCTCTGCCCGACCAGCCCCTCAGCCCGCTCGACGGCCGATACCGCGCCGCCGTGGCGCCGCTGTCCGACTACCTCTCCGAGGCGGGTCTGAACCGCGCCCGCGTCGAGGTCGAGGTCGAATGGCTCATCACCCTGACCGACCGCTCGCTGTTCGGGACCTCGCCGCTGGACGATGACGACAAGGCGAGTCTGCGCGCCCTCTACACCGACTTCGGGGCGGAGGAGATCGACTGGCTGGGTGAGAAGGAACGCGTCACCCGCCACGACGTCAAGGCCGTCGAATACCTGGTGCGCGACCGCCTGGACCGTCTCGACCTCGGCGGAATCGCCGAGCTGACCCATTTCGCGTGCACCAGCGAAGACATCAACTCCACCGCATACGCCCTCACGGTGCAGCGCGCGGTGACCCAGGTGTGGCTGCCGAAGCTGCGGTCGGTCATCGCCACGCTCGAGACGCTCGCCGTGGAGCACCGCGACGCCGCGATGCTCTCGCGCACGCACGGGCAACCGGCGACCCCGTCGACGATGGGCAAGGAGCTCGCCGTGTTCGCGTGGCGTCTGCGGCGCGTGGTCGACCAGATCGACGGAGGCGACTTCCTGGCGAAGTTCTCCGGCGCCACGGGCACCTGGTCGGCGCACCTGGCCGCCGAACCGGATGTCGATTGGCCGGGGCTTTCGCGCGCGTTCATCGAGGGTCTGGGGATCGGCTTCAACGAGCTGACCACACAGATCGAGTCGCACGACTGGCAGGTCGAGCTCTACGACCGGGTGCGGCACGTCGGCGGTATCCTGCACAACCTCGCCACCGACGTGTGGACCTACATCTCCCTCGGCTTCTTCGCACAGATCCCGGTCGCCGGCGCGACGGGATCGTCGACGATGCCGCACAAGATCAACCCGATCCGGTTCGAGAACGCCGAGGCGAATCTCGAGATCGCCGGTGGGCTGTTCGGCACCCTCGCCCAGACCCTGGTGACCAGCCGCATGCAGCGCGATCTCACCGACTCGACGACGCAGCGCAACATCGGCGTCGCCTTCGGCCATTCCCTGCTCGCCCTCGACAACCTCGAGCGCGGGCTCGGTGAGATCTCCCTGTCGCAGCACGTGTTGGATGCCGACCTCGACGCCAACTGGGAGGTCCTGGCCGAGGCGATCCAGACCGTCGTGCGCGCCGAGATCACCGCCGGCCGCTCTCAGATCACCGACCCGTACGCGCTGCTGAAGGAGCTCACCCGCGGGCGCCGTGTGGGTGCGGCGGAGCTGGCGGAGTTCGTGCGCGGACTCGATATCGGCGACGACGCGAAGCAGCGCCTGATCGCGCTCACCCCGGCCGGATACACCGGTCTCGCATCATCCCTCGTCGACGTCCTCTCGTAAGGACGCCGGCGGCCGGTCGCGCCGCAGCCGGAGGTCGGGTCAGGTCGTGGAGGGCTCGTCGCCGCCGGGGGCGTCGGGCTCCTCCGGCAGGAGGACGGGGCGGTCCACGGGCTTGTCCATCTCGGCAGGATCCACCGCCAGGAGCAAGAGCGCCACGATCAGCAATGTCGCGATGAAGCTCACCCCGGCCACGACGAGAGCGACGATGAGCGCGCGCTGGTGGTCTTCCGCGGGGAGCGCCTGGAAGAACCCCATCGCCACCAGGGTCACACCTCCGGCGAAAGCGGCGGCGATGAAGGCCAGTCCGAGCAGCTGAACGGGCTTGAGCAGGTCGCGTCGGGTGGGCTTGTCGGTCACGCGTCAGCGCCCTTCTGCTCGGCGGCACGATCGTGCGCGGCCGTCTCGGCGGGTGAGGTCCGGGGCCGGGGGCTGGCGCCGGCGATCCCGAGGTGCACCGCCACGATGGCGGTGTAGAAGCCCAACACGCCGACGGCGATGATGGTGCCCGTCAGTTCGAAGGTGCCGGCTTCGTCGATCGTGTAGGTCAGGGAGTACTCGGGCGAGACCACGACCGTCGCCACCGCGAACACGAGGGTGATCGCGCCGGTGATGAGCGCATCGCGCGCCTCCGTACGGCTCGGGATGCTCGCCGCACCGCCACGCACCCCGCGGATACCGGCGATCAGCTCGACGATGCCGGTGAGCACCGCCCACGCGACGACGACCACGAAGAAGAGCGTCGTCGTGCGCCACGGCGGGATGCCCGCGGCCATTCCCGCCGCCGCCGAGAGCAATCCCAGCAGCACGGAGGGCCAACGGGATCCGGCCGGATAGACCAGCCACGCGGCCGCGAAGTGCACGAGGGAGGTGGCGAGGGTGAATCCGCTGAAGACCGCGAGCCCCACAGCCGCCGAGTGGTCGCTCGAGAAGGTGATCATCACCGCGGCGATGGCGGCGAACACGGCGCGGGCGACCTGCACGTGGCGCACCTCGAAGGCGCGCGAAGACGGGGTTTCGGTCACGATGGTTCCTGTGGAGGGGGTCCTGGCGGACAGGACGGGATGCATCCAGTCTAAGTCGTCGCCCTGGGCGGGCACTCCACGCCCGGGTCTGCGGGCAGAGAGGGGTGGGGCGGCATCATGCAAGGAGGGTTTCTCCGATGTACCCGCCCTCGGCGCACCCGGGCGGGATGGCGAAGACGGCGGATCCGATCGGGGTGGTCCACTCGTTGAGCAGATCCAGCTCATCCAGCCGGCGCTGGATCGGCGTGAACTGCGCGTCGACGTCGGCTTGGAACGACACGAAGATGAGCCCCGAGTCCGACACCCGGTCGCCGGTCGGTGGCTCGTCGTAGTTGTAGGCGCGGCGGAAGATCCGCTGCGTCGTGTCGTCTGAACGCGCCCGTCGCATGTGGGAGAACTCCGGGATCACCGGGAACCCGATGGCCGTGGTCGCCTCGAAGTCGGGGTCGTCGTGCTCGTCGGTGCCGGTGAGTGGGGCGCCGTTGTGCAGGTAGCGGCCCACGGACTGCTCCCGCCCAGTCCGGTCGAGCATGTCCCACGTGTCGAGATCCATCTGGATGCGACGAACGACCGCCCCGGTTCCTCCGGCCATCCACCCCTCGGCACTCCACACCACCGTGTCGAAGTCACGGGTGCCGGGGGACGGGTTGGCGGTGCCGTCGACTTGTCCGAAGAGGTTGCGCATCGTCGTGCCGGGTGCCACCGACCCGTACGCGCGACGGAACCCGTGCTGCATCCACTTGACCTCGGCGAAGCTGCGCGCATCCTTCAACAGCATGCGCGTCGCGTGCGCGACGGTCGTGGGGTCGTCACCGGCGAACTGAATGAGCAGGTCGCCGTCGCTGTACTCGGGTTGCAGCCGGTCGATGGCGAACGCCGGGAGGGGCGCAAGCCATGACGGCGCGACACCGCCCGCGCGGGCCACGAACCCGGGTCCGAAGCCGAAGGTGACCGTCAGACGCGCGGGCGGGCTCGCCATCTCGGGTTCCGAATCGGCCAGAGCCGGTTCCCCCCGGGTCAGACGCGAGGCGTCGTCGGTGAGGATCCGCATGAGCCGGCGCAGGCCGTCGCGGTCGACGTCCTCGCGCAAGGTCAGGCCGACGAACGTGCCGTGCGCCTGCGCGTCGGTGTCGATGCCGGCCTGGTGGACACCGAAGAAGGGGACGACGGTGTCGCCGTTCAGCGGCACGGAGACCTGCTCGGCGGAGGAGTCGTTCTGGTTGAGGGCGAGATCCACGCCGATCGCTGCGGCGGCCCCGACGCCGGCGACAGCTCCTCCGAGGAGGAACTGTCGCCGGGTGGAGCCGGATCGACGTGCGCCCGAGTCGGGCGCGGACATCAGTGGTCGTGGTCTTCGTGGTCGTCCGACTCGTCCATGTCGGAGTCGTCCATGTCGTCCATGTCGTCCATGTCCGAATCGTCGCCGACGTAGTTCTCGTTGGCGCCCGAGTAGTCCTTCACCGGCGCGGTGAACTCGGCCGTCGAGTCATCGGCGAAGGTCAGCGTGAAGGTGACCTCCTCACCGGCGAGCATCGGCTGCTCGAGTCCCATGAGCATGATGTGGTTGCCACCGGGTTCGAGCAGGTAGGTGCCCTCGGCGGGGATCACGAAGCCGCCGTCGATCTCCTGCATGACCATCTCGCCGGCATCGTCGGCGACGGTCTCGTGCAGTTCGATCATCGGCGAGACCTCACTCGAGGCGGCCACGACGACGATGTCTTCGCCGGAGGCGTTCTCCAGTTCGCCGAACGCCGCCGACATGCCGGAATCGGCGGCCTTGACCCAGGCATCCTCGATCGCGAATGCCTCCGCCTGTGTGGCGGTGTCGGTGTCGGCAGCCGGCTCGGTGCTCGTGGACGCGCAACCGGCGAGCACGAGCGCGCTCGCCGCGAGGAGGGCGCCCAAACGGAATGTGGTGTGGGGAGAAGTGTTCACAGGGTGTCCTTTCAGATGAAGACGACGGGTCAGGTTCCGTCGTCCGTGCCGGTCTTGCGCCGGCGGATGAGGGAGAGGAGCGCGAAGGCTGCGACCGCGATGGCCGCTCCTCCCGCTCCGATGAGCACCAGACGCATCGCGCCCGCGCTCTCCTGTGTGCTCTGACT
Source organism: Microbacterium aquimaris (assembly GCF_039531285.1). Lineage (NCBI taxonomy): Bacteria > Bacillati > Actinomycetota > Actinomycetes > Micrococcales > Microbacteriaceae > Microbacterium > Microbacterium aquimaris. The sequence continues at coordinate 937,940 of NZ_BAAAPT010000001.1, read as the reverse complement.
CTGCGTAGTCGCCTCGTCGTCCGGGGTGTCGACGGCGGTGTCCTCCGCTGCCGCGCGTTCGAGCGGCTCCGCGTCACCGATCGTGAACGGGATGAGCCCGCTGATCGGGTGACCGTCCTCCGACACGACGCGCCACCGCACCTCATATCCCGCTTCCGGCATATCCGGTTCCAGGGTCACCGTCACGACGTTGTCGCGTCGCTCGGGTTCCCCGACGACCCAGTCGCGTCCGTCACCGTCGGCGACGACGACGGCAGCGCCCATCGGCAGAATGTCGCCCGAGAAGGTGAGGGTCACCGACTCGGGTGCCACGGCGAGGCTCTCGCCCTCGCCGGGATCGCTCGAGATCAGCTCGTCGTGCGCGGTCGCGGGGGCTGCGACGACGAAGACCGATCCGAAGGTGAGGCCCACCGCGACGATGGCCGCGGCGAAGCGTGTGTGGATGGAGACCATCGACAACGCCCTTCTGCGCGCACGGTGCGCGCGAGTACTCCGCCCGGTCGTCGCCGGACGTGGACGAGTCGCCGCCGAGAGGCGACGGGAATGTCAGAGCACGCGGAGGGCGGGCGGCCCGCGGCGGCGCAGCGGCGCGAGCCGCGGGGCGTCATCGACCGACCAGGCGGTGACGGCCGAAACCGGCGCGCGAGGCGCATCCGGAAGAGGGGACAGTACCGACGCGGGGAGGCGGCGGCGCAGCCAGTCGGCGAGCTCGCCGGCGAGGGTGCGCATGGCGGCGACGATCCGTTCGCCGCGGTGGATCGCGGCGACGGTCACGACCCCCGCGAACACATGCCATCCCCACATCGCCGCATCGGCATACAGCGCCGCCGTCGCCTCCGCGGACAATGGCGACAGGGCCGCGACACCGTGATGGTGACCGGCCGTGGCGGCTCCGGCATCGGCGGCGCCGAGGACGAACAGCGTGTGGAAGAGCACCTGACTCAGCGCGACCGACAGCGAAAGGCGGATCAGCGACAGCCGGCGACCGGTCAAGAGCGTCGAGACGAACACCGACAGCACCCAGGGCACGGCGATACCCAGCCACCCGGGCATCGCACCACCCCCGGCGACGTGGGACAGCAGAGCGACGAACGTGGCGACCGAGGCGGCGGCGACGCCACGGGCGACACGAGGTGCCCGTGACTGACGCATGGTGGCCATTGTCTCACTTCTCCGTGCAGGCACCGCCCGGCTCACTCATCGAGGGAATGCCCGAGCACCGACAACGTCGCCGAACGTGCGTCACGCCCCTGCTCTCCCCGGCGGGCCACGACGAGCCCGACCAGCGACTCGGTCACGAGCATCAGCGCCGCCCGCGACGCATGCTCGAGCTCCTCGCGGAACGATCCCCTCACCGGCGGGATCACCAGGGCCACGTCGGCGGACTCCGCGACCGCGGAACGTGCGAACGACGTGACCGCGAGCACGCGCGCCCCACTCTCGCGCGCCGCGGTCATGACCGACAGTGTCGCGCGGTTGACCCCGGAACCGGAGATCACCACGCACACCGACCCCGCACCCAGCTGGCGGGCGGCGATCTCCTGCCCGAGGGCGTCCGGGAGGTACTCCGCGGGGCGCCCCGCGGCCGTCAGCCGCAACACCAGATCGAGTCCGAGCGGCGCCGACAGCCCGTTGGCGGCGACCAGCACCCGCGTGGCGCCGTCGAGCGACTCGACGAAATCCTCCAGCTGCGGGTCGGTGAGCGCCGTGACCGTCTGCGGCAGTCGCGCACTGAAGGCCTCCACCTCGGCACGCAGCGCCCCCAACATCGATCCGTCGACCGATTCGTCCACGGGCATCGGGCCCGATGCGAGCTCGCGGGCCAACGCCACGCGCAGCTGCGGGTAGCCGTCGTAGCCGAGCGTCTGCGCGGTGCGGATCACCGTGGCGCGGCCCACACCCACGATCTCAGCGACCTCCTGGGCCGACCGGTCGATGGCCGACTCGATGTCGGCGGCGATCGCCTCCGCGACCCGCCGTTCGCTCGGCTGCATCGACGGGGCGAGTGCGGCGACGCGCGCGCTCGGCGGCGCGTCAGAGGATCCGGCCCAGGTCACGCGTACCCGCTCCCTCCATGATCCGGCGGCGGATCGCACCGGAGATCGCATCCATCACCATCGTCGCGGCGACCACGACGATCAAAAGCATGCCGACCGTATCCCACTCCCGGAAATTGGTGTAGTTCGACAGCATGTTCCCGATGCCCCCGGCACCGATCAAACCGAGCACGGCCGAGGTGCGGATGTTGATCTCGAAACGGTACAACGCGAACGACATCAGTCCCGGAGCCGCGGCCGGCCACAGCGCCCATCGAGCGACCTCTGCCGTGCTCCCCCCGGCCGCGCGCACCGCATCCGACGCCCCCTCCTGGACCGATTCGATCGTCTCGTAGGTCCACTTGCCCTGCGTGCCGATACCGGCCAGTCCCAGCGCGAGGGCCCCCGTGAACGGCGTCAACCCCGTGACGGTCAGCAGGATGAGCGCGATCACCACCTCCGGCACGGCGCGGATCACGGCGAACAGGCCCCGCAGGGGGATCCGCACCCATGCCGGCCCTACCCCGTGTGCGGCGAGCATCCCGAGCGGGATGGAAAAGAGCACGCACAGGATCGCGCCCAGCCACGCCATCGAAATCGATCGCCACGTCTCCAGCAGCGCACGGGGCAATTTCTCCCAGTTCGGATCGACGAACATGAGCGTGCCGTAGTGCCAGACCTCGCCCGGGATGGTCAGCAGGTCCTCCCAGGTCACGTCCAGGCCCGCAGCGGACAGCAACACCACCGCGCCCACGACGACCGCCGTCAGGGTCGGGATGAGCTTCGAGGGCTTGGGCGGGACGGCCGGCGCCGTCCGGGCGGGCGGGAGCGGGGCGGTGAGGGTCATACGAGCCTCCGTCGCAGGAAGTTCGAGAACCACTCGATCGCGATGACGACCACGAGGATCTCGAGGATGATGATCGCCACATCGTCGTAGGCGAAGAAGGCCCGGCGCTCGTCGAGCAGACGCCCCACGCCGCCGGCGCCGACGATGCCGAGGATGGCCGAGATGCGCACATTGAGTTCGAGCGCGTACAGCCACTGGTTCGCGAACAACGGCCACGACTGGGGCAACGCCGTGACCCGGTTGATCTGGCTCTGGGTGCCACCGGCGGCACGGCCGGCCTCCATATAGGGATGGTCGGCCGAGTCGATGGCCTCGGAGACGAGCTTCACGACGATGCCGATGTCGAACAGGAACAGTGTCAGCAGGCCCGGCAACGCCCCCACACCCACCATCGCCACCAGGATGGTCGCGTAGACGAGGTCGGGGACGGCGCGGATCACATTGATCACCGCACGCACGGCGCCGCGGGTGAACCCGTTCGGGTTGGTCGGACGCGCGGCCCACAAGGTCAGCGGCACCGAGACCACCGCGGCCGCCGCGGCCCCCACGATCGCCATCTGCACCGTCTCGAGAACCGGCTCGAGGGTGCGGGGCACGAAGGAGAAGTCCGGCTGCATCAACTGGGCGACCTTGTCGGCACCGTTCTGCCAGTTCTTCACGATCGCACCGAAGTCGAGCTCGACACCGCCGATCGCCGGCAGGCATGTGGCGACGGTGAACGCGGTGAACGCCAGCGCGATCAGCGCCACACGCAGACGCCGGGTGGGCTTCGGCGGCACCCGCAGAGAGGTGTCGGACATCTCAGGCCCCCATGCGGTCACGCGACTGGATGGGGCGCCCGTAGATCTGCTCGAAATCGGCGTCCGTGGCCGCGCCGGCCGGGCCGTCGTAGACCAACTCCCCGTCGCGCAGACCGATCATGCGTGTCGTGTACTGGCGCGCCAGGTCCATCAGGTGGATGTTCACCAGCACCGTCAGACCGCGCTCCACGTTGATGCGACGCAGGTCGTCCATGACCGCGTGCGCGGTCGGCGGGTCCAGGCTCGCCACCGGCTCGTCGGCGAGCATGACCGCCGGTTCCTGCGTCAGCGCCCGCGCGATCGCGACCCGCTGCTTCTGCCCACCCGACAGCGCGCCGGCGCGCATCCACACCTTCTCGAGCATCCCCACCGAGTCCAACGCGGTCAGCGCGAGGTCCCGGTCGTGCGCGGAGGTGAGCCCGAGCATCGTCCGGGCGGTGGAGGTGTGCGCGAATCGGCCGACGAGGACGTTGCGGTACACACTCGTCCGCTCGGCGAGGTTGAACCCCTGGAAGATCATGCCGATGTGGCCGCGCAGTTCGCGCAGCCGTCGACCGTGCAGGCCCGTGACCGTCGTCGGACCGACCGCGACGGTGCCACCGCTCGGCTCCACCAGACCGTTGATGGTGCGGATGAGCGTCGACTTGCCGGAGCCCGACAGGCCAACGATCGACACCATCTCGCCCGCGGCGATCTCGGCCGAGACGTTCTTGAGGGCGCGCGTACCGTTCGGATACGTGACCGAGACGTCGTCGAGTCGGATGGACCACGGCGTGGAGGCCGGGGTGGCCCCGACCTCCACGCGGTGCGTGTGATCACGCATGCTGATGCGTTCCTCCGCGTCAGATGATCAGCCGGCGAAGGTCGCGAGGACCTCGCCGTAGCGGTCGATCTCGTCCTGCGCGGTCTCAGCGGTCCAGTCGGAGAGGCCGACGAGCTCGAACATGACCGTCGCGGCCTCCTCGGACGAGTCGGCGTACTCGTCCATCAGCGTCGTGAGCTGCTCGACGAGGTCGGCCGGCAGGCTCGGGGCGACGGCGACGCCACCGTTGGGGATCATGTCGGTGTAGGCGAAGGCCACGACCTTCTCCGCGATGTCGGGGACCTCTTCGGTGACGGTGGTGCGCGCATCCCAGTAGGCGAAGCCCACTTCGGCATCACCGTTGGCGACGGCCAGGACGGCGTTGTTGTTGCCCTCGACCGGGATCTGCTCGATGTCGGCGTCGGTGTCGATGCCGGCCTCGCGCATGGTCACGACCGGGTACTGGTAGCCGGCGGGGGAGGTGGCCGCCTGCAGGGCGACCTCGGTGCCGGCGTCGATCTTCGAGAACGTCTCGATGGCTGCGGGGCCGCTGCCGGTGGCCGAAGCGCCCTCCTCCTCGATGCCGTTGCAATACGACAGCTCGATGCCGCTGGCGTCGTAGGTCGACATCACGGGCTCGTCGTCGCAGTACTTGTCGGGGTTGTTCGTCATCGCCACCGACGCGTACGAGGTCGCGCCGAAGCGCACGTCGCGCAGGATCAGCTCGGCGTCGTACCGGTCGATCGCGTTGTACAGCGACCCGGCGTCGGTGATGATGACCTGCGCCTGGTCGGCGCCGAGGGCCTCGACCGTCGCGGCGTAGTCGGTGGCGACGACACCCTCGACCTCGATGCCGAGGTTCTCGGAGAGGTAGGTGGTGAGCGGGTCGAGGGCCTCGGCGAGGTCTTCGCCCTCGACCGAGGGGACCAGCGAGATGGTGATCGACTCGGGCCAGGCGGCCTCGGTGTCGGAGGCGTTTGAGGTGTCGGCGTCGGTGCTGGAGCAGCCGGCGAGGGCGAGGAGCGCCGTGGCGGCGACGCTGGTGGCGATCAGGCGAGTACGCATGTCGAACGGACCTTTCGGGTGTCGGGTGAGGTGGGTCAGACGGTCAGGTGGGCAGGGGAGGTGCCGGATGCCGCTGCGGCGGCCCAGGCGCGGATGTCGTCGGAGAGGTCGGTCACCGTGCGGCCGCGCATCGTGGCGGGAAACGGTGAGGAGTCATAGGTGGCGCCGACCAGGGCGGTGTCGGCGCCCAGGGCGGCGGCCGGTGCGAGGTCGAACTCGGCGATGTCGCCGATGGAGAGCACCGGGCCGAACTGCTGGGCGTGGCGGATCACCGCGGTCAGGCCGTCGGGCTTGCCGACGGTGAAGTGCATGGCGGTGAACAGATCCGCGATGCCCCAGTCGAGCAGGAGCTCCCGCACGCCCGCGTCGGGCGCGTTGGTCGCGAGGACCAGTCGGGTCCCGTCGGCGACGTCGCGCAACAGGGCTGCGATCCCGGCGGGAGGCTGGACGGGGGCGGCGGGCGTGCCGAGGGCCCGCCGGCTGGCCTCGTAGGCTGTGCTGATGTCGTCCGCGGCGACCCCGGCCTGCTCCGCGACCGTTCCCACGGCGTGGTAGCCGTCGCGGTAGTCGGATCCGCCCGTCGCGAAGGAGGCGAGTTCCTCCTCCGCACGGGTGAGGAGTCCGTCGCCGGCGACCCCGGCGAGGGTGCGGGCGTAGGCGACGATCGGTCCGTCGCCGAGGGCGAGCGTTCCGTCGAGGTCGAAGACGATGGTGCCGGTCACGAGGATCCTTCCCGCATCCGCGTGGACGCAGCGTCCAAGCTAGACGGCGTTTATGGACGGATTGCTCACCGGCAGGTGAACAGCAGGTGACAAGACCCACCGAAGCGGTCATCGTGCCGCGCGGCGGTGCGGACACACGGCGCCGTTCCCCTCCGTCGACCAAGCGCGGCTCCGGCCCGCCTCCGCGGCGGCAAGGCCCCGCCAGTGGATCGGGACGGGCGCCCTCAGGCGGCGACCACCGACAGCCACGGCACCGCAACGCGCCCCGCACCAACCGACCCGACCCGTGGATCAGGGCGCGCGCGATCAGATGCGACCCCGGCCCGCCTCAGCGGTGGCGACCCCATTCGGCGGACTCGGCCGAGAACGGTCAGGCGGAGGCGAGGCCTTCGATCACCTCGACGCCCGGAAGCGCGCACAGTGTGGCGCCCGGAAGCGCGATCTTCGCGCCACGGATGCCCGCACCGATGATCGCCGACTCCACATCGCGAACCCGACCGTCGACGAGGATGCGCCACTCGGAGGGGAGGCCCAGCGGGGTGATGCCGCCGTACTCCATGCCCGTCATCGCAACGGCGTCGTCCATCGGCGCGAAGCTCGCGCGGCGGGCGTCGAGGAGGCGCCGCACGACACCGTTCACGTCGGCGCGGGTCGTCGCGAGCACGACGCAGGCCGCATAGGTGACGCGATCGCCGCGCTTGCCCGCGACGACGATGCAGTTGGCCGAGTCGGCGAGGCGGACCCCGTAGGCGTCGCAGAAGGCGGCCGTGTCGGCGAGCGCCGCATCGATCGGGGCGACGGAAACGGTGGCGGCGAGGTCGGGCGGAAGCGCCGCGAGCGCCGCAGCGGTGGGCGGCGCGACCAGGTGCGGGGCGTCGAGCGCGGGAACGAGGTCGAGAGCCATCGCCGACACCCTACTCCGCCGTCACGCCCCGCACCGCGGGCAGTCGAGCCAGCCCCCGCCACGTGCACCAACTCAGGCCACCCACACACCCACCCCGCCCGAACACCCGCCCCCGGCACTCCGACGCACGACCAACCTGAATTGCGGCACCCCCGCCCGCGCGACCCGGGACGAATCCGACCTTCTGGGCCCATCCGGACGCGCGGGAGGGGATGACCTGTGTCGGCAGGGGGAGTGCCCCGTCTACGCGGGGGGCACTCACTATTTCGCGGCGGCGCGGCGGAGGCGGAAAGCCCCGACGAGACCGAGGAGCAGGAAGACCGACGCGACCAGAAGGGCCCAGCGGGTTCCGTCCGCGAAGCCGGATGCCAGCGCGTCGACGGCCGTGGTCGTCTGGTCACCCAGAGAGCTCGAGGTGCCCTCGGCGCGAAGCTGCGAGATGGTCGTGCCCGCGGAGTCGCGGGTGCTCGTCGCGAGGGTGTCGGCGGTCTTGCCACTGATCCCGGCGTCCGCGAGCGAGGACGGGAGCGTGATCGCCAATGCGACGGAAAGGGCGGCTCCCGCGAAAGCTGTGCCGAGCGCGGAGCCGACCTGGCGCACCGTGCTTTGGGTAGCCGACCCCTGGCCCGACACTTCCACCGGCACGTCGCGCAGGACGGTGCCGGTCAGCTGAGCCGAAGCGAGCCCGAGGCCGAGCCCGTAGACGACCAACGGCAGCGCGACGATCCACCCGGGGGTCGTCGCCTGGACGATGAGGGCGAGCACCACCACACCCGCCACTTCCAACGTCAGACCGATCAGCACCGTCCCGGGGGAGCCGAATCGCGCGGCGAGGTGCCGGGCACCCGCCCCCGCGAAGAATGCTCCGACCGCCATCGCGGCGAGCACGAGCCCGGCACCCATGACGTCGAGTCCGAGCGCATTGATGAGATACAGCGGCAGCACGAAGATGATGGCGAACTCGCCGACGGCCACCGCGGCAGCGGTGATGTTGCCCCACGAGAACGTGCGAAGGCGGAAGAGATTGAGGTCGAGGAGCGCCGATCGGCGCACCTTCTCGCGGTGCCGTTCCCAGACGACGAACAGCGCCAAGGCCGTCGCAGCGACGACGAACATGATCGGGATGATCGAGATCGGTGCGTCGGCGGGCCAGGTCCACCCGAAGACGACGAACTCGGATGCCGGTGTCCACCAGCCGAGGTCCGGCCCTTCGATCACCGCGAACACGAGTGCACCGAACCCGATTGCGCTGAGCAGGGCGCCGTCGACATCGGCACCGGGACGCCCCTTCGCTCCCGTGGTCTCGGGCACCGTGAGGACGGCGGCGATGAAGACGAGGATGCCGAGGGGGATGTTCACGAGGAAGATCCAGTGCCACGAGGCGTACTGGGTGAGTGCACCCCCGGCGAGCGGGCCGACCGCTGCGGCACCGGATATCACCGCGCCCCACACCCCGAAAGCGGCGGCGCGGTAGCGTCCGCGGAACACGGCGTTGACCGTGGACAGCGTCGACGGCATGATCAGCGCGGCACCGATCGCCTGCACGGCACGAGCGGCGATGAGCGGTGCCGCGGAGCCGGCGAGCGCCGCCAGGAGCGAGCCGCCCGCGAAGATCACGATGCCCGCGAGGAAGAGGCGCTTGCGCCCCCACCGATCCGCCAGTCGTCCCGTCGACAGCAGGAGGGCGGCGAGCAGGACGGCATAGAGGCTGTTGACCCACTGCGCGTCGGTCAGGTCCAGGCCGAGGTCGGCGATGATGTCGGGAAGTGCGACGCCCACGATCGTGCCGTCGAGCACGATCAGGCCGAGGCCGAGGGAGAGGACCGCGAGCGCACCCCATTCCCTGCGGGTGGGAGCCCGCTCGGCGTCGGCGGCAGTGGGCGAGGGTGGAGGTGTACTCATGGAAACTTGATCTCCGGTCGGGACACGTCCACTTTGGCAGAGCGCGGCCGCGGGCCCGCAGCCTCGGCCTCAGCGGACCGGCCGCGGTCGACGTCAAGAACACAGGAAGCGTGTGGGTCGGCCGCGGCACAAGACCCATGCCGTGTACCGGATGCGGGCGGATCTCCTGTGTTGTTCACGAGTCGCGCGGTGGCGCGGACTCGACAGGCAGCGTCGCGGCCGGGCCGGTGGGTCGGTGGGCAGCGACGCGGCCGGCGTGGCGACGTGGCGACGTGGCGACGTGGCGACGTGGCGACGTGGCGACGTGGCGACGTGGCGACGGTGTGAAGAACACAGGAGAAGTGAGCCAGAGAGCGGCGTCGACCCGGGTTTCGCGCCGGATCCGGCCAGATCTCCTGTGTTGTTCACCGGAACTGCCAGACGGGACAACCGAGCGGGGCGAAGGGGGTCGACTCAGACGCGGCGGGCAGCGGCGAAGCGGGTGATGAGTCCGGGGTGGTCGAACGGCATGGCCAGAACGGAGTCGGGTGGGCGGGCGGCGAGGTGGGGGAACCCGGCCGCGGCGAGGAGGTCGTCGTCGAGCGCGAGCAGCTCGGCGTCGACGAGCGGCCAGGGCTCGTGTTCGTTCGCGGCCCAGATGGTGCGGCCGAGGTGACGCTCGTGGAAACCCCATCGGGCGGTGAGGAATCGCGAGAGGGGCGTGTCGACGGGTGCCTCACCGATCGCGACCCGGATGCGCGTGCGGGGTGCTCCGGGTCGTCCGCTCGGGCTGCGGCGGCGGGAGCGGACTTCGCGCACCCGGGCCTCCGACTCGTCGCGCATGCCGATCTGCGCCCACCGGTAGGGCAGGCCGAACAGTGCCCGCGCCGTCAACACGGGCACGAGGTGCTGGGCTTCGAGGGTCTGGAAGACCACGCCGCGGCGTCCGTCACGGTCGATGCCGTAGGTGCGGATGTTGATCTCGTGGAATGTGCCGAGCCGCGGCACGGGTCCGAAGGGCAGGAAGCGGAAATCCGACAGCACGAAGGGCACGAGCGCGATCCAGGCCGAGCCGTCGAACACGTCGGGTTCGATGCCGGGCGGAAGGAGGGGGCGGATGAGGTCGGGGGCGACGCGCCAGTGGAGGAACATCGCCTTGCTCCACCGCTGCGCGATGACGGCGCTTCCCGGCAGGTCGGGAGCGTGGGGGTCGAGGGGAGGCGGCGTGTCGGTGATCATCGGCTCGGGTCGATCAGGGTCATGCCCGCAGGCGAGTGGGTGTCGAGGGCGGGGAGGAGTCGGGCCACTTCCTCGAGGGGGACGACCCGTTCGATCAGCTCCTGTGGTCGCAGGTCGCCGCGGTCGATGAGGTCGAGCATGGCGGGGTAGTCGGCGGCGGCCATGCCGTGGCTTCCGAGCAGGTCGAGTTCCCACGCGATCGCGCGTGCCATCGGAACCGGCGACAGGCCGCTCTCGGTGGGGAGGAGGCCGATCTGCACGTGACGGCCACGACGTCTGAGGGAGAGGATGGCGTCGACGCATGCCTGTTCGGTTCCGACGGCGTCGATGGAGACGTCGCCGCCCCCGTCGGTGAGGTCGTGGATGCGTGCCGGGACGTCAGTCTCGGTCGCCGACACGGTGTGGTCGGCGCCGAGCCGAGCGGCGGTCTGCCGCGCGCGGTCGCTGCGGTCGACGACGACCACCCGCGCGCCGAGGGCCTTGGCGATCATGACCGCGCTGAGGCCGACCCCTCCGGCGCCGACGACGGTGACCCATTCCCCGGCGGCCAGGCGGGCGCGGGCGGTGAGGGCCCGGAAGGCGGTGGCGAAGCGGCACCCGAGCGACACGGCGGCGTCGAAGGAGACCGCGTCCGGGATGCGGACGAGGTTGGTGTCGGCGGCGTGCAGGGCGACGAGCTCGGCGAACGATCCCGCGTGTGTGAATCCGGGTTGCTGCTGGTCGGGGCACACGTGCGCGTCGCCCTGGCGGCACCAGCGGCATCGGCCGCACCCGCAGACGAAGGGCACGGTCACCCGGTCGCCCTCCCGCCACCTTTCCACGCCGGCCCCGACGGCGCGGACGACGCCGGCGAGTTCGTGTCCGGGGATGTGGGGGAGGGTGATGTCGTCGTGTCCGACCCAGGCGTGCCAGTCGCTGCGGCACAGGCCCGTGGCCCGGACCTCGACGACCACGCCGCCGGGCGGTGGCACGGGCGCAGGCACGTCGCGGACCGCGAGGGGTCCGGCGATCTCCTCCATGACCAGTGCGCGCACATTCTCACGCTACCGCCGCCGGGTGTCGACCCCTCGATCCCGAACGGTCGCGCCTCCCTATGGTGGGCCGCGTAGACCGACCGGAATCGAGGAGCACCATGGCCCAGTCCATCGCCGAGCAGTCCGTCGAGATCCTCGAACGCGCCGGGGTCGAGCGCGTGTGGGGGCTTCCGGGGGACTCGCTCAACGCGTTCACAGATGCGCTGCGCACCAGCGGGATCGACTGGATGCATGTGCGGCACGAGGAGGCCGCCGCGTTCGCCGCGGCCGCGGAGGCCGAAGTCACCGGGGAACTGGCGGTGGTGGCCGGCAGTTGCGGTCCGGGGAACCTGCACTTCATCAACGGCCTGTTCGATGCGCACCGCAGTCGCGTGCCGGTGCTGGCGATCGCGTCGCACATCCCGTCGTCGGAGATCGGGTCGAACTACTTCCAGGAGACCCATCCGCAGGAGCTGTTCCGCGAGTGCAGTGACTATTGCGAGCTCATCGCCGACCCGTCGCAGTTCCCGTGGGTGCTGGAGACGGCGATGCGCACGGCGGTGGAGAAGCGCGGGGTCGCGGTCGTCGTGGTCCCGGGAGACATCTTCTTCGCAGATGCGCCTGATCGCCGACCGGCCGCCGCGATCCAGGCGGCTCAGCCGCGGATCGTGCCGGCCGAGAGTGAGTTGTCGGCCGCGGCGGGACTTCTGGATGCGGCGGAGGCGGTGACGATCCTCGCGGGGGCGGGGGTGGCGGGTGCGCGTGATGAGGTGATCGCCCTCGCCGACCGGTTGCAGGCGCCGATCGTGCATGCGTTGCGCGGCAAGCAGTACATCGAGCATGACAATCCGTTCGATGTCGGTATGACGGGTCTGCTCGGCTTCGCGTCGGGCTATCGGGCGATGGAGAAGTGCGACACGTTGCTGATCCTCGGCAGCGACCTTCCCTACCGGCAGTTCTATCCGGCTGACGCGACGATCATCCAGGTCGACGTGCGTGGTGAGCAGCTCGGGCGTCGCGCACCGGTCGATCTCGGCATCGTGGGCGATGTCGGCGAGACCGCCCGCGCCCTCCTGCCGCTGCTGCGCGTGGGCCGCGACAGCGGCCACCTCACGTCTGCGCTCGACCACTACGCCAAGACGCGGCGGGAGCTCGACGAGCTCGCCACCGACGACGGCAAGGCGCCGATCTATCCGGAGTTCCTGACGCGGCTGGTCGACGAGGTGGCGGATCCGGATGCCGTGTTCGTGCCCGATGTCGGGTCGCCCGTGACATGGGCCGCCCGGTATCTGCACATCCATGCGGAGCGGCATCTGGTGGGGTCGTTCTCGCACGGTTCGATGGCCAACGCGCTTCCCCACGCGCTGGGTGCGCAGGCGGTGGATCGGGATCGTCAGGTGGTCGCGCTGGCCGGTGACGGCGGCTTGGCGATGCTCATGGGCGATCTGCTGTCGCTGCGTCAGAACGACCTGCCGGTGAAGATCGTCGTGTACAACAACTCGTCGCTGAACTTCGTGGAGGTGGAGATGAAGGCGGCCGGGATCGTCAATTGGGGCACCGGGTTGGACAATCCCGACTTCGCGGCCGTGGCGGAGTCTGTCGGGATCACGGGCATCCGTGTCGAGGAACCGGGCGATCTGCGTGGGGCGCTCGAGCGGGCGTTCGCGGAGCCCGGGCCGGCGTTGGTCGACGTCGCCGTCGCCCGTCAGGAGCTGTCCATCCCCCCGTCGATCAGCGCCGCGCAGGCAAAGGGGTTCGCCCTCTACGCGTTGCGCACGGTGATGTCGGGGCGCGGCGACGAGTTGCTCGACCTGGCCGACACGAACGTGTGGCGCCGGCTGTTCTCCTGATCGCGACGCCGGCGCCCGGGCGAGATGGCGCGGTGACGGGGCGTGGCCCTAGGCTCTCAACCGACCGGAGGGGATCCGATGACCACACCCGCAGCACCCGAGTCGGATGACGCATCGTCCGGCGCCACGCCGACTTCGGCGGACACCCCGGTCGCCTGGTCGAGCCCTCCGCCGCGCCCGAAACGCGATGTGTACGGCATCGTCGCGACGATCATCGCGGCGATCGGCCTGGTGCCGACCCTCGCCGTGGTTCTCATCGGGCTGATACCCGCGTTCAATCTGGTGTGGTGGTACCTGCTCGTCCTGTTCCCCTTCACGGCCCTGCTGGCGGTGTTGGTGTTGCCCTTGGCGACGGTGGGGATCATCGTCGGGATGCGCCGCGCGTCGCGGATCCGCTGGTCGATCACCGCCGCCGTCCTCGGCGTCGTGATGGTCGCCCCGATGGCGCTGATCTTCCTCAGCTCCCTCGCCGTCTGACGCGGCGCCCCGACCGGTGGTGACCGACCTCAGCGCTGGCTGGCCAGGACGCGCGCCGACTCGCGTTCGGCGGTGATGTTGCGCACGCCGGCGCGGGACCCGGCGAGCTTGGCGGCGATGTGCTCGCCGACGGTGACCGGTTCGTACAGGTCGGGGTGTTCGTCGTCGATGCACGAGGGAAGGGTGCGGATGACGGCGTCGACGTCGCCGTCATGGAAGAACGCGGCGCTGCGGCGACGCTCGATGGTCCCGCCGATCACCGGCGGCTTGACGCGATGCAGTGTCGACATCCAGCGTTCGTTGGTCAGGCGCGCGGTGACGTCGCCGAGGTTGATCAGCAGGGCACCCTCTTCGGGCTGCACGTCGTTCCACGTGCCGTCGGTGCCGAGCACCTGCAGCCCGCGGACCTGGTCGGCCCACAGGATCGTGACGATGCCGTAGTCGGTGTGCTCGCCCATGCCGGTGAGATCGCCGTCGAGGGTGACGTCGGTGCCCGGCGGGAGGGCGTAGTTGTTCATGCGGAACACGTCGAGGGAGTGCCCGGTGCGCGCGGCGAAGAACTCCGGCTCCAGACCGAGCGCGTCGGCGAAGATGCTCGTCATGGTGCGGGCGACGCGGGCGGCTTCGCCGAAGTAGGTCTGCACCTTCTGTTCGAAGCCGGGCACGTCGGGCCAGACGTTGTCGGCGTAGTCGGGCTGCGGGAGGTCGGGGGAGTCCGGGTAGTCGGCGGCGGTCGCGCCGACGTTGAACGCTTCGAAGAAGTCGTTCATGCGCGTGGCCGACTCGACGCCGAGGGAGAGGGAGAGCGATTCTGACTTCGGCGGCGAGTAGCCGCGGTTGATCTCAGGCGGCGTCCGATAGGTCTTCTTCGTGTCGAGGTCGAGCTCGAAGAACGCGTCGATCGCCTCGGTGAGCCCGTCGATGATCTCGGCCCGGATGCCGTGCCCGTGGATCTGGATGAACCCGACGGTGCGGCAGGCGTGGTCGATGGCCGCGGCGACGGCGGCGCGCTCTTCGGGCGAGCCGTCTCCGACGTAGGCGGAGATGTCGACGGAGGGAACGTGGAACGTCATGGTGACTCCTTCGGTGAAGGCGGTCCGGGCGACCGCGGTGGGTTGCCGCATCAGGCTTTCCCCACCCGTGGAGGGCGTCGCTTTCCGTGCGTGTGCTCCGACGGTAGCCGCCGTCTGTTTCCACCGCGTGAAGATTCGCCCCGGATGCCCTTTCCGGGCCGATCGGGAGGATCCGGCGCGGGTAGGTTCAACGGGATGAACGTCCCCGCCACTGCCTCCGCCCCCGTCTTCCTCGACTGCGACACGGGGGTGGACGACTCCCTCGCCCTCGCCTATCTCGTCTCGTCGCCGGCGGTGCGCCTGGTGGGCGTCGGCACCGTCAGCGGCAACACCAGCAGTGAGCAGGCGGCACGGAACTCCCTCGACCTGCTGGCGCTGCTCGGCGCGGCAGAGGTGCCGGTCGCGATCGGTGCCCGCGACCATCTCGCCAAGGCGTACGACGGGGGTGTGCCGCACATCCACGGGCAGAACGGTGTCGGCGGCGTCGATCTGCCCCCCTCACCGCACGAACCGGTGGAGGTGTCGGCGGCGCGGTTGCTGATCGAGATGTCGCATGAGCACACCGGTGACCTGCACATCGTCGCGATCGGGCCCTTGACGAATCTGGCGCTGGCGCTACGCGAGGATCCGACGTTGCCCTCGCGCATCCGGGCGGTGACGATCATGGGCGGTGCGGCGCGGGCCCCCGGCAACATCACGGCCGTCGCCGAGGCGAACATCGGCAACGACCCCGAGGCGGCCGCAGCGGTGGTGGAGGCCGGGTGGGACCTCACGATCGTGCCGTTGGATGTGACGATGGAGAACGTCCTGCACGAGGAGGACCGTCTGGCGCTGCTGGCCTCGGATGTGCCGGCGGCCCGCGCGCTCGGCGAGATCCTCGACCACTACTTCGACTTCTACCTGCCCACCTACGGCACCCGCAGCTCCGCGTTGCACGACCCGCTCGCGGCGGCCGTCGCCGCCGGCGGCGTGACTCCGACGGTCGCACCGCGCGTGCCGGTCGTGGTGGACACCACCGATGGACCGGGACGCGGACAGACCGTGGTCGATCTCCGCGGGCAGCGGTTGGGGGCGGTGGATCACCCGGGTGTGCGCACCCGCGTGGTGCTCGCAACCGATCGCCAACTCGGCCCGCACCTGCTCGAGGTGATCACCGCGCCGACCCGGCGCGCGGTCCCCGTCGAGGGGTGATGCCGACGCCGGTCAGCACCTTCTCTGTCGGCGGATGTTCGGGCGCCGTGGGGCGTTCGCCCAGGGGGGCCATAGCGAGATCGTGCAGGGTGACGCGGTGAACTATTCCGCTCATCGCCCCGGCCGGTTCGGCTCCGACGGCCAGATCGAGTTCCCGGTCGACGGTGACGACGAGCCCCAGTACCTCTCCGATTTGAAGCCCGTGCCCGAGGAGACCATCGAACCCGTCGACGCCTCCGCCGACACCCGCGATCCGCTCACCCCCGACGAGCCGGTCGTCTCCGAATCCGTCACCGTCCCCGTCGATCGCACCGACTCGGTCGACCCCGAGGCCGCGGAGGAACTCGCACCCCGCGGTCGACGAACCCGCGAGGGCCGTCGGCGTCGCATGCCGTGGACGCGACGGCTGGCGATCCTCGGCGGTGCGGACGGCGACATCCTCGACGACGTGCCGGCTGAGACGCCTCGGTTCGTGCAGATGTTCTTCGTCCTGTTGGGCACCGCGGTGGTCTCGGCCTTGTCGATGTTCTTCGCCCTGCTCACGGGCGTGCAGATCGTCGCGTGGATCGCGGTTCCCCTGGCGCTGGTGTGGGCGCTGATCATCTTCAACCTCGACCGGTTCCTCACCTCGACGATGACTTCGACGCGCAACCCGTGGCGCCTGTTGGGGCTGGCGTTCCCGCGCATCCTGATGGCCGCCCTGATCGGCATCGTCGTGGCCGAACCTCTCGTGCTGCAGATCTTCCAGAACGACATCGCGCGCGAGATGAACTCGACCAACGTGGTCCAAGCGCTCGAGGATCAGACCGCGGTCGCCGACGGTCCCGAGGCGCAGGCGCTGGAGGCGGCCTCCGAACGTGTGGCCGAGCTCGAAAACCAGGCCGCCACCGGAATCGTCGCCGGCACATCGTCGACCTCCGCCGAGGCGGCCGCGGCGCAGGCCACGGTCGATCAGCTCACGGCGCAGCTGGCCGAGAAGCAGGAGGTCATCGACGAGGCCCGTCTGCTGTACCAGTGCGAGCTCACCGGGACAGGCGCCGGCGAGGTCGAGGGCTGTTCCGGCGTCACCGGGGAAGGGTCCAGCTCGGCGGCCGCCGAGGCTCAGCTCACCGCCGCCCAGGCCGCCTACGACGAGACCGCGGCGCAGCTGCTGGAGGCACAGAACGCCCTCACGGCGGCCAACGGCGCCAGCGCCGATGCGGCCGCGAGCGCATCGGAATTGAACAAGCAGCAGGCCGAAGACGAGCTGCCCCTCGCGCGGGAACAATATGACATGGCGCTGGCGGCATACAACGAACAGGCCGAGTCGGTCGCCTCGGGCAACTCCGGCGCGACGGGTCTCCTCAGCCAGATGAGCGCGATGGAACGTCTTGCCGAGGAGGAGCCCGCGATCGGCTGGGCGCATCTCCTCATCGCGCTGCTGTTCTTCATGATCGAGCTGCTGCCGGTGATCGTGAAGGTGCTCACCAGCTACGGCGATCCGTCGCTGTACGAGAAGGCTCAGGCGATGCGGCGCCAGGTCGACCTGGACCGCGTCACGGCGAAGACCTGGAAGGAGCGCGCCTCGATCGCCACCGCCGGCACGGCGTAGACGAACAGGCTGATGTTCGGTGGTTCGAACACCGATGTTTGGTAATTTCGAGGCATGTCGGTCTCCACGCTGTCCACGAGCAGCCAGAACTATCTGAAGGCGATCTGGGGGCTCAGCGAGTGGTCGGATGAGCCGGTGACGCCCACGCGTGTGGCCGAGCGGGTGGGCGTCAAACTGTCGACGGCGTCGGACGCGGTGCGCAAGCTCACCGAGCAGGGCCTGCTCGAGCACGCCCCCTACGGTGCGGTATCCCTGACGGCAGAGGGCCACACCTTCGCGGTGGCCATGGTGCGTCGGCACCGCCTCATCGAGACCTTCCTCGTGGAGATGCTCGGCTACCGGTGGGATCAGGTGCACGACGAGGCGGAGGCACTCGAACATGCCGTTTCGGACTTCATGGTCGACCGCATCGACGAGCGACTCGGGCGCCCCGAGCGCGACCCGCACGGAGACCCCATCCCCGCCGCCGACGGCACCGTGACCCGCCCGGACGCCGTGCTGCTGTCGAGCGCGCCAGCGGGCGGCCGGGTGCGTGTCGAGCGCATCTCGGACGACGATCCGGGCCTGTTGCAGTACTTCGCCGAACACGGTGTCGCGTACGGGACTGTGCTGGCGACCGACGCCGGCGCCCCCTACTCCGACGTGCTCAACGTCGCCGTCGAGGGAGGTTCGCCGTTCCCGCTGGGGCGTGCCGCGACCGACGCCGTGTGGGTCACGCCGGCCTCCTGAGCCGCGGGGCGGGCCACCGGGCGCGCCTGCATCGCCGCGAGCGCGCGGGCGCGACTGCCGCGCCGGGTGAGGCGGCTGAGGCCGAACACCGCGATGAAGATCAGCCCGTAGAACACCGCCATGCCGGCGCTGGTGGCCGCATCGAGCACATACGCCAGCCAGAATCCGGCGAGGGCACCGAAGACCGCGATCACGACCGTGAGGGTGATCATCACCGACAACCGCCTGCTGATCAGATAGGCGGTCGCCGGCGGCACGATCATCAGCGCGACCACCAGGATGGCTCCGGCCCCGTTGAACGAGGCGGTCACCGTCACCGAGACCAGGAGCATGAACGCGCCGTTGAGCAGACCGGTGCGGATGCCGATGGTCCGGGCGAAGGCGGCGTCGAACGTGGTGAGGGTGAGGCGGGCAGAAAAGGCCGCGAGGAAGGCGATGTTCAGCGCGAGCACGCCGAGCATCAGGTAAAGGTAGGCGGGGCCGATCGAGACGCCGCCGACGACGATCGGCACGAACGCCGCGAGATTGAGGTCACCGACGAGGACGGCGTGGGTGTCGAGGTGCACGTCGGCGAAGTTGAGGGTGACGAGGATGACCCCGACGCTGAACAGCGCAGGGAAGATGAGACCTTGCGGGGCGTCGCCGGTGAGCAGTCCGGTCCGGCTGAGCCATTCGCTGCCGAGCACGACGACCAACCCCGCCAGCGCCGCCCCGAACACGAGCAGCGGCGAGTCGAGGTCGCGGGTGAAGAAGTATCCGAGCACGATGCCCGGCAGTACGGCGTGACTGATCGCGTCGACGAGCATCGAGTTCTTGCGCAACACCACGAAGGCGCCCGGCAGGGCACACGCGACCGCGGTGACGACGGCGAGTAGCACCGTTGCGACGAGGAAGCTCATCGGATCGCCGCCTCCCGTTGGAGCTCCCGCTTGAGGTCGGCTCGTGCGCGCGAGCGGCGGATGGCGCGCAGCACGATACTGCGCCGCGGGGAGAACAGCATCGAGAAGACGAAGATCGCGAACAGGGTGAGCACGATCAGCGGCCCGGTGGGGATCCGCCCGAGCGCGACCGAGAGGTAGGCGCCGAGCCCGCTGCCGACCGCGCCGATGCCGGCCGAGACCATCACCATCCCCGGGAGGGTGCGCGTCCACTGCCGGGCGGCGGCGGGCGGGGTGACGACGAAGGCGACCATCAGCACGAGCCCGACGGCCTTCACCCCGATCACCGTCGCGATGACGATCGTGGTGAACATGAGCGCGTCGATCACCCGGGGCGCGAACCCGAGCACGGTGGCGTGGTCGGGGTCGAAGGTGCGCAGGGCGAATTCCTTCCAGAAGACGATCATGAGGAGCAGAGCGATCGCGCCCACGCCGATGCTGGTGGCCAGGTCGGCGATGGTGATCACCGACGCATTGCCGAACAGGTAGTCCTGGATGCCGCCCTTCCCCGGGAACGAGCCGTTCGAGACGATGCGCAGCAACAGCATCCCGACCCCGAAGAAGATCGTGAGAGAGACGGCCATCGCGGTGTCGATGCGGATCTTCGAGGTGCGGGTGATGGCGTTGGCGAGCAGAGCCGCGATCGTGCCGACGATGACGGCGCCGAGGATGAGGCCGATCATGTTGCGCCCGTCGGTGCCGAACACGACCACCGCCGCGAGGAACGCCAGCAGGGTTCCCGGAAGCGCGGCGTGCGAGACCACGTCGCTGATCAGGGACTGCTTGCGCAGGTAGGCGAAGGTGCCCAGTGCCCCGGCGACCAGGCCGATCGTCATCGTGCCGAAGAACACCATGCGATAGGTGTGGTCGGCGAAGAACTCCACCGGGCTCACGGTGCCGCCCTCACGAGGCGAACTCGAGGAAGCCGGCGTCGCCGTCGGTGACCTCGTAGGCGGTGCGGATGTTGGCGGCGGTGAAGACCTCGTCCACCGGTCCGGAGGCGACCACGCGGCGATTGAGCAGGGTGACGTGGTCGCAGTACTCGCGCACGGTCGCAAGGTCATGGTGCACGATCACGACGGTCTTCCCCTGCGCGCGCAGGTCGTGGAGCACCCGGACGATGGCCTGCTGGCTGCGGGCGTCGACGCCCTGGAACGGCTCATCCATGACGTACAGATCGGGTGCCTGCACGAGGGTGCGGGCCAGGAACACGCGCTGCCGCTGGCCGCCGGAGAGTTCGCCGATCTGCCGGGATGCGAGCTCGAGAATGCCGGTCTTGTCCAGGGCGGCCCGGGCCCGGTCTCGCTCGCGCCGGCCGGGTCGGCGGATCCATCCGAGTGTCCCGTAGGTGCCCATGGTGACGACATCGAGCACCGTGGTCGGGAAGTCCCAGTCGACGCTCGTGGACTGCGGCATGTATCCGACCCGTTGGCGCACGGCCGCGAGGGGCTGCCCGAAGAAGGTGCTCGACCCGGTCAGGGGAGTCACGAGTCCCAGCATCGCCTTGATGAGCGTGGATTTTCCGGCGCCGTTGGGGCCGACGACGCCCATGACCACGCCCTGCGGAACGGCGAGGTCGACACTGCGGAGCACGGGTTCGGAGTGGTAGGCCACCGAGAGGTTGCTCGTGGCGCAGGCCGCTGCCGGCGATGTCACCCGAGGATCGCCGGCAGCGGAGTCGGAGCGGGGGCTCACTCGGGGCTCCCGAGGGCTTCGGCGACCGCCGTGGCGTTGTGCGCGAACACCCCGAGGTAGGTGTCGACGCCGGCGTCGGCACCGAGCGAGTCGGCGTAGAGCTCTTCGTCGGAGATTTCCACGTCCCACCCGAGGGCGCGCACCGCCTCCTGCAGGCTCGTGATCGCCTGTGGGTTGGCCTGGTTGTCTTGGAAGATGACGGGCACCTCATTCTCGGCGATCAGCGAGGCGAGATCGCTGAGTTCTTCGGCGCTGAGGGCCGCTTCGGTCGAGATGAAGTCGGTCGCGTGCACGTCGAGGCCGTAGGTGTCGCCGAAGTAGGCGAAAGCGTCGTGGCCGGTGATGAGGATGCGCGGTTCAGGCACGGTGGCGAGCATCGCCTCGGCCTCGGCTGCGGCCGCGGCGATCTGCTCCTGATAGACGGTTGCGTTCTGCGTATATTCGTCGGCGCGATCGGGGTCGATCGTGGCCAGGTGATCGGCGACGTACCCGACCACCAGGGTCCAGGCTTCGGGGCTGTTCCACACGTGGGGGTCGTGCAACAGCTCCCCGCCGTCGTCGGTGTCGGGCCAGGCGAGCAACAGCTCTTCGGGGAGCTGGTCGCCGACGGCGAGCTGACGGTCGCCGAGGCTCTCGAGCTGGTCGATCATGTGCGCCTCGAGGTGGAGGCCGTTCCAGAGCACGGCATCGGAGGTCTGGATCTTCTGGATGTCCCGCGTGGAGGGCTGGTAGGTGTGCGGGTCACCGCCCGGTCCGACCATCGTGGTGACCTCGGCGTCCGGGGCGATGTTCGCGACGGCATCGGCCAGATAGCCGGTCGTCGCGTAGACCGTGAGGGGGCCGTCGCCGCCGGCCGGAGTCATGTCTGCGGCACACCCCGCGGTGGCGAAGATGGCGGCCACGGCCCCGAGGCCGAGCGTCAAACGTATGCGGGCAACCATGGACTTCCCCTCGGTGGAATCGAAACTTCGGCACGTCGTAGTTCTTCATCCTAGCGACCGATGATCCCCGCTGCACCTTTATCGAGAACTATTCTCACATCGCAAGCACTCCGCGCCGTGACACCCCCGCTCGACCCATGATCGTGGCACTGTGGTGCCCATGACCGAAGCCCTCGAACAGCTGCTCGCGCGGCATGTCGACCGCGGCACGGTGCCGGGAGCCGTCGCGGCCGTCGTCCCGGCCGGCGGGGATCTTCGCCCGGTCGCGGCCGGATCGTCGTCCCTCGACGGGCCGAGCCTGGAGCCCGACGCCATCTTCCGCATCCAGTCGATGACCAAGGCTGTCACGAGCGTCGCCGCGCTCCGCCTCGTCGAACGCGGGCTTATCGGGTTGGACGATCCGGTCGACCCGTGGCTCCCCGAGCTCGCCGACCGCGTCGTGCTGTCCTACCCCGACGCCCCGCTTGATGACACCCACCCGTCTCCGCGCCCGATCACGATGCGCCACCTGCTCACCAACACCAGCGGGTACGGCATGATGACCTCCGACTCGCCGCTGGCACGCGAGATGGTCGCAACCGGCGTCGAGGCCGGGCCGGTGCCGAGTGGCCTGGATGCCGGCGAATGGCTTTCCCGCACGGCGGCACTTCCGTTGGCGTTCGCGCCGGGCGAGGGATGGCGCTATCACCACTCCTTCTCCATCCTCGGCGTGCTGATCTCGCGGGTTACCGGCCGCACGACGCCGGAGCATCTGCGCGACGACATGTTCGCCCCGCTCGGGATGGTCGACACCGGCTTCTGGGTGCCGCACGAGGCGGCGCATCGGCTACCGGCGACCTCCCGTCGCGACGAGGGGCGCCTCGTGGAGGGCGAGCCGGCCGGCGGCGGCTTCTACGCCGGTCCGCCCGCGCATGATGTCAGCCACGAAGAGCTCGTGTCGACCCTCGCCGACTATGTGCGCTTCCTCCACGCGCTCACCGGCGGCGCCATGATCGACGGGGAACCGATGCTGGCGCCGGCCTCGGTGGCGGCGATGACCTCCGACCAGGTCGCCGACGACCTGAAGCTCCCCGACAGCTTCTTCCCCGGATTCTGGGAGCAGATGGGGTGGGGTTTCGGTGTCGGCGTGCACACCGGTGGCGAGCATGTCGGACGGTTCGGCTGGTCGGGCGGACTGGGTACGGACTTTTTCGTCGACCCCGACGGCACGATCTCCGTGCTGATGACCCAGGTGGACCTCGACGATCGCGTCATGGAGCTGTTCCACGACGTCCAGCAGGTCACGACGAACGGCCCCTCGGACCCGCTCGGGCCGTGACGGCTTCCGCTCACACGGTGAGGATCGGCCGGGTGTCCTCGTCGAGGCGCGTCGGGGGCACGACGTCGGGGGTCGCCTCGCCGCCGCCGGGGCCGCGGCGGGTGAGCGTGCGCGCCAGGATCATCACGAGGAGCCCGGCGCTCGTGATGATCGCGCCGATCCAGATCGGAGCGGTGTAACCCAGGCCCGCGGAGATACCGAGTCCGCCGGCCCACGCGCCGAGCGCGTTGCCGAGGTTGAAGGCTCCGATGTTCGCGCCGGAGGCGAGCGTGGGCGCGTGCCCTGCGTAGGCCATGACGCGGCTCTGGAGGCCCGGCACCAGCCCGAAGCCGACACCGCCCATGAGGAACAGCGAAACGACGGTGGCGACGGGGGATCCCGCCGTCAGCGCAAAGCCCACGAGCACGACGACGAGCGTGACGATCAGGCCCGTGAGGGCGCCGTCGATCGAGCGATCGGCGAGGCGGCCGCCCACCACATTGCCGAGCACAAGGCCCACCCCGAGAAGCACGAGCAGCCACGGCACGGTCGTCGCGGCGAAGCCGCTGACTTCGGTCAGCGTGTAGGCGATGTAGGTGAAGGCACCGAAGACGCCGCCGTAGGCGAGCACGGTGAGCAGCAGCGAAAGCCACACCTGGGTCGAGCGGAAGGCACCGAGTTCGCGACGAAGGCTTACCTGCGTCGCGGCACTGTCGCCACGCGGGACGAGCGCGACGATTCCGGCGAAGGCGACCACACCGATCACGACGATCACCCAGAACGCCATGCGCCATCCGTACTGCTGTCCGATGAACGTGCCGAAGGGCACACCGATGACGTTGGCGGCGGTCAGTCCGGTGAACATGATCGCGATGGCGCCGGCCTTCTTCTCAGGGGGCACGAGGCCGGCGGCGACGACCGAGCCGATGCCGAAGAACGCCCCGTGACACAGCGACGCGACGATGCGGCCGAGCATCGCCATGTCGTACGTGGTCGCGAGTGCGGTGATGGCGTTGCCGATGATGAACAGCACCATGAGACCCAGAAGCACGGGCTTGCGGGGCAGTCTCGTGGTGGCGGCCGTGATGCCGAGGGCACCGACGACCACACTCAGGGCGTAGCCGGAGATCAGCCATCCGGCGGCGGCCTCACTGACGGCGAAGTCGGCCGCGACCTCGGGCAGCAGTCCCATGATGACGAACTCGGTGAGTCCGATTCCGAACGCGCCGAGAGCGAGCGCGATCAAGCCGAGGGGCATAGGGCTTCTCCTGTTAGGATCGGGGTAGTTGCAAGCGCGGGATATTGCATCCGCGATGAAGATAATTGCACACGCAATTAGAACGCGCAAGCAAGTACTTTCCGCACGCTCGACGAGGAGGGCACATGGGCATCGCCGACGACGCCGTCGAAGTGCGCGCACAGGGCTGGCGCACCCTCGCGGCACTGCACGGACTCATCGAGTCCGAACTCGAGAAGGCCATGGGAACCGACGACATCGCCCTGTCGGTGGTCGAATACACGGTGCTCGACGCGCTGAACCGTCAAGACGGGTGGCACATGCGGATGCAGCAGCTCGCCCGCGCCGCCGCGCTCAGCCCGAGTGCGACGACGCGACTGGTCACCCGCTTGGAGAGCCGGGGGCTGCTCACCCGCATCCTCTGCGACGAAGACCGTCGCGGCATCTACACCGAGCTGACCTCGGACGGACGCGACCTGCTCGAGCGGGCGAGGCCGGTGCACGACGCGGCGCTGGAACGGGCCCTCGACGAGGCCGCGGCACGGCCCGAACTCGCGCCGATGGCGCACGTGGTCCACTCCCTCGCCCCCACCGCGGTCTGACGACCCGCGCACGAAACACGTGCGCACGTAGGCTGTGCTCGTGAACGGCCCGACCCTCCCCGCGCAGCTTCCCGCGGAGCACGCGATGATCCCCGTCGTCGTCTCGTACGCGAGCGAGACCGCGCGACATGACGCGGCCTTCGCCGACGAGCTGCGCGCCCTCGCGCAGGGAGCGGCTCGGGCGATCTCCGCCACCGGGCTCGATGCGCGGTGGGTCAACGCCGCCGCGCCCGACGCCGACGCCGACGACCTCGTCGCCGCGGCCCGCGGCGTGATCGTGCTCGGCGGGGCCGATGTCGATCCGGCCCTGTACGGCGCGCACCCCGACGGCGCCTGGATGGACTCGGCCGATGCCGCCGCGGACGCCTTCGAAGCCGCCCTGATCGGCGGCGCCCTCGAGCGGGGCGTTCCGCTGTTGACGATCTGCCGCGGCACGCAGCTGCTGAACGTCGTCTGCGGCGGAACCCTCATCCAGGACCTCGGCGACGGGATGCACCGCGAACCGAATCAGGACATGGTCACCCACCCCGTCGAGATCCACGCTGGCACCCACCTGGCCGAGGTCCTCGGAGCCGGGGCGCACGACGTGCGGTCGGGGCACCATCAGGCCGTCGGCACGCTCGGCACGGGGCTGGTGGTCAGCGCGATCGCCCCCGACGGAGTCGTCGAGGCGATCGAGGGTCAGGACGCGCGGTGGATCGTCGGGGTCCAGTGGCATCCCGAGGAGGCGGAGAGCGATCCGGCCCAGCTGCAGCTGCTGCTCGCCGACTTCGCCTCCGCAGCGCGCGAATCGGGTCCGATCGTCGATGAGCCGGCCAGGATACCCGCGGCGTAACCCACGCGCACGGCGGGTGCCGGGCGGAGTATTCCGCGCCTACGACGCGACGAGCTCGCGGCGCACGTGGGCAGCGGTCCACCGCCCCAGGAGGGCGCCCGCGACCACGTCGGAGATGTGGTGCTGGCCGCGGTAGATCCGCGAGAACGCGATCGCGGAGGGGATTCCGTACCGCAGGATCGGGCCGAGGATTCCGGCGCCACCGCGATGGCGATCGAGCAGGTCGGCGAGCGTGCCGTGGAGCGCGAAGGCGGCCGCCGTGTGGCCGGAGGGGAATGACGCCGTGCCGTGCGGCGTCTCCGGACGCCACACCCGTTGCGGCCGGAGCCGCCCCACCAGCGCCGCGGAGCTGACGAAGCACGCGGTCTCGACAGCGAGCGCCGCGCCGGGTGCGATCGCGGAACGCGCACGGCGGGTGAGTAGCCACGTGACGCCGCACCAGATCGCCCCGTTCGCGATCGTCTGCGGCACCCCGGAGTACCACGACAGCGGTGCGGTGACGCGGTCGATCCGCTCGCGGGCGGCGGCGGTGACATCAGACTCGGCGGTGAGGGCCGCGCCCGCCACGTCGGGATGGTGGCCGAATCGCTCCTGCAACGCCCGCACAGCGCGATCCTCGCGCGGCTCGTCGCCGCCGATTCGCCGGATCACGCGTCCCGCCGCCGCGAACGCGGCCGTCACGCCCAGGGCGGGGACGACGACGCGTCCCACGAGGGCCGGGACCGAGGTCGCCGCGCGTCGCGCACGCGTGGGTCGTCGGAGCCTCGTCGTCATCGGGCGGGCCTCACCATCGCGGTGACGTCGGGGGTATCGAAGCCGAACTGGCGGTACAACCCGTGCGCGTCGGCGGTGAAGAGCACCCAACGGAAATCCCGGCCGGGGCCGTCTTCGACCATGAGCTGCAGCATCCGCTTGCCGAGGTCGTTGCCCCGGTGGCCGTCGATGACGAACACGTCGGCGAGATAGGCGATGTTGACACCATCGGAGACGGCGCGGGCGAAGCCGACCTGCTCGCCCGTGTCGGCCCGGTAGGCCCCGACGACGCGCCAGGCCGCGGCGATCTGCGTGTCGACATCGGCGCGGCTGCGCTCACGGCCCCAGTAGGCCTCGGTCGACAGCCACTTCCACACGACATCCGGCTGGATCCGTGCGGGATCGTCGTCGAGCTCGTACTCCATCCGACGATTATCGTCCGCCGGCCACGCGGGCGGAGATCACCGTCCGTTTCCGCCTGCTATGCACCGGCGAGCGCGAGGCCCAGGGCGTGCCCGGATTCCCACGCGGTGCGCACGGCCGAACG
Organism: Microbacterium aquimaris; assembly: GCF_039531285.1. NCBI lineage: Bacteria > Bacillati > Actinomycetota > Actinomycetes > Micrococcales > Microbacteriaceae > Microbacterium > Microbacterium aquimaris. The sequence continues at coordinate 910,875 of NZ_BAAAPT010000001.1, read as the reverse complement.
GTCACCCCAGGCGTCGCCGCAGGAGGAGAGCCCGGGTGTGGAGAAGAACGGTTCGCCCGTCGTGCGGGTGGGGCGGGCGAACGTCCAGCGGTGGGCGTAGGTCGCGACGGGGTCGACCTCGATGCCCAGCAGGTCGCGCGTGGCCGCGATGACGGTGGGGACCGCGCCGTTCGGATCGTCGAGGTGGTCTCGCGCGCGCGACGTCGTGGTGTGCACCACGAGCACGGGTGCGGCGTCACCGCGTCGATCACCGTCGTCGGCGATGAAGGCCACGTCGGGATGGTCGTCGACGAACGCGCCGTGCAGATCGGCGGGCCACCGGCGCGTGTCCCACCGCAGTGCGACGGCGATGACCGGCTCCCAGTCCACGTCGGCACCGGGCGCGCGTGCGGTCAGGCGTGCCGCCTGCGGCCCGGGCATGGCCAGGACGACCTCCCCGGCGTCCTCACCGTCGACGCGGTACGGCTCGACCGCCGCGACCGTGGTCTCGGCACAGATGTCGAGACCCTCCGCAAGGTCCACCGCGAGGGAGCGAAGTCCGCGCGGAGCAGCCCAGCGCATCGGCCCGCTCTTATGCGTCTGGTCACCGTCTGCGCCGATCACGGCGAAGGTGTCGGTCCACGGCCGGGCGAGCCCCCGTTCACGCCACTCGGCGACGACCCGTTCGAACGGCGCGGATTCACCGACCACGAAGTAGGAGGCGCCGAGGTCGACGGGTCGGTCCCAGAGCGTCCGGCTTGCCAGACGCCCACCGACACGACGGCCGCGGTCGAGAACGCGGACTGACTTTCCGGCGGCCGTCACCGCCCGCGCACACGCAAGGCCCGAGATCCCGCCACCGACCACGGTCACATCCACTGCCATGCACCCATGTCGACTACGATCTCGAGACCTTCTGTTCGGCCATCTTCCGGATGACATCAAGGAAACCCGGGACAAAGTCGCCCACCGAGTCGTTCACCTTGTCGAGTTCAATCTTGCCGGTGTGTACTTGCTCGCACAGACGGGTCCAGCCCTCCCCGGTCGCGGCGGTGAGCGCTGCGGCGACACCGGCGTTGATGACGCTTCCCGCGCCGGGGATCAGCTTGAACAGGCTGCTCGCAAGCGCGCGCCCTGCCAGCTGCACACCGACCTGTGCAAGCGCGCCCGCGGAGAGCATCGTCTTGATCTCGAGGTCGTAGATGGTGGCGATGCGACCCATCATTCCGAGCTGGATCGGCGCCAGAACCGCGGCATCTGCGACGGGAACGGGTACGGCGGCAGCTCCGGCAGCTGTGGCCGACGCCGCAGCGACAACCGTTCGCGCCATGTCCCGCTTCCAGGGGAGGTTGAGTCGCTGCGCGATGCGAAAGGCATCCTTCTCGTCTTCGGGTGCGAGGGCGAGGGTCTCAGCGACGAGCTCACCGAGGCCATGCTTCGATTCCTTTCCGTTCCGATCGCGAGTAGAGGTGAGGATGACGCACCGATAAGGAATGTTCAGCGCCACGTCGTTCTCATCGACAGGGTTCTGCAGCCATTCGACAAACTCCTCGACACCCTTCGGCACCGATCGATTGCCCGTGATCGGGTTGCGTGGCCCCCAGTCCACCTTGGTCACTACGAGGATGACGGGCAGCCCTTCGTCATCGAGCTCTCGGATCATCTCGATGTCGGCCGGAGTGAGTCGGTCATCGGTCGCTTTCACGCAGTACCAGACGACGGCGATCTGACGGTCCGCGTCATGTTTAGCGATGGCCGCGAGATGGTTCTTGAGCTGCTCCCGTGGGCGCAGTTGGGAACCGATCTCGAAACCCTCCACATCCCAGATGCCGAGGGAGTCATCGTTGAAGTACTGCACGCCACGCGTGACCGGCAGGCCTTTGCCCGTCTTCGCCCAATCACGGCCGAAGACAGCGTTCACGAGCGAGGACTTTCCGACACCGGAGCCGCCGATCACAGCAAGATTGAACCGCCCATAGCGCGACTTCGCGTCGGAGGTTGCATCGAGGAACGGTTGCTCGTCGATGTCGGGAGTCGATGGTGTCGATTCGACCGCCTCAGCCGACTCGTGATCCTGCGTTCCGGATTCGTTCGGCATCGGCGGGTCTTCTTTCTGTCGCGGCATTTGGAACTCACTCAGTGAAGTGAAATTGGAGCGTGATCGCAGGGTCGATCGCGTGGACGATCCGCGTGTAGAACAGCTCCGCCTGATCCTCCAGCGTCAGCTGGAAGCCATCGATGTGCTGCTCCACAGCCTGTTCCGACAAGAGCTCTTCGAACACCGCCGTGGTGTCGATCTCGGGTGTCGTCCAGCTGAGGAAGCCGTTCTCCTCGTGCGCGACACTCAGATCGGGGTTGGTGTAGCCGAGGTAGACGAACTCCGGGATTGTGATGAGGTAGGAGCCGTCACCCGTCCGGGTGATCGCGACGTCCTTCCCCTCGATCCCGAACTTCGCGTCGTATTCGTAGCGGACCAGCACTGACCGCTCGCTACCGGGGAGTGTGAAGAAGTCCCAGTCACCGATCGCGAGCGTGAGACCTTCGCCGTTCTCCTCCTGAACATCCGTCATCCCCGCGGTGACGAGGATCACCTGCTCCTCCCCGGTGATCGAGCGAATCACCTGCGTGTCGCGCGACTCCGTGGCACCGAAGAACTTCCCCACGTTGAAGCTCACCAGAGCGGCACCGGCGATCGACGCGAGAATCACGACGACAAGAAGGACCTTCGCCCAGATCGGTGTCTTCTTCACAGGCCTCGGTGAAGAAGACGATGCGGGACGCGGCGTAGCCGTTGTTGTCATGCGGCGAATCCCCCCAGATTCAGGCGTCGATGCAGTCCTGCGAATCTATCCCGTCTCGGAGGAGATCGCTCACGCCCCGGCGTTGGGTGCGTTTCTGTCGAGTGCCGCGGCGACGGACGTCGAACGAGTCGAGACGCGAGAGTCGCAGGCGCGCGCGATGCCCGTGAGATGAAACCGTGGCAGAACTGGGCCGACCCGGGTCAGTCGGATGCGGTGGCGTCGTGCGCGAGGAGGTCGAGCACGACCTTGTCGCCCTTCGCCTGCGCGGACAGCCAGGAGACCGAGCCGTGGAGTTCGACGGCGTGCCCGGTGGGGCGGTCGGTCAGCGTGAGGATCCGGCTGAGGCCGATGTTCGCGATGTGGATGTCGACGGCGTCACGGCGGAAGGTCGCCACTTCGGAGTCGAGGCGCCCGCCGGTGTCGCGGTTGAGCAGGTGGATCTGCTCGGGGGTGATCGCGACGATCATCTTCATCGTGACCCCCTGCGCTTCGGCGGATGCCTTCACAGCCGCGAGGCCGCCGAGTCCGACACCCAAAGCGGAGCTCGTGCCGCTGTCCCAGACGGAATCTGCGGCGACGCCGCCGGCGGTTCCACCGGCGATCTGCGCGATGATCAGGTTCGCGAGACCGAAGTGTCCGGCCGCGATGACCTCTTCCTGATTTCCCAGGATCTGCCGAGCCTCGGCGATGATCTCGGCTTCACTGTCCTTGGCCACGGACTCCTCGTCTCCCGCCGAACCCGGCGATGTCCCGGATCCGACCGTAGCAGTCGACCGACCGTCACAACGCGGAGAGGGCGGCTACCGTCTCCTCCCAGTCAGCGCGCGGGAGCCGGGTGGCAGGATGACGGTGATGACCAGGGAGAGCGCACGACCCGGCGCCCGTCGGCGAACACGGCGACAGGTGATCGTGGGGACCACGATCGCGCTGGTGATCTCTCTCGCCGTCGCCGCGCTTCCCTATCTCGAGATCCGCGGAGTGGCCGCGATCCCGATCGCGCAGGCGCTCGTTCCTCTGGCCGCGGTCGGCCTCCTCGTGCTCGCCGTGATCTCGATGCTCGTGCGGTTGTGGCTTGCGGCGCTGGTCTTGGTGATCGGCGCCGCGATCAGCGGCATCCCGACCCTCACCCCCGTCGAGGCGCAGCAAGCATGCCAGGCCGGCACGCCGATGACCATGCTGTCGTTCAACGCCAAGCTCTCCGGTGCCGATCCCGACGGCCTGGCCGAGTTGATCCGGACGACGGAGCCGGATGCGGTGGCGCTGGTCGAGGTGGACGAGACCCTCATCGACGCCGTGCGGAGCGAGCCCGATCTCGCCGCCGCGCTCCCCCACCGCACCCGCGAGGTCACGCAGGGCCAGGCGAGCGGAAGCGTGATCCTCTCCGCCTTCCCGCTGTCGTCCGAGGAGGACGTGCCCGGCAGCGAGTTCGACCAGGTCAGCGCGATCGCGACGGTGCCGGAGGCGGGCGAGGTGCGACTGGCCGCCGTGCACCCGCCCCCGCCGGTGTGGCAACCGAACGGCTGGCTCAGCGGACTCGACGAGATCGCCGCGTGGGTGGACCAGACCCCCGATCACACCCTCATCATCGCCGGCGACTTCAACGCCTCGTTCGCCCACCCGGCGCTTCGCCGGCTGTCGTCGGGGCTGCGCACCGGTGCCGAGGCTGCGGGGCCGATCCCCTGGCCCACCTGGCCCGAAGAGAAGGTGGTGCCCGCCTTCACGGCGATCGATCACACCTTCGCCCGAGGGGCCGATCCGGTGGGCTGGGAGAGCTTCGCGGTCGAGGGAAGCGACCACCGCGCGGTCGTCACCGAGTGGCGGCTATGCGCGGAGGCCTCCCGCGCGGGGTGACCCGATCGCGCCGCGTCCGCACCAGCGGGGTCAGCGTGCGGAGGGAAGGGTGAGGATCTCAGCCCCGGTCTCGGTGATCGCGATGGTGTGCTCGGTGTGCGCGGTGCGGCTGCCGGTGGCGCTGCGAAGGGTCCAGCCGTCGTCATCGACGACGAGCTTGTCGGTGTCGGCCATGATCCAGGGCTCCAGCGCGAGCAGGAGCCCGGGGCGCAGCTGGTAGCCGCGGCCGGGGCGGCCGGTGTTGGGAACGTGCGGGTCGCCGTGCATGGTCGTGCCGATCCCGTGACCGCCGAACTCGGTGTTGATGAGGTAGCCGTCACCCTTGAGGACGGTGCCGATGGCGCGCGAGAGGTCGCCGATCTTCGCGCCGGGGCGGGCCGCGGCGATACCGGCGGCGAGCGCCCGCTCGGTGGTGTCGATCATCGCGAGGTCGGCCGGATCCTGGGTGTCGCCGACGATGAAGCTGATCGCGGCATCCGCGGCGATCCCCCCGGTCATGACGGCGAGATCGAGGGTGAGCAGGTCGCCGTCGACGAGGGCGTAGTCGTGCGGCATCCCGTGAAGCACGGCGTCGTTCACGGCGGTGCAGATGTAGTGGCCGAAGGGTCCGTTGCCGAAGGAGGGGGCGTAATCGACGTAGCAGGAGACCGCTCCGGCGCTGAGGATCATCTCCTTGGCCCACTCGTCGATTTCGAGCAGGTTCGTACCGACGGTGGCGCGCGCTTTCATCGCCTGCAGGACATCGGCGACGAGCGCGCCGGTCACCCGGGCCTGGTCGACCTGCGCGGGGCTCAGAATCTCGATCAACGTTCATTCCTCCAGGGTCGCCACGCCATCCTTCCAGACCGTCGCATGGAAAGCCGCGTCAGCCTGGCGGCGTCGCTTGCGCCTCCGCCGCCGCGACGGCCTCGCCGCCGGGCCCGATCGCGGTGAGTGTGAAGCGCGCGCTCTGCGGGCCGCAGCGTTCGGCGACGCCCGTCAGAGTCACCTCATCGTCGCCCCAGCTGCCGCCGAGGCGCGCGGTGTCGGCGTCGCTCGCCGACCAGGTGACGCGATAGAGGAACGGTGTCTCTTCCGGGCACCCGTCCACGCCGACCCAGACTGCGGACACCCGAACGGTCGGTGCCGGCGATGCGGGCTGAGTCGTCTCGGGGGCGGGCTCGCTCGGCGCCGGAGGCGGCACCGTCGGAGTGGGCACCGGTGATGACGGCGCGGGCGTGACCGGTGGCGTCGTCGAAGCGACCGGCGTCGGGCTCGCAGAGACCGGGATCGAAGGGGCCGGGCTCGGGGTCGTCGTTTCGACCGGTGCCGGGGATCCCCGCACGCCGGCGACCACACCGACACCTCCCGCGAGGAGCAACACGCCGGTGACGGCGAGGACGATCATCCCGGTCCGCGGCGACCGAGCGCGGTTTGCACGAGCCGTGCCGGCCGTCGGCGACACCGCCCCCTCACCGTCCCCGGCCCCGACCCCGTCCCCGGGTGCCGACGCGGCCATCCACTCCGCGGGCACCGGAACGCCGTGGGCGGCGAGCGCCTGCGCGCTCGTGGCCCGCAACGTCGGCGCCAGGGCGACGAACGGCACCGCCGCGAACGCGGCGAGGGTGACCGCGGCACGCCGCTCGCGCTCGGTGCACTCCTCGCAGCTCTTCACGTGCCGGTCGATCAGGCGCACCAGACGCGTGTCGAACGTCGTCGAAGGTGCACGGTGCAGGTCGGCGGCGAGCGCCGCGCAGTCGGGGTTGCCCTTGCGCCACAGCACCCGGGCACGGATCGCGGCGCCGAGCCGTCCACGCATCCGGTGCAGGGCCTGGTTGGCGGCGTTCGGGTCGATCCCCAGTTCCCCGGCGAGCTCTCGCGGTTCGAGGCCGTGGCGCAGGTGGAGGTCGAGGATGCTCGCGTCGCGTTCACCGAGGGCGGCCGCGGCATCCCACACGAGGTCGTACGCTTCGGAGCGGACGGCTTCGCGTTCGGGGTCGGCGAGGGCGGTGGCAGTGGGGTCGCGGGGCTCAAGCGTCCACTCCTCGTCGGTCGGCTGCACACGGCGTTCGTGGGAGAGCCGATCGAGCGACCTATTGCGGGACATGCGGAGCACCCACCCGCCGAACGCCCCCGGGTCGGCCAGGGTGTCGAGTTTCTGCCAGGCCGTGAGGAAGACGTCTTGGGTGACGTCGGCGGCCCGGTCGCGGTCGCGGAGGATCCGCCACGACACCTCCCAGCACCGGTCGAACCAGGCTTCGACGAGGCGCGCGAAGGCGTCTCGGTGTCCGGCGCGTGTGGCCTCGACCAGCTCGGCGTCGCGCCGCGTTTCGGGGCGTTCGTGACGCTCCACCAGGGTGTCCTTCCGCGGTCACGAGATCGTCACCGGTGTACCCAGGGGTAGCAGAGCGGCCAGTTCTGCGACAAGGGCGTTGTCGATGCGCGGGCACCCGTGCGAGACGGCCTGCCCGATGCTGTCCGGCACGTTGGTGCCGTGGATGCCGATCTGTCCGTCACCCCCGGCGAACTCGGTGAGCACGTCGGACCGGGCCGACAGCCCCAGCGCGTACGGGCCGTACGCGCCGTTCGGGTCACCGGTGTCGAGTTTGTCGGTCACGTAGAACGATCCGGTCGGGGTGGGATGCTCGGGGTCGCCGATGGCGGTCGGGGTCGTCCACACCACCGTCCCCGCGTCGAGGAGCGACAGCTCCCGGGCGGCGAGGTCGATCTGCACTTCGAGGGCGACCTCGCGCACCTCGGCAGCATCGGAGCGGATCCACCCGAGCGCCCCGTTCGGCCGGCCCGGCAGCATCACTTCGAGCCACCCCGTGCGGTCTGCATCGGTGACGAGCAACACGGTCTGCGACCCGAAGCCGGTCGCCGCATCGAGGGTGCGGACCACGACGCCGGCCGGGGCGTCGAAGACGTCGACAGCGGCGGTGAGGCGGGCGACGTGGGCCGGCTCGGCGGCGGCATCCGGGGCGGCGGTGTCGGCGGCGGTGCCCGGGGAGGCGGGGGCGGTCTGCACCGTCGCCTCCCCGGTGGTGCCGCATCCGGTCACGGTGAGTGCGCCGATCGTCAGGGTGCCCACGAGGGCGAGCGCATTGCGCAGAGCTGCGGTGTCCATCACGGTGTCCTGGTGGTCTCAGCCCGTGAAGTCCGGGGTGCCGCGCAGCGGCAGGTCGGTGTCGCAGTCGACGACGACCTGCTGCCAGTCGGAGGCGGAGAACCCGGTGGTGGTGTGTAGGAGCGCCCGCACGTCGAAGACACCCTCGCCGGAGGGCACGGTGTCGTGCTCGGCGAGGTTCTGCGAGGTCGCACCGTTCTCGTCCATCCACTGCATCTCGATGCCGGTGGCGTTGTCGGGGGAGTGGTGGGTGGTGATCACGTAGGTGATGCCGGCGTCCGGCTCGCACGTCGCAGATGCCTCGATGAAGACCTTGGGGTCGGGCTCGAGGTCGCCGTCGAAGTCGTCGATGTCGGTGTGGGCCGTCGCGGTCGTCGGTGCCGCGGCCGCGGGTGCGGCGAGCAGCGTCGCGGGAAGGCCCGCGACCAGGGTGAGAGCGAGGGCGGTTGCCGAGGTGAGGGTGGCGTTCATGATCGTCTCCTTGTCGGATGACGGGGCGGCTTGTCCGCTCCCGTTCACCAGGCCTGACGATCGACCGGCATCGCTCTTACAGGTTCGTGCGGATTTCTTTCCCGAGCCGCGTCGACACCGACGGAGGACGACCGATCACGATGCGGTTCATGCCGTGCCGGCGGGCGGCGTTTCGTGTCGAACGCTTTGCGCGCGCCGGGCCGCCAACCGTCGCTCGCGCATCGCCAGCCACAGCGGAAAGGTGAAGGCGAACGCCGTCACCGCCGAGCCGACGATGTACAGCCACGCGAACCGCATCCCGATGCGGCGCGATTCGACGATGATCAGGATGCTGCCCGCGATGGCCACCACCAGCAGATCGTTCGTGATCGACGACACCGCCGGCCCGCTCGAGACGAGATCGCCGATGAAGTCGTTCCCCTCGGCGATCGCGATCGCATTGAAGGTCCAGGTGACGACAAGGCCCGCGATCGCCAGCACGAGGTAGGCGAGGGCGAGCGGGGTCCAGTGACGGGTCATGCGCCCATTGTCGCGGCCCGATGCGGTGGCATCTTCGCCGCGAGTTCGATGCCGTCACCCTCGATGCGCCGGCGACCGATCCCCCTGCCCGTCACGACGCGATCGCTGACGGGGGCGAACGTCTCGACCGGTGATGGCCCGCGAGTGCTACGGTGGCCGCAATCCAGCGGGGAGGTGACGGCGCGATGATCGACGCTCTCACGTCCTTCCTGCAGGTCCTGCTCTTCTCTTCGACTCTTGTCGGCGCATCCGCCGCCGACTCGGCACCGATGTGGGCTCTGGTGTTGGCGGCGGTCGTCGTCATCGTCCTGCTGCGGGCCGCCGGTTCTCCCCGATCGATCCGAGCCTCCCTGGCCCGTCCGGGCAGGGCCATCGGTGTATCGGCGACGGTGGCGCATAGCGACCCGGATGCGGCGGGCCATCCGCGTTCGCGCGCTCCGGGGATCGCGGCTTCGGCCGCGTAGCACTCGACGCTCCTCCACCTCCGCTGCGGGGGTGATGTCTGTGTTCGTCGATGTCTGGCGTGGCCGCTCTGCGACCACCTCTCACCTCACCGGACGGACATCATGGACCTCTTCTCCTTCCCACCCCTCTCGGCCACCCTCGACGCGGCGTACGCCGTGATGATGGGGGTTGCGTCACTGCTGCAACCGGTCACCGGCGGGCTATCCGCCGCCGTCGCCGTCGTCATCCTCACGCTCGTGGTGCGGACGATCCTGCTCCCCACGGGGGTCGCGCAGGCCAAAGCCGATCAGACGCGGGCGCGTCTGGCACCAAAGCTCCAGGCGCTGCAACGCCGACACAGGAACGACCGCGAGCGGCTGCAACGCGAGACGATGAAGCTCTACGCCGACGAGAACGCTTCCCCGTTCGCCGGCTGCGCCCCGGTGCTCATTCAGGCGCCGATCGTCGGAATCATCTACGCACTGTTCCTGCACAACGTCATCGCCGGCCACCCCAACGAGCTGCTCACCGAAGAGCTCTTCGGCGTCCCGCTCGGCGCGAGCCTCATCGGATCGATCGGAAGCGGATCACTGACGGTGCCGGCCATCGCCGTCTTCGGCGTCGTGATCCTGGTGATCGCGGCGGTCGCCGAGCTCACCCGCCGGTTGCTGCGCCCGACTCCATCGGCGTCGACGTCGACATCGGGTGGCGAGGGGATGCTGCGTATGGTGGGCGTCTTGCAGTTCGGCACCGCCGTCGCGGCGATGTTCGTTCCGCTCGCCGCCGGGCTCTACCTTCTCGTCACGGTCGCCTGGACCCTCGGCCAAAGGCTCATCCTGCGCCGCAGGTATCCCCTCGAGCCTTCCAGCCATGGGAGTTAGGAACCTCAGTCGTGGATAGTTCACGAGATCAAGACAGGACCCGTATACGGGCGGTGCGCGTCTGACGAACGGGCGTGTGCGTTCGGCTAATCGGTCATTCGGGCCGGGATGTCGCGCTTGGAGTGGAGCACGTGCCGGACGTCGATGAACTCGGCGCTATCGAAGTAGATGATGACGTAAGGGTAAGTACGCAGGGCGAAGACTCGGACGCCGGGGATGCCGAGTTCGACCTCGAGTCGAGGGGATCCGATGGCCGGATGGTTGCCGATCGCTGCCAATGCGGCTTCGAACTCGTCCACCAGGCCGAGCGCGGCATCCAACGCACCTTCGTCCGTGTAGAAGGCAATCGCGGACCGCAGTTCCGCCTCGGCGGTGGTGCGGGTGCGCACCCGCTTCCCGGTCACCGGGCGGCAGTGTCGTCGCTTGCGGCGCGGATTACGCCGCGGAGCCGTTCGAAGTATGCCCCGTCCATCGGCTCGGAGTAGTCCGCATCCGCTGAGGCCAGGATGCGCTCACGGAGAAGAGATCGATCCCGGTCATATCGAATCAGTTCGCGGACATACTCGCTGGTGGTGCCGAAGCCTCGTTCAGACACCTGCTCATCGACGAACTGCCGGAGCGAGTCGGGTAGCGAGACGTTCATCGTGACCATGCACCCAGGATAGAAGCGTTGGCAAGAATTGCCAACGCTTTGGATCGTTGACGCCGCGCGGGCGAGTTGTCGTCGAGGTCTTCGATCCATGCCGACCAGGAATCCGCGGGCTGAATGTCGTCAAGCGTGATTCCGTGCGTCAAGCGGCGACTCGGAGGGATGACCGGAATCGGAGCCGCGGGTTACCAAGCCATGAACCTGCGCTAGCACGGTCGCCGGCGTGAGCGACCAGAGGTCGTGGGCAGCGTTCCTCAGCAGTAGGCTGCGACTTCCCAGCAAGTACGCCTTGGTTCACGCGTCTCGCGGAATGGGCGAAGTCGAACGCTCGCGTCGCCTTCGACTGCCAGCTGGTAGCTGCGTAGTGAATATCCGATGTCGTGAGCTGGAGCGACCGGCGACCACTACCGGCAGGTCTAGTCTGAGACTGCTCGTTCACCGGTCCATCAACGCGTGCCCTCCCACCAGCTGGTGCAGCCATCTCCGACCAACGCGTGCGTGTCGCACAAGACCCGCACGGTCAGATTCTCAATGCGCGTTCCCTCCTCGCGCGGGAGATGCTCGATCAACTGAGCCCGGAAGCCAGAGCAGCACTGCGTCGGCTGCCGCTCCGCGACGAAGACACGAGCGGTCCGCTCGGCCGCGGACTCCTCAGTCGAGGCGTGCTCGCCACGAACATCCGCGCCATCCAAGCGGGTCTAGGGTAGGCGGAATCAATCCTCCGCGCTGATTCCCAGCGCTTGGGCAAGAGCGACGGCGTGGAGCTCCGCCTGCCGCTCATGGATCGTCGCACCTGCGAGACCGCGCACGTCCGTGAACGCGACGACGTCCAGCCCACGCAGATCCAGGTCCTTCGCGCGCAAGCCGCGGGTATCGAGCTCGTCGGCGCGGGAGCTCTCGAAGCGCACGCGCGTCAGCGATGCCTCCGGCACATCGAGCGTTCCGATCGTGCAATCGACGATCAGCACATCCGAAACCTCGGCCGAGGGCAGCGACAGGAAGTCGATGCGAAGCCCGCGCAACGTTACGCCGTCCCAATCTGCACGCACGGCGTCGAACGTTCCCACACGGCCACCGTTCACGACGACGTTCCGCCACCTGCCGTCTCGGGCGGAAACCTCGATTGCGCCGAGATCCTCGATGGCGACATCCACGAGCGTCGACCCCGTGAGGTCGATCCGTCCCAGAGTCCCCACCTGGAGGACAGACTCCAAGATCCGACTATGCGGCGCGTCGACGTTCCCGTTGCCCAGCACGATTCGAGCGCCTTCTCGTTCTTCGCGCGGCGCCAGCGTGGCGTGGTCCTCAAGCACCCGGGGCAGATCCGGATCATGCTCGCGTGGTGCGGTCAGGCTGCCGCGACGACGTACCATCTGGCGAGTCTAGAGCGCGAAGGCGACCCCGCCGGAGACCGACCAGCGACACCTGACTTGCCCGTCTCCCACGCGGCTACCGCAACATCCGTGCGTCGGTGATCGACGGGGCGTGGGGGTCGACCTGTTCGACACCGTCGAATCGGAATCCATTGCGCAGATAGAACGCCGTCGCGCGCGGATTCTCCTTGGCAACCCACAGCATGGCCGGACCGTCCCCAAGGGTCTCATCCAGCAGCGCCTGCCCGGCCCCAGTCCCGTAGTGCACGGCCAGAACGTAGATCGCGTACAGGAGTCGATCCCGCGGCGGCTGCTCGCCATCGATTCCTTCGCCCGGCCCTGCCCAAGCGAATCCGACGATCTCGCCATCGGTCTCGGCCACGCGAACGACCATGTCGTCGCGCGGGTGAGTCAGGATGTGCTGCCACATCCGATGACGGTCCGCCACGTACTCCTCCGAGAAGTAGTCCTCAGGGAGCAGCTCCGAGTACGCCTCCTTCCACGTCGCGACGTGAATGTCGGCGATTGCGGAGGCCTCGCCCGTGAGGGGTTCCCTGATCGTGAACGCCATGCGCCAATGCTGTCAGAGCTCGCAACGCTCGATCGAGATGTCCGATGGACCGTCGTGGACTCGTGATCCTCGAAACGAACGAATCTGAACGGACCCCAGGAGACGGGCTCAGACCTCGGGGGCCATGTCCGTGAAGCGGGAGAAGTGGCCCTGGAAGGCGACGGTGATGGTGTCGGTGGGGCCGTTTCGGTGCTTGGCGACGATCAGGTCGGCCTCGCCGGCGCGGGGGCTGTCTTTCTCGTAGGCGGCCTCGCGGTGTAGCAGCACCACCATGTCGGCGTCCTGCTCGATCGATCCCGATTCACGCAGGTCGCTCAGGGCGGGCTTCTTGTCTTGACGCTGTTCCGGACCACGGTTCAGCTGCGACAGCGCGATCACCGGCACACCGAGTTCCTTCGCGAGCAGCTTCAGTGCACGCGAGAACTCACTGACCTCTTGCTGACGCGACTCGACGCGCTTACCGCTGGTCATCAGCTGCAGGTAGTCGATGACGACCATCTTCAGCCCCGCCCGTTGCTTGAGCCGTCGACACTTCGCGCGGATCTCGACGAGCGTCATGTTGGGGCTGTCGTCGATGTAGAGCGGGGCGTCGTTGATCTTGCCTCGGGTGGCGGCGATGGTCGTCCAGTCGCGGTTGTCGAGGGTTCCCTTGCGCATCGACTGCAGCGGAATCGCGCCCTCGGCGCTCATGAGACGCATCGCGATCTCGCTTCGCCCCATTTCCAGGGAGAAGAAAATCGTGGGCATGTCGTGCTTGATCGCCGCGGCGCGGGCGAAGTCGAGCGCGAGCGTTGACTTACCCATCGCGGGACGGGCGGCGATGATGATCATCTGCCCGGGGTGCAGGCCGTTCGTGAGCTGGTCGAGACCCGAGAACCCGGTCGGGATGCCCGTCATCTGACCGTCCCGGCCGCGCGCGGCCTCGATCTCCTCCACGGCCGCATCCACCGCGATGGTCAACGGCACGTAGTCCTCGGCGGTGTCATCGCCCGACACGTTGTAGATCTCGGCCTGCGCGTTGTTGACCAGGTCGAGCGGGTCACCCTGGCCCTGGTAGCCCATCTGCACGATGCGGGTGCCGGCATCGACCAGCCGGCGCAGCAGGGCGCGCTCCGAGACGATCGACGCGTAATAGCCGGCGTTCGCCGCGGTGGGCACGATCGAAGTGAGCGTGTGCAGGTAGTCCGCGCCGCCGGCGCGCTGCAGCTCACCGGTCTTGATCAGTTCGTCGGTGACGGCGACCACGTCGGTGGGTTCACCGTGCGAGTAGAGGCTGAGGATCGCCTCGAAGATGAGCTCGTGCTTGGGCACATAGAAGTCGGTGCCGCGGAGGGTCTCGATGACGTCGGCGACGGCATCCTTCGACAGCAACATTCCGCCGAGGGCGCTCTGCTCGGCCAGGAAGTCGTGCGGCGGGGTGCGCTCGTTCTCGCGGGGTGCACCGAGTCGGTCGGGTGAGATGTCGGCGATCGACACGGGTATCCCCTTCTGGTTGACTTCGGCACCCCTGGCACGGTGCGCCGCACCGGCGCACGCGTAGGGCGGCATGACAAACGAGTCAGCTGTTGCTCCCGTGTTCTGATGGGAGCACGAACCCCCGACACGGTCGCCGGCGCTGACGATTCCACGCCCACCCCCATGGGCAGACCTTCACGGTAGAGACACCCTTTCCCCGGTGCAAGAGCACCTGTGGATAACTCTGTGGACAGAGTGAGAACAACTCGGGGACGGGTGTGAACAACCCCTGTGGAAAACTCGAGCATCCAAGGCCTGCTCCAACTTTTTTATGCCTCTTGACCTGGCTGTTCTTTATCCACGGGCTGTGGACAGTGAATGTGTTTGAAGTTCGTGTTGAGAGTTGCCCGCCGTGGTGCTGTCTGTGCACAAATCTGTGACATGTGCAACTGCGCGACACGCCGGGCTCCGCCGCGAAGGGTCTTTACACCCGTCCCGCTGCAGGAGTACATTCCTACCCACACCGCGGCATCCCGAGACGCACCGAACGCCGCTCCGGGGGGAGCAGGGATGACGCGAAGGGGGTGATGAGGGGATGCGTGAACCGGTAGCACGGTCCCTGACCCACGCACAGCGCGTCCTGCTGGTCGCGCTCGGCCTCGGCCTGCTCTGGGCCGCCGCCGCGATCCTTCTGCACACCCCGTCGGCGGGCGCCGCTGAAGACGACGACGCAGGCCTGCTCGGCGCGGCCACGTCGGTCGTCGAGGGCGCGACGGGCGCGGTCGACGACGTCGCCGGTGCGACGCTCGACACGGCCGCGACCGTCGTGGCGCCCGTCGTCGAAACGGTCACCGAGCCGGTCGCGAAGCAGGCACCCGCGCCCGTTGCCGCCGTCGTCGAAGCCGTCCCCGAGGTCGTCGCCCCCGTCGTCGAGACGGTGACGCAGACCGTGACCACCACGACCGATGTCGTCGAGAACGGCGCCGGCGCGGTCGCCGAGACGGTCGAGACCGTCGTCAGCTCCGGCCCCGTCTCCTCCGTCACCACCCCCGTCGTCGAGCTCGTCTCCGAGGTGCCGATCGTCGGGGATGTCGCCGAAGGCCTCGGCGTTGGCGAAGCGATCACCGACACCGCCGCCGTGATCGACACGACCGTCGGCACCGTCCTGGTCGGCGACACCACCGACCCGGCCCCGCCGGTCGTGGTGATCCCCGAACTCGACCTGCCCGTAGCGCCGGCCGTTCCGGCTCTCCCCGGAACTGTTCCGGCGCTCATCGCCGCACACGTCTCCGTGGGCGAAGCCGCTATCGCAACAGCCGTGGCGAGTGTCGCGACCGCCATGGGCGCCGCCTGGTGGTCGCAGAACGGGTCGTGGGCGCCGTCTGCGATCGCCGCCGCCATAGGGGCTACAGCGGTCGTCGGCGCCGCCGGGTCGCGTCTGCTGACCCCTCACGCCGCGCCCTCCCACGCTCCCGGTGGCAACGGAAGCGCCCTCGGCGCCGCTGCCGCACAGCCCGCCGGCATGCTCGGCGACACGTGGCGCAGCCTTCTTCACGCGGGCCCGCCCCACTCCCACGTCGACGACGCTCTGCCCGGAGCGCCGGTCTACGACACCGACTCGACTCCTGACTGACGGTATCGAGCCGCACCGTCCTGCGTGCGGCAGATGATCCGGCACGCCATCCGGCGTGCTGTCGATACCTCACTCAAGGAGTTTTGAAATGCACACCATCGTCAAGCGTGCCCTGTGGGGCGCGGTCATCGGAGGAGGAATCTCCCTCCTCGGTGCCGGGGTCGCCCAGGCCGCCGACACATCCGGAGAAGACGGGCTGCTCTCGGGCACCCAGGCCATCGTCGACGTCGACGCACCCATCACGGTGAGCGGCAACGCCATCTCGGTGCTCGGCGACTCCCACTCGGAGGGTGCCGACACCCAGGCACCCGCACCGGCTCCCGCCCCGGAGGCCTCCACCTCCGGGAGCGACGGCGCCGCATCCGGGTCGCAGGCGATCATCACCGTCGAGGTGCCGATCACCATGTCGGGCAATGCCGTCTCGGTCGCCGGCGACAGCCATTCCGACGGGGCACACACCTCGTCGGGTGGCTCTTCGGAATCGGCGCCCGAAGCGTCCACCTCGGGGGATGACAGCGTCGCGGGCGGCACCCAGGGCGTCGTCTCGGTCGAGGCGCCGGTCACCGTGAGCGGCAACGCCATCTCGGTGCTCGGTGACAGTGAGTCGACGGATGCCTCCACGGGCACCACCGGAAACGGCAACGGCGGAAACGACACCGCTGCGAACACGTCGGGAGACGACAGCGTCGCCGGTGGCACTCAGGTCGTCGCGCCGGTCGAGGCACCCGTCACCGTCGGCGGCAACGCCATCTCCCTCATCGGCGACAGCCAGTCCACCGACGCCACCACCGGCAACGGCGGGGGACACGGCAGCGAGACCAACGGCACCACCAACGGAGACGACAGCCTCCTCGGCGGCACCCAAGTCATCGCATCCATCGAGGCACCCGTCACCGTCGGCGGCAACGCCATCTCCCTCATCGGCGACAGCGAATCCACCGACGCCACCACCGGCAACGGCGGCGGTTCGAACGGTGGAGACAGCATCACCGGCGGTTCGGACTCGATCCTCGGCGGCACCCAGGTGCTGCTGCCGATCGAGCTGCCGATCACGATCGGGGGGAACGCCATCTCGGTGATCGGCGACTCGGAGACGACCTCGCCGACGACGCCGGGTACGCCCGGTGACCCGACGGACCCGACCGACCCGACCGACCCGGGGACGCCCATCGATCCCGGTACGCCGGCCGGCCCGACGACACCCTCGACTCCGGTGACCGCGGCGTCGTCTGGTAGCCCGGTGACGGCGATGCCGGCCGCGGCGGGTACCACGGCGGTCCTAGCCGCCACGGGCGGGCATGTCGCCGGCTGGGCGGCAGGTCTCGGTCTGCTGGTGCTCCTCGCCGGCCTCGTGCTGGCACGTCGCAGGGCGTCGATCGGCTGACCCCACCCGCTCCACCCGCACAAAAAGCGGATGCCGCGGCCCCGAATCGGGACCGCGGCATCCGCGGTGCTCGGGCGAGGCCCGAAACAGCCTTACTTCGCGGCGACCACCTGGAGGGCGATCACGGCGGTCAGGTCGTCGCGCAGACGAACCGTGGCCTCGTGCTCGCCGACCGCCTTGATGGGCGACGTGATGTGGATCTTGCGCTTGTCGAGGTCACCGAGACCGGCGTCCTTGACCGCGTTGGCCACGTCGGTGGTCTTGACCGAACCGAACAGGCGACCTTCGGCGCCGGCCTTGACCGACAGCTTGACGGTGGCGGCCTCGAGGGCCGTCTTCAGCGCCACGGCTTCTTCGTGGTCGTGGATCGTGCGGGCGTCACGAGCAGCGCGGATCGACGCGACCTGCTTCTCGCCACCGCGGCTCCATGCCACTGCGAAACCCTGGGGAATGAGGAAGTTGCGGGCGTACCCGTTCTTGACCTCGACAACGTCACCGGCACTACCCAGCCCGGAGACCTCGCTCGTGAGAATCAGCTTTGCCATCAGATACTCCTTAGCGGCCAGCGCCGGCGTAAGGCAGGAGCGCCATTTCGCGCGCGTTCTTGATCGCCTTGGCGATCAGACGCTGCTCCTGCACCGAGACACCGGTGATACGACGGGCACGGATCTTGCCGCGCTCGGAGATGAACTTGCGAAGCGTGGCGACGTCCTTGTAATCGATGACGCCCACGCGGATCGACTTCGCGGGAGCGGCGTTCTTCGCGCCCTTCCGCGTCTTGCGGCGGTCGCCGCTCGACTTTCCAGCCATGGTTTTCCTTTACGTATGAATCTGAGTCAGGTTGCGGTACTCGATCAGAACGGCGTGTCGTCGCCGTACGAGGTACCGGGAGCGCTCCATGCGTCGGCGCCGCCCTGGTTCGACCCGGGGGTCGAC
Source organism: Microbacterium aquimaris (assembly GCF_039531285.1). Taxonomy (NCBI): domain Bacteria; kingdom Bacillati; phylum Actinomycetota; class Actinomycetes; order Micrococcales; family Microbacteriaceae; genus Microbacterium; species Microbacterium aquimaris. Next base: position 892,822 of record NZ_BAAAPT010000001.1, on the reverse strand, counting down.
CACGGCTCTTCCGACACCTGCGGACGGGACTGTCCACCGCCGCCACCGCCGCTGCCGCCACCCTGCGTGCGGGTGACCTGCGCGGTCGCGTAGCGCAACGACGGGCCGATCTCGTCGACCTCGAGCTCGATGGAGGTGCGGTTGTTGCCCTCGCGGTCCTGGTAGGAACGCTGGCGCAGACGACCCTGGGCGATGACACGCATGCCCTTGGTCATCGAACCGGCCACGTGCTCGGCGAAATCGCGCCAGCAGGACGCGCGGAGGAACAGCGCTTCGCCGTCCTTCCACTCGTTCGCCTGGCGGTCGAAGGTGCGCGGTGTCGACGCGATCGTGAAGTTCGCGACGGGAAGTCCGTTCTGCGTGTAACGCAACTCCGGGTCGGCGGTCAGGTTGCCGACGACGGTGATGACGGTCTCACCGGCCATATGCGTTACGCGTCCTTCTTGGCCTTCGCGGGAGCGGCAGCCTTGCGGGCAGCCTTCTCCTCGGCGCGCTTCTGCTCGGCCTCGACCAGGGCGATCGCCTCTTCGGCGCGCAGGACCTTGGTGCGCATGATGCGCTCGTCGAGCTTCAGCTGACGGTCGAGCTCCTGAGTGGCCTCGCTCGTCGCGGTGAAGTTCACGACGGCGTAGATGCCTTCGGTCTTCTTCTGGATCTCGTAGGCCAGACGGCGGCGGCCCCAGATGTCGACGTTGTCGATCGAGCCACCATCGTTCGTGATGACCTTCAGGAACTTGTCGAGGTTCGGAGCGACCTGGCGCTCGTCGACCTCGGGGTTCAGGATCACCATGAGTTCGTACTGATGCGTCACTTACCCACCTCCTTCGGACTAGAACGGCTGACGGGCATTTCCCATCAGCAGGAGGGTGTGTTGCATGTCGCCACGACACGCGGCATGATGCTGCGCGCAGACAACCCTCCCATGGTAGCGGAAGCCACGCGGCCGACCGAATCCGTCCACACGTGCCTCGCGCAACCTGAGTAGCGTGGGCGCCATGTCGTTCGACGCACGACCTCTCACCGCGCCCGTCGACCCCGCAGCCGTCCGAGCCCACGCGGAGGTGATGCGCAGAGCGACCGGCTCGCCGTGGAATGCGGGACGAATCGGAACCGTTATCGCGTTCGCAGTGATCGCGATGATCGTCCTGCCCATCTTCTTCGTGATGTGCCTCGCGATCGCCGTGGGACTCGCCTCGCAGATCGGATGGGGAGCGCTGTTGATCGTCGCGGTCCCCGTTCTCGCGGTCGTCGGCATCGTGATCGCCATCGCCGTCGGCATCATGTCGTCCTCCCGAGGCACACGCGATCGCCGGTACCGACTCGACGCGTTCGCGCGGGCGAACCACCTTCGCTATCTCCCGAGGATCTCCTCACCCCCGCTGCCGGGGATGATCTTCGGCCGCGGCTCGGGGCGCCGGGCCACCGATGTCCTGCGCGGAGACCGGCCGCGTTTCGTCGAGTTCGGCAACTACCGCTACTCCACCGGGAGCGGAAGAAACCGCTCCACACACCGCTGGGGCTACGTGGCGGTGAAACTCGACGTCCCCCTGCCGCACATCGTGCTGGACGCCACGAGCAACAACGGCCTGTTCGGTTCGAACTTGCCGATGTCCTATCGCAAGGAACAGCACCTGAGCCTCGAAGGCGACTTCGACCGGTACTTCTCCCTGTTCTGTCCCGCCGGCTACGAGGCGGATGCGCTCTACCTGTTCACCCCTGACATCATGGCGAGGTTCATCGACAACGCCGCGGCGCTGGATGTCGAGATCGTCGACGACTGGCTCTTCTTCTACGCCAAGCGCCAGTTCGTGACTCTGGACCCCGCCACCTGGGCGTGGCTGTTCGGTGCCGTCGGGGCCATGCTCGACAAGCTCGCCCAATGGGAGCGGTGGCGAGACGACCGCCTCCGTCATGCCGCGCAGGCATCCCCGAATCCGACGCCGACGGGAGCGCCGACGGAGTTGAGCGCACCCCACCCACCGGCGATGGATGCGGTGGCCGGCGCGGGCGCTTTCGACGCACCTGCTTCGCCAGAGCCCGTCACGGCGCGCGCGGCCACGCCGTTCGAGGCGCCACCAGGACTGTTGCGACCACCGCCGGGAGTCGCGCCACCGGGCCGGCGTCTGAGCACCGGAGTCCGGCGCTCCACCATCATCCTCATCGGGATCATCGTCGGATGGTGGGCGCTGACCTGGGTGCTACCGCTGCTAATCGCCGGGTAGCGACCGGCCCGGGCCGGAGGAGTCTCGGGCGTTGAGCGCACCCGCGGGGGTCGCCGCAGCGGGATCCGGTGCATCCATCCGCACGCGCTGTAGCGGAAGGGCCTCGGGATACTCGTTTCGCACCCATACCGCGAGCTTCTCCCGCACCAGGCAACGCAGCGACCACATCTTGTCGGAGTCGGCCGCGCTGACCATCACCCGCACCTGGAGCAGACCACCGCTCGCGTCGGTGACGACGACGCCGCTGCCGACCCGATCCCACAGGTCGGTCTCGGCGAGCACGCGGTCGAGCTCCTCGCGCATCGCGTCGACATCGACGCGCCAATCGAGGTCGAAGTAGACCGTGCCCAGCAGCGCCTTGCCGAGTTTGGTCCAGTTCTCGAACGGGGTCGTCGTGAAGTAGGTGCACGGCAACACCAGAGTGCGCTGATCCCACACCTCGAGCACGACGTAGCTGAGGGTGATCTCACGGATCTTGCCCCACTCGCCCTGCACCACCACGACGTCGCCCACACGGATCGCCTCACTGAAGGCCAACTGCACACCCGCGAACAGGTTTCCGAGAATCGATTGGGCGGCGAGACCGGCGACGATGGATGCCACACCGGCCGACGCGAGCACGCTGGCCCCGACCGCGCGCACCTGATCGAAGGTCATGAGGATCGCACCGAGCGCGAAGATGACGATCACCGCGACGACCAGGCGTCGGATGATCTGCAACTGCGTGCGCGCCTTGCGCGCCGAGAAGCTCTCGCTCTCGGTCAGCTTGTACCGCTTCGTCCCACTGTCGACGAAGAAGAGGAACACCTGCGCGAGCAACCATGCCGACGAGGCGATGAGCGCGATACCGAGGGTGTGTTGCACCCCCTTCCGGAGGTCGTCTCCGGGCAACGCGATCGTCGCCACGAAGACGGAGATGATCAGAATGGTGACACGGAACGGCCACGCGAGTCGGGCATGCAGATCGTGCGCCCACGGCATCCGTCTACCCACGAGGGAGAGGATGACGGCCACGACGATGGCGATGCCGATCGCGATGCCCACCGCGATCGCGAGGGCCACACTGAAGCCGGTCCAGGTGCGCCAGCCTTCTTCGAGAGCCTCCGCGACGTTCTCGCCGAGGGTGTCGTCATCGGTGGTGAAGAACACACCACTCCCTTCCGTTGCGTGACTCCACGGTAGGCATCCCACGGGGGTGCCACGCGAATCGACGCAGATTCTCTGATCGATCCCTCAGGCGCGGATCCGGAGTACCACTTTCTGCACGACGGGACGCAAGGCGAGGAGCAGCAACGCCGCGTAGCTGACCACCGGGACGACGATACTCACGATGAGCGCCACCACGAACAGCCCGGTGACGATCCACCCGCCCACGATTTCGTCGCGCATCGCACCCGGCGGTTCGTCGTGCAGACCGGGGTGACGAGCGAGGTACAGGCGTGTCAGTGAGAGTACGGCGGAGGTCACCGTGAGGGTTCCGATGTAGACGACCAGCTGGATCGTATCCTCCGCGAATGCGGTGGTGATCGCCGTGGCCACCGGCATCCACACGATCGTGAACATCCACAGCACCGTCAACCACAGCAGGGGGGTGTCGACTCGTTCGACCTTGGCGAAGAGGCGGTGATGGACGAGCCAGAAGTTCGCGATCAGCACGAAACTCAACGCGAAGGCGACCAACGCCGGCCACTCCTCCACGAACCATTCCGCGACCGGCGCTTTCCCGGTACCGGCGTCGCTCACGCTCTCCATGAGCGGGAGGATCAGCAACGTCATCGCGATGGCGACCACCGCGTCGGTGAAGGCCTTCAGCCGCTCTGCGCTGGGCAGCGGCTGGGTGTCGTCGCGGGTGCGGGCGGCTTCCTCCATGCGCACACGGTAGCGCAGGCTTCCCGACCGTTCACGGCGATCAGGCCGTGCTCTCCGGGCCCAGCCCGAACGCCTCCAACTCCGGTTCGGTCAGCATCCGCGATCGGATGATGAACCGCTTGCCCGTGGGCCCCTCGACGCTGAACCCCGCCCCGCGCCCGGGGACCGCGTCGATGGTGATGTGGGTGTACTTCCAATATTCGAACTGCGCCTCCGAGATGTACACCTCGATGGGGTCGTCCAACCCCACCTCGAGTGACCCGAGGTGCACGTCGGACGGTCCGGTCAGGAACATCCCGACCGGATAACACATGGGGGCGCTGCCGTCACAGCAGCCGCCGGACTGATGGAACATCAGCTTGCCGTGCGTCGCGGTCAGCTCCCGCAGCAGACCCGCGGCCGCGTCGGACACCGCGACCCGACTGTAGGTCGTCGTCTCTGTCATCGCCTTCTCCTCTCATTCGACGTCGGTCGCCCGACGAGGTGGGCCCTTACTCAGGTGGGGGGCCGGACTCGGGTACCGAACCGGCCACCCACCTGCGGTCAGCCTGAGTAAGGACTCACCTGTCGTGGCAAGGAGGGGTCAGAAGAAGCCCATCGCGCCTTCCGCGTACGACACCAACAGGTTCTTGGTCTGCTGGTAGTGGTCGAGCATCTTCAGGTGGTTCTCGCGGCCGATGCCGGACTGCTTGTACCCACCGAACGCGGCATGCGCCGGGTACTGGTGGTAGGTGTTCGTCCACACGCGCCCGGCCTCGATGGCGCGCCCGGCCTTGTACGCGATGTCACCCGACCGGCTCCACACCCCGGCTCCGAGGCCGTAGAGGGTGTCGTTGGCGATCGAGATCGCATCGTCGAAGTCGTCGAACGAGGTGACCGAGACGACCGGTCCGAAGATCTCCTCCTGGAAGATGCGCATGTCGTTCGAGCCCTCGAACACGGTCGGGGCGACGTAGTAACCCTCACTGAGGTCGCCGCCGAGGTCGACGCGCTCACCCCCGGTGAGAAGCTTCGCACCGCCGGCCTTGCCGATGTCGATGTAACTGAGGATCTTCTCCAGCTGGTCGTTCGAGGCCTGCGCACCGATCATCGTCTCGGGGTCGAGGGGGTTTCCCTGCTTGATCTTGCCGACCCGGTCGAGGCTGTCGCCGAGGAACCGGTCGTAGATCGACCGCTGGATGAGCCCGCGCGACGGGCACGTGCACACCTCGCCCTGGTTCAGCGCGAACATCGTGAAGCCCTCGAGGGCCTTGTCGTAATAGGCGTCGTCGGTGCTCTGGGCGACGTCTTCGAAGAACATGTTCGCCGACTTGCCTCCGAGCTCAAGGGTGACGGGAATGAGATTCTGCGAGGCGTACTGCATGATCAGTCGCCCCGTGGTGGTCTCTCCGGTGAAGGCGACCTTGCGGATGCCCTTGTGCTGCGCGAGCGGAGCGCCGGCTTCGATGCCGAACCCGTTGACGATGTTGACAACGCCGGCCGGCAGCAGGTCGCCGATGAGGTCGAACAGGAACAGGATCGACGCCGGGGTCTGCTCGGCGGGCTTGAGCACCACGCAGTTGCCGGCGGCGAGAGCGGGGGCCAGCTTCCACGTGGCCATGAGGATGGGGAAATTCCACGGGATGATCTGCCCGACCACCCCGAGCGGCTCGTTGAAGTGATAGGCGACGGTGTTCTCGTCGAGCTGGCTGAGCGAGCCCTCCTGCGCGCGGAGCACTCCGGCGAAGTAGCGGAAGTGATCGACGGCGAGCGGGATGTCGGCGGCGAGGGTCTCACGGACCGGCTTGCCGTTCTCCCACGTCTCGGCGACCGCGATCATCTCGAGATTCTGCTCGATCCGGTCGGCGATCTTGTTCAGCACGACGGCACGGTCGGCCGGCGTCGTGCGTTTCCACGACTCGAACGCCTGCCACGCGACGTCGACGGCGCGGTCGACGTCTTCGACGGTGCCTCGTCCGACCTCGCAGAACGGCTTGCCGTTCACGGGTGAGATGTTCTCGAAGTACTGGCCTTTGACGGGTTCGACGAACTCGCCGCCGATGTAGTGGCCGTAGCGGGAGCGATAGTCGGCCAGCGATCCTCGCTGGCCCGGGGCGGCGTAGACGCTCGAAACGCCTTCTTCAACGATGGTCATGGTGTGCTGTCTCCTTCGACTGGCTGCGCGACGGACACTGTCGCGACGTGCCGACGACGCTAGGGCGCGCCACGTTGCATCCGGTTGCACGCCGGGTCCGCCTCGCGAAGCGGGGTCAGGATGTCACGGCGTCAGGCGGTCGAGACGGGCGACCAGGCCGGCACGCTTGGGGGAGCGGGCGGGCAGCATCTCGAGACACAGGCGGAGCAATTCAGCGTCTTCGGCCCCCTCATCGGTGTCGGCATAGGCCAGGAGGACGTCGACACCCGCATCCTCCATGAGCGCCTCGCGAAGAGTGGCACTGACCGACGCCCGCAGCTGCTCCACTCCGGGCGCGACCGAGTCCGGCAAGACCGCCCCGGTGTAGGCGGCGAGCGCGACACGGTGTGCGCCGCGGTCGAGTAGCGAGACCACGTGCTGCGCATCGGTGTCGAGGTCGACCGTCAGCCGGTAGGGGCGGGATGCCGGCACCAGCGCGGGCGCCACGCCCTCGAGCACCTTGCGAAGCCTCACCATCTCGGGGCGGAGCGTGTCTGTCGCCCCGTCTCCGTAGACAAGCTCGCCCAGGGCTCCCGCCGACAGCCCGGCGCGATGAGTGGCGAGCATCAGCAGAATCTCCGCGTGACGAGCGCTGAGCTCGACGGATGTGGTGGGTTCGGCGGGGTTGCCCGTCTCGAGCACACCGCGATCCCGACCGAGCACGCGCAGCGTCGCGCGCACCGGCGCACGTCGCGCCTTCCGACGTTTCGGGGTCTCGGAGCGACGTCGCAGGCGGGCGACCAGCAATTCGCTTTCGATCGCGCGAGCGGTCGCATCGACGAGCAGCTGCGCCTGCGGCGTGACCGCCTCCACGCCGCCGGTGACGTCGATCACACCCAGTAGACGCCGGGTCTCCGGGTCGTGCAGCGGCGCCGCGGTGCACGACCACGGCTGCACGAGCCGGTTGTAGTGCTCGGCACCGTGGATCTGCACGGACCGGTCCAGGCGGAGGGCGGTGCCGGGTGCGGCGGTGCCGACGGCGTCCTCCGACCAGTTCGCGCCTTCGACGAATCCCATGTCGCCGGTTCGTCCGCGGATGTCGTGGTCGCCCTCGACCCACAGCAATCGACCCGATGCGTCCCCCACGGCTACGACGACACCCGAGTCACCCGCTTCGCCGGGGAGCAACAGTCCACGGACCATGTCCATCACGGTCGCCAGCGGGTGCGCGCGACGGTACTCCTCAAGCTCTTCCGGGGAAAGATCCATCGGGGGGAGGCCCTCGGCGCCGACGAGGGACGCGAGCGACCGCTCCCAGGAATCACGAACGAGCGGACGGACGTCGGCGAGACGGGTGTCACCTGGGTTACCGGCGACGAGTTCTTCATGGGCGCGTTCGATCAGCAAACGGGACGTCTCGGGTGAGACCCCGCGCTGGCGCGACCACGCAGAAGACATCCGGCTCCGATCGGCGGTGGAGGAGCGTACCGCCAGTGTAGATCGCGCGCCGTCGAGGCGCACCGTCCCCTCTGGCGCGCCGTGTCCGCTCCCTGACAAGCTGGAAGGTGCCCCGTACCCGAAGAGAACACCGGAGGTTCCCATGAAGGCTGTGCAGTACCGCGAGATCGGCAAAGGCCCCGAGGTCGTCGAAATCGACACCCCCGAGCCCGGACCCGGCCAGATCCGCCTGAAGGTGACCGCGGCAGGGCTCTGCCACTCCGACTGGTTCCTGATGGACCTGCCCGAAGAGCAGTACGCCTACCCGCTGCCCCTCACCCTCGGCCACGAAGGCGTCGGCGTCGTCGACATGCTCGGTGACGGTGTCGAAGGCGTGGAGATCGGCGGCTCGTACGCGATCTACGGGCCGTGGGGATGCGGGCAGTGCCACGCCTGTTCGAAGGGTGCAGAGAACTACTGCCCGTACGCCGCTGAAATGGGTATCGCCCCTCCCGGTCTGGGCGCGCCCGGAGCGATGGCCGAGTACGTGATCATCGACGACAAGCGCCACTTGATCCCGCTCGGCGACCTCGACCCGGTCGAGACGGTGTCACTGACCGACGCCGGCCTTACGCCGTACCACGCGATCACCGCGGCGGAGCACAAGCTGCGTCCCGGGTCGACTGCCGTCGTGATCGGCGTCGGCGGTCTGGGGCACGTGGGCGTCCAGATCATCCGCGCCATCAGCGGCGCGAAGGTCATCGCGCTGGATGTGAGCGATGAGAAGCTCGAGCTGGCCACCGAGGTCGGCGCACACCACACCGTCATCTCCGACGAGAATGCCGCGGACCGGGTCCGCGAACTGACCGGCGGCCTGGGAGCCGACGCGGTGTTCGACTTCGTGGGCATGCAGCCCACCCTCGATCTGTCCCGCGCCGTCGTCGCCGTCGACGGGTACATCCACATCGTCGGCATCGGCGGCGGCACCCTCGCCACCGGCTTCTTCTCCACGCCGTTCGGTGCGGCCGTGCGCGCACCGTACTGGGGCACCCGCTCCGAGCTGCGCGAAGTGCTCGACCTCGCCCGCGAAGGCTCGGTCGGCGTGCATGTCGAGCGCTACAGCATCGACGACGCGGTCGAGGCGTACGCCAAGCTGCACAAGGGCACGGTGCGCGGGCGCGCCGTGGTGGTCCCGAACGAAGCCTGACCGGTCCGACCGGCCGACGGCCCGCGCTCTCGATCGAGGGTGCGGGCCGTTCTCGTCAGGAGCGGGCCGCCCACCACTCGCGAAGACGCTGTTCGGCGGCATCCGGCCCGATCAGCCCCTCGTCGAGGCGGATGTCGAGCAGGAACCGGTACGCCTCGCCGACCTCACGACCGGGGCGGATGCCGAGCACTTCCTGGATGCGGTTGCCGTCCAGCTCCGGACGCATCGCGTCGAGCTGCTCCTGTTCGGCGAGCTCGTCGATGCGGCGTTCGATGTCGTCGTACGCGGTCGCCAGTCGGTTCGCCTTGCGCCTGTTGCGGGTCGTCACATCGGCCCGGGTGAGGATGTGCAGGCGCTCGAGCTCGGAATCCGCGTCCCGCACGTAGCGACGCACGGCCGCGTCGGTCCACGCCCCCTCGGCATATCCGAAGAAGCGCAGGTGAAGTTCGATCAAGCGGCACACGGCCTTGGTGGTGTCCGAGTCGAAGCGGAGGGCGTTCAGGCGCTTCTTCGCCATGCGCGCGCCCTTGACGTCGTGGTGGTGGAAGGTCACGCCACCTCCGGGCTCCAGGCGGCGCGTCGCGGGCTTGCCGATGTCGTGCAGCAACGCCGCGAGGCGCAGCGGGACATCCGGAGCCGCACCGGGGTGGCGTCTCTTCTCCAATGCGATCGCCTGCATCACGACGGTGAGGGAGTGTTCGTAGACGTCCTTGTGGTGGTGGTGCTCGTCGACTTCGAGGCGCAAGGCGGGGACCTCGGGAAGGAACTCCGCCATGAGGCCGGTGTCGACGAGCAATCGGATCCCCCGCACCGGATCGTCGGTGCCGATCAGGCGCACGAGTTCGCCCTGCACCCGTTCGGGACTGACGATACGGAGGGTCTCGCGCAGCTCTGCCATCGCCTCGGTCGTCCCCGGGTCGACCTCGAACTCCAACTGCGAGGCGAACCGGGCCGCGCGCAACATCCGGAGCGGGTCGTCGCCGAAACTGACCCGAGGATCGATCGGGGTGCGCAGACGTCCGGCGAGGAGGTCCTCGACGCCGCCGGTCGGGTCGACCAGAGTCCGTTGCGGCACCCGCATCGCCATGGCGTTGACGGTGAAGTCGCGCCGCACCAGGTCGCCCTCGAGACTGTCACCGAAGGCGACGACCGGCTTTCGGGTGGTGCCGTCGTAGCTGTCGGCACGGTAGGTGGTCACCTCGACCTGCTCGCCGCGGACACGCGCGCCGATCGTTCCGAACTCGCGCCCCACATCCCATTGGGCGGTGCTGATGGGCGTGATGATCCGGAGGATCTCGTCGGGATGCGCGTCTGTCGTGAAATCGAGGTCGTGCACCGGGCGGTCCAGCAGCGCGTCGCGCACCGGGCCACCCACGATCGACAGTTCCCGACCCGCGTCGGCGAACGCCTCGGCCAACGTGGCGACGATCGGGGACTCGGCGAGCGCGCCGAGGCGCGCGACACCCTCGGCCATGTTCAGCATGGTCTCGAGCCTACCTATCCGACCCGGGCGGCCCGTCAGTCGACGATGCGGAGAAAGCCGGTGGCGATCAGCTCGCGGACACGGGGGAGGAGGTCGGCGCGCAGGTCGGCGGCATCCACCTCCATCAGCTGGGCGATCGCGTCGATCAGCACCCCGACGGCGAGATCGCCGTCGCATGCCCCGACCAGCGCCGCCAGCCCCGGGTCGACGCCGACGGTCCGGCCGTACCCGCCGCCCTGGCGTAGCTCGATCACCATGGGGTCTTCGGCCCCGGGCATATGGTGTCGGGCTTCGGTCACATCGGATGCCGTGCGCAACACCCGTGCGGAAAGCTCACGGTCGTCGAGGGCCGCGATGCGGTCGTGCGCGACGAGCACATCGGCGATGTGGCCGCCGAGCGCCCCCGGGCCGGTCACGGTTCCGACCCGCTCGTAGCGGGCGAGGGTCGGCGACCCCTCGGCGCGCCGCAGCAGCACCGACCCGAACCCGACCCCGGTCACACCACGGGCCTCGAAGTCGTCGAGCCATGCATCCACCAGCCGCGCGAAACGGTCACTGGTCGGAACCGTCCCGCCGTCCCGGATCCACAACTCCGCGTACCCCAGCGGGTCGAGCCGCTCGCGTTCGACCACCCACGCATCAAGCGGCACCGGGGACGCCTCGACCCACGCACGGACCCGCTCGAGACCGTCGACGCCGTCTTTCGACTCCCAGTTGGCGAGGAACTGCGCCACGCCTCCCGGCGCGAGGACCCCACCGACCCCGGTCACGACCGCCTCGACGAGCGCATCGCCCACCAGCCCGCCGTCGCGGTAGTCGTACGCGGGTACGCCCTTGGCCCGGGGGGTGATGACGAACGGCGGGTTGGAGACGACCCGGTCGAACCGTTCCCCCGCGACGGGCTCGAACAGGCTGCCCAGCCGCGTGTCGATCCCGTCCACGCCGTTCAGCAGCACGTTCAGGCGCGTGAAGCGCAGAGCGCGTTCCGATACGTCCGTGGCCACGACCGCGTCGGCGAAACGGCGCGCACGCAGGGCCTGGATGCCGCACCCGGTTCCGAGGTCGAACACCCGCGAGGCATCTGTGGGCATCTGCAGGGCAGCCAGGGTGAGGGATGCGCCCCCGACCCCCAGGACGTGGTCTTCGGGAAGAGGTCCACCCAAAGCCATCTCGTCCAGGTCGCTGGCGACCCACCACTCGCCGTCGCCGGTGGCGTCCCCGAATGACTGCGGGCGGACGAGCGCGGCGGGGTGCACCGTGTCGCCGCTGACGGTGGCCAGGCCGAGCCGCTCCAGCCCGTCGACATCGCACGAGGGCAGCGCGGTGTGCACCGCGGCCCTCGGCTGCGGGACGCCGAGGGCGAGCAAGCGGCCGAGGACGGCGAGGGGATCGGTCCGCGCACCGAGCGCCCGCAGCGCCGGTGCCCGCAGCTCCCGCCCGGTGGCGTCGTCGGCGCTCTCACCCCACGCGGCCCGAAGCTGCTCCGAGGTGAATCCGGCGGCGCGGAGATCGTCGGCGAGGGCGGCGCAGGTTGCGGCATCGGGTTCGGGAAGCACCCGCCCATTCAACCGTGTCGACCGCGGCGTCGACCGGTCGCGCGGCACGGCTCACAGATCACCACAGGCGCGAACCGTAGAATCGCACCGATCGTGCGGTCATGAATCGCACCGGAGCTCCCCATGACCGACACCGTTTCCCCTCCGCGCGCCGCGCGCCGTCCCCGGCGCCCCGCCGCGCGTTCGCGCATCCTCACCACGGTATCCGCCGCGGCACTGTCGATCGTCACGCTGTGCGGCACCCTCCTCCTCACCCCCGCATCCGCCTGGTCGGCACCGGTCGAACCCGAACCGGAGACCTCGGACGGCCCGATGCTGAGCGGCGAGGTCTCGTACACGATGGCACCCGCCGGCAACGGCATCCTCGATGACGGGGATGCGCTCACGGTGTCGTTCGTGGTCGACAACGGCACCCTTGAAGCCCTGGACGCGGTGGACGTCTCACTCGGCCTCGCCGACGACCCGCTCGCCAGCAGGACGTCCCTGTCCTCCTGGCTGGAGGGCGACTCCGCGGCGCGCACCGAAGAGATCGGGACGACGTCGTTCGGGGCGACCCTGTCCGGCGCCGAACAGACCGCGCGTCTGACGATCGACGGCGACGACGACGCTCTCGCGGGCCGCGCACCCGGGGTCTACCCTCTCGCGGCCACGTTCGCCGTGGGAGACGACACGATCGAGGTCCGCAGCGCCGTGACCGTTCCCGACGATGACGGTGCCACGCCTCTCACCGTCGTCGTGCCGATCACGGCCCCCGCGATCGACACGGCCACGCTCACCGCCGCGCAGCTCGAGGAGCTCACCGGAGAAGGCGGCTCCCTGGCCTCCCAACTGGATGCCGTCGCCGGCACCCCCGTCGTCCTCGCGATCGATCCGGCGATCCTCGCCTCCATCCGGGTTCTCGGGACATCGGCGCCCGAGTCGGCGCTGGAGTGGCTCGCTGAGCTCGACTCGCTGCCGAACGCCCGTTTCGCCCTGCAGTACGGCGATGCCGATATCGCCGCGCAGGTGGAGGCCGGCTTCGACGCGCTGCTTCAGCCCGGCTCACTCACCGCGCTGATGCGCGAGGGTGATTTCAGCTCCCCGGTCGTGCTCGACGAACCCGACACGGCCGCATCGGCGACGCCCACGCCGACCCCATCGGCGACGCCGACGGACCTCGACGAGCAGGCGGGTCGACTGCCCGCGCTCGAGGACCTCCTGGGCATGGACACCGCCGCATCGGATGTGCTCTGGCCGGCCACCGGCACCGGCGGAGCGACGGTCGCCGACGCCGTTTCGCCCGTCTCCGGTGAGCAGGATGAGGCGCCGCTGATCCTCACCGAGTCCGATCTGGTGACCGGGACCGGGGCGACCGTCCCGGCACGTGCGTCCGCGACCGACACGCAGCTGCTCGTCTACGACTCCGACATCTCCCGTGAGCTGCATGCCGCATCCATCGAAGACGACACGACGCTTCGCGCGGCGCCGCTCGCGGCCGCAAGCGCGTACCTGCACTTCGCCGCCGACGACGCCGGGGACGCACCTCTTCTCGTGACCGTCGACAGGTCATCCGACGAACGCTCCCGCCTCGCCCTTCGGGCCGCGGTACTCGCCGCCACCCAGGCGCCCTCGACGACCGCAGCGACATTCGCCGGACTGATCGCAAAAGACCCCACGCCGGTGCAGCTCCTCGATGGCGTCCCCGACGAAGCACGCGCATATGCCGCGGCCGACATGCACGGCGACGAACAGGCACTTGCGCAGTTCGCGACGGTCCTCGACGATCCCCAGCTGCTGACCGGCCCGAACCGGGACGAGATCCTCCAGGTGCTCGGCAACGCGTGGCGAGGTGACGACACCTGGCCCGCGGTCGTGGCCTCCCAGCGCGAGAGGACCCGCGAGACGATCGACGCGGTCGGCCTGCTCCCCCCCAGCACCATCCAGCTTCTCGGGTCGAGCTCGACACTTCCCGTGTGGGTGCGCAACGACCTTCCCTACCCGGTCAACCTCACCCTCTACGCCCAACCCGAAGACCTCCGCCTGGATGTCGAGAACACGGTCACCGTGGTGGCGAGCCCCGCATCGAACACCCGCATCGAGGTACCCGTGCAGGCTCGCATCGGCAACGGCGAAGTCGATGTGGCCCTCGAGATCCGCAGCCCCACCGGGGTGCAGATCGGATCCGCCGAACGCGCCGAAGTGTACGTCCGCGCCGAGTGGGAGGGCATCGGCATCACAGTGCTGGCGGTCCTGGTCGGCGGGCTGCTCGTGATCGGCCTCGTCCGAACGATCCGTCACCGGCGCCGTGATCAACCCGAAGACGAAACAGCGGGCGACGACACCGACGAGACAGGCGACGAGGAAGCCGAGGACGATCGATGAGCGGTATCGGCCGCGCCAGTGTGCTCATCGGCGCCGGCACCGTCTTCTCCCGACTGACGGGACTGCTGCGCACGGTGGTGCTCGTCGCCGCAGTCGGCTCTGTCCCGAGCGCCGCGGCCGACGCGTTCGCCGTGGCCAATCAGCTCCCGAACAACATCTACGCGATCATCTCGGCCGGGCTGCTCAGCGCCGTGGTCGTTCCGCAGATCGTCAAGGCGGCGGCGCACGCCGACGGGGGCAGCGCATTCGTGTCCAAGCTGTTCACGCTCGGAACGGTCGGCCTGCTGATCACGACGGCGATCGCGACGGCCGCCGCACCGTGGCTCGTGCAGCTCTATGCACCCGAGTACTCGCCGGCCCAGACCGCCCTCGCGACGGCGTTCGCCTATTGGTGTCTGCCGCAGGTGTTCTTCTACGGGTTGTACGCCCTCGTCGGCGAAACCCTCAACGCCCGCCGCATCTACGGACCGTTCACGTGGGCACCGATCGTCAACAACGTCGTCTCGATCGCCGGGTTCCTCGTCTTCATCGCGCTGTTCAGCGGGCCCGTCACCGAGGTCGCCGGGTGGACCCCCGACATGATCGCCCTGCTCGGCGGTACCGCCACCGCGGGGATCGTCGTACAGGCCGCACTCCTCCTGCTCTTCTGGCGTTCGGCGAAACTTCGCGTCCGTCCGGACTTCCGGTGGAAAGGTGTCGGCCTCGCACAGATCGGCCGCCTCGCGGGGTGGACGTTCCTCATGATGCTCGCCGGCCAACTGGCGGGCCTCGTGCAGACGCGGGTCCTCTCCGAGGCCTCCAATGACGGTCCGTCGGTGTTCGCGTTCCAGAACGCGTGGCTCCTGTTCATGTTGCCGTACTCGGTCATCGTGCTCTCGATCGGTACGCCCTACTACACACGCCTCAGCGAGCACGCGTCCGCCGGCCGCGAAGGGGAGGTACGCGACGACATCGTCAGCAGCATCCGCACCCTCGGTCTGTTCGTCGTCCTGGCCACCGCTGCGCTGGCCGTCGCCGCCGTGCCGGCCAGCCGCATCTTCACCAACGACGCCGCCGGCGCCCTGCAGGCCGCTCCCGTCCTGCTCGCCTTCCTCGTCTGCCTCATCCCGCTGGCGGTCCTGTTCGTCATCCAGCGCACGTTCTACGCCTACGACGACACCCGCACGCCGTTCTTCTTCACCCTCGTACAGGTGGCTCTCGTGATCGTCGGAGCGCTCGCGTCTGCCGCGCTCGTCGATGCCGGCCTCATCGGCCTGCCGCAGCTCGCGTCCTCGGTCGCCCTGACCCAGTCGCTGGCATCGGTCGTGCAGGTGATCATCGCGACCTGGCTGCTCCAGCGGCGGATCGGCGGCCTCCGCGTAGGGGTGTGGCTGGGCTCGCTCGCCCGCTTCACCCTCGCCGCCGTGCCCGCTGCGGCGGCCGGATGGGGCGTGTACCTGCTGCTGGGAGGGCCGGACGGGTGGACGACCTCCAACCCGCTGCTCGCCGCGATCGGCACGGGCGTCATCGGACTGGGGGTCGCCGTGATCTACATCGTGACGCTCGCCGTGCTCCGTGCACCGGAGCTGCAGACCGCGGTGGGATTGGTGCGGCGCTTCCTCCCCGGAGGTCGCTGAGGCGCCCGAATCCGGTCGTTCACCTTCGGGGAATTCCGTGCCGTTACCATGTGTTGTCACTGCCGGCACCACAACGAAGGAGGCGCAGTGCGTCAGGTCATCATCATCGGCTCAGGTCCCGCGGGTTACACGGCGGCGATCTACGCCGCGCGGGCGAACCTCGAACCCATCGTCGTCGCCAGCTCGGTCGAAGCCGGTGGCGAACTCATGAACACCACCGAGGTCGAGAACTTCCCCGGCTTCCCCGAAGGCATCATGGGGCCCGACCTCATGGCGAAGATGCAGGAGCAGGCCGAGAAGTTCGGCGCGGAGGTCCTTTACGACGATGTCGTCGAGCTCGACATCGACGGCCCGGTCAAGAAGGTCACGCTCGGCAGCGGCAAGTCCTACGAGTCCAACGCGGTCGTCTTCGCGACCGGATCCGCACCGCGAAAGATCGGTATCGAAGGCGAGCAGCGGCTGTCGGGCCGCGGCGTTTCGTACTGCGCGACCTGCGACGGCTTCTTCTTCCGCGAGCGTGAGATCGCCGTCGTCGGCGGCGGCGACTCCGCGATCGAAGAGGCGACGTTCCTTACGAAGTTCGCCTCGAAGGTCTACGTGATCCACCGTCGCGACGAACTGCGCGCATCCAAGATCATGCAGGAGCGGGCGTTCAACAACGACAAGATCGAGTTCGTCTGGAACAGCCAAGTCGTCGATGTGCTGGGCGAGGACGCCGTCTCAGGTGTCGTCCTCGAAGACACCGTCGACGGCAGCCGTCGCGAACTCGCGCTCGAGGGCCTGTTCGTCGCGATCGGCCACAACCCCCGCACGCACCTCGTGCACGGAAAGCTCGATCTCACCGAGGCCGGGACGGTCTGGGTCGATGGGCGTTCGTCGCGCACGTCGGCGGCGGGTGTGTTCGCCGCCGGCGATGTCATCGACCCGACCTACCGCCAGGCCGTGACCGCCGCGGGAAGCGGAACGATTGCGGCCCTCGACGTCGAGCATTACCTCGCCGCGCTCGGCGAAGCCGGCGCCCCCGACGCCGACGCAGACCTCATCGAGAGCCGTCCGGGCGCCGATGACGAAGCGCCCCTGGAGACTGCGGAACAATCCGCGGCCGCGGCACGTTGATCCGATAGACGCAAGAATCCCTGAAGGAGAGTGGAAATGACCGCCAAGGCGACCACGTCGGCGACTTTTGAGCAGGATGTCCTGCAGGCCGACGGCCCCGTGCTCGTGGATTTCTGGGCGGAGTGGTGCGGCCCGTGTCGCATGGTCTCGCCCGTGCTCGACGAGATCCAGTCGGAGAACTCCGACAAGATCACCGTCCTCAAGCTCAACGTCGACGAGAACCCCGACCTCGCGATGAAGTACCAGATCACGTCGATTCCGGCGATGAAGGTCTTCCAGGGCGGCGAAGTGAAGTCGACCATCATCGGCGCCAAGCCGAAGTACGCCCTCGAGCAGGATCTGGCCGAGTTNGGGGGCTGGGCTTCTGTCTGGTCGGGCGGCTCTGTGGCCGTCAGGAGACATCCGCGTGAGCGGAGGCATCCCAGCGTCGATGCTTCTCTTCACCGAGCAGACGCCATACCGCTTTCGTCAGGGGCGGATAGTCCAGCGCGATCTGTCGGAGGACGCGGTAGTGCCGAGCCTGAGAGGGTCGCACCCCGCCGTTGGCGGCGATGTTCTCGGCGCGGAGCGTGAGGACGACGAGTTCGTCGACGGTGGGGAGGTCTTCCATGAAGTCCCAGGGGTCTTCACCACCGTGCAGTCGTTCGTCGACGAGAACAGACAACTCGTCCGCCGCCTCCGCGCGCAGCAGCTCCAGGCTGGCTCGCCGGGGGGTGTTCTCGTCGTGCGTCACCCATCCAGAGTACGCCGCACACCGGACATCGGCGCGGCGGGCTGGAGGTTGTGGAAACCCGGCCTACGAGGTCGAACCGAAGCCGTTCTCCCCGAGATCCTCGAGGATGCGGTTGAGGTCTTGAATGCTCGCGAAATCAATGCTGATCTGGCCTTTACGCATTCCGAGACTGACCTTGACGCGCGTATTGAGGCGGTCTCCCAGGCGCTCGGCCACCTCGTCGAGGTAGGCCTTGCGCGCGCCGGCCTGCGGCTTGACGGTCTTGCCGGCCCCGGGCCCTGTCGCCTTCGCCGCGGCTTCGGCGGCGCGCACCGAGAGGTCCTCGTTCACGATCTTGTCCGAGAGTTTCTGCATCGCCTCGGGGGAATCGAGCGACAGGATCGCGCGGGCGTGACCGGCGCTGAGCACACCCGCGGCGACGCGTTGCTGCACGGGTACGGGCAGCTTCAGCAGACGGATGGTGTTGCTGATCTGGGGACGCGAACGGCCGATCCGCGTCGCGAGTTCCTCCTGGGTGATGCCGAAATCGTCGAGCAACTGCTGGTAGGCGGATGCTTCTTCGAGCGGGTTCAGCTCGGAACGGTGGAGGTTCTCCAGGAGCGCGTCGCGGAGCAGATGCTCGTCGGCGGTCTCGCGGATGATCGCGGGCATCGACGTGAGCCCGGCCGCTCGTGCCGCACGTGTGCGGCGCTCACCCATGATCAGCTCATACTGGCCGTCACCGGTGTCGCGGACGACGACCGGCTGGAGCACACCGAACTCGCGCACGCTGTGGATGAGCTCGTCGAGGTCTTCCTGGTCGAAGTGCGTGCGTGGCTGCCGCGGGTTGGGGACGACCGTGTGCGGATCGACGTGCGCGAGTCGCGCGCCGGGAACGGCGACAAGTTCGGGGGAGTCCTCCGACGCTTCGGTGGCCCTGTCGGCGGCGTCGGGTGCGTCGATGTCGGATGCCTGGACCGATGACTCGGCCGTCCCCTTGTCTTCGGCGGCCGCCTTCGGGAAAAAGACGTCGGACGGACGATCCTCCGTCGCTTCGTTGGTGGGGATGAGGGCCCCGATACCCCGTCCGAGTCCCGTGCGCTTCGGCATCAGGGTGTCCCTTCGATCGTTACCGAACTGTCTTTGTCACGCCCGATGATCTCGACCGCGGCTTCGCGGTAGGCGATGGCCCCGGCAGACTGACCATCGTATGCGATGACGGTCTGTCCAAAGCTCGGCGCCTCGGAGACCCGCACCGATCGCGGAATCATCGTGTGGAGGACCTCCTCGGGGAAGTGCTCCCGCACCTCCTCGGCGACCTGCTGTGCCAGGCGGGTTCGCCCGTCGTACATGGTGAGCATAATCGTAGACAGGTGCAGCGTCGTATTCAGGTGCTTCTGAATCATCCGCACCGTCCCGAGCAACTGGCTGAGACCCTCCAGCGCGTAGTACTCGCACTGAATCGGGATCAGAAGTTCGTGTGCGGCGGTGAACGCGTTGATCGTCAGCAGGCCGAGAGATGGCGGGCAGTCGATGATCACGAAGTCGAGACGCTCGGTGAGCTCTGTCAGGTAGGTGTCGAGCGCCGTCTTCAGGCGGTGCTCGCGCGCGACCTGGGAGACCAGTTCGATCTCCGCGCCGGCAAGGTGGATGGTGCTCGGTGCACAGAGGAGGTTGGGCGACTCGGGGCTCGTTTGCACGATGTCTGCGATCGGGAAGTCGTCGATCAATACGTCATAGACGCTCGGGGTCTCGGAGTCGTGCGGGACACCGAGCGCGGTGGAAGCATTCCCTTGCGGGTCGAGGTCGATCACGAGGACACGTGCCCCCATGGAGGCCAGAGCCGCGGCGAGGTTCACCGTGCTGGTGGTCTTTCCGACGCCACCCTTCTGGTTCGACACCGTGATGACACGGGTTCGGCCGCTGAGCGAGATGTCGACTCCCTCGAGATTGCGTCGACGTGCAGAGAGGTCGGCGATCTCGCGGGCCAGGGGAGTGTCGTCGAACGAGAAAGGGGATTCCGCGGCCGATTCGTCGGGCTGTTTCACGTGAAACGCTCTCTCTTTCGCGTCCGTTCGAGCATCACTCCACTCTAACCCTCACCCCTGACGTCACCGACCCCACCCCACCCGCCGACCGAGTAGCGCGCGCAGTGCGCGTACCGAGATCCCCTGCCGCCCGGGTCTCGATACGCCGGCTTCGCCGCCTACTCGACCACCGCGGGAAGCTACGCGCCGATCGAGTAGCGCCCCTCGGGCGCGTACCGAGATCCGCCCACGTTTCACGTGAAACAACGCTCGCAGCGGGTGCCTACTCCGACCACTCCCCAGAGCTCCCGTCCGCCGATCGAGTAGCGCCCCGCGGGCGCGTAACGAGATACGTCCACGTTTCACGTGAAACGCCGCTCACAGCGCGCCGACTTCGCCGCCTACTCGACCACCGCGGGAAGCTACGCGTCGATCGAGTAGCGCCCCGCGGGCGCGTACCGAGATCCCCTGCCGCCCGGGTCTCGATACGCCGGCTTCGCCGCCTACTCGACCACCGGGATCCTCCAACGCCGATCGAGTAGCGCCCCGCGGGCGCGTACAGAGATCCGCCCACGTTTCACGTGAAACAACGCTCGCAGCGGGTGCCTACTCCGACCACTCGCCAAAGCTCCCGCCCGCCGATCGAGTAGCGCACGCAGTGCGCGTACCGAGATACCGCGTCGCAGCAGGTCTCGATACGCCGGCTTCGCCGCCTACTCGACCATCGGGATCCTCCGACGCCGATCGAGTAGCGCCCCTCGGGCGCGTACCGAGATCCGCCCACGTTTCACGTGAAACAACGCTCACCGCACGCCGCCTACTCCGACCACTCGCCAAAGCTCACTCCCGCCGACCGAGTAGCGCGCGCAGTGCGCGTACCGAGATACCCTGCCGGCCGGGTCTCGATACGCCGGCTTCGCCGCCTACTCGACCACCGGGATCCTCCGACGCCGATCGAGTAGCGCCCCTCGGGCGCGTACCGAGATCCACCCGCCGGCGGGGTGCCGACACCCATCCGCCCGCCCCGCCCCGTCCCGGGCGTGAGAACCCTCCGGTGTCCCTCGACGCCGGCGTTTCACGTGAAACACGAGCCGCTCGCACTGACGGTCTCGCTCACGACAGCGAGAGCCGGGCCACCCATTGCGCGTAGGCGTCAGCCGCTCTCCTCACGAGGAGCCCGGCTCGGCTTCTTGCTCAGGGGTCGCAGGGCATGAGTGTCGCCCGCTATCAGCGCGATCCGCTTCGCACGGCCCCACCCTTGCACCTGCTTCTCGCGCTGGAAGGCTTCATCAATGCGCTCGTACTCCTCGAAGTAGACGAGGCGCACCGGTCTGCGCCTGAAGGTGTACTCGGCGCCCTCCCCGTAATTGTGCTGGGCGGCCCGGAAGTCCAGATCACGGGTACTGCCCACGTAGAACGAGCGATCGGCACACTCCAAGATGTACATGTACGGCATCCCCTCAGCGTCTCGCGCCGATCCGAGTCGCACGCTGCGATCGCCCCGGTAGTGGATTGATGCCATGGCGTCGCGCCTGGGGAGGAGCGTACTCACTTGGCTGCGGTAGAGGAGCCGGCTGTGGTGTTTCGATACGCGTGGCGGTGGGGATCTCGATACGCCCGCAGTGCGGGCTACTCGATCGGCGGGGCTGTGCCGGTGTGTCGCGACCGGCAGGGGTGGGGATCTCGATACACGCCCCGCGGGCGCTACTCGATCGTCAGGGTTTTAGGGGGACGAGGCGCACGGTGCGAGCGACTCGATCGGCGCGGGGGAGGGGGAGTCAGCGGGAGACTGTCGCTCGGAGCACCCTTGTCGGCTCGGAGATGACGCCATCCCCGACCAGCTCCACGCGCACGTGCGTCAGCTTGAATTTGCGGATCTGCTTCTCCGCCGCGGAGATCTCCTTGGGGGCGTTCGACCCCTTCAACAAGATCAGCTCGCCGCCGTCGCGAACCAGGGGAGCGGTCAACGGGATCAACGTTCGGAACGCACTCACCGCACGCGCCGTCACCTGATCCAACACCGCTCCTTCAGACCAATCCTCCGACCGAGCACGCACCACCTCGACGTTGTCGAGCCCGAGCGCATCCACCTGCTCGTTCAACCACACACACCGTCGTTCCATCGGCTCGATCAGAACCCACCGGACATCCGGGCGCGCAATAGCCAGAACCAGACCCGGAAGGCCCGCACCCGACCCGACATCTCCTACACGACCCGAGAACAGGGGAGCAGCCACGACACTGTTGAGGATGTGACGCGTCCACAATCGAGGAAGTTCGAGCGGGCCGATCAACCCACGCTCTTCCCCATGCTGCGCCAGTGCGCGCGTGAAGCGTCGCGCAAGATCGATACGGTCACCGAACAGTTCGGCGGCAACGGCCGGTTCGGCCTCGAGTTCAGTCATGCGTGTTTCACGTGAAACGGGAGAGAACGCACTCAGTGGCGGCGGATCACGGTGTGGCGGTCTGCGCCCTCACCGTACGACTCGGACGTGAGGCCCCGCTCCGCGACGATGTCATGAACGAGCTTGCGCTCGTAGCTCGACATCGGGGGGAGCGACGCCTGCGAAGCGCCGTCATCCAGCCGCGCGATCGCACGGTCGACGAGGTTTGCGAGCTCAGTCTGACGAGCGTCACGCGACCCGCCGATATCCAAGATCAGACGTGAGAAGCGCCCGGTCTTGTTCTGCACGGCGATGCGGGTCAGCTCCTGGAGCGCCTGAACCGTGTCCGGCGCGGAGATCACGCGCACAGACTCATCGTCCTCCGCCTCGACCGACAGGTACGCGCGGCCGGCTCGGACGTCGAGTCCCAGATCACCGTCGATGTCGGCGATGTCGAGGAGCTCCTCGATGAAGTCCGCGGCGACGTCACCTTCTTGTTCAAGCTCCTCGACCGTCGCGGGGGTGCGGTCGGGCGCGGACGTCGTTGCCGTGTCGGAGTTGCTACTCATCATTCCTCAGTGGTCGATGCGGGTCAGGACTTCGGGTTTCCGGATGGCCCGGTGCCACCCGACGACCCGGACTGCTTCTGGGCCTGCTTCTTCGCTCGCTGCTTGCCCACCGGCTGCTGGCGCTTGGGCTGCGTGGCCTTCGCCCGCTCCGCCTCTTCGAGGAGACGCTGCTGTTCCGCTTCGTACTTCTCCATCGTGACGACCTTGCCCGACGAGTCGATCGCCTTGCCCTTGCGAGCCAGACGCTCTTCGCGAGCCTTCGCCGCATCCGAACCCGGAGTGGGCATTTCACGGATGACGAGGAACTGCTGACCCATGGTCCACAGGTTGGACACGAACCAGTAGATGACCACACCCAGCGGGAAGAAGACACCCGAGAACACGAAGGCGAACGGCAGAACGTACAGCATGATCTTCTGCATCTGGTACGCCTGGCCGGTCTTGGCCTCGGGGGAGAGGTTCTTCGAGATGATCTGCAACTGCGTGAAGAACTGCGACGCGATCATCAGAACCACGAGCGTCACCAGGGTCATGATCGCCGTGACGTTGCCGGCGTTGATCGCGTCGATCAGGGTCTCGTGCAACGAGACGGTGCCGAACAGATTGGCGTCGTAGAACTCCTGGGTCAGCTCTGTGTTCAGCAGTCCGACACCACTGAAGTTCGGGTCGTCCCCGATCTTCTGCACATCGTTCAGCACGCTGAACAGCGCGAAGAACACGGGCATCTGCACCAGGAGCGGCAAACAGCTCGACACGGGCGTCGTACCGTGCTTCTTGTACAACGCCATCGTTTCGCGACTCATCGCCTCACGAGAGAGCTGATCGCGCTTGCCCTTGTACTTCTCCTGGACTTTCCGCAGTTCAGGAGCGATTTCCATCATCTTGCGCTGGCTCTTGATCTGCCGCACGAACAGCGGGATCATCGCCGATCGGACAACGATCACCAGTCCGACGATCGACAAGACCCACGTGAACCCGTCCGCCGGCGGCATGCCGACCGCGGTGAACAGAGCGTGCCAACCGACGAGCACGAGCTCGACCAGCCATTTGAGGGGCCACAGGATGGTTCCGATCAGATCGAAACCACCGCCGCCCGAAGAATCGGTCGCCGATGCAGCGAAGCTCAGAAGATCCATGCGCGGGATCAGTCCTTTCCGGTGGAGCCAGGAACGACGAAACCCCGCGGGGTGATGTCGTGACGGAAGTTCTCGCGAAGCGGCACGTCATCGACGCCGCCCTTCGCCCAGGGGTTGCACCGTACAAGGCGCACGGCGGTCATCGCACTCCCGACGACGGCGCCGTACTGCTGCACGGCCGCCACCGAATAGGCGGTGCACGAGGGGTAGTACTTGCACACGTCACCGTATGTATGCGAGATGGTCGCCCGGTAACCATGCAGCAACGCCAACGCGGCGTTCCGGGGGAGAAGAGGTATCGCCCGGAGTGAACCGGATGCGGTCAGGTGCCCGTCGCCGATGGCATATGAAGGAAGAACGCTCACGCAGCCCGCCTCGCCAGACACCGCGTGACCTCGTCGCGCAACTGGAAGAAGTCGGCGGTGGCCGACCCCGGGAGTGCACGGATGACGACATCCGCACCGGGGCGCACATCGGTCAACGCCTCCGCGCAGACGGCCTTCAGCCGTCGCCGCACGGTGTTGCGGACGACGGCGGAACCGACTTGCTTGCTCACGATGAAACCGAAACGTGCGGCGCGATCGTCACTCGAGTGGGTCACGTACGTGATCGAGTTCGCTCCGGCACACCGCGCACCCCGGCGGACGACGGCCTTGTATTCCGCTCCGCGGGTCAGTCGGTTCTGCCTCGCGAGCACCGTGTGATCAGGCCGAGAGAGCGTCGCGACCCTTGGCGCGACGAGCCGAGAGGATGGAACGGCCGGCGCGGGTGCGCATACGGGCGCGGAAGCCGTGCTTCTTGGCGCGACGACGGTTGTTGGGCTGGAAAGTGCGCTTGCTCATGAGATCTCTTCCGGATCGGGTGTCCTCGGGACGCTCTTCCGGGGACGGGGTACAGGACTGCCACAAGGGCATAAGTCAACTGAGTAAGGATACGTCGACAGCGGGCAGGACTCAAACCTGCGCGCCGGAGGCGACATTATCCACAAAGGCTGGGAGCCCGCTGGTCAGGACACGCGGCCCGGAACTACAGTGGAGTTTGCTCGCAGCTCTGCCGCTGGCTAGCGTGGCACGGTCAGTTATCCACAGGTTGCGCGGGTGTCATCTCGCGGGCGCGAAACACCTACTTTCCCCGGGAGCTTCATGTCGCAGCACGAGATTCCAGATGTCCCCATCTGGGGACGTGTTCTGGAGGCCCTCGCTGTCGATGATCGGGTCACGCCCCAGCTACGAGGCTTTCTGAATCTGGCCGTTCCTCAGGGTGTGATGGGCGGGACGCTCTACCTCGACGTCCCCAACGACCTCACCGCCGCCCAGCTCAACAAGCGACTGCGCGCCCCCATCATGGAGGCCCTCGCCCACGTCGAACAAGACCCCGCCTACGACCCGCCGGCGGCGACCTTCCGCGTCGTGGTCAATCCCGACATCGTGGACGCGCACCTGACGGCCCCGGTCCCGATCCAGGAGCTGAACGTCCCCGCGCCGGCGGTGACCCCGGTGCCCACCGCGCGGCAGGTCTTCGAAGAGCAGGCGCCAGCGCCCTCCGGCGGCACATCGCGCGACGACACCCGGCTGAACCCGAAGTACACCTTCGACAACTTCGTCATCGGCCAATCCAACCGGTTCGCCCACGCGGCCGCGGTCGCCGTCGCCGAAGCGCCCGCGAAGGCCTACAACCCGCTGTTCATCTACGGCGACTCCGGCCTCGGCAAGACCCACCTGCTCCACGCCATCGGTGACTATGCGATGAGCCTGTATTCCGGCATCCGGGTGCGGTATGTCTCGAGCGAAGAGTTCACGAACGACTTCATCAACTCGATCGCCAACAACCGCGGTTCGGCTTTCCAGGCGCGCTATCGCGACGTCGACATCCTGCTGATCGATGACATCCAGTTCCTCCAGGGTCGTGCCGAAACGCAGGAGGCGTTCTTCCACACCTTCAACACGCTCCACGATCACGACAAGCAGGTCGTCATCACCAGCGATGTGCCGCCGAAACACCTGACCGGCTTCGAAGACCGGATGCGCTCGCGCTTCGAGTGGGGACTGATCACCGATGTGCAGGCACCCGACCTGGAAACCCGCATCGCGATCCTCCGCAAGAAGGCACAGAGCGAGCGGCTTCACATCCCCGACGAGGTGCTCGAGTACATCGCGACGGTCGTCTCGTCGAACATCCGCGAACTCGAAGGCGCCCTGATCCGCGTGTCGGCGTTCGCCAGCCTGAACCGGTCGAACCTCGACATGTCGCTCGCTCAGACCGTCCTGCGCGACATCGTCGACCAGGACGACGCGAACGTCATCTCGCCGACCGACATCATCCAGGCGACCGCACAGTACTTCAAGCTCACCGTCGACGACCTGTACGGCTCGAGCCGCTCGCAGGCGGTGGCGATCGCCCGACAGATCGCCATGTACCTGTGTCGCGAACGCACGAACCTCTCGCTCCCCAAGATCGGGCAGCTGTTCGGCAATCGCGACCACACAACGGTCATGTACGCGTATAAGAAGATCAGCGACCTCATGAAGGAGCGTCGCTCCATCTACAACCAGGTGACCGAGATCACCGCTCAGCTCGGCCGCACCCGCTGAGCGAGCCCCTCCAGCTCGATTCACCGCCCGTCGCGCGCGGATTCCGGTATGCCCGCCGCCCGCGACGCGCCCGCATGCATTCGCACTTGACAGCGAACGCATAGAGACGCGATCATGTGCGTTCTTCACAGTGTGGACAACCTGTGGATAACTGGGGATGCATCGCCTCGACATGTGAACGAAACGGCATCCGCCTGTGGAAGACGACATGAACGTGTTCGTCGCCTGGGAACGGAATTCCGCATGATTCCGCATCGCTTCCACATCTCACACGTCTGTAGTTCCCTAGAACGCACTGGGATCCACCGAGTTATCCACAGTTTCCACAGTTGTTAACAAGATGAAGAACAAGAACTTAAGCAGAGGTCGATTCGATGACCTTGCCTGTGGGAAGACCCCAGCCGGTCGGTGAACGAACCCGGATGCCTCTCCGAGCCGGTCCGGCACTAGCATGGGCCGGACAGGGCAGTAGCATGAGTAACCCCATGCCCGAAGTCGAGGGAGCGTACGTGAGATTCCAGGTCAATCGCGATGTCTTCAGCGAAGCCGTCTCATTCGTCGTAAAGCTCCTTCCGCAGCGCAACCCGCAACCGATCCTCGCGGGCGTGCTCATCGAAGCTTCTGAGACCGGCTTGTCGCTGTCGGCATTCGACTACGAAGCATCCGCTCGGACCACGATCGATGCGACGGTCGACGAGCCGGGGACGATCCTCGTCCACGGCCGGCTGCTGTCGGACATCGCCAGCCGGCTCCCCAACGCGCCGATCCAGATCACCAAAGACCCCGAGGACGGTGTCGTCCTGACATGCGGCTCGGCACGCTTCACCCTCTCGTCGATGCCCGTCGAGGAGTATCCCGCGATCCCCGAGGTCTCGGGTGAGTCCGGTCTCGTGCCCGGTGAGGACTTCGCCACGGCCATCGCCCAGGTGGCGTTCGCGGCCTCGCGAGATGACGTCACCCCCGTCCTCACCGGCGTCCAGCTCGAGGTCAACGGCAACCGTCTCAGTCTGGTCGCCACCGACCGCTACCGCGTCGCGTTGCGCGAGATCCCCTGGGACGGCGGTTCCGGTGCATCCGACGAATCGACGACCGCGCTGGTTCCGGCACGAACGCTGACCGAGGTCGGCAAGACCTTCGCGCACTCGGGTGACATCTCCATCGCGTTCTCCGGCAGCGGCGACCGCGAGATCATCGCGTTCACCGCGGGCAACAAGACGGTCACGTCGCTGCTGATCAAGGGGAACTTCCCACCCGTGCGGCGTCTGTTCCCCGAGCAGAACGACCACCACGCCGTCGTGAACACCGCCGACCTCGCCGAAGCCGTCCGCCGTGTGGCCCTCGTACTCGACCGGTCGGCGCCGTTGCGGTTCACCTTCACGGCGGAGACCGTGTCGATGGATGCTTCGGGCACCGAGCAGGCGCGGGCGACGGAATCGGTGGATTCCACCCTCTCCGGCGGTGACGATGTGACCCTGGGCCTGAACCCGCAGTACCTTCTGGAGTCGCTCGGTGCGGTGCGCAGCGAGTTCGCGCGAGTGACCT
Source organism: Microbacterium aquimaris (assembly GCF_039531285.1). Classification (NCBI taxonomy): domain Bacteria; kingdom Bacillati; phylum Actinomycetota; class Actinomycetes; order Micrococcales; family Microbacteriaceae; genus Microbacterium; species Microbacterium aquimaris. The sequence continues at coordinate 864,881 of NZ_BAAAPT010000001.1, read as the reverse complement.
TCACCTCCAGCGAGAACGCCAACAAGCTCAGCCCGGTCCTGATCACCCCGCAGACGTCGGTCGACAAGGGCGGCGAAGACTCGTTCAAGTACCTGCTCCAGCCCAATCTGCTGTTGCGCTGAGTCCGAGCGGCGCGGCGCCACGACATCCAGGAGCGATCAATCGGTGACGTCCGAGGCGATCATTAGGCTGTTCCGGTGATCGTGGAGCAGCTCTCACTCGTCGACTTCCGCAACTATGCGGCTGCCGACGTGTCGTTGCACCCCGGACCGAACGTGTTCGTGGGCCGGAACGGGCAGGGGAAGACGAATCTGGCCGAGGCGATCGCCTATTTCGCCACCCTCGGCTCGCATCGGGTTTCTCAGGATGCCCCGATGGTCCGCGAAGGAAAAGATGCCGCGTTCATCCGGACCCGACTGGGGCACGGCGAGCGTCGCGTCACCCTCGAGATCCAGCTCAACAAGCAGGGGTCGAACAAAGCCCGTGTCAACGGTGCCCCCGTCAAGACGGCGGAGCTGCCGCGCTACGCGCAGGTGGTGCTGTTCGCTCCGGAAGACCTCCAGATCGTGCGGGGGGATCCGTCTGCACGTCGCCGTTTCTCCGACCAGCTGCTGATCCAGCGCGCCCCGCGGATGGCGTCGGTCCTGCAGGACTACGACCGGGTGCTCAAACAGCGCAATGCGCTGCTGAAGTCGGCACGTGCGCGAGGGGTGAGAGGCGACGGACTGTCCACGCTGGATGTATGGGACGACAAACTCGTCACACTCGGTTCCCAGGTCATCGAGGCACGGCTGCGTCTCGCGGATGATCTCACCCAGCCGCTCACCGACGCCTACACGGCCATCGCCGGAGCCGATCACCAGCCCGGTCTGCACTGGGCGATGTCGGTGGCCGGCGCTGATCCGGAAGAGGACGACGCGGGCGCGGAAGGAGAGAGGTCGGCCACTCCGATCCACGATCAGTTCCGGGCGGCGCTGGCCGCTCGGCGGGCATCCGAGCTCGAGCGCGGGGTGACCCTGGTGGGACCGCATCGCGACGACCTCGTACTGAAGGTGCGGGGACTGCCGGTGAAGGGCTACGCCTCCCACGGCGAGTCCTGGTCGGTCGCTCTGTCGTTGCGCCTTGCTTCCGCCGAGCTGCTGCGCGCCGAGTCGTTGCTGGGCGACCCGGTCCTCATCCTCGACGACGTCTTCGCCGAACTCGACACGGACCGGCGCGTGCGGCTGGCCGATGTCGCTCAGGGGTACGAGCAGGTGGTGGTCACCGCCGCCGTCGAGCAGGACGTGCCGGCACCCCTGCGCACCCAGGTGGTGCGGGTCGATTCGGGGCGCATCCTCCCCGAGGCCCCGGAGGCGAATGATGGATGACACCCCCGAGCAGGTTCCCGAGACCGTTGCGACCTACCTTCGGTTGCGCGGGCTGAAGCCCTCCTCGAAATCGTGGCGTCGTCGTCGACGCGTGCGGACGGACGACGAGAACCAGCCCTTCACCGCCGGTCGCGATCCGCGGGGTGTGGGAGACGTGTTGACGGAGCTGACCAGACAGGCCGGGTGGGAGGGTCAACTCGCCCGCGAAGACGTCGTCCGGACCTGGGCGGAAGTGGCCGGGGCCGACACCGCCGAGCGCACCCGCCCGGTGTCGTTCCACGAGGGGACCCTCACGATCCAGGCCGATTCGACGGCCTGGGCCAAGCAGCTCCAACTCATGCGTTCGCAGATCCTCACCGAGATCGTCCGCCGATACCCCGAGGCCGGCGTCGTGGCGGTGCGATTCATCGGCCCCGACGTCCCCTCTTGGAAATGGGGCACCAGAGCCGTTCCAGGCCGCGGCCCTCGCGATACCTACGGATAAGCCACGTCCCGCAATGTCGGCCACGATTTCATCGCGCCACAGGGCCGCAGAAGCGGTCTGAGGGGGCCGGAGTTGATAGAGTGGGAAGGATCCGGCCGACAGATGTGGAGCGCCCTCACCCATGACGTCCCAGAACCCCGACAGCGTTCCCGAGGAACCGGCGGAAGACGCCGCGACGACCCCCACCGGGAAACCCAACGAATACGGGGCGGACGCCATCCAGGTGCTCGAAGGCCTGGAGGCGGTGCGCAAGCGTCCCGGCATGTACATCGGTTCGACGGGGGAGCGCGGTCTGCACCACCTGGTGTACGAGATCGTCGACAACTCCGTCGATGAAGCCCTCGCCGGATACTGCGACACCATCCAGGTGACGATCCTCGAAGACGGCGCGGTCCGCGTGGTCGACAACGGTCGAGGCATCCCGGTCGACATGCACCGCACCGAAGGAAAGTCGACCGTCGAGGTCGTCCTCACGGTGTTGCACGCGGGCGGCAAGTTCGGCGGCGGCGGGTACGCCGTCTCAGGAGGCCTGCACGGCGTCGGTTCTTCGGTGGTCAACGCCCTGTCGAACCGCCTCGAGGTCGAGGTGCACCGACAGGGGTCGGTCTGGCGGCAGTCCTACCGGGACGGTGGTCACGCGGTCGCCCCGCTGGCGAAGGGTGAGGACAGCGAGCTGACCGGAACGACCATCACGTTCTGGCCGGACCCGGAGATCTTCGACACGGTCGAGTTCGACTACGACACGTTGCGCACGCGCTTCCAGCAGATGGCGTTCTTGAACAAGGGGCTGCGGATCGACCTCCGCGACGAGCGTCCGCAGGCGTACGTCGAAGACGTCGAGCCGAGCAACGGCACCGAGACGCCCGACGCCCGTCACGACAGCTTCTTCTACGAGCGCGGCCTGGTCGACTACGTCGAGTACCTCAACAAAGTGCGCCACGCCGAGGTGGTCAACGACGAGATCATCGAGGTCGAGTCCGAGGACACCGATCGCAGCATCGCCATGGAGATGGCCATGCAGTGGACGACGAGCTACAGCGAGAACGTCTTCACCTTCGCCAACACGATCAACACGCACGAGGGCGGAACCCACGAAGAGGGCTTCCGGTCGGCTCTGACCGCGTTGGTCAACCGGTACGCACGCGCGCAGAATCTCCTCAAGGAAAAGGACGACAACCTCACCGGCGAGGACATCCGCGAGGGACTGACCGCGGTCATCTCCGTGAAGCTGTCGGAGCCGCAGTTCGAGGGCCAGACCAAGACGAAGCTCGGCAACACCGAAGCCCGTGCGTTCGTGCAGAAGGTGGTCGGCGACCAGCTCGGCGACTGGTTCGACCGCAACCCGCAGCAGGCCAAGAACATCATCCGGAAGGCGATCGACGCCGCCAGCGCCCGCATGGCCGCGAGGAAGGCCCGCGAGACCGCACGACGCAAGAGCGTCTTCGAGTCCGCCGCGATGCCGGACAAGCTCAAGGACTGCACGAGTAAGGACCCGTCGATCAGCGAGATCTTCCTCGTCGAGGGGGACTCCGCCGGCGGTTCGGCGGTGCAGGGACGCGACCCGCACACCCAGGCGATCCTGGCGTTGCGCGGCAAGATCCTCAACGTCGAGCGCGCTCGTCTGGACAAGGCGCTGTCGAACAAGGAAGTCCAGGCGATGATCCAGGCCTTCGGTTCGGGTATCGGTGAGGACTTCGACATCACCAAGGCGCGGTACCACAAGATCGTGTTGATGGCCGATGCCGATGTCGACGGCCAGCACATCACGACCCTGCTCCTGACGCTGCTGTTCCGCTACATGCGCGGCCTCATCGAGGCCGGCTTCGTCTACCTGGCGCAGCCGCCGCTGTACCGCCTGAAGTGGTCGAATGCGCCCCACGAGTACGTCTTCAGCGACCGGGAGCGCGATGCGCTGCTGGCCGACGGCGTCGCCGGCGGGAAGCGGATCCCGAAAGACAGCGGGGTGCAGCGCTACAAGGGTCTCGGTGAGATGAACGCCAAGGAACTGTGGGAGACGACGATGGATGTCACGACCCGCACCCTGAAGCAGGTGACGATCGACGACGCCGCCGCGGCCGACGAGATCTTCTCCGTGCTCATGGGAGAAGACGTCGAATCGCGCCGCGGGTTCATCCAGCGCAATGCCAAAGACGTCAGGTTCCTCGACATCTGAACAACAGGTCGTGGGCGTTTCGTCTCGCTTCGCTCGCTCAACGACCAAGCCTTCGCAGGGGGCTTCCTTCCGGGAGCTGAGCGGAGTGCGAAGCGAAGAGACGAAACGCACGGACACGGAGAAACCACATGGCTGACGAAGAACGCCCCACTCCCGAGCACGATCACGGCCGGATCGACCAGGTCGATCTGCAGCTGGAGATGCAGCGCAGCTACCTCGACTACGCGATGGCGGTCATCGTCGGCCGTGCGCTTCCCGACGTGCGCGACGGCTTGAAGCCGGTGCACCGTCGTGTGATCTACGGCATGTACGACGGCGGCTTTCGTCCCGACAAGTCGTTCTCCAAGTGCGCGCGCGTCGTCGGCGAAGTCATGGGTCAGTACCACCCGCACGGCGACAGCGCGATCTATGACGCGTTGGTGCGTCTGGTGCAGCCGTGGTCGATGCGATACCCGCTCGCCCAAGGGCAGGGCAACTTCGGCTCACCGGGAAACATGGGGGCCGCGGCGCCGCGATACACCGAGACGAAGATGGCGACCATCGCCCTCGAGATGGTGCGCGACATCGAAGAGGAGACGGTCGACTTCCAGGACAACTACGACGGGCAGACCCAGGAGCCCGCCGTGCTGCCGTCGCGGTTCCCGAACCTTCTGGTCAACGGATCGGTCGGCATCGCCGTCGGTATGGCCACGAACATCCCGCCGCACAACCTCCGCGAGGTGGCCAACGGTGCCCTGTGGGCCCTGGACAACCCGGATGCGCCGCGGGACGAGCTGCTCGAAGCGCTCATCGAGCGCATCCCCGGTCCGGACTTCCCCACCGGCGCGCAGATCCTCGGCACCCGCGGCATCCGCGAGGCGTATCGGACCGGACGCGGCTCGATCACCATGCGCGCCGTCGTCGCGATCGAGGAGATCCAGGGCCGCACCTGCCTGGTGATCACCGAACTGCCGTACCAGGTCAACCCCGACAACCTCGCGGTGAAGATCGGTGACCTGGCCCGTGACGGGAAGATCACCGGCATCGCCGACATCCGCGACGAGACCAGCGACCGGACCGGGCAGCGACTGGTGATCGTGCTCAAGCGCGACGCGGTCGCCAAGGTCGTGCTGAACAACCTGTACAAGCACACCCAGCTGCAGGAGAACTTCGGCGCGAACATGCTCGCGATCGTCGACGGTGTGCCGCGCACGCTGGCGCTGGACGGGTTCATCAGCCACTGGATCGACCACCAGATCGATGTGATCGTGCGCCGCACCCGCTACCGCCTGCGCAAGGCCGAAGAGCGCATGCACATCCTGCGCGGATACTTGAAGGCTCTCGACGCCCTCGACGAGGTCATCGCCCTCATCCGCCGCTCGCCCACCGTCGATGACGCGCGGGACGGACTGAAGACCCTCCTCGAGATCGACGACGTACAGGCCGACGCGATCCTGGCGATGCAGCTGCGTCGTCTGGCCGCCATGGAACGACAGAAGATCATCGACGAGGCCACCGAGCTCGAGGCGCAGATCGCCGATTACCACGACATCCTCGGCGACCAGACCCGCCAGCGCGCCATCGTCCGCGACGAACTGCGCGCGATCGTGGACAAGTTCGGTGACGACCGTCGCACCCACATCCTCCCCGGGTTCGACGGCGACATGTCGGTCGAAGACCTGATCCCCGAAGAGGAGATGGTCGTCACCGTCACGCGCGCCGGCTACATCAAGCGCACACGCAGCGACAACTATCGCTCGCAGCACCGTGGCGGCCGTGGCGTCCGCGGCGCACAACTGCGCGCCGACGATGTCGTCGAGCACTTCTTCGTCACGACCACCCACCACTGGCTGCTGTTTTTCACCACCAAGGGCCGGGTCTATCGCGCGAAGGCGTACGAAGTGCCCGAGGGAGGTCGTGACGCGAAGGGACAGCACGTCGCCAACCTGCTCGCGCTCCAGCCGGACGAGGAGATCGCGCAGATCCGCGACATCCGCGACTACAACGTGGCCGACTACCTCGTGCTCGCCACCCGCAGCGGGCTGGTCAAGAAGACCCGCCTGACCGACTACGACACCAACCGTCAGGGCGGTGTCATCGCGATCCGTCTGCGCGACGAGGACGAGCTGGTCAGTGCGCTTCTCGTGGATGCCGACGAGGACATCCTCCTCATCAGCCGCAACGGCATGTCACTGCGTTTCACCGCGACCGACGAGGCGCTGCGTCCGATGGGGCGCGCGACGGAGGGCGTGAAGGGCATGACCTTCCGCGATGACGACAGCCTGCTGTCGGCCTCGGTGGCCAAGGACGACGAGTTCGTGTTCGTCGTGACCGACGGCGGCTACGCCAAGCGCACCGAGGTGGCGCAGTACCGCACCCAGAGTCGCGGCGGCCTCGGCATCAAGGTGGCCAAACTCCACGATGACCGGGGGGTTCTCGCCGGCGGTCTGCTCGTGCACAGCGACGACGAGGTCTTGGTGGTCCTTGCCAGCGGCAAGGTGGTACGCTCTGCCGTGGCCGAGGTCCCCGCCAAGGGTCGCGACACCATGGGTGTGGTTTTCGCTCGTCTGGGAGACGACGACAAGATCCTCGCGATCGCTCGCAACACCGAGCGGGGGCTGGCCGAAGAAGCCGCCGAGGAAGAGAGTCCGTCTGCACCCTCGGACGATTCCCCCTCGACTGAGAAGAGTATGGACGCATGAGCACGGTAGCCGACAAGCTCGCGAAGAAATCCAGTTCCAAGGCCAGCACGAAGCAGGTGCGCCTGCGCCTGGTGTACGTGGACTTCTGGTCCGCGGTGAAGCTGTCCTTCCTCGCGGCGGTCGCCGTCGCGATCGCCACGGTGGTGTCGTACCTCCTGGTCTACGCCATCGTGTCGACGACCGGGATCATCAGTCAGGTGGACGAGTTCTTCACGAGCTTCTCGGACGGCGGCATCTCCATCACCGCGTTCGTGGGGTTCCCGCAGGTGCTGGCGTATTCGTCCGTCGTGGCGATTTTGAACCTCGTGGTCATCACCGTGATGGGCGCCGTCGTCGCCGGCGTCTACAACCTCGCGGTGAAGGTCACCGGTGGACTGCTGGTCGGATTCACCTCCAACTGAGCGCTGCCGACCCGATTTCGTGAATGCCGCGCACATCGGGTAAAGTCTTGGAGGTTGACGGCTCCGGCTGTCACTCCACAAGGGGCTATAGCTCAGGCGGTTAGAGCGCTTCACTGATAATGAAGAGGTCCCAGGTTCAAGTCCTGGTAGCCCCACTCACAGCCCCGGGGCCTTAGCTCAGTTGGTAGAGCGCCTGCTTTGCAAGCAGGATGTCAGGAGTTCGAATCTCCTAGGCTCCACAGTTTCTTCGCCTGTCACGCTTCGGTTCAGATGCGCGTGATCCGCGAATTCATGGCTCATCGCACCGTCGTTGCTGAGCACCGCGTCCCCATCCCGTGGCGAGGCCCGCTATGGTTCCTTCGTGGACGCGAACAGGGTCGAGATCGACTGGCATTCAGCGCGGGAGACCAACCTCAGGAACTGGGACGAGCGTGTACCCATGCATGTCGAGGGGTACGAGCTTCACAAGTTCGACGACCCTGAGTACTTGAGCGACGTCGTCGAGGACGACCTCGTTGCACTCTCGTCGTTTTTGCCTGCGCAGCGGCTTCGGGGACTCGATCTCTGCCATCTCCAATGTCACATCGGGACTGACACGCTATCCCTCGCGCGCGCAGGCGCCCGCGTGACCGGCGTCGACTTCTCGGCCCCCGCACTTCGCGCCGCGAGGACGTTGGCCGAGAGGTACGGCGTGGATGCAACCTGGGTCGAGTCCGACGTGCTCGACGCTCGCTCAGCCGTGACAGGCGAGTTCGACGTGGTGTACACGAGCATCGGTACGATCGGTTGGTTGCATGACCTGGATCGTTGGGCGACGCAGATCGTCGAGCTCCTGCGGCCCGGGGGCACGTTCTACATTCGCGACGGGCACCCCGCGCTGTTCGCGCTCGATGAGTTCTCTGAGACGCTGACGACGCGGTATGCGTACTTCGGAGACAGGCGAGCGTTGCAGTGGGATCAGGAGTCAAGCTACGCCGGCGAGGGTACTCTCGCGAACACGCGCACGTACGAGTGGCCGCACCCGCTGTCCGAGATCTTCGGCGCGCTCCTCCGGGCCGGTTTGCGGATTCTTCACTTCGATGAAGGAAAGACGATTCCGTGGCGGTTCAGCTCTCGCATGGTCGAGGTGTCGCGCGGTTTCTCCTGGCCAGAAGCCGAGCGCAACCTCATTCCGTGCACGTACACGATTGTGGCTCGGCGAGATTGAGGTGGGCGAGGCCGTCGTGAGCGGTCAGCGGATGTGAGGAGTTCGAATCTCCTCGGCTCCACGCCTCGACAGCCCCGGCCCGACCGGGGCTCCGTCATTCACCGCCGGATAGTCTGTCCGAATGGACATGCGGGTCGCTGCCTACGCCGTGGTCGTGGACGAGGACCGCCGCCTGCTCCTGGCCCATTGGATCGAGGGTCGGCGTGCCGCGTGGACCATGCCCGGCGGCGGCCTTGAACCGGGGGAGGACCCCGAGAAGGCGGCCCGCCGAGAGGTGCGGGAGGAGACCGGCTACCGCGTCGAGATCGACGAGCTCCTCGGGATCCATTCACGCGTCATCCCCGAGGGTCGGCGTCTCTCCGATGACGCGGAGGGTCCGCTGCACGCGCTGCGGATCGTCTACCGCGCGCACATCACCGGCGGAAAGCTGCGCAACGAGGTCGACGGGTCGACCGATCGGGCGGGGTGGTTCCCGCTCGACACCGTCCGCGGCCTGCAGCGGGTCAAGCTCGTCGACATCGCGTTGCGGATGTCAGGCGATCTGTGATCAGTCGGCGTCGAGAGGCTTGGTGATGTCGGCGACGACGGCGCCGTAGGACGCGATGATCGCGTCCGCGTCGACGAACATGCTGTACCGGTGCGCGCCGGCCCCCATCGCGATCCGCTCGCCCACGATGGATTCGTCGGCAAAGATCGGAAGATCGTTGGTGCTCCCCACGGGAACGATGGTGCCCCGCTCGTATCCGGTGGCGGCGTGTGCAAGATCCGGCGGCGCGAGCTGAAGGCGATTCACGCCGACCAGGGCGCGCAGCTTCGGCCATGAGATCGCACGGTCGCCCGGCACCAACGCGAAGAGGCAACTGTCGTCGGATCGCTTGACCACGAGCGTCTTGACGATGCTCCGGGGTGGGATGCCGAGCGCCTCCGCCGCTTCGGGAAGACTCTTGGCGGCCGGGCGTTCCCGGAAAGACACGTCGAGCCCGCGCGCCTGGGCGGCGTCACGGGCTCGACGTGGTGAAGACGGAGCGTCGCTCACGCGTCGGGCGCGCGCAGCGGGTCGTCGGCAACCCACAGCTCGTCGTCCGCGCGCAGCGTCTGCCAGGCTGCGTAGAGCACACCGGCAGCAGCGGCCACGCCGAGGATGATGGCGATCACACCTCCGGCTCCGATGCCCTTGGGCTCGGGCTCGAGAGCGGCCAGCTTCTTGGCGAGCTTCTTCTGCACGTCCTTGCCGTACTTGTCGGCCTTCTTGGCGTACTTCTTCGAGTCCAGCTCGCCCAGACCCTTGCCGGCCTTGAGGCGATCGCGGGTGTCGTTCGCGGCATCCCACACCGACAGTGCGGATCCCACGAGGGCACCGGTGGCCGGAACGACCCTGTCGCTGAGGACGTTCTTCGAATACGCGACACTCTTGTCGACGTACGGTGCGGCGTACTTTCCGTAGGCCTGCTGCACCTGAGGAACGATCTGCTCGCGGTTGTAGTTGCCGAGCTGGCGGCTGGCCTCGCGCGCCATACCTGCGGCCTCGTCAACCAGTACCTGCTGCGAATCCCACAGCTTGTTCGCCTGCTGCTGGAGCTTGCGGAGTTCCTTCTTGCGCTTGCGGCTCAGGCTCACGGGGGCCCTCCCTAAATCCGGGACTGTCGGTCTGTCCCCATCTTGCCAGACGCATCCTCCAGACGGAGGGCTTGCACGCAACTCTGCGAGAATATACACATGCCTCAGCACACCGCGGTCGCCACAATCCACACCAACCACGGCGACATCGTCGTCAATCTCTTCGGGGACCACGCCCCCCGCACCGTGAAGAACTTCACGGGACTCGCCGACGGGACGGGTTCATGGACCCACCCGGCCACCGGACAGCCCGGTGAGGGCCCGCTCTACAAGGATGTCGTCTTCCATCGCATCATCCCCGGCTTCATGATCCAGGGCGGCGACCCGCTCGGGCAGGGCGTCGGCGGACCGGGCTACACCTTCGACGACGAGATCAACGGCGAGCTCAACTTCAACGACCCCTACAAGCTCGCGATGGCCAACGCCGGCCTGCGCCGCAACGCGATCACCGGCAAGCCGGAGGGCACGAACGGTTCGCAGTTCTTCATCACCACGGACCCCACGCCGTGGCTCCAGGGAAAGCACACCATCTTCGGCGAGGTCGCCGACGAAGACTCCAAGAAGGTCGTCGACGCGATCAGCAAGGTTCCCACCGCCGCCGGTGACCGTCCGATCGAGCCGGTCGTGCTCGAGTCGGTCGACATCGTCGCGGTCTGACGCCTCGACCACGCCCTTCCATGACCTCGGCCGACTTCCAGAAGAACACCGACAACTACTGCTACCGACACCCGGAGCGGCAGAGCTTCGTGCTCTGTCAGCGCTGCCTGCGGACGATCTGTCCGGAGTGTCAGACCCAGGGTGCCGTCGGTGTGATCTGTCCGGAATGCATGGCCGAGCAACGCAAGAACCGCACCACCGCCCAGCGCAAGGCGGAGAGGCGTTGGTCACGGCCACGGGCGGTCGCCACCTACGGCGGCCGCCCCGTGGTGACCTACGCGATCATCGCGCTGACCGCCCTCACCTACCTCATCACCCTCATCCCGGGTATCGGTGACGTCGTCCAGAGCACGTTGCTGTTCTGGGCACCCAGCCTGTACCCCGTCCTTCCCGTCGCGTTCGAGCCGTGGACGGTGCTCACGGTCGCCCTCGTCCACTCGAGCTTCTGGCACATCGGATTGAACATGCTGGCGCTGTGGCTGATCGGTCGCAGCCTCGAGCCGCTGCTCGGACGGTGGCGGTTCCTCGCGCTCTACGTGCTCAGCACACTGGGGGGATCGGTCGCCGTCGCCCTCCTGTCCTTCTCGACGCCCGTCGTGGGGGCCTCGGGTGCGATCTTCGGCCTGTTCGGAGCCCTTCTCGTCATCGGACGACACCTCGGAGCGAATGTCACCGGGATCGCCATCATCCTCGGGCTCAACCTCGTCATCGGGTTCATCCCAGGCTTCAACGTCTCCTGGCAGGCGCACGTGGGCGGACTCGTCGTCGGTGCTCTCGTCGGATTCATCTTCTCGGTGACGCGGTCACCGCGTCGGCGGATCCTCCAGATCGCCTTGCTGATCGCCGTCGCGGTCGGACTGCTCGCGCTTCTGCTCATCCCGCCGTTCCTCTACTTTTGAGCGGGAGTTATCCACAGGTTCTTCCACAGGTGGGGAGAAATCACACCGGTGTAATTATCCACATGCGGACAACGAAAAACACCGCCCCATCAGGGACGGTGTCGTTCTCTCCGGAGACGCCGGTCAGCGCCAGCGCGTGGTCATGAGGAAGCCGACGAAGGCGATGCCGAAGCCGATCACGAGATTCCAGGCGCCGATACCCGGGATCGGGAACTGCGTGGCGCTCAGATAGAACACCAGCACCCACACCAGTCCGAGCAGCATCAGGCCGAGCATGATCGGCTTGAACCACACCGGGTTCGGGGCCGGTTCGCCTTCGGGGCGTTCCGCCATCGCGTCGTCGTCTCGTCCGGGGCGTGCCATGCCGACAGTCTACTGCCAGCGGTGCCACAGCATGTGGTCATTAGACTCGCCGTGTGGGCGAGCAGACCAGTGTCGAACCTCAGCCGGCCGCTGCGTTGCGCGATCGTTCCGGTCGTCGACGGACAGCCCGGCCACGCCGCCGTGCGTCGGTGACGGGTGTCATCGGGGAACTCTTGATCACCGCCGGGGTCATCGCCATGCTCTACGTCGCCTGGCAGCTGTGGATCGGCGATTTCATCTACGGCGCACAGCGCAACGCCGAGGGGACCGAACTCTCCGAGCAGTGGGCGCAACAGGCACCACCGGTGATTCCCGAGCCGTCGGCGTCCGAGACGCCGGACGAGACCGCCGACGACGTCGAAATACCCGTCCTCGCCGAACCCGCCGACACCGAGGTGTTCGGCGTCATGCACGTGCCGCGGTTCGGAGAGGACTATGCGGTACCGATGGCGGGAGGGGTCACTCGCGCCGGCACACTCGACCCGATCGGCATCGGACACTACCCGGGTTCACCGATGCCGGGGGAGACGGGCAATTTCGCCGTCGCCGCGCATCGCACGACGTACGGCAAGCCGTTCAACCAGATCGCCGACCTCCGGGTGGGCGACGCAATCGTCGTCGAGGTCGAGGAGGGGTGGTACACCTACCGCTTCCGCACTCTCGAGTACGTGACGCCGAACGAGGTGGACGTGCTGGCCGCCGTTCCGCAGCAGCCGGAGATCGAAGCGGACGGCAAGTTCATCACCATGACCAGCTGCAGCCCCATGTACTCCCTGGCGGAACGGATCATCGCCTACGGCGTATTCGAGTCGTTCACGCCCCGGGAGGCGGGTGCCCCGGCAGCCCTCACCGAAGGAGTGTCCGCCTGATGTACGCCGCACTGTGGCGAGCCCTGCCCGGACCGTGGTGGGTGCGCCTGTTCCTGGTGCTCCTGCTCGTGGCCGCCGTACTGTACGGGCTCTTCTTCTACGCCTTCCCGTGGATCAGCGAGTACGTGAATCCGCAGGAAGTCACCGTCGAGTGAGGCCGGTCGGACGGATCCTCGTGGTCGACAACCACGACAGCTTCGTCCACACGCTCGTCGGCTACCTGCACGAGCTCGGCACCGACACCCGACTCGTCGAGGCCGATGAGCTGGACCCCCAGCGCATCCAGCCCCTCCTGGACGGCGTCGCCGCCACCCTCATCTCGCCCGGCCCGGGCGCTCCCTCACGCGCCGGCGCATCGATCGACGTCGTCCGGGCCGCCGCGGTGACGGGCCACCCCGTGCTGGGCGTGTGCCTCGGTCACCAGGCGATCGCCGAAGCGTTCGGCGCGCGCGTGGACCACGCCCCGGAACTGATGCACGGGATGACCTCCCCGGTGCGACGCACCGCCGACGCCACCACGCTCTACGACGGGCTTCCCGCGCCGTTCACCGCGGCGCGATACCACTCGCTCGCGGTCGTCCCCGAGACGCTGCCGGGGGATCTGGTGGTCACAAGCGAGACCGTCGAGGGCACCGTCATGGGGATCCGTCATCGCCGCCTGCCGATCGAGGGTGTGCAGTTCCACCCCGAGAGCGTCCTGACCGAGGGAGGCTACCGGCTCCTGGCGAACTGGCTCGGCACCGTCGGCGTCGATGACGCTGTCGCGCGCAGCCGAGGCCGCCACCCCTGACCCTCGTCCGGAGGGTCAGGCCGTGCCGGAACAGAACGTCAGCGTGATCTCCGAGTGCACCGGCACCTCGCCCGGTGCCAGCGATTGTGTCTGCACCACCGGAGGCGCGGACGCCGGGCACGACTGATCTTCCTGGGTCAGCACCGACAGGCCGACGGCTTCGAGCTCGCGCGTCGCGGCCTCCACGGTGTAGCCGGTGACGTCGTTGATCACCACACGGCCGCTCGCGACCGTCAGGTTCACGGTGGTGCCGACGGGGACCTCCGCCCCGGCGGTCTGATCGGCCGCGATGACGATCCCCTCGGACAGGTCCGGGTCGTTGGTCCGGTTGATCGTGCCCAGCGCCAGCCCGGCGCCTTCGAGCGCCTGCGTCGCCGCATCCTGCCCGAGGCCCTCGAGCACCGGCACTTCGGCGAGCTCCTGACCGGTCGAGACGAACACGTCGATCTCCTGCCCGGGGTTCACCGAGGTCTCGGCTTCGGGCTCGGTGCGGATGACGTTGCCTTCGGCCACGTCGGCACTGGACTCTGACTTCTCTGCTGCGACGAGATCGAGAGCGGCCAGTGTCTCTTCTGCGCGCTCGAACGTCATGCCCGTGACATCGGGAACGACGCGGGCCGTGGACGGCGCATCCGTGGTCGGTCGGACCGACAGCGCCCAGAACAACACCGAGATCAGCAGCACCGCCACGATGGCCACACCCGCCCAGATCCACGCGATCGGCGGGCCCGGCTGGGTGCGCTTCATGGTGGTGTCGGTGCTCAACTGGCGCAGCGACCGAGCCGTCTCCGCGGCCTGACGCGGGTTGGGCCCGTACAGCTCGCTCGTGAGTGCGCCGACCTGGCGCTTGGACGGCGCCTTGCCGTCGATGGTGGCATCCAGCGCCTCGCGGAAGCTCGCGGCATCCTGGTAGCGCTGGTAGGGATCCTTCGCCAGCGCGCGCAACGCGATCGCGTCAAGCGAGCGGGGAACGGTCTCGTTGATCTCACTGGGCGCGACCGGCGTCTCACTGACGTGCTGGTAGGCGATCGCCACCGGGGTCTCCCCGCGGAACGGCTGCTTGCCCGAGAGCATCTCATAGAGCACCACGCCGGCGGAGTACAGGTCGGCACGCGCGTCGACCGGATCGCCCTTGGCCTGCTCGGGGGAGAAGTACGCCGCCGTCCCGAGGATCTGCGTGGTTTCGGCGACCGTCGACGAGGAATCCGACACCGCGCGCGCGATCCCGAAGTCCATCACCTTGATCTGGCCGGCTTCGGTGATCATCACGTTGCCCGGCTTGATGTCGCGATGCACGACACCCGCACGGTGCGAATACTCGAGGGCTTCGAGGATGCCGTCGACGTAGCGAACGGTGTCCTCCACCGGGACGGGGCCCTCGGCGATGACATCCTTCAGCAGACGTCCCTTGACCAGCTCCATCACGATGAAGGGAACGGCCCGGGTGGAGCCGTCCGGGTTCCGCTCGGTGTCTTCGCCGGCGTCGTAGACGCGCACGATCGCCGGGTGGGACATCCTCGAGGCGGCCTGCGCCTCGAGGCGGAACCGGGTGCGGAACGAGTTGTCGTCGGCGAGCTCGCGATCGAGGATCTTGATCGCGACGTCGCGCCCGAGGGTCAGGTCGTATCCCCGGTAGACGGTGGCCATACCCCCACGGCCGATGATCTCGTCGACGCGGTAGCGTCCCGAAAGCACGCGTGGTTCAGCAGTCACGTTCACTCCCCCGGTGTGGCGTCCTCAGCCTAGTCGACCTCGGTCCCGGGAATCATTCGCACGGACGGCCTTACGGCGTCGGCGAGGTGGTCGGGGCGGGCTGGATGGCCGCCGTGGCCTCACCGGACTGGGGTGACTGGCGCTGGCCGGCCTCGCCACCGCTGCACGTGACGGTGTATGTCACGATGACGGTGCCGCTGGCGTTGTTGGGCACGGTGATCTGCGCGTTCCGATCGCTCTGTCCGAACGCCGAAGTCGACTCCCCGTTGGAGAAGGTGCCGTTGGTCGCCGAGAAGTTGTACGCGCTCGGTGATCCCTCGCCGGCCGGGCAGCTGTAGCCCTCCCACGTGACGGTGAGGGTTCCGCCGGGAGTGACGGTCTGGGTGTCCAGCGACGGCGTCGTGGGTGTGGGCATGGCGACCTGCTCGCCGTAGGCGGTGAGCGTGATGGTCGTGCCCGGCTCGACCCGACCGGTGGGGTTCACCTCGTAGATCACGCCGACCTGTTCCGCGGTGCCGGCGGAGTTTCCGGTCTGGCAGTCCGCCACCAGATCGTTCTCCTCGAGGATGCCGCGGGCGGCGTCGCAGGTCTGGCCCGTCAGGCCGAGCGAGCTCACGTCGACGCGCTCTTCGGTGGGCGTCGGGGTCGGCGTCGTGGGCGTGGGCGTCGGGGTCGCCGAGGACGTGCTTTCGGTCGGCGTCGGCTCCGGCTGCGGGTTCCCGAAAAGCGCCCACAGCGTGCCGCCGAGGACGAGGGCCAGCAGGATGATCAGGGCGATCAGCGGCCACGTCCACGGGCTGCGCTTCTTCTTGCCCTCCTCCTCGCCGTCGGTGAGCGGAGCGGCGGCGGTGTCGGTCGGAAGCAGCTGGGTGGCGGCGGCGGTCGCGCCCCCGGCGGTCAGCAGCTGCGTCACGTCGTCGCCGACCTCACCGGCGGCGATCGCCGGAACCGCGGCGGCTGCGGCCGCCAGATCGCCGCGACGAAGCGCGGTGGCCGCACGGGCGACCGTCGCCGCAGAGCCGGGCCGCTCCTCGGGCTTTTTGGCGATCATGGCCGTGACGAAGTTCTGCACGGGCTGCGCGACGGTGGCCGGCAGCGGCGGCGCCTGTTCGTTGATCTGCGCCATCGCGATGGCCACCTGCGACTCACCCGTGAACGGGCGCTTCCCGGCGAGCGATTCGTACGCGACGATACCCAGCGAGTAGATGTCGGTGGCGGGCGATGCGGGGTGGCCCGACGCCTGCTCCGGCGACAGGTACTGCACCGTCCCCATCACCTGACCGGTCGCCGTCAACGGCACCTGGTCGGCGATGCGGGCGATGCCGAAGTCGGTGATCTTGACCCGGCCGTCCGGGGTGATCAGCAGGTTTCCCGGCTTGATGTCACGGTGCACCAGACCGGCGGCGTGCGCCGCCTGCAGCGCGGCCGAGGTCTGCGCGACGATGTCGAGGGTCTTGTCGGTCGACAGCGACGTGTCGCGCTCGAGGATGGTCGACAGGGCTTCGCCGGGGACGAGCTCCATGACGAGGAAGGCGCTGCCGTTCTCCTCGCCGTAGTCGAACACGCTGGCGATGCCCTCGTGGTTGACGAGGGCGGCGTGGCGCGCCTCGGCGCGGAACCGCTCGAGGAACCCGGGGTCCCCCATGTACTCGTCCTTGAGGATCTTGATCGCGACGGTACGTCCGATGACGTGGTCGGTAGCCTCCCACACTTCGCCCATACCGCCGACCGCGATACGAGAATCCAGTTCGTAGCGCCCACCGAAGGTCGCACCCTGCGTCGGTCTCATTGTCCTAGCACCGCCTCCATGACCTTCTTCGCGATGGGTGCGGCGATCGTGTCGCCACTCCCGGATTGCCCTTGTCCGCCACCGTCTTCCACCACGACCGCTACTGCGACCTCGGGATCTTCGGCGGGGGCGAATCCTGTGAACCAGAGCGTATACGGGTCATCCGTCCCGTTCTCTGCGGTGCCGGTCTTACCGGCCACATCCACTCCGTCTATTCTTGCACCGCTCGCCACGCCGTTTTCGACGTTGTCGACCATCATGGCCACCAGCTCGGCGGCGAGTTCCGCCTCGAGGGCCCGCCCGAACTCGGTGTCCTCGAAGCTCTGCTGCACCGACAGGTCGGGCCCGATCACCCGGTCGACCATCCGCGGGTTCATCACGATGCCGTCGTTGGCGATACCCGCCGAGACCATCGCCATCTGCAACGGCGTGGCCGTCACCTGCCCCTGCCCGAAGCCGGTGAGAGCGGTCTGCGCGTCGTCCAGGCCGCGGGGGTAGCTCGACGCGGTCGAGACCAGCGGTGTCTCGAAAGACATGTTGAAGCCGTACTTCTCGGCCTCTTCGAGGATCGTCTGATCGCCCAGTTCGACCGCGAGCTCCGCGAACGGGATGTTGCAGCTCAGACGCAGTGCATCGGCGATGGTGACGGTGTCGCCGGACCCGCACGTGCCGCCGGTGGCGTTGCGGATGACGCTCGAGGAACCGGGGAGGGTGTAGGTCCCGGGGTTGGGCAGTTCGGAGTCGGGCGTCCACTCGCCGGTGGCCAGGGCGGCCGAGACCGTCACGAGTTTGAAGGTCGACCCCGGAGGGTTCAAGTCACCGGCGATCGCGCGGTTCGACAGCGGCTTGGTGGGGTCGGACTCGAGCTGGCTGTAGACGTCGATCACGTCGGCGGTGTCGTGCGAGGCGAGCGCGTTGGGGTCGTAGTCGGGGCTGGTGACCATCGCGAGGATGCGTCCGGTGTCGGGCTCGATCGCGATCACCGCCCCGGTCAGGTCACCCAGCGCGTCGTACGCTGCCTGTTGCACCGTCGCATCCAGCGACAACACGACGTTCGACCCGGCGGCGGGCTGGCCGGTGATGATCCGCTCGATCCGCGACAGGAACTGGGTGCTCCCGGTGCCGCTCAGCTCGGCGTTCATCGCCTGCTCGATACCGGTCGCCGACCCGAGTGCCGGGTTGATGTAGCCGGTCACCGGAGCCCAGAGCTCGCCGTTCTGATAGACGCGCTGCCAGCTGTAGACGTCGTCGGAGGGGACCGAGGAGGCGATCGCGGCGCCGCTGGCGATGATCGATCCGCGCTGGACCTCGTACGAATCGTACAGAGCCCGTGTGTTGGCCGGATTCTCGGCGAGGGCGTCGGCGTGGATCACCTGGATGTAGCTCACCGACGTGAACAGGGCGAGGAACATCGCCAGCAACACGATGCTCAGACGGCGCAGTTCGCGGGTCATCCGATCACCACCCGGGGCTTGTTGCGCACCGCATCCGAGATGCGCAGCAGGAGCGCGACGATCAGCCAGTTCGCCACGAGGGAAGAACCACCCGCGGCCAGGAACGGCGTCGTCAGACCCGTCAGCGGGATCACGCGGGTGACGCCGCCGACCATGATGAACACCTGCAGGCCGATCGTGAAGGCCAGGCCCGTCGCGAGCAGCTTGCCGAAGTCGTCTTGTCCGGCGAGCCCGATGCGGATGCCGCGGCTGATGAAGACCATGTACAGGCACAGGATCGCGAACACCCCGACCAGGCCGAGCTCTTCGCCCAGGCTCGGCAGGATGTAGTCGCTCTCGGCGACCGGGGTGAGCTCGGGTCGGCCCTGACCGAGGCCGGTGCCGATCAGACCACCCTGTGCCAACCCGAAGATCCCTTGCACGAGCTGATAGCTCGGACCGTTGATCGTGTCGGGGTTGAACGCGTCGAGCCAGTTCGTGAACCGCTCGCCGACGTACGGGAGCACGCGCGAGGCGAGGAAGGCCCCCAGCGCGGCCAGGGTGACACCGATGAGAGCCCAACTGGTCTTGCCGGTGGCGACGTAGAGCATCGCGATGAACATGCCGAAGATGAGGATGCCGGTGCCGAGGTCGCGCTGCATCACGATGATCCCGAGCGAGACCCCCCACACGACCAGCACCGGTCCGAGCTCGCGTGCGCGCGGCCACGTCAGACCCAGGAAGCGGGTTCCGGTGGAGGTGAGGGATTCGCGGGTGCGGACGAGGTAGCCGGCGAAGAAGATCGCCAGGGCGATCTTCGCCAACTCACCCGGCTGGAACGAGACGAACCCGAGTGAGACCCAGACATCGGCGTTGGCGTCGGTTCCCAGGCCCGGGATGAAGGGCAGCACGAGCAGGAGCAGGCCGACGAAGCCCGAAACGTACGTGTAGCGGAACAGCACACGGTAGTTGCGCAGGATCAGCACGAGCGCGATGGCGCCGGCCAGGGCGATCGCCGCCCACGCCAATTGTCGGGTGGAGAACGCATCCCACCCCTCGGCGCCCTTGGCGATGTCGATCCGGTAGATCTCGGCCAGGCCGAGGCCGGTCAGCAGCGTCGCGATCGGCACCACGAACGGATCGGCCGACTGTGCGACGAACCGCAGCACCACGTGCAACGCGAGCACCAGGACCGCGATCGCCGCCGTGTAGATGAGGAACGACCAATCGATCGCCCCCAGCGCACCGAGCTGCACCAGGGCGACCGCCGAACCGTTGATGAGGGTCGCGAACAGGATGAGGGCGAGTTCGCGGTTGCGACGGGTCTGCGGAACGCGGATCTTGCGCAGCGCGCGCACGACCGCGGTGTCGGTGGACACCTGGTCGGTCATGTCGGCGGGCGCGCTCATCCGTAGGCCTCCGCGGTGTCGCGCAGCCGGTCCACGATCACTTCGGCCGCTTCGAGGGAGTCGGCCGAGATCGTGCGTTCGACGGTGCTGCGGGTGAACGAGGGCAGGTCGTCGAGGGCGATGCCGGTGTCTTCGTAGGGTGTCGACAGCGAGATCGGACCGATGTCCTGCTGGATGCCCTGGTAGATGACCACCGTGTCCTCGTCGGCGCCGATGAAGTAGCGGGTCTGCGTCCACTGGTAGGCCATGACGCCGGCGGTGGCGAGCATCCCCAGGACCAGCACCAGCCCGACGATCCATCCCACGCGGCGCCGGCGGGCGCGGCGTCGGTCTTCTTCGATGAGTTCCTCGAGGAAGTCGGCGTCGGGTTCGAAGTGCGTGGGTTCGTTGGCGGCCTGTCGGTTCGGGTGCAGCCAGCTCGTGCGCCCGGGACGCGCGGCCGGGACTTCGATGCCGGCCGGGTGCGAGGCCGATCCGACGATGGTGGCGGTGCCGGTGAAGACGGGGTGGGCGCCACCGACGTCGACCAGCACGATCGTGACGTTGTCGGGGGCGCCCCCGTCGAGGGCCTGTTTGAGGAGGGTGTCGGCGGTGCGCCCCGGGGCGTTGCCCGCGGCGAGGGCCTTCTGGGTGTGCGCATCGTCGACGACCCCCGACAGCCCGTCGGAGCACAACAGCCACCGGTCGCCGGGCTGTGTCGGCATGATGAACGTGTCGAGCTCGGGATCGGGATCCATGTCGCCCAGCACGCGCATCAGCACGGAGCGCCGCGGGTGGTACCGCGCCTCCTCCGGGGTGATGCGTCCGGAGTCCACCAGCCGCTGCACGAACGTGTGATCCGTGGTGATCTGGGTGAGGGAACCGTCCCGGTAGAGGTAGATGCGCGAGTCGCCGATGTGGGCGATCACGGCGAGGTCGTCGACCATCAGCAGCGCACTGACGGTGGTCCCCATGCCCGCCAGCTCGGGGCGGCGACCGACGGTGTCGATCAGCTCGGTGGCGCTGTCGGCGATGGCGTCGCGCAACGCCCGCTCGGCGACGGTGGGGGAGGCGAAGGGGTCGTCGTCGAGGTGCTCGAGGCGGTGGATGACCAGCGCGGAGGCGACGTCACCGCCGGCGTGGCCGCCCATGCCGTCGGCGACCACGAAGAGGTTGGAGCCGGCGTAGCCGGAATCCTGGTTGTTGGAGCGGACCTTACCCGTATGGGAGATCGCCGCGCTGGAGCCCTGGAAGACCATCCGTGTCGTCCTCGACGCTTACTTTCGCAGCTCGAAGGTCGTCGCGCCGACCTTGATCGGGGCGCCCACCTTGATCGGAACGGGGGCGCTGACGCGGGTGCCGTCGTGCCACGTGCCGTTGGTGGAGTCCAAGTCCTGGATCATCCACTGCTCCCCACGCTGGATGAGCCGGGCGTGGTGGCTGGAGGTGTAGTCGTCGCGGATCACGAGGCCCGATTCGCTGGAGCGCCCGATCGTGACGGTGTCATCGCCGAGGGGGACCTCGAGACCGGCCTTCGGCCCGCTGGTGATGACGATGCGGGTCACCGTGTCTCTGGTGGCCATGCCTCCGGACTTCGCGGGGGCGGTCGAGCGGGACACCGCGGCCGTGGGAGCCTCCGACGACGAGGTCGGGGCCTTCGTCTGCGCGCCGGCTGCTGCCGGCTCCGGCATCTTGCGCACCTTCACCCCGAAGAGGTCTGCGCGCAGTGAGTACACGACCGCGAAGACGAAGAACCACATCAGCACGAGGAAGCCGATGCGCAGGAGCAGCAGGGTCAGTTCGCTCACGACAGCCCCTCGCGCTGGTCGAATACCCGCGTCGCGTCGCTCACGGGACGCGGCGAGCGTGACGGTGCCGCGTGTGCGACGACACGGAACACGATATCGGTGCGGCCGATGGTGATCGTCGAATCCGGCGCGAGTGCCGCCTCGCCGATCTTCACGCCGTTGAGCTTGGTGCCGTTCGTCGAGCCGAGATCGCGCACCATGGCCCGCTCGCCGTCCCACAGGATCTCGACGTGCCTGCGGCTGGTACCACTGTCGGAGATCGTGATGTCGGCGTCGCTGCCGCGACCGATCACGGTGCGGGAGGTGGCGAGCGGGTGTCGCTTTCCTTCGACGTCGACCACCGCGCGCCACGAGACCTGCCCCTGGGCTGTTTCGGATTCCACGCGGAGGGTGCCGGTCGACACCGACTCGTCGCGGCGCAGATCGATCGTCACGGCGCCCGCGAAACTGTAGCCCTGTGCGCGCGCGTGCTTCTTGACCAGCGCGTCGAGCTCGTCGAGGAGTGCGGGACCGACTGCCGCCATCTTCTCTTCATCGGCGGGGGAGAGCCGCACAGTGAAGGAGTTGGGGGCGAGGATGCGGTCCCGGCTGACGACGGCGGCGTTCTTGTCGAGTTCGGAGCGCAGCGCCGATGCGATCTCGACAGGCTGAATTCCGCTGCGGAAGGTCTTCGCGAACGCGCTGTTCACAGCGCGTTCGAGACCCTTCTCGAAGCTGTCCAGTAGTCCCACGGGGCTCCTCAGGCAGGCAGACGGTTCGGTACATGCTAATTGCACACGCTGAATGCGCCATGGTGATGCCATCTCGTGGCGGGTCGCCCGATGCGGAGCCACCTGTCGCGTCGTGTTATTCTCGATAAGTTGAGTGCCCCGGCCTGCCAGGGCATCTCGCGCGAGTGGCGGAATTGGTAGACGCGCTGGCTTCAGGTGCCAGTGCCCGCAAGGGCGTGGGGGTTCAAGTCCCCCCTCGCGCACAAGAGAAACCCCCCGGTATCCGGGGGGTTTTCGTGTTCCCGGGCACGGCCGACCTACTCGAGGACGGGGGCGAGGGTGAGGGTGAGCTCCTCGACCTCACGACCGAGAGCGGGGGCGAGAGCCAGAGTGCGGGAGACCTCTGTGAAGCCGGCCTTGGTCAGCACTGCGAGTGATGCGGCGTTGGTGGCCGCGGTACGCGCGAACAGCGGACGCTCCGGTTCCTGCGACACCAGCAGACGCAGGGCCTCGCTCGCGACGCCACGCCCCCACGCGTTCCGGGCGATCCAAAAGGTGACCTCGCGCTCGCCGTCGACGGCGAAGACGGCGGCGGTGCCGGCGAAGCCGCCGTCCTCCGTGACGACGTACATGTGCACGCCCGGTGACGACCGTTCACGCGCGATCCACGCGTCGAAGGATTCGCGATCGTCGGGATCCGCGGCGGTGAAAGCGGCCATCTCGACCGCTTCGGGCGTGCGCATCATCTCGAAGACGGCGTCGAGGTCGTCGTCATCGAGGTCCCGCAGTCCGACGTGTCCAGCCACGTCCTCCAACCTAGCCCCGACTGCGCACGACGGGGAGGGTCAGTCGAGTCCGTAGACGGCGCGCACACCCTGCTCGGCGCGTGCATCGTCACGGTCGGCCAGAGCATCACGCACGGAGCGGTACTTGCCGGTTCGTTCCGTCGGGTCGGTGAAGAAGGGGCGCCACTGACTGGTGTAGCGCCGGATGGCCGGTTGCGCCTCCTTCATGACGGTGAGGACGGTCGTGTTCCCCGCCGTGAACATCAGATGGGCGAACAGGCGCGAGGAAGTCTCGACGATGCCTTGGTAGTCGTCGGCGGCAGACGCCTCGACCACCGCGTCGGCGAGCTCGACGGCCATCGTGAGCTCCTCTTGTGTGCCGCGTCGGATGGCATAGCGGGCTGCGTTGGATGCCGCGAGGACCAGGAACTCCCGCACGTCCTCGCGGCTCTTCTGAGTGGGGATCGACACACGGGTGTAGCGGTTGGGTGCCACCTCCACCAGACCCACCCGCTCGAGTCGCTGGAGTGCCTCGCGCACCGGCGTGCGCGAGACGCCGAGACGGTGGGCGAGGTCGTGGTCGCGCAGACGTTCGCCGGCGGCGAGCGAGCCGTCGATGATCGCCTCGCCCAGGCGCGCGTAGACCTCGTCACCGAGGACGGTTCCCCGGGGGTCGAAGGGCTCGAGAGGCGCGGACATGACGGCGCCAGTGTAGGGCGGGGGCCTATGGGCGGCCTGATTTGGCAACGTTTGTGTCACTGTCTGGTGGGAGGGGTTTACAGGGGGGCCTTCGCCAGTAGCGTGGAGCGTGATTCGCGCCGAACGTGCGCGGACACCAGCAAGAACGGCAAGTAATGAGCACGCAGGGTACGGTCAAGTGGTTCAACGCGGAGAAGGGCTTCGGCTTCATCGCTCCTGATGAGGGCGGCGCAGACGTCTTCGCGCACTACACCGCGATCGAGTCCAAGGGATATCGCTCCCTCGAAGAAAACCAGCGGGTCGAGTTCGAGATCGCCCAGGGCCCCAAGGGCCTGCAGGCAGAGGCCATCCGACCCCTCTGAGACTGAGATCCGCGCCTCGCGCGCGGATCGACGGCGTCGCCCGGTCCGACCTGCTCGGACCGGGCGTCAGTCGTGTCCGCCGCGCACCAGCTCCCAGCCGGCGCCGGCGAACTGACGCAGGGTCGCGTCTGGCAGGAACGCCTTGGTGAGACCCGCGGCGATTGCAGGGAGATCCCCCTCGTCGCGGTAGAGCAGGTACATCGTCTCGTAGCGCGGGTTGAACTTCTGCTTGAACCGGTGCAACGACCGGAACCCGTACACGGGTTCGAGGGTCTCGGCCAGCTTTCCGGTCAGATCGGCGATGAGGCCGGAATCGGCCGGTTCCTCATGCGCCAGCGGCGCCCCGGACAGGGACAGGATCTCGGCACCCTCCTCGGCGAAGTATTTCGCCGAGGATCCGATGAGGAACTCCATCACCGGGGGGAAACCGCCCTCTCGGCGACGCATGAGGTCGAGCGTCCATCCGCGAACCGCACCGCCGGGGCCATACACCGGAAGCCACGACAGGAAACCGTCCACGTCTCCGCTCGGAGAAAGGGCGAGCGCCAGGCGCACCTCGGGATCGCGCGCCTCGGTGAGCGTGCCGAGGGTGAAGCCCATCTCCGGAAGACCCTTGTCGCCCACCCACATCTCCGAGATCGCCCGGATCTGCTGCTGCACGCCCCATGGTTCGTCGGTGAAGCGGCTCATCCGGAAGGTCATCTCTTCGCGTCCGGCGCGGTTCATCGACGAGCGCACCGAGTTCCAGGCTTTGCCCTTGAACTCCAGCCCCGGGAGGTCGACGATCGTGTCGTCCGCCACGACGAGCGAACGCCATCCCGCCGGGACCGCCGCCCGCGTCGCCTCGCCCGCGCTGAAGAAGCACGGGGTGAGCGCGTTGCGCTCGGCCGTCTCGATGAATCCGCGCACCATCTCGGGTCGCCGCTCCTCGGGCCCCAGCGGGTCGCCCAGGGCGATGGCAACTCCGCGACGCACCTGGAATCCGACGACGCCGCCCGCGACGGGTGCGTACGACATGTCATCCCACGTGGTCATCCACGACAGGGTGCCGCCACCGTCGCGGCGGATCACCTCTTTGACCTCGTCCACGGTGAGGGCTGCGTCGTTGCCGAGCCGCGTGCGGCGGCGAACCGCGAAGGCGCCCCTCGCCCACAGGATATAGACGAGCATGAGCAACCACATCACGGCGCTGGCCATCGACAGCTCGGTCTCGGCGTCGATGACCGCTTCGAGCTCCGCCTCGCTCGAGATGCCGATGACCGCGAACACGAAAGCACCGGTGAGGACGTTTATCGCGGCCAGGACCACGCTGACCACCCACGCCCATCGCCGGCCGCGCCGCATCCCGTTGGCCACCAGTGCGATGATCACGACATCGATCGCGGCATCGATGTAACCGCCCGACGCCGGTTCCGTCGGACCGAAGATCCCGTCGGTGGGCACCAGCAGCACGATCACCTGGATGGCGCCGATCACGACCATGCTGAAGAACGCCAGGAACCGTTGCTCGCGCACGCTCGAACGCTGGATGGTCAGCGAGCGGTCGACGAAGAGGATCAACAGGACCGCGAGCAGATGCTCGACGTCGGCGATGTGCCCCCAGAACAGCAACGCGAGGAATGACAGCGCCAGCACCAGCAACCACGCGCGCACGCGCCAGGGCGAGGCGAACAGCCCCACGGCCGCCGCGATGCACGCCATGGTCCCCCCGGAGGCACCCACATCGAGTGCCGCCGCCTGCGCCTGCGCCCACTGCCACGGCGTCATCGCCGCCAGCCACAGCACCAGCGCGGTGGCGAAGACGGCGAAGAGTTGGCCGATCGTGTAGTAAAGCAGGGCCACGCGGCTTCCGCGGCGGAACTCGAGGTAGGCCATCCCGGCGAAGCTTCCGAGCGTGAAGACGTATACCCACGGCTGATTGACGAAGAAGGTGCCGGTGACGACGGTCCACCACCGGCCCTCCGCGAAGGCCGGGAGACCGTAGGCGACAGCATCGAACAGATCGGTCTCCTCGAACGGTGACCACAGCCCTCCCCAGACCACACCGACGACCAGGAGGGCGGCGACGAAGGTCAGCGTGGCGGGGATGCGACGGAGGAAGACGACAACCGGATGGGGTGCTCTCGCCGGGGCATCGCTCATGGCCCTCACCCTATCGACAGCGGCGCACCTGGCTGGAGCGGTCGGTGGTCACCGGCCGTGCAGGCGCTCGTAGTCGGCCAGTGCTTTGGCGTCTTCGGCTTCGCGCATGGCCCGGCGGGCGGCGTCGAGCGCGGCGACGGGGTCGGCGGAGGAGCGGGCGTTGGCCAACTCGCGCTGTGCGGACCGCAACCGTGAGCGTGCGTCCGCGCTTCCGTGGGTGTGGGTGGCGACCGCTTCGGCCATCGCCACGGCGTTCCGCGCCGCGGCCAAGGTCCCCGGAAGTGCGGTCCGGGCGCCCCGGAGTCGCTGTTGTGCGGTGCGCGCGTCGCCCATCGCGAGGTCGAGGCGGTCGCGCAGCCGGGCGATGCGGTCGATCGCCCAGGTCGGTCGGCGCGCCGCGTCCCGTTCCAGGGTGTTCAGCTCGGTTTCGATCGCCCGGATGTCTTCGGCGAGGCGGTCGGCGTCGTCCGGCGGAAGGGAACCGCGGGCCAGGACGGCCTGCCGCATCGCGGTGCGGAGCGCCTCGAACTCGCCGGCCAGGGCGTGCGAGGCCTGGGTGATGAGGCGGTGCGACTCCTCGAAGGCGCGGGCATCGGCCTCTGCCTGGCGCAGAGCCCGCTCCGCGGCGGCGATGTCGCCCAGCGCACTGCGCGACGGGTCGTCGACCGCTTCGGCCGCCGCATCCAGTCTGACCTGGGCCTCTGCGGCCTCGGTCACGGCGTTCGTGGCCGCGTCGGAAGCCGCGCGCCACTCGTCCTCGGCGAACGAGGACGCCAGCTGATCCAGCAGGGGGCCGGGGTCGCCCATCATGGCGCGAAGGTCGTCGAGGCGTTTCCGGGTCGCCTGGAGCTGGGATCCGGCGGTCACGTGGCGCCCCATCCACTCGACGTGGTCGGATCGGGCGTGGCGAATGGCCGTGGCCGCCTTCTCGGCTTCGTCGCGGATGCGCCGGGCGCCCCGTCGCACGTCCATCGGCGTGGCCGAGGGCAGGGAGATCGTGCGGTACAGATCGAACCCGGCGTCCCGGGTATGTTGGGCGGTCAGTCTCGCACGACGCAGCGATGCCGGAGCGTTGCCGCCGTACAGGGCGCCGGAAAGGCCCACCTCCAGTTCGAGCTCGGCGATCGCGTCGTCGAGCCTCACGAGGACCGCGCCCGCCTCCAACCGTTGCTCCTCCGCGCGTTGCCGTGCCGCGGGGGAGCGGCGGGCGCGCCGCACCGCCCACACCAGCACGAGGAGAGCGAGCGCCGCGACGCCGAAGACGACGATCGCCGGGACGACCCAGCGGATCACCTCGGCGGCGACATCATCCATCGCTGTCCTTCACCAGCAACAGATCGCGCAACTGATCGACCGTTTCGACCGAGGCCTGTGCACCCTCGGCCTCGTGGGGCCAGCTGAATCCCCACCCGACGAAGATCACCGGGACGTCGTGGGCGGCGCCGCCCTCGACATCGTGATGGCGGTCTCCGACCAGGACGGGGCGGGACGTGTCCACGCCCGCGGCCGAGAGCCGACGGAGGGCTTCGCCCACGATGTCGGCCTTCGTGGCGAGGGTTCTCTCGTCGGGTGTCGATCCCACCGTGGCGGTGAAGCAAGGGGCGAGGTCGAAGTGGTCCATGAGGGCGACGACCTGGTTCTCGGGCTTCGAGCTGGCGGTGGCCTGCGGGAGGCCGCATGCCTCCGCCTCGCGGATGAGCTCGCCGACGCCGGGGAAGAGCTTGGCGCCGGTGGTGTAGCCGTCGGCCTTGCCGAGCGTGCGGTAGAAGGCGACCGCCTCGGTGGCCTGCTCCGGGGTCATACCGATGTTCGTCTGAAACGATTCGTACATCGGCGGACCGATCCAGTGGACCAGCTCGGCGCGGGTCGGCTTGGGCTTGCCGAAGTGCTCGAGGGCGATTGTCAGGCGTCGCAAGATGCCGTCCGAAGCATCTACGATCGTGCCGTCGACATCCCAGAGGATGCAGGTCCAGGGGGAGCGCGTCGCCATGCTCCCAGCCTACGGGGCCGGGGCGTGACCGAGCGTCGGCCTGCGCGCCCGGGCGGCGTCAGAACAGGCGCGGGGCGCCCGACTCGATGCCCTTCATGCCCTCGTAGTCGAGAGTGACGCATCGGATGCCGCGATCGGTGGCGAGCACCTTCGCCTGGGGTTTGATCTCCTGCGCCGCGAACACCCCGGTGACCGGGGCCAGGTGCGGATCTCGGCCCAGCAGCTCGAGGTACCGGGTGAGCTGCTCGACCCCGTCGATGTCGCCGCGCCGCTTGACCTCGACCGCGATCGTCCCCCCGGCGGGGTCGCGCAGCAGGAGGTCGACGGGACCGATCGCCGTCGGGAACTCGCGGCGCACGAGAGTGAGGTCGTCGCCGATCACCTCGACCTGCTCGGCGAGCAGGCGCTGCAGGTCGGCCTCGACACCGTCCTTCTGCAAGCCGGGATCGACACCGAGCTCGTGGGACGTGTCGTGCAGCACCTCGTAGATGCGCACGAGGAGGGCGTCTCCCGACTTGGCGTGCGTGACGCGCCAATGCTCGAGTACGCCGGCGCTCGCCGACTCCTCGTCCGGCTCTTCGACCTCGAGTCGGCACGGCGGGCTCATCCAGTTCAGCGGCTTGTAGGAGCCGCCGTCGGAATGCACCAGCAGGCTGCCGTCGCCCTTGTGCACCAGCAGGCGGGTCGCGAGGGGGAGGTGGGCGTTGAGTCGACCGGTGTAGTCGACCGAGCAGCGGGCGATGACGAGGCGCACCCGAAGAGCCTAACCCCGCGGTCCCTCCGCGCGATCGTGGGGGTGCCCCGCTCCGACGGTCGATCCGGCGATGGGCCGGGCGGCGCTCGAGGCGATCCCGGAGGCCACGACGAGCGCGACGAGGATGTACAGGGTGTTCAGCAGGCCGATCCGGTCGCTGATGAAGCCCAGCGCGGGCGGACCGGCGAGGAATGCGACGTATCCGATGGTGGCCGCCGCGCTCACTCGGGCGGCGGCTTTGGCGGGGTCGTCGGCGGCGGCCGACATCCCGAGCGGGAAACCGAGCGACGCGCCCACCCCCCACAGCGCGGCTCCGACGAACACCAGCGGAAGGTTCGGCGCGAGGATGAACAGCAGTATCCCGACGGCCGCCGTCGCGGACAGAACGCGCAGAGTGGCCACCCGACCGAAACGGTCGACGAGCGGGCCGCCGAACACGCGCACGACTGTCATCGCGACCGAGAAGACGGCCAATGCCGCCGCGCCGAGGGGCGCGCCGCCGCCGTGCTCCTCGCTCACACCGAGCGCGAGCCAGTCGTTGGCGCCGCCCTCGGCGAACGACATGCCCAGCATGATCACCCCGAGCGCATAGGTGCGCGGCTCCCGCCAGGCCGACAGCGACACCGCGAGCCGCTCCCGCCATCGGGGCTTCGCCTCGCCGACCGGGTCGCCGGCAGCCTCACGGGTCGGCACGTTCAGGAAGGCCGTCGCCGCGATCACGACGATGACCGCCGCGATCACGAGGGCGTGAACGGCGACATCCACGTCCAGCGCGGCGGCCAGCGCACCCAGTCCCGCGCCGATGACGGTGCCGAAGGAGAAGAACGCATGGAACAGCGGGAGGATCGTCTTGCCGGAGTGCGTCTCGATCGCCGCTCCCTCGACGTTCATCATCACGTCCACGGCGCCGTTGCCGAATCCGAAGAGCGCAAGCCCGAGGACCACGACCGGGAACGAGGCCCACACGTCGGTACCGAACCCGATGAGGGCCACGCCGACGGCGAAGACCAGCATCGCGCCGAGCATTCCGCGCCGGGTGCCGAACCGCGCGATGACCACCGACGCCAGCGACAGGCCGATGATCGAGGCCACGCCCATGCCGAGCAGCAGCAGACCGATCTGGCTGTTCTCGATCGCGAGGGTGCTCTTGATGTCGGGGACCCGGGAGGCCCACGTCGCGATGCTCAGGCCGCTGGCCAGGAAGATCGCGAACACCGCGGTGCGCCAGCGCACATACTGCGCCCGGGTCAGGAGCTGATCCATGACCGCCATCGTATCCCCGGATCGATCGGTATCGAAACGATTCGGCGAGCGATCTCGGACGCGCTAACATCGTCCCAGGATGAGCACGCGCCGAGCCACGATCTCCGACGTCGCCCGCGAGGCGGGCGTGTCTCCTTCGACCGCGTCGGTGGTCTTCAGTGGAAAGACCCCCGTCACCGACGCGACCCGCGCCAAGGTGCTCCACGCCGCCGAACGGCTCGGCTATGCCGGCCCTGATCCGCGCGCCGCGTCGTTGCGTCGAGGGCGCAGCGGAATCGTCGCGGTCGTCTTCGAGGAACACCTCGGTGCGGCATTCCTCGATCCCGTCAAGACCCTCATGATGGACGGCCTCACCGACGGTGTCGCCCCGCTCGGCGCGGGTCTGCTGCTGCTGCGCGACCACGATCCGTCCGGCGCGGGTCCTTCGCTCACAAACGCTCCCATCGACGCGGCGGTACTCATCGGATGCAGCGGAATGTTGCGCGAGTCCCTCGCGGCGGTCTCCGCCCGCGGCATCCCGGTCGTGGTGATCGAAGGCGACGCCGGTGACGGGGTCCCGCGCATCACCCTCGACAACCGAGACGCACAACGGCAGGCCGCGAGCCACGTGAAATCCCTCGGTCACCGACGGGTGGTCTTGCTCACTCTGCCCACGCGGGCCCGGCGCCCACGCGGGTGGCTCGCCGACGACGAGACCATCGAGATCGACGTGACCCGTGACCGGTCGCTCGGCGCGCGGGACATCTTCCCCGACGCACCGGCCTACGCTGCCGAGGCGAGCTCGATGGACGAGGGGTTCCTCGCGGCCCGCGAGATCCTGTCCGTGCCGGCGCCACGGCGCCCGACCGCGATCATCGCGCAGAGCGACCTGCTCGCAGCCGGTGCGGTGCGTGCGGCGGAGGACCTCGGGATCCGGGTACCCGCAGAGCTCAGCGTGACCGGTTTCGACGGGGTGGCCGTCGACGGTCTGGCACCACATGAGCTGACCACGCTGGTGCAGCCCGCCGTGGAGAAGGGACGCGCCGCGGGGCGTGTCGTCGCGGCGATGCTCGAAGGCCGACCCCCGCCGGTGGTCACGTTCACCTGTGAATTCCGCGAAGGGAATACCACCGCGGAGCCGCCGCGGGGCTGAGGGTCAGGACGGCGGATCCAGCTGCGTGACCTGCACCGGTGTCACGTTCAGTTCGAGCCCGATGGGTTCGATGAAGTCCTCCTGCAGCGCGTCGAGCAGATCCTCCGCTGACGGGGTGTCGCCGGGGCCGGTGAGATCGACCACCACGGTGTCCTCGGCGACGGTGACATCGGTGATGACGAACTCCGTGTCCTCGCCCAACCACTCCTCCACCGTCTCGGATGCTTCGCGGGCCCGTGTCTCGGAGTGCAGCAGACTCTCGGAGTTGGTCATCAGCGGAACGAGGATGATCGCCGCCCCGGCGACCACCGGCGCGACCGTCGACAGCAACTGGCGCGGACGGTGACGCAGTGCGAACGGCCGGGCGAACCCGGTCAGGACGAAGACAAGGGCCGCGGCGAGCACGATCGCGACGAAGTTGGTCAGGAACAGCAGCGCCGCCCCGCCCGCATCCGAGAAGCGCCCTCCGTTGAGCGAAATGCCCACGACGGCCAGCGGAGGCACCAACGCGACGGCGATCGCGACACCGGCGATGCCGCTGGCCACGCGGGAGTTGACGGTCGCGAACGCCCCCGCCGCACCCGCGGCGATCGCGATGAGCAGATCGACGGTGTTGGGGGAGACGCGCGAGGTGATCTGTGAGTTCGTGGCGAAGGAGATCGCCACCGGCGACCAGCCGGCGATGCCGTAGGCCAGCACGACGGAGGCGACGGTCCCCGTTCCGACCAGCACCGCGGAGTGCACCGCCCGTCTCGCCCAGCCGTTGACCATGGCACCGGCCAGCCCGAGGATGGGCGTCATGAGGGGGGCGACGAGCATCGCCCCGATGACCACCGCGGTGGAATCGGCGATGACGGCGAACGACGCGATCGCCACCGAGAGGATCAGCATCACCCACCAGGTGCCGAGCTTGTTCCGTCGGCCGGGCTTTTCGAAGTACAGGGTCGCGGCCTGCGCGGACCGCTCCCGTCGGCCGATGTCGGAGCCGACGATCCAATCCCACACCACCTCCGGGACGGTGGCGGTCGCGGGGTCCAGGCCAGAGCGGGCCGACGGGCCCCGGAACGCCCACGCGATCATGACCAGACCCAGCAGGATGGCACCGGTGGCGAGGGTCACGATCGAGGCGGTGACCACTGAGGTGGGCACCGTCAAGGCGAGGACGGCGAGCAGGATCGCGATCCCGCCACGTGCCAGGCCGGGCACCCAATCGCGTTCGCGTCGGTTGACGATGGCCGACACGAGGGCGATGACCCCCCGGACGGCGAGGTAGAGCCCGAACACGCCGACGGTGAGGCTGAGGGTGATGAACCCCGCGCCGAGGACCGTCAGAGCCACCATCGCCACCGCGAAGGCGATCGCCGCCAGGCCACGAGGCGCGGCCAGGAGCCGCGGCGTGCGCCTGCCGAACCATCGCTTCCCGGTCAGTGCGTACCAGATGTCCATACCGCCTGCGACGAACATCAACGCGATGACGACGAAGGACACCAGCGTGGTCGTGGCATCGGGCAGCAGGAGGACGAGGGCGCCGATCGCGGTGCTCACCAGGCCCCGCACGGCGACCTGGTTCGCGGTGATCGCACGCGCATCGCGCACGATCGCCCTCATCCAGCCGTCGGAAGACCCGTCGGCGGGCGGCGTCGGATCCTCCTCCTGCAGCTCTCCACGCTCCACCCGGATCCCCTCCCTCGGCACCCAGACTAGAGGGCGCGACGTTCGGGGGGCGGGCGGCCCGGGTAGACTGGGATGCCAGACCCCCTATCGCCCGAGCCGGCGGCGCAGGCCGCACGACTGACGACTCCGAGGAGGCCGCCATGCTGGTCCTCCTTGCTGCGTTCGCGATCGTCCCGCTCGTGATGCCCTGGCTGGTCCACCGACTCGGCTCCCGGGCCTTCTTCATCGCGGCGTTGCTGCCGACGATCGCGTTCGTGCAGGCGCTCCTGCAGACGCAGGCCGTCGCCGCGGGGGAGGTCCCGTTCGAGTCGGTCGCATGGATCGCGCCGCTGGGCATCGACCTGTCGATGCGCATGGACACCCTCTCGTGGCTCATGACCCTCATCGTGACGGGTGTCGGCGCGCTGGTGATGCTCTACTGCCGGTGGTACTTCGCCGACGGCGGCGCCGGTCTCGGCCAGTTCAGCGCCGTCCTGCTCGCCTTCGCCGGCGCGATGTACGGCCTGGTGCTCACCGACGACCTCGTCGTGCTCGTGATGCTGTGGGAGGTCACGAGCGTGCTGTCCTATCTGCTGATCGGCTATTACAACCGCCGTGCGGCCAGCCGTCGCGCGGCGTTGCAGGCGCTGTTGGTGACCACGCTCGGCGGTCTGGTGATGCTGATCGGTGTCGTGCTGCTGGTGGTCGACGCCGGAACCTCGAGCATCTCGGCGATCCTCGCCGAAGCGCCGACGGGACCGATCGTGGATGCGGCACTGGTCATGCTGCTGGTGGGGGCACTGTCGAAGTCGGCGATCTTCCCCTTCCACTTCTGGCTGCCCGGTGCCATGGCCGCACCCACGCCGGTCAGCGCGTACCTGCACGCGGCCGCGATGGTCAAAGCGGGCATCTACCTCATCGCCCGGTTCGCGCCGGTGTTCGCGTTCTCCCCGGTGTGGCAACCGATCGTCATCGGTCTCGGCGTCTTCACGATGCTCCTGGGTGGGTTCCAGGCGCTGCGCGAGACCGACCTCAAACGCATCCTCGCGTTCGGAACCGTCAGCCAACTCGGATTCCTGACCGTCGTGCTCGGGTACGGCACGCGCGACGCAGTCCTCGCCGGCCTCGCACTCGTCCTCGCCCACGCGCTGTTCAAGTCGGCGCTGTTCCTGGTGGTCGGCATCATCGACCACCAGCTCTCCACCCGCGACATCCGGGAGATCAGCGGGTTGGGGCGTCAGACCCCCGTGCTCGCGACGGTGAGCATCATCACGATCGGATCGATGTCCGGCGTCATCCCGACCCTCGGCTTCGTGGCCAAGGAGGCGGCACTGACCGCCCTGCTGGACGAGGCCCTCCAGGGAGCGCCGTACGCGATCATCGCCCTGGTCGGCGTGACGCTCGGTTCGGTGTTCACGGTCGGGTACGGCATCCGCTTCATCTGGGGCGCGTTCTGGACCAAACGAGACCCCGAGGGCGGCACCCGTGATCCGGTCGAGTGGCCGCGTCCCCGCGTCGGTTTCGTCGCGGCACCCGTCATGCTGGCCCTCCTCACCCTCGCCGCCGGTCTCGCCGCCCCGCTCCTGGACATCGTCTTCGCTCCCTACGCCGACACGGCCCCACTCGCCTCGCCCGGTCTCGAGGCGCCGGAATCGACCTACCACCTCGCGCTGTGGCACGGACTCGAAC
This sequence comes from Microbacterium aquimaris, assembly GCF_039531285.1. NCBI lineage: Bacteria > Bacillati > Actinomycetota > Actinomycetes > Micrococcales > Microbacteriaceae > Microbacterium > Microbacterium aquimaris. Next base: position 830,063 of record NZ_BAAAPT010000001.1, on the reverse strand, counting down.
CCGCACTGTTCATCTCACTGGGAACCCTCGCGCTCGGCGCCTGGGTGTTCTGGAGCACCAAACGACGCCCGTGGGGTGCGCGGATGCTCCCCTTCGGCGCACCCGACGTCTACAACGCCGCGCTGCGCGGCGTCGCCCGCCTCTCCGTGCAGGTCACCAGCCTCACCCAGCGCGGTTCGCTGCCGATCTACGTGGGCACGATCTTCATCGTGTTCGTCGTCGGCGAGTCGGTGGCCCTGTTCTCGGGGGCCGAGTGGCAGGCCGAGCTGGCGGCGTTCCAGACACCGATGCAGGTGATGGTCGCGCCGATCATGATCATCGCCGGCCTCATCGCCGTGCGCGCCCGCAAACGCTTCACCGGCGTCGTGCTCGTGTCGGTCACCGGCTTCGGCATGGTCCTCCTGTTCGCCTCCAGCGGCGCGCCCGACCTGGCCCTGACGCAGATCCTCGTCGAGACCGTGACGCTCGTGGCGTTCGCGCTCGTGCTGCGCCGCATCCCCTCGCGCCTCGGGCAGCACAACGCCTCCGTGCGACCGATCGCCCGGGCCGTGCTGGGAGCGGCGGTCGGTGTGACGATGGCGGCCGTCGCGATCGTGGCGACCGCCTCCCGCACGTTCGAGCCGATCTCCCGCGAATGGCCCGACCTCGCCTACGGCATCGGCCACGGCAAGAACGTCGTCAACGTCGCTCTGGTCGACATCCGCGGGTGGGACACGATGGGTGAGCTGTCGGTGCTGGTGCTCGCCGCCACGGGCGTGGCATCGCTCGTTTTCGTCACCCACCGCTCCGACACGCTCTCGGAGTTCACGGCGCCGCTGCCGCGCCTGGACGCGCGACGCCAGCCGCTCATCGAGACCGACGAGGGGATCAAGCCCCGCACCGACAGCTCTGAAGGTCGCCGTCTCGCGTGGCTGCTGGGCGGCACCCGGGTGCAGGCGGAGAACCGCTCGATGATGCTCGAAGTCGTCGTGCGTATCCTCTTCCACACCATCATCGTCGTTTCGCTCTACCTGCTCTTCGCCGGCCACAACCTCCCCGGCGGCGGGTTCGCCGGCGGGCTGGTCGCCGGTATGGCACTGGTGATGCGCTATGTCGCCGGGGGGCGCTACGAACTGGGTGCCGCGGCCCCGGCCGACGCCGGCCGTCTGCTGGGTGTGGGCATGACGATCGCCGTCGCCTGCGCGATCGTCCCGCTGCTGTTCGACGCGGCGCCGCTGACGCGGTGGTTCGTCGAGGCCGAAACCGATCTGCTCGGACACATCGAGTTCGTCACGTCGACGCTGTTCGACATCGGCGTCTACCTCGTCGTCGTCGGTCTGGTGCTCGACGTGCTGCGTAGCCTCGGCGCCGAGGTCGACCGTCAGGCCACCGCCCAGCGCAGCGAGGCGGTGAGCGTGCGATGACCGTCTCCCTCGTGCTGATCATCATCATGGCGGTGCTGTTCGCCTGCGGCGTCTACGCGATGCTCGAACGCAGCCTCACGCGGGTGCTCATCGGCTTCCTCCTCCTGGGCAACGCCGCCAACCTGCTTCTGCTGATCGTGATCGGGCAGCCCGGGATCGCGCCGTTCTACGGCTCCGGGGAGGCCGACCAGATGAGCGACCCGTTGCCGCAGGCACTCATGCTGACGGCCATCGTCATCACCTTCGCCATCTCCGCGTTCCTCCTGGCCCTCATCTACCGGTCGTGGCAACTCGGTCAGGCCGACACCGTGCAGGACGACGAGGCCGACCTCGCCGTGCGCGCCCGGGACGCGGAGACCGAAGAGGTCATGGACGACGAAACCGAGCTCGAGGACGACGACGCCACCACCGACTTCATCGGCACCGTCACCTCACCCATCCGCGTCGTCCACAGCCGGGACTTCCCCGGCGTGCAGGACAACGCGCCCGTCGACCGTCCGCGCACCCGTCTCGCCGACCCCGCGGCCGACGGCACCGATGAGAAGAAGGAGGACGACGCATGATCGCCCTCGTTCCGCTCCTGGTGACCCTGCCCCTGCTCGGCGCCGCGATCGCACTGATCGCCGGGAAGCACCGGCGCGTGCAGGTGGCCGTGTCGGTCACCACGCTGACCGTCGTGGCCGCCATCGCGGCTGTACTGCTGGTCGTCGTCGACGTCGGCGGGTCGCCGCTGGCGGTCTCCGTCGGAGGGTGGCCCATCCCGTTCGGCATCGTGCTCTACGTCGACCGGTTGTCGTCGCTGCTGATCGTGGTCTCCAGCATCGTGTTGCTCGCTGTGCTGCTGTTCTCCGTCGGTCAGGGTGCCGCCGACGGCGACGACGACACGCCGGTGTCGATCTTCCACCCCTCCTACCTGATCCTCTCGGCTGGGATCTTCAACGCGTTCATCGCCGGCGACCTGTTCAATCTCTACGTCAGCTTCGAGATCCTCCTCGTCGCCTCGTACGTGCTCATCACCCTCGGCAGCACCGAGTCGCGCATCCGGACCGGTGTGGTCTACATCGTCGTTTCGCTGGTCTCGTCGATCCTGTTCCTCGCGGCCATCGCGATGATCTACGGTGCACTCGGTACCGTCAACATGGTCCAGATCGCCGAACGCATGGGCGAGTTGCCGCAGGAGACGCAGACGGTGCTCCACTTCATGCTGCTGATCGCGTTCGCGATCAAGGCGGCGGTGTTCCCGTTGTCGTTCTGGCTGCCCGACTCGTACCCGACCGCGCCCGCCCCGGTCACCGCCGTGTTCGCGGGCCTGCTGACCAAGGTCGGCGTCTACGCGATGATCCGCACCGAGGCGCAGCTGTTCCTCGACAACGACCTCAACCTGTTGCTGTTGATCGCGGCCCTGGCGACGATGATCGTCGGCATCCTCGGCGCACTCGCCCAGGCCGAACTCAAACGCATCCTGTCGTTCACCCTCGTCAGCCACATCGGCTACATGGTCTTCGGGCTCGCCATCGCCACACCCCTGTCCATCGGCGCGACCATCTACTACATGGTCCACCACATCGTGGTGCAGACCACGTTGTTCCTGGCGGTCGGACTGGTCGAGCGTCAGGCCGGGTCGACGTCGATCCTGCGGGTGAAGGGACTCATGCGCGGGGCTCCGCTGATCGCCGCCCTCTACTTCATCCCCGCCATCAACCTCGGCGGTCTGCCACCCTTCTCGGGATTCATCGGCAAGTACGCGCTGTTCGACGCCGCCGCCGAGGTGGGTACGCCGATCATGATGGTGATGATGGTCGGCGGCATTCTGACCAGTTTGCTGACCCTCTATGCACTGATGCGCGCGTGGAACCTGTCGTTCTGGCGCGAGGAGGACGACTCGGCGGAGACCGAAGCGCGTATCTCCTATCTCGACGCCTCACCCGAGGCATCCGTGCAGACCGAGCGCCGTGTCATCCCCCGCATCATGACCGCCTCGACGGCGGGGATGGTCGCCATCACCGTCGCCCTGACGGTGTTCGCGGGGCCCATCTACGACGTGTGCACCCGCATCGGTTCCGCCCTGCTGGAACCGATGACCCTCGTGCAGCTCGAGCAGGATGAGATGGAGTCGGAGTCGTGACCTCCACCCCCGCCGACCGCCGCACCGAGCGCCGCAGCGCGCTGGTGAGAGCGTGGCGTCAGCTGCCGTTCCTGCTCTGGCTGGTCGCGGTGTGGATGCTGTTGTGGGGTCAGTTCACCCTGCTTGCGTTCCTCACGGGTCTGGTGATGGCGATCTTCGTCACGCGGGTGTTCCGGCTCCCGGCGGTCGAACTCTCCGGTCGGGTCAACCTCTGGTACGGCGCGATCTTCATCGTGACGTTCTTCGCCTCCCTGGTCCGTGGCTCGCTCACCGTGGCCTGGCAGGTCATCTCCCCGCGCCCCGTGCCCGCCTCGGCGATCATCGCCGTGCCTGCTGTGGTGGCGGATGACCTCATCATGACCCATACCGCGATCACGGCGTCGCTGATCCCGGGATCCCTGGTGATCGACATCGACCGCGACCGCCGGGTGATGTACCTGCACGTCCTGGGTGTGCGGACCCTCGCCGACGTCGAGCACCAGCGTGAGAGCGTGATGGTGTGGGAGCGCCGGATCGTGCGGGCGGTCGGATCGCGCGCGCAGGTCGAGCAGATCCGTGAGGCCGAACGCAAGACGAAGGACGCCGCGCGCCCCGCGCAGAGCCGGGAGGGACGATGACCGAGATCCTGTTGTTCGCGATCTACGCCGTCTTCACCGTCGCGGCGTTGCTGACACTGTGGCGTGTGGTGGTCGGGCCCTCGATCCTCGACCGCGTCGTGGCCTCCGACGTGCTGCTCACCGAGATCCTCTGCGTCCTCGGGGCGGAGATGGCACTCAACGGACACACCCGGTCGCTACCGGTCATGCTCATCATCGCCGCCGTCGGGGTGTTCGGGTCGATCACCGTCGCCCGGTTCGTGGCGAGAAGGGACAACCTCGAGCGATGAACGCGATGCTCTCCCTGCTCGTCCCCGCCGAGACGATCACCGACTCCGCCTACCCGGCGGACGGCTGGGTCGACATCGTGGCGCTGGTGCTCATCCTCTTCGGCGCGGTGCTGTGTCTGACCGCCGCGATCGGCTTGCTGCGGCTGAAAGACGTCCCCTCCCGTCTGCACGCGGCGACCAAACCGCAGGTGCTCGGTCTCATCGTCATCTGCATCGCCGTCGCGCTGTCGTTGCGCTCGTGGCCGGTGGTTGCCTTCCTCGTGCCGGTCGTCCTGATCCAGATGGCCACCGCCCCGCTTTCCGCCCACGTCATCGGACGGCAGGCCTATCGCAACGGCACCGTCGACGAGCCGGGGCTCATCGTCGACGAGCTCGGCGAATCGACCCAGACACCTCCCGGCGCGGGCGGCTGATCGGCCCCCGCGCGCATCCTCGCGGCCGGGCGCGGATGTCCATCGGTCGCGGAGGTCGGAGTTCCGTCCCGATGTCGGAGGATATGACGCGAACTCTCCGACATCGGTGCGATTCTCCGACATCGGATGCCGGGCGTCGGCAGGTGGGTCAGTCGGTAGCGGGGGTGAGGGTCAGCGTGTGCTGGGCGTTGGCGGTCACCGCGGGGGCGGAGAACGGCCACGGTGCGAGCTCGACGGTGCGCCACAGCTCGACCTGGTCGGTGTAGTTGTCGTGGAAGACGTGGCCACTGACGCCGGTGAGCTGCTGCCACGCGGATGCGTCCAGGTCGCCGAGGTCGACGATCATGCGCATCGAGGGCACGGTGAGTGTTTCGAAGCCGCCGCCGAGATCCCATCCGGTCGCGTTCGCCACCGACGACCCGCCGCCGACCGGGACCGGGCCACGGTTGAACAGCCATTCGAGCGGGGCGATCCCCGACGATCCGAAGGTCTCACTGCGCAGTTCGAGCGCGTGCAGGTCTCCCCAGTTCCACAGGGTCATGTTCTCGCCCTGGAGTTCGGTGAGACGCGCGTACGCCCCCTCGGCCGAGACGGTCAGCATCTCCTCCTGCGAGCGGACGCCGATCCCGTCGTTGGTCCACCACTCCGACTCGGGGTCGGCGAGCAGACCCTCCACGACGAGGAACAGTCGACTCTGGTTCGACAGGGGTGCAGGGGATTCACGCTCGCGGGTGAAGAGATTCTGGGCGAGTTCATCCCACAGCACGTTGGCGTACGCCGCAGCCGACGAGTCGGCGTCGTTCTGCGCGTCCCACGTCGCGAGCAGGTCGAGTGCGGCGTCCACGTCGGCGTCTCCGGTGCGCACGTCGGTCATTGCGGCGAGGAGTCGGATACCCACCTGGAACTGGTTGTCCGCCTGGATCTGACGCATGTCCTCGGCGCTGAGCGGGCCGTTCGCAGCGCGACGCTCGATCATGTCGGTGATCCGCGCGGCGCGGTACCCGTAGTCCCAGTCGCGGGTCAGCGTGTAGGGATAGTCCTCGTCGACCAGGGCATTGTTGGCCGTCACGATGAACCCCTCGTCGGGGTTGTAGACCACGGGCAGCTCGTCGAACGGGATGAAGCCCTCCCAGTCGTAAGCCGAGTCCCATCCGGGGTGCGGCAGTGCCCCGTCGCCGGCGCCACGGATCGGCAGGCGACCCGGGGTCTGGTAGCCGATGTTCCCGTCGACGTCGGCGTAGACGAGGTTCTGGGCAGGCACGTCGAACGCCGCAGCGGCATCGCGGAAGTCGGAGAAGTCGCGCGCGGTATTGAGGGTGAAGATCGCCGTGGCGGTGGTGCCGGCATCCAGTGCGGTCCAGCGCAGACTCACGGCGTACTCACCGTCGGGCACGTCCGAGGGCGGTGCGGCGTCGTCCGAGGTGCCGACGTACGGGTCGGCTGCGATGGCGGCGTACTGCGCCGACACATCGGAGACGATCGGGCCGTGGTCGGTCTCACGGATGGTGAGCTCGACGTCGTCTCCGCCGGCGACGACCACGGTCTCGGTACGCACCTCCAACGGCACCAGCGTGCCGTCCTTCCAGGCGGCATCCCCGTCGAGCCGTTCGATGTAGAGGTCGGTGACGTCGGCCGCGAGGTTCGTGAAGCCCCATGCGATGCGGTCGTTGTGTCCGATGATCACGCCGGGCAATCCGGCGAAGCTGAATCCCGCCACGTCGAACGGGCAGGACTCGTCGACCGTGCGGCACTTCAGACCGATCTGGTGCCACACGCTGGGAAGCGACGCCCCCAGGTGCGGGTCGTTGGCCAGCAACGGCATGCCGGTTTCGGTGAGTCGACCCGCCAGCACCCACGAGTTGGATCCGATGCCCTCGCCGACGCCTCCGACCAGAAGGCCGACAGCTTCGACCACGTCGCCCACTTCGGTCCACGCCACGGACGCGGTGGCGCCGGCATCGGCGTCCGACGTGGCGCTCGCCGTGTCGGCGTCGGTCTCGTCGGCGTCCTCCTGGTCCTCGGCAGGTGCGACGATCTCCGGGACGATCACCGGGTGCTCGGCGAACGGATACTCGGGGTAGAGCACCGCGAGCTGCTCCGAGGTGAAATCCTGAGCGGCCAGGGCGCGGGTCGCCTCCGTCTCGATGTTCGCCCGAAGATCCCAGGCCATCGCCTTCAGCCAGGCGACCGAGTCGGCCGCCGTCCAGGGTTCGATCTCGTAGTCGGGGTTCTGCATTCCCAGGACGGCGTACTCGAAGGACACGTCCGCCCCGTCGTGGTCGGCGAGGTAGGCGTTCACGCCGTCGGCGTAGGCGTCGTAGTAGCTCCGGGTGGTCTCGTCGAGCGCGGCAACCTCCTCTTCGGCGATCGCCCGCCAGCCGAGTGTGCGCAGGAACATGTCGGTGCCCAGCTGGGATTCGCCGAACAGCTCCGACAGGCGCCCGCTGGTGACGTGGCGGCGGAAGTCCATCTCCCAGAAGCGGTCCTGCGCCTGCACATACCCCTGTGCGAAGAACAGGTCATCGGTCGAATCGGCGGTGATCACCGGGACGCCGAGCGCGTCGCGTTCGACGACGACCTCGGAGGCGAGCCCGCTGAGGGCGATCTCTCCGTCTCGCTGCGGGAAGGAGCGCGCGATGGTGTAGGTGATCACGCTCGCGGCGATGAGGGCGAGCACGATGACGCCGGCCACCACCGAGAAGGCGATGATGCCGACGCGTCGCCCCCAGACGGGGCGGGTGGTCGCTTCAGGTGTGGATGCCGTGTCCGGCCTCGTCATCGAAGTCCTCCGAACTGCCGGACTCGGTGTCACGCAGCGTGGTTCTCAGTACCGCCGGCTCGGGTCGCCGACGCTGGTGAGCATGCTACCGGCCGTACGGCCCGCCAACGAATGTCGCCGACGACGCTCCGTTGCCCTCAGCCGATGAGGCTCGGGGCCAGGTCGCGCAGGGTGCGACGGTGCGTCATGCGTGTGACCCCGATCGCGGCCAGTACGAGGGCACCGATCATCCACGTCAGCAGGACGACGCCGTCATCCGCGAGGCGGGTGAGGTCACCGCCGTACATCAACTGGCGCATCGCGTCGACGACGTATCCCATGGGAAGGAGGTGGTGCAGCCAGGACAGCGGTCCGGGCAGCGTCTGCCAGGGGAAGGTTCCGCCGGCGGTGACCAGCTGCAGCACCATCAGCACGAGGCCGAGGAACTGTCCCACGGATCCGAGCCAGACGTTCAACGCGAGGATGATCGCTGCGTAGACGAACGACGCGAGCACCATCACCCCGAGCGTTGCGAGGGGGTTGGCGAAGGTGAAACCCAAGGCGACGGCGAGCACGCCGAACAGCGACACCATCTGCACCCCGCCCAGGAGCGCCGGGGTCAGCCAGCCGGCGAGGGTGGTGCGCACCGGATTGTGCAGCGCCGTGATGGCGCGCCGGGAAATGGGTTTGACGATGAGGAACAGGGCGTATATGCCGATCCACCCCGCCAGGGCGGCGAAGAACGGGGCGAGGCCGGCACCGTAGTCCTCCGCCGAGGCGACGTTGGTCGAGGTGATCGTCACCGGGTCGGAGATCGTATCGGCCTGCGCCTCGCGGAGCGCGCCATCGGAGTCAGGCAGGCTCGCCACACCCTCCTCGAGACCGTCGCGAAGCTGCACGGTGCCCGACAGGAGCTCGCTGACTCCGTCGCGAAGCTCACCGGCACCGGTGAGAAGGCTCGAGGTTCCCTCGTGCAGCGCGTCGGCACCGGACGCCACCGACGCGGCGCCGTCGGAGAGCTGCGCGGCGGCCGCGGCGGCGCTCGCCGACCCGGCGGACACCTGCGCCGCCCCGGCGGACAGCGCATCCACCTGGACGACCGCGGACTGCACGGTGTCATCGACCGAGCGGATCCGTCCGTCGAGGGCGTCGAGTTCGTCGACGACCGCCGCGATCCGGTCGTCTCCGAGGCCTGCGGCACGCAGTTCGGCGACGATGTCGTCGCGGACGGCGGGCAGGGCATCGACCACCGACCGGGATGCCGCGCCGGCTCGCGCCGCATAGTCGTCGAGGGTCGCCACGCCGTCCGCGACCTGCGCGGCGCCGACGGCGAGGTCGGCTGTGCCCGTGGCCAGCGCTTCGCTGCCGGAGGCGAGCTGCGCGGTGCCACCCGCCACCTGTGCGGCGCCGTCGTCGAGCCCGATGGCTCCGGACACCAGACTGTCGGTGCCGTCGGCGGCGGTCGCGGTGCCGTCGACGAGTTGGGTCGCCCCGTCGGCGGCCTCGGCGATGCTCCCACGGATCTCGGCGATGCCGTCGAGCAATTGCCGGGTCGCTTCCCGTCCGACCAGCTCGGCGACCGAGGCGCGGATCTGCTCGATCGCCTGTGAGCCGATCGTCGAGGCGAGGTAGTTGTTGGCGTCATTGGTCTGCAGTTCCAGGCGCGCCCGGTGCGGGTCGTCTCCGGAGGCGGACACGAGCGCCTCGGAGAAGTCGGAGGGGATGGTCACGATGAAATCGACCTCTCCGTGCTCCAGGGAGGACTCCGCGGCGGCGGCGGTCATTTCGATCCATCCGAACGTGGCGTCGGCGAGGAGGTTCTCGGCCACGTCGGCGCCGTAGTCCACGGACTCGCCGTTCAGGGTCGCTCCGGTGTCGGCGTCGACGAGGGCCACAGGCACCTGGTCGAGCCGCCCATAGGGGTCCTGGTTCGCCCACAAGTAGAGCCCGCCGTAGAGCACGGGTACCGCGACGAGGGCGATGAGGGCCAGCACCGACATCCGGGTGGCGGTGAGGCGCCGCAGCTCCGCCATCAGCATCGCGGGGACCTTCACCGTTCGACCGCCGAGTCCGTGGCACCGACGTCGGAGAGCACCGCGCCGGACGCGGCGCCGGCGACAACGAGGACGCCGAAGCCGCGTTCGGCGAACTCCTCGCACAGCATCCACCAACTGTGGGGGCTGCCCCCGTGGCGGTCGGGGGAGACGAGGACGAGTGATTCCACGCCGTGGCGCAGGACGGTCAGCTCCATCAGGGTTCGCAGGCGGATGGTGGGGGAGAGGTCACCGAAGGGGGTGCGCCACATCGCATCGAGACCGTTCCGCAGCAGCCAGGTACGGGCGGCGAGCGGGTCGGCGTGGCGGCCGGCGAACATGAGCTCCTCGGCGACGACCCCGTACAGCGAGACATCGGGTGCGGGATCGCACACCCGAGGGGCGTCCACCAGAGCGACGCGACGACGCAACCGGCCCGGCTGTGCCCTTCCGTCCAGCGTCACCGTGCCGGTGTCCGGTGACATCCTGCCCGAGGCGATGAGGCCGAGGACCGTGGGCCGCTGCTCCGTCTCGGCGGTGGCGAGGGCCACCCCCTCGCCGAACTGCAGGGTGGTCTCGGGCAGGGCGAGTCCGCGCCGGCCCTTCGACACCTTGTCGAGGACGATGTGCATCAGTGGGTCTCCGAAGGGACGGCCCGGAGGAGATGGGGGTGCGCGGACAGGACCGAATCGCACTCGGTCCACGACAGGCCGGAAACGCTCAATACGAGGCGCAGGGCGATCTCGCGCGACGCCGCGTCGTCGGCGTCGAGCCGGGAGACGGCCGCGCGGGCGGTCTCCTCGATCACGCGGGCAAGAACCGGCTCGGGGACGTCTCGCCGGAGTACCCCGGTGTGGACGCCGTCGGCGACGATCGCGCGCACCCGTGCCCGAAGGGGGGCGAGCGCCGCGGCGGTCTGTGCGACGTGGGTGTCATCGAGGGCGATCGCCGCAGTGACCTGCACTTGTGCGGCTTCCACCCACAGGCGTCCCGCGAGGAGGGCCAAGGCGACGGGTGCGGGCACGTCGTCGTCGATCGCCGCGACCGCGTTGAAGCGCTCCGCTCCGCGGCGGATCAGCTCGCGGAGCAGATCATCCCGGTCGGTGAAGTGCCCGTAGACGGCTCGACGTGACAATCCCGCGGTGCGGGCGATCGCATCCATCGACGCGTTCGGGTCGGTTGCGAGAAGGGTCCGTGCCGCCTCGACGATCGCTTCGCGGTTGGCCAGCGCATCTCGACGAGTCCGAGGGGTCGATGTATCGGTCACGCAGCGAGCGTACATCCAAAACTACACACTAGTGTGCATGTTTGCTGAATATCCCTCGGTGACGACGACGCCCCCGGCCTCGCGGCCGGGGGCGTGTGATCGACATCACGTGCGTCAGTCGGCGCCGAAGTCGAAAGAGGCCGATTCGTTGGCCTCGTCGACCGCTTCGGCGAGCTCCTCGCGGTCGGCGTCGTAGTCGAGGGCGTGTTCGGTGATCTCCTGCGCGCCGCCCCTCTCGAGTTCACCGACGAGCTCCCCGGTCGCGCCGCCGATGAAGCCGGCGGCGGCGTAATGCTCCAGGCGGAAGCGGGAATCGGCGATGTCGAGGTTGCGCATGGTCAGCTGTCCGATACGGTCGGTCGGGCCGAAGGCCGCATCCCCGACCCGCTCCATCGACAGCTTCTCGGCCGCGTAGGAGAGCATCGGTGAGGTCGTGTCGAGGATCGTGTAGTCCTCGCCGCGACGTAGGCGCAGTGTGACCGAGCCGGTGATGGCCGAACCGACCCACTTCTGGATCGACTCGCGCAGCATGAACGACTGCGGCTCGAGCCAGCGGCCCTCGTACATCAGGCGCCCGAGGCGGCGACCCTGCTCGTGATAGGTCGCGAGGGTGTCTTCGTTGAGGATGCCGTTGACCAGGCGCTCGTACGCGATGAACAGCAGAGCCATTCCGGGTGCCTCGTAGATGCCGCGCGACTTCGCCTCGATGATGCGGTTCTCGATCTGGTCGCTCATGCCCAGGCCGTGCCGCCCGCCGATGGTGTTCGCCTCGCGCACGAGATCCACCGGGTCGGAGTACTCCACGCCGTCGATGGCGACCGGACGCCCGGCCTCGAAGGTGATCGTGACGTCTTCCGTGTCGATCCGCACCGACGGATCCCAGAACTTCACGCCCATGATCGGCTCGACGATCTCGAGCGACACGTTCAGGTGCTCGAGCGTCTTCGCCTCGTGCGTGGCGCCCCAGATGTTGGCGTCCGTCGAGTAGGCCTTCTCCGCCGAATCGCGGTAGGGGAAGCCGTGTTCGACGAGCCACTCGCTCATCTCCTGGCGACCGCCGAGCTCGGTGACGAAATCAGCATCCAGCCACGGCTTGTAGATCCGCAGCGCGGGGTTGGCCAGCAGGCCGTAGCGGTAGAAGCGCTCGATGTCGTTGCCCTTGTAGGTCGACCCGTCGCCCCAGATGTCGACGCCGTCCTCCTTCATCGCCCGCACGAGCATCGTGCCGGTCACGGCACGGCCGAGAGGAGTGGTGTTGAAGTAGGTGCGACCGCCCGAACGGATGTGGAACGCGCCACACGAGAGGGCGACGAACCCTTCCTCGACGAGCATGGTCTTGCAGTCCAGCAGCCGCGAGGCCTCGGATCCGTACTCGGTGGCTCGGCCCGGAATCGACGCGATGTCGTCCTCGTCGTACTGACCGAGGTCACCGGTGTAGGTGTAGGGGATCGCGCCCTTGTCGCGCATCCACGCGACGGCCACGGAGGTGTCGAGACCACCGGAGAAGGCGATGCCGACGCGCTCGCCGACGGGCAGGGACTGGAGGACCTTCGACATGCTTCCAGCCTACCGATGCCCGGGGGCACGACCTATCCAGGGTCGACACCGACTGGACAGCCCGCGGCGGAGGCGTCAAGGTGAAGGGGACCGGGTGACCCGGACCCGGCGCGACCCCACGGAAGCACATTGATGACCTCGCCGATCTCCCGCCGTCCCGTCTTCGCCACCGCGGCGCTCGCCGCCGCGCTCGTCGCGGTCACCGGGTGCACCGCATCCGACGCAGACATCTCCTCCGATCTCGCGTCGGCGGTCGACGAGGCGATCGCCGACACCGGACTGGACGGTGGCGGCTGGGGGATCCTCGCGGTCGACCGCGGATCAGGAGAGGTCGTCTACGAGCGCGGGTCCACCCTTCCGTTGGTGCCCGGCAGCATCCAGAAGAGCTTCACCACGGCGGCGGCGCTGGACATCCTCGGCGCCGCGTCGACGATCACCACGCCGGTCTATGCCGCCGGCGGTGTCACCGACGGCACGGTCGAGGGGGACCTCGTCCTCGTCGGGCGCGGCGATTTCAGTTTCGGTCTGCGCGACCAGCCGGACGGCACGCTCGAGATCACGTCCTTCGACCACAACGAGGCGAACACCGGCCTTCTCCCGGTGGGTCTGAACACCGGCGATCCGCTCGCCGCGTTGCGATCGCTCGCCGACCAGCTCGTGGAGGCGGGCGTGACCACCGTCTCGGGCGGTATCGCCGTCGATGACACGTACTTCGAGCCCGAGACGGCGTGGCCGGACGGGCGCATCGACTCGATCTGGGTCAACGAGAACCTCATCGACGTGGTGCTCGAGCCTGCCGGAGTCGGCGAAACGGCGGGGGTCCGAGTGATCCCGCAACTGGCTTCACTCACCGTCGAGAACGACGTCGAGACGGTGGCGGGCGACGAGGTCGACGTGGTCGTCGAGCAGGTCGGGGACGAGGTGGTCGTTTCGGGGTCGATCGGTGTCGATGCGGGTGAGACGGTGCGCAACACCCAGGTCGATGATCCGGTCGCCTTCGCGGCGATGGCCTTCGCCGATGTGCTCGCCGAAGCGGGCATCGAGGTGCAGGGCGAAGCCGGCGTACCCGTTCCCGCATATGCCGGAGACCCTGTCGCCACGTGGGAGTCGGCACCGATCTCCGAATTCGCCCGAGTCGTGCAGAAGATGAGCTACAACCGCGGCGCCGATCTGCTCGCCTGCCTCATCGGTGTCCAGGAGGGTGGGAGCACGTGCACGGCGGGCTTGGCCGCCGTGCTCGAACACGCCGGGCGTCTGGGTGTCCCCACCGACGAGGTCCGCCTGTTCGACGCGGCGGGCAGCAACGACTACAACCGCACCAGTGCCCACGCTCAGGTGGAGTTGATGAAGGCCGCCGCCGACGGCGACCACGGCAGTATCTTCGTCGACATCCAGCCGCTCGCGGGCGTCGACGGATCTCTGTCGGGGACCGGGGCGGGCACCGATGCCGAGGGGATGATCCAGGCCAAGACCGGGACGCGGGTGGTCTTCTACCCCACGACCGATCAGCTGTTCGTCCTCGCTCAGGCGTACTCGGGCTATATGACCACCGCGTCGGGACGCGACCTCGTCTTCGCGGTGATCTTCAACTCGGCGTTGGTCGACACGGTTCCCGAAGTCCTCGAGGCCTCGGAACGTGTGGCGAGCGTGATGCTCACCCTTCAGCGCGAGGGCTGAAGGCGCGGCGCCGCCGTCGACTCGCGGACCACCAGTTCGGTGGCCAGCTCGAGCCGGTGGGTGGTCAAGGTCTGCCCGGTCAGGAGCTGATGCAACACCTGGACCGCGGTCGATCCGATCTCGGCGAACGGCTGCCTGATGGTCGTCAGGCGGGGTGCGGCGGAGACGGCCTGGATGGTGTCGTCGAAGCCGACCACCGAGAGGTCGTGCGGGACGGAGACGCCCCGGCTGCGTGCGGCGTCGAGGACGCCGAGGGCTTCGAGGTCGTTCGCGGCGAAGACGGCGGTGGGGGGAGTGGGTAGGGACAGGAGCTGGTTCCCGGCCTCACGACCGCGGTCGTAGCGGAAGTCGCCGTCGACCCGGTACTCGGGGCGTGCGACAAGGCCGGCCTGCTGGAGGGCCGAGTGGTATCCGGCCAGACGCGCGTTCGCGCACTCGGAGGAGATCCCCGGAATGATCGCGATGTCGCGGTGCCCGAGTTCGATCAGGTGCTGGGTCGCCAGGTATCCGCCGGAGAAGTTGTTCGCCCCCACCGACGGCAGGGGGCGGATGGGGGTGTTCACGGGGTCGATCAGCACGACGGGTATGCCGGCTCGGGCGAACTCCGTCTGCTGGGCGTCGTCCAGCAGGGATGTCACGAGGATGACTCCGGCGTGGTGGGCGTCGACGACCGATCCGGCCCAATCCCGGTCGGCGGGTTGCGGGGCGACCTTCACCACGACATCCAGCCCCGCGACCTCTCCCGCGGATACGACACCCTCCATGATGCGCAGCACGTTGGCGTTGTCGAGCGAGTCGAAACGAAGCTCGATCGTCCGCGTCGTGCCCGATGTCGACGCGCCGCGATAGCCGTGTTCCTCGAGGAGCCGTTGCACACGCGCCCGAGTGCCGGGCGAGACGTCCTTGCGCCCCTTGACGACCTTGGACACGGTCGGGACTGAGACCCCCGCCTCCGCGGCGATGTCCCGGAGCGTCGTCCGTCTTTCCCGGGTCTGGTCGGATGCCACGGTGCCTCCATGCGGTTGACAGAGCAATTTGTTGCAGAGTACTCTTTTTCGCGCGGAACCGAAACATTTCGCGCAAACATTTCGATAACAGCGTCGATACGCACAACGTAGTGAGGATCTGTGATGAACACAGCAGGATGGCGACGAGCGGCCGCCGTGACGGTGACCGCGGGCATGGCGATCGGTGTGGTCGGGTGTGCCAGCGATTCGTCCGGCGGGAGCTCCGAAGGCTCCGCCGACACCGTGTCGGTCTGGGTCACCGCGGGCACCGATCAGGTGCTCGCCTCTTCCGAAGAGCGATGGAACGCGCAGAGCGACGTGATGCCCATCGCCATCGAGACCTTCGAGAACGACCCGTACAAGACGAAGCTGCGCACCGCCATCAGTGCCGGTGAGGGCCCGACGGTCTTCTCCGGATGGGGCGGCGGCGGACTCGCCACCTACGTCGACGCGGGTGAGGTCGCCTCCCTGCAGGCGGCATTCGACGCGGCGCCGGAGCTGCGCGACCGGATCTTCCCCTCCGTCCTGGCCGGCGGCCAGGTCGACGGCGAGATCTACGGCACCCCCTTCAACGGCGTGCAGCCGGTGGTCATCTACTACAACGAGGACGTCTTCGACGCGGCAGGCGTCGAGGTCCCGAGCACGTGGGCGGAGACCATGGACGCGGTCGCCGCGCTCCAGGAGCAGGGAATCACCCCCTTCTCCATCGGAGGCGCCAGCCGGTGGCCCTACCTCATGTGGATCGCCTACCTCACCGACCGCATCGGCGGCCCCGAGGTCTTCGACGCCGTCGTCGCGGGCGAGCCCGACGCGTGGGAGGACCCCGCGATCATCGAGGCGGCCGGCATGATCCAGGAGCTGGTCGAAGCCGGTGGCTTCGGCGAAGGCTTCTCCTCGGTCGACGCGAACCAGGGTGCCCCGGAGGCGCTCGTCTACACCGGCAAGGCGGCCATGCAGCTGCAGGGAGCCTGGGCCTACTCCGGCACCTACTTCACCGCGGCTCCGGAGTTCACCGAGGACGGCCTGGGGTGGACCACCTTCCCCACCGTCGCGGGCGGCGTGGGTGACCCCACAGACGTGACCGGAAACCTCTCCTCCTTCTTCTCCGTCACGGCCGACGCCTCCGAGGACCAGCAGGAGGCAGCCACCGACTGGCTGCTCAACGGCGTCTTCGACGACGAGTACATCGACGAGCTCATCTCGACCGGGGCCGTTCCCCCGATCTCCGGCATCGAAGACAAGATCGAGGCATCGGACGCCCCGGACTGGAACAGCTTCATCTACGAGATCTCGCAAGAGGCCGGCAACTTCCAGCTGTCGTGGGACCAGGCGCTCGGCGCCGAGGAGGCCGAGGCGCTGCTGACCAACCTCGAGAAGGTCTTCCTGCTCTCGATCACGCCGGAAGAGTTCGCCACGAACATGAACGCGGCCGCTTCCTGACAATGGCCGTCGTCACTGACGGAGGGACCCGGGTGCTCGCGCGCCGGGGTCCCTCCCCCCTCCTCACGCTCCCCGCACTGATCTTCTTCGGCGTCTTCGCGATCGCCCCGTTGGGCGTGGCGCTCTACCTCAGCTTCACCCGTTGGAGTGGCCTGGGAAGTCCCGAGTGGATCGGCCTGGAGAACTGGCAGACGCTGCTCACGACCCCCGGAACCTGGCATTCGCTCTGGCTCACCGTCGCCCTGATGGCGTTGTCGTGGCTGGTGCAGACGCCGATCTCGATCCTCCTGGGCGTCTTCCTGTCCGGACACCAGCGCTACCGTGAGCTGTTCGCGGTGATCTACTTCGTCCCGCTGCTGCTGTCCTCCGCCGCCATCGCCATCGCGTTCCGCAACCTGCTCGACCCGAACTTCGGGCTGTTCACGATGCCCGGACTCGAGTGGCTCAATCTCAGCTGGTTGGGAAACCCCGACCTCGCCTTCTACACGATCGTGTTGATCATCGCGTGGCAGTTCATCCCGCTGCACACGCTGCTGTACCAGGGTGGTGCGCGTCAGATCCCGCAGTCCCTGTACGAGGCGGCCGCCCTGGACGGCGCCGGCCGGGCCCGCCAGTTCTTCGAGATCACGCTCCCGCAGCTGCGGTACACGATCGTCACGTCGTCGACCCTCATGCTGATCGGCGCGCTGACCTACTTCGACATCATCTTCATCCTGACCCAGGGAGGCCCCGGGGACGCGACGCGCATCCTGCCGTTGGACATGTACCTGACCGGGTTCGTCGGCAACCAGATGGGGCTCGCCAGCACGATCGCGATCGTCCTGGTGGTGCTCGGTGTCGCCCTCTCCGTGAGCATCTCCAAGTTCTCGGGGTTCACACGGATGGAAAGCCAGCTGGACGGTGAATGACATGACGACGACCACCTCGCGATCCGCCACCGCGCGGATCATCACCTCCGGCGCGAAGGACCGACCCGACCCGACGCGCCGCCGCTCGGGACGACGGACCCCCAACGTCCTCGGAGCCCTCGGCGCGACCTTCTGGTTGGCGATCGTGGCGATCCCGCTCTACTGGATCGTGATCACCAGCTTCCGCACGCAGGCGGGATTCTTCACCGAGAACCCGCTCCTGCCGCCGAGCGAGCCGACCCTCGACAACTACGTGCTGGTGTGGGAGAACGACTTCCTGCGCTACCTGGCCAACTCGCTGATCGTGACGGCCGGCTCGGTCGTGCTGATCGTGGCGTGTGGCTTCCTGTTCGCGTACACGATTGCCCGCACCACGAGCCCCCGCGTGCGCGCGTCGTTCAACGTGATGCTGATCGGGCTCGCGATCCCGCTCCAGGCGACGATCATCCCCGTCTACCTGATGATCGTGCAGGCGGGTCTGTACGACAGTCTCCTGGCGATCGTGCTGCCGTCGGTCGCGTTCGGTCTGCCGATCACCGTGCTCATCCTGGTCAACTTCCTCCGCGACATCCCCGAGCAGCTCTACGAGGCCATCCGCCTGGACGGGGCATCGGAATGGCAGACGATCCGACGTCTCGCCCTGCCGCTGTCGCGCCCGGCGATCACGACCGTGGCGATCTACAACGGGCTCACCGTCTGGAACGGCTTCCTGTTCCCGCTGATCTTGACCCAGAGCCCGGAGACCCGCGTGCTTCCGCTCGCACTGACCTCCTACCAGGGCTTGTTCAGCATCAACGTGCCCGCGGTGGTGGCTGCGGTCGTGCTGTCGAGCCTGCCCATCATCGCCCTGTACATCTTCGGCCGCAGGCAACTGCTGGCCGGTATGACCGCCGGTTTCGGCAAGTGATCCGAGAGAGTGACATGACCTTCGCACCCGAACCGCCGCGCGGACTGCGCAATCCGATCCTGCCGGGGTTCAACCCCGACCCGTCGATCGCGCGCCGGGGAGACGATTACTACATCGCCACCTCGACCTTCGAATGGCTCCCGGCGGTGCAGCTGCACCACTCCACCGACCTCGCGCACTGGGAGCTGGTCGGCCACGCCATCACCGATCGACGGATCGACCTGCGCGGCATCCACCCGTCGGGCGGCGTGTGGGCACCGTGCCTGTCGGTCGACCCCGAGGACGGGCGCTTCTACCTCGTGTTCTCGATCATGAAGAGTCAGACGGTCGATGTGTTCGACGTCGACAACTTCGTCATCTGGGCGGATGAGATCACCGGGCCGTGGTCGGAGCCGCTCTACGTCAACAGCGTCGGGTTCGACTCGTCGCTGTTCCACGACGACGACGGCTCGAAGTGGCTCGTCACGCTGGAGTGGGAGACGCGCCCCGGCTATCAGCATCCCGGATCGATCGTCGCGCAGCGTTTCGACCCCGCCACCGGCGAGGTCGGCGCGCCCGTGCGGATCCACCAGGGGACCTCGGACCGGGGCGCGCTCGAGGCACCGCACCTGTACAAGCGCGACGGTCGCTACTACCTCATGACCGCGGAGGGCGGCACCGGGTACGGACACAGCGTCTGTCTCGCGCGGGCCGAGCGCGTCTGCGGTCCCTACGAGTCCGACCCGATCGGCCCCTTCCTCACCAGCGCGCCTCAGCCGTACTTCGGCCGCGACTACCGTGACTTCCTACGCCCGGAGTTCTTCAACCCCGACGCTCCGATGCAGAAAGCGGGGCATGGCAGTCTCGTGGAGTCGACCGACGGACGGTGGTGGGTCGCGCACCTGTCGTCCCGACCGCTGCCGGGGACGACGTCGTGCGTGCTGGGGCGGGAGACCTCCCTTCAGGAGGTGCGCTGGAACGATGACGGTTGGCTGCGGATGACCACCCCGGGGCCGATGCCGCAGGAGTACGTCGACCTCCCCGGCGAGGACATCTCGACCTCCGACCTCGACGTCGAGATGGGGGCCGCGGGGGCCCTCTCCCCGCACTTCGCCTCGCTGCGCGCGCCGATCGACCCCTCGTGGTGCGTGTCGGCCCCGGAGGGGCTGCGGGTGCGCGGCAGGGACTCGCTGCATTCGCGGTTCGACGTGTCGCTGGTGGCGACGCGCCTGCGGGCGTTCACCGCGGTGGCCGAGACCACCTTCGAGGCCGCCCCGGTGCGCTACTCCCAGGCCGCCGGCATGACGCTGTTCTACGACGACCGGAACTTCCTCTTCGCCCGTGTCTCGTGGTCTGAGCAGTACGAGTCCCGCACGATCGCGCTCGTGCGCGCACGGACGGTCGACGAGTTCGACGAAGTACTGGTCGAGCAGCCGATCCCGGACGGACCCGTCACCGTGAGGCTGCAGGTCGATCAGGGCTTGGCCACGTTCGCGTGGCGGCCCGAAGCGGGTGCGTGGCACGACCTGGGCGGCTCGGTCGACTCGCAGTTCATGTCGGATGATGTGATCCGCGGGTTCACCGGGCAGTTCATCGGGATGGCCGTCGTGGACGCGTTGGGCAAGTCGCTCGAGGCGACGTTCACGGACTTCGCGGTGCGCTACCCGGCGGCGGAGGTGCGCGACGCGGCGGATGATCGGCGTCTACCGACCCACACCACTCCGTAGGCGACGACGATGATCGCGGCGGCGATGCCCACGACGTAGACGGCGACGCCGGCGTATCCCGGCGGCACGAGGTCGGGGTTGTTCGGATCGAGGAACGGGTAGGGGTACCAGTACCCCGGCCCGATCGTCGGGTCCGTCACGAGGGGGCCGCGTACCAGCGTGTAGACCACCCAGACGACGGGGAACAGCAGCACCCAGACGGTCTCACGCCAGGCCAGTGGCCGCCGGCGCACGGCGACGAACGCGTCCGCGAACAGGAACAGCGGCGCGACCACGTGCAGCACTTCGTTCGACCACGGCACCGGCTCAGAGCCCTGCGGTAACTCGACGCCGCGCAGCAGCAGGTTGTAGACGATCCCGGTGATCACCATGTAGGTCGTCACCGACACCAGGGCCACGGCCAGAACGTGCGGCTCCCGATCGCCCGCACCTGCGGTGTGCCTGCCTCGTGTGACGAACCACACCACCGCACCGGCGAGCACGACCGCCGACGCGGCGTTGGAAAGGATCGTGAAGAAGCTGAAGAAGTTCATGATCACCGTGCCGACATCGCGGCCGTACTCCACGGCCGAGCCGATGGATGCGGCGAGCTGACGGACGATCGCGGCGACGATGAGCGCGGCCATGACGGCGCGCAGCACGGTCCACGTGCGCTCGAGGGCGGGCGACATGGACGTCAGGCTATCCCGTCGGGCGCGCAGCCACCGTGTTCCGAGATCGCACCGTCGGAGAATCGCGCCGATGTCGGAGGATGCACACCCGATCATCCGACATCGGGCTGATTCTCCGACATCGCGGACGGGCGCGGGATGCGGGGAGTGGTATGCGGACGACTCCCCGCATCCGCGTCACTCGGCTCCGTCGGTCCCGATGCCGTCGGGGCCTGCGGCCTTCGTGCGCGCAGCGGTCCCCCGCGGGTCGCGCGCGGGGGCGGCCTGTTCGGGGCGCGCGGACGCGTCGGCGAGGCCCTCGCCGACGCCGCGTCCGAAGGTCTGGCCCTGGATGAGCGCGGCGAGGTCGAGGCCGGTGGCAGCCTCCACGCTGTCGAAGACCGAGCGCATCGCCTTGGCGCTGTCTCCGCCGACGACGCTGGAGGCGCCGTCCTCGCCGGATCCACCGATGATCGACACGTTTCCGATCGCGGCGTACCCCTTGGCGAACTCGGTCATGATCGACGGCAGCACCTCGAGCACGCGCTGCGACAGGAACGCCTCCTGGTTCGACGCGATGGCCTCTGCCTCGGCCTGGACCGCCGCGGCGCGTGCCTCACCCTCGGCGCGGATCGCCTCGGCCTCGGCCTGAGAGGTCAGGCGACGTGCTTCGGCCTCGGCGTCGGCGCGGGCGCGAAGGGCGCCGGCCTCACCGGCGGCCTTGGCCTCGGCCGCGGCGGCTTCACCGGCGGCGCGGGCCTTGTCGGCCTCGGCCTGCTGTTCGGCGATGCGGGTGCGCGCCTCAGCCTGCTTGACCTGCTCGATGGCCGCGGCCTCGGCGGCACGCTCGCGTGTGTACAGCTCGGCCTGCGCACGGGTCTCGGACTCATAGCGTTGCGCGTCGGCGACACGCTTGACGTCGGCGTCGAGCTGGGCCTGCTTGTTCTCGGCCTGCTGTTGCAGGACGCCCTGCTCGGCCTGCGCCCGCGCGAGTTGCTCGGCCTGCTCGGCCTCGGCGCGGGCGCGTCCGACCCCGGCAGCGGCGTTCGCGGTGTTGGTGTCGAGCGCGGTCTGCTCGATCAGGTTGGCTTCGTTGTTGGCGATGTTCTTCTGGTTGATCGCGCGGTCGGCGTTGGTCTGCGCGATCTCCGCGGCCTGACGCTTCGCTTGGATCTCGGGGGAACCGAGTGACTGGATGTAGCCGACGTCATCGGTGATGCCCTTGATCTGGAACGAGTCGAGGATGAGCCCCTGCTCGGCCAGTTCGTGCGACACGTCGGCGGCGATCTGATCGGAGAACTTCTTCCGCTCCCGCATGAGTTCCACGACCGACAGCGTCGCGACGATGCCGCGGAGGGCACCCTCGAGCTGCTCGGTGGTGAACTGTTCGATCGCTGCATCCTGGGAGGCGAAACGCTCGGCGGCCCGTCGCACGAACAAGGGGTCGGAGCCGATCTTCACGATCGCGACGCCGTCGACGTTCAGCGTCACGTTGTCGAGGGACTGCGCCTCGGCCTGCAGGATCACCTGGCGCGACCGCAGCGAGATGATCTCGTGGCGCTGCGTGATCGGATTGACCAGCGATTTGCCGTTGACGATGACGGTGACCGGCGACTCCGAGAGCTCGGACCGGCTCGAGCCGTCGGCATCGAGCACGGTGCTTTGCACCTTCTGCTTGCGACCCGAGATCACCAGCGCCTCGTCGGCGCGAGCGACCTTGATCCAGCTGCGCGCGAACAGCAGCAAGATCAAGCCGACGATGATGACGGCGACGACGGCGATGCCGACGATGATGAGAATGCCGACGAGTCCGGCGACTTCCATGAAACCCCCCGTGAGAACGGGCGCGCGTCGTGCGCACCCGCTTCCACCCTCTCAGACTGGACGCCGCCAGGCTCGGGCTTTCCACAGCATCCGGCTGCGATCGGGCAGGTCCAGTGGTCACTCGATGTCGCCGAGCGGCGCAATGGCGACCCTCAGCGGGGGAGGCGGGGGACCGACGCGAGGAGGGTGCGGGCGTAGTCGCTCTTCGGAGCGGTCAGTACGTCGGCGGTCGCGCCCTGCTCGACGATGTGCCCGTCGCGCAGCACCGCGGTGCGCTCGCACACCGCCGCGACCGCGCCGAGGTCGTGGGAGACCATCACCAGTGACAGACCGTTCTCGTTGCGGAGTCGTTTGAGAAGGTCGATCACCTGGACGCGGGTGGTCAGATCGAGCGCCGAGACCGGCTCGTCGGCGAGCAGCACGCGGGGTTTCGAGACGAGCGCCCGGGCGATCGCGATGCGCTGACGCTGGCCGCCCGAGAACTCATGCGGGTAGCGCCGCATCGTGTCGTCATCGAGGCCGACCGCCCGCAGGGCCTCGGCCACGGATGCGCGAGCTTCGTCCCCGGTGGAGATGTGCAACGACCGCAGCGGTTCGCCGACGATGCGATCGATCCGCTGGCGGGGGTCCAGCGACGAATAGGGGTCCTGGAAGACCGGCTGCACGCTGCGTCGGAAACGCCGCATCAAGGTTCGGTCACGCCGGTCCAGACTCTCCCCTTGGAAGACGACGCGGCCGTGACTCGGGGTGTCGAGACCCAGCAGCAGGCGCAGCGCCGTGGACTTGCCGGCGCCGGATTCCCCGACCAGGCCGACCGCCTCGCCGGCCCCGACCGTCAGGGAGACGTCGTCGAGCACCGGGGTGGCGCCATAGGCGAATCCGGCGGACTCGAGGGCGAGCAAAGTCATCGCGCCTCCCCATTTCGATTCGATTCGACCCCGTGGGAGCCAGCGCCGACGTCGAGCGCGGCGTCGAGGTAGCGGGCGCTGTCGACGAGGGAACGGGTGTACGGATGCTGTGGGGCGCCCAGCACGCGACCCACGGTGCCTTCTTCGACCAGTCGCCCGCGCTGGAGCACCAGGACCCGGTCGACCATGCGCGAGACCACCGCCAGGTCGTGGCTGATGAACAGCAGACCCATGTCACGGTCGGCGACCAGACGTTCGAGGAGGGTGAGCACCTCGTCCTGCACCGTCACATCCAGAGCCGTGGTGGGCTCGTCGGCGATGAGCAGCCGTGGGTCGGCGGCCAGGGCGATCGCGATCGCGACCCGCTGACGCTGGCCGCCGGAGAGCTCATGCGGATACGCCCGGGCGATGCGGTCGCCTTCGAGCGACACGTCCGCGAGGGCGCGGGTCACTGCATCTCGCAACGCGGCACCGCGCAGTCCGCGGTGGCGGCGCAACGGCTCGGCGATCTGGCGCCCCACCCGCATCAGCGGATCGAGAGCGGTCAGCGGTTCCTGGAAGACGATGCCGGCGACGGGACCGCGCAGGCGCCGCACGGCGGCGTCGGCCGCTCCCACGACCTCGTGCCCGTCGAGCAGGGCAGAGCCGGTCGCGGTGACGGCATCGGGGAGCAGGCCCAGCGCGGCCAGGGCCGTCATCGACTTGCCCGATCCCGACTCGCCGACCAGCCCCACGCGCTCGCCGGCGGCGAGGGAGAGGGCGAGGTCGTCGACGAGTGCCGCAGTGCCCGCGCGCAGCGTCAGGCCGGTGATCTCGAGCAGACTCATCGGCTCCTCCTCCGCGTCGGGTCGGTGACATCGCGCAGACCGTCGGCGAGGAAGTTCACACCCAGCACGAGCACGATCACGGCCACGCCCGGGGCGATCGCGCCGACCGGGGCGGTGAGAACCGTCCCCTGGGCTTCCTGCAGCATGCGGCCCCACGAGGCGTTCGGCGGCGGCGCACCCAGTCCCAGGTACGACAGGCTCGCCTCGGCGAGCACCGCGACACCGAACTGCAGGGCGAGGGCGACCGCGAGGGTCGGGGCGATGTTGGGCAGGATGTGGTGCCACACGATCCCGACGGTACGCGTGCCGCTCGTCCGGGCGGCGGTGACGAACTGCTCCTGCAGGACGCGGCGGGACAGGATGCGGGTGAGTCGGGCGACCACGGCCGACATCGCCAGGCCGATCGCGAGGATCGCCGACCCGAGTGAGGGGCCTTGGACGGCGACGACGAGCATGGCCAGCAAAAGCACCGGGAAGGCGATCACGACGTCGAGACCTGCGGAGAGGGTGTCGTCGAGCCACGGACGGGCGAAGGCCGCCGCCAGACCGATGGTGGTGCCGAGCACGGCCGCGATCATGACGGCGCCCGCGCCGACGGTGAGAGCGATGCGGGCGCCGACCATCAGCTGCGACAGCAGGTCGCGCCCGAGTCGGTCGGTGCCGAGCGGATGCGCGAGGCTCGGTGCGCTGAGCCGCCCGCCGCTGATGTCGGTGAGGGGGTAGGGCAGCCAGACGAGTGAGACCGCGGCGACGACCACGACGAGCGCCGTGAGCGTGAGGCCGATCACCAGGGTCGCGCGCCGTCCGTGCCGGCGCGCGGGGCCCGGGGTCGGGTTCTGCGGTGCGGTGGCAGATACGGGGGCGGTCATCGCAGGTTCCCCGAGATGCTCGTGCGCAGCCGCGGGTCGATCAGGCGCTGGGCGATGTCGGCGGCGAACCCGACGAGGACGACGAACAGCGTGCTCACCACGAGCACGCCCTGGATGTTGGCGAAATCGTGCTGCTCGATACCCGTCAGCAGCATGCTTCCCAGGCCCGGCAGCGTGAAGACGCTCTCGACGACCACCGCTCCCAGCAGCGTCGTGGACAGCTCGATGCCGAGCACGGCCACCACGGGCACCGAGCCGTTGCGCACACCGTGTCGGAGGAGGGCCCCGCGCATGCTCGCGCCGCCCGCGCGGGCGGTGCGCAGGTAGTCGCTGCCGAGCACGTCGATGGTCGTCGAGCGCACATACCGCGAGAGCGACGCGCTCATGACGAACGCGATCGTGATCACCGGCAGGGCGAGGGAGCGAAGTGCGTCGGCCGGATCCTCCCAGTCGTCGCGGGGGAACCCGCCCGAGGGCAGCATCCCGAGCTGGAGGGCGAAGATCCACACCAGGATGACGCCGACCCAGAACACCGGCACCGCGACGCCCAGCTGCGAGAAGCCCGACAGGGCGATGCCGTACCAGCGGTCCGCCTTCATCGCCGCGGTGATGCCGATCACCAGGGAGAGGACGAGCGCGAGGGCGAAGGACAGTAGCGTCAGCGGGATCGTGACGCCGAGTCGGGCGGCAATCTCGGGCCCGACCTCGCGCGAGCTGATGTACGACTCGCCCAGGTCGCCCTGGAGCAGTTGCGCCGACCATGTCGCGAATTGCTGCCATACCGGCTGATCGGAGCCGACCTGGGCGCGTGCCGCGGCGATCTGCTCGGGGGTCGCATCCACCGACAGCAACGCGTTCGCCGGGTCGCCGGGCAGCAGCCGCAGCAGCACGAAGATGACGACCATCGCCACCGCGAGCGAGAGCACGAGGAGGGCGGAACGGCGCAGCATGTAGATGAGCATGAGGGAGGACACCGCCGGTGCCGGACGCGGGCGCCCGACCCCGGCGAGCGGGTCAGTCCTTGACGATGTCGTAGACGAAGAACTGCGAATTCAGGCCGTTGACGGGGTATCCGGACAGGTCGCTGTCGGCGACGACGATCTGCGGGTACAGGTACAGCCACACGCTTGCGGCGTCTTCGGCGATCTGACGGTTGACCTCGACGAGCAGTTCGGTCTGCTGTTCGACGGTCTCGGCTTGCTCGGCCTCGGCGACCCACTGCTGCACGTCGGAGTTGTCGTAGCCCCAGTAGAAGTCGGGGTTTCCGTACCAGACCACGTCGCGGTCGTTGACGTGTTCCTGGAGCGTGGCCTCGAAGTCGCGTTCGGCGAAGATCTTCGTGTACCACTCGTCGGCGCTGATCGTGTTGATCTCGACGGTGATGCCGACCTCGGCCAGCTGCGCCTGCAGGAACTCCGCCACGACGGGGTGGGGGTCGTAGTTCGGCGTGTCCAGGGTGAAGGTGAACCCGTCGGGGTAGCCGGCGGCCTCCAGCAGCTCCTGCGACAGCTCCGGGTCGTAGGGGTTCACGTCGGTGAGGTCGACGTACCAGGGATCGGTCGGCGGGACCATCGAGCCGATGAGGGTGCCGTAGTCGCCCCAGATCGAGGTGAGCAGCTGCTCGGTATCGATCGCGGAGTAGACGGCCTTGCGCACGAGCGCGTCGTCGAACGGCGCGACGCGATCGTTGAAGGCGAGCAGCTCCTTGGTGGTGGAGGTGCCCTCGCTGACGGTGAAGTCGTCGTTGTCCTCGAACTGCGCGAGCGAGTCGGGGTTCTGGATGCTGGTGACCAGGTCGACCTCGCCGCTGAGTAGCGCGTTGTTCTCCGCGGTCGCGTCGGTGAAGTACGTGAAGACGACCTCGGCGTTGGACGCAGCCTCGCCCCAGTAGTCGTCCCAGCGCAGCAGCGTCAGGGTGGAGCCTTGGCGCCACTCGTCGAGGGTGTAGGGCCCGGTGCCGTCGGTGGTGTCGACGCTCGCGTCGGGGCCGGTGATCCACACGTAGGTGAGGTTGTAGAGGAACGAGATCGACCGCTCGGAGAGGTCGAACACGACCGTCTGCTCGTCGGGGGTGCTGATCTCGGCGATGGGACCGAAGCTCGACTTGCGGGCCGACTGGGAGTCCTCGGCGATGACCGCCTCCACGCTCGCCTTGACGTCGGCCGAGGTCAGCGGCGCTCCGGAGTGGAACTGCACCCCTTCGCGCAGGGTGATCGTGTAGGTGAGGCCGTCCTCGCTCAGCTCGGACGACTCCGCCAGCAGCGGCTCGACGTCACCGTCGTCGGTGAGGCGGAACAGTCCCTCGTAGACGTTGCCGTTCAGAGCTTCGGTGACGCCCTGGCCACCGCCCTGCGTGTTGCTGAGGTTCTGGGGCTCGTAGAGCGAGCCGACGTAGATGGTGGCGTCCTCCGATGCGGCGTCTCCGGCGTCGCCCCCGGCACTGCAACCGGCAAGGACGAGTGCCGAGGCGGCGACGGCGGACAGGACGATCAGTGACTTCTTCGGGCGCAGGGGGTTTCTCATTCGGATGCTCCGGTGCTGTGGATGCGGGGTGGGCGGGGGCAGGCGCGGCTCAGGCCGCGTAGATGTCGAAGCCGTCGCGGAAGACGACGTTCTTCTCACCGGCCGGGATCCGGAAGGGGAACCGGTTGGAGGCCGGGGGCAGGGGGCAGTTGAACTGCGCCGAGAACCCGCAGGGCGGGACGAAGGCGCGGTTGAAGTCGAGCACCACGGGACCGGGTTCGCCGCCCATGGCGGCGTCGCGGGGCACGAACAGGAAGCGGCCCGGGGCGTAGGTCTCGGAGCCGTTGGTGCGGTCGCCGAAGACCAGCAGCAGAGTGCCACCGTCGTCGAAGGCGGCGACGGTGAACTCCTCGCCGCCGATGGTGATGTGGATGTCGCCGGGCACGACGAGGTCACGTGTGCCGCCGTTGTCGCGGATGTGCTCGAACGGCACGGTTCGCGCAGAACCCTCACCGTCTCCGTCCACCGGGGTGAAGCGTCCTTCGAGGACCCACTCCGGGTCGTACGCGAATGTGTCGATGCGCTCGAACGCGCGGATCGCGGCGGACCCTGCATCCCACCGACGCAGGCCGTACTCAGGCTCCCCGGTCTCGATCGAGGTGCGCGACAGCTCCGTGATCGTGACCGAGGGCGCCGCAGCGGCGCGCTCGGCGTCGATGTCAGGGCGCTGCGCGCCGGTCCAGCGGGTTTCGACGAGGGCGAGGTTGCCGGTGGGTCCGGTGACGGCGCGAGCGCGTTGTTCGCGCCAGAGGGCGTGGGGGGACTCAGTCATGGTGGAGGACGATTCTCTCGCGAATGGGGGCTGACGGCACATCGACCGCCCTGAGGGGTAATGCGGCGGGTGGCCCCGGTATTCCCGACCGCGCCGACTCGTGCTTATCGCACACCGGACATGTCGGCAACGCCCGTGACGCACATCCGGCGCGTTTGTACCGTGGCGCGGGACCGTCAGAGGGAAGGAAGGCACATGGCGCAGGAGAGCCGACTGACGCTGGCCGGATCGATCTCGCTCGGGACCGGTGTGATGATCGGGGCGGGTATTTTCGCCCTTGTCGGGCAGGTCGCCGGGTTCGCGGGGGAGTGGTTCCCGGTGGCGTTCCTGCTCGGGGCTGTGGTGGCGGGGGTGAGTTCCTTCTCCTACATCCGCTACTCGAGAGTCAATCCGTCATCGGGCGGCATCGCCATGTTGCTGAAGGACGCCTACGGGCCGGCGGTGGTCGCCGGAACGTTCTCCTTGTTCATGTACGTGTCGATGGTGGTCGCCGAGAGCCTGCTCGCCCGAACCTTCGGCACGTACCTGTTGCGACCGTTCGGCCTCCAGGACTCCGTCGTGCTCGTGCCGGTGCTCGGTATCGTCGCGATCGTGGCAGCAGCGGCGGTCAACCTCGTGGGGAACCGCCTCGTCGAGGGTTCGGCGACGATCACCGCGGTGCTGAAGATCGTCGGTATCGCGGTTCTCGCCGTCGCCGGGCTGATCGGAGCGGCGCTCTCGGGCAACGGATTCCTCGCCGAGGCGTCGGGTGATTCGCCCGACATCATGGGCCTGTTGGCGGGCACGACGCTGTGCGTGCTCGCGTACAAGGGTTTCACCACGATCACCAACCAGGGCGCCGACCTGCGCGATCCGGAGAAGAACATCGGGCGTTCGATCATCGTCTCGATCCTGATCTGCGCGGTGCTGTACCTGCTGATCACCCTTTCGGTGAAGTCCTCGATCGGAGCCGAGGGCGCTCGGCAGGCGCAGGACTACTCGCTCGCGGAGGCGGCCGAACCGCTCTTCGGTCCGTGGGGTGTGGGCATCACGGTCGCCGTCGCCGTGATCGCGACGCTCTCGGGTCTGTTGGCGAGCCTCTACTCCGTCTCACGCCTGTACGCGATGCTGCAGGACATGGGGCAGGCCCCGTCTCTCCTGAAGTCGGTGCCGCATCAGCCGATGCTCATCACCGCGGGACTCGCGATCGTGACCACCGCGTTCCTGGACCTGTCGCAGATCGCCTCGATGGGCGTCTTCCTCTACCTGACGATGGATGTCGTGGTGCAGTGGGGTGTCCTCCGGCGGCTTCGCTCGAAGCTGGAGGCGAAGCCGTGGTTGCCGACGGCGACGATCCTGCTGGATACGGCGATCCTCATCCCCTTCACGGTTCTCAAGGTGCGGCACGACCCGGTGACGGTCGTGGTGGCCGTCGCAGTGGCCGCCTCCATCGCCACCGCGCAGTTCATCGTGGTCCGCCGTCGGGATCGGCGGACCGCCGCGGGGGACGATCGACGCGCTGGCTAGACTGGGACGGGACGGTCGGCACCGGGGTGCGCGTCCTGCCGGCGTCGTGCGGCGTCGGACCGCCATTCGAGGGGGCTCTCCCATGCCAGGCATCGTGATCGTCGGCGTCCAGTGGGGCGACGAGGGCAAAGGCAAGGCCACCGATCTGCTCGGTGACCGCACCGACTGGGTCGTGAAGTTCAACGGCGGCAACAACGCCGGCCACACCGTCGTCATCGGCAACGAGAAGTACGCGCTGCACCTGCTGCCCTCGGGCATCCTCTCGCCCGGCGTGAACGCCGTGATCGGCAACGGCGTCGTGGTGGACCTCGAGGTGCTGTTCGATGAGCTCACCGCCCTGCAGGCGCGCGGGCTGGACACCTCGCGCTTGAAGGTCAGCGCGAACGCGCACATCATCACGCACTACCACCGCACTCTCGACAAGGTCACCGAGCGCTTCCTCGGCAAGCGTCAGATCGGTACCACCGGGCGCGGCATCGGCCCGGCATACGCCGACAAGATCAACCGCGTCGGCATCCGGGTGCAGGACCTGTTCGACGAGAACATCCTGCGCCAGAAGGTCGAGGGTGCCCTCGACCAGAAGAACCACCTGCTGGTGAAGGTCTTCAACCGCCGCGCGATCACGTGCGACGAGGTCGTGGAGGAGCTGCTGTCGTATGCGGAGCGGCTGCGTCCGATGGTCGCCGACACCGGTCTTCTGCTCGACGAGGCCCTGAAGCGCGACGAGGTCGTCGTCTTCGAGGGTGGGCAGGCCACAATGCTCGACGTCGACCACGGCACCTACCCGTTCGTGACCTCGTCGTCGGCGACCGCCGGTGGCGCATCGACGGGGTCGGGCGTCGGCCCGGGACGCCTGGACCGCATCGTCGGCATCGTGAAGGCCTACACGACCCGGGTGGGTTCCGGCCCGTTCCCGACGGAGCTGTTCGACGAGAACGGCGACTTCCTGCGGTCACGCGGTTTCGAGTTCGGCACCACCACCGGTCGCCCGCGTCGGGTGGGCTGGTACGACGCGCCCATCACGCGCTACGCCACGCGCATCAACGGCATCACCGATCTCGTGCTGACCAAGCTCGACATCCTCACCGGCCTCGAGCGGATCCCGGTCTGCGTCGCATACGACGTCGACGGGAAGCGGTTCGACGAGGTCCCCGTGAACCAGACCGATTTCCACCACGCCAAGCCGATCCTCGAGTACTTCCCCGGCTGGCAGGAGGACATCTCGGGAGCGCGCAGCTTCGAGGATCTGCCCCAGAACGCGCAGGACTACGTGCTCGCGCTGGAAGCGATGAGCGGCACCCGGATCTCGGTGATCGGCGTCGGACCGGCCCGCGATGCGGTCCTCGTCCGGCACGACCTGATCTGACGCGCGGACCCATGCGGTTGTTCACCGGCGGCTACACCGCCGACATGGGTGGCCAGGCCACCGGCATCGGAATGCTCCAGGCCGGCTCGTCCGACTCCGCCTTCGTCGACGGTGCGCTCGGGTTCGGCGGCGAGGTGGTCGCCGCCGACTCGCCGTCTTGGTTGGCCGCGCATCCCACTCGGGACGTCATCTACGCGACGCTCGAGAAGACCGGCGCAGTGCAGGCGTACACCCGGACGGGGGAGTCGACCCTCGCACCGCTGGGAGACCCGGTACCGGCGGGCGAGGCGACCTGCCATGTGGCTGTGGCGCCCGATGGCCGCGAGTTGTTGGCGTCCTGTTGGGGCGACGGCGGCGTGGTGCGGATGATGCTCGACGCCGACGGACGTCCGTCCGACCCGCGCCGCGCACCCGCCGCATCCGACCCGTACGACGCCGAGCCGGACTTCGACGCGATCCGCGCCCAGGTGCTCGGCGCAGCGGCGGAGGACGCCGGTGAAGACCCTGTTTCGCGTCCCTCGCGCGCCCACGAGGCGCGGTATCTCGCGGATGGCACCGTGGTGACCACCGATCTCGGACTCGACCTGGTGCGCATCTGGCGCCCCGTCGAGGGGCGACTGCGCGCACATCAACAAGTGGCGCTTCCCCGCGGCTGCGGTCCGCGTCACACCGCGTGGCACCCGAGCGGGCACCTCTACGTCGTGACGGAGTTCTCGGGCGAGGTGTTCGTGCTCGCCCCGGATGCGACCGGATCGTGGCGCGTCCTCGGCGGCGTGCCGCTCGGGGCCCTGCCGGGTGACACCGGAGCCGAGATCGCCCTCGGCCGCGATGGGTCGTTCGTCTACGCGGGCCTGCGCGGTAGCGACACGATGGCGGTCCTCCGCGTGCGCGGCGGGGGTGACGCGCTCGAGCCGGCGGCTCTGGTGGAGACGGGGGTGGCGTGGCCGCGCCACCACATCGTGGTGCGCGACACGCTGCTGGTGGAGGGCGAGCGCTCGCACGAGGTCGTCTCCTCGACGCTCGACCCGCGCACCGGGGTGCCCGGACGCATCCGGCACCGCACGACGGTGCCCTCGCCGACGCATCTGCTCCCCGTCCGCTGACGCCGCGAGCCCCGATGCATGGGCGCGCGATGGTGACAGTCGGGCTACGTGCCCCCTACGGCAGCACGATGTCGAAGTCGGGGTCGCCCGGGTCGAGAACCGAGAACAGCGCCTCCAACACGCCCGCGTCACCGTCGATCAGCAACCCGGGAGAGGTCATGTCGCCGGCGGCGAGGGCGATCATGCGGGCCTTGGTCAGCGAGAGGTGCAGCGCCGCGTCGGCGGCCGGTTCCTTCTCGATGTAGATCAGCACGCCGTTGCGCAGCGTCACCCGGAAGCTGCGGCCGAGATCGGTGAAGGTCACGTCGGTGACGAGATCGAGATCCCAGGCACGTGGACCGTCGACCTTCACGGCGAACGCGTCGAGGAGTTGCTCGGCGGTCAGCTGAGCGATGATCAGCGGCGCGTCGGTCTTGGTGGGCGTGCCGAAGCTGCCCTGACGGAGCTCGCTGGCCCCGGAGAGGAAGAAGTTGCGCCAGGTGCCGTTCTCGGCTCCGTACCCGAGCTGGGTGAGGGTGTCGGCGTACAGCGCGCGACCGGCCTCGTGGCCGGGCTCGGCGAAGACGACGTGCGAGAGGAGGGTCGCGGCCCACCGGAAGTCGCCGTCGTCGTAGGCGGTCTGCGCAAGCTCGACGACCCGGTCGACACCGCCCATCGCAGCGATGTAGCGGGTGGCCTCCTCGGCGGGGGGATGCGGCCACAGGTGCGCGGGATTGCCGTCGAACCACCCCATGTAGCGCTGGTAGACGGCCTTGACGTTGTGGCTGACCGAGCCGTAGTAGCCGCGGGCGTTCCACGCGTTCTCGAGGGAGGGTGGAAGCTGGATCGTCTCGGCGATCTCGGCACCGGTCAGTCCGGCGTTGAGCATCCGCAGCGTCTGATCGTGAAGGTAGGCGTACAGATCGCGCTGGGTCGAGAGGTAGTCGACGATCTCCTCGCGGCCCCACGTCGGCCAGTGGTGCGACGCGAAGACGACGTCGGTCGTCTCGGCGTAGCGCTCGATCGCCTCGGTGAGGTACTGCGACCACACGTGGGGATCCCGGACCAGGGCCCCCCGCAGGGTCAGCAGGTTGTGCTGCGTATGCGTGGCGTTCTCGGCCATGCACAGGGCGCGAAACCCCGGGAAAGAGAAGTGCATCTCGGCCGGCGCCTCGGTGCCCGGTGCCATCTGGAAGTCGATCTCGACCCCGTCGATGATGTGCTCCTCGCCCGTGGTCGCGATCTCGAGCGTGGGTGGCAGGATTCCCGAGGAACCCGTCGAGGTGGTCTGACCGAGACCGGCTCCGACCTGCCCGTACGCGCCGCGTTCCAGCGCGGCGCCGTACATGTATCCCGCTCGGCGGCCCATGGCTGTTCCGGCATATACGTTCTCGGCGACGGCATGCTCGAGGAAACCCTCCGGGGCGATCACCGCGACCTCCCCCGCGTCGACGGCTTCCTTCGTGGTGACGCCGAGGATCCCTCCGAAGTGGTCGATGTGGCTGTGGGTGATGATCACCGCGACCACCCGGCGGTCGCCGCGATGCCGCCGGTAGAGCGCGAGCGCGGCCGCCGCGGTGTCGGGGGAGATGAGCGGGTCGATGACGATGACGCCCGTGTCGCCCTCCACGAAGGAGATGTTCGACAGGTCGAATCCGCGCACCTGATAGATACCCTCGACGACCTCGTAGAGGCCGTGCTTGGCGACCAGCGTCGATTGACGCCACAGGCTCGGGTTGACCGAGGTCGGGGCATTGCCGGTCAGGAAGGTGTAGCTCTGTCCGTCCCAGACGACCTCGCCGGCCGTGTCACGGATGACGAGGGGGTCGATCGTCCCCAGAAAGCCGCGCTCCGCCAGCTCGAAGTCCCTGGTGTCGTCGAACGGCAGGGATGCCCGCAGACGTTGATGGGCGGCGGCGACGGCAGGGGTGGGCTCAGAGGGGTTCATGACGCTCCTTTTCCACCTCGAAGCCTGCCCCATCCGAGGCCCCTCCGGAAGGGGGCCGTCGCGACGAGACCTTCGCGTCTTGTCGGGGGATCAACACCTGCTTGATGATCAGCAGGATCGAGGCGGTGACGGGGATCGCCACCAGGGCGCCGAGGAGGCCGAGAAGCGTGCCGCCGACGAGGGCGCCGATGACCACGAGGGATCCCGGGATCGAGATGGTGCGGTTCATGACGCGCGGCGTGAGCACGTAGGCCTCGATCTGCATGTACAGCAGGTATGCGGCGGCGAAGATCAGTGCGAGCAACGGGTCGGCGAAGAGGGCGACGGTCGACCCGATGATCCAGAACAGCACCGGTCCGACCAGCGGGATGATCGTGATGCAGAAGGCCGTCACCGCCAGCAGCGCCGGGAAGGGCAGGCCGAGCACGATGTACATGATCAGCGTGAACATCGAGTTGAAGAACGCCAGGATCACCATGCCCATGAGGTATCCGCCGACCGAGTCGGTGATCTGCTCGGTGAGGTCGGCGATGCCGGGCCGATTGCGCGCCGGAGCGAGGCGGTAGAAGGCCTGCTTCATCATCGGCAGTGACGCGAGGAAGTACAGGCTCAGCACGATCACGATGACGCCGCCGGAGATCGCCGTGGCGATCGTCACACCCGCCTGCAGGACGCCTCCGCCGATCGCGGCGATGTTGCTCGGGTTGGTGACGAACTTCTGCGCCTCGGTGAGCATGTCGCCGAGGGAGTCGCCGAAGTTGCTTTCGGCCCACTGGAAGAGATCGCTCTTCATGAAGTTGTTGATCAGCGTGGGCAGGTCCTTCACGAACTGCGCGATCTGCTCGACCACGGTCGGCAGCACGAGCAGCAGCACCCCGGCGAGGACGATCGCGAAGCCGAAATACACGATCAC
This sequence comes from Microbacterium aquimaris, assembly GCF_039531285.1. Lineage (NCBI taxonomy): Bacteria > Bacillati > Actinomycetota > Actinomycetes > Micrococcales > Microbacteriaceae > Microbacterium > Microbacterium aquimaris. The sequence continues at coordinate 794,788 of NZ_BAAAPT010000001.1, read as the reverse complement.
GATGCTCCACACCCGTGTCACGTTCTTGCGCTCGAGAGCGCGCACGACCGGGTCGAGGCCGAGGGCGACGAACAGCGCGAAGGCGATGTAGATGATGACCGTGACGATGTTGGTCACGGCGATCCCGAGCGCCAGCGCGACGAGGCCGCCGAGCACGGCGAAGAACCCGAAGGCGAAGGGGTTGCGGAGGCCGAACCAGCGCGCCGGCTCGCTCTCCTGCGGGGGCGTCGCGGGCGGCGTCGCGGCGTCGTCGGGCGAGTCGGTAACCTCGGTCATGCTCACACTCTATTGGTGAGCGCCCGCCGCGCCGAGGAGGACGACATGACCGAGACGCCCGAGCAGACGCTGCTGCGACTGCGCGCCACGATCGACAACATCGACGCGGCACTCATCTTCGTGCTCGCGGAGCGGTTCCGCGCGACCAAGCAGGTCGGTGAACTCAAGGCCGATCACGGCATGCCCGCGTCGGATCCGAGCCGCGAGGAGCAGCAGGTCGCCCGACTGCGCCGTCTGGCCGAACAAGCTGACCTCGACCCCGCATTCGCCGAGAAGTGGTTCAACTTCGTCGTGGCCGAGGTCATCCGTCACCACACCGCCGCCGCCGACGCCCGCTGACAGATCGCCTCCGGCGCCGATCCGGTGAGGATCGGCGCCGGAGGACCGTCGGTGAGCTCTCGGGTCAGGGCGTGGCCCGACGCAGCGTCAGGAACGATCCGGCCGCCAGCAGCGCGGTCACCAGCAGGCCCCACAGGGTGAGTCCGACGGCGCCCTGCGTGGCGAACCACGTGAACACCTCCGCCCACGCATCGAGGCGGCCCACCAGCCACATTCCGGCGACCAGCACCAGGGCCAGCGCGATGTACACCAGTGCGACCCACATCGCGCCGAAGCGCTTGTAGAGGGTGGCCGACGCGAAGCCGATCGTGAAGATCAGCACGGTGAAGGTGAAGTAGAACAGCCACGCGGCCCACCAGCCGGTCTCCCAGATCCAGGGCAACTGGAAGAAGTAGCCGTTCATGCCCCACCCGCCGGTGGCGACTTCGACGAACCCGCCGATGACGAACACCGTCGCCAGCAGCACCGCCGTCAGCGTCGCGGTGGCGAGGGTGCCGAGATAGAACTCCCGGCGCGTGATGCTCAGCGCCTGTGAGAACGGGAAGGTCATGGTCAGGGCCTGGATGCCGACGAACAGGAAGTACCACAGCGGCGCCTGCGCGCCACCGCCGTAGAAGGGGCCGGGCAGCCCCGAGCTGTTCAGCAGCGCGTAGATGGCCAGCGTGATGACGAACGCGCCGGTCAGCACGGTCAGCGGGATCCACACGTACGTCTGGCGGTTCACCAGCTGCAGGCGGATGACGTTCAGGGTGCGGTTCATCGCGACACCTCCGAGGCCGAGGCGCCGGACGCGTGCTGCGTCAGGCGCACGATGAGCTGCTGGAGTGAGACGGGGGCCACTTCGAGCTCCGCGTCGGCGAGTCTCCGATGGTCGGCCTCGGTGAGGGTGCCGAGCACCGTCACGCTCGACACGCGGCCGAGGCTCTCGCGGTGGAGCACCTCGCGTCCGGCGACGAAGGCGTCGACGGCGGCGGTTTCGCCCACGATGTTGGCGGCGCGGTCGCGCACATCATCGGTGCTCTCGTCCATGAGGATGCGGCCCTGATCGATCACGAGCACCCGTTCGATGAGGTTGGAGACCTCGTCGATCAGGTGGCTCGAGAGCACGATCGTGCGCGGATGCTCGGTGTAGTCCTCCAGGAGCCGGTCGTAGAAGATCTGCCGCGCCACCGCATCCAGCCCGAGGTAGGGCTCGTCGAAGAAGGTGATCTCGGCACGCGAGGCGAGCCCGATGATGACGCCGACCGCCGAGAGCTGCCCACGCGAGAGCTTCTTGATGCGGCGTTTCACCGGCAGCTGGAACGCGACGATCAAGTCGTCGGCCAACTCCTGGTTCCAGTTCGGGAAGAACAGCTTCGCCGACCGGAAGGCGTGCAGCGGTGTGGCGTCGTCGGGGTACCTCTGGCTCTCCCGGACGAAGCACAGACGCCGCAGCACGCGGGCGTTCTCGTACGGGTCTTCTCCGAACACGCTCACCTCCCCCGAGGAGGCGAAGTTCTGGGCGGTCAGGATCGACATCACCGTGGTCTTGCCGGCGCCGTTGCGGCCCAGCAGCCCGTAGATGGTGTCTTTTTCGATCGCGAAGCTCACCGCGTCGACCGCGACGGTGTCGCGGTAGCTCTTGGTGAGGTCGTTCACCTCGATTACGGCGGTCATCGTGCGGTTCCTTCTGTCTCGGTGTGGTCGGGTTCGGTGGTGCGGTCTGATGTGTCGGCCCGCTCGCGCACGAGCCGGCTGATGTCTTCGGCGCCGAGGCCGAGCTTGCGGGCCTCGACCAGCAGCGGCTCGACGTAGCGGTCGGCGAAGGCGGTGCGCCGTTCGTCGAGGAGCTGTTCACGGGCTCCGGCGGCGACGAACATGCCGATGCCGCGGCGCTTGTAGAGCACCCCTTTGTCGACGAGCATGTTCACTCCTTTCGCGGCGGTGGCGGGGTTGATGCGGTAGAACGCGGCGAGCTCGTTGGTCGAGGGCGCTTTGCCCTCTTCGGGGAGAGTGCCCTCGACGATGGAGTCCTCGACGCTCTCCGCGATCTGCAGGAACAGTGCTCTGCCCTCTTCGATCACCATGTGCTCCCTTGGTTCATTACTGGACTAACTAACCATGCAACAGCCGAGGTGAACATGTCAAGTACGGGGGATGCCTTCTGTCGCTCGCTTTTGCCCTCCGCTTGGCATCGGGGTTAGGGTTGACTCGGGCCGAGAGCCCCGATGACGACCAGTCCGCGGTCCGCGTGGGTCGATTCCCGACGAATCCCCGCGCAGAACGTATGGTCGGCGGTCTTGGCGACGAACCCGATGTGAGTCGCCGGTTGCGCAGGTGCGACACGTACTGCGCCATGCGCCGATGACCGTCACCCGGACGTAACCGATAGCAGACCCGAGCAGGTGTGATCCTGGGCGGGTCTCTGAGGTGCATACGTGACATCCGACCTTGCCATCGAGGCGAAAGGCCTCTTCAAAGTCTTCGGGCGCAACACGCGCGGAGCAGTCGACAAGCTGAAGAAGGGCGCCTCCCGCTCGGAGGTCGCCGCACAGGGCGCCACCGCCGCGGTCATCGACGCCAGCTTCGACGTGAAGCCCGGTGAGATCTTCGTGATCATGGGGCTGTCCGGCTCGGGGAAGTCGACGATCATCCGCATGCTCAACGGACTCCTGGAGCCCACCGCCGGTGACGTCCTCGTGCAGGGACAGAGCGTGACGAACGCGTCCGACGCCGAGCTGCGCCGCATCCGCCGCAGCTCGATCTCGATGGTCTTCCAGCACTTCGCGCTGTTGCCGCACCGCACCGTGATCGACAACGCCGCCTACGCGCTGGAGATCCAGGGCGTCGGCCGTGACGAGCGCCGCGCCCGGGCGCAGGAGATCCTCGAGAAGGTCGGCCTCGGCGACCGCGCCGAAGCCATGCCCGACGAGCTCTCCGGTGGCATGAAGCAGCGCGTGGGACTGGCCCGTGCGTTGACCGCCGGCACCGACATCATGCTCATGGACGAGGCCTTCTCGGCGCTCGACCCGCTCATCCGACGCGAGATGCAGGAACAGCTCATCGAGCTGCAGCAGGAACTCGGCCGCACGATCGTCTTCATCACCCACGATCTCAACGAGGCCATGTTCCTCGGTGACCGCATCGCCGTCATGCGCGATGGCCGCATCGTGCAGAACGGCACCCCCGAGGAGATCCTCACCGACCCCGCCAACGACTACGTCGCGCAGTTCGTGCAGGACGTCGACCGCACGCGCGTCCTCACCGCCTCGTCGGTGATGGAGCCGCCGGTGGCCGTCACGCCGCTGCACGCCGGCGCCCGCGGCGCGCTGCGCATCATGCGCGACCTGCAGGTCGGCGCCGTGTCGGTCGTCGAGAGCCGCAGCAAGTTCATCGGCTCGGTCACCGACCGCGACGTCATCCGTGCCGTGAAAAACGGCGACACCGACCTGCGCGGCATCCTCCGTCAGGACCAGCCGGTCGTCCACCCCGACGAGCCGCTGGCGGAGATCGTCGAGCGCTCGGTCGAAAGCCCGGCGCCGATCGCGGTCGTCGACGACAAGAACCGCCTCATGGGCGTCATCCCGCGCGTGACCCTGCTCGCCGCGCTCGGCAACGTGCCCGCGGTGACCCGCGAGAACCCGATCATCGACGTTCCCGTCTCGGTGTCCGCCGGCGAGCTCGACAAGACGCTCGCCACCGTGGAGGACGCCGCCCCGGCGGCCGCCACCCCGACGGAAGGAGGCGTGTGATGGAGAACCTCCGTCTTCCCTTCGGCGAGTGGGTCGAAGCGATCGTCGACTTCATCGGCGACACTTTCGGCTGGCTGTTCGACGCCATCGCCACCATCCTCGGCATCGTCTACGACGGCCTGGACTGGGTGCTCACGACCCCGCCGTTCTGGGTCATCATCCTCGTCCTCGGCGCACTGGCGTGGTGGGTCAAGGGCTGGAAGCTCGCGACGGGAACCGCCGTCGGCCTGCTGTTCATCGTGCTGGTCGACCAGTGGGAGAACGCGATGGACACCCTCGCGCTCGTCCTCGTCGCCTCGGCCATCGCCGTCGTCATCAGCATCCCCGTCGGCATCTGGGCGGCGCGCAACGACACCGTCTCGCGCATCGTCCGTCCCGTCCTGGACTTCCTGCAGACGATGCCCGCATTCGTCTACCTCATCCCCGCGATCATCTTCTTCGGGGTCGGAGCGGTCCCGGGCATGATCGCGACCATCCTGTTCGCACTCGCCCCCGGCGTGCGTCTGACCGAACTGGGTATCCGCGGTGTCGATCACGAGGTCGTCGAGGCCGGACAGGCCTTCGGAGCGACCCGTGGGCGCATCCTGCGTCAGATCCAGCTCCCGCTCGCCCTTCCCAGCATCATGGCCGGTGTCAACCAGGTCATCATGCTCAGCCTGTCGATGGTCGTCATCGCGGGCATGGTCGGCGCCGGCGGACTCGGCGGCGAGATCGTGCGCGCCATCGGCCGCATCAACGTCGGCCTCGGCGTCGAAGCGGGTGTGGCCGTGGTCATCCTCGCGATGATGCTCGACCGCATGACCTCGGCCCTCGCCGACAAGGGCGGTGCCCGCGCGAAGCGTCGCACGGCATCCCCGAAGGACACGCAGGCCTCCACCGCCACGGCGCAGCCCGCCGGCGCGCAGGCCTGACCACCAGACCAGGCGGGTTCATCGCCCGCCGGAGGCGTCCGAGACTCGGGCCGCCTGACAACACGACCGATCCGCGCACAGCACGCGGATGGAGAGGGAGTCAACATGATGACCAAGAGAAAGCACCTCGCAACCGGAATCGCCCTCGCGGGCGCCTCGGCCCTCGTTCTCGCGGGCTGCAGCTCGGACTCGGGTGACAGCGGCGACGCGGGCGGCGACACCTCGGGCGCCGACCGCGCCATCGAGCTGGCCGTCTTCAACGGGTGGGACGAGGGCATCGCCGCGTCGTACCTGTGGGAGGCCATCCTCGCCGAGCACGGCTACGACGTCGAGCTGACCTACGCCGACGTGGCCCCGGTCTACGCCGGTCTCGCCGGTGGCGACTTCGACCTCGTGCTCGACACGTGGCTGCCCGCGACGCACTCCGACTACATGGAGGAGTACGGCGACGACCTCGACGACCTCGGCGCCTGGAACAACGACGCCGCGCTCACCATCGCGGTGAACGAGGACGCCCCGATCGACTCGCTCAGCGAACTCGCCGACAACGCGGATGCGTTCAACAACGAGATCGTCGGCATCGAGCCCGGCTCGGGCCTCATGCGCATCACGGGCGACGACGTCGTCCCGGGCTACGGCCTGGACGGCATGGAGCTCATCGAGTCCTCGACCCCGGCGATGCTCGCATCGCTGCAGTCGGCGACCGACGCCGGTGAGAACATCGTCGTCACGCTGTGGCGTCCGCACTGGGCCTACGACGCCTTCCCGATCAAGGACCTCGAAGACCCCGAGGGCCTTCTCGGCGAGGCCGAGGGCATCCACTCGGTCGCCGCGACCTCGTTCGCCGACGACTTCCCCGAGGTCCACGAGTGGATCTCGAACTTCGAGATGGACAGCGAGAAGCTCTACTCGCTCGAGAACGCCATGTTCAACGAGTACGACGGTGACGACTACGGTCCCGTCGTCGAAGAGTGGATCGCCGGAAACCAGGAGTGGGTCGACTCCCTGACTTCCTGATCCCGTTCCTCCTCTGAGGACCCCGCGGGGCGTCCGGCTGCGGCCGGGCGCCCCGTTGCCGTGTGTGCGCGGCGTCGGCCGGTGAGGAGCGGCCTCCGAGGTCGCGACGTGGCGTCAGGATGCCGGGGTGTCAGGGTCCGGCACGTGCGGCGGGCGCGGCGTCCCGGGGGTGATCTCCAGAGCGACCTTCTTCTCGAGCCGGTCGACCGCCTCGTCGGAGAGGGAGATGAGTCCGTCGAGCTCCTCCCGCACGCGCTTGTAGGCGATCTGACGCTCGGCCGGTGTCGCGGCCTGATCGACCGCGACCGACAACAGCTGTTGCGCGGTGTCGAGGCGCTTGCGTTCGACCGACGAGAACGTCGAGTCCTTGATGCGACGCGCGTCTCGCTCGGCGAGATCGAACGCGACCTCGTAGTCGGTCACGGCCTCCCGATATTCGACGAGCCGCTCGCGGCCGACCTTCGTCGAGGCCTCCGCCGGACGCAAGTTGTCGGCGACCCGCTTGGCGCGCAGGAACGCCGCCGTCAGCGGCTGGCGCCCGTCGCTCATCGCCGGGAACGCGATCAGCTTCGCGACATCGAGCTCGTACTCGAGCCAGCGGTGGGTGACGTCGTCGTGCGCGGCGAACAGCTTCTCCAGCTGCGCGGCGGGGGATTCATCGTCGACGGTCTCGGGCGCGGGGGGCGTCGACGCCGCGGCGACCTGCGCGGGCCCGGGCGTCGTCGACTGCGCGGCTTTCAGCTCCCCCTGGGCCTTGAGGATCTCCAGCTTCTGTCGGTGACGCCGCCGCGCGCGACGCTCCCACCCGTTGCCGGCGGCGGCGAGGAGACCGAAGGCCGGGAACGCCAGCCACCAATAGCTCGCGAGAAAGGTGAACAGGGGTTCCACCGTGCCATCGTAGCCGCGGCCCGTGCGCTACGTTCTGGGCGGTTCGACCGGCGGCGGTCCCTGCCCGCGAGCGGCGCGCCACGCATCCTGCTCGGCGATACGGAACGCCGACTCGGCGGTGGCCACGGCCTCCCGGTACGCGACGAACTCCTCCGGAGTGATCTTCGCCCGCGCGTCAGCGGGGCGCAGTGACCGTGCCCGATGCTCAGCGGCGACGAACTCCGCCGTGAGGGGATGCCGTGCATCGGTCATCTGAGGGATCGCCAGGGCACGCGCGGCGTCGGTCTCGTACTGCATCCACCGCGCCGTGAGCATGTCGTGTCGGGCCATGAGTCGCGCCAGCGGCAGACGACTCTCGTCGCCCCTGCTCGAGGCGGGCAGGGCGCGCATCTGCGCCCGAGCGGCCTTGACGCCGGTGCGCTTGGCGCGCAACGTCATCCACGCCACCCGGTGCGCGTGCTTCGCGCGTTGCAATTCGTCTCGCGCGATCGGCACGCTCGGCATACCCGGGGCGCCGGGATTCGCCTTCGCCGTCTGCAAGGCCGCACGCGCGGTGCGCATGTCCGCTCGAGCCGACATCAGGGCGGTGTATGCGCGGGACATCTCGTGCCGCGCGGCGTCGAGCTCGAGACGACGCGCGCGGCGTCGACCCGAGGTGGCGACGCCGTAGCCGGCCGCGCCCGCACCGATCGCGGTGGGGGCGACCCACCACCAGGCGCCGAGCAATTCGAACCAGAGGTCCACCCCGCCAGCCTAATCAGCCGCCCGCCCCGAGGCCGCCCCGTGAGCGGACCGGTGGGCGGGTGGTCAGGCGAACAGGAGCGTGAGGATGGTCGACCCACCCGCGACGAGGATCAAGGAGACGATCGTCACCCACGCGACGACCTTCATGCGGCGCTGCCGTGCCTCGCCGTAGCCGGCGTACTCTTCGTCTTCCGACATCGTCTGCCTCCTAGGCGGTCGGTTCGGTGATCGTGGCGCCGAAGGCGGCGGGAAGGGTGGCGCCGGAACGCTCGCGAAGCTCCGGCACGGAGACGGTGAAGACATCCTGCACTTCGAGGGCGGCCTCCCCGTCGGCGGGCATGTCGGTCACACCGATGCGGAGCACCGGGTAGCCGCGGCCCTCGCACAGGCCGCGGAACTTCACGTCCTCCTCGCGGGGAACCGACACGATGACACGACCGGTCGACTCGGCGAACAGTGCTGTCGCGGCATCCACACCGTCGCGCTCACTGATCTCGCGCAGCCACACGCGAGCGCCGACGCCGAAGCGCATGGTCGCCTCTGCGAGGGCTTGCGCGAGGCCCCCGGAGGACAGGTCGTGGGCGCTCGAGACGAGCCCCTGCTGCGACGCGGCGTGCACGAGCCCGGCGAGCTTCTTCTCCGCGGCGAGGTCGACGGCGGGCGGGCGCCCGCCGAGGTGACCGTGGATGGTGCCGGCCCACTGCGACCCGCTCAGCTCGGTCGAGGTCACACCGAGCAGGTAGATGTTCTCGCCCGCGTCCTGCCAGCCCGAGGGGATGCGGCGGGCGACGTCGTCGATGATGCCCATGACTCCCACGACCGGGGTCGGGAAGATGGGCTGGTCGCCGGTCTGGTTGTAGAACGACACGTTCCCGCCGGTGACGGGGATGCCCAGCTCGAGGCATCCGTCGGCGAGACCCGCGACCGCCTGCGAGAACTGCCACATCACCTCGGGGTTCTCCGGTGACCCGAAGTTCAGGCAGTCGGTCACCGCGGCGGGGACCGCGCCGGTGACGGCGACGTTGCGGTACGCCTCGGCCAGAGCCAGCTTCGCACCCTGGTAGGGGTCGAGCTGGCAGTAGCGGCCGTTGCAGTCGGTGGCGATGGCGAAGCCCAGCCCCGACTCTTCATCGACACGGATCATGCCGGCGTCGTCGGGGAAAGACAGGGCGGTGTTGCCGAGCACGTAGTAGTCGTACTGGTTGGTGATCCATGACGTGTCGGCCAGGTTCGGGCTCGCGACCAAGCTCAGGAACTGGTCGCGCAGCACGTCGGCGTCGATGCTGCGGGGCAGGGTTGCGGCCGACTCCTCGCGCAGGCCGTCGAGCCAGGCGGGGTAGGCCACGGGACGCTCGTACACCGGACCGTCCACGGCGACGGTCGAGGGATCGACATCGACGATCTTCTCGCCGTGCCAGAAGATCTGCAGACGTCCGTCTCCGGTGACCTCGCCCAGCACGCTGGTCTCCACATCCCACTTGCCCACGACGGCAAGGAACGCGTCGAGCTTCTCGGGAGCGACGATGGCCATCATGCGCTCCTGCGACTCGCTCATGAGGATCTCCTCCGGCGTGAGTGACGGGTCGCGCAACAGGACGTTCTCGAGGTCGACGCGCATCCCGGAGCCGCCGTTGGCGGCAAGTTCGCTCGTCGCGCACGAGATGCCGGCGGCGCCGAGGTCCTGGATGGCCTCGACGAGTTCGCCCTGGTAGAGCTCAAGGCAGCACTCGATGAGCACCTTCTCGGCGAACGGGTCGCCCACCTGCACGGCGGGGCGCTTGGTGGGTCCGCCGTCGGCGAAGGTGTCGGAGGCGAGGATGGAGGCCCCGCCGATGCCGTCGCCTCCGGTGCGGGCGCCGAAGAGCACGACCTTGTTCCCGGCACCGGTCGCGTTGGCCAGCTTCACATCCTCGTGGCGCATGACGCCCACCGCGAGGGCGTTCACGAGAGGGTTGCCCTGGTACACCGGGTCGAAGACGGTCTCACCGCCGATGTTGGGCAGGCCCAGGCAGTTGCCGTAGAACGAGATGCCGCTGGTCACGCCGTGCACGACGCGCGCGGTGTCGGGGTCGTCGATGGCGCCGAAGCGCAGCTGGTCCATGACGGCCACCGGGCGCGCACCCATCGAGATGATGTCGCGGACGATGCCACCGACGCCGGTCGCAGCGCCTTGGAACGGCTCGATGTAGCTCGGGTGGTTGTGCGACTCGACCTTGAAGGTGACCGCCCACCCCTCACCGATGTCGACGACGCCGGCGTTCTGACCCATCCCCACCATGAGCTTCTCGCGCATCTGGTCGCTGACCTTCTGGCCGAACTGACGCAGGTAGATCTTGCTCGACTTGTAGGAGCAGTGCTCGCTCCACATCACCGAATACATCGCCAATTCCCCCGAGGTGGGGCGGCGGCCGAGGATCTCACGGATCTGCGCGTATTCGTCGTCCTTGAGTCCGAGGGCGCCATAGGGCTGTTCCTTCTCGGGGCTGGTGATCGCGTTCTCGACGGTGTCGGCGACGGGGCGCGTCGACGCGGTGGTGTCGGAAGGAGTGGTCATGCGGCTGAGCTCCAGATGTCGAGGGCGCCGGACGCTCCCATTCTAGGTGGGGGCGTCGGCCTGTCAGGTGACGCCGGCGGGTGAGCCCGGGTGAGGAGCAGGGTGATGAGGAGGGTGAAAACGGTGCCCGGCCACTCGTCGGAGTCGACGTCTCGCGAAAACATCGGACCCATACGTTCCGACGGAAGGTTCCGATGCGATGGTCACCGACTCCGGTCCCGTCGCCTCGTCGCCGATCGGCGCGATGTGAGTGGTACGCGACGCGTGCGCTCAGCGGGATCGAAACCGCGACAGCCAGCAGCGCAGCCAGCAGCTGAAGACGAACATCGAAGACAGGAAGATTGCGCATGTGCACGCGAGTGATTTGGCCGGACGCCAATGGATCGGTCATCGTCGGTCGGAACATGGATTTCCACATGGATCTCCTCACCAACCTCTGGAAGCTCCCGCGAGGGATCGAACGCAAGGACGGCGCCAACGGCGCGCTCACCTGGAAGGCCAAGTACGGCAGCATCGTGGCCACCGCGTTCGACCTGATCGCGACCGACGGCATGAACGAGAAGGGCTTCGCCGGTCACATCCTCTGGCTCGCCGAGTCTGACTACGGCACGCCCGACGCGGATGCGGTGCAGCTGAGCCAGGCGGTGTGGCTGCAGTACTACCTCGACAACTTCGCCACCGTCGCCGAGGCCGTCGCATGGACCAACGAGTCGCAGGTGCAGATCGCGCAGTTGTTCGATCCCACCGGGCACCTCGTCCCGACGTTGCACCTCGCGATCAACGACGCGACGGGCGACTCGGCGATCATCGAGTACACCGATGGCAAGCCGACGGTCTACCACAGCCGTGACTACCTCGTGATGACGAACTCGCCCACCTACGACAAGCAGCTCGAGCTCGTCAAGAAGGTCGAGGGGCTCGGTGGCGACGAACACCTGCCCGGTTCGACGCTGGCCAGTGACCGCTTCGCGCGCGCCTCGTACTACGTTGCACGCCAGGTCGAGCCGAAGACGCAGATCGATGCCATGTCGGCGATGTTCAGCATCATCCGCAACGCCGCGCAGCCGTTCCGCACGCCGGAGCCCGGCAAGCCTGACGCGTCACAGACCATCTGGCAGGTCGTGCTCGACCTGACGAACAAGCGCTACGCGTTCGAGTCGACGACGCGCCCGAACATCGTGTGGGTCGATCTCGACGAGGTCAGCTTCGCGGAGGGAACGAAGGTCCTGCGGCTCGACCTCCTGGGTCGGCTCGCGCTCGAGGGCGGCCTGGTGGGGGACTGCAGCCACAAGTTCACCGACCCGGGCGAGCTCGCCGAAGACGTCCTCGCCGCCGGTGTCACCGCGCTCGAGTGGGTGGCGCGCAAGAAGGATGCGTTCCTCGCGGTCAAGGAGGCCGTGCAGCAGCGCGTGGGCGCCTCGCACTAGAGATTCCCCCGGCGCGTCCGGGGAGTGTTCCGCCGGTGTCAGCCGGCCTGTTCGACCGCACCACTCGACGTCGGGATTGCCGACCCGAGTGGTGCGGTCTTGCTCTTGCTCGTCGTTCCGCAGAAATTCTTCCGACCGAGGTGTCCTCGGCGGCGAACGCCATTCGTCCCCTTATCGAAGAACCCCTTCACACCCTTCGAGAGGAGAACGACAATGAGCAGATTCACCACCGTCACACGTCAGGGCCGGGTTCCGGCGACGCCGGCGCAGATCACCGCCCTGGTCTCGTCGACGGCCGGCTTCACGGTCATCAACCCGCACCTCACGCAAGACCCGAACCTTCAGATCACCCCGAGGGGCGTGGCGTCCGGCGTGGGGTCGGCCTTCGCCTTCCGTGGGAAGAACGGCAAGGGTACCCAGACGGTCACCGACGTGACCGCCTCGAGTGTGGAGTACGCGATCGACATGGGAGGAATGGGGCAGTCTCGCCAGCGCATCGACATCAAGCCCGACGGTGCCGAGTCGATCGTGACGTGGTCGATGACCTTGGACGCGGGTCACAATCCGCTCCTGCGCCTGTTCGGCCTGCTCGCTGGCAAGATCCTCGGCCCGTCCGTCGAAATCGGCATCCGCAACCTCGCCGCCCACGACTGGGCGGGCAAGACGGTTCACACCGTCGCCACAAGCGCCCACTAGGGTTCGGTCACACCGAAGGGATCTCCATGAAATACACCTTCCTCCTCTACAGCGACCCGAGCGCCATGGGCGAGCCCACCCCCGAAGAGATGGAGCAGGAGTTGGCCGTCTTCGGCGCCTACATCGGCATGCTCCGCGACGCGGGTGCCTTCGTCGACACCGACTGGCTCCAGCCGACGCAGAACGCCGTCACCGTCTCGACGAAGGACGGAGAGGCGGTCGTCCATGACGGCCCCTTCTCCGAGACACAGGAGCAGCTCGGCGGATACTTCGTCATCGAAGCCCCCGATCTCGGCGTCGCCGTCGAGTGGGCCAAGCAGTGCCCGACCGTGCACTACGGCAAGGTCGAGGTTCGCGGCTCCGCCATGCCGGGGTGACACGGTCGACGTCGCGGACGCCGCCTTCGAGCCGCTCTCGGCCCCTTTCGATCCCGCCGGATTCGTCAGGGAGCACCGGGCGCGGCTCGTCGGCATGCTCGTGCGGTGGTGCGGCGATGTGCAGCTGGCCGAGGACGCCTTCGGTGACGCGATCGAACGCGCCCTGACGGCGTGGCCGGCGTCCCCGCCGGCGGACCCGTACGCGTGGGTGGTGGTCGTGGCCAAGAACCGTGTGCGTGACATCCTCCGGTCGGCTGAACATCGCCGCAATCGCGCGCTGGACGAGACGGACGAGCTCCGCGCGGACAGGCGCCCGCCGACCCGCGACGACGACACACTCGCGCTCATGTTCGCCTGCGTCCATCCGATGCTCGACCGTGGCGTGCACGCTCCGCTCATCCTGCAGGTCGTGCTCGGCGTGTCCACGGTCGACATCGCGACCTCGTTCGCGCTTCCGAGCGCCACCCTGTCGAAGCGGCTCGTCCGTGCGAAGCAGAAGCTTCGAGCCGATCGAGATGCGTTCGAGGTTCCCGCGGGCATCCCGCGTGAACGAGTGGCGGCCGTGCTCGATGCCATCTACGCCGCGTACTCCATCGAGTGGCTGCGGGTTGCGCCGGCTGATTCTGCCGAGCGGGTGACGGACGAGGCTGTCCATGCCAGCCAGCTCATGCTGACCGCGTTGCCGCACGACCATGAGGTGCGGGGTCTTGCCGCGCTGCTGCTCTACCTCCACTCGCGGCGGTCGGCCCGGTTCCGGGACGGGACGCTCGTGCCGACCGAGCAGCAGGACACGGCGCTCTGGGATGCCGAACTGATCGGCCGCGCCGAGCGGCTGCTCCGTGCCGGGATGAGCACCGCTCGCACCGCACCCCCGGGTCCGTTCGAGTGGGAAGCCGCGATACAGTCGGCGCACTCCGCGCGCCGCAGATCGGGTATCACCGACTGGGAGACGATCGCACAGCTCTACAACGCGCTCGTGCACGTCACGCCGAGAAAAGGTGCGCGGGTGGCGCGCGTGGTCGCCATCGCGCGCGTCACGGATCCGACCATCGGCCTTCGTGCGCTGGAACAGCTCGCCGATGAGGACCCGACGATGCTGAGGTTCCAGCCCTATCACGCGGCGCGGGGGGCGCTCTTGCTCGAATGTGGTGATGCGCTGTCGGCCCGCAGGAGCATGCAGCGCGCCCTGGACCTGTGCACACACGGGCCCAGCCGACGGTGGCTCTCGGAGCAGATCGCCGGTATCCCGGTGTCGTAGCGGAACCGGGCGGGTCGGAGGTCGGCGCTCGTCGAACTCCCCAACCTCGCGTCGTCGATATCGACAACGGTGTCGGGAACTCGGTGAGATGACATCAGATGTCACGCGGAATGGGCGGATCTCGCCGATCCGAGGCGACTTTGTCGTGACACTTTGCCGGAGGCAAGCAGGACTTGTCGCCCGCGTCGCACTCGGACGAGCATGCAGCAGCTATCGGGCTCCCTAATTGACGAGCGCTGCTTCTTGAGAGGTACCACCATCGGGCATCTGCGCGTGCTGGTCAATCGAAGCTCGCGGGGTCATATCGACGGTTCAAGCGGCCTCACACCGAACGCTCGGGCGTCGACCGGCGAGCGAACGCCCAACTCAGTCCCGATCCTCGTTGGCACAGCCATACCGTCTGGCGAGACGCAATGCCGATATTGTGGCGGCGTGCGAGCCGTGAGAAGATCCTCCGCCCCGATCGTTCTTGGCGCGGAGAGGTCCGCTCGGCTCGAGCAGAGTCTCCCAAGACTTCGCGCCTGGGCAGAGCGCCTCGAGCCGGTCAGTCTCAGGGAGTGGGAGCTTCCACGCACGACGCTTGAAAAGTTGCAGGCCACGACCAGCGCCGACGAAGACTGGCTGATAGTCAAATTCACTGATGGCTCCATTCTTGCAACGGACGACTTTTCGGACCTTGGTCGCATGCGTCCCGCTGCTGCGGTCATCTATCCCGAGTTGGACTCGCGTCTGTGGGCGTGGTGGCTCACGCACGCGTGGTCCTCGCTGGAACTCGCCCTGGCAAGCCAAACCGCAATTCGCGGATGGTCACTTGCGTCAGCGTCGACGCTAAGCCGGTCGCTCCTCGAATCAGTTGCAGCGTTCTGGTACGAGACTCGCCAGCTCGGCGCATCTTGGGGTCGTGCCAAAAATCTCCCCGGCGGCGAGGATCGTCCAGTTCGCGTACGGCAGGAGCTGAACCCGCGGCTCCTCAAGGCGTTCCGAGGCACCCGTTTGAAAGCGAGTCCGGAGTTCCTGCGTGCCCCGAACGTGCTCACCTGGGTCGAAAGGTTGGCGAAGGATACCGGGGTGCCGATGGTCACAGAATGGTACGACAAGCTGTCGGATGCAGCACACCCGTCGTCGTATGCGCGCACGCTGTACTCCAGCGTGACGATGATGCATGACAGTTGCGGAAAGGCCGAAACACACTTCGCATACAGCCCGATCGCGACGGGCTCGCTAGAGGAAGACCCCGATTCTGTCGACGCAGCGGTGAACGAGTTTCCGCGACTCATTGCGGACGCTTGGATCCTGTGCACCGACGTTCTGCTCGAACTGCTTCCGCTGTCGTTCAAGCTGCCAGCCGACTTCACGCTCACTTCCAGAGCTCTCGACCTAGTCGGGTCGCCCTACCTCCGCAACATGTGGACCGACGACCCATGCCCGTGCAGTTGCGGTGGAGCCATTGCTCACAAGTGGGCAGCGGCCTTTCCTCCACTTCGCATCAGCCAACGATGAATCGAGACGTACGAGCACGGAACGGCTTCCGACCGCGCCGCCCCGTCAGATGACCTGACCGGGTGGAGCGGCGCACGTGCCATGCACATCTGGGCGCTGGACTCTACTTCAATCGTTGATCGATCCGTCGGCCGAGGCACGCTCAGCGACCGGCTATCGGTCGACCTGTACGCCTTGCTGATCACCGTGCCACTTGAGCGCGTAGCTCAAGAACGGGTCTACGAGATAGATCGTTGGCTCTGCGGACTCTTCGTCGAACTCGAATACCGGCTGAAGCTCTCGACGCCGGTGGGCAATCTCTTCCTCCGCATCGTCGTCGTCGCTCTGCGCCGGAAGTTCCTCCTCGAGAGACGTGGCTGCGATCTCAGTCATCTTGCGGAGTTTCGCAAGTATGCGGGGGTCCGGCAGCTGACCATCCTCGAGAATCGCCGTGATAGAAGTCGTCAGGTCAGAGATGGTCGTTTCGAGCTTCGGACCGGCTAGATTCAGCCCTGCCATGATCTGCTGATAGCCATCGAGCACGCGTCCGTCCGGAGTGCGGGCCTGCTGGCGCGGCGTTCCTCGCACAGGCGGCCCCTGCACTAGGCGGGCTAGCCAATCCATTGCGAGTTCGTCTTCGACACCGCGGAAGAACGCGTCCCAATCCTCCGGTTCGTGCAGCGTCGTTAGATTCTGCTGCGTCTGCGCGATGGAGTTGGCCGGGTCATCGCATAGGTGTAGGCAAAGAGTTTGCATGAGCGCAGGACTCTTATAGCTCTCGCGAGCAAGCCGCTGACCGATTCGACCCAGCGGATCAAACAGATTCAGCGCTGCGAAGCCTTGCCGTGCGATTGCCTCCAGGTCGTCGTCGGACCACGGCGGTACCTTGAGCGTCTTGGTTCGGCCGCCAATGTCCTGTACGCCTCGTGCCGCGACTGCTCTGTAGTGCTGCAGCGTGATGAGTATCGCGGGCACCGCCTGCCTCACCAGCGCTTTCAGAGCCCGAACAACCTCGACGCGGACGGCAGGTTCGACGAAGTGAAAGTCGTCGATCACGACGGCGCACGGTTGGCCGAGCTCTACTTGCCACCGGAGCACTTCTGATACGGCCTGGTCCAAGGAGAGCGTTTGCGTCCAGCTCTGCGTCTCGCTTGTCGACTCGTCCTTTCCAATCGATGGCTGCACAAATCCCAGACTCGAGAGAATCTGCCACTTGTAGACCTCGACTTGTTCCGTCGACTGGCCACGGGTGTTGGGCACGTGTAAGGCGCTGGCCAGGCGAGCCCAGAAGTCGTCGATTGATTTGATCCAGGACCCTTCGAGCCAAACTCGGCGCTGCGCTACCTTCTCGACTAGAACGCTCTTGCCGACCTTCGTGGGCCCAATGATCGTCATGATGTCGCCACTACGACGTATATATGTTTCGAGCGAGCCCTCAAGTTTCAGGCTGTCGCGAGGGTTGTAGGTGACAGTCGCATCCTTGCCAGGTACGAAGACCTTCTCTACCGGCAGTATCTCGGATGCAGTCATAGTTCGGACATTAGCTGATGTCGACCGTCGGCGCTCTGGCTCGTGAACGGCGGCGTCGACACGACGTGAAAAAATCCGTGTTGACTCCGTACTGCGGAGGGACGGACCATCGAGCAGACCGTTGTACCGGAGACCAAAGCTGGAAACGCGACCGCTACTAGAGTGCGAGGCATGGATCCGGGGATGCTCATTCTTGGCGCGGTCTCTGCCGCCGCGGCTGGCGCCTCGGCAATCATCACGTGGGTTTCGCGTGCAGACACGATCGCCGCGGCGGATCGAGCGACGAAAGCCGAGAAGGCAGCCCTGAGCGCATGGCGCGACTCTGCTACAGCACTCAAGGAGGCCAACGAGACTCAAGGAGGCCAACGAGCTGGCGGTCGCGCAGCACGAGGAGAGATTTGCTAGAGCGCGACGAGGGCGGCGTCTAGATGTGGCGCAGGCTCTCAGGCGGTGGCATACCGAGAAGGTGTTGAGGATCGCGCTCGGACATGAGACTCGCCAGGCCCACCACATGGAGAAAAGGGAGCTGAGCACCCGCCTCGGAGCGACCGGTGAACCAGGCGCGTTCATGCTAGACACGGCCGTTCATGACGCCGCCCAAGAGGTGATAGCTGGCGATGTAGAGTCCGCGCTGATAGCGACGGGCGTTATCACCTCCCTCACCTAAGCATGGGTTGAGGATCCGGAGCAGTTCGCTGACACGCAACGTGGAGCGGCGACAGAGGACTCTCTCCTTGCCAAGCTTCAGGAAGCTGCGGACAGGCTCGAAGAAGCCATCAAACTCGCTGGAACCGTGAACGGAGATGAACCTCCGGCCGCGGGGCCTGGTGCGTAGTGCAGTCCGGTGATGGACCGGCTAACGAGCGACGGTGACAGAGGCAACTATCTACACGCTGAAACGATCAGTCCGACGAGGACAATCGTCACTATTCCTGATAGCCGGAGGGGGCCCTCGACGCGGAGGTTCCCCCGTCGTAATCTACAACCAAATGGTTGCACAAGCGGGGCTCACAGATGACGAGATGGACCGCGTCTTCCAGGCGCTCGCGGCGGCGACCCGCCGCGACATCCTGCGACGCACCCTCGATGACGAGCACTCCGTCTCGGCCCTCGCCCGCGACTACGACATGTCGTTCGCCGCGGTGCAGAAGCACGTCGCCGTCCTCGAAGCGGCCCAGCTCATCGTCAAGCGCGCTGAAGGGCGCGAGCGCCTCGTGCGCGCCGATCCGCGCATGATCGCCCGGGCCCGGGCACTGCTGGCCCGCTACGAGGAGATCTGGCGCTCCCGCATCGACCGCCTCGACGCGCTGCTCGCCGAGCCCGATCCCCCCTCGCCGCCGCTTCCTCCCACGCCGCCACCGGCATCCACCACCTGAGGAGTACGTCATGCCCGTCACCGCCGTCACCACCGACCCCGAAGCGCTCACGATGACACTGCGCGCCGCCTTCGCCGCCCCCGTCGAGCGTCTCTGGCACGTGTTCACCGATCCGCGTCAGCTCGAGCGCTTCTGGGGGCCGCCCGGATGGCCGGCGACCTTCACGGCGTTCGACCTGAGCGTCGGGGGGCACGCGCGATACGCCATGACCGGACCGCGCGGCGAGACCTCGGCCGGATCATGGGAGTTCCTGGCCATCGACGCCCCGCACCGCTTCGAGGTGCTCGACGCGTTCGTCGGTGAGGACGGCGAGCCGATCGCGGGGATGCCGGCCATGCGTATGACCTTCGACTTCGCCGCCGACGGGGAGGGATCGACCCTCACCAACACCACGTACTTCACCTCGTCGGAGGCGCTCGAACAGGTCGTCGCGATGGGCGCCGTCGAAGGGTCCACCCTCGCGATGAACCAACTCGACGCCGTCCTCGAGGGGCTTCGCGCCTACGCGCAGGGCAAGGGCACCCGGATGGAGCTGCTCTCCGACACGCACGTGCGCATCACCCGTCTGATCGACGGGCCCCGCGAGCTGGTCTGGCGCGCGCACCAGGATCCCGAGCTGATGAAGCGATGGATGCTGGGCCCCGAGGGGTGGCGCATGTCGACCTGCGAGATCGATCCGGCCGTCGGTGGGCGCTACAGGTACACGTGGGAGCCGGTGCAGGGCACCGAAGGGGAAGCCTTCGGGTTCGACGGCGAGACGCTCGTCAGCGACGCCCCGCGCCGGATGGTGACCACCGAGCACATGACCGGGACCGATTTCCCCCCCACGGTCAACGACATGTCGCTCTACGAAGAGGACGGCGCCACCCTCCTCACCGTCGTCATCGAGTATCCCGATGAAGACACCCGCGACATGGTTCTGGCCACCGGCATGACCGACGGCATGGAGGCCAGCTACGCGCGCCTCGAGCGCGAGCTCATCACCGCCTGAGCGGCGCCGGCCGCACCCACGGCCGGCGCGTCACACCCCGGACGCCCGGGCACCGCGTCCTCCGCGCCGGTGCCCGTGCGCTCGCCTACGATGGCGGCGTGGACTTCTCCTTCGCGCTCACCCCCGACCTCATCGCGGTCTTCTTCACGCTGTTCGTGCTCGAGATCGTCCTGGGCGTCGACAACGTCATCTTCATCTCGATACTCGCCTCCAAGCTCCCCAAGGAGCAGCAGGCGAAGGCGCGCAACCTCGGCCTGACGCTCGCGATGCTCATCCGCGTGGTGCTGGTGTTCTTCGCGGGGTGGATCATCACGCTCACCGAAGAGGTCTTCACGATCTTCGGCATGGGCTTCTCGTGGAAGGACATCATCCTCATCGCGGGTGGCCTGTTCCTCGTCTACAAGGCCGTGACCGAGATCCACCACAAGCTCGAGGGCTCGGAGGAGGAAAACCACGCCGGCGCCGGCACGGTCGCGACCGTGACATTCGGGTCGGTGATCGCGCAGATCCTGCTCCTCGATATCGTCTTCTCGCTCGACTCGGTCATCACCGCGGTCGGCATGACCACGAACCTCCTCGTGATCGTCGTGGTCGTCGTGCTCTCGTTCGGCATCATGCTGTTCGCCGCCCGTTTCATCTTCACCTTCGTCAACAACCACCCGACGGTGAAGATGCTGGCGCTGGCGTTCCTGGTGCTGATCGGCACGTTCCTCATCGCCGAGGGCTTCGGCTTCCACATCGACAAAGCCTTCATCTACGGACCGATGGCCTTCGCGATCTTCGTCGAGGCGCTGAATCTCGCGTACAGCTCGCGCAAGGCCAAGAGGGAGCGCAAGAAGCAGCAGGCGGTGAAGCTCCGCCCGCGCTACGTGGACGTCGACGAGACGGTCGCCGTGCGCGCCGCGCTGTCCAAGAACCCCGCCGCCGGCTCGGTCGGCCTGTCGAGCAAGCCCGTCGTCGGCGAACCCGACCCCGACGAGCACCGCACCGGCCTGGGCTGAGCGCCACCCGGGCGGGCGCTCGCCGGTGGACGGACCGCCGTCGAGCGGGCGATCCGCGCCGTACCGTGCGGACTCAGGCGCGCGCGAGGGTGTCTTCGAGCGCGACCCACGCGAGCATCGCGCACTTCACGCGTGCGGTGTACTTCGACACCCCCGACAGGGCGGCGGCATCACCGAAGGTCTCCTCGTCCAGGGGGATCGATCCGCGCGAGCGCAGCGCCTCCCGGAACTTCTCCACCAGCGCGCGCGCATCCGCCACCGACATCGCCTCGCCGCTGATCTCGCGCTCCTCGTCGACGAGGGCGACGAGCATCGACGCCGACGCCTGAGAGATCGAACACCCCGCGCCGTCCCAGGTGATGTCGCGGATGGCGTTCCCGTCGTCGTTCAGGCGCACCTGCAAGGTGACCTCATCGCCGCAGATCGGGTTGCGCTGGTGGGAGAGCGCCGAACGCCCGGTGGCTTCGGCGAGGCCCTTCCCCTTCGGACGCTTGGAGTGGTCCAGGATCAGCTCCTGGTAGAGGGACTCGAGACTCATCAGACCTCCCCGAAGAACGGGCGGATGCCGGCGACCGCGTCGAGGAACGCGTCGACGTCGGCGTCGGTGGTGTACAGCGCGGCGCTGGCGCGCACCGACGCCGTCATGCCGAAACGGCGGTGCAGCGGAGCGGCGCAGTGGTGGCCCACGCGCACGGCGATGCCCCGCGAATCGAGGAACTGCCCGGCATCGTGGGCGTGGACGCCCTCGACCTCGAACGAGGCCAGCGCGACGCGATCGACGCCTTCGGCGTCTCCGAGCAACCGGATGCCGGGGATCTCACGCAGCCCGTCGCGCATCCGACGTTCGAGCGCCGACTCGTGCGCGTGCACCGCGGGCATGCCCACACGCGCGAGGTAGCGCACCGCGGCGGCGAGACCGATCGCCTGCGACACCGGCTGCGTGCCCGCCTCGAAC
Source organism: Microbacterium aquimaris (assembly GCF_039531285.1). Classification (NCBI taxonomy): domain Bacteria; kingdom Bacillati; phylum Actinomycetota; class Actinomycetes; order Micrococcales; family Microbacteriaceae; genus Microbacterium; species Microbacterium aquimaris. The sequence goes on along the minus strand of NZ_BAAAPT010000001.1, from coordinate 773,238 downwards.
CGCTGCGGCGGCGGAAGGTACTCCGCCTGATCGAGGGTGACCGTCGTGATCATCGAGCCGCCGGTGAGGAAGGGCGGCAGGGCGTCGAGGACGTCGGCGCGGCCGTAGAGACCTCCGATCGCGTTCGGCCCGAGCATCTTGTGACCCGAGAAGACGGCCAGGTCGACCCCCGTCGCGGGCAGGTCGAGGGGCAGGTGCGGCGCTGACTGGCAGGCATCCAGCACCGTGAGCGCACCGGCCTCGCGGGCCAGAGCCACGATCCGGTCGACCGGGTTGACGATGCCCAGCACGTTCGACACGTGGGGGAAGGCCACGATGCGGGTGCGTGGGCCGAGCAGGTCGGCGGCCGCGTCGAGGTCGAGCGTGCCGTCCTCGCGCACCGGGATGTGCCTGAGCACCGCTCCGGTGCGGGCGGCCAGCTCCTGCCACGGGATGAGGTTGGCGTGGTGCTCGCTCTCGGTCACCACGATCTCGTCCCCGGGGCGCAAGGCGAAGCGGGTGCCGGCGGGAGCGCCGCGACCGGCGGTGGCGTTGCCGATCGCATAGGCGACGAGGTTGACACCGGCGGTCGCGCCGGAGGTCCACACGAGCTGCTCCGCCTCGGCGCCGACGAAACCCGCGACCGTGGCGCGAGCATCCTCGAACAGCTCCGTCGCATCCGCGGCGAGCATGTGTGCACCGCGGTGTACCGCGGCGTTCGCGCGGACGAGGTAGTCGATCTCCGCGTCGATGACCGCCTGGGGGCGCTGCGCCGTCGCCGCCGAGTCGAGGTAGATCAACGGATCTTCGGCCGGGCGCCCCGACAGCAGCGGGAAGTCGGCGCGAAGTGCGGCGGCATCGAGCGCGGCCGCGGCCGCGGTGGCGCCGCCGGAGGAGGAGGCGGGGGAGTTCACACCCTCCAGGCTACGCCGCGCAGCATCGCAGGTCTCCGCTTCGGCCGCCGCGCGGCCTCCGGAGCCGTCGCCGTTGTCGGAAGATCGGCCCGATGTCGGATGATCCCGCTCGGATCCTCCGACATCCGTCGCATTCTCCGACCTCGGTGGGCCCCGCGGTGGGCCCTGGGCGGCACGCCTCGGCGGGTCGGTGGATGCGCGGGAGCAGAATCAGCGGGTGGCGAGGAACTCCCGCGCGGCGACGACGATGTTGGCGACGCCGTTGTCGAGGGTGGGCTGCATGACGGGCGCGAAGAACGGCGAGTGGTTCGTCGGGATGTCCCGCTCGACCGTGTCGGCGGCGACCGCCGCCGCATACGCCTCGGCGTCGATCCCGCCCCAGAACCAATAGACCAACGGCGCGCCGGATTCGCGGGCGAACCACGACACGTCCTCACTGCCGGTGAACATGCCGGGATCGACGACGGTGCCCTCTCCGAAGTGCCGGTCGAACGCGGTGTGCAGGCGGGCGGTGGCGTCGAGGTCGTTGATGGTCGGCGGCAGCGTGTGGTCGATGACGATCGTGGGGGACTGCTCCGCACCGGACGCAGCGGCCTCGGCGCGGATGATCCGCTCCACCTTCTCCATGACACGCTCGCGTGCTTCGTCGTCGGGATACCGCAGGCTCAGCTCGAGCACGGCCTCGGCCGGGATGATGTTGTTCTTCAATCCGGCGTGCATCGCACCCACGGTGACGACGGCGACTTCGCGCGGGTCGACTTCGCGCGAAACGATCGTCTGCAGCCGCATCACCGTCGCGGCGGCCATGACGATCGGATCGATCGTCGCGTGGGGGCGGGAGCCGTGACCGCCTCGTCCGTGCAAGGTGACCCGCAGACCGTCGGATGCGGCCATCTGCGTGCCGCTGCGCACACCGATGGTGCCGGCAGGCAGGGGTGTGACGTGCTGGCCGAGCACGATGTCGGGCGTGGGGTAGCGCTCCAGCACGCCGTCGGCGATCATCGCCTTCGCGCCGGCGCCGTATTCTTCGGCGGGTTGGAAGACGACGACGACCGTGCCCGCCCATTCATCCTTCGTCGTGACCAGGCGACGCAAGGCGCCGAGCATCGCGCTGATGTGCATGTCGTGCCCGCACGCGTGCATCACCGGCACGTCGAGTCCCTGCGGATCGGTGCCGCGGGCCGTGCTGGCGTAGTCGAGACCGGTGCGCTCTTCGACGGGGAGGGCGTCGGTGTCGGCGCGCAGCCACACGGTCGGGCCGTCCTCGCCGGACGCGGTGGGGTTGCGGATCATCGCGACGATGCCGGTCTTGCCGACGCCTTCCTCGTACTCGATACCGAGGGCGTCGAGTTCGCGGGCGATGACCCCCGCGGTGCGGGTCTCCTGGAAGGACAACTCCGGGTGCCGGTGGAGGTCGACGTACAGGCTTTCGAGGTCGGTGCGGGATTCGAGGTCGGGGCCCATGCCCCGAGCCTACGGCGTCACCTCACTCGTCGCCCCTCTCCCGTCGCACCTCGAGCCACCCTCTTGGCGCCGAGCCGGCCCGTTCCTCCGGCATGGATGAGGGTGGCTCGGTGGGAAAGGGATGGCTCGGCGAAGCGCCCCTATGCGTCGGCGAGCCAGATGGTGGTGTCGGGGGGGAGGGTGTTGTGGGTGAGGGGGCCGGATTGGGCGATGAGGGTGCCGGGGGGGAGGGGTGCGGGGGTGGTGCCGGTGTTGGCGAGGATGGTGAGGTCGCGGTTGCGGAACGCGATGATGTCGTCGCGGTATTCGTTGAGCCAGGTCAGGGTGCCGGTGCCGAGGTGGCGTTGGCGTCGTTCGGCGAGGAGGGTGCGGTAGAGCCAGAGGGTGGAGTCGGGGTCGGTTTCCTGGATGTCGCGGGCGAGGGTGGCGAACTCTTCCGGTTGGGGTAGCCAGGTGTCGCCGTCGGGGCTGAAACCGTAGGCGGGTGCGTGGGTGGTCCAGGGGATCGGGACCCGGCAGCCGTCGCGGCCGTAGCGTTCCCCGTTCGTGCGGAACCAGGTGGGGTCTTGGCGTGCTTCGTCGGGCAGGTCGATCACTTCGGGGAGGCCGAGTTCTTCGCCTTGGTAGAGGTAGGCCGAGCCGGGGAGGGCGAGCATGAGGGTGGTGGCGGCGCGGGCGCGGGCGAGGCCGATGACGGGGTCGGGTTTGCCGGGGCTGTCGGGTCCGATGCCGGCGCCTTGGGGGTTCTCGGCGGTGAGGGCGAGGCGGGAGGCGTGGCGGACGACGTCGTGGTTGGACAGTACCCAGGTGGCGGGGGCTCCGACGTCGCCGAAGGCGCGGAGGGAGTCGGTGATCACTTCGCGGAGGGCGGGGGCGTTCCAGGGGGTTTCGAGGTAGGGGAAGTTGAATGCCTGGTGCATTTCGTCGGGGCGGACCCACTGTGCGGTGATGTCGGGGCTGGGCATCCACGCTTCTGCGCACAGGGCCCGGTCGTCGTCGTATTCCTCGAGCACGGTGCGCCAGTCCCGCCAGATCTCGTGCACGCCCGGCTGGCCCCAGTAGGGCACGTCGGCCTGTTCGCCTCCCATGGACCCGGTCTCTGCCGGTGGGGTGTAGTCGGGGAGCCCGTCGGCTTTCACCAGGCCGTGGGCGACATCCACCCGGAATCCATCGACACCGCGGTCGAGCCAGAACCGCAGCACTCCGCGGAACATCTCCCGCACCTCGGGGTTGGACCAGTCGAAATCGGGTTGTGACGCGTCGAAGAGGTGCAGGTACCACTGCCCGGGGGTGCCGTCGGGTTCGGTGACCCGGGTCCACGCGGGCCCGCCGAACACGGATTCCCAGTTGTTCGGCGGGACCTCACCGTGCTCGCCCTTGCCGTCTCGGAACATGTATCGGGCACGCTCGGCACTGCCCGGGCCCGCGGTCAACGCCTGCTGGAACCACGCATGCTGGTCCGAGGAATGGTTCGGCACCAGATCGACGATGATCCGGATCCCCCGGGCGTGCGCACCGGCGAGCATCTCATCGAAATCCGCGAGGGTGCCGAAGATCGGATCCACATCGCAGTAATCCGCGACGTCGTACCCGGCGTCCTTCTGCGGCGAGACCTGGAACGGACTCAACCACAACGCATCCACCCCCAACGAGGCCAGATCATCCAGGTGCGCCGTCACCCCACGCAGATCACCCACACCATCACCCGACGAATCCGCAAACGACCGCGGATAGATCTGATAGATCACCGCAGAACGCCACCACTCGGTGCCGGGCGTCGCGTCGGTTCCGTGCTCCGGGGTGGGGGTGGTCTCCGGGGTGGGGGTCGTCATAGTGCTCCAGGCTAGTCCCGGCTCCGCCGCGGAGGACTCCCGGGTGCAGGCGACATCATCCGATCACGCGACGTTCATCTTTATCTGATAAAAATTGTCCGGATAGTCCAATCATGCGACAGGAGACACCAGCGATGACCTCATCACAGCGCGTACCCCGTGTGGCGCGACGACGATCCGTGGCGCGAAGGATGACGGCGATCTGCGCCGCGGCCGCGATGCTGCTGGGGGGCATCGCGACCGCGCAGTCGGCATCGGCGGCATCGACCGAGGTCGCCGGCGGCGCCATCGGTCCGGGTCGCGACATGGCGGTGAAGTCCATCGCGATGACCGATGACCACGGGCAGGACGGATCGAACCCCCTCGTCACCATGAGTGTGATCGACCCGGATGACCCGACCGGCTACGTGCGGATCCTACTGCCGAACGGGCAGTGCCTCACCGACCAGTGGACCTACAACAACCCCGGATCCTTCGGGGACCGCGTCCGCGACCAGATCGGCCAGACCTGCTCGTCGGTCAACACCAAGCAGCAGTTCATGATCGAGCCGATCGTCGAAGAGCCCCGTGGCGACAGTGCGCCCGGCGAGAACCGACATCAGTTCCGCATCGTCAGCGCGACCACCGGCAACTGCTTCTTCAGCTACCGGGACGGTCTGAACGGGGTCGGCAACATCGAGGCGTGGGACACGCGGGCGGCGAACAGGCCCGCGCGCGGGTTCATCGAGTGCGGTGCCGACGCGTACTGGAAGCCGAACGCCGTCGGAAAGACGGGGCAGATCAAGGTCGACATCGACCCGGATGCACAGTCGTTCGGGGTCTACAACGACCAGACGGACTCCCAGGGGTGGTGGATCCACTGGTCGTGGCTGCTGCAGCGGGCCGCTGTGCAGGGCGCATACGACTGCGCGTCCAACGGCGGAAGCACCTGTGAGGTGCGACTTCCCGGCTCGAGCGCGTGGCTGGCTGCGACGGATTCGGCCGTCACCGCGAGTGGCACCCAATCTCAGCGATTGATCGGATGCGGATCCGGGGTCGAGGGCGTCGGAAACCCCCAGGAATTCAACAACGGCCCTTCTCCGGAGGAGAAGACGGTCGCCAGCTCGATCACCAGCAGCCATCAGCGCACCGTATCGGACGGCCACACCTTCTCGATCAGCGCCGGCGTCAAGGGCGGCGTGAAGGACGTGTGGGAGGCGAGTGGCTCGGTTACCTATACGTACGACCACAAGGAGGCCACGACGGTCGCGGATTCGCGCACGTCGCAGACCTCTTCGACGGTCAGCATCCCGCCCTACCAGTACTTCATGTACGCGTGGACCGAGACGGTCTACACGCTCGAGGGCGACTGGAAGTACGGCATCCGGGGGTACGACAGCGGGTACGTCTCGCACGTGAGCTCGACCTATCCGGCCAGCGTCGGCGGTCTCGACGTGCAGGTCGCGGCGCCCACCATCACCCAGACGAAGAAGTCCTGCCTGGCCGGTCCCGCCGCGACGAATGACGCTCCTCCGACACTCGCCGCGTCCGCCGACCAATGCGCCGCCGGCTCGGCGAGCATGCCGGAGCCCCTCGTCGGGACCACCGTCCACGCCTGCCCGGGTACGTGGAACATCCCCGCGTCGACCGATCCGGCGGGCTCGACCGACCCGGTATGGGGGTACCAGTGGTACTACGTGGATGCTGCGGGCACGGCGACGGACATCCCCGGCGCCACGCGTGCGACCTTCGTGATCCAACAGGAATCCCTTCTCGACGCGCACCGCTTCCTCGGGGTGCGCGTGTGGGAACTCGGGGACACCTACCGCCTGCAGTCGCAGCCGGCGGTCGCGCCGGCGACGCTCAGTCTGCACTCGACGACGGAGGAGCCGGAGGCGGAGCCGCGCGCCGCCGCGTCGGCCGCGGCCGAGCCGGTCGCGGCGTCGTACGTGGGCGGGGTGTTGAGCGCCGAACAGGGGAACGAGGTCGACCGGATGCTGGTCGCCGACGCCGATCTCGACGGCAACCCGGCCGACGGATCCGGGGTCGATCTCGCCGTGGTCGACGGCGAGCTACCGACGGGCCTCTCGCTCGACCCGTCGGGGCGACTGACGGGCACCGCCGCGACGGCGGGAGAGTTCGCCTTCACGGTGGCCAACTCCGCCGGTGCCGGCGAGCAAGCCGCATTCGTGTTCACGGTGCACGCCGCGTCGGCGGCGCTGGCCGACACCGCGACGATCGATGCCGTCGCCGGCGAGGCCCTCGCTGTCGACCTGGTGGAGACCTCGACCGCGACCCTCGACCTTCAGGTCGTGGGCGGGAGCCTGTCGCCCGGGATCACCCTCGACGCGTCGACCGGACGCTTGACCGGCACTCCGGAGAGTGTCGGTGTCAGAGTGTTCACCGTCGCCGATGCGGCCGATCCGTTCGCCGTCGCACGCGAGTACACGCTCGATGTGGCAGCCGGGGCGTCGGTTCTCACCGCCGTCTCACTGGCCGACGCGACGGTCGGCGAGGTCTATCGCGCGCCGTTGGCTGCATCCGTCGGGCAGGGGGCCGTGTTCGGGACACCGGATGACGCGGTCGACCTCGGAGGGCTGTGGGTGGATGCGCACACGGGCGAGCTCGCCGGCACCCCGACCCGTGCGGGTGAGTACCGCGTGACGGTGACGGACATCACAAGGGTCGGTGTCGCCTCGGAGGAATACACCATTCGGGTGGTGGCCGCGGAGGACGGAGGTGACTCCGGTGACTCCGACGGCGGCTCCGGGGACGGCGGGAGCTCCGGGGACGAACAGGCCGACGCCAGCACGACCGGCGACCTCGCCGTGACCGGCGCCGATGCGGCAGCCTTCGCCCCGGTGGCCGGCATCGCGCTCGCGCTCCTGACCACGGGGGCCGTGGTGCTCCTGGTGCGCCGCTCGCGCACGCGGAGCTGACCGATCGGGTGCGGGCGTCTTCTGGGGGACGCCCGCACCCGAGGGGTTCGTGCACGCGGGGCCGCATCCGCGTAACAGGCTCGTGACACGCGACGCCTAATGTTCACCACATGAAGATCGTGATCATCGGCGCCGGTATCGGCGGGGCGAGTGCGGGGATCGCGCTGCAGCGACTCGGCCACGAGGTCGTCATCTACGACCGGATGCGTGAGAACAAGCCGGTCGGGGCCGCCCTGTCGCTCTGGTCCAACGGCGTGAAGGTGCTGAACTGGCTGGGATTGGCCGAGGAGGTCGCCGACCTCGGGGGCCGTATGGAGGACATGGCCTACTACGAGGGCGTGACCGGCGAAGAGATGTGCCGGTTCTCGCTGGAACCGGTCACCGCCCTCACCGGACAGCGGCCCTACCCGGTCGCCCGCGCCGACCTGCAGGCGCTGCTGATGGAGACGTTCGGGATGGAGAACATCCACCTGTCGAGCACGGCCACCGGAATCGACGACGACGGGGAGACGGTCACCGTCACCTTCGCCGACGGCTCGACCGACACGGCCGACATGGTCATCGGCGCCGACGGGGCGCGCTCGTTCGTTCGCGACCACGTCACCGGTGGCGGCATCGAACGCGAATACTCCGGGTACACCAACTTCAACGGGCTGGTGCCGGCCAACGAGGCGATCGGGCCCGTCGACCAGTGGACGACCTACGTCGGCGAGGGCAAGCGGTGTGCCGTGATGCCGGTCGCCGACGACCGCTTCTACTTCTTCGTGGACATCCCGCAACCGTCCGGCGTGCCCTACGACCGCGCCGACGGTGTCGCCCCGTTGCGCGAGGCGTTCGGATCGTGGGCCCCGGGCGTGCAGGCGCTGCTCGACACGATCGATCCGGATGTGTCGCTGAACCGCGTGGAGATCTGGGACATCACCCCGTTCCACACGTGGGTGAAGGGCCGTGTGGCGATCCTCGGGGACGCCGCCCACAACACCTCCCCCGACATCGGCCAAGGGGCCTGTTCGGCGCTCGAGGACTCCTTCGCACTGGCCATCGCCGTGGCCACCAACACCCTGTCGGTCGAGGACACCCTGCGCCGATACGAGAAGTCCCGCACGGTGCGTGCCGGCGAGCTGGTCGACCGGGCGCGCAAGCGGGCTCACGAGACCCATGCGTTCGACCCGGCCGCGACAGAGGCCTGGTACGAAAGCCTTCGGGGAACCGACGGTGCCGGGATCATCCGAGGGATCGTCGGCAACATCGAAGACAGCCCCGTGAACCTCGGCGTCGGCACCCTCTGATCGGGCCGCTCTTCTCTCGGCCGCGACTTCCGACATCCGGTGACACGCGGATGCGGGGACGCCGCGGCCTCGTCAGTCAGGGATGGACGGGGGCGTCGCGGTAGGCCGCGACGGTGGCCGACGATCCGGTGATCGCGAAGCGTTCGGGCAGGTCCTCCGGTGCCGCGCGATCCCACGCGAACAGGGCGATGTCGCCGAGCCGCCCCTGGACCACCGTGGCGACCGGGTCGGCGGCCGCCTCGACGGAGCGGATGACGCTCCAGTCGGTCGCCAGGCGCCACGACACCGACACGTCGGTCGCGACCAGCGCGAGCGGGGTGGGTAGCGGGGGCAACCCGCCGCGCACCGCGCGTGCGAGGAACACCGCGTACAGCTCGTCGACGATGTCTGCGGCCATCTCGGGCCCGCCCGCCTCGGGGAGCGCCGGCACGGGGGTGACGGCCGTGCGGATGTCCCACAGATGCTTGCGGGCCTCGTGCGCCTGCCGTCTCGCCCAGAACCCGTTCGTGCCCCCGGGGACGAACGCCCAGCATCCGGCCGCCGGATCCCGGGTCCCCAGTTCGGTGGCCAGGGCGGCGGAACCTTCGACGAACCATGCGAAGCGGTCACGTTCGGCGGGGCGGACGTGCTCGGCCCGGTCGACGGCGGCACCGGTGCGCAGCACCTCTGTGCACCAGCGCTGGATCTGCCCCAGATGGTCGACCATGCCTCCGACGGTCGGCCACGCGTCCGAGGCGATCGGGGCATCCGGATCGAGTTCCGCGGCTTCCGCGGCGAAGCGGTCTGAAAGACTGCGGATCGCCTGTGCGAACTCCCCCGTGCCGGGCATGGGGCCGAGAGGTGCGGGTGCATCGTCGATCATGCGCCCATCCTGACAGCCGACACCGCCGTCACTGCGAGTAATGTTGCCGCGTGCACGCAGACCTCGCCCGCGCCGAACAGCTCATCGCCGTCGTCCCCGACTTCCCCGAGCCGGGGGTCCTCTTCCGCGACATCGCCCCGTTGTTGGCAGACGCCGGCGCGTTCCGTGTCTGTGTCGAAGCGCTGGTCGAGCCCTTCCGAGGTCGGTTCGACGTGGTCGCCGGCATCGAAGCGCGCGGTTTCCTCCTCGCCGGCGCGGCCGCCGTGGCGACCGGCACCGGGATGGTGCCGATCCGCAAGGCCGGGAAGCTCCCGCGCCCGGCCGCATCCGTCTCGTACGCCCTCGAGTACGGTGAGGCCGCGGTCGAGGCATCGGATGACATCCCCGCGGGGTCTCGCGTGCTCGTGCTCGACGATGTGCTCGCCACCGGTGGCACCCTGCGCGCCAGCCACCGGTTGCTGGCCGAGCTGGGCGCCGACGTGGTCGGCAGCGCCGTGCTTCTCGAACTCGAGGCGCTCGGCGGCCGTGCCGTCGCCGGCGACGTGCACACCGTCTTCACCGCCTGACGCCCCCGATACGGGACACTTGACCCTGACACGGTGTCAGGGCGTGGGGTGGGATCACCATGTTGAGTATCGGAGAGTTCGCCCGGATCGTGGGTGTGTCGGTGAGGATGCTGCGTCACTACGACCGGCTCGGAATCCTCGTGCCCGCGCGGGTCGACGCGCACAGCGGCTACCGCTCGTATTCGTCCGCACAGCTGCCGCGCGCCAACCAGCTCGTCGCCCTCAAGGACCTCGGCTTCTCCCTCGAACAGGTGGGGTCGATGTTGGACGACGGACTGGCGGCAGAACGCGTGCAGGTGCTGCTCGAAGCACGGCGTGACGTCCTGCGAGCGCAGGTCGCGCAGGACACGCTGCGGCTGGCCCGCATCGAGGCGAAGCTCCGATTGATCGAGAAAGGACCGATCATGTCCGAATTCACCGAAACCGCCCTTCCCGCCCTCACCCTCGTGGGTGTCGCCACGAGCGTCGCGTCGATCGACGAGATCGAAGCGGACATCGGCCCCCTGTTCGATCGGGTCAACGGCGCGGTCGACGCCGTCGCTGCGACGCGGGTCGGCCCGGGCGTTGCGACCTACGACGTCGAGGGCGACGGGATGCGTGTGGTCGTGGGCGAACAGGTCGGCGATGCGCCGGTGCCGGCAGGACTGCAGCGCATCGACGTGGCCGCCGCCGACCGTGCGGTCTCGACCCGGCTCGAGGCCCCCGACCTTTCAGGCATCCAAGCCGCGTGGCAGGGGCTGATGGGCGAGGTCGAACGGCGCGGGGTGCGTCCGGCCGGCGCGGGTCGGGAGATCTACCTGCAGACGCCGTTCGACGGCCCGGACGCCTCGGGCTGGGTCATCGATCTGCAGCAGCCCGTCGTCTGAGTTCGTCCCCCGGCACCGCCGGTGCCGGGGGAGCCCGGCTCAGGTCGTCGACGGCCGGGGTTCCGACACGGCGATGAGGTCGTAGGCGCGCAGCGCCACATGCACATCCAACCGCTCCGGACCGTCGCGCCAGCCGGACAGGAGCTGATCCAGGCGGGACAGCCGCTGTCGCACCGTGTTCTCATGCACGCCGAGGTCGCGGGCGACGGTACTCACCGCTCCTTGTGCATCCAGATAGCGCAGCGCGGTGTCTCGGAGGACCGCGTCTCGCGTGGACGGGCCGCTGATCGGGCCCAGGCGTGAACGGATGAGCCGGTCCGCGTCCGGCGGCGCGCCCCCGACCGCGTAGGCGACGACGCCGAGGTCATCCCAGGTGGTCAAGCGATCCCCCCGGTTCAGACGTCGGGATGCCCGCGCCAGCAGATCCGCCTCGCCGTATGCGTCCGGCAGGCAGGTGTCATCGGATGCGGAGGCCGTCCCGCCGAAGTGTCGATGGGGGCGCAACGACTCGGCGACCCGGGATCGTGCGCGCGCGCCGCGGGTGACCGTCAAGACACTGCCGCGCACGATCGTGGCCAGCGCGTGATCCCCGAGCACGCGCCTGACATCGGCGAGGGCGCGACGCCTGCGCAGGGGATCGTCAATCTCGGCGACCACCACATCGAGGGGGCCGTCGCCGGGCAGACCGCTGCGCGCGGCGCGGTCATCGGGTCGTCCCGGCCCGATCAGTCGTTCGACCAGCTCCGCTTCGCGCAGATGGCGGGCGTCTTCGATGGCCTGCTCGTAGAGCAGCGACGTGGAGACGAAGCTGCCGATCACGTCTGTGAGCGCCTGCGCCTCCGGCCGGGGGGAGCTGACCTCCAGCACCCCACCCGCGTCGAGGGGTACGGTACGCGCCCCGTCGGTCATCGGGGCGTCCCCGGTGACGAGCCGCACGTCGCCCGCGATCTGGTCGGCGGCGACGGACATGATCTGGTCCGAGTCCATGCCCTCGGCCAAGGCCCGGCTCAGCCGGTTCGACAGGGCGAGCTCGGCCCGCCAGGCGGAGGTCTGGGCATCATGCCGCTCGGACTGGCGCTCCTGTGCGCGGCGGAGGTGGTCGCGTTCTTCCTTGAGCAGGTAGATCGCGACGGCCGCCGAGGCGATGAGTGCCGCCTCCTCGAGCTGTGCGCGCTGGGCGGGGGAGAATCCGCCGGGAGCGCGGTTGGCCACGGTGAGCGCGCCGATGACCTCACCGCCGGTGCGGATCGCCGTCGCCAGGATCGCCCTGACCCCCTCGGCCTTGACCGTGGCGTCGACGGCATCCACGTGCAGGCGGGCGAGGTCGGGCAGATAGTCCGCGCTCTCGGTCGTGACCCCCGCCGCCGCCATGCCGAGCACGCCGGTCCCGATCGGCATCCTGATCGCGGCATAGGCCGGCGTGCGGATCCCGTCGGAGAAGCGGATGCGAGTCTCCTGCGAATCCGGATCGTTCAGGCTGAGGTACGCGAGATCGCTGCCGATCGCGGCCCGCACCCGGCGCGCCAGGCCGGTGAGGACCCGTTCGGAATCGGGCAGGACGCTGAGATCTTGCGCCACCGCGCGCACCACGTCGCGAGGACCTTCCATCCCTTGAGTGTAGAAGCCCACAGGAAGAATACGTCTGAGTGGAGTAACCGATATAGATCCCCGAGAGTGTGATCGTCAGGATGGAAGGCACCATCGAAGGAGACGGGTGATGAAAGTTCAGGCAGCGGTGCTCGACACCCCCGACGCCGCGCGACCCTACGCCACGAGTCGCCCGCTCCGTGTCGAGGAGTTCGACCTCGAGGCGCCCGGCCCGACCGAGATCCTCCTCCGGATCGACGCGGCGGGGTTGTGTCACTCCGACCTGTCGGTGGTCGACGGCAATCGTCGGCGACCGCTGCCGATGGTTCTCGGCCACGAAGCCTCCGGGATCGTGACCGAGACCGGCGCGGACGTGCACGACCTCTCGGTCGGTGACCGTGTCGTGGCGACCTTCCTCCCGCTGTGCGGGACGTGCGAGGTGTGTCTGTCCGGCGACGGACGCCTGCCGTGTCCGGTCGGGTCGGCCGCGAACGGCGCAGGAACCCTCATCGGCGGTGGACGACGTCTGAGCCGCGGCGGAGCGCCGGTCAACCACCACCTCGGAGTCTCGGGGTTCGCGTCGCACGCCGTCCTCGATCGGCGGTCCGTCGTCCGGGTCGGCCACGATGTGCCCGCCGATATCGCCGCCGTCCTCGGCTGCGCGGTCCTGACCGGAGGCGGCGCCGTCCTCAACGCCGGGACGCCTCGGGCAGGCCAGACCGTCGCGGTCGTCGGCCTCGGCGGAGTCGGGATGGCGGCCCTGCTCGTCGCGGCCTCCATCGAGGGCGTGCACGTCGTCGGCATCGACGCCAACCCCGCGAAACTGGAACTGGCGATCGACCTGGGCGCGCATGGGGCGATGAGCCCGGCCGAGGCCCGCGACGGCGGGCTTGCGGCCGATGTCGTCGTCGAGTGCGCCGGTGTGGTGCCGGCCTTCGAAGCCGCGGTGGCGCTGACCGCACCCGGCGGGAAGATGGTCACCGTGGGTCTGCCCGCGCCCAACGCCCTCGCGAAGGTGTCGCCGCTGGAGCTCGTCTCGGGTGCCAAACAGATCATCGGCAGCTACCTCGGTTCGGCCGTGCCGGCCCGAGACATCCCGTACTACGAGAAGCTGTGGCGTGATGGGCGACTTCCGTTGGAGAAGCTGATCACCTCCCACGTCGCGCTGGCCGACGTCAACGAGGCCCTCGACGCGCTCGCCGAGGGGGAGGCCGTCCGGCAGATCATCGACGTCGGTGGGTCGGCGTGAGCATCGTCGAGGAGACCTCGGTGCGCGCCGGAGACGGTGCGAGACTGCACCTGGAGGGGGAGGGCCCAGCGTCCTGTCTCATGCTGCACGGACTCGGATACGCCGGTTGGGAGACGGCATTCCTGCGCGCCGCCGTCGACGCCGATATCGGGCTGTGGAGTCTCGACAACCGCGGGACAGGCCGATCGGATCCGCTCACCGGATCCTGCTCGATCGACGACCTCGCCGCAGACGCCGCGCGCGCCATCGACGCGCTCGGTGGCCCGATGGTCGTCCTCGGTCACTCCATGGGCGGCTACATCGCGCAGGCCCTCGCCCGCGCGCACCCGGAGAAGGTCGCCGGTCTGATCCTCGTCGCCACGAGCCCGGGCGGGCCCCGGGCGACGCCGGTCCCCGACGAGACCACCCGGGCCTGGCTCGCCGCGGCCGACCTGCCACCCGCCGAATTCGCCCGCGCGACGATGCCCCTTGCGTTCCGTCCGGGGTGGACCCGCGAGCATCCCGCACGATTCGAGCAGATCCTGTCCGCACGTCTGGCGTCCCCCACGCCTTCGGAGACGTGGCGGGCGCAGTTCGCTGCGTGCGCGCAGTTCCTGTCCGCCGACCACGACCCGCGCGACATCGCCGTTCCCACCGTCGTCATCCACGGCACGGCGGATCGGATCGTCCCGGTCGAAAACGGCCGACTGCTCGCCGAGACGATGCCGGCGGCACGCTCCCTCGAACTGCCCGGGGCCGGCCATCTCCCGCACCTCGAGGACCCGGCTCTCATCGGTCGGCACATCTCTGCGTTCATCCACGCCCACACCCCCTGAAGAGAGGAAAGATCATGCCGAGAATCGAAGTCGAACCCGGTGTCGAGATCCACTACGAAGACCGCGGCAGCGGCACGCCCATCGTGTTCATCCACGGCTGGGGCGGAAGCGGCGACGTGTGGGACCTGCAGGTCCTCGACCTCGCCGGTGACCACCGCTGCATCACCGTCGACCTGCGTGGCCACGGCGCGTCGGACAAGCCCTGGGGGGAGTACACCTACGACCTGTTCACCCGCGACATCCACGCACTCATCCAGGGTCTCGACCTCGACGAGGTCACCCTCGTCGGCTGGTCGATGGGCGGGCATCTCGCGCTGGCGTACGCGGCCGAGCATCCCGAGCGACTGGCGCGCGTGGTTCTCACCGGAAGCGGGCCGCGCTTCTGGCAGGCCGACGACGCCCCCTACGGCACGCCCGCCGGTGAGGTGCAGGGCCTGATCGACGCGGTTCGTGTCGCACGCACCGAGACGATCGCGGGCCTGTACGGCAACAACTTCCACCGCACCGACCTGACGGCGACCAAGGACTGGTTCGTCCAGATCGGTTGGCAGGTGCCCGCGTTCGTCGGGCTCACCAGCTTCCAAGCACTCATCGACAACGATCTCCGACCGCAGCTGCCGGAGATCGACCTTCCCGTCCACGTGTTCTCCGGGCGTCACGACCTCATCTGGGACCCCCGCTGGAGCGAGGAGGCCCACCGACTCCTGCCGAACTCGACGCTGACGTTCTTCGAGAACAGCGGCCATGTCGCGTTCGTGGAGAACCGGGTGGAGTGGAACGCCGCCCTCGCGGGCGTCATCGCCGGTCGCGCGCCGGCGGAGTCGTACGGCGTCGACGGCGCCTGAATCGCACTCCGAATCGACCCTGTGAACAAGACAGGAGATTTCGCTCGTGGCGCCCCGATATCCCCCCATATCGGGGCGCTGCGGACGAGTCTCCTGTCTTGTTCACGCAGGATCGCCGAGCTGCGTCAGCTACCGCGATAGGTCGAGTACGCGAAGGGGCTGAGCAACAGCGGCACGTGTAGGTGCGGCGTCTCACCCTCACCCGCCGGGGCGACCGTGAAGCTCACCGTCACCAGCGGGTAGAAGGCCTCGACCTGCTGCGCGTCGAAGTACGCGCCGGTGGCGAAGGTGATCATGTACGTGCCCGGGTCCAGGAGCGCGGGCCCCAGAGCGAGGCGGCCGTCGTCGTCGGTGAGTCCGTCGGCGATGTGTGCGACCTCACCGGAATCGTGCAGGCGGGCCAGCGCCACGCTGACAGCGCGCGCCGGCATGCCACGCGACGCGTCGAGGACATGGGTGGTCAGGTGCGTGGTCACGAGGTGCGTCCTTCCCGGTCGATCCGGTCGTCGCCGTCGATCGCGCCGCGGAGGCGGAGCAGGGCGATCTCGGCCAGCTGCGCACAGGCTTCGGCGACCTCCGCCTCGTCGTCGTTGGCCAGTCGTCGTTGCAGCTCGCCCAGGATCTGATCCGGGGTACGACCGGCGGCGCGGATCAGGAAGACGCGGTCGAAACGCCGCTCATAGGCGGCGTTCCCGGCGGTGATCGCCGCGACCACGGCCGGGTCGGCGTCGGTCATCGTCGACTGCTCGCGGCGTGAGGCGGTGGCCTCGGCACCCGCACCCTCGGCCTTCTCGCCGATGCGGGGATGTTGCGACAGGGCCTGGCCGAGTTCGTCGGGACCCCATCCCTTCGCGAGCTCCGTGGCACGCGCAGTGAGCATGTCGATCGAGGCATATGGTCGGCCGGCGACCACGGCGTCGACCCAGGCGGGGACCGCCGCCCACACCCGGGCGATGTCGCGCGCGGTCGCTTCGTCGAGAGAGTTGAAGTCGGAGAGGTACACGCTGGCACGGTAGCGCGGATCCGTTTCCCGCAGGTGACGGCCGGCCACGACGGCACACAGAATGTTCGTGCAGGTAACACCGCGGAAACGCGCCCCGCGTAACGTCAGCCGCGTGAAACCCGTGCGCACCGCGATCCGCGCTCGACGAGCCTTCATCGACGGATCCTTCCAGCCCGCCACCGTCGTGCTCGACGGCGGGCACATCGTCGACATCCTCGACCCCGCGGAGAAGACCACCGCCCAGTGGCGCGTGCTGGTGCCCGACGACGCCGTGCTGCTCCCGGGACTGGTGGACTCGCACGTGCACGTCAACGAACCCGGCCGCACCGAGTGGGAGGGCTTCCGCTCGGCGACCCTCGCGGCGGCGGCCGGGGGCATCACGACGATCGTCGACATGCCGTTGAACTCGGTGCCGCCCACGATCAGCCCCCGTGCACTGGAGATCAAGCGCGAGGCGGCTCGCGCCTCCGCCTACATCGACGTGGGGTTCTGGGGCGGGGCGGTCCCGGAGAACCTCGGGCGACTCGCGCCGCTTCACCACGCCGGCGTCTACGGCTTCAAGTGCTTCCTGTCCCCCTCCGGGGTGGACGAGTTCGGCCACCTCACCGCCGGGCAGATGGAAGAGGCGATGGTCGAGATCGCGGCGGTCGGCTCGCAGCTGATCGTCCACGCGGAGGACCCGACCTTCCTCGGACCGGACGGTCCGCTCGGCCGTGACTACGAGGGCTTCCTGCGCTCGCGTCCACCGGCCAGCGAAGAGGCGGCCATCACGAGCGTCATCGACGCGATGCGACGCACCGGCGCCCGCGCCCACATCCTGCACCTCAGCGATGCGCACGCGCTGCCCGCGATCCGGCAGGCGAAGGCCGAGGGCTTGCCGCTGACGGTGGAGACCTGCCCGCACTATCTGACGCTCATCGCCGAGGAGATCGCCGACGGTGCCGGGGAGTTCAAGTGCTGTCCGCCCATCCGCGAGGCGGCCAACCGTGACCTCCTGTGGGAGGGCGTGCTCGACGGCACCATCGACGGCATCGTCAGTGACCACTCGCCTTCCACGGTCGAGCGAAAGCGTGACGGCGACGGTGACTTCGGGCTGGCCTGGGGCGGTATCTCCGGCCTCCAGGTGGGGATGTCCGCGGTGTGGACGGAGGCGCGCGCCCGCGGTGTCGCACTGGAGAGGATCGTGCCGTTGTTCTCGACCGGACCCGCGGCGATCGCGGGTCTGGACGCCGGCCGGATCGAGATCGGCGCCGCCGCGAATCTGACGGTCTTCGGCGTCGATGACCTCTTTCCCGTCGACGCACGCACGCTGTTGCATCGCAACCCCATCTCGGCGTATGACGGCCGCACCCTCACCGGCCGTACCCGTCGGACGTGGCTGCACGGATGCTCGGTGTTCGATGTGACCGAGGGGGGCGCGGGTGATGCGCCGCAGTGGCGGGGCAACCCCGGCGGCCATCTGCTCGCCCGGGACGACTCCGACGATGCGGGCCGGTGAGCACATGGACGAGGATGACGACATGACGAAGGCGTTCGAGATCCTGCAGCCCGGCCGCGGCGAGATCCCCGGTGACCACTATCTGCCTGCGCGCCTGGACACCGTCACCTGGGGGCGCCTGCCCTGCGAGGCCGACGCCGAGGTGCTGCAGATCGTGCCGGGCGAGACGGTCACGATCGACACCGTCAGCCACGAGGGCATCCTGGAAGATCAGGGCAAGGACCCCCGCGCCTTCTTCGCGCGGCACGGTGTCGGACCGGCGGACGTGCTCGATGATGCGATCCAGATCGCGTCGGAGCTCGCGCGGGACCCGGCGCAGGATGGACCGCACGTCGTGACCGGGCCCATCCGCGTCGAGGGGGCCGAACCCGGCGATCTGCTCGCGATCACCGTCGAACGTCTCGATCCGCGCGTGCCCTACGGCGTCATCTCGAACCGGCATGGCAAGGGTGCGCTCGTCGGCGAACTGCCGCGCGGCGAACACACCGTGAGCGTTTTCTCCCCCGTCCACGAACGGGCCGGGCGTCTCTACGGCGCGCTCCCGCTGCACGACAGCGTGGAGGGCACCGCCGGGGTCCAGCGCGAGGTGGAGTATCCCCTGGACCCGTTCCTCGGCACGATGGGACTGGCCGTCAGCGGCGATCAGCGACCGCACTCGGTTCCGCCGGGCAGTCACGGCGGCAACATCGACATCAAGCTGCTCACCGTCGGTGCGACGCTCTATCTGCCGGTGCAGGTCTCGGGCGCACTCGCCTATGTCGGCGACCCGCACTTCGCCCAGGGCGACGGGGAGGTCGCGTTGACGGCGCTGGAAGCCTCGCTGCGGGCGACCCTGCGCTTCGATGTGATCCCCGCGGCCGAGGCGCGGGAACGCTTCGGGGAGCTGGACGGCCCGCTGGTGAAGACGCAGGAGTATCTGGTCCCGACGGGGATGCACGAGGACCTCGGCGAGGCGATGCGCCGGTGCGTACGGGCGTCCCTCTCGCTACTGCATGCCCGCTACGGCATGGACGAGCATCTCGCGTACGCCTACCTGTCCGCCGCCGTCGACTTCGACATCTCCCAGGTCGTCGACATCGTGTGCGGCGTGCACGCGCGCATCCGCGAAGCCGACTTCGACGGCCCCGCTGAATTGGCCGCGAGCCACTCCGCGACCACCGGGTTCGACGCAGTGGGCGGCGCGTTCGACGGATCCGTCTGGCGTACCGCGGGCGATCCGCTCTATCAAGGCGCCTGGGAGGGGCCGCTGAAGGGGTTGACCGTGGCGGTGAAAGACGTCTTCGCGATCAAGGGCTACCGGATCGGCGCCGGCAACCCGACCTTCCTCGACGGCGCACGACCCGAGCCGCGCACCGCCCCGGCCGTGGGTGACCTGCTTCGTGCCGGCGCCTCGCTGCGCGGCATCGCCCGCACGGACGAGTTCGCCTATTCGATCGCCGGCGACAACGTCCACTACGGCACGCCGCCGAATCCCGCCGCCCCGTGGGCGCTGCCCGGGGGGTCCTCCAGCGGTCCGGCCACGGCTGTATCGCTCGGTCATGCCGACATCGGTCTGGCCACCGACACGGCGGGTTCGGTGCGCGTACCGGCCTCGTACCAGGGCCTGTGGGGCCTGCGGACGACCCATGACTTCGTGCCCCGCCAGGGCCTGCTGCCGCTCGCGCAGTCGTTCGACACCGTCGCCTGGCTGACACGCGACGGCGACACTCTGCGACGGGTCGCGGACTGGTGCCTGAGCTACGACGGATCGGAGTCGACCGAGAGCGTGTACGGTCCCTCGGCCGAAGACCTGCCGTGGCGCTTCCTCGTGCCCCGCGAGGCGCTCGCCGTGGTCGAACCGGAGACCCGCGCCGCCTTCGAGCGGATGCTCACCCTGCTGGCCGCCGCCGACGAGCCTCCTGAAGTCGACAGCGTGGCGATCGGCGACCTCGATGACTACGCCGTTCCGTTCCGCGCGGTCCAGGGTGCGGAGGCGTGGCGCAACAACGGCGACTGGCTGCGGGAGCATCCCGGTGCGGTCGGACCGGCCGTCGCGGAGCGCTTCCGCGTCGCCTCACAGGTGACCGCCGACCAGGAGAAGGCGGCTCGTGCCGCGGTGAAGAAGATCGCGCAGTCCTTGGCCGACATCGTCGACCTGGGCGTCCTGCTGATGCCGACCGCTCCCGGTCCCGCGCCCTCGCGGACGGCCGAACCCGCCGATGTCGATGCGACCCGCCTGGCGAGTCTGCGCATGACCACACCGGCGGCCGTGGCCGGCCTGCCCTCCGTCTCGGTGCCCCTCCTCACGGTCGCGACCCCCGACGGGCCCGCGCCGGTCGGGGTGTGCCTGGTCTCACCGGCCGGCACCGACCTCGCGCTGGTGAGGCTGGCCCAACGCCTCGCCGCGACCGTCACCCGCACCGTGTGAACCGCATCCGACCCGCGACCGACACCCCGCATCCCGCACGACCGATCAGAGACACCATGACTTTCCCCGCCCCGATCGATCCGCCCGCCCGCCTGCTCATGGGCCCCGGCCCCATCTCCGCGTACCCGAGCGTGCTACGCGCCATGTCGGCGCCGCTGGTGGGCCAATACGACCCGTTCATGACGGCGACGATGAACGAGACGCAATCGCTGTATCGCGACGTGTTCGCCACCGCCAACGACGCCACCGTGCTCATCGACGGCACCTCGCGCGCCGGGATCGAGGCGGCGATCACCTCCCTCGTGCGGCCGGGGGAGAAGGTGCTCGTTCCGGTGTTCGGGCGCTTCGGACACCTCCTGGCCGAGATCGCCGAACGCGCCCTGGCCGACGTGCACACCATCGAGGTCGAGTGGGGGCAGGTGTTCACGCCCTCGGCGATCGAAGAGGCGATCACGCGGGTCAAGCCGACGCTCCTGGCGCTGGTCCAGGGCGACACGTCGACGACCATGTGCCAACCGCTGGAGGAGATCGGAGAGATCTGCCGACGTCACGGCGTGCTGTTCTACACCGACGCCACCGCCTCGCTCGGCGGCAACGACTTCGAAGCGGACGCATGGGGTCTGGACGCCGCGACCGCGGGTCTGCAGAAGTGCCTGGGCGGGCCGTCGGGTTCGGCGCCGCTGACCCTCAGCGACCGCGCGGTGGAGGTCGTGCGGTCGAGGAGCCGCATCGAGGCGGGTATCCGTGAGGAGGGCGACGCGAGCGCCGACGACTTCGTGCGGTCGAACTACTTCGACCTCGGGATGGTCCTCGACTACTGGGGCCCGCGGCGCCTGAACCACCACACCGAGGCGACCTCGATGCTCTACGGGGCACGGGAGTGCGCCCGCGTGCTCCTGCTCGAAG
The DNA here is from genome assembly GCF_039531285.1 of Microbacterium aquimaris. Lineage (NCBI taxonomy): Bacteria > Bacillati > Actinomycetota > Actinomycetes > Micrococcales > Microbacteriaceae > Microbacterium > Microbacterium aquimaris. The sequence goes on along the minus strand of NZ_BAAAPT010000001.1, from coordinate 752,238 downwards.
GTCGAAACGCGGTGATCGAGCGTCACCGCCGCATCGGCGACGCGATGCTCGCCGGGGTGCGCGGACTGGGCCTGGACGTGTTCGGCGACGTCGCCCACAAGATGACGAACGTCGTCGCCGTCGAGATCCCCGACGGGGTCGCCGGCGATGCGGCACGTCAGGCGATGCTGACGGACTTCGGAATCGAGATCGGCACGTCGTTCGGTCCGCTCCACGGCCGGGTCTGGCGTATCGGCACCATGGGGTACAACGCGCGGCCGGATGCGGTGTTCAGCACCCTCGCGGCGCTGGAGCACGTGCTGCGACGCTTCGGCGCCCGCGTGCCGGTGGGCGGCGGGGTCGACGCGGCCGCCGAGGCGTTGACATGACGGCGTCGCTGCTTCACATCTCGCCCGACGCGATCGCCGCGTCGGCGCGACGGGTGATGGGTCGCTGCGACGAACTCGCCCGGGAGACGTCGATGGACGGCGGTATCGAGAGGGTCTACCTTTCGCCCGAGCACGCGCGGGTCAACCGCCTCGTGGCGGAGTGGATGCGCGAGATCGGCATGTCGACGCGGCAGGACGCCGCGGGCAATCAGATCGGCCGCCTCGGTTCCGACCCGCGCGGCGCGACCGGTGGTGACGAACCGGCGCTGATGCTCGGGTCGCATCTGGACACCGTCCCCGACGCCGGCCGTTTCGACGGGATGCTCGGCGTGCTCATGGCGATGGAGGTCGTCCGGCTGCTTCGGGTGCGCACCGACGATCAGTGGCGCTCGGCGCTCGGGTTCGCTCTGGAGATCATCGCCTTCTGGGACGAGGAGGGCACCCGTTTCGGTACGGCCCTGCTGGGCTCCTCGGCGGTGGCCGGCACCTGGAAGGACGAATGGTGGAAGCTCACCGACGCCGACGGGACGACCCTGCGTCAGGCGTTCCTCGAATTCGGGCTCGACCCGGGACGCGTGGGCGAGGCCGCTCGGCGTCCGGATGAGCTCATCGGCTACCTCGAGGCGCACATCGAGCAGGGACCCGAACTCGACCGTCGCGGTGAGTCGCTCGCGGTGGTGTCGTCGATCGCCAGTGCGCGCCGGTTCCTCTTGACCGTCGAGGGTGAGGCGCGTCACGCCGGCGGAACGCCCTACGACATGCGCCGCGACGCGCTGCTCGGAGCCAGCGAAGGCGCGCTCGCCGTCGAGCGGATCTGCCGCGCCGAGCATCACATCATCGGCACGGTCGGCCGCTTCGAGGCCTTTCCGGGCGGGGTGAACATCGTTCCGGGCGAAGTGCAGTTCTCGCTCGACCTACGCGGCGAGTTCGACGGCGAGCGTGATCGCGTGTGGCACTCCCTTTCGGGCGAGCTCGACGAGATCATGGGGCGCCGTGGCCTGCGGTGGCGCGCGCGCGAGATCCACAGTGCCGCCGCGGTCGCGTGCGCGCCGCTGCTGCAGGATGTCATCCGGGAGGGCATCGGGACCACGACGGCCACGGCCGAGGATCCCGCCACGATCTTCAGTCGGGCCGGCCACGACGGGATGGCCATGGGGGGCATCACCGACATCGGCATGCTCTTCCTCCGCAATCCCGACGGCATCAGCCACCACCCGGCCGAGTCCGTCTCGACCGGCGATGTCGCCCACGGCATCCGCGCTCTGGCCGAAGCCGTGCTGAACCTCTCCCACGCCCGCACCACCTGATCCCCCCACCCCTTGCCCACCATGTCCCGATTCCGGTCCTCCACACGGCCTGAAACCGCAGAGATCGGGACACGCATCGCCACGACGGGACTCCCATGACACGTCTGCTCCTCACCAATGCCCGCCTCATCACGGTTCCCGCCGGCACCGACGACCCCGGCTTCATCGACGGCGGGTGGATGCTCGTCGAAGACGGGCGCATCGCCGGGCTCGGCGCGGGCGAGCCGCCGTCGGGCATGACCGCCGATGAAGTCGTCGACGTCGACGGGAGCTTCGTCGCGCCGGGCTTCGTGTCATCGCACAGTCACCTGTTCACGAGCGGACTGCGCGGGCTCGGCGTCACCGAGACCCTCTACGGATGGTGCGACTCGATGCTCGGGATGACCGCCGGCGCGAGCGCGGACGACATCTACTGGTCCACCCTGCACGGCGCGCTCGACTTCCTCGGCAACGGCGTCACGACCGCCTACAACTTCACCGATCCGCTGCAGTCCTGGGAGCGGATGGTCGAGGGGAAGCGGGTCGGTGACGCCCCGCTGCGCGAACTGGAGTACCACACGCGTCAGGCGGATGCATGCCTGGATGCGGGCATCCGCTTCGTGGATTCCATCGCGATGGATGCGACCGTCGGATCCGACGACGAGGTCCACGACCGGTTCGCCCAGAGCGTCGCCCACACCCGCTCCCTCGACCCCGACTTCGCGCTGGGCGCCTCGATCATGGGCCAGGTGCAGTGGTCGCCGCGTGAGGATGCCGCGGAGATCGAAGTCCAGGCGATGCGGCGGCTGGGGGTGACCAACCAGGCGCACTTCCTGGAGTCCCCGGAGGCCGTGCCGCTGCAGCAGGCGAAGTTCACGATGTACCGGGACGCGGGCGCGCTCGGTCCCGACATGATGTTCGGCCACTTCATCCAGACCACCCCGGAGATCATCGAGCAGGCCGCAGAGGGGGGCGCGTCCATGTCGTGGCAGCCGGCCTCGAACGGACGCCTCGCGTCGGGTGTCGCGCTGGTCCCGGAAATGCTCGAGCGGGGCATGAAGGTCGGGATGGGCCTGGATGATCAGGCCTGCACCGACGTGTCGGACCCGTGGCAGAACATGCGCATGGGGATGACGATGCAGCGGGCGCGCACGAAGGATCCGCTGTCGATGATGCCGGAGACCGTGCTGCGTCTGCACACGCTGGGAAGCGCCGAGATCATGGGGGTCGACGACCGTGTGGGAAGCCTCGAGGTGGGCAAGTTCGCCGACTTCGTCGTCGTGGATCCGCGCCGACCCGATGTCGGTCCGCTGTGGCATCCGGTGCGCTCGTACGTGCTGTCGATGAGCCTGCGCAACCTCAGTCGCGTCTACGTCGGCGGGCGGCTGGTGTCCGAGCACGGCCTGTCGACGAACCGGATGTCGGCCGAGGCGACCGTGCGCGTGCACGCGCAGCTTCCGCAGATCGCCGCCGAGCTCGGCCACCCGCGCTGAGACGGATGGGGAGATCGGCGGGATCACTCGTAGCCGCCGTCGTCTTCGCTCGCTCCGCACCGCTCCGACCCCGGCGAGCTCGGGGTGGACTCATCGCAGGGTGTAACGACCCCGAAACACCGCGGCCAGTGTTCGTGAAATCTACATCCCGTAGCGTCCATCGCACGTGGAACGGGATCCGTCCTGATTCACCACTCCGTTACCCGAGGCACCACCCGCATCAGAGGACAGCACACACATGACCTTCCTTTCTTCCCGACGGGGCCGCATCTCCGCGGCACTGGCCGGCATCGCCGTGTCGGCACTCGCCCTGACCGCCTGCTCCGGCTCGTCGGACTCCGAGCCCGCCGCCGACACCGACGACACCGCTGCCGAAGAGATGATCACCGATCTCACCGTGCAGCTCAGCTGGATCAAGAACGAGGAGTTCGCCGGCGAGTTCTTCGCCGACAGCAACGGCTACTACACCGACGCCGGATTCGACTCGGTCACCCTGGTCCCCGGTCCCTCGACCGGCGCCACCGAGCTCATCTCCGGCACCGCCGACGTCGCGATGAGCGACGCGGTCTCGATCGGTTCGGTCGTCGCCTCGGAAGGCGCGCCGCTGAAGATCGTGGGCGCCACCTACCAGAAGAACCCCTTCACGATTCTGTCGCTGGCCGACGGCGGCAACATCGCCACGGTCGACGACCTCGCCGGCAAGAAGATCGGTGTGCAGGACTCGAACACCGCGCTGTTCAACGCCTTCCTGGCCGCGAACGGCATGACCTCCGACGACCTCGAGATCGTCCCCGTCCAGTACGACCCGGCTCCGCTGACCAACGGTGAGGTCGACGGCTTCATGGCCTACCTGACCAACGAGTCGATCATCATCGAGCACGAGGGCTACGACACGGTCAACCTGCCCTTCGCCGACAACGGCCTGCCGTTCGTCGCCGAGACCCTCACGACGACCGACGAGATGATCTCGAGCAACCCCGAGACCATCAAGGCGTTCCTGAAGGCCGAGATCATGGGGTGGACCGACCAGGTCAACGACCCCGAGGAGGGCGCACGCCTGGCCTACGAGGAGTACGGCGCCGACCTGGGCCTGGACCCGGAGACCTCGACCGCCGGCTCGATCGCACAGAACGACCTCGTGGTGACCGACGAAGTCGAGGCGAACGGACTCTTCACGATCAGTGACGACCTCCAGGCCGCCACCATCGAGAGCCTCGCCGGCGCCGGCATCGAGCTGGCCGCTTCGGACCTCTTCGACCTCTCGCTCCTGGCCGAGGTCTACGAAGAGAACCCCGAGCTGCTCGACTTCATGGGCTGATTGAGAGTTCCACTGTGACGATTCCCGTCGCCCAGACCGGTGCCCAGGGGACGACCCTGGGCACCGGCCTGCAGATCACCGACCTGAACAAAGTCTTCTCGAGCGGCCGCAAGCAGGTGGTCGCCCTCCAGGACGCCAACCTCCACACCGACCAGGGCACGTTCCTGTCGCTGCTCGGGCCGTCGGGATGCGGCAAGTCCACCATCCTGCGCATCCTCGCCGGGCTCGAGCAGCCGACCAGCGGGACCACCCGCGTCGACGGCAAGAGCCCCAAGGAGCTGCGCAAGGAGAACAAACTCGGCATCGCCTTCCAGGATTCGGCGCTGCTGCCCTGGCGCAGCGTGCTGTCGAACATCCGGTTGCCCTTCGAGATCGCCGGCCAGTCGGTCGACAAGGCCTACGTCGACGAGATGATCTCGCTCGTAGGCCTGAAGGGCTTCGAGAAGGCCAAGCCCGCGCAGCTGTCCGGCGGAATGCGTCAGCGTGTGTCGATCGCCCGCTCGCTCATCATGCGCCCCGAAGTGCTGCTGTTCGACGAGCCGTTCGGTGCTCTCGACGACATGACCCGGCAGAAGCTCAACCTCGAGCTGCTGCGCATCTGGACCGAGAAGCCGGCCACCACCCTGCTGGTGACCCACGGCATCTCCGAGGCCATCTTCCTCTCCGACCAGGTCGCGGTCATGAGCCCGCGCCCCGGCCGCGTGAAGGAGGTCATGACCATCGACCTGCCGCGTCCGCGCCTTCCCGAGATGATGCGCAGCCCCGAGTTCCACGCCTATGTCGATCAGGCCTCCGAGCTCCTGTTCGGCGAGGGAGGCGCGGCGGCCGATGACCACTGAGGCCACCTCGAAGTCCCGCACGATCGAGTGGGAGGACGTGCAGCTGCCGCCGTGGCTGATCGGCACGATCGGCGGCGTCGGCCTCATCGCCTTCTGGTGGATCATCTCGGCCGTGTGGGTCAGCTCCACGGGGGCCCACCCCATCCCGAGCCCTCCCGAGGTGATCGGCGCCTACATCGCCGCCGGGTGGGACTACTTCGCCCGCAACTTCGCCGTCACGCTCGCCGAGGCGGGGATCGGGTACCTGTGGGGCAACGGGCTGGCGCTGCTGCTGTCGGGTGTCGTGCTCATCGTGCCGCGGCTGGAAGGAGTCGCGATGCAGGTCGCGATCCTCACCTACTGCGTTCCGATCGTCGCGATCGGCATGCTCGCGGTCGTCCTGATCCCGCCGCCCGCCGTGGGAGAACCCTCCGGCACCGCGATCCTCCTCGCCGCGCTGTCGTGCTTCTTCACGACCGTCGTCGGCGCCCTGCTCGGCCTGAAGTCGGCCGACAAGACGAGCCTGGACCTCATCACCGTCTACGGCGGGTCGAAGTTCACCCAGCTTTTCAAGGTGCGCCTGGTCGCCGCGCTGCCGGCGATCCTGAACGCCCTCAAGATCGCTGTGCCCGCCGCATTCCTCGGTGCTGTCCTGGGAGAGTTCTTCGGCAAGATCGAGGTCGGTGTCGGCCTCGCGATGGTCCTGGCCCAGCAGGCATCCGACGCGCCGCTGGTGTGGGCGTTGGCCCTCGCCTCCGGGGCGGTCTCGCTCGCCGGGTTCGGCATCGTCGGCATCATCGCGCGCGTCGCCGCGCCCTGGTCGAAGGGAAGTGCGTCATGACCTCCGTCAGTAGCCCCCCGGTCGCGCCCACGCAGGAGCCCCCCGCACAGCCCGACACCTCGGCGCAGCTGCAGAGCACGATGCGCAAGCAAGCCGCGACCGGTGCGCTGAAGGCGTTCCTGTGGGGCCTGGCCACCTTCCTCGGCACGATCGTGGCCGTACTGGTGATCTGGGTCGGCGTGCTGTGGATCTTCCAGATCTCCCCGCTGATCGCCAAGGGACCCATCGACGTGTGGAACTTCCTCTTCGAGGTACCCGCCGCCGAGGCCAACCGCGAGATGATCTTCGGCAACCTCATGGTCACGCTCGGCGACGCCGCGATCGGTTTCATCGCCGGCCTCGTCGTGGCTACCCTCGGGGCCACCGTCTTCCAGCTGAACAAGGGCATCGAACACGCGCTCATGCCTGTCGCGATGCTGCTGCGCTCCGTGCCCCTGGTCGCCATGGCGCCGGTCATCATCCTCATCTTCGGGCGCGACTTCTGGACCCTCGCCGTCATCGGCGGCATCGTCGTGCTGTTCCCCGCCCTGGTGAACATCTCCTTCGGGTTGCGCTCCGCATCCCCCCAGATGAACGACCTCGTCGACGTCTACGGCGGCGGGGCCTGGACGAAGCTGCAGAAGGTCGCGATGCCCACCTCGCTGCCGGCATTCTTCGCGGCCGTGCGCATCTCGGTGCCGGGCGCGATCACCGGTGCGCTGCTGGCGGAGTGGCTCGCCGTCGGAGGCGGCATCGGCGGATCGATCGCCGGGTACGTGCCGCAGGCGCAGTTCAGTGCGTTGTGGACCTCCGTCGTCGCGGTCACCGCGGTGTCGCTTATCCTCTACAACGTCGTCCAGATCGTCGAGGACGTCGTCTTGGCCCGTATGGGCATGCACCCTCAGAAGGGCGTCTGATCGCTTGAGCACCACCGACCTCACCGCCTTCGCCCACGGGCTCCCGAAGGCGGAACTGCACCTGCACCTCGAAGGCACTCTCGAACCGGAGTTGAAGTTCGCCCTCGCGGCGAAGAACGGCATCGAGCTCGACCAGAAGACCGTCGACGACGTGAAGGCCAGCTACGACTTCACCGACCTCACGAGCTTCCTCGCCGTCTACTACCCGGCCATGCAGGTGCTCCAGACCGCGGACGACTTCCACGACCTCGCCTGGGAGTACCTCCAGCGCGCGAAGGCGCAGGGGGTCGTGCACGTCGAGATGTTCTTCGACCCGCAGGCGCACACCAGCCGGGGGGTGCCCTTCGCCGAGGTCATCACCGGGTACCGCCGCGCGGCTGTCCGGGCGCAGGACGAGCTGGGCATCTCGGCCGAACTCATCCTGTGCTTCCTGCGTGACTTCTCCGCCGAGTATGCGATGGCCACCCTGATGGAAGCGCTGCCCTACAAGGCCTGGATCGTCGGGGTCGGGCTCGACTCCGACGAGCGGGGAAACCCGCCGGAGAAGTTCGCCGCCGTGTTCGCGCGCGCCCGCGCGGAGGGGTTCTTCCTGACGATGCACTGCGACATCGACCAGGTCGGATCGATCGACAACATCCGCACGGTGCTCGAAGACATCCAGGTCGATCGCATCGATCACGGCACGAACATCGTCGAAGACCCCGCGCTCGTCGACGCCGCCATCGCGAAGGGCATCGGCTTCACCACCTGCCCCGTGTCGAACTCGTTCGTCACCGACCAGATGAAAAGCGAGGAGATCGTCTCGTTGCTGCGCAAGGGCGCCCGTGTCATGGTCAACTCCGACGACCCCGCCTACTTCGGCGGATACGTAGGTGACAACTACGTGGCGCTCGCCGAGCAGGCCGGCCTCACGGCGACCGATCTGGTGCAGTTGGCGATCAACTCGTTCGAGGCCTCGTGGCTGACCGCACGCCGCCGCGAGGCGTTCGTGCAGGACGTGCGCGACTACGCCGCCGCCGCCGGCGTCGCGCTTCCCGTCTGAGGCCGAGCCGTGACCAGCGCCACGCTCCCCGCCGGTCCCGCCGTCGGCGGGCGCACGGCCGGCGCGGACGTCGACGAGTCCGGACGCCGCCTGGGGGCCCACATCCGCCACCTGCGCAAAGCGCACGGACTGACCCTCGTGCAGGTCGCGGAGGCCACGGGGCTCTCGCACCCGTTCCTCAGCCAACTCGAGCGGGGACTCGCGCAGCCGAGCCTGGGATCCCTGCGCCGGATCGCGGTGGCGTTGCAGACGAGTCCGATCGAACTGGTCGCCGCCGCCGACGAGCCCGCCCACGACCTCCCCGCCGTGGAGATCCAGCGCCGCGATGAGCCATCCGGCACGACGGTGCCGGATGGCTTCGCCTCGGGCACCGCGCGACTGCTCGCCGCGGCATCCCGTCCGCTGCACCCGCTCGAGATCAGCGCCGCCGCCACCGAACCCGGGGAGGCGTTCCAGCATCCCGAAGACGAGTTCGTCTACGTCGTCGAGGGTGCGGTGTTCCTCGACCTGGACGGCGAGGTGCGGACCATGCACGTCGGCGACTCCGCGTATTACGCAGGTGGTGTCGCGCACCGCTGGTGGTCGGCCGACGGCTCTCCGTACCGGCTGGTCGTCGTGAAGCAGGGCACGCGCCGCCCCTGACCCGGGCGCGGCCGCCCCGAGCCCGCGCACGAACTCAGGTTGGTTCCGTTCGGGTGCGCGGTTCCGGCCGGCATAGGGGGCTTGACCCGAGCGCCAGCCTGAATTCGTGCACGGGTGGGCTGGTGCCCGTGCGTCGAGCACCGCCGGAGGGTCTCCGGCAAGTGCCGTGCCATAACTCAGGCTGGCCGCGAGTGCTGTCGCCGGTTTGGCCGGTTGTGGGCCCGGCGGCGCGCTGCCAGCCTGAGTGAGGGCACGAGGGCGACTCGAGCCGGCGGCAACTCGGCCGCCGGCGTCCCGGTCTCCGGCGCGACCGGGACCGTGCTCAGGAGTCGCCGCGGGCGTTGTAGACGAGGCTCTCGCTGGCGCCGTAGGCGCGGTAGACCTCGAGGGCCTCGTCTCGGGCGACGCCGATCGTCACGTCGATCCCGCGGGCGCGGAACTGGTCGGCCCAGTCGGCGACGACCGGGCCCTCATCGAAGCCGGTGAGCTCTTCGAGCTCCGGGCCCTCGCCGGCGACGACGAGGGAGCGCACCCCACTCCACATCGTCGCGCCGTAGCACTGCACGCAGGGTCGCCAGTTGACGATCAGCGCCAGTCGCGCGCCGTCCTCGCCGAGGTTCCACCGTCCCAGGGCGCGCTGTGCGAGTGCGAGGGCCATCACCTCGGCGTGGCCGGAGGTGACGCCGGTGCTGAGCACCACGTTCACGCCGGCGGAGACCAGTTCACCGGTGGACTCGTCGACGACGATCGCCGCGAAGGGTCCCCCGTTGCCGGCTCGCCAGTTGCGGTCGGCGAGGTCGTTGACCAGCGCCATCCGCTCCGCGTCGGTCGTGAGCGTCCGCGGGAGCGCCTCGAGATCCGACATGAGCCACTCGGGCAGGGTCATCGTGTAGGTGGTGGCGAGCTCGGGCATGGGGATCTTCCTTCGTGCGGGGACACCTCGACGCTAACCCGCCCAGATTTCGCTCCATCGGTGTGCGTGTTTCCGCCGCGTATCGCGTCGCAGACGTGCGCCGACGCCGGCTCAGGCGCGCGTTGTGCGGGGGTGCGTGAGCACTCCGACGCCGACACCGAGGGTCGCGAGCACGGCCGCGGCGGTGACGACCAGACTGAAGGCGGCCGTTGACCCGCCATTCGCCGCGAGCGCACCGCCGAGGGAGGTGCCGACGGCGACGCCCAGGACCACGCCGCTCCCGGTGAGGGTCATGAGGATGCCGGCGCGGCCCGGCTGCGCGATCGATCCCGCCACGCTGTAGATCGTCAGCAGAGCCGGTCCCTGGAATGCTCCGGCCAGCACCGCCCATACCAATAGCACCCCGACGTTCGGGGCGAGCATCAACCCCACCGCGCCGAGCGCCATCCCGATCCCCGCGAGGACCCAGCGGGTGGCGAAACCGATGCGGTCGGGTACGGCCACCATCGCGACCGTGGCTGCCGCCGACCCGATTGCCATGACGGCGTACAGGAGGCTGCCCGAGTCTCCGAGGCCGTTCGCCAACGCGAACGAGGTCAACCCGGCCTGGCTCGCGCCGAAGAAGGTGCCCATGGCGAGCATCCCGCCCAAAACGAGCGCGCCGATGACCCGGCGGGCCGCGACCGACAGGGGCACCGGGGCTTCAGCGGGCGCATCCTGCTCCGAGGCTGTTCCCCGGGGTGCGGTGAGGCGGGCGGAGGGGTGCAGGGCGAACTGCGTGACGAAGACGGCGATGAGTCCGGCCGCTGCCAACAATGCCACTTCGGGAGAGATCGTGACGGCGAGGATCCCGACCAGGGCAGGGCCGAAGATGTACACGACCTCGTCGGTGACGCCTTCGAAGGCGAACGCGGCCGAGAGGTCGTCGTGGCGCATGGCCATCCACCGCACGCGTGAGAGCGGACCGACCTGGGGCAGGGAGAGGCCGGTCGCGCCCGCGAGCGCGATGATGAGGGCGTCGGGCGCCTCGGCGATCGTCGCGACGAAGGTCACGGCGAACACGACGTTGAGTACGACGCCGGTCAACAGCACCGGGCGCTGGCCGAATCGGTCGGTGAGCGCCCCGCTCGCGGGGGCGCCGACCGCTTCGCCGAGCGCGGCCGCGGCGGCGGCGACGCCGGCGAGCGCGATGGATCCGGTGGATGCCGTGGCGAGGGTGAGGATCGCCAGCGGCATCATCGACAGCGGGAGTCGCCCGAGAGAGGTCGCGACGAGATAGCCCCACCCGGCGCGGGCGGGGAGGGCGCGGTAGGCCGCGAGCGCGGATCGCGCAGAGGTGTCTGCAGACATGGTGGGTCGCTTTCTGATGTCTCCCCCGGCCCGGAGAACATCGATTGCCCACTGGTGTGATCGTTGCGCCGATTCTATCGGAGCGGCCGAGGTGCCGTCAGCGGTCGGATGCGGTGGCGCAGTCGACGCACCGCGTCGCATCCGGGCGTACCCGGAGTCGCGCGACGGGGATGGCGCGTTCGCAGGTGAGGCACATGCCGTAGGTGCCGGATGCGCGGCGCCCGAGCGCCGCGTCGATGTCGTCCAACTCGGTCGATGCGGCCGCCCGCAGCCCTTCCAGCCGCGACCACTCGGCGGACAGCGTCACCCCTTCGGGGTCGTGTTCGTCGTCGGCCGACTCGGCGCCGCGGTCGCCCCGTAGCTCGTCGATCTCGTCGGTGATGTGCGCGAGGCGTCGCGCGACGTCGGCGCGTCGTCGGCGGAGGCGTTCGTCGGGACCGGTCACGGCGTCGATGCTCCTTGCACCCCCCGACCCTACGTCGGCGGGCGGACATCGTCGCGGGTGCGATCAGTCGCGCACGACGGAGTGCTGTTCGCCGCGGGCCGGCGGCACGTACGTGCAAGTCTCGCCGGCACACCGTTCCGGCTTCCGGCGGGAGAACCGTCGAGCAAGCGCGCAGCCGACGCAGATGCCGAAGGCCGCTTCGAGGAACAGGAGCGCGAGACACATCCCGCAGACCGCTTGGGCGATGACGGCGGGTAGGCCGAGCCAGCCGAGGCTGAGGCATCCCAGCATCGCCATCCCGAAGCCGAGCCCCCACGCCAGGACCTTCGGGCGGGCGTCGACCCACTCGGGACGTTGCGCCCGGGTGATGAGGGTGCCGATCACGAGCGTCGGGGTGTATCTCGTGCCGAGGAAGAGCCGTGTCATCATCTCGACCGCGAAGACGATGCCGAACAGGCGCATCGGGTCCAGATCACCCGTGGCGACGCCCCACATCCACGCGGCGAAGCCCGCCAGGAACAGGATTCCCGCCGACGCGCGGACCGCCCGCTCGTTGACCACCGGTCGGTCGATGCCCTCGACCCACTCGCCGATCGTGGGTTTCTCGGCCTGTGGGAGCGCGGTGTCCATGGCCCCACTATACCCCCGGGGGTATAGTGGGGCTGAAACGCGACAGACGAAGGAAGGGTGGCGACCATGTGCGCTCCTGTGAGATGCGACCGATGCGGCAGGACGACCTGGGCCGGATGCGGTCAGCACATCGACGAGGCGCTGGCCGGCGTCCCGGTCGACCGGCGATGCGCGGGGCACGACGATGCGGCGGCGTGATCTGCGCGCGGTGGTCGCGCTCGCGGCGGCCATCGCGCTGACGACGACGGTGGCCGGATGTGCGGGAGGAGGCCCCGCTTCCATCGTCGTCACCGACGAGACCGTCGTGGTCGACGTCCGCACGCCGGCGGAGTATGCCGAGGGTCACCTCGAGGGTGCCGTGAACATCGACCTGCAGGACGCGGGTTTCGAGGAGGCGATCACGGCGCTCGACGATGACGGGGAGTACGTCGTCTACTGCCGTTCCGGCAACCGCTCCGCGCAGGCCGCGTCGCTGATGGAGGCCGAAGGGCTCGACGTCATCGATGCCGGGGGTGTCGACGAGGCCGCGGACGCCACCGGGCTTCCGATCGTCCCGTAGCCGCGGTGGTCGCCGCGAGGGGGTCGGGCCGGGTCAGACCGCCGAGCGGACGCCCTGCCAGATGTGCTTCTGGTTGACGGCGTCGATCGGGGTGTTCGCCAGATGGTTGGTGTAGTTCGACATCACCTTCTGAGCGATGCCGAGCACGACTTCGAGCACCTGCCGCTGCGTGTATCCGGCGTCGAGAAAGGTCTGCACGGTCTCCTCGCTCACGTCGCCTCGCTCGCGCACCATCGCGAGGACGAATGTGCGCAGTGCCTCGAGGTGTGCGGTGGGCAAGGGGGTGCCGTCGCGGAGGGCTTGCGTGATGGCGTCGTCGACGCCCATCCGCTGAGCCATCCCGGTGTGCGCGGGCACGCAATAGTGGCACTCGTGTTCGACGTTGATCGTCTGCCACACGACGGTGAGCTCGTCCTTGTCGAAGCTCGAGTCCATGAAGAGCCGGTGGAGGGTCTGGTAGCCCTCGAGCAGCCCCGGCGCTTCGGCCATCGTCGCGTGCAGACCCGGGATGCGGCCGTTCTTCTTCCGGGAGGACTCGAGGAGGGGCTTCGAGGCCTCTGGGGCGGTGGTCTCATCGTGTCGGGTGAACTCGACCAATGCTCTCTCCTTCGATCGGCGGACGCGTCGTTCAGGCGAACGCGCGCACGGTTGTGTACCGAACGGTAACATACCTCCGTAGGGGCGACATGGACGCGTCGCCTTGAGATTCCTAGGATGTGCGGATGACGACGCAGAGCGAGACGACGACGATCGGTCGTCCGCGCCTCTTCGACGAGGAAGAGGTGCTCGGCGTGTTGACCGACCTGTTCTGGCGGCAGGGGTATGCGCAGACATCGATGGCACAGATCGTCGAGGCGAGCGGGATGCACAAGCCCAGCCTCTACCGCGCGTTCGGATCGAAAGACGCCCTGTTCGTGCGCGTGCTGGAACGCTACCTCCGCGAACGCATGGACATGTTCGCCGCCATGATCGAGGCGTCCGGCCCTGGAATCGCGGGCGTGCACCGCTTCCTCGACCTCTTCGAGGCGGATGCCGTGTCGGCTCGCGGACGCGACGGCTGCCTTATGGTCATGGCCTCGAACGAGCTCCGCGGTGCCCTCCACGACCACGACTTCTCGAGTGACTACCGCGCGCAGATGCGCGAGCGCCTGTCGGTCCTGGTCGCACGGGCACACCAGGATCCGCCACTCGACCCGGACGAACGCGACGACCTGGTGCGGACACGCACCGACCTTCTGACGACCTACCTGCTGGGGATGAACGTGATCATGAGGTCGGGCGCCCCCTCGGCTGAGATCCACGCCCACCTGCGCGCGCTCCACGCCACCGTCGACAGCTGGTGACCGACCGGCGCCGGCGGTCCCGACGGCTAACGTCGTCGGTATGAGAACGCATCCCGAGCGCGCCGCGCGAGGCATCGTCCTGTTCGCCCCGGGCGCCGGTGGCGACCCCGCGCGATACGCGGACACGATCGACCGGATCGTCGCGGCCGGGTACATCGTGTCGGCGGCGACGCACGAGAGGTTCGATGCACGGCACGCGACGGCGGAGCAGATGTGTGAGCGTGCGGTGGGGCTCGCCGACGCGCTCGAGGGTATCGACCGCCCCGAACTCCCGGTGGTCGCCATCGGCCATTCGGCCGGCGGATGGGCGGCGCTGTGTCTCGCGGGCGCGCGACCCCGCGGACGCGAGGGTGGCCTGCTCGACGTGCCGGTCGTGCGCCGTGTCCGCAAAGCGATCGCGCTCGCCCCGCCGATGGGCTGGTTCGCGGCCCCCGACGCGTGGGCGACCGTGCACGCGGAGATCGAGATCCTCAGCGGAGCGGCCGATGGCGTGACCCCGCCCGAGACCGCCCAGATCGCACGCCGGTCGCCGAGACCGGTGAACCTGCGCACCTACCCGGGGGTCGGGCACCTGGATGTCATGACGGTGCTCCCGCCCGGCGTGTCGGTCACACCGGGACTCGACCATGCGGCGTTCCTGGACAAGCTGGCCTCCGACATGGTCGACGCCTTGCCGTGACGCCCCCCGCGTCGAACCGGGCGCCGACGGAGGGGCCGGGCTCAGCGGAGGGCGGACAACGCGAGGATCTGTGCGTCGACTTCGGCGAGTAGCCGGGCCTTTTGATCCTCGTTGCACCAGGCGGCTTCGAACCCGGCGCGGGCGATACGGGCGGCATCCGCATCGCCCAATCCCATCGCCGGCAACGCGTGGGTGTACTCGCGTCCGATGTCGGTCTTGAAGAACACCGCATCGTCGGTGGCCAACGTGACCGGCAGGCCCGCGGCGACCATCTGCGCGATGCGGTGCTCGGGGGTGAACTCCCAGTGCGAGAGCATGTGCGTGGAGTGCGGGGTGCAGGTGAACGGGATGCCGGATGCCTGCGCCTTCGCGAGGGCTGCCGGGTCGTCGACGACGCGGTAGCCGTGATCGACCCGGTCGACGCCGAGCGTCTCGATCGCGTCGATGACGTTCCACGGGGAGGCGTTCATGGTCTCGCCGGCGTGCGCGGTGCGCTTGAGGCCGTGGCGGCCGGCGAGCTCGTACGCCTCACGGAACCGCAGCGGGTCCTCGGTGAGTTCGGGGGTGAGGTCGTCCTGCCCGATGCCGACGACCGCGTCGCGCGGATGGGCGAGCACGGTCTCGACCATCGCCGTCGCCGCGGCGGCCGGAAGCGACCGGTTGATCGCCGCGACCAGGCGGAACCCGACGCCGAAGTCGCGCTCGGCCTGTGTGAGGCCGTCGGTGATCGCGTCGATGAGGCTCGGATAGTCGATGCCGCGCGGGGCGAAGTTGTCGGGGTTGATGAAGTACTCGCGGTAGCGCAGGTTGCCGTCGCGCACCGCATCCTCCACACCCTCGTAGGCGACACGGGCGATCTCATCGCCGGTCGTGAGGGCCAGATGCGCGGCGTTGAAGACATCGAGGAAGTCCGGCAGGCCCTCGTACTCGAGCAGCGCGTCGAGGTCGTCGGTCTTGAGCGCCACGTCGTGCTTCGCGGCGAGTTCGATGAGGGTCGGAACCCGCATGACCGAGACGAAGTGGCAGTGCAGTTCGGCCTTGGGCAGCAGACGCAGGTAGTCGGTGGTGGAGAGCATCGGTCCTTCTCTCGAGTCGGGTCGCGGAGTCGGGTGGGTATCAGGCGGTGCGCAACAGGTCGGCGGCGCGTTCGGCGATCGCCACCGTCGGTGCCTGGGTGTTCGCGGTGGGGATGACCGGCATGACGGAGGCGTCCGCCACCCACAGTCCGGACAAGCCGCGAACCGCGAGCGACGGGTCGACGACGGCCATCTCGTCGGTGCCGATGCGGGCGGTGCCGGCGCAGTGGAAGAACGAACCGATGTTCTCACGCACGAACCGCACCCGGTCCTCCCGGGAGGTCATCGACACCGGCGGGGTGATCGGGCCTTCGGCGAGGTCGGCATAGGCCGAGGTGGCGACGAGGTCTTGAACCGCATCCAACGCTTCGACCATCGCGGCCAGGTCGGTCGGGTCGGCGAGGTAGTTCGGTTGGAACTCGGCGGGCACCTTTGGGTCTGCCGAGCGCGAGCGTACCCATCCGACGCTGCGTGACCCGTACAGGCCGGGCACGAGGGCAAAGACGCGGTTCCCGGTGAGGTCGTAGCGGTCGTGCAGGGTGTCGTCGCCGCGGGATCCGTGGGCGATGACGGTGTGCAGGTCGGGGCCGGTCTCGGCGTGGGAGCTGCGCCAGTTGACCATCGCGCCGCCGCCGTTGCCGAGCACGGCGCCGAGGTCGTGCCGGGCGCGGAAGTTCACCCCGAGGATCAGAGGGTGGTCCTGGAAGTTCTCGCCGACGCCGGGCAGGTCGTGGCGGGGATGGATGCCGGCCTCGCGCAGGCGGGCCGGGTCGCCGATGCCCGAGCGCTGCAGGAGGCGCGGGGTGTCGAGTGCGCCCGCGGAAAGGATGACGCGGGAGGCGCGGGTGGTGACGAGTGCGTTGTCGACCTCGTGACGGATGCCGGTGGCGGTGGTGCCCTCGAGCACGACGTCGTGCA
Source organism: Microbacterium aquimaris (assembly GCF_039531285.1). Lineage (NCBI taxonomy): Bacteria > Bacillati > Actinomycetota > Actinomycetes > Micrococcales > Microbacteriaceae > Microbacterium > Microbacterium aquimaris. The sequence goes on along the minus strand of NZ_BAAAPT010000001.1, from coordinate 735,621 downwards.
CCGGGCTGTCCACCAACACGTGCAGGTTCGGCCGGGCGAGGGCGGGCTCGAGGTAGGCACGCGCGGTGCTCCAGCGTTCGAAGGATCCGTCGGCGCCTTCGATCGCGTTGTAGTCGGCGTAGACGGCGCCCTCGTTGGACGCCGCGTTGGCGTCGTCGATCACGGGGATGCCGCGCTCGCCGGCGGCATCGATCAGGGCGTGCGCGATCGGGTGGACCCGCGTGAGCGGGCCGACGCGGACCGGCCCATCCAGGCCGCGGTACGCCGGGTCGCCGCCGGGGCGGGTCTCGGACCGGCGGAAGAAGGGGAGGAGGTCGTCGTACCCCCAACCGGTGGCGCCGGATGCGGCCCAGGCGTCGTAGTCGGCGCGGGCGCCGCGGTACCAGAGCATCGCGTTGGTCGAGGACGAACCGCCCAGCACGCGGCCCCGCGGCATGGCGATCGCGCGGCCGAGCACGTGCTCGGTGGGGGCGGAGGCGTAGCCGTGGTCGTAGGGTCCGCCGATCATGGCGTCCCAGTGTGCGGCCTCGAGGATCTCGCGCACCCCGCTGTGTGAGGGACCCGACTCCACGAGCAACACCGTCGCATCCGGATCCTCCGACAGGCGGGCCGCGAGCACGCATCCTGCCGCGCCGCCTCCCACGACCAGGTGGTCGTAGGAGGCGGCGGGCGTGGTGACGAACGGCATCAGTTGTGCTCGCTCGGGCCCATGATCGTGATGCCTTCGGTCTCTTCGACGTGGCGGACGAAGATGTACTTGTCCTCGCGCCCGTCGGAGTGCTTGCGCTTGATACCGGGTTCGAGGATGCCGTCGGTCTTCGCGACGACGATGTAGGGCTCGTCGGCGGCCAGGCCCGCGGCGCAGTGCTCGTCGAACTCCTCGAGCGTGTGTGCGGTGAAGGCCTTCTCGACCCCGGCACCGCGGGCGATCGCGGCGAGGTCGACGCGTCCGCCGTTGGTGTGGGTGCGGGGCCCGCCGATCGACTGGTACTGCTCGTTGTCCCACACGACGATGAACAGGTTCTTCGGCTGCTCGTTGCCGAGGGTTGCGAGGATGCCGAGGTTGAACAGCAGTCCACCGTCGGTGTCGAGCGACACGATCTGGCGGTGGGGGAGTCCCACCGCGAGCCCGAAGGCCTCACCGGAGACGCATCCGAGCTGCTGCTGGAACAGGCTCGCCTCACGCATGTGGGGTGCGGCGTTGTACCACTCGTCGACGGCGCCGCCGAGCGAGAGGATGACCAGCTCGTTCTCCAGACGGGCGCCGAGCAGCTTCATGGCTTCGAAACGGGAGTAGCTCATCGGACCAGACCTCCTCCGAGCACGACGGCGGCGTGGTGGTACGAGGCGTAGGCGTGCTCGTACGCGTTGACCACCGCCTGCTCGATCTCATCGACCTCGCGCACGATCGTGTAAGGGGTGCGCAGGGTCTGCAGCAACGGTTCCATGGTGATCCCGTGGGGGATCGCCCACCAGTTGTTCTCCCCGAGTTCGCCGCGGTAGCTCATGATCATGACGACCGGGATGCCGGCGCCCAGTCCCAGGCGGGCCAGGTGCTCGGTCGCGGCACGCAGACCGGAGTTCTCCATGACCAGCACGGCGCGCTTGCCGGACAGGAACACGCCGCCGGCGATCGCGGCACCTTCGCCCTCGTTGGTGACGGGGATGGTGCGGATGTCGGCGTCGGCGTCCAGAGCCGGGTACAGCTCTTTCAGCAGCGAGTCGGGAAGGTAGGTGGCGACGCTGACGCCGGCGCGCTTGAGGCCCCGGATCACCGCCTCGACGGCTTCGGCTTTCATTCGGTCTCTTCTCTTGTCCGCACTGTGCGGATCGGGTGGATGGTGCCTGCTCCGCAGTCGGCTGCTGCGGCCGACTGGAGGGAGGAACCCGCAGTTCCGGACTGCGGAGCAGGGGTCGTGTGGGGTCGGGGGTGTACGGGGACGGGGTTATGCGGGGACGGAGGCGGTGGTCGCGGTCAGGCGGTGCGCGCGGTGCGAGGGTGAGAGCCGGGGGCTGCCGCTGAAACGTTCGCGCAGCGTGTCGGCGGGGGCACTGGCGCGGCCGCGCTCGACGAGGATGGGCAGGACCAGATCGATGAACGCCCGGTAGGAGTCGGGGCCGCCGAAGGTGGGTTCGAGCATGAGGCCGTCGATGCCGGATCCGTCGATGATGGCTTCGATCTCGTCGGCGACCTCCACCGGGTCGCCGGTGATCTGGAAGCCGCGGATCGCCTTCGTGCGGAACTGATCCAGCACGCCCCGCACCCGCACATCCGGGTCGTTCTTCGCGTAGCGGTCGACCAGGGTCTGCCCGTAGTCGGTGCGCAGGTCGACAAGCCGGGTGTCGGGGTCGACCCCGGTCAGGTCGATGCCGGTGATGCCGGCGAACATGACGGCGGCGTCGTCGAGGCCGAGGAGCGCCTCGTACTCGGCCCGTAGCGCCTTGGCCTGTTCGGTGGTCGGGGCGACGGTGACGGTCATGCCGCTGACGACCTTGACCTCTGCGCCGTCGCGCCCGTGGGTCTCGGCTTTCGCGCGGATGTCGGCGACGTGCGCCGCAGCCGAGGCGATCGACTGGCCCTGGATGAACACGGCCTCGGCGTTTCGGGCCGCGTACGCGCGCCCGCGGTCGCTGGTGCCGGCCTGGAACAGCACCGGCGTGCGCTGCGGGGTCGGAGGCACGGCGAACACGCCGTGTGCGCGCTGGTACTCGCCGTCGACCTCGACGCGGTGGAGCTTGTCGGGGTCGGCGTACAGTCCCCGTGCCCGGTCGCGGAGTTCCGCATCGTCGTCCCAGCTGTGCTCCCAGAACCGCAGGCACGTGTCGAGGAAGTCATCGGCGGCGTCGTAGCGCTGGTCGTGGGTGAGCTTCCGCGTCACGCCGAACAGGTCATCGGTGGTGGCCTGCGAACTGCCGGTGACGATGTTCCAGCCGATGCGCCCGCCGGTGAACCGGTCGAGCGTCGCGAAGCGTCGCGCCGTCGCGTAGGGCATTTCGACCGTGGTCGGCGAAGTGACCACGAACCCGATGTTCTCGGTCGCCCGCGCCAGCGCGGGGATGGCGAGCATGGGGTCCAGGGCCGGGAACTGGATGCCGTGGGCGGCGACCTCGTGCGGCATCCGCCCCTCGAGGGTGGCGTAGCCGTACGTGTCGGCGAAGAACAGGAAGTCGAATCCCGCCTCATCGAGCATGGCGGCCAGGTCCACCCAGTAGTCGAGTCGGTCCCAGTCGTCACCGCGGCCGCGCGGGTCGGTCCAGGTGGGCATCCCGTTGCTGGGGTTCATCATCTCGAACGCGCCCAGCAGGATCGGCTTCTTCGTTTCACTCATCGTCAGATCACCATCGCCACGGTCTTGGTCTCCAGGTAGTTCTCGAGCCCCTGCGGGCCGTTCTCGGTACCCCATCCGGACTCCTTGTGGCCGCCCTTGGGCAGCTCGGGTCCGAGGAAGGAATGGCAGTTGACCCACACGGTGCCGGCCTCGAGCTGTGCGGCGATGCGGTGGCCGTTGCTGAGACCCTCGGTCCATACGCTCGCGGCGAGGCCGTAGCGGGAGTCGTTGGCCCAGGCGACGACCTCGTCGATCTCGTCGAACGGGGTGACGACGGCGACGGGGCCGAAGATCTCTTCGCGCATGAGCGGCATGTCGGCGCGCACGTCGGTGAGCACGGTCGGGGTGTAGAAGGTGCCCTCGCGGGTGCCACCGGTGACCACGCGGGCGCCGTCCGCGGCACCCGCGTCGACGAGGGACGCGACCCGTTCTGCCTGCGGGGTGCTCACGAGCGGGCCGAGGTCGGCGTTCGGGTCGAGGCCGTGGCCGAGGCGGAGCTTCTCGCCGGTGGCGGCCATCCCCTCGACGACGCGGTCGTAGACGTCGCGGTGGGCGTACACGCGGGCGCTGGCGACGCACACCTGCCCACCGTTGTCGAAGATACCGCGGGAGACGCCCTCGATGGCGGCGTCGATGTCGGCGTCGGGGAGGATGAGCGAGGGCGATTTCCCGCCGAGCTCGAGGGTGAGGCGGGTGAGGTCGGTGGATGCGGTCTGCACGAGACGTTTGCCGACGGCGGTCGAGCCGGTGAAGGCGACCTTGGCGACATCCGGATGTTCCACCAGGGCCTGTCCCGCTTCGGCGCCGTACCCGCTGATGATGTTGACGACACCGTCGGGAACCCCGGCGCGCTGGAGGAGCCGACCGAGGAACGCCGCGGTGAGCGGGGTGTTCTCGGCGGGCTTGAGCACGATGGTGCAGCCGGCGGCCAGGGCCGGGGCGAGCTTCATCGCGGTCATGATGAGCGGTGAGTTCCACGGCACGATCGCCGCGACCACGCCGACCGGTTCGCGTCGCGTGTAGGCGAAGAGCTCTTTGCCCACGGGGGTGCGCGAGATCGAGGTGGGGATGGTCTGCCCGAAGATCTTGGTGGGCCACCCGGCGTAGTAGCGGAACTGGTTGATCGCGGCGGGCACCTCGCCGAAGCGCGAGGTTCGCAGGTTCTTGCCCTGGTCGAGGGTTTCCAGCTCGGCGAGGTCGTCGAGGTGTTCCTGCATGAGGTCGGCGATGCGCCACAGGAGGGCGCCGCGGTCGGCGGGGCTCATCCCGCGCCAGTCGGGGCGGTGCAGGGCTTCGCGTGCGGCGGCGACCGCCTGTGCGACGTCGGCGGCATCACCGCGGGCGACGGATGCGAGTGCCTGGCCGGTGGCCGGGTCGAACGTGTCGAAGGTCTCGCCGGATGCCGCGGCCTGCCACGATCCCCCGATCAGCAGGCGGCCGGGATCGTCGGCGAGGAAGCGTGCGACACCGTCGCGGAGCGTCGGTGCGGAGGGGGGAGTCATGCGGACACCTCACGTCGGGGGCGGGGGATGTCCATGATGCTATACAGCAATCATTGATTGCTTGTAGCTATCACGTTTCGCGTGTGTTTCGCCGACTCGTCCCCCGCGCGCCCGACGCGCGGACGGTGGGCGTGCGCGAGGGGCTCCGATCAGGCCGCCGCGATCGAGTGGATGTCGGACGAGAACGTCTGTCCGTTGAGCTCGAGATAGACGTGTCGCTCTGTCACCGACAGGCTCATCGTCGTGCGGCGTTCGATCTGAGCGGATGCCGCTTCGAGGAACCCGCGGTCGAAGCTGTGCACCAGGATCTCGGCTCCGCGGTGGATGCGCTTTCCCTGCCAACTCGCGACGAGCTTGGCGGGATCCCGGTGGGTGTATACGGCGACGTGGCCGGCTTTCATGCTGCCCTCGTGCAGCCGCGCGGCATCCGGCGCGCCCACTTCGATCCATCCCGTCAGCGAGCCGGTCGCATCGCGGATGACGATCGCCGGCTCATCGCCGGCCGAGATGCCCTCGGTGAACGCGATGCCCTCGGCGAACTCCAACCCGTAGGCGAGCACCCGGGTGAGCATGTAGACGTCGGTCTCGGACGGATGCCGCGCCACGCGGAGGGAGAGATCGTCGTAAACTCCGCGGTCGACATCGGCGAGCGTCACGGTGAAGGTGTGGATCGTCGCGCCGGCAGCCATCCCGTCAGCCTATGCCGCAACACCCCGGACACATGTCGCGGGTAGACCTGATCCCACATCCCGAACCAGAGGACCCCCGTGATCTCGTACCCCGACTATCTGCGCCTGCTGCCGAAGGCGGAACTGCATTGCCATCTCATCGCGATGATGCGCCCCGACATGCTGCTCGCCTTCGCCGACCGCAACGACGTCGCGTTGCCGTCCCGTGACATCGACGCGCTCATCGACTCCGACAATCTGCAGGACTTCTTGGCGTTGTTCGTCACGGCCAATGACGTGCTTCGGACGCAAGACGACTTCGCCGAGGTCGCATACGAGGGGGTGAAGGATGCGGTGCGTGCCGGCAACCTCCGCTATCGCGAGTACTACGTCAACTCTCAGAACTCGAGCGCCTACCTGTCCTATCCCGACTTCATGGACGGCATCATCGCGGGTCTCCGCCGGGCTGAAGACGAGTTCGGCGTCGGGTTCCGCATCGTCAACGCGATCAACCGGTCGCTGTCGCCCGAGGCCGCCGTCGAGATGGTGCGCGAGATGATCCGTCACCCGCGCGCGGAGGTCGTCGGCATCGGTCAAGACCACCTCACCGCCGACGGCGGGGAGGACCCGGCCCTGTGGGTCGACGCCTACCGACTCGCCGCAGAGCACGGGCTGAAGCGCACCGCGCATGTCGCCGAGACGATGCCGGCCGAGCCGGATTCGGTGCGCGTCGCGCTCGACCACCTCGGCGTGGACCGGATCGACCACGGCTACCGTGCGGTCGACGACCCGGACGTGCTCGCGTACCTCGTCGCATCCGGAACCCACGTGGCGTGCACCCCGATCTCGACCCAGGTGCTCTCCGGGTGGGCGCCTTCGCCGGATCATCGCATCGCCACGCTCATCCGCGAGGGCGTCCCGGTGAGCTTCTCCACCGACGACGCCGTGTTCTTCCGCACCGACCTCGGCCGTGAGTACGTCGACGGCCTGATCGGCATGGGGTTCGGCCCCGAGGTCGCCAAGCAGATCTCGCTCGCCGGTATCGACGGCGCCTGGTGTGACGAGGCGACCAAGGCGCGGCTGCGCGCGGACTTCCGCGCGCAGCACCTCGTGCTCGACGCGCTGCTCGACACGGAGGTGTCGAGCGGAGAACACTGACCGCCGTGGGTGGCGACTCTAGTTCGAGGGGAGGCCGCGCTGCTCCAGGGCCTCGCGCATCACGTGGCGACCTCGCAGGCTCGCTTCGTCTCGCACGCGAGCCAGCACGGTCGGCGTCCACGCCCGCGCCGTGCCCTGCGAGGCGTAGTACGCCGAGAGGGCGTCGTCGTACGCGTCGATCGCCGAGTCGGAAGGGGTGGTGTACGTCTCGCGATGCCGCACGATCGCCTGGGGGAGGCGCGGCTTGATCCCCGCCCGGTCGTCGGGATCCGGGTGTCCGATGGCCATTCCCGCGACCGGGAACGCCCCGGCGGGCAGGTCGAGGAGGTCGCTGAGGGCGAGGGGATTGTTCCGCACCGACCCGACGTAGGTGATGCCCAGGCCGAGCGACTCGGCCGCGATCGCGGCGTTCTGCGCGGCGATGCCCGCATCCACGAACGACACCAGCGTGCTCTCGAGGTAGTCGATGCCGGCCGTGCCCGCGTCGCGCTGCTCGGCGATGAGGCGGTTGCGTGCCCAGTCGGCGACGAACACGAGGAACACCGGAGCCCGGCGAATGAACTCCTGGTCCCCGGAGAGCTCGGCGGCTGCCGCCTTGCGCTCGGGGTCGCGGATCTCGATCACCGACCACGACTGCAGGTTCGAACTCGTCGATGCCGATTGCGCCGCCGCGATGATCGCGGTGATCGCGTCGTCGGAGACGTCTTCGGGCGTGAAGCGACGCACCGAGCGGTGTCGCAGCTGGAGAGCGATGACGTCGTTGACCGATTCGAGGGTGTCGGGAGCCGCATCCCCGTACCGCGCCCCGAGGTTCTCGTCGATGGCGTCGGCGTCGGGGGCCTTCGGGGTCGTCGTCGCAGATTCGGTCATGTCAGGGACGACGATAACCCGCCGTCAGGTATTCCCTCGACGTCAGTGGAACAGACCCTCGGGGTCGCCGTGGGCGTCGAGCCACTGCTGTCGGCGCTCGAACAATCCCGGCACGAGGGTGCGCACGCGCGCGATGAGTTCGTCGACGTCGGCGGTGACGAGCTTTCCGCCGCGCACGAGGATTTCGCCGGCGACCATCGTCATGTCCACGTCCGACCCGCGGACGGCGTGCACCAGGTTGTGGTGGATGTTGGTGTGACCGCCGGCGGGGAGGAACGGCGTCATACGCGGGGTGTCGGTCCGCACCGCGACGAGGTCGGCCTGGAATCCGGGAGCAATGCGACCGAGCCGGTCGCCCTGACCGATGGCCGCGGCCCCGCCGCGGGTGGCCATGTGCAGCACCTGCCAGGAGTCCATGGCAGCGGCATCCATCGACCGGAGCTTGCCGAGAAGCGAAGCGACTTTCATCTCCTCGAACATGTCGAGGTTGTTGTTCTCCTTCTCCCCGTCGGTTCCGAGCCCGACGTTCACGCCTGCCGCGAGCATCTCGGCGACCGGTGCCATGCCGCTGGCGAGTTTCATGTTCGAGATGGGGTTGTGCGAGACGCCGACGCCGCGCTCGGCGATCAGGTCGATCTCGGACTGGTCGAGCCACACCGCGTGGGCCAGCATCGCGCGCGGCGTGTCGAAGAAGCCGTGCTTGTCGAGCGCGAAGATCGGGCGCATCCCATACCGGCTGTCGAAGTCAGCGAGTTCGATCTCGGACTCGCTGCAGTGGGTGTAGATCCCGGTGTCGAAGTGGCGGGCCATGTCGATCGCGCGCTTCTGCCCGGCTTCGTCGGCGTAGAACCAGTGCTCGAGGCCCACCCAGGGCATGATGCGGCCGCCTGCGGCTCCGGCCCACTCCCGCAGCATCCGCTCGTTGTCATCGAGGGTGTCGAAGTAGTCGAAGTCCGGATGCTCGCCGACGTAGTTCACTGTCACGACGCGGTTGCCGAGCCCCTGGGCGGCGCGCGCGGCGCCGTCCATGTACCGCCACATATCGACGACTGTCGTCGTGCCCGACAGGAGACCCTCCGCGTAGCAGAGCCACGCGGCCGCCTCGGCCTCGTCGGGCCGCAACACGCGGTGCATCGGGTCGATGTGCAGCCGCAGCCACTCCCACACCGGCAGGTGTTCGGCGGTGCCGCGCAGCATGCCGGAGTGGTGGTGCGCATTGATCAGGCCGGGCATGAGGACCCGGTCGGTGAGGTCGACCCGTTCAGCATCGGGATGCTGCGCCGACAGATCGGCGACCGGGCCGACGCCGCTGATCGTGTCGCCGGTCACGAAAACGGCGGTGTCGGTGAGGACGTCGAGGGAATCGTTCATGGTCACAACGGCGTCGGGGACCAGCAGGCGTGAAGCGTTCATCGGCATCGATAGTAAGAGGCAATCGTGTATTGCTTGAGGCAATCGCGTTTCGATGGTGTTTCCCGCACCCGTCGTGGACAGCCGACGCGGCGGCATCGGATCAGAACGGCGGCGCGGCGGGTGGTGCTGACGTGCGGGTCGGGCCGGGTGGGTCGGGGGAGAACATCACTCGAGGTGGAGGCTTCTCAACGTGGCGGAGCCCCGAGGGCGCGATGAAGTGAAGGGTGCCCCCCGGTCGTTGTGTGACCGTCCACGGTGTCGCGTGCTTCAACGTGTGATGCCGTCGGCAGAAGGCTCCGACGTTGTCGATGTCGGTTCGGCCACCGTGGGCATGGTCTTTGCGGTGATCCCAATCGCACTCCCGGGCGGGACGCCGACATCCGGGGAATCGGCAGTGCACGTCGCGGGCGAGGAGGTAGCGCTTCTGCGCTGAGGTGATGTGGCGGCGGTCAACGCTGAGAACAGCCCCGGTGATGGGGTCGAGGAACACCCGGTCGAAGCCGGGAGCGTGTCCGGCGAGCACCTTCGCCGTCTCCGGGTCGACAGCGCACGCTCCGTCGAGCTGCGCCCCGCCGGAGGTCGTGCCGGCGAGGGTGGACGCCGGGACGGTGAGCTGCACGTGCGCCCGGATCGCCCCCAACCCGCCTTCGACCGTGTCGCCGATGGGGTCGATCGTCGGCGCGGCGGTGAGAAGCATGTCCATCAGTACGTCGGTGCGGATCTGATCGATGCTGCGCTCGTCGACCCCGACGTCTCCACGGAGGCTGGCGGGCGCGTCGGGGCCGCCCTGCGCGTCGGGGCTGGAGGCCGCGTCGGCGGTGGCCACCCCCGGGGCGGAACGGGCGGTGACGGGGTCCTCCGCCGGTGGGTCGACGGCGCGGCGAGCGGCGCGATCCGCATCTCTGATCGCGCGCGCCTGGCGGGTCAGTCGATCGTGAATACCGTGGATCTCGGTCACCGGTCCGATCGCCCCGAGCATCGCCATCCCGTCGCGGAGGTCTTCGACCCAGACTCTCCGCGTGAGCGCCGCCGTGTCATGGCGCTCCTGGATCGTCTTCGGGTCGTGTTTCTCGGCGACCTGCTCGGCGAACGTCCGAGTGCGCGCCGCGGTGGTGGTCTCGGCGTACGCGAGAACGTCGCTCTCGTATGCGGAGCGGGCCTCCGGGTCCTCGAGCCCCGCGCCCTTCTCGACGACGACGGCCAGGTGGCGCTGGGAGATCCGGCCTTCACGGAGTGCGTCGTACGTCGAGGGAAAGAGGGTCACGGCGCGGTGGGCCTCGAACAACCGTGTCTGCAGCGCCCGATCGCTCTCCCGGGTGGCCGCGCCGATCTCTGCCGCCATCGCGCGAAGCGGCATTTCCCGTTCTCTCGTCGAGGCATTGCGCAGACGCTCTGTCTGTTCGACGGTGAAGGCGTAGGCCTCCGCGTGCAGAGCCGTCTCCTCGGCGAGGACCCGAGCCTTCACTGCGGCGATCTCCCTGGCGCGCAGCACGAACCGAGCGGTCTTCGCCGCGTCAGCGGGGTCGTGCGCTTTCGAAGTCATCTTCACCTCGGGGCTCGGGCCTGCGCTTCCAAGTGTAGAACATAACCCCGAAGAAAACCAGGATGCCGGACAACTCCCTCGAACAGATATTCCCATCAGGTGCCTGCAGCTCGCCCACTCCCGCGAGCGCCGGGGAAGTGATATCCGCGATCCCGCTACCGTGGGCAGGAGTCGGATCGGGGGATCCGGCGGACGGGGGAGTCATGGCGAACGCGCAGGCTGGCTGGTACGACGACGGCACCGGTCAGAAGCGATGGTGGAACGGCGAGAACTGGACCGACGACATCCAGCCGCCCCCGCCGGCGGAGCCCGGCATCGGCGGGATGATCAGCCGCGCGCAAGCGGATGCGGTCGCGGGCGCCCAGCCCCGTCCCGCACCGACCGGGATGAGCTACGTCGTGCTGCAAGTCGTCTTGAAGGAGAAGTTCTTCGGCTCCGGGTCGAACAACCTCGTCGAGCTCGAGGGCGTCATCAATCGGCAGGCTGCGCTCGGCTATCGACTCCACACGATCAGTACCGCCTCGTCGGGCAGCACGGGCTTCGGTGGCGGTGACCGCATTCAGGCGACGCTGGTCTTCGAGCGCCTGGTCTGAGCTCCCGCTGCGGTTATCGCTCCTCGGATGCGGGCAACGCGTACTCCGTGCCGGAGGGGGTGCGTTCGATCAGGCCGTGATCGACGAGGTGGCGGCGCAGGATCGCGACGTCGTGGGCGTGGCCGCTCAGCCGGGCGTTGAACTGCTGCTCGGACAGGACCTCGCCGGGGTCCAACACCGAGCGTGCGATCGAGGAGAGCAGTTCGGCACGCACCTGCGGATTCGAGGGGTACACCGCGATGCGCCCGCCGGCGTCGAAGAACCGCGCGAGACCCGTCGGTTTGGGCGGTGCGGGTGCCGCGGCGAGGAGATCGGCGAACACCGCGTTGTCCGCCGCAAGACGCCCGTTCTGCTCCCGAACCAGGCCGGCTTGCGTCAAGACCCTCGTGATCTGCCGGCGCCGAGACGGCGACAGGGTCTGCAGGGTGGCGCTGTGCACGCCGAGGGTCAGTTCCGCATGGACGCGTCGCGCCGTCTCATTCGCCAGGGCTGCGACCACCGCACGCCATCGGTGCGGCGCGACCTCAACGCCCTCGCCCGTGTCCGCCGGCTCGCTCATCCTTCCACTCTAGGCGGCGCAGGGTCGCACGCGATGGTCGCCCGCGTCCACCCCTTGTGTCACGGCTGCGATCCGCGCCACGGTAGAGCGTGGACTTCATCGATGCGCTCGCGGGCTGGATGACGACTCAGCGCTGGTACGCCGGAAAGGGGCACCAGCCGCGTCTGCGGATCCTCGACGCGCAACCCGGGCCCGCAGACAGCATGCGCTACCTCGTGATGGACGACGCCGGGACGCTCCCGACTCTCTATCACGTGCCCCTCGTGCTGGCCGGCTCCGACGATGTCGCCGACGTGGTCGACTCCGGGGAGGGGCGCGCCTACGTCGACGCCGCCCGCCAGCACGACTTCGCCGTCGGATCCCTCGCGGAGATGGGGGTGGATGTACATCGCGTCACCGGATCGCGCGTGCTGACGGGGGAGCAGTCGAACACCTCGATCGTGTTCGAGGAGCGCGGTGAGCCGACGATCATCCTGAAGCTGTTCCGTACCCTCCATCACGGAGAGAACCCGGACGTCACCGTGCAACGCGCCCTGAGCGCCGCAGGTTCGCCCTACATCCCGCGATTCTTCGGCAGTCAGGATGCCTCGTGGCCGGACGTGGGGCGGGAGTCCGGTTCGGCGCAGGGCACGCTCGGTTTCGTGCAGGAGTTTCTTCCCGGCGTGCGCGACGGGTGGGACATCGCGCTGGAGGCGGCCCGCGACGGTCGAGACTTCACCGAGTCGGCCCGCGACCTCGCGATCGCCGTCGCCGGGGTGCACGGCGCGCTCAGCGTGACCCTGGACACGACCCATGCCGACCCCGAGGTGGTTGCGGCGATCGGATCCGCGTGGCGCCGCCGTCTCCGGATCGCGGCATCCGAGGTGCCCGCCGTCGCAGATCGTGTCGAGGCGATCGATGCGGTCTACCGCGCCGCTCTCGATGACCCGTGGCCGCAGCTCCAGCGCATCCACGGCGATCTGCACCTCGGCCAGGTGCTTGCCGTGCCCGGCCGTGGCTGGCGCCTGGTCGACTTCGAAGGGGAGCCGCTTCGTCCCATGGCGGAGCGGGCGCTCCCAGACCTCCCGCTGCGCGACGTCGCCGGAATGCTCCGCTCCTTCGACTACGCCGGCGCGGTCGGCGGCGGCGCCGACGGTGCCGCCTGGGCGGCGGCATGCCAGGAGACGTTCATCGATGCGTACGCGACCGCCGCCGGATCCGCCGACCTCGACGGCACGTTGCTCCGCGCACTCGTGCTGGACAAGGCGGTCTACGAATCCATCTACGAGGCCCGCAACAGGCCTGACTGGCTGGCCGTCCCGTTGGCCGGCATCGACACCGCGCTGACCTTTCGCAACGCTTCCTGAGTGTCTCGCGCCCGCCGGCAACGCTCAATCGGTGGGCGCCTCCGGAGGATCCAGCAGCAGAAACATCGCGCCGTACGGCGCAAGCGACACCGAGAAGCTGTGCAGGTCGTCGACATGGCCGACCGTCTCCCCGGTCGCGCCGTCCCGCACCTCGCACCCCGGTGTGAGGTGCTCGGAGTGCACCGTTCCCTCCGTAGCCTCGCCGGCGAAGTTCAGCACGGTCACCTGAAGCGGCGCCTGCACGTCGGGGTCGCCCTCATCGAGGCGATGCACGAGCACCAGCATGCCGGCGTGGGCGACCTGCGGGATGTCGACCTGCGTGGCCGTGGCGATCCCGTGCCGGCGGCGCAGCTCGAGCACCCCGGACAGGCGTGACGCGAACGAGTCAGGGGCGTCGAGCTGCGCGGGCAGCGGACCGTACAGGGCGCGCGCCCGCGGCATCCCGGCCGCCGAACCCGTCGCCTGTGGCGCGACATCGAGCAGATCGTGCGCGCCCCGCTCGATCCAGCGGGTGTCTCCGGATGCGACGAGGTCGGCGACCTCGTCGGGTGCGACGGTGAGCATGCCGGTCAGATCCCACCCCGACAGGGCGAACACCCCCGGCTGCCAGGCGTTGTAGGCGCACAGCAGCAGGTGCGCGTCGCGGATGCCGGGCACATCGGCGGCGGTGATGTCGTCGAGCGACGCGAAACCGCGGGTCGCGGCGATGAGCGATGTCGTCGTGCACGCGATCCCGTTCTGCGTGAACACACGGTTGTAGTCGGCCGTGCCGGTCAGGCTTTCGGTGAGCTCTGCGCGCACCAGTTCGGCGAGGTCGGCGCCGGATATCTCGCCCCCACGGAACCGATAGGCGTCGTCGGCATGGCGCGTCGCCCAGTGCACCAGTTCATAGGTGAGCTCGTCGTGGTTCTGCAGGCCGTGCACGAGTTGCACCGGTTCGACCCCGAGCTCGAGGGAGGTCGTCAGGGCCAGGCGCAGGAACTCGGTCTGCCCGGTCGCGAGCGCGTGGTGGTAGCCCGGACGTCCGACGAAGTCGTACGAGAGGTCCGCCCCCACCGCGCCGGTGTCGCGGATGTCCTCCATCGTCAGGTTCAACTCCTGGAACGTGAAGCCGCCGACCTTGCGCACCATGCCGCCGATGATGTGGTTCGCGGCGTGCGAGAGCGGATGTCCCTCCGACCAGGCGGGCAGGCCCTCCGCGCTCTTCTCCACCCCGAGGAAACCGTTCGCGTCCAGGCGCAACGCCGTCGTGCCGAGCTCACCCAGCGAGTGCAGCGCATCCCCGATGACCAGTCGCATCCCGGCGAAGGTGGGGTCGAGCCAGTTGATAGAGGGCTGACCCTGTTTGAAGTAGTGCAGGTACACCCAGCGCCGGGTGACGCCGTCGGGGCCGGTGACCGGTGTCGTCGCGCTCCAGTTCGTCTCCTTCACCCCGGGGGTGTAGAAGATCACGCGCTGCAGCGCCCCGATGATGTAACCGCGCTCGGCGAGCTCGTGCTCGGTCTCGGGATCGAGGTTGATGCTGTCGACCTCGCCCGGCACATCTGGAAGCAGCCCCCAGTCCTCCGGCTGGATCTCGACCATGTGGTAGATCCCCGGATAGTCCTTGTAACCCATCTCGGCGAGCCGGAAGTCGGCGCCTTTACCGGTGTGGCCGGGGACGATGTCGTCGATGATGCTGCCACCGTGGCTCTCGGCGGCATCGCACAGCGCCCGGAACTCGTCGTCGGTGCCGAAGGTCGGGTCGATCTGCGTGCTGATGCGGTCGAAGTGTCCGTCGACACTGGGAGTGTCGACCCACCCGGCGATGCCCCCTGCGCGTTTGACCGGCCCGGTGTGCACGGCGGTGATGCCGATGCGTTCGAACGTCGCCCACAGCTCCTCGTCGCCGAGTGCCGAAAGGAACGACTGCCCCTGTCGCGTGATCAGAGAGATGGGGTAGGCGGTGAACCACACGTCGGTCGCTGCGATCGCGCGCCGCGCATCCGGACGGGCATAGGGATTGCGCCACATCGCCGGTTGTCCTGACACTTCGCGCGCGAGCACGTCGGCGTCGTGCAGCATCGACTGGTTCACCAACCAGTCGACATACCTCGGGTTCGTGCCGTTCGCGGTTCGCGGGTCGGTCGCCCTGCGACGCACCCCGCCACGGCGCAGCTGGTCGCGCGGCCGCAGCCGCCGAGGTCGTGCGGGGTATCTCTGCTCGTCGTACGTGATCTCGGGCTGGTCGACCTCGGACTCGGCCTCGGCCAACTCACGCATCCCGGGCAGATCGATGGGGCCGGTGTAGAGCTCCTCCGGCCGATGCTCGTCTCGCGCCATGCGTCCAACCTACGGACGATCGGCCTCGGAGACGAGGAGTCGACACCCCGCGCCCGACACGGTATGGAGCGACGCGTGGAGCGACTCGTCGCGAACTCCTCATGTCCGGGGAGAAACGGCCTCTGTCCGGGGGGAGAGCCGCTCCGGCGGCCGATATTGAGCAGTTGCCGACGTCGGCCGGTGATGTCGGCGCCGACGGTCGGTGTCAGGTGCCCGCGGTGTAGATGAGGGCGACGCGGGCCGAGCCGTCGCCACGCGACTGCCAGCGATTTCTGAGCGCACCCGGGTGGGCGACGGCATCGCCCTCGTTCAACTCCCACACGCCGAGGCCCGCGATCTCCAGTGCGAGGGAGCCCTCGATGACGTAGTGCACGACCTCACCATCGGACTCGAACCAGTCGCCGACGCGCTCGCCGGGTTCGATGCGGTACTCCTGCAACGACGTCGCGCCGGCGTGGATCACGCGCGTGTGGGCGGTGTCGGGCGCCTCGGAGATCGGCACCCACCGTGCCTCGGCGGCACGCGAGACGTGCACGACCTCGGGATCCGGGTCGGCGGGCAGCAGCGCCGACGGCGACATCTCGAGCGCGTTCGCGATGCGGTACAGCGTGATGAGGGAAGGCATCGTCTGCCCGCTCTCGATCTGGCTGAGGAAGGGCTGGCTGATCTCGGCGGCCGTCGCCAGAGCCCGCATCGACAGTTTGCGCTCCGACCGGGCTTCGCGGATCGCGCGCCCGAGACGGTCGCCGATCAACTGATCGATCGAGGCGGGCTGGTCGCTGGCGGGCACCGCATCACCTTAGCCCGAGTGCGCACCCCGCTGCGCGAGGCGCCACACGCGCTCACGCGTGAACGGCTGGTGGAAGGGGCGCTCGCCGAGGGCACGGGCGATCGCATTGCCGACGGCGGGGGCGACCGGGTTGTACGGCGACTCGCTCATCGACTTGGCACCGAACGGACCGAGGGCGTCGTGGGTCTCGGCGAAGTACACCTCGGTGTCGGGGATGTCGGCCATCTGCGGCACGCGATAGGTGCGGAAGACGGGGTTCACCACGCGCCCGTCCTCGACGAGGACTTCTTCGTACAGGGCGCTGCCCAGCCCCTGGGCGGCGCCGCCCTCGATCTGTCCGCGACACTGGGCGGGGTTGATGACGAAGCCCGCGTCGGCGGCCTGGATGCTCTGCAACACCGCCACCGATCCGGTCGACGGGTCGACCGCGACACGGACGGCGTGCACGTTGAAGGCGAGGGAGCGGATGTCACCGCGCTCCCACCCTTCCGCGATCAGCCCCGCTGGGCGTCGCTCCTCGTCGGCGGCCGCCGCGACGAGTTCGGCGAACGACACGACGCGCTCCGAGGTGGTCACCCCATCCGGTGTCACCGCGGCGTCGTCGGCGGAGGTGCCGGTGAGGGATGCCGCGAGCGCGAGCATCCGGTCACGCAGCGCGAGGCATGCGGCGTACAGCGCCTTGCCGGCGACGGTCGTCCCCGCCGACGCGAAGGCGCCGGTGTCGTGCTCGACCGCATCGGTGTCGGCCTGCCACAGCTGCACCCGTTCGGCAGGCGCGTCGAACACGTCGGCGGCTATCTGGCGGTGCACCGTCGAGGTGCCGTTGCCGAACTCGGCCGTCCCGACGCCGAGCAGGTAGCGGCCCGCCGGGGTGAGGGTGACCGTCGCGTGGGCGATGTGTCCGCGCGGAGCCATCGTCGAGATCATCGACGCGGCCATCCCCTCGCCGACCTTCCACCCGGCGGGCGCGTCGACACCGTTGCCGCGGCGCAACGCGTCCTGGGCGAGATCGAGGCACTGATCGAGGCCGTAGCTGCCCCACGCGACGTCGTCGTGCGGGTGGTCGTCCTGGAGTTCGTCGCCCTCGCGCACGGCGTTCAGGCGCCGAAGATCGAAGGGGTCGATGCCGAGTCGCTCGGCGAGCATGTCCATCGCCGACTCCACGCCCAAGATCACCTGGCCCAGCCCGTAGCCGCGGAACGCCCCCGAGGGCACGTTGTTCGTATAGACCGCCTCTGCGTCGATGCGGCGGGCGGGACAGCGGTAGAGCATCTGCGATTCGGCGACGGCGTGGAACATCACCCCGATCGCGTGGTTGCCGTAGGCGCCGGTGTCGCTCAACACGTCGATGGTCATCGCCGTCAGCTCGCCCGCCTCGGTCGCCCCGAGGGTGACCGACACCCGCATCGGATGCCGCACAGACGCCCGCTGGAACTGGTCGGTGCGGGAGAACTCGTACGCCACGCGCCGGCCGGTGCGCAGCACCGCGAGGGCGACGAGGTCTTCCGTGAAGATCTCCTGCTTGCCGCCGAAGCCTCCTCCCACACGGGGCGCGTACACCCGCACCGTTTCGGGGTCGAGGTCGAGCACGTGGCACAGTTCGTCGCGCGTGAGGAAAGGCACCTGGGTGGAGGAACGGATGACGAGACGTCCATCGTCATCCAGCCATCCGATCGCGCCGTGCGTCTCGAGTTGCGCATGCGAGACGCGCGAGGTCTGCCAGGTGCCGGTGACGGTCACGGCGCTGTGCCGGAGCGCGACCTCGGGGTCGGCGCCCACCGTCTTGTGCGCGGAGGCGACGACGTTCCGCGACGCCTCGGCCACCCGGTCCTCCGGCGTGCGGTCGGGATGCAACAGGGGCGCCCCGGGGCTCCGTGCCGCCTCCGGCTCGAACACGGCCGGAAGCTCGTCGTAGTCCACGGCCACCGCGGCGACCGCCGCATCCGCTGCCGTGGACGTTTCGGCGACGACGGCCGCGACCCGCTGGCCGATGTGCCGCACGACGTCGTCGAGCATCCGCATGTCGTCGGGGTCGTCGGTGCGGTGTTCATGCCGAGCCGACGAGTATCGGGTCGCGGGGGCGTCTTCGTGCGTGTAGACGGCGACGACGCCGGGGATCGCCAGGGCCGCCGACGTGTCTATCGAGCGGATGCGGGCGTGCGCCACGGGGGAGGTCACGACCTTCAGCACCAACGCACCGGTCGCCTGGTCGTCGAACGTGTACGGCTCGCGCCCCTGCACCACCCGGTGCGCCGCCTCCGGCCGCGCCGAGCGACCCACCCCGGCCCCGGATCCCCCTGCGGCCTGATGCGTGTCCCACTCTCGGTCGGTGTGCGGGGCGTTTGCGGACGCACTTCGGGACATGGTCGGGGTGGGCGGGGTGGCGCCGGTGGAGGGGGTGGCGGGCTGCGCGGCGCGGCCGGTCTCGCGCACCGGGCCGAGGACCGCCTCCCGGATCGACTCGCGGATCGGACGGTAGCCGGTGCAGCGGCAGAGGTTGCCCTTCATCCGGCGGTCGAGGTCGTCGAGGTCGTGCTCGCACAGGGTGGATGCGGTCACGGCCATTCCGGGCGTGCAGAACCCGCACTGGAATCCGAAGTTCTCCACGAGCGCCTCCTGCACGGGGTGCAACTCGTCGCCGGGGGCGAGGCCGGCCGCGGTGGTGACCGCGCGTCCCTCCATGCGGGCGGCGGGGATGATGCACGAGTGCACCGGCTCACCGTCGACGAGCACACTGCACGCGCCGCAGTCGCCGGCATCGCATCCCTTCTTCACCTCCGTATGACCGTGCTCGCGGAGAAGGGTGCGCAGACACTGGCCCGGGGCGGGGTCGACCTCGATCGCCGAGCCATTGACGTCGATCTTCACGCGGCCTCCTCCAGCCGGTTCCGCACGCGCAGCGCCAGTTCGACGCTGACCCCGCGCCGCCAATCGGCGGCGCCGAGCGGGTCGGTGTAATAGCCGGATGCGTCGGCGACGGCACCGGTCAGCGTGAGTTCGTCGGGGAGGTGCGGGAACCGCCACACGGTCGGTGCGGCCGTCGCGGCGGTGACGGCGAACACGGCGGACCCGTCGGGGTCGATCCGCCCGGTGACGACCGCACCGGAGCGGCCATGTTCGGCCAGCGCGATCTTGTTCAGAACGGCCTGTGACCGCAGGGCCGAGTCCGGGATCTCGATCGCCCGCAGGATCTCACCCGGGGCGAGGGTGTTCACGCCGTTGCCGACGACGATGTCGGCGACCGGCTCTCGGCGTTCGACGAAGACACCGGCGGCATCAGGTTCGGGTGTCCAGATCACGGCGACCCCGTCGAGGGCGACCGAGAGCGAGACCATCCCCGCCGCGGCGAACGATCGGCAGACGTTCCCGCCGACCGTGGCGGTGTTCCAGATCTTGAACGAGGCCAGCAGCGCGTTCGCCGCGTCGACGGCCAGAGGCGCGGCGATCCACGGCGCCGGGGCCTCCTGCTGCGCCCATCGCACCAAGCGGGCGATGGTGCACGTGGCACCGATCCGCAGGCCGGCGTCGGTGATCTCCAGGTCGGGCCATCCCATCGTGGTGAGATCGACGAACCCGGTCGTCGCGGGCTGCGGCTCGCTCATCAGCCATGTTCCGCCCGCCATGAACGTCTCCCCGGGAGTCAGGGCGAGGTCGGCGTCCGTGCGCGCGGCGCGGAAGTCGCGGATGGTCGTGATGTCCACTGGAGCCTCGGGATGTTGATCACATGAACAGGTGCAGGGAAGTCAACCACCGCGGCATTACGTCGGTGTTTCGTGCGCGCAACCCCCACCGCGCGCGCCCGCGTGTCGTCGCGTCGGTGCCGACACGCGCCGGGTGGTGGCAGACCCGCGGGCTCGTGCCCATCCCGACCCCCGTGCGCACCCCGCGCCGGATCAGAGGGCGAGGTCGACCGCGGTGTCCAGGGCGGCTTCGATGGAGCGCATCCAGCCGTCCTTCAGCGCCTGCTTCGTGTCGCCGTAGACCGATGCGCCGTCGACGAGGTTGCTGGATGCTGCGCACACCATGCCCGCGCGCATCCCCCGGAGACGCGCGACGACGTACATCGCCGAGGCCTCCATCTCCATGTTCAGGATGCCCATGCCGTTCAACTGCCGGATCAATTCGGGGGTCTCGGCGTAGAACGCGTCACTCGACGTACTGATGCCGGTGTAGGCATGTGAGCCGGCGGCTGCGGCGATCCGCTTCGCATTCCGCGTCAGCGCGAGTGTCAGCTCGGCATCGGGCACCGACGGGAACCCGCGCGGGAGGTAAGCGTCGGTGGTGCCGTCCATGCGGTAGCTGCCCTCGCTCACCAAAAGGTCTCCCGGAACGATCCCGGCCTGCAGACCGGCCGAGGACCCGACACGGATGACGCTGGTCACGCCCACGCGGGCGAGCTCTTCGACGGCGATCGCCGTCGACGGGCAACCCATCCCGGTGGATGTCGCCGTGATGAGCCGGCCCTTGTAGGAGCCGGTCATCGTGCGGTGTTCGCGGTTGTGCGCGACCTCTCGGACGTCGGTCAGGAACTCGGCGACCAGCGGCACGCGGAAGGGGTCCCCGGGCAGCAGGGCGACAGTCGACACCTCGCCGGGGGCGACGCCGATGTGATACTGGCGGGCGTCGATCCCGGCCTGGGACTTGTCGACGGGACTGGGGGTGGCGGCCATGATCTCTCCTCGGGGCGGGCGGCGTCGGATGCGCTGGTTCCCCGCCCTGTACCACCCGGACATCCGGTGTTCGGCCGAGAGGCCATGGTTGATAGGACCGCGTTGCGCGGCAGATTAGCACGAGCGTGCGATGCTCTCCTCGGCCGAGACCGCCGGCTTGTGGGAGCGGCCACGCGTGTCATGCAGGGGTCCCTTCGTCTCCCGTAGCGGCGCCCCGGTGCCGCCGTGGCGGGCGGCGACGATCTCGGCCAGCGCCGCGATCGCGGTCTCGTCTGGGGAGTGGCCGCCGAGGTCGAGGCCGAGAGGCATGTGGATGCGCGCGACGGCCTCATCCGGAACCCCCCGCTCGACGAGCAGGTGCGTGCGCCGGGCGACGGTGCGGCGGGCGCCGAGGGCGCCGACGAAGCCGATCGGCAGCGCCAGCGCCGCCTCCAGGGCCGGGATGTCGAGCCGTTCGTCGTGGGTCAGGATGCACACCGCGGTGCGCAGATCGATGTCCTCCGGCGCCTGGCCGGCGAGGTATTCGTGGGGTGGCGCGACGACGCGGCGGGCCGCCTCTGGGAAGCGCTCCTTCGTGACGAGGACCTCCCACATGTCGACCACCGTCACCGCGAACCCGGCGGCCGTGGCCACCCGGCACAGTGCCGCGGCATGCTCGCCGCCGCCCGCGATGATCAGTCGTGGACGTGGAGCCCTGCTGAGGGCGACCACCTCCGGGAGATGTGTCCCGTGGGGTGTCGTCGGCGCATCCGGTGAGGTGAGTTCACCCGGTGAGGCGAGGGCGCTGCGTGAGGCGCTGCGTGAGGGGGCGAGCGCCTCGCGCGGCGTGATGCGGCGGTTCTCGCGGAGCAGAGCCGCCCGGGCGAGGTCCGCCGCGACGGCGGCGGGGAGGCCGTCGGCATCGTGCGCCGTGAACGCGCGTCCGGCATCCGGGCCGTCGACGACCAGACCGATCGTGATCGCACGGTCGGCGTCCTCGTGTTCGAGGATCTCACCGACGACGGGGTCCTCGAAGGCGACCGGATAGGCGAGGACCTCGATGCGTCCGCCGCAGGCGAGGCCCGCGGCCGGGGCATCGTCGTCGGTGAGCCCGTAGGTCGCGCGGTGCGCCGAGTCGGTGGAGAGCGCGAGGCGGGCCAGCACGACCGCATCCGCTTCGACACATCCGCCGGAGATCGAGCCGATCACCGCGCCGCTCGCGGTGACCGCCATCGACGCACCGACCCCGCGGGGGGCGCTCCCGGGCACCCCGATGACGGTGACGACGCCCAGGCGCTCGCCCGCACGCAGGCGCCGGTGCGCCTCGGTTCCCAAGCCCAGCATGCGGTCACGGTACCCCCGTCGTGTTTCGGGCGCGCTACGCTTCGACGCCATGGACGAACCCGCCGCGCCGATCGTGGGCTTGGTGCTCGCCGCAGGCGCGGGCACCCGGTTCGGTGGGCCGAAAGGACTTGCGCGCGACGCGGCGGGGACGCCATGGGTCGAACGTGCCGTCGACACGCTCCGCCGTGGAGGGTGCGGCAGAGTGCTCGTCGCGGTCGGCGCACGGGGTGACGAGGTCGCCGCTTTCGTGCCGCCCGGCGCCGAGGTCGTGGAGGTGGCGGCGTGGGCGGACGGGCTGTCGGCGACGCTGCGCGCAGGTCTCGCGACCGCCGTGCCGTCGGGACCGGTCCGTCCCGCGGCCGTCGTGATCCTTCCCGTCGACGTCCCCGACGCCCCGCCCTCGGCCGTCCGCCGTGTCGTCGCCGCGGCCGACGCCCACTTCTCCACGGCCCTGGTGCAGGCGACCTACGACGGTGCGCCTGGTCATCCCGTGCTCATCGGCGCCGAGCACGTACCGGCCCTGGCGGAGTCGGTCGCGGGTGACGAGGGTGCACGGCTCTACCTGCGCACGCACGGCGTGATCCGGGTGGAGTGCGGTGACCTGTGGTCGGGCGCCGACATCGACACCCGCTGATGGACGCCGCGCGCCCTCTCTCTTCGACCCGGCGCCCGCCACCCGTGTCGACAACACAGGAGATCCGGCGGCAGATGGGCCGGGGGCGGGCCGTTCTCGGCCCGATCGGCGCGGATCTCCTGTGTTGTCGACGGCATGCCGAAGGCAGGCGGCGGCAGAACGGCCACGAGGGGCGCGCGACAGATGGCCGGCCGGCCCGGGCCCCGGGGTCGACACCGTCGCCTTCTTGACGTCTCGGGTGCGAACAGGACAGGGGATTCTGCGGTGGGACCCGCGTGCGGCCCCGGAGTGACGCGTTTACGGCTCGGATCTCCTGTGTCGTTCACTGTGGGCGGCGCGGAGCGGGCGGGAACGCCGGCCGCGGCGGTGAACCGCGCAGGTAGCGTGGGGGGTGTGGAGATCCTCGCTGCCGTCGTGCTGTTCGTCAACGCGCTGTTCAACGCCGTCGTGTGGCCGCGGTTCTACCCGAGGATCGCGAACGACGCACGTGCGACCGACGAGAGCGGTCGGCGCACCGCGTTCTACCGTGTGCACGTGGTGTTGATCGGGATCGCGATCGTGTTGGCGGCCGCCTCCGTCGTCGCGGGCGTTCTGATCCTGCTCTGAGACGGACCGGCGGGCGGGAGACCGAAGCGCCGGCCCGGCGGTGGGTGACGAAGGGTCCGCCTCAGCCGCCGAAGACGACGTTCAGCGGAGGTTCGCCGGCGGTGAGCCGTTCGATCTGGGTCCGCACGAGACGGGTGATGCGCGGGGTCATCGCGGTCGTCGCACCGCCCACGTGCGGAACGATGAGCACCCCCGGCAAGGTCCACAGCGGATGGTCGGAGGGAAGCGGTTCGGGGTCGGTCACATCGAGCGCCGCTCGGATGCGCTCTCGTGTGACGTGATCGACGAGGGCGTCGGTGTCGATCAGTGGGCCACGGCCGACGTTCACGATCAGCGCGTCGTCGGGAAGGGCTGTGAGGAACGCGTCGTCGATGATGTGCCGGGTCGCCTCGCCACCCGGTAGGGACGTGATGACGATGTCGACGGTGGGCAACAACTCGGGCAGCTCATCGGTGCCGTGCACCGCGACGCCGTCTTCGTCCCGCCCGCGTGACGCGACCGGGACAATCTCGACCTCGAAGCCCGACAGACGCGTGGCGATGGCTTTGCCGACGCCACCGTATCCGAGCAGCATCACGCGCCGGTCGGCCAGGCTCGGGGCGACGAACGGCTCCCACTGCCCGTGCGCCTGGGTGCGAGCGAACCGGTCGATGCCGCGTTGCGCGGCGATCGCGAGCCCGACGGCGAGTTCGGCGGTCGAGGCCTCGTGGACGCCGGACGCGTTCGCGAACCGCATGCCGGCGGGGATGAGGCGGTCGACCCCGTCGTATCCGATCGACTGCGACTGCACCAGGCCGACCTCGAGGCCGGCCAGGCGGTCGAGGACCGATGACATCGACATGTAGGGCGGCACGACCATGTCGAAACGGTCGCGGGGCGCCGGGCCGTCCATGGGCCAGATCACGACGTCGACACCGTCGGGAAGCGGTTGGATGCCGGCGGCGAGTTGTCCGGTGGGGACGCTGACGACGAGGGGTGCGGGGCCGGTAGTCACGCGGCCACGCTATCGCGCGTGGTGGGCCAGGTGGGTGCGGCCCGCGCACCCGGGCGATACGCTCACGCCGAAGGCGCCGCCGGCGCCGCAGGAGGAGGCCGAGATGACTGTTCCGGAGATCAACTACTGGGCTGTGTTGCTCGCGACGGCGTCGAGCATGGTCGTCGGGTCGATCTGGTACGCCCGCGGCGTGTTCGGTACGCGCTGGTCGGCGCTTGCGAACGTCGACCTGGATCGCCCGAGTGCCTCGGCGCTGTGGGCGATCATCACGACGGTGATCGTGAGCTTCATCACCGCCTGGGTGCTCGCGGGTGCGGCGACGATCGTCTGGCATTTCTCCGGTGGCGGCTACTTGTGGGCGACGTTGGTGACCTCGGTGATACTGTGGGCCGGTTTCACTGCCGCGCGGTTCATCACCCACGACGCGTTCGAGGGGCGTCCGACATCCCTCACGGTCTTGAACATCGCGCACGAGCTGGTGACGGTCGTGGTGATGGCGATCATCATCGGCGTCTGGCCACCCGCCGGCACCGTCTGACGCGGGCGGGGAGCACCCGCGGGAATCGATGTCAGGCGGCGGAGGCCACCAGGGCGGAGACGGCCGACGTGAAGAACGTCAGACCGTCGATGCCGGATCGCATCGCGACCTTCGTGTCGGGGCCGAATCCTGCTTCGACGGCGTGTTCGGGATGCGGCATGAGCCCGACGACGTTGCCGCGTTCGTTGGTGAGCCCGGCGATGTCGTTGAGGGACCCGTTCGGGTTGACGCCCAGGTACCGGAACGCCACCCGGCCTTCGCCTTCGATGCGGGCGAGCGTGTCGGCGTCGGCCGTGTAGCCGCCGTCGGCGTTCTTGAGCGGGATGACGATCTCCTGCTCGGGGGCGAACTGAGAAGTCCACGCCGTGTCGGCATTCTCCACGCGCAACCGCTGGTCACGTCGGATGAACTGCTGGTGCGCGTTGCGGATGAGTCCGCCCGGCAACAGGTGTGCCTCGACGAGCATCTGGAAGCCGTTGCAGATGCCGAGGATCGGCATGCCGGCCGCGGCGGCGCTCTTGACGTCGGCCATGATCGGCGCGTGGGCGGCGATCGCCCCCGCGCGCAGGTAGTCGCCGTAGCTGAAGCCGCCGGGTAGGACGAGGGCGTCGACTCCGTCGAGGTCGTGGGAGCCGTGCCACAGAGCGACCGGTTCGGCGCCGGCGATGCGGACGGCGCGGCGTGCGTCGGCGTCGTCGAGGGAGCCCGGGAACGTGATGACCCCGATGCGGGTGGTCACTCGACCACCTCGACACCCACCACGTCTTCGATCACGGAGTTCGACAGGATCTCGTCTGCGACCTTGCGGGCCGAAGCGAGGACCTCGTCGGTGACCTCGCCGTCGACGGTGAGCTCGAAGCGCTTGCCGATGCGCACGTCGGAGAAATCCGAGATACCGAGGCGGGCGAGGGCGCCGGAGACGGCCTTCCCCTGCGGGTCCAGGAGCTCGGCCTTGGGCATGACGTCGACGACGATGGTGGGCATACGAGGCTCCGGATGTCGCGGGCAGGGGATCGGCACCATCCTATCGGCGCGGGCGCCCTCCCCGCGTGTCGCCGCATGGGAGAGGGTGTGGCCGCGGCCCCCCGCCGCGGCCACACCCTTCCGAAGGCCGCTTCGTCCCCCCGGACAGCGGGCGCCTCCGCTGCCGGCGCGTGGGGGCGCCGGGCAGTCACGGTCGCCACGACGTTTCCGGCGGGCGAGCCTGAGCTCCCCAACCGCCCGCACGTGCGCTCGCGGCGACATGGACAAGTCAACGTGATGACGTCGCGCCACCCCGAATCGAGACGCTATTCCGGACACTTCCGTACACCCGGTGCGGCGACGAAGGCCTCGGCGGCGCGGCTGACGCCGCATGCGTGCCGCACCGGCGGTGCGTGTTCGGTGACGTAACATCTGTCCACGGGCTGCCGGGGGGCGTCGGGGGAGACGATGACAGACGAAGAAGGTGGGAGCGCGCGTCGGGCGCCTTTCGACGAGATCGCGGGGGACCTCCAGCGGTTGCGGATCGAGTCCGGAGACGCCTCATATGCCGAGATCGCCATACGGATCGCGCGTCGGCGGGAAGCGGACGGGGCAAGCCCGGCCAGCGCGCGGATCGCCAGGTCGACGGTGTACGACGTCTTCCGAACCGGCCGCCGGCGCATCAACGCAGACTTGGTGGCTGAGATCGTGACGGCCCTCGGAGGCGACGACGAGACCGCTGCGGCATGGCGGCGGCGATGTCTCGCCGTCCGCGTGGACGCCGCACAGATCGCGACCGGCAGCGAACCCGACGCGATCTCGTCCTCGCCGTCGGACCCGGGTGACCACCGCGGACGGCAGCCGTCGCGCGAACCCGACGACGCCCGCGCCGAGGAGGACACCGTCGACGCCCGCGCCGGTGCCGCCGGAACCGGGTACGGCTCGCCTCTGGCCGATGCGGATCCGGAAGGATCGGACGATCTGCGGTCGGGAATGCACCCCGACGCGGCGAGCCGGAGTGCCGAGGGGGGAACTCGCCGAACCCGACGGCCGGCGGGCACGCCGAGCAGCTCGCCACCAGACGCGTCGGGTCGTGACCGGGCCGTGGATGCCGACGGTCCCAGCGTGGCAACGCTCCGGGCCAGCCTCGTTGTGGCCATCATGGTCGGTTCCGTGCTCCTGAACCTCTTCGGAACGGCGGTCCATCAGGCGCTGTCCCTGCCCCTGTTCCTGGACATGATCGGGACGGCGACCACCGCGTTCGTCCTCGGGCCCTGGTACGGCGTCATCGTCGGTCTCACCACCAACGCGCTCGGCGCGATCGTCACCTCCCCCGAAACCGTCGTGTTCGGGTTGGTCAGTGCGACCGGCGCAGTGCTGTGGGGCTACGGAATCCGCGGATTCGCCCGGACGATCCCGCGATTCATCCTGCTGAACATGCTCGTCGCCCTCGCGTGCACGCTCGTCGCGGTGCCGTTGAACGGCTTCCTCTACGACGGCGACTCATCGGGCCATGCGACAGACGCCTACGTGAACGCGTTGCGCACCGCACAGGGAATGTGGCTGGCGCTGTTCTCGGTCAATTTCCTCGCATCTCTGATCGACAAGATGATCGCGGGTTCCCTCGCCCTCGCCCTCGCGCGTCTGCTCACCCCGTTGAGGCTGCGCGAGGGCGCGCCCCCGACTCTTCTTCAGAGTCGTCGCGGTCGGCGAGGCGCCTAGGTCCTCCCGCCACGCGCCCCGGCCAGGACGCCTGCGGGCGTGCCGTGACGAAACCGTGACCCACGCCATGGGAGCGCTCTCTTGACATCGTGAGAGCGCTCCCGTAGCGTCTCGTCTCAATCGGTGAGAGCGCTCTCATAGAATGCAGCGCAGCCTTCCGAGTAGTCACCAAAGCAAGCATGTCCATCCACACAAAGGAGTGACCCGTGAAATCACGCGCCATGCGCCGCACCGCTGTCGCGGCGGCCGCGGCTTCCGCCACCGCCCTCGTCCTCGCCGGCTGTGCCGGCGGATCGGACTCGTCCAGCAGCGGTTCGGGAGACGAGGAGATCGAACTGACGATCGCCACGTTCAACGACTTCGGCTACACCGACGCTCTCCTCCAGGAGTACATGGACGAGAACCCGAACATCACGATCGTCCACAACCGCGCCGCCACCTCGAACGACGCCCGCGCCAACTACTTCCAGAAGCTCGGCAAGACGGGCCTCGCCGACATCGAGGCCATCGAGGTCGACTGGCTGCCCGAGGTCATGGAGTACTCCGACCTGCTCGCCCCGGTCCCCGCCGACCTCACCGACCGCTGGCTGGACTGGAAGGTCGAGGCGGCCACCGACGCCGACGGCAACCTCATCGGATACGGCACCGACATCGGACCGGAGGGTGTCTGCTACCGCTCCGACCTGTTCGCCGAGGCCGGCCTGCCCACCGACCGCGACGAGGTCGCCGCGCTGCTCGAGGGCGACTGGTCGACCTACTTCGACCTCGGGGCCCAGTACGTGGAGGCCACCGGCAACGCGTTCTTCGACTCCGCCGGCGGTACCTACCAGGGCATGGTCAACCAGCTCCCCGCAGCCTACGAAGACCCGGAGACCGGCGAGATCATCGCCACCGAGAACCCCGAGGTCTCGGAGATCTACAACCAGGTCCTCGACGCCAGCGCCGACCAGTCGGCCCACCTCGGTCAGTGGTCGGACGACTGGTTCGCCGGGCTCTCCAACGGCGCCTTCGCCACGATGCTCTGCCCCGGCTGGATGCTCGGTGTCATCGAGGGCAACGCACCCGACACCACGGGTTGGGACATCGCCGATGTCTTCCCGAACGGTGGCGGAAACTGGGGCGGCTCGTACCTGACCGTGCCCGGCAACGGTGAGAACGTCGAGGCCGCGCAGGCTCTCGCCGACTGGCTGACCGCTCCCGAGCAGCAGGTCAAGGCCTTCGAGGAGGCAGGTACCTTCCCGAGCCAGAACGAGGCGCTGACCGACCCGACGCTGCTCGAGGCCTCCAACGCGTACTTCAACGACGCCCCGGTCGGCACGATCCTCAGCGATCGCGCCACCGCCGTGACGGTGTCGCCGTTCAAGGGCGAGTACTACTTCCAGATCAACGACGCGATGCAGCAGGCGCTGACCCGCGTCGAGGACGGAACGCAGGACGCCCAGACCTCGTGGGACCAGTGGGTCTCCGAAGTCGACCTGATCGGCTGACACACCCCCGCCGGGAGGGTGCGCACCCGACCCCCGCGCGCGTGAGGATCACGCCCGCAGGGCAACGGTGCGCACCCGCACCGGCCCCACCCGCTGCATCGCACGCATGAAACGAGGATCGTCGTGACCGCGACAACCACCCCGCCGAAGGTCCCCAGCCGGCGGAGCGAGAGTCCCGAGCCCCCGCGCTCGGTCAAGCGCATCGCCTTCGGGCATCGGATGAGCCGGTGGGACCTGAAGCTCTCCCCGTACCTCTACATCTCGCCCTTCTTCATCCTGTTCGCGATCGTGGGTCTGTTCCCGATCGGCTACACGGCGATCATCTCGTTCATGGACTGGGACCTCGTCCGCAACTCGGGCGAGTTCATCGGATTCGAGCAATACGGCTGGATCCTCGGCAACCCCAAGTTCTGGATCGCCCTGCGCAACACGTTCAGCATCTTCCTGCTGTCGTCGATCCCGCAGCTGATCGCCGCGATCTTCATCGCCGCGATGCTCGACCAGAACATCCGCGCCAAGACCTTCTGGCGCATGGGCGTGCTCGTCCCCTATGTGATGGCCCCCGTCGCCGTCGCCCTCATCTTCAGCAACCTGTTCGGCGACCAGTACGGCCTCGTCAACTCGATCCTGCAAGACCTCGGCTTGCCCGCGGTCCAGTGGCACTCGGATGCGTTCGCCAGCCACATCGCGATCGCCACGATGGTCAACTTCCGCTGGACCGGCTACAACACGCTGATCCTCCTCGCCGCCATGCAGGCCATCCCGCGTGACTACTACGAGGCGGCTACCGTCGACGGGGCGAGCAAGCCGCGTCAGTTCTTCTCGATCACCGTGCCCAGCCTGCGGCCGACGCTGATCTTCGTGATCATCACCTCGACCATCGGCGGACTGCAGATCTTCGACGAGCCGCGCATGTACGACCAGTACGGCACCGGCGGCCCGAACTCGCAGTGGCTCACGATCACCCTCTGGCTCTACAACATCGGTTGGGGCGAGTGGAACTTCGGGCGTGCGGCCGCGCTGGCGTGGATCCTGTTCATCATCATCCTGCTGATCGGTGTCATCAACCTGGTCGTCACGCAGGGACTGGTGCGGACGGAAGGCACCCGCACCACGCAGACGAGAGCCGAACGCCGGGCCGCCGCTCGCGCGGCCAAGCTCGCTGTGCAGAGCGAGGCCCGGGTGCACGCCACCGCTCCCGCCACCACGACCGGTTCGACCCGAGAGGACGAGCGATGAGCACCACCACTCCTCCCGTCACCATCTCCGACGAGAGCATCCCCGCCGAGGAGAAGCCGCGCCGGCGTCGCCGTCGTGCGATCCGCGGAACCCGCCCCGGCTGGTTCGTCTACGGCGCCTTGGCCGTCGTGCTGGGCGGGTCGCTGTTCCCCTTCTACTGGTCGTTCCTGATCGGTTCGGGTGACGCATCCACCATCCGCGACCCCAACATGTCCTGGCTGCCCGGTGGCAACTTCATCGACAACGCCATGGCGGTCGTCAACGACCCGGCCGTGAACTTCTGGCTGGCGCTGTGGAACTCGATCTACAGTTCCGCCCTCATCGCCCTGTCGGTCGTGTTCTTCTCGACCCTCGCCGGGTGGGCGTTTGCGAAGCTGAAGTTCAAGGGCGCGAACTGGCTGCTCGTGTTCGTCATCGCGACGATGGCCGTGCCGATGCAGCTGGGTGTCGTGCCGCTGTACATCCTGTTCTCCGAACTCGGCTGGACCGGGCAGATCGGCGCGATCATCGTGCCGGCGCTGGTGACCGCCTTCGGGGTGTTCTGGATGACCCAGTACCTGCGACAGTCGGTGCCCGACGAGCTCATCGAAGCCGCGCGTGTCGACGGCGCGACATCGTTCCGCACGTTCTGGACGATCGGCCTGCCCGCGGCGCGACCGGCGGCCGCCATGCTGGGTCTGTTCACGTTCGTGACGGCGTGGAACAACTTCTTCTGGCCGTTCATCGTGCTCGACCGTCAGAACCCGACGCTTCCGGTGGCCTTGTCGCTGTTGCAGTCGAACTACTTCGTCGACTACTCGATCGTCCTGGCCGGTGTGCTGTTGGCGACGATCCCGCTGTTGATCCTGTTCGTGTTCGTCGGCAAGCAGCTGGTGAGCGGCATCATGGCAGGAGCCGTGAAGGGATGAGCACCATGACCCCCACCTCCCGAGAGGAATCCCCCCAGATGACCGCTCCCACACGCCCGTTCCCGGCGGACTTCCTGTTCGGTGCGGCCACCGCCGCGTTCCAGATCGAAGGCGCGGCTCACGAGGACGGACGCCGGGATTCGATTTGGGACGCGTTCTGCCGGGTGCCCGACGCGGTCATCAACGGAGACAACGGGGATGTCGCCTGCGACCACTACCACCGCTACCGCGATGATGTGGCGCTGATGAAAGACCTCGGTCTGAACACGTACCGGTTCTCGACGTCGTGGTCGCGCGTCCGTCCCGACGGCGGGCAGGTGAACCCCGCCGGGGTCGACTTCTACAAGCGTCTCGTCGACGAGTTGCTCGACGCCGACATCCTGCCCTGGCTCACCCTCTACCACTGGGATCTGCCGCAGGCGCTGCAGGAAAAGGGCGGATGGGCCAACCGCGACACCGCGGCGCGCTTCACCGAGTACGCACTCGACATGCACGACGCCCTCGGCGATCGGGTCAAGGTGTGGACGACCCTCAACGAGCCGTGGTGCTCGTCGTTCCTGAGCTACACCGCGGGTATCCACGCGCCGGGCCACTACAGCGTCGAGGAGGGGATGCTCGCCGCGCATCACCTCATGCTCGCTCATGGTCAGACCATCGGCGCACTGCGCGAGCGTGACGCATCGCTGAATCTCGGCATCACCTTGAACCTCACCGTCGCCGACGCGGTCGACCTGAGCGACCCCGCCGACCTCGACGCCGCGCGCCGCATCGACGGTCAGTTCAACCGGTGGTTCCTCGACCCGATCTTCCGCGGGGAGTACCCGGCCGACGTGGTCGAAGACATCCGCGCTGTCGACGCCGGCGCCGTCGCATCCTTCGAAGCGGCCGTGCAGCCCGGAGACCTCGAGACGATCTCGACCCACATCGACTCCCTCGGGGTGAACTACTATCACGGGGAATACGTGAGCGGACACGAGCCGGATCTCGCCCCGATCGGTGGCGACGCCCCGACGGAACGTCCGGCCCACTCGCCGTTCCCGTCGCACGAGCGCATCTTCTGGCACGAGCGCGGACTGCCGCGCACCCCGATGCAGTGGGAGGTGCAGCCGGAGGGCCTCACCCGCCTGCTCCAGCGAGTGTCGGCAGACTACGCGGGCCCCGCCGGGACGGCGCTGTACGTCACCGAGAACGGGGCCGCCTACGACGACGTCGCCGTGATCGAGGACGGGCAGACCCGTGTGCACGACGCGGACCGCGTCGAGTTCCTGCGCGGTCACCTCGGCGCCGTGCTCGACGCGATCGACGCCGGAGTGGATGTGGACGGCTACTTCTACTGGTCGATGCTCGACAACTTCGAGTGGGCGTGGGGGTACGAGAAGCGATTCGGGATCGTGCGCGTCGACTACGAGACGCAGGAGCGATCCCTGAAGGACAGCGGTCGCGAGTACGCTCGCATCATCGCCTCGCGTACGCTGTGACCCCCCACCGCCCGATCGCGCAGGCGTAGGGAAGGAGTCGTGATGACCACGTCGTCCGCAGCTCGCGCGGCCGTCACGATCGAAGAGGTCGCCACCGCGGCCGGAGTGTCGCGGTCGACCGTGTCACGCGTCGTGAACGGTTCCCCGGCGGTGAGTCCTGAGGCCGTCGAGGCGGTCAACCGTGCGATCGCCGACCTCAACTACGTGCCCAACCGCGCCGCACGGACCCTTGCGAGCCGGCAGACGCACGCGATCGCGCTGATCGTCCCGGAAGACACCACCCGGTTCTTCGGCGACCCGTTCTTCGCCTCGGTCGTCTCCGGTATCAACGCGCGACTGAGCCAGTCCGACTACGTGCTCAACCTCGTGATCGCCAGCGACGATCCCGGAGACAAGACCACGAGTTACATGCGCTCGGGTGCGGTCGACGGTGCGATCGTGGTCTCGCACCACACCAGCGACACCTATCTCGACCGGATCGCAGCGGTGGTCCCGGTGGTCTACGGTGGTCGCCCGGTGACCGCGCGCGAGCGCGACTACTACGTCGACGTCGACAATCGGCGCGGCGGCTATGAGGCGACGGCGCATCTGATCGCAACCGGTCGCACGCGCATCGCGACCATCACGGGTCCTCTCGACATGCCCGCCGCCGTCGACCGGTTGCAGGGCTGGCGTGACGCCCTCGCCGCCGCCGGCCTCCCCGAGGGGGTCGTCGAAGACGGCGACTTCACGACGGACGGGGGAGCGGTGGCGATGCGCCGGATGCTCGCCACGGACGCGCTCCCCGAGGCGATCTTCGTCGCGAGCGACCTGATGGCCCAGGGGGTGCTGAGCGTGCTCGCGGCCGAGGGAATCGCGGTGCCCGACGACATCGCCATCGTCGGCTTCGACGACTCGCCGGTCGCGACATCCGTCAGCCCGCAGCTCACGACGGTGCGACAGCCCTCGTTCGAGCAGGGTGAGCAGATGGCGAACATGCTCCTCGACCGGCTCGCCGGTCTCGAGCCCGACCACGTCACCGTGCTGCCCGCCGACCTCATCGTGCGCGACTCCGCCTGACCTCCGGCGCCGGAGGCCGGCTCACCTCACTCCGGGTCGCCGCCCAGCGGACCGACTGCGGGGATCGGACCTCCGTCGTCCGCACCGGTCTTGCGGGCGCGCGCGATGGCGTTCCCGAGGTGGTAGATCAGCAACGCCGCGGCCGATCCGATCACGATGGCGCCGAGCTGGAAGTCGCCCCACTGCATCGTGAACCCCGCGATGGCGATCACCAGCGCCACGGCGCCGGTGTACTGGTTGACCGGGCGGGAGAAGTCCACGCGGTTGTCGACCCAGATCTTGATCCCGATGATCCCGATGAGGCCGTAGAGCGCGGTGGTCACGCCGCCGAGTACGCCCGCGGGGATCGAGTTGAACAGCTCCCCGACTTTGGGGGAGAGGCTGAGAAGGATCGCCGTGGCGCCGGCGACCCAGTACGCGGCGGTCGAGTACACGCGGGTGGCAGCCATGACGCCGATGTTCTCGCCGTAGGTGGTCGTCCCCGACCCGCCGAAGAAACCCGCGACCGTGGTGGCCGCGCCGTCGGCGATGAGCGCACGACCGGTGTGACGGTTCACCGAGGCATCCGTCATCGTCGCGACACCGCGCACGTGGCCGACGTTTTCAGCGATGAGGACGAGCACGACGGGGAGGAACATCGCGATCACCCCCCACGTCTGCGGCGAGGTGAAGTCGGCGATCTGGAACTCGGGCAGACCGACCCAGGCGGCCTGCTCGACGGCCGTGAAGTCGATTTCGCCCGACAGCAGTGCCACGACGTAGCCGACGATCACGCCGAGGAAAATCGAAATCCGCCCCAGGAACCCGCGGAACAGCACGCTGAACAGCACGACCGAGACGAGCGTGATCGTCGCCGTCAGCGGTTGCACCTGGAAGTTCGTCCACGCCACCGGTGCGAGGTTGAAGCCGATGAGCGCCACGATGGCGCCGGCGACCACCGGGGGCATCAGACGGTCGATCCACCCGAGCCCGGCGAACTGCACGATCACACCGACGGCCGCGAGCAGCAGGCCGACCGCGACGATGCCGGCCAGCGCCGACCCCATGCCCGCGGTCGCCGTGGCCGCGGTCACCGGGGCGATGAACGCGAACGACGAGCCGAGGTAGCTGGGCAGCTTGTTGCGGGTGACCAGCAGGAACAAGATCGTGCCGACACCCGAGAACAACAGCGTCGTGGGCACCGGGAAACCGGTCAGCACCGGTACGAGGAACGTCGCCCCGAACATGGCGATCACGTGCTGCATGCCGATCGCGGCGGTCGCACCCCAGTTGAGGCGCTCGGTGGGCGCCACCACCTTCCCGGGTTCGACGGTTCGACCGTTTCCGTGCAGGGACCAGACAGGCATACGTGCTCCTCGAGGATGTGTGGCGACGAATCCGCGCCGCCGACACGATATCGGTTGTTGCCCACCGGATCCGTCACCGCTTCGTCACCCCTCTATCGGCTCCCGCGGGTGAGGATGGAACCATGAAGCGCGGAACTGTCGTCGCCCTGGCCATCGCGGGTGTGCTCGCCGTCGGTGTGGGCGGTGCCGTCGCCGTCTCCTTGGCGGGGAGCGATGATCCCGCCGCCGTCGCGACCGAGTCGCCCATGG
Source organism: Microbacterium aquimaris (assembly GCF_039531285.1). NCBI lineage: Bacteria > Bacillati > Actinomycetota > Actinomycetes > Micrococcales > Microbacteriaceae > Microbacterium > Microbacterium aquimaris. Next base: position 700,312 of record NZ_BAAAPT010000001.1, on the reverse strand, counting down.
GCGACGACTCCGCCGCGGAGGCGGACGCGGCGGACGCCGCCGACGCAGAGCAGGAGGCGCAGGCGGAGGACGACACCGCGTCCGACAGCGAGCCCGGCGCCTCGCCGGGCGCCTACGTGGACTACTCCGAGAGCGCGCTCGCCGCGGCCGAGGGGACGCGGGTGTTGTTCTTCCACGCCACGTGGTGCCCCCAGTGCCGTGCCCTCGACGAGGACATCGTCGCCGAGGGGGTGCCGGACGGGGTCACGGTGCTGAAGGTCGACTACGACACCCACCAGGATCTGCGTCAGAAGTACGACGTGCGACAGCAGACGACCGTGGTCGCGCTGGACGATTCGGGCGCCGCCGTCGCCTCGTTCGTCCCGTACGACGACCCGTCTCTGGACACGGCGCTGGCGGGGCTCGGCATCGGCTGATGCTCGCCCTCACGCTCGTCTCGTTCGCGGCGGGGGTCTTGACGGTGCTCGCGCCGTGCGTCCTGCCTCTCCTGCCCGTCATCGTCGGGGGGACCGCCGCCCGCACGCAGGCCGACGATGGCGTCGCCGAGCGGCAGTGGTTCCGCCCGATGGTGATCGCGGGCTCTCTGGCCGCATCCGTCGTCGCCTTCACCCTGCTGCTGAAGGCAACCTCCGCCCTGCTGGGGGTGCCGGCATGGGTGTGGCAGTCGATCTCCGGTGTCATCGTCGCCGTGCTCGGCCTGACGATGCTGTTCCCAACCCTGTGGGAACGCGTCACGATGGCGACCGGGCTGCAGGCCGGCGGCGGGCGCCTCCTCGACCGCGGCTACCGACGCAGCGGACTCAGCGGAGACATCGCGCTCGGCGCGGCGCTCGGGCCGGCGTTCAGCAGTTGCTCGCCGACGTACGCCCTCATCGTGGCCACCGTGCTGCCCGCCAGCTTCGCCGCCGGAACCGTGTACGTCACCGCCTATGCGGTCGGACTGGCCCTCGCGCTACTCGGTGTCGCGCTCGCCGGCACGGCGCTCGTGCGCAAGCTCGGGTGGCTGAGCAACCCCCACGGGGTCTTCCGCCGCGTGATCGGCGGGATTCTGGTCGTGGTCGGAGTCGGCGTCGCCCTCGGGTGGGATCGCGCCTTCCAGACCTGGGTGCTCGAGCAGGGTTGGTACGAGCCGATCGAGAACCTCGAACGGATGCTGCTGGGCTGACGGGTGGGAGCCGCCGCGGGCTCAGGCGACCAGGCGCTCGAGCAACTCGCGGTAGCGGGCGGTGGTCCGATCGACGATCTGCGCCGGAAGCTCGGGCGGGGCACCGGTCTTGTCCCAGTTGGCCGAGAGCCAGTCGCGCACGATCTGCTTGTCGAAGCTCGCCATCCGCTCGGCGGGGGACGCCCCCTCGCGCCACGCACGCGCATCCCAATACCTGGACGAATCGCTTGTGAGGACCTCGTCGGCCAGGGTGAGGGTTCCTTCCAGGTCCTGTCCGAACTCGAACTTCGTGTCCGCAAGGATCAGGCCGGCCGCCTCCGCGGTCGCCGCAGCCCGGGCGTAGATCGCCAGAGAGGCATCCCGCAACGCGTTCGCCCGTTCCTCGCCGACGAGTTCGACCGATTGCTCGAACGTGATGTTCTCATCATGCTCTCCCATCGGTGCTTTGTACGCGGGGGTGTACAGCGGCTCGGGGAGGCGGTCGCCGTCGGCCAGACCCTCCGGGAGGGGGATTCCGCAGACCGTCCCGGAGGCGAGGTACTCCTGATAGCCCGACCCGGTGAGGTAGCCGCGGACGACACACTCGATCGGCAGCATCTCCAGCGCGTGCACGATCATCGCGCGACCGGCGACTTCGGTGGGCGGCTCGGCGCCGTCGACGAGATGGTTCGGGATGCGAGGGCCGCCGTCGGCCCCGGCGAGCCGATCGAACCACCACATGCTGAGGGTCGTGAGCAATTCGCCCTTGCCGGCGATGCCCGGGGAGAGGACGTGGTCGAACGCCGACACGCGGTCGCTGGCGACGACGAGCATCCGCTCGGCGTCGTCCGAGTCGGGTACATCGGCCGGGACGTAGAGGTCGCGGACCTTGCCCGAGTAGACGTGGCGCCAACCCGGAAGATCGGCAGAGGCGGGGGAGGGGGCGGCGGAGCTCACCCGCCCATTATCCCCACCGCGAGGAGGATCGGGTGAGGTGGCCCGTCCCGACAGCGTGAGGGGGCGGCCAGGGAGTGCGGGTCAGAAGTCGGCGGCACGCGCCGCGATGTCTCGGCGGTGTTGCCCGCCCTCGAGGTCGATGGCCTCGACCCCGAGGTACACCTGACGCCGTGCATCGGCGAGGGTCGATCCCACGCCGACGACGTTCAGCACGCGACCGCCGGTGGCGAGGAACTGCCCGTCGTGCAGCGCGGTGGCGGCGTGGGCGAGGTGGACCCCGTCCACCTGCTCGGCTTCTTCGAGTCCGGTGAGGGTGCGTCCGGTGACGGGCTCGACCGGGTATCCCTCGCTCGCGATCACGACCGTCACCGCGGCGTCGTCGGTGAAGGACGGTCGGTCGTGGTCTTCGAGGTGGCCGGATGCGGCGGCCAGGAGCAGCTCGGACAGCGGGTCCGCCAGTCGAGGCAACACGACCTGCGTTTCGGGATCGCCGAAGCGGGCGTTGAACTCGATGACCTTCACGCCGGTCTCCGTGAGGATCAGGCCGGCGTAGAGCAACCCGATGAAGGGGGTGCCCTCGGCATCGAGGCGGCGGATGACCGGTTCGGCGATCTCGCGTGTGACGAGGTCGACGAAGGCGTCCTCTCCACCGAAGCCGTCGGCGAGCCAGGGGAGGGGAGAGTAGGCCCCCATACCGCCGGTGTTGGGGCCGGCGTCGCCGTCGGCGAGACGCTTGAAGTCCTGTGCCGGGCTCAGCGGCAGCACGTGGTCGCCGTCCGAGAGGAAGAAGAGGGACACCTCAGGTCCGGCCAGGAACTCCTCGATGAGGACCGGCCCGCTCGGAAGGTACTGGGCGGCGTGGGCAAGCGCGGCGTCACGATCGTCCGTGACGATGACACCCTTTCCGGCGGCCAGACCGTCGGCCTTGACCACGTGCGGGGCGCCGAGCTCGTCGAGGGCCGCTTCGACCTCCGCGGCGGTGGCGGCGCGGACCGCGCGGCCGGTGGGCACGCCGGCCTCGTCCATGATGCGTTTCGCGAAAGCCTTCGAGCCTTCGAGCTGTGCGGCGGCGGCGCCGGGACCGAACACGGGGATGCCCCGTTCGCGGAGCGCATCGGCGACACCGGCGACAAGGGGCGCCTCCGGGCCGACGACGACCAGGTCGACCGCGTGCTCCTTCGCGAAAGCGGTCACCGCGCCCGGGTCGTTCGGGTCGAGGTCGACCAGGGTGGCGTCGCGCCCGATCCCCGCGTTCCCGGGGGCGGCGAGGATGTCGTGCGCGGCCTGCTCTGACCGCAGGGCGAGGATGATGGCGTGCTCGCGGGCACCGGAGCCGAGAACGAGGATCTTCACCCCGCCAGCCTAACGGCGGCTCCCCGGCTCCCGTCTGCCCCTCGTCCTCCGGCCCGAACTCAGGCTGGTGGGCGGCCGCGGGCCGGATTCGACCGGGTTTCGGGTGGGGACGTCACACCCAGCCTGAGTTGCGGCCGGGGCCGGTCCGATGCCGGGCATCGTGTGTCGAGGCCCGCGGGGTTAGCCTCGGGGGATGGCTCGCAAGATCACGACGGACGACGGTCGCGCGGCCCTCGCAGCCGTGGACGATGCCGCGGCCGCCGGGGCCCAGCCCGCGCGCGCGGACCTGGGTACGGCCGTGCGCTACCTCCTGCAGCTGTTGGCCGAGAAGGCACCGGGTACGTCGGTCGAGGTGCGGGTGCCGCCCTTCGGTGCCGTCCAGGTCGTGGAGGGTCCCCGCCACACCCGTGGCACCCCGCCGAACGTCGTGGAGATCTCCCCCGCCCTGTGGGTCTCGCTCGCCACGGGGAAGTCGTCGTGGGCGGATGCGGTGGACACCCCCGACCTCGGCGCGTCGGGCATCCGCGCGTCCGAGATCGCCGCGCTGCTTCCCCTACGCCCCTGACCGGCACCCGGGGGCCTTCGGGACGGGCACAGCCTCAAGTGGGATGATGGACCCATGGACGAGAACCTCACCGTGCGCCGCGCGCCCAAGTACGGCGTCTTCCTCGCTCTCGGCGCGGCCCTGGGCATCGTCGCCGCCATGGTCCTCACGTTCTCGTTCAGCGGCACCTTCGATCAAAGCCCCAACACCGGCCTGGTGTACGACCAGGGGCAGGTCTTCGGATTCCTGTTGCTGATCTGCATCCCGCTCGGCCTGGCGATCATGGGCGGACTCGCCCTGATCCTCGATCGCACCGTGGGCCGTCGCACCCGTGCGGTGCGGGTCGACCACACCGTCGACCACGACGTCGCCTGAGGCCTCACGCCAGTTCGGCGATGATCGGGTGGATGGCGGCGTCGAAGGCCGCCACGTCCCCCCGGAGTCCGTCGGTGACCGCGATGGTCAGCGAACCGATCCACCACACACCGCGCTGGGTGAGGGGAAGCACCTGCACGTTCAGTTCGAACGAGTGGGCGCGGCGTCCCACGGCCCGTTCGTGCTCCGCGATCGCGCTCGCATAGGCGCGGTAGGCCGAGTGCGTGCCGCTGGACGAGGTGTGCCGATAGCGTTCCATGGCGGATCGGGAGTAGGCGAGCGCCTCGGCGGCGTGCGGGACCACGGCGCTGCGCAACGTGTCGCAGCCCTCGACCGGAAGCGCCAGGAGGGTGTCGAACCCGTCGACGAGGTCGAGCGGGACGGACGAGGGGTGTGCCTGAGGTTCGACGGTCATCGCCCAGTACTCGCGCCATTCGTGCTCCAGCCGCAGGTGCCGGTCATCGGGTGCCGCCGGCGGTGCGGTGGGGACGCCGCGGAGGGCGGGGAGTTCCTCCGGTGGGCGGATGCCGAGAGCGTGCCGCAGGTAGAGCGCGAGCAGCACCGGCCGGCCCGCGTCTTCGCGGACCACCCACTCCGGCCCCCCGGCGTTCATGCGGCCATTGTAGGGCCGGGCGGGTCGGCGGGATCGGGGTAGGCTGTGACCGTGGCCTCACCCTCGAGCGAAGCCTCCGCGAACCCCTATGCCCAAGCCGGTGTCGACACCGCTGCGGGCGACCTCGCGGTAGAGCTGATGAAGTCCGCCGTCCGACGCACCCACGGTCCCGAAGTCCTCGGTGGCGTCGGCGGCTTCGCCGGACTCTTCGACGCGTCCGCGATCCGCGACTACCGTCGCCCGCTGTTGGCGTCCAGCACCGACGGTGTCGGGACGAAGGTCGCGATCGCACAGGCGATCGACAAACACGACACGATCGGCCTCGACCTCGTGGGCATGGTCGTCGACGACATCGTGGTCGTGGGTGCCAAGCCGCTGTTCATGACGGACTACATCGCGTGCGGCAAGGTCGTGCCCGAGCGCATCGCCGACATCGTCGCCGGCATCGCCCGTGGGTGCTCCGAGACGGGAACCGCCCTCGTGGGCGGCGAGACCGCCGAGCACCCCGGTCTTCTCGGTCCGGCCGACTACGACGTCGCGGGGGCCGCGACGGGCGTCGTCGAGGCGGACGCCGTACGTGGTGCGGAGCGTGTGCAGGCCGGAGACGTCGTGCTGGCGTTGGCATCCAGCGGCCTGCACTCCAACGGATACAGCCTGGTGCGCCATATCGTCTCCGGCGCGGGCGTGCAGTACGGCGACCGGGCCGCAGACTTCGGCGACAAGACGTGGGGAGAGGTGCTCCTCGAACCCACCCGCCTGTACACCCGCCCGCTCCTTGAGACGATCGCCGAGACCGGCGACGCCGTGCACGCCCTCAGCCACGTCACCGGCGGCGGCATCGCCGCGAACGTCGCGCGCGTCCTCCCTCGGGGGACTTGGGTCGACATCGACCGCTCGACCTGGGCGCCGCCGACGGTCTTCCAGGTCCTCGCCGAGCTCGGCGGCCTCGACATCGCCGCCACCGAGGGGACCTGGAACCTCGGAGTCGGGTTCGTCGCTGTCGTCGCCGCGGAGCACGCCGGACAGGCGGCATCGGCCTTGAACCGGGCCGGCATCGCCACATGGCAGATCGGCGTCGTGGGTGACGGGCGACGACCCGAGGGTGACTACGAGCAGGGCGCGAAGGGCGTCGACGGCGGTGCCGTGCGCCTGGTCGGCGCCTACGGCGACGACGTCGTCACGGACGGAGACAGCTGACACCCATGTGCGGAATCGTCGGGATGGTGGGCCGCGGGCTCGTCAACCAGGAAATCTACGACTCCCTCCTCCTGCTGCAGCATCGCGGTCAGGACTCCACCGGGATCGCCACGGCCGAGCCGTCGGGGATCTTCCATGTCCGCAAGGCGAAGGGGCAGGTGCGCGAGGCGTTCCGCACCCGCGACATGCGCTCGCTGTTGGGCAACCTCGGTCTCGGCCACGTCCGGTACGCGACCAAGGGCACCGCCGGGAACGAGGAGGAGGCGCAGCCGTTCTACGTCAACGCGCCCTACGGCATCGTGTTGGTCCACAACGGCAACTTGACGAATACGCGAGAGCTCACCGAGGAGCTGTTCCGCAAGGATCGCCGCCACCTGAACACGACGAGCGACACGGAGTTGCTCGTGAACGTGCTCGCGAACGAGTTGCAGTCCTCGATATCCGGTCTCGACCTCGATCCCGAGCAGATCTTCCAGGCCGTCACGCGGGTACACGAGCGCGTCGAGGGGTCGTATGCGGCGATCTCGTTGATCGCGGGATATGGGCTCCTGGCCTTCCGTGACCCCTACGGCATCCGGCCACTCATCCTCGGTACGCGCCGTGCCTCGGACGGGACGTACGAGTGGGTCGTCACGAGCGAATCGCTCGTGCTCGAGAACGGCGAGTTCGAGGTCGTGCGCGACGTCATGCCCGGGGAAGCGGTCTTCGTCGACCTCGAGGGCAATCTGCACACGCGTCAGTGCGCGACCGAGACCACGCTCGCGCCGTGCTCGTTCGAGTACGTCTACCTCGCCCGCCCTGACTCGGTCATGAACGGCATCTCGGTGTACGAGGCACGCCTTCGCATGGGGGAGCGGCTGGCCGACACGATCGCCAAGCACACGCCGCGCGAGGCGATCGACGTCGTCATGCCCATTCCGGATTCGTCCCGCCCGGCGGCGATGCAGGTGGCCCGCAAGCTCGGGATCGAATACCGCGAAGGCTTCTACAAGAACCGGTATGTGGGCCGCACCTTCATCATGCCGGGCCAGGCGGTGCGGAAAAAGAGCGTGCGGCAGAAGCTCAATGCGATGTCGAGCGAGTTCAAGGGCAAGAACGTGTTGCTGATCGACGACTCGATCGTCCGCGGGACCACGAGCAAGGAGATCATCCAGATGGCCCGGGACGCCGGTGCCAGGACGGTCACGTTCGCGTCCGCCGCGCCGCCGGTGCGCTTCCCCCACGTGTACGGCATCAACATGCCGTCTCGTCACGAGCTGGTCGCCCACGGGCGGACGATCCCCGAGATCGCCGAGGAACTCGGGGCCGACTACATGGTCTATCAGGAGGTCGAAGACCTGAAGGCGGCCATCCTCGAAGGCACCGACATCGACGACCTCGACCTGAGCTGTTTCGACGGGCGTTACGTCACCGGCACCGTGACCGAGGAGTACCTGGCCTGGGTGGAAGGCTCGCAGGAGAGCTGACCGGTGGGGCCCGCGGACCGCATCGCGGCGACGGCGGAGAGACGCCTCGGCCGGGCCGTGCGAGAGCGCACGATCTCATCGCGGTCGGGTATGCGAAACAGCGCGTTGCCTGGTGGCACGCGCTGTGTCCGCGTCAGATTCGGATGACGGAGGTCACGCTCGCTCGAGCGATTCCTCGTCTTCGTCTTCGTCTTCGTACTGGTCGGCCCACTTGTCGACGTAGTTGTCCTCGTCGCTGTGGGTTGCGAGCTCGCGCTCGAGCGCAGCATAGTTCACGCTCGGACTGAATGATTTCAGCTCACGAGCGATCTTGGTGTGCTTCGCCTTCTGACGGCCACGCCCCATGCCTGACCCCCTCATATCTGAGTTGCGGGCTGTGTGCTCTTCGCTACCACGGCCCGGGCATTTCGAAATCCGGAATCGAACCGGGAAGAGTAGCATTCAGAATATCACGGCGCCCCCAGCCGCGGCGGTGCCGGCGGCAGAGGAGGACCAGCGACATATGGCCGAAGAGGAATCCGACAAGGCGCTCGACGTTCAGCTCCCCGAGGGAGTCCACGGTGCGGTGATCGTCGGCATGGTCCCCGACCTGCCCGACCGCGTCCTCAAGGAGGCTGGGCGGTACGCCTCGCTTCTGGGGGCGCACCTGCTCGTGGTGCACGTCGACGTGACGCGTTTCGTCACCTACGAGGACCCCGACGGGTACGTGCACACCGCGCCCATCGACATCAACATCGCCGCAGGGGAGACCGATCTGGCCGAGGTGACCCGCATGGCCAACGAGGTGCTCGAGGGGCATGACCTCGACTGGAGTGTGCGGCAGCTCGTGGGCGACCCGGCCCTGGCGATCAAGCACCTCGCCGAACAGGTGGACGCGAAGCTGTTGGTGGTCGGCACCCGCAAGCGTGGTCTCGGTGAGTCCATCCGTGAGTTCTTCACGGGATCGGTCGCCGCGCGACTGACCCACCGGCAGCACCGACCCGTCCTCGTCGTGCCGATCGGGGAACCCGTGGGCGACGACGAGGAGATCTGGCCGGCCTGACCGTCAGCCCGCGAGGGAGCGGGTCACCTCGCGGGCGATGTCGTCGAGGCCGGCGACGATGTCGTCGACGAGGGCCTCGGTCAGGTCACCGCCCCGGGCGACATGCGTGCGCAGGTCCGCGCGCATGCGTCCGCGGAAGTCGTTGACGGCCGCATCCGCACGCTGAAGCTGTTCCCGGCTGCGGGTGCGTGCGTCCTCCGGCGCGGGCTCGCCGTCTGGTCGCTGTTCCGCACCGGCCGCGGCGAGGTCGGCGCGCAGGCTCCGCATCGCGTCGCGCACGCTGCCGCGCACCTCGTCGGCGATCAGGCGCACCGAGTCGGCCAGTCCGGCTTCGATCCCGGCGAGGTCATCCCGGCGTGCCAGGACCTCGGCGTGGCCTGTTTCGGTGATCTCGTAGATGGTTTTGCGTCCGTCGACGGTCTTGCTCACCAGGCCCTCTTCCTCGAGCTTGGCCAGCCGCGGGTAGATGGTGCCGGCGCTGGGTGTGTAGGTGCCGCCGGTGCGGTCCGAGAGCGCCTGGATGATGTCGTAGCCGTGTCGAGGGCCGTCATCGAGCAGGTTCAGCAGGTAGAGGCGCAGGTCGCCGTGCGAGAAGACGGGGGGCATCACCGGGCTCCTTCCGTGTCGGTGTCGGCGGCAGAGCGGGCGGCCGGGTCGGTCGAGGCCGCGCCGTCCCGGCGCACCAGGGTCAGATCGCCGGAGACCGAGTTGGTGCGGATGTCGGCGAACATGCCGCTGAGTTCGCCGGACGAACCGGTGTAATTGGTCGGCCCCGAACCGGAGCGGACCACCCCGTCGATCTGAACGCGACCGCTGACGCTGCGGGCCACCACGTTCACCGGTAGGGAGTGGTCCAGTCGCACCGTGGCGTTGCCGCTGACGGTGTTGAGGCCGATCGCATGGGTCGGTCCGGTCGAGTCGACGACCATGGCCCCCGACACGGTGTCGATGGATGCCTTCCGGATCTCCCCGGTGGCGGCGATGTCGCCCGAAACGCTGTTGGCGCTGAGGGTTCCGACGAGTTCGCGGATCTGCACGTCGCCCGAGACGGCGTTGATCGACAGGTCGCCGTCGAGGCCGTCTCCGATCACGTCGCCGGAGACGGTGTTCAATCGCGAGTCGCCCCGGACGCCTGAGACGAGGGCGCTGGCGTTGACGACTCCCAGGTTCAGTGCGACGGCGCGGGGCACGACGACGCTGATCTCGGCCTTCGGGCCGCTTGATCCGAAGTTGCGGAACACCTCGAGGAAGTTGTCCCAGCGCAGCTGCGGATGGTCGATCTCGACGGCGTCTTCGTTCGCCTCGATGCGCAGATCCTTCACGGTCACCCCGTGCACCTCGATGCGGGCGCCGGGCTCGTCGTGGGCGATCACGTCGATCTGACCGCCGACCATGCCGATCTTCAGCGAGCGCACGTCGTCGAGGTCGATCACGCGTGTCTCTCCCGGGTGGATGATCCACTTCTCCAGAGCCATGTCCGTCTCCTTCTCGCGAGCCCCATACTCGCGATATATCGTGACGCCGACGGTAACACGATATATCGCGATTTTCCAGATCTCCTGAGAAGTCCTCTCCGTCGCGGTTGACATTGACGCTACGTCAACCCCTAGCGTGGTGGCGTCAGGAAGGAGAGGGCATGGAGTGGTCGATACAGCAGATCGCGCGGCTGGCCGGGACGACCAGTCGCACGCTTCGCCACTACGACGCGATCGGGCTCCTTTCGCCGTCCCGCATCGGCGCCAACGGATACCGCCACTACGACGGTGACGCGCTGGTGCGGCTGCAGCGGATCCTCCTTCTGCGTGAACTCGGAATCGGGTTGCCGCAGATCGCGGAGGTGCTCGAACGGCGCACGTCGCCCGAGGACGCCCTCCGCGTCCACCTGGAATGGCTACGTCGTGAGCGCGAGCGCACGTCGCGGCAGATCGCCTCGGTCGAGGCGACGATCGCATCGCTGGAAGGAGGTGAACAGATGATGGCCGAGAAGATGTTCGACGGATTCGACCACTCGCGACATCGTGAGGAGGTCGAACAGCGCTGGGGGGCCGACGCGTACGCGCGCGGCGATTCCTGGTGGAGGGGCATGAAGCCCGACCAGAAGGCGCAGTGGCAGGAGAATGCGGCGCAACTGGCGCGCGACTGGGTCGCCGCCGCGGAGAGCGGCGTCGACCCCGGATCGCCCGAGGCCCAGGACCTCGCCGGCCGCCACGTGCAGTGGCTGACCGGAATCCCCGGCACGCCGGCCGCCGAGCCCGGCGGAGACGTCAAGGGATACGTGGCGGGCCTGGCCGACATGTACGTCGCGGATCCGCGCTTCGGCGCGAACTACGCCACGGCGGACGGCGGCACGGAAGGCGCCGAATTCGTGCGGGACGCCCTCCGCGTCTACGCCGAGGCGCACCTGTGACGCGCATGAACGACGGATGCCGCGACCCCGAGGGGCCGCGGCATCCGTGTCACGAGACGGAAGTCAGGGGCGCTTGCTTCCGCTGATCACCCGGAACAGCAGGGCGATGAGCGCGATGATGCCGACGATCAGCGCCACCCAGAGCAGCCAGCTGAGTGCTTCGCCGAGACCGCCGACGATCGCGAGAACGATCGCGACGACGATGATGATGATCAGTGCGAGGTTCATGAAAGTCGCTCCTCTTCGAATGGTCGACGTGCGCCTTGTGCGGCAGGTCGCATGCCTGGTCGGCACCTATAGACCGTTGCACCACCGCCGGGATAGCCCCAGGGGGTTGACGTGCCGAGAACGCCGGTGATAGCTCATCCGGCGCGGGCGCGAGTGACGGTCGACGTGCGCTGTCAACCCCGATGAGACCAGCCGCCCGCGGCAGTAGCGTCGCCACCATCGAACGGAGGAGGACATCGTGCCCGAGGGACGTGGAGCCAACCTGAAGAATCGCGACATGTACGAGGAGTTGCGGAAGGACGGCGCGTCGAAGGAGAAGGCCGCGCGCATCTCCAACGCCGCCGCGAACGACGGGGAGAGCACCGTCGGTCGCCGCGGCGGTCAGTCCGGTAGCTACGACGACTGGACCGTCGATGAGCTCAAGGGTCGCGCGAAGGAGCTCGGGCTCAGTGGCTACTCCGACAAGCGCAAGGCGGAGTTGATCTCCATGCTCCGCGAGCACTGAGCCTACGTGGCCAGACTGGTCCGGGTGCATCCCGCGGATGACCCGGGGATCACCCGCGTGCGCTCGCGCAACGGATTCCGGTACGTCGATCCGAGCGGGCAGGACATCGATGCCGCTGACCGTTCCCGCATCGAGCAGCTCGTGATCCCGCCCGCTTGGCAGGACGTCTGGGTGTGCACGGAGGACTTCGGCCACATCCAGGCCGTGGGCGTCGATGACGCCGGACGGCGTCAGTACATCTACCATCCGCAATGGCGCGCGCGGCGGGACAGCCGCAAGTTCGCCCGGGCCCTTGATCTCGCCGGCGCGCTCCCGCAGGCGCGTCGTCTCGCCACGAGGGCGTTGCGCCGCGAGTCGCTCGACCGTGAGCGGGTGCTCGGTGTCGCCTTCACATTGCTGGACGAGGGCGCGCCGCGGATCGGCTCGGCTCGCTACCTCGAGCGGCACGGGAGTCGGGGTCTCACCACTCTGCAACGTCGCGACGCCGCGGTCGAGGGCGTCGTCGTCACGCTCTCCTTCCCTGCCAAGAGCGGGCAGCGCGCCCGCATACGGATCGAAGACGCTGACCTCGCGACGGCCATCGCGGAACTGGTAGTCGGGCGCGCGCGATCGCCTCTGCTCGGCTATCGGAAGGGGCGCCGCCGTGTGTCGCTGAACCCCGCCGAGGTCAACGCCCACGTGCGGTCGCTGACCGGAGGAGTGTTCACGGCGAAGGATTTCCGTACCCTGCGAGGCACGATTCTGGCCGCCGACGCACTTGCGCGCATGGGCACCGTCGACACCGAGCGCGATCGCAAGCGGGCCGAGGCACTCGCGGTGCGCGTGACCTCCGAGTCGTTGGGGAACACCCCGGCGGTTGCCCGCGGCTCGTACATCGATCCGCGCGTGTTCGCCCGGTATGCCAAGGGTGACCTGCTCGACCTGAACGTGATGCCGGAGTCGGCGATCCGCCGGCTCATCCTCGGCTGAATCCCCCTCGGGACTATCGTGGGCGCGTGACCCGCTCCCCGCTCGTGCGCCCGCGCATGCTCGCCGCGGTCATGGCGGGAGGCGCCGTCGGCGTGGCATTCCGCGAGCTCGCGCTTCTCCCCGCCACGGCCATCGAAGAGCCGTCCGCCGTGACGCTCGCGACCCTGGTCATCAACGTCGCCGGCTCCTTCCTCCTCGGAGTCGTCGTTGTGACGCTCGGCGATCGGCACCCGGTGTGGCGCGGGTTCGTGGGCACCGGGATGCTCGGAGGATTCACCACGTACAGCGCCTTCGCCGTTCAGAGCGCGGTGGCGGTCTCGACCGCCCCCGTGCTCGCGGCAGCGCTGGCGCTCGTCGCGGTCTCCCTCGGCCTGGTCGCCGCCTTCGCGGGGATCTGGGCGGCACGCGGCATCCGCAGAGCGTTCGGGAGGGCGGTGTGAGCGTCTTCCAGCTTGTCGTGGTCGCCGTCGCGGGTGGGGTCGGGGCGGGTCTGCGCTACTCGGCCGACGTCCTGATCACGGGCGGGGCGAGGGAGCGGTTCCCGCGGGGGATCTTCTTGGTGAACGCGGCGGGGTCGTTCGCGCTCGGCGTCGTGACCGGTCTGTCCGCCCACATCCTGTCTGCCGACGCGGTCGCGGTCCTCGGCACGGGGCTCCTCGGCGGGTTCACGACCTTCAGCACCGTCTCGGTCGACACGGCGCTGATGTTCCGCGATGGACAGGCGCGGCGCGCGGTGTCCAACCTCGTCGGAACGGTCGTGGTGTGCGTCGCCGCAGCCTCGGCGGGAATCGCGCTCGCGGCACTCGTGTGATCCGCGGGAACGGGGGATACCCCCGGCGATCGCCCGCTCAGCCCGTGGAATACTGAGACGGATACATCCGAGTATCGTCGTCCCGCTCCACAGCCCCCGATCTCCAAGGTGACATGTGTCGAACCTCGCCGTCCTGAGTCTCAAGAACCGCGCGCTGATCGCCCTGATCACCATCGTCGCCGCCGTATTCGGTGGCATCGCGCTCAACGGGCTCAAACAGGAACTGATCCCGTCGATCGAGTTCCCCGCCCTGATCGTCGTGTCCACCTACCCGGGCGCATCGCCGGAAGTGGTCAACACCGACGTCTCGACGCCGATCGAGTCGGCCATCCAAGGAGTACCGGGGCTGGAATCCAGCACGGCCACGAGCACGACCAACGCGTCCATCGTGCAGGCCTCGTTCGCCTATGACACCGATCTGGGCACCGCCGAGCAGAAGATGACGCAGGCGATCAACCGCATCTCGTCGCAGTTGCCGGACGGCGTCGAGCCGACCGTGATCTCGGCGAGCATCGACGATCTGCCGGTCATCCAGCTCGCGGTCACCGGCTACGACGACCCCGACACCATCCAGTCGGAACTCGAATCGGTCGTCATCCCCGACATCGAAGACGTCGACGGGGTCGATGAGGCCGGCATCGTCGGCGCGATCGGCCAGCGCATCACCATCACGCCCGACGACGCCGAGCTCGCCGCCGCGGGATACTCCGAGCAGGCCATCTCCGACGCACTCGAGCAGAACGGCGTGCTCTTCCCCGGAGGTGAGATCACCGAGGACGGCGAGACCCTCACGGTGCAGACGGGCGTGAAGATCACGTCGGTCGAGGAGGTCGGTGAGTTGCCGCTCGTGCCCGGCGACGCCGAGCAATTGCAGGCCGGTCTGGTCACGATCTCCGACGTCGCCGACGTGCAGCTGACCGAAGACCCCCGGACCAGCATCTCCCGTGTCAACGGCGAGCCGGCGCTGACGATCGCCGTCACCAAGCTCCCCGCCGCGAACACCGTCGACGTGTCGCACGGGGTGACGGCTCTGCTGGCGGGCTTCGAAGACAGCCTCGGGGCGCAGTTCACCGTCGTGTTCGACCAGGCGCCGTACATCGAGGAGTCCATCGAGACCCTCGCGGTGGAGGGGATGCTCGGGCTGGTCTTCGCGGTCCTCGTGATCCTCCTCTTCCTCATGTCGGTGCGCTCGACCCTCGTCACGGCGATCTCGATCCCGACGAGCGTGCTCATCACCTTCATCGGCATCCAGACCTTCGGCTACTCGCTGAACATCCTCACCCTGGGTGCGTTGACCATCTCGATCGGGCGCGTCGTCGACGACTCGATCGTGGTCATCGAGAACATCAAGCGCCACTACGTCGGCGATGCCGACAAGAAGCAGTCGATCCTGCTCGCGGTCCGCGAAGTCGCCACCGCGATCACCTCTTCCACGATCACCACCGTGGCGGTGTTCCTCCCGATCGCCTTCGTCGGCGACATCACCGGGGAACTGTTCCGACCGTTCGCGTTGACGGTCACGATCGCGATGCTGGCTTCACTGCTGGTGGCCCTCACGATCGTCCCCGTGCTGGCGTACTGGTTCCTCAAGCCCGGCAAGCCGGTGCTCGACGAAAAGGGTCGGGCGATCGACCCCGAAGACCCGGCCGCCCCGCCGACGCGCCTGCAGAAGGGCTACCTGCCGGTGCTGCGCTGGACGCTGCGGCACTCGTGGGTGACGCTCACCCTCGCTGTGCTCGTGCTCGGGGGAACGGTCGCCGCAGCCCCGTTCATGAAGACGAACTTCCTGGGTGACTCGGGACAGAACACGTTCACCATCAGTCAGTCCATCGGTGCCGCGCCGAGCCTCGACGCCGAAGCGGCCGCCGCCGAGCAGGTCGAAGCGGAACTGTCGGACATCGAGGGGATCGAGACCGTCCAGGTCTCGATCGGCACGACCGGTTCGTCGCTGAACGACGCGTTCTCCGGCGGTGGTGCCGGCGTCACCTACTCGATCACCACCGACGAGGATGTCGACCAGGTCACCCTCCGCGAAGAGGTCACCGAGGTGCTCGGCGACCTCGAGGGTGCCGGCGACATCACGGTGTCGGCGTCGGGCGGGGGCGGCTTCGGGTCGAGTGACATCGCGATCGACGTCACCGCGCCCGACTCGACAACGTTGCAGGAGGCGACCGACGAGGTCGTCGCCGCGATCGGCGACCTCGACGACATCAGCCAGGTCTCCAGCAACCTGTCGGCCTCGCTGCCGTACATCGCCGTCGTCGTCGACCGCGATGCGGCCGCCGAGCGCGGACTGTCCGAGGTCGCCGTGGGCGCGCTCGTGTCGAACACGATGCAGCCGCAGTCGATCGGGTCGATCGAGATCGACGACACCGCGGTGACCGTGTACCTCGATGCCCCCGACGCACCCGTCACCCTCGAGGAACTGCGCGAACTGCAGATCCCCACGGCGACCGGTCCGATCGCGCTCGACGAGATCGCCTCGGTCGAGGAGACCGAGGGACCGACCTCCATCACGACCGCACGCGGGCAGCGCACCGCGACCGTCACGGTCACTCCGTCGACCGATGATCTGACCGCGGCGACGGCGAGCGTCACCACGGCACTGGAGGACATCGACCTGCCCCAGGGGGCGGATGCTGAGCTCGGCGGCGTCGTCACCCAGCAGACCGAGGCCTTCACGCAGCTGGGGCTGGCGCTGCTCGCAGCCATCCTGATCGTCTACATCGTCATGGTGGCGACCTTCAAGTCTCTGCGTCAGCCGCTGCTCCTGTTGGTGTCGGTGCCGTTCGCGGCCACCGGCGCGATCCTCCTGCAGATCGCCACCGGGGTGCCCCTGGGTGTGTCGTCGCTCATCGGTGTGCTGATGCTCATCGGCATCGTCGTCACCAACGCGATCGTGCTCGTGGACCTCGTCAACCAGTACCGCGAGAAGGGTCTGTCGGCCCATGACGCCACCGTCGCGGGCGGCGCACGGCGTCTGCGTCCGATCCTCATGACCGCACTCGCGACGATCTTCGCGCTCACGCCCATGGCGCTGGGCATCACCGGGCAGGGCGGCTTCATCTCGCAGCCGCTGGCCATCGTCGTGATCGGCGGCCTCGTCTCGTCGACGGTGCTGACCCTGCTCGTGCTCCCGACGCTGTACAACCTCGTCGAGGGCGCCAAGGAGCGACGGATCGCCCGTCGGGCCGCGAAGGCGGGCGCGTCAGGCGCCGTGGACGAGCGTGAATCCGTGCTCGTCGGTGATGAGGACGGTTCGCACAACGAGGACGGGGTGTTCGAGACCCGCCGCGAGCGCCGTGAGCGGCTGGCCGCCCTCGCCGCCGCATCGGCGGTACCGGCTGCATCGGCGGCGGAGGTCGCGGAAGTGGACGTGCCGATGATCGAGGAGGCGCCCGACGTCGAGGTCTCCGTCGACGAGCCCGCACCGGTCGATGCGGCAGCCGCGGCGGATCCGGAGGCGATCGAGGCGATCGAGGCGACGACGGTCGAGGCCGCCGTGGATACGCCCCCGCTCGAGCAGGCCCCCGATGTCGAGGTTCCCTCGACCGCGGAGGCGCCCGACGCGGCATCGCCGGACGCGTCGTCGGATGACCTCGGCCAGGAGACCGACGCCGACTCCGCGTCGTTGTCCGACGCCGAGGACGTGGCGCACGCCGCCGGCGGCCCCGAGGATCTCGCCGCGGACGCGGAAGGCCCCGCCCCGGTCACGCAGGATGCGGACGCCGACGATGCGTCGGATGTCGCTCCGGCCGGCGAGGGGGAAGCCGCGCCGCACGATCCCGAAGACGGTCCCCGCGATTGAGTGGTGGGGCGATCGCCGCAACAGGTGATCGCCCCTCACGCGCGCTACGGCGCGGAGCGGGCGTGGGTGCCGTCACACCTGGCGACGAGGCTTCGGGAAGGGTGATCCGGAGAAGATCGTGATGCCGCACCTCCGGAGGGTTCGGGTCGTGACGCGCGGGTCGTCGGCGCCCCGAAGCATATGAAGGGGGGCTCGTCGGCCGACCCTCGGGTCACATGGGGACGGCGGTCGCCTCGTCGTCGGCGTGCGTGCGCGTCCTACGGCGCCCGGCACGGACGACCCCGATCGGACCGGCGGGACGCCTGATCGCGCCGCGGCGGTGGGCGCCGGGTGAGGTCGCGGCCACGCCCTGGGCGATACGGCCGACGTGCGGAACGCGGAGCGCGGGACGCGTGGATCCGAGGGCTCCGGCATGCACGACGGGGCGTTCAATGGTCGGCGCCGCGGCGGTCTCGACGTGACGGGTCGGGCGCACGGCGCGGACCATGCGGTGGCGGCGACGCGGCTGGACGGCGCGGGTGCCCCGGGGTTCGGAGACCGTCGCCACCTGGGGTGCCTCGGTCGGCTCGACGGACAGGTGACTTTCGGGCGCCGAGCGCTCGGCCTGTCGACGGAGGGCCCGCGGAAGCGAGACGAGCCAGCATCCGACCACCGAGAACGCGGTGAACTCGAACAGGGCGAGCGTGATGAGGCCGGCGGTCAGTACGACGATGCCGGTGGCGAGCACGATGACGAAGAGCAGGGTCGCGTGGCGGAACCTGCGAGGAAGACCGGGCAATCCCAAGCTCCAGGCCACGAGCGAGAGGAAGGACAGTCCGAGCGTGGAGGCGGCGAGATCGTGCATCACCACGCTGACGGGGATCGGGATGAGGCCGACGACGGTCATCGCCAGTCCCGCCGTGATGAGCGATCCGCGAAGGCCTCGACGGGTGTGCCGCCCGGTCGTCGCCGGGAGGGTCATGCCGATGACCACGCCGTAGGCGGCCAGAATCGACCCGGACACGATGACGGTGGTGTTGAAGGTGCGCGCCGAGAAGTCACCGATCGTGCCCAGCTGCGAGAAGTGCAACGTCCACCAGCTGGCGTCCTTGGTCGTGAGGATGGCCGTCAGCACCCCGATCGCGAGAACCGCCATCGCCGTGCTCCCGAGCCGGTGAGCAGAGTGAAGGCGCGCCCGAGACGTCGGCGGAGCGGCCGTCGCCGCGACGGGTTTGAGTCGATCCGTCGGGGCGAGGGTTACGGGAGGGGCAGGCGGCATACGTCAAGATTATTGAAATTCCCGCATGGAAATGAACGTCTTGCGCTAATTCCATGTTATGAATTCGTGTCCGGGTCCCTTTCAGCCTCCTGACGGTATTGTTGATCGGTCGGCTCTGGACACTGCGATGAGTCTGTTCGCGCGCTGTGTGTGAAGTCCTTGGGGCCGATGATGGGCGTCGATCCCGACGTGCATGACCATCATCGAAATGGCCCCGGCCGACGTGACCGGGTGGTCCGTCATGAGCGGACGCTGTTTCTCGTGCGACCACTCCGAAAGGCATCACCGTGCCCAAGAACAAGAAACCGCAGGGCGGCCGCCCCGCGAAGAACTTCGAACCGCGCTACGGCTCCGGCAGCTCCTACCAGGACCGCAAGCGTCGTCCGGGTGAGTCCTCCGCCGGCAAGCCGGGTGCGAAGAGCCCCGGCCATCGCGGGTACCGTGCGGCAGACGACGGTCAGCCCCCCAAGCGTCGCTGGACGGCGCAGGAGAGGGTCGCCCGCGACGAGGCACGTGGCATCCGCACCCGAAGCGGGAGCGACCACTCCCCCCGTGACGATCGTTCTGGTGGATATCAGGATGATCGTGCGCGTCGTGATGATCGTTCTGGTGGGTATGACCGGTCTCGTCAGGGTGATCGTTCTGGTGGGTATCGGGATGATCGTGCGCGTCGTGATGATCGTTCTGGTGGGTATGACCGGTCTCGTCAGGGTGATCGTTCTGGTGGGTATCGGGATGATCGTGCGCGTCGTGATGATCGTTCTGGTGGGTATGACCGGTCTCGTCAGGGTGATCGTTCTGGTGGGTATCGGGATGATCGTGCGCGTCGTGATGATCGTTCTGGTGGGTATGACCGGTCTCGTCAGAGTGATCGTTCCGGTGGGTATCGGAACGACCGTTCTCGGCGTGATGACCGTTCCGGTGGTCACGACCGGCCCCGTCGCGATGACCGCCCGCGTTCGACGCCGCAGCGGGATGCCGCACGCGAGCAGCAGGTCGACATCGTCCACGAGCGTCTGCAGGCGGAGGCGGTTCAGGCCGACAACGTCGCCGACGTCTCGTTCTCCGACCTCGGACTCGGCCAGAACATCGTCACGCGTCTGACCGAGCTCGGTGCCGAGAAGCCTTTCCCGATCCAGGCGGCGACGGTCGCGCCGATCCTCGGCGGCCGCGATGTGCTCGCCCGCGGTCGGACCGGCTCGGGCAAGACCATCGCCTTCGGGGCTCCCCTCGTCGAGTCTGTGCTGCGATCGCAGGCCGGCACGCGTCGTGAGTTCGGTCGTTCGCCCAAGGCCCTGATCATGGCGCCGACCCGCGAACTCGCGCTGCAGATCGACCGGACGGTGCAGGCCCTCGCCCGCACGGTGGGCCTGTTCACCACGCAGATCTACGGCGGCGTCCCGCAGGCGCGCCAGGTCGGGGCGCTGAAGAAGGGCGTCGACATCGTCATCGGCACACCCGGTCGCATCGAGGATCTGGAACGCCAGGGAAAGCTGGACCTCTCGCAGGTGCAGATCGCGGTGCTCGACGAAGCCGACCACATGTGCGAACTCGGCTTCCTCGAGCCGGTGCAGCGCATTCTGCGCCTGACCGCCGACGGGAGTCAGAAGCTGCTCTTCTCGGCGACCCTCGACCGCGAGGTCGCGGCACTGGTCGACGAGTTCCTCGTCGAACCGGCCGTCTACGAGGTCGCCGGTGAAGACCAGGACTCGAGCACCATCGACCACCGCGTGCTGGTCGTCGACCACCGCGACAAGCCCGAGATCCTGCGTTCGCTCGTCGACCGCGAAGGCAAGACGCTCGTGTTCGCGCGCACCCGCGCCTACACCGAGATGCTCGCCGAGCAGTTCGGGGAGGCCGGGATCGCGGCGCTCGCGCTCCACGGTGATCTGAACCAGTCCAAGCGCACCCGGAATCTCGAGAAACTCACGTCGGGTCGGGTGAATGTGCTCGTCGCGACCGATGTCGCCGCGCGCGGCATCCACGTCGACGACATCGACCTGGTCATCCAGGCCGATGCGCCCGACGAGTACAAGACGTACCTGCACCGGTCGGGGCGCACCGGACGCGCCGGACGCGCCGGCACCGTCGTCACGCTGGTGGCCCGCCAGCGTCGCCGCCGGATGTCGGAGCTGCTCGATCGCGCCGAGATCGACGCGCCCTTCGACGACGTGCGACCCGGCGACGATCTGCTCGAGGAGATCTCCGGCCGCCAGCTGGCCGACGTCGCGTCCTGACGCGCCGCCCGACACCGGTAGAGGCCGCCCCGCCATGTCGCGGGGCGGCTTTCGTCGCACGGGCGGCGGCCGTCGGGCGCCCCGGAGTCGTCAGAAGAGCATCGCGGCCGCATCGGTCGCCCGACCTCGTGCGGCCATGCGTCCGCGGGAGGTGGTGACGATCGGGGGCGGTGACGCGGCCAGGCCCGGCACCGGAATCCGTCGATCGGATCGGTCGTCTTCCAGCGTGCCGCCGAGCCTGTGCGCCCGCAGTAACGGTTGGACCCGCTTCGCGAGCCACGCGCGATACCCCTTCGGGGCGTACGCTGAGACGCCCGGATAGAGCCCGAGGTACGACGAGACCAATTCCGGGTGCTCCCGCTCGAGCCACGCCATGAACCAGGCCTTCGCGCCGGGCCGCAGATGCAGTGCGCCGTACACCACGCGGGTCGCCCCGGCCTGCTTGATCCGCCACAGTGCGTCGTCGATGGCGTCGACGGAATCGGTGAGATGGGGTAGGAGCGGCATCAGGAAGACGGTGACGTCGAACCCGGCCTCCGTCGCGGCGCGCACGGTGTCCAATCGTGCCGAGGTGCTGGGGGTGCCCGGTTCGACGGCCTTCTGCAACCGGTCGTCGAACAGCGCGATGGACATCGCGAGGGTCACCTTCACCTCGCGTGAGGCCTCGGTGAGCATCGGCAGATCGCGCCGGAGCATGGTGCCCTTCGTGAGGATCGAGAAGGGCGTGCCGGCGTCGGTGAGCGCCGACACGATGCCGGGCATCAGCCGGTACCGTCCCTCCGCCCGCTGATACGGGTCGGTGTTGGTGCCGAGCATCACCGGATCCTGGCGCCACGTGCCGCGCGCGAGCTCTCGCCGGAGGACCTCGGCGACGTTGATCTTCACGATGACCTGGGTGTCGAAATCCCGGCCCGCATCGAGGTCGAGGTACTCGTGCGTCCCGCGGGCGAAGCAGTACGAGCACGCATGGCTGCAGCCCCGATAGGGGTTGACGGTCCAATCGAAGGGCATCGACGAGCCGCCGGGGACATGGTTGAGCGCAGACTTCGCCATGACCTCGTGGAAGGTCACCCCCGCGAAATCCGGCGTCGTGACCGACTGCACCAGCCCGTCGAGATGCTCGAGACCCGGGAGGGCCGCCGCGTCAACGACTCCGAGTTCCTGTCCCTGCCATCGCATGGATCCATACGAACAAAAATTCGACGGAGAGTCAAGGCTGAGCCAGGCGAGTGTCGAAGACGTGGTGTCCGCGAGGGCCGTGTGTCGAGATCGCCCGACCGATCGAGCACAATGAGGGGGTGGCGGACCCCGACCCGCCCGAATCTCCGGGCGTTCCCCTCACTCGTCGCGCACTGCGCGAGAGGGAGGCGCAGTCGCGCGCCTCGACGGAGGCGCGATCGCCCGATGTGCAGGCTCCGTTGCGACGACCTCGCGCACCCGCCGCCGCCCCGGGGGAGCATGCCCCCGCGCTCGGTGTCGTCACGGCGCCGAGCCCCGCGCATGCCCGCCGTCGACGCGCCGGACGGATCGGCGCCGCTTTCGCCGCCGTCGCTGTCGCCGTGCTCGTGGTCGGCACGGCGGCCGCGGTGATCGCCGCCGTCACCGCGCCTCCCCTGTCCGAGGCGGCATCCCTCGAGGCGGAGGGGGAGACCCTCGACGTCTCGGTGGAGGGCTCGTTCGACGAGCCCCTGCCGCCGGTCACCGACGCACTGCCCTCCCCGGTGGTCGCGCCGGAAGTCTCCGGCGATGACATCTGCGGGTCGGAGGAGTTGCTCGCCGCATTGGACGCGCGGGACACCGCCGCAGCCATCGCCGCCGCCGGAGGGGCTGAGCGGTTCCGTTCGGCGGTCGCGGCCGGGACGGCGCCCTGCGTGAGCCTGGACGACCCGAGCTTCGAGTGGGTCGTGGTCAACAAAGCGCGTCCGCTCGATCCGATCGACTATCGGCCGGAGGCACTCGTCGCGCCCGACGGGGTGCGCAACATCCCCGGCACGGCGATGCGTCCGGCCGTCTCTACGGCGCTGTCGGCGATGGTCACCGACGCGGCGGCTGCAGGCGTGGGCGAGATCGCGCTGCTGAGCGGCTTCCGCTCGTACGGCACCCAGGTCGACACGTACGCGTCGCATGTCGCCTCCCGCGGGGAGGACGGCGCCGACACGATCAGCGCCCGTCCCGGGCACAGCGAGCACCAGGCGGGCCTGGCCGCCGACGTGGTCGCCTGCGACGCCGGCGGATGCGGCGGGCTCGACGACCTCGCCGGAACGCCGCAGGGTGACTGGGTCGCCGCACACGCCTGGGAGTACGGGTTCGTCGTGCGCTACGAAGACGGGTTCACCGACGTGACCGGGTACTCACCCGAGCCGTGGCACCTCCGCTACGTCGGGGCCGACCTCGCCCGGCACTACACCGAGGGCGGATGGCACACTCTGGAGAGCTTCTTCGGCCTGCCGGCCGCCCCTGACTACGACGGTTGAGGGCATCCGACAAACAGTGGCATCGCGTGCCACCGATCGTAGGATCCGATCTCACACGCGCTCCTCTCGTCGGGGCCTCGAGAACTAGGATGACGCCGGGGGCGACCCCGCAGATTCACCACTCGAGGAGGAGAGACCCGCATGCAGCGCGACATCTACGACGAGGACCACGAGGCCTTCCGCGACGTCGTCAAGGAGTTCATCAAGCGGCACGTCACGAACGACGCGCGGGAGAAGTGGGACGCCGAGGGCGAAGTCGACCGAGCGACCATGCTCGCCGCGGGAGAAGCGGGTCTGATCGGCCTGTCGGTGCCGGAGGAGTTCGGCGGAGCGGGCATGCTGCAGGACTATCGGTTCCGGGCGGTCGTCAACGAAGAGGTCATCGCCGCCGGGTCCGGGTCGCTCGCAGGGGCCTTCGGTATCCAGGACGACCTCGCCGTGCCGTACCTCGTGCACATGGGCACGCAGGAGCAGAAGGAGAAGTACCTGCCGCGGATGGCCACAGGTGAGATCATCGGTGCCCTCGCCATGACCGAACCCGGCGCCGGCAGCGACCTGCGCGGTATCTCGACGACGGCGAAGAAGGTCGACGGTGGCTACATCGTCAACGGCGCGAAGACGTTCATCTCGTCGGGTGCGACCGCAGACCTGGTGGTCACCTTCGTCAAGACCGGTGAGGGGAACCGGCCCGACGCGTTCAGCCTGCTGTTGATCGAGACCGCCTCCGAGGGGTTCGATCATGGGAAGAAGCTGCACAAGATGGGCTTCCAGGGGCACGACACCGCGGAGCTGTCGTTCACCGACGTCTTCGTACCCGAGGAGAACCTCATCAGCGGACGCGAAGGTCAGGGCTTCGTGCAGTTGATGATGAACCTTCCCCTCGAACGACTCTCCATCGGGGTCGCCGCCGCCGCGGCCGCCGGTGCCGCGTTGGACTGGACCGTCGCGTACACGAAGGAGCGCGAGGCGTTCGGCCAGCGCGTCATCGACTTCCAGAACACCCGCTTCCAGCTCGCCGACGTCGCCGCGACCGTCGATGCACTGTGGGCGTACATCGACCGTGCCCTGCTGGCGTACAGCAAGGGCGAGTTGTCGGCCGAAGAGGCGGCGAAGGTGAAGTTCTGGGCGACCGAGCGCGAGTGGGACGTGCTCGACACGTGCGTCCAACTGCACGGCGGATACGGCTACATCACCGAGTACCCGATCGCCCGCGCCTTCCTCGACGCGCGCGTGCACCGCATCTACGGTGGCACGAACGAGATCATGCGGGAGATCGTCGGCCGCCAGCTCGCCGGCAAGAAGTAAGCCGTGCTCCGTAGCCGCCTTCTGCGGGTCCACCCGGCCGGGTACCCGCAGAAGGCGACTGCGGAACGGTGGGTGAGGTCCGCTCGGTAGGCTCGCAGGATGAGCGGACCCGGCACCGGTGAGGATCCCGCGGGTCGGCGCGGGAGCTACGCCAAAGGCATCGCGCGGCGGCAGGAGATCCTCGATCGCGCGATCGAGGTGTTCGCGGAGCGCGGTTCGAAGCGGACGAGCCTGCGGGCCATCGCGAGCGAGGTCGGCGTCACCCATGCCGCCTTGACGCACTACTTCGGCTCACTCGACGAGCTGCTGGTCGCCGTCTACCTCGAGTCCGAGCGCCGCGGGGACGAGCAGGAGGATGGCCTCGACGAGGCGACGCCCGCCGAGGCGATGCGCCGTGCGGCCCAGCAGAACCGCACGATCCCCGGACTCGTCCAGCTCTACTCGTCTCTGGTCGCGACCGCGCTGGAGGGCGCACATCCGGCGCCCCAGGAGTTCGTCACGGCGCGCTTCGTGCGCCTCCGGCACGAGCTGGCGCAGCGGGTCGTCCGGTTGCAGGAGACCGGCGAGATCCGGCGCGACGTCGACCCCGCCCTCGTGGCGGCCCTGGTCATCGCGGCGTCGGACGGCCTGCAGACGCAGTGGCTGCTCGACCCGTCCGTCGACCACGAGGGCGCGCTCGCGATGCTCGACACGCTCCTTTCCGGATCGGACGAGCATCCGAAGGGGAGCGGGCTCAGAGCGTCGCGGTGAAGGGATCGAAATCGATCGGGAGCATCGGAACCGGCGCCACGGAACTCGCCACGGTGACCGTCGCCCCCGACTCGGCAGACTCCTGAGCCGACAGCAGCACATCCAGCACGTGGAGGCCGAGCTCACCCGAAGCGACGTGCGGCGTGCCGGCGGAGATCGCCCGAGCCATCTCGAGCGCGCCGAGACCGCGCCCGACCGTCAGATCCGGATGCGGGATCTCGACCCACTCCTGTTCGCCCCTCCCGCCGTCGCGTAGCACGCCGAGCGGCGCCACCGAGGCGATCCGCCCGTCGAACCGGTTCGGGTCGGGGAGCACGATCGACCCCTCGGTGCCGTGGATCTCGACGACGCCGTGACGCTCGAGCGCCGAGTCGAAGCTGAGCAGGCTCTGCGCCTGCTGACCCGACTCGAACGCCGTCACGATCTGGATCGTCGAGGGCACCTCGACCGGGAAGCGCTCGCCGGCACGCGGGCCCGTGTGGATCCGACGTTCCTCGCGCGCCCGGGTGCCCACGGCGGAGACCCGGTCGACGGGACCGAACAGGCTCACGAGTGCGGAGAAGTAGTACGGCCCCATGTCCAGCAGGGGGCCCGCACCTTCGGCGAACAGGAAGGCGGGGTTCGGGTGCCACAGGTCCGGACCCTGCGTCTGGAAGGTCGTCTGCGCGAACAGGGGTCGCCCGATGCGGCCCTCCTCGATCGCGCGCCGCGCGGTCTGGAAGCCGGGGCCGAGCAGGGTGTCGGGCGCGGACCCGACGCGCACACCGGCCGCGTCCGCCTCCGTCAACAGCAGCGCGGCACCGTCCCGATCCAGGCCCAGTGGCTTCTCGGACCACACGTGCTTTCCGGCGGCCACCGCAGCGCGGGAGACCTCGACGTGTGCGGCCGGGATGGTGAGGTTGACGACCAGATCGACGCCGGGGTGGGCCAGCACATCGTCGGCGGTCCCCGACTCGGCGACGCCGTGCTTCTGCGCCTGTGCCTTCGCGCGTTCGGGGTCCAGGTCGCCGAGGATGACGACGTGGGTGTCGGGGAAGGCCGCGAAGTTCTCGAGGTAGGTGTCACTGATGACGCCGACGCCGATGATGCCGATGCCGACCGCGCTCATCGGACGAACCCACCCTCGGTGAGGAACGACAGGCTGGCCGCGATGTCGTCGAAGACGTCTCCGGGGGCGCTGTCGTACTCGATGATCGCGTACTCGAGACCGCGTGCGGCGTGCAGAGCGTCCGCGAGGGGGACCTCCGCGGTGCCGGCGTGACGCTGGTCGAGGCTCGCCGAGGTGAACTCCGGTGCACCCGGGGCCCAGGGGTTCGACGCGGGAACGATGCCGTCCTTCACATGCACCGCGACGAGTCGGTCGCCGAGGCGGTCGACGAGCGCGACCACATCCTGTCCGCCGGTGAGCGCCCAGAACAGGTCGAGCTCGAGGACGACGCGGGAGTCGGTCTGTGCGACGAAGTGCTCGTAGGCGCTCTGCCCGTCGATGTCGACCACGAACTCCTGCGCGTGATTGTGGTAGCCGACGGTGAGGCCGAAGCCGGCGGCCGTTTCGGCAAGCGCGTTGAGTCGGTCGGCGATGTCGGCGACGCCGTCCCGGGTACGCCAGCGTTCCGGGGCGACGAACGGGTCGATGACGGTGGTCATGCCGATCGTCGCGGCCGCGTCGAACACGACTTCCGGCGCGGGGGTGGGGATCGAGCCGTCCGGCGTCCACAGCTCATCCGACAGCAGAGGGGCGTGCCCGGTCGGGGCTGCCAGGCCGGAGGCATCCAGAGCCGCCCGGATCTCTGCGGGACGCCGCACGAAGTCGAATGCCTCGACGTTGTGCAGCCCCAGGGCGGCCAGGCGATCGAGGGAGCCTCCCATGTCGGCGGAGAACCGTTCGGCGAGCGTGTAGAGCTGGACCGAGGCGAGCGGCAGGGCCACAGTGACCTTCCTTTCCGTCACCGCGGGTGAGTCGACGGCGGCGACGGGGACAGGCTACCAGTCAAAACCTCCATGTGGAGGTTTAGTTGCATGCAGTCGTCCGCCCCGTAGCACGTCGACGACACAGGAGACCTGACGACGAAGCGGCCGCAAGAGCGCTCCCGCCACAGATCCGAGCGCGGATCTCCTGTGTTCTTCACGCGGCCGTCAGGCGGTCGCGGCGCAAGGCGAGGCCTCAGTGCTGGCCGGCGGGTCCGGCACCGCGGCCCATACCGCGCGAGGCCAAGCCGCGCCGGCGTGCGAGCTTGGCGACACCGGCCTTGCGGAGCCGGTCGCCGATCAGCACGCCGAGGCCCGCTCCGACCAGGCACGAGGCCATTGTGAGGGCGAAGAAGGTGACCTGCAGCCCGACCGGGACAGACCCCAGATCAAAGGATGCCCACGACAGGATCGGATACACGAGCCCGACCGCCGCCGCTCCGGCGAAGTACTGCCACGTCGTGTAGAAGCGGTACAGCACGACGAGGAACGGCAGCTCGATGAAGAACGCCCACCACAGACTCGCTCCGAGGAACGGGAAGGCGACCAGTCCCGAGAGCAGGCCGATGAGGAGGGCGGTTCCGGGCCGCTCGAGAAGGCGCATGCCGACGGCGGCCGGAAGCAGCCACAGGCCCGCGCCGGCGACGGAGAGGAACGGCGCCACCGCGAAGACGGCGCCCGCGATCCATCCGGCGCCCCACAGCAGGGCTCCGCCGGCGACACCGATCGCGGCGCAGGTGAGCAGATAGACGGTGGAGACGCGGCTCATGCGTGACCTTCCGGGCGGGGCGCGGTCTGCGCCTGAGGGGTGGGGGAGGAGGCGCCCGCGCGCCAGTACCCGCAGAAGCTCACGAGCTCCTTGTCGAGTCCGCGCTCGTTGACGAGGTGGCGTCGCGCCTGGGCCGGGAGGGCCTGTTCGCCGACGACATAGGCGTGGAAAGGGGCGGGCGGTTCGGTGTCGCGCAGGTGTCGGACGGCGGACAGGGCCAGGGTCCCCGGCGTCTCGTCGCGGTCGCGCACGATCCATCGCACGTCGATGCCGGGTGGGTGGGGGAACGGGAGCGCGTCGTGGTCGGATCCTACTTCGACCAGGGCGATGCCGACGGCGTCGTCGGGCAGCGACGCGCAGATGCCGGCGACGGCGGGCAGTCCGGTCTCGTCGGCGACCAGGAGCACCGTGTCGGTCCCGCGTTCGGGGTTGAAGGCGAGTCCCTCGTCGATGATCACGACACTTTCGCCGACGTCGCACGACGCGGCCCAGCGCGAAGCGGGGCCTGCGGTGCCGTGGGCGTCGGAACCGTGCAGTACGAAGTCCACGTCGATCTCCGCACCGGCCTCCGGCGTCGCGGGCCGGTAGGCACGGACGGTGTAGTTGCGCATCACCGGGCGTACACCGTCAGGAATGCGCAGGTATCGCAGATAGCCCAAGAGCTTGTTCGCCTTCGCCGGGATCCGCTCCAGGCCGTCGTCACCACCGAGCGGAAGGAAGATGCGGAACCATTGGTCGTATCCCATCGGAGTGAACCGGTCGATCTCGCCCCCACCGAGGGTCACGCGCATCCATCCCGGGGACAGGCGTTCACGGCGCAGCACGGTCAGCCGGATGAGCTCCTGCACGGCGGGTTTGACGAGTCGGCCGGCGCGGGCCATCGGTTCTCCGTTCGGTCGGGATACAGGGGTGATCCGGATGCTCAGGCGAGCACCCAGGGGAAGGTCGCGGCGAACACCACGGTCGAGACGGCGAGGAACACGACGATGAACACGACATCGCGTGTCCGGAAGGGCACGAGGTGGCGCTCGGTACGGTCCGGGTGGGCGCCGAAGGCGCGGGCGTCCATCGCGAGGGCGACCCGTTCGGCGTGCCGGATGGCACCGGCCAGGAGCGGCACGATGTACCCGACCCAGCGGCGCACCGCCGCGACCGGCCCGCGGCCGCCGTGGCTGCCGCGGACGCGGTGCGCCTGCCGGATCACGTCCAGTTCGTATCCGAAGCGGGGGACGAAGCGGAATGCGGCCAGGGCGGTGTAGCCGATGCGGTACGGCACGCGCAGCTGCTGCACGCTCGCGCGCACGAGATCCGGGCCGGTCGTCGACAGCCCCACGATGAGTGCGAGCGAGACGATCGCCGCGACACGGGCGCCGGTGGCGAGGCCGACGAGCATCGCGCCCCCGTACATCGTCCACCCACCGATCTGCCACAGGACGATGCTCTGGTTCACCCCGGACGAGTCGGTCCAGATCGCGAAGCCGAGTCCCATCACGACGGCGGCGACGGGCACCAGCAGGAGCAGTGCCGCGAGACGTCGCGTGAAGCTCACGCCCACCAGCAGCACGAGGTAGGTGAGGGCGACGAACACCAGGGGCGTGGTGATGTCGCGGACGAACACGAGCAGTGCCATGGCGGGGAGCGGGGCGAGGAGCTTGGCGAGGGGGTTGATGCCGTAGAGGAATCGGATCGGCGACGCCGGCCGCAACGCGGCATACGGGTCGACCGGCACAGGGGTGGTCTGTGCCTGGGGGATGGTGAGAGGCTCGGTCACGTCGCACCCCCGGGCAGGTCGGCGAGGCGGGCGACACCGTCGAGTTCGGGATGGCTGGACAGGCCGCGGAGCGCCCGCCGCAGGGGCGGCATCCTCAGGCCCGCGCGTTCGATCAGGGCGTCGTCGGAGAAGACCTCCGAAGTCGGCCCGTCGGCGGCGATGCGCCCGGCGTCGACCACGATCGTGCGGTCGGCGTGTTCGGCGACCAGTTGCATGTCGTGGGTGACGACGAGGATGGTGGTGCCGTCGTCGCGCAGGTCGGCGAGCAGCCGCAGCAGCTCGTCGGCACGGGCGCGATCCTGACCGAAGGTGGGTTCGTCGAGCGCGAGCACCGGGGCGCCGGCGACCAGGGCGGTGCCCACCGACAGGCGTCGCTTCTGCCCGCCCGACAGGAGGAAGGGGTGAGCATCGGCTTTGTCGGCGAGGCCGAACCGCTCGAGCAGCTCGTCCACGCGCCGACGCACCTGCGATTCGTCGAGGTTCGCGCGTCGCAGTCCGTGGGCGAGCTCGTCGAAGACGGTGTGCGAGATGAATTGGTGCTCGGGGTTCTGGAAGACGAACCCGATGCGGGAGGACAGCCGGCGCGGGTCGACGCGGGAGATGTCCTCGCCGCCGACGTGGACGGTGCCGCGCGGCGGGCGGATGACGCCGGCGATCGCCTGCACGAGGGTGGTCTTCCCGGCGCCGTTGGCCCCCACGACCGCGACGAATTCGCCGCGGAGGACGTCGAGGTCCACGTCGTGGAGCACGTCGGTGCGGCCGCGGCGCAGATCCAGCCCGCGCACGGTCACGACCGGGTCTTGCCCGCGTCGGTCGTCGACGGCGCGGGCGACGGGGCCGGGGATCGCGCGGGCGGGCGCGGTCTCGAGGGCATCCTGCAACTCGGCGGGGGTCAGTGGCAGCGGATCGAGCCGGTAGCCGGCGGCGCGCAGACGGAGAGCGGCGAGGGCGGAGTGGGGGAGCCACACGCCCAGTCGATGGAGTTCATCCGCGCGATGTCGGAGGATGTCGTCGACGGGGCCGTCTGCGATGAGGCGGCCCGCGGCGTCCAGCACGAGGACCCGATCGACGAAGCCGATGGCGGCGTCGAGGTTGTGCTCGACGAGCACGACGGCCCGGTCGCCGGCGGCGACGAGGTCGCCCAGGGCGGCGTAGACCTCGTCGATGCCGCGGGGGTCGAGGTTCGCGGTGGGCTCGTCGAGAACGAGGAGGGGGGACCCCATCGCGAGTGCGCAGGCGATCGCCAGACGCTGTCGGCCTCCACCGGACAGTCGATCGGGGTTCTCGGTCCGGCGCTCCCACAGGCCGACGCGGCGCAACGCCGTCTCGGCGCGGGCGAGCACGTCGGCGACGGGCAGTTTGAGGTTCTCCGGACCGAACGCGACCTCGTCGAGCAGGGTTCCGGTGACCAATTGCGCGTCCGGGTCTTGGAAGACCATCCCCACGTGCGTGCTGAGCGAGGCCACCGTCGCCTCGGTGGTGTCGACCCCGTCGATGCTCACCGTGCCGGCGATGGAGGCGGGGAAGGCGTGTGGGATGAGTCCGTTCAGCGCGAGCGCGAGCGTGGACTTCCCGGATCCGCTGGGGCCCAGCACCAGGACGACCTCGCCGGGTGAGACGTCGAACGTGACGGAGGCGGGGGTCGCCGCGTGTGCCTCATCGTGTGTGATGGCCACCTGCCGCAACCGGGCGAGGGGGGCGCCGGGGGCGGGTCCGGCCGCGGCGGCGGCGGACCGTTCGCTGTCGGCACGGACCACAGGTCATCCCCTTCGGGATTCGGGACGTCTTCTGTCGCCTGCGCGACGAAGTGAGGCATTCCTAACTTAGCTCACCCTCACCCCGCCTGCGGCCGTCCGGGACGCCCCCGTCCGCCCGTCGACGTCGGGTCCTTGTCGGCGCTCGGGTGAGGGGGACGGTCAGGGGGTGTGGTCGTGAGGGAGCGGCCAGGACGGGTGGGCGTGCCGGCGGCGGGGGAGGACGGTCGGGACCGCTTCGGCTGCGAGCGGGTCGCGGGATGCGCGTTGCTGCGCCCACCGGTGGTACCGGTCGATGAGGGGCACCGAGGACAGGGCATGGAGCGCGATGCTGAGGGCGATCGTGGTGACGACGGTCGGGATGACGACGTCGTCGTCGGGGATGCCCTCACCGATGGCGATGAGCAGGAACGCGAGGGAAGCCAGGCCGCGCGGTCCGAACCAGCCGATGAAGGTCATCGTCGGAAGCCCCACGTGTCGACCCGCCAGGGCGAGTGCGACCGGCAGCATCCGCACCACCGTCAGGCTCAGCAGCGCGTACAGCACCACCTGCCAAGTGAGCATCGGCAGGGCGAAGGTCACCGCGACCGCGCCGAAGACCACCCAGGTGGCGGCGGCGAGCAGATCCCCCGCGCTCTCGGTGAAGACGCCGATGTCGGTGCGCGCCCGTCCCACGGTACGGCCGAACGCGAGCCCGCCGACGAAGGCCGCGATGAACCCGCTCCCTCCCAGCGCCTCGGCGATCGCGAGGGCGAGGAGGGCAGCCAGGAGCGGGAGCGCCTGCCGCCAGCGGCCGTCGATCCATCCCCTCGCCGAGGCGAAGTGGAACAGTGCGCCGCCACCGACCCCGGCGACGAGTCCGGCCACGACACCCCATCCGATCTGCTCCGCGATGTTCACGGCGACCGCCGATGGGATGCTCGATTCGAGTTCGGCGTTCGCGACCGACAGGGCGACGAGGAACAGCGGCACGGCGATGCCGTCGTTCAGCCCGCTCTCCACGTCGAGTGCCTGCCGCACGCGTTGAGGTACCGATGTGTCGTCGACCACGCGCTGTCCGAGCGCGGCGTCCGTCGGAGCGAGCATCACCGCGATCAGGACGACCGAGATCACGGCGATACCGGGGAACAGCAGCAGCCCCGCCCCGACGCCGGCGAGCACGGTCAGCGGTAGTCCGATCAGCAGCAGTCGCCCGGGCCACTCGAGCTGCCGCCGCAACGCGTGCAGGTCGATGCGCATCGCGTCGCTGAACAGCAGCAGCACGAGGGCGACCTCGGCGACCCGCTCCGCGACGGCGGGATCGATGTCGACGTCGAACACGTCCGGCAGGGCCAGCCCGGCCACGACGCCGACCGTGGCCAGGAACAGCGCGGCCGTGACACCGCGCTTCTGAAGGGGACCCGACACGGCGCTCCAGACGGCGACGGCGAGGAGGACGGCGAGCACGGCGATCACCCCTGGGACGCTAGCGGACACGACGCCGGTCGCTCCGCCGCGCTCGCCGATGTCGGAGGATCACGCCGATGTCGGAGGATATCGGCCGAATCCTCCGACACCGATCCGATTCTCCGACATCCGTGGGGTGGGGATGCGGTGAGGTGGGGATGCCGTGGGGCCGGGGTCAGCGGCGGCGGGCGGTGCGACCGACACCGGTGCGACGGAGGGCCTCGCCGATCGCGACCGCGGCGGCGGTCCAGGCGACCGGGCCCACGATGAACATGGCGATGTAGACCACTTGCGCCCATGGCTCGAATCGTCCGAGATCGGCGACCAGGGCGATGGGTACGGCGAGGACCACGCCGACGATGACCGCCGACACGAAGTAGCGCCACGTCTCCCAGCGGCGGTAGCGGCCGGTCG
This sequence comes from Microbacterium aquimaris, assembly GCF_039531285.1. Taxonomy (NCBI): domain Bacteria; kingdom Bacillati; phylum Actinomycetota; class Actinomycetes; order Micrococcales; family Microbacteriaceae; genus Microbacterium; species Microbacterium aquimaris. The sequence continues at coordinate 666,747 of NZ_BAAAPT010000001.1, read as the reverse complement.
CCGCGATGAGCTCCTGGAGGCCGCCGATGAGGATGGCCGTTCCGATGTACCGGCCGATCCACGGCGGCACGAAGGCGCTGGCGACCAACGCGGCCAGCAGGTGCGAGATGAGGGCGACCCACGGCATCCGCAGCAGTACCTGGGCGATCACGCCGGGGAGAACATGTACACCGAGTACGAGGCCGTAGAGCACCGGGACGGCGGCCGAGACCACGCCGCTGACGGCGCCGGCTCCGGCGGAGACGACCCCCGTCGCGACCCCGATCGCCGCGCAGGTGAGCAGAACGCTCGTCGAGAGGCGGGATCCGGTGGACACCTGCCCAGCGTATCGCTCTGCTCTCATGGATTTCTCACGTGGAGTCCGTTCCCTGGGAGGGGACTGTGAGTTACGTTTGGGCCCACTGCACGGCGACGGGGCCGCGCAGCCTTCCCATCCCTTCCCCGTTGGGAGCTCACCGTATGAGTCGAAACACCGTGAGAGCGGCCGCGGTCGTCACAATCGCCGCGTTGCTCACCGGAACCACCACCGCCACCGCTTTCGGTGCGACCGGGTCGGAGGAGGTGAACCCGCCCACCCCGATCGAATCGCCGAACGGCACCTACATCGTGCTGCTCGAGGAAGACCCCGTCGCCACCTATGACGGAGGCGAAGCGGGCCTGCGCGCCACGAAGCCCGCAGACGGCGAGAAGCTCGACACCCGGTCCTCGGAGGTGGAGGAATACGCCGGATACCTCGAGGAGAGGCAGCAGGCCGTCGCCGCCGAGACCGGCGTGAGCCCGGAGGCGACCTACCAGATCACCCTCAACGGCTTCAGCGCCAGGATGTCGCCCCAGGAAGCGGCGAAGGTCGCCGGAGCGAAGGGCGTGGTCGGGGTGTATCCGGATGAGATCCGTCATCCCGTCGCCGTGCCCTCCACCGAGTTCCTCGGCCTCGAGGGGTCCGGTGGCGTGTGGGAGTCTCTCGGCGGTGAGGATGCGGCGGGCGAGGGCGTGGTCGTCGGTGTCGTCGACACCGGCATCGCGCCGGAGCACCCGTCGTTCGCGGGCGAGCCGCTCGGGACCACCGCAGGCGACGCGCCGTACCTCGAGGGCGACGACGTCGTGTTCGCGAAGGCGGACGGCGACCAGTTCCGCGCGACGCGGGTCACCGGTCAGGACTGGGATCTCGACGACTACTCCACGAAGCTCATCGGTGCGAAGTACTTCTCCACCGGTGCGGCCAACGCCGGCTTCGACTTCAGCCACGACTATCTGTCGCCACGCGACGGCGACGGTCACGGATCCCACACGGCCGGCACCGCCGCGGGCGATACCGGTGTGGACGCCGCGATCGCAGGCATCGCTTTCGGTGCGGTCTCCGGTGTCGCCCCCGCCGCGAAGGTCGCGTCGTACAAGGCCTGCTACGTCGGCCCCGACCCGCTGGTGACCAGCGACGACATCTGCGCGCTCAGCGACCTCCTCGACGCGATCGACACCGCCGTGAACGACGGCGTCGACGTCATCAACTACTCGATCGGCGGCGGCGCAGCCACCACGACGTGGTCGCCCGACGACCAGGTCTTCTTCAACGCCGCGGTCGCGGGGGTGTTCGTGTCGGCCAGCGCCGGCAACTCCGGGCCCGACGCGTCGACGGCCGACCACGCCGCGCCCTGGTACACCACGGTGGCCGCATCCACCATCCCGACGTGGGAGGGGACGGTGTCGTTGCCGAACGGGTTCCTCGAAGCCGGTGCGTCCGTCACGGTTCCCTTCGGGGAGTCGCTGACCGCGCCCGTCGTCTACGCCGGGGACATCCCGGCCGACGGTGTCTCGGCTGCCGACGCGGCGCTGTGCTACCTCGACGCGATCGACCCGGCCGCCGCCGCTGGCAAGATCGTGGTGTGCGATCGCGGGGTCATCGCTCGTGTCGAAAAGTCCCAAGCCGTCTCTGAGGCCGGTGGTGCCGGATCGATCCTCGTGAACGTCACGCCGGGCTCGCTCGACAACGACTTCCACACCGTGCCGACCGTCCACCTCCCGGACACCACGCGCGAGGCGCTCCTTGACTACGTACGGAACACGTCCGGGGCCGAGGCCACGCTGATCGGTGAGAACACCACCGGCGAGCAGACCCCGGTGCCGCAGATCGCGGGTTTCTCCAGTCGCGGGCCGATGCTCGCCGACGGCGCCGACGTCATCAAGCCCGACATCGCCGCACCCGGTGTGGCGATCCTCGCCGCGACCGAGAACGGCGCGGGCGAGGATCCGACCTTCGGCATCCTCTCGGGCACATCGATGGCCGCGCCCCACGTTGCGGGCCTGGCCGCGCTGTACCTGACCGCCAACCCCGGCGCCACGCCCGACGAGGTCAAGTCGGCGATGATGACCACGGCATCCGACACGGTGAACGCCGACGGTTCGGCCAACACCGATCCGTTCGCGCAGGGCGCCGGGCAGGTGGAGCCGACGGACTTCCTCGACCCGGGTGTGCTTTACCTGAACGGTCCGGTCGACTGGGCCGGGTTCGTCGAGGGCACCGGGAACTGGGACTTCGACGGGATCGATCCGATCGATCCGAGCGACCTGAACCTCGCGTCGCTCGCGATCGGCACCCTGTCGAAGGAGCAGACGGTGACGCGTACGCTCACCGCGACCCGCCCCGGCACCTACACCGTCGAGGCGGCCATCCCGGGCGTCGATGTGGCGGTGTCGCCGGCGACACTCACCTTCGGGGCGGCCGGCGAGCAGCGGTCCTTCGAGGTGACGATCCGCAACGTCGACGCCCCGGTCGAGCAGTGGGCGACCGGGTCGTTGACGTGGACCGGGGAGGAGGGGACCACGGCGCGCTCGCCGCTGGCCGTGCGGCCGGTGACCGCCGATGCCCCCGCGGAGGTCTCGGGCACCGGGATCACCGGTTCGACCGAGGTCACCCTCGACTCGGGGGTCAGCGGCGAACTGTCGCTCGAGCTGTCCGGCCTGGCACCGGTCGAACTGCTCACCGACCCGGAGAACCCGGTCGAGGCACACACGGGAGACGAGAACTCCGGTGACGCCGACGGCAACGTGTTCTGGTTCGCCGACGTGGCCGAAGGGACCTCCCTGGCCCGGTGGACACTGGATTCCTCGGATGATGCGGGAAGCGACCTCGACCTGATCGTGTACCGCGTGGTGAGCCGCGAAGACACCCGTTATTACGAGCAGTTCGTGTCGGCGACCGCATCGGCCGACGAGCAGATCAGCCTGATCGCGCCGACGCCGGGGACGTACCTGATCGTCGCGAACATGTACGCGATCACGCAGCCGTTCACGTGGGATCTCACCCAGGCGCTGGTCACACCGGAGGGCGAAGGGTCGTTCACCGCGACGCCGAACCCGCTGTCGGTCGCGCGGGGTGAACAGGCGTCTTACTCGCTGTCGTGGAGCGGTCTGCTCGCCGAGACCTCCTACCTGGGGGTCGTGCGCTACGGCGACTCCGAGGTGCGCACGATCGTGTCGGTGGATGCCGGTGCGGCCGCGCCCGAGGCCGTCGTGTTGCCGGAGATCACCGGAACCACGAAGGTCGGGCGCACGCTCGAGGTGACACCGGGCGAGTGGGAGCCGGCCGAGGTCGACCTCGCGTACCAGTGGCAGCGTGACGGCGCACCGATCGATGGCGCGACCTCGACCACCTATACGGTGACGCGTGACGATGTGGGCACGACGTTGTCGGTGCGGGTGACGGCGACGGCCGCAGGCAACGCCAACGCCGGGTCGGCCCTCAGTAACGAGGTGTTCGTCAAGGTCGGATCCGACACGGACGTCTCGATGAACCGCTACGTCGGCACCTCGAAGACGGCCTTCGTGGCGACCGTCGAGGTCGAAGCCGACGACGGGACGATACCGGAGGGAACCGTCGAGCTGTGGGTCGGATCCACCAAGCTCACGGGCACCCTCGCCGACGGCGCGGTCAGTTTCGAGCTCCCGGCGCAGAAGAAGGGCGCCCGGATCGTGGTCGCCACATTCACCGGGAGTGACACGGTGGCACGGTCTGTCGGGGTCAGCGGCTTCCTCGTTTTCCGCTGACCATCACGACGGGGCGCCCGGGTTTCGTCCCGGGCGCCCCGTCGTCCCCGGCGCACTCCTCCCGCCGTTGCCGGCCGGCAGTGGTCAGTCGCTCGGCGTGCCCTGTGGCCAGTCGACCGAGAGCCCCGGGACCGTGTTCCCGGTGAGGAACTTCGCCACGAACGGACAGCGCGGCACGACCGTCTCGGCGCGCGCGGCGATGTCGGACAGGGCCTCGGCGACGAGGATCGACGCGAGCCCACGGCCCGTGAAGGCGGGGTCGATCTCGGTGTGCACCATCTGCAGGCGGCCTCGGTCGTCGGTCTCCCACCGGGCGAACCCGGCGAGCACGTCTCCCAGGTGGATCTCGTAACGGGACTCGTCGTCATTGCGGGAGATGCGCGTGGTCTCGGAGCTGTCGGTCACGGGGATTCCTTCCGTCGCTGCCTCCAACGTAGGGCCGCGACCGATGATTCCGCGAGGGGTCGCCTTGCGCCCGATCGTGCCGAGCGTGGGCCGAGATGACAGAGTGGAGGAATGTCGTCTCTGCTCGAGCTGGTCCCCGTCGGAGCCGACGAAGACACCGTCTACGACGGGTTCGTCACGTGGGTCGCTGGTCGCGGCATCGAGCTGTACCCCGCCCAGGAGGAAGCGGTCATCGAGCTGGCGGCGGGGTCGCACGTGATCCTGTCGACGCCGACGGGCACCGGCAAGTCGCTCGTCGCGGTGGCCGCGCACGCCGCCGCGCTCGCACGGGGCGGCGTCACCTTCTACACCGCGCCGATCAAAGCGTTGGTGAGCGAGAAGTTCTTCGCGCTCGTCGAGGTCTTCGGTGCGGAGAACGTCGGCATGGTCACCGGAGACTCGTCGGTGAACCCCGATGCGCCGATCATCTGCTGCACCGCCGAGATCCTCGCGAACCTCGCGCTGCGCGAGGGGGCGGACGCTGACATCGACCAGGTCGTGATGGACGAGTTCCATTACTACGGCGACCCCGACCGGGGATGGGCGTGGCAGATCCCGTTGTTGCTGCTGCCGAGGGCCCAGTTCCTCCTCATGTCGGCCACTCTGGGGGATGTCGCCGAGATCGCCGAGGACCTCGAGCGTCGCACCGGGCGCACGGTCGCGCGGGTGACGGGGGCGGTGCGTCCCGTACCGCTGCACTTCTCGTACGAGCGCGTACCGGCTCACGAACTCGTCACGAAGCTCCTCGACGACCGTGAAGCCCCCATCTACATCGTGCACTTCTCGCAGGCCGCGGCGGTCGAACGCGCCCAGGCGCTGTCCAGCGTGAAGGTGGTCACACGCGAGCAACGGGACGCGATCGCCGAGGCCATCGGCGGGTTCCGCTTCAGCACGGGGTTCGGCAAGACCCTGTCACGCCTGGTCCGTGCGGGCATCGGCGTGCACCACGCCGGGATGCTGCCGCGCTACCGGCGGCTGGTGGAGACCCTGGCCCAGCGCGGTCTGCTGCGCGTCATCTGTGGCACCGACACGCTGGGGGTGGGCATCAACGTTCCGATCCGCACCGTCGTGATCACCGCGCTGGCGAAGTTCGACGGCACGAAGATGCGGCAGCTGAGCGCCCGCGAGTTCCATCAGGTCGCCGGTCGTGCGGGGCGTGCCGGCTACGACCCGTACGGGAACGTCGTGGTGATGGCACCCGAGTGGGAGATCGAGAACGAGGCGGCCCTGCGAAAGGCCGGGGATGATCCCGCCAAACGCAAGAAGATCGTTCGCAAGAAGGCGCCGACCGGTGTCGTGAACTGGGGGATGGGGTCGTTCGAGCGTCTGGTCGAGGCGGAGCCCGAACCCCTCACGCCGCACCTGCAGCTGACCGCGGCGATGCTGATCAACGTCATCGGCCGCGGCGGCGACGTGTTCGGCAACGTCCGGTCGCTCGTGTTCGACAACCATGAGACGCCTGCGCGCCGCTACGCTCTGGCGCGACGCGCCATCGCCATCTTCCGCACCCTCGTGGCGGCCGGGATCGTCGAGGTGGATCGTGCGGGTGAGGCTGCGCCGCGCATCCGCCTCACCGTCGACCTGCAGCCGAACTTCGCCCTCAACCAGCCGCTGTCCCCCTTCGCGCTCGCCGCGATCGACCTCCTCGACCCCGACGACGGGCCCGGGGCGGCGGGGACCGGCCACTACGCCCTGGACGTCGTGAGTGTGATCGAGGCCACCCTCGACGACCCGCGGGCGATCCTGTCGCAGCAGGAGTACAAGGCCCGCGGTGAGGCGGTGGGTGCGATGAAGGCGGAGGGGATCGACTACGAGGAGCGCATGGAGCTTCTCGAGGAGGTCACCTACCCGAAGCCGCTGGCCGAGCTGCTGGGCGAGGCCTTCGAGACGTTCGCATCCAGCCAGCCGTGGGTGCGCGATTTCGAGTTGGCGCCGAAGTCGGTCGTGCGCGACATGTTCGAACGCGCGCTGTCGTTCGGCGAGTTCGTCTCGCTGTATCAACTCGGCCGAAGTGAGGGCCTGGTGCTGCGCTACCTCAGCGACGCCTATCGGGCGATCACGCAGACCGTGCCGGCCGACGCCCGCACCGAGGCCCTGCTCGATGTCGTCGAATGGCTGGGTGAGCTTGTTCGACAGGTCGACTCGAGCCTCGTCGACGAGTGGGAGGCGCTGGTCAACCCCACGACCGACCCGGACGTACCGGTGGTACCGCCGGCACCGCCGTCGGTGCTCGACAACCGCCGCGCCTTCGTCGTGCTGGTGCGCAACGAGCTGTTCCGTCGTGTGCAGCTCGCCGCGTTGCAGCGTGACGACGAGCTCGTCGGACTCGACCCAGACGTGGGCTGGCCGGACGTGCTCGACCGGTACTTCGAGGAGCACGACGAGCTGCTCACCGGTGGTTCCGCACGATCGCCGCACCTGGTCGCGATCGACGAGCGACCGTCCGAGGGTGTGTGGCGGGTGGAGCAGACGCTCGACGACCCGGCGGGCCATCACGACTGGCGCATCCGCGCGCACGTCGATCTCGCCGCGTCCGAGGAGGCCGGATCGGCCGTCGTGATCGTCGACGAGGTGGTGCGCCTGTAGCCGGCATATCGGTGTCGCGATAGATCGCACCGCGGCGGTCGGCGGAAGACCCGCCGCACTCTGGAACGGCTGACCTGTCCACAGGCGCGGTGCGCGTCGGGGGCCGCGACTACCCTGGTCGGGTGAGTGATCCGCAGGCCGACCCGTACGCCGAGTGGGATCCTGACGCCTTCGCGCCCCCCGACGACGAGTTCGCCCCGCCGCCGGAGGACGAGTGGATGCCACCGCCCGAGCCTGCGGCGACCGTCGCGACGTCCGCCCACCGCGACTTCACCGGCGCCGACCCGGCCGCCGTGCTCCACGAGGTCTATGGCTACGACGCGTTCCGCGGCGAGCAGGCCGACATCGTGCAGCACGTGATCGCCGGCGGCGACGCCGTCGTGCTGATGCCCACCGGCGGCGGCAAGAGCGTCTGCTACCAGCTGCCCGCGCTCGTGCGCCCCGGGACGGGCCTGGTGGTCTCGCCGCTGATCGCGCTCATGCACGACCAGGTCGACGCTCTGGTGGCCAACGGCGTTGCGGCCGCCTACCTGAACTCCACGCAGTCGCCGACCGAGCGTGCCGCGGTCGAGCAGGCGTATCTACGCGGGGAGCTCGACCTGCTGTACATCGCGCCCGAGCGCTTGTCGATGGCACAGACCACGACATTCCTGCAGCGGGGGCGTCTCAGCGTGATCGCCGTCGACGAAGCGCACTGCGTGAGTCAGTGGGGGCACGACTTCCGCCCCGACTACCTGGCGCTCGGCGACCTCGACGAGCGTTTCCCGGGCGTGCCCCGCATCGCCCTGACAGCGACCGCGACCCCCGCGACCCACCGCGAACTGACCGAGCGGCTCCGTCTGCCGCGGGCGCGCCACTTCGTGTCGAGCTTCGATCGGCCGAACATCCAGTACCGGATCGAGCCCAAGGTCGATCCGCGCCGTCAGCTGGTCTCCTTCATCCGTGCCCAGCCGGAGGGTGCCGCGGGGATCGTGTACGCGCTGAGCCGCAAGTCGGTCGAGCAGACGGCCGCATACCTCGCCGGTCAGGGGGTCGATGCCCTGCCGTACCATGCCGGGCTCGACGCGTCGGTGCGGGCGGCGAACCAGTCGCGGTTCCTTCGCGAGGACGGCGTCGTGATGGTCGCCACCATCGCCTTCGGGATGGGTATCGACAAGCCGGATGTGCGCTTCGTCGCCCATATCGACCTGCCGAAGTCGGTCGAGGGCTACTACCAGGAGACCGGCCGAGCCGGTCGCGACGGCGACCCCGCAGTGGCGTGGATGGCCTACGGCCTCGGCGACGTCGTGCAACAGCGACGCATGATCGACCAGTCCCCCGGGGACCGCACCTACAAGATGCGTCTCGGGCAGCACCTGGACGCGATGCTCGCGTTGTGCGAGACCGTCGGATGTCGACGCCAGAATCTGCTCGGCTACTTCGGGCAGGAGTCCGGGCCGTGTGGCAACTGCGACACATGTCTCACGCCACCGGACACGTGGGACGGACTCGTGGCGTCGCAGAAGTTCCTGTCGACCGTCGTCCGGCTGCAGCGGGAACGGGGGCAGTCGTTCGGGGCGGGCCATCTCATCGACATCCTGCGGGGGGCATCGACAGACCGCATCCGGCAGCAGGGCCATGACCGGCTCGCCACGTACGGGATCGGTGACGACCTCAGCGACCAGGACTGGAGAAGCGTCGTCCGTCAGCTCCTGGCTCGGGGAATCCTGGTGGCCCGCGGCGAGTACGGCACGTTGGCGCTGGGGGATCCGGCGGCCGGGGTGTTGCGCGGCGAGACTCCGGTGCCGCTGCGGCGCGACGTCCTCGGGCGAGGCGGTTCTGGCGGGGGATCGCGTCAGCGCAAGTCCGCCGCGGCGGAGTCTCTCGCCGCGGGCGACCGCGACCTGTTCGAGGCCCTCCGTGCGTGGCGCGCCGGTGTCGCCCGCGAGATCGGCAAGCCCGCGTACGTCGTGTTCACCGACGCGACGCTGCGCGCGCTCGCCGAGCATCGGCCGGGCAGCATGGCGGCCCTCGACGGCATCACCGGGATCGGGGCGACCAAGCGCGAGGCCTATGGAGAAGCCGTGCTGGAGGTCGTGGCCGCCTCGGGTTGAGCGAGGGGCGGCGTAGGGAGGACGTCGTCCAGGTGTGCCCGCAGGTGGGCCGCCACGTCGATGCCCTCACGGTCGTAGAGCCACTGGTACTGCAGGCCGTCCCAGAGCGCGACCCACCACATGGCCTCGAAGGCCGGGTCGCGATCGTACGAGAGGTCCCCATCGCGGCGGGCCGCATCGAACAGGGCGGTGAAATGAGCCACCGTCGCGCGGAAGCGGTGGGTGAAGGACGCGTGCGCCGGGTGGTCCGCCGGTGCCGCTTCGCAGGACAGCACGGCGTAGACCTGGATGAGGCCGGGCTCGTCGACCGCATCGCGCGCGGCGCCCTCCGGCATCGCGCGGAGAGCGTCGGCGGCGCGGGGGATCGCCGCTTGCTCCACCTTCCGTTCGATGCGACGGTCGCGTTCGGCGACGACGGCGCTCAGGAGTGCTTCTTTCGTCGGATAGTGATGCATCAGGGTCGACTTCGACACGCCGACCGCGTCGGCGACCTGGCGCAGGCTCGTGTCGCCGTAGCCGGAGCGGGCGAACAGTGCCAGCGCGTCCGTCAGGATGGCCGTGCGCCGCGACCGCCCCACGCGATAGCCGCTCGTGTCGTCGGCGGGGACGAGCGGGGGCGCCGGGGCGATCGGGCTCGGGTCCAAGGCGCGCGACGGGGTGGCGTGGTCGCGGTGGCCGACGGGGCGGCCGAGGCGTTCCTCGTGTCGTCGGAGGGCGTCGACGATGTCGACCTGTTGCGGCAGATACTGCGCGAGGAGCTGGAGGCCGTCCCACGCCGCGGCGATCCGCACGGCCTCCCCCGCGGGGTCACGGCTCGGGTCGACGCGTCCGTGCGTGCGTGCGTCCGCGAGAGTGCGGGCAGCGGCCTCCCGCACCTGGACGTATCGTGCGCGCATGTAGGTGTGCGCGGGGTGGTCGGGCACGGACGCCTCGCCGGTGAGGGCTGCGAACAGGGGGAGGTAGCCGGGCACGGTGGCGTTGTGCTCGGCGAGGCCGCTGAAAGGGAGGGATCCCGACGGTGGGAACGGGATGACGTCGAGCCCGGATGTCTCGACGGCATCGACCACCGCCACCAGGATGGCGTCCTTCGTCGCGAAGTGGCGCAACAGCCCGGGGTGGGACAGTCCCGCGTGGGCGGCGATGTCGCGTAGGGAGACCGCCCGGTATCCGCGGCCCACGAAGAGGTCGTGGGCCGATCGGACGATGCTCGCGCGCGTGCGCGCCGTCTTCTCGGCTCGCGAGAGCGAGTCGGTGGGGGACGTGCTGGTCGCCACGCGCGGACCTCCTCGGTTCATTCTAGGCGCTACCAATAGGACCGCATTTGGTTACCACGTGGTCGGGTTTGGGGATATGCTCGTGACGCGGTTCGTCGTGGACCGCGTTCACACCGCCGTGAAAGGACACCGATGACAGATCTCACCCCCTCGGCCTCGGCCGCAGCCGCCGGGACGACCGGCATCAAGGCTCCCGGCTCGACCCCCGCCCGCACCCCCCGCGGCTACACCCCGGGCCTGGCCGCCGTGAACTTCGGGGTGTACCTCGCACTGCTCACCCCCGTGATGGTGTCGATGGCCTTCAAGATCCAGCACATCTCGGCGAGCACCGAGGAGGCGACCGCCCAGCTCGGGATGGTCCTCGGTGTCGGGGCGCTCTTCGCCCTCGTGGCCAACCCGCTCGCCGGCCGGCTCAGCGATCGCACGACCTCTCGGTTCGGGATGCGTCGTCCGTGGATCCTCGGGGGATCGCTCGTGGGGCTCGGAGGCTTCGCGCTGATCGGTTCGGCCACCTCCATCTGGGTCGTCCTGGTCGCCTGGTGTCTTGTGCAGGCATCGATGAACGCGGTACTCGCGGCGGCGAACGCCACGCTCCCCGATCAGGTTCCCATCGGGAGCCGCGGGAAGGTTTCGGGTGTGGTCGGGATCACCACGCCCCTGGGTATCCTCGGTGGGAACTTCCTCATCAACTTCATCTCCGACGACTTCGCGCGCTTCGTCGTCCCGGGGATCATCGCCACCGCCCTGTCGGTGATCTTCGTGCTGGTGCTGAAGGACCGCCGCCTCGAGCACAAGCCGACGCAACGTTTCACCGTGGGCCAGTTCTTCGGCTCGTTCGTCTTCAACCCCGTCAAGCACCCTGATTTCGGATGGACGTGGCTGACGAAGTTCCTCGTGATGTTCGGCTACGCCGGCATCGCGACCTTCCTGCCCTTCTACTTGACCGAGAAGTTCGGTCTCGACGAGCAGTCGGCCATCACCACGATCCTGATCGCCAACCTCGCGTCGATGGCCGCGATGATGGTCTCCGCGCCGCTCGGTGGCATCCTCTCGGACCGGTTCGGCAAGCGACGCCCGTTCGTGACCATCGCCGGACTCATCATGGTCGTCGGGCTCGTCTTGCTGGCCTTCGCGCCCGACATCACGACGCTGATCGTCGCGCAGGCCATCATCGGCCTCGGCGCCGGGTCGTTCATGTCGGTCGACCTCGCTTTGGCCACCCAGGTGCTCCCGAACCCCGAGGACACCGCGAAGGACCTCGGCGTGCTCAATATCGCCAACGCACTGCCGCAGTCGATCGCCCCCACCATCGCCCCGGCGATCATCGCGTTCGGAGCGACCACCGTCCTCGGCGGCTATACCACGTTCTACCTCTTCGGCGCCGTCATCGCCCTCGCCGGCGCCGTGCTCGTCTACCGCATCAAAGGAGTGAAGTGATGACCGAGACCACCACCCGCCACGGGGCGGACGCCGCCACGGGTCGACCCTGGCTCGATGCCTCCCTGCCGGTGGAGGAGCGGGTCGAGTTGCTCCTGTCGGCGATGACCGTCGAGGAGAAGGCGGGGCTGTTCTTCCACACGATGATGGCGATCGGCGATCTGGAGGAGGCGAACCCCGCCTTCTCGCTGCCTTCCGCACGCGAGCTGGTGGACGGCCGCCACATGACCCACTTCAACCTGCTCGGCGCCGCACCCACCGGGCGTGACATCGCGCGGTGGCACAACGCGCTTCAGGAGATGGCCGCGTCGACCCGCCTCGGTATCCCCGTGACCTTGTCGACCGACCCGCGCCACTCGTTCAGCGACAACCCCGGTGCGGCGATCATGGCGGGCCCGTTCTCGCAGTGGCCCGAGACGATGGGGCTGGCGGCGATCGGCGACGAGGCGCTCGTCGAGCGCTTCGCCGACATCGCCCGCCAGGAGTACACCGCCGTCGGGCTCCGTGTCGCGTTGCACCCACAGGTGGACCTCGCGACCGAGCCACGGTGGGCGCGACAGACCGCGACCTTCGGGGAGGACGCCGACCTGGCCGGGCGGATGGGCGCCGCCTACATCCGTGGTTTCCAGGGTGAAGCCTTCGGTGTCGGTTCGGTTTCCACCATGACCAAGCACTTCCCCGGGGGTGGACCGCAGAAGGACGGGGAGGACCCCCACTTCTCCTATGGCCGCGAACAGGTCTACCCCGGAGGGATGTTCGAGCATCACCTGAAGCCGTTCGAGGCCGCCTTCGAGGCGGGCACCCGCCAGATCATGCCGTATTACGGCATGCCGTTGGGCACCGAGTACGAAGAGGTCGGCTTCGGCTTCAACAAGTCGGTCATCACGGGGCTATTGCGCGAGCGCTACGGCTTCGACGGACTCGTCTGCACCGACTGGGGTCTCATCTCCGACGCCGAGCTGTTCGGCACCCCGTTCCCGGCACGTGCCTGGGGCGTCGAGCACCTCACGCCGTCGGAGCGGATCGTGAAGATCCTCGACGCCGGCGCCGACCAGTTCGGCGGCGAGACGTGCGTCGACCTGCTGGTCGACCTGGTCGCCGCCGGCGACGTCGCCGAGGAGCGGCTCGACGTGTCCGCGCGGCGCATCCTGCGGGAGAAGTTCGCGCTCGGCCTGTTCGAGAACCCTTTCGTCGACGAGGACGCCGCCGACGAGATCGTCGGGCGTGCCGACTTCCGCGCGGCCGGTGAGGCGGCGCAGCGTGCGGCCATCGCGGTGCTCGAGAACGACGGCATCCTGCCGGTCCCGGGCGGGCGCCGCCTGTACGTCGAGGGGATCGACGCGGGGATCGCCGCGCGGTACGGCACCGTGGTGGACACGCCGTCCGAGGCAGACCTCGCGGTCCTCCGACTGCACGCGCCCTTCGAGCAGCGGGAGACGATGTTCGAGAACTTCTTCCACGCCGGATCGCTCGCCTTCGCCGAGGACGTGGTCGCCCACGTGCGTGAGGTCGCCCGGGCCGTGCCCACCGTGGTCGATGTGCTGCTGGACCGTCCCGCGATCCTCACCCCCCTGGCCGGGGAGGTCGCCGCGATCACCGCCAACTGGGGCGCCAACGGTGCGGCGCTCCTGGATGTCCTCACCGGGGCGGCGGAGGCGCGGGGGCGCCTGCCCTTCGACCTGCCGCGCTCGATGTCCGCCGTCGAGCAGTCGCGGCCCGACGTGCCCTTCGACACCGCGGATCCGCTCTTCCGGTTCGGCCACGGGCTGTCGCTCCCCGAGGCCTGAGCGGACGGGGGTGCGCGCCCCGCGCGGCGATGTGGGGCGCGCACAATCACGACGCGCGACCCGACGCCCTGTCTTTGTCCAAATGGTGCAAGGGGTTTGTCCTGACGTTGTGGAACACCTACTGTCAGTGTTGTCCGCATGCGGTGCGGACCCATCCCTCCGACGCCGAAAGGTGATGACATGGCAGACGTTGCCGTCCGTTCGTCCACGCCCTCCGCTGACAAGCGCACACCCGAGGGTGGCGCCCCCACCGCGCCTCGCACGGCCGCCGAAGCACACGAGGCGCGCATCGATCAGGATGCCGTGACCGCCGCGCTCCTGGGGACCTGGCGCGAGACGCGGCTCGAAGCCCGCGAGCTGATCAAGGACCCGATCTTCTGGCAGAAGCCGGGCCAGCCGATGGCCGAGCACCGCGCCCGTGTGCTGGAGCAGCTTCGCCTCCTCGTCGACAACAACGGGTCGCGTCGAGCGTTCCCCACCGAGTACGGCGGCCTCGAGGACAACGGCGCCAACCTCGCCGGGTTCGAAGAGCTCGTCCTCGCCGACCCGAGCCTGCAGATCAAGTCGGGTGTGCAGTGGGGGCTCTTCGGCTCCGCCGTGTACCAGCTGGGCACCAAGAAGCACCACGACAAGTGGTTGCGCGACATCATCAGCCTCGACCTGCCCGGCGCGTTCGCCATGACCGAGACGGGGCACGGATCCGATGTCGCCGCGATCGGGACGACCGCGACGTATGACCCCGAGACCGAGGAGTTCGTCATCCACACCCCGTTCCGCGGGGCCTGGAAGGACTACCTCGGCAACGCGGCTCTGCACGGCAAGGCGGCCACCGTGTTCGCCCAGCTCATCACCGGCGGGGTCAACTACGGGGTGCACTGCTTCTTCGTGCCCCTGCGGGACGACACGGGCGAGTTCCTCCCCGGTATCGGCGGCGAGGACGACGGCGTCAAGGGCGGGCTGAACGGGATCGACAACGGTCGGCTGCACTTCGACCACGTGCGCGTTCCCCGTGAGAACCTCCTCAACCGCTACGGAGATGTGGCCGCGGACGGCACGTACACCTCCGACATCGACAGCCCCGGACGCCGGTTCTTCACGATGCTCGGAGCCCTCGTGCAGGGGCGCGTATCGCTCGACGGCGCCGCCACCACCGCGACGGCTCTGGCTCTGGACATCGCGATCACGTACGCCAACCAGCGTCGACAGTTCGACTCGGGCGCCGGGACCGACGAGGTGGTGCTGTTGGACTACGCCAAGCACCAGCGTCGACTGTTGCCGCGCCTGGCGCAGGTATACGCGCAGTTCTTCTCGCACGACGAACTCCTGAGGAAGTTCGACGGCGTCTTCTCGGGACGGACCGACACCCCCGACGAGCGGGAGGACCTCGAAACCCTCGCCGCGGCGCTCAAGCCCCTCTCGACATGGAACGCGCTGGAGACCATCCAGGAGTGCCGGGAGGCGTGCGGCGGCCAGGGATTCCTCGCCGAGAACCGCATGGTGAACCTGCACCAGGATCTCGACGTCTACGTCACCTTCGAAGGCGACAACAACGTGCTGCTGCAGCTGGTCGGCAAGCGTCTGCTCGGGGACTTCGCCAAGCAGTTCAAGGGGGCGGATGCCGCAGACCTCGCCCGCTTCGCGATCGGCCAGACCGCCGGCAAGGTGTTCCACGGGGCGGGACTGCGTCAGCTCGGACAGGCCGTCACCGACCTCGGCTCGACGGCCCGCTCGGTCGAGCTGGGCCTGCGGGGTGACCACCAGCACGAGCTGCTGGCGGACCGCGTCCAGCAGATGGTCTCCGACATCGCCGGACGTCTCCGCCCCGCATCCAAGCTTCCCGCCGACGAAGCGGCCGCGCTGTTCAACGAGAACCAGGCGCAGCTGATCGAGGCCGCGCGCGCCCACGGGGAGCTTCTGCAGTGGGAGGCCTTCACCGACGCGGTCAACAAGACCACCGACGAGGGCACCAAGCAGGTGCTCACCTGGCTGCGCGATCTGTTCGGTCTTTCGCTGCTCGAGCGTCATCTCGCGTGGTACCTCATCAACGGGCGCCTGTCGACGCAGCGTGCGGGTGCGGTCTCCCGCTACATCGACCGGTTGAGCGCACGGTTGCGCCCGCACGCCCAGGACCTCGTCGAGGCGTTCGGGTTCGCGCCCGAGCACGTGCGCGCACCGATCGCCTCGGGTGCCGAGCAGGAGCGCCAGGACGAAGCGGCCGCCTTCTTCGCCGCGCAGCGCGCGTCCGGCCAAGCCCCGGTCTCGGAGAAGTCCCTGCAGAAGAAGAGCAAGAAGTAACATCCTCCGCCGAGACCACCTCGTCGCGCCGCTCCCACCCGTTCCCGACGCCGCGAGGGCACGGTCTCGGCGGAGAGGGGTGGTTTCGGCGGGGATGTCGTGACTCGGGGGGATACTGGGGGCGTGGGGGAGAGTCTGCGTACCGGCGAAGATGGCCTCGCGCGGTGCGGATGGGTCGGAGACGACGCCGAATACCGGCGGTATCACGACCAGGAGTGGGGACGACCGCTCCACGGGGACCGGGCGCTGTTCGAGAAGATGAGCCTCGAGGGTTTCCAAGCCGGATTGTCGTGGATCACGATCCTGCGCAAGCGTCCCCGCTTCCGCGAGGTCTTCGCCGGCTTCGACGCGTCGGTCGTCGCCTCTTTCGGGGAGGACGACGTCGAGCGACTGATGGGCGACCCCGGCATCATCCGCAACCGAGCCAAGATCCTCGCCACGATCTCCAACGCCGCGATCGTCCGGGACATGTCGGAGGGCGAACTGGACGCGCTGATGTGGTCATTCGCACCCGTTGCGGCACCGCGCCCGCGTTCGTTCGCGGACGTGCCGGCGACCACCCCCGCCTCCGACGCGCTGAGCCGCGAACTCCGCAGACGGGGGTTCCGATTCGTGGGTCCGACGACCATGTACGCACTCATGCAGTCGGGGGGCATGGTCGACGACCACATCGAAGGATGCTTCCTCGCCGCGTGAGCCACACCGGACGATGTCGCCGTCATGCCCCACACTGAGGAGTGACCGGGAGGAGCCCGCATGTCCGAGGCCGAGGCCACCGTCCACATCGCCGACTCGCACGACGTCATCCGCGTCGTCGGGGCGCGGGAGAACAACCTGAAGGACGTCTCCGTCGAGATCCCCAAGCGGCGCCTGAGCGTGTTCACGGGGGTCAGCGGCTCGGGCAAATCCTCGCTGGTGTTCGCCACGATCGCCAACGAGTCGCAGCGGCTCATCAACGAGACCTATCCGACGTTCGTGCAGCAGTTCATGGGGCAGCTCAGCCGACCCGACGTGGACGCCTTGGAGAACGTCAGCCCCGCGATCATCGTCGACCAGGAACGCATGGGGGCCAACTCCCGCTCGACGGTCGGGACGGCCACCGACGTCCACGCCATGCTGCGCATGCTCTTCAGCCGGATCGGCGTCCCGCACGTCGGGTCGCCGCAGGCCTTCTCGTTCAACGTCCCCTCCGTCTCCGGGGCGGGCGCGGTGACCATCCAGGTCGGAAAGGACAAGGGGAAGAGTGAGCGCCGGTCCTTCGAGATCACGGGGGGCATGTGCCCCGACTGCGAGGGACTCGGCGAGGTCAGCGACATCGCCCTCGATGCACTGTTCGACGCGGACAAGTCTCTGCAGGACGGCGCCATCACCGTCCCGGGCTACACCCCCGACGGGTGGATGGTGAAGGCGTTCATCGAGTCCGGTTTCGTCGACCCCGCCAAACCCATCCGCGAGTACACCGCCGCCGAACGGCACGACTTCCTCTACAAGGAACCGACGAAGGTGAAGGTCGGGGGCATCAACCTCACGTACGAGGGTCTCGTTCCCAAGATCACCAAATCGATGCTCCAAAAGGACCGCGATGCGTTGCAGCCGCACGTGCGGGCATTCGTCGATCGGGCCGTCGCGTTCACGCCGTGCCCCGCGTGCGAGGGCACACGTCTGAACGAGGGCGCGCGATCGTCGCGGATCGACAGAGTGAACATCGCCGAGGCCGCCGCGATGCAGATCACCGACCTCGCCGCGTGGGTGCGGTCGATCGACGACCCCTCGGTGGCGCCCCTGCTGGCCGGCCTCCGGCAGGCGGTGGATTCGTTCGTCGACATCGGTCTCGGGTATCTCTCCCTCGACCGGTCGTCGGGCACCCTTTCGGGCGGCGAGGCCCAGCGCACGAAGATGATCCGCCACCTCGGTTCGTCCCTCACCGACATCACCTACGTGTTCGACGAGCCCACCGCGGGTCTGCATCCGCACGACATCGAGCGGACGAATCGACTGCTGCGCCGGCTGCGCGACAAGGGCAACACGGTGCTCGTCGTCGAGCACAAACCCGAGGTGATCGAGATCGCCGACCACATCGTCGACCTGGGGCCCGGCGCCGGTCGTGCCGGTGGGGAGGTACGGTACACCGGAGACGTCGCCGGCCTCCGCGCATCCGACACCCTCACCGGGCGACACCTCGATCACCGGGCGGCACTCAAAACGGCTTCGCGGATCTCGACCGGTGCGCTCGAGATCCGCGGCGCGTCACAGCACAACCTGCGCAACGTCGACGTGGACATCCCGCTCGGTGTGCTCACCGTCGTCACCGGTGTGGCCGGCTCCGGCAAGTCCTCGCTCATCCACGGGAATCTGCCCGGGTTCGACGAGGTGGTCGTCGTCGACCAGTCGCCGATCAAGGGGTCGCGTCGAAGCAGCCCGGCGACGTACACCGGGATCCTCGACGCCATCCGTTCGGCCTTCGCGAAGGCGAACGGCGTCAAGCCGTCGCTGTTCAGCGCCAATTCCGCCGGAGGGTGCATCGCCTGCAAGGGGCTCGGTGTGATCATCACGAACCTGGGGTTCACCCAGAGCGTCGAGACACGGTGCGAATTGTGCGACGGTAGCGGCTTCAGTGATGAGGTCCTCGAGTACACGCTGGAGGGTCGGACCATCCACGATGTCCTGTCGATGTCGGCGTCCGACGCGGCGGCGTTCTTCACCCGGGGCGCCGCGCACCAGACGCTTGCCCGCATGATCGACGTGGGACTCGGATACCTCACGCTCGGGCAGGCGCTCAACACCCTCTCGGGCGGTGAGCGCCAGCGGCTGAAACTGGCCATCGCGATGGCGAAGAAGGGTGCCGTGTACGTCCTCGACGAGCCGACGACGGGTCTTCATCTCGCCGACGTCGACACCATGCTGGCGCTCCTGGACCGCCTCGTCGACGGCGGCGACACCGTCGTGGTGATCGAACACCACCAGGCGGTCATGGCGCACGCCGATTGGATCATCGATCTCGGCCCCGGCGCGGGCCGGGACGGAGGACGCGTCGTCTTCGAGGGCACCCCCGCCGACCTCGTGGCATCCGCCGACACCCTCACCGCGCAGCACCTCCGCGCGTACGTCGGGGTGTAGCCCGGGTCGACCGCCCCTCAGCGACCGGGGGCGAACAGGTGACGGCCGCCGTGGCTGAGCACTTTCACGACCACTCCGCGACGGTGCAGCTCGGCGACCGTCCGGGTCTCCTCGTCGATGTCGCGCCCGAGCGCGTGCACGTTGGCGACGACGAGGACGTCGCCCCGCGTCAGCGTCCCGAACAGACGCACCAGACGCTGTTCCCACGTCTCGAGGGTCTCCGGCGCGGGATGGCGGAAGCCCTCGATCGGCACGCCGAATCGCGCGAGTTCCTCACGCTGCTCCACCACGGAGGGCATGTCTTCGCGGGAGATCACGAGACCGACGAGCTTGGATCCGATCGGTCGCGCCTGCCACCAGTCGCTGTCGCGCTGCAGTTCGGTGAAGCACTTGGGGCACTGCGCGGCGGTGTGGGGCAGATGCAGGGGAGCGGTCTCGGTCGCCACGTCGTCGCCGTCCCCGTGCGGGGCGTGCGACAGGCCGGTCGTCGAAGCGTCGGCGATCTCGCTCATGGGTTGCTCCCTCACACCTTCGCGGGTTTGCGCGGCGTCATCGTCCATTCTCCCCGAAACGGCACCGGAATGCGCGTCACGACCCCGCTTCGTCCTCCAAGCGGAGCTCGAGGCTCAACTGGTCGGCGTCGAGCTCGGCGAGGGCGTGGCGCAGGGCGGCGGTGCTGAACCGCCCGGAGCGGGAGACCTGCTCGAGCCGGCTGCGCATCACGCGGATGAGGGCGAGACGGAGCTCGAGCCGGTCCACGAGGTGCAGTCCGGCGTCTTCGGGCGGATCGACCAGCCGCGGGCCGATCTCGGCGAGGAAGGCGTCGTCGAAGAGGGAGCCGTCACGACGCCGCACATGGGCATCGGACACCGCCCCCGATGCGGCGTCGCGTAGCTCGTCGTCGAGGGCGTCCTGCTCGGACCGGGTGACCTGCTCGTCGGCGCGCGGCATCCGCAGCAGCTTCACGACGCCCGGCAGGGTCAGCCCCTGGAGCATCAGGCTGCCGACCGCGACCAGGAACGCGACGAAGACCACCAGCGACCGCTCGTCGGTGTCGCGGGGGAGCGTCTGAGCGGCGGCGAGGGTGACCACACCGCGCATCCCGGCCCAGACGATGACGGCACCGTGCTTCCACCCGAGGGGCGAGGCGGCGTAGTAGTCCAGGTCGGCGTAGGCGCGGCCGATCTTGGCGCGGACACCGGAGACCGTGGCGCGGTGGCGCGGCGACAGGTGCGGTGGCGCGGGGGTGTCGGGGGGATGGATGAGATCGATCCGCGCGGTGATCGCGTCGAGGCGTTCGCGTTGGAGCCGGCGGGCGCGCGTGCTCTGCAGCCCGACGAGCACCCCGACGTAGACGGTGCGGACGCCGAGCACGATCAGCAGGGCGCCGGCGGCGAGTGTCACCGCGCGACCGAGACCGTCGCCGGCGTTGTCCAGCAGGAGGTCCTTCAGCTCCAGGCCCATGAGCAGGAACACCGCCCCCTCGAGCATCAGCTCGACGGTGCGCCAGTTCAGCTCGTCCGAGAGTCGCTGCTCGGGGGTGAACCGTCGCGCGGCGCCTTGTCCGGTCACGATCCCCGCGACGACGGCGGCGACCAGGCCCGACCCGCCCAGTTGCTCGGTGGGCAGGTAGGCGAGGAACGGGACGGTGAAGCCCACCGCGGTGTTGGCGGCGGAGTTCGAGATGAACGCCCGCATCCGCAGGTTCGCCCAACCGATCAGCGCACCGATGATCACCGCGACGATCACCCCCCACACGAACGAAAGGGCGAACTCGCCGAAGTGGACCGATCCCACCCCCGCCGCGGCGATCGCGGTGCGCAGAAGCACCAGCGAGGTGGCGTCGTTGAGCATGCTCTCGCCCTCGAGGAGCGTCACCACCCGCCGGGAGATGCCCAAGCGTTTGGCGATGGTCGTGGCGACGGCGTCGGTGGGACTGAGGATGGCGCCGAGGGCGAGCGCGAGCGGGAACCCGAGGCCCGGGATCGCCCACAGGAAGAACAGGGCCAGCACGACGGAGCTGATGAGCACCAGCAGGACCGACAGTCCCGCGATCGGGCGCAGGTCGCGCCGGAACTCGATCGCCGGCAGTGACACGGCGGCGGAGTACAGCAGCGGGGGGAGCACCCCCACGAGGATGATGTCCGGGTCGACCTCGACGACCGGGACGAAAGGGAGCAGGCTGACGCCGAGACCGATCGCGACCAGGATCAACGGCCCGGCGATCCGGACTTTCGGTGCGACCGTCGTCGCCGCGGCGATCACCACGATCGCGGCGACGGCGACGACGAGCATCTCGACGCCACTCACCGGCGTCGCCTCGGCCCGGATGCCTTCGCCCACGTCACGTGCATGCTGGGAGCCTATTGGTCCGGGTGTGACCTCGGCGCACCGCGGGAATGCGCGGTTCTCGGCCCGCCAGGCGCTACCGTGTGCGCATGGCGTTCGACAAAAGCCCCGGTCCACGGGGCGAAGAGGGACATGCGGGGGGCGGTGTCGCCCTCGCCGAGGGCAGGGGGTCGATCGTGAACGAACACCTCGACGACATCCTGTACCCCGAGATCGAGCCGTACATGACCGGCGAGCTGATCGCCGGGGAGGGCAACCGCCTCTACTACGAGCAGTGCGGCAACCCGGAGGGCAAACCCGTCGTCTTCCTGCACGGTGGCCCCGGCGCGGGGACCTCGGCGTGGCATCGTCGGTTCTTCGACCCCGAGCAGTACCGGATCATCCTCCTCGACCAGCGCGGCTGCGGGCGCTCGGTCCCCCATGCGGCCGATGCCGACGGCGACCTGCGGCACAACACGACGTGGCACCTGGTGGCCGATCTGGAGTTGTTGCGCCGCAATCTCGCGATCGAGAAGTGGATGGTCTTCGGCGGGTCCTGGGGCAGCGCGCTCGCGCTCGCCTACGCCGAAGCGCACCCCTCGTCGGTGTCGGAGATCGTGCTGCGCGGCGTCTTCACGCTGCGCGCCCATGAGCTGGAGTGGTTCTACGAAGGAGGAGCGTCGGCGATCTTCCCGGACCTCTGGGAGCAGTTCCTCGGCCCGATCGCGGTGCTCGAGCGTGGACGCATGATCGAGGCGTACCACCGTCGGTTGTCCGACCCCGACCCCGCCGTGCACGTTCCGGCGGCCATCGCATGGACCCGGTGGGAAGCGTCCACCCTCACGCTGCGCCCGGATGACGATCTCGTGCAGGCGATGACCGACCCCCGGGCCGCGACGGCGTTCGCCCGCATCGAGAACCACTACTTCATGCACCGGGGATTCTTCGACGAGGGGCAACTCATCGCCGACGTCGGGGCCATCCGGGACATCCCCGCGGTGATCGTGCAGGGGCGATACGACGTGTGCACGCCGGCGATGACCGCATGGGACCTGCACCGGGCGTGGCCCGAGGCGGAACTGGTCATGGTTCCGGATGCCGGTCACGCCGCGTCGGAGCCGGGGATCGCCCGCGCGTTGCGTGAGGCGACGGACCGCTTCGCCGCCGGCGGCTGAGCCGGTTCAGGCGCGGAACGCGTTCAGCATCGTCGGGATCAGCCGGAGGAGGCCTCCCCCGGCGCGATATCGGGTGAGGCCCGCGCTGACCGACGCCCCCGTGCGCGCGGTGGTGAACCACGGCGGCTTGGGCAGCAGGGAGAACGCACCGCGCGATGCGGGACGCAGAGCGGTCAGTGAGCGCGGGAACGGGCGGAACGGCCCCCGCACGACGGCCCGGTCGATGCGGTCGAGCAGCAGGGCGTTGTGGACCACTCCGATCCCGCTCGGGGCGTCGTCGAGCGTCCCGCCGGGGTAGGCGCCCCACGGTAGGGCCGGGGTGAGGAATCCGACGGCCGTCCAGGCGTTCACGGCGATCGTCCCGTATCGGAGCCGCTCGAGGGCGCGCTCGAATCCGTCGCCCAGACGGGTCTGCGCCACGGGGTCGATGAGGATGTTCGCGCCCAGGGTGCCGGTGAGTCGCTCGTCGGCGTACGCGATCGCGGTGTCGAGGAAGTCCTGGCCCAGGCCCGGAAGTGCGGTGACGCCGAGCACCGGGGCGAACTGCTCGACGACCTCGAGGTTGTCGGCGGCACCGCCGTCGAACGGGATGACGGCGCGGCGACCGTCGTCGCTCCAGGACGCTTCGGGGTGTGCGTCGCGCAGCGCGTCCAGTCGCTTCGCCGCCCGTGGGTACCAGACCTCGCGGGAGGGGGTGGCGGCGACGGCGCGCCGCACGTGGTCCATGAACGCCTCACGCTGCGGCCAGTCCTCGCTGAGGATCAGGATTTGACCGGCCACGCAGTTGTGGCCGGAGTTCTGCAGCCGCATCGTCGCGACGTGTTCGGCCTGGAACGCGAGGTCGGCCTCGGACCAGTCTCCGGGAACCACGATGATCGGCGACACACCACCGAGCTCCGCCGTGATGGGGGTGGTCAGCAGCGGTCGGCCCGACGCCTTGCGCGCAGCGCCGTCTTCTCCGACGCCCCACACGATCGCGTCGAAGGTCTGTGCCGAACCGGTGATGTGGACGTGATCGATTTCGTCGTGCCGGGTCAGGTAGGCGCCGACGTCGCCCCCACCGGTCACGATCCGGAGCAGTCCCATCTCGATCAGCGGCGCGAGCGCGCGTTCGAAGACCGGCACCAGCGTGTCCTGTGTGGGGTTGACCTTGAGCAGGCTGACACGGTTGGACGCGAACAGCTCGTAGAGCACATCGGCCACCGGGATCGAGGTGATGTTCCCCGCGCCGAGCACCAGCCCGATCCCGCCCGATCGGTCGGGCGTGCGCTGGCCGAGCCCGGCGGCGGCGCGGGCCCGCGCCATGGTGACATCGCGGTCGAACCACACCTCGCCGGTGAAGCCCGACACGATCAGACGGTCGGACAGGTCTCCCGGGAAGACGTGTGCGCGGAGCCGCCCGGCGGCGGTCTCGTCCATGCGGACCCCGTCGAGGGGGTTGCCGCCGCCGGCCAGGGTCCGCAGGGTCCTGGCGAGCCACTCGGTCGACACCAGCGTCATGTAGGGGCCGGTGAGCCACTCCTCACCGCGGAGGGGATGGCCCGGCGGCAGGCCCTTGGACGTCGCGGCCACATCCGCCCACTCCGCCATGACCGCGGAGGTGCTCGCGTGGATGCTCTCCAGCAGTGTCGCGCGTTGGTCGAGGCTCAGGCGGGTCCACAGGGTCGCGCCACGACGGAGGGCCGCGACGTCGGCGTCGAGGGCGTCGCGGGTTTCGGCGGCCAGGTCGGGGGCAGCGGTGGTCACGGTGGTCCTTCCGGGGGTCAGGCGGTCGGGGTGAGGCGCACGAGCGTATCGCGCACGGTCAGCAGCCCCGTGAGGGTCTCGGTGAACGAGGTCGACAGCGGGGCGAGCCCGATGCGCAGCCCCTCGGGGTCGCGGTAGTCGGGGATCACGTCGTGCCGCCAGAGCGCGGCCGTCGCCTGCCGCATCAAGGGGTGCCCGAGCGTCACGTGGCCGCCACGGGCGGCGGCGTCCGCCGGGGAGGCGACGTGGACCCCGAGGGGTGCGAGTTCCTCGTCGACGACCTCGAGGGCGAAGGTGGTCAGTTCGACGGATTTCTCGCGGATCGCATCGATGCCGACGTCGCCGATGAGGGCGAGGGTGTCTTCCATCGCGAGCATCCCGAGGATGGGCGGCGTGCCCGAGAGGAACCGGCGCATGCCGGCCGCCGGAGCGTGGTGTGGCCCCATCGAGAAGACGTCGGCGGTGCCCATCCACCCCGGGATCGGCTGGACGAGCGTTTCGTGGTGCCGGTGGGCGACGTACGCGAAGGCGGGCGAGCCGGGGCCGCCGCCCAGGTACTTGTACGTGCATCCCACCGCGATGTCGAACCCCCACCGGTCGGCGTGGATCGGCACCGCGCCGGCGGAATGGCACAGATCCCACACCGTGAGGGCCCCCGCGGCGCGCGCCACCTCGGTGATGCCGCGTGCGTCCGCGAGATGGGCGGAGCGGTAGGCGACGTGGCTGACGACGACCACGGCGGTCTTCTCGCCGACGGCGCCCGCGATCTGCTCCGTGGTGACCCCTTCGGCGCGATCGACCTCGATCCAGTGGACGCGCCCGCCGCGTTCGGCGGCGATGCCCTCGACGATGTAGCGGTCGGTGGGGAAGTCGTCGGTGCCGATGACGATTTCCACCCGGCCCGGGTCGCGCGCCGCCTGCGCGTCGAACGCCGCGCGGATGAGTTTGTACAGCATGACGGTCGTGGAGTCGCCGATGACGGTCTGGCCCGGGGCGGCGCCCAGCGCGACACGGCCGATCTCGTCGCCGATCGCGAACGGCAGGTCCATCCAGCTCTCATCCCAGCCGCGGATCAGTCGCCCGCCCCACTCGTCGCGGACGAAACGCTCGAGGCGTCCGACGGTCGCCGCCAGTGGCCGTCCGAGGGAGTTGCCGTCGAAGTACACCAGGGGCGTGCGCGCGCCCACGAACAGGTCGCGGTGGGGGCGTAGCGGGTCGGCGGCGTCGAGGGCCTCCGCCGTGGCGTGCAGGTCAGGGTTCATCGCCACTGATCTCTTCGATCGGCACCGTCGATGCGGTCGCAAGCCACGCACCGAGGTCGCGGTCCTCCTCCGGAGGTCGACCGGGTACGAAGGTGGTCACTCCGGGGACCGCATCCGGGAACGGCCACGGATCGGCGAGCGCGGCGATGACCGCCCGCGCGTCGAGCCCGGCGGCCACGAGGGCCGACACCTCCGCGGGGTCGATCCCCGCGGGGCGGTCGCCGTTGCCCAGGTCGGTGCCGTAGAGGACCCGGCCGCCGGCGGCGTGGAAGGCGGCGAGGTTCGCCGTCGCCGTGCGGGACCCGTCGGGGTCGCCGTGGTGGATGCCGAGGGTCGAGATCCAGAGTTGCCCGGCGGAGGCCGCGCGCGTGATGTCCGCGCCGTCGAGGAGCTCGGTGAACGGGGCGTGGGCCAGGGCGTCGACACCGGCGTCGAGGGCGCGCGCGACCATCCCGGCGCCCTGCGCGTGGGCGACCACGGGGACGCCGCGGTGGTGGGCGTGTGTCACGATCGCCGACACGAGGGGCGGGTCGAGGGTGGGGCCGGCATCGGCGTTGAGTGAGATCTTGATGACGCGGGCGCCACAGTCGACCTGTTCGTCGACCGCGGTCGCCGTGCCGCCGGGCACCCCGGGGTGTCGGGACGGGTCGGTCACCTCGCGCACGATCGCCGCCGGCGCCCACGGGCGTGCGGCAGGGTACCCGCCCGGCGCGGTGAGGAACGCGCCGGCGTGCGCGGGTCGGGGTACGGCGTGCGTCGGTCGGCGCGCGAGCGCGAACGGATCGCCGCCGAGGTCGACGACGCCGGCGACGCCGCGCGCGGCGAGGGCGTGCTCGTCGAACAGATGGAGGTGCACGTGGTGGTCGGTGAACGCCGGGAGCACGACGCCGTGCTCACCGGTGAGCGCGAGGTGGCCCACGTCGGCGTGGGCGCCGAAGCGGCGGACGATCAGCGCCGGGTCGAGGTTGGTCATCACCGTCTCCCTTCGGCTTCAGGCTACGCCCCACATCCTCGCTGCCGGGCGGGGCGCGGAACTCCGGAAAGTAGTCAAAGGCGAACTCGTGTTTGAGCGTGCTCGGCAACGGGCGCGAGGAGGTCTCCCGTCGCCTCGCAGAGCGGGACGGGGACCGCTTCGAAGGCGGCAACTGGCGCACCGGCGACCTCTACGGGTGCACACTCGACGCGCGGTTGGTCGCCTACCTGCGAGCGATGGAGGCCTTCGAGCATCCCGATGACCTGGCGCGCCAGGCCGCCGACGATGTCGCGGCCTCGCGGCGATTGCTGGCCGGTCGCACCGGACGATAAACCCCGAACGCCCCGAGAAACCACGCGTTGCGCGATGTTTCGGGGCGTTCGGCGTTTATCGAACGGCACCGCGGTGAACGGCCGCGGTCAACCGGGCCTCAGATGAGGGAAAGCTCGCGGAGCTTCGCCTCGACGTCGGCGTTGGAGGGCTCGACGTGGTGCGAGGAGTCGGGGTAGACCACCACCGGGATGTTCGTGCGACCCGAGATGTCGCGCGCGACGTCGGCGGCATCGGGCGTCTCGATGAGGTTCACGTAGGTGTACTCGACACCCAGGCCGTCCAGCTGCGCCTTGGTGCGACGGCAGTCGCCGCACCAGTCGGCACCGAACATCGTGATCGTGGAGGAATCGATGGGGGAAGTCATAGCAACCAGCGTAATCCCGCGGCACGGTGGTGGCGCCGGACATGGGACGATGGGTCGGGATGCAGCTCTCGATCATCGTGCCGACGTTCAACGAGGCGCCCAACATGGCCGAACTCGTTGGGCGGATCCAGCATGCCGTCGAGGGAATCGACGCCGAGGTCATCGTCGTCGACGACAGCACCGATGACACCCCGGACGTGGTCCGGGCCCTCGCGGAGACCACCACCATCCCGCTGCGGGTGATCCATCGCGACGAGCGCACCGGCGGCCTCGGCGGGGCCGTGGTCGAAGGCTTCGCCGCCGCGCAGTCGGATGTCTGTCTCGTCATGGACGGCGACCTGCAGCATCCGCCCGAGGACATCCCGACCCTGTGGCATCGGTTCGGCGAGGGGGATGCGGATGTCGTGGTGGCCTCGCGCTACCAGTCCGGCGGGGCCGAAGCGGGTTTCGCGGACAAGACGCGGGTGTTCGTCTCGAAGGTCTCGACCGCGGTCACCAAGTCGATGTTCCCCGTGCGGCTGCGGGACGTCTCGGACCCGATGACCGGGTTCTTCGTGCTCGACCGACGCGCGATCGACGCGGAGACGTTGCGTCCGCGTGGATTCAAGATCCTGCTGGAGATCCTCGCGCGCAAGCCGCTGCGTGTCGCGGAGGTGCCCTTCACCTTCGCCGACCGCCACGCCGGGGACTCCAAGGCGTCCGTGCGTCAGGGCGTCCACTTCCTCTCACAGCTGACGGCTCTGCGATTCGGCAAGATGTCGCTGTTCGCGATCATCGGCGGGGTGGGCGCGATCGCGAACCTCGTCATCGTGTGGGCGCTGACCGCGATGGGCGTCGACTACCTCGTCGCGGCGATCATCGCGGCCGAGGTGACGATCATCGGCAACTTCCTGCTGATCGAACGCTTCGTCTTCCACGACATGAGAGGTGCCGCATCCGGTGGCTGGATGCGCTTCGCGAAGTCGTTCGGCTTCAACAACGCCGAAGCCCTCGTGCGCATCCCCTTGGTCGCGTTGCTCGTGGAGTCTTGGCACGTCTCGGCGGTGCTGGCCACCGGAATCACCCTCGTGCTCGCGTTCTTCGTGCGGTTCGTCTTCCACTCTCTGGTGGTCTACGCACCGCGCAAGGCGGGCGCGCCGTCGGTGGGCCGGCGGATCGTCGAGGAGATCGACGACCTCGCGTCCGCTCCCGGCGAGCTGTAGCCGCCCCTCAGCCGCAGTGCGGCGGGGTGGGGTCGCCCGCGGGGGGCTCGCCCTGGATCTCGCCCCACGCGTAGCCGCTGACCTCTTCGCCGCCCAGCGTGCCCTCGTACGTGAACAGCCCCTCGTACACCGCGCGCTTCAGGGCGACCAGCTCCTGGTTCTGCGCCGCGGCGCGGAAGGTGAGGTCGGCGGCGGGGCGGGTCTCGGACCCGGCGAGGGTGACGTCGTACGTCAGGTGGTAGACGTAGCAGCTTCCCGGCGAGGTCCATGTGTCGGCGGTCGGGGTGATGCTGATCGCCCCCTGTGGCCAGTTGGCCGTCGGCTCGAGCGTGCCGTTGGCCGATGCGGTGGAGCCGGCGCCGCCGATCATCGCGTAGTGCAGATCGCCGACCTCGGCCTGCCCGGTGGTCGCGATGAGCATCCCCTGCCGGCTGTCCGGCAGTTGCACCGAGAACTCGGTCCATTCGTACCCGTTCTTCACGATGTACTGCGCGGAGTCGTTGTACGTCTCGGTGAGGTTGTCGAAGAAGAGCAGACCGTCCGTGCCACGGGCGACGTAGGACGAGCCGATGGTCACCGACCACTCGCGGACCTCGACCAGCGGCATCGAGTAGTACTGGGAGCCTTGGCCGGTCATCGGGTCGCCGGTGGCCTCCAGGTAGGCGCCGATGTCCCCGCCGTAGACGTCCATGATCGGGGTCCGCTGGTCGATGGTCGGGATGGCTCCGTCCGCGGCCGGGAGCGGGTCGCCGTCGAACATCCACAGCGGGAAGAAGCCGTTGGGTCCGTATCCCCACTGGATGATCCCGGTGCGGTCCTCCGCCGTGATCGTCAGCTCCGCCGGCTCGGTGGTGGACGATCCGGGAACCGCGGCCTCGACCGCGACCGTCAACTCGTACACGGCGCCGACCGCGCCCACCGCCCCGGACACCACGCGCATGTCGATGGTCTGCGTCGGGTGCCCGGTCTCGGTCTGCTCGACGTGGATGTTCCACGGGTCGTAGGTGATGGTGGTGGGCACGGTGATGCCGGCCAGTCCATCGATCCCGCCGAACGACGGGCCCTGATCCAGCGACAGACGGTTGTAGATCAGACCCGCCTCCTCCATCGTCAGCCACGGCACCTGCAGCCCGGGGACGACGGTGTTGCCCTGGGACATCAGCGCGATCGACGCGATCTCCCCATCGTCTTCGACGAGATGGCCGAAGAACTCGAACGACTGCGAGTCGTACTGGGGCAGTCCCGTCGACAGGTACGCCCGGAACCCGGTGCAGTCCTCGCCCTGCGCACGTGCGACGGTCGAGTATTCGGCGATCGACCCGAAGTCCATCACCGGGATGCCGGGGTCGGTGGCGGCCGTCGCGCACGCGGGCGGCACGACCGGGGTCGGAGTCGGGGTCGGTTCGGGAGAGGGGGTCGGTCGCGAGGTGGGTGCCGGCGTCGGGGTGCCGCCACCGGACCCACCGCCGGACCCGCCGCCGGACCCGCCGGACCCGCCGGACCCGCCACCGGACCCGCCCGGGGCGCCCCCTCCTGAACCTCCGCCGCCGGGCGTGGCGGGGGAGGTCGTCGGCGTCGGAGATGCCGTCGGGCGTGGCGTCTCCGACGCCGAGGGCGACGGGGAGGGATCGGGAGCGGCGGGTGCCGCGGCCGTCTGGGTGGGGGCGGGATCGGGGTCGCCGAAGGTGCAGGCGCTCAGCCCGAGGACGATCAGTGTGGCGACGGAAAGAGCGGCGGGGATGCGCGAGGACCTCACCGGGGCAGTCTTGCACAATGCGCGCGGGCGCATTCCCTTCGCGGAATGCGCCCGCGGGTCCGCCGAGGCCCCACCCAGAGCCGCCGCAGGCTGCGCGGCATGGGCATGGGGGCCGGGGCTACTCGACTGTCACGAGGACCCGCTGCCAGCCGGATGACCCGTCCGGGGCGATGGGAGCGCGCTCCTGCGTCTGCACGTCGCCGTCGCGGTCGACCGCGCGTACCGCGATGTAGTGGGTGCCCGGCTCGGCGTCCCACTCGAGGTACCACTGCACCCACGTGTCGTCGTTGATCGGGGTCGACACGGTCGCCTGCTGCCAGGGGCCGTCGTCGACGCTGACCTCCACCCGCGAGATGCCGACCGTCTGCGCCCAGGCCATGCCCGCGATCGGCACCGTGCCGGCCCCCACGGGCGACCCGGTGCGCGGCGTGTCGATGCGCGAGGAGAACTTGATCGGGGCCCGCGCGCTGTACCCCCGCGGCGTCCAGTACGCCTCGTCCTCGGCGAAGGTGGTGACCGTGAGCTCGGTGACCCACTTCGTCGCCGAGACGTAGCCGTAGAGGCCGGGAACGACCATCCTGACGGGGAAGCCGTGCTCGACCGGGAGCGGCTCGCCGTTCATCCCGACCGCGAGGATCGCATCGATCCCCTCGTCGACCAAGGACGTGAGCGGGGTGGAGGCGGTGTAGCCGTCGACGCTGCGCGAGAGCACCATGTCGGCTTCGCCCTGCACGCCCGCGCGCGCGAGCACGTCTCGGATCGGGACGCCCAGCCACACGGCATTGCCGACGAGACCGCCGCCGACCTCGTTCGAGACGCAGGTGAGGGTCACGGCGTACTCGTCGAGGCCCATGCCGAGCAGATCGTCGAAGCTCAGCTCGACGCGCTCGTCGACCATGCCGTCGACGACCAGGCGCCACGTGGACGGATCGACCGTGGGCACCGTGAGGGCCGTGTCGACGCGATAGAAGTCGGCGTTGGGGGTGATGAGAGGGGAGAGCCCGTCGATGTCGAAGCTCGCCCCCTCCGGGATCGTCACGGTCGCGCGGGGCTCGGGCAGGGCGAGCTCCTCCCGGATGGCGCCGAGCGAGGAGGACGCCGCACTCACGGCGCGCGCACCCACGCCCACGATGACGGCCGCCGTGGCGGCGACGGCGCCGAAGCGGAAGAAGCCGCGGCGGTCCATGCCGCGGGAGTCGACCGCCGCGCTCACGGAGACGTCGCCCGCGGGTGCGGACACCATCCAGCGGCGGAGCCGGTTGACCAAGAGCATCAGCACGATCGATCCCGCCACGGTGCCGATCACCGGTGGCAGGGCGCTGAGCGCCGACGCCCCGGCGCGGGTCACCGTGGCGGCGGTGGCGAGGATGCCGGCGAGCACGAAGGCGGCGACACCGAGCGGCGCCCGCAGGTACTGCAGGATGCCGGCGATGGCCGCCGCGATCGCGACGGCCAGGCCGATCCCGATCAGAAGCACGATCTTGTCGTGCTCGCCGAAGGCGGCGATGGCGAACTCCTTCAGCGGTTGCGGTACCACGTCGACGATGAACGACCCGACCGCCAGCACGGGACTGGCCCCACGGGCGACCAGGAGAGCGACGAGCTCCGCCGCAGCCAGGAACGATGCTCCCCCGACCAGTCCGGACACCGCGCTCCAGAGCCATGCGCGTACAGGCATGCGTGTCGATGGCATCTCATCCCCTCATCCGTCGGGGACCTCCCCCGCTGCGGGTTGTTCGGAGCCGAGGCGGAGGCGGATGCCGGGGTGCTCAGGAGATCCCGAGTACCCAGGTGGCCACGACGAAGTAGATGATGAGGCTCGTGGCGTCGCAGAAGGTCGAGATGAACGGCGTGCTGAACACGGCCGGGTCGGCGCGGACCAGGCGGGCGAGCATCGGCATGCACCCGCCGACGGTGGCCGCGAGGGTGCAGATCAGCAGGAGCGTCGAGCCGATGACGATGCCGAACGGGAGGCCGAACACCAAGCCGGCCAGCGCGAAGCCGAGCGTGCCGAGCAGGGCCCCGAGGATCGCACCGACGCGCACCTCACGCCAGGCGACGGCCAGCACGTCGCGTTTGGATACTTCGCCCATCGCCAGAGCGCGGGTGACCGTCGTCGCCGCTTGGGAACCGGTGTTGCCGGCTGTCCCGGTCAACAGCGGGATGAACAGCGCGAGCGTCACCACCTTGTCGAGGGTTGCTTCGAACACGTCGAGTACCTGCACGGTCAGCAGCGCCGACACGGCCAGGACCAGCAGCCACACCACCCGGGACTTGACGATCCCGAACACGGGGGTCGCCAGGTAGGGGCGTCCGAGGGGCTCGGACGCGCCCTGCCGGGCGGCGTCCTCGTCTTCGGCCTCTTCGAGGATGCGCGCGGCATCATCGACGGTCACCACCCCGACGATGCGGTCCTGGCTGTCGGTGACCGGTGCCGCCAGAAGCCCGGCGTCGACGACCTGCCGGGCGGCGGCCTCGGCGTCGTCGGTGGCACGGACCACCCGCGCGTCGACCATGATGTCTTCGACCCGTTGATCGGATCGGCCGGTGATCAACTCGCGCAGACCGACGACCCCCAGCACGCGACGGTGCTCGCTGGTGACCGGCAGCATGTACACCGTCTCGGCCTCGCCGCCGCGGTGGCGGACATGGGTCAGCGCGTCTCCGAGGGTGAAGTGGGGCAGCAGGCGGACGAACTCGGTGCTCATGTACCGGCCGATGGCGTTCTTCGGGTATCCGAGGATCGGCGCGGTCAGCTCTCGCTCGTGCGGAGACAGGCCCCGCATGAGCTTGCCCGCCACCCCGGCGGGGAGCTCGTCGACCAGCTGCGCGCGGTCATCGGGGTCGAGCTCTTCGAACACCTGGGCGACGTCCTCATCGCGCAGCCCCTGGAACAGTTCGGCCCGCATCCCCGCATCGAGCAGCTCGAACACCTCGAGCGCCTTGTCCCGGTCGAGGAGGCGGTACATCACCGCACGGTCGGCGGCGTCCTCTCGCTCGAGCAGACTCGCCACCTCTGCCGCGTCACGCTCGTCGAGCAACGCGCGCACACACGGCAGGTCTCGCTCCCGCAGTGCCGTCTCGACGGCGATGTCCCACTGGTCGACCTGATCCATGGTGCGCATGATGGCATACGCAGGGTCCGGAGAAGTGAATGGACCGCTCCCCGGGGGTGCGGTCGCGCATGCGACCCGGTGTCGCGCGGGGGGAGCGACGAGTAGCATCGGGCGCGTGACCGTGCTCGTGCTCACCCTCGTCGGCGACGACCGTGCCGGTCTCGTCGCCTCCGTCTCGCGCGCCATCGCCGAACACGGCGGCAACTGGGAGCGCAGCGAACTGGCCGAACTGGCCGGGACGTTCGCGGGCGTCGTCGAGGTGGTCGTGCCCGACTTCGCCGCCGAGGAGTTACGTGCCGCGCTCTCGGCGCTCGACGGGACCCTCACCGTCGCCGTGCACGAGAACCCGCACGCGGCCGAACGCTCCGGAGTCGACCTGTCGTTCACCGTGCTCGGCAACGACAGTCCCGGCATCGTGCGCGAGCTCGCCGCCGCCCTCGAGTCGCACGGACTGAGCATCGACCACCTCTCGACCGAGACCCGGGATGCCGCGATGGCCGGGGGCCGGCTCTTCGAGGCCACGTTCACCGCGCGGATGCCGGTGGGCGGAGATGCCGCAGCGGTGCGTGCGGCGCTGGAGGCCGTCGCCACCGAGTTGCAGGTCGACGTCTCCCTCGTCTGACTTGCAGGGCCGCGTCATTCGTAGCGCAGGCTCGCCACCGGGTCGGCTGCGGCCGCCTTGGCCGCCGGCAGCGTCCCGGCCAGGAACGCGATGAACATCACGACCGCCGTGGTGATCACGATCGACACGGGGTCGAACGCGAACAGTTCCAGGCCGGGGAGGTCGGCGAGCAGCCCCGCCGCGAGCTGGGTGCTCACCGTGGTGCCGAGCGCGATGGCGACGGCGGCGCCCAGTGCGCTGCCGAGGAATCCGATGAACATCGCCTCGAAGCTGAACAGGGCGAAAACGCGCACGGACCCCATCCCCATCGCCTTCATGAGCCCGATCTCGCGCGTGCGTTCCTGCACCGACATCAGCAACGTGTTGACGATTCCCAGGGTGGCGGCCATCAGCGCGATGATGGCGAAGGCGTTGAGGATCAGCACGATCCCGTCGATGACCGCGACGAACGCGCCCAGCTGATCGGCGACCGACTGCCCCGTGTATCCGGCGTCTTCGAGTCGTTGTTTCAGCGCCTCGATCTCCTCCTCGGTCGCCTCCGGATCGAAGAACACGCTCGCCGTGGCGTACCGGTCGAAGTCCTCCTCCGGCACCCCGGTGTTCTGCAGCGCGAACAGCTCGTCGGTCGCGACGGCGTTCGGGATGGTCGTCGTCCCCGCGCTGAAGGTCTCTTCGACCACGCCGGTGACCGTGGCATCGAGGAGGTATTGCGTGCGTGAGCCGTCGGTCACGGCGATCGTGACCGTCTCGCCGACCGCGCTGTCGGCATCGTCGAAACCGAGAGGTTCGACGAGGGAGACGGGGATGGCGACTTCGGGCTCGGTGGAGTCGCGCGAGGGCTCGGTGCCGGCGGCCATCTGGAGTTCCTGGCCGGGGACGGTGTTCTCGACGGCCGTGACATACGGGGTGCCCGCCTCGCCGTAGCGGATGAAGTCCGCCGAGACGCCCTTGGTCGGCTCGACGCGGTCCACCCCTTCGACCGCTTCGAGCTCGGCGATGTCGTCGGGGGTCATGGCCACCACCCCGGTGGTCGCGCCGGGGGCTCCATCGGGCGCGCCGGGCACGGTCGTGTTCACGACATCCGGGTCGTATTCGATCGGTTCGTCGCTGAAGCCGGCCGCGGGGTTCTCGCTCGTTTTCGTCGCCGTGAGCACACCGTCGGCGCCGATGGCGGCGACGGTGTCGTCGATGAAGCGTCCGACCCCCGTGCCCAGGCCGTTGGTGACGGTGAGGGTGAAGGCGCCGATGAAGACGGCGAGCACCGTGAGGAGGGTGCGCGTCTTCGATCGGAACGAGTTCTGGACCGCCGTGGCGACCAAGGTGGGCGCTCTCATGCCGGCGCCTCCGTATCGACGAAGACGCCGTCTTTGATGTGCAACCGTCGGTCGCACCGCGCGGCGAGGTCATCGTCGTGGGTGACGAGGATCAGGGTGATGCCGTGTCGGTGATTGAGGTCGAAGAGGATGTCCTCGACGACTCCGCCGGTGGTCGAGTCGAGGTTGCCGGTGGGTTCGTCGGCGAAGATGATCCGAGGGTCGTTGACCAGGGCGCGAGCGATGACCGCGCGTTGCTTCTGCCCTCCCGAGAGGTCGGTGGCGCGGTTCCGTGCCTTGTCGGCCAGTTCCAGCTGGGCCAGGGCCGCAGCTCCGCGGCGTCGTCGTTCGCGTGCCCCGACCCCGGCGATCTTCAACGGCAGGGTGACGTTGTCGAGCACCGTGGTGTTCGGCGTCAGGAAGAACTGCTGGAAGACGAATCCGAAGGTCGTGTTCCGGGTGCGGTTCAGGGTGCGTCCGCGCAGGGTCGCGGTGTCCACCCCGTCGAGGTCCACCCGGCCGGAGGTCGGTGCATCCATGAGGGCGAGCACGTGCATGAGGGTGGATTTTCCCGAGCCGCTCTTGCCCACCACAGCCACGCTCTCGCCGGTGTGTATGTCCAGGCTCACCCCGCGCAACGCATCGAACCGGGCGCTGCCGCGGCCGTAGGACTTGTGGACGTCGCGGGCCGAGATGACGGGCCTGCGCTCCGGGGCTGTCATGGGTCCACTTTGGCGGAGCATCTGCGGTCGCGGGTCGCTCTTGCGCGAATTCTCAGCGCAGCGGGACGTTCCCGCGCGCGTGCGCGCCGAGGTTCCGCTCCGTTCTCCGCGTCGTCGGGGGTCACCCGGGGGACTCGTCCTCGTCGTAGACGTACACGCGGACGAGGTCACCGTCGTGGACGAACTGCACCGTGCGCCCCTCGTACGCGGCCGCGAACGGGCCTGCTCGGCCTCGCCGGCGGCGAAGGGGGGGCGCGGGAGGGGCGGCCGCCAGCGCCGCGGTCGATGCGACAGCCTCACACACTCCGCGGCAGGCGGCTCGGATCCCGCAGGATGCCCTCGGGCGCGCTTCTAGACTGGGGCGACCCGTGCTCGGTGATCCGAGCGACGCCGTCACAGGAGATCCGATGCCCCCCCAAACCGCAGCCGGTCGCGCCTTCCGCGAAGCGCGCGACCTCCTCCTCGCCAACGCCCACGACCCCGAAGCGGCCCACGCCGCGTTCACGTGGCCCGATGTCGGCGGGCACTTCAACTGGGCGGTGGATTGGTTCGATGTCATCGCCGACGGCAACGGCACCGTCGCGTTGCGCGTGATCGAACAGGACGGCGCCGAACAGTCACGGACCTTCGACGAGCTGCGACGCGCATCCGACCGTGTGGCGAACTGGCTCCGAGCTCGGGGTGTCGACAAGGGCGACGCGGTGATGCTGATGCTCGACAACCGTGTCGAGCTGTGGGAGGCGATGCTGGCGATCATGAAGATCGGCGCCGTGATCCTGCCGACCTCGATCGTGCTGTCGGCCGAGGATCTGGCCGAGCGGCTCGACCGGGCCGACGTGCGCGCGGTCATCGCCGACGATGCGGATGCGGCGAAGTTCGACGCGTTCGACCGAGACCTCGTGCGCGTCGTTGTCGGGGCGGACCGCGCCGGCTGGCACAGCTTCTCCGACGCCGATGCGGCGTCGGAGGCCGCCCCGGGCGTCGTGGTCGAGGCGCACGACCCCGCCATCGTCTACTTCACCTCGGGGACGACCTCACGCCCGAAGATGGTCGAGCACTCGCATGTGTCGTATCCGGTCGGACACCTGTCGACCATGTACTGGATCGGGGTGCGCCCCGGCGACGTGCACATGACCATCAGCGCGCCCGGTTGGGGCAAGCACGCGTGGAGCCTGTTCTTCGCCCCGTGGATCGCCGAGGCGACGGTGGTCGTGTACAACTCCGCCCGATTCGATCCCGTCGCGTTGGTCGACCAGCTCGACCGCGCCGGCGTGTCCACGTTCTGCGCGCCGCCGACGGTGTGGCGCATGCTCATCCAGGCCGACCTGGAGACCAAGCCGAAGGCGTTGCGGGAGCTGCTGTCCGCGGGCGAACCGCTCAATCCCGAGGTGATCGACACGATCCGACGGTGGTGGGGACTGGACATCCGCGACGGCTACGGGCAGACCGAGCTGACCGCGGTGGTCGGCAACACCCCGGGTGTGCCGATCACGCCCGGATCCATGGGTCGGGCGCTGCCGGGCGTGGACGTCGCGCTGCGTGACCCGGTCAGCGGCTCGGTCGGCGACGAGGGGGAGATCTGCTTGCCGCTCACTCCCCGACGACCGGTGAATCTCATGACCGGATACGCCGGTGACCGCGAGCGCACCGCGGCGGTGGAAGAGGGCGGTTGGTTCCACACCGGGGATGTCGCCGTCCGCGGTGCCGACGGGGCGCTCACCTTCATCGGCCGCACCGACGACGTGTTCAAAGCCAGCGACTTCAAGGTCTCGCCGTTCGAGGTCGAGTCGATCCTGCTGCAGCATCCGGCCGTCGCGGAGGCCGGCGTCATCGGCGCCCCGGATGCGGTGCGCCTGAACGTGGTCAAGGCGTACGTGCATCTCGCGAGCGGCACCGAGCCGGACGCCGCGACCGCGCGCAGCATCCTCGCCCACGCGCGCGAGCACATGCCGCCGTACATGCGCGTGCGTCGCGTGGAGTTCGGCGAACTGCCGAAGACCATCTCGGGCAAGATCCGCCGTGTCGAGCTGCGGGAGCGCGAGGAATTGCGCGCCGGGGTCCGCGGTGCCTTGGAGTTCCACGAGGGCGATTTCCCCGATCTGAAGGCGTAGCGCCGGCTCCCTGCGTGCGGCCGCCGATCGGGGCGAACCGGTGCGACGGGTCGTCGCGCACGAGCTCTCGCGGTGCTCCCGGCTCGCCTCGTGCGTCAAGCGGCGACGGTCAGCCGGCGAGTGTGAAGGGTTCGTAGCAGTCGTAGGTGTCGTGCTCGACGATCAGTCCGTCACGCACCGTCAGGAAACCTGCCATGTGGGCGACGATCTCCGTGTCGCCGATCGTTCCTCGCCAGGTCGAACGCACTGCGAAGCGCTCGCCCCCTCCGACGATCTCGTGGATGTCGATCCGTTGCGCCGTCAACCTGGCTTTTCCGGCGAGGAACCCCTCTACGGTCTCGTCGACCGTCCGCTCGTGGCCATGCGGAGAGATCGGATTCGGGAGCTCCCGGAAGACCGCGTCGGGGTGGAGTATCGCTCGCAGATCGGCCTCGGTGGATGCGAGGTCTCCCACGACATCGAAGTACCGGGCGATCACGGCAGAGGGTTCGTCGGTGGACGGAGCAACCATACCCACAAGTATGCTTGTGAGTATGGTTCACGTCAACGTCTCCGCACTCGTCTCCGTGGTCGGCGCAGCGGTGGACGGGCATGTCCGCGAGCACTTGGTCGATCGCGGCTTCGAGGGTCTCCATCTCCGTCACGGGTACGTCTTCCAGCGGCTCCTGACGGGCCCGCAGTCGATCTCGGATCTGGGGCGGTCGCTCGAAGTCACCCAACAGGCGATGTCCCAGACCGTCGGTGAGCTTCAACGGCGCGGCTACGTGGAGTCGGCGCCCGACCCGAGCGATGCCCGTCGCAAGCTCGTCCGTCTGAGCTCCCGCGGTCGGGCGGCCGTCGCCGCCGCTCGGGAGGCGCGAGCGGAGGTGGAGTCGCGGCTCGTGGCCCGTGTCGAGGCCGTCGACTTGCAGGCTGCGCGTCGGGTGATCGAGGAGCTCGCCGACGTGCTGCACATCGGGGACGCACTCGCAACGCGAGAGGTACCGGTACCCGACGGGCTCGTGGGCGGCCACTGAGAGAGGGCCGGCTCGATCGAGGTGGTCATCCGGGGTAGCAGGGTGCCACGGGTTTCGTTCTGCGCCGGCGGGGCCTGGTCGGTCAGAGGTCGGAGGATGCTCCGCCGCGCTCCGCGAGGGAGGCCTCGATCCGCTCGAGGGCGGCTATCGTCCGGGTGATCTCGGCGTCGTCGAGGATGCCGCCGAGGAGGCTGCTCCATGTCGCGTCGAGGCGTTCGAGGTTCGCCGCCGCTTTCGCGGTCGGGTGGAGGCGCACGGTGCGCGCATCCGCCGGGTCGGGCTCTCGGCGGACGTAGCCCTTCGCCTCCAGGCTGCGGACGGCGCGGCTGAAATTGCTCGGCGGAAGCAGTGTCGCGCGCGCGGCGACGCCCGCGCTCACCCCCGGATGGCGGTCCACGTGTCGCAGCACGGTGGTCTCGAGTGGAGTGATGTCGCCCGAGCGGTCGTCGAACTGTGTCAGCTGCCGTGAGACGGCGAGGACGAGGTCGGCGACGGAGAAGAGGGGTGAGGGTCGGTCGGGCTCCATGTACTCAGGGTATATCGTTATCCGTTGATAGTTATCGATTGATAGGAACAGGCATGACGGAGACCGCTCATCGAACCGGCATCAGGCCCCCGCTTCTTCTCGTGCTCGCTCTGCTCGCCAGCGTGGCCCCGTTCTCGACCGACCTCTATCTCTCTGCGTTCCCGCAGATGGCCGATGACCTCGGCGTATCGGCCACGAGCATCCAACTCACCCTCACGAGCTTCCTCGTGGGCCTCGCCGGCGGCCAGCTCGTCTTCGGCCCGGTCTCGGACCGTCTCGGCCGTCGAGGACCGCTGCTGGCCGGCGCGGTGCTGTTCGTGGTGGCCAGTGTCGGCGCCGTTCTGGCCCCGACGATCGAACTGCTGATCGCAGCGCGGTTCATCCAGGGTCTCGCGGGGGCCGCCGGTATGGTGCTCGGTCGCGCGGTGATCGCAGACCTGGAACGCGGGAAGGCTGCCGCGCGCGCGTTCAGCTTGATGATGATCGTGGGCGGAATCGCCCCCGTGGTCGCGCCGCTCGCCGGGAGCCTCATTGTGGACCTGGTCGGATGGCGCGCGGTGCTCGCGGTGCTGGTCGTCCTCGCCGTGGTGATGCTGCTCGGCTCCTGGTTCGTCGTGCCCGAATCCCTCCCGCCCCATCGACGCGGAGCGCAGCGCAGCGGGGCCGGGGCGGCCGCGCTGCGCTCGCGGGCGTTCCTGTCGCCGGCGGCGACATTCGTGTTCGCCTTCTCCGCGATGATGGCCTACATCTCGGCCTCTCCGTTCCTCTACCAGGAGGTCATGGGCCTCGACGCGGTGGCCTACGGTGTTCTGTTCGGGGTGAACGCCCTGGGGTTGGCGGCGGCGAGTGTCGCGGCGACCCGGTTGCTGCGTGTGCTGTCGACGGAGAAGGTGCTCGGTCTCGGTGTGGCGGGGGTCGTCGTCGGTGCGGTGGCGACTCTGGTGGTGTCGGTTGCGGGGGCGCCGGTCGGATGGCTCGCCGTGACGATCTTCGTCGCCGTGGCCTCCCTCGGCGGCGTCATGGGTCCGGGGACGGCCCTCGCCCTCGGCGCCGTGCCCGGTGCGGCCGGTGCGGCCTCGGCGGCGCTCGGCGCGGCCCAGTTCGGCTTCGCCGCGGTCGTCTCCCCGTTGGTCGGCCTCGCGGGGGAGCAGTCGACTGTTCCGTTGGGTGTGGTGATGGCATCGTGCGCTGTGCTGGCAGCGGGGGCGTTCCTGGCGGGTGCTCGAGGTCCGCGGACGTGACGGTTCGGCCGCGTGGGGTCGGGGCGATTCGCCAGGAGGCCCCGAACGGTAGAGAGGGTCGTGTCGGCACGAGCGGGGTGCAGTAGCGTATGTCCCGTTCGGGCAGAGGCGCCTTGCCGTGTCGCCCCATTCCGCCGGAAGGATGCCATCATGAGACTCATCAAGCTTGCTGTCGCGGGTGTGACCGCCGGAGCGCTGGGTACCCTCGCGATGGACATCCTGTGGTTCCGGCGCTATCGCCGCGGAGGGGGCGCCGAGACGTTCGCGCAGTGGGAGTTCGCGGAGGACACCACATCGTGGGAGACGGTATCCGCGCCGGGTGAGGTGGGAGAGAAGGTCCTCACGACTGTTCTGCGCAAGACCCCGCCTGATTGCTGGGCGCGAACGGCAACGAACGTCGTGCACTGGGGGACCGGAACAAGTTGGGGGGTTGCGTACGCGATGGCCCGTGCTTTCCTCCCGCGTCCGATCGTCGTCGCCGTGGCGCTCGGGCCTGTCGCCTGGATCGCATCGTATGTCGTCCTTCCGATGATGGGGGTCTACCGTCCGATCTGGACATACGATGCGGCAACGCTGATGAAGGACTTCTCGGCGCACCTTGTCTTCGGTGCGACGACCGCGACGGCCTTTGCTGCGGTGACGCGGCGCGCTACCCGCGCATGAGCGGCCGGGGTGGGCTTGCGTGTCGTCCCTCACCCGGGAAAAGCAAAACCCCCGCCATGTAGAAGCTAGGCGAGGGTTTCTGGAACCGTTGTAACGACGGTTCTTGTGGCTCCGACCGGCATCGATCCGGTGACCTTTCGATTTTCAGTCGAACGCTCTACCAACTGAGCTACAGAGCCGCGCGACATGTCTGCCGCGTCCTAGACGAAAGGCCTCCTCGAAAGAAGGCCCGTCGCTTGGAGCGACCCTGACGGGACTTGAACCCGCGACCTCCGCCGTGACAGGGCGGCACGCTAACCAGCTGCGCTACAGGGCCATGCTTATTCAATTGTGCCGGAAAGTGACCCCAACGGGATTCGAACCCGTGCTACCGCCGTGAAAGGGCGGCGTCCTAGGCCGCTAAACGATGGGGCCGAGTGAACCCCTGATCTTGCGACCCGGCGCTCAGGCTTACCGACGCTCAAGCATAAGAGAGATTCCGCGGAAACGCCAATCGGGCCCTCAAAGCCCGATTCGCGGCGCGTCGGACCGGCGTTCCGTCCGCGGCGGGGGAGGGTCGACGGGCGGGAATCGGTTCACCTCTGTTGCGGTTGTGACTCGTGTTGCTACTGTGATCAACGTTGACCGCCCCGTGAGGAGGATCCGTGGACGCCCAGCAGAGCGACGTCGATTGCGGCTGCGCGCCCACCGAGGCTGAGAAGAAGCGGCTGTGGCCGTCGGTCAACCGTCGCGCCGCGATCGGGATCGGCGCACTCGGAGCCCTGGGGTTCCTCGCCTTCTCGTCGATGGCGTACTCGCCGGGCGCCATCGCGATCGAGGGCTACCCTTCGTGGGACGAAGTCGAGGCGGCGAAGGCGAACGAGGCGGCGAAGGCCGCCGAGGTCACCAAGATCCGCAACCTGATCTCCAGCCTCGAAGCGGAGGTCGCCCGCACGCAGGCCGAGGCGGAGGCCGCCTCCAACGAGTTCTACGAGGCCCAGCAGGCCTTCTTCGAGGCGTCTTTCAAGGCCGATGAGCTGCAGGCGCAAGCCGATGAGCAGGCCGCGGCGGCCGACGAAGCCGCGAACAAGGCCGGCCGGGTCGCCGCTCAGCTGTATCGCAACGGCGGAGACGACACGTCGCTGGAGTTGTTCTTCTCCGACTCGGCCGCGTCCGCCGACGACCTCCTCGCGCGCCTGGGCACGATGGACAAGCTCCTCGAGCGAAACCAGACGGTCTACAGCGAAGCGGTCACCGCACGCGACGCCGCCCAGAGCCTCTCCGACCAGGCCGAGGTGGCGCGCGAAGAGCGAGACCGACTGCAGAAGATCGCCGAAGAGAAGATGGTGGAGGCCCAAGAGAAGGCGGATGCCGCCGAGGCGGCCCTCGCCGCCCAGGAGTCGAACCTGTCGACCCTGCAGGCACAGCTTGCCGCCCTCGAGGATGAGACGGCACAGACCATCGCCGACTACAAAGCGGGCGTCGAAGAGGAGAAACGGCGAAAGGCCGAGGCCGAGGCGCGGGCCCGTGCCGAAGCCGAGCGGCTCGCGAGGGAAGCTGAGGCGGCGGCCAACAACAACTCGGGCGGGAGCAGCTCGGGCGGATCCAGTGGCGGCTCCAGCTCCGGCAGCTCCGGGAGCGGCGGATCGGTCGTCGGGTCCGGGTGGGCCCGGCCCTCGTCGGGGTGGCGGACTTCCGGATACGGCTATCGCACGTCGCAGTGCGGCTCCAGCTACTGTTCATCGAGCTTCCATGCGGGTGTCGACCTGGCGTCCGGTTGCGGGTCGGCGATCTACGCGGCCTCGGCAGGCACGGTCGTCTACGCCGGATACAACGGCGGCTACGGCAACTACATCAAGATCGACCACGGCGGCGGCATCGGCACCGGCTACGCGCACATCCAATCCGGCGGAATCTGGGTCGGCTACGGGCAGCGTGTCAGCGCCGGTCAGGCCATCGCCGCCGAGGGCAACACGGGGAACTCGTTCGGATGCCACCTGCACTTCGAGACGTACATCAACGGATCACCGGTGAACCCGATCAGCTTCATGTCGGCGCGGGGCATCGGCGTCTGACGATCTGCGCCGC
The DNA here is from genome assembly GCF_039531285.1 of Microbacterium aquimaris. Taxonomy (NCBI): domain Bacteria; kingdom Bacillati; phylum Actinomycetota; class Actinomycetes; order Micrococcales; family Microbacteriaceae; genus Microbacterium; species Microbacterium aquimaris. The sequence goes on along the minus strand of NZ_BAAAPT010000001.1, from coordinate 623,137 downwards.
CGTGCCCGCCGTCGAGGGGGCCATCGTCATCGACGATCGATCGCCCACCGGGCCTGCCCGGCGAGCGCCGCGAGTCGCGACGCGTCCAAGCCGTCGAGATCGGACGCGTCGACCGAGGCCTCGATGCGCTCCAGCTCGGCGGTGAGCGCGGCGCGCTGATCGTCGCGTTCGACATGCCACGCGATGTCCTCGATCACGCCGATCAGCCGAGCCTGCACGTCCGGCGAACCGACGGCGTCGCGCCGGATCGGGGCGAGCGCGACGTCCAGCAGCTCGGCGAAGTCGTCGCCGACGGGGATGAGCCGCGCGACGCCGTCGGGCGAGGCGTAGGCATCGGGACGGGGCTCACGCCCGGCGAGGTCGCACAACAGGGCGGAAATGTGGCTGAGGGCGTGGATGGCCGTGGTCGGATCGTTCACACCCGCGGACAGGGCGCGTCCGGCGACATCGTCGAGCTGGCGCAGTCCGAAGCCCACGTCCTGCGCGGGTGTCCGCTCGTAGGCGCTCGTGAAGCACGCCACGATGTCGGAGGCGATCCGGTCATCGGTGGCGCGCGGGCCACGAGAACCACCCGCGGGCCACCAGCGCGCCAGCGGGGTTCCCGAGATCACGCTCGAACCCACAGCGCGTATCTCTGCCACGACGATTCCGTGCTCGTGTGCGGTCTCGACCAGCCGTGCCCGGTCGACGCCGGTGAGGAACCCGGATCGCGCGGCGAACACCGTGTGCGTGTGGTCGGGCTCGACCGGGGTCGGGGAGGGTCGTCCGGGACGGGCGCCGGCGAGGAGGGTGATCGTCCGCGCCGCTTCCCGGTGGACGTCGCGCATCATCGTCTCGACCCGGAGCTGACGCGCCAGGTGCGCGAGGAAGAACGTCAGCACCACGACACTGGCGAGAGTGAGCACCGAGGCGACGGTCACCGCGATGCGGGGCACGAAGGCGTCGAGGTCGTCGGTGGCGTTCTCGACGGTGCGAAGCACCGTGAGGGCGTAGGCGAAGGTGCCGAGGAACACCGCGAGGGTGCCCTGGACCATCGAGTCCGACGCGAACATCCGCAGCAGGCGCGGTGAGGCCTGACTGCTCGCCAGTTGCAGCGCCACGACGGTGAGAGAGAACGTCAGCGACGTCGCGGTGATGAGCGAACCGGCGATGGCCGACAGGACGGCACGCGCCGCATCGGTGCCGCCGGAGAAGACGAACGCCGTCACCACGTCGGGAAGCGACGGGTCGACGGCGCGATCGAGTTCCGGCAGCGCCAGGCCCATCAGCACGGCACCGATCACCGCGATGAGCGGCACGGGCCACAGGCGCGACGCGATCGCGTCGCTCACCACGGCGATGCGTCGTCGCACCGCGCCGCGTCGCGCCATGTGGTCTCCGTCGCTGTCAGCGGGACGTGGGCGCTTCGCCCTCGCCCTGTGTGCGGGTCTCGCCCTCGTGCGCGGCGAACCGGGCGAACGCCTCGTCGACGAGACGCTCGGCCTCGGTGGCGCCGGCCCACTGGTCGACCTTGACCCACTTTCCGGGCTCGAGGTCCTTGTAGTGCTCGAAGAAGTGGCCGATCTCCTTCTGGGTCCACTCAGGGACGTCGTCGACGTCCTGGATGTGCTCCCAGCGGGGGTCCTTGGCGACCACGGCCACGACCTTGTCGTCGCCGCCGGCCTCGTCGCTCATCTTGAGCACGCCGACCGGACGCGCCTTGACGAGCACGCCGGGGGCGATGTCGTGGTCCAGGAGCACGAGGACGTCGAGCGGGTCGCCGTCCTCGCCGAGGGTGTTCTCGAAGAACCCGTAGTTCGCCGGGTAGCCCATGGGGGTGTAGAGGATGCGGTCGAGGTAGACACGGCCGGTCCCGTGGTCGACCTCGTACTTGATGCGGCTGCCGCGGGGGATCTCGATGACGGCGTCGTAAGCGCCCATGCTGGTGCTCCTTCGGAAGACGTGTGGATGCGCGACCAGCCTAGTCGCGCGGGCGGAGTCCCCGAGGCGCCGCGGACGCCCGCGGATGCCGCCCCGCCCGGTACCGTTGCCGCATGTCTCATCGACCGAGCCTGGATCCCGCCGTCGCCGACGTGCGCCGCGCGGTGCGCGCCTCGCTCGCGCGGCTCGACCCGGCCCGCCCGCTCGTGGTCGGCCTGTCGGGTGGGGCCGATTCCCTGGCGCTTGCCGCTGCGGTGGCGTTCGAGGCGCGGCGATCCGATCTGTCGGCGACCGCGGTCGTGGTCGACCACGGGCTGCAGGAGAGCTCGGCGGAGGTGGCCGCGGGCGCGGCCGGGACGGCGGGCTCCCTCGGTCTCGAGGCCCGGGTGGTGGTCGTCGACGTCGACACCGTCGGCGGTGTCGAGGCGGCGGCGAGGCAGGCGCGCTACCGCGCACTGCGCACCGTGGCCGAAGAACGCGGCCGGGCGGCCGTGTTGGTGGGGCACACCCTCGACGATCAGGCCGAGACCGTGCTGTTGGGCCTGGCACGCGGCTCCGGCGCAGCGAGCCTGAAGGGGATGGCGCCGATGTCGGATCTCGACGGGGTCCCGTTGGTGCGTCCGCTGTTGTCGCTGCGGCGCTCCGCCACCCGGGCCGCATGCGCGGCCCAGGGGCTCGAGCCGTGGGACGACCCGCACAACGCCGACCCCCGTTTCGCGCGTGTGCGCACCCGGAACACGGTGCTGCCGGTGCTCGAGCGGGAGCTCGGGCCGGGCGTCGCCGAGGCGCTGGCCCGAACCGCCGAACAGCTCCGGGAGGATGCGGACGCGTTCGACGAGATGATCGGCGAGACCATCGAAGACATCGTCGAGCACGCCGAAGCGGGTATCTCGGTCTCGGCTCCGGCTCTCGCGGCGAACCCGGCGGCGATCCGCCACCGCATCATCCGGCTGGTCGTCGCCAGCGAGTTCGGGGCGAGCCTGAGTCGCGTGCAGACCCTCGAGGTGGCGCGGCTGGTGACGGACTGGTCGGGGCAGGGACCGATCGATCTGCCGGGATGCCGCGCACGCCGTGTCGGGGACCGCATCGCCTTCACCGCGGTGTGAACAATGCGCGACGGTACGGGGCGGACCCGTGACGTGGGAGCCCTCTCACGGTTAGGGTGACGCTCGTGAAGGTCATCGCGGTGTACAGCGTCAAAGGCGGAGTGGGCAAGTCCACGACGGCGGTGAACCTGGCGTACGAAGCGGCGAAGGACCAGCGGGTGCTGCTGTGGGATCTCGATCCGCAGGGCGCGGCGACGTTCCTCCTCGAGGTCAAACCGAAGCTCAAGGGCGGGGCGGAGGCGCTCCTGGGCGGCAAGGGCAAGATCGCGCGTGCCGTGCGTGAGACCGACGTCCAGGACCTGGACGTGCTCCCCGGCGACGACAGCTACCGAGACCTGGAACTCGCCCTCGACGCCGCCAAGCACTCGACCCAGCGCATCCAGAAGGCGCTCGGTCCGCTCGCCGACGACTACGACGTCGTGATCCTCGATTGCCCGCCGGGCGCCTCGCTGCTGGCGCAGAACGTCATCCGTGCCGCCGATCTCGTCGTGCTGCCGGTGGTGCCGGCGCCGCTGTCGGCACGGTCCCTGCAGCAGGTGCGCGATGTCATCGCCGCGGAGTCCAAACCCGCGAAGATCGTCTCGTTCCTGTCGATGGTCGACCGACGCAAGGGCAGCCACCGCGCCGCGATGGAGGAGCTGCCGGCGGCGGAGCCGGACATGTGCAAGGTGGTGATCCCGTCGAACATCCTCGTGGAGCGGATGGGGTCCGAGCGCAAGCCGGTCGCCGCGTTCGCCCCGTCGTCGGAGGTCGCGCAGGCCTACGCCACGTTGTGGAGCATCGCCTGGGTGGCCGCGCGCGACCGCAAGAAGTGAACCGCGCGAGCTTCTAGAATCAGTCCATGCGCGCCGCCGAGATCAGCGATGACCTGACCGACATCCTCGTCACCGAGGAGCAGATCCGGGAGAAGCTGAGCGAGGTCGCCGCACAGGTCGCCGTCGACTACGACGGCAAGGATCTCCTGCTGGTCGGAGTCCTCAAGGGTGCGGTGATGGTCATGGCCGACTTCGCCCGGGCCCTGCCCATGCACGCCCCGATGGACTGGATGGCCGTGTCGTCGTACGGGACGTCGACCAAATCCAGCGGTGTCGTGCAGATCCGCAAGGACCTCGACACCGACCTTCACGACAAGCACGTGCTGATCGTGGAGGACATCATCGACTCCGGACTGACGCTGCACTGGCTGCTGGAGAACTTCGCCTCACGCGGCGCGGCGTCGATCGAGATCTTCTCGCTGCTGCGCAAACCGGATGCCGCGAAGGTCGAGGTGCCCTGCAAGTACGTCGGCTTCGACATCCCGAACGACTTCGTCGTCGGCTACGGCCTCGACTACGCCGAGCGATACCGCAACCTGCGCGATGTCGCCGTGCTCGCCCCGCACGTCTACGCCTGATCGGCGTCCGTGCATTCCGCCGTGGGCGAATGCACAGACGGGGCATAGGCGCCAAGCGATAGCCTGTTCGAACCGCTGAGGCGGCTCCACGCCCGCCCGACGGCCGCCGACGAAAGGGATCGGGCCGCGCCCGCACCATGAACATCAAGAAGATCACTCGAAACCCGCTCTTCTACATCGTGCTGATCGGTGTGCTGCTGATCGTCGGGTTCTCGTTGATCTCGAGTCTGGGCGGCGCGAAGCAGGTCTCCACCCAAGAGGGTCTCGAGCTGCTCGGCGGAGGGACGGTCACCGAGGTCACCAACACCGACGGTGACCAGCGGGTCGACCTGACGCTGTCCGAAGAGTACGACGGTGCCACCGAGGTGCAGTTCTATTACGTCGACGCGCGCGCCGACGAGGTCGTGCAGGCCATCGACGCCGCCGACCCCAGCGACGGCTTCAACGACGTCGTGCCCCAGCCGTCGTGGTTCGACGGCTTCCTGTCCCTGATGATCCCGCTCCTGCTGCTGGGCGTGCTGTTCTGGTTCCTCCTCTCCTCGGCGCAGGGCGGCGGCAGCAAGGTCATGCAGTTCGGCAAGTCCCGCGCGAAGATGGTCACCAAGGAGACCCCCACGGTCACCTTCCAGGACGTCGCCGGCTCGGACGAGGCCATCGAAGAGCTCGACGAGATCAAGGAGTTCCTGAAGGACGCCGCGAAGTTCCAGGCGGTCGGCGCGCGCATCCCCAAGGGCGTGCTGCTGTACGGACCTCCCGGAACAGGCAAGACGCTCCTGGCCCGCGCCGTCGCCGGTGAGGCCGGAGTGCCGTTCTACTCGATCTCGGGGTCGGACTTCGTCGAGATGTTCGTCGGCGTCGGTGCCAGTCGCGTGCGTGACCTGTTCAACCAGGCCAAGGAGAGCTCCCCGGCCATCATCTTCATCGACGAGATCGACGCGGTCGGACGCCACCGCGGTGCCGGCATGGGCGGTGGCCACGACGAGCGCGAGCAGACGCTGAACCAGATGCTCGTCGAGATGGACGGATTCGACCCGAAGGTCAACGTCATCGTGATCGCGGCGACCAACCGCCCCGACATCCTCGACCCGGCGCTGTTGCGCCCCGGCCGGTTCGACCGGCAGATCGGCGTCGACGCCCCCGACCTCAAGGGCCGTCAGCGGATCCTCGAGGTGCACGGACGCGGCAAGCCGCTCGCCGACGGGGTCGACCTCGAGGTCGTCGCCCGCAAGACGCCGGGCTTCACCGGTGCCGACCTGGCCAACGTGCTCAACGAGGCGGCGCTGCTCACCGCCCGCTCGAACGCGCAACTGATCGACAACCGTGCCCTGGACGAGGCCATCGACCGCGTGCTCGCCGGACCCCAGCGTCGCACCCGCGTCATGAAGGACAAGGAGAAGCTCATCACCGCATACCACGAGGGCGGTCACGCCCTCGCCGCGGCGGCGATGAACAACACCGACCCCGTCACCAAGGTCACCATCCTCCCGCGTGGCAAGGCGCTCGGATACACGATGGTCCTCCCTGTGGACGACAAGTACTCCGTGACGCGCAACGAGCTACAAGACCAGCTCACCTACGCGATGGGGGGACGTGTCGCGGAGGAGATCGTCTTCCACGACCCCACCACCGGCGCCTCGAACGACATCGAGAAGGCCACCGGCATCGCCCGCAAGATGGTCACCGAGTACGGCATGACCATGGAGGTCGGACCCGTCAAGCTCGGTCAGTCCTCCGGTGAAGTGTTCATGGGACGCGACATGGGGCACGGTCGGGACTTCAGCGAACGCATCGCCGAACGCGTCGACCAGCAGGTGCGCGGGCTCATCGAGCAGGCCCACAACGAGGCCTACCAGGTGATCAACGACAACCGTGACGTGCTCGACAAGCTCGCCCTGGCGTTGCTGGAGAAGGAGACGCTCGACCACCTCGAGCTGGCCGAGATCTTCCGCGACGTCAAGAAGCTCCCGCCGCGCGCGCAGTGGCTCTCCAGCGAAGAGCGTCCCGTCTCGCAGCTGCCGCCGGTCGACGTGCCGGTCCGTCGGTCCGCCGTGGATGTCGCGGCTTCGACCGAGGCCGACGCCGCGCCCGCCGCCGAATCGGCGACGGAGCCCCGGCCGTCCGGTCAGGCGCGTCCCGCGACCGCGTAGGCTCGGCCACGTGGCCGTCGACCGTGACCGTGTCGCCGCGCTCGTGCGTCAACTGCTCGAGGCGATCGGCGAAGATCCCGAACGCCCGGGACTGAGACTGACCCCCGATCGGGTCGCCGACGCCTACGTCGACTTCTTCGGAGGAGTCGGCGAAGACCCGGCCGCACCGCTGGCGCACACCATCAGCGTCTCGCGGGGCCCCGCCCCGGATACGCTCCCGTCGGGTGCGGTGATGCTGCGCGACATCCGGTTCCGATCGATGTGCGAGCATCACCTGCTGCCCTTCCGGGGGCACGCGCACGTCGCCTACCTGCCGGGCGAGCAGGTCGTGGGGCTCGGTGCCCTGCCGAAGGTGATCGACGTGCTCGCCGCGCGGCCGCAGGTGCAGGAGCGGCTCGGCGAGCAGGTCGCCGACGCCATCGACGGCGCTCTGGACACCCGGGGTGTGCTCGTCGTGATCGACGCCGTCCACGAGTGCGTCACGATGCGCGGGGGTCGTCAGCCCGACGCGTCGACGGTGACCGTCGCCGCGCGCGGGGCGTTCACCGACCCGGTGCAGCGCGCCGAACTGTTCGCACTGCTGGGGGTGCCGAGATGACGGTGATCATGGGCGTCGTCAATGTCACGCCCGACTCGTTCAGCGACGGGGGGCGGTTCCTGGATCCCGACGCCGCGGTCGCGCACGCGATGGCGTTGCGCGAGGCAGGGGCCGACCTGCTGGATGTCGGTGGCGAGTCGACGCGTCCGGGATCCGACCGGGTCGAACCGGACGAGGAGCGCCGCCGCGTGTTGCCGGTCGTGTCCGCACTCGCCCAGGCGGGTCTGGCCGTGAGCGTCGACACGATGAACGCGTCGACGGCCGTCGCCGCGGTCGAGGCGGGAGCCGTGCTCGTCAACGACGTGTCCGGGGGACTGGCCGACGAGGGGATGCTCGCCGCCGTCGCCGCATCCGGTGCCGACATCGCCCTCGGCCACTGGCGGGGCCACTCCTCCGACATGTACGCCCGAGCCGTGTACGGCGACGTCGTCCGGGAGGTGGTCGGGGAACTGGCGGAGCGGGTCCGTGTCGCGCAGGCGGCGGGCATCGCGCCCTCCCGCATCATCGTGGACCCCGGCTTCGGCTTCGGCAAGCGGGGCGCGCAGAACTGGGAGTTGTTGCGCGGGCTGTCCCGCGTCGCCGCGCTCGGACCACGACTGCTCGTGGGCACCAGCCGCAAGCGCTTCCTCACCGAGGCGTTGTCGGCCACCGGCGAGATCGACACGCCGCGCCGCGATCTGGCCACCGCCGTGACGAGCGTTCTGGCCGCGCAGGCGGGAGCATGGGCGGTGCGCGTGCACGACGTCGCCACGACCCGCGATGCCCTGCGCATCGCCACATACGAAGGAGAGTGAACGGATGGATGCCTCCGGCGACCACACCGACACCGACGAGCTGACCCTCACCGGCCTACGGGTCTTCGGTCACCACGGGGTCCTCTCGCACGAGCGCCGCGAGGGCCAGGAGTTCTTCATCGACGTGACGATGCGTCTCGATGTGCGGGAGGCCGCCGGCGCCGACGACGTGGACAAGACCGTCCATTACGGCGACGTCGCCGAGCATGTCGTCGCCCTCGTCGCACACGACCCGGTGGACCTCATCGAGACGGTCGCCGCGCGGATCGCCCGCGATCTGCTCGCCCGCTACCCGCGGCTTCGTTCGGTCACGGTGACGGTGCACAAGCCGAACGCGCCGATCCGCGTGCCGTTCGCCGACGTCTCGGTGCGGGTCACCCGCACCCGGCCGACACGATGAGTCGGCGACTGGCGCAGGGGATCGGCGACCCCCGACCCCACGAGACCCGTCCCGCCGTCGACGCCGTGGTCGCGCTCGGCGCGAACCTCGGCGATCGCGCCGAGACGCTGCGCGAGGCCGTACGCGACCTCGCGCGGCTGCCGCTGGTGGACCGGGTGCGCGCCGCGGAGCCGATCGAGTCGGTGGCCGTGAAACCGGCTGGACCGGACGAGGAGGCGCCCGCGTACCTCAACTCGGTCGCCGTGTTGACCACGCGCCTGGCGCCCGCGATCCTCCTGTCCTATCTCCACGTCATCGAGGCACGCCACGGCCGTGAGCGCCGAGAGAGATGGGGGGATCGCACCCTCGACCTCGACCTCATCGCCTACGGCGACATGACCTCCGACGACCCCGCCCTCACCCTGCCCCACCCCCGTGCCGCGGGCCGCGACTTCGTGCTCGAGCCGTGGCTGAGCGTCGACCCCGACGCCGAGCTGATCGGGCACGGCCGTGTCGCCGACCTGCTCTCCGGGCTCCGGGGGTCGGCGTGAAGCGCACCGGTGCCGGAGTGCTCCTCGTCGTCGCCGTCCTCGGCGCCGGCGCCGGGTTCCTCGTCGATCAGCTCCTGACCGCTTCGGGCCGCCCGACCTTCACCCCCGCGGCGATGCTCCCGATCCTGCTGGTGCTGCTGGGCGCGGCCGTGGTGGCTTTCGCCATACCTGTCCGACGGGCCACGCGGGGCACCGGGGCGTCGCCGGACCCGTTCCAGGCGCTGCGCATCGCGATGCTCGCAAAGGCCTCGTCGATCGTCGGCGCGCTGACGGCCGGCTTCGCGGTCGGACTGCTTCTGTTCGTCCTGACCCGCCCGGTCGTCCCGTCGGTAGGCTCGTGGGGGGTCGTGCTGGCGACCGTCGGCGGCGGCGTCGCGTTGGTCGCCGCGGGCTTGGCCGCCGAGCACCTGTGCACGATCCGGAAGGACGACGATGACGAACACCCCGGAGGGCCCGGCCCCGGAATCGGAGCCGACGGAGCCTGACGCGCAGACCGCGGAACCGGCACCCGACGACGCGCTGATCGCGGATGGAGGACCCATGGCCGCCGCGGTGCTCGACGAGGGGACCTTCACGTCCGTCCGCGAGCCGAAGGGGGAGGCGCGGCTGCCGCTCGGCGATGGTACGTGGCACCAGCTGGCGCCCCAGTACGTCTGGGTGCAACTGATCTCCGGCGGGTTCTTCTTCGTGCTCGCGCTCGCCGTGGCGCTCGTGATGAGTCTGCTGTTCGGGCAATGGTGGATCTGGATCCCCGCCGGGGTCGCCCTCGTGATCACCGCGATCACGCTGGTGATCACGCCCCGGCAGGCGCGGGCCGTCGGATACCAGCTTCGGCAGGACGACCTCGTGTTCCGCAAGGGCATCATGTGGCAACGCGTCGTCGCCGTGCCCTACGGGCGCATGCAGCTGGTCGACATCACCCACGGTCCGCTCGATCGCGGCTTCGGCATCGCGCAGCTGAAGCTCGTGACCGCCGCCGCGTCCACCGGTGTCGTCATCCCGGGGTTGCGGCAGGCTGCGGCGGATGTTCTGCGCGACACCCTCATCGACGTCGCCGAGACCCGCCGGACCGGGCTGTGACCGAGATCCCTCCCGCACCACCCGCGCCGGACGGGCCCGGGCCGACCGGCGGTGTGGCACGATCGCCGCTCAGCGACGGCGACTGGCATCGGATGCATCCGTTGACGCCGTTGTTCCGCGGCGGCCTCGTGCTCGTGATCGTGTCGGGCATCATCATCGCCAATCTGCGTGACCGGGTCATCGACGTGCTCTTCGACGGGTTCTTCCCCGGCGGGTTCACGGGCGCCGAGGACCCGATCGACTTCGTCCTCGGACACGACCTCGTCCTGGTGGTGCTGCTCGGGGTGCTCGGGGTGTTGCTGATCGTCGTCGGGCTGTTCTACCTGATGTGGCGGTTCCACACCTTCCGCATCACGGGCGACGACGTCGAGGTGCGCTCCGGGGTGCTCTTCCGCACCCATCGCCGCGCGCCCCTGGATCGGGTGCAGGGCGTCAACCTCACCCGGCCGATGATCGCCCGCCTCGTCGGGATGGCCAAGCTCGAGGTGGTCGGGGCCGGGCTCGACGCGAACGTGAAACTCGAGTACCTCTCGACGACCAGCGCCGAGGCGGTGCGCGCCGACATCCTGCGTCTCGCGTCCGGCCGGCAGTTGGCCGAGGCCACCGCCAAGGCCGAGCGCGACCGGGTGTCCGGTCGACGCGCGGCCGGCGACCTGGCGGCGACGGCCGCATTGACGGTCTCCTCCGGCCTCGACGGACTCGTGCACGGCGCCGAAGATCCGGCCGACGAGCCGGAGTCGGTCGTGCACATCCCGCCCGGACGCCTCATCGCTTCACAGGTGCTGAGCGGCTCGTCGATCGCGCTGCTGGCCGGGATCATCGCCATCGTCGCCGGGGCGGTCTACGGAACGCCCTGGGTGCTGTTCGGCATCTTCCCGGTCGTGCTCGGCTTCGGCGCCTACACGATCCGTACGATCACGAGATCCCTGCGCTATTCGATCGCCCCCACGCGCAGCGGGGTGCGGATCACCTTCGGCCTGTTCACGACCGTCACCGAGATCATCCCGCCGGGACGGGTCCATGCCGTCGAGGTGTCACAGTCGATCTTCTGGCGGCCCCTCGGTTGGTGGTCCGTCAGCGTCAACCGCCTGTCGGGCAGAGGGGCCGGTGACACCGGGTCGGACCAGTTCGCCACCGTGCTGCCGGTCGGCGATCGCGACGATGTGGCCCGCGTGCTCGGGCTGGTTCTGCCGCATCTCGGGCCGGAGCAGTGGCGGGCGATCTTCGAGGACGGCGTGCTCGGTCCCCGCGACGACGACCCGTACGTCACCACGCCGCGCAGGGCACGGCTGTTCCGCCCGCTGTCGTGGAAGCGTAACGGCTTCCTCCTCGGCGACGACACGCTGTTCCTGCGACGCGGTGTCATCTGGCGCACGCTCGGTGTCTTTCCGCTGGCCAGGCTGCAGAGCGTGGACGTGGCCCAGGGGCCGATCGACCGGCGCCTGGCGGTCGCGAACGTGCGCGCGCACACGATCGCCGGTCGGGTGTCGGGTTCGCTCGGCATCATCGATCGGGATGCCGCCCTCGGCTTGTTCGAGTCCGTCGCCGCCGGGGCCGTGCGCGCGGCGGCGGAAGACCACTCGCACCGTTGGGACGGGGACACCTTCGACGCGTCGGTGGATGATCCCGCCCCCGTGCTGAGCGCATCCCGGGAACACGAGAGAGGACTGGGGGAGAGATGACCCGAGAAGGACGCCTCGGCGTGGGGATCGTCGGCGCGGGGCGGGTGGGCCCGATCATCGGCGCGGCGCTCGCCGGCGTGGGCCACGCGCTCGTGGGCATCACCCACGGATCCGACGACGAACGCGTCGAGACCGTGCTGCCCGGTGTGCCGTTCCTGGACACCCCGGCCGTGGTGCGCCGCAGCGAACTGGTCGTGCTGGCGGTGCCGCGCGACGAACTGCCGGGCCTGGTGGCGGGACTGGCCGAGACCGGTGACTGGCAGCCCGGCCAGCTCGCCCTCCATCTCGACCCGGCGTACGGCACCGACGTCCTCGCCCCGGCGGTGGCCAAGGGCGTCATCCCGTTGGCGATCCACCCGGCGATGACCTTCACCGGAACCTCGATGGACCTGCGCCTGCTCGCGCAGTCGTACGCGGCGGTCACCGCGCCGGCAGCGGTCCTCCCCATCGCGCAGGCGCTCGCCGTCGAGCTCGGCTGCGAACCGGTCGTGGTCGCCGAGGCGTCGCGGGCGGCGTATGCGGAGGCGATCGCGACCGCGACGACCTTCTCGCGCTCGATCGTCGCCCAGTCGGCGGCGCTGCTGGCCGATGCGGGGGTCGCCGATCCGGGCCGCTATCTGTCCGGGTTGGTGCACACGACCGTGGACCAGGCGCTCACCGACCATACGGTCCTGTGAGCGTCCGCCGCGGTCGGGGAGGCGTCTCCGGGTCGATACGATCGTCGGATGATCAGCACCACCGCGGGGCTCCGCGCCCGACTCGCTGAACGGCGAGCGGAGGCCCCCGAGTCGACGGTCGCCCTCATCTCGACCATCGGCGCCCTCCACGACGGCCACCGCGACCTCATCCGCACCGCTCGCGAGACCGCCGACATCGTCGTCGTCTCGATGTTCCTGAACCCGTTGCGTTTCCGCACGGCCGCCGACGCGCAGGCCTACCCGCGCACCCCGGAGGCCGACCGGGCCCTGCTGGCCGATCTCGACGTGGATATGGTCTTCGCGCCGACCACCCCCGAGATGTTCGCCGACCTGTCGTCCACGACGAAGATCTCGGCGGGCGATCTCGGGTTGCGCTACGAGGGCCGTTCGCGTCCGTTTTATTTCGACGGGCTGCTCACGGTGGAGGCGAAGCTGTTCTCGCTGGTGCGTCCCGACACCGCCGTCTACGGGCTCCGCGATCGGCAGCGGGTCTTCCTCGTCGAGCGCATGATCCGCGATCTGTTCTGGGACATCGACGTCGTGACCGTCGACACCGTCCGTGACGACGCCGGGCTGCCGGTGTCCTCCCGGATCGCGTTGCTCGACGAGGCCGACCGGGTCGCCGCCGCACGGCTGCCGATCGCGCTGGAGGCGGCCGCCGCGAACGCCGACCGCAACGTGGACGCGTGCATCGCCGCCGCGCAGGGCGCGCTCATGGGGGAGTCGCGCATCACGCTCGACTACCTCAACGCCGTCGACCCCGCCACCTTCCTCCCCGTCGACGAGGGGCACGCCGGTCGCGCGCTGGCCCTCATCGCCGCGACCGTGGGCGGACATCGCTTCATCGACAACACCGAGATCTACATCGGGTGACCCGTCCCGCACCGCGTCCCGCCGCACGGGGTGCCCCGGAGGGCGGTTCTGCCGCGGCTAGACTGGGCGGCGACTTTTCGCGAGGAGCTCCCCGATATGACCGATACGTCCGCTGCGCTTGAAGACGCGGCCGAGCAGTCCGCCGACGACACCTTCGAGCAGCGGGCGGTGCGCCTGGCCAAGCGCGAGCGCCTGATCGCCGAACGCGAGGACGCCGCCGGCGGTGCGTACCCGGTGGGGGTGCCGGTCACCGACACCATTCCGGCGCTGCGTGAGCGGTACGGCGATCTGGAAGCGGGCGCGGAGACCGGCGTGACCGCCGCCGTCGCCGGACGCGTCGTGTTCAGCCGGAACACCGGAAAGCTCTGCTTCGCGTCGCTTCAGGCCGGTGACGGCAGCCGCATCCAGGCGATGGTGTCGTTGGCGGGCGTCGGCGACGAGTCGCTCGCCGCCTGGAAGGAGCTCGTCGACCTCGGCGACCACGTCTTCGTCTCCGGCGAGGTCATCTCCTCGCGCCGCGGTGAGTTGTCGATCATGGTCGCCGAGTGGCGGATCGCCTCGAAGGCCGTGCTCCCGTTGCCGAATCTGCACAGCGACCTCAGCGAGGAGAGCCGCGTTCGCAGCCGGTTCCTCGACCTGATCGTGCGTGACCAGGCGCGCGAGACGGTGCTCGCCCGGGCGAAGGTCAACCAGAGCCTGCGTCGTACCTTCACCGAGCGCGGCTTCGTCGAGGTGGAGACCCCGATGCTGCAGGTGCAGCACGGCGGCGCCTCGGCACGCCCGTTCGTGACGCACTCGAATGCGTTCGACGCGGAGCTGTATCTGCGCATCGCGCCGGAGCTGTTCCTCAAGCGTGCCGTGGTCGGCGGTATCGACCGCGTGTACGAGATCAACCGCAACTTCCGCAACGAGGGTGCCGACTCCACGCACAGCCCGGAGTTCGCGATGCTCGAGGCGTACGAGGCATACAGCGATTACAACGGCATCGCCGACCTGACGCAGACCCTCATCCAGGACGCCGCCGTCGCGGTGGCCGGATCGACCGAGGTCACGTGGGCCGACGGTACCGTGTACGACCTCGGCGGCGAGTGGGATCGCATCTCGATGTACGACTCCCTCAACGACGCGCTCGCCGCCGCGTGGAGGGACGGGGACGCGCCGCACATCGACGCGCAGACCCCGCTCGACCAGCTGGTGGCGATCGCGGAGCGATTCGAGGTCGAGGTGCCCTCGCACGCCATCCCCGGAAAGCTCGTCGAGGAGTTGTGGGAGCACTTCGTCAAGGGGGGCCTGGAGCGTCCGACCTTCGTCATGGATTTCCCCCTCGACACCAGCCCTCTCGTCCGTGAACACCGCACCATCCCAGGCGTCGTGGAGAAGTGGGACCTGTACGTGCGCGGTTTCGAACTGGCGACGGGGTACTCCGAGCTGGTCGACCCGGTCATCCAGCGCGAACGCTTCACCGAGCAGGCCAAGCTCGCCGCGAAGGGCGATGTCGAGGCCATGCGCATCGACGAGGAGTTCCTGCGTGCGCTCGAGCACGGCATGCCTCCCTCGGGGGGCATGGGAATGGGTATCGACCGCCTCCTCATGGCGATCACCGGGCTCGGCATCCGCGAGACGATCCTGTTCCCGCTGGTCAAGTAGACCCTTCGGGCCACGGAGACCCTGCTCCTGCGGAGCGCGTCAGACCTCACTCCTCGGCATCGGTCCGGGGACGGATGCCGGTGTGCGGCGTGCGGAAGGCCCACGCGGGAAGGTGTCCCGCGCCGACCATCGTCAGCA
Source organism: Microbacterium aquimaris (assembly GCF_039531285.1). Lineage (NCBI taxonomy): Bacteria > Bacillati > Actinomycetota > Actinomycetes > Micrococcales > Microbacteriaceae > Microbacterium > Microbacterium aquimaris. Next base: position 608,131 of record NZ_BAAAPT010000001.1, on the reverse strand, counting down.
CGATTCCGGCGAGCCCGTGGTCGGGTTCGACCTCGAAGGCCATCTCGGCGAACGCTCCGGCATGGGTCGATCGGCCGAGGGCCCACGACAGCCACGCGCATGTGGCGAGGGCGCCCGCGCGTCGGTCCCGGGGCGCCGCCGCGGCGGCCTGGAGCGACGCCTCGAGCGCCCGGAGCAGGCGCTCCGCATCCGGTGAGGCACCTTCGCCCCACATCCGCTCGGCGAGCTCGGTCGGGTAGGCCATGCCCTCCTCCCACCGCGCTTGCGCGTCGAGGGCCTCGTCGCCATCGAGCACCGTGCCGCACCACTGCACGAGCGCGACATCACGCAGGGCCGGCCGCGCCAGGCACCACGTGAGCAGAGCGAGGTCGAACGCGGCGGCGGTGCCGCTCTCGGCCTCCACGACATCCTCGAACAGCGCGGGGAGGTCATCGAGGGCGTGGATGGCCGCGAGGGCCTGCGGGTCGATCCGCTCGGACGTGTCCGACGCCTCGCCGAACACCGCCCGGACGGCCGTGTCGAGCTGCGTCAGCGCGCGGGCGACACGTTCCTTCGTCGCCAGGTCCGCCGCCGGCAGCGAGGCGCCCGTGTTCTGATCGCCCGTCGGTGCGGAAAGGTCGGGCATGGCCGCGGCGCCGCGTTCGATCCGGTCCAGGTCGTGTCCGCCCTCGGGGCACTCCGGGTCGAACGCCGACCCCCAACCGTCTCCCGCGACGCACAGGGCGTCGGTGACACGGAGACCGGCGGCGTCGGCGCGGGTGATCAGTGCGTCGAGCAGCCGTCGATGAGGCATCCCGCCCGCGAAGCCCGCCGCGGTGTACACGATCGCGGCGAACCCGTCGACGTCGGGGAGCCGGCAGACCATACCGAGGAAGGTCGCCGCGCACCGGTCGATCTCGTCGGCGTCGGCTGCGACGGGGAGATCGACCCGCATCACGCCGGCCGTGCGGGTGCCCACGAAGGGGACGAGAACGAGGCTTTCGGATGGCTGATAGCCGGCGAGGCGAGGGACGAGGGCGAGGAACTCTGCCGCATTGGCGGCCTTCACGATCGAGGTCATACGCCCCACCCTCGCGGGCGGGCACGCGCCGCAGGGGGAAGCCTCGACAGTGGTGGACGACGCGGTCCTCCACAGGCTGCTCGCGGAGGAGTCGCTCCCTCCCCGCGCGACGGCGCGTATCCTGGAGGGGTGGATGACTTCTGGCTCGCAGCCGCTTGGGCGATCCTGCCCACCCTCGTGGTCAGCCTGCTGTTCTTCTGGGTGATCCGCAGCATGATCCGCGCCGACCGGAACGAACGTCGCGCCTACGCCCGCCTGGAAGCCAAGGAGCGTGCCCGCAGAGGCCTCCCTCCCGCCTCCGACGCCCCCGCTTCCGGAAACTGACGCCCGGCCCGATAGCCTGGGGCGAGTGCCCGTTCGTCCGTCGGGCCAGTCAGGGGGACGCCGCAAGTGGCTGACGACGCGATCACGTTCACGTTCGACCCGCCGAGTTGGTGGGTCGTGACGCTCTTCCTCGTCGACTTGGCGATCCGCATCACCGCGATCATCGTCATCCCCCGCAACCGGCGCCCGACCTCCGCGCTGGCATGGTTGCTGGCGATCTACTTCATCCCGTTCGTCGGTGTGTTGCTGTTCCTCATCATCGGAAATCCGCGGCTTCCGCGGAAACGTCGCAAACTGCAGGACGACATCAACGCCTACATCCGGGAGTCCAGCGAGGCCCTCGATTTCGGCAGCCTGCGCCCGAACGCGCCCGACTGGTTCACCTCCGTGGTCACCATGAACCGCAACCTCGGGGCGATGCCGCTCTCGGGTGACAACGACGCCCACCTCATCTCCGACTACCAGGAGAGCCTCGATGCGATGGCCGACGCGGTGCGTACGGCGGAGCGCTATGTGCACGTCGAGTTCTACATCCTGCAATCCGACGAGGCGACGGACAATCTGTTCCGTTCCCTCGAGGAGGCGTGTGCCCGGGGCATCAAAGTGCGCGTCCTTCTCGACCACTGGGCGAACCGGGGTAAGCCCTTCTACAAGCGCACGCTCAAGCGCCTTGAAGACATGGGCGCGGACTGGCAGTTGATGTTGCCGGTGCAGCCGCTGAAGGGCAAGTATCAGCGCCCCGACCTGCGCAACCACCGCAAGCTGCTGGTCATCGACGGGCTCGTCGCGTTCATGGGTTCGCAGAACGTCACGGACTCGACCTACAACCTCAAGAAGAACATCCGTCGCGGCCTCCACTGGGTCGACCTCATGGTGCGCCTCGAGGGGCCGGTCGTGGCCTCGATCAACGCGGTCTTCCTGTCGGACTGGTACGCCGAGACGCAAGAGGTGCTCTACGCCGAGACCGATCTCGACGAGCTGAAGGCCGGGCCGGGCGACCTCGACTGTCAGATCATCCCCTCGGGGCCGGGATTCCGGTTCGAGAACAACCTGCGTCTGTTCGCCGCCCTCATGTACGCCGCGCACCGCAAGCTCATCATCGTCAGTCCGTACTTCGTTCCCGACGAGGCCATGCTGCTGGCGATCACCAGCGCCTGCCACCGCGGCGTCGAGGTGCAGCTGTTCGTCTCCGAAGAGGGAGACCAGGCGATGGTCTACCACGCGCAGCGCAGCTACTACGAGGTGCTGCTGAAGGCGGGCGTGAAGATCTGGATGTATCGCAAGCCGTTCATCCTGCACTCCAAGTCGATGACCGTCGACGACGAGGTGGCCGTGATCGGTTCGAGCAACATGGACATGCGCTCGTTCGGGCTGAACATGGAGATCTCGATGCTCGCGCGTGGTGAGGAGTTCATCACGGAGATGCGCGAGGTCGAGGCGGAGTATCGATCGCTCAGCCGCGAACTGACCCTGGACGAGTGGGAGAAGCAGCCGCTGCGCTCGACGGTGCTCGACAACCTCGCAAGGCTGACCTCCGCCCTGCAGTGACCTGACCCGGTCGCGCCTGCGCGGACTCCGGCGGATTCGTTACATCGGCGTGATCAGACGTGTCGCGATCGTTCAGTCGGTGGGGGCATGATGACTTCATGCTCCACCCTCGCCACGTCATCGCCACTCTCGCGCTGGCCGCTTCGTCAGTCCTGATCGCCGGATGCGCCTCCGGCGCGACCCCGCATTCGACACCGGATCCGCTGGCCTCATCCGACACGGCCGGCAGTGTCGAAGCGGAGGTCGAGGCGGCATGGCTCGATGACGGCAGTGCGATCGGCATCCTCACCTACGGCAGCTCCACGTGCCTTCCGACCGTGGGCGACTCCGGCTATGCCGACGGTGTCTTGACGGTCGAACTCGTCGATTCCGACGATGTCGCCTGCACCCGCGACTTCGTGCCCCGGGGCGTCTACGTGCCGCTTCCGGAGGAGGTCGATCCGACCGCCGACCTCGATGTCGTGGTCACCGGCTCCTCGAGCGGCCAGGCCGAGGTGGCCGGTGACGCCGATCTCGGCGGCAAGGGCGGCGGGCTCGTCGAGGGCGCACCGAGTGCCGGGTGGGCCGGCGACGACGTCGTCCTGCTGCTGACGTGGGGATCGTCCACCTGCCCGCCTCTCATCGGGGGCGCCGTGGCCACGTCCCCCACCGAGGTGACGGTGACGATCGAGCCGCTCCCGGCCGAACAGCCGTGCACCGCCGACTTCGGACCCCGCGTCTCGGTCGTCGCCGTCGAGGGGCTCGGCGACGACGACGGCGGCGAACGCATCGAGGCCGTGCTCGACGGCGACCCGTTCGACGCGCTCCGCATCCCCATCGCCGGCTCCCGCTGACCCGCCCCGCACGGCCCCTCATCCGAACAGCTCCGTGCCACCTGCACGGTTCTGACGGCGGAGTGGTGTGGGGGGTGGATGTGGGGGAGGGGAGGCGGAGGTCGAGTGGGCCGGCGTCGGGGATATGCCCCTGGCGAACAGCGGCCCCTCGGATGCCGCCGCTGGCTAACCTCGATGTATCGCGCAGCAGTGCGACCTGCACCCCAAGCGCCGAGGGAGTGAACGATGTTCGAGAGATTCACCGACCGTGCCCGTCGCGTGGTTGTGCTCGCCCAAGAAGAGGCGAAGATGCTCAACCACAACTACATCGGCACCGAGCACATCCTGCTCGGGCTGATCCACGAGGGGGAGGGCGTCGCCGCGAAGGCGCTCGAGAGCCTCGGTATCTCGCTCGACGCTGTGCGCGAGCAGGTGCAAGACATCATCGGCCAGGGGCAGCAGCAGCCCACCGGCCACATCCCCTTCACGCCGCGGGCGAAGAAGGTGCTCGAGTTGAGCCTGCGCGAAGCACTGCAGCTCGGTCACAACTACATCGGCACCGAGCACATCCTCCTCGGCCTCATCCGCGAGGGGGAGGGCGTCGCCGCTCAGGTGCTCGTCAAGCTCGGCGCCGACCTCAACAAGGTCCGCCAGCAGGTGATCCAGCTGCTCAGCGGCTACCAGGGCAAGGAGCCCGCCGGGGTCGCCGCGGGCAGCGGTGAGCAGGCCCCCTCCGGCGCGCAGGGCGGATCTCAGGTGCTCGACCAGTTCGGTCGGAACCTCACCCAGGCGGCTCGAGACAACAAGCTCGACCCGGTCATCGGCCGCGAGAAGGAGATCGAGCGGGTCATGCAGATCCTCTCGCGTCGCTCGAAGAACAACCCCGTCCTGATCGGTGAGCCCGGCGTCGGGAAGACCGCCGTGGTCGAAGGTCTCGCCCAGGCGATCGTCAAGGGCGACGTGCCCGAGACGCTGAAGGACAAGCAGGTCTACTCGCTCGACCTCGGGTCGCTCATCGCCGGCTCCCGCTACCGCGGTGACTTCGAAGAGCGCCTGAAGAAGGTCACGAAGGAGATCCGCACGCGCGGCGACATCATCGTCTTCATCGACGAGATCCACACGCTCGTCGGCGCCGGTGCCGCGGAGGGCGCGATCGACGCCGCCAGCATCCTCAAGCCGTTGCTGGCTCGAGGCGAACTGCAGACCATCGGCGCGACCACGCTCGACGAGTACCGCAAGCACTTCGAGAAGGATGCCGCTCTCGAACGTCGCTTCCAGCCCATCCAGGTCAACGAACCGGCCCTGCCGCACGCCATCAACATCCTCAAGGGGCTGCGCGACCGCTACGAGGCGCACCACAAGGTGCAGATCACGGATGGGGCGATCGTCGCCGCCGCGAACCTCGCCGACCGCTACATCGCCGACCGGTTCCTCCCCGACAAGGCCATCGACCTGATCGACGAGGCCGGCGCGCGCCTGCGCCTGTCGATCCTGTCGAGCCCGCCGGAGCTGCGGGAGTTCGACGAGAAGATCGCCAAGGTCCGTGAAGACAAGGAAGCAGCCAGCGAGGAGCAGGACTTCGAGAAGGCCGCTTCGCTGCGCGACGAGGAGAAGTCGCTGCTCGCCGAGCGGTTGCGCCTTGAGAAGCAGTGGCGCTCCGGTGACGTTGCGAGCCACGCCGTCGTCGACGAAGGACTGATCGCGGAAGTCCTCGCGCAGGCCACCGGCATCCCGGTCTTCAAGCTGACCGAGGAGGAATCGAGCCGCCTGGTCTTCATGGAGAAGGCCCTGCACCAGCGTGTGATCGGCCAGGAAGAGGCCATCGCCGCGCTGTCGAAGACGATCCGCCGCCAACGCGCCGGTCTGAAAGACCCCAAGCGTCCGTCGGGCTCGTTCATCTTCGCCGGCCCGACCGGTGTCGGAAAGACCGAACTGGCCAAGGCGCTCGCCGAGTTCCTCTTCGACGACGAGGGTGCCCTGATCTCCCTCGACATGTCGGAGTTCGGTGAGAAGCACACCGTGTCGCGTCTGTTCGGTGCCCCTCCCGGATTCGTCGGTTTCGAAGAGGGCGGTCAGCTCACCGAGAAGGTACGCCGCAAGCCGTTCTCGGTCGTGCTCTTCGACGAGATCGAGAAGGCGCACCCCGACATCTTCAACTCGCTGTTGCAGATTCTCGAAGAAGGTCGTCTGACCGACGGCCAGGGGCGCCTCATCGACTTCAAGAACACCGTCATCATCATGACCACGAACCTCGGTTCCCAGGCGATCGCCGGTGGCCCGGTTGGGTTCCAGGTCGAGGGTGACACGTCGACGACGTACGACCGGATGAAGGGGAAGGTCAACGAAGAGCTGAAGCGTCACTTCAAGCCGGAGTTCCTCAACCGTGTCGACGACATCATCGTGTTCCCGCAGCTGAACCGCGGCGAGCTCATCCAGATCGTCGACCTGTTCACCAAGCGGCTCAGCGAGCGCCTGCTCGACCGCGACATGACGATCGAGCTGTCGCTGCCGGCGAAGGAGCGACTCATCGAGGTCGGCTTCGACCCGGCCCTGGGAGCTCGCCCGCTGCGTCGCGCGATGCAACACGAGATCGAGGATCGTCTCAGCGAGAAGATCCTGCACGGAGAACTCAACCCCGGCGACCACGTCAAGGTCGACGCCGAGAACGGCGTCTTCCTGTTCGAGCACGGTCCCCGTGGCGAGAAGGTCTCGGTGGGGGTGGGTACCGCGGGAGAGATCACCGCGACACCGGACATCGCCGCCTCCAGCTGAGGCCACGCGACACGAGGGCGGATGCCCGTCGCACCCTCCCGGGAAGACCGGGGCCGGTGCGACGGCATCCGCCCTTCCGCATGCCCCCCGGATCCTGCGGCGTATGGTGGAGGGATGGCCGAATACGTCGTGCGTCCTGCCCGAACCCGCGATGTGCGGCCCATCCAGGCGATGCTCGAGCCGTACGTGCACAAGCGCATCCTGCTCGGTAAAGACCTGGTGGTGCTCTACGAAGCGGTGCAGCAGTTCTTCGTGGCCGAGGACGGTGACGGCAATCTCATCGGCTGCGGTGCCCTCCACGTCATGTGGGAGGAGCTGGGTGAGGTGCGCACGCTCATCGTCTCGGACGACTGGCTGCACAAGGGGGTCGGTACGGCCATCGTCGATGCGCTCGAGACGCAGGCGCGCGAGCTCGGACTCACGCGCCTGTTCTGCCTCACGTTCGAAGTGGAGTTCTTCGCGCGGCGGGGGTTCGAGACGATCGGCGAGCAGGTGGTCGACCCGGATGTGTACTCGCAGCTCATCCGGAGCCCCGACGAAGGGGTGGCGGAGTTCCTCGACCTCGCGCACGTGAAGCCGAACACCCTCGGCAACACGCGAATGCTGAAGACGCTCTGACCTTCGGCCCCGCGACGTGCGGATCGTCGTCATGGGCGCGCCCACAGCGTGCGCGCGGGCGGCGTGCGTACCCTGGAGGGCATGAGCGGCGACACCCCGCGCAGGCGGCGACACTCCCCGGCGGTCTATCGTCGGCGGCGACTGGCCGTCCTGCTGGTGTTGATGGTGGTCGTCGCGGGTCTGGTCTGGCTGTTCGTCGCCCAGCCTTGGCAGGCGTGGGCGGCATCGGAGTCGGGGCCCACTCCGACGCCAACGGCGTCATCGGCGAGTCCGACCGCGACGCCGAGCCCGACGGCGAGCGAGACGCCCGCCGCGCAGGCGAGCGCATCTCCGGAGGAGTCGGAGACGCCGACCGCGACTCCGTGCGTGGCGCGAGACCTGACGGTCGAGGCGGTCACCGACAAGTCGGAGTACGCGGCGGGGGAGAATCCGTTGCTGTCGATCCGACTCACCAACAACGGTGCGGACTGCACGTTGAACGTGGGAACCTCCGCGCAGTCGTTCACCGTGATGAGCGGCTCCGACGTGTGGTGGCGCTCCACCGACTGCCAGAGCGAACCCAGCGACATGCTCGTCCTGCTCGAAGCGGGGCAGACCGTGGAGAGTTCGACGCCGGTCGAGTGGGATCGCACCCGTTCCTCGGTCGACACGTGTTCCGAGGCGGGGCGACCGGGCGCTCCCGGCGGAGGCGCGTCCTACTATCTGGATGTGGAGATCGGCGGCGTCTCCTCGACGGAGCCGGCGTACTTCCTGCTCTACTGAGCCGGCGCCCCAGCTCGACTGATATATCGTCCTGTCCCCCAAAGAGGGGACAGATACGGTTTCGTACTCGGGTTAGACTGGACGCGCTTCGGTGTACGCCTGGAACTGTCCCCAGCAGCTGATCCTTCCCAGTGGATCACCCAGCGGGCCACGAAGCTTGCTCCGACTTCTGTCGTGAGCGTGACGTGGGGCCGAGTCGATCCCCCAGTTCGCCTCGTCCCCACGTCCCCCTCTTCTCTCCCGCTCGCCGGATAGGCTGGAGCGATGGCGTCAGGCAAGAAGCGCTCGAAGAAGTCCGAGTCCCTCGAGTTCCGCAACACGCAGTTGACGGATGCGCTGCAGACCCAGGACATGGCCGCGGTGGCCTTCGCCTTGCGGCACGGCCCGACCGTGGTGCCGCTGATGACCGTGGGGGATCGCGACAATCCGCTCGACGTGGGGGAGGTCTGGACCTACCGGGACCCGACCTCCGGGGATGTCGCGCTGCTGCTGTTCAGCGACGCCGCCCACAAGCCGGAGAGCCTTCCCGCGGGCGTGGCGTTGCAGTCCCCGCAGTGGCTCCGCGCGTTCCTCGCCGCGCATGAGGAGGAGATCACCACGGTGTTCCTGGACATCGCCGGGCCGCATCCGATGCAGGCCACGCCGACCGATCTCCTCGCGGCACTCGACGCCTGATCACTCAGAACCCCGGCGCCGTCTCGGCCGATGCAGGGGCGGCGAAGCGGTCCATGGCCCGGAGCGCCGCGGACACGGTGCGCTGCTCGGCGTCGACGACGGTGCTGAAGCCCAGGCGCGCCGCTTCGGTACGCCGTTGCGAGGCCTGCGTGACCGGTCGGATCTCGCCGGCCAGGGTGAGCTCGCCGATCGCCGCGGTGCCGCGCGCGAGGGCCCGGTCTTTGAGCGAGTTGGCGATCGCGACCGCGATCGCGAGGTCGGCGGCGGGTTCGACGAGTCTCACGCCTCCCACGGTCGATACGTACACGTCATGCTGTGACAGCGGGAGGCGGGCGCGCTTCTCCAGTACCGCGAGGATCATCGCGACGCGGGCGCCGTCGACGCCGTTGACCACGCGTCGGGGGTTCGGGGCGGTCGTGTCGATGGTCAGGGCCTGCACCTCGACCGGGAGGGCGCGGCGACCTTCGAGCGCGATGGTGACGCACGTGCCGGGGACGGGGTCTCCATGACCGAGGAACAGCGCGCTCGGGTCGGGGACCTCGGCGATGCCGTCGCCGGTCATGTCGAAGCACCCGACCTCGTCGGTCGGGCCGAATCGATTCTTCAGCGCTCGCACGAACCTCAGCGACGTCTGGCGGTCGCCCTCGAAGTGGCAGACGACGTCCACGAGATGCTCCAGCACGCGGGGGCCGGCGATGGATCCGTCTTTGGTGACGTGGCCGACGAGGATCACCGGGAGATTGCGCTCCTTCGCCACGCGGATGAGGGCGGAGGCGACTTCGCGGACCTGGGACGGGTGCCCGGCCGCGCCGTCGCTCAGCGCGGAGGCGACCGTCTGCACCGAGTCCACGATGAGCAGGTCGGGACGCACCTCGTCGATGTGGCCGAGGATCGTCGCCAGGTCGGTCTCGCTCGCGAGGAAGAGCTGCTCGTGGAGGGCGCCGGTGCGTTCGGCGCGGAGGCGCACTTGGGCGGTGGACTCCTCACCGCTGGCGTAGAGCACCCGACCACCTGCGCGGGCCGACTGTGCGGCGACCTCCAGCAGCAGCGTCGACTTGCCGACCCCGGGCTCGCCCGACAGGAGGATGGCCGCGCCGGGGACGACACCGCCTCCGAGTACGCGGTCGAACTCCGCGACCCCGGACGTGCGCCGCGGGGTGTCCCGGGTGTCGACGTCGGTGATGGGCCGTGCCGCGCGCTGCGCGGAGGGGGCGACCGCGGCGACGGAGCGGACGATCCCGGTCTGTTCGGCCGCTTCGACGACGGTGCCCCACTGCTGGCACTCGCCGCATCGCCCGACCCACTTCACGGTGGTCCACCCGCACTCGGTGCACCGGTACGGGGCGGTCTGGGTCGTGCGTCTGGTGGCCATCACCGCAAGGCTACGCGCGGCGTGCGACATCGCCGCGTCGACCGGGTGGTGGCCTCCTCAGACGCCGGCTTCCAGAACGGCCTGCCCCACGATCTCCTGGCTGAACGGCACCGAGTAGGCCATCAGCGCGCCGGCCTGCGCATCTCGCACGATCCGCTGGATGGGTGAGCGCACGAGGTATGCGCCGCCACCGCCGACACGCAGGGCCAGCGCCGCGGCGGTCTTGGCGACCTCATTGGCGAGCATCTTCGTCTCGGTCGCGGCGGGCATCGCCTGGGGGTTCTTGCCGTCGGCGAGCCATGCGGTGCGCTCGGCCATGAGAAGAGTCGCGGTCACCTGCGCCCAGACCATCGCGGTCTCCTGCTTGACCCACTGCTGTTCGGCGAGCACGGCGCCGCCCTTCGCCCGGTGGGCGGTGGCGGAGAGGGCGTCGAGTGCGGACTCGGCGATGCCGATCGAGATGAACGCGAATCCGACGGTGATGAGGTTGGCGTAGTCGACCGGGGGTATCCCGCACATGCGTGCGGATGGCAGCGGAGTGGCGTCGAAGGCGATTGTGCGGCTGCGTGTGGCCCGCATGCCCATGGTCTCGTCGATCGGCGGGAATGAGACCGTCTCGTCCACGGTGACGCCGAAGAACGCGGGGTGGCCGTCGACGCGGGCGTTGAGGAAGAGGTGGTCGGCGGCTTCGGATCCCGACACGAAGAGCTTGCGCCCGGTCAGGCTCCACCCGCCGTCGACGGGCGACGCATCCTGCTGGGAGGCCAGGAAGTGGTTGCCACCGGCCGGTTCGCTGAGGGCGTTGGCGAACCGCTTGCCCGCGCGCAGTTCACCCGCGTAGAACGCCGCGGCCTCCGCCGGCGCCGTCGTCACCAGTGCGTGGGCGGCGCCGATGTGCATGAGCCAGACGGTGGCCACCGCCGGGTGCGAGCGGGCGAGGATGCGCACGATCTGGCCGAGTGTGGCATACGACACGCCCTGGCCGCCGTGTTCGACCGGGAGGAAGGCGGTGTCGAGTCCGCTGTCGGCAAGTGCGCGCAGATGCTCGATCGGAAGGCGGGCGGCGATGTCGTCGTCGGCGACGGTCTCGGCGAAGCCCGCGGCCAGTGTCGTGACGGTGTCGATCCAGTGCTGTTCGTCGGTGGGGACGGCGACGGGGGAGGGGCGGGTGAGCATCGGGGTCCTTTCGGGTCAGGGATGCCGGTCGGCGTCGGTGTGGCCGCACGCGTGGACGGGGCCCGGGAGCAGGACGTCGACGACCTCCTGCGAGAAGGTGTCGACGAGTCCCCGTTCGGTCACGCCCAGATCGGGCACGACATAGAGGCCCACGAACGACAGGATGATGTACGGGGAGGGGATGGGGCAGCCGAGCGCGGCCGTGACGGCGTGCGCGTGCTCGAGCGCCGCGGCGGTCTGTTCGAACGGGGCGTCGCTCATCATGCCGCCGACCGGCAGCTCCACGCGCGCGAGCACGTCGTCGCCGTCGACCGTGACGAATCCGCCTCCCATCGCGCGGATCTCCTCGACCGCGCGCAGCATCGAGGCGTCGTCGGCGCCGACGACGGCGATGTTCATGTTGGGGCAGTTCATCGAAATGGCGATCGCGCCGCGGCGTAGCCCGAATCCACGCACGAATCCGATTCCGGCGAGGGGCTCGGCGTGGTGGCGATCGATCACCGCGATCTTGAGGACGTCGGTCGCGGTGTCGCACTGCACAGCGCCCCCCGCGACCGGGAGTTCGGCCTCGAAGGCACGCTTGAAGTAGCCGTCGTACATCTCCATCGCCCGCACCCGGGCCCGAGGCGTATCGGCCGACACCCGAAGCAGGGCGGGATCGATCACCTCGGGTAGACGGATGCTGTCGCGCGTCCACGCCGGGACCTCGTCGTCCACGTCGAACACCGCGCGACCGTCGCGGGCGACCACGGAGCCGGCGACCATCACGGTCGTCGGCTGCACCTCGGCGAGGTCGGGGATGATCTGCAGATCGGCGAGCCGCGACGGCGCGAGCAGGCCGAGCACCTGGTCGAGTCGGTAGTAGTGCGCCGGCTGCGCGGTGGCCATGCGGTACGCGAGCACCGGGTCGACGCCGAAGCGGACGGCCTGACGGACGTGGTGGTCGATGTGGCCCTGTCCGCTGAGGTCGAGGGCGTGCTTGTCGTCGGCGCAGAAACACATGTGGCGGAGGGCGGGTGCCACGGCGTCGAGGTCGGCGAACAGGGGCACCGTGTTGTCGGCGAGGGAGGACCCCATGACGGTGACCATCGCGCCCAGCCGGGTGCGTTCGAGCACTTCCTCGACGGTGGCCGCGTTGTGGTCGTCGCCGACGCCGGCGGAGAGGTAGCTCCACAGGGTCTCGTGCGATTGCGCGGCGGTGTGCCCGGTGATGCGGCGTCCCGCGACCAGGGCCTCGCGGAAGCGTGCCGTGGACACCTCGCCGAGGTCGAAGGGGTTTCCCTCGCCGAGTGTGGCGGTGACATCGTCGTGGAGGCGCGTGAGCACGGTCTCCTCGGGAATGACGGCGCCGCCGCGTTCGAGCGTGGTCGAGGCCGGGGTCGTGGGGGATACCTGCTGGAAGATGTGGAACGGGGCACCGGTGGTGAGCATGTAGTCCATGCCTTCCGGGCCCCAGACGTTGGCCGCCGCGTTCGGGTCGGTCAGCACCGTGGTCGTGCCGCGTGGCACGCTCACGCGCGCCAGTTGGCCCGGCGTGAGGTTGGTGTATTCCACGTGCAGATGCGCGTCGATGAACCCCGGCACAACCCAGGAGCCCCGCGCGTCGAGCTCGCGCCCGGCGCCGGTCACGTGGCCCCAGGGGGTCAATGTGGCGATGTGGCGTCCGGCGATGAGGATGTCGCGCTCGAGCCACTCCTCGGTGCCGGGGGAGAGGACGAGGCCGCCGCGCACGATGACGTCGGGCCGCTCCAGGCCCGCCGCGACGGCCCGCAACCGCATCAGTTCGGCGGTGGTCGGGATCAGCTGCGTCTTGTCGGTCATCCGGTCTCTTCTCCGGTGCGGGGGGTCGTCGTCCCGTGTGACGGGGAGACCGCCGCCATCATGTCGCGGGGGGTCGACACGATGGCGACGGCCGGCTCGGGGTCACCGCAGCGATGCGCTGACGGTGAGCAGTTCTGCGGACAGGTCGCGCTTCAGATCGTCGTCGGCGAACGAGGCGTCGATGGAACGCTGGGCGAACCCGATCATGTCGGACAGGTCGAACCCGAAACGCTCCGCCGTGACGGCCCAGTCGACATCCAGCGTGGTCCCCATCGGTGCGGGGTCGTCGGTGTTCACGGTCACGAGCACTCCGGCGTCGACGAGCCTGCGGAGGGGGTGCGCCCCCCAGTCCGGGTAGATCCCGAGGGTGACGTTCGACCTCGGGCACACCCCGAGGCTGATGCGCTCGTCGACGAGGCGTGCGATGAGAGCCTCGTCCTCGACGGCGCGCACCCCGTGGTCGATGCGTTCGGCCTGGAGGAGATCGATCGCGTCCCAGACCCCGTCCGGTCCGCTCGATTCCCCGGCGTGCACGGTGCGGTGGAAGCCGGCGCGGGCCGCGCCGGCGAAGGCGTCGCGGAACTTCTCGCCCGTGCGCCCGGCGACCTTCTCGTCACCGTCGACCGAGAGGGCCACCACGCGCCGGGGGCGGGCGCGGGCCAGCTCGGCGACGATCGTCTCGGCGTCGACGGCGCTCTGCGACCGGAGGAGCGAGTAGGCGATGTTCACCCGACACAGGCCGTCCTGCTCGGCGTCGTCGAGACCGCCGGCGAGTGCATCGAGCAGGGCGAACTCGCGCCCTCGCCAAGCGTTCCAGTGCGTCGGGTTGACGATGACGTCGCTGTAGCGCACGCCCGCGGCGGTCTGGCGGGCGGCGAACGCGTAGGCGACCCGTGCGGCCTGCTCGGCCGTGCGGACCAGCCCGCACTGCCAGTCGAGGAAACGGAGGAAGCCCGTGAGTCCTGCCGCCCCGGCGCCCGAGCCGCCACCCGATGTCACTTCCGGTGCGACGTAGTCGGCGTGGGTCGAGATGTCGAAGATGGTCGCAGCCGGCCCCGGCAGGGGGACCCCGTTCTCTCTCGCGAGGGTCAGCAGGTCTATCAGCGAGAACGTGCCCTCAAGGTGCACGTGCACCTCCGCCTTCGGGAGGGCGCGGATCTGCTGCTCGTCGACGCGGACGGTGGTGGCGGGCGGATGTGGCATGACGACCTTTCCGAAGACGCTCACGACAATAGCCCAGCACGCCCACTTGTCGACAAGTGCACGGATCGAGAACGCCACAGATGTAACACGATGGAAATCATCCCCGGAAATGCGCGTGAACTGTCACCCGACGATCCCGCCGGGGTTCTCACTTGTCCACAAGAAGGCTCATCCGCCGTGCCAGGGCGGGCGTACCGTGCGCACCACCGAGTAGGAGGCCACGGCGGGGTTGTGATACTCGAGGCTGTACATCAGCCGCTTTCCGCTGGCGCCGACGCCGACGAGCTCGAACGTCATGACCGGCGTCCCGACGGCGAGCTCGAACGTCGTCGCCAGCGCCTCGTCGAGCAGGGCGACCCCGGGGGTGCTGACCTCCCAGATGACCGGTTCGCCCCAGACGCGGTGAGCGAGGTCGAAGATCGATTCGCCGTCACGGGCCTCGATCTCGTCGGCGAGCGGGACGACGTCGTCGGCCACCATCGCGACGGTCTCGTCGGCGCGCCATCGTTTCCGCGCGCGGTGGGCGCGCGTGGCCGGGGGGAGCTCCATGAGCGCCGCGGCCTGCGACGGGAGCGTCCCGGTCTGCGAGCTGAGGACTTCGACGCTCGCACGGTAGCCGAGGCGGTCGAGCAGGTCGGTGTGCTCGAACTGCTCCTCGAGCCGCACGCTCAGCCGCAGCGCGACGGGGTCCACCGTCGTGACGGTGCCTTGGCGCCGCCGGACGATGCCCTGGGCCTCGAGGGTGGACATCGCGTTGCGGAGCTGCTGCCGGGTGCACCCGAGTCGTGCCGTCAGCTCGTGCTCGCCGGGCAACGGTGCCCCGCTCTCGGCGGCCTCCCTGACGAAGCGCAGCAGACCGTGCTGCATGCGAAGAGCGGCCGGGTCCCCTCCGGGGGGCGGCAGGGGCAGGGTGGTGCTCACGAGGTCGCCTCGGCGCGCTCGGCGAAGTCCAGGGTGGGGAGCCCCCAGGTCTGGTCGGAGGGTGTGCGGAGCATCCGGGGGTTCAGCACTTCGTCGATGACGATCTCGACGACGTAGTGGGCTTCGGCGGCGAGCACGTGGCCGGCGAACGCGCGCGCCCCGGCGTCCTTTCGCCCGACGGCGAGGTGGACGTGGACGACATGGCCCTCGGCGCCGGTGGTGATGGTGCCGGACCCGATCCCCTCCGTGTAGGGGATGCGCACGCTCTCGGGCAGGGGTGGTTCAGGGTCGGCCGACGGGGTCTGCGCGGCGATCAGCTCCACATCGCGGAAGGCGCCGCTGAGGGTGACGATGACACCCTGTGAGATCCTGTGGTGGGCACATGCGCTCGCGATCGATCCGATCAGATCGTCGCCCGGTGCCAACGAGACCGCGATGCGGCGGCCGGTTTCCAGTGATGCGCTCCGCATCGTTCCCCCTACTTTCCTCGACTTATCGACAAGAGAGCCGATCGAGACGCAACCAGCATTCCTCATTCCCTTCAAAATCACGGTTCATCGTTTGTTTCTGACCTGTAAAACATCCTCTTCAGGTCGACTTGTTGACCTTTTTCTGAATCGTGGTAGGTAGTGTGGCCGTTCGTGTGCCGAGCCGGCACGAGGAGAGAGCCGGAGTCCGGCACACGAGAGGGGCCCGCGTGGCGCAGACGGAGAAGCGGATTGCGGCGATGTCGCTGTGGGACGGCGACGCCGATCGGGGCGTGCGCTCGCTCGCATGGCAAGACGGCGTCATCTCCGCGGTCGGGACGCCGCAAGGTGAGGCCGATGCGCAGTACAGCGTGATCCCCGGTCTGGTCGACACCCACGTGCATATGGACTCCCACGCCGGATCGGGGTCGGTCGACTGGATGACCTGGCCTCTGATCACGCCGGCGGAAGAGCGGTCGCTGCACGTGGTCGCACACGCACGACGGGCCGCGGCCGCCGGGGTGACCACGCTGCGCGACCTCGGGGGGTCGACGGTGCAACTCGCCGCCGCGCGCGCTCTCGAGGCGGGCCTGGTCCCCGGACCCCGCCTCCGTGTGAACTGCCCCGTGGGCATGACCGCCGGGCACGGCGACCTGTTCACCCCGCCGCACTTCCCGCATCGGGCGCCGACGGCCGACTCACCCGATGAGTGCCGCAAGCTCGTGCGCCAGTGGGCGCGTTCGGGAACCGACGGCATCAAGATCTACACCAGCGGTGGCGTGCTCTCGGTGGGAGACAAGGTCGGTTGGCGCAACCAGACCACGGCCGAGATCGCCGCGACCGTCGACGAGGCGCAC
The DNA here is from genome assembly GCF_039531285.1 of Microbacterium aquimaris. NCBI lineage: Bacteria > Bacillati > Actinomycetota > Actinomycetes > Micrococcales > Microbacteriaceae > Microbacterium > Microbacterium aquimaris. The sequence continues at coordinate 591,743 of NZ_BAAAPT010000001.1, read as the reverse complement.
GCCCTGGGCATGCTCGTTGCCGCCCATGCCCACAACGCGGAGGGGATCGACCTGGCGTTGGAGTTCGAGGTCGACTCGATCGAGCACGGAACCGGCATCGAGGAACGCCACTGGGAGATCCTCATCGAGCGCGACATCCCCGTCGCGCCGACCCTGCTCATCAACGACGCGATCGCCGAGCGTCGCTTCCCCGTCAGCGACGAGGCGGCCGAGAAGGCGCAGGCGGTCGTCGCCGAGCGCGACGCCAACTTCGTCGGGGCCGCCGCCGCCGGTGTGCGTTTCGTGCTCGGCACCGACGCCAACGGGGTGATGATCGCGTTCGGAGACCAGCTCGAAGAGATGCGCCTCATGCGGCGTAGCTTCGCCTGGACCTCCGAGCGCACCCTCCGCGCGGGAACCTCCGACGCCGCCGACGCCATCCGGATGGGTCAGACCACCGGACGCCTGATTCCGGGCCTCGGCGCCGACTTCATCGTCGTCCGCGGTCGCCCGTGGGAGGACATCGACACCCTGACCACCGAGAACATCGTCGCCGTCGTCGCCCGCGGTGAGCTCGTGGCCGGCACCCTGCCGGACTGACGCACCACCCCCTCCATCCCCCTAGGAGAAATCTGTGATCACCCGAACCCGAGCGGCCCGTTGGGCCGCCGTCCCCGCCGGCCTCACCGTCGCCGCAGTAGCCCTCTCGGCCTGCTCCGGCGACGCCGAAAGCGCCGCCACTCCCAACGCCGACCTGCCGCAGGACATCGTCTTCGCCCTGATGGAAGACGCCGGTTGCATCGACCCGCAGCAGACGTCGGTCACGACCGCACTGAACGTCGGTCGCCAGCTGACGGACTCGCTGCTGGACCAGGACCCCGACACCGGTGAGATCGTCCCGTGGCTCGCTGAGAGCTGGGAAGTCAGCGACGACCTCACCTCCTACACCTTCACGCTGCGCGACGACGTCACCTTCAGCGACGACACCGCGCTGACCAGTGAGGTCGTGGCCACCAACTTCGACACCATCATCGAACTCGGCGGCTCCGCATCTCTCGCCGGCGCCTACCTCGAGGGCTACACCGGCACCGACGTGATCAGCGACACGGAGTTCACCGTGAACTTCGCCGAGCCCAACGTCGCGTTCCTGCAGGGCGCCACGACGATGTCGCTGGGCATCCTCTCGGAGGCGTCCGCGACGGCCACTCCGGAGGAGCGCTGTGCCGCACCGATCGGCTCCGGGCCGTTCGTGCTGGATTCCTACGTCGCCAACGATTCGATCGTGATCGACCGTCGCGATGGCTACGACTGGGCCTCCGAGCTGCGCGGGCACGAGGGTGAGGCCTACCTCGAGACGGTGACCTTCCCGATCATCACCGAGGCGAGCGTGCGCACCGGTGGGCTGTCCTCGGGCGAGTACGACGCCATCCAGGACCTGCCCTACATCGACGAGTCGCGCTTCACCACCGACGAGTACAACCTGTACGCCAAGGCCAACCCCGGCGTGCCGAACTCTTTCGTCGTCAACACCACGCAGGGGTTGCTCGGTGACGAGAGCGTCCGTCAGGCGATCACGATGGGACTGGACCGCGACCAGATCAACGTCATCGCCGGCTCTGTCAGCGGCGCGGCACCCACCAGTGTGCTGACCAGCTCGACCCCGGGCTTCACCGACCTCGGTGACACGCTCGCGTACGACCCCGACGGCGCGACCGCCGTCCTCGAGGCCGACGGGTGGGAGCTCGGATCCGATGGCATCTACGAGCGTGACGGACAGCCGCTGACGGTCACCGTCACCGCCTTCTACGCGCAGGACGTCCTCGAGGCGGCGCAGCAGCAGCTTCGCGAGGTGGGTATCGACCTGCAGCTGAACATGGTCACCGCCGGTGACTTCTTCGGCGCGATCGCCACGGGCGACTACGAGATGCTCGGCGCAGGGCTCACCCGCACCGACCCCGACGTGCTGCGTGTGCTGCTGTCGGTCGACTCGCCTTCGCGCTGGGGCATCGTCGACGACGCCGAGCTGGAGGCCCTGCTGCAGGAGCAGAGCATGACCGCCGACGTCGACGCGCGTCAGGAGATCGTCGATGAGATCCAGGAGATCGTCGCCGAGCGCGCGTACGTGATCCCGACCCTGCAGACCGTGCAGCTGCACGCGTCGCGCGCGGGTGTCGAAGGCATCACGTTCGACTCGGCCTCGCGCATCCACCTGTACGACACCGTCGTCACCTCCGAGTGATGACCACGCCGGTGCAGCGCGTGGACGCAGGGACGACGACACGGGGACGGGTCGGGGTGGCGGTTCGCTTCCTGCTGCCCAAGATCGGCCAAGCCCTGTTCGTGGTGTGGGCCTCCTACACCGTCGCGTTCCTGTTGATCCACGCGCTGCCCGGCGACCCGATCCTCGCCGCGCTCGCCGTGCGCGGTGGGGACGCGACCAGCACCGACCCGGAGGTGCTGGCGGAATTGCGTGCCCGATACGGCCTGGACGGGCCCGCCTGGCAGCAGTACCTGACCGGCTTCTTCGGGATCTTCCGAGGTGACCTGGGGGTTTCGATCGCCACCGGGATCCCCGTCTCGGAGACGATCCTGCGGGTGGCCGGACCGACGGCGGCACTGGCCGTCTTCGCGTTGGTCGTCGGCTTTCTGATCGCGCTCGTGTTCACGGTGTGGGCCTACATCGCACGACCGGGATGGATGCGGAACCTCGTGCTGCAGATCCCGCCGCTGGGTATCGCGATCCCCGCCTTCCTGACCGGGCTCGTCCTCATCACGGTGTTCTCCTTCGGCCTCGGGTGGTTCCCCGCCTCGGGTGCGACAGGATTTTCGAGTGTGGTCCTGCCGGGCATCACCCTGGCGCTGCCGACGGCCGCGGTGTTCTTCCAGGTGTTCTCCGCGGCGGTCTTCGATGCCGGAGCCAGCCCCTTCGTCTTCACCGCCAACGCCAAGGGGCTGTCGCAGACGACGGTGGTCTTCCGCCACGTGCTCCGCAACGCGATGCTGCCCGCGATCACGATCATCGGTCTGCAGATCGGATACCTCGCCGGGGGCACCGCCGTGGTCGAGACGGTGTTCTCCCGCGACGGGATCGGGCGTCTGATGGTCGACGCGGTGCTCGCGCGCGACATCAACGTGCTGCTCGGCATCGTGGTCGTCGTCGCCACCGTCTACGCGGTGGTCACCCTCATCGTCGACGCGCTGTACGGCGTGATCGACCCGCGTACCCGAACCCGACTGATCGGGTCGAAGGGAGGCCGGCGGTGAAGTACCTCCGTCACCCCGACGTCGTCGTGTCGGTCGTCATCCTCGCGCTGACCGCGCTCGCCGTCATCGCCCCCGCTCTGCTGGCCCCGTACGACCCGTACCAGTCCGTCGGCGCTCTGCGTCTGGCCCCGCCCAGCTGGGAGCACCTGTTCGGAACCGACCATCTCGCGAGGGACGTCTTCTCCCGCGTCATCTACGGGGCGCGTCTGTCGCTGTCGGCGGCCGGCCTCGCCGTGGTCGCCGGTGTCACCGCCGGGGCGATCATCGGCCTGATCACGGGGTATCTGCGTGGCCCCGTCGACGCCGTCGTGATGCGCTTCGTCGATGTCGTCATCGCCATCCCCGGCATCCTGCTGGCACTCATCGTCGTCGCCTCGCTCGGGTTCGGGCCGGTCGCGATCGGGCTCGGCGTGGGGCTGGGCACCTCGGGGACGTTCGCACGCGTGATGCGCGCGCAGGTCATCCGGGTGCGCTCGGAGGAGTACATCGAAGCGGCGCGCACCCTCGGAGTGCGCGGACCCACGATCCTCGTCCGACACGTCCTTCCCAATGCGGCGCGACCGATCATCGCCATGGCCGCTCTCGAGCTGGCACTGGCGATCCTGGCCGTATCGGCGCTGAGCTTCCTCGGTTTCGGGGCCCAGCCGCCGGCACCCGAGTGGGGTTCGCTCGTGTCGGCCGGCCGGGACTTCGTCGCGGTCGCCCCGTGGCTGAGCATCCTCCCCGGTATGGTCATCCTGCTGGTCGTGCTCTCGGTCAACCGTGTCTCTCGATTCATCGGAGGGGAACGATGACCCCCGCACCCCTGCTCACCGTCCGTGACCTGCGGGTGGAGTACACCACCCCCGCGGGCGTCAACCCGGCGCTGCGCGGTGTCGACCTCGACATCGGACGCGGCGAGGTGCTCGCACTCGTCGGTGAGTCGGGTTCGGGCAAGAGCACGATCGCGCATGCACTGGTGCGCCTGCTCCCGGGCGAGGCGTCGATCGTCGGCGGCTCGATCGATTTCGACGACATCGACGTGATGCGGCTGTCGCAGCGTGCGCTGCGTCGCGTGCGCGGTGCGCGCATCGGATTCGTCCCGCAGGATCCCTCCCACAGCCTCAACCCGGTGGTGCGCATCGGTGAGCAGATCGCCGAGGTGGTGCGTCGCCACCTGGGACTCACACCGCCGGACGCGCGTCGGCGTGCGGTCGAGATCCTCGACGAGGTGGGGATTCCGGAGCCGGGACAACGGGCGCGTCAGTACCCCCACGAGCTGTCCGGGGGTCTGCGCCAACGTGTGCTGATCGGCATCGCGTGGGCATGCAATCCCGATCTCGTCATCGCCGATGAACCCACCAGCGCTCTGGATGCCACCGTGCAGCGGCACGTGTTGGACCGGATGCAGGCCCTGCGGGAGAGTCACGGTACATCGGTGCTGCTGGTCACCCACGACCTCGGCGTCGCCGCCGATCGTGCGGATCGGATCGTCGTGGTCAACAAGGGTGAGATCGTCGAGCGGGGCACGTCGACCGAGGTCCTGACGAATCCGACGCACGAGTACACCCGTCGTCTCGTCGCCGCGGCGCCGGGACTGCGCAGTCGCCGTCTGGAACCGACCGGCGGAACGGTCCGCGCCGTCCCCGAGACGGCGGAGCCGTTCCTGCGGGTGCGGGGTCTGGCGAAGAGCTACGGGTCGGCATCCGCGCCGATCGTCGCCGCCGACGGGCTGGAGTTCGAGATCGCGCGCGGTACCACTTTCGCGATCGTGGGGGAGTCGGGCTCGGGCAAGAGCACGACGGCGCGCATGATCGCACGCATCGTCGAACCGGATGCCGGGACGATCATCTTCGACGGGGCGGACATCACGCGGCTACGAGGTACGGCGCTACGTCAGCTGCGCCGTCGACTGCAGGTGGTCTATCAGAACCCGTTCGGGTCGTTGGACCCGAGGATGACCATCGGGGCGATCATCGATGAGCCGTTGCGGGCGTTCGGGATGGGTTCCCGGGCCGATCGTGCCTCAGCCGTACGCGCACTGATGGCCGATGTGCGTCTCGATCCGGCCTTGGCCGACCGTCGGCCTGCGCAACTTTCCGGCGGCCAGCGTCAGCGCGTCGCGATCGCGCGGGCCCTCGCGTTGCGGCCCGAGATGATCATCCTCGATGAGCCGGTATCGGCTCTCGACGTGTCGGTGCAAGAACAGGTGCTGCAGCTGCTGGTCGACCTTCAGGCCGAGCACGATCTGACCTACCTGTTCATCTCCCACGACCTCGGTGTCATCCGGCAGATCTCCGACGAGATCGCGGTGATGCGGCGCGGCGTGATCCTCGAGCAGGGGTCGGCCGGGCGCGTGTTCGCCGAGCCGCAGCACGATTACACGCGGGATCTGTTGAGCGCCATCCCGGGTGGCGGCGTCTCCGCCGGCTGAGCGGGGCCGAGGTCGGCGCAATACCGGATGCCGCGCCGCCCGCGGGAGTGCAGACCTCGTCGCGGCGCGACATCCGGAAGGGTTCAGCGCAATGAGGCGGCGACGTCCCGCAGGGCGTCCGCAGAGCGGTGGAACAGGTCGAGTTCGTTCGGTGCGAACGTCGTCCCACGGATCGGTCGTGCGCCGGACGCGCTGACGATCGACGGGACGGACAGGGCGACCCCGTCGACGCCGTGGAAATCGTGGAGCACGGGGGAGACGGGCATGACGGCGTGCTCATCGTTGAGAATGGCCTCGACGATGCGGGCGCTCGAAAGACCGATGGCGTAGTTGGTGGCGCCCTTGCCCTGGATCACCTTGTAGGCGGCGTTGCGGACGTCGTCGGCGATCTGGTCGAGTTCATCGACGGTCATGCGATCGCCGCGGGGGGTCTCCCAGTCGAGGATCGGGACGGTGCCGATGGTGGCCTTCGACCACAGCGGGAACTCGGTGTCGCCGTGCTCGCCGACGATGTAGGCGTGCACGCTCGACCGCGAGACCCCGGCGCGTTCGGCAAGCTTCCAGCGCAGTCGGGAGGTGTCGAGCACGGTGCCGGAGGCGAACAGGCGCTCGGTCGGAAGGCCGGTGGCCTCCTGCGCGAGCACGGTGAGCACGTCGCACGGGTTGGTCACCACGACGTAGATCGCGTCGGGGGCCACCTCGAGCAGCTGCGGCATCATCTTCCGCATGATCCCGGCGTTGACGCCGGCCAGTTCGATGCGGGACTGGCCGGGGTTCTGTTTGGCGCCGGCGGTGATGACGACCACCTGCGAGCCTTCGACGACCGAGACGTCGTCGGAACCGACGATGTCGCTCGATCCGGTGAACTGCGTGCCGTGCGCGAGGTCGAGCACCTCGGCTTCGACCTTGGCGGCGTTGATGTCATAGAGGGCGACGTGCCGGGCCGAACCGCGGATGAGGGCCGCGTACGCGGTGCTCGCGCCGACACTGCCCGCGCCGACGACGGTGAGTTTCGAGTTCTCGATCACGCTCATGAGCCCAGTATGGCGGGCTCCGCGGGCGCGCGGGTGACGGTTCTCTCGATGTCGAACGACGCCGGTGGAGCGGCTCGATTGGCCCGCGAGGTGAAGGTGTCGTAAGCTGGTGGGCGGTGACGTGTCCGAGCGGCCGAAGGTGCAACACTCGAAATGTTGTGTAGGTTCACCCCTACCGTGGGTTCAAATCCCACCGTCACCGCCAGCTGAGACCCCCGCAGATCCCTTGCAAAAACTGGGATCGCGGGGGTTTCTTCCTGCCCGGGGTGCCCGGTGACGGCCTTCGGTCTGCGACGTGCCTCATCCCTCGAGAGGAGAGCATCGAGGCCGTCGTCGAGTCGGGCGCCGTCCACATTCAACGTCACCGAGGCCTCTCCCGCGCTCGCACGAGAGGCCGTCTCGCTCGTGTCGGGGGCTGGCTTCATGAGCTTGGGCCGCCGGTGTCCCTATCCTGCCGGTGTCCCTATCCTGGGGGGGCAGAGGACGGGGGCGTATGGACGAGAACGCGATCTTCTTGGGGCTCACCACGATCGTCGTGCTCGGCATCGGCGCGCAGTGGGTCGCCAGACGGGCGGGATTCCCGGGGTTGCTCTTGCTCCTTCCGGCGGGGCTTCTGGCGGGAGGAGTCTTCGGCCTTGTCCGGCCGCAGGAGATGTTCGGCGACACTCTGTTCCCGCTGGTGACCTTCCTCGTCGCCCTGCTGCTGTTCCAGAGTGGGCTTCAGCTGCGCCTCTCGGATCTTCCGTCGGATGCGCGCCGCCCGGTGCTCCGACTTGTCGGCATCGGTGGGGCGGTCACCTTGCTCGGCGCCTCGTTCGCCTGCTTGTGGATCCTCGGCGTCTCCACGGAGCTGGCGTTCCTGCTTGGAGCGATCATCGTCGTGTCCGGGCCCACCGTGGTCGGCCCCTTGTTGAACGTGGTGCGTCCGCGCAGGCCCACCGGGGCCATCCTGAATTGGGAAGGCACGTTTCTTGACCCGATCGGGGCGACCCTCGGGGTCGTCATCCTCAATCTGATTCTCGCGGCGGACCGCGAAGGCGCGAACCCCGTGCTCGAGATGCTGGCGCGGCTCGGGCTCGGCGTTCTCGTCGGCGTCGTGGCTGCTGCGCTGCTCGTCTTCGTGATGGCGCGATTCCTGGTTCCCGACAGTATGGAAGCCGCGGTCGCCCTCATGTTCGCCGCCGCGGCGTTCGGGGTCGCGGACATCATCCTCTCCGAGGCCGGGCTGTTCGCGACCGTAACCCTCGGCTTCATCGCCGCGAACCAGAGGGTTGTGCCGACATCGCGTATCCGGGGCTTCGGTGAAACCCTCGAGGTGCTCATCATCGGCATCCTCTTCATCCTCCTCGGTGCGCTCGTCGACCTGGATGCGCTCGCGACATACGCGATTCCCACCCTGGTCATCGTGCTGGTGCTGGTCGTGGTGGTGCGGCCTCTGTCGGTCGCGCTTGCGCTGGTTCGGACGAAACTCCCCTGGCGCGACCGTGTACTGATCGGCGGTTTGGACCCGCGCGGCATCGTCGCCGCTGCGACAGCGGCGCAGTTCTCGGTGGCTTTGACGGCGGCCGGCATCGCCAGCGACTTCCTCCTCCCCGTGGTGTTCGGCGTGATCCTCGGCACCGGCGTGATCTACGCGCTCGGCGCGGGCCCGCTGGTGCGCGCGTTGAAGGTGGCAGAACCCGCACCGACCGGCATCGGCATCATCGGCGACGATCGCTGGCTCGGCGAGCTCGCGCGTGTCCTGCACGAGCGAGGCATCCCGGTCCTGCTCGTCAGCTCCCGCGAGGATGCCGCGGCAGCGGCCGCTGCCGCTGCCGGAGACGCGCCGCGCATCTCGATGGCACACTCCGTCGACGAGGTAGTCGCTGCGTTGCGGGAGGCCGGACTGTCGCAGGTGCTCATCGCGGACGGGCCGGATGCCCGACTGACGGTGCTGAGCGCGGCACTCGTCGGTCGCCTCGGTCGTCGCCGTGTCCTGCGACTGCCGGACACGGACCTGGTTGGAATCCGAGGCCGGATCCCGCGGGGCGCGACGGCTCGTCCGTTCGCTCGCGGGACGACCCGGCAAGACATCGACGAACGACTCGCCGCAGGCGCGCGCATCGCGCTCCGAAGTGACGGGCCGACGGGCGACGCCCTGGTGCTGGCCACCATCAGCGGCGGTGTCGTTGACTTCCGAGACGGCGCGGCGGGCCGCCATTCCGATGAGCGGGTCCTCCTCACCGGGTGACGGGTCACCCCCGTCGAGCTGCACAGCTCGGCACCGGACTGCTGCGCAGTGGCCCAGCCGGTGTACACCGTGCCCGCGGGATGGCCGTCCTGAGGGTCGGGGCCGCCGACGCCGGTGGTCGAGACGGTCATATCGGCGTCGAAGAGGGTCCGGCAGGCGCGCGCGAGCTGGGTGGCGGACTCGGATGAGCACGGGTCGGTCTCGGGGGAAAGCCCGAGAAGGCGCTGCTTCACCGTCGTCTCGTACGCGACGATCCCGCCGCGGAACCAGTCCTGAGCCCCGGTTCCGCGACCGACCTCGCTTGCGACGCGGCCCGCGGTGACGGTCTCGGCCACCGCGACATGGAGTCCGGCGCGTCGGCAGAGTGCCGCCGGGCGCTCAAGTGACGTGCGGTGCGGATGCAGCATCCAGGATGACGGCGCGTGTTTGCTCCAACGCATCGGGCCAGACGAAGTGCCCGAACGTGTCGTTCGCAAAGAAGGTGACGCCCTCCGCTCGGTGACCGAGGTCCGCGTACACCTCGTGCTGGAACAGGAAGGTTCGGCGGTCGTCGAGGTAGGTGCGATACCAGTACCAGGGATCGACGAAGTCGAAGGAGAAGAGCACGCGGGGTGCACCGCGTCCGGCGAGTTCGCGTCCGCGGAGCCCGAAACGGCTGAGCAGGTTCGGTGCCATCTGGGTGCGCTCCACGAGGACCGCGAAGTTGCACACCATGATCGCGTCGAGCAGATAGTAGTTCTCGCGACTCATCGCCCACGCACGGTCTTCGACGTCGGCGGGCCAGTAGCTGTCCATCCAGTAGATGAGCTTGTCGGCCATGTGCTTTCGCATCTGCTCGAAGAACCTCGTGATGCCGGTTCGTCGCTCGAAGGTGGGTTCCGGTGCATTCGCAGGGTCCCAGAACCCGAGGAGGCCGAACTGGTTCCCGAGGAAGATTCCGTCCAGTCCGAAGTCGCGTACGAAGGCTGCAGACTGCGCAGCGACGAAATCCCCGGTGATGAGCCCATCGGTGATGCCGTGGGGGAACGCCGCATACGCACGCGAGTCCGCCGTCAGCGTGGAGGTCACGTCGATGACGCCGCGGGCGATGTTGCCGCCGGCATCCGCCTGCCCGCGCGCGCCTTCAGGGTGCAGATGTGTCTTCCACTCACTGCGGCAGAACTCGGGTCCGGGCTCGAGATACTCGAGAAGCGTGAGGTCGATGCCACGTTCGGCGGCGGCGCCCCGCAGAGCCGCGTAGATGCCCGCAAGCGTGCGATAGTCCAGCGTTTCGTCGCTGAGGAGGAACATGGGGCCGGCCGAGTACGGATTGTGCGACCGCTCGCCGCCCTCGCGCACTCGGGAGAGCCATGAGCGGTTGTGGGTGTGGTGCCCGACGTCCTCGCCGGCGTAGCAGTTGTAGCGCGCCCAGTCGAAGGTGTCGTCCCATGCGGCGGATCCTCGATAGGCGAGGATGTGGTCTCCGTTCCCCGCGCAGAAGTTGAGCGTGAGACGGTCCCCGCGGCCCGCCCATCCGGCGTAGTGGTCGAAGAAGGCTTCGGCTGCCTCGGTGGGGTGGCGCAGCGAGGCGAAGATCTTGGGGGTCAACCACAGGCAGACCTCGCGGGAGGCCGCCACCGTGCGCGTGTGCGCCGCGGAATCCGACATCGTCGTCCTTTCGCACTCTGCCCGCACCGAGAATCGGACGGTAAGCGTTTACCCTATCGTGATCGTGATCGTGATCGTGATCGTGATCGTGATCGCGGTCACGTGTCGGTTGCGGGGGCAGGCCCGGGCGACCCGTGTTCCGCGCCCTCGGTCACACCTTCCGATAGGTGGCGGAGACGGGGCAGTCGAAGGGGTCACGCGCGGCGAGGCCCACGCGATTGAGGTAGGCGATGACGATGCCGTAGGAACGCCACAGCGTCGTCTCGGTGTACGGGACATCCAGCGTGCGGCAGTGCTCGCGCACGATACTGCGGGCCCGGGACAGGTGCGGGCGGGGCATGTTCGGGAACAGGTGATGTTCGACCTGGTAGTTCAGGCCGCCCATGAGCCACGTGGCCCACCAGCCGCCGGAGACGTTGCGGGAGGTGCGCACCTGTTTGCTGAAGAAGTCGAGGCGGGCGTCGGCGGCGATCACCGGCATGCCCTTGTGGTTCGGGGCGAAGGATGCGCCCATGTAGATACCGAACACCGCGAGCTGCACGCCCAGGAAGGCGAAGGCCATCCCGAGCGGAAGGAACACGAAGACCGGAGTCCAGATGAGAGCGAACCGCGCAAGGAGGAGGACGATCTCCCACGTGCGGTCCTTGACGGGGTCGCGGCGGACGACGTGGCGGAACGCGAGGGCGTGGAGGTTGAGACCTTCGAGCGTGAGGAGCGGGAAGAAGAGCCATCCCTGACGTCGGGTGATCGCCCGGCGGAGCCCTCGGGCTTCGGCGGCGTCGGTGTCGAGGAACGAGATCGTGTCGACGTCGATGTCGGGATCTTTGCCGACCCGGTTCGGGTTGGAGTGGTGGCGCGTGTGCTTGGACGACCACCAGGAGTAGCTCATGCCGACCACACCGTTGCCGAGGATCAGTGCGAGCTTGTCGTTCGCGGGGCCGGAGGAGAGGATCTGGCGATGAGCCGCCTCATGGGCGAGGAAGGCGACCTGTGTGAAGAGGATGCCCAGGGCGCCGGCGATCAGCAGCTGGAACCAGCTGTCGCCGAGGAGGATGAATCCGGCGACGCAACCCGCGAACGCGAGTGTCAACACGGCGCCGACCAGCAGGTAGAACCAACGGGTGCGCTGGAGCAGACCGCTCTCGCGGACGACCTGGGAGATGTCGGTGTACGCGCGGGCGATCGGCGGGAAATCTTCCGTTCGCGCGTAGGTCTGTCGGATGGGTCCGAGACGGGGCTCGACGGTGGAGGAGATGTTCCTACCTGTTTTCGATCGGGACCGTGTCGGCCGATGAAGCCAACGGCGGGTGCCGATCGCTGAGTGCCACGTTACGGCCCCGCGTATCCGGCGAAGGGAATACGACCGGACTCCCAGGGGTCGGTCAGGGTATCGACCGGCCCCTGGGCGGCGGTCAGATCAGGCGGATGTTCGCTGCCTGCATGCCCTTGGGGCCGCGCTCGGCGTCGAATTCGACCTTCTGGTCGTCCTGCAGATCCTTGAACCCGTTCCCGGCGATCGCGCTGTAGTGCGCGAACAGGTCGGCGGAGCCGTCGTCGGGGGCGATGAACCCGTATCCCTTGTCGGCGTTGAACCATTTCACGGTGCCAGTGGCCATCGTGTTCTTCCTTTTCATGAGTCGGCCGCGTGAGCGGACGAGGTTGTGCGGTCTCCGAGTGAGACCGCGACGGTTGGGGGGTGTGGTGGCCGGTCGGGTGCGGGGCGCGAGGGCGTCCGCGACGGCGATCCGGGCGAGAGTGGGGGTCGCGTGGCTACCGAGGTCTTCGCCTCGTGCGCTGTGCGCTTCGAACAGGTCGCCGGCTGCGGCGATGAAGCCGGCGTACTCGCCGGAGCGTGTGGCGACATGGACGTCGTCGTCGGCCTGAGCCCAGGTGAGGGCGTGGGGAGGCGTGTGGAGGGTGGCCGCGGTCGCGGCGGATGAAGAAGACAAGAGAACTTTCGAAGAGTGCGACAGCCAGGGACTCAGGGAATCCGCGGGGATAACGTCAACCTGCGCTGGTGCGTTGGGGCGTCGCGAGAACAAGAAGAGAGGCCCGAACGGGCACTCCACTGTATCAGGCTCCGGCGGGGGTGCGTACAGGGAGTCCCTCGACCGGCGGCGCGGACCAGAGCCAGGTGAGGGGAGGACCATCGGCGGGACGAAATCGCTACCGCGGCACCGATCGGGAGTGCGCCGGATCCGTACGGTCGAGTCGACGCGGGCCGTCGAACGGCCGTGTGATGAGTCATCCGAACGAAAGGCCGCAGAATGTGCACCTCGCTCCAGTACACGGATCTCTCCGGATTGCCGTATTTCGGGCGAACGCTGGAACTCGACGTCGATGAGCCGTGGGTCCTCGCCTATGTCCCGGCCGGCATGCCGTTCGAGAGCCAGGCCCCCGAGAACGACCCCGTGACCTTCACCGGCAAGCACGGTTTCATCGCCGTGACGGCGCCCGATCGGATGCCCACGAAGGAGCAGCCGCTCACGCCCAACGATCTGAAGGTGATCGAAGGCCTCAACACCGAGGGTGTCACGTTCAGCCTGCTCGCCTACCCCTCGGCCGGCGGGCCGGGCGAGGCGGCCGCGAAGACACTCGCCGCGATCCAGGCGTGGGACCTCGGCGCGTGGGTGCTCAGCCAGTTCTCCACCGTGGGTGAGGTCAAGGAAGCGCTCAAGACCCAGGAGGTCTACCTCACGCGCATCGCCCTGGTCGGCGATGCGGTCTTCCCGTTCCACCTGGTGGTGCACGACAAGACCGGCGCGTCGATCGTCATCGAGTGGCAGGAGGGCGTCGAGCACGTCTACGACAACCCCACCGGTGTGATGACCAACGGCCCGACGTTCCCGTGGCACCTCACCAACCTCAGCAACTGGACCCACCTGACCAACGTCGACCACTCCAGCGCCACCTTCGGCTCGCTGAAGGTCCGCCAGCCCGACTCGGGTATCGCGACCGCCGCCCTGCCGGGCTCGGGAACCTCCGTCGACCGGTTCATCCGCGCCGTCTTCTACTCGAACTTCGTCGAGAAGGTCGAGTCGGACAAGGCCGCGCTGACTCTGGCGCGGATCATGGACAACTTCGACCGTCCGCGCGGCGCATCCACCAGCCCGCCCGCGGCCGAAGGCGGCGAAGGCGTGAAGTTCCAGGGCATCGGTGCCGACTCGGGCCCGCCCACGGAGTACACGGTGTGGACGAACATGGCCGACCTCAACGGGGGGAAGTTCTACTTCCGTTCCTACGACGCGTTCAACTGGACTTCGTTCGACCTGAAGAAGATCGCCGAAACGGCCACCGGACCGTGCGTGATCCTCACCCCGAAGCTCGACCCCATGGGCGGGGACGCGACCGACGCCTTGCTGGCGGCCAGCGCGGCCTGAGACCGTGAACGCCCCGTGCCGTCGTCGAAGGACGACCGCACGGGGCGTTCGTCGTTCGCGGAGCGCTTGTGAGGAGGGTGTCCGGTCCGCACGATCGCACAGTGCCCGGGCGTAGCCTGGTGAGGCCGATGGCCGGCGACGAGGGAGGATCCGTGACCACGCCGAATCCGTACGAGACGAAGCCCTGGCTCGATGCCTACGCACCCGGCGTGCCGCAGGAGATCGATGAGGTGACCCAGACGCTCCCGGACATGTTGGCCGAGAGCGTTCGCACCTTCGGGCGCAGGCCCGCCCTGGAGTTCTTCGGCCGGGTCACCTCCTATCGTGCCCTCGGGGACGCGATCGACCGTGCGGCCGAGGGACTGCGACGGCTGGGGGTCGTCGCCGGCGACCGGGTCGCGATCGTCCTACCGAACTGCCCGCAGCACGTCATCGCGTTCTACGCCGTGCTGAGGCTCGGCGCGATCGTCGTCGAACACAACCCGCTGTACACGCCGCGGGAACTGCGGCACCAGTTCGAAGACCACGAGGCGCGCTTCGCGATCGTGTGGGACAAGGTGTACGACACCGTCGCCGACTTCCCCTCGGACGTGCGGCCCGAGCAGACCGTCAGCGTCGACGTGTCGGCCGCGTTGCCGTGGACGAAGCGGTTCGCACTGCGACTTCCCGTCCCCCGGGCACGGAAGGCTCGGGAGCAACTCACCCGGTCGCCCGAGGCCAAGCGCGTGCGCCGGTGGAAGGACCTCCTCGAGCACGGGCGACTCTCGCGGCGGGTTCCCGGACCCGGGCTGGAGGACATCGCGGTGCTGCAGTACACCAGCGGCACGACCGGATCGCCCAAGGGCGCGATGCTCACGCACCGGAACCTGCGCGCCAACGCGATGCAGGGCCGAGCGTGGGTGCCCGGTCTGAGCGAAGGCGAGGAGGTCTTCTACGGCGTGCTGCCGCTCTTCCATGCCTACGGCATGACCTTCTGCCTCACGTTCGCGATGAGTATCGGTGCACGTGTCGTGCTCTTCCCCACCTTCGACGTCGATCTGGTCGCCGAGGCCGCGGCCTCGACGTCGCCGACGTTCCTGCCCGCCGTGCCCCCGATCTACGACAGGCTCGCGCGAGCCGCCGCGCGCGACGAGATGGACCTGCGTACCGTCCGCTTCGCGATCTCCGGCGCGATGAGCCTTCCGGTGCAGACGGTCGAACGCTGGGAGGAGGCCACGGGAGGTCTTCTCGTCGAGGGCTACGGGATGACGGAGACCTCCCCCGTCTCACTCGGCAACCCGATCGGGCCCAGTCGTCGACCCGGGACCGTCGGGGTCCCGTTCCCGAGCACCGAGATCCGGGTCGTCGATCCCGAGGATCCCACCGTCGACCTCCCGTTCGGCGAGGAGGGGGAGCTGCTGGTGCGCGGCCCGCAGGTCTTCCGGGGTTACTGGCGGCGCCCGGACGAGACCGCCGACACGCTCATCGACGGTTCGTGGGTGCGTACCGGAGACATCGTCTCGGTCGCGCCGGACGGGTTCGTGACCGTCGTCGACCGCCTCAAGGAACTGATCATCACCGGCGGTTTCAACGTCGCACCGAGCGAAGTGGAGAACATGCTCCAGCAGCATCCGGACATCGAGGCCTCCGCGGTGGTCGCGATGCCCCGGGCGGATGGTACCGAAGAGGTCACCGCCGCGGTCGTCCTGCGCGAGGGAGTCGACCTGGAAGTCGAGGGCATCCGCGACTTCTGTCGCACCCGTCTCGCGGCGTACAAGGTGCCCAGACGCGTCGTCCAGGTCGAGGACCTGCCGCGGTCGCTGATCGGAAAGGTGCTCCGTCGTCAAGTGCGCGCCGAGCTCCTCCGCGACGTGTGATCGGTCCCGCGCCGGATCAGCCGGAGTTCTCGCGCACCGCGGTCTCCAGGTCGCGCCGGTCGCGGATGTCGGATGGCCGCGAGAAGCTGCTGGTGAGGAAGTGCTGCGCGTAGGGGAAGCACGCCGCCTCGAACGGGTCGGCGGAGCGGAACGACGCGCCGAAGGTGTCGACGGTCAGAGCGACAGCCTCTCGCGGGAGACGAAGCGCCTGCCTCATCTCGTCGGGGTCGAAGACGAGGCCGAACGGCTCGGACCCCTCGTATCCGAGTCGCCCGCCGTAGTCCACGCTGAGATTCCCCTCGATCCACAGGCGCTGCTCGAGCGGTTCCAGGGATCCTGAGGGCAGCGAGGCCGACAGCTGCAGCCGATTCGGGCGCTCCGCGCTTCGCATGTCGATGACGACCTCGCCCCGGTGCGTGGTCGTCAGTACGGCGCGCTCGGTCGTGGCCCCCGCGAATCCTTCGCCGGGGCCGTAGTTGATCGTGTTCGACTCGTAGTCGCAGATCACCCACGTGAGCATCCCGGTCCGGGTGTCTTCGGCGATGACGTACAACTCGACCCGCGACCCCCAGAACACCGAGGTGTGGATGTTGAACGCCCCGACGATCGCGCACAGACGAGGGGACTGGTCGGCGAACATGGCCGTCGGGATGAGCCGGTACCGCGAGGGGAGGAGCTTCGCGGCGCCCTCCGGATCGGTGATCTCGTACGACAGGAAGAAGCAGTAGGGCTCGACGACGAAGCCGATGTCGTCGTCCCCGGGTGCGTGCGAGACGACCCACTGCTGGACGCGACGGGGCATCCGCGCCAACATCTCCGCGCGACCGTAGAGGGCCGCGATCGACTTCGGCGAGACCATCGTCTCGGAGTGGGCGATGAACCTGCGCAGCTCGGGAGGTTCCAGTCCGGTCCCCATGGCCGCAAGCGTAGACCGCTTTCGGGTGTGGGGGGCCGGATCGTCGTCAGCGCCCGCGGCGACCCCGGCGGTGGCGCCGCTCGAGGATGACCGCCCACACCGCCACCACGGCGACCCCCGCCACGGCGGAGACCTGCCAGAAGCGGGTCGCGGTGACGTCTGCGATCGACACCGTCCCCACCGCCTCGAAATCCGCATCGGTGGCGAGGAGGGCGGCGGCGGGCTTGGGGGTGCCGTCCACGGCACGGACGCCGACGCCTCCCTCCTCGCCGGCATCCCGGAGGTCCCCGATCGCGACCGGCGTCCCGGTGGCGTCGAGGGCTTCGACCGAGGCGGCCAGTGACACCGCCTGCGCGTGCGCGGTGTGCGGCACCGGAGACCACCCGGGAACCGTCGACCCGGGCTCGAGGACGACGCTCGAGGGCGCCTCGCCTCCCGCCGAGAAGACCGTGGCACCGGCGGGCGCGACCACGGTCAGCTCGCCCATGGCGTCCTGCAACGCGGGCAGCGGGGTCGTGCCCTCGACCCATCCGATCGTCTGAGGGGTGGCCGGGGCGCTCTCCGCGACCGTCCCGGCCACGTGCGCCAGCACCGCGGCGCGGACCGGGGAGAGGTCGTCGCCGTCGACCCCGTCCATGAGGTCGACGACGCGGGCACGCCCGCCGACGGTCTCGAGAGCGTCTCGGATCACCGCGTCGAGGATGGGCCAGGATCCCGGATCGATCGCCGACTGTTGGTCGAGAAGAACCAGGTCGAGCTGGAGTCCCCGGTCGACGATCGCCGTGGCGACCTCCTCGAGTCGTGCGAGCGGACCGGCGTCGAGGGTCTCGGCGGTCACCTCCGGAAGGGCGACGCGGACCCGTTCGGCGCCCAAGGCGACGGCGTCGTCGATCTCGCCGGCGATGTCGGTGCCCGGGTCGGTCCACAGTGCGGCCGGATAGGTGACCGCACGAGCGCCGGGCGCCGCGGCCGCGGAGTCGACATCGAGGCCGACGAGGGAGACGGCGCCGTCGGGGGTCCGCGTGGTCACGACGGACGCGGTCTGTCCTTCACGCCGCAACTGGTCGATGCGCCAGTACCCGTCTTCGAGCACCATGACCGCCGCGTACGGTTCGACGGTGTCGAAGATCGTCGTACCCGCATCCGTCGAGACCTCACGCACGACCCGCGCGCCGGCATCGTCGAACGCAGCGATCGAACCGTCCCGTGAGTAGAAGGTCAGCGTGAGCCGATGACCGGTGGTCCACAGCGCGGTATCCGTCTCGGGGGGGACGGCGAGGACGTTCTCCCGCGCACCTCCGGTGAAGGTGTCCTCGACGGCGTCGACGTCGCCGGTGCTCTGGTGCACTCCCATCGCCGCCCAGGCGCGCACGTACGCCGACTCCAGCTCCACCCGGGTGGCCGGTTCGAGTTCCCGCTCCCGCGTCCACGCGTCGGGCTCCCACGTGACCAGCTCGTCCGCGAGGGTGGGCACGGCATCCACCTCGTGCAGCGCGTCCTCGGTGTCGGCACCGGAGGTGAACAGCTGGATGATCGCGCCGACCTGACCGACCACGAGGACCCCGACCACGACGAGCGTGGCCAGCAGGGCCAGCGCGATGGACCGTTTCGCGGTGGTGAGGGAGGTCATGAGCTCGCCTCCTGCTCGACCGCGACCGAGACGGCCGCCCCGAGGAGGTCGACCCGGACCTGCGCCGGGTCGAGGTCGCCGACAGCGAGCGTGAGAACCGCCTCGCCGTCTTCGAGGAACCCCTCGCCCTCGATGTCACCCGCCGATACGGTCACGACGGCGCCGTCGGGCAGTAGCGCACCGTCCTCGGCCCTCGCCGGGCCGACATGCACCGTGAGGATTCCGCCCTGCAACGACGCCTGCGCCGGGAAGGTCTCGAGCGCCGCCGTGGTGGCCACGGTCAGGGTTGAGGCGGCTTCCACGCCTTTCGACCGCGCCGCGATCGTGACGGTTCCCGGACGCGCCGGGGACTGGATCCAGGTCTCCGCCTGTCCGGCGATCGTCAGCGCTCGCGCCGACCCACTGCCGTCGGGGCCCTCCCAGCGGAAGTCGACCGCGGTCCCGTCGGCGAGGACGTTGCCGAACGCATCGGCGAGCGGGCCGGTGCGCACGTGCAGGAGCGCACGGCCGTCGGCGACGTGGGAGGAACCCTCGGGCTCGGCGAGGCCGAGGGAGAAGGGCAGCGGCGGGCCGGCCACCTCGTCCAGGTCGGCGGTGATGCTCTGCACGTCGGCGAGGCGCGACCACACGGCGTTGCGCCCCGCGACCGTCCCGGAGAACAGGTCGGTGAAGGCCAGGAGGTCGTCGACCTCTCGGGGGGTCGTCTCGGACTCGCCGTCGGGGTGGACGCGGAAGAAGTCGATGGAGGTCCCGTCCGCGACGGCGTTCCCCCAGATGTCGACGGGAAGGGCCACCGCCATCGCGACGTCGTCGGCGTCGGCCACGATCGAGCGTGCACCGACGATGGTCTGCACCGACGCGACCTCGCCGGGGACGATCCGCACCTCTTCGACCGCGACCTCCCCGTCGGAGACCGCGAAGATGGTCGTCAGGCCGGCGATGCGGGTGAGTTTGGCCGGGATCTCCACGGCGACGGTGCCTCCCGCCGTCTCCCGCGGGAATGTCGTGGTGCCGAGTGAACCGGCCACCGTCACCTCGACGCGTTCTCCCGCCCCGGTCACGGTCACGGTCGCCGCCTCCCCGGCTGTGACCTGTTCGGGGGCGAGGACGGTCAGTCCTCCCGGTTCGCCGGCGGCGTCGAGCGTCGCGCCGGCGGTGCCGAACACGACGAGGCCGCTCAGGCAGACGATGCCGATCAGGCGGGGGAGCATCCGGCCGGTCATCATCCGCCTCCGGTCCGCATGAAGCTGGTGAGGGTCACCGACACCGACGAGAAGCCCGTGCCGTCGGGGAGCGGGATCGCGTCCGCCCACGAGGTGTCGGGCTGATTGTGGGAGGGGCCGCCGTACGCGGAGGTCTGGACATCGGGCTGATCCAACACCAGATCCGTCGGGATGGGCACGTCGAAGTCGGCGGTGGACTGCGCCGCGACGCTGTTCTCGAGGTAGGCGTGGTTGACCCAGGCGAGGTCACCGGAGGCGTCGAGGTACGAGAAGAGCAGATGCGGCACCGCCGCCTCGACGACGCCGTCGTTGCGCACCGTCCCGCGCAGACGGAATTCGCCGTCCTCGTTGACTTCCACCCGGAGCCCCTGCACCTGCAGTCCGGTGGGGATGGGGGCGTCGGTCACGACGGCTCGGGCGTACACCTGGACCGCGTCTACGACGTCGCCGGGCGCCAGAGCGAGCGGGGTGATCGCCTGCGGGTCGAACTCGACCGGGGCGGTCAGATCTTCCGGCTCGTCCGCTTCGGCGTCGACGACGCTGTAGTCGTCGTTCGTTCCGAGAACGCCGCCGTCGGCTTCGAAGCCGTAGTCACCGGTGCCGGCGATGTTCTGGAACTCGATGCGGAACGGCGTCGACTCGCCCGGGAGCAGCTTGTGCACCATCACCTGGGCGGCGTCCCATTCGACCAGCAGGTCGTCGTCGGGATCACGCAACTGCGCCTGCACGGTGACGTCCGCGGGTGTGACGTCCGTGTTGGTCACCTGGCCGATGACGATCCACCGGCCGTCGATCTGCACGGTGCGCACCTGATCGACCAGCAGCTCGGGGCGGTCGACGACGTCGAGCAGGCTCGTCACCTCGGACGACACGTCGCGCCTTCCCTGCGAGACGAAGCCCACGTCCGGCCGACTGGCGAATTGATCCGGGGAGGTGGTGGGGTCGCTCGCCGGCAACTGGATGCGCCACCCGGACTCGGTGAGCACCGTCGGGAGCACGGTGGTCACCTCGTAGGTCTGCAGTGAGGTGAGGAAGGTCAACGTCGCCGTCACGGCGGCGCGGTCGTCGTCGATATGATCTTCGACCACGACGATGTCGATCAGCTTGGCGTACGAGGCCACGAGCCCGCCGTCGCTGCTCAGATCCGCCTGATACTGCTCGAACGTGGGGGCCGTCTGCGGGTCGAGCAAGGCGTACGCGTCCGAGAAGCGCCGGAAATCGAGATCGTCGTAGTAGTCGGCGACGACGTCTCCCGGAGACTCGGCTTCGGGGCGGAGGGCGACCACGGCCACCGCGACGAGTGTGCTGACGATGACCACGCCGACGATCGCCTGCGTCCTCCGCGAGGTCGGCCGTGCGGCCGTGATGCGGGACAGTGTGCGACGCAACGGCGGCCGCGGCATCCATCGACGTGGACCCCCGGCCGGGTCCTCGTCCGGCACACGCGCGGCCGCGCGGGCGAGCATGGCATCGAACCGTCGCCCCATGCGGGCGGGCACGTTGACGGGCGCAAGCCATCCGTGCTGTCCGGGTCGGTACCCCCGCCAGCGGCGGGGGATCGGGGCGCCGAACAGATTCCACACCAGCACGACGATCGCGCAGACCAGCGCGGTGGGCGGGATGATCCCCCACATGAGGCGCTGCCACAGGGGCTTCTCCTGCGAGAGCGTGGTGGCCGGGAGGGGCTCGACGTCGGCGCGCTCCCACACGTCGATCCCGTTCTCGAGCGGTCCGAGGTTCGTCCATCCGCTGGCTGAGAGGAGCGGCGCGTAGAAATCATCGTTGTTGAACACGTACTTCAACGAGTACCGCTCCGGGGTGGCCAGGAACTGCTGCAGGCTTCCAATCCCCGGCACGCCGGAGTACTTCGAGCCCTCGATGCGTTCCACCGGTCGCGTGGTCAGCTCGGGTAGGTCTCTCGCGGAGTGGTAGTTGCCGTCGACCATCTGCGCGGTCGTGTTGGCCGACAGCCACGCGACCTGATCGCCGAAGCCGAGCGTGAGGTACCGCCAGTTGTCGTGCTGGTCCTTCTCGATGAAGGACACGATCGGATCGATGTCGATCGCATCGGGCTGGAACGGCCGGAAGTGGGTGAGGTTCGCGGCGAACAGGGTGAACACCAAGAACGACACGGTCACGACACCGAGGACCACCATGCTCACCGCGCGTCCGAGACGTGCCTTCATCCATGCGCCGATGCGTCCACGGGTGGCGCTGACGACCATGGCGCCGGCGAAAGGCAGGATGACGATCGTCGCCCAGAAGGTGAACCGGTCGAGGGTGAGGATGTCGTACGCCCCACCCAGGATCGCGCGGGGGATGAAGGTGGTGCCGCCGGTGCCCAGCAGCGTCAGCGCGGCCAGCGAGGCTGCCTGCGGCCAGGCCCGGGTGGTGAAGCCGCGGACCAACGCATACGGCAGCACCAGGAGCAGCAATCCCCACGGGACGAGCCAGAACACCAGGCCGGCATTGACGTTGACGATGAAGCTGTCACGGCTGGCATGCGGGATGGACACCTGTGTGATCGGGTCGGTGCGCGAGTGCAACCAGTAGGGCAGCACGACCACCAGGAGCACCATGACCACGAGCACGGTGAACACGGCGGTCCGGACGAAGGCGGGCCACACGCGTCGGAGGCGCCGGGCGATCAAGGGCCATGCGGTGTCGCGGGTGAAACGGACCGTGTGCGCTCCGGTCTCATCCGCACGCGGTCGACGGAGCTCCCGCATCATCGCCGCGATGAGGACCGGTCCGATGAAGAACACCGACCCGAAGAGGGTGGTCACGTGGTGGCCCGCCGTGGTGGCCATGACACAGACCACCCCCGACAGGAGCGCGCGGCGCGAGCCGGTGCGTACCCAGCGGTCAGCGAACGGCAGCGCGTTCAGCAGGAATCCGAGCGAGAAGGTGGTGGGGAGCTGCCCGAAGACGTGGACGGTCTCGGCGATCGACGAGGACAGGACGAGGATGATGGCGGCCCATCCGGCGGCGCGATGCCCCACCCAGATCTTCGAGGACCGATAGACCCCGATGGTGAGGATGACCAGCGCGCCCAGCTGCGCGACAACGAACCCGCCCAACAGTCCGAACACGCCGCTCAACGCCGCGATCGTCTGGTGGGCGCCGGGCGGATAGCTCACGGTCGAGAATCCGGTGTACCACCTGTCGTCCCAGCTGGAGAACCACGAGCGCGCGTAGTGATCGCCGAAGAAGATGTGGACGTACGCGTCGTACGTGCGCTGGTAGCTGCCCGAGATCAGGAGCGCCCCGTGGAAGAAGACCACCAGGACCAGCGCGATCAGCAGAAGCCGGTGGCGCAGGACGAAGTACGTCAGTCCGCTACGCGGCCGCGGGACCACCCTCGGCGACGTCGTGTGCCGAGGCGGGGGCGAGGTCGCGACATCGGTCACGGCGTGGCGTGCGGCAGCCCCAGGGCCTCCAAGCATTCGGCCACCGCCTTGGTCATGACGGGCTTGGGGAGCACCGCGTCCACGCCCAGTTCGGCGGGGTCGGCGCTCGGCAGATCGACCACCCCCGAGACCAGCACGAACCGGGGCTTGGGCACGCGACCCGACAGCGAACGGAAGAGGGTCAGCCCGTCCTCGTCGGGCATGCGGTAGTCGCTGAACACGACGTCGAAGGCGTCGTCGTCGAGGAGTTCGCGGGCGTGCTCCGGGCCGTCGGCCTCGTGGACGTCGTAGCCGTTCTTCGCGACCAGGTGCGCCAAGACCGCGCGCGAGACCGGGTCGTCGTCGACGATGAGCGCTTCGCCGGTCACCGGTCGGCCTCGTCTTCGGTGACGAAGTCGAAGATCTCGTCGAACCGGGTCAGATCGAACACGCGCCAGGGTGCCGATCCCCGGGGGGCGACGAAGTCGATGGGGGTTCCGGTCGCGCCGCACCGGCGGTGCGCCTGGACGAGTGCGGCCAGTCCGGCGCTGTCGAGGAAGTCGACCTGCCGCAGGTCGATGCGCAGGCGCGCGGCGCTCTCCAGCTCGAGCGAGGCCACGCACTCCCGCAGGGTGGTCGCCGTCACCGCATCCACACGTCCGGTCAACATCAGCCGGGTTCCCGCCACCCCCAGGGGTCGGGTCGTGATCCGCAGGTCACCGCCCGGGGAGGTCACCTCGTCATGGCCGTCGACCATCGCGTGTCTCCTCGTGTCGTGCGACGCCGGAGCGTCGCTGTCGGCGCCTGGAATCCCGATCGTAGTGGAGCTCATCCCGCTTCATCGGAGGCTCCGGCACGTAGGGCGAAGACGGTCTGATCGTCCGAGCGCGCCGTTCCCGCGGCGAACGCCTCGACGCGGGCGAACATCTCATCGACCATCTCCGGCATCGACAGGCGTGCGACATCGAGGCACAGCGCGCAGAAGCGGTCGTAGCCGAACAGCTCTCCGGCGGGCTCCTCCTGCTCGGCCAGCCCGTCGGAGGCGACGATGAGCGTGGTGTCGTGCGTCAGCGGGATCCGCGACGGCTCCGGTGCGCGACCCCGGATGACGCCGAGGGGCGGGGCGGTCGCCGGCACCATGCGCACGCTCGCCGCGACCTCCACGACGGGGGAGTGTCCCGCGTTGTAGATCACGGCGGTGCGGTCGTCGGCTCGGACGTAGCCGAAGGCGAGCGTGACGAACATCCCGAGCTGGTCGAGATAGTCGAAAAGCTCCTCTTCGAGGTGCCGCCAGACGGCGGGGAGGTCGTCGGGGGAACCGCCGGCGAACGCCGCGCGGAGGGCGCCGACCGCGCGCGACATGACGATCGCCGCCGGCAGTCCCTTCCCGGACACGTCACCGGCGGCGAACCACAGTACATCGGGGGCGGCGACGCTCACGTGGAAGTCCCCGCCTGACACGTGCGCGGGGACACTCCGTGCGACGAGCTCGACCCCCGGTACGGTGGCCGGGCTCGCCGCCAGCGTCGCCTGGGCGATCTGCGACGCGATCCGGTGTTCCTGCTCGAGGGCGGCACGTCGGACGGACGCCTGGTGCATGACGTGCATCGACAGTCCGAGCTCGAGCATCGCCGCGACGGTGTCGATCAGCTGTATATCGGCCGTGGAATAGGCGTCGCCTCCGGAGCGGACAAAGCCCAGCGCGCCGAGGCGGGTGCCCTCGTCGCCCCGTGTCGCCACGGGTGCGGTGACCAGCCGGCTTCCTTCGTCGACGGTGAGGTCTTCGTCGTCGGTCACCCGGGCGCGCGCTCGGACCCGTGCCCGGGCGAGGTGGTCGAGACCCTCGGCGCCGCCCCGGGTGCGCTCGCCGCCGTCGAGCACCGTCGGCGCGGTGACCAGCAGCGTCATGTCGGAGCCGGTGAGGGTGCGGGCCGTCTCGAGCATGTCGTCGAACACGGCGGGGGCGTCGAGCACCTCCACGATCAGATCGGTCAGCTCGCCGATCGCCGCCAGGCGTTCGTGCGATTGCACCTGTGCCTCACTGAGTGCCCGGATCTGGGCGAACTGGCGTCGGTAGGCCTTCGACGCGGTCGCGATGCTCCGCAACAGCGCCGGATCGGCCGACGCGATGTCGGCGAAGTCCCCCAGGGGGCCGAGGTCGAGCTCGGCGTCGGGCGGGGGCTCATCCGGCGCTCGCAGCCAGCGGGAGACCCGCCTGCGTCGATCGTCCGCGGCGGTCATGGGCCGTCGCCGGCTTCGCCGGAGGTGATGGTGAAGACCATGTCCAGCTGGGTGATCTCCAGGATGACGCGCACCGGCGGTGAGGGTCGGGAGAGGACGAGCGACCCTCCGGCCCCGGTGGCCTGCTTGTTCAGCCGGATGAGCTCAGCCAGCGCCGTGGAGTCGATGAACACCACCTGCTCCAAGTCGATGGTGACGGTGGCGTCCGTGCGGACGAGGCCTTCGACGCAGGCGCGGAACTCCGCCACCTCGTTGGCGTCGAACCGCCCCGCCAGCTCGACACGAGCCGATCCTCCCGGCGAGTCGATCGTGATCCTCATCGTCCCTCCTCCTTGTCTGGGTGCCTGCGGGGTGTCGCGTATTGGCCGCGCAGGTCTCGCCATTTGATCGCGACGAGGTCACGCAGGAACAGTAGGCTCACGGCGATCGCGCTCACGGTCGACCCGGGGGCGTCGATCCATTCCACCGGCACCTCGGCCACGCGCAGGTGACGCTTGCCGGCGAGATACAGCACTTCGAGGTCGAACGAGAACCCGTCGACCCGCTGTGTCGTGAACAGCTCCTGTGCGGCGTCACGGGTGAACAGCTTGAATCCGCACTGGGTGTCGAGCACCGTGATCCCGAAGACGATCCGCACCAGAGTGTGCAGGCCCCAGCTGAGCACGCGTCGGAGCCTGCTCTTGTGGCGTACTTCTGCGCCTTCCGCCTTCCGCGACCCGACCACGACGTCGAACCCCTCGGCGGTCTTCGCCTCGAGCATCTCGAACTGCTCGATCGGGGTGGACTGGTCGGCGTCGGCGAACAGGACGAGGTCGCCGCGCGCGGCGAGCATCCCGCGGCGCACCGCGCTCCCCTTGCCCCCGTTGCGTTCGGCCACCAGGACGCGCAGATTCGCAAACCCCAGGTCGCCCACCAGGCGCACCGTGTCGTCGGTGGAGCCGTCGTCGGCGACGATGAGCTCCCACGGTCGGCCGCTCGCGCTCATATGCGTCGCGATCGCCCCGATGGTCGGCAGGATGCGGATCTCTTCGTTGTAGGCGGGGATGACCACCGACACCTCGGGCACACCCTCGATCGGGGTGTTCACCCAGGCCTTATACGCGTGGTAGCGGTCCAGCGGTTCGGTCATATGGCGCCTCCCTCGTCGGTGCCGGCGGGTCTCGGACGACGGACCGCGGCGTCGACCCCCATCGCCGCGACGAGCGTGGCCATGGCGACGATCTGGGTCAGGATGAGCTGCGCGATGTCGTCGTTCCAGATCAGCAGGAGAAGCAATTGCAGGACGGCTCCGGCGAGGACGAACACGGACGGGCGCAGTGTCCCCTTCGACAGGGCCACACTCGCCACCAGGTTCGCGACCGCGAAAAGGGTGGTCGCCACGGCGTAGGCGGCCAACGGGACCGACAGTCCGGCGTAGGCCTCGCCGATGACGATCCCCAGCACCGGTCCGCCCAGCCAAAGTGCACCGGCGGCGCACAGCAATCCCATGCCGCTGATGACGACGATGCTGGCCCGCAGGAGACCGGTCGACTCGTCACCGCCCGCGTGCCGTCGTGCGACCACCGGGAAGACGACCGTCGCCACCGACCAAGAGAGGTAGAACACGGCGCGGCCCACCAGGGCGACGGCGGCGTAGACGCCGGCGTCGGTGGGGGTCAGCGCGGCCTTGGAGATCAGGACGTCGCTGTTGTTGGCGATCATCTGGGCCAGTAGCAGCACCGAGACGAAGGCGCCGTAGCGCCCGACCTGGCGCATCGGGATCGCCGGTGCCGGCGAGGTTCCGCTGGAACGGGCCAGAAGGGTCACCGACAGCCAGGTGACCACGAACGACACCGACAACCCGATGGTGGCCCCGTTGACCCCCCAACCGGCGGCGACCAGGCCCACGGCCACGCCCAGGCGGGTGAGCATCTCGATCACGAAGGTGCTCGCGAGCATCCCGAACCGGAGGCGTCCCTGCATGACGCCGCGCCCGATCGCCTGCTGCAGATAGAACGGCAATCCGAGCCCGAGGATCACGAACGGCCACGCCGACTCGGTCTGGAACAGGTCGGACCAGGCCTGCGCGGGGGCGATGAGGGCGAGGGCCGCCGCGACACCCGCGCCGGTGGTCCACCATCGCAACGATCGGGCGACACGGTCGGCGGCGCCGGGGTTGCCCGTCGCCTCCGCCACGCTGGTGTACCGCGCCGTCACCATCTCGAGCCCGAGGGCGATCGCCGTCGCCGTCAGCATGAGGGTGACCATGAGGTTTGCGTCGGAGAACTCGGCCGGCGTGAGCACGCGGCCGAGGAAGATGTTGAGGGCGTAGTTGCCGATGTTGGCCAGCAGCATCGCGACGGACAGCATCGTGGCGCCGGACACGATCGCCCGGGTGCCGTCGGTACCTCGCCGCTCGGCCGTCACGAGGACCTTCGCGCCAGGATCCGCTGCAGGTGGATGACGTGCCAGTGGACGACCTCCGACATCGGGATGCCGGTGGCGGCGGCGAAGTTCTGTCGCCCGAGTGCGTCGCGGCGCGATTCGTCGTCGAGCACGGACGACAGGGCGGCGGCGAGGCTCTCGGGGTCACCGGGCTCGAAATACTCCCCGGCGAAGCCCTCCTCCTCGATGATGTCGACGAGGTCGCCGATGCGGGGGAGCACGGCGGCGCGACCGTACTCACCGGCCTGGTGCAGCACGCCGGAGCTGCCGGTGGTCGAGGTGTAGGGGAACGCGACCACCGCGGCGCCGCCGAAGATGCGCGCGACGTCCTCCTCGGCGACATAGCCGGTGAACTCCAACCCCTCGAGGTCGGGGTTCGCCTCGGCGACCGACGCCAGGTAGCCCTTCGCGTTGGGGCTGTCGGTACCGGCGATCACCAGACGCAGGTCGTCCCCGCCGCGTTCGCGAAGCATCCGGTACGCGTCGATGAGCACATCGACCGTTTTGTATGTGCCCCACTTGCCGAAGGCCAAGATCGTGCGTGGCCCGTCGGGCACGGCGAACGAGGGCACCGCGATCTCCTCGAAGCTGCCGTGCGGTGAGAGCAGCACGTTCCGGGCCTTGTACGACGAGCGGACGAACTCGACGTACCGCGGGATCGTGAGGGCGACGTAGTTCGCCAGCAGCAGGGCCCGCGTCAGGGCTCGTCCGGCCAGCTTCATCACGCGCGCCATGACGGCGGAGCCCGCGAAGCCCGCATCCTGCATGTCGACGTTGTCGGCGAGGTTGTGCAGGATGACCCCGGTCGGGGTGCGCAGAAGGCGCGTGAGGGCCGGAGCGAGTAGTCCGAGCCCGCCGGCCACCTTCGTGTCTGCGAACGTGGCGAACTGGAGGTTGAACAGCACGGCGTCGGGCTTCTCCCGCCGCACCGCCCGACACAGGCGGAAGAGATTGGACATGGCGTTGAACCGCCACGACACCACGGCGGTCACACCGGGCAACGGCGCGGGCGGGCCTTCGGGCGTCTCGTCGGCGAACACGATGACCTCACCCACGGACTCGTGCCGCGACAGGTGCGACACGAAGTGGAATCCGTACTCGTTCAGACTGTTCTTCCCCGGGGGGAACGCGGTCACGAATCCGATGCGAAGCGGCCTCGATGCCGTCGCCGCCCGCTCTGCGTCATCGTTCTGCTGTGACAATCGGCACCCGCCTTGCTCGTCTTGGGCCGATACTATGCGAATCATGCGGGTCGCCGTCAGGTGACGCGTCGAAACCGTCGGCGGAGGCCACTTGTCCCACACCGTGACCGAACGGATGCCGCGCCCGATCGCGGCGACCTTCGTCGCGCTCGCCGTGGCGTGGGCGCTCGGCGTGGCCGTGACCGTCGCGCTCCCGGAGAATCCGACCGCCGGGCTGGCGCTGTTCGCCGTCGTCGAGGTCGGCGTCTTGTGTCTGCTTCTGATCCGCGCCGTGCGCGGCGGGCGCGAGGGGCTCGTGTGGTGGCTGATGGCCGCCGCGGTGGCCTCGCTCGTGTCGGCGCGGGGCGTCGCGCTTCTGCAGGACCCCGGACTCGACCCGCTCCGGATGGTTCTGAATACCGCGTTCGTCGTCCTGTTCGTCGCGGGGGCGGCGACCCTCGCGCGGCGTCGGACGTCCCGCCGTTCGCTCGCCCTCGTCCTCGACGCCCTCATCACGACCCTCGGGTTGGCGGCGCTCAGCTCGCTCCTCGTGCTGCGACCGTTCCCGGGCATCCGCGGCGACGACCTCATGGTGCTCGCCGAGGTGGGCGGGCCCCTGCTCGCGCTCGGCGCACTTGTCGGTGCGCTCACCGCGCTCGGCCGCGCTCCGACGAGCGCCTTCTGGCTGGTCGGAGGCGGCATCACCCTCATCGCCGCCGCGACGGTGCTCTCCGCGTTGCTCGACGCCGGCGCCACACCGCTACCCGCGGGGGCTCCGCCGGCGGGTGCGCCCGCCGAGGGGGTGCCGCCGACCTCATCGTTGCTCCCCGAGGAGATCGGGTGGATGGTGAACGCGTTGTGGCCGATCGCGGTCCTGCTGATCGCGCGGGGGGTATGGGCGTCGAAGCCGGCGCCGACGAAGACGCCGCGCTCGGCGATCGTCGCGTGGCTTCCGTACATCTTCCTGTTCGCGGCGCTCGGCGTGGTCGTCGCCGCGGCTCTGGTGCCGGTGCCGACGGTCGCGGTGCTGTGCGCGACCTTGGCTCTGCTCCTCGGGGCCGCCCGCTTCGTCGTGACCGTCCGCACCCTCGACCGCCTGCGGCGCGAGACCGTCGAGATGAACGCCAAGCTCGAGATCGCCAACCGTGAGACCAAGGCCGCCGCCGACGCGAAAGCGGCGTTCCTGGCCACCATGAGCCACGAGATCCGCACGCCCATGAACGCGGTGGTCGGCATGACGGGCCTGCTGTTGGACACTCCGCTCGATCGCACGCAGCGGGACTACGTCGAGACGGTGCGCCGCAGCGGCGACATGCTGCTGGACCTGATCAACGACATCCTCGACTTCTCCAAGATCGAATCCGACGGGCTCGTCCTCGAACGTCGACCCTTCAGCCTCCACGCCACCGTCGAGCACGCTGTCGAGCTGTTGGCCTTCGCGGCCGACGGCAAGGGCGTCGAGCTGCTGTGCGACATCGGTGCCGATGTGCCCGACGGCGTCGTCGGCGATCAGACCCGCACCGGTCAGATCCTCGTGAACCTCATCGCGAACGCCGTGAAGTTCACCGAGGAGGGGTCGGTGACGGTGTCGGCACGTGCGGTCGGCGAGGGCGCCGTGGCGATCGCCGTGCGTGACACGGGGATCGGCATCCCCGAGGATCGACGGGACCGGCTGTTCCGCTCCTTCAGCCAGGTCAATTCCTCGACCACGCGACTGTACGGCGGAACCGGGCTCGGGCTGTCGATCAGCAAGGCGCTGTCGGACGCCATGGGCGGCGACATCACCGTGGACAGCGAGGTCGGCGTCGGCTCGGAGTTCACGCTCATGCTTCCCGTCGAACGCGCGGAGTCGCCGGTCACCTCCGCGGCGGGAGATGACGAGGTACTGGTGGGACGGCGCGCCCTCGTCGTCGACGACAACCCCGCGAACCTCGAGATCACCGGCGCGCAACTCGATCGGCTCGGCGTCGCCAGTGAGACGGCGGCCGATGCGGTCGAACTGCTCACACGGATCGCGCGCATGCGCGTTCCCGATGTCGTCGTCCTCGACATGGTGCTCCCCGACATGGACGGCGTCGAGCTCGGCCGCCGCATCCGACGCGTCGCCGGCTGGGAGCACGTGCCCTTCGTCCTCCTGTCGAGTCTCGGCGCTTCGCTCGAGCCCGAGGAGCGCGACATGTTCGCCGGTGTCTTGAACAAGCCCGTGATCCGCCCGACGCTGCGCCGTGCGCTGCTGGAGGCGCTCGGCTCGCGTGAGACGGGGCAGGCCCCCGCGGCGGGTGCGACCGCCCGGGGGATGCGCGTGCTGCTCGCGGAGGACAACGAGATCAACCAGAAGACATCGTCCCTGGTCCTGCAGAAGCTCGGCCACGAGGTCGTCGTCGTCGGCGACGGCGCCGCCGCGCTCGCCGCGGCACGGCAAGAGCGCTGGGACGTCATCTTGATGGATGTGCATATGCCTGAGATGGACGGCATCGAGGCCACGCGACGCGTGCGCGACCTCGAGAGCCCCCACGGTGACGTTCCGATCATCGCGCTGACCGCCAGCGTCGCCGACGACGTGCTGCGCGACGCCCGCGAGGCCGGTGCCGACGGCGTCCTGGGCAAGCCGTTCCGCACGGAGGAACTGGTCGGCACACTGGATGAGGTCGCACGCCGTCCGAGGACGACGCCCGTGACAACGCGGCGCGAGGTGTCCGCGCCCGCCACCGACCCACGACCCGAGGAGGAACGCGTGGAATCCGACTCCACCACCGTCATCGACCCCGAGTACCGCGAGATGCTACTCGAGTTCGAACCCGCCCGACTTGTCGGGCTCATCGAGAAGTTCGAAGGACAGTGCGATCAGGCACGCGAGGGGTTGGCCGGGCGCATGGACACCGACGAGTTCGCGGGCCTGCTGCACAAGCTCGTCGGCAGCTCCGGATCACTCGGCCTGATGGATCTCGCGCGCCTGGTGGTCACCTTCGAGACGGCCGTGCGGGAAGGCTCCGACCTCCCCGCGGACTCCACTTCGCGCTTCGAGGCCGAGACGGCGCGGGCCACGACCGCGCTCGTCGAGTTGCGCGGCTGACCACCGCCGCACCCTTCACCGCGAACCGGCGCCGACGGTGTGCACCGCGCGTGGAGGCGCGGGAGCGGCCTCCGACGGCCGGAAGACCACGGCTCGCTGAACGCCGTAGCTGGTGAGGAACAGGACGACCTCGGTGACGACCTTCGCGACCAGCAGAGGTGTGCCCCACCCGGTGAGGGCCTCCATCCACACGATGTTCGAGGCGAGCAGAAGCGCGGCCAGCACGGCGTAGCGTGCGGCCTGGCGGGCGCGCCCGCTCCCGCGCCGGCGGAAGACCACCCGCCGGTTGACGAGGAAGTTCACCGCCGCGCTGACCATTCGGGCGGCGACGATCGAGAACACCAGCGATCCGGTCGTCGCCGAGAAGATCAGCAGAAGCGCGGTGTCCAGCACGAACGCCAGCAGGCCCGACCCCGCGAACAGGACCAGGGGGAGCATCACGCGGAGCGAGTCGACCAGCGGTCGAAAGTGGCTGGAGGCGTTCTGTTCGAGATAGACCGTCTCGATGGGGATCTCCCGTGCGGCCACGCCCGCGCCGCGACTGCGCAACAGGATGTTCTGCTCGTACTCGAACCGGTCGCCCGGCACGGTCAGCGCCCACGGGATCAGCGAGGCGGGAAGACCACGCAGGCCGGTCTGGGTGTCGCTGAGCGGCCACCCCGCGACGAGTCGGAAGATCCCGCGGGAGACGGCGTTGCCGATGCGGCTGCGCAGCGGCACCTCACCGCGGAAGTCCCGGCATCCCAGAACCAGCGCGGGACTGCCGGCTGCAGCGTCGTCACGCAGCGCCCGCGCGATCCGGAGGATGTCCTCCACACGATGCTGACCGTCGGCGTCGGCGGTGACGACGTCGGCCTCCGGCGCCCACCGGGCGATTTCGGCGAAGCCGGCTTTGAGGGCGGCACCTTTCCCCCGGTTCACCGGGAACCGGACCACCTGCGCGCCGACGCGCTCGACCACGGCGAACAGATCGTCGTACCCGGGTCCGCTCCCGTCGTCGACCACCAGGACCGCGAGGTCGGGATCGGCCGACAGCAGATCGTCGACCAGCCGCGGGAGGCGCGGGCCGGGCTCGAGGGCGGGGATCAGCACATGCATGTCGATCACCCCGCGATGTAAAGGATGTCGCTGGTGGCGCGCTCGCCGCCGTTGGACGGGCTGTTGACCAGGTCGCCCGCGAAATACATGGTGGAGGACCCGCCCCCGTCGAGGTTGTAGGCGGTCGTCGCGCCGAGGTCGACGAAGATGTCGGCCAACTCGGTGAGGGTCACCCCCTCGCTGTAGCCGGTCTGTCTGCCGTCGACCACCACGAAGACGAGGTGGTTGTCGTCGATGACGCCGACGGCGGTGCGCGGCTGGTCGCCCTGGATAGAGTGGTTTCCGAAGTTGGTGTCGATCTCGACCTCTTCGATGCCGTCGACGACCGAGCCGTCTTCGACGATCGCCGGACCGAAGCTGAGGGTGTTCCAGGCGCCGGCGGCGAGCAGCTCGTCCGCGCTCGTGGTGGTCTCGTCGTATACCTCGACGGTGCCGTCGGTGAAGAACACCAGTCCGGTGCGCGCGGGTTCGTCGCGGTAGACGACGCCGTTGCGGATCACGATGCCGGTGTCGCGGAAGCCGTAGTAGTCGCCGTTGATCGCGAAGACGGCGCCGTTGTCCTCGGCGATCGTGCTGGTCAGCTCGGTGATGTTCTGGCCGAATCGATTGTCGGCGAACGCGCTGCGCAGCGCCGTGGCATCCCCGAGAGTGACGTCCGCGACGTAATACGTCACCGTCGCGTCGCCCGACCCCTCGACGACCGTCGAGATCTCGAGGGAGGTCTGGCCGTCGGTGTAGGACGTGTCGGTGAGGATGACCTCTGCGTCCTCAGCCTCCTCCTCGGCCGTCCCGGGCTCGTCCACGGTGACCGACGAGTTCTCGGCCTCGTACGCCGCGACGTCGTCGATCTCGACGTGCTCGACGAGATAGCGGTCCGCGGCCCACGCGGCCGCTCCCGACAGGGTGAGGGTGGTCGTCAACGCCGACGCGAGGATCACGTTCCGGCGGCGGATGCGGCGGTGGCGGCGGGTCGAGCGTTCCATGCATCCAGGGATACGCTCCGGGTCTATCCGTCAACCCGCGAACGGCTGATACGCGGCTATGGGCGTCTATGCGGGGCCTATGGGCTCGCGGCCGGAACGTCGGTCACACGCTGTTCCCCCAGACGCGGCTCGACGGTACCTCCGGACGCGGCCGCGATGGTCTCGCGCAGGGAGGCGACGAGGTCCGGTGGCGTCCAGACCTCGAGGCGGGCGTTGGCGCCGTATGCGGTTTCGCCGAGGACGGCGCCGGAGCGCTCCACCCACTCGCGCAACAGGTTGTCGAATCGGCCCGACTCGGCGTGCGACACTTCCACCGACGCGTGCACGAGGGTACGGCGGTGGACCACCCGGGTGTCGTCCAGGGCCTGCGACACCGCGGTGGAGTAGGCGCGGACGAGACCGCCGGCACCGAGCTTCACGCCGCCGAAGTAGCGGCTCACGACCGCGACGACGTCGGTCAGTCCGCGGCGCCGCAGGACCTCCAGCATCGGCACGCCCGCCGTACCCGAGGGCTCGCCGTCGTCCGAAGACCGCGCTGTGTCGGCCTGCAGACCGAGGACCATCGCCGAGCAATGGTGGCGTGCGTCCCACCACCGGCGGCGCGCCGCGGCGATCACCGCCTCCGCGTCGGCGACCGACCCCACCGGCTCCACCCGGGCGATGAACCGCGACTTCCGCTCGACGACCTCGACCTCGCCGGCGGCGGAGATCGTGTCGGGGTGGGCGTGTGCGGTCATGGTCCTCGTCATCTGTTCGTGGGAGCATGACCAACCTACTTCCGCGGAACCCCCCCTGCCACGGCCTACGCGGCGGGGGACGTGCCGTGCGACAGCGCGAGCCACGTGTCGACGACCGTGTCCGGGTTCAGCGAGACCGACTCGATGCCCTGGTCGACCAACCACGCGGCGAAGTCGGGGTGATCCGACGGCCCCTGCCCGCAGATGCCGACGTACTTGCCGTGGCGTCGGCACGCCTCGATCGCGAGGCTGAGCATCCGCAGCACCGCAGGGTCGCGTTCGTCGAACGTGTCGGCGACGAGGGACGAGTCGCGGTCCAGTCCGAGTGTCAGCTGCGTCATGTCGTTGGACCCGATGGAGAACCCGTCGAAGTGTGCGAGGAACTCGTCTGCGAGGACGGCGTTGCTCGGAAGCTCGCACATCATGACGACCTCGAGTCCGTTCTCGCCACGCACGAGTCCGTTCTCGCCGAGAAGCTCGATGACGCCTTCGGCCTCGGCGACGGTGCGCACGAACGGGACCATGAGCTTGATGTTGTCGAAACCCATCTCGTCGCGCACGAACCGCAACGCCTCGCACTCCATGTCGAAGCAGGCGCGGAAGTCCGCCGAGAGGTACCGGGAGGCTCCGCGGTACCCGATCATCGGATTCTCCTCGTCCGGCTCGAACAGGTCGCCCGCGTAGAGGTTGGCGTACTCGTTCGACTTGAAGTCGCTGAGGCGGACGATGACCGGTTCGGGGGCGAAGGCCGCCGCGATGGTCGAGACCCCTTCGGCGACGCGGCGAATGAAGAAGTCCCGCGGTGTCTCGGCGGTGACGGTGCGTCGCGCGACCTCGGCGGCGATGTCTTCGGGGAGGACATCAGGCTCGAGGAGAGCGCGCGGATGGATTCCCACCTGGCGGTTGATGATGAATTCGAGCCGGGCCAGCCCGACGCCGGCGTTGGGCAGACGCGAGAAAGAGAACGCCTGATCGGGCGTGCCGACGTTCATCATGATCTTCACCGGTGCCGTCGGCATGGTCGCCAACTCGGTGACCACTTCGTCGAACCGGAGGAGGCCGTCGAAGACCTCTCCGGTGTCGCCTTCGGCGCAGGAGACGGTCACATCGCGGCCGTCGCCGAGGATCCGCGTCGCATCACCCGTGCCCACGATCGCCGGGATACCGAGCTCGCGCGCGATGATCGCGGCATGGCAGGTGCGACCGCCGCGGTTGGTGACGATCGCAGCGGCCCGCTTCATGATCGGTTCCCAATCGGGATCGGTCATATCGGCGACCAGGACCTCGCCCTGCGCGAACTGCGACATCTGCGACACGTCGTCGAGCACGCGCACCGGCCCTGCGCCGATGCGCTGGCCGATCGCGCGCCCGCGGACGATCACCTCGCTCCGCTCGTGCAGGACGTACCGGCGGGTGGTGCCACCTTCGACCCGCGAGGCGACGGTCTCGGGTCGCGCCTGCAGCACGTACAGCAGACCGTCGACGCCGTCGCGACCCCACTCGATGTCCATGGGGCGGCGGTAGTGTTCCTCGATGGTCATGGCGATGCGGCCGAGTTCCTCGACGTCGGCGTCGGTGAGGGACAGTCGGATGCGGTCATGCTCGGCCACGTCGAAGAAGTCGGTGCTGGCGCCCGCCTGTTTCGCGTCGGTGTAGCGCATCGCGATCGCCTTCTCGCCGACCGACCGCTTGAGGATCGCCGGCCGCCCCGCGTGCAGTGCCGACTTGGACACGTAGAACTCGTCCGGGTTGACGGCGCCTTGCACGACCGCTTCGCCGAGACCGTAGGAGCTCGTGATGAACACGGCGCCGTCGAACCCGGACTCGGTGTCGAGGGTGAACATGACGCCGGCGGCGCCGACGTCGGATCGGACCATGCGCTGGATGCCGGCGGAGAGTGCGACGTCGACGTCGTCGAACCCGTGGTGCACGCGGTACGCGATGGCGCGGTCGTTGTACAGCGAGGCGAAGACGGCGCGGATCGCCTGCAGGATGTTCTCGATCCCGCCCACGTTCAAGAAGGTCTCCTGTTGTCCGGCGAAGGACGCCTCCGGAAGGTCCTCCGCGGTGGCACTCGAACGCACGGCCCACGTCACCGCCTCGGGGTCGGCATCGCGGGAGACGAGGGTGTCATAGGCCCGGCGGACATCCTGCTCCAGGTCCTCGGGGAACGGTTGCGCTTCGATCCAGCTGCGCACGGCCGCGCCGACGCGGGCCAGTTCCACCACATCGTCGGTGTCGAGGTCGTCGACGGCGTCGCGGATGCGGTGCTCGAGCCCGTCGTGCCGGAGGAAGGACCGGTACGCGTCGGCGGTGGTGGCGAAGCCCCCGGGGACACGGACCCCGAGCTGTGACAGGTGGGAGATCATCTCACCGAGGGAAGCGTTCTTCCCCCCGACGACGGGGACGTCGTCCATTCCGAGGTCCTCGAACCAGGCGATGTTGGTCATTCTTGCTCCTTCGAAGGGTCACCCGGGCAGCTTCATGGACTGCATGATGACGGCGGACATCTCCTCGACGCTCTTGACCGCGGAGTTGGTGAAAGGGACCTGGGCGCGTCGGTACAGGTCTTCGGCGCGTCGCAGTTCCGAGGTGCATTGCGCGAGGCTCGCGTACCGCGATTCGGGTCGCCGTTCGTGTCGGACCTGGCTGAGGCGGCGGGCCGTGGTGGTCAGCCCGAAGCAACGGTCCCGGTGGGGGGCGACCATCGGCGGAAGGTCTTCGGTGGGGAAGTCGTCGTCGGTGAGGGGGTAGTTCGCGACGAGGATCCCGTGGTGGAGGGCCAGGTACATGGTGGTCGGCGTCTTGCCGCACCGCGACGGCGCGACCAGGATGACCTGGGCGATGTCGAGCGCTCGAGCGCTCTGTCCGTCGTCGTGCTCGATGGCGTACTCGACGGCGCGCATGCGCGCGAAGTAGCGGTCGGTGTCGCCGAGCCCGTGGTACTGCCCCAGTTGCTCCGACGCCGTCGCCCCGAGCGCCTGCTCGACCTCGGTCAGGTGGCCCCCGAGCAGATCGATGACGTGACCGGGGGAGGCCATCAGCACGGCGGCCACATCCGGGCGTTTCACGGTGGTGAACACGAGGGGGGGCGGTCCGGTCGTCGCCGCGCGGGTGATGTCTTCGGCGACCGCGTGTGCGCCGGCGGCCGTGTCGACGAAGGGGACGGTCTGGCGGACGAACCGGTGGCCGGGGAAGTTCGCGAGGAGGGCGCTGCCCAGCGTCTCGGCGGTGATCCCCGTGCTGTCGGACACGAAGAACGCCGAGCGCAGCTGTGTGGATGCGTGTTCCATCGATCCCCCGTCGTCGTGAGGACCACCATATGGCGAGAACAGTCGGAAATTATGGCGCAGTTGAGCAGAAAGAAGTAGGAAAATTGACGACACGATAGGAGCGCGGTGCGACGGGGCCTCGTTGCGGCGGATCGTGCGCTCGGGGCGCGGGCATACGATGAACACGCCCGTCGTGCGCGCGGGCACCGAATCGCGACCGGGAGGTACCGCCCCGATGAGACTCGCCGTGCTCGGCTCCGGGATGATCGTGCGCGACTTCCTCCCGCACGCCTCAGACGTCGACGGACTCGAACTGGTCGCGATCTGCGGGAGACCGGGTTCGGCGCAGCGGCTGGAGCAGATCCGGAGCGAGTTCGGAATCGACCGCGTCCACACCGACCTCGACGCGTGCCTCGCCGACCCCGACATCGACACCGTCTGGATCGCCGTCCCGAATTCCCTGCACGCCGCCTACGCCCGCCGCGCGCTCGAGGCGGGCAAGCACGTCGTGTGCGAGAAGCCCTTCGTGCTCGACGAGCAGGAGCTGCGCGACCTGCGCGCGATGGCGGAGGACCGGGACCTGATCCTCGTCGAGGCCATCAGCACGATCCATCTCGCGAACTACCGATGGATCCAGGAGAACCTTCACCGCGTGGGGGAGATCCGTGTGATCCAGAGCGACTACTCGCAATTCTCCTCGCGGTTCGACAGATTCCGTTCCGGTGAGGTCATTCCCGCGTTCGACCCCGCGCAGGGCGGGGTGCGCTGCTGGACATCGGCATCTACACCATCCACTTCGTCGTCGGGCTCCTCGGTCGCCCGCGTAGCGTGCGGTACACCCCGAACATCGAGCGGGGCGTGGACACCTCCGGTGTGCTCGTCCTGGACTACGGCGACCGCACCGCCGTGTGCGTGTGCGCGAAGGACTCCGACGGGCCCATCCGCTCGAAGATCCAGGGCGTCGACGGCTGGATCGCCGTGGACGGCCCGGCCAACGCCGTCCCGCAGGTCTCCTCCCGGCGTCGGGGGGAGCAGATCCAGACCCGCGACCTCTCGGTGCACCCGCACCGCATGGTGGAGGAGTTCCGCACCTTCGTCGACATGGTGGCCCGACACGACACCGCCGCGCGCGACCGGTTACTCGACCACAGCCAGGCGGTCCTCGCCGTGGCCACCGCCGCGCGCCGCTCGGCAGGTCTCATCCCGACGGAACAGGATCCCTCGTGAGCGAATCCCTCGTGCTGGTCGCCAATGCCCGCGACGGGTCGCTGTCGTTGTTCGGCTTCGACGGGACCGCACTGGAGCGGATCTCGGTCACCGGGGGTCTCACGGGATGCTCGACATTCGCCGTCGATCCGGCCCACGATCTGGTGTACGCGGCGGTCAAGGGAGAACCGGCCGGACTGGTCACGCTCTCGCTGGACCGCGACACCGGTCACCTCGAGGAGGTGTCGCGTCGCGACCTGCCTCGTGGGGGCATGACCTACCTGGCGCTCGCGCGCGACGGCGAGGTGTTGCTCGGCGCCTCCTACGGGGGTGGATACGGATTCCTCAGCACGGTCGTCGACGGCGTGGTGGGTGATCCGATCTCGGAGATCGAATACGCGAATCTGCATGCCGTGCTGCCCGACCCCTCCGGGCGCTTCGCCTACTTCGTCGCGCTGGGGGACGACCTCGTCGCCCAGTACGCGATCACCGACGACCCGTCACTCGCGCCGCTCGAGCCGGCCACCGTCGCGTTCCCGGCGGGGACCGGCCCCCGCCATCTGGTGGTGGGCGCGGAAGGCGACGCGGTCTACGTGCTGACGGAGTTCAGTGCGGATGTGGTGCGCCTGCGCCGCGATCGTCGTGCCGGCACGCTCACCTACGACACGGCGGTCGCCGCGCACGATCCCGCCGCCGGCCTGCCGCGCGGGGTGTTCGGGGAGGATCCGCGGGTCGAACCGGCGCTGTGGGGCGCCGACCTGCACTGGGGGGCCGGTGAGCGCCACCTGTGGGCGTCGGAGCGGTCCACGAGCACCCTCACGGCCGTTCCTGTGGCAGCCGACGGCTCCCTCGGGCCCGCAACGACGACGACGCCGACGGAGCCTCAACCGCGCGGGTTCGCGGTGAGCGCCGACGGTGCCCACCTCGTCGCCGCCGGTGAGCGGAGCACCACGGTGTCGCTGTACGCCGTCGACGGGGCGCGGCTCCACCTGCTCCAGCAGGTCGAGACCGGGGGCGGCGCGAACTGGGTCCGCTTCATCGGTCCGCACACACCCACAGCCTGACCCGCCGGGCGAGCGGATCACATCAGCTTGGTCGACTTGAGCGCCCGGTCCATGCTCTCGTTCACGTTCACCAGCGGCTTGCGCAGCACCAGACCCAGCAGGAGCATCGGCAGCAGGAAGGCCAGCAGCCACCCGAGCGACACCCAGAAGTCGGCGTGGTAGATGCCCGCCATCGCCGAGCGGAACGCGTCCATGGCGTGCGTGGCCGGAAGGAAGGGACTGATGTTCTGGAACCACTCCGGCAACAGCACCAGCGGATAGGCACCGCCGGCCCCCGCGACCTGGATCACGAGGATGAAGACGGCGAGGGCCTTTCCGGCATCGCTGAAGGAGACCACGAGGGTGTAGACGATGAAGGTGAACACCAGCGACGTCGCCCAGCCCGTCAGCATGAACAGGAACGGGTGGACCGGATCGATTCCGACGAGCAGGATGTTCCCGAGGAAGACCAGCGTGCTCTGGGCGAGTCCGACCAACGCGAACAGCGCGTAGCGGCCGAGGAACCGCTGGTTGAGGGAGAGCTCCGGGCCGCCCTCGAACGGACGTGACGGCGGGTCGACGCGGAGCGTGACCGCCAGCAGGAGAGCTCCGACCCAGAGCGAGAGAACCGTGTACAGCGGCGCCATACCCGCGCCGAAGCTGACCACCGGGTACACCTCGATGCGGTCGAGGCCGATCGGCTGCGCGATGGCGGCGGCGAGCACCGACGGGTTCGAGCCGATGATCGCGCTGAGCTGGCTGAAGTCGCCGGTGTCGATGGCGTTGGAGAGGGTGTCGACCACGAGGTCGACCTCGTCGGCCGCGGAGGCCAGCAGGTCGGCCAGGTTGCGGTTGTCCTCGGCCGCGTTCTGCAAGATCGTGACCACGTCGCCGACCGAACCGGTGACACCCGCGATGTCCGCCCCCACGTCGCTCATCGCCGCCGCGACGGAACTGAGCGTCGTGGCGAGCTGGTCCAGCGTCGGGCGCAGCTCGTTCGCGTACACCGTGTTGGCGTTCTCGAACGCGGTCATCGCATCCGAGATGCGCTCCTCGATGTCCTGGCGGTACCGCTGGACGTCGTCGTTCCCGGTCGTGATCCCCGACGCCGTCTCCTGGAGGCGGGTGTCGAGGGCCTGCTCCTGGGCGATCGCGTCGTCGAGGAGGGCGACCATGGCATCGAACGCCGGCAACTCGTCTTCGGGGATGTTGGGGCGGACGTCGTCGACGAGTCGCTGTCGGAGCGCCTCGTGATCGGCGATGAGTCCGTCGAGGTCGGTGACCATCGAGTCGATCAGGTCGACGCTCGCGGCGGCGTCGCTGTCGATGCCGGAGAAGATCCGGTCGATGTCGGCCTCGAAACGGTCGAGCTGCGCCTCGCTCGCCTCGAAGGCCGCGGTCAGGGCCTGCGAGGCGCGGGTGACGGCGCTCTCGGCCTGCTGGGCGGCCGTCGCGCCCTCCTGAACGGTCCCGGTCGCCGCGTCGAACTGCGAGTCGACCGCGTCCAGAAGGCTGCCCGCCCCCTCGGCGAGCGGCACGCTGCCCTCGAGGAGCGCGGTGAACATGTCGGCGGTGCCGGCTGCGGCACGCAGTTGGACGCCGACGTCGCTGATGTGTGCCTCGACCCGCGTGAGCGCCGCGTCGGTGCCGGAGTCGCTGAGCGAGGTGATGAGCCCGGAGACG
Organism: Microbacterium aquimaris; assembly: GCF_039531285.1. Taxonomy (NCBI): domain Bacteria; kingdom Bacillati; phylum Actinomycetota; class Actinomycetes; order Micrococcales; family Microbacteriaceae; genus Microbacterium; species Microbacterium aquimaris. The sequence continues at coordinate 549,841 of NZ_BAAAPT010000001.1, read as the reverse complement.
AGGCTGAGGGCGATGTCGCTGAGCTCCTCGGTGAACTCCGAGTTGATCTTCGCGGTGAGGTCGTCGGCGCCCTCGCTCGTGATCACCGGCGCGAGGGGGTTGGACTTGTCGTTGGTGTAGTAGTCCACGTGGGTCCGCTCGGACCCGTCGGTGTAGAAGGTCAGCATCTTCTCGCTGAAGTCCTTCGGCAGCACCATGGCCGCGTAGTACTCACCGGATTCGGTGCCGGCGATCGCCTCGTCCTTCGAGGTGATGACCCAGTCGAGCTGGTCGTTGGCGCGGAGGGCGGATTCGACCATGCTGCCGACGTTGATGTGGAGCGGGATCAGGGCACCGGTGTACCCCTCGTCGACGCTGGCGACGGCGACCTTGAGGTTCTTGGTGTTGTCGAACGGTTCCCAGCTGCCGACGACGTTGAACCACGTGAACGCGGAGGGGATCACGACCAGTCCGCACAGGACGATGACCGACATGACGCGGCTCGTCGCGCGGCGGAGGTCGCTGCGGAACAGTTCCCAGATACCGCTCATCGGCTGGCCTCCAGTTCGGTCAGTTCACGACGCAGCTGGGCATCGGACATCTCCCCCACCTCTGTCGAGAGTCGGAGGCTGTAGCGGATGTATTCGAGCGAGATCAGGGCGACGAAGACGATGATGAGCCACAGGACCCAGAGCCCGACGTAGGTGAGCTTGACGGCGGGGAACACGACGCCGAGCCCGCCGATGACGAGGCTGCCGGCGACGCCGACGATCACGATGGCCGTGCGCACCTTTCGGTAGGAGCGCGCGAACGGGAGGAGCCGCTTGCTCAGGCGCGCGTTGTAGGCCGCCTGGTCGGCCATGGCCAACAGCACGTGACGCAGACGGTACCCCCGCCCGGCCGGCACCTCGCTCTCGTTGGTGAACAGCTCGGTCTCGGCGACTTCCTGCGTGAACAGGCGCGTGAGGTTCGACACGTGGCGACGCAGGACGAGTCCGAGGAAGAACGCCGCCGCGACGAACAGCAGAAGCGTTCCCATGTAGCGGAAGTAGGCGAACCCGGCGAACCCGCTCACCACCTCCCGCATGGCGTCGATGCCGTAGGTGAAGGGGAAGAAGGGATAGAGGGACTGGAAGAATTCCGGCATCAGCTGGATCGGATAGATCCCGGAGGCGCCGGGGATCTGCATGATCACGAGGATCACGACCAGCCCCTTGCCGACATACCCGAAGGTGACCGAGAGCGCGTAGATGATGCTCAGGTAGCTCAGCCCGATGAGGACCGGGGTGATGACGAAAGCGGCGACGTTGACATGTTGTACGCCGATGATCAGGTTGCCGATGCTGAGGGTGATCGCCTGCGCGGTGGCGATCGCGGCGAACAGGAGCCAGCGGCCCAGGTATCCCTGGCGTTCGGTCAGATCGGGGATCTCATCGTCGTCGACGCCGAGCTTGAGGATCACGACGAGGACGAACGCGCCGATCCACAGCGACAGGTTGATGAACAACGACCCCATCTGCGAGCCGTACGAGTTCGTGGGGAAGAGGGTGACCTGGTCGACGACGACCGGCGTGGCCATGAACTCCCCGATCTGCTTCGGGTCCAGCTGGGTCAGCGACTCCAGTTGCTGCCAGAGCGCGGCACCGCCCAACGCCTGAAGGTCGGAGATCGCGACCCCCATGTCGGACTGCAGGTCGGCGAGGTCGCCATCGAGGTTCGCGAGCGCCGCGGCGGTCGCGTCGAGCTGGTCCGCGAGCCCGGTGACCAGGCCTTCCGCCTCGTCGAGGATGACGCGCTGCGCCTCCACGGCGGCGGCCAGGGAGTCGGTCGCGGCACTGACCTCGGCGACCCCGGCCAGCGCGGCGGCGGCCGCCTCGGCCACCTCGGCCGAGGCGATCACGTGGCCGGTGGTCGCCTCCCCGGCGACGCGGACGAGGTCCGCCTGGGCGGTGTCGGCGAGGGCCCGGGCATCCGCCAGCGTGCCCTGCACGTTCGCGAGCGCGCCGTCGATCGCCGACAGGGTGCCGACGTTGGACCGCAAGCCGGTGGCGGCGACGGAGAGATCCGCTTCCAGACTCTCCAGGTGTCCTCGGGTCTCGCCGATGACCCCCTCGACCTCTTCGAGGTCGGCGATGATCTTCGACTCGGTCTCGATGAGCTCGGCTTCGATGTCCGAGCCGCCGGTCTCGATCGCGGTGGCGACGGCTTCGGCCACCTGCTCGGTGAACGCGTCGATCATCTGGGTCTGGACCGTCGTCGCGCCGGTGTCGGTGATCTCCGGCGCGATGCCGTTCTCTTTCTCGTTGACGTAGTACTCCAGCTTGGGCTGGGTGAAGTCACCGGTCGTGAGGCTCAGCAGATCTGCGGAGAACGTCTCCGGCACCACGAATGCGGCGTAGACCTCTCCGCCGTCGATCGATTCCATCGCCTCCGACTCGGACAGGAACTGCCATCCGAGGTCGTGGTTGTCCTTGAGCTGGGCCACGAGCTGATCGCCGACGTTGACCTCGCCCGTGAGGGTGGTCGAGGCGCCTTCATCGAGGTTGACCACGGCGATGGGCAGGTTCGCGGTGTTGTCGAAGGGATCCCAGAACGCCGAGATGTTGAACCAGGCGTACAGCGACGGCGTGATCAGCGCACCGCCCACGATCACCATCGCGAGGGGGACCCGCACGAGTCGCTTCAGGTCACGTGTGAAAACACGCCAGATATTGCGCATACCGTCGCCCACGCGCCCTTTCGGTTCGATTCACGCCCGAACGCCACGCTTGCTTCGGCGGGGCGGGGCTCTGCCGCGACCACGCTAGCTGTGCGCCGCGTCCGCGGCCCCGTCGACCCGGGCGGTCATCACCCGGAAAATCACCCGGGCATCACCCGGTGCAGACCCGGGCAGGGGACGGCCCTGGTCGCACCCCCCGCTATCGGGGGACGTTCCCCGGGCCTCCGATGTGGCGGATCGTGCGACCTCGCTCACGGATGATGCCCAACGATCCGATCACCCACAGCGGGACCTGTGTGAGGAACGCGACGCGGAACGCATCCAGCGAGTAGGTGTCGGGGGTACCCGCCCCCTGTAGGTCCATCGACACGCCGATCATGAGGATCGCGATGAGGGCCGCGAGGAATCCGCCGCCGTTGACGATGCCGGTCGCGGTGCTCAGGCGATGCGACGGGTTGAACGCGCGGGCGTGGTCGAAGGCGATCATCGAGGCGGGCCCGCCGCTGGCCAGGGCGATCACGAGGATGACCAGGAGCCAGATCGGCGCCGTGCCGGGCCAGAAGATCACCGTGAGCCACGCGGCGGCCTGGAAGGCGACCGTCGGGAGGACGAGCCAGCGCGAGCGCCGCGTCGGGTGCCGGCTCGAGAGTGCGCCGAGGATGGGGCCGAACACGATGCCCGCGAGGACGAGGAGGGTCATGAGGCTCGCCGCGACGCCGGCCGGAAGCCCCTGGCCCGCGGTGAGGAATGGGTAGCCCCACAGCAACACGAACGCGGTGCCCGCGAACGGCGTCGTGAAGTGCGACCAGAACCCCAGCCGGGTGGCGGGGTGGGACCACGACTCGCGGAAACCCTCCCGCAAGTCGGCGGTGGAACGCACGATCCGCACGGCCCCCGTGTCGGTGTCGACCGAAGTGTCGATGGCGTCGTCCCGCCGCTCCGGTGGGCGGTTCCGGATGATGGCGAACGTGAGGACCGCGAACAGGATCGTCAGGCCCGCCAGGCTGCCGAAGGCGACACTCCACGACGTGGCGTGAAGCAGCGCCGCGAGGGGGACGACGGCGATGATCTGGCCGAGCTGGCCGATGATCCCGGTCAGCTGCACCAGGAGAGGGGAGCGCTGCGCGGGGAACCACGTCGCGATCACCCGCAGCACGCTGGGAAAGACCGCGGCGTCACCGGCGCCGATGAGCACGCGCGCGAGGATGCCGATCCCGACGGCATCGGCGAAGGCCATGACGAGCTGGCCGGCGGCCATGAGCACCATGCCGGCGGCGATCACCGGCCGGGCGCCGAGACGGTCGAGGATGATCCCGACCGGCACCTGGAGGGATCCGTAGACGGCCAGTTGGATGACCGCGAACATCGACAGGGCCGATGCGTCGGCGTCGAACCGGATCGCGGCGTCGACACCGACCGAGGACAGCGAGGTGCGATTGGTGATCGCCACGACATAGGCGGCCGCGCCGACGATCCACACCGTCCAGGTGCGCCAGCCCGGCGCGTGGAGAGCGGAGCTGGATGTCACAGAAGACCCGTCGATGAAGGAGACGCCCGCGTGCGCGGGCGAACAAATACTACTTTCCCGCCGTGGGGGTGGATGCGGGCTGCGATGCCGCGCCCTCGCGACCGGTGGCCCGTGCTGCGGCGTCGACGCGCCGGACGAGCAGGCCCACGGTGAACAGGGCGACGGCGGCGCCGATCGGCCACGGGTTCGACACGAGTTCGTGGAAACGGGTGCCGTCGAAACCGCGATCGCCGATCGTGGGGAGCGCACCGGCTGCGTCGATCTCCTCGATCGCCAGGTACGACGCGAGATTGCCGAACGCCTGCTGCAATCCACCGAACACCAGGCATGCCCCGGCGGCGACGAATGCCGTCCGGCTGACGGCGGACCGGGTCGGGGCTTCGACGAGCATGGCGTGGGCGGCGACGGCCACGAGGGTGGCGACGGCGACCAGCGGGAGGTATCCCACCGTCGCGCTCAGTGCCGCGAGTGTCGTCGGCACGCCGCCGAGCCCGGAGAGCACGTCGATGCGTCCGATGCCGCCGACGTAGGCCGTTCCGGATCCCACGCCGAAGAACGTCTGATCGAGGGGATCGAGGGTGATCGAGACCGGGGTCGCCCCCGGGCCGAGGGAGGGCCCGAGCGCGCTGAGAAGCGCCAGAGAGGTGAACCACCCCGCCGTGCCGGCGGCGACGAACATCGTCACGGTGACCACGGCGTCTCCGCCCGGCAGGTCGGCGTGGGCACGCCGCCACGCGAAGAAGGCGGTCGCGAGGGCGATCGCGGGGGGAACGGCGACCGCGATCCAGCCGACGACTATCGGCACGGGAACCTCCTTGGTGTCGACACCCAGTATGGGCGATCCCCGTCGGGGGTGCGAGGGCAGGGTCGCCCGCTCAGTCCAGGCAGTCGGAGACGAGTGCGTCGGTGACCAGGTCGGCGGCCCGCGCCCAGTGGGCGTAGTGGTCGGGGTCGCTGTTGATCTGCACGGCGTGGATCGCGTGCGACGCCGGCATCTGCTGCCAACCCTCGATCGTGGCCAGCCGCGCATAGAACAGGGCTGCGGCGCGGGCGGGATCCATCCGTTCGGCGACGGTGCCCCACCAGGCCTGCTGCTGGAAGAGCCCGATGGACGACGTGCGGGAGCCATCCGGGTTGCGAACACCCGAGGTCTCCCAGTCGCCGTAGTCGATGTTGCGCAACCCGGATTCGCCCATCGCGGCCATCACCCCGAGCCGCTGACCATCCCGGCCGAAGCCGGCCTCGGCGCCGACGGTGATGATCGTCAGCGCGTGCGCGAGCTGGGCGCCCGAGTATCCGGCGACGGGGGCGTCTGCGATGACGCCCGGTGCGACGCAGGCGGGGGCGCCCTCCTCGGGTGCGACATCCGCCGCGGCGACGAGTCCCCAGACCCCGAAGACGCCGGCCAGCGCCACGGTAGCCCCCAGCTGCGCACCGACGACGCGACGGCGCGACAGACGCCGTCGCCGTCGGCGTCGTGTCGGGGTCACCCCTCCAGTCCACCTCGCGCGGCTGGGAGTCCGGTCCATGAATCCGGCCGCTCAGGGAGGCGCCCCGTCACCGCGCGCAGGGCGTAGAGGATCGTCGCGAGGTCGACGGCCTCTTGGATGAGCGCGCCGGCGACCGCCGGTATCGCGCCGGTCATCGCCACGAGCATCAGTCCGACGCTCAGCACGATCCCGATTCCGATGGCGGTCACGGCGACCCTGACGGTGTGCCGCGCGATGGTGACGCCGTCGACGACACCGGTGAGGGAGTCCACGAGGACGACGGCGTCGGCCGCCTGCCCGGCGGCGGTCGCACCGCGAGCGCCCATCGCGATGCCGACGTCGGCCGCGGCCAGGACAGGGGCGTCGTTGACGCCGTCCCCGACCATCATCAAGGGGCGGGGCCGCAGCCGTGCGGCGAGGTGGACCTTCTCCTCCGGATGCAGCTCCGCGTGGATCTCGGTGATCCCGACCTGATGGGCGATCGAGGTCCCGGTGGCGCCGACGTCGCCGGTGAGCATCGTGATGCGGTCGATCCCCTCCGCGCGCAGCCAGCGGACGACCCACGCGGACTCCTCCCGCGCGGGGTCGACGAGGATCAGCGAGCCCGCGAATCGCCCGTCCACTGCGACGTAGACCGCCGCGCGACCGGGCGGGAGCTCGAGGCGCCGGAGAGCGGGTGCCGCCTCGGCCACGAAGGAGGGCTTGCCGACGACCACGCGCCTGCCCCCGACGAGGGCCGTGACACCGTTGGTGGCCACCTCCGCGGCGTCCGTCGCGGTCGCCACGGGGATCCCGCGTGCACGCGCCGCCGAGACGACGCCGGATGCCAGCGCGTGGGTCGAGTACTGCTCCGCCGCCGCGGTCAGTCCCAGCACCTCGGACGCGGTGAAGCCCTCCGCCGGCCGCACCTCCGCAACCTCGGGCCGCCCGGAGGTCAGCGTGCCGGTCTTGTCGAACGCCGCGGTCCTCACGCGCGCGAGCTGCTCGAGTACCGCACCGCCTTTGAGGATCACCCCGTTCTTGGCTGCGCGGGACAGACCGCCCAGGAAGGCCACGGGGGCGGCGATGAGGAGGGGGCACGGTGTGGCCAGCACGAGCACCTCGGCGAATCGAGAAGGATCGCCGGAGACTCCCCACGCGGTCACCGCGAGCACGAGGGAGATCGCGGTGAACGGGATGGCGAACCGGTCCGCCAGGCGTTCCACCGGTGCACGTGTCTGCTCCGCCTCACGCACAAGCGTGATGATCTGCTGATACTGACTCTGTTCGCCGGTGCGCTCCGCGCGGAGGCGGACGGCACCCGAACCGTTGACGGCGCCGGACGGGACGGTCTCACCGACCCGTTTGGTCACGGGGATGCTCTCGCCGGTGAGGGAGGACTCGTCGAACTCCGCCGTGACGTCGAGGAGCACGCCGTCGACCGGCACGACCTCCGCGGGACGCACGACCAGCTCGTCCCCGACGGTGATGTCGTCGACGTCCACGTCCGACATGCTCTCGGTCCCGTCCGGGGCACGCCGCACCCGATGGCCGATCCGAGGCGAGCGGTCCAGCAGAGCGGTGAGCTCGCGCGTCGCGCGCCGACCGGCGAGCCGTTCGAGCGCGTCACCGCCGGCGAGCATCAGCACGATGATCAGTGAGGCGATGTACTCCCCGACGGCGAGGGTGGCGACCATCGCGACCACCGCGAGGATGTCGAGCCCGACGTGCCCACGCATGACCTGACGGATCATTCCGACGACGGTCCAGACGATGACGCCTCCCACCCACAGCGTGGCCAGGATCCGGCTCGCGGTGTCCCGGTCCGCAGCGGTCAGGACGAGCACGATCACCAGCACCATCAAGGTGGCGATCAGGGTGGCGTGGGTGCGGAGCACGCGGAGCATGCGCATGAGATCACCGTGGCATGTGTCCGCATCCGAAAAAAGAAGTGCGGCGGAGGTGTCCATCTGGTCGACTGTTGTTCGTCGCTTCAGTGAGGGGCCGCGAAAGGCGGCTCCCGGACCGAAAGGACGACACCATGCAGTACATGCTTCTCCTCGCCGATGAGCCCGGCGCAGGCCCCGCGCAGGACAGCCCCGAGTTCGCCGCCGAGATGGGCGAGTGGTTCGCCTTCGACCAGATGGTCAAAGACGCCGGCGTCTTCGTCGCCGGTGAGGCGCTCCACCCGCAGTCGACCGCCACCACGGTGCGGGTGCGCGACGGTCAGACGGTACTCACCGACGGACCGTACGCCGAAACGAAGGAGCACCTCGGGGGCTTCTACGTGCTCGAGGTCGCAGACCTCGATGAGGCGATCTCCTACGCCGAGAAGATCCCCAACGTCGGGTACGGGGCGGTGGAGATCCGTCCGGTGCTGGACGTGTCGCAGATGCAGCAGTAGTCGTGCCGCCGTCCGAGGTCGCCGAGGTCTTCGGCGCGCAGTGGCCCCGCCTGGTGGCGACCCTGCGCGCGGACCTCGGCGATCTCGACCTCGCCGAGGACGCCGCTCAGCACGCATTCGCCGCGGCGGCCGAGCGATGGCCGCGCGACGGGGCCCCCGATGTGCCGGGCGCCTGGCTGCTCACGGTCGCGCGTCGGTGGGTCATCGACCAGGCGCGCCGAGACGTGCGGTGGGCGCAACGGGAGGAGGCCGTGCGGGCGTCGTTGCGCGTGCCGCAGCGGGACCGCGGTGCGATCGCCGACGATCTCCTGGCGATGATCTTCGGATGCTGCCATCGCGCGCTGGATGAACCCGCACGGGTCGCGCTCACCCTGCGATACGTCGTGGGGCTCCCGACCGCGTCGATCGCCCGATCCTTCCTGGTGCCCGAGCAGACCATGGCCAAGCGCCTCGTCCGGGCGAAGAAGAAGATCGCCGTCAGCCGCGTACCGTTCGAGGTGCCCGATCGCGCGCGCCTGGCCGACTCCCTCTACGAAGTGCTGAAGATCGTGTACGTCATCTACACGCAGGGTCATGCGTCGCCGTCCGGTGAGCTGGTCCGGGGAGACCTGTGCGAGGAGGCCCGGTGGCTGGCCGGGGCCCTGTGCGAGATGCTCCCCGAAGAACCGGAGACGTGGGGCCTGGCGGCGCTATTGGCCTACACCGACGCGCGCCGTCCTTCGCGGCTCGACGACGCGGGGGAGATCGTGTTGTTGCGCGATCAGGACCGGACCGGGTGGAACGCCGAGGACATCGCCGACGGCCGGAGGCTCCTCGGGCGCGGGCTGAGGCTGCGGCGGGTCGGGCCGTACCAAGTGCAGGCGGCCATCGCCGGGGCGCACGCGAGCGCCCCGACGTTCGACGAGACCGATTGGCGCACCATCCGCAGGCTGTACGCGGTGCTCGGACGCCTTGAGCCCTCGCCGATCGTCGTCTTGAACGAGGCGGTGGCGGCCTCCCTCGCGGACGGGCCGGACGCCGGGCTCGCCCTCCTGCAGCCGATCGCGGCCGACCTCGACGAATACCACTACTTCCATCTCGCGCGCGCGGAGATGTGCGCCGAGGCAGGCGCGCACGATGACGCGCGGGCGGCGTTCGACCGGGCTCTCGAGCTGTGCCGGAGCGACGCCGAACGGCGCGCCATCACCCGCGTCGCCGCGGCGAAGCTCGTGTGAGCCGCGACGTCGACCGTGGTCACATCGGTTCCCGCGAAGCTCGTGTGAGTCGCCATCTTTCGGCCCTGCCTTGCTCCCGGCGAGCGAGGTCGTCCCGTGCCCGTACGGCGTCGATCACCGGGTCGTCGCGGAGTCCGGCCAGGTGGGCGATCCTCTCGGTGTACCACGCGGTCACGCCGCCCTCGGGTGTCTCGTCGAAACGCGGGAACGCGGGCGCGGTGGTGTCCCCGCGCCGCCAGCGGGCCGGAAGGTCGGGATCGAGGACGAGGGAACGAGCGAGACCGACGACATCCGCGGTCCCCGAGTTCACGATGGCCGTGGCCTGCTCGAACGTCTTCACCCCTCCGGTGAGCATGAGCGGTATCGACGTGCGCCGGCGTGCTCGCCGGGCGAACCCGATATACGGGGGACCGGACGTGCGTGTCCCGGCATCGGTCGCCGCGCCGGGGAAGTACGTGCCGCCGCTGATGTCGACGAGGTCGACCGCGGCGCCCTCCAACGCGTCGATGAGGGCGAGCGACTGCGCCTCGTCCACGCCCCCGACGAGGCGATCGGTGGCGTTGATCTTGACGGCGACCGGGAACTCCGCGCCGACGGCGTCACGCACCGCAACGAGCACGTCGAGGAGCAGCCGTCGCCGCCGGGCCGGGTCGCCGCCGTATCGGTCCGTGCGATGGTTGAACAGCGGGGAGAGGAACTGGCTGAGCAGGAAACCGTGCGCGGCGTGCACCTCGACGCCACCGAAGCCCGCGAGTTGCGCGCGGCGCGCGGAGGCCGCGTAGAGCTCGGGAACGCGGGCCACGTCGCCGACGGGCATCTCCTCGGCGTGAAGCCCGGGAGCATCGAGCGCGCTCGGTCCCACCGGCCGTCCCGACGCCGCATTCGTCAACGCTCCGGCGTGTCCGAGCTGTGCCCACAAGCTGGAGCCGTTCTCGCCACCCGCGGCGGTCAGGGCAGAGAAGGCGGCGGTGTCGGTCCGCGCGTCGAGCACGACATTGCCGGCGCTCTCGGGGTGTCGGTCCGTGATCTGCACCTCACCGACCAGCGATACCGCCGCGCCGCCGTGCGCCCACCGTCGATACAGGCGGGTGTGCGCCGCCGTGGGGGTGCCGTCGCCGTCGCCCAGGGAATCGGACATCGCGGCCTTCGCGATGCGGTGGGGGAGCTGCGTGCCGCACGGCAACCGCAGGGGGGAGAACAGCTGGTCGCTCGACGTGGTCATCCCCGTCGAGCGTACGGGGTTTGTTGCGGCACGCTACCCTGTGGCGCGTGAACGCGACCGTTGACCCCCTCGCCTCCTCTCACCCCGACGAACCCCACCGGGCCGGGCTCGCTCAGCGGCTGAACTGGCTTCGGGCGGGCGTCTTGGGGGCGAACGACGGCATCGTGTCGACGGCGGCGGTCGTCGTCGGCGTCGCGGGCGCCACGAGCGAGAGCCTTCCGGTGCTCCTGGCGGGAACGGCCGCCCTCGTGGGTGGTGCGATCTCGATGGCCCTCGGGGAGTACGTCTCGGTCGCCTCGCAACGCGACACCGAGCATGCACTGATCGAGAAGGAGAAGCGCGAACTCGCCGACGACCCGGAGGTCGAGCTCGAGGAGCTGACCGGCCTGTACCAGGCGCAGGGGCTCAGCCGTGAGACCGCGGAGAAGGTGGCGACGGAATTGACGGCGAAGGATGCGCTCGGCGCGCACCTGGCGGTCGAGCTGAACATCGACCGGGACGACCTGGTCAGTCCCTGGTACGCGGCCATCGCCTCGGCCATCGCGTTCACGATCGGCGCGCTGCTGCCGCTGGCGACGATGCTGCTCACGCCGCATCCGGAGCGGATCGCGTTCACGTTCGTCGCGGTGCTGATCGCGCTCGGGGTGACCGGCTACGTCGCGGCCTGGATCGGGGCGGCCAGTCGGGGGAAGGCGGTCCTGCGCACCCTGATCGGCGGGACCCTCGCGCTGGTCGCGACGTTCCTGGTCGGATCCCTGTTCGGCACCACGGTCGGCTGAGTCCCCCCGGTCCACGGGTGACCGGTGGATGACTTGACGGGTGAGTTCGACGCCCCGCGGCGGGGTGTCGGGGTGGGCCGCTGGCACCGTGGGACGTATGTCGCTCCGGCCCCCGTCCCTCACGACAGGTCATGCGGCGCCGCCGTGATCGGCTGAGCTGGCTCGCGCAACTGGCACGGTTGTCGCCCACCGCCGTGCCGTGGGATCGTGCGGCGATGGCCGCGGTCGGGATCGCGACGCCCGTCGCCGTGGCGATCGCCGTCGCGCCCGGCGAGGTCTCGGTCATCACGGCCGGTGCGGTCGGATCGATGGGTGCGATGGTCCCCTCGCTGTTCGACGTCGGCGTGACACGGCGACAGAGGATACGGGCGATGGCGACCGTATCCGTCGCGGCCACCGCGGGATTCACGATGGGCACGGTGGTCCACGGGCACGCGATCGCGACGCTCGTGTGCGTCATCGCGGCGACGGTACTCTCCGGATTCGCATCGACGGTGAGCACCATCGTCTCCAACGCCGCCCTCTACCTCTTGGTGTACGCGATCACCGCCGCCAACAGCGACTTCGTCTCGGGGATGCCGTGGACTGCCCCGGCGCTGTTCCTGCTCGGCGGGCTCTGGCGGATCGGCCTGACCGCGCTGGAATCGACATGGCGGGGGCGGGGGTTCGTCCGTGAGCGCAGGGCGATGGCGGACGTGTACCGTGCGCTGGCCCGCGTGCTCGGAGACGGCTCGTCCCGTCGACCCTTGCAGCCGGTGACGCGAGCGATCGACCGGGCGTGCGACGTCCTCGAGGTCGGCCGGAGGAGATCCCTGCGCGACCCCCGGTGGGGTGCGCTGGAGTCGACGATGCAGGATGTCCCCCTGCTCGTCGACGCGGTCCTCGGTGCGAGGCGCCTGCGTCGGCGCGAACGTGCGGAGGCCGCGCTCTTGTTGACGACGGCCGCCGATCGACTCGTCGCGCCCCGAGCGCCGCGCCCGGATCTTCCCCACCTGCCCGGTGACCGGATGCCCACCGATCTGGCGGAGCAGCTGACGGCCGTGGAGCGGCACCTCGATCGGCTGGATCTGCTCGATCGAGGCGAAACGGTGACGCCGGACCGGCAGCGGGAGGAGCGGGTGGTGGCGCGACCGCTGATCCCCGCGCCGGGGATCGGCGACCTGCGTCGCCACACGCTGGCGACGACGTGGGTGGACAACGACGTGGGCCGATGGATTCTGCGCCTGACGTTGTGTATGGCCCTCGCTCAGACGCTGTCGCTCGCGCTGGACCTGGAACAGCCCTACCTGGTGATGCTCGCCGTCGCGCAGGTGATGAAGCCCGATCTCGGATCGGTTTTCGCGCGTGCTGTGCAGCGGGTGCTGGGAACCATCGCCGGGGTGGCGGCCGGTGCCGTCCTGGTCATGACGCTTCCGGCCTCGTGGGGTGTCGTCGCGGTGGCCGTCATCGCCGCGTTGATCCCCGTGGTCAAGCCGCGCAACTTCGCCCTCTACAGCACCGTCAGCCTGGCGCTGTCGGTGATGCTGATCGAAGTGCGCACTCCCGTGGACGCGTCGACGCTCGAGTCCCGCGTCATGGATGTGCTGCTGGGGAGCGCGATCGTCCTCGTGGTCGGCTATCTGCCGTGGCCCTCGACATGGCGGCTCGAAGACCGCGTGGCGGCGCTCGTGGCTCAGGCGGTCCGAAGCGTGGGTGCTTTCGCGGACGCGGATCTGCGCTCGGGGCTGACCGCCGTGCAGCGGCTTGCCACGCTGCGGGCGGTGGATCGATCCCTGACGGACATCCGGTCGCTGGTCGCCCGTCGGCTGGCGGTGCCCGGCGCGGCGAGCGCGGCACGTCGATGGCTCCCCGTCCTGGACGCCGTCGACGCGGTGCGGGACGAGGTCTTGCGGACCCACGCGCGCACCGGGGGACACGGGTCGGCGCGCGCTGCGGCGCACGCACAGCGCGCGGGAACGGCGTTGACCTCCGTGGCGACCGCGATCGAGGAACATCACCCGCCGGCCGCCGTCACCCCGCGCGGCGGATGGGGCTCCCCCCTCACCGCGGCGATCGGTCTCGTCGCCGCGAACGCGGCCCACGCGATGACGCCGGGTGAGGGGGAGCCGCCCGATCAGGCGACCAGGCGGGCGCGCAGCGCCTCGACCTCCGGCTCGGTCAGACCGCCTGACATGAGGTAAGCGGTGGCCCCACCGTGTTCGTCGACCCAGGCCAGTGCCTGCTCGATGGCCGCCGGAGGGGTCCCGCAGAGCATGGTCCGCAGCGACGGCGTGATCGGGATGCCGAACGCCTCGACTTCACGGATCATCGCCTCGGCCCAGGGCCCGGCGAGGTTCTCCTGCGACTGCGCGTAGTCGGCGATCGTGGCATCGCGCTGCACCCCGGCGGTCTCGAGGATCAGGGCCGTCGCGACGCCGGTGCGGTCCTTGCCCGCCGTGCAGTGCACGAGCACCCCGGTCGGGGAGTCGTCGTGGGAGGCGGCGACGCCGCGGGCGGCCTGCGCGAAGACGGCCGCCCCGCCGTCGAGCATCGAGATGTAGAGCTGGTCGAGCGTGGGGAGCTCCTGTAGCGCGGCGGCGGCGTCGGCCGAGCCCGAAGCGATGTTCTTCATCATGTCGGCCATGGCGCCCTGCAGGAGCGGCAGGTTCAGGACGGTGAAGGGGCGCTCGGGGGGAAGTCTGTCCGGGGCGGCCTGCTGTTCGGCGGGCGTACGGAAGTCCGCGATCACTCCGACCGAGGTCTCGGCGAGGGCGGAAAGCCCCACCGGGTCGAGGGTTGACAACGACTCGGAGCGGGCGAGGACGCCTGGTCGCGTCGTGCGCCCGTCGGTGGTCGGCAGCCCGCCGAGGTCGCGATAGTTGTACAGGCCGGGGATCGTGGTCATGCGTTCTCCTCTTGTGTGGTGTCGACGTGGGCGGTGTCGCGGGGGTGGGGTTCGAGTGGTGAGGTCTTGGCGTCCTGTCGCGGGATCACCAGCTGGGTGACGAGCAGGAGCAGCGATGCCGTCACGGGGATGGCGATGAGCGCCCCGAGCAGTCCCAGGAGCGTCCCGCCGATGAGGGCGCCGATGACGACCAGCGAACCCGGGATCGAGATCGCCCGACTCATCACGCGCGGCGTGAGCACGTAGGCCTCGACCTGCATGTAGATGAGGTACAGCACGCCGAAGATCAGCGCCGGCACCCAGCCGGTGAACAGGGCGAGTGAGGTGGCGACGACCCAGTACAGCACCGACCCGACGAGGGGGATGAGGGTGATGCAGAACGCCGCCACGCCCAGCAGCGCCGCGAAGGGGAGCCCCGTGGCAACGTGCAGCGTGAACGCGACGACGGAGTTGATCCCGGCGAGGACCACCATCCCGACGAGGTAGCTGCCGACCGAATCGGTCACCTGACCGGTGATCCGGGTCACCTGGTCTCGCGATCGTGCGGGGAACATCCTCGCGAAGGAGGTCTTGATCCGGTCGAGGGACGCCAAGAAGTACAGGCTGAGGACCAGGACGATGACCAGCCCCGACAGCGTGGTGGCCACGCCCACGCCGACATCGAGCGCGCCGCGCCCCAATGAGGCCAGGTTCGCCGGATCGGTCAGGAAGCTCTGCGCGTCGCTGAGCCACGTGCCCCACTCGGATCCGAAGGTGGAGGACAACCATGCGTAGAAATCGGTCTCGGTGAAGGCATGCAGGGTCTTGGGGGCATCGGCGATGACCTGCGTCACCTGTCGGGCGACGGTGGGCACGATGAGCAGGAGGACCCCGACGGCGACGGCTGCGAAACCGGAGTAGACGACCACGATCGCCCATGCGCGACTGATCCCCCGGCGCTGGAGGAACCTCACGACCGGGTCGAGGCCGAGCGCGGCGAAGAGCGCAAAGCCGACGTAGATCAGCACGGTGCTCAGCTGGGAGACGGCCACCCCCAGACCGATCGCGACCAGTCCGCCGACCGTGGCCGACAGCCCGGTGCGAAACGGACCCCACAACCGGATCGGCGTCGACTCTTCCGGGAGCGGGGGGGCATCGACCATCGACCCAACCTATGGTGAGGAGGTGACCGACCATATGCCCGTTGCGGAATCTGGCACGACCGCCGCGCGATATGAGATCGAGTCCTTACTCGGGGCCGGACCCCGCGGCCGCTCTTTCCTTCCTCAGCCCCGTCGCGATGGCGCCGACGTCGCGGCTGACTGCTCCCCCGATCATCATCCCGACCGCGATGGCGATGAGTGAGCCGAAGGTCTGCAGGATGGTCGCCGTGGCGCCCGCGGTGCCCGAGGCTGCTTCGCTCACCCCGATGAAGCCCATCGCCCCGGGCACGAGCAGCCAGTAACTGCACGTGAGCATGATCGCGGTCGACGGTGCTCCGCGCAGACGACCGGCCAGATAGATCATCGGCACCGCGATCACCGCCCCGACCAGACCCGACAGTTGTGCACCGAGCAGCAGGTTGCCCAGCAACTGCGCGGAGTAGGCGATCACGAGGGCGTAGAGGATCCACAGGAGGGAACCGCGAGGCGCGGACGAGTACAGGTAGTAGCCGAGACTCACCAGGGCGATACCGGCCCACGGCGCCCATGCGCCCAGCTGGTCCCCCGCGGACGCGGACGCATGGGGTTCTCCGGCCACGGACATCCCCGCGTACAAACCGAACGCGAGAAGACCAAGCCGCGCGATTCCGTAGACCAGGCGGCTGGCGCCGGCCATGATCTGCCCCGAGGTCAGCTCGACCGCGGCGATCGTGAGGGTCAGCCCCGGAAGGAAGGTCACCAGCGACGGAGCGACCAGGCGGAGCACGTCGTCGTGGACCAGCGGCCGCACCAGGACGGAGATCAGCAGTGCGGCCAGGAACGCGGTCAGGACCGGAAGGAGGAGGGCCAGTGTCGAGGCCCGCGTCCCGAACATCACGATCAGCCCGACGACGACGCCGAGCACCAGGTACACCGGTAGCGCGGTCAGGGTCGGGTTCAGCACGAGCCCGAAACCGATCGTCAGCAAGACGTGGCCGATGAGGGTGAGCACGGCGCCGAACCGCGGCCGGCCGGCGACGACGCGATCGACGGCCCGGACCACATCGTCGGGCGGGGTCGCCTCGTCCATCGCGATCCGGACGATCTGCTCGATCTCGCCGGCCTGATCCAACCGGAGCGCACCCTGGTCGGCCGCGAAGACCGCGGTGCGTCCCGTCTGCGACGAGTCGTCCTCGATGAGGATGAGGGTGGGCAGCACGAAGATCCGGAGGTCGGTCCGCCCGTACCGTCGCGCGAGTTTGCGAAGCGTCCCCTCGACCTCGTTGACCGCCCGCGACGACGCCAGCAGTGCGGGCCCGACCCTGCCGAGCATGCCCGCCACCCCCAGCGACGGGTCGGGTGTGTCGGCGCCGGGGTCGCCCGCTCCCGCGAGCGCACCTCGTATGCGATTCCACACATCCGTCATGAGTCGACCTTTCCGCTCCGGTCGGCCGTGTCTCGGTTCCATATTCCGCACGGGCGGTGTCAAATTCCGCAGAAGGTGCGGGTTCGACGGGCTCTCCCGGTGGGCCGACGCACCCATGAGTACCATCCGGAAGAGGGACCGGGAAACCCGAACTGTCAGCCTCCGAGCGTGCTGTGGGGTGTGCGTGCGGATCGGAAAGGAGTCGGCAGAATGTGTCTGACGCGGCCGTGAACATCAACGACCCTCAGAGGGCGCGGGATGAACTCGACCGCGCCCTGCAGACCGGCTCTCCCGATGCGATCGCTCGCGCCGCGGTCGCCAACATCTGGCCTCTGTTCAGCTTCCACTACAAGCGCCTCATCTTCGCCGTCGAGGCGCTGCCCAGCAGCGTTCTCGAGCGCTATCCGGTCCTGCGGGTCCTCCACCCGATGACGCCGGTGCTGGCGAGGGGGGCTCGCCCCTACAAGCCGCTGGTCTATCAGGACGACGCTCGCGCGATGAGCGCCGACGAGCTCGACATGCTCACCGTGGTGCAGATGATCGCCTTCCGTTTCAGCGGAGACGTCGCCGCCGCCCTGATCTACGCGCGTCGCCTGGAGGAACGCATCCTGAAGGTGCCGAGCGAGTCCCGCGAACGGCCCGATGGGCCACTGTGGTACTACCACCTGCAGATCGGGGTGACCCTGCTCAGTGCCGGGGACACCACGCGCTCCCTGCGGGAATTCGCGACGGCGCGCCAGCTTGCGCCGCTGTGCGGACAACCCGACGCGGTGCGACTGGCGTTGGCCCGCGCGGCACTCTCGCACGCCGCCCGGGGGTCGTGCGCCGAAGCATCGCGTACCCTCGCCGAAGCACGCGCGTGCCCCGAGCCGGGACCGCCGCACGCGGCGGCCATCGCCGCGACCGAGGCCGCCGCAGCGGCGCTCGTCGAGGTCGAGCACGTCCCGGCCGAGGGGGCGCTCACGGTGCAGACGGTGGAACCCATCGACAGCATCGAGGTGTCGTGGTCGTTCGCATTGTTGGCGCGCGTCCGTGATCATCTCGCTCGTCAGCGCCCGCATGAGGCGCTGGAGGTGCTGTGCCTGGCCCGCGATGCGCATCCGCCGCAGCACGGGTCGTTCGCCTCCGACGTCGTCACCGCCGGTTTGATCGAGACCTCGCTCGCGCTGGGCGACCTGCCGGCGGCCAGCGACGTCTCCCGTCGAACCTCCGGCTCGGGCGTCCTTACGGGGCTGGCGCGCGTGAGGCTCCACCTGGCGGAGGGGCGGTTCGCGAACGCGGTGCACGCGCTCCGGATGATGCTCGCCGACACCGGCCTGGGGCCCGGTCACCGCGCCGAGGCCAACGTGCTGCTGGCCTGGGCGGAGTTCGCGCAGGACGGCCGTGTGCATCCCCAGTTGGCGGCCCGCATCCGCCACCTCTCCCGCGATGAATCCTCTCGCCGGATCCTCGCGGGCATGCCCCGACAGCTCGTCGAGCACCTCGCCGTGTCGGACCCGCCCGAGGCGGGGGAGGACTTCCGCGCCGCGTTGCGGGGGCTCACGCATCCCGAGATGGTGGAGCGCCCGGAGCTGACCGCCGGCGAGTTGCGGGTGCTGAACGCGCTGGCCCAGCACGACACGACCGCCGCCATCGCCTCGACCTTTCATGTGTCCCCCAACACCGTGAAGTCGCAGCTCGCGTCGGTATACCGCAAGCTCGGATGCTCCAAGCGGGACGACGCCGTGCGGATCGCGGCACGATTGAACCTCCTCGCACCCCCCGGCGACGCCTGAGCGGAATCATGAAGACACCCCGATGCGCTCGGCACGTCGGGGTCTTCCTCGTGCGGTCGGCGGGGCGACGACGGCGGATGAGGTGGGGGTGATGCGCGGGTGATCGGGTGATGACGGTGCGGGTGCGAGGCGGGGTGAATTCGCCGGTCGCCACTCGAATCCGCCCCGGGGGTCGAAGATAGCGTCGGCGACATGACCTCTCATACGCCGCAAAGAATGATCATGCGGAACGTCCGTGTCTTCGACGGAGTGAGCGGCCAGGCGCAGGACGGCATGGACGTCCTCGTCGAAGGGTCGCACATCGTCGGGGTCTCCTCCTCGCCGGTGGCCGGCTCGGATGGCGCGTTCGAGGTCGACGGTCAGGGGCGCTTCCTGATGCCCGGCCTCAGCGACGCGCACGTGCACCTGATGGGTAACGCCAACAGCATGGTGGAGTTCCTGCAGGGCCCCACCGGAGCGTTGTACGGCAACACGATCGCCGAAGCCAAGCGCATGCTCCTGCGCGGCTTCACGACCGTGCGCGACATGGGCGGTGATACCGCGCCGGTGAAGTCGCTCATCGACCGTGGCGTGTTCGAGGGGCCGCGCATCTTCCCCAGCCAGGCCATGATCTCGCAGACCTCCGGTCACGCCGACTTCGCCTTCGTGTACGACACTCCGGAGGAATTCGGCGGCAAGCCCAGTCGCACCGAGGACATCCACTTCACCCGGGTCGCCGACGGGGTTCCGCGCGTCCTCGCCGCCGTCCGCGAGCAGCTGCGCCAGGGCGCCAGCCAGATCAAACTGACGCTCGGCGGCGGCGCCGCGTCGATGTACGACCCGCTGAACACGTTGCAGTACACACCGGACGAGATCAAAGCGGCCGTCCAGGCCGCCTCGGACTACGGCACCTATGTCGCCACGCACGTCTACACGCCGGCCGGGATCGCGCGGGCGATCGACGCGGGTGTCGCCTCGATCGAGCACGGGCACCTCGCCGACGAGGAGACCGTCAAGCGCATCGCCGATGCGGGGGTGTGGCTCTCCATGCAGCCGTTCGCCGAAGCGGACCACCACTACCCGGATCCCGTGCGTGCCGCGAAGAACACCGAGATCTGCGAAGGTACGAACCAGGTGTACGAGTGGGCCCGGAAGTACGCGGTCAAGACCGCGTGGGGAACCGACCTCCTGCTGGAACCGCAGTCCGCGCCACGTCAGAGCGAGATGGCCGCGCGACTCGGGGAGTTCTACTCGAACGCCGAGGCGCTGAAGATGCTCACGTCGGGGAACGCGGCGCTGTTCGAGCTCGCCGGTGAACGCAACACGTACCGGGGCGGCAAGCTCGGCGTCATCGCCGAGGGCGGCTGGGCCGACATGATCCTCGTCGACGGTGACCCCCTGCAGGACATCTCACTGATCGGCGACCCCGACACGAACTTCAAGATGATCATCAAGGGAGGCGCGGTCGTCAAGAACGACCTCTGACACACTCGGGTCGACGGCATCGTGACGTGGAGTATCGCAAGAGCGGCCCCGCTGATCCGGCGTCGTCCACCGCCGGCACCGCACGCCGCATCGAGCGGACGCATCGCGCGCCCATCGAGTCACGATCCGGTGCTCCTGCCCCATGGTGGCTTTGCAGCCGCTGCGTCCGAAACCGAAACCGAAGCCGAAACACTAGGAGGACTCCGTGAGTTCCAACACGACCAAGGCTCGCCAGACGACGAACCTCGACCCCACTCTCTCGGTCAACCCCGTCTTCGTCCGCCCCGGCGAGGCGACCGAGTTCGACAAGTTCACGATGCCGGAGCAGCCGAGCCTGCCCGAGACCGCATACCAGATCGTCCACGACGAGGCGATCCTCGACGGTAACTCGCGCCTGAACCTCGCGACGTTCGTCGGCACGTGGATGGACGACGAGGCCAAGAAGCTGTACCTCGAAGCCGCCGACAAGAACATGATCGACAAGGACGAGTACCCCGCCACCGCGGCCATCGAGGATCGCTGCTGGCGCATGCTCGCCGACCTGTGGAACGTCCCGGACGTCAACGACACCATCGGCACATCGACGATCGGCTCCTCCGAGGCTTGCATGCTCGGTGGTCTCGCCCTCAAGCGGCTGTGGCAGGAGAAGCGCAAGGCCGAGGGTAAGTCGACCGAGAAGCCGAACCTCATCATGTCGGCTGCGGTGCAGGTCGTGTGGGAGAAGTTCTGCAACTACTGGGACGTCGAGCCGCGGTACGTGCCCGTCACCCCGGACCACATGGTCCTCGACGGCCATGACCTCGAGAAGTACGTCGACGAGAACACCATCGGTGTCGTGGCCATCCTCGGCCAGACCTTCACCGGGGCCTACGAGCCGGTCGAGGCGATCGCGGCCAAGCTGGATGAGATCCAGGAGAAGACCGGCCTCGATGTGAAGATCCACGTCGACGGTGCCTCCGGCGCGATGATCGCCCCCTTCTGCCAGCCCGAGCTGAACTGGGACTTCCGCCTCGACCGGGTGAACTCCATCAGCACCTCCGGCCACAAGTACGGTCTGGTCTATCCGGGTGTCGGCTGGGTCGTGTGGCGCAACCGCGAGGTGTTGCCCGAGAGCATGATCTTCCACGTCAGCTACCTCGGTGGCGACATGCCCACCCTCGCGCTGAACTTCTCGCGGCCCGGCGCGCAGGTCCTGCTGCAGTACTACCAGTTCCTCCGCCTCGGCCGTGAAGGCTACCGTGAGGTCCAGCAGAACTCGCTCGACGTCGCACAGTATCTCTCCTCGGAGATCGCCAAGATCGGTCCGTTCGAGCTGGTCAGCAAGGGCGACACGATCCCGGTGTTCGCCTGGGTGCTCAAGGAAGGGCACACCGCCAACTGGTCGCTGTACGACCTGGCTGACCGGTTGCGCATGAAGGGCTGGCTGGTGCCGGCCTACCCCATGGCCGACGACATGTCGGACATGGTGCTGCAGCGCATCGTCGTCAAGGTCGGCCTGAGCCGTGACCTGGCCTCGGCGCTCCTGTCCGACATCAAGGGCGAGGTCGCCTTCCTCGACTCGCTCGAGGCGCCGCTTCCTCGCGAGGCGTCGACCGGATCGCACTTCCACCACTGAGTGCTCGGGGTGGGGAGGGCGCCGCCCTCCCCACCCCTTCCGGTGCCCCCATCCGCCGACCCGAAAGACACGCATGTCCGTGAGCGCACCGACCCACAGCACGCCTCGTCGCGCCTTCGTGCCGACGCTGAACAAGCAGTGCTGGGGCTTCATGATCGGGTCCACCTTCTTCGCGTTGGGGTCCGCTCCCGGGCTCAGCGAGATACTGGGCTCGGCCGGCTCGAACCTGCTCTTCTTCATCGGCGCCTGGTTCTTCACCGGCGCGGGACTCATCCAGGTCTTCCTCAGCGGCCCGATCAGCGTCCCCGTCTCGTACCATCCCGGCCGCATGGTACGCGCGGAGTGGTTGACCGCGTCGACGCAGAGCTTCGGCACACTGATGTTCAACGTCAGCACCACCGCGGCGCTGTACGCCAAGAGTGTCGGCGCGCAAGACAAGTACGTCTGGGCGCCCGACGCGGGCGGGTCCGTCGCGTTCCTCGTCAGCGGCGTCGTCGGGTTCATCGCCTACGCGCACGTCGCCCGGCACTGGGACTTCCGCCACAAGGAGTGGTGGTCGGTCCTGATCAACTTCATCGGGTGCGTGGCGTTCGGGTTCTCCGCCATCGGCGCCTATGTCCTGCCCGGGGGAGACCTCGTCAACACCGCGTACGCAACGTGGGGCACCTTCATCGGTGCGATCTGCTTCTTCCTGACCTCGTTCATCGTGTTGCCGTTCTGGAGCCGTCACCGCCGAGCGGCAGGAGAAGCCGCGTCCTGACCCCGCCGCGTCCGACTGTGAAGTCGGACGGCGCCGACCTCGCGATGTGAAGGACCGAAGCCGTGTCTGTGCAACTGCTCGCCGCGATCGTTGTGGCGATCATCGTCGTGACCCTGGCCAACGCGTTCGCGAACCGCATCGGCGTCGCCGGACCGCTGGTGATCATGGCGATCGGGGTCGCGGTCAGTCTGGCCCCCGCCGTACCCGCGGTGACGATCGCCCCGGAGATCATCCTCGTGGGCATTCTGCCGCCGTTGCTCTACTCGGCCGCGGTGGCAGCTCCGGCTCGAGAGTTCACGCGTGAAGCGGGAGCGATCGGCGGTCTGTCCGTCGTCCTCGTCATCGCCTCATCCCTCCTGCTCGGACTGGCGCTGTCGTGGGCGATCCCCGGGCTCGGGTTCCCCCTGGCAGTGGCGTTGGGAGCGATCCTCAGCCCGACCGACGCCGTCGCGACGACGATCGTGAAGAGCCTCGGTGCTCCCCGCAGGGTTGTCACCATCCTCGAAGGCGAGAGCCTGCTCAACGACGCGACCGCGCTTGTCACCCTCCGCACCGCGATCGCCGCGACCGCCGCCGGGTTCTCCGTGATCACGACGATCGGTTCGTTCATCTGGGCGGTGCTCTCCGCCGTCGTGGTGGGGGGTCTGGTGGGGGTGATCGCGCTGCGGCTTCGCGCGTGGACGCGCAGCGCCACCGCCAACACCGCGCTCGGGTTCACCATCCCGTATCTGGCGTACCTTCCCACCGAGTACCTCGGCGGTTCCGGTCTGGTGGCCGCCGTCGCGGCCGGGCTCGTGTGCGGGCAGGGCGCGGCGCGCTGGCTCACACCCGAGCAGCGCATTTCGGACAAGCTCAACTGGAGCACGGTGGAGTCCGTGCTCGAGGGCGTCGTCTTCCTGGCGATGGGACTCCAGCTGTGGGGCATCATCGAACGCAACATCGCCGCCGACGAGGGGCTCGGACGCGCAGTGGGCATCGCCGCCCTCGCCTTCGCGGTGGTCATGGTGGCCCGCGCCGCATACGTGTTCCCGATGGTCAGCGTCCGCAACACGATCCTCGCCCGGTCGGTGCGACGCAGACTCTCTGCGGCCGACGGGGACCGGAGAATCGTCGGGCGCCCCGACGCGCGCCGCGCTCGGGCCGACAGCGACTACTTCCAATCCTCCCCGCTGACGTGGAGACACAGCACCGTCATCGTGTGGGCGGGCATGCGCGGCGTGGTGACACTCGCTGCGGCGCAGACCCTCCCGGCCGACACCCCCGAGCGCGACCTGCTCGTGCTCGTGGCCTTCATCGTCGCCGCCGGAAGCCTGGCCGTCCAGGGTGGGACGCTCGGCTTCGTCGTGAAGATGCTCGGCTTGCGGGGCGAGGGCCGTGAGGGGCCCTCGCGGGAGGAGATCCGCGCGGTCGACGGCGAGCTACGCCGACTCACCGCCCACGCGATGAAAGAGGGGAGGATCGCGATCCCCGACGGCGCGGACGCAGCGTCCGTGCTGGCGACATCACACCTGTTCCGCACGTTGCGCGCGGACGCGCGCGGCCCCGCCGGTGGAGAACGCCTCGAGCTCGAGCTCGAACTCATCCGCGCGATGCGTGCGGAACTGCGCACGCTGGCACGTAGCGGCCGGTACAGCACCCCGTCGCTGCGATACGTGCGCGACGAGCTCGACGCGTACGAGATCAGCGTGAAACTCCACCTCGACGGTGCGGAATGACGCGCACCTCTCTCAGGAAGTGACCTATGGACATCACCACTCTCCCCGTCGCCGGGATCGCGTTGGCGGTGGCCTCGGCGATCGCGCTGGCGGTGGGAAACCTCCTGCAAGGACGCGGCGTGCGCCGGATGCAGACGCGCGTGGAGGCTGCGGGGGGCAGCAGGGTTCTCCACCTGGTGCGCAACCGGTGGTGGCTGGCCGGGGGTGTCCTGCTCGTCTTGTCGACCCTCCTTCAGATGGGGAGCCTCGCCTTTGCGCCCCTGATCGTGGTGCAGCCGGTCGGCGTCACGGCCCTGGTCTTCACCACCCTGCTCACGGCATGGGCCACCCGGCAGGCGCCCTCCGGTGCGGTGCTCCGGGCGATCGGGCTCAGCGCGGGTGGGGTCGCGCTCTTCGTGGTCGTGGCCGCGCTCGTGAGTACGCAACATGCGATCAACGATCAGCAGCTCGTCGCGATCCTGTCCACCCTCGGCGGGACCCTGCTGGTCACCGCGGTGTTCGTGGTGGCCGCGCGTGGTCGACGCCTTCCCGCGTTGACCTGGGTGATCCTCGGTGGCGTCTACTCGGCGTTCGTCGCGACGCTGGGGAAGACGGTCATCCTGCGCGTGCAGACCATCCTCTCTGCGGGCCACTTCGCGTTCACCGATGCGGACGTGCTCACCCTCGCCTGTCTCGTCGGGATCTTCGTCGCGGGGGGCTTGTCGATCTACTTCGTCCAGCGTGCGCACGCGAGCAATCGGGCCGAGGTGGTCGTGGCGGGCCTCACCGTGATCGATCCGGCGGTGGCGGTGCTGCTGGGGATCACCATCCTGGGGGAGGCGAGCGGCGCGCCATGGTGGGCCGCGCTCGCCTTCGCGGGCGCCGGCGCGGTCGCCGTCACCGGGGTCTTCGCTCTTTCCCGCGCCGAGGGGGTGAGACCGGTTTCCTCGCGAACAGGCGCCGGCTCGTGAGCGCGTGGCGTCTCGCGCTGACATGATGGAGGTTAACGATATCGACGTGGGTCGATCAGGAGGACCGATGCCGACGCGCAACCTGCTGTGGCAGGAGATGGGTCCCGTCGACAGTGTCGAATTCGAGGTTCCGGCGAGCGAGACAGCCCGCCACGACGCGTTCGGCGCGTACTTGCGGGCCGCCAACCTGCGCATCGTGGATGTCGCCACCGACGGCGTCTTCCGTGCGGTGATGACGCGGTTCCCCGAGATCACCTTCGCACACGTGACCGCACCCGAGGCGGTGGTCGATTGGCCGCGGGACAGGTTGTCCTGGCAACGGGCTGCCGCGGTGGTGTGTCTCGAGGGCGCCGTCTCGACGCACGCGGAGGGAGCGGTGTGGACGCGAGAGCCGGGGCTGACCCTCGTGCCGCCCGGGGACACCCCGGTGCGGTTCGAGCTGACGGGTGAGCGCAATCGGATCCTGTACCTCAGCCTGCCGGCGAGCATGGTGACCGAGCTCAATCTTCCCGATCACGCGCCGCGGGTCAGCGATGCCCTGCCCGATGAGGCGCTTCGTCCGCTGGTGGCGTTCGTGACGTCACTGAGCGCCGTCCGGATCCCCGGTGAGACCGCCGCCGGTCCGCTGCAGGCCGCTTCGGCGGAGGTCGCCCGCGCTCTCGTGCGCCTGATCACCGAGGGGCACTCGAGGGAGGTCAGTCTGTTCTCGCGCGCGATGCGCGCCATACTGAGCCAGTATCAGGACCAGAGACTGACGGTCACGACACTGGCCCGCGACCTCGGAGTCTCCGCGCGCAGTCTTCAGGCCGCGTTCGCCGAGGAGGGCACGACCGTCGTCGCCGAGATCAGGGCCCAACGAGGTCGTGCCGCGGTGGCCATGCGGCGCGGGAACCCGCACATGCCGTCCGTGGAACTCGCCGCGGCGGTCGGCTTCGGTTCCCTGTCGTCTTTGTTCCGTGCCCTGCGCGAGCAGGCGGACGAAGGCGAGGGTGAGGACGAGGGCGAGGAGGGGCGCGTCGGCGCCTGACCTCAGCGGTCGCGGCGCGTCCGCAGTGCGCGTAGCGCGTTCATCGCTCCGAGGACGATCAGCGAGGCGCCGAGCAGCCACCACAGCACGGCGATCCCCCAGACGGGGGAGGCCACGAGCACCGCTCCCGCCACCAGCGCGACCACGGCGAAGGCGACTGTGAGGGCTTTGTGCTCGGACTCGCGCAGCGTCGCCAGCGTGAGGATGCCTTCGACGATCCACGTCACGCCGACCGCGACACCGAGGAAGACGGCCAGCCACGCCGTCGTCTGGCCGAGGTTGAGCAACGCCAGGATCCCCACGATGAGGAAGACCACCGCCGCCGAGATGCGACCGACCCGCGAGCGCGTCTTCTGATCCTTCGCGAACAGCCCCACTGCGGCATAGACGACCCCGGCGCCGATCGCGTACACGGCGATCAGTGCCGTGGCCACCGAGGCGGTGCGCTCGGGCCAGAGGAGGATCAAGACGCCGATGACGACGGCGAGCACACCTCCGAAGCCCAGAGCGGCACGTGCGCCGGTCGAACGTTCCGGGGTCGCGGTGGTGTGCGTGGCCAAGGGGCGCCTCCAGGGTCGAAAGGGTGCAGCGGGAGCGGAGTCCATCTTGATCGGACCGTGGGGCGTGCGCGGATGATGCGCGGCTCAGTTCACCCCGCGCGTCACCCGGCTGTCACCCGGCGCGTCATGCCGATGCGTCTTCGCCGGCCTGCGCCTGCTGCTCGGCGATCTGCTTGCGCACGTCGTCCATGTCGAGGCCCTTCACGGCGGTGATGACCTGCTCGAGGGCAGGTGCCGGGAGCGCGCCGGGCTGGGAGAACACGAGGATCCCCTCGCGGAACGCGGCGAGGGTGGGGATCGAGGTGATGCCGAACCCGCCCGCGAGCTCGCGCTGGTCCTCGGTGTCGATCTTCCCGAAGACGACGTCGGAGTGCTCGTCCGACGCCTTCTCGAACACCGGAGCGAACGAACGGCACGGTCCGCACCATTCCGCCCAGAAGTCGAGGAGAACGATGTCGTTGTCGGTGATGGTCTCGCGGAAGGAGTCCATCGTGACGGTCTGCGTGGCCATGGAAGCCGCCTCTCTGTCGGTTGCGGGGCTTCTTTCTTCCAGCGTACGCACGATCGGGAACATTCCCGAGCGGTCGTTCAGTCGGGGGTGAGGGAGTCGACGAACAGTCGGCTGGCCTCGGAGATCTCGTGCCGCGCGACGTCGTCGGAGACCTCCGGGGTGCCGTCTCCGGCCTGGGGGCCGTACGCGCCGAACTGGGCGTGCGAGACGCCCTCCAGCACGAGGAATTCGGTGTCGGTGGGCAGTGTCGCGGCGGACTCGTCGACTTTCTCCGGGGTCGCCAGGCCGTCTTCGGTACCCGAGATCGACAGCACGCGTGCGGTGAGGGACGCGCTGATGTCGCCCGCCGGGTACGACGCGTACAGGAGGAGCCCGGTGACGGGTGAGGCCGCGGTGCCGTCGCTCTCGTCGGCCTGTATCGACGCGACCGTGCCGCCGAGGGAATGCCCGCCGACGACCCAGTCGGCGGCATCGGGTACCGCGTCGCGGGCTTCGTCGAATGCGCCCAGGGCGAGGAAGGCGATTCCCAGCGGCTGCTTGGCGATCACGACCGGATGGCCCCGCTCTGCGAGCGGTCGCAGGACGGCGGCGTACGCGCGTGCGTCGACGAGGGCCCCCGGCTGGAAGAACACCGCGGTCGAGGACACCTCCCCGCTCGGGAGGAACACGATCCGATCGGGGGACTCGGTGACCGTCACCGAGGCGTCGGTGCGCATCGCCGTGAGCGCCGGTTCGACGGCCGGGTAGGGGCGCAACCAAGCCACGACGGCGATGCCGGTTGCCGCGGCGACCAGGAGGGCGACGCGTCCGGCTACGCGCAGCGGCTTCGCGGCCCGGGCGCCGCGGAGGGCGAGGGCGAATCCGACGATCGCCAGGAGCGTCGTCGCCCCGAGCACGAGCGCGTATGCCGGGTTGCCGTGGACGACCGCTCCCCACGCCGTGAGGCATACCCACGTGACCACCGCGACGGCGACCGCGGCCAGGACGACCGCGATCCAGGAGAGCACGTCGCGCCGGCGCGGCCGGTGCGACGAAGGCGAGATCGGCCCGGTCACGCTGCGGCGAGGGAGACCGTGCGGAAGCCGGCGTTTCCCATCGAGGAGTCGGGGGTGTTCTGCGACCGGGCGGAATTGCGGTAACGGTTGCAATAGGAGATGTGGCAGAGGAAGCTCCCCCCGCGCAGCACACGCGCGTTCCCGCGGTCCGGGCCGAGGGGGTTCGAGGCGGGCGAGGCGGCGTAGTAGCCGGGGTCCCACCAGTCCGCACACCACTCCCACACGTTTCCGACCGTCTGCCACAGGCCGAATCCGTTGGGGGAGAAGGTGCGGACGGGTGCGGTGGTCAGGAACCCGTCGTCGAGGGTGTTCTCCCGCGGGAAGACGCCCTGCCAGATATTGGTGCGCCACGCGCCGCCCGTGTCCGGCTCGTCGTCTCCCCAGGGGTACTTGGCGCGGTCGAGGCCGCCGCGTGAGGCGTACTCCCACTCCGCTTCGGTGGGGAGGCGGCGTCCGGCCCACGCGCAGTAGGCCAGCGCGTCGTTGTACGACACGTGCACGACGGGGTGGTCGCCGAGGCCGTCGATGGAGCTGTCGCGCCCGCCGGGGTGCCGCCAGTCCGCCCCCTTCACGCCGAGCCACCACGGGGTGCCGGATGCGCGCCCCATGACGTCTTCGTCGGGCGCCGCGAGGGCGAGGTGGAACACGGCGGAGAAGCCGAAGGTCTCGGCTTCGGTGGCGTAGCCGGTGGCGTCGATGAAACGGGCGAAATCGTCGTTGGTCACGCTCGTGGCGTCGATCGAGAAGGCGTCCAGGGTGACCTGGTGCACCGGCACCTCCCCGTCGCCGGGATTGCGGTCGCCGGAGGAGTCGCCCATCGCGAACGTGCCCGACGGGATCTTCACCTGCTCGACCGCGTGGGCCCCCGTGTCGGGTCGGAGCTCGCCGCCTGTCGGGGGGCGCGACGTCTCCAGCGTCACGAAACCGGTCCGCCCGGGGGCGCAGGTGCATCCCGGACCGCACGCACCCGCGCCGGTGCTGTCGTCCGCGCCGTCGTCGGGTGTGGCGTTCACATCGGTGTCCTCAGGCTCCACCCTGGGAATCCTACCGGCGGGGCGAGACCACCCGATCTCGACGAAGGCACCCCATCCCTGTGCGTGGAAGAGATGGTCTCGGTGAGGACGGGTGGTTTCGCGGGGACCCCCGGAGCTCATCGGCGAGGGGCGACGTGATTGAGGATGCTGGGCCAGTGGGTCGAGACGGACAGGCCCGTTCCTCCGGCGACCCGGACCACGCGCGATCTGCGGAGGCGGCGGCGAAGACGGCGCCCATCGACACGGGCGCTCACGGTCGGATGCTCGTCACCGTACACGAGCAACGTCTCCGCCTCGATGTCGCGCACCGACCGCCACCAGTCGTGGTCGTCCAACGCTGCACGGTCGCCCTGCACGCCGGCCCCGCCTTGCACAGCGGCGGCTGTGAGCATCCGACGGAGGCGGCGTCCGGTGCCCGATTCCCCGTAGGCGGGTTCCCGCGGAGCGAAGCCGATGTCGGCGAACGAGAAGGGCACCGCGGGGTCGACCGCGCGGGAGGCCGTCTCGGGGGAGGGCGTGTCGATCAGCGCCAGTCGTCCGACCAGGCGCGGGTGCCGTGAGGCCAGCGCGAGCGCGGCGTGACCGCCGACCCCCCAGCCGACGACGCCGACCGAACCGATGTCGATGCCTTCGAGGCGTTCCGAACCGGCCCCGATGCGTGACAGATGCTGGGCGAGGTCGTCCGCGTGCGTTGTGAACGACGGCCGCTCCCCGGGGCGCCATGGCTCAGACGCGCCGTAGCCGGGACGGTCGAGCGCGACCATCCTCACACCCCACTGCGCCGTCACCGTCGGGTCGGGATCGAATCCGCCGGTGCCCGGCGCCGGGTGGCAGAGCACCACGATGCGGCGGGCGATCGGATCACCGAACCCTGTGACACCGAGCGAGCGGCCGTTCGGCAGCTGTACGAGACGTCCGGACACGGGGACCACCTTCCCTTCCCCGGCCACGGTAGCGTGTGAGCGTGTCGTCCGATGAGCCGTTGGCAGGACATCCGGGCCCGCCGTCGCCCCAACGGGTCGCGCGTCCGCGCGGGACGGTCCTCGAGGTCTTCGTCGCTTTCCTCAAGCTCGGAGCGACCAGTTTCGGTGGTCCCGTGGCGCACCTGGGCTACTTCCGCGACGAACTCGTCACGCGCCGACGGTGGATCGACGACCGCGAATACGCCGATCTCGTCGCCCTGTCGCAGTTCCTGCCCGGACCGGCATCCAGCCAAGTCGGTTTCGGGCTGGGGATGCTGCGCGCCGGCGTCGGCGGCGCGTTGGCCGCCTTCGTCGCCTTCACGCTGCCCTCGGCGATTCTCATGATCGCTTTCGCCTCCGCCGGTTCCGCGATCGCCGGGCCGGTGGGGTCGGGGATCCTCGAGGGATTGAAGCTCGTCGCCGTCGCGGTGGTGGCCCAGGCGGTGTGGGGGATGGCCGGGACGCTCGCCCCGGACAAGACACGGGCCGGCATCGCGGCAGGAGCAGCGGTGCTCGTCGTGCTCGCCGGTGGGTCGATCGCTCAGATCGTCGTGATCGTCGTCGGCGCGATGCTGGGAATGTGGCTGTGTCGCTCGGTGGCCACCGACGCGGACCCGGGCTCGTCGTTCCCGGTCCCGCGCGCGGTCGGCATCCTCTGCCTCGGGGCCTTCTTCGTCCTCCTCATCGGGCTCCCCGTGCTCGCCGCGGTGACGGGGTGGGGGGCCGCGGACCTCGTCGACGCCTTCTATCGCGCCGGAGCGCTCGTGTTCGGCGGCGGCCACGTGGTGCTGCCCCTCCTCGAGGCGGAGATCGTCTCGACCGGGTGGGTCGACACGCGGGAGTTTCTCGCCGGGTACGGACTCGCCCAGGCGATGCCGGGTCCGTTGTTCACCTTCGCGGGCTACCTCGGTGCGGTCTCCGCGGTGGGTCCCGGTGGTGTCCTGGGCGGCGCGATCGCCCTGCTGGCGGTCTTCCTGCCCGGATTCCTGCTGCTGACCGGGGTCTTGCCCTTCTGGAGCGGCTTCCGCCGCCAGGCCGGTGCTCGGGCGGCGATGGCGGGCGCGAACGCGGCCGTCGTCGGCGTACTGGGCGCGGCCCTGTACGATCCGGTCTTCACCTCGGCGGTGGTCGATCCGGCGACGTTCTCGCTCGCGTTGGTGTGCTTCGTCCTCCTCACCGCCTTCCGCGTGCCTCCGTGGGTGGTCGTCCTCGTCGGTGCGGCCGGCGGCGTGGTGATCGCCTCGTTCTTCTGACGCGGTCTCCCCGCCCCCCGCTGAATGCGTGGGGGTGACCGCTCCGCGCGATGACGGACGGATCGAGGGGTCGCCTCACCGGCGACTCCTGTCCGCGCGTCAACCCGACGGGGTGTCGGGGGCCGGGCCATCGGTGGTGTCGGCCGAGGCGAAGGGTGCCGATGCATCGATGATGCGTCGCAGGAAGATCGCAGGCTCGATGCGTTGGGCCTTCGTCGAGCTGGTGACCGATGCTGAGGGAAGCTCGTTCAGATACGCCTCGAGCGCGTCGTTCGCGTCGCGGAGGCGCGTGTCGAGCGAGTCGTCGTCGATGGCGGTGTCGGTGAGCTGCGCGCATGCTCGGATCGCCTCGGCGAAGCGGGCTCGCGCCGTGTCGGTCATGTCCTCCAGCGCTGCTGGGTTCCGTCCCGCGACCACCTCGGCGAGATCTCGCGTGGCGGCGACGGTTTGTTCCATCGAGTGCAACCGGCGGGCGTTGTCTTCCTGCTCGCGCAGATGGCGCTTGCCGCGCGGGTTGGCCCGAGCGGAGTCGTCCGCTTCGGTGACCTCGCGTCGCACCTCATCGGTCATCGCGTCCAGATGCGCCACGGCGGCGTCGACCTGCGCCGGTTCGGGGTCGTCGACGTGATCGGCGAGCGTGTCGAGGAAGCCTCCGGTGGTCTCGCGGAGGGTGGTGAGTTTTCCGCCGGCCCACTGGAAATACAGCGGCGGAACGACGACGAGGTTCACGACGAGCCCGACCACGACACCGACGCCCATCGTCACGAGATACGACAGTGGGTAGTCGTCGGCTCCCGCTTGACCGGCGAGCAGCAGGACGAACACCGCCGCCACAGCGAGGATGTCGCGTCCGGCGCCCAGGTGCCGAATCCCCCCGAGGAGGACACCGACGGCCACGACGGCGGCAAGCGGGATGACCGGGGGGATGTCGAAGTACTCCGTCGCGCCCAGCGCGCCGACCCCGAGGCCGATCCCGATCGCAAGGCCCAGGAGGGTCTGTCCGCCCGTTCGTGCGGTGGCCGCAACCGTGGGGTACATGACCACCAGAACACCGAAGGGCGCGTAGTAGGAGTATTCGTTGTTCACGAAGGGCAGCAGGGGTACGACGGCCCAAGCGATCGCCGCTGCGACCGCGGTCTTGGCGGCCAGGAGCATCCGGTGCCTATTGAGCACGGTGGCGCGCCAGTCGCGCAGATTCGCCCGCATCCGTGACATGACCCCAGTCTTGCGAGTCGTGCACGGGGGCGGTCAACCCCGCGCACGGCGGGCGCGGATGCGCTATGTCGACGGACGACACGGAGGTGTTACCGTTCGATCATCGTCTATATTTATGGATGTCTATGTCCCGCGCGCCGACGTCGCGCATCCCTGAGAGGTCTTCATGTCTGACGCCCTGATCTGGTCGCAACGCCCTATGTCGTCACTCGGGGCCGAGCTCCCGGAGATCGTGTCGTGATCCTCACGTTCGTCGCGGCCCTCATCTTCGTCGCCACCCTCGTGGTGGTGATCTGGCAGCCCAAGGGCTTCCCCATCGGGTACACCGCGTTGATCGGCGCGCTTCTCGCCCTGGTGACGACGGTCGTCGCCGTCAGTGACGTGTTCACCGTCGTCGACATCGTGTGGAATGCGACCCTCACCTTCGTGGCGATCGTCCTGATCTCCCTCATCCTGGACGAGGCGGGATTCTTCGAGTGGGCGGCGCTCCACGTCGCCCGCTGGGGGCGTGGGAACGGTCGGCTGCTGTTCGTGTTGATCGTCGGGCTGGGGGCGGCCGTGGCGGCTGTGTTCGCGAACGACGGTGCCGCACTCATCCTGACCCCGATCGTCGTCGGCATGTTGCGGGCGCTCAAGATCGACGCGAAGGCGGCCCTCGGCTTCATCCTTGCGACGGGCTTCATCGCTGACACGGGAAGCCTGCCGCTGGTCGTGTCCAATCTCGTCAACATCGTCTCGGCGGACTACTTCGACATCGGATTCGCCGAGTACGCGGTGGTGATGGTGCCGGTGGGCATCGTCGCGGTGCTCGCGTCTCTCGGGGTGCTCTATCTCTACTTCCGACGCTCGATCCCCCAGACCTACGACCTTTCCGCCCTGGACACGCCCGCCACCGCGGTCCGCGACCGCGTCACGTTCCGCGCCGGATGGATCGTCCTGGGTGTCCTCCTGGTCGGTTACTTCGTGGCCGACCCGTTGGGGATCCCGCTCGCCCTGGTCGCGGGACTCGGCGCGGTCGCGATGGTCCTCATCGCCGCCCGCCGTCCGCGCTTCGCCTTCGCGCGGGTCGGTGCTCGAGCGGCCGTCGTCGGCGGACCGGAGGACGTGCGCGGCCAGCAGCGATCAGTCGCCGAGCCGGTGATCCCGGTCGCGCGCACCATCCGCGAAGCGCCGTGGCAGATCGTGCTGTTCTCCATCGGCATGTACCTCGTGGTCTACGGGCTGAGGAATCAAGGCCTGACGGACTACCTGTCGGAGGTGTTCGACTACTTCGGCGGGCACGGCGTGGTGGCCACCGCGCTCGGGGTCGGCTTCGTGATCGCGATCCTCGCCTCGATCATGAACAACATGCCGACCGTGCTCATCGCCGCGCTCGCGATCACCGGTGCGAGCGCGACCGGGCTCACGCAAGAGGTGATGATCTACGCCAACGTGATCGGTTCGGACATCGGACCCAAGATCACGCCGATCGGATCGCTTGCCACTCTGCTGTGGCTGCACGTTCTCGACCGCAAAGGCATCCATATCGGGTGGGGTCGGTACTTCCGCACAGGTATCGTCCTCACGCTGCCCGTGCTCTTGGTCACTCTTCTCGCGCTGGCAGGCTGGCTCAGCCTCATCCGCTGAATCGGAGGACGAAGCGCCCTGCGACGTGATCGAGCGCCGCGCCGTGACGGATCCGCTGGTCGTCGAACACCTCGACGCCGTCTGATCGATACGCTGGCCGCGTGGACCCCGTCGTCGCGACACTGACAATCCTTGCGCTCGCGGTCGTCGCGTTCGTGAGCAACCGCGTGCCGATCGCCGTCATCGCGGTAGGGGTTTCGTTGCTGCTCTTCTTCACCGGGGTGCTCACGCTCCCCGAGGCGCTCGCCGGCTTCGGCGATCCCACCGTGCTGTTCATCGCGGGGCTGTTCGTGGTCAGCGAGGCGCTCGATGCCACCGGGGTCACCGCGTGGGCGGGCAAGCAGGTCATCACGCGTGCCGGCACCGGGCGGGTGCGATTGATCGTGGCGATCGGCGCCGTGGTCGCGATCGCGTCGGCGCTGATCAGCATCAACGGTGCCGTCGCCGCCCTCGTGCCCTTGGTCGTGGTGGTCGCCGCGCGCGCGGGGATGCCGCCCTCGCAGCTGCTGATGCCGCTGGCATTCCTCGCCAGCGCCGGATCGCTCCTGGCCCTCACCGGCACCCCGGTGAACATCATCGTCTCGGAGGTCGCCGCCCAGAACGGCGGACGCGCGTTCGGGTACTTCGAGTTCGCGCTGGTCGGGATCCCGTTGGTCCTCGTCTCGGTCGCCGTCGTCATCCTGATCGGCAAGCCGCTCCTTCCCGTCCGCGACGCGATGAGGCTCCCGACCGACCTCGCCCAGCACGCGCGCGTGATCCGTGAGCAGTACGAGGTCACGCTCGACACCGGAACGCTCCTCGGCCCGGCGTCAGGGGTCACCGAGGTCGTCATCGCGCCGAGGTCTTCGCTGATCGGCACGACGGTGGCGCCCGGCATGACCACGCCGGACGGTGAACTGATCGTTCTGGCCGCCCGTCGCGGCGAGCAGATCCTCAAGACCGGTGACATCGTCGTCCAGGCGGGCGACGCGCTCCTGCTGCAGGGGACGTGGGACGCTCTGACCGTGCGGACCGCGTCGGGCGGGATGCTGCCCGTCGACGCTCCTGCGCAGCTGCGCCGCTCGGTGCCGCTGGGGCGCGGGGCGAAACGAGCCGTCGTGGTGCTCGCCCTGATGGTGGTCCTCCTGGCCACGGGCGTGGTCCCGGCGGCCGCCGCAGCGCTGCTCGCCGCGGTCGCGCTCATCCTGTCCCGTGCGATCAGCGTGCCCCAGGCGTTCCAATCGATCTCGTGGACGACGATCGTGCTCATCGCCGGGATGATCCCGCTGTCGACTGCGTTCATCCAGACCGGCACGGCCGACCTCGTCGCCGGATGGGTCCTCGCCGCGATGAGCGGAGCGAGCCCACACGTCGTGCTGCTCG
This sequence comes from Microbacterium aquimaris, assembly GCF_039531285.1. Lineage (NCBI taxonomy): Bacteria > Bacillati > Actinomycetota > Actinomycetes > Micrococcales > Microbacteriaceae > Microbacterium > Microbacterium aquimaris. Next base: position 514,212 of record NZ_BAAAPT010000001.1, on the reverse strand, counting down.
CCCTCTGCCTGTTGACCCTCGTGCTCGGTCAGCTCATCAGCAACGCCGCGACCGTCCTCATCGTCGCGCCCATCGCCGTCTCGATCGCCGCGACATTGGACCTGTCGGTCATGCCGTTCATGATGGCGCTCACCGTCGCCGGAGCCGCGGCGTTCCTCACGCCGATCGCGACGCCGGCCAACCTCATGGTGATGGAGCCGGGCGGATACCGGTTCGGTGACTACTGGCGCCTCGGGCTTCCCCTATCGGTCGTCTTCATCGCTTTCGCCGTGCTCTACGTGCCGCTCGTGTGGCCGTTCTGAGCCGGTAGGCTCGCGGTCATGGGTCGCTTCATCTACGACAACTCCTCAACGTCGGTCGACATCGAAGACCGGGTGCTCGCCCACCTGCGCATCGTCGTGATGAACAAGCTGCGTCGCGCCGAGTCGTTCATGTTCGACGTCGAGGTCGGCGACGGCAGCGGTCGCCGCAGCTTCTGGATGCACCCGTCGGTGGCGATGCAGTTCCACTTCTTCGGCAGCCGTCAGCCCCGGATCAACCGGCTATGGGTCGAAGAGCTGATGCAGACCGCCAGCGGCCCGAACGGTCTGTGGATCGTCCCGGAGCCGCCCGAGGACGAGGCGCCGGTCACCGACGCGAACCCGCCGCGCGCCTGACGCGCCGCCGGAAGGCGGCTATTCGGTGACGCTGACCTGTTCGGTCACGAGTTGGATGCCGCCGGAGGAGTTCGCCGAGTTCGCGAGGTCCTCGATCCACTGACGGCTGAGCTCCGGAGGCTCAGGTGCGTCGAAGACGAAGCGCAGCGGGATCGAAGGGTGCAGCCACAGGGTGCTGCGGCCCTCGGGCTCTCCGGTGGGGTGCTGCCAGGACACGGTGAAGCTCTCGTTGCGACGCAGCTTGGTCGCGATCACGACCTTGAGGTGTGCCAGGGCACGGTCTTCGATGTGGATGGGGGTGGCGGATCCGCCGTAGTAGATGGTGCCCATGCCCGACACGATACGCCGACTCACCCCCTGGTCGACACTCGCGTCGAGCCCCGGTGAGCCGTCGCGGTCGGGGACGCCGGTGGTCCACAGTGGGAACATGAGCGTGAGTGGCGACCCGATCTCCTCGGCCCTGGGCGTCATCCAGGTGGTGATGGAGTACGCCGGGTCGGTCGCTTTCGCGATCTCGGGAGCCGTTGCGGCGGGGCGGAAGAAGATGGACCTCGTCGGCGTCGTCGTCCTCGCCTGCATCGTCGCCGTCGGCGGCGGCACGATGCGCGACCTGCTCCTGGGGGAGTTTCCCGTGTTCTGGGTGGACAACCCGACGTTCCTCCTCGTCGGCGCAGTCACCGCCCTGATCGTCGTACCCCTCACCCGTACGCGGGCCCTCGATCTGCTGCACCGGTACCAGATCGTCCAGGTGAGCGATGCGGCGGGCATGGCCCTGTTCGTGGTCGTCGGCACGAACGTCGCGATCGCCGCTGGAGCAGACAGCGTCGCGGCGGCCATCATCGGCGTCATCTCCGGCGTGGGCGGGGGCATCATCCGGGATGTGCTCGCCAATGACGTGCCGGACGTGTTCCGGAGCGGACAGTTCTACGCCACCGCCGCGTTCATCGGCGCGGGCGTCTACGTGCTCCTGCTCGAGTTCGACCTGGACAGGATCGTCGTGTTCTGGGTGCCCATCGTCATCATCCTCGCCATTCGACTGGGCACCCTCTTCCTCGGCTGGGGCGTGCCGACCTTCCGCTACGGCGCCCCGCCGACCGAGCCGATCCCCACCCCACCGCCGCCGCGCCCGGACGGCACGGAGTGACGGCGGTTTCCGTCCGTTTCATAGGTCCCACCACTCTGCAACGTTTCATCCATTCCTTCGGGGAAGCCTGCGGAAAGATGTGGAAAACGCTTGCCTTCGGTCCTGTGGAGATCCTATGTTTGCTCCGTCGCGGGCGATGCCGCCCGGAGAAGGAGTGAAGCGATGACGCTGAAGATGCTCGAGAAGCCGGCCACCAGATGGTGCGCCGCTGCGATGGCGGCGGCGCTGGCCGTGACGGCTGCGGGGGCGACGACGGGGACCTCAGCCGCGCAGGCCGCCGACCCAGAGGTCTCCACGATCGAGATCGAGCCGACCCAGGACCTCTTCGTCCAGGGAGGAGACGCCCAGATCACCGAGTCTCTGCTCGCGGGCCGCGGCCGCGAGACCCTGATGCGGTTCGATCTCGGTGACCTCCCCGATGGGGTGATCGTGACCGAGGCGACGCTCGAGATGACGAAGTACCACGGGACGGGCGGGGAGATCGTGGTCAGCGACGTCCTCGGTGACTGGGACGCCTCGGTGACGCGCGAGACCATGCCCCCGATAGGCGAGCAGATCGGCGGCGGGCGGGTGCCGAACGCGAACGTGTCGACTCCGCCGGTCGATGTGTCGCTCGACGTGGTCGCCGGGGTGCGGGCCGCTGTCGATGCCGACGAGACCACGTTCGACGTCCACATGAACCAGACCGGGTCGCACGCCTCCGAGTTCCGGTCCTCCCGTGCGGCGGATGAGAACATGAAGCCGGTGCTGTCGATCTCGACGATGACGGAGGCGGCCGTCGTGACTGCGGACGCCGAATCTCTTTCGGCACTGGTGAAGAACCCCGTGTACACCGACATCGTCCTCCCGGCGGAGGGGGAGTACGGCTCGCAGATCACCTGGAGCAGCAGCGACCCGTCGGTGGTCACCGATGACGGCAGCGTCACCCGGCCCGCGGGGGCGCAAGACGCCAGCGTCACCCTCACCGCCGTGGTCACCTTCGGGGGCTCGACCGAGACCGCAACGGTCGATGTCATCGTGCGCGGAACGTATGAGGTCCAGACCTCGCATCCGCAGATCCTCTCCGGCCCCGAGACCGACGCACGTCTGCAGGACCTGGTCGCGACCGAGGACTGGGCCGCCGACTCCTTCGACGCGATCGTCGAGAGGATCGAGCCGCTCGCCGATCGTCACGTGACCGATCCCGAGTGGATCCTGTCCCGCATGGCGATGTTCTGGGAGGAAGGCGAGCGTTACACGCAGGTGTACATCGCCGACCAGAGGTTCGACTACGCCGAGGGCGACGCCCCCGTGCCGACCGTGCGCTTCCCGGCGATGCGCATCTGGAACGACAACAAGAACGCCCCGCTCGAAGAGCGCCTCCCCTACAGTGCGGACGGCTCGATGCGGAACCAGAACGGCGACGTCGTGCCCTACGAGGAGACCGGGCACATGATCCGTCTCAACAACGAGGAGATCCTCCGGCTCGCCGAGGAGGCCGCCTTCTTGCACCACGTCACCGGCGAAGAGAAGTACGCCGCCTTCGGCGCGGACATCTACTGGCAGTGGCTGCTCGGCGTCTACTACATGAACCCGGCGTTGGATCCGGGACAGTCCATGGGCGGCCCCGGCGGCTACGAGCCCGGTGGCAACCTCGGCTACTACGACTACGAGGTCATCCACGATCCGATGGGCGGGCAGGCCGCGATCGTGTACGACTACCTGTACGACTACCTGCTGGCCAACCCCGACCCGCACCTCGATGTGATCGGCAAGGACCTCACGGAGGTCTCCGGCGAGGTCTTCAAGAGGTTCATCGACATCGGATTCGTCCGAGGTGCCAAGCAGTCGAACTGGAACGTCAACGGCTGGAAGTGCATCCTCGACGCGATCCTCGCGCTCGAATCCAACGACTACTACGCCGACGGCAAGGGTCGCGAGCACTACCTGCACTACTACACCACCGAGTCGACGAACTACCACAACGCGCTCCCGGACATCCTGCTCGAGTACGACCAGACGACCGGTCTGTGGCCGGAGTCTCCGGGATACGCGTCGGCCATGGTGAAGGAGCTGCTGGACTTCGCCGCTCCGATCTACAACAACGGCATCGACACCATCGGTGACTACCCGATGCTCGAGAAAGCAGCACTCGCCGTCGGCGCGTGGCTCGACGACCGCGGCACGCTGGTGGTCTTCGGCGACGGACGCGGCGGCCAGCCGAGCTACGCGCCTTTCGAGCGGTTGAACTGGTACTACCAGGAGGTCGGTGACATGGCGGGCGCGGCGACGGTGTCGACGGTGATCCACAACGCGATGGACGCGGGGCTCTACGAACGCTCGACGATGTCGTATCTGGACCTGATGTACGCGGCGCCGCTGGTCGACCCCGTGGAAGGCAGCGGACCCAGCCAGATGGCGTACTCGGAGCATCACCGCCACCTCGTGCAGCGGAACGGGCAGGGGCCGGGCGCGGCGCTCATGGCGACGCTGTACGGGGGATACAACGGCGAACAGCACCTCACCGCCAACGGACTTGCCGCGCAGATCTACGGCAAGGGGTGGGCGACGGCGCCGCAGGCGAAGTCCTACGAGTCGTACTGGTCGAGCGACATCACGTACTCGCGACACGAGGCCGGAGCCAACACGGTCGTGCCGGGGTACAACCACGGGGAGATCACGGTCAACGGGATGGATCCGGCCGTTCCCGAGGACAGCCTCGTCGCTCCCGGCACGACGTCGCCGTGGAACTCCTTCGCGGACGTCTCCGCGAAGGACCACCGACGTCAGCTCGCGATCGTGCGCACGTCGCCGACCACGGGGTTCTACGTCGACGTCTTCCGCGCCGACCAGGACGATTCCGATTACATCTGGCACAGCCTGGGTGATCGTGTCGAGCTGTTCGATGAGGCCGGGGCGGGCCTCGCCACCGCGCCGGCGGACGACCTCGGGTCACCGGTTCCGACGTACCGGTTCTTCAGCGAGCCGGAGAAGGTCGCCCACGACGGCGACCTGCGCGCACGCTGGACGATCGACGACGGTGTCGCGGAAGGCACCGACCTCGTGACCGACATGTGGATGATCGGAGGTGCCGGGCGCGAGGTCTTCACGGTGACGGCGCCGCCGACCACCATCCGCGACAACCTCACGCCGCGCGCCGTCAACGCGTTCGATGACCCGACGGAGGCCGTCATCGTGCGTCAGAACGGCGTCAACGCCGTGGCGTCCCCCTTCGCCGCGGTCTATGAATCCACCGGGTCCGACGAGGTGGGCATCACGGCCGTCGACAGCTTCGGCGAGGCCGACGGGTTCACGGGGCTCGAGGTGAGAAGTGACGACCTGGACGACCGCGTCGACCGCGTCTTCACCAGCACCGTGGACGACGTGCTCGAGCCGGTGGCGGGGGCGACCTTCGCGGGTTCCTACGGCGTGCATACGTCGGACGCAGACGGGTTCGTCAGTGCATACCTCGGCGCGGGTACCCGCCTGACCGATGGCGGAGTCGGCGTGTCTCTCGACGAGCCGGGGGCCGCGTGGCTCACGGTTGCCGAGGGCGGATACCTCTACACCGCCACCCGAGCGGGTGAGGTGCACCTGCCACTCACCGGAGACGGAGAGGTCACCATCGACGGGTTGGTCGTCGACGGTGTCGTCGACGACGGCATCATCACCGTCCCGGTGGCAGCCGGCGACTCTCTGGTCATCGAGGTCGGTGGAGAGGTGGAACCTACGCCGACCGATCCGGCGGGTCCGGTGCTGTCGCTGTCAGCGACCACGGTCGAGGCCGGGGGATCGCTCGGCCTGACCGCTCAGGGCCTGGGCGCCGGTGAGACCGTCGCGATCGAGTTGCACTCCGAGCCGGTGCTCCTGGAATCCGTCGACGCAGACGCCCAAGGGGCGCTCGCGACGACCGTGACCATCCCGGCAGCCACCGCACCAGGGGCGCACGAGATCGTCCTTGTGGCAGAGTCGGGCGCGACGGTCTCCGCGGAGATCACGGTCATCGCCCCGACCGCCCCCGGCGGCGGCGCGGATGAGGCTGACGGGGGAGACCTGGCGGTCACCGGTTCAACGGTCCCGCTCGGCCTGCTGCTCCTCGCGGCGGCACTGGTGGTCGGCGGTGGTGTGCTGATGATCGTGCGGCGCCGGCATCTCCGCAGCTGACACCTGTCCACCCCCAGGCGCCGCCGTCCTCCCATTCGGCGAGGGCGGCGGCGCTTTCGGCTCAGCGGGGCGCGCTTCCGGGACGAGCGACGGCGAAGGCGGATGCGACGACGGCGCCCCATACGGGAAAGAAGAGCCATGCCCATGTCCTCGGGTCGGAGCCGGCGACCGAGTACACCACTCCGCCGATCGCGCTCCCCGTGATCGCGCCGATCGCGGTGGCCAGGCCCTGCACGCCGAAATAACTCGCGACCGAACCATCCGGCGCAAAGCCCGACACGACGGCGTTCATCACGGGCTGCGCGAGCATCTGACCGACGACGAAGACCGCCACGCCGAGGAGCATCACGGGAGTGGTCGGTGCAGCCCCGATGACGGCGATCCCGCCCCCGAGCAGCACGGCAGCTCCGGCGAGGATCACGGGGCGCGTGAAGGTCCGATTCGTCCACGCCGTCAACGGGAGCATCGTCACGACCATCACCACGGCCGCGCCGCTGTAGACGACGCCGACGCCGATCGACCCCGGCAGCAGCTGATCCGCACGGAACGGGATCACGAGATAGAACTGTGTGATCATCACCCCCATGCCCGCCACCAGTGCGCAGTAGCGCAGGAAGGCCATATCGAGGAAGGCTGTGCGTAGTCGCGGCGGAGTCCGGTCGGGGTCGCGGGCCTCCCGCGGGAGTCCGAAGAAGCTCACCACGAAGGCCACGAGGAACAGGGCCGCCGAGCCCGTGCTGACGATGGCGAAGTCGACGCCCGCGAGCACACCGCCCAGTGCGGGGCCCGCGATGAAACCGACGTTGCTGATGACTTCCCGCGTCGCATACACGCGGACCCGATCGCCTTCGGGGGCCAGCGCGGCGTAGGCGGAGTAACTCGCCGGGTGGAACAGGGCCCCACCGAGTCCCGTCAGCAGCGAGGCGACCGTCAGCATCGCGACGTGATCGGAGGCCCCCAACAGGGCGAAACCCGACGCGCGGACGAGGACGCCGATGAGGATCGCGTTGCGGAATCCGATGTGATCGGCGACCCAGCCGGCCAGCGGCATCGTGCCGTTCTGCGCCGCCGTGCGCACCGCCGTCAGCGCGGCGACCACGGCGATGGTGAGCCCGACATCGTCGAGGAAGTGAAAGGCGAGCAGCGGGATCAGCATGTAGAACCCGACCGCCATGGTGAACGTGTCGACGTACAGGATGCGCAGAGCGGCACGACCTGCCGCGTCGCCCCCCACTTAGGGGTGGTCCGTCGTGTCGAGCGTGAGCCACAGGCCCGTCGCCGTGACGGCGGGCACCGAGATCAGCACGAACGGCGCGAGCGTCGGCAGGAGCGTACTCGCGAGGACGCACACCACCACGACCCCCGCCACCGCCAGGGACCTGCCCGGCATCGCCAGCATCAGCCGTCCGCCGAGCGCGAGCCAATCCCGGCGGGTTCCATCGGGAGCGGCGGCTCCGGCCGCGGCGACGGCGAAGAAGTACACCGCCGCCGCGACGGCCAACGGGACGGTCGCCGCGGCGAACAGGAGGCCGATCGAGGGTGTCTCGGCGGTGAGTTCCCGGATCAGGAACACCCCGTCCACGACCAGCACCGCCAAGATCACCGTGGCACCGAGGCCGAGGGGCAGGCTCCGTCGCCACGTGGCGCGGAACTCGCGGAACGTGTTCGTGAAGACGGCGTCATCGCCCTCGTGCACCCATGCGGCATAGGCGCGGCTGAGGGCCAGGGTCGCCGGCAGGATGGTCACCACGGGCACCGACAGAATGAGGACGGCGATCGCACCGGCCACCACGTTCGCCGGGTACATCAGCGCGCCGAGCGCTCGACCCTCCCAGCGTGGCGCTTTGCGTGGCCGCCCGTCGATACCTCTCATCGTGCGTCGATTCTGCTCCCCGCGAAGCCGATTCCCTGCGCGACGGCGCCGGGGATCGGCGCAGTCGCGCCCTCCCAGCCCAGGGCGACCGTCTCGGTCGTCGGCCCGCGCCGGATGGTCACGACGATGCCCTCGTTGTGACGGGCCAGGTTCAGCTCGGCGGGGGTGCGGTCGTCCCAGCGTCTCGCTTCGAGCACGGTGACCAGACGCGCCTCGCGCACCCGCGGTGTGTGCCGGCGAAGCGTGTGCTGCACCTTCTCGATGGCGAGGGACGGGGTGGAGGACGTGGGGTTCGCGTGTACGCCGGTCCGCACGATCTCCGCCCGTGCGGCGGTGTCGTCCAGCGCGGCGATCGGCATCACGGCGTGTCCCGCCTCCCCGATCCACCGGTCGGCTCCGAGCGGCAGTGGCGCGTTGTCGAGCTGCAGCAGCCAGGTCCACTCGCGCTCCCGATCCGCGCGGAGGTCGTCTGCGACCACCAGAGCGCCACCCGGGGTCAGGACGACGTGACGGCGGACACGACGCACACCGAGGGACGTGTCGTACATGGCCGAGCACTCGCTCACCGCGTGGGTGAACCCGGCGTCGAGCGTCGTCGTGAGGATCTCCGCGGTGTGCTCGTAGGGGAGGTTCTCGAACACGTGGTATCGGTCCTCATTCACGAAGCCGTTTCCGTCGATGAGGATCGCGTTGTGGTGCTCGGTGCGTTTGCGCGACGAGTATCCCTCGTCGACGGCGAGATACGACCCTTCGCCCAGGAACACGAAGGTGCCCGCGTCGGGGTGGTGGTGGCCGGCGTTGAGGGTCACCCATCCGTTCTCCCGGCGCTGTGCGTGCGATGACTCCCAGGCTTTGTGGCCGCCCCCGGGTGAGGCCTTGAAGGAGACCATGGCCGCGTCGGAGTCCCAGGAGGTGCGTCCGACGACGAGTCCGAGATCGGGGAAGAAGCGTCGGGGCGGCAGTGATTCCGGGCCCTCCGGTTGAACCTCGGGGTCGAGCCACAGGAGTTCCTGGTAGGCCTCCGGACGGACGCCCGGCTTGACCCCGCTCTCATACGCTTCGCGCCAGTAGAACCGCTCGTCGACGAGGTCGGCCAACCACTGCGCCTGCGGGATCCGGTACTCGGCCGCGAGCTTCCGGTACAGCGCCACCGGGTGCCCGCTGCGACGGTCGTGGCAGTCGCCGTGGTCGACGATCCGCTCGAGGTCGGGCGCGGCCTGGTAGAGCCGGTACCAGAAGGTCTCCCGAAGATAGCTCCCTCGGCGGAACCAGTCGATGTCCTCCTGATCGCGGAGCACATCGAGGTAGCTGGCGATCCACGGCACGCCGTAGCGCCAATACACCACACCTTCGTTGTTGGACCCGTCGTCGGGAAGGTGGTCCAGGACCAGCGCGAAGTTCTCCTTCGCCCGCTCCGTCCAGGACCGTGCCTCCGGATACGTGTCCTGCAGGGCGTATCCCGCGGTGGCCAGCCCGGCATAGCAGATCCAGTTGTGGTTCTGCCAGTACGACGACGACCACCAGCCTCCCTCGGTCTCGACCGCGAAGTCGTACAGCCGTCGCCCCTGCAGCAGCAGCTTGGCTTCGACCGCTTCCTTCTCGTGCGGCTCCAGCGCGTCGCCGGCCCAGCTGTACGCCAGCGACAGACCGTGCAGGATCCATCCCGCATCGAGGTCGTGATCGGGCAGGTTCGCCTTGCCCCAATGGGGGAAGGACAGCGGTGGGGCGATCCACCGTCGGAGCTCGTCGAGATAGTGCTGCTGGCCGGTCAGGCGGTAGGCGAGCGCGAGGTTCGCCGAGCCGGGGCCGAAGTAGGTGATCGAGGCGAGTGGATGCTCTTGGGGGAGGTCCATCGTGCGCATGCGCTCGCACTCCTCCAGCAGTCGTCGGAAAGCGGCGCGACGGGTCGAGTCGAGCTCTCCTCGGAGCACATCTTCGCGGCCGTGGAGCAGGATGGGGTGGGTCACAGTCGAACCTCGTGATCGGTGTCGGGGTCGCCTTCGCAGCGGAAGACGGCACCGGCGTCGGTGAATCGGACATCGCGCAGGCGCACCGGTGCGCCGGCGCGGTAGACGGAGAGGAAGGACACGTCGGCGGCTTCGACGCTCCAGTCGGCGATCGTCGCCGGGATCGCCGGTCGGTCGGAGGGGCCGCGACCGGGGAGCGACACGAGCGTGGCCTCTGCGCGGGACGAGGCATGCGATCCGTGGAGGGTCGCCGCTTCTCCCCGCCACTGGCTGGAGACGACCGTCTCGTCCATGGACACGGTCAGCGGCACGCCGGGACGAAAGCCCAGCGTGATCGCGCGCGACGCGCCGTCCGCCGTCCGTGCACGGACCAGGTCGATGAGCAGACCGTCGCGCAGGGAAACCGCACGAGACAGGACGACACCCGGGACGGCATCCTCGGTCATCCCGACGACGGTGCACGACGCCGCGTCCCAGGCGGTGACCGTCGCGGTGGCCTCGCACTGGTCTTCGCCGTCGACGCGTACGGTCGGGTGCGCGACCGTACGCGCATAGTGACCTCGCCGCAGCGGGCTGGCGTACGGTGGCACTCCGGGGGCGGGCTGCCACCGAGCGTCACGCCCGTAGAGGTAGAGACCGAGTTTGTCGAGGTGTCCGTGGGCGCCCCCGTGGGGTCCGGCGTCGAGCACGGCGTGGATGACATCGTCGGTCAGCACGACGAACCCGGCATCGTCGAAGCGACGGGGGCCGCGCCGTGCGGGGGATGCGGCCACGGGAGTGCCACGGAACCATCCGTCGAGGAGGTCTTCGAGGCCGTCGTGCCCCACGCCCAGCCGGGCCCGGGCCCAGTCCTCGATCCGGTCGAGGCCGGTCTCGGCGAACAGCCCGGAGGCTAGGACGCAGATCTCCAGCACCTCTCGGTGCATGTGGACACGGTCGTAGGGGCCGTCGTGCAGCGCGGGCAGGTACCCGTCCGGTGTCGCGATCACCGTGAGGACGTCGATCATGCGACGCAGGGTGTCCACGACGGCGTCGGGAAGCGCAGCCGGGTCGGTGCCGCGCAGCGCCAGCAGGTATCCGCGCAGGACGAACACGTGGTAGTAGGTGGACGCCTCCCACTCCCAGCCGTCCGGCATGACGGCCAGGCGCATATGCGAGGCGACGTCGTCGACCGGCGCCGGGAAGCAGTGGTCGTCCCACGTGGTCTGGGCGAGGGTCACGAGCCGGTAGGCGGCATCGAGCCACGCGGTGTAGTTGTTTCGTTGGTCATCGCGGTCGACCACGAGGGTGCGACGCGCGTCGACGAAGGTTTCCGCGAGATGCCCGAACATCTCCTGCACGTGCGACGAGGGGGTCCACGCCCCGGCGAGGACGAGGGCGGCGTCGGCGATTCCGACGGCCCATTGCGCCTCGGACAGTGCTTGGGCGAACAGCTTGCCGCGCAGCATCCACGGCTCGCTCTGCGCGCTCCACCCGTCTGCCGCGATGCGCACGTACACGCGTGCGTAGGACTCGACGAGCTCGATGGCCGCGTCTCTGTCCGCGGTGTCGCCGGTGGCGCGGAAGCGGCGTGCGAGCACGCGTGCGCGGCGAGACTGCGCCTGGTGCTCGAGGGCGAGCCATCCGCCGGTGTACTTCTCACCGCGCAGGCGGCAGCCGCAGGCTCCGATGTGGGTGTCGCCGACGCGCTGGGTGAGTTCGACGCCGTGGACCGGGCAGACGTAGTCGTGCCACCACCCACCCGGTCGATCGGGCACCGTGGCTCCCGGAGCCGTCGGCGACACCGGTCGGGTGTCGCCGATCTCCGGCGCCGGGAGCATCGGTGTGGAGGTCATCGGAAGTTCAGTCCTCCGTTGATGTCGACCACCTGTCCGGTGACGTAGGACGACAGATCGGAGGCGAGGAAGAGGGCGACATCCGCGACGTCCTGCGGCGTGCCGGCGCGACCGAGAGGAATGCCCGACACGATGTTCTTCTGGGCCTCGGCGGGGGTGAACGTGTCGTGGAACGGGGTGTCGCCGATGAACCCGGGTGCCACGGCGTTGACCGTGACGGAGGTCGACGCGATCTCCTTGGCCAGTGCGCGCGTGAAACCGATGGTCGCGGCTTTCGATGTCGCGTACACGACGGAACCGGCTCCACCGCCGTTCTCGGAGGCGAGCGAGCTCATCATGACGATGCGGCCGTGCTCGGACGCGGTCAGGTGCGGCAGAGCCGGGCGGGTGGCGAAGAAGGCCGATGTGGCGTTGACGTCCATGATCTGATGCCAGCGCTCGTCGGTCGTCTCGGCCAGCGGCGCGCGGCCGACGAGGTGGCCGGCGTTGTTGACGAGGATGTCGAGGCCGCCGAGGAACTCGACCGCTTCACCGATGAAGGCGTCGGCGGCCGAAGAGTCGGTGAGGTCGGCACGCAGCGCGATCGAGCGGCGTCCGGCCGCCACGATCGACTCGCTCACGGCGGTGGCGCCGGCCTCACTGTTGGCGTAGTGGATGACGACGTCGGCTCCCGCGTCGGCGAGGGTCTTCGCGATCGCGGCGCCGATGCCGGCACCCGATCCCGTGACGATGGCGCGGCGGCCGGTGAGGTCGATGGTCATTCTGGTTCCGTTCGTTGTCGGGTGGGGAGAGGGGCTTACTTGATGCCCGCGTTGGTGAAGCCCTGGATGAAGTACTTCTGGGCGAAGATGAACAGCAGCACCATGGGCACGGTGGCCATGGTGGTCCCCGCCATCAGGTATTGCCACTGCGTGTTGTCCAGCTGTTGGAACACGGCCAGGCCGACCTGGATCACACGAAGATCGTTGCTGCGCGTGACGAGCAGCGGCCACAGGAAGTTGTTCCAGCTCTCCTGGAAGGTCAGGAGGCCGACCGTCGCGATCGCGGGCTTGATCAGCGGCGTGTAGATCTGGGCGTAGATGCGGAACTCCCCGAGACCGTCCAGACGCGCCGCCTCTTCGAGCTCGCTGGGCAGCGACAGGTAGAACTGCCGGAACAGGAAGATCGCCGCCGCGCTCAGGCCACCGGGGATGATGAGCGCCCACCAGCTGTTGAGCCAGCCGATGCCGCCCTGGCCGAAGATGTCGTTGCCCCCGAACAGCGGCATGAACTTCACCAGGAGGAACTGGGGGACGATCTTGGTGTAGGTCGGGATCATCAGCATCGCCACGAACGACAGGAACACGATCTCCCGACCGCGGAAGTAGATGCGGGCGAGCGCGTACCCGGCCATCGAGCCCAGCACGATCGTGATCAGGGTGTGAGCGGTGGCGATGATGAGGCTGTTGCGGAAGTACAGGCCGAACGGGGCGGCGTCGAGCGTGTCGGCATAGTTGCTCCACAACCACTGCTCGGGGAGGATGCTCGGCGGGAACTGTGCCAGCTCCGCCGGGGACTTCAGGCTCGTCAGCACCATCCACACGAACGGCACGAGCATCGTGATCGCGCCGAGGCCGAGGAAGACGTTCAGCAGGATCGTGTTGCGGGTGCGTCGCCGTTTGTGGCTTCCGGGACGGAACTTCCCGGCTTTCGAGCCGATGACGAGGGCTCGGGTGGTCGTGATCGTCATGGGTCAGTCCTCCTCCTTCGTGACCCGCCGACTGATGAGGGTCATCACCAGCAGGAAGGCGAACAGCACGACCGACTGCGCGGCGGCCATCCCCATCCGGAACTCCTGGAACGCGGAGCGGTAGACCTCGTAGGTCATCATCGTGGTGGCGTTGGCGGGGCCGCCGTCGGTGAGGACGTAGATCTGGTCGAACACCTGGAACGCCCCGATGATCGAGATGATGAAGACGAAGAAGGTCGCCGGCTTGAGCATCGGGAGGGTGATGCTGAAGAACTTGCGTACCGACGAGGCGCCGTCCAGGGACGCGGCTTCGTAGAGCGACTCGTCGATGTTCTGCAGCGCGGCGATGTAGATGAGCATCTTGATGCCGATGCCCTGCCAGGCGCCGACGATGATGACCGACCACAAGGCCCAGTCGGGGTCGACCAGCCACGCCTTGCCGGGGATCCCGACCATCTCGAGTGCGGCGTTGAGGATCCCGTACTGCGGGTTGAAGATCCACAGCCACACCATGGCGATGGCGACCGTCGCGGTGACCTGCGGGAGGAAGAACGCGGTGCGGTAGAACTTCTGTGCCCGCAGGCCCTGGTTCAGGGCGACGGCGACGACGACGGCGACCGCCATGGATACCGGGACGGTCCAGAAGGTGTACCAAACCGTGTTCCAGATCGACTGGATGAACACCGGATCCTGGAACATCTCGATGTAGTTGTCGAACCAGATCCAGTTCGGCGCCGCGAAGATGTTGTAGTCGGTGAACGACAGGTAGAACGTCGCGATGACCGGGATCAGCGTCCAGATGCCGATGTGGAGGGCCGACGGAGCGACCATGAGCCAGCCGGCGCGGCGTTTGCTGCGTTCGGCGCGGCTGAGTCCGGCTCGGCGGGTCGCCTTCTTCGTGGGCGGCGGCGGTGGGGTGTCCGCTGACGGTGCGACGGTGCGTTCGATGGTGCTCATCATCAAGCCCTCGGGGGTCAGGGGGTGCCCGGCCGGCGTCGACCGGGCACCCGTGGCGGATTATTCGATGGCGTTGTCGACGAGCGCGGCGAGGTCGTCGAGGGCCTCCTGCGGCGTCTTCTGCTCGAGGAGCGCGGCCTCGACGGCCGGGGCGAAGTCGCCTCGCACCTCCAGCCACTCCGACGGCCCGCCCTCGCGCTTGGCGTACTCGAGGTTCTCCAGCGCGAACTGCACGAAGCGGTTGGATTGCACGTAGTCCGATTCCAGCAACTCCGTCAGCGCGGGGACGTTTCCGCGCTGCTCGTTGGCGGCGAGAGCCGCCTCGGGGCTGGAGAGGAACTCCAGCAGCGCGCGCGCCGCCTCGGGGGACTGCGAACTGTTCGACACAGTCGCGAGCGTGCCGCCGAAGAACATGCCGGGCTCGGTGCCCTCGATGAGGAACGGCTCCATGTGCTCGAGCGCCTCGGGGTCGGCCTCGAGCGCCTGCGTCCAGAGGTTGTTGTGCGCGATGCCCATCGCCGCACGCCCGTTGATGAGGGGATTGACGATGTCGTCGGTCGACGTGAACCCGATGTCCTCGACCTCGTACTCGTTGATGAGGTCTGTCATCAGGCCCAGGGCGGCGACGCCGGCCTCGTCGTTGAAGGTCGCCTCGGTGACGTCCTCGTCGAACAGGTCGCCCCCGGCGGAGAACAGCATCACTTCGAAGGCCTGCCGTGCATCGAGGGAAAGCATGTCGAAGCCTGCCCGCTCGAGCGAACCGTTGTCGGCGCGCACCGTGGTGGCTTCGGCGATCTCGACGAGCTCGTCCCAGGACGAGGGAGGCGCGTCGTACCCCGCTTCCTCGAGGATGTCCATGCGGGCCACACCGAAGCGGGTGTCGAGCATGATCGGCACCGCGTACACGCCGTCCTCCCACATTCCGGCCTCGACGATCTCATCGTCGTAGGTCTCCTTCAGCAGGTCTTCGGTCAGGCCGAGTTCCCCCAGCTCCGCGAGGACGCCCTTGTCGGCGAACCCTTCGATCCATCCGACTCCCATGAGCATCACATCCGGGACGAGGCCGGAGGCGACCGACGTGGTGAGCTTCTCATTGAGATTGCCGTAGGTGGTGTAGTCGACTTCGACGGAGACGTTGGGGTACTCCTCGTAGAACAGGGGCAGCAATTCGTCCTCGAGCAACGCCTGGCCCGGGCTGCCTTCGAAGATGGGGGTCAGCAGGGTGATCTCCCCCGAGACGGCGTCCGGGTCGACATCCCCGGCGGCGTCGTCCGATGAGCCCGTGCATGCGGCCAAGCCGAAGGCGAGCCCGGCGACGGCGGTGATGCCGACGTATCGGCGAGTTGCTGACTTCACTTCCATGTGCGTGTCCTCTCGTGGTGACGGGGATGGCTGCGATGCCTGTGTGGCGACTTCTCTGTCGTCATCCCGCTGTCGATCGTCGATCGGTGACTGATCTGGTGCAACGATGCACTAACAACATCGGAAGCGCAAGAGGGGCGAGCGAGGAATTTCTGGCGAATCGGTACGCCGCACAGTCGTCGCGGGAAGTGTGCCTTGCGCGGAATCGCTAAATCGATACACTGGGGCGACACCGAGCCGAAGGAGCCGCCGTGGGTGACAGGGTCACGATCCAGGAGGTCGCCGCCGCCGCGGGCGTGTCGGCGAGCTCGGTCTCGAACCTGTTGAACGGGCGAACCGGCAAGATGGTGCCGGCGACCCGGGAACGCATCGAGCGCGCGATCGCCGATCTGGGGTATCGGCCCAATCGCGCCGCACGACAACTGCGCAGCGGGCGTACCCAGACGTTGGGGCTGGTCGTCCCGTCGGTCGGCAACCCGTTCTGGGGGGCTTTCGCACGCGAGGTCGAAGTGGCGGCGCTGGAGTTGGGCTGCAATGTCCTGCTGTGCAATTCGGAGCGCGACGCGGCCCGCGAACGTCGCTACGTGGAAGAGCTCTGGGAGGACGGGATCCGCAGCATCATCCTGTGCACGTCGTTGCCCTCGCTCGACCATGTCGCAGATGTGATCGAGGACGGTCTGCGCCTGGTCACCTTCGATCGACCGGCCCAGCCGAACGATCCCGCATCGGTCATCAGCATCAGCATCGACAACAACGTCGGTGGCCAGATCGCCACCAGCCACCTGTTGGGGCTCGGCCACGACAAGATCGCTTTCGTCTCCGGGTCGATCCGGTCCGTGAACCGAGCCGCACGGTACCGCGGGTACTGCGACGCGATCGAGGCCGCGGGTATGTCGGTGACGGACATGCCCAGCTGGACCGGTTTCGGCGCCGAGCAGTTCGGCGACGTCGAGGCGGCGCAGGTGGGCCGCGCGGCGGCACACGCATTGCTCGCCCCCGACGCCGACCGACCCACCGCGATCGTCGCGGTGAACGACATGACCGCCCTCGGCTTCTGCCGCGGCGCCCGCGACATGGGCCTGGTCGTCGGCGAGGACGTCTCGGTCATCGGCTTCGACGGCATCATCCTCGCGGAGTTGTACGACCCGCCGCTGACCAGTGTCCGTCAGCCGATCGGCGAGATGGCGCGCCTGGCGGTCGGGGAGGCGGTGCAGGCGGGTGCCCGCTCCGACGGGGCGGGACGTTCGGTGCTGTTGCGCCCGGAGATCGTCGTGCGCGAGTCCACCCGACCGCCCCACTCGACCGCGACGTCTCGAGCCGACGTCCCCACCGGAGGTTCTCGATGACCGTCGGCACTCCCGCCGCCCGCTCGGCATGTTCTGCCCACCTCGAACAGATGCCGCTGGTCGCGGTTCTGCGCGCATCTCACGCCGACGCCTACGCTCCCGTGGTCGAGGCACTCGTCGACGGGGGCGTCCGCAGCATCGAGATCACCTTGAGCACCCCGGGTGCGATCGCCTCGCTTCCGAGGTTGCGGGACCTTGTCGGGCACCGCGCTGAGATCGGGGTCGGAACGGTCACCTCCGTCGCGGCCGCGGCCGCGGCCGTGGACGCGGGGGCCGGTTTCGTCGTGACCCCCGTCGTCGACGAGGCGGTCATCGCGCGGTGCGTCGCGGCCGACGTCCCGATCTTCGCCGGCGCTTTCAGTCCGACGGAGATCCACACCGCGTGGAGTGCCGGGGCGACGGCGGTGAAGGTCTTCCCCGCGTCGACGCTCGGGGCCTCCTACGCCGCGCATCTTCGCGGCCCGTTCCCCGACCTGCGGGTGATGCCGTCCGGGGGTATCGGGATCGACGACATCGTGCCTTGGCTCGAGGCGGGAGCGGTCGCCGTGAGTGTGGGCGGGCCGCTGCTGGGCGACGCGCTCACCGGTGGATCGGCGCGCGAGCTGGCGCAGCGGACGCGGCGAGCCGTCGATCTCGTCGAGAAGTGGCGTACCCGATGAGCGATCGGGGCGTGGTCACGGTCGGAGAGAGTCTCCTCCGCTTGTCCACCGACCGGGTCGGTCCTCTCGCGCATGCGAGCGCGCTTCACCTCGGATTCGGAGGTGCCGAGTCGAACGTGGCCATCGGGCTGAGCCGTCTCGGCATCCAGACCACATGGGTGAGCAGGCTCGGTGCCGACAGCGGCGGAGACCTCATCCTCCGCGAGCTCCACGCGGAGGGGGTCTCGACCGTCGCAGCCCGGGACGCGCACGCGCCGACGGCGCTCATGCTCAAGGTGAGGCGCACCCCCGAGGTCGTCGAAGTGATCTATCACCGTGCAGGAAGCGCGGCCTCGAAGCTCTCGGCGGAGGATGTGGACCCGATCCTGCTGCGCGACGCCGCACTCGTGCACCTCACCGGGATCACCGCCGCGCTCTCGGACTCTGCGAGGGGCGCCGTGCTCGCTGCGGCGAGGCTGGCGAAGGCGGCCGGCACGCCGGTCTCGTTCGACCTCAATCACCGCGCGAGACTGTGGTCCGCCGACGACGCCCGCAGCTTCTACGCCGAGATCCTCCCCTTCGTCGACATCGTGTTCGCCGGCGACGACGAGGCGCGTCTGATCGTCGAGGGGGATCGTTCCGACCTCGACCTCGCGCGGGCACTGGCGGACGCCGGTCCTGCCACGGCCGTCCTCAAGCTCGGTGCGCGCGGGGCGCTCGCCGTCGAAGGGACGACGACCGAGCAGGTTCCGGCGGTGTCCATCCGCCCGGTCGACACCGTCGGTGCCGGCGATGCGTTCGTGGCGGGCTTTCTCGCGGCCCAGCTGGCGGGGGAGTCACTGAAGGACCGCCTGGGTCTGGCCGTGCGCACCGGGGCCTTCGCGTGTCTCGCCGAGGGAGACTGGGAAGGCGCGCCGCGCCGCCACGAGCTCGGTCTCCTGGGGGCGGCGGATCCCGTCGTGCGCTGACCGTCCGTCGAGGCCTGCCCGTCGCTGTCGGGTCAGCGGAGTTGCGTGACCAGCGCGACGCCCCACGCGGGCAGGTCGATGACCGCATCCAGCCCGTCGGGTCCGGCCTCGAGTTCCCACCTCCGCAGATCGTTCGCCGATTCGCGGATCGCCGCGATCTGTTCGCGAGTGGGGTTCAGGGGCGAGCCCAGGTCATCCCAGCGTGCGATCGCGTTTCCCGAGTGGGGCGAGAGAAGCTCCACGCGGAAGCGCGTACCGGGGCGCACACCCGTGACGTGCAGCGTCGTCGTCCGCGCCGATCCCGTCGCCAACGTCCGTTCGGCGTTCTCACGCGTGTCGAACGACGCCGGAACGGTCTGGGTCACCTCGTCGGGATAGTTGTAGACCACCGCCGAGATCGTTCCGTCGGTGCTGTCACGCGTGATGGCCCCGACCGATGAACGCGTCAGGAGGTCGTCGCCCAGAGCCGCCAGGAAACGGTAGCCGTGATACGTGGGCTTGGGGATGCCGTGATACGACAGCATGCCGAAGCCGCCGTGGAACGGCAACTGCCCGCCGCCCTCCTCCTCGAAGATGTCGGTGAAGGTCCAGTACGACAGCGAGTCCACGAGGCCGATCGAGTCGAGGTTCGCCTTGACGACGTAGGTGGCGGCTTGCGGGTAGTCGTGCGTCCGGTCCCGGGAACTCGACGAGGACGACCACTCGGTGAGGTGGATCTCGGCATCCGGGAAGGCGCTGCCGTCGACGAGGGATCGCAGCAGCCGCAGATCTGCCGGGGTCGCGTCGACCCCGCGCGTCAGGCGCGCACCCTGGCCGTGTTCGTCCAGCGCCCAGTCGGTGGGGTAGGGGTGGGTCGACACGAAGTCCAGGGGGAGTCCTTCTGAGGCGGCGATCCCGAGGAACTCCTCCAGCCACACCGGCTTCCAGTCCAGTGCGTCAAGGTCGGGTGCCTCGCGGGTGTCGATCTGGGCGGAAGTGTCCTCGGTCTCACCGTCGAAGCGGGTATCGGGGACGAAGTTGCTCGTTGCGGGTCCGCCGACGGGCAGTGCGCCGTCAACGGATTTCACGGCACGTGCCGTCCGTCGGTACAGCTCGATGTACTCGCTCTTGGTGCCGTGGAAGAACGGGCGCAGGTTCGGCTCGTTCCACACCTCGAAGTACCAGCGCCGGATCTCGTCGATCCCGTACCGGTCACGCCAGTGCTCGACGGTGAGTCGGATGAGCCGCTCCCAGACGTCGAAGTCCGTGGGCGGACTGCAGTTCGCGCCCCACCAGAACGCCGTCTTCGTCGCCGTCGCCAACTGTGAGGGCATGAAGCCGAATTCGACGAAGGGGCGCACCCCGGCGTCGAGCATCGCATCGAACAGGGTGTCGATGTACTGGAACGAGGGATCGAGACGACCCTCTCCGTCTTCGCGGTACACGAACATGTCGTCGTGGAACAGTCCGTGGAAGCGCACGTATCGGAAGCCCTGCACCTCGGCGACCTCGCGGAGTTGGCGCTGCCAATCGGCCCGGAGGCCCTCGTTCGCACGCCCCGCCCCGACGACGAGGTTCCAATGGTGCGAGAAGCGCTCGCCGGGCGCTTGGGCGTCGACGGTCAGATCAGCCATGATCAGAAGTCCTATCTTCGGTGCGGCCCTACCGGTGTGCTCGCGTCGTTGTGCGGCTTCGCGGTGATATACATCCCATGTCTATCATGGCCTTCATGGACTCTCACACCGAGGTGCGAGGACGCACCCGTCCCAACATCGTTCTCATCCTCGCCGACGACATGGGCTGGGGGGATCTCGGGTGCTACGGCGCCACCGCCATCCCCACGCCGCGCATGGACGCCGTCGCCCGCGACGGTGTGCGCTTCGACGACGCGCATTCCTCCTCCGCCGTGTGCACGCCGAGCCGGTACTCGATCGTCACGGGTCGGTACGCGTGGCGCAGCCCGCTCAAGCAGCACGTGCTCCACAGTCACGCCCCCGCGATCATCGAGCCCGACCGACCCACGATCGCATCCCAGCTCAAGGCCGAGGGCTACGCGACCGGGCTGTTCGGCAAATGGCACATCGGACTCGATTGGAAGCGCAAGGACGGCACGCGGCTGACCGCGTTCGGCCCGGAGGCGGAAGCCGACCTTCTCGACAGGCCGACGCAGTACCCCGCGGATGAGATCGACTACTCCGAGCCGTTCACGGGCGGCCCGTGCGAGCTCGGCTTCGATCGGTTCTTCGGGATCGCCGGTTCGCTGAACATGCCGCCGTCGGCGTTCGTGTCGCAGGATCGGATCGTCGGGGAGCCGACGCTCGAGCGGCCGGTCTATCAGCGCGGGATCAATCCCGGGTTGATGACGGAGGGCTGGCGGGATGATCAGGCCGACATCCGGTTCACGGAGGAGGCCATCGGCTGGATGCGTGAACGCGCGCCGGAGGAGGAGCCGTTCTTCCTGTTCCTGTCCGCCGCGGCCCCGCACCGTCCGTGCGTGCCGCCGGCGCAGTTCCATGGCATGTCGGACGCGGGCCTGCGCGGTGATGCCGTTTGCCTGGTGGACTGGATGGTGGGGCAGATCGACGACACGTTGCATGAGCTGGGCCTCGCCGACGACACCGTCGTGGTGATC
Organism: Microbacterium aquimaris; assembly: GCF_039531285.1. Lineage (NCBI taxonomy): Bacteria > Bacillati > Actinomycetota > Actinomycetes > Micrococcales > Microbacteriaceae > Microbacterium > Microbacterium aquimaris. The sequence continues at coordinate 492,983 of NZ_BAAAPT010000001.1, read as the reverse complement.
ACCAGCGACAACGGTGCACCCATGGTGTACCCCGAAGACGGCGACACCGACACCCACCGCCCGAACGGTCCGTTCCGCGGGCAGAAGGGGGACATCTGGGACGGTGGTCATCGCGAGCCGCTCCTGGTGCGCTGGCCGGCAGCCATCCCCGGCGGCCAGGTGCGCGACGACCTCGTCTGCCTGTCGGATCTCTACCCCACACTGCTGGCGGCCGCGGGTGTGCAGGTCGCACCCGGGGCGGCCGAGGATGCCGTCGACATCCTTTCCCGTCTCGCCGAGCCCGGACCCACCCCGCGCGGCCTGCCGGTCGTGCACCACTCGATGGGTGGCGCCTTCGCGCTGCGCATCGACGGGTTCAAGGTGGTCTTCTGCACGGAGTCGGGAGGAGGGTTCTCCTCGATCGGAGCCGACGACGACGGGACCGTCTACGGTGCCGCCGCGCCCGTCGGTCGCATCTACGACCTCGAGAACGATCCGGCCGAGACCACCGACCTGTGGGATGCCCGTCCCGACCTCGCCGCCCAGGCCCACGCCGTCCTCGCCGACATCGTCCGAGGTGCGGACTCCGGTTTTGCCGTCGACGTCGTGCCCGAGCCGGCCCGATGAGTGCTTCGGTGGTGAGCGGGCACGCCGAGGACGGCTGGGGCGGCGTCGTCGATGCCTTCCGGGCGACCGTCCCCGACCCGCGGGAGTCCGGCGCGGCGCTGTCGGTGTGGAGCGACGGGCGAGAAGTCGTCGACGTCCGGGTCGGCACGGCGGATGCCCGCAGCGGTCGACCCTGGCGGGAGGACACCCCCGCCGTCGTCTTCTCGGTGAGCAAGGGACTGGCGGCCCTGGTCGTCGGCGCGCTCGTCGAGGATGGGCTGTTGGCTTTCGACCAGCCGGTGGCGGAGGTCTGGCCGGACTTCGCCGCGCACGGTAAAAGCGCGGTCACCATCGGCGACGTGCTCGCCCACCGCGCCGGGGTCTCCGCGCCGCGCGAGAATGTCGACCGGCGCACGCTCCTGGATCTGCGGGAGTGGGCACGGCGGATCGCGGCGCAGGAGCCGCTGTGGTCACCCGGTGACGCGCACGCTTACCACACGCTGTCGATGGGGCCGATCGTGGACGCGATCGTCCGTCGGGCATCGGGCCGACCCTTCGCGGAGGTGTTCGCCGAACGCGTCGCGTCGCCGCTCGCCGCCGACGTCACTTTCGCGCCGGATGCGCGCGTGCTCGACGAGGTCGCCCACATCACCACCGGTGACGCGTGGGTCGAGGCATCGGAGGCCCGGGCGGAGGACCCCTGGATCACACGGGGGGCGACGCTGGGCGGCGTCATGCCCCGGGCGCTGGTCGCCGGCGGAGACGGGTTCAACGATCGAGACCTCCTGGCTACCGGGCTCCCCTCGGCGGGCGGGATCGGAACGGCCTCCGGGCTGGCACGCATCTGGTCGTCGGCGATCGTGGAGACGCGCGGGCGCAGGTTGCTCGCACCCTCGACCGTCGTCGATCTCACGCGAGTCCGCTCCGAGGGGCCCTTCGTCTTCGCCACCGAACCGCCGCACCCGCGATGGGGTGCCGGGGTCAATCTCGTGAGCGAGACCTTCCCGGGGCTGTCGCCGTCGTCGTTCGGCCACGGCGGGGCGGGCGGGCAGATGACCCTCGCCGATCCGGGCACCGGCATCGCCTACGCCTACGTCCGCAATCACATGGACCCCGCGCCGCCCGCGGACGTGATCGTGCCGGCCATGATTCGTGTAACAAACACGTAACATCCCATCAAATGCGCACACAATCCAACTCTTGGGTGCGCTCTCACGCTTGACACGCGCTATTGATCCCATGTTTAGTGTCAGCTAGCGATTCTCGCTCGGACAGACACCCGACACGTCGGTTCGTACGGCAACCGCATGCCGGTCAGAGATGACCGGGCCCCCCACCTAGGAAAGGACCAATGATGTCCCTGGCATTCTCCCCGCGGCGCAGTCGCCGCGCCCTCGCCATCGCCGCCCTTGCCGGCGCCTCGGCGCTCGTCGTCTCCGGCTGCTCATCCTCGGGCGGCGACGACGGAGACACCGTCACGATCGTCGTGCAGCAGCAGGCGAACTGGGAGGCGATGATGGGTACGCTCGTCCCCGCCTTCGAGGAGGAGTACCCCAACATCAAGGTCGAGTTGTCGACCATCGACCAAGAGACGCGTTCGTCGACGAACACGCAGATCATCGCCGGCAACAACCCGCCGGACATCGCCCTCGTCGCCGGCAATTCGCCGGTTTACCTCGAGACCGTCGAGAACGACGAACTCCTCGACCTCACCGACGTGTGGGAGGCCGCCGACCTCTACGACCGCTACGACTCGGAGACGGCCACTGCGCTGCAGTACGGTGACACCCCCTACCTGGTCGGTATCGCCGGCATCAACTACAGCATCGTCTACTACAACGTCGACATCTTCGACGAGCTGGGCCTGAGCGCACCCGCGGACAACCGCCTCGCGAGCGATGCGGACCTGTTCGCCCTGACCGACGCGGTCCGTGACGCAGGCTACGACCCGCTGGCCGTCGGCGGTGCCGATGCGTTCCAGTGGGTGTGGCAGGTCAGCCAGCTCCTGCAGAGCTACGCGACCCCGGAGGAGATCACGAACTACCTGACCTCCTGGAACGTCGATGTCGAGCCGACGGTCTCGTACACCGACCCGCCCTTCGTCGACACCCTCGAGCGCCTCCAGACGTGGGCGGACGCCGGTGTCTACCAGGACGGCTACCTCGGGCAGGACTACGACACCGCCCAGGCGCTGTTCTTCCAGGGGCAGGCCGCGATGCTGCTCGGCGGCAACTTCACCGCCGGGTCCGTCGACGACAACGGTGCCGGCTTCGAGTACGACTGGTTCCTGCTCCCCGCCGGTGATGACGAGCGTCCCGCGCAGCTGATGACGTACCTGGGTGAGGCGATGGCCATCCCGGCCGGCGCCGCCCACCCCGACGAGGCGAAGCTCTTCCTGGAGTTCTGGATGTCGAACGAGATGCAGGCGGATGCGGTCGCGAATTCCGGATTCGCCCTGCCGTCGGTCAACTCGCTCGACATCGAGGAGCTGCCCGGCATCACCGGCGTCGTCAGCGAACTCGTCGAGGACGCGAACGCGTACGGCGCACCCATCGGATGGGGCTCGGCGACGCCCGGCGCGTTCGCCCAGCAGCCCCTCGGTACCGATGTCGGCGCAATGCTCTCGGGTCAGATGAGCGCGCTCGAGGTCGCCGAAGGCCAGCAGGCTCGACTCGACGAGATCCACGCCCAGTAATCCCGATCGTCGGGGGTGGGGCTCTCAGCCTCACCCCCGACCACAGGTGGTGTGAAATGACGACTACGTCCCCCCAGAAGACAGCCCCCTCCTCCCGGTCCTCCGCCGACCGGAACCTCCCCCCTCTCGATCCGACCGCACTGAACGGGCGTCGCCGACGCGATCGCACGCCGCGGATCGTGTGGCTCATGATCCTGCCCGCGATCGTGCTGATGGTGGCGTTCTACGCCGTACCCACCGCTCAGGCTGTGCGCATGAGCTTCTCCGACTGGGGCGGCATCGGTGAGATCACCTTCGACGGGTGGGACAACTACATCGAGGTCCTGACCGGATCCGCGCTGTACCAGTCGCTCGGGGTCACCGTCGTCTTCGCGCTCGGATCGGCACTCGGGCGCGTAGGAATCGCCACGCTGCTGGCGGCCGCCGTGAGCCAGGGGGTCCGCGGGTCGAAGTTCTACCGAATCGTATGGTTCATCCCCGCCGTCGCCCCGTCGGCGGCCGTGGCGGTGTACTGGTCCACGGCGTTCCAGCCGGGCGTCGGGACTTTCAACGCGGTGCTCGGCCTCTTCGGTCTCAGCGACCGCACCGCGTTCCTCGCCGACCCCGCCACCGCGATCTGGCCAATCATCTTCGTCGACGTCTGGGTCGGCGTCGGATTCGCCTTCCTGCTCATCCTCGGTGCGATGGAGACAGTCCCGACGTCGGTGTACGAGGCGGCCCGCATCGACGGCGCCGGGCGCGTGCGGCAGTTCTTCACGATGACGCTTCCGCTCATCCGACCCGTGCTCGTGGTCGTGACGATCCTCCAGCTGGTGTGGGCCTTCAACAACTTCACCCTCGTTTGGGGCATGACGAAGGGCGGACCCGGTTCGGCCACGACGACCCTCCCGGTTCTCGTCTACCGCGAAGCCTTCGTGGACGGCGACTACGGCTCGGCGACCGCCGTGGCCGTGCTCTCGGGCATCCTCCTCATCATCGTGGGTTTCATCGCGATGCGATTCAGCCAGTCGAAGCAGAAGTGATCATGAAGAAGATTCAAGCTGTCGCCGCACAGATCCCACTGGTGGCCTGGACCACGATCGCGCTCATCCCGTTCGTGTTCATCACCCTTCTGGCCTTCCGCGACCAGAAGGACATCTTCGCCTATCCGCTCGGATTCGGCGGGGACTTCACCCTCGAGAACTTCGCGGTGGCGTGGAACGGCCCCGCCGGCGGCGCCGGCCTGGGGGTCTACTTCACGAACACGCTCATCGTGGCCGTCGCGGGTCTGATCGTGAACCTCGGCGCCGGACTGCCGGCGGCGTACTTCTCCACGCTGCTGCCGGAGAGACTCCGCAAGATCTTCCTCCAGCTCTTCCTGATCGGCACGATCATCCCGCTGATCCTGCTGGTGGTGCCCTACTTCCAGATCTTCGACATGTTGCAGCTGGTGAGCAACCCCGTCGCGCTGGGCGTCACGTACGGTGTGCTCTCGCTGCCGACGACGATCCTGGTGCTCCACTCGTTCTTCGTGGACTTCCCGGCCGAGCTCACCGAGGCCGCCGCGATCGACGGGCTCGGACGCTGGGCGTCTTTCTGGCGTATCGTCGTGCCGCTGTCCATCGGGCCGATGGTCGGCGTCGGCCTGCTGGCGTTGGTGTTCATGTGGGGCGAGGCGCAGCTGGGTATCGTGCTCCTGCAGGCCGCGGACTCGCAGACGGTCCCGGTCGGGTTGCTCGGATTCCGGGGAATGTTCTTCACGACGTTGGGACCGATCTTCGCCGGCCTCGCGCTGGCGTCGCTGCCGATCATCATCGTGTACCTCTTCCTGCATCGCCACATCACCAAGGGGATCGCCCTGGGGGGCGTCTTCCGGTGACGATTCGGCCGGATGTCGTCCTGATATTCATGGACGACATGACGCACTGGTCATTGCGGTCCGCCGCGGTGCGCACACCGAACCTCGATCGTCTCCGTGAGCGTGGTGTGACCTTCACCCACGCGTTCAATCAGGGATCGACCGAGCCGGCGGTGTGCGTGCCGGCGCGGCGCATGTTGCTGACCGGTCTCACCCTGTTCGAGTCGGAGACGCGCTTCGCCGAGGTCACGCGTCTCGGACGCGCCCTCGGCGAAGCCGGCTACGAGACGTTCTTCACCGGCAAGTGGCACAATCCGCCCGAAGCCCTCGACGAGGATTACGGCGAGATCGGTCCGTGGGGCGGGGGGATGTTCGGCTCGGTCGACGGCGAGGGCGACGCCTACCGTCGGCCACGCCCGGATGACACGTGGGACCCGGCGGACATGTCGCGAGGGGGGCATTGGCTGACCCTGCCCGATGGGTCGGTGCAGCACTCCTCCGAGCGGTGGACCGACGCGGCGGTGGACTTCCTCGGCCGCGCGCCCGGCGACCGGCCAAGTTTCCTGCACCTCGCGTACCACGCGCCGCACGATCCGAAGCAGGCGCCGCAGGAATTCCTCGATCTCTATCCCATCGAGGAGATCGACGTGCCACCCAACGCGCTGCCCGAGCATCCGTTCGACAACGGTGTCCTCGACATCCGCGACGAGTTGCTCGCGCCCCACCCGCGCACGCCGGAGGCGGTGCGACTCCACCGTCGCGAGTACTTCGCGATGCTCACGCACGTCGACCGTGAGATCGGCCGTGTGCTCGAGGCGGTCGATCGGCGCGCCGCGCAGACCGGTCGCCCGGCCGTGGTCGTGTTCTCCGGTGATCACGGACTCGCGCTCGGCGAGCACGGGCTCATGGGCAAGCAGAGCCTCTACGATCACAGCACCCGGGTCCCGCTCGTGATCGTCGGCCCGGGTGTGCCCACGGGGGAGCGCCGCGATCAGCCCGTGTACTCGGGTGGCATCTACGCGACGATCTGCGATCTCGTCGGATCGCACCCGCCGGACCATCTCCGGTTCGAGTCGCTGGCTCCCGCGCTGGCCGGAGACGAGCAAGATCGCGAGATCTTCACCGCCTACGGCTCCGATCAACGCTCGATACGCGTTGGATCGCAGAAACTCATCACGTATCGGGATCCCGCGGACGATCAGCTCTTCGACGTCGTCGCCGACCCGTGGGAGATGCGGAACATCATCGACGAGCCCGGCCGGGCCGATACCGTCGCCGCGCTCCGCGAGCGACTCGACGCGGCACGTCGACGGATCGGCGATCCGTTCGTCGACCTGCCCGGGGTCGCTATTGGTCCTATGTTTTGACATGGATTCATCCCATGTTTATTCTGAGAACGCTCCCGTACGGGGAGCGGATAGAGGAGCAGTACATGCGTGATGACGCGCCGGAGACATCGGTCCAGCCCTACCTTCCGCGACGGTCGGTGCACCTCGACTTCCACACCTCTCCGCTGATCACCCCGATCGCGCAGGACTTCGATCCGCAGGAATTCGCGGATCGATTCTCCCGACTCGGCGTCGACTCGGTGACCCTCTTCGCCAAGTGCCATCACGGTCAGCTGTACTACGACACCGATCGGGCCGAGCGTCACCCCGGACTGGGTGGGGTCGACCTGCTCCGATCGCAGATCGAAGCGCTCCGACCTCTGGGTATCCGCACCCCCATCTACATCAGCGTGCTCTTCGACGAGCACGCCGCCACGACCCGCCCCGATTGGGTCTGCGTCGATGACGAGGGCGGCCCGGTGCGTGTCGACTCCCACGGCGTCCCCGGGTGGCATGTCCTCGACATGACCAGCGGCTACCGGTCTTACCTCGCCGAGCAGGTCACCGACGTGCTGGAGCACTTCCCCGACGCCGACGGCTTCTTCTATGACATCTGCTTCGATCAGACGTCTTTCAGCGCCACGGCTCGCGCCGCCGCGATCGCCGCAGGGTTCGACCCAGACTCCGCGGTCGGTCGGCTCGACGCGGCCGCCGCGGTCTCGCACGACTACATGGGACGACTGCGCGACATGGTCGCCGGCGAAGGCCACGACGGTGTTCCCCGCAGCATCTTCTTCAACTCGCGGCCACGGCTGCGCCTCGCCGACGAACTCGGCTACAGCACGCACGACGAGATCGAGGCGTTGCCCACCGGTGGATGGGGGTACGCGTACGCACCCTCGGTCGCCCGTAGCGTCATCCCGATCCAGCCCCGTGCGATCGGGATGACCGGACGGTTCTTCGGCAGTTGGGGCGACAGCGCGAGCCTTCACCCGGCCGCGGCGCTGCAGTACGAGTCCCTGCAGATGGTCTCGCTCGGGCTGGGCATCTGCATCGGTGACTCCCTGCCGCCGACGGGACGTTCGCACGAGGCGGTCACCGCGCGTCTGGCCGACACCTTCGGGCACGTGCAGAAGGTGCAGGATGCCGCGGTCGGCGCGACGCGTGTGGCCGAGGTCGCGGTCATGCGCGCACCGATCGCGGCGGGCGAGGACGTCATCCACGCCGATGCCCCCGGCGCGGGCGAGCTCGCCGCACTCCGGTTGCTCACCTCTCGCGGAATCGACTTCGACTTCATCGGCCCCGGCGACGACCTCGCCGGCTACGGGGCGGTGATCGTGCTGTCAGGGGTCGGTATCGACGACGGGGTCGTCCGGTCCCTGACACTCCACGTCGAGTCCGGCGGAGCGCTCGTGCTCTCCGGCCTGCCCGACGAGCTCGGCCCGCTCGGCGAGCTCACCGGACTGTTCTCGACGGATGCCCTCGGGTTCGCGCGCGAGTTCGTACGCCCCGTCCCGGCCGCCACCGGGCTGCCGGACTTCGACTTCGTCCTTCCCGGTACCGTGCGACGGGTTCGCAGCGCGGACGACGCCACCGTCCTGGCGACCGTCACGGAACCGTACTTCGACCGCACAGTCGACCGCTTCAGCGGCCATGAGTACACCCCCGCCGGGTCGGCCACCGCGTATCCGGCGGTGGTCTCCCGTGGCCGTGTCGCCGCGGCTGCGTTCGGGTTGTTCGAGACCTACGGGGCCACCGGCGTCCCGGAGATCGGCGAGCTTGCCCTCGCGACGCTCGAGACCGTCTATCCCCGTCCGACGCTGAGCCTGCGCGGTGCCGCCCACCTGGAGGGGACCCTGTTCCGGCGCGACGGAGCATCGATCGTGCATCTGCTCAGCTACCTTCCGTCCCGTCGGGCGCTCGCCGACATCGAGACGGTGGTCGACCCCGTACCCGCGCGTGATGTCGAGGTGCGGGTGCGTGCCGAGGGCGGCGTACCGCGCGCGGTCCACACGCTCGACGGGACCGCGATCCCCTTCACCCTCGAGGACGGATACGTTCGCTTCACCGTGTCATTCGACGACGGGCACTGCCTGGTCGTCGTGGAGGAGGAGTGAACATGTCGCAGACCGACAACGCCATCGCCGCCATCAAGGGCATGATCCAGGCCGGCGAGCTGCATCCCGGGGATCGTCTTCCCCCCGAGCGTGAGCTCGGCGAACGTCTCGGCGTCTCGCGCAACTCCCTCCGGGAGGCCGTCAAGTCGCTCGAGACCATCAACGTGCTCTCGGTGCGCCGGGGCGACGGCACGTATGTCACCAGCCTCGAGCCCACCCTTCTCCTCGAGGGAATCAGCTTCCTCGTCGACATCCACGACGACGCGACCCTCATCGAGATGTTCGGAGTGCGCCGCGTCCTGGAGGCCGCCGCTGCTCGCGCGGCCGCGACCCGTGCCACTCCGGCCCTCGTCACGCGACTCGAGGAGATCCTGGAGAGTTCGCGTGGCGCCGAGAGCGTCGATGATCTGGTCGAGCACGACACCGTGTTCCACCGTGAGATCGCCTCGGCCGCGCGCAATCGTTACCTGTCGGGAATGCTCGACACCCTCTCGAGCAGCACGGTGCGTGCGCGTGTCTGGCGTGGTCTGTCGCAGGGGGGAGCCGTCGAGCGCACGCTCGCTGAACACCGCGCGATCCTCGATGCGATCCGCGCCGGCGACGCAGACCTCGCCAGCGCGCTCATGACCACACACATCGCCGGTGTCGAGACCTGGTTGCGGGGCGCCGCCGGCCGATGGGACCCGGAAGACCCCCGAGAGAGGCCTGTCGATGACGGATCCTGACACACCCCGCATCCCGCGTACCCGCTGCACACGGACGGGCCTGGAGCTCTCGCAGCTCGGCTTCGGTGCGGCGCAGCTGGGCAATCTGTACCGACAGACCACAGACGCCCAATCCCACGCGGCCGTCGAGGCGGCCTGGGACGGCGGTATCCGATACTTCGACACGGCCCCCCACTACGGACTGGGGCTGTCCGAGCGTCGCCTCGGGACCGTCCTGGCGGGCAAGCCGCGGGACGAGTTCGTGCTCTCCACGAAGGCGGGGCGGCTCCTCGTCTCGAACCCGGGAGGCGAGGGCCACACCGACTCCGAGTTCGAGGTGCCGGCTACTCTCCGGAGGCAGTGGGACTTCTCGGCGGCCGGTGTGCGTCGCTCCCTCGAGGAGAGCCTCGAGCGTCTCGGTCTCGACCGTATCGACATCGTGTATCTGCACGACCCCGACGAGCACGGCGACGAGGTGGTCTCCGAAGCCTTCCCCGAGCTCGTCAGGCTCCGCGAGGCCGGCGTGATCCGCGCGATCGGCGCGGGGATGAACCAGGCGCCGATGCTGACACGCTTCATCCGCGAGGTCGACCTCGACGTGGTGATGGTCGCGGGGCGGTTCTCGCTCCTGGACCCCGAGGCGCTGCGCGAGTTGTTGCCGGCGGCGGCGGAGAAGGGCGTCGATGTCGTCGTCGCGGGGGTCTACAACTCCGGTCTGCTCAGCGCCGAGACGGTGCCCGAGGACGCCAAGTTCGACTATGAACAGGCCCCCGCGGAGATGATCGCGCGCGCCCGCGCCATCGCCGCGGTATGCGAACGACACGGTGTGACGCTGCCCGAAGCCGCCGTCGCCTACCCGTTGCTGCATCCCGCCGTCGCCTCGGTGGCGATCGGCATGCGCACCGTCGCGCACGTCGAAAGCAGCCTCGAGCGGTTCGGTGCGTCCGTCCCCGATGCTCTGTGGAGCGACCTGCAGGCGCAGGGGCTCATCGACGAAGACTTCCCTTCCCCGACAGGAGAAACCCGATGACGACCATCACCGCCGTCACCGTCAGCGATGTGAGGTTCCCCACCTCGGCATCGGCGGACGGATCCGACGCCATGAACAAAGACGCCGACTACTCGGCGGCGTACGTCGAGCTGAGTACCGACGATCCGGACCTGTCGGGCTACGGCTTCACCTTCACCATTGGGCGCGGCAACGACCTGTGTGTCGAGGCCGCCCGACAGCGCGCCCTTCCCCTCATCGGCAGGGACGTCGACGAGGTCGTCGGTGACCTCGGGGGTGTCTACCGTGAGTTGCAGAGCGACTCTCAGATGCGGTGGCTCGGCCCGGAGAAGGGTGTCGTCCACCTTGCGCTGGCCGCGGTGATGAACGCCGTCTGGGACATGGCCGCGCGGCGGGCGGGCACGCCGCTGTGGCGCCTGCTGGCCGAGATGACGCCCGAGCAGCTCGTCGACGTCGCAGACATGCGTTATCTGTCGGATGCGCTGACGCGTGAGGAAGCGATTGCGCTCCTGGAGGAGATGGTGCCGACGCGCGAACAGCGCATCGCCCAGCTCGAGGCCTCGGGCTACCCCTGTTACACGACCAGTGCGGGGTGGCTCGGTTACTCCGATGACAAGTTGCGCCGGCTGTGTCAGGAGGCCGTCGACGCCGGCTACAAGCACATCAAGCTCAAGGTCGGCGGTGACCTCGACGATGACATCCGGCGGTGTTCGATCGCCCGGGAGGTCATCGGGTGGGATGCCGCGTTGATGATCGACGCGAACCAGGTGTGGGATGTGCCGGAGGCCATCGAGTGGGTGCAGCGGTTGGCGGAGTTCAAGCCGCTGTGGATCGAAGAGCCCACCAGCCCCGACGACGTGCTCGGACATGCCGCGGTGCGCGCGGCTGTCGCCCCGATCGGGGTGGCCACCGGCGAGCACGGGATGAACCGGGTCCTGTTCAAGCAGATGTTCCAGGCCGAAGCGATCGATTTCTGCCAGCTCGACTCGGCGCGCCTGGCGAGCATCAACGAGATCCTCGCCGTGTATCTCATGGCCAAGAAGTTCGACGTGCCGGTATGCCCCCACGCCGGCGGGGTGGGCCTGTGCGAACTGGTCCAACATCTGTCGGTGTTCGACTACGTCGCCGTGTCGGGGACCCTCGAGAACCGGGTCACCGAGTTCGTCGACCACCTCCACGAGCACTTCGTCGACCCTTGCATCGTCGAAGACGGCGCGTACCGCCTCCCCTCGCAGCCTGGTTACAGCGCTCAGATGTACGCCGCATCCATCGAAGAATTCCGTTACCCCGACGGCGCTTTTTGGCGCGCGAGCGGCGTGGCGGGATCCCGCGGACCCGTTCTGGAAGGACAGCGATGAAGTTCATGAGGGTCGGCTCCTTCGGCGCCGAGGAAGCCGTTGTCGAGATCGACGGACGCGTCTACGCCGTCGGGGCGGCGTTGGATGGCGCATTCTTGGCCGGCGGCGGCGTCGAGCGGGTGCGCGCGGCGGTCGCCGCAGGTGAGCTCGCAGAGGTCTCGATCGACGGGGAGCGCCTCGGTGCACCGCTGGAGCGGCCCGGAAAGATCGTGTGCATCGGCCTGAACTACCGGGATCACGCCGATGAGACCGGCGCGGCGTACCCCGAGGAGCCCGTCGTCTTCATGAAGGACCCCTCGACGGTCGTGGGACCGTTCGACGAGGTCATGGTGCCGCGGGCTTCGACCAAGACCGACTGGGAGGTCGAGCTCGGCGTGGTCATCGGCCGCACCGCGCGGTATCTCGACGCGCCGGCGGACGCCGCGGCCCACATCGCCGGGTACGTCCTGTCGCACGACGTGTCGGAGCGCGAGTTCCAGCTCGAGCGTGGCGGACAGTGGGACAAGGGGAAGAGCTGCGAGACGTTCAACCCCCTCGGCCCCTGGTTCGTGCCCGCGACGGAGATCGACGATGCCGGCTCGCTCGGCCTGCGCCTGTGGGTCAACGGCACCCTCATGCAGGACGGGACGACCGCGAACCTGATCTTCGGGATCGACCACGTTGTCTGGTACCTGAGTCAGTTCATGGTGCTCAACCCGGGCGATGTCATCAACACCGGCACGCCGGCCGGCGTGGCGCTCGGTCATGCCGACCCGAAGCCCTACCTGAAGGAAGGCGATGTGGTGGAGCTGGAGATCGACGGCCTCGGACGTGCACGACAGGTGATGGTGCAAGCATGAGCGCGCTCCAGGGGCTCCACGCCATCGTCACCGGCGGTGCCTCCGGCATCGGCAACGCCACCGCTCGGGCACTGCTCGAGGCCGGAGCACGCGTCACCGTGCTGGACATCTCGGTCGACGGTCTCGACGAGCGTCTACGGGGAATCGTGGCCGACGTCACCGACCGCGACTCCGTCGAGGCGGCGGTCGCCGAGGCCGCCGACGCGGCGGACGGTATCGACATCGTGGTCAACAACGCCGGCATCAGCGCCGTCGGCACCGTCGAGGAGAACGACGACGCAGAATGGGCCCGCGTGCTCGACATCAACGTGGTCGGCATGGCCCGCGTCAGCGCCGCGGCACTGCCGTGGCTGCGTCGGTCGTCGGCCGCGGCCATCGTCAACGTCTGCTCGATCGCCGCCTTGAACGGTCTCCCGCAGCGCGCACTGTACGGGGCATCCAAGGGGGCGGTGCTCTCTCTCACCTACGCCATGGCCACCGACCACGTCCGGGAAGGCATTCGCATCAACGCTGTGAGCCCGGCGACGGTGTCTTCGCCTTTCGTGGAGCGGATGCTGCAGAAGTTCCCCGACCCGGTGGCCGAGCGCAGGGCGCTCGATGCCCGCCAGGCGACGGGACGCATGGTCACCCCGGATGAGGTGGCAGATGCGATCGTCTTCCTCGCGAGCCCGGCATCCGCCTCGATCACCGGGACCGCGCTCGAGGTCGACGGCGGCGTGACCCACTTGCGGGTGAGGCCGCAATGAGCGTGCGCCGCATCGCATCGGTGATCGGCCTGCCGCCCGAGAACGTCGAGGTCTACGACCGCTATCACGCGGACGTCTGGCCCGGTGTGCTGGATGCGCTTCGTCGGCACAACGTGTGCAACTATTCGATCTATCGCCACGGCGATCTGCTGTTCTCCTACATGGAGTACACGGGGGACGACTACGAAGCCGACATGGCCGGCATCGCGGCCGACCCGGTCACGCAGGAATGGTGGTCGGTGATGGAGCCGTTGCAGCGCCCTCTCGATGATCGTGCCGAGGGGGAGTGGTGGAAGACGCTTCCGGAGGTCTTCCACCTCGACTGAGGCCAGCAGGCATCGCACGCGGGAGGGAGGGGCATCGTGGCCAGATCGCGCCGTGCCGTGGCGGGTCGCCCGCAACGGGTCACGATCGCCGACATCGCCGCCTACGTCGGTGTCTCGACGGCGACGGTCTCGTACGCGCTGAACGACCCCACGCGGGTCTCCGCGGAGACCCTGGAGAGGGTCCGTGCCGCCGTCGAGGAGCTTGGCTATACGGGTAACGAGGCTGCGCGCCAGCTCCGACGGGGACGGAGCAATGCCGTCGCCCTCATCGTCAACGACGCGGCGAACCCCGCGTTCACGGCCTTCGAAACCGGGGCGGAGCATGCGGCGGCGGTGACGGGGCACTTCATCCTCAACGCGAACAGCTCCGACAACGCCTCCCGCGAGCTGGCGTACCTGCGGTTCTTCGAATCCCAGCAGGTGGGCGGCATCGTCATCGCGCCGGTCGGCGAGCTCCCCGACGAGGCGATCGCGATCGCCGACCGCGGAACACCTGTCGTCAGCCTCGGGCATCTCGGATCGCGATCACCGGTCCCCTCGATCAGCGGTGACGACCTCGCCGGAGGCGAAACCGCGATGACCCATCTGCTCGCGGCGGGGCGGCGGCGTCCGATGTTCGTCGGCGGTCCTCGTGCGCAGTTCGAGCTGCGTCTACGCGGTGCCGAGCAGGCCGCCGCGCGCCGCGGTGTCGCGGTACGTGCTCTCACGCTCGAGGCGGCGACCGTCGAGGCCGGGCACCGTGCCGTGTGCGCCCTGTCGGATGACGAGCTCGCGGGATACGACGCGGTGTTCGCCGGGAACGACCTCCTGGCCATCGGTGTGCTTCACGCACTGATCGAGCGCGGCGTGGATGTGCCGGGGCGGATCGCCCTCGTCGGGTACGACGACATCGAGTTCGCCCAGCTGGCGGTCGTTCCCCTCACCACCGTCAGACACGACGTGTCGGCGATGAGTCGCGCGGCGGTGGAGGCGGCGGTCTCCGGGGGCGCGACCCGACCCGTCCACCGGGAGTTCCCGCCCGAGCTCGTGGTCCGTAGATCGACCTACTTGACGGCGCCGGCGTAGAGGCCGCTGATGAAGAACCGCTGGGCGAAGACGAACAGCACGATCACGGGGATGGACATGATGACGACACCGGCCATGATGTTGCCCCAGTCGGCGAGGAACTCCTGCTTGAAGGCGAGGATGCCGGTGGTCAACGTGCGCTTGCTCGGATCCGACAGGAACAGCAGCGGGACGAGGTAGTCGTTCCACACCTGCACGCCCTGCAGCACCCAGAAGGTCGCGATCGCGGGACGCGACAGCGGCATGTAGACCGACCAGAACATCCGGAAGTACCCCGCGCCGTCCAGGACGGCGGCCTCGGTGATCTCATGCGGGAGCTGCCGCATGAACGCGGCGATGAGGAAGACGCCGAACGGGATGCACAGCGCCGAATAGATCCCGATGACGCCGGCGTAGGTGTCGAACAGGCCGAGGTCGCGGACGACCTTGAACTGCGGGATGACGGCCAGCTGCAGCGGCAGGAAGATGCCGGCGGCCAACAGGAGGTACACGAACGAGCTGACCTTGCTGAAGCGTCGCACGATGGCGTAGCTGGCCAGTGCGGCGGCGATGGTCGCGATGGTCATGCTCGTGAAGGTGAGGAAGACGGAGTTGATGAACAGCTGGGTGAAATCGCCCGTCGTCCAGCTGGTGACGTAGTTCTCCAGCGTCCACACCTCGGGCAACCCGGTGGGGTTCTGCCGCACCTCCTCGTTCGACTTCAGGGAGGTGAGCACGATGATGGCCAGCGGGTAGGCCATCGCGATGCACATCAGGATGAGCACGACATGGCGCGGGAGGGGGCGGAGGCTTCGGCGGACGGTGCGCATGGTGATTCTCACTTTCCGCTTCCGGACTGGCTGGTGTTCATCCGGTTCTGCAGGCCGGCGATGATGATCAGGGCGACGAGGACGAACACCGTCAGGGCTGCGGCATAGCCGAACTGGTTGTAAGAGAAGGCCTCGGCGAACGTCCGTGTCATGTAGAGCTCTGTCTGCCCGCCGGGACCACCCTGGGTGAGGAGGAACACGGTGTCGAAGGCGCGCAGGGCGCCGTTGATGGCGAGCACGGTGGCCAGTCCGATCGTGGGCTTCATCATCGGGACGGTGATGTGCATGAGCGTCTGCCACGGCGAGGCCCCGTCGATGCGGGCTGCTTCGACGACCTCTTCGGGGATCGTGCCGAGACCGGCGAGGAAGATGACGATCGAGAAACCGAGGTTGCGCCACAGGTCGATGGCGATGACCGCGAACAGGGCGAGGTCGTAGTTTCCGAGCCAGTCCTGGGCGAGGAAGTCCAGCCCGACGGAGCGGAGCATCGTGTTGATCGTGCCGGTGTTCGGGTCGAGCATGAACGACCACGCGAACACGACGGCGACGGGGCTGATGATGAACGGCACGAAGAAGATCGACCGGTAGAGGTTGCCGGCCAGCAGGCGCCCGCCCAGGAGGACGGCGATCAGGAACGCGACGATGAGCTGGACGATGATGTAGAAGAACGCGTAGACGACGGTGTGCCAGATCGCCTCGTGCAGGTCTTCGTCGGTGAAGGCACGCAGGTAGTTCTGCAGGCCGATGAACTCGGCGCCGCTGGTGAACCCGTTGTAGTCGGTGAAGCTGTAGTAGATCACCTGCGCGACCGGGTACAGCGAGAAGACACCGAAGATCAGGAGCGCCGGGGCGACGGCGAGCCAGAACAGCCACTGGCGTCGATCACGCCGTCGGACGGGGCCGGAGCCGCCGGCGGGCGGGGGAGAGGCGGTCACGGTCGCCGCTGTCTGAGCCATGTGCAGTGCCTTCTGTGTCGCGTGGTGAGGAGGGCGGCGTCGCCGCCCTCCTCACCACGGGGGTTGTCGACGTGAGGATCAGCCGTTGGCGATGGCCTCGTCGTTGGCGGTGTCCATCGCCGCCAACACATCCGCGGCATCCGCGCGGTCGGCGAGGACGTCCTGGAGCGTGGAGTTCATCGCGTCCTGCACGCCGGGGTTCCAGAAGTCGCTGGGCGTGGGGACGAACTCGACGCCGTCCCATGCCTCAAGCATGGTCGGGAACAGCGGGTCGATGCCGCTGACGTCGATGCCGTCCTTGACCGGGAACGAGCGCAGCGCGGTCAGGATCTCGGTGTACGGCTCGTCGGAGTACAGGTATTCGACGAACTGGTTCGCCGCGTCGGCGTTGCCGTTCTCGGGGTTGATGCCCAGCTGGATGTTGAAGCTTCCCCA
Source organism: Microbacterium aquimaris (assembly GCF_039531285.1). NCBI lineage: Bacteria > Bacillati > Actinomycetota > Actinomycetes > Micrococcales > Microbacteriaceae > Microbacterium > Microbacterium aquimaris. The sequence continues at coordinate 476,174 of NZ_BAAAPT010000001.1, read as the reverse complement.
GATGGCGGGGGTGTACTCATCGGTCGTGGGGAAGGTGGCGTAGTCCACGTTCAGTCCGGCCGAGCGCACCTCGGGGAGGATCCAGCTGGCGGGGAACATCGCGACCTCGCCCTGGAGGAACGCGGACTGCGCGGCTTCCTGGCTCGTGCCCAGCGGGTCGGGCATGAAGTACGGCATCAGGTCCTCGTAGACCTCGATGGTGTCCATCCAGCCGTCGTTGTCGCTGAAGGTCGTCTCCCCGGCGGTCACCGCCTGGTTGAACTCGGGGTCCAGGTAGTCGACGTTCTGGGCGGAGGCGTGGTAGATGATGAACGCCTGCCACCACATATCCTGCGCCGACATCGCCAGCGGGGTGATCCCGGCATCCAGCAGCGTCTGGCTGGTCTCGAGCAGTTCGGGGAGCGTTGTCGGCACCGATGCGCCGGCCTCCTCGAACAGGTCGGTGTTGTAGATCAGGCCCTCGCCCGAACGGTTCAGGGGGAACGTGTAGACATCGTCGCCCTGGCGCGCGTTCGGCGCGTCCTGCGCCGCGGCCGACAGTTCCTGGAACCAGGCCTGGTCCTGAACGGGGGAGAGGAAGCCGCCTTCGACGTAGAGCGCGGTGTTGTCGGGCTTGACCCCGTAGACGTCGGGGCCGCTGCCACCGGAGAGGCGGGTCTCGACGATGCTGTCGTAGTCGCTGGTGTTGAGAGTCTCGACCTCGACGACGATTTCGCCATCGGTCGACTCGGTGAACGCTTCGGCGACGCTGTTGAACGCATCGATCGACTCGGCACCGTTGTCCCAGATCATGAAGGTGATCGTGGTGGTGCCGTCATCGGAGGCGTCGGTGCCGGAGCACCCGGCGAGCAACCCGAGGGTTGCGGTGGCGGCGACGGCGGTGATGAGTTTCCTTCTCAAGGTGAGCTCCCTTGCTCCCGTGCCCGCGAAGGGAACGCGTGCACAGACGGTGATGGACTGGCGGGTGGTGCGTTCTCGATGTTAATCGATTAGGTAGGACCTTTTCTACCATGGCGTTGCGCACCGGACAAGCTCAAAGGTGCAGTGTGATGCGCTTCCCGTGCCGGACGCGGGGCATTGGTGGGATTGCTGCCCTAAATGGGGCGGTTGACGCGCGGAGGTCTCCAGGGAGAATGGGGTCTCTGGCCGCGACTTTTTTTCTCATTGAAAACGGAACGCGCTTTCCTTAGCCTGAGGACATCGGCGTCGCTGCCGATGTTTCCGCGAAGGTCACAAGGAGGTTCCCGTGGGAAAGATGAGGCATGCCGGCGCGATCGCCGGTCTCGCCGTGGTCGGAATGGTCGCCGGGGCGTGTTCGGCCGGCGAGCCTTCTGCGTCGGACGTCGCGCCCGAGGAGGTAACCGGCACCATCCGCGTGCTGGCGCCCACCTTCCCCGCCAGCAATGAGGGGCAGGCGGCGTTCGACGACGTCGTCGCAGCGTTCCACGAGGAGTATCCGGGGGTGGAGGTCGAACCCGACTTCGCGACGTTCGGCAACTTGAACGAGAAGATCTCGACGGCGTTGGCTTCGGGCCAGTTCTACGACGTCGTCGTGACCGGGATGGGATGGGTGCCTCCGCTGGCTTCCCAGGGTGCCTTCCTCAACCTCGACCGGTTCGGCGTCACGGTCGACACGATCGCTGAGCAGGCCAACCCCGCAGCCGTTGCGCCGGCGCTGTACGACGGCGAGGTCTACGGGTATCCGCTCCTGATCGGTGCCGGTGGGCTCGCACTCAGCCGATCGGCGTTCGAAGAAGCCGGGCTCGACCCCGATTCGCCGCCGACCTCCCTCGAGGAGATCGCCGATATGGCCGAGCAGCTCACCATCCGCGACGAGGACGGGACGATCATCCGTCCCGGGTTCGACTTCTGGGCTGCGGCCAACGGCTACCGGCACCGCTTCGTGTCGGTGCTCGGAGCGCTCGGGCGGGACCTCTATGAGGACGGCGAGCCGGGCTACATGGACGGCGAAGGCGTCGAGGCGCTCGAATGGATGTCGGAGATGATCAACGAGCGCGAGGTGATCGGCTACGGGCAGAAGTCCGCGTCCGGTGCGCCGATGCTGCTCAGCGGCGACGCCGCGATGGGCTTCCTCGGCGGCTATATCGATTGCGAGGACGTCGGGCAGGAGATCTGCGACGACCTGGAGTTCTTCCTCCTGGAGGATCAGCGCCCGGTCATGTTCGCCGGTGGCCAGCTCGCCTCGGTCGGCGCGCAGACCGATCTTCCTGACGCCTCCTGGGCGTTCATCGAGGCGATGTCGACCCCCGAGGCGCAGACGGTGCTCGCATCGATGAACTTCGGTGTGCCGGCGCTCGCGGGTATGGCCGATTCCGATGCGGTGCTGAGTAATCCGTCGAGCGAGTTCTCCTACGGAAACCTCGACTACTCGGTCTACGAGGGCGGTGCCACGAACTGGCTCGACCTTCGCGACACCTTCAACAACGAGCTCGACAAGGCGCTGTTGGGCCAGGCGAGCGCGGAGGAGGTCCTCTCCTACCTCGCCGAGCAATCCGAGTAGCCGGCGCTGAGACCAGGCGACGGGCCACGCTCTGAGCGTGGCCCGTCGTCGTGCGACTGTCAGTCGCCGGCGGCCGAGGGAAGGGTCGCCGGCCGGCACTGGGTCGGGTGCGGACGGTCGCCGAGACGTTCCTGCTCGAGCCACATCGCCCGTTCCAGCTCCTGCCGCACCGCGGCGTAGGCCGGATCGTCCGCGAGATTGGTCAGCTCATGCGGGTCGGACTCGAGATCGAACAGCTCCCACTCCGGCGAGTAGGTGAACGGGCCGGTCCCCGGCAGGCCGAGACCGTCGTTGTAGTAGAAGATCAGCTTGTGGCGTTCCGTGCGGTACCCGTAGTGGGCGGGGGCCTTGTGGAAGACGTCGTCGTGCTCCCAATAGCGGTAGTAGAAACCGGCGCGACGCGACGGTTCTGCGGCGGTGAGCTGTCCCCAGAAGCTCGAGCCCTGCATCCGCGGATGGCTTGAGACGCCGGCGGCGTCGAGGATCGTCTGAGCGATGTCGACGTTCGTCACGATCGAGTCGAGCCGCGACCCCGCGGGGATGGCGCGCGGGTAGGAGATGACGAACGGCATGCGTATGGACTCCTCATACATGAACCGCTTGTCGAACCAGCCGTGATCGCCGAGGAAGAATCCCTGGTCGGAGGTGTACATGAACACCGTGTCGTCGAAGTCCCCCCGTTGGCGGAGGTGATCGGCGACCCGGCCGACGTTGTCGTCCACGGAGGCGACGCAACGCAGGTAGTCCTGCATGTAGCGCTGATACTTCCAGAGGGCCTCCTGCTCGTCCGACAGGCCGGCGGGGGGATCGTCTTTGAGATCCTCCTTGCTCAAGTGCTCGGCCACGCGCATCGCGGCGCGCTTGGCCGAGGAGCTGCGACCGCAGAGGTCGTCTTCGAAGGTGTCGGGAACGGGGATCGGGTCCCTGTACAGGTCGGCATGGGCCTCGTCCGGTTCCCACGGCCGATGGGGCGCCTTGTGATAGATCAGCACGCACCACGGGGCGTCCCCGTCCAACCCGTCGAGCCATGACAGCGCGAGGTCGGTGATCACCTCGGTCGCGTATCCATCGACCCTCCGGAGCCCGTCTCGGGAGAGCAGCCGCGGATTGTGGTACTCGCCCTGGTCGATGAGCACATCCCAATAGTCGAAGTTCTCCGGGTCGTGCCCGGGGCCTTCGCCCATGTGCCACTTGCCGACAATCGCCGTGCGGTAGCCGGCTTCGCGCAACAGCGAGACGAAGGTCGGCTGCGAGGCGTCGATGGGCGTGACCAAGGTGGTGACCCCGTTGACGTGACTGTAGGTGCCGGTGAGGATGCTCGCGCGGCTGGGTGAGCACAGCGCGTTGGTCGCAAAGCAGTTCTCCAGCACGGCGCCGCCGGCGGCGAGGGCATCGATGCGCGGCGTGGTGTTGACCACGGAGCCGTAGGCGCCGATCGCGTGCGATGCATGGTCGTCGGTGAGGATCATCACGACGTTGGGGCGGCGGGTGCCGGGTTGCATGAGGCCTCCGATGCGGGTCTACGAGTAGAGGATTCGGTCGAGCGCGGCCGACGCAGCCCCGATGACTGCTGCGGTGGCGCCCAGGCGCGACGCGCGGATGTCGATCGAGTCGCGGATCAGTGGGAACGTGGCGTTGCGGGATTGGGCGATCAGTTCGTCCAGCGAGTCGGGCGGGAGATCGGCCAGGCCCCCGCCCAGCAGCAGCAGCTCGGGGTTCATGAGGTTCGAGACGGTGGAGACACCCGTCGCCAGATGTGTGAGCACACGCGATGCGTCACGTCGGGCCTCCTCGGCCTCCGAGGCGCACAGCGTCACCAGGGGGTGGGTTCCCGGTGCGGTCGCGATGCGGAGGGCATCGTGGCGGCGGCGGAGGGCCTCGGCTGAAGCGACGGTCTCCAGGCAGCCCCGACCACCGCACACGCAGGCGGCTCCGCCGGGGTCGACCCGCAGGTGGCCGAGCTCGATCGCGCCGTGCACCCCCACGGTGAGAGGCGACCCGTCGACCACGAGCCCGGCGCCGATGCCGGCGCCTGCATAGATGAACCCGACGCTGCGACGGGACCGGCCCGCGCCGAAGCGAGCCTCGGCCAGCGCCATCGAGCGCACGTTGTGCTCGGCGACGACGGGGAGCCCCAGCTCCTGCTCGAGTTGATCGGCGATCGGCACGTCGCGCCAGGCGAGGTTGATGGGCATCAGCATCCGACGCCCCGATTCATCGACGGGCCCCGGCACGGCCACGCCGACCGCCACGGTGGCGGGGTCGCGCAGGTCTCGCACGGCATCGGCTACGCGGGAGATCACGGCGGTCGCCGGCAGCGAGGTGTCGTACGCGAACGTGTCCACCTGATCCACTCCGCCGAGCACGTCGACGACGGCTGTGGTGGCCGTCCCCACACCGATCTGCACCGCGATGACCCGGTTCGCGGCGCGGGACAGGGCGACGGCGACAGCGGGGCGGCCGAGCGCTCCCTCGTTGACCACGTCCTCCTCCTTCACCGTCCCCTCGGCGAGGAGGGTGGTGATCCGGCGTGTGATCGTCGCGGCGGACAGTCTTGTGCGGCGCGTGAGCTCCACGCGGGAGAGCGGGCCGACGTCGCGGAGCGTGCGGAGGATCACCCCGTTGAGGGATACCCCGTCCCGGTCGACTCTATTGCTCACAGAAAGAAATTAACCAGACGGGGCCGCTTCCGGCAAGTGTCACACCGTTGCGGCGGCGTGGCGTGAGCGCTCCACGTCGTCGAACCACGTGTGCATCGCGTCTGTCATCGCCTGTACCCGGCCGGCGTGGGAGGAGGCGAGATCGGTCGTCTCATTCGGATCGGTCGACAGATCGAACAACATCGGCGTGACCTCGTCCGGGCGTGGCACGTTCGGGGGAGGAGTGGTGTCCAACGCAGCCGGTGGCCTCGTCTTGATCTCCACATCACGACGCGCGTCCTCCGCGGTCACGTCGAGGGAACCCGGCCACGCCGGCCAGACGATCTTCCAGTCGGCCTCCCGCATCGCGCAGTTCGACTCGGATTCGGGGCGGTAGCGGGTCCATTGCCAGAACCGCGCTTCGGTGTCGGTGGACTCTCCTCGGAGGACCCCCGAGACATCCCGCCCGTCGACCGGGAGGGCGCCGACGTGTGGCACCCCCGCCACGGCCGCCAAGGTGGGCCGCCAATCGATGAAGTGGACGAGGTCCGCGCGCTCGCCGCCGGGCAGGCCGGCGGGCCACCTCACCATCAGGGGCACACGGATGCCGCCTTCGAACACATGCGTCTTCGAGCCGCGCATCCCGAGGTTGAAGCGATGGGTGGAAGCCTCGCCGGTCCCGTTCGCCTCCGGGCCGTTGTCGCTGGTGAACATCACGATGGTGTCCTCGGTCAATCCGAGGCGGTCGAGTTCGCCGAGCAGGCGTTCGACGCCTTCGTCGACCATCGCGATCATGGCGTAGATCGTCGCCACGGCACGGGTGCGCCCCGGGGCCACGAAACGTTCGATGAGACGCTCCGGGGCCTGGAGGGGGTAGTGCGGGGCGTTGTAGGCGAGGTGGAGGTAGAACGGCTCTTCCCGGTGCCGCCGCACGAACTGGAGGGCCTCGTCTGTGAAGACATCGGTGAGGTGGCGTCCGTCGGCGCGCATGGTCGTGCCGCCGCGGTCTAGGGTCCACTCCCAGTAGTCGCGCCATCCGCCCTGGAACCCGACGAACTCGTCGAAGCCGCGGGCGGTGGGGTGGTACGCGGGATCGAATGCGCCGTTGTGCCATTTGCCCACGAGGCCGGTCGCGTACCCGCCGGCGCGCAGATCGTCCGCCAGTGTCGTCTCGCCGACGGCGAGGCGGTCGAGCCCGCGTGCCTCCGTCGTGTCGATCACTCCGGTGCGGTGCGGGTACCGGCCGGTCAGCAGGGCGGCTCGGGCGGGGGCGCAGACGGGCGAGCCCGAGTAATGCTGCGACAGCTGAACGCCCTCCTCGGCGAACGCGTCGAGACGCGGGGTCGACGACGCGCCGCCGTTCTCCCGGGAGAGGTCGCCGACTCCCATGTCGTCCACGACGATCTGGATGATGTTCGGTGTGCGGGCCACAATGCCTCCGTTTCCGCCCTCGGCGGGTTCGTCCAGGTCCCGTCCGTCCTCTACTGTGCCAGGTCGCGAGACATCTGGAAAGCGATTACCATCAGGGTGCCGCCTCGATGGCGAAGGGCGGCGAGGAGGCGGAGGCCAGGCTCATGGACGACGATGTACTCGCGATCGCGCTCGATCTGCCGCACCACCACCGCGGACTCTTCTTCGACGAGGAACGGCTTGCCCGGCTCGACGCCCTCGGCGCGGTCCGCACGGTCGAGCCCGATCAGGCCGGCCGGGATCCCCGACGTGACGCCGACGTGGTCGTGACCGGATGGGCGTCTCGCCGTCTGCCCGACCGACGCGAGCCTGGCGACCGGCTGCGCCTGGTCGCGCACACCGGAGGTACGATCCGATTCTTGGTGCCGCGAAGTCTTCTCTTCGACGGGGTGACCGTGACGCAGACGGCCGCCGCGATGGCGCCCGCGGTCGCCGAACTGTGCCTCGTGCAGACCATCTCGTTGCTCCGGCGGCTCCCCACGATCGACGCACGGATGCGTGACCGAGAGTGGTCCGCAGCGATCGCCGTTCCGGCGGGGCGGAGTCTGAGGGGCACCCGTGTCGGCGTGATCGGGGCCAGTCGTGTCGGGCGCGCATACATCGCCGCCGTACGAGACCTCGGCGCAGACGTCGTGGTCTACGACCCGTTCCTGACGGACTCCGACGCGCGAGGCCTCGAAGTGGAGCGCGTCGGCTTGGACGACCTCCTGCGCTCATGCACCGTGGTGACGGTGCACGCCCCGGTCACCGAGACCACACGCGGGATGATCGACGCTCGCAGGTTGGCGATGATCCCCGACGACGGTGTGCTCGTCAACACCGCGCGTTCGGCGCTGGTCGACACGCCGGCGCTCGTCGCGGAGTTGCGCGCGGGACGGTTGTCGGCCGCGCTCGATGTGTTCGACGAGGAGCCGCTCTCCCAGACCGACCCGCTCTGGGAACTTCCGAACGTGCTGCTCACGCCTCACCGGGGCGCGGCGACGGATCGGACGTACGCCGAGATGGGGGAGATGGTCGTGGCGGAGATCGAGCGATTCCATCGCGGCGAACCCCCGTTGGCCGCCGTCTGCGCAGAGACATACGACACGATCGCCTGACAGAGAGGTTTCCGTGAAACTCGCCTTCAGCACGCTGGGCTGCCCCGATCTCGCCGTCCCCGAGATCATCGACCTCGCGCGTCGTGGCGCCTACGACGGCGTCGAGTTGCGCGCCGTCGACGGCACGATCGATCTCTTCGCACTGCCGGATTTCGCGCCCTCCCGCGCGCCCGCAACGGCCGCACGCTTCGCTGCGGCAGGCCTTCGGATCGCATGCCTGGACTCCAGCGTCTCGATCGATGGGGCGCTCGAGTCGAGGGATCGTGACGAGGCGCTGCGCAACCTCGAACTCGCCGCGCTGCTCGACACTCCCCTCGTGCGCGTGTTCGCGGGACCTCCGTCGACGGACACCGACGGCCTTGCCGACGGCCTCTGCGCGCTCGGGGAGGCGGCCGAGGGATTCGGCGTGCGCGTGGCCGTCGAGACCCACGGTGCGATGTCCCGCTCCCGCGAACTGATGAGCATCCTGGAGGGCGTCCCCGAACGAGTGGGCGTGGTGTGGGATGTCATGCACACCTTCCGTGCGGGCGAGACGGTGGGGGAGTCGCTCGAGCTCGTTCGGACGAGACTGGCGCACGTGCACCTGCGAGATGCCGCATCCGCGGGGCCCGCGCACGACTATGTGCGTACCGGCGAGGGGATGATGCCGATCGGCACGGTCGTGCGTGCTCTCGACGAGGTCGGGTACGCCGGGTACCTCAGTTTCGAGTGGGAGAAGTTCTGGCATCCAGAGCTCGAGGACGGGCGCGAGGTCATTCCGCACTTCGCGACCTGTCTTCGGGAGGTCATGGCATGAGTACGCTCGTGGGTTCGATGCCCCTGCTGGGTGCGCGGGGGCTGCGACTGGTCTCCGCACCGACTCCGCCGGAGGATCGCGCACGCAGTCCGTACACGGGGCTCACCCGCGACCACTGGATCGCCGCAGCCCGTGATCTGGTCACGTCGGCGGTGCGTTACCGATCCTCGGGGGGTGCGAGGCTCGACCTGCCCGGCCGGCCCTCGCGCCAAGGCACGGCGGTGGACGGGCTGGAGGGGTTCGCCCGTACGTTCCAGCTCGCCGGGCTGCTCGGGGTAGCCGACGACTCCGCGGGTACCCGAGTGCTCCTGGACGGTTTCCTGGAAGGCCTCATGGCGGGCACCGACGCCTGGGGGAGCGCGGAGTACTGGGGGCCCATCGGCCATGTCGACGGACCAGGCGGTCAACCGCAGGTCGAAGCCGCGGGGATTGCGCTCAGTCTCCACTTCTCGCGCACCGTCACGTGGGATCGCCTGGACCCTGCGACACAGGACTCGGTGGCGGTGTGGCTGGCGGGCATCCTCGACAAAGAGCCCTCGCCGAACAACTGGTATCTCTTCCCCCTGACCGTGGGGAGCTTCCTGGAAGCGGTGGGGCGCGGCGACGACCGTACGCGAGCGGTCATCGATCGCGGCCTGGCACTGATCGACACGTGGTACCGCGGGCGGGGCTGGTACAGCGACGGCGACGGTGAGGCATTCGACCACTACGTCGGCTGGGCGCTCCATCTCTACCCGATGATGCACGCGCACCTGCGCGGCGACGCCCTTCTGCTCGGGCGCCTCGGCGAGCGGCTGGAACAGTTCCTCGCATCCTTCTCCCACATGTTCGACCGCACCGGGGCCCCGCTCTACATGGGCCGGTCGATGACGTACCGCACCGCGACCGGAGCGGCGCTGGCAGTGGGGGCGCTGACCGGCCACACGCCCTTGGCCCCCGGACAGTCCAGACGTCTGTTGTCGGCGAACCTCCGCCACTTCCTCGAGCGCGACGTGCGCCGGGACGGCATCCTCGTCCCCGGCTGGTACGGCCCGCACGAACCCACCGTGCAGCGCTATTCGGGCCCGGGCTCGCCGTACTGGGCGTCGAAGGGCTTTCTCGGACTCCTCGCAGCGGCGGATTCCCCACTGTGGACCGCAGTGGAAGAGCCGCTCCCCGGCGACCGCGATGATCGGATCGAGCCGATCGGTCCGAGCGGGTTGCTCGTGCAGACGACGGCGTCGGACGGCATCGTCCGGGTGCACAACCACGGCAGCGACAACGTGCGACCCTTCGAGGCCGACGCCGGTGCACCCGACCCCCTCTACGCGCGGTACGCCTACTCCACCCGCACGGGGCCCACGGCGCTGCACAATCCGAGTGACAACCACATCGAGATCACCTACCGCGGCCTGCGAAGTGCGCGGCGCCGCATCCATCGGCTCGGCAGCGGAACCGACTGGATGGCCTCCTGGTCGGCGATTCGCTTCCCGCGGTTCTCCCCCCTGCCGGGAAGCGACGAGGCTTCGCACGGCCCGGTTCCTCCGGCGGCGCGCATCGAAGCGGTGACCATCGTGCGCGGGGCGGTCGAGGTGCGCGTCCATCGACTTCGATCCGCTCCGCCTGGCTGCGCCCTGCGCTTGTCGGGATGGGCGCTCGCCGCAGAGCGGCCGGAGGAACTCGTCGTCCGTGCCGAACCGGGCGAGATCGAGGTGGCCGGACCCGACGGGTTGCGATCGCGCTTGCTGGGTGTCGTCGGGTGGCCGGATGCGGAGACGGGCGTGGCGACCTGGGGTACGGCCTTCGGGCCGTGGGCGTCGGTGCCCACGCTTCGATCCACCACCGACCATGGACTGTACGTGGCGTTGGCGTCTCTGTCAGAAGCGGAGCCCGCCCTCTGCTTGCGCGACGCGGCACGCATCCGTGTGGACGGGTCGCAGATCACGGTCGTCTGGGCAGAGGGGGGAGCGGACTCGGTCGTCGATCTCGACGCCCTCGACGGTGGATAGCGATTTCCGCTCAGGCGGGGCCCAGGGCGCTTCTGCCCCAGGCTCGCCAGGCGATCTCGACGAATGCCATGCCCGCTGCGACCAGTCCGACCGTGGGAACCCACACGCAGAGGATCCCGGCGGCGACGGCCGCCGCCAGGGCCACGATGCTCACAAACGGCCGAGAGGCCACGAGGCGTACCGCATCGACGATCGCCCCGCGGAAGCCGGGGGTGCGTGCGGCGGCTGTCGGCAGGGCGAGGGCGACCAGGGCGGCTGCCGATGCGATGCACAGGACGACCGCGATCATGATGACGCTGAACGGTGCGGGTGCGGTGAGCCAGAACGCCGTCGATATCCAAGAGAAGATCCCGATCAAGAGAAGAATCGGTCCGTAACTCCAGCGTGCTCGGAACTCTCGTCGAACTCCGGTGAGCATGTTCGTCAACGGGTGGGACGGCCCATCCTGCGACACATGTCGCCGCGCCTGCATGGCGGCGGTCGAGCCGGGGCCCGCGGTGATCAGTCCGACCCACAGCACCAGCAGCGTCAGGGAGATCACGAGCAGGTCGCCGATGACCGTCATCACCCCGAGCAGGGTCCACCGGTGAGGGGGGCGGGAAGAGCTCGCGTCCAGGGGCATGCACACAGTCTCGCATCACGAATCGATCACGGGGTTGACGGACGGTATGCGCTTTCCATATTCTCAAGGCAATCGCTTTCAAGAAGATCGCGACAGACAATGCAGTCACTAGGAGGTTTCCGTGGAAAAGCGCACACGGCTGTTTTCCGCCATCGCAGCTCTCGGCGTCGCCGCGCTCACCGTCACCGCATGCTCGGGTGACAGCGGTGAGTCCGGAGGATCGTCCGACGACCCGAACGAGGTCACGGGCACGCTTCGCGTTCTCACGCCGAGCTACCCCGCCAGTACGGAGGGTCAGGCGGCATTCGACGAGGTCGTCGCCGCCTTCAACGAGGAATACCCCGGTGTCGAGATCGAACCCGACTTCGCCACGTTCGGCACACTGAACGAGAAGATCTCGACCTCACTCGCCAGCGGCCAGCCCTACGACGTCCTCGTCACCGGAATCGGCTGGGTCCCGCCCTTCGCTTCGCAGGGAGCCTTCCTCGACCTGAACGAGTTCGGGGTCACGGCCGACACGGTGGCCGCCGAGACCTCCGAGGCGATGGTTCCGGCCGTCACCTACGACGGTGACGTGTACGCCTGGCCGTTGATCCTCGGCGCCAAGCCCGTGGCGCTGAGCAAGTCCGCGTTCGAGGAGGCCGGTCTCGACCCGAACTCACCGCCGACGACGCTGGACGAGCTCATGGAGGTTGCCGAACAGCTCACCATCCGTGACGCGGACGGCAACCTCGAGCGCGCCGGCTTCGACTTCTGGGGTGCTGACCCCCGGCATGCATACGTCGCATTGCTCGGCGCGACCGGCCCGGATCTCTACGAAGACGGCGCACCCGGCTTCGACGGCCCCGAAGGCGTCGAGGCGCTGGACTGGATGGTCTCGGCGGTGAACGACTCGAAGATCACCGACTTCGGCCTCGCCTCCGCATCCGGCGCCCCGCTCATGTACACGGGAGAAGCGGCGATGGGCATGGTCGGTGGCTACATCGACTGCGAGGAGCTCGGTCAGGAACTGTGCGACGACCTGGTGTTCTTCAACCTCCAGGATGAGCGCGAAGTGATGTTCACCGGTGGTCAGGTCGCTTCCATCGGCGCGGGCACGGAGCTCCCCGAGGCCGCATGGGCCTTCATCGAGGCGATGGCCACTCCGGATGCCGAAGCCGCGATGGCGTCGATGAACTTCGCCGTGCCGGCCATTGCGGGATCGGAGGACGCAGAGGTCGTCACGAGCAACCCGGCCAGTGAGTGGACCTACGCGAACCTCGACAAGGTCGTGTTCGAGGGTGGTGCCGCCAACTGGCTCGACCTGCGCGACACCTTCAACACCGAGTTGCAGAAGGCGCTGCTCGAGGAAGCGAGCTCCGTCGAGGTGCTCGAATACCTCGCGGCCGAGTCCGAGTGACCCCAGGCCGTCATTGATCGTGCGGGGTCGGGTGTCGTCCGTTCACCCGACCCCGCGCACTCTCGGAACAGACCATGAAGGAGGCTCGCGATGACCACGAGCATGGATGAGAAGGTGACGCCGTCACCTTCCGAGGCGCCGCCGCCGGCCGCGCCGAGGCGCCGCCGCAAGCACTCGGGGATGGTGCGCTCGCAGCGTCGCGCAGGGTATGTGTTGATGGCCCCGGCGATGGTGAACATCTCGATCTTCTTGGGTCTGCCGCTGGTCCTGGCGTTCATCCTCAGCTTCACCGACTACGGGTTCTTCGCGCCGCCGGAGTTCATCGGCATCGACAACTACATCGAGATGGCCGGGGATCCGGACTTCCAGATCTCTGTCGTGAACACGATCGTCTACACGATCATGGTCGTGCCGGTCGCCATGGCGCTCGCGCTGATCGTCGCCCTCGCCCTGAACATGCCGATCCGGGCTCGCGGCACCTACCGGGTGATGTTCTACGTGCCCGTCGTCACCGCGACGGTCTCGGTCGCAACGGTCTGGCTGTGGATCCTCAATCCCTCCTTCGGCCTGGCAAACCAGATCCTCGCCCTGTTCGGGTTGCCGCCGTCGCAGTGGCTCAACTCACCCGACACGGCTCTGATGAGCCTTGCGATGGTCGGGATCTGGCAGGGACTGGGCGCGAAGATGGTCATCTACCTCGCCGCGCTGCAGGGTGTGGACCCCGCCCTGGTCGAGGCCGCTCGCCTCGATGGGGCGAACCGTTGGCAGGTGTTCTGGAACGTCACGTGGCCCAGCCTCGGCCCGGCGCACTTCTTCGTCTTCGTCACCTCGATCATCGCGTCGTTCCAGGTGTTCGACCTCGTCTACGTCACCACGCAGGGTGGGCCCGCCAACGCCACGCGCGTGCTCGTCTACGACATCTACCAGAACGCGTTCTCGCGCCTGCAACTCGGCTACGCCTCGGCGGAGTCCGTCTTCATGTTCGCCCTCATCGCGGTCTTCATCGCCGCCGGGCTGTGGCTGCAGAGGAGCAAGTCAGAATGACCACCGAACTGATCCGCTACCCCAGCACCAAGAAGAAGTCGCTGGGTTCGAAGATCCGCTGGACCATCTTCTACATCGTCCTGTCGGTCGCCGCCTTCGCCATGGTCGTGCCGTTCATCTGGATGGTGCTGACCTCGCTGAAGTCCCCGGCAGAGGTCAACTCGTTCACCTGGTTCCCCTCGGAACTGCACTGGGACAACTACGTCACCGCCATGACGGCGGCGCCGTTCCTCGACTACTTCCGGAACAGTTTCATCCTCGCGATCTCGATGACGCTGTTGACACTCATCTTTGCCACGGCGGCGGGCTACTCGCTGGCGAAGATGCCCATCCCGGGCAAGACGTACATCATGTGGTACGTCATCGCGATGCTGATGGTGCCGTTCCAGGTGGTCATCGTGCCACTGTTCCTCGTGGTCAAGAGCATTCCGCTGTTCGGTGGGAACGACATCTTCGGCCAAGGCGGCAGCGGCTGGCTCGACAGCTGGTGGGGTTTGATCATCCCGCTGTCCATGGGGCCGCTGTTCATCTTCCTGTCGCGCCAGTTCTTCACCTCGCTGCCCGATGAGCTGGGAGAGGCCGCGCGCATCGACGGCGTCACCGAGTACGGCATCTTCGCGCGCATCATGTTGCCGCTGGTCAAGCCCGCACTGGTGACGATCACCGTCTTCCAGCTCGAGGCGGCATGGAACAGCTTCCTCTGGCCGCTGATCGTCACCAGTTCTCCGGACCTGCGCCCGCTCCAGCTGGGGCTGGCGATCTTCGCGCAGGACGAACTGAACGTGCAGTGGAACTACCTCATGGCGGGCGCGACGCTCGCGACGGTGCCGATGATCATCCTGTTCATCGCGGCGCAGAAGTACTTCGTCCAGGGCCTCGCGAGCTCGGGGCTGAAGGGATGACCCGCGTGGATGCGCCCCGGTCCGACCGGCCCGGGGCCGATGTGGCGAACCCCGACGAGCTCGGGCTCGGCCGGTACGCGGTCGCGATGAGTTCGGACGACCTGGCCCGCAGGCTTTTCGGTCAGGATCTGGAGCTGCTCCGCGCGGCACCCGGGGTGGCAGAACTCCCGGTGGTGACCGCCTTCGACGACGAGACGTTCGCGCGTCTGGCCGACGTGGACGTCCTGGTGACCGGCTGGGGGGCGCCGGCGATCACGGCGGAAGTGCTCGACCGGTTACCCCGACTGTCGACGGTGATCCACGCCGGTGGCGGGACGGACGCCTTGATCGCCCCGGAGATCCGCTCGCGCCTGCAACGCTCCAACGCCGGATCGATCAATGCGATCCCGGTCGCCGAGTATTCCCTGGCGATGATCATGCTGGCCTGTCGTCAGGTCTTCGCGTCGCAGCGAATCTACCGTCAGGTGCGCGGCCGCGTGGACCGCGAGCAGACCTTCCCGGACGCGGGACTGTTCGGGCAGACGGTGGGACTGGTGGGTGCATCGCGGATCGGGCGACGGGTGATCGACCTGCTCCGGCCGTTCTCGGTGCACATCCTCCTGGCCGATCCGTACCTCACCGAGGACGACGCGTTCACGCTGGGTGTGGAACTGGCTCCGCTGGACGAGGTGATGCGGCGTAGCGACGTGGTGTCTTTGCATCCGCCGTTGAACGATGAGACGCGCGGCATGATCGGGGCCCGCGAGATCGCGCTGATGCGGGACGGTGCGACGTTGCTGAACACCTCCCGCGGCGGGGTCGTCGACCTGCCCGCGCTGCAGTCGGAACTCTTGTCGGGGCGCATCGAGGCGATCCTCGACGTGACCGACCCGTTCGAGCCCCTCCCGGCCGACTCTCCGCTTTGGGAATGCGAGAACGTGGTGCTCACCCCGCACGTCGCCGGATCGATGGGCACCGAATTGCGCCGCATGGGCGAACACGTCGCCGACGAGCTGACCCGGGCGCTCCGGGGGCAGCCGCTCGAAGCCGACGAGTCGCCCGCCCGCTGAGCGGCGAGTCAGTCGCTTGCACCCCCGACCATCGGAAGCATCCGGCGGTCGGGGGTGCTTTCGCGGACCACGACATGCCCGTGCACGACGCTCACGCGGGGCTCCACGGGGCGTTCGGTCAGCGCCAGTCGGATCGCCTCTGCGGCCACGTCGTCCCAGGGCAGGTGCACCGTCGTCAGGCCCGGGGTGACGTCTCGGAGCGCCTTGATGTCGTCGAAACCGGCCACGGCGACGCCCTGCCCACGGGGGCCGGCATCGCGCAGGAGCGAAAGCGCGCCCAGAGCCATGGCGTCGTTCACCGCGAAGATCGCGTCCAGGCGGATGCCGCGCCGCACGAGGTCTCCCGCGGCGGCGTATGCGGCGTCGCGGGAGAACTCACCGGTCACGACACGGTCGGCCGACAGCTCGATGCCCGCCTCCGCGAGCCCCTCGAGGAAACCCTCCGTGCGGTCGCGCTGGGTCAGCCCGTTGGCGTAGCCGGCGAGGACGGCGAAGTGCTCGTATCCGCGCGCGACCAGTTCGCGGGCGAGTTCGCGTGCTCCCTCTCGGTTGGCGTACGCGACCGTGTCGAAGGGCAGGCCAGGCTGGGTGATCAGCACGACGCGCCCGCCGTCGGCCTCGTAGCGGCGCAATGCCGTCACCAGGGCGGGGGTGCTGCGGTCATCGACGAAGCGTCCTCCCATGGTCATGACGATCTGGGATCGCTGACCGCGGGCGGTGTCGACCGCCCGCGCCAGGTCGGTCGTGGATGATCCGGCGACGACGAGACTTATCGGTAGTCCTTCGCGGTGTGCCTCGTTGACCACGCCCGCCACCATGGGGTTCGCATAGTCGTCGGGCATGGCTTTCAACAGCAACGTGATGCCGCGCGTACGTCCCCGGGCGACCGTCTGCGCGGCGAGGTTCGTGGTGTAGCCGAGTTCCTCGGCCGCAGCGAGCACACGTACGCGGTTCGCGTCGCGCACGCCGCGGGTCGTCGGATTGAGCGCGCGCGACGCGGTCGCGGTGGACACTCCGGCGCGCCGGGCGACATCGACGAGTCGGGGCGATCGATGCTCGGTCACGACGTCTCCTCTCTGGCATCATTGCGATTGAAAGCGCTTGCCGATAGTACCGCCGCGTGTGCGGTCCGGGTTCTGCCACGCTGGAGACGGAGAACGCATGACCATCGATGCCCACGCCCATCTCTGGGACACGAGTGCGTTGGGGTACCCGTGGCTCGACGGAGCACCGTCGTTGCCGCGCGCGTTCCTCCCGGAAGATCTCCAGCGCGGTCACGCGATCCCTTATGTCTTCGTCGAGGCCGATCGCCGTACCGACCAGGGGGCCGCCGAGGCCCGATGGGCGGCCGGATTCGAAAGCGCCGGGCCGTCCGCCATCGTCGCGTTCGCCGCGATCGAGGCGGACACGATCGACGAAGAGCTCGACGCGCTCGTTGAGGTGCCCGGCGTCACGGGGGTGCGTCGGCTGTGGCAGGACCGCCCCGACGACCTCGTCACTTCCCGCGAGACGGCGCGGGGGCTGCGCGCGGTGGCCGACCGCGGCCTCGTCGTCGACGTCTGTGTGCGCTGGAGACAGCTGGCCCCGGTCGCCGACCTGATCGCCCGCCACCCCGACATCGCGTTCGTCATCGACCACCTCGGCAAGCCGCCGGTGACAACGCCGGAGCTGATGGGCCCGTGGCGAGTTCTGCTCGAAGCGTGCGCGCGCCCGAACGTCGCGGTCAAGCTGTCGGGCTTGCCCGCGGAGGACGACTCCGACCCCCGCCGCGACACGGGGCCGTGGTTGCGCGCGGCTTTCGACTTGTTCGGACCGGATCGATCGATGGTGGGCAGTGACTGGCCGGTCTCGGCCCGCGAGGGCCTGTCGCGTACCGGGTGGTTCGACGAGGTGCGCAGCGCCCTCGCCGTAACCGACGACGAATGGCACCGCGTCTCGCACGCGACTGCTGCGCGGCTCTACCGGGTCGGGGAGTCCGCCGGCGTCTGATCCCCGGACCCGTCGGGGCTCGTCCCGGACCAGGTCGGAGCGGAGGGACCGTCCTCCCGATGGGGGTGGGAGCCTCGCTGGGCGGCCTCGAGGCGTTCGGCCTCCTCTCCGCCCACAGCCTCGCCTCGGGCGACGAGCCCGGCGACATCCGAGAGCGGAATCTGCTTGAGGAACAGGCTCAACAGGAATGCCACGCCGATGAAGGGCAGGACATACCAGAACACCGGAGCCAGCGCATCGGCGTAGGCGGTGACGATCCCGTCACGCAGTTGTTCCGGGAGCTGGTCGAGGACCTGGGGGTCGATCGTCGCGGTCGCCTCGGCGGCCTGGTCGGTGCTGGCTCCGGCGTCGAGGAAGACGCTCGTGAGGTTCTCGCTCAAGCGTGTCGTGAACAGCGTGCCGAACACGGCCGTGCCCAGTGCGGCGCCGACCTCGCGGAAGTAGTTGTTCGTGCTCGTGGCCGACCCGATGTCGGAGGCGGGTACCGCGTTCTGCACGACGAGGACGACCACCTGCATGATCAGGCCCAGACCTGCGCCGAAGACGAACAAGAACACGCAGATCATCCAGATCGGCGTCTCGGCGGTCATCCCGGCCATCAGCACGATGGCCGCGCCGGTGATCAGCGTGCCGGCGATCGGGTACGCCCGGTAGCGCCCCGTCTTCGTGATGAGGAGGCCTGAGGTGATCGAGGTGCCCATGAGGCCGACCATCATCGGCAGCATCAGCAGACCCGAGACGGCGGCCGAGGTGCCGGAGGCCATCTGCAGGAAGGTCGGGATGAACCCGATCGCCGCGAACATCGCCAGCCCGATCATGAGGCCGATCGCGGTTGCGGTGACGAACACCGGGTTTCGGAAGAAGCTCAGCGGGATGATCGGGTCGACGGCCCGCGACTCGACGAACACGAACAGCCCCGCCGCGACCACGAGGCCTGCGCCCCACATCCATGTCTCCGGTGCATCCCAGCCGTAGGCGGTGTCGCCGCCGAAGTCGGTGAAGAAGATGAGGCACGTGGTCGCGACCGACAGCGAGAGCACACCGAGGATGTCGATCGGCTTGGTGGCCTTCTTGGACGGCAGCTTCAGGGCGACCAGCGCGATGATGAACGCCGCGATGCCGATGGGGATGTTGATGTAGAACGCCCACCGCCACGTGAGGTGGTCGACGAAGTAGCCGCCGAGGAGGGGGCCGGCGACCGCCGACAGGCCGAAGATCCCGCCGAGGGGGCCGAGGTATTTGCCGCGCTCGGAGGCGGGCACGATGTCGGCGATGATCGCCTGCGACAGGATCATGAGGCCCCCGGCGCCGAGGCCCTGCATGGCGCGGAAGGCGACGAAGCTCCAGAAGTCCCCCGCGAAGGCCGCTCCCACGGAGGCTGCGGTGAACAGGCCGATGGCGATGAGGAAGAGGTGACGGCGGCCGAGGACATCGCCGAACTTCCCGTAGATCGGCATGACGATGGTCGTGGCCAGCAGGTATGACGTCACGATCCAGACCTGGTGCTCGACACCGCCGAGCTGGCCCACGATGGTCGGCATGGCGGTGGAGACGATCGTCTGATCGAGACTGGCCAGCAGCATCCCGGCGATCAGCGCGCTGAAGATGATCCAGATGCGCCGTTTGGTCAGCAGGAAGGGCTGCTCCGTCGTGGTGGAGGTCATTCGGGGTCCTTGTCGGATGTCAGGAGGGGGAGTCCAGGAGGGAGCGGGCGACCGCCAGGCGGTGCCGGAAGAGGTCGACGAACGGGACGGTGGCGTCCCGGCCGAAGAACTCGTCCACGCAGGGGCGGATGAGTGCGCCGATCAGCTCCACCGCGACCGCGGCGCGGACGTCGTCTTCGGGCCACCCCTGGCGGCGCGCGATGAGGATGCGGTCGGCGCGTTGCGCCTCGAGGATGTGCGCGATGAAGGTCTGGTGCAGTTCGGGGGCCTTTTCGAGGGCGGCACGCACGGACCGGATCTCGGTGAGCTCCATCTCGCGCGCCTCCGACCGTGCGATCAGGAGGGTCGTGAGGTCATCGAGCAGATCGCCGCGTGATTCGACGAACGCCGTCTCGGCGTCGGTGGTGTCACTACGCGTCGAGAACCCGAGCACGGCGTTCTCTTTGCTCGCGTAGTAGTTGAAGAAGGTGCGGCGCGACACGTGCACGTCGGCGCAGAGCTCCTCGACGGTGAAGCCGCTGAACCCGCGTTCCGCGGTGAGCTCGCGGGCGCGTCGGCGCAGCGCGCGCTCGGTCTCACGCGTCCGCTGCTCCCGCAAAGAAACTGCACTATCACCCACAAAGTGCATTTTTGCACTCCTCACCCCATAGTGCAAACGACTCCACCCCCCGTCCTCCAACCCCGCGCAGCGTCGAGCCGTGTGGGCGTGGGCAGGGAGCGCGTGGGTGGGGGCTAGGGGCGGGGGCGCCAGGTGTGCTGGGGGGCGTAGCCGAGCATGCGGCGGGCCTTGTCGATCGACAGCAGGGTCTCGTGCGCGCCGGGTTCGCCGCGCACCTCGACGTCGGGGAACACCGCGGCGATCAGCTCCCCGTTGGGGCGCTCCATGACGGTGTCCGCGGCCGCGATGATGTAGGCCTCGAAGCCGTCCGGGG
The DNA here is from genome assembly GCF_039531285.1 of Microbacterium aquimaris. Taxonomy (NCBI): domain Bacteria; kingdom Bacillati; phylum Actinomycetota; class Actinomycetes; order Micrococcales; family Microbacteriaceae; genus Microbacterium; species Microbacterium aquimaris. The sequence goes on along the minus strand of NZ_BAAAPT010000001.1, from coordinate 456,062 downwards.
CGTGCCGGAGTGCCTTCTCGACAGCCTGCGCCCCGTCTCGGGCGTCGATGTAGCCCCACAGGTTCCATTTGCGCCGCATCGGGTCATCCTGGAACTCTGCGAACGCCGCGTAGTCCTCGGGTGCCATCACGTTCGAGAAGCGCAGGGCGCTTACCGACAGGTCCGGATGCCAGCGGACCAGTTCACGTGCGAGCTGCTCCTCGAGCGTCTTCACGATCGAGTACACCGACTCCGGTCGCGGTGCGTACTCCTCGTCGACCGGGATGTACGGCGGGGGCACGTCGAAGGGGAGCCCCAGGACCGTCTCACTCGACGCGTACACGATCCGACGGATGCCGAGTCGGACGGCCGCCCAGAACACGTTGAACGTCGAGGGCATGTTGTTGTGGAAGGTCGCCACGTCGGTGCGCAGTCCCGGCGCGGGGATCGCGGCGAGGTGGACGACGGCGTCGAAGGGCGCCGACCGGTCGACACCCCCGAGGGCGTCGACGACCTGGCCGTAGTCGGTGAGGTCGACCTGGACGAATCCCTCCGCGCGTGCGCCGACGACGTCGAAACCCGTGACGTCGTGTCCGGCGGCGCGGAGTTCACGGGCGACGGTCGAGCCGAGCTTTCCGGTGACCCCGGTCAGAGCGATGCGCATCTGGCCACCATGCCACAGTCCGTGCTGCCCGCCCCGTGCGGTGACCCGGCGGCGTCCACCCGCGCCTGTTCCGATGGCCGTGCACACGCCCGTGGTGCGAACGTTCGAGGCCGGCTGGGCCGGGGGCCACGGCGAACCCGGGGTCTGCTCAGGTGGATGCCCGGAGGACCAGCTCGGTCGGGAGGGTGACCGACGCGGCCGCCCCCGGTGCGCCCTCGGCGGCATCGGCGAGAAGACCGACCGCGGCGGCGGCCATCTCCCGGATCGGCTGACGCACCGTCGTCAGCGGCGGACTCAGCCACCGTGCGCCCCGCACATCGTCGAAGCCGACCACCAGCACGTCGTCGGGGACGATGAGCCCCTCGCTCGCCGCGGCGGCGTAGACGCCGGCGGCGAGTTCGTCCGAGACGGCGAACACCCCGAGGCGCTCGCCCCCGCGCAGGCGTCGCAGCAACGGCAGGATGGCGTCGCGTGCCGCCGGCGCCCGCCACGCGCTCGTGGTCGCATGCACCTCGGCCTGCGGCAGGTGTCGCGCGAGTTCCTCGACGAACCCGTCGCGTCGTGCCCGGCCGTATCGGAAGGGAGGGTCGCCGCCGAGCACGGCGAACCGTGTCGCGCCGCGTGCCGCAAGGTGGCGCGCGGCCGCGGCGGCACCGGCGCCGTCGGTGGTGCGGACGTTCGGCATCCCGTGGGTCGCCTCGGACGGCGGGTCCAGCAGGACCACGGGGATCCCCGATTCCCGAACCGACTCCAGCTGCGCAGTCGTGGGGGAGATGAGGCCCAGCACGATCCCGGCCGATCCACGCCGTCTCACGCGCACCGGCCAGTCGTCGCCCGGGAAGTCGGTCTCCTCGGTGAGGACGAGATCGAAGCCGTGCGCGGTCGCCGCCCCGTGGGCGCCGGCGGTGACCTCGTCAGACCACGGGTTGTGGAACCTCCCGAGCACGAGGTCGATCATGTGCCCGCTCGCGGTGGGGCGACCCCCGCGTGCGGGCTCGCGTCGGTAGCCCAGTCTCGCCGCGGCCTCGCGCACGCGACGGCGGGTCTGCGCGGAGAGGTCGCCGCGGCCGGAGATGGCGCGGGAGGCGGTGGCGACACTGACCCCGGCGGCGGTCGCGACGTCGGTGAGGGTGGCGAGCGGCATGGGATCCACCCTTGTGGAGGTCGATGTTTTGCGCAAGAGGGTGGGAAGCGTCCCGGCGGCGGTGGCACGCTCGTCGCGGAACGACGAGAGGAGCATCGATGACGATGACCATGCAGGATGCGCCGTTGCGCATCGCCGTGATCGGCAACGGATTCATGGGCCGCATCCACACGCAGGCGTGGCGCACCGCGCCCCGCTTCTTCGACCTCGGACGCGAGATCGAGCCGATCGTGCTGGTCGGCCGCCGGCCGGAGGGTGCCACAGCGGCACGCGATCTCGGTTGGCCCGAGTACGCCACCGACTGGCGCGACGTGGTCACGCGCCCCGACATCGACGTCGTCGACATCTGCACCCCCGGCGACACGCACGCCGAGATCGCCCTCGCGGCGCTCGCCGCGGGCAAGCACGTGCTGTGCGAAAAGCCGCTGGCCAACTCCGTCGAGGAGGCCGACCGCATGGTCGCCGCCGCCGCGTCGGCATCGAGCGTGGCGATGTGCGGCTTCAGCTACCGGCGCACCCCGGCGCTCGCCGCCGCGCGCGCGTTGATCGCCGAAGGCGCGCTCGGCGAGATCCGCCATGTGCGCGCGCAGTACCTGCAGGACTGGCTGAGCGACCCCGATGCGCCCCACACCTGGCGTCTCGATCGCGAGCGCGCCGGATCCGGCACGCTCGGCGACATCGGCGCCCACTCCATCGACACCGCGCAGTGGCTCCTCGGCGACGACATCACGGCCGTCTCGGCGGTGTTGCGCACCTTCGTGTCCACGCGACCCCCGCTGGCCGGTCAGGCCGGGCTGGGTGGGGTCGGTGGCTCGGGGGACCGGCTGCCGGTCACCGTCGACGACGCCGCAGCCTTCACAGCGACCTTCGCGGGTGGGGCACTGGGCGTCTTCGAGGCCACGCGCATGGCCACCGGGCGACGCAACGCCAACCGGATCGAGATCAACGGATCCCTCGGGTCGGTCGCGTTCGACTTCGAGCGCATGAACGAACTCGAGTATTACCGTGCCGACGACCCGTCCGGCGCGCAGGGCTTCCGGCGCATCCAGGTCACCGAGCCCGAGCACCCGTACGCCGGGGCGTGGTGGCCCGCAGGCCACGGACTCGGCTACGAACACCTGTTCACGCACCAGATCGTCGACCTCGTCCGCGCGATCGGGGGCGACCTCGACGCGGCGGCTCCGTCGTTCGCCGAAGCCGCCGACGTGCAGCGCGTGTTGGCCGCGGTGGCGGAGAGCGCGGCGAACGAGGCCGTGATGACGCCGGTGCGCCGGGTCGGCGGAGAGGGGAGCGAGTCATGACCCGCACGGCGATCGTGGTCCGCGGCGGCTGGGAGGGGCATCACCCCGTCGAGGCGACCGAGGTGTTCCTGCCGTACCTCCGCGCCGAAGGGTTCGACGTCCGCGTCGAGGACAGCCCCGAGGTGTACGCCGACGCGGATCGGATGGCGGCGACCGACCTGGTGGTGCAGTCCGTGACGATGTCGGAGATCTCCGACGACGCGGTGAAGGGACTGCGCGCCGCCGTCGAGGCGGGCACCGGCCTCGCGGGGTGGCACGGCGGAATCGCCGACTCGTTCCGCAACAGCGCCGACTACCTGCAGCTGGTCGGCGGGCAGTTCGCCACGCATCCCTCCAAGCACCCCGATGAGTTGCGCGGCGACGAGACCGACAACTACCTCACCTATCGGGTGACCATGACAGACCTCGGCCGCGAGCATGAGATCACCCGCGGCATCGAAGACTTCACGCTGCACACCGAGCAGTACTGGGTGTTGCACGACGACCTCATCGACGTGCTCGCCACCACGACCCATCCGGTGCAGCCCTATCACCCGTGGCACCGGCCCCTGACCTCGCCGGCGGTGTGGACCAGGCTGTGGGGGCGCGGCCGCGTATTCGTCGCCACCCCCGGGCACAGCGTCGAGGTCCTGCGCGACGACGAGGTCCGGACCATCATCGAGAGGGGGATGTCGTGGGCAGCCCGCACACGGTAGGGATCGTCGGCCTCGGGGTCATCTCCCGGGCCTACCTCGACACGCTCGCCGGGGTCGACGGCGTGCGCATCACCGCCGTCGCCGACCTCGACCTCGACCGCGCGGAGGCCGCCGCTGCGGACCTCCCCGGATGTCGCGCGCTCACGACGTCCGAGCTCGTCGCCGACCCCGACGTCGACACGGTGTTGAACCTCACAATCCCGGCCGCGCACGCCGAGGTGGCCCTGGCGGCCATCGCAGGCGGCAAGGACGTGTTCGGCGAGAAGCCGCTCGCGGCGACCTTCGCCGAGGCGCAGGGTGTGATGGCGGCCGCAGAGCGTGCCGGGGTCCGGGTGGGATGCGCCCCCGACACCGTGCTGGGGACCGGCGTGCAGACCGGGCGGCGTGCGGTCGACGACGGCCTGATCGGCGACCCGGTCGGCGCGACGGCCACGTGGGTCTCGCCCGGGCACGAGCACTGGCATCCGCAGCCCGACTTCTACTACCGGGCCGGCGGCGGTCCGCTGCTGGACATGGGGCCGTACTACCTCACCTCCCTCGTGCAGGTGCTCGGTCCGGTCGTCGCCGTCTCGGGCGCGGCGTCGCGGGCCCGTGCGACCCGGGTGATCGGGTCGGGGCCCCGCGCCGGTGAGCACGTGGCGGTCGAGATCGATACGCACATCGCGGGCGTCCTCGAGCACGCGGGTGGCGCGATCTCGACGGTCACGATGAGCTTCGACGGCGTCGCCACCTCGGCGCGCCCACTGGAGGTGTACGGCACAGAAGGCGCGGTGGTCCTGCCCGATCCGAACCTCCATGCCGGCGACGTCTCGCTGCACCGCCGTGGGGGAGAAGGGTGGGAGGAGCTGCCCCCGTCCGCCGGGTACGAGGATGCCGCCCGCGGCGTCGGACTGCTCGACTTCGTCGCCGGGCACGGGCGCGCCGGAGGCGCGATGGCGCTTCACGTGCTCGAGATCATGGAGTCGCTGCACGAGGCCGCCGCGGTACATGCGCGGCGGGAGCTGACCACCACGGTCGAGCGCCCCTCCCCGGTTCCCCTGACCCCCGCATCCGCCTGGCGCTGAGCCCCACGGGCGGGTGCGGGCGGGCGCGAATGCCCCACCCGGGGGTGGAGGTCTGTGCCCGTCCCGACCGCGCGGTCACGCCGAGGCGAGGGTGCCCGCAGGGTCGGCCAGCAGCGGTGCGAACGCCGCCTCGGCGGCGCCGATGAGCAGCCGGTCCTCGGCGAGCGCGGCGGTGCGGATCTCGACGTCCTCGGCCGCGGCGGGCATGCATTGGGCCTGCATCGCCTCGACCAGGGCGGCGGGATCGCTCTCGGCGAGGGTCGCGAGAAAGCCGCCGAGGATCACGACCGACGGGTTCAGCACGTTGACCGCATTCCCGAGGGCCGTGGCGAGGATGCCGCGCTGACGCATGATCTCGTCGCGCACATCCACGGCGGTCGATCCCGACAGTGCCGCGGCGAGTGTCGGCTCGTCGGCCGAGGTCAGCCGCGCGGCGGCCAGGAGTCTCGCCCTGCTCACCTCGTCCTCCAGTACGCCGTCGTCTGCCCGCCGATGCGTGGCCGAGGCGATCCCGGGACGGTTCTGGCCGAATTCGCCGGCATACCCGGATGCGCCGGCCAGGGGCATCCCGGCCACGATCACGCCACCACCGATGCCGGATGCGCCGCCGTTGAGATAGACGAGGTGGTCCACGCCGGCACCGGCGCCGAAGCGGTGCTCGGCGATCGCGCCGAGGGTCGCGTCGTTGTCGACGGCGGCGGGCAGGCCCGTGGCCTGTTCGGTCATGGCGCGCAGCGGGGTGTCCCGCCAGCGCAGGTGCGGGGCATGGCGGACGAGGCCGTCTGCGGCGCGGACCAGTCCCGGTACCGCGAGGCCCACGCCGACGAATTTCGCGCCCGCCAGCTCCCCCCGGGCCCAGCGGTCGAGGGCATCGGCGAGCTGGGCGACGGTCGTCTCGGGCGAGGGCAGGTCGGTGGTCTCAAGGCGTTCGCGCACCTTGATCTCGCCGTCCAGGCCCACGGCGGCGAGGGTGAGCGCGTCGACCTCGGGGTTGGCGGCCAGCACCACCACATCCGGATTCGCCGCGACCACGGGGGAGGGTCGGCCGACGCGCTTGGTGGGGTCGGGGGCGCGTTCGATCACCAGGCCGAGCTCGACCAGCTCGGCGGCCAGCGCCGCGACGGTCGAGCGGTTCAGCCCGGTGGCGGCCGTCAGCTGCGCGCGAGACAGCGCACGTTCGCGGTGCACCAGCTCGAGGAACCGGGCGAGGTTGCCGCGACGCATGTCCTCCACGGTCGACATGGCGCTCAGCATGCGTTTCTCCTCTGTGACGTCTCAGGCCGCGCGGGGAGGGCCGCTCGCGGGGCGTGGGCCGAGCCTAGCGGGACGATGCGGGCGATTCCGCGTTGACCCGCGGGTCACCGTGTTATACGTTGTCAAGCGCAACAATTCCTTCACTCGACGCGGAGAAGACATGCCCACCCCCACCCCTGCCGACAAGTTCACCTTCGGCCTCTGGACCATCGGCTACAACGGCACCGACCCGTTCGGCGGGCCCACCCGTCGCCCTCTCGACGTGGTGCACGCCGTCGAGAAGCTCGCCGAACTCGGCGCGTACGGCATGACCTTCCACGATGACGACCTGTTCGCGTTCGGCTCGACCGACGCCGAGCGTCAGACGCAGATCGACCGCCTCAAGGGTGCGCTCGAGGCGACGGGGTTGACCATTCCGATGGTGACCACCAACCTCTTCTCGGCGCCGGTGTTCAAGGACGGCGGCTTCACCTCCAACGACCGACAGGTCCGTCGTTTCGCGCTCCGCAAGGTGCTGCGCAACATCGACCTGGCCGCCGAGCTCGGTGCCAAGACCTTCGTCATGTGGGGCGGTCGGGAAGGCGCCGAGTACGACTCGGCCAAGGACGTGCGGGCCGCGCTCGAGCGCTACCGCGAGGCCGTCGACCTGCTCGGTGACTACGTCACCGACAAGGGCTACGACATCCGCTTCGCCATCGAGCCCAAGCCCAACGAGCCCCGCGGCGACATCCTGCTGCCCACCGTCGGTCACGCGCTCGCGTTCATCGAGTCGCTCGCACGTCCGGAGCTGGTCGGCCTGAACCCCGAGGTCGGGCACGAGCAGATGGCGGGACTGAACTTCACCGCCGGCATCGCCCAGGCGCTGTACCACGGCAAGCTCTACCACATCGATCTCAACGGCCAGCGGGGCATCAAGTACGATCAGGACCTCGTATTCGGCCACGGTGACCTGCACAACGCGTTCTCGCTGGTCGACCTGCTCGAAAACGGTGGCGTCAACGGAGGCCCCTCCTACGACGGCCCCCGGCACTTCGACTACAAGCCCAGCCGCACCGAGGACGAGACCGGCGTGTGGGACTCCGCCGCCGCGAACATGCGCACCTACCTTCTGCTCAAGGAGCGCGCCGCGGCCTTCCGCGCCGACCCCGAGGTGCAGGAGGCGCTCGAAGCGGCGAAGGTCACCGAGTTGTCGCAGCCCACGCTGGCCGCCGGGGAGTCCTACGACGACCTGCTCGCCGACCGCTCGGCCTACGAGGATTTCGACGCCTCCGCCTACCTCGGCGGCAAGGGCTTCGGCTTCGTCCGCCTGCAGCAGCTGGCCACCGAGCACCTGATGGGCGCCCGCGGCTGACGCCGTCGTACCGAGACCCGGGCCTGCGTCCGAGACCCCGCCGCGTGCGGCCCGGTCTCCGACGTCGAGCCCGGTCTCACCGAGAGGAGACGCGATGACACTCGTCGCGGGGGTCGACTCATCGACCCAGTCGTGCAAGGTCGTGATCGTCGACGCCGACACCGGGGCCGTGGTGCGCGAAGGGCGCGCCGCGCACCCCGACGGCACCGAGGTCGATCCCGCAGCCTGGTGGCGGGCCCTGCAGGAGGCGATCGCCGCCGCGGGTGGACTCGACGACGTCGCCGCGTGGAGCATCGGCGGCCAGCAGCACGGGATGGTCGCCCTCGACGCGGAAGGGCGGGTGATCCGCGACGCCCTGCTGTGGAACGACACCCGCTCCGCCGGCGCCGCCGAAGCCCTCATCGACCAGTTCGGCGTCGAGTCGCTCGCGCAGCGGACCGGGCTCGTCCCGGTCGCATCCTTCACGATCACGAAGCTTCGCTGGCTGCGCGACGCCGAACCCGACAACGCCGCACGGGTGGCCGCCGTCGCGCTTCCGCACGACTGGCTCATGTGGCGTCTGCGCGGGTTCGGCCCCGTGGGCGAATCGGCCGGCGGGCCCGTGCTCGAAGAGCTCGTGACCGACCGGTCCGACGCGTCCGGAACCGGCTACTGGAGCCCCGACGCGTGGGCGCCGGGCCTCGACGGCTACGACCGGGAGCTGTTCATCGCGGCCCTCGGCCACGACGCGGTGCTGCCGCGCGTGCTCGGCCCGGCGGAGTGGGTCGTCGACGGCGCCGAGCGCCGCGTGGCGCCGGGTGCCGGCGACAACGCCGGCGCCGCCCTCGGCGTCGGTGCGGGTACCGGTGACGTCGTGGTCTCGATCGGGACCTCCGGCACCGTCTTCGCCGTGAGCGCGGAACGCACCGTCGATCCGTCCGGGACGGTGGCCGGCTTCGCCGACGCGGACGGCGGATTCCTCCCGATCGTGGTCACCCTCAACGCCGCCCGCGTCCTCGACGCGATCGCCCGGCTTCTGGGTGTCGACCACACGGCACTCAGCGACCTCGCGCTCGCCGCGCATCCCGGCGCGGGGGGTCTCACCCTCCTTCCCTACTTCGAGGGCGAGCGCACGCCGAACCTGCCCGATGCCACCGCGTCCCTCACCGGCATGACCCTCGCCTCGACCACGCGCGAGAACCTCGCCCGCGCCGCGGTCGAGGGGATGCTCTCCGGTCTCGGCGCGGGACTGGACGCTCTCCGCGAGTTGGGTGTGCCCCTCGAGCGTGCCCTGCTCATCGGCGGCGCGGCGCAATCCGCCGCGGTGCGGGAGATCGCACCGGCCGTCCTCGGTCTTCCCGTCGAGGTGCCCGCCCCGGGTGAGTACGTCGCGCTCGGCGCCGCCCGCCAGGCCGCCCGCATCGCGGGGGCCTGAGCGCCGCTCGCCGCCCGCCGCATCACCGCGGGCGGACCGCGTGGCGCTCACTCGTGACGGGGGGCTGATACTCCAGGAGTGGATGCGGTTCAGCCGTTCGAGTGCAGACCGGCCGACGGCGGTACCATTCGGCCATGACGGACCGGAGCGCCGTTCTCACCGACGCCCATCAGGCGTTCGCCCGTCGCGACTGGCGGCGCGCGCGCGACGGGTTCGCCGCAGCCCGCGCCGATGACGCCCTCAGCGCGGTGGATCTGCGTGCGCTCGCGTCGAGTCAGTGGTGGCTCGGCCAGTGCGAGGACTGCATCGATGTCCTCGACGAGACGTTTCGGAATCAGCGCGCCGCGCCGGATGCCATCGGCGCGGCGAACACGGCCCTGACTCTCGCGCTGCTGCGCATCACCCGCGGTGAGGTGACGGTGGGAACCGCGTGGTCACGGCGCGCGGCTCGGCTCCTGGAGGATGTGCCGCCGCGCATGGAGCACGCCTACCTGGCGTACCTCGACGCGAGCCTGGGCATGTACGACGACGGTGAGCCGTGGTCGACTCGCAGCGTGAAGAGGTTGGTTGCGCTCATCGGCCTCGTCGGCGATCACGACGTCGCAGGCGTCTCGGCTCTCGCCGCGGTCGTGACCGGGATGCACGACCTGCGTCGCGGTGACCCGGAGTCCGGGTTCGCGCACCTCGACGAGGCGATGTTGTCGGTCACGTCGGGGGAGATCGAGCCGGAGTGGGCGGGTGACATGCTGTGCACCACCATCCACACGTGCCACGAGCTCGCGGACTTCGGGCGCATGGCGGAGTGGACGCGCGCGACGGAACGGTGGAGCGCCGACTACGGCGCGGAGGCGGTGTACGCCGGGGTCTGTCGCGTGCACCGGCTCGAGCTCCAGTCGGCCGAGGGCGACTGGGCGGGCGCCGAGGACGCGCTCGAGCGCACGTGTGCGGTGCTCGAGCGCACGGACCCGTGGGTGGCGGGCGAGGGATGGTACGCGCTCGGTGAGCTGCGTCGCCTCCGCGGCGACGGCGAGGGCGCGAGGCGGGCGTTTTCGCTGTCCCGCGCGGCGGGTATCGACCCTTCGCCCGGCGAGGCGCTGCTGGAGCTCAGCGAGGGCTGCGTCGATCAGGCATGGGCATCGCTGACCGCATCCCTCGCCGGCCGGGACCGGCTCGCACGCACCCGGCTTCTGCGGGCGGGTGTTCAGATCGCGCTGGCACGTCGAGACCTATCCGCTGCGGATGGCCTGGCTGACGAGCTGGAGCGTGCGGCGGGCGAGTACGGCACGGAGGGGTTCCGCGCGTGGTCGACGCACACGCGTGGGATGATTCTCCTCGCCCGGGGACGCCCGGCGGAGGCCCTGACGTCACTCCACGAGGCGCTCCACCTGTTTCGACGCCTGCAACTGCGGTGGGAACAGGCGCACGTGCTGACGTGGATCGCCGATGCGCACGCAGCGACCGGCGCCATCGCGGGAGCGCAGGCCAGGGCGGACGCGGAAGCGATCGTCGCCGAGATCGGGGCTCGGCCGATCACCTCCGTCCTCGCACGGGAAACGCCCGGCCCACCCGCCCCGCTCACCGTGCGGGAGGCCGAGATCCTCGCTCTCGCCGCGCGGGGAGCGACGAATCGCGACATCGCCCGGGAGCTCTTCATCAGCGAGAAGACCGTCGGTCGACACCTCGCGAACATCTACCTGAAACTCGGCGTGAGCTCGCGCACGGCTGCGGCCGCCTGGTGGCACGAGCACGGCTGACCGGGGATCATGCAGACGGGTGTGGAACTGCATGATTCTGCCGATGAGGGGTGGGTGTCGACGCTTCTAGATTCGACGCATCAATGGTCTCGATGACAGGAGGACACCATGTCCACAGCGGTGGAGGATGAGCGCGGCGGAGCATCGGAGGTCGATGCGTTCGCAGAGAAGGTCATGGCGGCGGCCTTGGGGTGGGTGGACCTGATGGCGATCCACCTCGGTTCGCAGATGGGATGGTACGACGCTCTCGCGAAGGCGGGTCCGATGGATGCCGAGGAGCTGGCCGTGGCGACCGGGACGAGTCGCCGATACGCCCAGGAGTGGCTCGAGCAGCAGAGCGCGGCGGGCATCCTCGAGGTGGACGACCCGGCAGGACCTCGCGTGCGACTTGCCGCGGGTGCCGCGGAGGTGCTCACCGACCGTGGCAGCCTGTCGTATCTCGAGCCGCTGGCTCGCATGTTCGCTGCCTCCGGTGCCCAGATGCCTCGGCTCGTCGAGGCGTACCGCTCGGGCTCCGGGGTGAGCTGGGAGGAGTTCGGCGACCACGCGCGACAGTCGCAGGCCGATATGAACCGGCCCTGGTTCGACGCTCTGCCCGAGGTGATCCGTTCCGTCGACGGGCTGCATGCGCTTCTCTCGCGACCCGGCGCCCGGATCGCCGACATCGGGTCGGGGGCAGGCTGGTCCTCCCTCGCACTCGCCCATGCCTATCCGCAGGCGGCCGTCGACGGCTTCGACGTGGACGACGCGTCGATCGAGATGTCGCGGGAGAACGCGGCCGCGGCGGGATTGGGTGGTCGCGTTCGCTTCGAGCGGGCCGATGCTGCCGATCTGGCCGCTCATGGCCCGTTCGATGTGATCTTCGCTTTCGAGTGCCTGCATGACATGCCGCACCCCGTCGATGTGCTGGCCGCGGCCCGCGACGCCGTCGCCCCGGGCGGTGCGGTGGTCGTCATGGACGAGGCGGCCGCCGAGACGTTCTCCCCCGATGCCGGCGCCCTGGAGCGTCTGCTCTACGGGTTCAGTCTCTTCATCTGTCTACCGGACGGACTGAGTCATCCCGGAAGCGCCGGCACGGGAACCGTGATGCGCCACGACACCCTTCGCGAGTATGCACGCGAGGCGGGATGGGGCGATGTCGAGATCATCGTCCCCGAGTTCGGTCTCTGGCGGATCTACGCTCTCACGTGAGGGGTGGTCACGAGGGGACCGGCCGACTCCGCCGGCACCGCCATCAGGCTGCGGTCGCCCACCGGGCGAGCCGCTTCACAAGATTCCGGTGTCCGGCGGAGGCATACGATCGGGCGTCGTGGCCGAGGACGTCGACGGCGATCCGGCTCGCGCCGTACGTGCGGACCCACGCCGCCGGCATCCGCTCTCCGTCGACGGTGAACTCCGCCACGACCTCCCGCCGGCCGATGGCCTGCAGGCGCGCGTACTGCTCGTCGAACACCGTGAAGTCCGAGAGCGCGTCGCCGTCCGGGAACGGATGCACACGGACGTCGATCTCGCCGGCGGGCGGGTGCCACGACAGCTGCGGAACCCACATGCCGCCGATCGCGGCGGCCCAGTCGGGATAGTCCCGCATGCTCGCGACGGCGCAGTGCAGTGCGAGGACGCCCATACCTCGATCCAGCGCCCGGGAAAGGCCGTCGACGGACAAGCGCGGAGCCGGCACGGCGTCCTCGCCGCGCCACGGGTCACCGGCGTTCACCACGAGAAGATCGAAGCCGTCGAGCCGGGCCATGGCGTGGTCGACGTCTTCGTCGACGTCGACCACGAAGCCTGCGTCGGTCAGGATCGCCCTCAGTTCGGGGGTGGTCTCGGGGAACGGGTGCCACGGATCGGCGTAGTGACCCGTGCCGCTGGCGATGAGCGCCTTCATGGGTGCCTCCTGGTCGGCCGTCGCGGGGAGAGGGCTTTCCCAATCCTATGGTGCTGTTTCGGGCGTAGTCTCGAGCGGATGAGTTCCCCCGCGTCCGCGCTTTCGTCCGGCGCTCCAGGATCCTCTGCCCCGCGATCGTCCGAGGTCGCGTCGCCACCGTCGGCGGCGCCCGTCGCTCGTCCGCGAGGCAGGCAGGTCGTCCTCGAGGTGGTGCGTCGTGAGAGCCTCACCCCGCACTTGGTCCGTGTGTACCTGGGTGGTGACGGCTTCGACGATTTCTCGGCCGGCGCCGATCCGGACAAGCTCGCGTGCACCGACACGTACACCAAGCTCCTGCTGGCCAAGCCCGGCCTCGGCCTCGAACCGCCGTACGATCTCGAGGCTCTCCGCGCGCAGCTTCCCCGGGAGGATGTGCCCTCGCGGCGCACCTACACGATCCGCGACGTCGACGAGTCCGCCCGCACGATCGCCATCGACTTCGTCGTGCACGGAGACGACGGGTTGGCCGGGCCGTGGGCCGCGTCGGCGCGACCCGGTGACCGGATCGCGCTCTCGCTCCCGGGCGGCGGGTACGCCCCGGCCGACGGTGATGTGACCCACGTGATCGTCGGCGACGACTCCGCGCTCCCCGCGATCGCGCGTGCCGTCGCCGCGCTGCGGGAGGACGCCCGAGGCGTCGTGGTCGTCGAGGTCGACGACGAGGCGTCGCAGCTTCCGCTCGAGGCCCCGCCCGGCATCGAGGTGCGGTGGCTGCACCGCGTGGGGCCGGACGGCACTGCGCACCCGGGCACCCTCATGGTCGCCGCGGTCGACGCGCTCGACCGCCCCGACGGCGACCTCGACATCTTCGCGCACGGCGAGAGGGCGGCCATGAAGCGCCTCGGCGCGATCTTCCAGGAGAAGTGGGGGATCGGCCGCCGGGAGATGTCGGTGTCGGCGTACTGGGCCCACGGCCGCGCCGAGGACGCGTTCCAGGCCGAGAAGCGCGAGTCGGTGGGAAAGATCTTCGCCGATTGAGCCCGCCGCTGGAGGTGTTCGTTGCGTCCCCATGCGCGAACGACACAGGAGATCGACGCGTCATCGCGCGTGACGGCACCAGCTGAGACTCCGAGCGGCCTGGGCTTCCTGCGGTGTTCGCGCAGGGGGAGCGGGCGGCGAGGGCGGGGTTCGGGCGAGGGATCGACCGGGCGGGCAGAATGGGGCCGTGTCGCAGGACGAGGTCGACGAGGTCGCGGCGGAGCTGTACGCACTTCCGCCCACCGCCTTCACCGCGGCGCGCAATGCGCGGGCCGCCGCGGTGGGAGGGGATGTCGGCTCCCGCATCAAGGCGCTGCGCAAGCCGACGGTCTCCGCCTGGACCGTCGACCTCCTCGCCCGGGAGGGTGATCTCGGTGAAGCGCTCGATCTGGCCGCGGCATTGCGGGAGGCGCAGGACGACCTCGACGCCGCCGAACTGGCCCGCTTGAGCGGGCAGCGTCGACAGCTTGTCGCGGCGCTCACCGCGCAGGCCGTCTCCCTCGCCGAAGCTGCGGGGGTGACCGTCAGCGCCGCCGCCCGCGACGACGTGCACAAGACCCTCAACGCTGCCGTCCTGGATGCCGCAGCCGCGGCGGCGGTCCGCACCGCACGGATGGTGCGGCCCCTCGAAGCCACGGGATTCGGCACGGTGGACGCTGCCGGGCTGGCCGATGTCGTCGGCGGTTCCCTCCCGGGCGTCGAGGTCGATCCGCCGCGGGACGACCTGGCTCAGCGTCGTGCGAGACGAGCCGCGGAGAAAGCGGCGCGCGAGGCCGACCGCGCCGCGAACGACGCCGCTCGCGACGAGGCGAAGCTCGCCGAACGGCGCGACCGCGCACGGCACAAGCTCGACCACGTGCGCGAGCGGCTGGACGACCTCCGCCGCGACATCGCGCGTCTCGAGGCCGACGAAGCCGCCGCCGCCGCCACGCTCACCGAGCTCGAGGACCGGTTGGGAGCTGCCGCCTCGACCGCCCGCGCGGCCGCGGCCCGGGCAGAGGACGCCCGTCGGTCCCTCACAGAACTCTCGTAGTGATCGACCGTACGGTGGGGGTCATGGCGACGCCACGACCCGAAGCGGCCGAATCCGACGATCTGCCCGTGATGCTCAGCCCGTCCGAACTGCGCACGGCGCGGGACGAGTTCCAACAGTTCCTCATGGAGTACCGGTTCGGGATGCAGGAGATCGAGACGAAGATCTCGATCCTCCGCGACGAGTTCCTGCAGCGGCACGATTACAACCCGATCGAGCACGTCTCCAGCCGCGTGAAGTCGCCCGACAGCCTGGTCGAGAAGGTGAGACGGCGGGGGATCCCGGCGGATTTCGCGACGGTGCGCGACCAGATCACCGACATCGCGGGCGTGCGCATCACGTGCAGCTTCGTCACCGACGCGTACCGTCTGTTCGACCTCCTGGCCGCTCAGGACGACATCGAGGTGCTGCAGGTCAAGGACTACATCGCCGCGCCGAAACCGAACGGCTACAAGAGCCTGCATGCGATCCTCCAGGTGCCGGTCTTCTTGTCGACCGGTCGCATCGAGGTCCCCGTGGAGGTGCAGTTCCGCACGATCGCCATGGACTTCTGGGCCAGCCTGGAACACAAGATCTACTACAAGTACGACCGGCAGGTGCCCGCGGAGCTGCTGGACGACCTGAAGGACGCCGCCGACAGCGCCGCCGAGCTCGACACCCGCATGGAACGTCTGCACCGGGAGATCCGGGGCTCGGGGGCGATGGGTGGTGCACGGCCCATACCGGACGGCGCCGGAGACGATGTTCCGGCGCACACCGCCGTGGCGGAGGGAACCGTCCCCCCGACGTGGGCGCGGCCGCCGGAGATCCGAGATGCTCCGGTGCTCGACGCCTGACCCCGTGCTCGGGGGCGATCCCGGTGCGGGGGCGGGCGGGAGTGACCCCTCCGACTCGGTAGCCTGAGGCGGTGAACGACCTTCAGCCGCAGACTCTGGTGATCATCCCGCTCCTGGCGGTGCTGGCTCCGTTGCTCGCGCGGGGAATGGGCCGGTGGGTGCGCGTGCCGGTGGTCGTGTTCGAACTGGTGCTCGGCATCCTCATCGGCCCGGCGGTGCTCGGCTGGGTGGGGGACTCGGCCTTCATCGAGCTGATGGCCGACTTCGGCCTCGCGACCCTCTTCTTCGTCGCGGGTACCGAGATCGAATTCGGAGCCTTCCGTGGCCGACTCGGTCGGCGGGCGAGCCTCGGATGGCTGTTGAGCCTCGGAGCGGGAGTGCTGTCGGTGGTGATCCTCACCCCGTGGGAGGCGGCGGTCGTCATCGGAATCGCGCTGTCGTCGACCGCGCTCGGGACCCTGCTGCCGGTCCTGCGCGATGCGGGAGAGCTGAAGACCCCGTTCGGCCAAGCCGTCGGCGCCGTCGGCGCGCTCGGCGAGTTCGGCCCGTTGATCGCGATCTCCCTGTTCCTCGGCAGCCGGGACATCGGCCTGTCGACGCTTGTGCTGTTGCTGTTCATGCTCATCTCGGGTCTGGCCATCTGGCTGGCCTTCCGCATCCCCCACGGGGCGATGCACAAGGCGGTGAGCGCGACCCTGCACACCTCGGGGCAGTTCGCGATCCGGGTGATCCTGTTGATCCTGGGCGGTCTGGTCGCGGTGAGCGTTCTGCTCGAGCTCGACTTCCTGTTGGGCGCGTTCACCGCCGGGATCGTGTGGCGCCTGATCATGCGCGATGCGGACGAGGCCGATCGGGAAGCGGTCGAGAGCAAGGTCGAGGCGGTCGCGTTCGGCTTCCTCGTGCCCATCTTCTTCATCTACACCGGTGTCACTTTCGACCTGCAGGCGCTGCTGGCCGACCCGATCCTGTTCCTCGGCCTCCCGATCGTCCTCGTCGCGCTGTTCGTGATCCGCGGACTCCCCTCGATGCTCGCCTCGCCGGTGGGCGCGAGCGGACGGGAGCGTCTCGCGATGGCCTTCATGGGTGCCACCGGGCTGCCGATCATCGTCGCCGTCACCTCCATCGGTCTCGACGAGGACATCCTGACCACGGTGCAGGCGGCGCTTCTGGTGGGTGGGGGGATGCTCTCGGTGTTGCTGTTCCCGCTCATCGCGATGCGGTTGCGGGGCGAGCGCGCCGCGCGTGTGGCTCCGACCATGGACGACATGGCGTGACCACGATCGCCCGGCTCTTCGACGACGCCCGCGATCGCCTCGCGGGGCTGCCCCGTGAGGCGATGGGTGAGCTGGTCGAGCCGCGGCGACTGTGGGGTCTGCGACGGGCTCCGCGCGTCGTGGCGCGGGGCGAGGCGTGGCATCTGGGTGTGCTCCTCATCGGCGAGGACTTCGTCGCGGCCACCGGTGAGATCGTCCGGTCGCGGGAAGAGGCCCGGCGCGGGTTCGCCGCGGAATCGCAGCGGGAGCGCGCCGCCCTGCAGGCAGCCGTGTTCCGGGGCGGATTCCGCGAGGGTGTTCCGGTGCACCTCGGGTGGCGGATGCTCGATGTCGCCGCCGTCGAAGCCGGCGGGACCTCCGGTCCGGTCGCGGTGGTCGAGGGCGTGCCGAGTGTGCGGTGGAGTCCCGGTGCCGGGTTCGCGCCGTTGGCACGCTACCTCGATGAGCGGATCGTGCTGCTCGCGGATCCACCGCGCGGGGCATGATAGCGACGCGGGCCGCTCTGGGGGAGGGCCACGTGAGCGCTCCCGCATCCTCTATGGTTGAACTCCCGGACTCGAGGGGGTTCACGTGCAGGTATGGCCCGGATCCGCGTATCCATTGGGTGCGACATTCGATGGGAACGGCACGAACTTCGCGTTGTTCAGCGAAGGGGCCGAGAAGGTCGAACTGTGTCTGTTCGACGAGGACGGCGCCGAGACGCGCGTCGAGCTGATCGACGTCGACGCGTTCGTGTGGCACGGATACCTTCCCAACGTCCAGCCCGGGCAACGCTACGGCTACCGCGTGCACGGCGCATACGACCCGGCCAACGGTCAGCGCTACAACGCGAACAAGCTCTTGCTCGACCCGTACGCCAAGGCCGTCGACGGCCGTGTGCACTGGGGGCAGTCGGTCTTCAGCTACACGTTCGGCGACCCCGATTCGCGCAACGACGACGATTCGGCGGACGACATGATGAAGGGGGTCGTCATCAACCCCTTCTTCGACTGGCAGGGTGACCGGCCGCCGAAGACTCCGCTGCACGAGACCTTCATCTACGAGGCCCATGTGAAGGGCCTCACGCAACTGCATCCGTCGGTGCCCGAAGAGATGCGCGGCACCTATGCCGGTGTGGCCCATCCGGCCGTCATCGACCATCTGCAGAAGCTCAGCGTCACCGCGATCGAACTCATGCCGGTGCATCAGTTCGTCAACGACTCCACCCTTCAGGAGAAGGGGCTGTCGAACTACTGGGGCTACAACACCATCGGGTTCTTCGCCCCGCACCACTCCTACGCCGCGACCGGGGTCAACGGTCAGCAGGTGCAGGAATTCAAAGCGATGGTCCGCTCGCTGCACGAGGCGGGCATCGAGGTGATCCTGGATGTGGTCTACAACCACACCGCCGAGGGCAACCACCTGGGTCCGACCCTGTCGATGCGCGGCATCGACAACGAGGCGTACTACCGGCTCGAGCAGAACGACAAGCGCTACTACACCGACTACACCGGCACCGGCAACAGCATGAACGTCGGCCATCCCCACTCGCTGCAGCTGATCATGGACTCGCTGCGCTACTGGGTCCTGGAGATGCACGTCGACGGGTTCCGCTTCGACCTCGCCTCGACCCTGGCGCGCGAGTTCTATGACGTCGATCGCCTGTCGACCTTCTTCGAGATGGTGCAACAGGATCCGGTGGTCTCCCAGGTCAAGCTGATCGCCGAGCCGTGGGACGTCGGTCCCGGCGGATACCAGGTCGGCAACTTCCCGCCCCAGTGGACGGAGTGGAACGGGAAGTACCGCGACACCGTGCGCGACTTCTGGCGCGGTGAGCCGCAGGCGCTCGGGGAGTTCGCGTCGCGCCTGACCGGGTCGAGCGATCTGTACGAGCGCTCCGGTCGCGCACCGGTCGCCTCGATCAACTTCGTCACCGCCCACGACGGTTTCACCCTGCGCGACCTCGTGTCGTACAACGACAAGCACAACGAGGCCAACGGCGAAGACAACCGCGACGGCGAATCACACAACCGGTCCTACAACCACGGCGTGGAGGGGCCCACCGACGACCCCGAGATCCTCACCGTCCGTGCCCAGCAGCAGCGGAATTTCATCGCCACGATGATGCTGAGCCAGGGTGTGCCGATGCTCTCGCACGGCGACGAACTGGGGCGCACGCAGTTCGGGAACAACAACGGCTACGCGCAGGACAACGAGCTCACCTGGATCGACTGGGAGTCGGTGGACCAGCCGCTGATCGAGTTCACGGCGGCGCTCGCGCGCCTACGGAAGGACCACCCCACGTTCCGCCGGACCCGGTTCTTCGACGGCCGCCCCGTGAAGATGGAGGAGGGGCGGCCCATCCCGGATGTGGTGTGGCTGCGGCCGGATGGCACCCTCATGCAGCCGGAGGACTGGGATTCCGGGTTCGGTCGCACCGTCGGGATCTTCCTCAACGGCCGGGGCATCCGCGAGCGCGACAAGTGGGGCGAGGAGATCACCGACCGCCACTTCATCGTGCTCTTCAACGCCGGTGACGAACCGGTCGACTTCAAGATCCCCGCGCCCCGGTACGGTCCCGAGTGGGATGTCATGGTCGACACCGCGGGCGACTGGGCGAACACCGGCCCCGTCTCGCCGGGGTCTCGCATCCCCCTGCAGGCGAAGGCGCTCGTCGTATTGCGCGAACACGACCTGCCCGATCCCGAGGTGGACCACTCGGTGGCGGCGTCGCTGAGCATGCTCGTGCACGCACGCACGGCGGAGATGCCCGTGATCACCCCACCGCCCTCGGCGGCAGCGTCGGTGGACGAGGCCGACGGCGCCGACTGAGGCTCCGAGAGAACCGGAAGAGGACGCCATGCCCGCGCATCCCGTGTCGACCTATCGACTGCAGATCCGTGCCGGCTTCGACCTCGACGCGGCGGCCGCGATCACCGGGTACCTCGCCGACCTCGGCGCGGACGCCGCGTACCTGTCGCCGCTGCTGCAGTCGACCCGCGGCAGCGACCACGGCTACGACGTGACCGATCCCACGCGGGTGGATGCCGCCCGCGGCGGCCCGGAGGCGCTCGAGCGTTTCTCCGAGGCGGCGCGCGAGGCCGGCCTCGGGATCCTCGCCGACATCGTGCCGAACCACATGGGCATCTCGAAGCCCCAGGAGAACCCGTGGTGGTGGGATGTCCTCACGCACGGTCGCGCCTCGGTGCACGCCGAGGCGTTCGACATCGACTGGGCCTTCGGTGACGGCAAGGTCCGTGTGCCCGTGCTCGGTGCGCCGCCGGCCGAGGCGATCGGGGACATCCGTGTCGACCCGACGCCCACGCCCGAATCCGCGACAGGGCTCGCGCGGTACTTCGACCACATCCTCCCGCTGGCCCCCGGGTCCGTGCACGACACGGACGATCTGACGTCGGCGGACGGTGTGCGCGCTGTCCTCGATCGGCAGAACTGGGAGCTGCGCTTCTGGCAGGACGAGGCCGCAGAGCTGAACTATCGGCGCTTCTTCGCGGTGACGACCCTGGCGGCGGTCCGCGTCGAGCGGCCCGAGGTCTTCGACGCCGCTCATGCCGAGGTGCTGCGCTGGCTGCGGGAAGGCCTCGTCGACGGTCTTCGGGTCGACCACCCGGACGGGCTAGCCGACCCCGGGGGCTACCTCGCGAGGCTCGCCCAGGCCACCGAGGGTGCGTACGTGTTGGTCGAGAAGATCCTCGAGCGCAGTGCCCACGAAGCCGCCGCCGAGCCGCCGGAGACGCTCCCGGCCTGGTGGGCGACGGCAGGGACGACGGGGTACGACGCGCTCGCCGAGATCGAACGGGTGCTGATCGATCCGAACGGTGAACAGCCGCTCACCGCCCTCGACGGTGTCCTGCGCGGCACGGTGCCGGTGTGGACGGACATGATCCACGACACCAAACGCATGATCGCCGACACCATCCAGGTTTCGGAGATCCGGCGGCTCGTGCGCTGCCTGCCCGAACCGATCGCCGACGCCGACGACGCCCTCGCCGAGCTGCTCGCATGCTTTCCGACCTACCGGTCGTACCTGCCGGCCGGCATCGACGACCTCCACCACGCCGTCGACGAGGCCCTGCGCCGCAGGCCCGATCTCGCCGACGCGGTCGCCGCGCTCGCGCCGGTGCTCTCGGACGGCTCCCTCGAGGTCGCGCGGCGCTTCGAGCAGACCACCGGACCGGTCATGGCCAAGGGGGTGGAGGACACCGCCTTCTACCGCTACACGCGCCTCGGCTCGCTGACCGAGGTCGGCGGGGACCCGTCGGTGTTCTCCCTGTCGGTGCCCGGGTTCCACGCGGCATGGCAGCGCAGGCAGGCCTCCTGGCCGCACGCGATGACCACCTTGTCGACGCACGACACCAAGCGCGGCGAGGACGTGCGCGCCCGCCTGGATGTGCTGGCGGAGCTGCCGGGGCGGTGGGGGCAGACCCTGGATGCGCTCCGCGAGGTCGCCTCGACCGGCAACGGCCCCTTCGACAATCTGCTGTGGCAGGCGATCGTCGGGTCGTGGCCGGCCTCGCCGGAGCGTCTGCACGCCTACGCCGAGAAGGCGGCACGCGAGGCAGCCGAGCAGACCGGATGGTGGCAGCCGGACGAGGTGTTCGAGCAGCGCATGCATGACCTCGTCGATGCCGCGTTCGGCTCCGCTGAACCGATCGTCTCGCGGTTCGTCGAGGAGATCCGCGACGCAGGATGGTCGAATTCCCTTTCGGCCAAACTCCTGCAGCTCGCCGGCCCCGGCGTGCCCGACGTGTATCAAGGTTCGGAGCTGTGGGAGACCTCACTCGTCGACCCCGACAACCGGCGACCGGTGGACTTCGGCGCGCGGGAGCGGATGCTCGCCGAGCTGGATGCGCCCGACGCGACGCGTCCCCCGATCGATGAGAGCGGGGCGGCGAAACTCCTGGTGACCTCGCGTGCGCTGCGATTGCGCCGCGATCGGCCCGAGCTGTACACGCGGTACACGCCGGTGACCCTCGTCGGCGACGCGGCGGACCACGCGGTCGCGTTCGACCGCGGCGGGGTGATCGCGTTGGCCACGCGCCTCCCGATCGGCCTCGCGGCACGAGGCGGCTGGGGTGACACGGCGGTGATGCTGCCGGAGGGGACGTTCGTCGACGTGGTCACCGGCCGACGCGTCCCCGGCGGTGTCCGCCCGCTCGCCGACGTGCTCGCGACGTATCCGGTGGCGCTGTTGGCGACCGAGGCGGCCGAGGCGACCGATGTGTGAGTTCGCGCGCACGCGCGGAAGGAGCGGGGCATGAGCGTCGAGGTGTGGGGCCCCAGGGCCGAACGGATGCGGTTGCGTCGACCGGGCGCGGACGACGTGGAGATGACCGTCGATGCCGACGGGTGGTGGCGGTGCGACGTCGACCTCGCCCACGGCGACCGCTACGGGTTCGTGCTCGGCGACTCCGAGGACGCCAGGCCCGATCCGCGCTCGCGACGTCAGCCCGACGGCGTCCACGGACTGTCGGCGCACGTCGACCCGGCGACGCTCGCCACTGCCGTGCCGGTGACACCCGCGTGGACGGGGCGCCAGCTGGCGGGCGGCATCGTCTACGAGATGCACGTGGGCAGCTTCACCCCCGAAGGCACCCTCGACGCCGCTGCGGATCGACTGACGCACCTGGTCGAGCTCGGCGTGTCCCACATCGAGCTTCTGCCCGTGAACGGTTTCAACGGGGTGTGGAACTGGGGATACGACGGGGTGCTCTGGTACACGGTGCACGAGGCCTACGGCGGGCCCGCGGCATACCGCCGCTTCGTCGAAGCCGCTCACGCGGCCGGGCTCGCCGTCATCCAGGACGTCGTCTACAACCACCTGGGCCCCAGCGGAAACTACCTCCCCGAGTACGGCCCCTACCTGCGTGACGCCGAACGCAACACGTGGGGGTCGAGCGTCGACCTCGACCAGGCTGCGGTGCGGGCGTTCATCGTCGAAAACGCGCTGATGTGGATGCGCGACTACGGTGTCGACGGTCTGCGGTTGGATGCGGTGCACGCCCTCAAAGATGCCCAGCCCGTCCACATCCTGCGCGAGCTCGCCGAGGCGACCGATGCCCTGTCCGCCCACCGGGGGGTCCCGTTGACCCTCATCGCCGAGTCGGACATGAACGACCCGACGCTGATCCTCCCGCGCGAAGCGGGCGGCTACGGCCTGCACGCCCAGTGGAGCGATGACTGGCACCACGCGGTGCACGTCGCCCTCACGGGGGAGACCGTGGGCTATTACGAGGACTTCGCCGCCCCGGACGCGCTGACGAAGGTCTGGACCCGCGGGTTCTTCCACGACGGCACGTACTCATCGTTCCGTGGTCGCGACCACGGGCATCCGATCCCCGCCGAGGTGCCGGCCTGGCGTCTGGTGACCTTCGCCCAGGATCACGACCAGATCGGAAACCGCGCTGCCGGCGACCGGCTGAGCGACTCGTTGTCGCCCGCGCGGCTGGCGGTCGCCGCCGTCCTCACCCTCACCGCGCCGGGTACCCCGATGCTGTTCATGGGAGAGGAATGGGGGGCATCCACCCCGTGGGCCTTCTTCACCTCGCACCCCGAACCCGAGCTCGGCGAAGCCACCGCGAAGGGCCGGATCGAGGAGTTCGCCCGAATGGGATGGGACCCCGAGTCGGTCCTGGACCCCCAGGATCCGCGAACCTTCCACCGGTCGCGCCTGGCCTGGGAGGAAGCCGGCGACGGTGACCACGCGCGCCTGCTCGCGCTGTATCGGCGCTTGGCTCGGCTGCGGCGAGAGC
This sequence comes from Microbacterium aquimaris, assembly GCF_039531285.1. Taxonomy (NCBI): domain Bacteria; kingdom Bacillati; phylum Actinomycetota; class Actinomycetes; order Micrococcales; family Microbacteriaceae; genus Microbacterium; species Microbacterium aquimaris. The sequence continues at coordinate 432,648 of NZ_BAAAPT010000001.1, read as the reverse complement.
ACCCAGACCTCACCGACCCCGACCTCGCGACACTCGGCGCCGAACTGGTGCGCGACGGCGATCCCGGACACCGAGCCTGGGAGCTGCGTCGGGGGGCCCTGCGGATCCTCGTGAATCTGACCGACGAGGTCCTGCAGGTCTCGGTGGCGCCGGAGGAGATCGTGGTGATGGCGACATCTGCGGCGGTGAGTGAGACGGCGGATACGGTGGCCGTTCCCGCCGAGTCCGCGGTCATCGTGTCGCCGGAGCGCTGACGCGAGCGGGACCGGTCATCTCGGACGCGGCGTCGAGGAAACCGCCGCGGGGCTCCCCCATCACCGTCAGACGGCGACGCGCGAGGCGAAGTTCCGGAGCATCGTGAGGGGTGCATCGACCGTCGCGGTCAGAACCCTGTCGGCGACGGCGTCGAAGTCGCCCGCGTCGAAGTAGCCGTCGTTGCGATAGACCACCATGCGCGCGGTGAAGTCGGCCGGTGTCGGCTCGGGGTGGAACTGCGTCGTGTAGACACGCTCACCCACGCGATACGCCTGCACGGGGCAGGGCGCGTTCGTGGCGAGCTGCACGGCCCCGGGCGGCAGGGCCTCGGTGCCCTCCTTGTGCGCGGTGAGCGCGGTGAAGGTGTCGGGGAGCCCGGCGAACAGCGGGTCGGCGAGGCCCGCATCGGTCATCTGCACCTCGGCCGGGCCGGTGTCCTCCGGATAGGCGCGGCTGACCGTGCCACCGAGCATGCGGGTGACCACTCCGATGCTGTAGCACGTGAACAAGCCCACCGGGCCTCCGCCGGCGCAGGCGGAGGCGAGGCGCTCGAGATCGGCCTCCACGCGTCGCTGCACGTCGGTCTTGGTGGCCTCCGGATCGGTCACGTTGAACGGGCTGCCTCCGACGACGACCCCCGTGTAGCCGCGGATCCTCCCCGGATCGAGCGGGGTGCGCACCAGGTCGAGTTCGTCGAGCTCGGAGAGCCCCATCGCGCGCCGGAACGACGCGAATTCAGCGTCGGCGGCCACACGCTGTGGGCGCGCGCAGACGTACAGAATTCGCGCGTCGGACATTTCTCGATTCTCCCATGTATCACCGTGCGCCCTTTCGCGCTCTGTCGAGTTGTGGACAGAATGGGCTTCATGACGCATACGGGGTCTGGGGCCTCCGTCGAGTCCGTCGATCAGCCGCGGTGGGAGAGAGCAGCTGCTTGCTTCCGCCGGTGGCGTGACGGCGACCGTCGGGCGATGGATGAGTTGGTGGCGGTGATGACACCGGTGCTGTGGCACGTGGTGCGCGCCTACGGGCTGGATGCGGCCCTCGCACAGGATGTGGTGCAGACCACGTGGCTCACCCTCGTCCAACGTCACTCCTCGATCGCCGATCCGAAAGCCGTGTCCGGCTGGCTGACCACCACCGCGCGCCGCGAGGCGTGGCGGGTGGGCAAGCAGCAGCGTCGTGCGGAGGCGACCGAGGCGGAGAACCTCGAACCCCACCTGCCCGTCCACGAATCCGCGGAGCAGACCGCGGCGACCGACGACGAGTCGCGTCGCCTGTGGCTGGCCGTGGGAAAGCTCGATGAACGCTGCCAGCGGCTGCTGCGCATCGTCGCGTTCGACGACCGCCCCGACTATGCGCGCATCGCCGCCGACATGGCGATGCCGGTCGGATCGATCGGACCGACGCGTCGGCGCTGCCTGGGCAAGCTCCGCACCCTTCTCGAAGGCGCCGGAGGAGAGAAGGACGCACATGGACACTGAAGACTTCGCCGCCGACGCGGCGCTGTTCGCGCGGCTGCGCGCGACCTGGGACGACGTCGATCCGATGCCCGCCGACATGATCGACCGCATGGTCGCCGCGGTCGCTGTCGCCGACCTGTCGCGCGAGTACGCGCTGCTGACCCTCGTCGAGGGGGCGATCACCGGCGCCGTGAGGACGACGCCGGCCGAGACCGCAACCCTGCAATTCAGTCGCGGTGACACGAGCGTGCTCCTGCACGTGAGCGTGACCGAGAGTGGCAAGCGTCGCATCGACGGGTGGGTCGACGCCGAGACGCTCGCCATCCGGCTCGTGCAGGGCGACCGGGATTGGGCGGCCGAGCCGGCCGACCACGGACGGTTCGCCTTCGAGGAGGTCCCGCCGGGCATGACCCGACTGCGGATGGCCGTGCGGGGCACCGACGGGGAGATGAAGGAGTTCGAGACGCCTCAGTTCGAGGCCTGACCGGGCGCGGATGCGCCCGCATCCGCACGAGTGAGACCGTCGCGTGAGGCGGGAAAGATCAGGGGGACGCATGGTCGACAACGTCGACGAGCCGGGTTGGCGGGATCGGATCGAAGCCGGGCGGCCCCGCGGGGTGCCGCTGGACCCCGGGATCGAACAGGTCGAGGGCGTGGACCCGTACCCCACGACCTACGCCGCCGATCACGTCCTCCTCACCGAGGGGGCGCGGCTCTCGGAGATCCTCGAGATCCTGCGAGAAGCCGGCGCTTACTTCGGGTGGGGCGTGCGCGTGGAGACCATCCGCGGCGATCGCCTGAGCGACGCCGAGGCGGAAGAGCGCGCGCGGGTCGCGGAGGAGGAGTTGGGTCTGCCCCTGGTGCTGCTCGGCATCATCTTCCCGGACCCGAAGCCGGGTCGTGACGATCAGCCGGTGCCGCCGATCGATGCGTGGCGTCTGTTGCAGCGTGCCCGCGCGATCTTCGGCAAGGACCTGCGCGGCGTGGCATTGGACCACGTGATCAGCGTCGACCCGTATGGCTCGACGAACCCGTACGGTTCCACCAATCCCTACGGGTCGACCAACCCGTACGGCTCGACCAACCCGTATGGCTCGACGAACCCGTACGGTTCCACGAATCCCTACGGGTCGACCAACCCGTACGGTTCGACGAACCCGTACGGCTCGACCAACGCCCCCGGGCCCGGCGCTTACGCGTATCCCGGTTCCGGCGGACGCGAGGTCGTGAGTTACATCGGGGATCCGCCTCGACGCGATGATGAGACCGTCGTGGGGCGGCGGCCCGTGGTGGCCTTCATGGACACCGGGTGCGGGAAACACGCGTGGCTTCCGCCGTCGATCGTCGACCGTGATCCGCATGTGAACGGCGAGCCGATCGGCATCACCGATCCCGCCACCGATCCGGAAGCGATAGGCGACATCTCCGGGCCCTACGACGGCTTCCTCGACGCCGCCGCCGGGCACGGCACCTTCGTCGCCGGAGTGGTGCGTCAGATCTGCCCGGACGCCGACCTCATCTCGATCCGAGTCGCCGACAGTCAGGGCACCCTTCTCGAGGGTGAGTTCCTCGCTGCCGTTCGTGCGGTCGCCGAACTGGTGATCCGCGACGCGCGAGGCTTGCCTGGCGGGCGCCCCATCGACGTGCTGAACCTGTCGCTGAGCTACTATCACGAGACCCCGGAGGACGGGCAGTTCGACCAGACCCTCGTGCGCTATCTCGTGGCGGCCCGCCGGCACGGCTGCGCCGTGGTGTGCTCCGCCGGCAACGACGCCACCAGTCGGCCCGCCTTCCCGGCGGCGCTGTGGCGGTGGCCCGATGCGGAGTTCGTCGTCGACGATCCGGCCGACGCCGCCCCGCACCTGTCGGTGGGAGCGCTGAACCCGAACGGCAAGAGTCTCGCCCTCTTCAGTAACGTCGGCCGCTGGGTCCGCGTCTACGCCCCCGGTGCGTCCGTGGTCAGCTCCGCGCCACCGTTGAACGGCGGTACGCAGGCCGGCACGCGCAACGACCGCTTCGGGCTGCGTCGCGAGACGATCGACCCCGACGATTTCACCGGCGGCTTCGTCATGTGGAGCGGAACCTCCTTCGCGGCGCCCTTCATTGCGGGACTCCTGGCCGAGCGGATCGCCGACGGCTTGATCGACGGCACCGCGGACGAGTCCGTCGCGGCGCGTGTCGAAGCGCTCGAGAAGGCCGGCTCACGGGCGCTGCGCGAGTGGGACGGCCACCGCCGCGCTCCCGCCTGATCCCGCGCCGGTGCGGGGACGCCGGCGTTGTCCCCGCACCGGCGAACCTCAGCGCCGGCGCACGCCGCCGCGGTGCGGGCGGCTTCGAACGGACACCAGAATCGCGCCCATGAGGAGCAGAGTCGATCCGAGGACGAGGGTCCTGCCCGTGGGGCCCACATCGAGTCCCGTGGCGGGCAGCGCATCCACCTCGGCGTGATGGGTCGGTGATGTGGTCTCCGCTCCGCTCGCGACCTCGTCGGCGTCGCGGTCCGGTTCATCCGTCGGTGATCCGGCGTCGCTCGAACCGCCGTCGGGGTCGGAGTCGCCGACTGTGCCGGCGTGCAGCGCCAGTTCGTTCGAACTCTCCGCGGGCGCCGACTCGAGGCGGTACGGGTCGCCGAGTTCACGCACACGGACACCGAGGGAGTGGTGCAGCGTGATGAACGATGACTCCTTCAGCGTGAACGTGGCATTCGCCGTGCTCCACGGCGTCGCGTCCCGCTGCACCCCGTCGCTGTCCTCGTAGTACCACTGATACTCGTACACCGGATCGTCGGTACCTTGGCCGGCCGGAGCAGGGATGCTCCACGTGCCCGGGCATGCGTGCACCACAGCTCCGACCGCGGGCTCCGGGAGCCCGGCGCCGCACGATGCAGATGCGGAGATCGTCGGAGCGGTCGCGACGGTCGAAGCGGGACCGGCGGCGCACTCCTTCTGTGTCTTCGTGATGACATTCGACGGGATCAAGGGTGACGCGCCGTCGATCGACAGGGGCATGACCGAGGTGATGGGAAGCTCCCACCCCGACCCGCCGAACAGGTGGGTGAACTCCCGTCCGAGGGACCACTCCGCGTCGATGACGTAGACCGTCTGCGTCCACGTCAGCATGAAGTACCGCTGTGGCGGCACGGTGTATGTGACACTCTACGATGTCGCCGTCGCGGTCGTTCGGGTGGTCGCGATGGCGCCCTCGTGGGAGATCGAGAACTCACCGCCGACGTTGAAGGCCGCAGGCGCGTCCTTTCCGGTTCCGCCGGCGATCGAGATCTTCCCGCCGACGGTCGTCTTGTCCGACACCGTCGAGCTGTTGCTGATGGTTATCGTCGACGACTTGGTGATCGTCTCGTCCTTCTCCCCGTCGTTGTGCCGGCGGGTGACGCTGTCGCTGTCGACCGGAGCTCCGCAACCCGCCGCGCGAATCTCGACGCTTCCGCTGGCGCGCACGGCGGAGTCATTGGGGGGGAGCCAACCGTCGGTGGCGTCATTGCGCACCGCGCAACGCAATGTGTTCTCAGCGCAGCGGTGAGTGGCGGCGCTCGAGGCCAAATGGAGCACGTGTTCGAATTCCGTCCAGTTACCGGTGGCCGAATCCTTCCGGTCGTTGATGATCACCCAGAACTGTGCGCCGGTATGGACGTTGACGCCCGCCGTGATCTCGTTTCCGGTCGTGTCTTGTCGGTGGTAGTAGTCCGTCCCGCACTCGTTGAATCCCCGGGCCGGATGGTTGTGCAGGCCATACGTGGGGTCCAGGGCCTCGTAGTTGCCGTGGCCGTGAAGCCCGTTTGCGTCCGAGTAGAAGCACCGCCCGTTGTATTCGGAGACGATGTAGAACGCGTTGTGGTCGAACACCGGTGAAGGTGTCGCCGCATCGGGCCGCGGCGTCTCCTCGAAGGGGACGAGAAAGAAGCGCTGGGTCACGTCGGCGGTGTTGCAGGGCTGATCGATGTGGTCTCGGATGTAGCCATCCGGGGTGCGGAAGTCCCAGCGTGCACTGAGGCAGCTTCCGTTGCCCCGGCGAATGAGGACGGTGCCGTCGTCTGCCGCGGGGTCGGCCTCGGTGATCGACACGTTGTAGGCGTCTTGTCCGAGCCCGTTGCGCAGCCACAGCGTCTGGCCGACCGGGTCGCCGTCGGCGGCGACCGCCGGAGTGGTGGCCGCGAGAGATGAGCCGCCGGCGATCGCGAGGCTCAGCGCCAGGGTCGCGGCGACGACGAGCAGTCCTCGGCGGCCCCGTCGAGGTTCCGATCGTCGATATCGGAGCGAATCGATCAGCGGCATGGAATTCTCCCTGGGGGCGGTTGCAGCGGGCGGAGCTTGCGGACACATAATAGTGGACAAGGTTTCTCAGATACACGCCCCTCGCTGCACCAGGATCTGTGCCATACGGAAAGAGCCGTGCGAGATGATGAGGGCGTGGGGATGGATGCGACGCGGCTGCACGAGCAGGCCGTCGCGCAATGCATCGACGGTCGCTACGCGACGGCGCAACGCACGCTCGACCGCGCGGCCCGCCTCACCGACGACCGGGACCTCCTCGCCCGCATCTGCGGCACCCGCGCGATCGCCCTGCAGCGAACGGGGCGACCCGAGGCGGCGGAGAAACTGCTGCACGACACGCTCGCCGAGCCCGGGCTGAGCGCCCACACCGAGGCGATCCTCCTCGGCCAGCTGGGCGGGCTCGCAAACTACGGCGGACGCCTCGAGGAAGGGGAGCGCTGGCTCGGGCTCGCCATCGAGCGGCTTGCCGGTGACGCCGTCGCGGCTTCGCGCATCCGGATGAATCGCAGCCTCGTGCGCATGCAGCAGAGACGGCTGGCCGCGGCCGCCGAAGACCTCGATGCGGCCGTGGCGGTGTTCACCGAGAACGGGTTGACCACCGATGCCGCGCAGGCCCGCCACAATCTCGGCTACACGGCGCTGCTGGAGGGAGACCTCGTCCGCGCCCTGCGCGACATGAACGCGGCGCGGGCCGAGGCCGCGAATTCGCCCGTCGCCGAGGCGATCGGTGCGATGGACCGCGCCGAGGTGTTCCGGGATGCGGGGTTGACCACCGAGGCCGAGGAGCTCTTCCGCCAGGCGGCCGCGATCTTCGGGTCGAACCGGATGCCGCAATCGCGTGCCGAGGCGGAATTCCATTTGGCACGATCGCTCCTCGCTCACGATCCGGTCGAATCCGCCCGCGTCGCCGGCGACGCCGCACGGCGCTTCCGTGCACTCGGCAACGACGCTTGGGCCTCCCGTGCCGAGGCGGTTCGTCTGCGCGCGCGGTTCGGAACCGATCGCGCCGGGCGCAGGGCCACGCGACGACCGGTGTCCGGCGAAGCGGCCGAGCGTGTGGCGGTGGAGCTGGTCTCGCACGGCTTCCGTAGCGAGGCGGCCGCGCTGCGGATCGCCGCGGCACTCGCGGCGGTGCAGGAAGGAGACGCCGCTGCGCCGGCGCCGCGCGTGCCCGCGTCGGCTCCGATGGAGGTCCGGGTCCTCGGCGACGAGTTGAAGGCCGCCCGCGCCGCCGCCCGGGGACGCGCCGCCGAGGCACGCCGCCACGCGGCCACCGGCCTGGACCGCCTCGCGGCCTGGCAGAGCACCTTCGGCAGCATCGACCTGCAGACATCCGTCGCGATGTACGGGACCGACCTGGTGTTCACCGGCCTGCGTTCGGCGGTGGCGACCCGTCGGCCCGAGATCGTGTTCGAGTGGTCCGAGCGGGCGCGCCACCTGAGCCAGCAGGTCGTGCCGCTGCGCCCGCCGCCGGACCCCGAGATGGCCGAGACCCTTGCGGAACTGCGGATGTTGCGGGCCGAGGACCCCGCCGGTGATTGGCTGTCGAGCCCGCGCGCCGCGCACTTGCGTGACCGGGCACGCGAGCACCAGTGGACCTCGGTCGGCACCTCCCGCATCGATGAACGCGTAGGCCTGGCGGTGTTCCGTGACGCCCTCGACGACGAGACAGCCTTGGTCGCGTACGTCTACACCGGCGCGGAGATCGTGGCGTTGGTGGTCGACGGGTCAGGTGCCGAGGTCGTCGAACTCGGCGGCGACCCGGTGATCCGGGACCTGCAGAAGGGGCTGCGTGCCGACCTCGATGTGGCCGCGTCGGTACGTACCGGCTCGATGGCCGCCGTGGTCCGTCGCTCCCTCGACGCCCGCCTCGCGGCGCTCTCCGTCGCGCTCCTGGACGAGCCGCTCCGACGCACCTCCGCTCGGCGGTTGGTGGTCACCGCGCCGGGCCTGCTCAACGGCATCCCGTGGTCGATGCTCCCCGGCATGCGGGGGCGGGTGTTCACCCTCGCCGCGTCGGCATCCCAATGGTTCCACCGCCGGGACTCCTCCGCGTCGACGGAGGCGTCCCGTGCGGGCTTCGCGGTCGGTCCACGCGTCGCGCGTGGCGGCGAAGAAGCCCGTCTGGGCGCCTCGGCGTGGAAACGGGCGCCCGTCGTGGAGGAGGAGGCGGCGACCGTGTCGCGGGTCACTGAGCTCGCCGGCGCCGTCGATGTCCTCCACATCGCCGCGCACGGTCGTCACGCGGTCGACAACCCGATGTTCTCCGGTCTTGAACTGTCCGATGGCGCCCTTTTCGGGTACGACATCGATCTGATCCCCCGGGTTCCGAGCACCGTCGTGCTCTCGGCATGCGAGGTCGGTCGCTCGGCGGTGCGATGGGGGGAGGAGGCTGTCGGCATGGCGCGTGTGTGGTTGCACGCCGGATCCGCATCCGTCATCGCCGCACCCGCGATCGTCGCCGACGACGTCGCGTGCGAACTACTGGGTTCGATGCACGTCGAGCTGGCCGCCGGGCTCGCGCCGGCAGAGGCACTCGCGGTGGCTTCGGACCGTCTGGGCGTGGTCTCACCGTTCCAAGCCCACGGGGCCGGGTTCTGAGCGTCCGGCCGGTGCGGGTGATACGCGGCAAGAGAATCTTGGTGGCGATGTATCAGCGATCACTCAGGGTGCTCTAGATCTGCGAAGTGGTCGTGTTCGGTCGGCTCCGGGGGGCGCCGACCGCTGGGGGCACGAGGAGTTCCCCGCCAATTCGGGGCTCGCGGGGATTCACGCCGCTTCCGGGGGATGCCGTTCGCACGTGTGGCGGCATCCCCTGTTCCGCTCCCGGGGTCAGCTGCGGGAGGAGTTGGCCGTTCGACCGCGGACGATGCCGACGAAGGTGTCGATCAGCGCAGTGGTGCGGTCGACGGGCCAGGCCAGGGCGACCGTGGAGGTCGGCCCCGATTCGAGGGGGCGGTACGCCACGTCTTTGCGGTGGTGCAGCCGGGCGAGCGACATCGGCACGATGACGAAGCCGACACCTGCCGCCACGGTTGCGATCGCCTCTTCGGTGGTGGCGGGGGCCGCGAACACCGGCCGGTCGACTCCCGGGAACATCTCGGTGCGGAGCCCGAGGACGTCGTCGGCGGGCACGATCAGCACCTCGCCGGTGAGGTCGGCGGCGGTGAGGGCGTCCGCGGCCGTCAGGTGGGACTCGGCGGAGGTCGCCACCACGGGGACCTCGTCGTACAGCGGGATCACGTGCAGGTCGGTCTTGTCGATCGGAAGCCGCACCAGCGCCGCATCCACCTCGCCCGAGACGAGGGCCTCCCGCTGGGCGGCGACCTCCAGCGGGTGCCACTCCAGCGGGTTGTCGGGCATGCGCATCCGCCACGCGTCGATCCACTTCCCGGGCGTCGCACCGGTGATCCCGCCGAGGAGGAACGGTCCCGGCGGGGGAGCGGGCGCGGCCGCCCGCGGTGGGGGAGGTGACGGCCGCATCGAGTCCTGCGCCTTCGGCGTGCGCGGCTTGGCGCCCTGGGTCTTGCGGTGCGCAGACGGACGCCCCGGGCGTGGGCTGCGGCCCGCGGGAGTCGGTCTCTTGGCCATGAAGCCACGGTAGTCGTTCGCGCCGGCGCGGCACGGCGTGGTTCGGTAGGGGACCTGGGTCTATGGTCTGCCGGATCCCCCCTCCGGACACTGGAGACGTTCCCTGCTCCGAGAGGTTCCCTGCCATGCCCGCACGCGTTCGAACATCCCCCTGGCGCCGGCTCACGGCCGCCGCGCTGGCCGCGGGGGTGCTGGCCGCCACCATGACGGCCGTCACCCCGCCCCAGCCCGCCACCGCGGCCGAGGGACCCGGGCTGAACATGCTCGTGAAATCCGACGCGAATACGGCCGACGACCGCAACACGATCTCCGTGCGCCCGCACCCGGGCGAGCCGTCGACGGGCTTCGTGCAGATCCAGTTCGACGACGGGTTGTGCCTCACCGAGGACTGGATGGCGAGGCCTCATAAAGAGTTGTTCTCCGAGGCGGTCAACTGGGAGATCGAGGACAGCATCAGTCAGACCTGCTCGGAGAGCACGTGGCAGCGGTTCTCCATCCAGCCGGTCACGGAGAGCCCGGTCGACACCGCCGCCGGCGCGTTCTGGATCGTCAGCGCTTCTACCGGGCGGTGCTACTTCAGCGACCGCAACGGCCTCCACGGATCGGGGAATCTGCACACCACGTACCCTTCAACGACACACAAACCCGCCAAGCGCGGATTCGTCACCTGCGGAGAGCCGTTCGTGAGGGCCAGCGCCGCCGATGGGGAGAGCTACGTGATGTATGCCGGCACGTACAGCCAGCGCTTCAGCATCAAGAACGATGAGAGGTACGCCAATGGCGCGTACCGGCATTGGTCGTACCTGCTCGCGTACGCCGCACGAGCGGGGGCGTCCAATTGCGCGGGCGATGGAAACTGCCGCGTCCGCCCGGAGGGGACCGAATCGTGGCTTCTGCCGACGGACCCGACCGTGACCACCTCCGGCTCGATCGACACGCGCCTGGCCGGGTGCGGAGAGGCGATCGGCGACGGCAGCAACGTCCTCTTCTTCAACAACAGCGCTCAGCCGGTCACCCACCGCGCGACGAGCCAGATCTCCTCGACGGTGCAGGAGACGCACAGCTACTCCGCCTCCGTCGGGGGCGAAGTCGAGACGACCATCGGGGGCAAGGACGCTTTCGTCAATGTCGCGATCAAGGGTTCGTTCAGCTACACCGGCACCACGGTCGAAGCGCAGAGCAACGGCGCGCAGAGTTCGGTCGACAAGACCGTCACCGTGCCGCCTTTCCACCACCTCATGGTCACCTGGAGTGAGTCGGTGTACACACTGGACGCGAGGTGGCGCCTCGGCGTGACGCCCGGCCAGTCGGGGTGGGAAACCGCGACGCAGTCGAGCATCCCGGTGCGCGTCGACGGTCAGCCGGCGCAGCAGTCGACCGTCGTGATCAGCAGCACGAAGAAGACCTGCCTGGCCGGACCTGCCGCCACGAGCACATCAGACCCGGAGATCGCGATGTCGATCGAGCAGTGCGACGCCGCAGGGACCCCCGAACTCGACGCGGCCATCGTCGGACGGACCTACGTCGCCTGCCCCGGTCAGTGGGAGATCCCTGAGGCCACCGCGGACGGCGCCTCCACCGACCCGGTGTTCGCGTACCAGTGGTACTACGTCGATGCGGCCGGCGAGCAGCATCCGATACCCAACGCCACGCGCAGAAGCTTCACCCTCCAGGAGGAGTCGTTCCTGCCCAGTCACACCTTCCTGGGAGTGAGTGTGGCCGAGGTCGGCGACATGCACCGCCTCGAGGCCCAACCCGTCGTCGCCCCGCGGACGGTCAAGCTCAGCGCACCGGCCACGGCGTCCGCGTCGCGGACGATCGCCGAAACCTCGCTCGCGTCGGCCCCGGTCGACGTCGTCCCGACGTTCGCGGGCGAGTCGGTCTGGCTTCCCGCCGGCGCCGAGGCGGAGCGTTCCCTCGTCGCCGATGCCGACCTCGTCGGGTCGCTCGCCGACGGCGACGGCATGGCGCTGACCGTCGACGGCGACGTCCCGCCGGGAATGGACATCTCACCCGACGGACGCCTGGCCGGCACCCCCACGGTTCCCGGCGAGTACACCGTCGTGCTCACCGATACGGTGGGGGACCCGGCGAGCGCGACCTTCGTCATCACGGTGTCGGACGAGTCGGTCCCAGAGCTGGCCGCCGACCGCTTCGACGTGGCCGTCGATGAGGCGCTGGGCCAGGTCCTCGACATCCACAACCGCGAGGACGAGGTGCTCCAGATCGTGTCGGGCACGCTCCCGCCCGGTGTGGAGTTCGATGCGGCCTCCGCGACGCTCACCGGTGCGCCCGTCGTGCCCGGAACCTCCGTGTTCGCGGTGCTCGACACGGCCGATCCGTTCGCCTCACCGCATGAGGTGACGATCGTGGCCGCGATCGCACCCACCGCGTTCGACGTGCGCCCGCTGCCGGTCGCTCAGGTCGGTGTCGGCTATCCCGACGGGATCTCGCTGGTCGCCGGTGCGCCGCCCGCGGGCGCCGCGATCGGTGTCGACGGTGAGACCGCCGATCTCGGCGGCCTGATGATCGATGCGGAGTCCGGCCGCATCCACGGGACGCCCACCACCGCGGGTCGGTACACCTTCGCCGTTCGCGATCTGACGACGTCCGACAGCCCGGCAGCGGAGTTCACGCTGGTCGTCTCCCCGGCAGAGGCGACCGACGGCGGCGCTGCAGACGGCGACGGCGGCGCGGTCGGCGGGGGCGCGACCGAAGACGACGACGCCGCCGGTTCCGGGACGTCGTCGGACGGTGCGGGAACGCTGGCCTCCACCGGAGCGGACGACGCGCTGTACGCGTCGGCTCTCGCCGTCGCGCTGCTGCTGACGGCCGCGGGGTCCGTCGTCTACGTCGCGGCACGGCGCGCGCACCGACGCGAGCGCTGAACGGCGCGCGCGGGCGAGCAGGCGACGGGCCGGCCCGGACGCTAGGGTTCGATCATGATCGCGATCCTCGCCACCGTGTTCGGGGCGCTCGCCGCCCTCCTGCACGTCTACATCTTCGTCATGGAGTCGGTGCAGTGGAGCAGGCCCCGGATCTGGAGGCGGTTCGGCGTGAAGGACCAGGCCTCTGCCGACACGATGAAGGAGATGGCGTACAACCAGGGTTTCTACAACCTGTTCCTCGCCGTCGGCGCGGTGATCGGCCTGGTGTTGTTCTGGACCGGGGGAGCCGGGACCGCGGCCGACGTGGCCGGTCGGGCCCTCGTGCTGTTCAGCCTCGGTTCCATGGTCGCCGCGGCCCTCGTGTTGCTGACGACCGGACGGTCGTACCTTCGCGCGGCTCTCGTGCAGGGGACATTCCCGTTGCTCGGCTTCGCGCTGTTCCTCTTCGCCTGACGCCACTCCGAGCCGGTCCCCGCCTTCCGCACCGAAGCCTCCGGCACGGGTGTCCGGTTGCCGCTCGATGCCGCCACGTCGTCGGATTCCGGCATCCGGTGGCACGCGAACGTGGGTCGGGTCAGCGGCAGAGGGACCAGATGCCGGCGGCGGTGTCGCGGGCCGTGGATTGCGCGGCCTGGAGGTCTGGCCAGTAGCGGTCGTTCGGGTCGATGCGCAGCGCCTCGCCGGCTCCCGAGGCGACCAGCTCGAGGTTCACGAACGTGCCGTCCTCGGTCCACAGGTACAGCAAGACCCGGTCGTAGCGGTCGCGTTCCTCGTCGTCTCGGGCGGCCCAGACGGTGTCGCCCGCCGAGACCAGGGAGCGCAGCGCATCCGTGGCCTCGGCTCCACCGCACTCGAGGTCGGGGTACACCTCGGGGGTGTCCACGCCGATCAGGCGCACCGCCACGTCGGTGTCGACCGGGTCGCCTCCCGCCGGGGTCCAGGGCGGGGCCGTGTCCGGGAGCGGGCGGGCACGTACCGTGTCGCCGTCGACGACCTGTGTGACCTCGACCGCCACGGCGTCGGCCGGTGCCGTCACCGGTGTCGCCGCGGGCGACGTGGTGCATCCGGCGAGCACGCCGGAGATCGCGCACACCAACGCTCCGGTCGCGAGGCGGCGAGAGCGTCGGATCATCCCTCGACCCTATGCCGGGGGTGATCCATTCCGCGGCGGATCCATGCCGCGGGGGATCGGCGAGGTCAGGCGGCCAGATGCAGGCCGCGTCGATCGGTGGCGACGGTCTCGCCGTCGCCGATGCTCTCGTCGTCGCCGATGAGCGAGCCGACCGCGACGCGCGCACCGTTTCCGACGTGGGCGCGGATCCCGATCTTCGCGCCGGCGCCGATCGCGGCGCCGGGACCGATGTGGGCCTGAGGGGCGATCTCGGCTTCGGGTCCGATCACGACATCGGACTCGACCCACGCGCCTCGGCCGACGTGCACGTTCGCGGCGATGCGGACTCCCGGTTCGACGTACGCCCCCGACTCGACGATCGCGGTCGGGTGCACTTTGGCGCCGTGCGCGATCAGGCCCCGGCCGTTGGCGTGCTTGCGGTAGCGCAGCGTCTCGCCGTGGTCGTTCTCGATGTCGACGTAGTTCTTACCCACAGTCCCCTCCTCTGACGTCTGTTGACGTCGGATACAGGTACAACTTCCTTGATTGTCTATTCATTCCCCCGGATCCACCGATTCGGATGCACCGGGTTGACATCTGTTGTTCGGTGCGGCATGGGGATCGGATGGGACCGGGCCGTCGGTGACAATGGGAGCGTGACGAGCGAACCGATCGACGATCCCGACGCGCCCCGTGCGGCCACCGGCCCCTCCCTCGTCTTCGATGACCAGAGCACGCAGCACTCGTGGGCCGAGGACGTACTCGGCATCCTCACCGGGACCTTCGTCGCCTCCCTCGGTCTGTTCCTGCTCCAGTCGGCCGGTTCTGTCACCGGCGGGACCGCGGGTCTGTCCCTCCTTCTGGGCTATGCGACGGCGTGGCCGTTCTGGCTGCTGTTCGCCGTGATCAACCTGCCGTTCGCGGTCTTGGCGGTGTGGCAGCGCGGGTGGAGCTTCACGGTGCGTACGGCGATCTCGATCGGCCTGGTCTCGGGCTGGTCGATCGTGCACCAGTCGATGCTCGTGCTCGAGTCCCTCGATCCGGTCTACGGGACTCTCGGGGGCAACCTGCTGGCCGGTGTCGGGCTGCTCATCCTGTTCCGCCACCGCGCGAGTCTCGGTGGTGTCAACATCGTGGCGCTGATCGTGCAGGACCGCTGGGGTTTCCGGGCGGGGTGGACGATGATGATCTTCGACGTGCTGATCATCGCGTCGGCACTGCTGGTGGTCTCGGTGTGGAGCGTGCTCCTCAGCGCCGTGGGCGCCGTGGTTCTGAACCTCGTTCTGGCACTGAACCATCGCCCCGGCCGGTACATCGGTCACTGAGGATGTCGGGACGGCGCCCGGATGGCCCCGGGGATCAGGTCTGGCAGCGCGGACACCAGAACGTGATGCGCTCGGAGGTGGGGTCGGCGCCCATCTGACCGCCCTCGATGAGGGTGCCGCACCGGCGGCACGCGCGTCCTTCCCGGCGGTAGACCCAGGTCGAGCGCCCCGGTCGGGAGTCACCGGTGAACGTGCGGCCCGCTCGATCGCGGTTGGCGCGGATCATGCGTGCACCGAGGTCGAGGAGCGCCGGTGTGTCGACCTCAGGCGCGGGGGTGGTCGGCAGGACGCCGCGCACGAAGAGGATCTCATTGGCGTATTCGTTGCCGAACCCCGCGACGTTGCGTTGATCGAGGAGAGCGACATGGATCGATCGGGTGTCCACAGACAGGCGCCGTGCGGCCTCTCCCGGGTCCCAGGTGGGGCTGAGGGGGTCGGGTCCGAGGTGGCCGACGAGGGTGTCCTCCTGATCGGTGGGGACGACCGCGATGTCGGCGAGGTCGAAGCCGACCGTGTCGTGGGTGAGGGTGCCGAGCACGGCGCGTGCCTTGTGGCCGGGCTTGCGCCATCGCCCGCCACGGTCGTAGACGTGCCACTCCCCCTCCATCTTCAGATGGGTGTGGAGGGTCCAGCCGTCGATCCGGTGGAGCAGATGCTTGCCGCGGGGGACGACCTCCTGCACCGTGCCGCCGGTGAGGTCGACGTTCGCGACGCGGGGCACGCGCAGGTCGAAGCGCGCGAGCTCGCGCCCCTCGAGCACGTCGGCGAGGCGTCGGGCGGCGCGGAAGACGGTGTCGCCCTCAGGCATCGGCGGAGGGGGTCGGTGAACGGAGCGTGTCTCGCTCAGGCATGGGTGGATTCCCGCCGGGCGTCTCCGACCGTGCTTCGTCGCAACGTCAGACCCCGCGGGGACTCGACGAAACCGGCGCTGCGCAGGGCTCGGCCGAGCGCGGTCCCGTAGACGAAGGCGCCGTTGACCTGCTCGATCGTGAGGGTGTCGAGCCGGCGCCGGCGGGCGGTTCCGGCGAGATCGGAGGCGGCGGCCCCCAGCGCGTCTTCGTCGTCGGTGAACACCAGCGCGGTCTTGCCGCCCCGCTCCAGATACAGCGCGAGGTCGCCGTCGACGAGCACGACGAGGCCACCGGCCTTGCGGCCGGGCCGGTGCGACACCTCGGCCAGCGCGGGCCAAGGAAGTGCGGCGCCGTAGGGGTTCGCCGGATCGGTGGCGGCGAGGGTCACGGTCGTGCGCGGGGGCGGGTCGGCGAGTGCCGCGAACTCCCGGATGCGGTCGACGGTCGCCGACGCCGCGAACTGCGCTGCTCCGAGCTTCTCGATGACATAGCCACGTCGACAGTGTCCGGCCTCTTCGAACCCCGCGAGCACGCGATACACCTGCGCGAAGCCACCCGGCACGCCTTCGGACTGGACGGAACCGCGCGTGACGACACCGTAGCGGTCCAGCAACAGGCTTGCGGCGGCCGTCGCGCGAAGCGCCGCATCCGGTTCGAGGTCGGGGACGAGTGACCAGCGACCGCCGATGGCCGGTGGTCGCGGCGGGGTGGATGCGGACACCCGCGGGAGGGTCGCCCCGCGGTACATCCGTGAGCGCGGCGTCTTGCGGGAGACCCGATGTGCTTGTGACCCCCCGGCCACGAGCGTGCGGACGGGGGCGAAGGTGTCGTTGGTCACGTGTCCGGCCCACGTCAGGCGCCAGAGCGCATCGATGACGGACTGTTCGTTCTCGGCGGCCGTGAGGGATGCGAGCTGCGCCGCGAAGTACGCGCCGCCGGCGCCGAGCACGTCGACGACGCGGGCGTCGAGGGAGCCTTCGGCGATCTCGAGGTCGTCGCGGGTGAGCGTCAAGGGCGCGGCGTCGGCGGGGTGGAACGCGATCCAGCCGTCGCGTCCCGGGAGGGCGCCGTGGCCGGTCCAGACGACCTCGCCGGAGGCGGTGAGCTCGTCGAGCATCGCCGGTGCGTAGTCGTGCACGCGCGAGGGCAGGATGAGCGACTCCCATGCGCTGGCCGGTGCGGGCACGCCGGCGAGCTGTTCGATGACCGCCGCGAGGCCGTCGATGCCCTCCAGCGGGCGGTTGATGTGCTGCCAGACGGGGAGGAACCGCGCGAAGGCCTCCGGCGGCACCGGTTCGACGCTGCCGCGGATGGCCGCGAGGGATCGCATGCGCAGTCGACGCAACACCTCGCTGTCGCACCACTCCGTCTCCTCGAGTCCACCGGCGCCGTCGCGTGAGGTGCCGGCGGGGAGGAAGAACCCGCTGGAGACACGCCCCTGCCCCTCGAGACGCTGCAGGGTGTGGCGCGCGACGGCGACCCCGACGCCGAGGCGTTCGGCGAGGGCGTCGGCGGTGAAGGGACCGTGGGTGCGCGCATAACGGGCGACGAGGTCGCCGAGGGGGTCGGGGAGCGGTTCCAGGAACGCGTTCGGGATCCCGACGGGGAGTGCCGCGCCGAGGCCGTCGCGCAAGCGCCCGGCGTCTTCGATGGCGGCCACGCGGGCGGCGCCGGCGATGGTCACCCGGATCGCCCTGCGGGCATCGACGAGGTCGCCGAGGAGTCCGGCCGCGGTGCTCTCCGTCGCCGGGGCATCGTCGCCGGTCGCCTCGAGGCGTTCGGCGACCTCGCGGGCGTCGAGGGGACCGAGGATCCGGAGCAGGTCGGCGACGCCCTCGACGCCGCGCACGCGTCTGTCGGGGGCGAGCTTCTGCGCTTCCCGCTCGAACCGGGCGATCACCTCGGGGTCGAGGAGCTCGCGCATCTCGACCTTGCCGAGGAGCTCCGAGAGCAGGGCGGGGTCGACCGAGAGCGCCGCGGCGCGACGTTCGGCCAGGGGGGAGTCGCCCTCGTACATGAACGCGCCGACATATCCGAAGAGGAGGTCGCGCGCGTAGGGCGAGGGTTGGCTCGTCGTCGTCTCGACCAGGCGGATGCTTCGATCGCCGATCTTGCGTGCGACGCGTAGCAGGGCGGGGACGTCGTAGACGTCCTGAAGGACCTCGCGGAGCGTTTCGAGGATGATGGGGAAGGTCGGGTAGCGGCGGGCCACTTCGAGCAGTTGCGCGGAGCGTTGGCGCTGTTGCCACAGCGGGCTTCGCCGGCTGGGGTTCATCCGTGGCATGAGAAGCGCGCGCGCCGCGCACTCGCGGAATCGTGACGCGAACAGGGCTGACCCGCCCACCTCGTCGGTGACGAGTTGCTCCAGCTCGTCGGGTTCGAAGACGAACAGGTCGGCACCGGGCGGCTCGGTCGCCGCATCGGGGACGCGCGCGATGATGCCGTCGTCGCTCGCCACGGCCGCGCCCTCGACGCCGAGGCGCTCTCGAATCCGGGCGTTGACGGCCAGCGCCCACGGCGCATGCACCTTCATGCCGTACGGGGAATGCAGGATCACCCGCCAGTCGCCGACTTCGTCGCGACTGCGTTCGACGGTGAGGGTGCGGTCGGTGGGGATGCTGCCGGTCGCCTCCCGCTGCTCGGCGAGGTAGGTGAGGAGATTCTCGATGGCGGACGCGTCGAGGCCCGCATCGCCGAGGCGCGCTTCGGCCTTCTCGCGTTTCGCGCCGGAAAGCTGCCGCGCCATCGTACCGAGCGCCTCGCCGAGCTCGGCGGGGCGGCCCAGACCGTCGCCATGCCAGAAGGGGAGCTTCCCGGGCTGGCCGAAGGCGGGGAGGACATTCACGCGATCGTGGGTGATCTCCACGATGCGCCAGCTGGTCGTGCCGAGGGTGAAGACGTCGTTCACGCGCGACTCGTAGACCATCTCCTCATCGAGCTCGCCGACGCGGGCGTTCCGGGTTTCACCTGCGACGAAGACGCCGAACAGACCGCGGTCGGGGATCGTGCCGCCGCTGGTCACGGCGATGCGCTGCGCCCCGGGGCGTCCGGTGAGAGTGCCCTTGTCGCGATCCCAGACCACCCGCGGCCGGAGCTCGGCGAACTCATCCGAGGGGAACCGGCCGGCCAACAGGTCGAGCGTGGCTTCGTAGGCCGAGCGCGGGAGGGTGCGGAAGGGGGCGCTGCGCCGCACCGTCTCGAACCAGCCCTCCACATCGATCTCGCCCCGGGCGGCGGCGGCCACGGTCTGCTGCGCGAGGATGTCGAGCGGGTTCTGGGGCACGGCGATCGACTCGATCTGCCCGGCGAGCATGCGCTCGGTCACGATCGCGGTGTGAAGGACGTCGGCACGGTGTTTGGGGAACAGGGCCGCCCGGCTGACCTCCCCCACCTGGTGCCCGGCGCGCCCGACGCGTTGCAGGCCGGAGGCGGCCGAGGGGGGAGCTTCGACCTGGATGACGAGGTCGACCGCGCCCATGTCGATGCCGAGTTCGAGGCTGCTGGTGGCCACGACGCAGCGGAGAGCCCCGGATTTCAGCTCCTCCTCGACCTGCGCGCGCTGCTCCTTCGAGACGGATCCGTGGTGCGCTTTGGCGAGCGCCGGCGCGGCACCCGAGGACACGCCCGCCTGCGCCATCATCTCGGCGGGCATGCGGGTCGGTCCGGCAGAACCCGGCGGGCCGGACGGCTGCGCATCCTGCGAGGGGGTGTCGAGCCCGAGGCGGTCGGCGTAGATCTCGTTCAGACGACCGGTGAGCCGCTCGCCCAGGCGGCGGGAGTTGACGAAGACGATCGTGGACCGATGGTCGAGGATGCGGTCGACGATCGCCTCTTCGACGTGCGGCCAGACCGACCCGGTCATCTCGGTGTTCTCTGCGCCGGAGGCCGCGCCCGACGCGGACGTGCCGCCTGACCCGTCGCCGAACCAGTCCTCGTCGATGGGTGATCCGTCCAGGTCCCCGGCGTTCCGGTCGCCATCGTCCCGCCCGCGCGCCGGTCCGGGGGCGGGCGGCGGGTTGAGCATGTCGTCGACGGGAACGACGACCTTCAGGTCGAACTGCTTCGACGCCCGAGGAGCGACGATCTCGACGGGTTCGGATCCGCCGAGGAAGCGAGCGACCTCGTCGATCGGGCGCACCGTCGCCGAGAGTCCGATGCGCTGTGCGGGGGATGCGTCGGGGTCGTGTTCTCTGCGGAGCGCGTCGAGGCGCTCGAGGCTGACGGCGAGGTGGGCGCCGCGCTTGGTCGCCGCGACCGCGTGCACCTCGTCGACGATGACGGTGTGCACCTCGCGCAAGGTCTGCCCGGCCTGGCTGGTGAGCATGAGGTACAGCGACTCGGGTGTCGTGATCAGGATGTCGGGCGGGGCTGCGACGAGTTTGCGCCGGTCCGCAGAGGAGGTGTCACCTGATCGGACGCCGACCGACACGTCCGGCACCGCGATGCCGAGGCGCCGAGCGGACTGTCCGATCCCCACCAGCGGGGAGCGCAGGTTGCGCTCGACGTCGACGCCGAGCGCTTTCAGCGGCGAGATGTAGAGGATGCGGGTGCCGCGTGGCGGCGGGGTATCGGACTTCGTCCGCCCGCGCCGGTTCCCGCTTGACCGCGCCGTCACGACCTCATCGGGCACCGGCGCGTGCGCCTCCCGGAACACCCGGTCGATCGCCCAGAGGAATGCCGAGAGCGTCTTGCCGGATCCGGTGGGGGCGACCACAAGGGCGTGCTTTCCGTGCGAGATCGCCTCCCACGCGCCCCGCTGCGCGTCGGTCGGGCGTGCGAAAGCTCCGCGGAACCAGTCCTGCGTGGCAGGGCCGAACCGCTCGAGCACGTCGCCGGAGCCAGCCATCCTCCCATCATGCTCGTTGCCACCGACATCGGCGCGGGCTTGCGCGGTACGTCCTCGCCGCCCCGTGAGCATGCGGCCGGGCTGGCAGCTGTCCTCACCGTTGCGCGATCATGCCGTCGCGCAGCTCGAGGGTGAGGTCGACGCCGAGGCGGGCGAGGAAGGCGGGGTCGTGGCTGACGACGAGGACGGCGCCGCGGTAGGCCGACAGGGCGTCCACCAGCTGGTCCACCGTGTCGAGGTCGAGGTTGTTCGTCGGCTCGTCCAGGACCAGGAGCTGCGGAGCGGGGTCTGCCAACAGCAGACGTGCCAGGGCGACGCGGAACCTCTCGCCGCCGGACAAGGTGCCGACGGGGCGCTCCACCGTCGCACCGCGGAGCAGGAACCTCGCGAGACGGTTCCGTACCTCCGCGGGCGGCATCTCGGGGGCCGCCATGCGGACACTCTCAAGCACGCTCGCGTCGTCGTCGAGACCGTCGACGCGCTGCGGCAGGTACCCGATCCGCTCCGTGTGCGAGACCGCCGACAGCGGCGATCCCGGCTGTCGGCAACTCCTTCGATCCGGGCGGTCTGCACCGAACGTGGGCGTATCCGCTGATCGCTCGTCCGGATGGGAGGAGCTCGCGACGAGGCGTTCGAGCAGCGTGGTCTTTCCGGCACCGTTCGGCCCGGTGAGGGCCACGCGCTCGGGGCCTTGGATCGTCCACGTGCGCTCGCCGTCGCTGAGTGAGGCGATCCGTCGGGTCGCGGCGACTCCGGGGCCGGGGATGTCAATCCGGATGCCGACATCGTCGCGCACGCGTTGCGCGGCGGCGTCGAGTGCGGCACGCGCCTGCGACTCCTTGCCCGCCGATTCCCCCCGGAGCCGCCCCGCGGACTCCTGCGCCGCGCGTTTGCGTGCGCCGGCGACGATCTTCGGAACGCGTCGCTCGAGCTCGGCCCGCCGCCCGTACGCTCGCCGCCTCGCGATCGTCGTCTCGGCCTCGATGCGCTGGCGTCGTTCGCGGCGCAGTGCGTTCGCGGCCGCGGTCTCCGCCTGGCGGGCGGCGTCCTGCTCCGCATCGAGCCAGGCCCGCCAGCTCGAGTACGGGCCGCCGAACACCGTCAACGTGCCGCCGTGCAGTTCAGCGGTGTCATCCATGAGCTCGAGCAACCCGACGTCGTGGCTGACGACGACGAGTGTGCCGCGCCACGCCGTCACCAGACGCGCGAGACGCTCCCGCGCACCCTTGTCGAGATTGTTGGTCGGCTCATCGAGCAGGGTGATCGCCGGGGCGCGCAGCCGGATGCCGGCGAGAGCGGCCAAGACCGCCTCGCCGCCGGAGAGCTCGCCGACGGTCCGATCGAGCGTTTCGGGCGGCAGCCCCGCTTCGGCGAGGACCGCGTGCGCACGCGCTTCGACGTCCCACGCGTCGCCGACCGCCTCGAAGTGCCGCGGATCGGCGTCGCCGGATTCGATCGCGCGCACCGCGACCACCGCGTCACCGACCCCCAGCAGGTCGGCGACCGGTCTGCCGGTGTCCAGGGTCAGCTGCTGCGGCAAGCGCGCGACGTCGCCGACGGTGGTGACGGCTCCGGATACGGGGGACAGGTCGCCCGAGATCAGACGCAGCAGTGTCGACTTGCCGGAGCCGTTGCGGCCGACCAGGCCCGTGCGGCCTTCGCCGATCGCGCCGGACAGCCCGTCGAGGGCGGGCGTGCCGTCCGGCCAGAGGAAGCAGAGGCGGTCGAAGACGACCGCGGAGGTGCGTGCGGAGGCGGGCATGATGGCCCTTTCGGTGTCGGCGTGGGGCGCTGACAGCCGGGAGGCCGAAGCTTCGGCTCCTTCCGGAGCGGCCCGCCGTGCAGAGGGCGGGCAGAGGCGACGTCAGCGCGAGGGGGTCGCGAGAGCGTCGAAGGTCTTCACCGGTCATCCTGACGTCGGGAACGGGACTCCACGACGATAGCGTCGCCGGACGGCGAGGGGAAGACCGATCCGCCGACTCGGGCTCAGCCGCCGAGGGTCTCCAGTTGCTTCTCCAGGAACACCCGAACGTCGGACATCTCCTGCTCCGACACGCTGTGGGTCAAGCCGGGGTAGACGCGGCCGCTGAGGTCGGCGTGGCCGGGAAGCCACTGCGTCGTGTGGTCGATGAGCGCCGGCGGGATCACCTCGTCGGCCGTGCCGCGCCCCCAGAACACCGGCGGCCGGCTCTCGGCGATCGTCGCGTCCCCGGGGAGATCGCCGGGCGTGACATAGCCGGACAGGTTCACCGCGAATGCGAAGCGTTCCGGTTGCAGCCGAAGCGCCTGGAGGGAGACCGCGCCGCCCTGAGAGAACCCGAGCAACCCGACCGGCACATCCGGTGCGACCCGGTCGATCCACGACACGAGGGCGGATGCGGCGGCGGTCACGTGGGACGGGTCGCGGCCGTCGAGTCCGTCGATGGGGTACCAGGAGTGTCCCGGCGTCGGGAACGGGGGAGCGAGGGGAGCGCGCACCGCAGCGTAGGCGAACGCGTCGGGCAGGGAGGGCACGAGGCCGAACAGATCGCCCTCGTGCGACCCGTAGCCATGGAGCAGCACCAGGAGCGGTCGCCCCGTGCGGGTCGCTTCGTCGGCGGACCACAGCACGACGTCGTGGTCGAGCACGGGCGTGTTCGGGCTCTCGGCGCTCATGCCGACATTGTTGCAGGACACCCCGACACACCCGGAACGGGAGAGGCGACGTCGTCCGGAACCGGCGGTGAGGTATACAGGAGGCATGCCGGTTCGTACGCCTGATCCCGACCCGAACGACGGGGACGACGACGGCGCCCCGCGTGATCCGTTGCGTGATTTCGGTGGCGACGCAGGTGGATCGTCGAACCCCGGATGGCTGAGCGAGGTCGAACTCGCCGAGGCGCGCAGGCGCATGCCGATGCTCTACGTCGAGGCGGTACCGGTGCGCACCGACGGCATGGGTGCGGTGACCGAGGTCGGAATCCTGCTGCGGGCGACACCCGTCGGTGAGATCACCCGGTCGATCGTCAGCGGCCGCGTGCGCTACGGCGAGACCGTGCGGGATGCGCTGTTCCGGCATCTGGAGAACGACCTCGGCCCGATGGCCTTCCCGCTCCTTCCGCCGCAACCGGTTCCCTTCACCGTCGCCGAGTACTTCCCGATCCCCGGGGTCAGCGCCTTCCACGACGACCGCCAGCATGCCGTGTCGCTCGCCTTCGTCGTGCCGGTCACCGGCACGTGCGAGCCCCGGCAGGACGCCCTGGAAGTCACGTGGATGAGCCCCGAGGAAGCCGCCTCCGACGCGCTCGCCGATGAGATGGAGGGCGGTCGGGCCACCCTCATCCGTCAAGCGCTCGCGAGCGTCGGCTGCCTGCGCTGAACCGGGGGAGGACGGTATGCCCAACAGCCCTCTGCTGATCGAAGTCGCCATCGCGATCCCCATCGTCCTGGGTCTCGCCTACGTCATCGCGCGTGTCATCCGCTGGACGTTCGGCGCACGCCTGCGTCTGGAGATCCGGACGATGACGATCGTGTCGACGCTCGGGATCAGCATCGGGATCCTGCTCTCCGGCATCTTCTTCTACGGCCTGCGCCTGTGGATGCCGACGACGATCCTCCTCGCTTTCGGCACGAGTCTCGGGCTGTCTTTCGCCGTCGCGGGTCTCGCTGCGGCGCTGAACCGCGGGGCGCAGGATGTGAACGTGCCGGCGCTTCTGGCTGCGGGGGAGTCCGACAGGGTCGAGTTCAAGGAGACCGCGCGCTGGAACGTCCGGGAGGACAAGAAGGACCCTCGGATGGAGCTGGCGATCGCCAAGACGGTCGCGGCCTTCCTCAACAGCTCGGGCGGGGTGCTCGTGATCGGGGCGAACGATGCCGGTGAGGCGATCGGTCTCCATCGTGATCTCGCCACGTTGCGGACCCCGGACCACGACCGTTTCGAACTCTGGTTGCGCGATCTGCTCTCCACGCTCCTCGGGCGCAACGCGGCGGCGTTGCCGCGCATCCAGTTCAACGGGACGGGAGGCACGGCCGTGTGCGCGGTCAACTGCCCACCCTCGCCGAAGCCGGTGTTCCTCGTGCGCGCGAAAGACGGCGGCTCGACCGACCTTTGGGTGCGCGTGGGCAACTCCACGCGTTCGCTCGGAGTGGACGAGGCCGTGCAATACGTCGCGGAGCACTGGCGGCCGTCGGTGTGGACCTGGTTGTCCGGTAAGCCCGCACGGTAGTGGGGCGTGCCTGTTGTGGGGTGTGGACCTGGTTGTCCGGTAAGCCCGCACGGTAGTGGGGCGTGCCTGTTGTGGGGTGTGGACCTGGTTGTCCGGTAAGCCCGCACGGTAGTGGGGCGTGCCTGTTGTGGGGTGTGGACCTGGTTGTCCGGTAAGCCCGCACGGTAGTGGGGCGTGCCTGTTGTGGGGTGTGGACCTGGTTGTCCGGTAAGCCCGCACGGTAGTGGGGCGTGCCTGTTGTGGGGTGTGGACCTGGTTGTCCGGTAAGCCCGCACGGTAGTGGGGCGTGCCTGTTGTGGGGTGTGGACCTGGTTGTCCGGTAAGCCCGCACGGTAGTGGGGCGTGCCTGTTGTGGGGTGTGGACCTGGTTGTCCGGTAAGCCCGCACGGTAGTGGGGCGTGCCTGTTGTGGGGTGTGGACCTGGTTGTCCGGTAAGCCCGCACGGTAGTGGGGCGTGCCTGTTGTGGGGTGTGGACCTGGTTGTCCGGTAAGCCCGCACGGTAGTGGGGCGTGCCTGTTGTGGGGTGTGGACCTGGTTGTCCGGTAAGCCCGCACGGTAGTGGGGCGTGCCTGTTGTGGGGTGTGGACCTGGTTGTCCGGTAAGCCCGCACGGTAGTGGGGCGTGCCTGTTGTGGGGTGTGGACCCGGTTGTCCGGTAAGCCCGCACGGTAATGGGGCGTGCCTGTTGTGGGGTGTGGACCCGGTTGTCCGGTAAGCCCGCACGCTAGTGGGATTCCGGGTCAGGCGGTGGTCTCCCGGGCGATGGCGGCGATGAATGCGTCGATGTCGGCCTCGGTGGTGTCGAAGGAGCACATCCACCGCACTTCGCCGCGGGCCGCATCCCAGTCGTAGAAGCGGAACGACTCGCGCAGACGGTCTGCGACGCCGTCGGGCAGCGTGGCGAAGACCCCGTTGACCTGGGTCTTCTGGGTGAAGTCGACGCCGCGGATCGAGCCGTCGGCGAGCCCCGCCTCGACGCCGGTGCGCAGGCGTCGCGCCATCGCGTTCGCGTGACGCGCGTTGCGCAGCCACAGGTCGTTCTCCATCAGGGCGATCAGCTGGGCGGAGACGAACCGCATCTTCGACGACAGCTGCATGTTCAGCTTCCGCAGATAGGTCAGGCCGTGGGAGGCGTCCGGGTCGAGCACGACGACGGCCTCGCCGATCATCGCCCCGTTCTTGGTTCCGCCGAAGCTGAGGACGTCGACGCCCGCGTCGCGCGTGAACGCGCGCAGTGGCACGTCGAGGGCGGCGGCGGCGTTGGCGATGCGGGCACCGTCCATGTGAAGGCGCATGCCATGGCCGTGCGCGTGGTCGGCGATCGCGCGCACCTCGTCGGGCGTGTAGAGCGTGCCGAGTTCGGTGGACTGGGTGATCGACACGGCCAGAGGCTGCGACCGGTGCTCGTCCCCCCAACCCCACGCTTCGAGGTCGATGAGTTCCGGGGTGAGCTTGCCGTCCTCCGTGGGCACGGTGAGGATCTTCACGCCGGCGACCTTCTCGGGTGCGCCGCCCTCGTCGACGTTGATGTGGGCGGTGGATGCGGCGATCACCGCGCCCCACCGGGGCAGCATCGACTGGAGGCCGACGACGTTGGCCCCGGTGCCGTTGAAGACGGGGAAGGCCTCCACGCCTTCTCCGAGCTGATCGACGAAGAGCTCCTGCAGGCGGGCCGTGTACCGGTCCTCGCCGTAGGCGACCTGATGTCCCTCGTTCGCGGCGGCGATGGCCGCCAGCACGTCGGGATGGACACCGGAATAGTTGTCGGACGCGAAACCGCGCAGCGCGGGGTCGTGGAGGGGGGTCACGGGCATCCAGCCTACGCTTCCGGGTTCGAAGGGTGCGGTTGAGGGGGGAGGGGGACCGGGGTGCGTCAGCCGAGGGTCACGACCGTGTCGTTGACCGCCGCCGCGTCGTCGTCCCAGAGTCGTGCGAAGGCGTCGGCCAAGGCGAACTCCCGCCCCGCCAGGGCCTTGACGCGGTACGTCACGGCCGCCGCACGGAGCGGCTCGCCCGCGTCCCGTGCGTGTTTGGCGAATCCGTGCGCGACGGCCCGGTTCCATGCCTCGGCCGCGGCCTTGACCGCCGCGTAGTTCGCGCCGCCGGCGAGGGGCCGTGTCACGGCCGTCGACGACACGATGGCCGTGCGAGCGGCATCCGAGTCCCGGAGGGTGGGGTCGAAGGCGCGCGACACGTGGCGAAGGGCCGTGAGGGACGTCTCGAGGGCGCGGAAGTCACCCTCGGTCTGTCCCGTGAGTCCGCCGCCCCCGCGCCAGCCGCCGACCAGGTGCAACACCCCGTCGAGGGCCCCGACCCGTTCACCGAGGTCGTGGACGGCGGTCTCGTCGGTGAGGTCGCACCGTTGCGTGCGGATCCCGGGCAGTGTCTCCCGCAGGGTGCCGAGCGCGACCTCGTCCCGCGCCGCGATGATGACGTGCGCACCCGCGGCGGTGAGCACTTGTGCGGCGACCCGCCCGGCTTCGCTCGTGCCGCCGGCGAGCAACACGGTGCGCCCCGCGACGCCCGTCACGCGGCCCTCTCCCGTCGCGTCACCGTCGCTCACCCGTCGCTCGCACGGATGCCGCTGGTGGAGGCGATGACGGGGCGCATCTTCTTCTCCAGGGCCTCGTAGAACATCGACAGGGGGAACTCGTCGTCGAGCACGGCGTCGGTGTAGCCGCGCGGTGGCCCGGCGAGGATGTCGTCCGGGAGACCCCGAGCCCAGCGGGATGCGGGATTCGGGGTGAGCACGGAGCGGACGAGATCGTACGCGGCGAGCCAGTGTGCGGTCTTCGGTCGGTCGATCGAACGCCAGTACAACTCGTCGATGGCGTCGCCGAGCGCGACGACCGCCGCGGGCACCTCGTTCCAGTCGAAGGTCAGGGCGCTGTCGGTCCAGTGCAAGACGTCACGCTGGTGGAGCCACGCGAACAGCAGCTGACCGCCGAGTCCGTCGTAGTTGCGCACCCGCGAACCGGTCACGGCGAAGCGGAAGATGCGGTCGAAGATCACCGCGTACTGCACCAGCTCGGCGTGGGCGAGGATGTCGCGTTCGACGGCGTCGAGGTCGTCGCGGGCGCCATACCGGGCCTGGAGCGCGACGCACTCGCGGAACGCGGTGAGATCGCAGCGCAACTCTTCCAGGGAGTACAGGAAGTACGGCATGCGTTGCTTGATCATGAACGGGTCGAAGGGCAGGTCGCCGCGCATGTGGGTGCGGTCGTGGATGAGGTCCCACATCACGAAGGTCCGCTCGGTGAGCGCCTGGTCCTCGAGCATCCGGGCGGCTTCGGTGGGCAGGTCGAGTTTGGTGATCTCGGCGGCCGCGCGGGTGACGCGGCGGTAGCGGGCCGCCTCTCGGTCCTGGAAGATCGCCCCCCACGTGAAGGTCGGGATCTCCCGCATCGCGACGGTCTCCGGGAACAGCACCGCGGAGTTCGAGTCGTAGCCGGGTGTGAAGTCGACCAGGCGCAACGAGACGAACAGTCGATTGGTGTAGTCGGCCTCGAGACGGGCGATCGTCTCGGGCCAGATCACCTCGACCAGGAGGGCTTCGACGTGTCGCTCGGTGGAGCCGTTCTGCGTGTACATGGGGAACACCACGAGGTGCTGGATCCCATCGACGCGGTGCTCCTGTGGATGGAACGCGACGAGCGAGTCAAGGAAGTCGGGCACGCCGAAGCCCTCGTCCGCCCAACGCCGGAAGTCCCGCACGGAGGCGGCGAGGTAGGCGGCGTCGTGGGGGAACAGCGGCGCGAGCGCGTCGAGGGCGGCGACGATGGTCTGCACGTGGGTACGGGCCACCTCGTGGTGGGCCGGATCGGGGAGGGAACCATCGGCGGCCTGGAGCGGGTGCAGGGCGGTGGCGGCGTGCTTGAGGGCGAGCCAGGCGGGCGAGGTCGCAACGGCGGCGGGGTTCTCCGGCGTGCGGAAGGCGGAAGTGAGAGCAGGCATGGTCACGGGGGAACCTCCGATCATCGCGATGCGGCGAGTCTAGATTTCCTCCCGCCAAAGGTGTCGGTCACCGGAAAAGTTCCTGTTGAAGAGGCGTTCGGTCGGTAGCATCGAGGGATGACTCCGGATGTTCCTCCGCCCGCGGCACGGCTCGACGACGAGACCGACGCGAGGATCGTCCGTGCCGTGTCCCTCAATCCCCGAGGAACGCTGGCCGAGCTTTCGGCCGCGGTGGGGCTGTCGGTGTCGGCCGTACAGGCACGGCTGCGCAAGCTGGAGGCCCGCGGAGTGATCGCCGGGTACCGGGCCGTCGTCGACCCCGAGGCGGTCGGTAAGCCCCTCGCCGCGTTCATCGAGATCACCCCGCTCGATCCCGCACAGCCGGACACCGCCCCCGAGCTGCTCGTGCACCTCGACGAGATCGAAGCCTGTCACTCGATCGCCGGGGCGGCCAGCTACATGCTGTTCGTGCGGGTCGCGACCCCGCGACACCTGGAGATGCTCGTGCGCGACATCCGCCTCGCGGCGTCGGTGAGCACCCGCACCACCGTCGTGCTCCAGACGTTCTACGAAGGTCGCCCGCTGTTGCCCGGGGGCGGGTGAGTCGGCTGAGTGACCGCGGGGCGTGAAGCGCTCGTCAAGCCCCGCGGCCGGACGGGGCGGGGGGAGTACCGTCGCAGAGGTGACGACGGACAACCTCGCCGGTCGCGGCCTCCTGATCGTGCTCAATCCGAAGTCGGGACGCGACCGCCTGCACGACGACCCGCGGCCGCTCATCGCGCGCCGTGTGCCGGGCGCGACGGTGCACACGCTCGCGGACGGGGAAGACCTCGTCGACGTGGTCGATGCCGCGATGTCGGATGATCCGGCGCCCGCGGCTGTCGCGATGCACGGCGGGGATGGGTCGGTGTCGACGATGGCGCACGTGGCCCGACGCCACGGCATCCCGCTTCTGGTCCTGCCGGCCGGCACCTTCAACCACTTTTCGCGGGCCATCGGCATCGAGACGATCGACGACGCCCTGGAGGCGTACGTGACCGACCGTCGCCGTCGTGTCGCGGTCGCGGAAGTGCGGGCCGACAACGACGAGCCGATCACGGTGCTGGATGCGGTCACGCTCGGTCTGCATCCTGGATTCGTGGCGGAACGCCGGCGGCGTGTCGACCGACTCGGCACGTGGATCGGAGGTGCCGCGGCGGCGTGGCGGGAGTTGCACGGCGCCTCGCCCATCCACGTCGGCCGTGACGGTCGGCGCGCAGATGTCTGGTCGGTGTTCGTCAGTGTCGGGGCGAACAGCCGGGCGCGCATCGCGACCCTGCAGCGCATCACACTCGACGACGACCGGCTGGACGTGCGCTTCCATCACGCACGCGGCTCCCGGCTGCGGGCCGTCGCCTCGCTCGCGTTCGGGCGCAAGACGACAGCGGTGTTGCGGTTCACGCGGATGCTCCCACCCGAATCCGACATCGAACGGATGCTGCTCCCCGAGGTGGACATCACCGTGCGGCGCGGGGCGGATGGGAACCTCTCCTTCGTGCACGACGGTGAACTCGAACAGCGCGACGGGGATGCCTTCCGCCTGCGGGTGACGGGGATCCCCGCCGCGCTGGAGGTCTTCGCCCGGCGTCAACCACGCGAGAATCGCCCCGCCGAAGACGAGACCTCTTGATCGACACGGCCTAGGAGTGCTGCGGGAAACCGAGGTCGAGGCCACCGTGCGAGGGGTCGAGCCAGCGTGAGGTGACGGCCTTCTCCGCGGTGAAGAAGTCGATCCCGTGGGTGCCGTACGCTTTGGCGTCCCCGAAGTGCGAGGCTTTCCAGCCCCCGAACGAGTGGTACGCCACCGGCACCGGGATCGGCACGTTCACCCCGATCATCCCCACACCGACCTCGTGCTGGAACCGGCGGGCGGCACCGCCGTCGTTGGTGAAGATCGCCGTCCCGTTGCCGTACGGGCTGGCGTTGATGATGTCGACGCCGTGCGTGTAGCCGGCCACGCGCACGACCGACAGCACGGGGCCGAATATCTCGTCGCGGTAGGCACTCGAGGTCAGCGGCACGCGGTCGAGGAGGGTCGGGCCGAGGAAGAACCCGTTCGGGTCGCCGTCGGGCGCGACGTCACGGCCGTCCACGACGATGTCCGCGCCGTCGTCGTGGGCGGTGTCGATGGAGGCGCAGACACGGTCGCGGTGCGCGGCGGTGATCAGCGGTCCCATGTCGCAGCCGCGCCGGCCGTCCCCGGTGCGCAGCGTCGCCATACGCGCGGCGATCCGCGCGACGAGGTCGTCGGCGACGGACTCGACCGCAAGGACGACGGACACGGCCATGCAGCGCTCGCCGGCTGACCCGAACCCCGCGTTCACGGCGGCGTCGGCCACGAGGTCGAGGTCGGCGTCGGGGAGCACGAGCATGTGGTTCTTCGCTCCGCCGAACGCCTGCACCCGCTTGCCGTGGGCGGTCGCCGTCTCGTAGACGTAGCGTGCGATCGGGGTGGAACCGACGAATGAGATCGCGGCGACGTCGTCGTGGGTCAAGAGCGCGTCCACCGCCTCCTTGTCGCCGTGGACGACGTTCAGCACGCCCTCGGGCAGGCCCGCTTCCCGGAAGAGCGCGGCGAGCCAGTTCGCCGCGGACGGATCCTTCTCGCTCGGCTTGAGGACCACCGCGTTGCCCGCGGCGATCGCGAGGGAGAAGAACCACAGTGGCACCATGGCCGGGAAGTTGAACGGGCTGATGATCCCGACGACCCCGAGCGGTTGACGGAGCGTGTAGACGTCGATGCCCGTCGAGGCGTTCTCGGTGTAGGCGCCTTTGGTGAGATGTCCGAGTCCGCACGCGAACTCGACCACTTCGATGCCGCGTGCGATCTCGCCGCGTGCGTCGCCGAGGACTTTGCCGTGCTCGGCGGTGAGGATCTCGGCGAGTTCGTCGGTACGGGCGTTCAGCAGCTCGCGGAAACGGAACATCACGGCTTGGCGTCGCGCGACGGACGTGTCGCGCCACCGCAGGGCGGCGTCGGCCGCGTCGGCGACGACGGCGTCGACGTCGTCCGCGGTCGCCATGCGCACGTACCGCCGGATGCGGCCGAGGGCCGGGTCGTACACCGGGGCGGTGCGGGTGGAGGTTCCCGTCCACGGCGCTCCCGCGCGCCAATGGTCGAGGACCTCAGGGGTCGCCGGGGTCTCCGGCGGGGTGTTCATCGTGTCGGTCATCTTCGTCCTTCCGATCCGGCTCCCTCGTGAGGAGCGCAATCCCAGTGTGCGTCGGCACGCGACCGAGCGACAGAGGGGGTCGGAACGACTTCCGATGGCCGGTGGTCAGGCCGTGAGGGCCTCCGTGATCAGTTCGAGGGTCTGCGTGCGCCCGGGCGTCGCGTCGAGGGGTTCGGTCTCGTACGATCCGGCGATCGGCGAGATCATGACCTCGTCGACGTCGTGGCGCGACGCGAATCCGCGCAGCTCGCCCGCGACGTCCTCCCCGGTGCCGACGAACCACGTCGACCGGGCGGCGGCCATGATGGTCTCGCCGATACCGGCGAACTCGTCGGCGGTCGCCTTCGCGTGTTCCACGGTCTCGGCGGGCACGAGCGGCTTGTTCATCCGCAGACGCGCCATCATCCGCTGGTTCGGCAGCGATCGTTCCTCCGCCTCCTCGCGCGTGGGTGCGGCGACGACATTGACGGTGAGGAACGTGCGCGGGGCATCGAGGTGCTCGGAGGGCTGGAACTGGGTGCGGTACACCTCCAGGGCACGCTCGAGCCCCTGGCCGGAGAAGTGATTGGCGAACACGTACGGGAGCCCGCGTGCCGCGGCCAGCTGCGCGGAATAGTCGCTCGAGCCGAGCAGCCACACCTCTGGGGCGCCGGTCGCCGCCGGCGTCGCGTGCACGTCGTAGGTGCCGCCGGAGGCGAACCGCAGCGCCGCCCCCTCCGGGGAGACCAGGCTCAGGATGTCGCGGACGTGCTCCGGGAACCGCTCGACGTCGCTGGTCGTGCCGCTCTGGCGCAGCAACTGTGTGATCACCGGATCCGAACCCGGTGCGCGGCCCAGGCCGAGGTCGACACGACCGGGCGCGAGCGCCTCGAGCGCGGCGAACTGCTCGGCCACGACCAGCGGCGAGTGGTTCGGGAGCATGACGCCCCCGGAGCCGATGCGGATGCGCTCGGTGCGCGCCGCCGCCGCGGCGGTCAGCACGGGTGGGGTGGTCGAGGCGACGGCCGGCATGTTGTGGTGTTCCGCGAACCAGTAGCGACGGAACCCCAGGCGTTCGGCGCGGACGACCAGGTCAAGGCTCGCGGCGATGGCCTGCGAGGAGGTCTGTCCGGTGCGGACCGGAACGAGGTCGAGTACCGACAGGGCCGGTGCGGCGGCCATCACGGGAGGCGGTTCGCGCGTGCGGCGGCTTCGCGCAGCTCCGTCGCGGTCTGGCGGACGACGTACGTCGGCCGGTCGCGCTCGAGGCGCCACGACTCGCTCAGCGGGCCGACGTTGACGGTGTCGAATCCGAGTCGGTCGTAGATGTCGGTGACCAGGGCGATCGCGTCGTCGTGATCGCTCGCGGTCCCGAGGGCGCGACGGTCCGCGGTCCCGGCGGGGGTGCCGTCGGTGTTGATCTGCGTGGACATGATGTGGTTGAAGGCCTTCACGACCTTCGACTCGGGGAGGCGCCGCTGGACCATCTCGGATGTGGTCGTCTGACCCCGGTCGAGGGGCTCGACGTGGCCGTCCCGTTCGAAGTAGTAGTTGTTGGTGTCGAGCACGATCTTGCCCGCGAGAGGGCGCACCGGCAGGTCTCCGATGGCCTTGAGCGGCACGGTGACCACGGCGAAGTCACCGGCGGCCGCGGCGTCTGAGGCGGTCGCCGCACGCACGGCCGGGCCGAGTTCGTCGACGAGTTCCTGGAGGGTTTCGGGGCCACGTGAGTTCGCGATCACCACGTCGTACCCCAGACCGCTGGAGGCCCGGGCCAGGGCGCCGCCGATGTTTCCTGCTCCGATGATTCCGACTGTCGTCATGCTCAGGAACAACCCGTCGGGGTGCTCCCGCATTCCCGGCCGGACTCGGAGGAAACCCGTTGTTGGGGTGTTGGGGTGTTGGGGTGTTGGGGTGTTGGGGTGTTGGGGTGTTGGGGTGTTGGGGTGTTGGGGGTGGGACGTCGAGCTCAGCGGGAGCGCTTCACGACGTCGAAGGCGTCGAGAGCGCGCCGGCGGGTCTGCTTCAGATCGACCATCGGCTCCGCCGGCTCCCCGTCGGTGTCGTCGGCGTACTCCGGGGCCCATTCGCGCACGTAGCGACCGGTCTTGTCGAATTTGTCCGCCTGAAGCTCCGGGTTGAACACGCGGAAGAAGGGTGCCGCGTCCGCGCCCGACCCGGCGACCCACTGCCAGTTGAACGGATTGCTGGCGGCATCGGCGTCGACCAACGTGTCCCAGAACCACTCCTCACCGCGACGCCAGTCGATGAGGAGGTTCTTGATCAGGAACGACGCGGTGATCATCCGCACCCGGTTGTGCATGTACCCGGAGGACCACAACTCCCTCATGCCGGCGTCGACCATGCGGAATCCGGTGCGACCCTGTTGCCAGGCGTCGAGGTCGGCGCGTTCCGGGCTCGGCCACGGAAAGGCGTCGTACTCGGCCCGGAGGTTCTTCTCCGCCAGCTGCGGGAAGTGGTAGAGCGTGTGCCAGGCGAACTCCCGCCAGCCGACCTCCGAGAGGAAACCGTGTGCGGATGCCGCGTGCCGGCCCGTCCCGGCGTGTTCGAGGGTGTCGTGCCACACCGTGTGGGGGCTCAGCTCCCCCCAGCGCAAGCGCGGGGAAAGCAGCGAAGTCGCTCCCGCCGCTGGTTCGTCGCGTGCGGCGTCGTACGACCCGAGGTCCTCGTCGAGGAAGTCGCGCAGGCGTCGTCGCGCGGCCTGCTCGCCGGGTTCCCATCGCTCCCGCAGGCCGCCCGCCCAGTCCGGCCGCGTCGGCAGCAGCCCCCAGTCGTCCAGCTCGTCGGATGCGGGTGGCTGTGCCCGTCCGGGGATCGTCCGGGGTTCGGGGAGGGGTTTGCGGGGTGCGGGCTGTTCTTGACACGCCTTCCAGAAGGGCGTGTAGACGGAGTAGTGGCTTCCCGCGCCGGTGGTGACCGTCCAGGGCTCGAACAGCACATTCGCCGCGAACGATGCGACCTCGACGCCGGCATCGCGCAGGGCGGACTTCAGGTCGGCGTCGATCTCACGTTCGGGTCCGCCGTAGCGCCGGTTCCAGAACACGGCGCCCGCGCCGGTCTCGTCGCACAGATCCCGGATCACCCGCCCGGCGGCACCACGGCGGAGCACGAGGACCGATCCCCGGTCGATGAACCGGTCGCGCAGCTCGGCGAGGCTGTGGTGTAGCCACCACCGTGCCGCGCCGCCGAGGGGCCGGACCCCGGCGGACTCCTCGTCGAGGATGTACACGCCGATGACCGGTTCGCCCCGCTCGATCGCGGCACGCAGCGCGGGGTTGTCGGCAAGACGCAGATCGTCACGGAACCAGACGAGGGAGGGGGTGCCCATCCCCTGACGGTATCGAGGGGGAGCGGGAGTCGGGGGATGCCTTGACAGGACCGGTCCCGTGACGGCGGTTCTGCGGGCGGGGCGTCAGGCGCGACGGAGGACGCGCGCGCCACAGGCCGGGGCGGGCGCGCGTCACAGGCGGGAGATGTCGTGGCCGGCGGGCACGACGATCTTCAGGGTGCCGGCGTCGATGCGCACATCCACCTGGACCGCGTCGCCGAATTCGTCGCCGTCGAGTTGGACCGGATGCGCGGCTCCCGCACCGACGTGCAGCCCGACGCCGCGCGAGTAGCGCACCGCACTGTCCTTGGTGCGCAGCTGCAGCACGCGGCGTCCCGCGCGGAACCGACGCAGAACGCTGTTGTCCCACGCGACGCGGCGCCACACGAGCAGCCAGCCCAGCGGCCCCTTTGGTTGGAACACGACGATGTCGAGCGCACCGTCGTTGATCGACGCCTCGGGGATCAGGTCGAGTCCGCCCGGCAGATGCCCGCAGTTGGCGAACAGTACGGACTGCACGCGCGTGGACTGCAGCTTGAGTCCGGGGATCTCGTACATCACCCGGAACGGCTTGGCGTTCGCGAGGGATCGTGCGGCACCGTCGACGTAGGCGACCCAACCGACCGACTTCTTCAGGCCCGGGTTGGTGTTGGCGATCATCGCCGCATCCAGTCCCATGCCGCCCATCACCACGAACGCATGCTCGGCGGTCGATCCGTCCTCGCGGGTGAGGAGGGCGAATCCGATGTCCATCGCCACGGTCTGCCCGCTGAAGGCGGCGCGGATCATCGGTTCGGGTCGGTCGAGGGGAAGCCGGAGGTTGCGGGCCAGCAGGTTTCCGGTCCCGCTCGGGACGATCACCATGGGCACGCCCGACCCGGCCATCGCCTCCGATACCGCACGCACGGTGCCGTCACCTCCGGCGACCAGGACGGTGGTCGCCCCCGCCTTCAGCGCCTGACGGGCGACGTCGTCGCCGAGATCGTCGATAGTCGTCTCGTAGAACAGCGGCTCGGACCACCCGGCCTTCTCCGACTCCTGGGCCACGATCGCGCGCAACCGCGCCTGGTCGACCTTGATCGGGTTGTAGACGAGGGCGGCCTTGGGATTCTCGGGGTTCTCGGGGGCGTGAGCACGCTCGTCGTGGGGTGCGTTCGAAGCGTGGGCCATGCGCATAAGAATAGGGGAGCGCGGCGGGAGACCCGATGCGGCCGGTGGGGGCGCGAGAACAGGGGAGCGCGGCGGGGGACCCGATGCGGCCGGGGGAGGGCGCCGGCGGGCCGGCCGTCTGGTCGCGGCGGCTGACTAGACTGGGCGGGTGATCGATCCGGTGCTGCTGCGTGAGAATCCCGACCTGGTCAAGCGCTCGCAGGAGGCGCGCGGTGCGTCTGCCGACACGGTGGATGCCGCGCTGGCCGCCGACAGTGCACGTCGCGCCGCCCTCACCTCCTTCGAGCATCTGCGTGCCGAACAGAACGCGCACGGCAAGACCGTCGCGAAGGCCCCCAAGGAGGAGAAGGCCCAGCTGGTCGCGCAGGCCAAGGAGCTCAGCGAGAAGGTCAAGCAGGCACAGCATGCGGTGACCGCGGCTGAGAAGGCCGCAGACGAGGCGCTCGCCGTGGTGGAGAACATCGTCATCGATGGGGTTCCCGCCGGCGGCGAAGAGGACTTCGTGACCCTCCGCACCCACGGGGAGCCGCCGGCGTTCGACTTCACACCGCTCGACCATCTCGAGCTCGGCGAGAAGCTCGGGGCGATCGACATGGAGCGCGGCACGAAGGTGTCGGGGAGCCGCTTCTACTTCCTCACCGGTATCGGCGCCCGCCTCGAGCTGGCGTTGATGAACCTCGCGCTCGACCGCGCCCTGCAGGCGGGTTTCACCCCGCTCATCCCGCCGACGCTGGTGCGCCCGGAGGTCATGCGAGGTACGGGATTCCTGGGGCAGCATGCCGCAGAGGTGTATCACCTCGAAGAGGACGACCTCTACCTCGTCGGCACGAGCGAGGTGCCCCTCGCCGGCTACCACATGGACGAGATCCTCGATCTGACCGGTGGACCCAAGCGCTACGCGGGATGGTCGACCTGCTACCGCCGCGAGGCGGGGTCATACGGCAAGGACACCCGGGGCATCATCCGGGTCCACCAGTTCAACAAGCTCGAGATGTTCATCTACACGACACCGGATGCTGCCGAAGCCGAGCATGATCGTCTGGTGCAGATGCAGGAGCAGATGCTGCAGGACCTCGGCCTCAGCTACCGCGTGATCGATGTGGCCGCCGGTGACCTGGGGTCGAGCGCGGCACGCAAGTTCGACGTCGAGGCGTGGGTTCCGACGCAGGGTGCGTACCGTGAGTTGACGTCGACGTCGAACTGCACGACCTACCAGGCGCGTCGACTGAACATCCGTCACCGCCTCCCGTCCGAGGAGGGGGGCAAGACGCAGATGGTCGCGACCCTGAACGGCACGCTGGCGACCACTCGGTGGATCGTCGCGATGCTGGAGACCCACCAGCGTGCGGACGGTTCGGTGACCGTGCCCGAGGTGCTGAGGCCTTTCCTGGGTGGGCTCGAGGTCATGGAGCCGATCGCGTGAGTTCGGGCGAGCTTCCCGGCATCGGTGAGGTCGAGGTCGAGACCGAGGCGGGGACCGCCGAGACGGTCGAGGCGCTCGCGCAGGGCGATTCTTGGGGAGGGCGCACGCCCGAGCGTGTCCTCATCGCGCTGGACATCGATGGGACCGTGATCCTCGAAGACGAGTCGATGAGTCCCGGCGTGGTCGAGGCGGTGGCCGATGCGGTCGCGGCGGGCCACGAGGTGATGCTCTCGACAGGGCGGAGTTGGGCGTCGACCGAGCCGATCCTGACGCGTCTGGATATCGCGCCGGAGTATGTCGTGTGCGCCAACGGGGCGGCGATCCTGCGACGTGCGGATGCGCAGACCCGCGAGTACGAACTGCATCACACCGAGCAGTTCGACGCGCACGAGGTGCTGACGCTGTTGCGCGAACACCTGCCCGATGCGCACTACATGGTCGAGCGCCCCGACGGTCATCGTCTCTACACCGACTACGTCGACGACTGGAATCTCGGGGCGGCCGATCGTGTGCCTTTCGACCAGCTCGCCGCCGACCCCGTGAGCCGCGTCGTGGTGATCTCGCCCGAGAACACCAACGGCGAATTCCTCGAGCTGGTGCAACGCATCGGCCTCAACGAGGTCTCGTACGCCGTCGGGTGGACGGCGTGGCTCGACATCGCCCCCCAGGGCGTCGACAAGGGCACGGCGCTCGAGAGGGTGCGGGCCGACCTCGGCCTCGACCCAGCTCACGTGCTCGTGATCGGTGACGGGCGCAACGACATCGGCATGTTCGAGTGGGCGGTGCGCAACGGCGGTCGTGCGATCGCGATGGGCCAGAGCCCCGACGAGGTGCGCGCGGCCGCGAACGCCTCGACGCACACGGTGCACGAGGGTGGGGTCGCCGCGGCGCTTCGCGCGCTGTGATCCGGCCGGCCTCTCGGCTCGGGAGGGTCAGAAGGGCGCGACGGTGGGGACCCGAGGTTCGGGGTCGGGCCGGAAGACCGGGACTCTCCGTTCCGGTCTGACCAGGTATCTTCGACCGGTCGGTGACGTCCAGATCACGTCACCGTCGTCGCGATGCTCCAGTGCCCAGCCGCCGTGGTGTTTGAGGATGTGGTGTCCTTTGCATAGCGGGTGCAGGTTCCGGAGCTCCGTCGTCCCGCCGTCTTCCCATGCCACCGAGTGGTCGATCTCGCACCGCTCGGCGGGCATTCCGCAGCCGGGTCCCATGCACCGGCCGGCGCGCCATCTCACGATGTCTCGAAGCGCCTTCGGGGGACGGTAGCGGTCACGTCCGAACGAGAGCACCGCACCGGTCTCCGGGTGGGTGAGCACACGCATCCATTCGCGCGCGCCGCCGCAGAGCTCTCGCGCCGTCGAGTGCGGGATCGGTCCGAGGCCTTCCACGGAGGCGGGGTCGGCGCCGGCGGGCTGCTTCTCGTGAACGAGCGACAGGGCCGGCACGGTGACGACGACCGTCGCGCGGACACCGCGTGCGTGTGCCGGTACATGATCCGTGGTCCCGTCGATCAGGAGGTCTCCGAAGATGTCGGCACGCACCTGATCGAGGGTGCGCTCCTCACCGTCGACGGCGGTGATCGCCTTGCCCATCGTGGTGAGACGCTGATGGATGGCTTGCGCTTCGACGGCCGGCATGTGCGCGCCGATCCACGCCATGCCGTCGTTCCCGGTTTCGAGCACGACACGACGTCGGGTCACCGCGTCTTCGTGCCGTTCTTCGAGGGTGCTCGCGCGGTGGTCTTCGACGAGCTTGCGGAGAGCGCGGCGGAACGGGCCGATCTGCAGATTCTCAGCGGCGTCGAGAGCCTCGGGGAGCAGAGTTGCCGCGGCGTCGGGGCCGAGCTCATCGAGCCCGGCGACCAGGACGTAGCCCTTGTCGTCGTCGATGCGACCCGCGTGTAGGGAGTGCCACACCTCTGGATAGCGGTGGACCAGCGCCTCCGCCTGCTGGAGCATCGCCTCGGCGACGTACTCGGAGACGCGCATGCCCGCCGCCAGCTCCAAACGGACCGAGCGGAAGGCGACCGACGCTAGATCGACGCCGAACGCGGACGCTTCCGTGACCGCCCGCCGCCGCATCCCGTCGATGGCGACGTAGCGCTGCGCGACGAACCGCATCATCACGTGGCTCAGGTCGAGGACGTCATCGAGCGAGTCGGGGTGATCCGACGCGGACTCCATGAGGAGCTCCAGGGGGATCTCGAGGTGCGGCATGCCGTCCTCGTCGATCCAGGTCTCCGGGTCGTTGTCCATACTCGAACACTAGAACATACCTCCGACATCGCCTCGAGGGAGTGTCGTCCGGTGTTCGTCGGGCGCCGCCCGCGCCCGCGCCCGCGCGCCGTTCAGTGCATCCACAGAAGCCGTTGCGACAATAACGGCAAAGCGCCGTCGACTAGACTCGACGCCGTTCGACGGATGCCGCCACGGCGGCCTCGTCGGGAGGGTTGTCCGAGCGGCCGATGGAGCTGGTCTTGAAAACCAGTGGGCAGCAATGTCCCGTGGGTTCGAATCCCACACCCTCCGCCACAACATCGTGGTCGGCGTGATCCGAACACGGGGAGCGCCGACACGCGGTGGGTGACACCCCCCGAGAGGATCCGAGTGAGTCAGAGCAAGCGTGGTCGGCGCACCGTCGCACGGCACGGCGAACTGAAGTCGCCGCATCCCGCCGGCCTCCTGGCGAAGATCGTCGGGATCGTCGCGGCCGTCGTCTTCGTCGCCGGCGCGGGCATCGCGGCCTACACCGCGTACGACATCACCGCCAGCTTCGCCGACGAGGCCGTCGCGCTCGACGGGCAGGATGCGGTTCCGCCGGACATCGGCGCGATCGAGGGTGGCGTGAACATGCTCGTGGTCGGCACCGACGAGTGCGAGGAAGAGTACGCCTACCTCTTCGGGGAGCGCTGCACCGGTGCAGACGCCGGCGGTCAACTCAACGACGTCAACCTTCTGGTGCACATCTCGGACGAGCCCCGCCGTGTGACGGTCATCTCCTTCCCGCGGGACCTCATGTCGGCCCAGCCCGAGTGCACGGACGAGGACGGCAGCATCAACTACGCCGTCAGCTACGCGCAACTGAACACCGCATGGGGGCGCGGCGGACTCAACTGCACGGTCAAGACGATCTCCGAGCTGAGCGGGATGAACATCCCGTTCGCGGCCAAGGTGAGCTTCGGAAACGTCATCAACATCACCGATGCCATCGGAGGCGTCGACGTCTGTATCGGCAACGGTGGCATCCAGGACCCGTACACCGGCATCGACTGGCCCGCCGGTATCCGCAACATCCAGGGTGTCGAGGCGTTGCAGTTCCTGCGCACCCGTCACGGCCTGGAGAACGGCAGCGACCTGGCTCGCATCAGCAACCAGCAGCAGTACATGTCGTCACTGGCCCGAAAACTGGTCAGCGAAGAGGTGTTGGCGAGCCCGTCCACATTGCTGCAGCTCGCCACGACCGCGGTCGACAACGTCACCCCCAGCCAGAGCCTCACCAACCCGATGACCCTGGTGCAGATCGCCCTCGCGGTCAAGGACGTGCCGTTCGAAGACATCGTCTTCGTGCAGTACCCCGTGTACGACGACCCCAACGACAGCAACCGGGTCGTGCCGAACTACGAGTCGGCCGACGCGCTGTGGGCCGCGCTCGAGGCCAACCAGTCGCTCGAGCTGACCAGCGACCCCAACGACACCGGTGGCGTCATTATCGACGAACCGGCCACGGATGAAACCGAAGCTCCCGCCGAGCCGACGGAGGAGCCGACCACCGACGCCACCGGTGAGCCGACCCCCGAGCCGACGGAGACCTCCGCGGTGCTTCCCGACTCGATTCCCGGATCGACCGCAGCGCAGGAGACCTGCTCGGCCGGCAACGTCTTCGGGTGACGTTCTCGCCGGCGTCCGCGGGTTCGTCTCCTCGTACGTCAGCGGGTATGATTACCTGGTGCGTCCACGCGCTCATGCGTTGCGGATGCCTGGAGACGTCGCATAGTCAGGCCTAGTGCACCACCCTGCTAAGGTGGAGTCCCCGTAAGGGGACCGAGGGTTCAAATCCCTCCGTCTCCGCCGAACTTCGTGGCCCGCAATCCCTTGAAATCATTGGGATCGCGGGCCGTCGGCCTCTCATGGTTTCGCGATTTGCGTCCCATTTGCGGCCGGTTCCCGAAAGCGCCTCTTTGACTCGCCCCGGTGTGTCCGGACACATCAAGCTCTCGGGGCGAGTCAGTTGGACAGTTGCCAAGGGAGAGGGAACTGTAGATCGTGATGTTGAGCGCATTCGGAGTGATTCGTCCGGTCGACCGCCTCTGGATACGGCTCGTCGTTCCAGCGATCAGTGTCATCGGTCTCAGCGTGGGGGTGTTGTTGTTCCCTCCGGAGTCGTCCGGTGTGACGCTTTACGTCCTCGCAATGGCTGCGCTCCTCGTTCTAGGGCTGGCACTGCTGCTGGCGTTTCGCTACCGCGGAATTGATCGCGCGGCGCGCCGACACGGCGAACCTTCGGAGGGAATCGTCCTGGTCTTGTTTGCCCGTGCGGTGCTGCTCGGGCAAGGAGAGGGGGACGGTGTCCGCTCAGTGGGTGGGGGGTGGCTTCGTCTGCGAGGAGGCGAAGCCGAAGCGTGGGAGGCGGGCGCGGCCGGTCCTCGTGCACTCGTGTCCGGCGTGCTGGTAGCCGTCGAGCCGATTTACGGGAATGTCCTCAGTCGACCGGTCGCGCGCTTTCGGTTCGTCGATGGTCGAGTACTGGATGCCGCCATCGTTCGGGCGGGTTTCGCGGATCTCCGAGGATGGTCATCGGGCGACATCCGGGTGCTGGCCGGGCAGTGACGCATCGGGCGGCAGCCATGACGGGGTCTTTCCGATGGCGTCGCGCAACGCTGCAGTCCGGCGGTAGTCATGCGTCCCGATTGCGTCCGATTCAACGCCCGCGAACGTCCGTGAACCTCAAGGCGAGTCGCCGCGAACCCGGTCATGTCAACGGAAGCGCCGCTCAACGATCACGAGCATCCAGCTCCAGACGGGGTTCAAATCCCTCCGTCTCCGCCACGGAAACCCTCGGCATGACGCGGGTCTTTCTCTTTCCTGGCGGGATCGTGGACCTCGGTGTCGGCCGACTCCTCGCTTCAGGTGTCACTTGCTGGACACCGCCCGACGCCTTCCCCGACCAGAGTCGTCGCCTGGTTGCTCGGCAGACCGGTATCGGGCTCGATCGAGGAACGTGATCCCAATGCCGATCGAGACATTGCGGTTCCTCTGGAGTCGTGATTCCCTCGTGGCAACCTGGTCCGTCGGCCGAAGCGAAGCGAGGAGCGACGATGGATGAGACACCGGAGTCCCCGTCACGTGCGCCGGGTGCGTACCACGTGCACGGTTCCGTCTCGGCAGACGGCGAAGCCGAGTTGGACCTGGCCGCGAGGCAGGTGGCCGTCGATGCGCGGTGGGGTGAGGCGGCCACGGGCGATCCGGGGCCGGCGGACCTCTTGGGTGGCGCCTTCAGCGCATGCATGCTGAAGAACCTCGCGCGTGCCGGTTCCTTGCTCGCTTTCGAGTACGACGGAGCCGAACTCGACGTCACCCTCCATCGGCAGGACACGCCGCCCCGCTTCACCCACATCGAATACACGATGCGCATCGCGACGGAAGAGTCGGATCGCCGGCTCGAGCTTCTGCACACCAACCTGCGCAAGTACGGGACGGTGTTCAACACCCTTGCGGCGGTGTGCGAGGTCACCGGAACGGTCTCGAGGATGACCGTCACCGCGTCGTCCGCCACCACGGACCCTACCGGGGGTGGGGCGGCGACCGACCGATAGACGACGATGGCGTCGACGTCCCCGGGGAGGAACCGTCGACGCCATCGCATCGTGTCACTCGTAGCGCAGCGACTCCACCGGGTCGGCAAGGGCCGCCCGCGCGGCGGGCAGGGTGCCGGCGAGGAAGGCGATGAGCATCACCGCCACGACGATCACCACGATCGAGACCGGGTCGAACGCGATCAGCGTGAGCCCGGGCAGATCGGACAGGAGTGTGGTCGACAGGGCCTCGCTCAACGCCGTTCCGGCGACCATGGCGATCACCACACCCAGGGCGCTGCCGAGCAGCCCGATGAAGGTCGCTTCGATGCTGAAGAGGCTGAACACGCGACCCGAGCCCATGCCCATCGCCTTCATCAGTCCGATCTCCCGCGTACGTTCCTGCACCGACATGAAGAGGGTGTTCACGATGCCGAAGCTCGCCGCGAGCAGGGCGATGATCGCGAAGGCGTTCAGCACGAGCACGATGCCGTCGATGACCGTCGTGAAGGCGCCCAGCTGGTCCTCGACCGTGACGGCCGTGTAGCCCTCGTCGGCGAGTCGGTCCTGCAGCGCCGCGATCTGTGCGTCGGTGGCTTCGGGGTCGAACCACACGCTGGCTTGGAGGTAGCGGTCGACCTCGTCCTCGGGGAGGCCGACCGACTGCGCCTCGAACAGTTCGTCCGTCAACGCGGCATTGGGCAGGATGCTCTCGCCTCCGGGCCCGGCCAGCCCTTCCTCGGCGACACCGACGACGGTCGCATCGACCAGGTGTGCCTCGCGGGTGGCATCGGTCACCGACAGCGTCACGGTCTGGCCCAACGCCGCATCGGCGTCGTCGAACCCCATCGGTTCGACGTAGGAGATCGGGAGGACGAGTTCGAAGTCCGCGATGCTGTCGTCGGGCGCCGTACCTGAGGCGAGCGGCACATTCTGGTCCGCGACGAGCGTCCCGGTCGCGACCACGAACTGGTCCCCGTTCGGGCCCTCGATGTAGTCGGGGGTGACCGTCTGGGTCGCCTGGACATCGAGGACGCCGTCGATGTCGGCCATAGCGTCGATGTCTTCCGGCGTGAGCGTGACGACGGAGGAGCCGGGGACACCGGTGGAGACGACGTCGGGGTCGTATTCGGCCGGTCCGGTGTCGGATCCGGGCAGCCCGCCCGCGGCGTCCGCCGGCTTGGTCACGGTCAT
This sequence comes from Microbacterium aquimaris, assembly GCF_039531285.1. Taxonomy (NCBI): domain Bacteria; kingdom Bacillati; phylum Actinomycetota; class Actinomycetes; order Micrococcales; family Microbacteriaceae; genus Microbacterium; species Microbacterium aquimaris. The sequence goes on along the minus strand of NZ_BAAAPT010000001.1, from coordinate 387,752 downwards.
GACGTCGGTCGCACCGATCGACGAGACGGTGTCGTCGATGTAGGCGTTGATGCCGGTTCCCAACCCGCTGGTGAGGGTGAGTGTGAACGCGCCCACGAAGATCGCGAGGACGGTGAGGAGAGTGCGTGTCTTGGAACGGAAGGTGTTCGCGACGGCCGAACCGATCAGGTCTGGGGTCTTCATGCCGCCACCTCCGCCGAGTCCTCGACGAGCATTCCGTCGCGGATCAGCAACCGCCGGTCGCACTTGCGGGCCAGATCCTCGTCGTGGGTCACCACGATCAAGGTGATCCCGTGGTCGCGGTGGAGGGTGAACAGGATGTCCTCGACGACGGCGCCCGTGGCCGAGTCGAGGTTGCCGGTGGGTTCGTCGGCGAAGATGATGCGCGGGTTGTTGACCAGCGCCCGCGCGATGACGGTGCGCTGCTTCTGGCCCCCGGACAGGTCGACGGCCTTGTTCTTGGCCTTGTCGGCGAGATCAAGCTGCTCCAGCGCCGCCATCCCGCGCCGCTTGCGCTCGGCGCGCCGCACGCCGGCGATCCGCAGCGGGAGCATCACATTCTCGAGCACCGTCTGATTGCCGGTCAGGAAGAACTGCTGGAACACGAACCCGAACGTCTTGTTGCGGGTGCGATTGAGGTGCTTGCCCTTGAGGGTCGAGGTGTCTTCGTCCTCGAGGCGCACCGTGCCCGAGGTGGTCGCGTCGAGCAGGGCGAGCACATGCATCAGGGTCGACTTGCCCGATCCGCTCTTGCCGACGATGGCGATACTCTCGCCCGCGGTGATGTCGAAACTCACCCCCTTGAGAGCGTCGAAGCGGTTCTGGCCTCGGCCATAAGACTTGTGGACGTCCGAGACCGAGATGATCGGCGTGGTCATGAATCACTCCAGGGGATTCGGGATGCTGCAGGGTGACTTCCAGCATCACGAGCGGTCGCTTCGCGCGAATCCCGCATCGGCGGACACCTGCCGTACTGCGTTCGCAGGAGAACGCATGCCGCGCGTGCGGGATGCCCGCCCGCCGCACGGCGTGCACACTGGGCATATGCCTCCCCCCGTCGCCGCATCGCGTGACTCCGCCGCGTCGCGGGATTCCGCCGCACCGCGGGAGCCGGCACCGCCGCTGTCGGGGGTGCCCGCCTGGGTGGGCGACGTCATCGCGGCGATCCTCATTGTCGGTGCGGCTCTGGCGGCGTCGCTGAACGACGCCGACACGCAACTCGCCGGGATCCTCGTCGCGATGGTGCCGGCGGCTCTCCTTCCGTTTCGGCGCCGATGGCCCAAGACGATCCTCGGACTGTGCCTCATCCTGTATCCGATCGCCGCGGTCCTTGACGGGCCGGCACCGGGTACGGTGATGGCGATCGCGATCGCGACCTTCGGGGTGGCGAACCGCACCACGCGCCGAGCAGCCCTGGTGGTGGGGCTCCTCACGGTGACCGCCATCGCCCTGCTCGCGCTCGCCAACCCGCTCACCGGCGTGATCGACCCGCGGGTGTTCCAGGTGGTGATCACCGTGGCGTTCGCGGCGGCCGCGGGCGACGCGACCCGTTCGCGACGTGAATATCTGCAGGCGATGCGAGAGCGCGCCGAGCGCGCCGAGGCGACGAAGGAAGCCGAGGCGAAGCGGCGCGTTGCGGAGGAGCGGGTGCGGATCGCGCGAGACCTGCACGACATCGTCGCCCACCAGATCTCGGTGATCAGCCTGAACGCCGGCGTGGCCACGGGGGCCCTCCGGTCCGACTCCACCAAGGCCGAGCAGTCGCTCAGCGCGATCCGCACGGCCTCACGAACCGTCCTCAGCGAGATCTCCGACCTGCTCGCGGTACTGCGCACCGGGGACGACGGTGACACGGTGCGCGAGGCGCCGCACCCCCGCTTGAGCAGAGTGGCCGACCTGCAACGTCCGTTCGCGGACGCGGGCTTCGAGGTGACGGCGCACGTCGAGGGCGACATCTCGTTGCTGCCGGCGACCACCGACCTCGTGGCCTACCGTGTGGTGCAGGAAGGGTTGACCAACGCCCAGAAGCACGGCGCGGAATCACGCGCCCACGTGCGCATCCACCGTTCGCCCGACATGCTGACCGTCACCGTGACCAATCCCGTCGGCGTCGCGCCGGCACCGACGGCGGACGACACCGGGTCGAGGCTCGGCCTCCTCGGTCTTCGCGAGCGGGTGGCGTCGGTGGGGGGCGCGCTGGAGGCGGGGCCCACGCCGGGTGGCTGGCGGTTGGTGGCGACGCTCCCGCTTCCCCGCCGCGACGACATCGAGGGGACGAACCTATGATCCGCGTACTCGTCGTCGACGATCAGGCCCTCATCCGTCAGGCGGTGACGGACATCCTCGGTCAGGCCGCCGACGTCGAGGTCGTCGGCGACGCCGCCGACGGCCACCACGCCGTCGAGAGCGCACGAGAGCTCCTGCCGGATGTCGTGGTCATGGACATCCGGATGCCACTGCAAGACGGCATCGCCGCCACCGCCGCCCTCTGCGCACTCCCGGAGCTCACCGACACGAAGGTGCTGATCCTCACCACGTTCGAAGAAGACGAATATGTCGTCTCCGCGCTGCGCGCCGGAGCGAGCGGATTCATCGGCAAGGGCTCCGAACCCGACGACATCGTGCGGGCGGTGCGCGCCGTGCATGCCGGTGAGTCGCTGTTGTCGCCGGCCGCGACGCGCGGGCTCATCGCCCGGTTCGTCGCCCCGCCGAGCGACGTACCCTCCGACGAACCCGATCGCGTCCCGGCCGAACTCGAACACCTCACAGGGCGCGAACGCGAAGTTCTGCTGCTCGTCGCACGCGGTCGCTCGAACCAGGAGATCGCCGACGATCTGGTGATCTCGCCCCACACGGCGAAAACCCACGTGAACCGCATCATGACGAAGGTGCACGCGCACGATCGCGCACAGCTGGTGATCCTCGCCTACGAGACGGGAATGCTCACGCCTCGGTCTCCCGGCGAGTGACGTCCCCGACACAACCGCGATCCGAGCCGCACGCCGCGGCGAAAGGCAACATCGGTGGATGGCCGTCCTGAGATCAACGCGGTGAATCCGGCGGGATCACCGAGAAGTTGTCGCGGAACAGGCCCTGGGGATCGACGCTGGCTTTGATCTCCCGCAGTCGTGCCAGCGTGGCGGGAGGGAAGGCATCGTGAATCCGGGCCGGATCGAGCGAGGTGTCGAAACTCAGGTACGTGCCGTTCAGATAGGGCTTGAGCTTGGCCCATTCGTCGGCGAGCCGTTGACGGTGTGCCCCGCCGGCGCTGATGGCGAAGTTCGCCGAACGATGCGCGTAGGCGGTCGCGTCGGCGGGCACGTCCGAGACGGCGCCGCCCACGCATCGGATCTGCACGAACGGGCTCGCGCCGCTGTCGATGAAACGGGCCAGAGCCTCGGCGACGTCGGGGGTGATGTGATCGATCAGACCCGAGGCTGATGCGGGCTCTCCCTGCCCGGAGTGCGGGGCCGGATCCGCATTGGCCATGACTGCGCTGTAGGGCACGAGTTGCACGGACTGGCTGGTGAGGGGAGATATCTCAGCGAGAGGCTGCAGCTGGCTGACGATGTCATCGGGGTCATCGGAGTCGACGACCCCCATCACGTGCACACCGCGCGCGGTGGTGGGCGTGCCGCGCGTGATGACGAGCTCCGTGGTGAGGTCCCGGGCGGACTCCTCCATGGTGGCGCCCCAGCGCTGCAGGAAATCCGCGAGGTCGCTGGGCTGATAGCCCAGCTGCGCGAAACCGACGTCGCCGACCTCCTCCACGGCGAAGTCGAACGCGACGACGATGCCCACGTTCGCGCCCGCGCCCCGGATCGCCCAGAAGAGGTCGCTGTTCTCGCTCGCGCTCGTGTGCACCAGCGAGCCGTCTGCCAGCACGATGTCGGCCGCGATGACATGGTCGATGGTCAACCCTTGCTTGCGAGCCAGCCACCCGATTCCGCCCGCTGTCGCCAGGCCGCCGACACCGACACCTCCGTAGTCGCCCGAGCTGAGAGCCCAGCCTTCTTCGGCGAGGGCCTTCGCAACGTCGAGCCACCGGGCGCCGGGTCCGATACGAACCGTCCGCCGACTCCGGTCGATCACCTCGATCGAATCGAGGTGGCGCAGGTCGATGACCAGGCCGCCGTCGTTGGTACTGCGACCGCTGATGCCGTGTCCGCCGCTGCGAATCGCGAGAGGCAGGTGGGTGTGTCGCCGCGCGAATGCGACGCTGTCGATGACGTCCTCGACCGTCCTCGGTTGCAGGACGAGTCCCGGTGAGCCGCCGCGCATATACGTCGATTTCACGGTGGCGTAGTTGAAATCGCCCGGTTCGATGGACGGCACGCCCGTGGGCGCCGACGTGTAGTCGATGCCGCCGCGTCGTTGAGCGAGAGCGGCGGCCTTCCTCGGTTCGCCGGCGACAACCCCCGTCCGCGCGCGCTCCGTCTCGAGCATCTCGCGCACCGCGGGCATGACCTCTTCCGCGAAGATGCGCAGCGCGGTGGCATTGTCCGTCGCGAGGATGAAGGTGCTCGCGCCATCCTCGATGGCGAGGGTGGCGAGACTCTCCGCCCACCCGTCGAGCCCGGTCTGCGGCACCGTGATGTTCAGCAACCGGCGGATTTCGCGCGGGTCGCGGCCCGCCGCGGTTGCGGCCTTGTCGATGGTTGCGTTTCCGGTGGCGAAATCTCCCGGCTTCATGTAGCCGTAGGAGGGCAACCAGCCGTCGGCCTTGCGGCCGATCAGGCGTAGTCCGCGCGGCTTGAGCGCGCCGACCCAGATCGGAATGTCGTGCGCGGGCAGTGGTCCACGCTTTGCTCCGGCGATACTGTGCACCGTACCGTCCAGGCGAAGCGGGGTGCGGTTTCCGGCATCCCAGATCCCACGCATCACGTCGATGGCTTCTTCGAGGGCGGTGACGGACTCCCCGGGCGTGAGTCGGGGAACGCCCATGGAGACCACCGCGTCCCAGAACGCGCCGGCACCCAGCGCCATATCGATGCGTCCGCCCGAGAGCAGGTCGAGACTGCTCGCAGCCCTCGCCGCCACGGCGGGGTTGCGCAGGGGCACATTCATGACGTTCGGTGCGATGTGGATGCTGTCGGTGCGCGCCGCGACATACGACATGAGCGTCCACGTGTCGTGAAAGGACGCCTGGTAGGGATGGTCCTGGAACGTCACGAGGTCGTATCCCAGAGACTCCACCAGCTGGGCGGTCTCGACGGGTGCCTGCGGGGTGACGTTCGTCGGCGTCACGAATGCGCCGAACCTCAGGGGGTGTCCATAGTCCACAAGGACTCCATTCTGTGCGGAGGGGGTCGAGTGCGCACTGCGCGGGAGCGACGCGAGTCGCCGCTCCCGCGCAGTGCGCCTTCGGATCAGAACATGCCGTGGCCGTTGACCGGGCTCACTTCTGCGGCCACCGGCTGCAGAACGTCCCAGTGCTCGAGTGCGATGCCGTCGGCATCCATTTTCCAAATGTCCACTCCTGCGACGCCGAGGTCGGCGGGGTCGTCGGTGTAGAGGTTCAGGAAGTTCACGTGCGCCCACACCCAGTCGCCCGAGGCGATGATGCGGTGGATGACCACGCGCGCGTCCTTTCGCTGTGCCGTCAATGCGGCGAATGCCGCGCCGAGGCCGGCGGCGCCGTCCGGCAGCTGCGGGTTGTGCTGGATGTAGCCTTCGGCCACGAGCTTGTTCGCGGCCTCAACGGGGTTCTTCTCGTTGATCGCTTCGTTGTAGAAGGCGATGAGGTTGTCCTTGTTGCGTACGGCGCGCTCATCGGTGGGGTCGAAGATCTCGATCATCATTCTCTCTTTTCTTTCGTTGTGATGGGTGGTGGATCAGATCAGGCTGACGCGCATCGCGTCGAGCTGTTCGGGGGTGGAGTTGCGAATCGCGTGCGCGATTCGAGCGGCATCGTCGCCGATGGTGGCGACGCTCGCGGCGGGCTGCTGCTCGGCGATCTCGATGACCTGCGCTGCGGCGACCTCGGACGGCATGCCGCTTGCCTGCCCGCTGTTGAAGCCGGCGGCGAACTTCGCGAAGCCATCGCCATAGAGTGCTTGCTGCTCAGGCGTGAACGCCTCGGACAGTTTCGACACCAAGGCGGCAGATTTCGCGGGCCCGCCGGTGAGCATGCTGCCCGGCTGGATGATCGTGACATCGATGCCGAAGCTGTGCAGCTCCGCGCGGTAGGCGACCATGAGCGCCTCGGCCGCAGCCTTCGACGCAGCAGACGGAGCGTTGAAGGGCATCGGGAACACCGCGGATATCGAGCTGATCTGCACGATGCGACCACGGCTCTCGCGCAACTGCGGCAGGAGCGCGTTGACCACGGTGAGCGGTGCGAACGTATTCACCTCGAACTCGCGACGGACCTCGTCGAGCGGCAACGCTTCGAGGGGGCCCGGAGTGAGGACGCCGGCGTTGCTGATGAGCAGGTCGACGCGGCCCCCCGATTTCTCTGCGATGTCGGCGGCCCATGTCTGCACGGCAGCCGCATCGGTGATGTCGACGCGCGTGAGATGCACGCTCGGGGCGCTCGGCATCTCTGCGTCGGAGAGCGCCGTTCCATAGACGGTGTATCCCTTCGCAGCGAGGCCTGCGGCGATGTCTCTGCCCAGTCCGGATGCCGCGCCTGTGACGACGGCGGTCTTGCTCATCTTCGCGTTCATCTTCTTCGCAGTGCCCTTCTCGAGTCTCTCGCTCGATGCCATTTACTTGACCGCTCAAGGATAACAGATACTTGACTCCTCAAGTACATCTTCGAGCAACGAGAATCCAGGCCGCGTGAGGCGGCGGTGGCGGGAAGGGTGCATGTTCGGTCCGAGTGTCGGGTCTGCGCGCCCGGGTGGGCTCGCTCGTGCCGGTCGTGCGACAGGTGTTTGACGGGTCAAGTATCATGGGGGCATGGGCGACCGGAATTCCACGATGACGCGTGAGGAGAAGACCCTCATGCAGGCGCTGTCGTGCGTCATCAACACGTTGCCGCGCGCCCTCGATGGGGACCTGCGGCGCGAGCAGGAGTTGCCGCTCACCGAATACTTCGCGCTCGCGAGTCTCGTCGATGCGAAGGATCGGCGGGTGCGCATGAGTGAACTCGCCGCACGGCTGTCCATCACCATCAGCGGTGCGACACGGACGGTGAACCGGCTGGAGTCTCTGGGCCTCGTCGAGCGGGAGCGCTCGTCCTCAGACGGTCGTGGAGCTGACGTCGTGCTGACGGAGTCGGGCTACGAACGTCTCCGTGAGGCGTGGCCGAGCCACCTCGCCAGCGCCCGCCGGCGCGTGCTGGACCACCTCAGTGAGGATGAGGTGCGAATCCTGACCCGCGCGCTCGGGGCCATCAGTGCAGCGTCGGGCGACGGGGCCGACTGACCGCGCGACGCCGACTGGCCGCGCGACGCCGACTGACCTCCGGTCCGCTCGGGGCGATGCCCTCGAGCGGACCGGTCCTGCCTGATCAGCCCTTCACGGAGCCGGACATCAGGCCGCCGACGAAGTACTTGCCCAGCAGGATGTACACCACCAGTGGCGGGAGCGAGGCCAGCAAGGCGCCGGCCATCGAGATGCCGTAGTCCTGCAGGAGTGCTCCGTTCGCGAGATTGTTCAATGCCAGGGTGACCGGGCCGTTGCGCGATGAGGAGAAGAACACGGCGAACAGGAAGTCGTTCCAGGCGTTGGTGAACTGCCAGATCAGCACGACGACGAAGCTGGGGATCGAGATCGGCAGGATGATCGACCAGTAGGTGCGGAGCATCCCGGCGCCGTCCATCCGTCCGGCCTCGACGAGCTCGTGGGGGATGGTCTGGTAGTAGTTGCGGAAGATCAGCGTCGTGATCGGGATGCCGTAGATGATGTGCAGCAGGATCAGTGACGGGACACCGCTCGGGATGCCGGCGCCCAGCATGATCTCCAGCAGGGGGATCATCACCGCCTGGTACGGGATGAACATGCCGAACAGGATGAGCGTGAACACGAGGTTCGCGCCGCGGAAGGTCCACAGCGACAGGACGTAGCCGTTGAGCGAGCCGAGGAAGGCCGAGATGATCGCCGACGGGATCACGATCATGAACGAGCGGCCGATCGACGGCGCCAACGCGTTCCACGCGCCGATCCAGTTGTCGAGCACCCATGTCTCGGGCAGGTTCCACGCCCGTGCGGGGGAGGCGTCGCCGGCGCCCTTGAAGCTGGTGATGAACAGCACGTAGACCGGCGTGAGCACGATCATGACGAAGAGGATCATCACGGCGAACCGCACCGTGCGGCCCACGCCGAACCGGTTCTGCGTCTTCTTGCGCGGCGCGTCCAGCTGCGGGGCGTCCGCGCCCGGGGGCGGCGTCGTTGCGGCTGCGGCAATGGGGGTGGTCATCGCTGCTCCTGACGGTTGGTCCAGATGAGGTAGGGGATGACGATCACCGCGACGATCACGAGCAGGATCGTTCCGACCGCCGCCGCGTTGGCGTAGTCGAAGCTCGACTTGAAGACGTACATGTCGACCGCTGGCACCTTGGTCTGGTAGTTCGACGGCTTCGAGATGGACATGATCAGGTCGAACGACTTCAGCGACATGTGACCGATGATGATCAGCGCGGACAGCGCGACGGGGGAGAGCTGGGGGAAGAGCACCAGCCGGTACAGCTGCCACTCGCTCGCGCCGTCCATCCGCGCCGCTTCGCGCAGTTCGTCGGGGATGCCTCGGAATCCGGCGAGGAACAGGGCCATGACGTACCCGGACAGCTGCCAGATCGCCGGCAGTGCGATCGCCGCGATGCCCCACGTGACGTCGTTCCACCACGGGTTCTGCAGGAAGTCCAGTCCGATCATCTGGAAGAGGCGGTTCAATCCGCTGGCGTTCTCGCCCTCGTTGGAGTTGAGCAGCCAGCGCCACACGACTCCGGAGGCGACGAACGAGACCGCCATCGGGAAGAGGTAGATGGCCCGGAACACGCCTTCGCCGCGGGAGGGCTTGTCCATGAGCCAGGCCCAGCTGAAGCCGATCACCATGGTGCCCACCAGGAACACGACCGTGAAGATCACGAGGTTCATCAGCGAGTGCTGGAAGTCGTCGCTGGCCAGCAGGGCGAAGTAGTTCTCGAACCACACCACAGCGGTCGGCTGCTGGCCCGTGGCCTGCGCGGCGGTGTGGTTGTCGGTGATCGAGGTCTGGAAGTTCGCCGCCAGGAGGCCGTAGACGAAGACCGCCAGGAGGAGGAGGGAGGGGGCGAGCAGCAGCAGGGGTGGTCCCGCTGTCTTCAGGCGCTTGAGCATGGGAGGACTCTCCGGAGGGTAGGCGCGAACGGCCCGGGGCGCGAGGGCCCCGGGCCGTTCAGCGATGTCAGCCGGCGACGGCGGCCGCGAGCTCGGACTGGAAGGTCGCGAGATCGGATGCCCCGGTCGTGAACTTGCTGGTCGCGTCGGACACCTGGTTCAGGGTCGCGACGGGGGTCGCCGCGCCGTGTGCGAGCGAGGACACGATGACGTCGCTGCCCCACGCCTCGATGGCGGACTGCTGGTACGGGCTGAAGTCACTGGTGTCGGCGTCGGTGCGGGCCGGGATCGAGCCCTTGGCCTTGTTGAACGCGGCCTGGCCTTCGGCGGAGCCGACGGTCTCGAGCCATGCCTTGGCGCCGTCCTCGTTCGGCGCGCCCACCGGAAGGGTGAACGAGTCGGCGAGGAAGTCGAAGACACCGGCGGTGCCGGGGACCGGGAAGTAGATGTAGTCCTCCGGCGAGGTCGCACCGGCTTCGGCGAAGGCGGCCTCCGCCCAGTCGCCCATCACGTTGAAGGCGGCCTGGCCGTCGATGATCTGCTGCGTGGCGTCGGGCCAGTCCAGACCGTCGCGGTCGTCGTTGGTGTAGCCCATGATGATCTCGAAGTTCTCCAACGCGGTCGTGACCTCGGAGCTCTCCCAGTCGGTGGAACCGTCCCACAGGCCGTTGTAGTCCTCGGCGCCCAGCGACGACAGCAGGACCGTCTCGAGCAGGTGCACCTGGGTCCAGGTGGTCGCGACAGACAGCGGCGTCTTGCCGGTCTCCTGCACGGCGTCGAGCGCGACGATCCAGTCGTCGATGCTCTCGTACTCCGCCTCCGGATCCAGGCCGGCCTCTTCGAGCACGGCGGGGCTTGCCCACACGACGTTTGCGCGGTGGATGTTGGAGGGCACCGAGTAGATCGCGCCGTCGACCGTGAGGCGGTCGATCAGGTCGGCGGGGAACGCGTCGGTCAGGCCGAACTCGCTGTACAGGTCCGACACGTCCTGGATCTGTGCGGCGTCGATGTAGTCCTGGAGCTCCGCACCGGCGTGGGCCTGGAAGGTGTCCGGGGCGTCGCCGGCCTGCAGGCGCGACTGGAGGAGGTCCTTCGCCGCGGAGCCGGCGCCACCGGCGACGGCGCCGTTGACGAACTCGAGGTCGGGGTGCTGCTCGTTGAACACGCTCACCAGGGCGTCGAGGCCGGCCTTCTCAGAGCCGGCGGCCCACCAGGTGAACACCTCGACCTCGGGGCCGCTGCTGCCGCCGCCGTCGTTGCTCTCGGAGGAGTCTCCAGAGCAGGCCGAGAGGCCGAGTGTGAGGGCTGCCGCCCCCGCGCCGAGGGCCATGAGCGATTTCTTGCTGCGCAGATTCATATCGTCTTCCTTGCCGATGTGGTGCACGGAACGGGATGGGCCGTGCCGGAGCGCTGCCGTGCGCTCGCTGGTGAGATTCATCTAAGGGGGAGAGTGTGCTTGAAGTCAAGACCTGAACTCAACGGCGCGCAAAACGTGATTTTCGTGTGACTTTCCGAAGTCAACCCAATGGGCCGGTACCCTACGACGTGTGCACGACACGCAGGCGGCGAAGGGGTCGCAGACCTCGCTTCGTGAGGCCAACCGTGCCCGCGTCGTCGGAGCCGTGCAACAACACGGCTCTCTGACGCAGGTGGAGCTGGCCACGATCACCGGCCTGTCTCCGGCGAGTGTGTCGAACATCGTCACCGAGCTCGCAGACGCCGGTGTCCTCGACACCAGCCCCTCCATCCGTTCCGGCCGCAGAGCCCGACTGGTCACGCTCGCGCGTTCGATCGGCATGGTCGCCGGCATCGATCTGGCCGCGCGCTCGATGCACGTCGCGCTCGCCGACACCTCGATGCAGATCCTGGCCTCCGAAACCCTGCCGTTGGCCCCCGACCACCGCGCCGACATGAGCCTGCAACGCGCCGCGATGCTCGTGCAGGAGATGGTCGAGTCGGTCGACGCCGCCGGAGACGAGTTGCTGGCCATCGGCGTGGGAGTCCCGGCCCCGGTCGATGTGGCCACAGGAACGGTGTCGTCCACGTCGCTCCTGAGGGGATGGGACGGCGCTGCGGTCACGGAGATCCTCGCCGCCACCTCGTCGGTACCCACGGTCGTCGACAACGACGCCAACCTCGGTGCGTTGGCGGAAGCGCGTTACGGTGCCGGTGTCGGTGCCGACCCCGTCGCCTACGTGCGCGTCTCGCACCGCATCGGCGCCGGGATCGTGCTGGGAGGGCGTGTGCTCCACGGCCGCCGCGGGACGGCGGGGGAACTGGGGCACATGATCGTCGATGAGCGCGGACCGGTGTGCCGGTGCGGCAACCGGGGATGCCTGGAAACGGTCGCGGGGGCGGCCGCGCTCGTGCAGATCCTCAGTGCCAGCCACGGTCATCTCACCCTCGACGACGTGATCACTCGGGCACTCGAGGGCGACCCCGGATGCCGCCGCGCGATCGCCGACACCGGACGCACGCTCGGAACCGCGATCGCGAACCTGTGCACCGTGGTCGACCCCGAGATCGTGGTGATCGGCGGCGATCTCTCCACCGCGGGAGAGGTGCTTCTCGGGCCGCTACGCGACGCGCTCGAGCAGCACACCCTCGCCACGAACGTCGGAGCGCCCAGCGTGGTCCCGGCGGAGTTCGGCGGCGAAGCGGAACTGCGCGGCGCGCTCGCCGCGGCACTCGATCGCGCCCGCGAACTCGGCGCCCTGGGGGTCGCATCGTGAGCAGGATCCGACTCCGCCGCAGCCTGGCCGTCGTCTGCGCCCTCGCCGCGATCGCCCTCGCCGGTTGCGCCCCCGCGCCTGTGGCCTCGACGCAAGCGGGCACGATCGGCCTGCTGCTGCCCGAAGCGGGCATCTCGCGGTACGAGACCTCCGACCGGCCGACCTTCGAAGATACCGTCGCCAAACGCTGCCCGGACTGCGAACTGCTCTACGCCAACGCCAATTCCAGTGCCGCGCGACAGCAGGAGCAGGCGGAGGCGATGCTCGCACGTGGTGCCGATGTGCTGGTCATCGACGCCGTCGACACCGTGGCCGCCGAGAGCGTCGTGGCCGCCGCCACGCGCAGCGGCGCGACGGTGGTCGCCTACGACCGCTTCATCGACCATCCGGATGTCGCGGTGTACGTCTCGTTCGACTCCGAACTGATCGGCCGTCTGCAGGCGGACGCGGTCGTCGACGCCCTCCCGCAGATCCGCGTGGGGGAGACGGCCGGGCTCCTCCTCCTGCACGGCTCGCCCACCGATCCGAACGCCGCGGCGCTGCGTGCCGGGGTCCACGATGCCCTCCAGGACGCCGACGTCGAGGTCCTCGGGGAGTTCGACGTGCCCGCATGGAGCGCGACGGAGGCGCAGGAGTGGGTGGCCGGACAGTTGGCGCAGCACCCGGGGCGGATCGACGGCGTGGTCGCCGCCAACGACGCCCTCGCCGGGGGTGCGATCGCCGCGCTGAAAGCCGCAGGCATCGACCCCATGCCGCCGGTGTCGGGGCAGGACGGCGAACTGTCCGCGATCCAGCGCATCGTGGCGGGGGACCAACTGATGACGGTGGCGAAGGCCACCGACGACCAGGCCCGCACCGCCGCCGAGGTCGCGGTGCGTCTGCTGCGCGGGGAGGAGCCGGCCGCGCCGGGGACCCGCGATGGCATATCGAGCTTCCTGCTGGCGCCCACCAGTGTCTGGCGAGACGATATCGAACGCGTGATCATCCAGGGCCGGGTGCACTCGGCCGACGCCATCTGTACACCGCCGTACGCCGACGCCTGCGCGCAGCTCGGTCTGACCGACAGGGAGCTTCCATGACAGCGGTCGTCTCACTCGCGGGCGTCTCCAAGAGCTTCGGAGCCGCCCACGCCCTCGTGGACATCGATCTGGACATCCACGCCGGGGAGGTGGTCGCCGTCGTCGGCGACAACGGTGCCGGAAAGTCCACTCTGATGGGGATCGCCTCGGGTGCGACGGCCCCCACCTCCGGTGTGGTGCGCGTCGACGGCGCGGCCGTGCGGTTCGGGTCGCCGGCCGACGCGAGGCGCCACGGAATCGCCGCCTCCCCGCAGGCGCTTGCGCTGTGCGGGAACCTCGACGTCGTCGAGAACCTCTATCTCGGCCATGAGGAGGTGCGAGCCGGCCTTCTCGACGAGGTCGAGATGGAACGGGGGGCTCGTGTCGTCCTCGACAGTCTCGCCGCCCGTATCCCGGATGTGAGGGTGCCGGTGCACGCGCTCTCCGGCGGACAGCGTCGTAGCGTCGCGATCGCCCGCACCCTGCTCGGCGACCCGCGGGTCGTGCTGTTGGATGAGCCGACGAACGCCCTCGGCGTGCGCCAGACCGCCCAGATCCTCACGCTGATCGGCCGATTGCGATCGCGCGGTCACGCCGTCGTGCTCGCCAGCCACTCGATAACCGACGTGCTCGCCGTCTCGGACCGCGTGATCGTCCTGCGGCTCGGGCGTCTGGTCGGCGAATACGACGCCGCGCAGACGACCGCCGAAGAGCTGCTGGGGGCGATCACGGGGGCCACGGCGCCGATGGGCCACGCGGCACCGGATGGCGGAGGGTGGCGCGGATGAACCTCGCAGAGCACTGGCGGCGCATGCGTGACGGCGAGCGCCCGGTCTTCCCCATCGTGGTCGCGCTGGTGGTCATCTGGGTGATCCTCGGCTTCGCGTCTCCCGCTTTCTGGGCGCCCGAAAACCTCGTCAACCTCTCCCTGCAGTCGGTGTCGACGGGCATCATCGCGCTCGGGGTCGTCATCGTGCTGCTGATCGGGCAGATCGACCTCTCGGTCGGCGCCGTCAGCGGGCTCGCCGCGGCGATCGCCGCCGTGACGGCGATGTCATGGGGGTGGCCCCTCGCGATCGCGGTGGTCTCCGCGCTCGCGGTCGGGGCGATCATCGGGGTGCTCTACGGTGTGCTCATCGCCCGGGTCGGCCTGCCCGGATTCGTCCTCACCCTCGCCGGACTCCTCATCGCCACGGGCCTGCAGTGGCAGATCCTCGGCGATGCCGGGTCGATCAACCTCCCGTTCGACTCGTGGCTCGTGCGGTTCACCCAGACTGCTTTCGTCCCGACACCGGTGGCGTGGGTGCTCGTCACGCTCGCCGTCGTCGGCACCGCCGTCCCCCGCGTGATCGCCCGGCGTCGGCGCCGTGCCGCCGACCTGGGAGCCGAGAGCGTCGGTGCGATCGCGCTCAAGACGCTCCTGGTCGCGGTTCTGCTCGCCGTCCCGGTCGCCTACCTCTCCCAGGCGCGCGGGGTCGGCTGGAGTGTCGTGCTGTTCGTGGCCCTCGTGTGGGCCGCCGACATCCTGTTGCGTCGCACGCGCTGGGGGCGCGGGATCCGCGCGATCGGCGGGGACCACCACGCGGCACGACTGGCCGGAGTGCCGGTGCGACGCATCGTCGTCAGCGCCTTCGTCGCCTGCTCCACGCTGGCCGCGCTCGGCGGAGTCCTCGCGGCCGGGCGACTCGCGGCGGCCAATCAGAGCTCCGGCGGGGGAGAACTGTTCCTGATCGCGATCGCGGCCGCCATCGTCGGGGGCACGAGCTTGTACGGCGGGCGCGGCAACGCCTGGTCCGCCCTCGTCGGCATCCTCATCATCCAGTCGATCGCCAACGGCCTGACTCTGATCGACCTCGACGCGTCGGCTCGCAACATCGCCACCGGGGTCGTGCTCGTGCTCGCCGTCACGATCGACACGCTGCTCAGTCGGCGTCGTCGCCCGTTCGCCGCGACCGGCGACGTCTTCTGACCCGCGTCAGTCGCGGGCGTCGGGGAGCACGAACGTCTGTCGCGCGATCGGGGATCCGAGGGTCTCGGGGGTGTAGTGGCGGGAGAGCAGATCGGCGTCGAACAGGTCGGGGTGCGCGCTTTCGAACTCCTCGAAGTCGGCCCCGGGGCCGCTCTCCCACAGTCGCTGCCGGACGAGCGCGAGGAAGGCGACCGTGATCGTCTCGTGGTACTTGTCGGACTTGCCGAGCGCGGCCGCGTACGTGCGGATCGAGCGCTGCACCCGGGCCAGGGCGGTCGGGAAATCCGCGTCGATCGAGCTGAGATAGGCCAGGCGGACGTGTCCGCGGTGGTCGAACGCCTTCGGAGGGAGGGTGCAGTCGTCGAGCGCGTCGAGGAATTCGTCGTCGGTCATCGGGGCCTTTCGGGAGTGCGTCTTCATCGCGTCGCGGTGTCGAGGGCCTGGTCGATGTCGGCCAGGAGATCGTCGACGCCCTCGATGCCGACCGAGAGGCGCACGAGCGTCTCCGGTACGGCGAGTTCGGTCCCCCGCACCGACGCGTGGGTCATCGCGTCAGGGTAATTCAACAGCGACTCCACCCCACCCAGCGACTCGGCGAGCGTGAACAGCGTCGTCGCCTCCGAGAACGCCCGCGCCTGCGCGCCGGTGGACAGCTCGAGCGAGACGATCCCGCCGAAGCCGGTCATCTGCGCGGCGGCGATCTCGTGGCCCGGGTGCGTCGCCAGACCGGGGTAGTGCACCGCGCCGACCCGGGGGTCGCCCGCCAACGCCTCGGCGATGCGCTGGGCGTTCGCGCTGTGGCGCTCCATCCGGATCCCGAGGGTTTTGATCCCGCGGGTCGTGAGCCACGCGTCCAGCGGTCCGGAGACGGCGCCGGCGGCGAACTGCAGGAACTTCGTCTTCGCGTGGATGTCGGCGTCGGAGGTCATGACCGCGCCCCCGACGACATCCGAGTGGCCACCGAGGTACTTGGTCGCGGAGTGCACCACGACGTCGGCGCCGAGCGCGAGGGGGCGCTGGAGGGCGGGGGTCGCGAACGTGTTGTCGACCACCAGCAGCGCGCCTACGGCATGGGCGGTCCGTGCCAGAGCCGCGATGTCGGTCACGCGCAGCAACGGGTTGCTCGGTGTCTCCACCCACACCAGGTTCGGTGTGCTCTCGGCCAGGGCGTTCTCGACGGCGGTGGGGTCGCTCAGATCGGCGACGCGCACGGTGACGCCCCACGGCACGAGGATCTTCGAGATCAACCGGTAGGTGCCGCCGTACGCGTCATTGCCGAGGAGGATCTCATCGCCCGGGCGGAGCACGGCGCGCAACAGCGCGTCCTCCGCGGCCAGACCCGACGCGAACGACAGCCCGAACTCGGCGCCTTCGATGGCGGCGAGCTGGTGCTCCAGCGCGGCGCGCGTGGGATTGCCGGCGCGGCCGTAATCGTAGCCGTCGCGGAGATTCCCGATGCCGTCCTGCACGAACGTCGACGAGAAATGCACCGGCGGGATCACGGCACCGGTCGACGCGTCGGGGTCTTGGCCGGCGTGCACGGCGAGGCTGTTGAAGTCGCGGGCGAGGGGGGAGCTCATGGGGTGTCCTCGGGGTCGGTGTCATCGGATGACGACAGGTGGGTGTCCAGCCACGCGTCGTCGAAGAGTTTGTTGAGGTAGCCGCGGCCGCCGTCGGCGAGCAGGACGACCACCACGGCGTCCTCGGGCAGGTCCCGCGCCGTGCGAAGGGCGGCGACGACGGCCATGCCGCTCGAGCCACCTACGAGCAGGCCCTCCTCGGTGGCCAGGCGCCGGGTCATCTCGAACGACTCGGCGTCCGACACGCGCTCGAAACCGTCGACCGCATCCGGGTCGAAGTTCGGAGGGATGAAGTCCTCGCCGACGCCCTCGACGAGGAACCCGTGCACCGGCCCGCCGGAGTAGATCGAACCGACGGGGTCGGCGCCGATCACCTGCACGCGTCCGTCGGAGACCTCGTGCAGGTAGCGGCCGGTGCCGGAGATGGTCCCGGCGGTACCGACGCCGGCGACGAAGTGGGTCACCCTGCCGTCGGTGTCGCGCCAGATCTCCGGTCCCGTCGTCTCGTAGTGGCTGCGGGGTGCGGCCGGATTGGAGAACTGGTCGGGTTTGAAGGCGCCGGGGATCTCTCGCGCGAGCCGGTCGGAGACGGAGTAGTACGAGTCGGGGTGCTCGGGCGGCACGGAGGTGGGGACCTCCACGATCTCGGCGCCGTACGCACGCAGGGTCGCCACCTTGTCGCCGGCGAACTTGTCCGGCACCACGCAGATCATGCGATATCCACGCTGCTGGGCGATGATCGCCAGGGCCACACCGGTGTTGCCGCTGGTGGGCTCGACGATCGTGCCGCCCGGGCTCAGGTGACCGGCACGTTCGGCCTCGTCGATCATGGCCACCGCGATGCGGTCCTTCGCCGATCCCCCCGGGTTGAGGTACTCGACCTTGGCGAGCACGGTCGCCCGGATGCCCTCGGTCACCTTCGTGAGGCGGACGAGCGGAGTGTTGCCGATGAGCTCGGCGATCGATTCGGCGTATCGCACGGGTGGTCCTGAGGTGTCGTGGCCGCGGACGGGCGCGCGGCGGGAGGGTTGTTCGAGGGCGCGGAAGCGCTACAGACAACAGTGACACGTCGGGACCATGTCGGCCATTCTGCCCGTCATGCGACGGTCGCGCGATCCTGCGTCGTCATACGAGGACACATCACCGGCTGAGGGTCGTGAACCGGCGCACCGACAGCGGGACGAACACCAGGAACATCGCCACCGTGAACATGAGCACATAGACCACCGGATGCTCCAGCGGCCACGAGGCGGTGGATCCGGAGCTGGTCGGGGCGTTCCCGAACAGCTCGCGGACCGCCTGGACCAGCGCCGACACCGGGTTCCATTCGGCGAACACGCGCAGCGGACCTGGCAGGTTCTCGCTCGGCACGAAAGCGTTGGAGATGAACGTCGCGGGGAACAGGATCAAGAACGAGGCGTTGTTGATCACCTCGGGGCTGCGCACGATGAGCCCGAGGAAGGCCATCACCCACGAGAAGGCGTAGGAGAACAACAGCAGCAGGCCGACGCCGGCGAAAAAGTCCAGCACCGACGACTCCACCCGCCAGCCGACGATGAAGCCGGTGAGCATCATCACGATCAGCGAGAGCACGTTGATCGCGAGGTCGCCCACCGTGCGGCCGATCAGCACCGCGGAGCCGTTCATCGGCAGCGTGCGGAATCGGTCGATGATGCCGTCCTTGAGGTCCTGCGCCATCGCCGAGCCGGAGTAGGTGGATCCGAACACGATCGTCTGCGCGAAGATGCCGGCCATGAGGAACGATGTGTAGTCCTCACCCTCGACGGCGATCGACGACCCGAAGACGAACGTGAACAGCAGCACGAACATGATCGGTTGGATGAGGGTGAACACCAGGATGTCGGGCACGCGCACGATCTTCTTGATGTTGCGCCACGTCGTCACGTAGCCGTCGGAGACGAACCGGGTGAACGCGGAGCCCGGCTGGGGCGTGAGGGTGCGTCGCGCCGGTCGGACGGTTCCGTGATCGGTCGTGCTCATGCCGCAGCCTCCTCGTCGTCGGTGTTCTCGGCGGCGTGTCCGGTCAGCTGCAGGAAGACATCGTCGAGGGTGGGTCGGCGCATCCCGGCGTCGTGGAGGGAGATTCCCGCCGCGGTGGTGTCGGCCATGATGCTGGCCAGCGCCGCCGATCCGTCGGCGACGGGCACGACGAGAGTGCGCCCGCCATCGGAGGTCGCCTCAGCGGTGCCGTGTCGGCCGAGGATCTCACGCGCCGCCCGTGCGTCGGACTCGTCGACGAGGGTCACGGCGACGCGCTGGCCGCCGACGGACGCCTTGAGCTGGTCGGCCGTCCCCTCGGCGATGACCCGTCCGCTGTCGATGATCGATATCGAGTCGGCCAGTCGGTCGGCCTCCTCCAGGTACTGCGTGGTCAGCAGTACCGTGGTGCCGCCGTCGACGAGGGACTCGATGATCTCCCACAGTGCCAGGCGGCTGCGGGGGTCCAGCCCCGTCGTCGGCTCGTCGAGGAAGAGCACGGGCGGATTGATGACGAGTGCGCCCGCCAGGTCGATGCGCCGTCGCATGCCGCCGGAGAAGCCCTTCACCGGACGGTTCTGCGCGTCGACCAGGTCGAACAACTCGATGAGCTCGTTCGCCCGTCGCGTCGCCTCCTTGCGGCCCAGGTGGTAGAGCAGCCCGACCATCAGCAGGTTCTCGAACCCGGTGAGGTTCTCGTCGACGGCGGCGTACTGTCCGCTCGCGCCGCTCATGCGCCGGATCGCCTGCGGGTCGGAGAGCACGTCGACCCCGTCGATCACCGCCGACCCGGAGTCGGGTCGGATGAGTGTCGTGAGGACTTTGACCGTCGTGGTCTTGCCCGCGCCGTTGGGTCCGAGCAGGGCCGTGACCGTGCCTTCGGGCACGGACAGATCCAGTCCGTCGAGGGCGCGCAGCACGGGCGCACCCTTGGGTCGGTACGTCTTGACGAGTCCGCTCGCCTCGATGAACGCCATGTCCGGATGGTAGTGCCCTCCGGTGACATCCGGGCGAGCGGACGAGGTCGCCCGGTGCCGACCGCGGCGGGCTCAGCCCTGACGGGACTGCTCGAGCAGCTCCGGGTGGTGAATCGCCGCGACGTCGGGGTGGGCCCGTAGCCGCGACTTCAGTTGGTTCTCGCCGTACGTGCCGTGGATGACGTTGTCGGGGTCGTCTTCGACGCCGCGCGAGGTCGACCGGTACTCCTCCGCGATGTCGAGGCGGGGCATCTGCACCGCCAACGCCGGGTTGAAGAACAGGGGCACGGAGATGCGCTCGGTGCCCTCCGCGGGCGCGATGACGCGGTGCACGGTGGCGCGCAGATACCCGTCTGTCGCCCATTCGAGCAGCTCACCGATGTTGACGATGAGCGCGCCGTCCACCGGCGGGACATCGTGCCACCGACCCTCGTATTCCACTTGGAGCCCGCCGGCGCCCGGTTCGATCCACAGCAGCGTGAGCACACCGGCATCCTTGTGCTTGCCGACCCCCTGCCGCGAGGGGGCGTCGTCGGGGACCCCGGGGTACCGCACGATCTTCACATGCGTCTGCGGGTCATCGGCGAACAGGTCCAGCAGCGACTCCGCCGGGGCCCCGAGGGCATCGGCCCACGCCTCGAGCAGGCGCCGTCCGATGGCCGTCAGCGTCTCCGACCATTCCTCCACGACGGTGCGTAGGCCCGGGAGCGCGCTCGGCCACAGGTTCGGTCCCTCCAGCACGACGTAGGCCGGGTCATCGGGGCCTCGCTCGATCGGCTCGCGCCCGGGGCCGATGTCGATCTGCTCGCGCCAGTCGACCTTGCCCTGGGTGAGCTCTCCACCCAGTCGTGCGTACCCACGGAAATGCGGTGAGGTGAGGTTCTCGATTTCGAGCTTGTCTTCGTCCGGGAGGGCGAAGAACGCGCGAGAGGTCTCCAGCAGGCGCTCCTGCAGGTCGTCGGGGATGCCGTGACCGACGAGACTGAAGAAACCCACCTCATGGGTGGCGCGGCGCAGGTCGACCCGGAAGCGCTCGGCGGCTTCCGGGCCGGCGTCGAGGAGCGACATGTCGAGGACGGGGACGGGGGAATCGGTCATGACGTCGAAGGTAAGCCGGGTGGGGGCGGCCTCGGCGATTATTTCGTCATGAACGGTGGAATATGTCGTCATACGAGCGCACGCGCGTCGCCGTCCTCATCGGCCGGCGGCAGGCAGCGTGCGGTGCGACGTCCACCGTACCGACGGCAACCGTCGCCCATGACGGACGAGTTCACCGAGCTCGGCCAGGCGGCGGGTGATCCCCCACAGGGTGACGCGCGCCAGGGACTCCGCGACGATCGAGCCACTCATCTTCGATACGCCGCGCTCGCGTTCGACGAAGGTGATCGGCACCTCGACGACGCGGAGCTGGCGCTGCAGGGCCCGCCACAGCAGGTCGACCTGGAAGCAGTACCCCTGCGAGGCGACGTCCGCGAGGTCGATTCGCTCGAGAGCCCGGGCGTTGAACACCCGGTACCCGCCGGTGGCGTCACGCACGTCGATGGCGAGCGCGAGTCGCGTGTAGATGTTCCCCCCGCGACTGATCACCTTGCGGTGCAACGGCCAGTTCTTCACTTGCCCGCCGGGTGTCCACCGCGAGCCGAGGACGACGTCGTGTTGGGACAGCTGGTCGATCATGCGGGGCAGATCGGCCGGATCGTGGGATCCGTCGGCATCCATCTCCACCAGTGCCCAGTAGCCCCGCTCCAGCCCCCACGCGAATCCCGCGAGGTAGGCGCCGCCCAGGCCGTCCTTCTCCGCGCGGTGAAGCACGTGCACCTCGGGGTGGCGGTTCGCCAGCACGTCGGCGAGGTCGCCGGTCCCGTCGGGGCTGGCGTCGTCGACGACCAGGATGTCGGTGTGGGCGTTGGCCGCCAGCACGCGTCCCACGATGGGCTCCAGGTTGTCGATCTCGTTGTAGGTCGGGATGATCACCAGCGTCTTGAGTGCGGCGTCGTCGGTCATGGGGTCTCTCTTCCGGGATGGACTCGCGCGCTCAGGCGGCGAGGCTGGCGAACACGATGAGGTTGTCGGTGTAGTGGCCGATGGTGCGATCGAAATCGCCGGCGCAGGTGATGAGCCGGAGGGCCGGTGCGGGGACGTTGTCGTACACGTCCGACGTGGGGAAGTTCGCCTTCGTCGACTGGATGGCGCCGGTCACCACGAAGGTGAGCGTCCGGCCGCCGGTCATCTCGACGTCGATCTCGTCCCCCGGCGCCAGCTCGTCCAGGCGTTGGAACACGGCCGGCCCGGTCGGCGAGTCGATGTGTCCGGCGATGATGGCCGGACCGATCGATCCGGGTGCGACGCCCTCCGCATACCAACCGGCGGTGTCGTAGTCGACAGGCGCCTGCAGTTCGCCGGCGGCGTCGACCGCCAGGTCTTCGAGCGCCGAGTCGACGCCGAGGCGGGGTATACGGACCGTCTTCGGGACGCCGAGGTCGACCTCGTCCGCCGGCGCCGAGGGGTCCTGCAGCCCGCCCGCGGAGAAGGGGTTCGCGCTCTCCGTCGCGTTGGGTGTCGCCGCGACCGGCGCCGCGTCGGGTTCCTCCTGCAACGCCGCCGCGTGGACGACGCCGACGGTGAGGAGGGCGACCGCGAGCAGGCCGATCGGCGACCACAGGCCCGCACGCACCGCCCGGGTCACGACCCGCTCCCTGCGACGGCGTCGCATCCGCCGAGGTCGCCCGCGAGCATCGCCGCGCCCAGCGTGATCCACGCGCGGCCGTAGTAGGTCGGGTTCTCCTGCGAGAGGGTCGCGGCGGCGGCGAGGTCGTCGCGCGCCGCCGACGCGTCGCCGGCGGCGGCGGATGCGGCGGCGCGGGCGACGATGCTCAACGGGCTGCGGTCGGAGGTGACCGCACCGCCGCCCAGGTCGAGCACCGCGGCCGGCTCATCGGCGTATGACAGGGGCTCCCGTGCATCGGCGACGAGATCGCGATCGGCCGGCGCGCACGACTCCGCGTAGCGGATGATCGTGCGCTGCGCGTCGTACCCGTAGGTCACCGCATCGCCCTCCCCGGATGCTCCCGCGACCGGGGACACGGTGCCGTCGGCGCGGATCTGGGCCCAATCCGGGGGAAGTGCGGCGGCGTCGAAGAGCGCCTCGGTGGCGGCGGCGCTTCCCTCGGCCAACTCTTCCCAGCGCTCGTCGCCGGTGGCGGCGCCGAGGATCGCGAACGCCGTCGGGGAGGCGTAGCTCGGGTTATAGGGCAGCGGATCTTCGCCCTCCGCCCACAGCCCGGGCAGGAGAACGCGCCCGAGCGCCGTCTCGACGGTCAGCTCGTCCAACAGCGCATCGGCGAGCGCGACGCCGTCGTCGGACAGATCGGCGCGGGCGAAGCGGTCTCCGGCGAGGACGAGTGCGCGGGCCGCGTCGAGTTCGGCATCGGACGCCGGCTCCGCGTCGACGACGTCGCCGTCCTCCCACCGCCATGCCAGCAGGCCGTCCTCGCGCACGAGCTCGTCCTGGGTCCACTCCCAGATCTCGTCGAAGCGCTCTTCGTCAGCCGCGACGACGGCCGCGAGCATGCCGTAGGCCTGTCCTTCGCTCACGGTGTCTCCCCCCTGGTCATGGCGCACCACCCGGCCGTCCTCGACCCACTGGTCGAGGAACGCCGCGGCGTGGGCCTCGGCATCGCTGCGCTCGGGCGAGGCATCGGTCGTGCACCCCGCGAGCAGCGCGACGACCACGACCGGTACCGCGACCGAACCGATCCGTCCGATGGACATGCGATCAGATCCCGAAGAGCCATGCCCCGGCGGGGACGCCCGGTGCCGGTGAGACGCGGTCCGCGTCGGCGAGTCCGCCGGCACCGGTGTCCACGCCGCCCTCAGGGACGGCGCCCACGGCGGCCGAGTCGGTGACGGTCATGATCTCGAGGCCTCCCGAGGCGGTGTCGAGGACGAAGAGCGTCGAGACGCTGCCCTCGGCTACGTCGATCGACGTCTCGCCGGTCACCGTGCCGCCGTCGAGCTCGAGGGTCCAGGGGCCGGCGGGCACTTCCGCGTAGCCGGTGGCGTCGCCTGCCTTCGCGCCGCGCGCGATGGGCACGCCGGTCGAGGTCACGACATCGACTTCCGCGGTCTGCGTGGAGGCCTGAATCAATCGGATGCGGGCCGAACCGTCGGACGGCCGGCTGAGGTCGTCGCTGATCGCGGTGACCTCGAGGTCATCCGATGGCCCGAAGGCGACGACGGTGTTCGCGCTCTCCGGATCGATCGTGACGGTTCCCGAGATCGCGGGGGCGGTGCCCTCTGCGGCGTCCGAGGGGACCATGCTGACGGTGTAGGTCCCCGCGTCGAGCTCGGTGTACGGCGATACGTCGCCGTAGCCGACGCCCTCGAGCTCGAACTCGACGGCTCCTCCGCTCAGGGCGGTCACCTCGACGTCGACCGACTTGGTGTCGGGGGAGAGGTGCCCCAGGCGCAGCCAGCCGACGGAATCCTCGGCGGCTCCCGCGGCCGGTGCGACCAGCAGGACTGCGGCGGCGGCCGCCCCCGCAGTCAGAGCGGCCAAGGTGGTCCGCAGCGGGCGGCGGTGATGGGCGTGAGTGGTCATGACGGTCCTTTCGTGTGATGTGTGCGGTGCGATGGCGTGCCGGTGGGCACCGACGTGCTGTGGTGTGTCAGGAGAGGGCGAAGCGGACGAGGGCGGTGCCATCGGCGATCTCGACGTCAGCGGCGGTGACCGAGCCGGCCACCCTGCGGAGGAGTTCTCCGGCCTCGTCATCGATCGGCTCGCCGTCGACGGACACGATCTCCACCTGGCGGGCGATGGGGCTCTGCTCGCCGAAGACCGTGGGGAATCCTGCGATCTCGACTTCGTGCGACGCGCTCAATGCGCCGAGCACCGTGATGATCCGCGCGTCGACGTGTCCCGCGGCGAGGGCATCGTCCGCGCTCTCGGGCATCTCGATGCGCGGGTTGACGGACAGCTGCGAGCCGAGTTCGGATTGGCGGGTGAAGGCGGCGCTCTGCGCTTCCTCGGCGGTGTCCGCCCCCGCGGGGACGATGCGGCGCACGTCGACCGACTGGTCGCCGTCGCCGAAGGTCGCCACGGGGACGGAGTTCTGCATCGCGCCGGTGACTTCGGGGAACTGCGTGGGGAACGTGCGCATCGACTCGGTGGTGATGACGTAGTCGGAGTCTCGCCATCCGTTCGGCGACGCCGCGGAGACCTCGGGGTCGGTGTCGATCTTGTAGTACCAGATCACGTTCTCTCGATCCCACCCGGCCTCGACCAGGTCGACCCACATGCTGTTGTCGACGATCAGTCGTTGCTCGGGGGCGGCGTTCCGCTCGAGCCAGTCGGTCGCTTCGCGCATCGGACGGTCGAGGTCGGCGGCGACGAAGCCGCGCAGCTGGGTGACCAGGTTCGGTGCGGCCGCCACCGCGGCCGCACCGGCCGCGATCACGACGGCGCCGCCGATGAGCCGACGAACTCCGGCGCGTCGACGAACCCACCGCGCACCCGTGTCGACGATCCCGGCCACGGCGAGCGCGGCGAACGGGAGCAGCATGATGACATAGGGCACCGGAAGGTAGCCGCCCGGGCGGAACATGAAGGCCGTGAGGGCGAGCAGCAGAACGGCGTACGGGCGCAGGCGTCGATGGAAGACCCCCATCGCGGCGGCGACCAGACCGCCGGTGATGAACACGGCGTCGAGCTGCCACCACATTCCGACGGTCGCGCTCATGAGCGAGTCGGGGTCGGCGAGCGATCCGCTGCCTTCTCGGTCGCTCAGCTGGAACAGAACGCCATCGAGCAGGCTCACCTGGCCGGTCGAGCCGACCAGCTCCCCCTTCACCGCCGCCAGCAGCAGGTAGCCGCCGCCGATCAGGACGAGGGTCCCCGCCGCGACGGAGAGGGTGTAGCGGCGGGTCGCCCGCTGGGCGTTGCGAAGCACCACCCACGCGAGGATCGGCAGGGCGAGGAGGAATGTCTCCTTCGTCAGCACGGCGATCCCGAAGGCCGCCGCGGCCCCGACGAAAGCCGCCAGCTGCGAGCGACGCACCGTGGCCAGGACGAAAGCCAGGAGCAGCCACGGCACGGCGAGGTTGTCGAGGTACACCGTGCGGTGGAACTGCAGCGCGAGGGGCGACAGCGAGAACAGGGCAGTGGCCGCGGTGGCGGCGGGCCGGCTGAGCCCGGTGCGGCGCGCGAGGACCCACAGCAGGATCGCCGCGATCAGCGACGCGACGATCGACGCTTCGCGGCCGGCCAGGACGGCGACATCCCAGCGAGCGAACGCTCCCGTGAGCAGCGCGTAGCCGGCGATCTGAATCCAGCCGAGGGGCGGATGGTCGTACCAGTACGTGTAGTGCGCGAGTTCGCCGTAGGTGAGGATGGCGTACGCCTGCGCGGTGTAGGTGCCCTCGTCGTCGATGCGCTGCGGCGAGCCGGCGATGTTGACGAAGGAGACGACCGCCGCGACTGCGATCACGGGGGCGAGCCATGCGATATCGCGTCGGTGGGCGATCCACCACGCACCCATCCGCTCTGTTCGCGAGGGGCGGGCGGAGTTGCCGGTCGGCGCCTCGGGTCGAGTCAGGGTCTGAGTGCTCATCGGGTCGCTCCTGTCGTGGCGTGTTCGGGCGCGTCCGCGTCGTCCGGCGCCGGGATCGAGAGGGTGCCGACGGTGGTCGGGAGGGTGCGGTGGGCGTTGTTGTGCTCCGTCTTCTCCCAGCCGGTCTGGCCGCGCGACTCGCGCCAGACGGAGCGGATCGCCGCTGCGGCGAGGAACATCTGATAGGGCAACGTGCCGAGGACGAGCCGAACGTAGTCGCGCGCGCGGACCTTCTCGGAGAAGACGCGTCCGAACTCGCCCAGGCCGGCCGCCTCGACGGCGATCGTCAGCAGGGTCGGTGCGAGGGGGAGGAAGGTGATGAGGGCGACGGCGGTCGGCACCTTGACGAACAGGATGAGGATCACCGCCAGCGGGATCAGCAGGCCCGTCGCCGCTTGCAGGAACGGCATCGAGAGCATGTACCGCGCGTACATGCGCTGGCGCCGGGTGGGCAGCTTCTTCCACTCGCCCTTGCTCAGCACCTGCAGGAAGCCCTGATTCCATCGGGTGCGCTGCTTGTACAGCGAACGGAACGTCGGAGGCGTCTCCTCCCGGGTGACGTACTCGGGGGAATAGGCGACGACCACCTTCTCGCCCTGACTGGAGAGACGGACACCGAGCTCGCAGTCCTCGGCCAGGCACTCGGCGTCCCAACCCAGGTTGCGCTCGAGTGCCTCGCGCGTGACGAAGACGGTGTTCCCGCCGAGCGGGATGAACCGCGAGCCGGCGTGGAAGTGCAGGCGGGAGCGGAACCAGAAGTAGTACTCCAGGACATTCCGCAACGACCACCAACTGGATCGGAAGTTCATCAGCTGGACACCGCCCTGCACGACGGTCGCGCCCGTTTCGGTGAATCGCGAGTCGATGTGGCGGAGGAGGTCGGGGTGCACGTCGTCTTCGGCGTCGAACACGCCCACGATGTCGCCGGTGGCGTAGGGCAGCGCGCGGTTGAGGGCCTTGGGCTTGTTCTTCGGCACGCTGTCATCGACGACGACCTCGATGCGCGCGGGGTGGCGGGCTGCGGCCGCGCGGACCACGGCCTCGGTGCCGGGGTCGTCGTGGCCCACGATGGCGATGATCTGCACATTCGGGTGCGTCTGTCGGGCGAGCGTGTCCAGCGTCTCGCCCATCACCTCCTCTTCATGGCGGCCGGGGACGAGGAGTGTGAACGTGTGGGCCGGTTCTGTCGGAACCGGCGTGAACCGCGTTCCCCGGTGGATGCGCGAGGAGCGCCAGGCGTACAGCATCCACCACAGCGTCGTCAGGGCGACGGCGGTGAGCAGGATCGACAGGGCGATCAGCGAGCCGGACAGGATCACCGTGCCGACATCGAGGCTCGACGGATCCACCGAGCCGGGTGTGGGGTCGACGATGTCGCGATTGGTCAGACCGCCCGGCTCCGGGGCCAGGGGTTCGGGCGTGAGAAGCGGGTCGGCCGTGTCGGTCGGGAGGACGGTGAGCAAGGGTGGGCCGGCGTGGGTGATCATGCGGGAACCTCCGTGCGGGGTCGGAAGACGACGAATCGATAGGTCAGGTAGCGGAAGAGAGTGCCGAGGGCGAAACCGATGACGTTCCCGGCGATGTTGTCGGCCAGCGTCGAGGTGAAGCCGAGGACGTAGTGCGAGACGTAGAGGCACGCGGCGGAGATGAGAAGGCCGCCGGCGTTCGCGACGACGAACAGCAGCGCCTCCCCGAGCACCGGCCGACCACGGCGGCTGCGGAAGGTCAGGTAGCGGTGGCCGGCATACGCGAAGGCCGTCGCGACGGTGACCGAGACGACCTTGGCCCACACGACCGAGTCGGGCATCACGGTGAACCGCAGCAGGTTGTAGCCGCCCACGTCGATCACGAAGGCGATCGCCCCGACGAGCCCGAAGGCGCCCACTTCCGACAACAGGAGTCGGATCCGCTGGGCCGCGCCGGGCCGTTCGGCGGGAACCGGGGCCGCCGGAGTGATGGTGGTCATGTGTGGTGTTTCGAGGCATCGCCGTGATCGGATGGATCCTCGTGGCGGTGTTTACACGCTGTTCACATCCGGGTGGTCGTCTTCATCGGGCGACCCGACGCGAGGAGACGGCCATGGAAGACCTGCGAAACCAGAGCCTGCGCGAGTACATCGAGCACCTGCGTGAGAGCGGCTACTCCGTCGCCAACGGGCATACCCCGGATCCCGACCTCATCGATCCCGAGGGCAATCCGGTCTACACCTGGCAGGAGGGGTACCCGTACGACGAACGGATGGACCGCGACGAGTACGAGCTGGAGAAGTACCGGCTGCAGGTCGAGCTGCTGAAGTTCCAGTACTGGTTGGAAGACACCGGTGGTCGCGCCATGATCCTCTTCGAGGGGCGGGATGCAGCCGGCAAGGGCGGCACCATCAAGCGCTTCACCGAGCACCTCAACCCGCGCACGTCCCGCGTCGTGGCCCTGTCGAAGCCGACCGAGCGCGAGCAGGGGCAGTGGTACTTCCAGCGTTATGCCAAGCACTTCCCGAGCTCGGGGGAGATCGTGATGTTCGACCGCTCCTGGTACAACCGGGCCGGCGTGGAGCGGGTGATGGGGTTCTGCTCCGACGAACAGTACGAGAACTTCATGGACCAGGCGCCGATCTTCGAGAAGATGCTCATCGACAGCGGCATCCACCTGACGAAGTTCTGGTTCTCGGTCTCACGGACCGAGCAGCGCACCCGATTCGCGATGCGTCAACTCGACCCGGTGCGCCAATGGAAGCTGTCGCCCATGGATATCGCCTCGCTGGATCGGTGGGAGGACTACACCGCGGCGAAGGAGGAGATGTTCCGCCGCACCGACAAGAAGAACGCGCCGTGGACCATCGTCCGCTCGAACGACAAGAAGCGCGCACGGCTGAACGCCATGCGCTTCTTCTTGAATCAGTTCGAGTACGAGGGCAAGGACCACGCCGTGATCGGCGAGCCGGACCCGCAACTGGTCATGCGTGGCAAGCAGGAGACCGCGGACGAGTGACCCGGCCGGTTCAGGCTCGCTGACGGGAGCGGTACGCCGCGACCGCCTCGCGGTTCGTGCACGTGGTCGAACAGTACTTGCGCGACCGGTTCCGCGAGAGGTCGATGACGACGCCCTCGCAGTCCGCCGCCCCGCACCGCCCGAACCGGCTCATCTCATCGGCGCGGATGACGTCGATCATCGCCATCGCGGTCTCCACGAGGATGCGCTCGTGGAACGGGCGGTCCTCCGTGGTCGCGTGGATGTGCCAGTCGGTCTCGCCGTGCCGCGTGAGTTGGGGCACCGCGTGCTGCTCGGCGAGGATCGCGTTCACCAGCGGCACCGCCGAATCGCGGTCGGCGGTGAACAGGTCGCGCAGTCGTGGCCGTATCGCGCGGATCGTCGCCAGGTCGCGATCGGTGGGCGGGGCGCCGGTATAGGAGAAGCGCTCGTAGAACTCCTCGAGGTCGGCGAGGGTCGTCAGGGTGTCGGGCTCCAGGGCGGTGTTCGCCAGGAACACGGACGACTCGAGCGACTCGACCGTGTCATGAGTGAAAGCCATATTGACACATTACCACCGCGCGCCGTACTGTCATCAGTCATGAGTACAGTGGCAAATGACACCCGGGTGGGGACCGCCGCGGGCGGGCTGGCGTTCGCACTCGTGGCCGCGGTGGCGTTCGGCCTTTCGGGCAGCCTCGGGAAGGGGTTGCTCGACATTGGCTGGACGGCCGGCTCGGCCACACTCGTGCGCGTGGGCATCGCCGCCGTGCTGTTGGCCGCCCCCGGTGTCATGGCGCTGCGCGGAAGGTGGTCGGCGCTTCGCCGCGCGGTGCCGACCGTGCTCCTGTACGGCCTGTTCGCGGTCGCGGGTGCGCAGTTGTGCTTCTTCTTCGCCGTCGAACAGATGGACGTCGGTGTCGCGCTCCTGGTCGAGTACACCGCGCCGGTCGCAGTGATGCTCTGGCTGTGGTTACGTCGCGGCCAGCGCCCGGGCGGGCTGACCGTTGCGGGGGCGGTCGTCGCGGCCGTCGGGCTGCTCCTTCTGCTGGGCGTGCTCGGCGGTGTCGCGGTGAGCATGGGCGGAATCGCGTGGGCGCTGGGTGCCATGGTCGGTCTCGCGGTCTACTACATCGTCTCGGGAGACGACTCGCACGGGCTCCCGCCGGTCACCCTCGCCGCGGGCGGGTTGGTGGTCGCGGTCGTGATCCTCGCGGGAGCCGCTGTGGTGGGCGTGCTCCCGATGGGCGTGGGAACGGGAACGGTCGAGTTCGTCTCCTTCGACGCGCCGTGGTGGGTCGTGGTGCTCCTGCTCGGGGCGGTCACGGGCGCGCTGTCCTATGTCAGCGGCATCGCCGCCGCGCGGCGTCTGGGCGCGCGGCTGGCCTCGTTCGTCGGACTCACCGAGGTACTCGCGGCGGCACTGCTGGCCTGGCTGTTGCTGGGGGAGGCGCCTCAGCCGGTGCAGCTGGTCGGAGGTGTCCTCGTGCTCGTCGGAGTCGTGCTGGTCAAGCTCGCGGAGCCTCGCCGCCGCTCCCCGTCGCCGTCGACACGTCGGCTTCAACCGGTGGCCTGACCGCTCTGATGGCCACGACGCAGCCCGCCAGGGCGGCGAGCGTGACGATCAGGCCCAGCCAGACCAGGCTCGTCGCGGCCAGGACGACGTAGCCGAGCAACGCCGACAGGCCTGCGACGGCGACGAACGGCAGCTGGGTGATCACGTGCGTGATGACGTTGCAGCCGGCCCCCGTCGACGACAGGATCGTGGTGTCCGAGATGGGGGAGCTGTGGTCTCCGGCGACCGCGCCGGCGAGGACCGCCCCGAGCATCGGCAGCAGCAACTCGGGGGCCTCGACCGCGTTGGCGATGCCGCCCACGATCGGCAGCAGCAGGCCGAACGAGCCCCACGACGTGCCTGTTGAGAACGCCATCGCCGCGGCCAGGACGAACACGATCGGGATCAGCCAGGCCGGCGGCAGATCCGAGGTCTCCACGAGATCGCCCAGGTACGCACCGGTTCCGAGCGTGTCGATGAGGCCCCCGAGCATCCACGCGAGAATGAGGATGCCGATCGCCGGAGACATGGCCTTGAGGCCGCCGAGCCAGCCCTGGCCGAAGGTGCTCCAGCCGAACTTGGGGTTCGCGGTGGTGTATCGCAGGTAGTAGTAGATCGCGCACGCGAGGCCCAGGATGCCGCCATAGATGAGCGCGAGGCTCGTGTCGGTGGAGGCGAGGATATCCACCGGCGCCCAGGAGTCGGATGCGTCGTACCCGGTCCAGACGATCCCGCCCAGTACGCCGATGACGAGGGCGACGAACGGGACGATGATCGCCCGCTTGGCGCCTGGGCGGTGCACCGGGAGGTCGTCGGTCAGCTGGCCGGGGATGACCTCGCCCTCCTTGAAGGGGCGCCCTTCGACGAGTGCACGCCGCTCCTCCCGGCGCATCGCACCGAGGTCGGCGCGGAAGACGATCACCAGCCACACCAGGACGGCCGCCGCGATGGCGTAGTAGTTCGACGCGGCGGCGCCGAGGAACGCCTCGACGCTGCTGATCGTGAGGGTCGACGCGGCCACGATCGGGGCGAGGATGCCGATGATGTACGCACCCCAGCTCGAGAAGGGGGCCAGCACCGCGATGGGGGCCGACGTCGAGTCGACGATGTATGCCAGCTTCGCGCGCGAGATGCGGTGCTGGTCGGTCACAGGACGACTGATCTGGCCGACGGCGAGGGCGTTGAAGTAGTCGTCGATGAAGATCACGATGCCGAGGATCGCGGGGAGGATCTGTCCGCCACGACGGGTGCGGATGCGCCCCACGGCCCAGTCGGCGAACGCCTGTGTGCCCCCGGACATCAGGATGAAAGCGGCGATGACGCCGAGGAGGATGATGAACAGCAGGATGTAGATGTACCAGGTGTTCAGGGCGCCGTCATCCCAGAACAGCACCGCGAACGATTCCCAGATCAGCGCCAGTGTCCGTAGCGGGTCGAACTCGGCGATCAGCAGCGCGGCGACCAGGACACCGGCGCCGAGGCTGATCATCACCTTCTTCGTCACGATCGCCAGGACGATGGCCACCACCGGTGGGATCAGTGTCAACCACGGTGCGGATTCGAGCATGTCGGCCCTCCTGGGGATGTGCGGCGCCCCGACAGTATCCCGTGCCAGAGGCCGGGGCACCAGCGATTCGCGCAATCCCGGTCCGAGGTCGTGCGCCTCCCTCCAGCCGGTCCGTGTGTCCGGTTCGCGTCGGCGGTGCTGAGCTTGGTCGGCAGGATCGGCAGGGCTCGCCATCCGGGCATCGCGTGGTTGTGCCAGGCTTCTACGGCCTCGTTCTCGTGCTCGGTGATGACGTGCCAGCGGCAGGGCGGGCAATTCGCCTAATACATCAGCCCGCCGGGGAGCGGGTCGGCGCTGTGATCATGCTCTGCGAGGTCGCACCGGGTGTCGGCGTTGAGCATGTGCAGCTCGTGGGCCTCGTCGCTCGCGGCGACGTCCTGCCGCCCGAAGTAGGCGCGGTGCCACATGTGCGAGCGCATCAGGCACCCGAAGTTCCCGTGCTCGCCGGTCCACCGCTCGAACGCGGCCGCGAGGTCGTCGGGGTGGTGGTAGTCGGTGACGTACCGCAAGGGCACGCCTTCCCAGGGCGTCGCGGCCACGGCCGCGCGCTCGAACTCGGCCATATCGAACAGGGTCGGCTCTCCGTGCATGACGTTCTCCTAACGGGATTAGTACTATTGGGGTCACTCGGCGACGGGCTCGGGGGCGGGCTCGGTGATCGCGTCGGCCAGGGCGTGCGCGGTGCGCAGCACGTTTGCCGCGGTGGCCTTGATCGTCTCGGCCTCGCACTTGCTCCACCCGGCGACGTAGCCGACGCTGTAGGCGCTGGTGTCGAGTCCGAGAATCCCGGCGACGATGTAGGCGACGCTCTCAGCCTCGGTTTCCTTGATCCCGCGGTGCTCGATGTACTCGGCGTGATCTTCCTTGGCGTGGAGGATGACGTGGGCGGCCTCGTGAAGGGCGGTCTTGGCTGCCTGAGCGGGGGAGAGGTCCGCGTCGATCACGACGCGCTGCGTGCCGTCGGTGGTGGTGTACCCGTTCGCGCCTCCGGCGATCTGCTCGCGCTCGACGGTCCAGCCCTTGCCGGTGAGGTAGTCGGCTACGGCGTCGAAGATGCCCGCGGGGTCGTCTCCGGTGAGCTGGCGCGCAATGTCGGCCGGGTCGCCCGCTTCCTCGTCGATGAGGTCGGTCTGTCCCATATCGAACACGGACACCGGGAAGAATCGCACCCGGCGCTGCTCCTCCTCCTCGCCGGTCTGCTCGTTCTCGACCGTCTCGCGCACGTCGCGGCCGCCGAAGATGCGGACTCCGCGCTCACCCTTGCGCACCTGGCGGTTGAGCTTCTGCCACGTCCGGTAACCGGCGACGTGGGACGCCTCGGGGCACTGCACGAAGATCAGCAGCAGGTTTCCCCGCTCTTCGTACATCCGGTGGGGGTCATGATTGAACCCGTCGGTGGCGAGGATCATGCGGAGCCGGCACTTGTGCTGGTTGCGGTGACCGCAGGCGAGGCGTCGGTGGAGCTCTACCGCCGAATCACCTCCCGGATACCGTCACCTCACCGGATGTCCGAAGAGCCGCTATAAAGCGAGATTCGCAGCTTCTTCAGCCCGCTTGTGCGTCAGTGGCGCGTCGTCTTGCGACGTAGAACCACCTGGTGCAGCACGCTCCAAAGCAACGCCCACACGAGAAACGGCGGAGCAAGAATTGTCATCGCAGGAACCAGGCTCGCAATCCCATACTCGGAAGACAGGACAGCAGCTGCAGTTGCGATCAGAATGCCGCCCACCGGAATCCATAGGGTCCCCGCGATCGAGAGACTCCTGTTGCAAAGACGCAATACAGCCACTACGACGATCAAGTACACCCCTACGAGCGCGGCAAGAATTGCCACGCCGTCAAGGGGGACGGTGCCGGGGCGAAGAACGGCTACTGCTGTCCAGTACATGGCGAAGGCCGCAATCTGCGCCGCGAGTCCGATAGCGCCCGAACGGATCACTCCGGGGCTATCGGACTCGCGACTTATCATCACGTTCTTCTCCAGGTCAGCCAGTGAACGATGCCGTGTAGGACGTGTCGCACCACGAGTTCCACCCTACGAGGCATGGATAGCTCGCATCATCGAAGTTCCAAACCTTCACGAAAGACTGGTTGCCCAAGGTGTCAGTGTTGAACGATGCGTAGGACTCGTGATTCGGGACGTTGTTGTGGCGTCCGTTCACCGCAACGGACCCCGACTGCCAAAACTGCACGGTCTCCCTGTACTTCACGCTTCCGACGCTGCAGAAAGGATCCTGGACGTCGTGCCTGATGTCGAAATGCGCCACGCTGCCGCTAACCCAAGTATCGAGAACCTCAATTCCGTTAGGACTTGCTTGCCTCGTCTCTGTAACCACGCCGTTGACGACCTTGCGCGTGATTCCCGTGCTCTTCTCCCAGTAGATCTTCCACGGATCAGGGTTTTGCCAGTTGGCAGCTACGCGGATTGCCGTTCGGTGTGATGGCAGAGAGAACGCCCCTGGATAGATGTCACCACGGTTATCGCCTTTGAACGCGTGTGCTCCGTCGCAGGCAATTCCTTCGTACCACGCGATCGGAACCGTCTCCTGCGGAATGTAGGTCATGTGAACCCACTGGTTCATCTGTTGCGTCGGTAGCGCGTAGGGAGTAGCAGAGGCATCGAGAGTCTTGGCAGCAGGATTCTCGCTTGTCGTGTGTGCCGCAACCGTCAGAGACATCGCATCCGGGCTGGCGACAGAACTCGAAGCGCTGCCATCGACCGTCTCCGCAAGCGATTCAACAGAGTAGGTGTACGAGGATCCGGGAGCCAAGCCGTTCTCGGAGAACGACCCGTTGATGGTTTTCCCGACTAGCTGACCGTCGCGGCGGATCGCCGCCTCAGACGTGTATGAATCCCCGAGGGTGATCTGGACCTCCGAATCGGTTGACAGAACTCCGATCAGGGGAGTGACATCGACATCTTCGGGCAATGTGGTTTGTTCAGCGGTGACCCCGCCCGTGGCAACCAGATTGCCGTCCTCGTCATAGCGGGTCGGCTCGTTACCCTGCTGACCACTCCGATCCTCTGGCTCGCCTTCCGATCGAGACAGCCAGTCAAGTTGAAGAAGTAGAGCGGTCGTGCCATCTTTCGCCTGAACAATAGAGACGCTCTGCCCCGCCTCCTTCTCTGTCGATACCACCTTGGTAGGTTCCCCGTCCGCGCCCACAGGTGCGAAGCCTTCCGACGTTGCTTGAAGCAGAATGTCGGACTCTGGCGGAGGAGCTGTCTCAGCGAAGGCAGGCGATGCGACGCCGGAACCGACCACGAGAGCCACCGCAGCGCCCACAATCGTGGCATATGATCTTCGACCTCTGAAAGACAAAAGTTATCCTTAGTTTTTGCACAGCGAGCTCCCAGCTTTTGATAAGGATTCGTACAGGCGCGTAGCGACACGGCGATCTCTACGGATCACCGACGCAGCTGGCACATCAGTCCCCCCGGGGATCGGGTCGGGGCTTGTTGGAACCTCCACCAAACGGGATTAGTACTCTTTGCGTCTGTCTCACCCCCACGTTTTGCCGTGCAGGCGGTTCACCGCCGCTAGGGAGGACGGCCGGAGTGCAACCCGGAGGGCGGCGGGGGAGAGAGTTTCGGCGCGATGTGAGGGAGCGCAGCGACCGCGTGGCGGAAGTCTCGGAGGAGCCGGCGGCGTAGCCGCTTGAACGGAGGTTGGCCGACCGTATGCTGCCGAAGGCTTCACGGCAAAAGAACGGGCCGAAGGCCCTGTCAGCGCCGACAACGCCGGCTCGATCAGCGAGCCCGTTGGGTCGTCTCCGCGTAGCGGATCGTTGCTAGGCGACTTGCCGCCGCGGTGTCTCGATCGGCTTGGTGGCGGGGCCGTCGCAGTACCGGCATCTGACGCCGATAGTCATCCCGTGTGCGCAGTAGCCCGGATCGATCCATTCCTCGTCGACGGTTTCGACGTGCCCGCTGCGTAACACTCCGGTGCGGTGGCTCCTCTAAGGTATGGCGGCATGATGATGCCTTCCGCGCCCCACCCCACGTCTCCGCGGCCGTCCGCCGACCTCACCCGGGTCGTGGCTTGGGAGGATCGCACCGCGTGGTTCCTCTTCGTGGGTGCGTTGGTCATGTTCGGGCTGTCGACGTGGGTCGTCTCGACGCCGCTGCCGACGGCGACGGTGACGTGGACACTCCTGGTCGTCTTCGTGCTGTGGGTGGTCTTCATCGCCGACTACCTGGTCAGGCTCGCGCTGGCCGCGGGCGCACGACGTACGTTCGTCCGCACGCGCGCCTTCGACCTCATCAGTCTCGTGCTACCGTTCCTGCGGCCCTATCTGGTCATCGTGTACATCTGGCGGCTTCCCGCGTTCCGCCATGGTTCGGCCGCGCGCCTGCGGGCGCGCTACATGATCACGATGGTCATCTTCACGCTGCTGTTCGTCTACACCGCCTCGTGGGGTGTGTGGCTGGTCGAACGCAGTGCACCGGAGGCGAGCATCACATCGTTCGGCGACGCACTGTTCTGGGGGTTCACCACGATCTCGACGGTCGGCTACGGAGACCTCGTGCCGGTCACGGTGCTCGGACGCGTCCTCGCCGTCGGGCTCATGATGGGCGGCATCGCGGTGATCGGTGTCACGAGTGCGACGCTGATCTCCGCGCTGAACGAGAGCATCGAGCGGCGCGTCGAACGCAACGCCGCGATGAAGTCGGCCGGTGAGGTGGCGCCGGACGGTCAGTAACCGTCGGGGATCCCGACGGTTCCGGGGTCTTCGCTGTCTTCTGCGCGCAGATAGGGGCGGAGGACGGCGAGGAAGGCTTCGACGGAGTCGGCGCGCACGAACGACTCCGGTGACAGTAGTGCCTGGGTACGAAGCCCGTCGGCGAGGGCGATGATCCATCGCGCGAGGGTCTCCGCGTCGATGCCGGCAGGCAGCTTGTCCGGATCGACCGCCGCGGCGACCTCGGCGGTGAGCTCGGCGACGAGGGTGTCGTAGCGCTCGACGAACCACTCGTGGGCCGGATGATCCTCGCTGATGGACTCCGCCGAGAGCAGGGCGAACAGTTGCACGAGCTGCGGTGTGGCGTCGTTGTGCCGCAGGGCGTCGGTGAACGCCTGGAGGAAGTCGACCCCGTGGGGGGTGGGGGCGTCGCCGCCGCGGTCGCGCTCCTGGAGGAC
Source organism: Microbacterium aquimaris (assembly GCF_039531285.1). Taxonomy (NCBI): domain Bacteria; kingdom Bacillati; phylum Actinomycetota; class Actinomycetes; order Micrococcales; family Microbacteriaceae; genus Microbacterium; species Microbacterium aquimaris. The sequence continues at coordinate 350,339 of NZ_BAAAPT010000001.1, read as the reverse complement.
GGCCAGGAGGAGGGCGCGTTTGGTCGGGAAGTGGTGCAGGAGCCCCGCCTGGGACAGTCCCGCCTCCTTGGCCACGTCGGCGATGCTCACGGCGTTGTACCCCCGCTGGGAGAACAGCTCGGTGGCGACCGTCAGGACGGTGCGTCGACGCGCATCGCCGTGGGGTCGGGTCTTCCGTTCCGTCACGCTCATACCCCTTCACTTTAGGACCCGCAGCCGCGCGCATCCGGGTCACCCCTTGCCAAACTAACCGAGTGCTCGGTAGGTTAGTGCTCCAACGAGACGACCGGCCCGCCGGAAGACATCGACGTCAGGGCATCAAAGGGATGCCGCCACGAAGGAGAGGTGCTCGCTGATGAAGGCGATCATGGTGATGTTCGACAGCCTCAACCGCCGCATGCTGCCGCCCTACGGGGCGCTGGGCATGCACGCGCCGAACTTCGAGCGCCTCGCCCGCCGCGCGGTGACCTTCGACACCAGCTACGGCGGCTCGATGCCCTGCATGCCCGCCCGTCGCGAGATGCACACCGGACGCCACAACTTCCTGCACCGCTCCTGGGGGCCTCTCGAGCCCTTCGACGACTCGGCGATCGCCATGCTCGGCGGAGCCGGCGTCCACACGCACCTGTCCACCGACCACCAGCACTACTGGGAGGACGGCGGGGCGACCTACCACACCCGCTACTCGACCTTCGAGCTGTTCCGCGGTCAGGAAGGCGACCCGTGGAAGGGTCAGATCGCCGACCCCGAGATCCCCGAATCGCACGGCATGGCCGCCCAGATGAAGCCGAAGCTGTGGCGGCAGGACTGGGTCAACCGTGCCCACCTGAGCGACGAGGCCGACCACCCGCAGACGCGGACGTTCGAGGCGGGCCTGGAGTTCCTGCAGACCAACGCCGGCGAGGACGGCTGGTTCCTCCAGATCGAGACCTTCGACCCGCACGAGCCGTTCTTCAGCTACGAGCAGTACAAGCGTCTGTACCCGCACGATTACGACGGGCCGCACTTCGACTGGCCCGACTACGCCAAGGTCACCGAAGACGACGCGACCGTGGAGCACGCGCGCGCCGAGTACGCCGCGCTGCTGTCGATGTGCGACGCGTCACTGGGACGCGTCCTCGACGCGATGGACGCCCACGGCCTGTGGGAAGACACGCTGCTCATCGTCAACACCGACCACGGGTTCATGCTGGGAGAACACGGCTGGTGGGGCAAGAACGTGCAGCCCTGGTACGACGAGACCATCCACACCCCGCTGTTCGTCTGGGACCCGCGCCGTCCTGAGACCGCCGGCGAACGTCGTGAGCAGCTCGCGCGCACGATCGACGTCGGCCCCACCCTCCTGGACTGGTTCGGGCTGCAGCCGACCGAGCGCATGCAGGGGCAGTCGCTCCTCCCGGTCATCGAGGAAGACGCACAGGCGCCGGCCGAGCACGCCCTGTTCGGTGTCTTCGGCGGGCACGCTTGCATCACCGACGGCCGGTACGTCTACATGCGCGCATCCGTCACACCGCAGAACACGCCCCTGTTCGAGCACACCCTCATGCCCACGCACATGACCGGGTTCTTCAGTGCGCAGGAGATGGCCGGTGTGGAGCTCATCGACCCACTGCCGTTCACCAAGGAGATGAGGGTGCTGCGCACCCCGGCTGCAGGCTTCGTCACCCCCTTCATGTTCGGCACGCAGCTGTTCGACCTGGCGACCGACCCCGATCAGGCGAGCCCGCTCGATGACGCCGATCTCGAGCTGCGGATGGCGACCGCGCTGCGCGACGAACTGGTGCGCCACGACGCCCCGGCCAGCCAGTTCGAACGGCTGGGTCTGCCCGTGACCGGTCCGCTCGACGAGAGCCACCTCCTGGTCGCCGCCCAGTGGCCGCAGCTGCAGAACTCCCTCGCCCCGGCCGCCACGAGCGCCGACTTCGGTGACGAGGGAGCGGTGCTCGATGTGCCGTTGCGCGAGTTGCTCACCCGGCCCGCCGCGGTCGAGGTGTTCACGGGCCTCGCGCCGATGCTCACCGGCGGGCCCATGGCCGGGTTCCTCGGCGGACTCTCCCTCATCCAGATCTCGTCGGTCGCCATCGGGCTGCTTCCGCGCCCGCTGCTCGCGGCACTCGCCTCCCACCTGACCGCGGCCACCGCCGGTGAGCCCGTCTTGTCCTGACCCGACCCCTACTTCACACTGACACGAAGGAGTGCCACATGACCCATTCACCCGTCACCGTCGCCGCGGCGGTGCACAAGGGCAAGACCGACGGTCCCGCGGTGCCGCGCCGCAAGTCCAACCTCGTCGTCCTCGGCGGCTCGATGGTCATCGACGGTGGTGAGGGAAGCGTCATCCAGACCCTGTTCCCCGTCATCCAGGCCGCCCTGGGGCTTGCCACGAGCGCACTGGGCATCCTCGCCGCTTCGGCGCGCCTTGTCGGGGCGATCGCCGGTCCGCTGTGGGTCTATCTGGCCCGCAAGCTCGGTCGCAAGCCGATCCTGGCCATCGCGACCGGCTTCTGGGGAGCCTGGGGAATCGCCGCCGGTTTCGCGCAGGACTTCGTGCAGCTGGTCATCCTCTACACCGTGATGGCCGCGGGCACCGCCGCCGCCCACGCCATCGTGCCGACGGTCATCGCCGACTCGTTCGAAGACCGCAAGCGTGGTCGCGTCGTCGGCGTGCTCTACGGCGGCACCGCGGCGGCGGCGAGCTTGCTCGCACCGCTGATCGGCCAGCTCGCCAACATCGAGGACGGCTGGCGCTACGGCTTCTTCGCCTTCGGGGCGATCAACATGCTGTTCGGTCTGCTGATCGTGATCTTCTACAAGGACCCGGGTGAGGGTGCTTCCGAAGCGCAGCTCGGCTCGTTCACCCAGGCCGAGCGCGACGCCGCGGAGAAGAAGATCACCTGGTCGAAGGTCGTCGGCCTTCTGCGCATCCCCAGCTACGTGATCCTGCTCGGAAGCCGCCTGCTCTCCAGCCACCTGCTGCTGGCCGCGTTCGGTGTCGTATTGCTGGTGCAGGAGTACGGGTTCGACACCGCCCTGGCCGCCACGGTCATGGCGCCGTTCGGGCTCGGATACCTTGCGGGCACGTTCGTCGGCGGCATCACCGCGGACTGGGCCAACAAGCTGAGCGTCAACTACGGTCGCGTGGCGTTCCTGCAGTTCGCACAGGTGCTGTTCGCGGTCATCGCATTCTTCGCCACGCAGTTCGACTACGGCTCGATCGTGCCCTTCCTGGCACTGTTCGCCCTCGTCGGACTGGCGCAGGGGCTGAACCCGGGCGTCAACCGTCCGCTGGTGATGTCGGTCGTGCCGCCGGAGCTCCGCGGCGCGGCGTTCGCGATCTTCGTATCGGTCATCGAATCGATCGGCTTCGCGATCTACACGCTGGTCGGCGGATTCCTGGCCGATGCGATCGGGCTGAAGGCCGTCATGTTCTGGCTGGTCGTGGTGATCATGCTCGTCAACGCGCTGTTCCTCACGTTCCTGTACCGCCCGTACAAGCACGACCGCCTGAAGCTGCAGGCCGAGCTCGACGATCGTCGCGACGCGATCCTCGCCGCGGAGCGCGCCGAGAACGGCTGACACCTGCCCGCCAAGTCCGCCGCCGCGCTCCGAGGGGTGCGGCGGCGGTCTTGTTCAGTCGACGCGTGCGTGGCCGGTGAAGTGGTCCATCGAGGCGTAGACGCGGAAGACGGGCCCGGCGACCGCATCCCACAGCCGTGTCGGCAGCAGGCCGCGCAGCGCCATCGCGAGCTTCACGGTCCACGGGCGCAGCACCATCGGGGTCCCGCGACGCATGCCCTCCCACGCGGCGCGCGTGGCGCGCTCCGGGGTCAGGATCGGAGTGAGCAGCGGCCCTCGGGCGCCTTCGAACATGCCGGTGGAGACGAAGCTGGGACAGAAGGTCGTCACCGCGATGTGGCGGTGCCCCGTCGCGGCGAGCTCCAGGCGCACTGATTCGCTCCAACCGATCATCGCCCACTTCGACGCCGCGTACACGCTCATGCGCGGGTTCGCGAGGGTTCCGGCCGCGGAAGCGATGTTGAGGATGCGCTTGGGTCGCGAGTGGTCGGCCATCATCGCGGGTAGCGCCTCGCGGGTGAGCCACATGGCCGCCAGGGTGTTGACGCGCAGCGTGGCCTCGATGTCTCGTTCGGGGTCGTGTTCCCAGAAGGGCGCACCGCGCACGATTCCGGCGTTGTTGACGATGATGTCAGGGGCGCCGAGGTCGGCGGCCGTGCGCTGGTAGTGATCGCGGATGTCCTCGCGTCGCGAGACGTCGACGCGGTAGGCACGCACATCCGCCCCCGACCGGGAGAGGTCCGTGGCCAGTGCTTCGGCGCGCTCCGCGTCGACGTCCCACAGCGCGATCGCCCGTGCACCGCCGGCGACGGCTCGGCGGGCATAGAGCTCGCCCATCCCACGCGCGCCCCCGGTGATCACCACGACCGCTCCGGCGACCGCATCCGTCCTGACCATCCGTCCTCCTCGACTCGAGGGCCCCAGCCTATGCGCGCTCCCGTGCGCACGTGCGGTCTTGATCCGTTTCCGCCGATTGGTTCCGGTCAGGCCGGGACCAAACGCGCGGCCGCTTCACCGGCACGCACGACAGGGCCGGCCGTGCCGGTGGCCTTGGCGGCGATGATCGCACCGTCGTAGATCATCGCGATGGTCTCGGCGGCCTCGGCATCTGCGGTGATGCCGGTGAGGTGGCCGACGACGACGTCGTGGTGCTCGCGCACCACCGCCATCGCGGCGCCGTTGGTCGGAACCTCCACGGCCGCCTTCGCGAACGGGCAACCGTCGAAGCGACCCTCCTCGATGTCGGTGGCGAGGGCGCCGAAGATCACCGCCACACGATCCACGGCAGGGGCACCGGGATCGTCGCGCGCGGCCAGCGAGACCCGGGTCGCCTCGAGCTTGTCGCGGAGGTAGGCCACGACCAGCTCGTCCTTGCTGCGGAAGTTGTTGTAGAGGGTCGCTTTGGTCACGCCGGCCTTCGCTGCGAGGGCTTCGACACCGGTCGTGTTGATGCCGTCGCCGTAGAACAGTTCGGCCGCGGCGGCGAGCAGGCGCTCACGGGCCGTGCCGCGCCGGGGGGGCGTCGTCTCGGGCATGAATTTGATTATACCGATCGGTCAAGTTAGAGTCTAGATATACCGACCGGTATGGCAAATAAGGAGCATCCCCATGGCTGACAACAAGATCGCCGTCGTCATCTACGAGCCCATTTCGGGCGACACGGCACGCGTCTACCGCGGACTCAAGACCGCCGCCGAATTCAAGGCCGCGGGCGACGACGTCACCGTCGCCTTCGACGGTTCGGGTGTCGAGACGCTCGCCGCGATCAGCGACGCGAACCACCCGATGAACCCGCTCATCGAGTCCCTGCGGGAGAACGTGCGCGGTGCATGCGCGTTCTGCGCCGGGTCGCACAAGGTGAAGGACGAGATCGCCGACTCCGGCTGGGGCCTCCGCGACGAGGCCGGTGGCGAGCTCAGCATCCGCGCGCTCGCCGGTGAAGGCCGTCAGATCCTCAACTTCTGATCGTCCTGTCGGCGCTCGCGAGGCACGCGGCGCCCACGAGAGGCGCGTCGCCGCCGAGCTCTGCCCGCACGACCTCGGTCACGTGGGAAGCCGGGAGCACGGCGGCGGCGCGCGCCGCATCCTGCACCAGCTCGACGTAGTCGGAGCTGACGAAGGAGAAGCCGCCGCCGATCACGTAACGGCGCACATCCAGCAGCGCACCCATACTCGCGATGCCCTGGCCGACAGCCGTCGCCGACCGGACGATCGCGGCACGCGCGATCTCGTCGCCGGCGGCGGCGTCGCGCGAGAGCTCCTCGCCGGTGTCGCCGCGCCATCCCTGAGCCCGGGCCCAGCGCACCGAGCCCGGTCCCGACGCGATCTCCTCGACCGTGTCCTCGCGGGGGCCGGCCACCGGCCGCGTCGCGGCCAGTCGCAACTGGCCGACGTGGCCGGCGTTGCCACTGTCTCCCGGAACCACCGCACCGCCGAGCACGATGCCACCGCCCACCCCGGTGGACACGACCATCGACACACTGCTGTCGACGTCGCGCGCGGCGCCGTAGCGGGCCTCGGCGAGCGCGATGCACGTGCCGTCGAGGGCGAGCACCACCGGCACGCCCTCGCCGACGACCTCCGCGACGACCCGGGCCAGGGGGAAGTCCTCGACCGGAAGGTTCAGCGGCGAGATGGTGCCCGCGTGGCGGTCGACCGGACCCGCGCTGCCGATGCCGGCCCCGTCGATGTGCGCACCGGCGGGGACGGCGGCGAGCGTGCGGCCCACCACATCCCGCACCGCCGCGGTCAGGGCGTCCGCGTCGGCGGAGCGCCCGGTCGGAGCGCGATGACGCGTGCCCTCGAGGACCACCCCGTCGCGCACCAGCGCCGCTTCGACCTTGGTGCCGCCCAGGTCGACGGCCAGGGTGCAGAGGGGCGATGTCGTTTCGGTCACCCGTCGATCGTAGTGAGAACGGCGGGGGTGTCGGACGCCGTGGCGCCCGCGCTACCGTGAGGGCATGACGGTCCGGACCGAGGTGTGCATCGCCGGGGGCGGGCCGGCGGGGGTCATGCTCGGCCTCCTCCTCGCCCGCGAGGGGGTGGATGTCGTGGTGCTCGAAAAGCACGCGGACTTCTTCCGTGACTTCCGCGGAGACACGGTGCACCCCGCCACCATGAACCTCCTCGACGACCTCGGCCTGCGTGACGCCTTCGACGCCATCCCGCACAAACCGCTGCCCCGCCTGGATGCGGTCGTCAACGGTGTCCGCGTCCACGCGATCGATTTCACCAGCCTGCCGAAGCCGAACCGATTCCTCACACTCATGCCGCAGGGGGATCTGCTCGAGATGCTCGCCGAAGCCGGACGCGCACATCCCTCTTTCCACCTCCACATGGGCGCAGCGGTGACCGGGGTTCGCCGCTCCGAAGACGGACGGGTGTCCGGCGTGCACGCACGCACGGCCGATGGAGAGGTCGAGATCGAGGCCACGATCACCGTCGCCGCCGACGGTCGCGCCTCGACGGTGCGCGACGCCCTCGGCATGCGACCGCGCGAGTACGGCGTCCCGGCGGACGTGGCGTGGTTCCGCCTGCCCGAGCCCGAGACACCGCTGCCGGACACCCTGGCGTGGATCACCGACGAAATGATGCTGGTCACCTTCCCCCGACCGGGCTATCTGCAAAGCGGCATGCTCATCCCCAAGGGTTCCTTCGGCACGCTGCGGGAGGAGGGGCTCACCGCTTTCCGCGATCGCATCGCCCGCAGCGTGCCGCGCCTGGCGGAACAGACCGCCGGACTGGAGTCCTTCGACGACGTCAAACTGCTCTCGGTGCAGATCAACCGGCTCGACCGGTGGCAGGTTCCCGGAGCCCTGCTCATCGGCGATGCCGCCCACGCGATGTCGCCGGCGTTCGGCGTGGGCATCAACTACGCCGTGCAGGATGCCGTGGCCGCCGCGCGTCTGCTCGTCCCCGCCCTCCGTTCGGGTGCCGGCATCGTCGTCGATCGCGCCGCGGCCGGCGTACAGCGGCGTCGCGAGCGTCCGACGGCGATGATGCAGCGCATCCAGCGGGCCGTGCACGCCCGCATCGCCACGGGGCATGGGCTGAAAGTGCTGGACAACCCGCCGACCCGTACCCAACGCGCCGTCATGCGCCTCGCGCTGCCGCTGTTTCGCCCGGTCGTCGCCCGCGTCGTCGGCTACGGCTTCCGTCGCGAACCCCTGCCCTGACCCGACTCGCCGTGACGGCGTGGGTGGGTCGGCCGGTCAGGGAGCGAAGAGGGTGGGGGAGCCGAGTACGCGATCGGGAGTGAGACGGATGACCACGCGCTGCGGGTTCGGTCGTGGCGTGCGATAGCGGGCGCTGTACAGCCGCTCCGCGACGGCGACCGCTTCGGGATCACGCTCGATGACGGCATGCCCGCCGATCGACATCCACTGCGGTCCGGCGACCTGGCCGACCGTCGCGCGCGGATCACGCTCGATGTTGCGCACCTTCTGGCTGCCGTCGGTGGTGATGATCCGCACGATGCCTTCGGACACCGTGAAGCCGACCGCGACGACGTGGATGCCGCCGTCGCGGGCCATCGACGACAAGGTCGCGAGGTGGTAGTCGGCGAGGAAGGCCTCACCCTCGGATGACAGAGACCGCAAAGAACGTGTCATCACCGGTCCCTCACGCCATCCGCGACAGAATCGCGTCCATCACGCGGTCCGGCAGCATCCGGCGCAGCCCGACGACCGCTTTCGCGGAGAACGGCACGGCGTAGCGCGTGCGCGGTCGGTTCGCGGTGACCGCCGCCACGATGGTGCGCGCGACCGCTTCGGGCGACGCCGACAGCGGCCCCTCGTCGACGCGCGTGTAGGTCGCGTGCAGACGCGACGCCTGCTCGGCGTAGGCACCCTGCCCGGACCGCTCCAACAGACTCTCCCGCGACAGGGTGTTCCATTCGGTGCGGATGGGGCCCGGCTGCACGATCACCACATCGATGCCGTGGGGAGCGAGTTCGATGCGGAGCGAGTCGCTCAGCCCCTCGACGGCGAACTTCGTCGCGTGGTACCAGCTGCCGAGCGGCTCGTAGATGCGCGCGCCGATCGAGGAGATGTTGACGATCCGACCGCGGCCGAGTGCCCGCATCGTCGGCAGGACGAGCTGGGTCAGCCGGGCCAGACCGAACAGGTTGACCTCGAACTGGCGCCGCGCTTCGTCGATCGGTACGTCCTCGAGTGCCCCGTAGGACCCGTAGCCGGCGTTGTTGACCAGCACATCGATGCGGCCACGCTCGGCGACGATGCGTTCGAGCGCCGCCGTCATCGACGCGTCGTCGGTGACGTCGAGCTCGAGCGCGGTGCCGCCGCCGTCGATGATCGCCTGCATCCGGTCGAGCCGGCGCGCACCGCCGTAGACGGCCCACCCCTTCTCGAGCAGGGCGAGTGCGGCGGCGAGTCCGATGCCGGAGGACGCGCCGGTGATGAGGGCGACGGGCGTGGGCGTGGAGGTGGTGGGGGCCATGGGTCCAGTCCACCACGCCCGCGTCGGCCTCGGGCGCGGTGAGCTCCGTCGAGCGGGGGTGGAGCTCTGGGGCGCCTCGTGCTGGGCGCGGCACCGGCGCCCGGGCAGGTGCGCATCGAAACCTCCGGATGGAGCTACGACCACTCGAAGGACGTGCTGTATCCGCCCGGCGCGTACGCGAAGTTCCGACATTCGTCGTGGGACGACGAGGCGGTCTACCGCATCCTGGAAAGGCACGGGGCGAGCTCGTTTCGGCGTGAACGAGCGGAGTGGCCCCGCGCGACGGGCGAGGTCACTCCGCTCGATTTCGTCACCGGGGCACGTCGCCGCGCCACGCGCCGGACTCGCTACCGGCCACCTCCAGGAACTCCTTGAAGTTCTGCAGATCCTTCTTCACCGCGCGCGATCCGACGCCGATGAGGTCGCCGATCTTCTCGACCGCACCCTGCGGTTCCCAGTCCAGTTGCACGGTCACCCGGGTCGTGGTGTCGCTGAGGGTGTGGAACGTGACCACACCCGCGTGGTCGGCCTCGCCGCCGGAGCTGTTCCACGCCACACGCTCGTCCGGGTGCTGCTCGGTGATCTCGGGGTCGAACTCGCGCGTCGCGCCGGCGATGTCGACCACCCAGTGGGTGTGGGTGTCATCGGTCTGCGTGACCGCTTCGACCTCGTCGAGGAACTGCGGGAAGGTCTCGAACTGGGTCCACTGGTTGTAGGCGACCGTGACGGGCACGTCAACGTCGATGGTCTCGATGATCTGGGCCATGAGCGTCCTTTCGTTCGTCGGGATCCCGACGCTATGCACGGCGCCGTGTGCACCGAAGGGGCTTGCCGCCATCGGGCCACGGTGATAGCCGAGCCGACCCGACGGGGTCGCTAACGGATGCGCCGCGCGAGGGCAAGGGGGTGAGGTGGCGACGGCACACCCGCGAGGCTGGAGGTCGACGAAAGGAGCGCTCATGAGCATGCCCGACCAGACCCCCGGTGACATCGAGCAGATCCCGACCGAGGACCTTCCCGACGACCTCCCGCAGCCCGAGACGCAGGGCGAAGAGCCGGTCGTGGCCGAACTCGGCGACGAGGGTGAAGGGGATCTCGGCCCCGCCGACCTCTGACCTCTTCGGACCGGCGGCGCTTCAGCGACGTCGACCGTGGAGACCGTTGGCGACGCCGGCGCCGAGGACGATTCCGGCGGCGACCAATGGCGTCCACAGCGCCGCACCGGCGCCCGACACCTCGGCGAGGGCCCCCACCAGCGCCGACGCGCCGGACTGCCCGACGATCACGCCCGAGCCCATCATGGTCATCACCGTCGACGATCGTGCTCGCGGGGAGCGTCCGGCCGCGAGGGTGTACATGGTGACGAGGGCGGGACCGATCCCGGTGCCGATCACCAGCAACGCCAGGACCATGGCGGGGACGGTGGTCACGAAGGGCAACGTGATCGCCCCGACGGTGAGGATGACCCCGAACGTGATCCATCGCGCGGTCAGGGTGAATCGTGCAGGGAACAAGGCGACCGACAACGCCAGGATCGCCGAGCCGAGACCCATCGCACCGTAGACCAGCCCCGCCTGCTCGGGTGCGCCGCGCTCGCCCATGAAAGCGGTGAGGGCGGTCAGCGCTGTCCCGAAGAACAGGCCCATCCCGAAGGTTCCGATCACGGTGACCAACACGCCGAAGCGGAACAGGTCGCGGACCGGGGCGGGAGCGACCGGAACCTCGTCACCGGTGGGGGCGGCCTTGGCGGTGGGGTGCAGGGCGAACGCGGTGACGAACACCACCGCGAGCACGGCGGCACCGATCACGGGCGCCGTGGGGCTGAGCGTGGTCGCGAGGACACCGACCACGACCGGGCCGAACACGAACGCCATCTCGTCGGCCGCGGACTCGTAGGCCATGGTGCCGTTGAGCACCTTCGCGGCGCGCGGACGCGGGTACACGCGGGTGATGATGCCGACCAGGCGGCTTCGCGACAGCGGTGCCACCTGCGGCGTCGACGCGCCGATGAGGAAGGCGATCACCAGCAGGGTCGAGTTCGGGGCGGGGGAGAAGGCGAGCCACGCCATGAGCGCGAGCAGTCCGCTGTTGACGAGCCCGGCGATCAGCAGCACAGGCCGTTGCCCGAACTTGTCGGCGGCGGCTCCCAGCAACGGGCCGATCAGTGCCGTGCCCAGTCCCGTGAGTGCGGAGGTCGCGCCGCCCAGGGCGATCGAGTCGCGGGCGGCGACCACGAGGGTCAGGACGCCGACGACCATCATCGCGAACGGGAGGCGGGCGATCAGGGCGATGGGGAAGTAACCCGCGCCCGTCTGTCGGATAAGGGACGCCGGCTTCTGCGCCGGCGTCTCGGGGGTGACGCTCGAATACATCTTTCCTGTGTTCCTGCCACGGCCGGACGCCGTGGATGTGCGCCGCGGTCTGCGACGACTCGTGCCGCCTTGGCAGGCCGCGCGGCCTCCAGGTAGATACACATCCGGGATGTGGGCCTCACATTACCCGGCTCGGCTGGGCGCGTACTGGGCGGAGCCGTCGGTGAACAGTCGGTTTCGCCGATGGCGTCGGTGCCCATCGACCCGCCATGATGGATGCTCGCCTGTCGCAGGCGAGCCGATGGAGGGTGACCGATGAGCCAGAGCGGGGAATCGACCGGGGACGAACCGGTGGTGCGGTGCGCGGCCGGCGCGTTCACGGGGACGGTGCGCGACGGGGTCCGCCTGTTCGCCGGTATCCGCTACGCCCAGGCGCCGGTCGGCGAAGCCCGCTGGCGCGACCCGCGCCCCGTGCCCGCACCGGAGGGGCTCGTCGACGCGACGCGCTTCGGGGCGGTGGCTCCGCAGCAGGTGAACAAGGCGATGGACCTCGGTCCCGATCCGGTCATGGACGAGGACTGCCTGTTCCTGAACGTCTGGGTACCCGCAGACGCGGATCCGCACGGGCTGCCGGTGATGGTGTGGGTGCACGGCGGCGCTTACACGTTCGGTTCGGGCAGTCAGCCGCTCTACGACGCGAGACGGCTCGCGACGGCGGGCGACGTGGTGGTGGTCACGATCAACTACCGCATCGGCGGCCTCGGATTCCTCGACCTGTCGGGCTTCAGCTCCGGCGACCACGTCTTCGACGGCAACCTGGCGCTGAAGGACGTCTTGGCGGCGCTCGAGTGGGTGCAGGAGAACATCGAGGCTTTCGGCGGCGACCCCGCGCGGGTGACGGTGTTCGGGGAGTCCGCCGGCGGAGGACTGGTCACGACGCTGCTGGCGACGCCGCGCGCGGAGGGCCTCGTGCACCGTGTCATCGCGGAGTCCTCCCCGGTCTCGAGCGTGTACGGTCGCGAGCGGTCGCAGCGCGTCGCCGACCGGTTCCTCTCCCTCCTCGGCGAGCACGATCCGGCGCGGCTCAGGGATGTCCCCGCGGAGCGTGTCGTGGATGCCGCCACACGCGTGTTCGCCCAGATCCCGGCGGTGGATCCGGGAACCATCGCGTTCTCGCCGATCGTCGACGGCGACCTCGTGCCCGAGTCGCCGATCACCGTCCTGGCTGAAGGTCGGGCGCTGCCGGTGCCGCTGCTGATCGGCACGAACAAGGACGAGGCGTCCTTCTTCCGGTTCATGAAATCCCCGCTGCTGCCGATCACCGATGAGCAGATCGATCGCATGTTCGTCGATCTCAAGGTCGAGGATCCGCTGCTGACCCTCCCCGAGATGGAACAGGTGCGCGCGGCGTACGAAGACACCCGGCACCGCGCGATGGGTCTCGGCATCGCGCGAGATGTGGGGTTCCGGATGCCGACGCTGTGGGCCGTCGAGGGGCACTCCCGCGTCGCCCCCACGTACCTGTACCGCTTCGACCACGCGACGCCGTTCCTGCGGATGGTGGGCCTCGGTGCGACGCACGGCAGCGAACTGCCCTACGTGTGGGGCGCGGTCGACGGCCCGACGAAGGGCCCGGTGTTCCGCCTCGGTGGTCGGCATGCGGCGCAGCGCATCTCGCACCGTGTCATGCGCCGGTGGACCGCGTTCGCGCACGGCCATGCCCCCGACGCGGCGGACGCCGTCTCCTGGCCGCCCTTCGACGAAGACCGACGCGCGACGCTCGTCATCGACGGCGTCGACCGTGTCGTCGACGACCTGGACGCGACCGTCCGTGCCGGCTGGGGAGACGAGGTCCTCGCGTTCACGTGAGCGGATGCTCCTGTGGGTTCCGCGGTCACCTCGCGTGGATGGCCCGCTCGGGTGTCCGCGTGTCGTGACGGCCGAACAGGGAACCGGCCGCGCGACGTTGCACAAAGCCGCGCCGGACTTCGCCACGTCGGCGGCCTGTTGGCTGACGGCGGGTGCCGCCCACCATACTGTGATGACGACCGCCGTCGGGCTCGAGGTCCTCCGCGACTTCGCCGAGATCGCGCGCACGGAGCTCGTCGTCATCGACGCGGGGACCACCGTGCGTGGCTTCCCGTATGAGCTGCGGTGGAACCAGGCGTACTTCCGACTCGCACAAGGACTGTGAACATGGCACGAACACCCGCCTCCGGTATCCAGCACTCCCTCCGGGCGGGTGACGACGAGGCGGTGATCACGAGCATCGGGGCCACGCTGCGGGCGCTCACCCATGCGGGGCGGGATCTCGTCGTCCCGTTCACCGCAGACGAGGTCAGGCCCGCGTACCGTGGCGCCACGCTCGCGCCGTGGCCGAATCGTGTGGTGGACGGCGTCTATTCCTTCGGGGGTCGGGAGTTCCAGCTGGCCCTCACCGAGCCCGCCCGCTCACACGCGCTGCATGGACTGGCGGCGTGGCTCGACTTCGACGCCGTCGACAAGGGGACCGACCACGTCGCTCTTGAAGCGGTCATCGAACCGCAGACGGCGTATCCGTGGCGGCTGGTGGTGCGCACCACCTTCACCCTCGGGGCGGACGGGCTGACCCAGTCCGTGACGGTCCGGAACGACTCCGACGAGCCGGCGCCGTGGGGCACGGGCCCGCACCCGTACCTCGTCGCGGGTGAGGGCCGCGTCGACGACTGGACGCTCGAGCTCCCGGCCGACCGCGTCTTGGCGGTCACCGACGACCGACTCATCCCCACCGGGCTCCGCGATGTCGACGCCGACGATCCCGCGCGGTTCGACTTCCGCACGGCGCGCCGTATCGACGCCGCCCAGATCGACCATGCCTACACGGCTCTCCGGTGGGACGACGAGGGTCTGGCGACGGTGAGGCTGACCGCCGAGGACGGCACCGGAGTGCTCATGCAATGGGGCCAGGCGTGCGCGTGGGTGCAGGTGCACACCGCAGACCGGCCCGATGCCGCGGAGAGCCGCCTGGGTCTCGCGGTCGAACCCATGACGTGCGCGCCCGACGCGTTCAACGCCGCGGCCTACGACTACGACGCCGGGCTCATCGTGCTGGACCCGGCGCAGGAAGCCACCGCCTCGTGGCGGATCGCCGCCTTCGAGTGATCGATCGCGGCGCCAGATCGCGGGGCCGTGACGAAGGGCCACGGGTATCGCCGTGGCCCTCCGCCGGTGGCGGGGTCAGTTCTCCCGCATCCGCTCGTTTGCTTCGTTCTTCGCCTCGACGGAGTCGCGTTCGGCTTCGGCCTTCTTGACCTCGGACTCGGCCTTCATCTCGTCGACCTTGTCGTCGATGCGGTCCTTGGTGTCCTCCCAGGCCTCGCCCGCCTTGCGGCCGGCGGTCTGAGCGGTGTCCTTCGCGTCATCCATGAATCCCATGAGTCACTCCCTTTCTCGAAAGGCTCGCGGGTCCTTGTGAGCCCGGTCTCGACGCTAATCCGGGGCGGCCTTCGCACGGGTGGGGTTGCGACGGGACGAGGCGGTCGCTAGTCCCTCGGGGGTCCGTCCCGAAATATCCCACCGCTCACAGCCGATTCTCAGTAATGTCGTGCACATGATCACCTTCGCCGACATCGTCACCTACGACACCGACCCCGCGGGCGGCATCGCCGTCTTCGCCGGCCTCGGCTTCTTCTGGCTCGCCTTCTACGTGCTGCTCGCGGTGGCACTGTGGAAGGTCTTCTCCAAGGCCGGCTACCCCGGCTGGCTTGCGATCATCCCGATCGTGAACATGTTCGTGCTGGTCAAGGTCGCGGGGTTCTCCGCGTGGCTCGGCCTTCTGTACTTCATCCCGATCGTGAACCTGGTGTTCGCGATCATCGTCGCGTTCCGCACCGGCAGCGCGTTCGGCAAGGGGGGCGTGTTCTCGTTCTTCCTGCTGTGGATGTTCGCCTTCGTCGGCTACTTCATCATCGGCTTCGACAAGTCCACCTACACCAAGCCCGTCTGAGCCGTACCAACGACGCCCGTCGCTCAGGCGGCGGGCGTCGTGGTGTCCACGGCCTCTTTCAAGGGACGGCGCATCGCCGACCAGTAACGCGTCGGGGTGACCCGTGAGAGCACGTCCACCAAGTGGGCTTCGCGGCCGATCATCGTTCGCGCCCGCCGGCGGATCGTGGCCTGGACGATCCGCTCCGCCGCATCGCCGGGCTCGGTGTGGTACATCGCCGCCTGCGCCGCAGCGGCACGCGCGGCGACATCCGGGTCCACCGCAGCGGCGTACCGGCCGTGCAGGATGATGCCCGTCTTCACCCCGGCCGGGTACACCGCGCCCACCGTCACCGAGGTGCGCTCGAGTTCGTGACGCAGTGCTTCGGTGAAGCCGCGCACGGCGAACTTGCTCATCGCATAGGGGATGCGGCCGGCGGGGGCGGCGAGGCCGTAGATGCTCACAAGGTGCGTGATGTGCGCGGCCGGCTCGCGCCGCAGCGCCGGGAGCAGGGCCTTGGTCACATTCACCGTGCCCCACAGGTTCACATCCATCAACCATCGCATCTCGTCCATCGTGAGCTGATCGATGTCGCCGAGCATCGAGGATCCCGCGCACGTGACGAGAGACTGCACGCGAGGATGCGAGGCGGTGATCTCCGCCGCCATTTCCGTGACGGCGTCGTCGGAGGTGAGGTCGACGGTGTGGGTGGTGTGGCCGCGGCCGCGCAGATCCCGTGCGACCGACTCCAGTCCTTCGGCGTTGCGGTCGACCAGTGCGACCCGGGCGCCGCGGGCGGCCAGGCGTCGGGCGGCTTCGGCGCCCATTCCGCTGGCGGCACCGGTGATCACGGCGGTGCGGTCTCGCACATCGAGGTGTGCTCGTCGGGTCATCGTCGTCCTCCGCTTCGTCGCGTCATCGCGTGCGTCCATTCTGTCCGACACCGACGGGCGTCGATGCGCGCGCATCGGACGCATCCAGGATCGCTGTCGGGGCTGACGATACGATCGGAGGGGGAGGTGCGCGCACATGGGACGCAACGCAGACGCGATCGCGGAGGGCGTTTCGATCGCCGCGGCCGCCGCCCGGCTGACGGTGCGCAACCGCATCCTCGTCGACACCATCGCGCGCAACGAGCCGTTCGACCCCGAACGCGTCGCCCCGTTCGCGCGGGAGACGCTGCTCGCACTGGCCACCGAGCAGGAGGCGGCGGCGGATCTCGCGCGCAAGCAACGCAAGAAGGCGTGGGGGAAGTACTCGGATCCGGGGAGCACCCACGACTACCGTGACCGCGACACCCGCAATCTCCGGCGCCGTCAGCGGCAGTACAACGGGGTCGCCAAGGTCCTGCGGGAGCGAGCCGATGACCCCGAGGCGATCGACGCGCTCGTCGCCGACGCGCGACAAGCCGCGTGGGGCGACGTCGAATCGAACCTGCAGCGCCGACTCGTCGCCGAGGGTGCGCGTCCCGACCTCGAACCCGACTACGCCAAGATGCGTGCCGCGCGTATGCAGTCGTTGCGGCTGGTGGACCTGCCGAAGCTCGCCGCCCACCGTCGCCGGGTGGGTCCCTCCGCCCTCGGGACCGTGGAAGATCCCGAGGATGTCGCCGCCGCCCTCGATTCGCCACCGACCGAAACGTGATGTAGGCTGGCCCTCGGCCTTCGCGCCGTTTCGCGTGAAGGTCCTGCGCCTCTAGCTCAATGGATAGAGCATCTGACTACGGATCAGAAGGTTGGGGGTTCGAGTCCCTCGAGGCGCGCACTGTGTTGAGACAGTGAGAAATCCCTCGCCTCCGGGCGGGGGATTTTCGCTTTCCTCGGTGCTTCGTCACCACGTCACCGGGTTCCGTTTCCGTGCGCGTCCACGTGTCGCGCGGCCGGCTGGACCTCGCGCGCCGATCGTTCGCCGACGGCGATCGCCAGATCTGGCACTCTCCACCCCAGAGTGCTAATCTGTTCTTAGTTGAGTCACATCGACTCAACTTGAGAGTCCCACCGTCGGATGGCCGCATCCGACCCGCTACGAAGGAGAAGACATGGGAACCTACGACCCGTTCCGTGAGCTGGACCGCATGGCGTCGAGCCTCCTCGACGCGCGACGCGGACCCCGCCGCATGCCGATGGATCTCTACCGCGACGGCGACCACTACGTCCTCCACGCCGACCTCCCGGGCATCGACCCCGGCTCGGTCGACATCGACGTGGACGGCCAGCTTCTGACGATCCGCGCCGAGCGCACCCTCGCCTCCGGCGACGGGGTCAAGTGGATCACCCGCGAGCGCGAGGCCGCCAGTTTCGTCCGCCAGCTCAACCTCGGACAGGGAATCGACATCGAGCGCATCTCGGCCAGCTACGGCAACGGTGTGCTCTCGGTGACGATCCCGGTCAGCGAGAAGGCGAAGCCGCGCAAGATCGAGGTGTCGACCGAGGCGCAGCCCTCCGTGCTGGAGGCGCACGAGTCGGCATCGTCGGCTGTAGCCGACGGTCCCGCGCCCGTCGAGCAGTAACCCGTTCCGCGCGACGCCCCGACCCTCGGATCGGGGCGTTCGCGCTGTCCGGGGCGCATGAGGCGTTCGGGGCGTAGCCTGTGGGGGTGAGCGCCTACGTCTCGGCGTTCGAGCTGTTCTCCATCGGAGTAGGACCCTCGAGCTCCCACACGGTCGGCCCGATGCGCGCCGGCCGAGACTTCGCCGCGCGTCTGCGGGATTCCGGAGACCTCGACCGGGTGGTGCGCGTGAGCTGTGCCTTGTACGGTTCGCTCGGGGCGACCGGAATCGGCCACGGGACGCCGGATGCGGTGGTGGCCGGCCTCGCCGGCCTCGATCCGGAGACCGTCGATCCGTCGGCGGTGCGCGGGGCCTGGTCGGATCGGCCGGCGGGGGAGCGTCTTCCGCTGGATGGCACGCGGCCGATCGACTTCGACACAGGCGACGTCATGTTCGAGCCACGCACGCGCCTGCCTGGGCATCCGAACGCCATGACCCTCGTGGCCCGCGCGGAGGGCGGCGAGGTCGTCTCCGAAGAGACCTACTACTCGGTGGGTGGCGGTTTCATCCGACGGGAGGGGGAGGCGCCGCGAGTGCAGGCGACGCCCTGGCCGTTGCGCTTCGACTCCGCCGCGGAGTTGCTGGCGCTGTGCGACGACCGACATCGCACCATCGCCGAGGCGGCGCGGTGCAACGAAGAGGCGCTGCGACCGGAGAAGGAGGTTGCGGCAGGACTCGACCGTATTTGGGATGCGATGTCTACGTGCGTCGACGCCGGCCTGCGCGCCGAGGGGGTGCTACCGGGTGTGCTCAAGGTGAAGCGCCGCGCCGGCCAGATCCGGGCGCAACTCGAAAACGCCGCGGCAGCGGGCGGGCGTGAACTTCCCGGGGAGTGGCTCGGGGCTTACGCGCTGGCGGTGAACGAGGAGAACGCGGCGGGCGGACGTGTGGTCACCGCACCCACCAACGGTGCCGCGGGGATCCTTCCCGCCGTCGCGATGTACTGGTGGCGTTTCCTTGCCGACTCCGGCCTCGGGGCCGGGAACGCCGTCACCCCGAACGGTGAACTGGTCGGCAGTGCCCTGCTGGGTTTCGGAGACGCCGTCGCGGCGGTGTCCTTTGAAGACGAGGCGGCGGTCGCCGAGGCCAACCGTCGTCGGGGGATCCGGCGGTTCCTGCTGACGGCCACCGCACTCGGGTCGCTCTTCAAGGCGAACGCGTCGATCTCCGGCGCGGAGGGCGGGTGTCAGGCCGAGGTCGGCTCAGCGTGTGCGATGGCCGCGGGTGGCTTGACGGCGGTGATGGGTGGGACGAACGGGCAGATCGAGAACGCCGCCGAGATCGCGATGGAGCACCACCTCGGGTTGACGTGCGACCCGGTCGGCGGCCTGGTCCAGATCCCGTGCATCGAACGCAACGCCGTCGCCGCATCCACCGCGGTGACCGCGGCCCGCCTGGCCTTGCGGGGCGACGGCTCCCACTTCGTGTCGCTGGATGCGGTGGTCGAGACGATGAGGCAGACCGGGATCGACATGTCTCACAAGTACAAAGAGACCAGTGAAGGCGGCCTCGCCGTCAACGTCATCGAGTGCTGACCGGGCCCCCGCCGACGCATCGGAGCCTCGCGTCAGTGGCGTGCGCGGAGCTTGGCCGTCAGATCACGCAGCTGGGTCAGCTCGCGGTCGTCGAGACAGGACAGGCGTTCGGCGATCGTGCGGGCATGCCGCGACGCGATGCGGCGGAACGTGGCCGCGCCGTGCTCGGTCGCCCGGACCAGCGAGCCGCGACCGTCGTCCGGGTCCGGGCACTTCGTGATGAGGCCCCGCTGGACCATCCGGTCGACCAGGCGAGAGACGCTGGGCTGGCTGATCAGCATGTTCGCGGTGATGTCGCGAAGACGCGCGGTCATCTCCGGCCCGCGCGCGACGGTCAGGAGCACGTCGTACTCGCCTTGGCCGAGGTCCTCGTCGTCGAAGTCGGTGCTGATCTCGTCGAGGATCTCGTGCTGGGCGCGGAACAGGCTCTCCCAGGCTTCCACGGCGAGACGGCGATCGGTCATGGACTAAAGAGTAGGCCGAAATCTCTCCCCCTAGGCTGGGGGCATGTCTGTTGTGGGGACGGCTCGGGGCGCCCGTCTGCGGTGGCGCTGGATGCTCGCCGCGGTGTGCCTGTTCGTGGTCGCCGTGATCGGCGTGGGTGCGCCCGCCCCGGCCGCCGCCGACGTCGACGACTTCGCGTTCGCGAGCATGCACGCCGACTACACGCTGGGTCTCGACGCCGACGGTCACAGCACCCTCCACGTCGTGGAGACTTTCGTCGCGGTCTTCCCCGAGGAGGACCAGAACCGTGGCATGCGCCGTGTGCTCCCCGACACCTACAACGGGCAGCCGCTGTTCCCCGAGTTCGTCTCGGTCACCGACGGCGACGGGAACCCGCGCCCGGTCGAGGTCGAGCAGGACGACGGCGTGTTCGTGATGACCTCCGCCGAGGACGACTTCGTCCACGGCGAGCAGACCTACGTGTTCACCTACGACCTCGAGAACGTCACGTGGCGCTTCCCCGACACAGGGGACGAGTTCTACTGGGACATCAACGGTCTCGACTGGCGTCAGCCCTTCGGCGACGTGTCGGTGAGCGTCACCGTGGAGCCCGAGCTCGCCGGGTCGCTCACCGGCGCCCAGGCCTGCTACGCCGGTGGGGAAGGGGTCACCGATTCCTGTCGGATCGCCGCGAACGGCGCCCCTGGGGGTGCGGTCGTGATCGAGGCGGGCGGTGTCGCGCTCGAACCGTACGAGACCGTCACGGTCGCCGTCGGATTCGACGAGGACACGTTCGTGCTCTTCGACACGAGCTACCTCGCCTCGCCGTGGGGCTGGACGCAGGGTTTCGCCGGACTCGGAATGATCGGCGTCGTGGTCTTCGCGATCGTGCATCGCGCTCGCGTGCTGGCGGATGCGCCGGGGCGCCGGACGATCATCGCCGAGTTCACGCCGCCGAAGCAGGTGGATGCACTCGAGGGGGCCGTCCTACTCGGGCGCACCTCCAAAGCGATCCCCGCCGAGGTGCTCGAGCAGGCGATCGTGGGGAGCATCCGCATCTTGGAGGGGGAGAAGAAGCTGTTCGGCGGGGCCAAGCTGCAGGCGCAGCTCCTGGATCGCACGCGCGCGGACGGCGACGGTCGGATGCTGCTCGACGGCCTGTTCGGCCCCGGCGCCGCGCCCGGCGCCGTGTACGAGTTCGGAAAGCAGGACCGCCGCTTCTCGACGTCGGCGCAGAAGATCATCAAAGCGGCGAACCTCGAGCTGGCGTACAAGGGACTACGCCGGCCGGTGGCGAACTCTGCCCGCGCCCTGCCCGTGCTCCTCTCTCTCGGCGTCGCCGTCCTCGCGGTCGTCCTCGGGTTCGTTGCGATCTCCTCCGGGGTCGATGGCGGCATCCCCGTGTTGGTCATGATCGGCTCTGTCGCCCTCAGCGTCGTGACGATGCTGCTGGTCTCGCGCAAACCGTTGAGCGCCGAGGGATCGGAGGTGCGTGATCACCTCAAGGGCCTCGAGACGTTCATCGAGTGGGCCGAGGCCGACCGCATCCGGATGCTGCAGTCGCCCGCCGGCGCCGAACGCGTCTCGATCGACACCGGCGATCGCGTGCAGATGATCCGCCTGTACGAGACACTGTTGCCGTACGCGGTGGTGTTCGGCCAGGAGAAGAAGTGGGCGCAGCAGCTCGCGGTCATGTACGGCGTGGGTGTCGCGCCGTACTGGTACTACGGGACCTCGGGGTTCAACGCCATGTCGTTCTCGACCGGAATCGCGTCGCTGTCGGCCGCGGCGTCATCGTCGTCGTCGACGTCGGGCGGTTCGAGCGGCGGCGGTTCCGCCGGCGGTGGCGGCGGAGGCGGCGGCGGCGGCGGGGTGTGATCCCCCCGTCACCGCGTTCGCCGCAAGGGGGCGGCGAGGGAAAGGGCCGGTCGGAGAGGCTTCCGACCGGCCCTTTCCCGTGCACCAAGAGCAATCACATGCCGGTGACCGCCACAGCAAAACGATCACCGTGATCACACTCTATAACGAAAGGGTAACGGAAGGGAAGGTCGCCAACGGGCGTGTCGGTGCTCAGTGCTCGGCCGCAATGGAGCGCGACCGTACGTGTGCGATGTGCGCGCGCATCGCTCGCTCCGGCGCGTCGGGGGCGCCGCTCTCGAAGGCGGCGACGATCGACTCGTGCTCGGCGATCGCTTCGTTGACGTCGTCCACGCCGCGGAGCACGGTTTGACGGAGGCGGTGCAACTGCGCGCCGAGGGTCTCGGACATCTGTCGGATGTAGTGGTTCCCGCAATGGTCGAAGATCACCTGGTGGAAGGCGGCGTCCGAGGAGAAATAGGAGGTGGTGAGGGCGACGTCGTCGGCATCGCCGCGCGCGATGGCCGCGATGACCTCGCCGCCGGCTCGGCGGTGTTCTGCTTCGGCCTGGCGAAGCTCGGCCAGGAGGAGGCGTCGATGCGGTGTCGCCAGTGCCGTGGCCGTGGTCTCGAGCATCATGCGGGCCTCGAAGAGCTCCTCGAGCTGATCACGGCTCAGGGGCGGCGCCACGCGGTAGCCCTTATGGGCTTCACGGGTCACCAGACCCGTGCGCTCGAGCTGAACCATCGCCTCGCGCACGGGTGTCGGTGACACGGCGAGTTCGCGCGCGATGGTGTCGATGGACAGGCGCGAACCGGGGTCGATCTCCCCACGCATCAGTCCGTTCAGGATGCGATCGTAGACATGGTCGCGCAACCCACGTCGCTCGAGTGTCGGGTCCGTGCCCCACAGGCCGGTCGACTGTTCTGTCTCACTCACTGATCCCCCCAGCTCCATCCTGTCAGCCCAGAGATGCCGCGTCATCGAGCACGGCCTCGAATGCCGAAGGTTCGTGCGCGTTGCGGCCGAGGAAGATCCCGTCGACGGTGTCCGCGATCAGGGGAAGCAGTCCGGGACGGGCGCTCCCGCCGTAGATCACCCGCCGGCGACGTGGGCGCGCCGGCGGGGCGTCGCGGAGTGCAGAGCACACCGCACGAATATGGTCCACTCCGGCCGGCTCCGGGGCCCCGATGGCCCACACCGGCTCGTAGGCGATCACGATCTCGCCGTCCCGATCTGCGGCGTCGGCGACGCAGAGCGCGGCGCGGATCTGATCGAGGCAGTGATCTATCGCGCGTGCGGGGTCCCCTCGGTCGGGTTCGCCGACGCACACGATCGGGGTGAGGCCGTGGCGAAGGGCCGCGTCGGCCTTCGCGGCGACGATGTCGTCGGTCTCGCCGAACAGCGCTCGCCGTTCGGCATGCCCCGCCTCCACGTAGCGACAGCCGATCTCCGCGAGCACGGCGGCGGAGACCTCGCCGGTGAAGGCGCCGGCGTCATGGGTCGCGACATCCTGCGCGCCGACCGCGAGCCCGCTGCTTCGGGCGGCCTCGAGGCAGGCGGGGATCGACGGGAACTGCGGGATGACGAACGGCTCCACCCCGTCGAGAGATCGTTCTCGCAGCCCGGCCGCCACGGTTCGGGTCCACTCCACGGTCCGTGCGTGGGTGAAGTACATCTTCAGGCTCGTACCGACGAGCATGGGTCGTCCTCCTGCCGTGTCAGGCGCCCTCGTAGGCGCAGATCTCGCGGACCTTCTCGGCCGACGCGCTCGACGGATCGAAGGTGTAGCCCAGCCATTCGCGCACGAGTCGCCGGGCGAGCTCCACGCCGATCACGCGCTGCCCCATGCACAGCACTTGGGCGTCGTTCGAGAGCACCGATCGCTCCACGCTGAAGGAGTCGTGCGCGGTGACGGCGCGGATGCCGGAGACCTTGTTCGCTGCGATGGCGACGCCCAGTCCCGTGCCGCAGACGAGCACGGCGCGGTCTGCATCGCCGGCGGCCACGATCTCCGCGGCAGTGGTCGCCACGGTGGGATAGTTCGTGTGGCTGTCTGCGTCGACACCGACGTCCGTCACCGACGCGACGTCGGGGTGGGCGAGCAGGTCCGCCTTGATCTTCTCCTTGTAGTCGAACCCGGCGTCGTCGGCGCCGATCACGAGTCGTAGGGCCATGTCAATCGTTCTCCTCGATGGTGGGGGTGATGGATGCGGCGACCATCGCGAACGAGATCGCGCCGGGGTCGGGTGTACCGAGACTCTTGTCGCCATGCGTCTTCGCGCGACCGAGGCGGGCGGTCATGTGAGCGGTGGAAGCGGCGCCGGCGTCCGCGGCGTCGACCGCGGCGAGCCAGGCGGTCCGGCAAGGGTCGGCGTCGCGGAGTCGCGCGGTGAGCGTGTCTGCAAAAGGGACGATGGCGTCGATCATCGTCTTGTCGCCGGGGCGCGCCTTGCCGAAGGACATCACGGCATCACGCACCGCGATCATGCCGACGGCGAGTGCCTCGGCCTCCAGGGGCCGTTCGTCTCCGACCGAGGCTCCGAACGCGCGGAGCATCTCGCCCCAGATCGCGCCCGAGGTGCCGCCGCCGCCATCCGACCACGCGTCGCCGGCGCGGAGCAGGGTCGTCCCCGCGCCGGCGCCCCGGGATCGTGCGTCCTGGGCTGCGGCCGCGGCGGCTCGGGATCCGCGTTGCATGCCGATGCCGTGATCGCCGTCGCCGGCGACGCGATCGAGACGGCCGAGCTCATCGGCGGCCTCTGACAGTCGCGCGGCCGCGACCTCGAGCGCTCGACACACCGCGGACGCGGCCCGACGAGATGCGTCGGAGGCATCCGGCACGTCGTCCTCGACGGCGTGGTCCTCGTCGTCGACGACGGATGCGCGCGGGGGCATCGCGCCCTGTCGGAAGGCGGGGGTGTCGCACGGTGCGTGCCACAGACGCTCCAGCTCGTCATCGAGCCAGAGCAGGGTCAGAGAAGCACCGGGCATGTCGAAGCTCGTACAGAATTCGCCGACCTGCGGGCTGACGGCGACGATGCCGGCCTCGCCCAGGAGGCGGGCGATCGAGCGGTACACCACGTAGAGCTCTTCGTACTTGACCGATCCGAGGCCGTTCAGAAGGGGCACGACCCGCGCCCCGTCGACCTGGAGGCCTTCGGGGATCTCCTCGAGGAGTTTCGCCACAAACATCTGCGCGAGTCCCTCGGCGGTCGGAACCTCGACCTCGTCGATTCCCGGTTCTCCGTGGATTCCGAGACCGACGGCCATGCGCCCCGCGGGAACGTCGAAGAGTGGTTCGTCGGATCCGGGCATCGTGCACCCGCCGAAGGCGACGCCGAACGAACGCGTCTGCGCGTTGGCCCGGCGTGCGAGCGCCTCGACGGTGTCGAGATCTCTGCCCTCTTCGGCGGCGGCTGCGGCGATCTTGAAGACCACGAGGTCGCCTGCGATTCCGCGCCGCTCTTCGACCCTCTCCGGCGGGGCGCTCCACACATCATCGGTGACGAGGACGGTTCGGCAGTCGATCCCGGCTTCTCGCAGGAGCTCCTGCGCTCTCCCGAAGTGGAGCACGTCGCCGGCGTAGTTCCCGTAGGTGAGGAGGACACCGCGACCCTCATGGGCAGCGTGGGCGACGCCGACGACCTGCTGGGCGGACGGCGAGGCGAACAGATTCCCCATGGCGGCGCCGTGGGCGAGCCCCGGACCCACCAGTCCGCCGAACGCCGGATAGTGGCCGCTTCCGCCGCCGATGACGACGGCGACCGAAGGTTCGGATCCACGCGTGGCGCGCGCAACGCCGCCGGGCACGCGTCGAACCCACCGGGAGGACGCGGCGACGAAGCCGTCGATCATCTCGTGCGTGAAGTCGTCCGGGTTGTTGTACAGGCGCGTCACTGCGATCTCCTTCAACGTTGAACTCGGAAAGATCATATAGGAAGTAGGAAAAATTGGAAACCGCCATCCTCCGCTCCCGCTAAATCAACGATGTGTTGACAAGCAGGCGAAGTCCTATAGGATCGAGGATATCGACGAAGCCGTCGACTTGTCTGCAGCGTTGGAGCCGTGATGACTGACGAACGACCCGGACCGTCCCGGGATACCTGGCCGATCGCCGTGTGCATGCACGGTTTCTCGGCGCTCAACGCCGGCGGCGCGAGCGTGCACGACGCGCCCGCCGAGGCGTGGGACGGGATGTTCGCGCAGCTGGCCGGTCTGGGCTTCAGCGCCGTCGAGCTGGCGGACAACTTCATCCGGCCCGCCGATCTGGAGCCGAGCCGACGAGATGAGCTTCAGGCGATCGCCCGCGCGCACGGTGTCCGCTTGCTCTCCGTCCACGTGCAGCGCAAGAGCGTCATCGAGCCCGGACGAGGCGAACAGAACCTCGCCTACGCGCATCGAACGATCGACGCGGCGGCCGAGCTGGGCTTGACGGTCTTCTCCACCGGCCTGCACCAGCCCTTCACAGCGGCGCAGCAGGCGGCCCTGTGGTTCTGGACCGCTCAGGGACCCGTGGATCCGGCTGACGCCGATACGCGTCGCCTCGCGGTGTCGCGCCTGCGCGAGCTGGGTCGGCATGCTGCGGATGCGGGACTGCCCATGTCGCTCGAGATGTACGAGGACACGTACTTCGGCACCGCCGAGAGTGCGGTGTCGATGATCGAAGACATCGGGTTGGCCAATGTCGGGCTCAACCCGGACATCGCCAATCTGATCCGACTGCACCGACCGATCGAGGACTGGCGAGAACTTCACGCGAAGACGCTCCCCTACGCCAACTACTGGCACGTCAAGAACTACGCGCGTGACGAGGCAGCGGACGGCACGTGGTTCACCTCGACCCCCACGACGCTCGAACTCGGTCTCATCAACTACCGAGAGGTGGTGGCGCAAGCCATCGACCTCGGCTTCCGCGGCGCGTTCCTGCTCGAGCAGTACGGCGGGGACAGCTTGGGCGTATGCGCCACCAACCAGGATTATCTGAGGTCGCTGCTGCCGGCCGCCGGTGAGTAGTCCGACAGACGAACCCCATGAGAGGACATGACATGACCGTCACCTTCCCCGCTGAGCGCACCGTCCTGCTGACGGGCGCCGCCAGCCCACGCGGCATCGGCCGTGCAACGGCTTTCCACCTCGCCGAGCTCGGGTGGAACGTCGGGATCATCGACATCGACGGCATCGCCGCAGCCGACACGGCGGCGGAGGTCTCCCGGCTGCACGGCGTCCAGGCGATGGGCGTGGGCGCCAACGTCGCCGACCGCGAAGAGGCCGTCGCCGCGGTGGATGCCCTCGAAGCGGCGCTCCCGCAGATCGTCGCCGTCGTGAACTTTGCCGGTGTCTCGTCTCCCGTGCCCTACCTGGAGGTCTCGCCCGAGGAATGGACGCGCGTTCAGTCGATCAACCTCGACGGGGTGCACTGGATCACCCAACGCGTCGCTCGGACGCTCGTCCGCCACGGCGTGGGCCGGATCGTCGGGATCTCCTCGGTGTCCGCGCAACGAGGAGGCGGGACGTTCTCGAAGACGCCGTATTCGGCGGCGAAGGCCGGCGTTGTGGGACTCATGCGATCCATCGCGCGAGAGCTCGGACCGGTGGGCGTGACGGCCAACGTCATCTCGCCCGGACCCATCGACACCGACATCATGGGCGGCACCCTCACCGAGGAGCGCAAGACGGCGATGGCCGCCGACGGCGTCCTGCCTCGGATCGGCACGCCCCGGGACATCGCGGCGGCGGTGGCGTACCTCATCAGTGAAGACGCCGGCTTCGTCACCGGTCAGACCCTCAACGTCGACGGTGGCCTCTACATGCACTGACGCGGCTTCGGCCGCCGTCATCGACGACGGCGCCGGGCGCGTACGGCAATCGAGCAGAAACGAGAATCCGACATGACAAGCAAGACCGAGACGGCGGCTGTGGGAATCGGCTCCCTCCGCTCCCGCTGGCGACCCTTCGTGGCCACGTACCGCGTCGAGATGGTGATGTTCGTCGCGCTGCTGGTCCTGGTCGTCGCCTTGGCGATCCTGCAGCCGCGGTTCCTCACCTCGAGCAACATGCAGAACGTGCTCTCGCAGGTGATGGTGCTGGGCATCATCGCGATCGGCCAGACGCTGGTCGTCCTCACCGGAGGCATCGATCTGTCGGTCGGCGGCATCGCCGCGCTGTCGATCATGGCGGGAGGCCTCGTGATGGTCAGCGGCGGGGTCGTCCTCGGCGTCGTCGTCATGCTCGGGGTCGGACTTCTGGCGGGGCTCATGAACGGGCTGTTGATCGCCTATCTCCGGCTGGCCCCGTTCATCGTCACCTTGGGGATGCTGTCGATCACATCGTCGCTCACGTACGTGATCTCCGACGGACGATCCCTGTTCGGTCTCCCCGAGGCCTTCGACTGGTTCGGCAAGGGCAACATCGCGGGGATCAAGTTCTATGTGATCCTCTTCGTGGTCCTCTACATCGCCGCCCACATCTTCCTCACCAGGACCAAGCCGGGCAGGTTCATCTACTCGATCGGATCGAACGCCGAGGCGGCCAGGCTCTCCGGCATCCGGGTGTCGTTCTACCAGGTGATCCCCTACGCCCTCACGGGTCTGCTGTGCGCCCTCGCGATGATGATCGAGTCGTCCCGTCTGGGGACGATCGACCCGAATACCGGGACCGGATTCGAGCTGTCAACCATCGCCGCCGTCGTCATCGGCGGAGCATCCCTGATGGGCGGACGGGGCAGCGTCGTCGGCACCGTGATCGGCATCTTCCTGATCGGATTCCTGCAGAACGGCCTCAACATCCTCGGCGTCAACGCGTTCTGGCAGGGCACCGCACTCGGCGTCGTGATCATCCTCGCCGTCGTCCTGGACCGCGTGGTGCGGCCGGGCCGACGGTGACATCCAGCCCAACCACCCCCGACCCCTTCACCCATCAAAGGAGAGATCAATGAAGAGGACCTTTGCCATCACCGCCGCCTCGGCGCTTGCCGTGACGTTGGCCGGATGCTCGGTCGACGGGCAGACGGACTCCGGCGCCGACGCCGGTTCCGACACCGTCACCGCCTGCCAGGACGCGAACATCGCGTACCTGACCCCCGCGATGAGCATCTCCTTCTGGAGGTCGCTGTCGATCGGTGTCGAGGACGCCGCCGACGGCGTCGCGAACGTCACAGTCTACGATTCGGACAACAGCCAGAGCAAACAGCTGCAGAACGCGCAGGACGCGATCACCTCCGGCGTGGACGGGATCATCATCTCGCCGACCGACAGCGCCTCGGCGCCGGCGGTGCTCGAGATCGCCGCCGAGGCCGGTGTCCCGGTCGTGATCGCCGATATCGGCACTGAGAGCGGCGACTACGTCAGCTTCGTCAAGACCGACAATGAGGCGGCCGCCGAAGAGGCCGGCGCCTACCTGGTCGAACAGCTCCAGGCGGAGGGGATCGACAGCGGCGAGGTCGCGATCATCGGCATCTCGCAGTCGCGCCAGAACGGCAAGGACCGTACGAACGGCTTTACCGGGCCGGTGGAGGCCGCCGGATACGAGGTCGTCACCCTCCTGGAATCGGCGGACTACACCCGGTCCGAAGGTCTCACCTTCACCCAGGACCTGCTGTCGGGGTACCCCGACCTCGTCGGCATCTTCACCGAGCACGACGAGGCCAGCCAGGGTGCTCTCACCGCCCTGGACGGTGCCGAGACCCCGCTCCTGGTCGGGTTCGACGGCAGCCCGGACACGCTGCAGTCGCTCAAGGACGGCACGATGGCGGCGGCGGCGATGCAGCAGCCGGTGCTCATGGGCAGTGCGTCCTTCGATGCGATGTGCTCGTACCTCGACGGGGAAGACGTCGACGAGGAGATCGCGGTCTCGACCGTCTTCGTGACACGTGAGAACGTCGAGGACATCGAAGCCGAGGTGCAAGACACCGTGTTCAAGGAGTGATCAGTGTCTGCTGCGTTGCTTGAGGCCAAGGGAATCTCGAAGCGCTATGGGGCGACCCAGGCGTTGGATGATGTCGACATCTCCATCGGTGCCGGCGAAGTCGTCGCCTTGATCGGTGAGAACGGCGCCGGGAAGTCCACGCTGGGCAAGGTGCTCGCGGGCGCGGTCCAGCCCGACACCGGCGAGATCACGGTCAACGGAGAGGTCGTGCACTTCCGCAACACGTCCCAGGCGCTGAAACACGGCGTGGCGATCGTGTTGCAGGAGTTCAACCTCATCCCCGAGATGTCGGTCGCCGAGAATCTGTCCCTCACGCGGCCCGACGGATACGTCGGCGGGTGGTGGAAGAGTTCTCGCGAGCAACGCAGCAGAGCTGTTCGCGCGTTCACGGACGCGGGAATCGAGTTCGACGTCGATGTCGACACCCCGGTGTCGGAGTTGAGCGTCGCACAGCAGCAGATCGTCGAGATCGTCAAGTCCATCACGTTGGATGCGAGACTGTTCATCCTCGACGAACCGACCGCGGCTCTCGGCAAGCGCGAGACGGAGTCCCTCCTCTCGCTCATCCGGGCGCTCCGTGACCGCGGGTGCTCCGTGGTGATCGTGACGCATCGGCTCGACGAGGTCTACGCGGTCGCCGATCGGATGTTCGTCCTGCGCGACGGTGTACCCCGGGGGGAATTCGACCCCGCCGTGACCAGCCAGGACGACCTCATCCCCGCCATGGTCGGCCGCACACTGGACAACGCGATGCACGAGGCCCGCCACCTGCAGACACCCGGTGACGTCGTCCTGTCGGTGCGCGGACTCTCGGTGGAGGGCGCTGTCGAGGACTGTTCCTTCGAGGTCCGCGCGGGAGAGATCGTCGGCATCGCCGGTCTCGTCGGCTCGGGACGCACGGAGCTCGTCCGCGCGGTGTTCGGCGCCGATCATGCGACTTCCGGCGAGGTGACCGTGGCCGGGAAGGTCGGAAGGATGACCTCGCCGCTGCAGGCATCGAGGCGGGGGATGGCGCTCGTGCCGGAGGACCGCAAGACCCAGGGCGTGCACATCGCCCGCCCCATCTACGACAACATCGTGCTCGCGGCGTTGGCGAAGTCGAAGGGGTTCATGGTGCCGCGACGTCGCCTTGCGAAAGAGGTCGATCGAGTCGTCGCGGATCTGCGTATCAAGACGGGGGGCCTCTGGCAGGACGCCGGAGTGCTCTCCGGCGGCAACCAGCAGAAGGTCGCGCTGGCGAAGTGGCTGCTCGCCCGTCCGGATCTGATGATCCTGGACGAACCGACCCGGGGGATCGACGTCGGCGCCCGCGGCGAGCTCTACAAGGTGATCGATCGGCTCGTCGCCGATGGGATGGCCGTGCTGATGGTCTCCTCGGAGCTCCCCGAGGTGATCGCGCTGTCGGATCGTGTGCTCGTGATGAGCAGGGGCAGAATCGTCTCGGAGGTTTCGCGGGAGGACGCCACGGAGGAGAGCATTCTTGCGATGACGGAAGTGAAAGGTGTGGCGAATGTCGGTTGATCCCCTCCCCGGCTCCGGGCTCGGAGCCGCGTGGCTCGGTTCGAGCGTCGTGGACCTGTCTCTCACGGTCGCCGAGGAGCTGCCGTGCTCGTGGCCCGGCCATATGCCGTATCAGCAGAAGACCTTCAACTACTTCGTCGACGACTTCTCCGATGAGGCGGTGCTCCGCTCGCATTGCGGTCATTACCAGACCCGCTGGCTCCTCATGGACGAGCACACCGGAACCCACGTCGATGCGCCGGCGCACTTCGTGCCCTCGCCGACGTCCGGTCTCGAGGGGGCGGATGAGGCCGGGGCGATCACGGCCGACAGGATCCCCCTCGACCAGCTCGTGGGACCCGCAGCGGTGATCGACGTCACCGCGCTCGTCGGCACCGCCGTGGCGGACGGTCACAGCCCGATGATCGAGATCGCGCATGTTCGTGCGTTCGAAGAGCGATACGGGGATCTCGCTCCGGGAGACGTGGTCTTGTTCCGCTCCGATTGGGATGCGATGCACTACCGGGCCGGCGGCGCGGGGGCCCACTACGCTCAGGAAGCGGTCATCCACGGACGCGGCGCCGCGTGGCCGGCGCCGTCGGTGGAGACGATGACCTATCTTGCCGACCGAGGCGTGCGGTGCGTCGGTACCGACGGCCCGAGTATGGGATCCTCGCACGACGGGGGCCCGGTGCATGTGTCCGGGCTGTCGAACGGTCTGGTCTTCGTCGAGGCGCTTGCCAACCTTGCCGCGCTCCCGGCACGCGGCGCGCTGTTCGTCTTCGCGCCGCTCAAGATCGCCCGCGGGAGTGGTGCGCCCGGTCGCGCCCTCGGGTTCGTCCCGGGCACGTGACCGTGCCGCGGCCCGATCCCCCTCGGGCCGCGGCACTCCTCACACGAGGAGCATCCGGAACAGGGCCCTCACGCGGGGGAGGACAGCCGAGGGATGAGCACGGGGGTGCGCTTCTTGTAAGCCTCGTAGTCATCCTGTCCGCCCCAGGTGCGCTCCGCCTTCTGCTCGAGCAGGGGGATGCCGCTGACCCGGGTGAGCAGAAGGATGACGAACAGCGGTGAGATGACCGCGACCCACTGCCATCCGCTGAGGACGGGTGCGGCGACGAGGAACACGCCGATCCACAGCACGATCTCGCCGAAGTAGTTAGGGTGGCGCGACCGCGACCACAGGCCGCTGCGGATGAAGCGGCCCTCGTTGGCCGAGTCGGCTTTGAACGCGCTCTTCTGTGCGTCGGCGGTGACTTCCAGGACCATCCCGAGGAGCCACACGCCGATGCCGACGTAGGCGAGCCAGCCGAGGGGCGCGCGCGTTTCGCTGCTCATCGCGATCCACGCCGCCGACGCGGTGAGCGAGACCCACGCCCCCTGGAGCACCCACACGCGCAGGAAGCGCACGGGGTTGGTCTTCAGCTCGTCGAACCGGTCGTCGCCGCCGCTGCGGTGCACGCGGACGAACAGGAACGACCCGAGTCGCACGGCCCACAGCACGACCATTCCGGCCAGCACCCAGCTGCGCGCATCCGGGGCGGGAGCCAGCAGAAGGAGGGCGATCGAGACGCCGATGAACGTGATGCTGCCCGTGATGTCGAAGAAGCGCTCCGACCGCGCGATCTGCGACGGGATCCAGACGATGATCTGGATCGCGTAGGCGACGGCGACCGCCACCGCGAACAGCGGGATGCCGGCAACGAGGGCGTTGCCATGGCCACCGGCCCAAGCGACCAGGGCACCCAGGGCGAGGGCGACGATGATCGTGATCAGCGACGCGCGGGTGTCGGATTTCATGATGTCCTCTCGAGGGGGAGTCAGCGGTAGAGGTCTTCGACGGCGGGACCGCTGCGTTCGAGCAGAGCTCGCCGCTTGATCTTCATGGTCGGGGTGACCAGGCGGGTGTCGTCGAGGTCGGTGAACACGAGGGCGAAGCGGCGCACGCTCTCGCTGCGCGAGACGCGCGCGTTGGCGGCGTCGACGCTCTCCTGCAGGTGCGCGATGAGCCGCGGTTCGGCGATCGGGGTGATGCTCTGACCCGACACCTCCTCGAGACGGAGGTTCTGGGCGGCGGCCCACGCCCCGGTCTCGGCGCGGTCCAGCACCAGCAGCGCCGACAGATACGACCGGCCCTCGCCGACCATGACGGCGTGGGCGACCAGGGGGTTGGTCTCCACGTGGCTCTCCCACGACTGGGGGACGACGGTCTTGCCGTTGCTGGTCACGATGACGTCCTTGAGTCGGCCCTCGAGCACGACGCGGCCGTCCTCGTCGAGGCGGCCGAGGTCGCCGGTGCGGAAGAAACCGTCCTCGAACGCCTCGGCGGTGTGCTCCGGGTCGCGGTAGCCGGAGAAGATGCCGATCCCCTTGGCGAGGATCTCGCCCTGATCGCTGATCCGAACGGTCGAGCCTGGGAGGGGGTATCCCACGGTGCCGGATCGGATGTCGCCGGGGAGATTCCCGGTCAGTGGGGCGGTGGTCTCGGTCAGGCCGTAGCCTTCGATGACCGGTACGCCGATGCCGCGGAACAGCCGCGACAGATCGGCGTCCAGCGCGCCGCCTCCCGAGAGGATGTAGTCGAGTCGACCGCCCATGCGGGTGCGCAGGCGCCGATAGAACAGGGCGTCGAACAGGGTGCGGCGCACGCGCAATGGCACCGACGGGTGTTCGCCGGCCTCGAGGGCGGTCGCCCACGACGTCGCGGTGGAGACGGCGCCGCGCCAGAGCGCGCCCAGGTGGGTCGCATCGGCCTTGGCCGCCGCGGCGTTCCGGATGCGCTCGAGTACCCGCGGGACGACCACGAGGAAGGTGGGCCGCAGCTCGGCCAGGCTCCCGACCACCTCGGCGGGGTCTGCGACGTGCGCGATGCGCATACCTCCGGCGAGGCAGACCAGTTGCAGACCGCGTGCGAGCACGTGCGCCAAGGGCAGGAAGATGACGGTGTTCCCGCCCTCATGGACGACCTCGCGATATGCGGCGGCGACGTTGCGCACCTGGCCGACGAAGTTCCGATGGGTCAGGACCGCCCCCTTCGGCTCACCGGTCGTGCCCGAGGTGTACACGATGGTCGCTGGTGAGTCGAGGTCGGCCTGGGTGCGGCGCAGCTCGAGCAGGGCGTCGTCCACCTCGTCGCCGGCAGATGCGAGGGCGAGGAGGTCGTGGACACCGGCCTCCATCGTCCACACACCGAGGTGCGCGGCGGCGGCTCGATCGAGTGCCTCGCGGAGGGATCGCGCTTGGCGCTCGCCGGCCGCGATCGCCAATCTCACTTCGGCATCTGCGACGATCGCCGCCACCTGATCGGGCGAGGAAGTGTCGTAGACGGGCACGACCACGGCCCCGGCGAACCAGACGGCGAGATCGGCGACAGCCCACTCGTAGCGTGTGGGGGCCATGATGGCCACGCTGTCGCCGGCCTCGACGCCGGTGGCCATGAGCCCTTTGGCCAGCGCAGTCACCTCGCTCAGGTAGTCGGCCGTCGACACCGGGCGCCACGGTGCGTCGGGGTCGCCGGTGGCGACGTCGAACGCCGCGTGGTGGGGGTTCTCGGCGACACGACGCATGAGCAGCTCGGTGACGTTGCGGTGGTCGTCGATGTCGACGAGAGGTGCAGTGGTGCGCTCGGGCATGGTGTCGTCTCCTGGTCGAGGTGTGCGGGCGTGGGCGAGGACCCGCTTCGAGGAGGATTCGGAGCGCTGGGTCGTTCGGATGGGCGGATCCCGGGGTCGGCCGGGGTGTGGCCGTCGTCCAGGTCCGACCGGTCGGGCGAGGGAACGGTTCGGGTAGGGCCTTAGCGTAGGAGGCATGACGGATCACGCCGCATCCTTTCCTTTCGGTTCGCTCGACGACTACAATGCGTTGCCCCGCATCGAGGGTGTCGCGCTGTCGCCGGACGGTGACCGTGCCGTGTTGACGGTCGCGACCCTTCGTCGCGACGGCACCGGATATGAGCGGGCGCTGTGGGAGGTTCCGGCCGACGGGAGCGGATCCGCCCGGAGGCTGACACGCTCCGCCGCGGGTGAATCGGGTGCCGTCTTCACGGCCCGAGGCGACGTGCTCTTCGTCTCCGCCCGCCCGGACGCTGAAGCGCCCGACGAGGACGAAGCCGCGCAACTGTGGCTGTTGCCCGCAGCCGGGGGAGAGGCCCGCGCCATCACCCGCCTCGCCGGAGGTGCCGGGACGATCGCCGCGTGCGCAGAGGGCGTCGACCGGGTGGTCCTCGCGGCCGATCTTCTGCGTTCGGCCTTGTCCCTCGAGGACGACGCCCGGCTCCGCGGGCTGCGCCGGGCGAAGAAGGTGCGCGCCATCCTCCACGACAGCTACCCCGTGCGCTTCTGGGATCACGACCTCGGCCCGGAGCAGACCCACCTGTTCGCGGTGGATCCAGGGGCTGCGGGCGACACCATCGAGGTGCCGGTAGCCGACGGGGATGAGGAAGCCGGCGTGGGCGATCGGTCGCCGGCACCGTACCCGTCGACCCTGCCGCGCCCTCGCGACCTGACGCCGCATCCCGGGCGCTCGTTCGGGTCGGGCGCGGCACTCTCTCCAGACGGTGAGTCCCTCGTGGCGACCGTCTCGGTGTTCGAAGGGGTGAACCGCCGCCATCGCCTGGTCTCCATCGAGGTCGCCACCGGCGAGAGCACAATGCTCTTCGACGAAGTCGGAGTCGACATCGAACGCCCGCGTATCAGCCACGACGGGCGCTCGCTGGCGTTCGTGCGCGCCGTCAAGAGCACGCCGGCCGCGCCGACGCAGCAGGAGCTGTGGGTGAGCGCCCTCGACGGGTCGGATGCGCGCCGCATCGGGTCGGACTGGGACCGCTGGCCGGCGGAGATCTGCTTCGCGGCCGACGACGCGTCGCTGATCGTCGTGGCCGACTCCGACGGTCGGGCGCCGCTGTTCCGGGTGCCCCTGGACGGCGGCACGGTCGAGCAGATCACGGCGGACGATTTCGCCTACGCGCACGCGTGCGTCGACGTCGCCACCGGTGAGGTGGTCGCGCTGCGCTCGAACGCGGTCACCCCTCCCCACCCGGTGCGCGTGCATCAGGACGGCTCGGTCACCCCGCTCGCCTCGCCGGTTCCGGCACCGTCGCATCCGGCGAACCTCGTCGAGGTCGAGGCGGCCGCCGATGACGGCGCGCGGGTGCGCGGGTGGCTCCTGCTCCCCGACGGCGCCTCCCCGGAGACCCCCGCCCCGCTGCTGCTGTGGATCCACGGCGGGCCCTTGAGCTCATGGAACGCCTGGAGCTGGCGCTGGAACCCGAACCTCGCGACGGCGCGCGGGTACGCCGTATTGCTCCCCGACCCCGCACTCTCGACCGGGTACGGGCTTGCGTTCATCGCCCGCGGGTGGAACGCCTGGGGCGCTGCGCCGTACACCGACCTGCTCGCGATCACCGACGCGGCCGTCGCGCGGGCGGACGTCGACGCCGGCCGGACCGCCGCCATGGGCGGCTCGTTCGGGGGCTACATGGCCAACTGGATCGCCGGGCACACGGATCGGTTCCGCGCGATCGTCACGCACGCGAGCCTGTGGGCCCTGGACCAGTTCGCCGGCACGACCGACTCGGCCGGGTACTGGAAGAGCATCTTCACGCCGGAGGCGATGGTGGAGAACTCCCCGCACCGGTTCGTCGACGACATCCGCACCCCCCTGCTCGTGATCCACGGTGATCGCGACTACCGCGTCCCGGTCGGGGAGGGGCTACGGCTGTGGTCGGAACTGGCCGAGCGCTTCACCGAGGAGGACGGATCGATCGTGCACCGATACCTGTACTTCCCCGATGAGAACCACTGGATCCTCAAGCCGCAGCACGCGGCGGTCTGGTACGAGACGGTCTTCGCGTTCCTCGACGAGCATGTCCGCGGATGCGAGCCGCGCAGGCCGGAGGAACTGGGCTGACGAGGTGCCGTGGGAACGGTGAAGGGCCGGTCGGAGAGGCTTCCGACCGGCCCTTGTCCCTTGCACCAAGAGTGTCCTGCAATCACATGCCGGTGATCGCCACAGCAAAACGATCACCGTGCTCACATTCTATAACGGAAAGGTAACGAGGGGAAGGGTTTCCGTGATCTTTTCGTGATTTTTCTTCGGCGGCCGCTCCGCCGCGCCCGTGAAACGTCCCGGACATCCGCCATGCGTACCGTGCATCACATGCACGAGAGCACCGGCGTCCCCGAGAACCACACCGCGCAGATGGGGTCGCAACAGGTCACCCTCCCGGTGGTCCCCGTCTCGGACGACCTGTCGATCGCCCTGATGATGGTCATCGACCAGCCGGTGTCGGTCATCGAAACCGCCGGGCGCGAACTCGCGGCGCACTTCCGGGCCGTCGAACCCGACATCGTCGTCGCCCCGGCCACGCTCGGGATACCGGTGGCCATCGAGGTCACCCGGGCGCTCGGACTCGACGACTACGTCATCCTCCAGAAGACTCGGAAGGTGCACCTCGGCGACGCCCTCGAGGCGCCCGTGCACGCCATCACGAGCACCGCGGGTGCATCGCTGCTCCTGGACCGTGCGCGGCTCGACGACGTGGCGGGCCGACGGGTGCTGTTCGTCGACGACGTCATCTCCACGGGGTCGTCCTCGGGCGCGGCACTCTGCCTCCTCGAAGAGGCCGGCGCCGACGTCGTGGGCGTGGGTGCGCTCCTGGCCGAAGGCGACGGGTGGCCGGAGGCGCTCGCCGACTACACGGATCGCCTGTTCGCACTGGGGCGAATCCCACTGTTCCCGCGGTGAGGGACATGCACGACCTTGTCGTCGACGATGCCGTGATCGTCACGATGAACGCGCGACGCGACATCGTGCGCGGCTGGATCGCGATCGACGCCGGGGAGGTCACCGCGCTCGGCGAGGGCCCCACGCCGCCCGCACGCGAGCGTGTGGACGCGTCCGGCGGCATCGTGCATCCGGGTTTCCTCAGCACGCATCAGCACTCGATGGATGCACCCGCGCGCGGCGCGGCCGGCGACGCCCGAGACTTCTTCGACTGGCTCTTCGGCGTCTACTACGCCACCGTGCTCGGGCACTCCGCCGCCGATGCGGGCCGCGCGACCGCTCTCACAGCCGCAGACCTCGCCCGGGCGGGGATCACCACCGTGGTCGACTGCTGGGGCGTCGGAGGCGTCGGCACGCGCCGGGCGGACGAATGCCTGGCCGCATCGGTGCGGGCGGCCGCCGACTCGGGGCTGCGCTGGATCGTCGCACCGATGGTCTCGGATCGGCTGCCTCCCGGGTGGGATCGCCTCCTGGAGGACTTCCCCGTCGCCGCGGCCGACCTCGTCTCACCGACCGGCGTCGCGCAGGGGTTCGCGGAGCGGGCGTTCGACCTCGCGACCGGGCGGGTTGAGGTGTGGGGGAGCGTGGAATTGCCCGAGATGGCCGGCGACACGCTCCTGGCGGGCCTCGAGGCGCTCGTCCGCGCCCGCGGCGCGGGGTTCACGACCCACCTGTGCGCGTCCGAGCCGGGGGCGGTCGATGTGACCGGCGAACGCGCCGTCGCGCGACTCGAGCGCCATGGGCTGCTCCGTCGCGGGACGGTCGGTGCGCACCTCGTTTTCGCCGACGCGGACGACCGCGTCGCGCTGGCCCGCGGCGGCGTCGGGGCCGCACACTGCCCGGCGGCCACGATGCTCCTCGGAGGCTCGTCCAGTCCGCTCGGTGCCCTGCGGGACGCGGGTATCGCGATCGGCCTCGGCCTGGACAACGCCACGTTGAACGCGACCGCCGACATGGCAGCCGAGGTACGCCACGCACTCATGTTCGACCGCGTCGCCGGAACCGGCGCCGCACGTGCGACGGCGCAACAGGTGTTCGCCCACGCGACGATCGACGGGGCGCGGGCGATCGGGCGCGAAGACACGCTGGGCTCGCTCGAACCGGGCAAGCGTGCCGACCTCGTGCTCGTCGACACCGACGGATCGCACGTCGGCCCGATGGGTGATCCGCTCCCCACCCTGGTGTGGCAGGCGACCGTCGCCGACATCCGTCTCGTCCTCGTCGACGGCGAGCCCGTCCATGGGCAGGTGGCGCGGATCCGACGCGGGTGACGCGGAGGAGGTCGGGGCGTTCCCGGCTCGGTCAGGCGACCGCGCGTCGGACGAGGTCGCGCAGACGGGACTGCACCCCCGGGCTGACCGCCACCACGGCGAAGGAGGTGGGCCACATGTCGCCGTCGTCGAGGTGGGCGTGCTCGTCGAAGTTCACCGTCGGGTAGCGGGTGTCGAACTTCGATTTGGGCTGGACGAACATCACGACCTTGCCCTCGTCGTCGGCATAGGCGGGGAAGCCGTAGAACGTCTTCGGAGCAAGGTGGGGTGCCTCGTCGGAAACGATGCGATGGAACACCGTGGCCACCTCTGCGTCGATTCCCGTGAGGTCGTCGATCGCGGTGACGCACGCCTCCATCTCCCGCGCGCGCTTCGCGGCGCCCTTCAAACCCTTTGTGGAGCGCAGTTCATCGGCCCGCTGCTTCATCGCGGCCTTCTCCTCGTCGGAGAAGCCGCCCTTTTCCTCGCCCATGTCCGGCCTCCGTCAGCGTGGCATCCGGCCCGGATGCCGTCTCGACTCAAGATATCCCTCGAATCCGGATTGGTCACCGCCTCCGCGGGTCGATGCGGAGGCGCGGAGCGGGCTCGGTCAGTGCGGAGCGTGGTACTCGGTCTCGCCGCGCTTCCAGTAACCCTTGACGATGCTCTGATCGGTGGGAAGCGCCCAGCGTCCGTGCAGCAGGGCTCGGCCGGCTTTCACGATGGACTGCTCGGCGGCGATGAAGCCGAAGACCGATCCGAGGGGGCGCTCGGCCGCGCCGATCCGCTCGAGCTCGGTGGCGAGCGCCGTTCCGGCGAGGGCATCTCCACGATGGACGTACGTGACCGTCACGCCGGACGGCACGCCCGCGAGCGGAAGCTCCCGGTCGGCGGCGGTCACCTCGATCAGGATCCGACCGGTCGAGTCCGCGTCCATGAGGCGCACGAAACGACGGATGGCGGGGACCGCGGTCTCGTCCCCGGCCAGGAACCAGGCGTCGGGGCGCCCCTGGATGACCGCGGAGCCGCGGGGGCCGCCGACACCGGCGAGTGAGCCGATCGGAGCCCGTGCCGCCCAGGGGGCGCCGACACCCTCATCGCCGTGCAGGGCGAATTCCAGGTCGAGCCAGCCGGCCTCGGAGTCCCATGCGAGCGGGGTGTACTCGCGGCTCGGTGCGGCGCGCAGTTCCTCGAGGCTGTTCGGCTGCTCCTCGGGGAACAGGACGCGCACGTGGTCGTCGGATCCCAGGGAGACGAACCCCTTCAGCTCGTCTCCGCTGAGGCGGATCCGCACGTAGTCGGGGGTGACCCAGTCGCGGGCCGTGAGCCTCACGCGACGGAAGACGAGATCCAGCGGATGGCGCTCGAGGTGGAAGGAGGAGGTGTCGGGCGAGGTGGTCATCGCTACTTAGGTTACCCTAAGTGGCGATCTCCTCGGTCAGATCTGGGCGCCGTCGTCGTCGGGGTCGTCCAGGCCGACGTGGCGCCCCCGCCAAGACTCATACGCGATGAGCCATCCGATCGAGATCGCGCCGGCCAGGATCACGCCCAGCCATACGTTCTGCAGGATCATCCCGAACAGCACGCCGAGGGCGAACAGCAGGACGGTGCCGAGCAGCCACTGCAGGCGCCCGCGCGGAAACCCGGTGCGAGGTTCAGACATGCCCCAAGCCTACGGTGGTGCGGCGTCGGGGCGGATCAGGGTCCGGCGTCGTCGCCGCCGGCTGCCCACGCGAGTGCGGCGTCCTCCTGATCGAGGGGGAAGAAGCGCAGGTCGCCCGGGAACAGGAACGCGAGACTGTGGATGATCTCGGCGATCACGGAGTGACCCGTCACCAAAGCGCAACGCCCCCAGACCCGGTGCGGTTTGCCGGAGAGCATCGTGTCCTGCCACATCG
The DNA here is from genome assembly GCF_039531285.1 of Microbacterium aquimaris. Lineage (NCBI taxonomy): Bacteria > Bacillati > Actinomycetota > Actinomycetes > Micrococcales > Microbacteriaceae > Microbacterium > Microbacterium aquimaris. Next base: position 309,289 of record NZ_BAAAPT010000001.1, on the reverse strand, counting down.
CGCCGAGCGAGTATCGCTCGAATCTGTCCCCGAGCACGATGACGAGGTTCACCTTCTCCTGGGACTGCAGTGTCCGGTCGATCGCGGGGTCGAGCACGGATTCGTAGTCGGATGCGGTCACTTCGCCGACGGCGCGGAAGCCGAGGACGCCATCGGGTGCGTTTTCGATCGTCTCGATCATGACTTCATCGTGGCGCGGCCGAGCGGCCGCGTCCACCCCGCCGATGCCGGGCGCGTCAACGGTCGCGGTGGTCCTCCGGGTGGAGGCGCGGCGCGCGGCGCGGCTCACGGACACCGGATGCCGCCAGGAGACGGATCACACGTTGGCGATGACCGGGCCATGACGACAGCAGCTGCAGCATCCCGTCGTCGTCGGTGCGCGATCCGGTGAGGGCGTAGCCGACATGGTGGGCGAGATGGAAGTCGCCCACGCTGACCGCGTCCGCGTCGCCCAGGGCGCGGATGCGGGTTTCGGCCGACGTCCACGGCCCGATGCCCGCCTGGGAGAGGAGGACCCGGTCGACGGCCTCGCCGTCCGCGGCACCGGCCACCGACCGCTCGATCGCATCGCCGCGGCGGGCGGCGCGGACGACCGTCCGGGACTGCGGGGGCTCGAGACCGGCACGATGCCACGCCCACGACGGGATGCGGCGCCAGCCCTCGATCGAAGGAGGGGCGAACAGGGGGCCGGGGGTGGGGCCGGGTGCGCGTTCGCCATGCCACGTGACGATGCGGCGCCACGCCGCGAAGGCCTGCACGCCGGTGACCTTCTGCTCGAAGATCGCGCTCGCGAGTGCCTCGAAGACGCGGTCCGTGCGTCCCAGTCGCAGGCCGGGGTTGCGGTGGTGCGCCCGGACGACCAGAGGGTGCGGCGACGGGTCGAAATCGAAGGGATCGTCCCGACCGCCGCACAGGGCGGGCACCTGTCCGAGCGCCCATCCCGCGCCCGGGCCCCAGGCGGCGGCCCGGACGACCCCTGGCGAGGTCTCGCGCAGCGCGACGGTGGCGACACCCTCCGGGGTGCGGCTGGCCCGCCAGATCACGGCGCCGTCGACCCTCATCGTCGGATCGTTCACGCCGTGACGCTGGAAGACGACGGTGCGACGCAGATCGAGGGGGTGGCGTGGTCGATACTCGGTCTCCCGCGGCCTGCCGTGGCCGACCCGGGGAGCCCCCGCCTGCGCGCGCGACGCGGATCGGACGGGCGGGCTCATGCGGTCACCCTACGCGGCCGCGCCGACACGCGTGGTGAGCCGCGTCAGAAGCGGTCGGGTGAGGGTGTGCCGTGGCCGTAGCGGATCACCACGTCGGCGTGCCGGTCGAAACGGTAACCGACGCCGCGCACCGTGCGGACGATGTCCTCGTAGCGACCGAGCTTCGCGCGCAGGCGCCGCACGTGCACATCGATGGTCCGCTCACCGGGAGCCTCCTCCTCGGAGGATGCGCTCCACAGCGACGAGACGAGCTCGGCCCGCTCGATCGTCGACCCCTCGCGCAGCACGAGGTACTGCAGCAACTCGAACTCCTTGAAGGTGAAGGCCGCCGACTCACCGTCGATGAGCACGCGCTTGCGGGAGATGTCGACGACGACGCCGCGCACGGCATCCTTCTCCGCCTCCTCCTCTTCGCGCTTCGTGCGGGCCACAGCGGCGGGCTCGTGGAGCGCGAGGCGGACGACGTCGACGTCCCGGCCACCGGCGCCCACGGGGGACAAGGCGACCGTCGCGTAGGTCTCCGCCGAGGGCGCGAGGTTCGCGACGGTGCGGCGCAGCGCATCCACGAGCACGCCGAGGTCGACTCCCGCCGCGGCGGCCTTGGCCTCGTCGAGGCCGACGTACAGGGCGAAGCCACGGGGCTCCGTGCCCGGAGGGAGCTGGCGCGCGGCGGGCGTGGACGGTGCGGCGGGCGCAGGATCGGCGATCGTCGGCACGGGTCCGGTCACCGCACGCAGGTGGCGGGTCGGAGCGGTCGGGCGGTCGAGAAGAGCGGTTGTCGACATGATGGGTCCTCAGCAGGGGGAATCCGGCCGGATGCGGCTCGATGGATCCGTGTGTGTGTTGCGATGCGGCCCGTCGAATGGGCCGGGGGCGACGCGTTCAGGCACCCGGGGTGCGGGGTGCGGGCGGTGCGTCGGGGGACTCGGGTCGGCAGTGGCAGAGGGCCGCCGGGTCCAGCGGGGGTCACCGAATCAGCGACACATTCGACAACACATGACAGCACGGCCGGCAGCCATCATGCCGGCAGTCCCGTTCGCCTCCACGGCGGACAGAGAGCGTGCGTCGTCAGTCATGCGCCCGATTATGACGGAACGTGTCCTCATGCGTCAAATCGCGAAGGAAGATGACGGCCGTGCGCGGGAAATGCGACACATTGCTCACCCCGGGCTTCGGTAGCCGGGCGCTTCCTCGGGGTCAACCCCGTGACGGCGCTCCGGCGGCGGCGTGAAGCTGGAGGCGAGGGAAGGGAGAACCGCATGGGAACGAACGAGAACAAGGCCTCCACCGAAGATGTCGACCACGTCGCCGTCGGGATCGGAGTGATCGGCGGCCACGACATCGGTCACGAGCCGACCGAGTCGGCATCGCCCGGCGCCACGGAGGTCTCGGACGCCGGCGGCGACGTGGGTGACGTGGCCAGCATCGTCGCGCAGGTGCGCTCCGACGCCGGCGACGCCCCGCGCGACGAGATCGCCGCCACGCTGCGGGAACGTCTCGCCCAGGCCGGGCAGGAGCTCTCCGACGACGAGGTCGATCGCCTGGTGTCACAGGTCACCACCGGCGGCGAGTGACCGGAACCGGCGACCGGGAGGCGTCCTCCGTGAACATGCGTGTTCGGGCGCCCATCGCCCTGGACGGGCGTACGCTGACGCCGTGAACGACTTGCACTTCACCCGACAGCCCGACGCCTCGCGTTACACGCTGCACCGCGGTGACGACCTCGTCAGCGTGCTCGACTACCGCGACGACGGTCGCACCGTCGCCCTCACCCGGGCCTATACGGTGCCGACCTTCCGCGGACACGGCTACGCGGCCGAGATCGTCGAACGTGCCGTCGACGACATCGAACGAGCGGGCGACCGTCAGGTCAGCCCGGTGTGCTGGTACGTCGCCGACTGGTTCGCCGCCCACCCCGCACGTGCGGGCATCCTCCAGCCCCGCTGAGCACTAGCCGCCGCCCCCGGCCCGGTCAAGCCCTCGAACGGCATCCGTCGCACCCGCCACCCTGAAGTGGAGACGGAAGGAGACGGCATGGATCAGGAACGCGACCTGCCGGAGGGCGTCATCGACGCTGAGCCCGCGGGCGGGTGGGAGAGCGGCGCCGTGGCCGACGGTGAGACCGCGCGCGCCGAGCGGGAGGCCGAGGGGAGCCCGGAACTCACCCTCGAGCATCAGGAGCCGGACCCGGGTGCGGACGTCGGGCCCGTCGAGGGCGCCGGGCCGCACACGGATCCCGACCTGGCCGGCGACGTCGAGGAGGAGACACGGTGAGTACGAGCGGGAACGAGTACGACGAGCCGGGGGTCAACCACCCCGACCGCCGCGACACCGACGAGGTCGCCGACACGGCCACCTCCACGGGGGAGGCTGCTCCCCGCGACGCCGACGGTGGTTCCCGGGCCACGGCCCCCGGGGAGGCGGGCGATCACCACGGCCATGACGGTGGCCGCGAGACCATGACCGTCGACGAGGCGCAGCGCTCCGGCGCGCTCGGCGAGCGCGGCGAGCAGAAGATGCCCGCGATGTCGGAGAACAACGCCACCGCATCCGACAAACTCGACGGACTGGTCGCCCAGATGCGGGCCGACCTCGCCGGCGAGTCGGTCGCGACGGTCGAACACGCCCTGCGCGGACGCATCGAGCAGGCCGGGCTCGAGGTCTCGGACGCCGAGTTCGGCGACCTCGTGCATCGGATCGCGGCCGACACCGACGACTGAACGGAGCGCCTCGCCGCCGGTGTCGGAGGGCCGATCTACCCTGACGGCATGCGCATCCTGCACACCTCCGACTGGCACATCGGGCGGTCCTTCCACGGCCACTCCACGCTCGACGCGCTGCGGGATGTGCTCGGCACCCTCGTCGATCAGGTGCGCGATCACGACGTCGACGTCGTGATCGTCGCCGGCGACGTGTTCGACTCGGCCGCGCCCGCCGCTGGCTGTTACACGCTGCTGACCGACGTCCTCCGCGGAATCGCCGAGACCGGCGCGAGCGTCATCGTCACCAGCGGCAACCACGACTCCGCGGCACGCCTCGGCTTCCAGTCGGGACTGTTGCGCACCGGCATCCACGTCCTCACCGATCCCCTCGCGCTCGATACGCCGGTCGTGATCGACGACGCCGACGGCCCGGTTCGCTTCTACGGCATCCCCTATCTCGAGCCCGGCGTCGTCCGACACCTGTGGGGCGGCGCCGTGATGCGCACGCAGGCCGACGCGATCGACCACGCGATGGGCCTGGTCCGCGCCGACCTGGAGGCGCACCCGGCCCGCAGCGTCGTGATCTCGCACTGCTTCGCCGCGGGGGTCGAGGCCACCCCCGGCGTGGAGCGGGAGATCCGGCAGGGAAGCCTCGACGTCGTGCCGCTGTCGAGCTTCGACGGCGTCGACTACGTCGCCCTCGGCCACATCCACGGGCGACAGCAGCTCGCCCCGGCGGTGCGATACGCGGGGGCCCCGTTGCACTACAGCTTCGGCGAGGGGGCCAAGCCGCGCGGTTCGTGGTTGATCGACATGGACGCTGCCGGCGGTATCGAGGCGTCGTGGCTCGACCTGCCCATCCCGCGCCGGTTGGTGACGCTGCGTGCGCCGTTCCGGCAACTGCTGGAATCGGAGGAGTACGCCGCACACGTCGACGACTGGGTCTGCGCGCAGTACACCGACTCCACCCCGCAGATCGACGCCATGCGACGTCTTCTCGCGCGCTTTCCGCACTGTGCGACGGTCATGCACACCCCGCCCGCCTCGGCCGCCGACGCGACCGGCGGCTACGCGCGCCGCGTGCGGGCGGTGCGCAGCGACGCGGAACTCGTCGACGCGTTCCTCGCCCACGTGCGGGACGGGGAAGGGGCCAGCGACCTCGAAGCCCAGATCGTCCGCGACGTCATCGAGCAACGCAGCCTCGTCGAGGCGACGACATGAGATTGCATCGCCTGGAGCTGGAAGGTTTCGGCCCGTTCCGCGACCGGCAGGTCGTCGACTTCGACGCGTACGAGAGGGACGGGATCTTCCTCATCACCGGTCGGACCGGTGCGGGGAAGTCGAGCGTGCTCGACGGTGTCTGCTTCGCCCTATACGGGTCGGCTCCGCGATACGAGGGGACCGAGAAGCGGCTCCGCAGCGACCATTGCGCGCCCGAGGACCCCACGACGGTGAGCGTCGAGTTCACCGTCGGCGACCGTCGTTGGAAGGTGACGCGGTCGCCCGAATACCGGCGTCGCAAAAGGCGCGGCGACGGATTCACCACTCTCGCGCCGGACGCCCATCTGGACGAGTTCGTCGACGGCGAGTGGATCGGGCGACAGCGTGGGCCCCGCAACGTCGCGCTCGAGCTCGACGAGATCGTCGGACTCAGCCAACAGCAGTTCCTCCAGGTCATCCTGCTCGCGCAGAACCGCTTCGCGGAGTTCCTCCTGGCCAAGAACGACGAACGGCAGCGCCTGTTGCGCACCCTGTTCGGGACGAAGACCTACGAGGGGTATCAGGATGCCCTCGAGCAGCGGCGGAAGGACGGAGAGCGGTCCCTGTCCACGGCGCTCGAGTCGGCAGGAGTGCTTCTGGACGAGGCGGAGCGGGTCGCCGGCGATTCCTGGCGCGACGATGACGGCGACGCCGGTGAGGCCGCTACCGCCGACCCCGCGGCGCGATCGGAACGCGCCGCTCGCGCACAGGCACGACTGGACTACCGCGCCGACGCGCTCAGCCGCGAGCGGGACGCAGCCGACGCCGCCCACCGTGCCGCCGAGGCCGCCCACGCGGCACGCCGCGAACTTCGGGAGCGGCACGAGGCGCGAGCCCGGTCACGGCAGGCTCTCGCGCAACTCGACGCGCGCGCCGAGGAGATCGCGCGGTCGCGACGCCGGCGCGATCGCGCGTCGGCGGCGGAGGCGCTGCGCGCACCGCTCGACGCCGTCGATGTCGCCCGCAACCGCGCAGAGAGCGCAGCCGTCGCGTGGCGACGTGCCGAAGACGAGTGGGGACGTCTCGGTGAGTCCGCGTCGACCGACGCCGACCTCGCGGCGGTCATCGAGCAGTGCACGGGAGAGATCGCCGTCGCCGAACGTGCCCTCGACGACGAGACCACCCTGGCCGATCTCGAGCAGCGCCTCGGCGCGGTGCGCGACCGCGTCGGCGAGATCGACGGCCTTCTCGTCGGTATCGACGCGGGCCGGGCCGACCTTCCGGTGAGGCTGGCACAGCTCGATGCCGACTTGTCCGCGGCGACCGAGGCGGCCGGGGCGCGCGATGCGCTCGCCGAACGCCGCGCGGCACTCGCCGTCCGCGTCGACGCCGCCTCGACCCTCGATCGACTCGAGGCGGCACTCCGTGATGCCGAGGCCGAGCACGTCGACGCGCTCGCCCGCCTCGAGGCGGCGGCCGGCACCGTGCGGACACTCCTGCGGCGACGCCTCGACGGGCACGCCGGTGAGCTGGCGTCGAGCCTGGTGCCGGGCGAGCCGTGCGCGGTGTGCGGATCGCGTGAGCACCCCGCACCGGCCGCGGTGCCGGACGATCCGGTCGGCGATGACGACATCGCCGAGGCGGAGCAGCGGCAGACCGTCGCATCCGACGAGGAGCGTCGTGCCGCTGCCGCCGCATCCGACGCGCGTGCCGCCGTCGCCGAGGTGCGCGGCGTCGTGGGCGATGCCACGATCACGTCTCTCACCGACGACCTCGCACGTGCCGACGTCGACCTGCGCCGCGCTCTGCTCGACGCCGATGCGCAGGCGGCGTCCGAGCGTGACCTCCTGGCCGCCGACGTGGCCGCGCAACGGCAGGAACTCGCCCTCCTCGAACAGACCCTCGCGCAGACGCGAGAGCGTGTGGCCCTCGCGCGCGGAGACCACGACAGCGTCGCGGCGCGTCTGGCCGCCGCGCGCACCCGGCGCGCCGCCGCAGAAGCGCTACGCACCGCATCGCGGGAGCACGCATCCTGCCTCACCGCCGAAGCGGCCGCGCAGAGCGATCTTTCGTCCCGCCTGGCCGACAGCGGTTTCGACACCGCCGACGACGCCCGCGCGGCGCTCCTCTCCGCCGCCGAGCGTCGGCAGCTCGACGCGGAGGTCACCGACTACGAGGTCTCCCTGCGTAGTGAACGCGATCGACTCCGCGAACTCGAACTGGAACTCGCCGGAGTCGGCGACGACCCCGTCGATGTCGACGAGACCGCGGATGTGGTCGCTCGGGCGCGAGAACGTTGGAGTGCGGCCGTCGATGCGGCGGCCGCGGCCTCCCAGCGCCGGGAGCGGTTGGCCGACCTCCGGGCGCGGGCCGATCAGACGCTGGCCGCGACCGGAGAACTGGCCCGGGAGCAGGCCGTCATCGCGCGATTGGCGAACACCGTCGCCGGACGCGCTCCGAACACACACCGGATGTCGCTGGAGTCTTTCGTGCTCGCCGCCGAGTTGGAGGAGATCGTCGAGGCCGCCAACCTCCGGTTGACCGACATGTCGTCGGGTCGATACGCACTACGTCACAGTGACGCGATCGCCGCACGCGGGGCCGCCAGTGGGCTGGGGCTGACCGTGCTCGACGCGCACACCGGTCACGCGCGTCCCGCGCAGTCGTTGTCGGGGGGAGAGACCTTCTTGGCCTCCCTCGCTCTCGCGCTCGGTCTCGCGGAGGTCGTCACGGCACGCGCGGGCGGGGTCCGTCTCGACACTCTCTTCATCGACGAGGGGTTCGGCTCTCTCGACGCCGACACCCTCGATCTCGCCATGCGCACCCTCGACGAACTGCGCCAGGGCGGACGCACCGTGGGGCTCATCAGCCACGTCGCCGCGATGAAGGAACAGATTCCGGCACAGTTGGTCGTGGAGGCGACACCCGAAGGGCCGAGCACGCTGCGGCAAGGGGTCGTCTCGATCACCTGACCCCGCATCCCCGGCACGTAGGCTGGAGGCATGACCAAGACCACGTTCTGGACCATCCTCGGCGTCATCGCAGCGGTCGTCATCGCGTGGATCCTCGTCGAGTTCGTCTTCACGGCGATCGTGTTCCTGTTCAAGCTCGTCATCGTCGCGATCGTGGCGCTGGTCGTGTTCTTCCTCCTGCGCGCCGCGTTCTCCCGCTCCTCGTAGCGCGACGCGCCCACCGTTCAGCCGGCAGGCGCTCCGCAGTCGGTTTCGGCGGGTCTTCGGGTCGGATCGTCGGCGTGTCCTGACTGCGGAGCCGTCGCGGGGGCGTGAGCCGCGACCGCGAGAATCAGCCGAAGAGGTCGTCGAGGGAGACCGGCACGCCGGTGCGGTCGCTCAGCGCCTGGCGTGCGGCCCGCCAGCCCGGCATGCCCGTCACGCCGGGTCCCGGGGGCGTCGACGCCGACGCGAGGTAGACGCCGGGTATCGGGGTGCGCCAGGGCGTGCGCGAGAGCACGGGCCGCCGCACCGCCTGCGTGATGGTGAAGGCCCCACCGAGGATGTCGCCGTCGACGTCGGAGGGGTTGAACCGGGCGCGTTCGGCCGCGGTCACGGCGTGCGAGGCCATCACCCGGCGCCGGAACCCCGGGGCGAACCGCTCGAGCTGGGCGGTGACCAGCTCGGTCGGATCGATCGTCGACGCGGGCGGCACGTGGATGTACGCCCACAGCACGTGTCTGCCCTCCGGTGCGCGCGAGGGATCGACGGCGCTCGGCTGTACCGCGAGGACGTACGGATGCTCGGGGACCCGTCCCGCTGCGACGGCGTTCTCCCCCGACTCGATCTCGGCGCGCGCGCCACCGAGATGCACAGTCGGGGCGTGTGCGACATCGGCGGCCGTCCACGGCACCGGCCCGTCCAACGCGAAGTCGACCTTCGCCGCGGCGGACCCGTGCCGGTAGGCGCGGATCGCCCGGGCATATCGCTCCGGGATGTCCGGATGCGTCAGCAGGAGCCGTGGAGCGGTGTCGAGCAGGAGCAGATCCCCGGCGCCCGGGTCCCCCCAATCGAGGCCGCCGAGATCGCGCACAAGCGTGCCGGTCTCGACGGTGCCGCCGTGCGCCTTCAGGTCCTCGACCAGGGCATCGGCGATACGTTGCGCACCCCCACGGGGCAGCGACCACCCTTCGGCGGTGTGCGCGTGGGCGGCCAGGAACAGTCCGGATGCGGCCGCCGCCAGGGAGGGCAGGGGAGTGTTGCCGTGCGCGAGGACCCCGGTGAGCATCGCCTCCACCTCGGGAGAGAACGTCGCCCGCCCGGCGGGTGTGCCCGTCGCCAGCATTCGCGCGCCGAACCCGGCCACGAGCATCGGGTGGCGGGGAACGCGCAGCAGCTGGTCGCCGGTGAAATCCACCAGCTCGCGGATGCGGCGCGACAGTGGCGCGATGAGCGCGCGGTATGCGTGACCCCCGCGCCCGAGTCCGTCGACGGTGCGGTCGAGGTCGTGCCAGGCCATGACCGCGCGGCCGCCGTCCAACGGGTGGGCGTACGAGGCTTCCGGGGTGATCCAGTCGATGCGCTCGGACAGTCCGAACGCGCGGAAGAAGGGAGAGCTGCGTGCCGCGGGATGCACCGCCGATCCGACGTCATGGTGGAATCCGGGCAGGGTGAGCCCGGCCGTGCGTACCCCGCCACCGATGGCGCTGTGCGCCTCCAGCACGCGCACGTCGTAGCCGGCCCGGGCGAGGGAGACGGCCGCGGCGAGCCCGTTCGGGCCGCTGCCCACGATCGTTGCACGACTGCCCATCGGTCCAGTGTGACACCGGCGCGGGGAGCCGTCTGTGAGGGGGGCGGGGGAGAGGACGCACAGCCGCGAGTGTCGGTTTCCCTCGTGCGCGTCCGGACGGGCAGGATGGAAGTGTCGAGCGAGGAGGGTCTCATGGAGTCGGTGGTTCTGGAAGCGCCGGAGGGCATCGCGATGCGACTGGGGTGGGACCCGTCGATGAGCGAGCACGACCGCAAGCGCGCACTCGCCCGTGAGCTGGTGGCCGAGCACCTCGGCATCGAACAGAAGAAGGTGCGTGTCGAACGTGAGGCGCCCGCCGGTTTCGGGTTCCACACCCAGCTGATCGCCGAGGTCGACGGCACCGAGGTTCCCGTGGGCATCCGCAACGCCAGTTTCCGCGCCGCGACGATCGTCGCCGTGGCCGACCCCGCGGTGCCGATCGGTCTCGATCTGCGCGACACGCATCCGGATGAGGGGACCGTGCACGAGATGCAGCGGCACTCCCACCTGCTCGACGAGACCGACATCGACGCGCTCGTGCGGCACTGGACCCGCGTGCAGGCGGTGCGCGACGCCGACGGTCGGGGCACCCGCGTGCGCGGCGAGCACGTCCGCCTCGATTCGTCACTGGCCAAGGGATGGATCCCCGACCGCAGGATCCGGTACCAGCTCGCGGATCTCTCCCGCGACGGCTGGGTCATCACGCTCGCGTACGGCGCGCTCCCGGTCTGATCGGCGTAGGCCGGCCGCCGCATCCGGAAGTTCGTCAGCGCGACGCCCGCGAGGACGGGGTCCTGCTCGCAGACCACCGCGAAGCCGGCGCGTTCGAACAAGGGCCGGGCGGTGATGCTGACATCGCTGGTGAGTTCCGCGGCTCCGGCGGCATGGGTCCAGTCTCCCGTAGGTCACGAAACGCACACGATCGATGCGCGTCACCCGCCCGCAACAGCGGCCGTCCTACCGTGGAGCATGGAGAACGCGACCGGTAGAGGAACAGTCGTCGCCGTCGTCGGCGACGCGGCGGAGGATGCGCTCGAGACCCTCGAAGGGATCCGGACGGTCGGGATCCTCCCGCTGAGGGGGAGCGAACCAGCCCTGGCGGCACGTCGAATCGGCGCATCGCTCACGCCGTGGATCGTCCATGACGCCGATCCGCTCGAACACGTCGCGGCCGCATGGGTCGAGCTGTTCGACGAGCGGTCGACCCTCGGGGCCCTGGAGGCCGAGGTGGAGGCTGCGTTGGCGCAGTTCGACGCCGACGAGGCGGTCATGCCCGACTACTACATCGTGCTCGATCCCGAAGACGCCGACATGACGTGGCGGCACTGGTGGTGTGGGGCGCTGGGTCATCACGCCCCGCGGCGGGTGATCCCCGCGGCCCGGCCGGCATCCCCACGGGACGATAGCCTCCGCAGGATGCTCACCGCCCTTCCCACGTCGCCGCCGTGGCCGGAGCCCTCGTCGTGGTTGCCGCGCATCCCGTTCGAGATCCCCGACCGGGTGGGCCTGCGCGACCGTACGGAGCCGGCGGCGTGATCAGCTCGGCGGGAGCGCCGCGTCGAGCTCGGCGAGCCACACCCGCGCGTTCCCGTCCGAGGGGGCGCGCCAGTCCCCTCGCGGCGAGAGGGACCCCGCGGGCGAGACCTTCGGACCGTTCGGGATCGCCGATCGCTTGAACTGCGCGAACGAGAAGTAGCGCTTCAGGAACACGCGCATCCAGCGGGCGATCTCGTCGAGCGAGAAGGCGTAGCGCTCCTCGTCGGGGAATCCCGGCGGCCATGCACCACGGTCGGCGTCCGCCCACGCGTGCGACGCGACGAAGGCGATCTTCGAGGGGCGCATCCCGAACCGCAACACGTGGAACAGGGTGAAATCGTGCAGGGCATACGGGCCGATACGGTCCTCCGTCGACTGCATGTTGCCGTCGGCGTCGGCGGGCACCAGCTCCGGACTGATCTCGGTGTCGAGAACCGACTGCAAGATGGTCGCCGCTGAGTCGTCCACCCCCTCGCGGTGCGAGATCACCCACCGGATGACGTGCTGGATGAGGGTCTTGGGTACGCCGGAGTTCACCGCGTAGTGACTCATGTGGTCGCCGACGCCGTAGGTGGCCCATCCGAGGGCGAGCTCGGACATGTCGGAGGTGCCCACGACGAAGCCGCCGTTGCGATTGGCGAGGCGGAACAGGTAGTCGGTGCGAAGACCCGCCTGGACGTTCTCGAACGTGATGTCGTGCACCGGCTCGCCGGCGGCGAAGGGGTGTCCGAGCTTGTCGAGCATCTCGGTGGCGGCCCCCCGGATGTCGATCGTCTCGATCGATGCGCCCATCGCCTCCGACAGTGCGATCGCGTTGCCCTTCGTGCGCTCGCTCGTGGCGAAGCCGGGCATCGTGTAGGTCAGGATGTCCGAGCGCGGCCGCCCGAGCAGATCCATCGCACGGGCGACCACGAGCAGCGCGTGGGTGGAGTCGATCCCTCCCGACACGCCCAGCACCGGCTTGGGCTCGCCGATCGCACGCATGCGTTGCACGAGTCCGGAGACCTGGATGTTGAACGCCTCGTAGCAGTCCTGGGCCAGACGCGCGGGGTCGTCGGGGACGAACGGGAACCGGTCGACCGGGCGTGCGAGTCCGGTCGATGACGCGGGCGGGGCGACGTCGAACTCGATGGTACGGAAGCCGGTGCCCTCCACGTGTGTGCGGCGGTTGTCGTCGAAGGTGCCCTGTCGCTGGCGGTCCTGCCGCAGGCGGTCGAGATCGACGTCGGCGACCGAACGTCGCGGACCGTCGGGGAAGCGATCGGTCTCGGCCAGCAGGTTGCCCGCCTCATAGATCATCGTCTGGCCGTCCCACGACACATCGTTCGTGGACTCCCCGGTGCCCGCTGCGGCGTAGACGTACGCCCCGAGGCACCGCAACGACTGTGAGCGGCACAGTTGGTGGCGGTCTTCGGCGCGGGCGATCGTGATCGGGCTTCCCGACAGGTTCACCATCACCGTGGCGCCCGCCAGTGCGGCACGGGAGGACGGGGGGATGGGCACCCACACGTCTTCGCACACCTCGGCGTGCACGACGAGACCCGGCACGTCGCGTGCGGAGAAGAGCAGGTCCGGTCCGAAGGGCACCTCGCTGCCTGCGACGTGGATGGTGCCGCCGGTCTGGTCGTCGCCCGGCGCGTACCAACGGCGCTCGTAGAACTCGCGGTAGGTGGGGAGGTATGACTTCGGTGCGACACCGAGCACGCGCCCCCGGTGGATGACGACCGCGCAGTTGTACAGGCGGGTGCGATGGCGTAGGGGAGCGCCGACCACGAGCACGGGCATGAGGTCGACGGAGGCCGCGATGAGGTGACCGATCGCGCTGTCGACCGCGTCGAGTACCGCATCCTGCAGCACGAGGTCTTCGATCGCGTAGCCGGTGAGTCCGAGCTCGGGGAACACCGCGACGGCCGTGTGGTCGTCATGGCATTCGCGGGCGACCGCGAGGACGGCGTCGGCGTTGGTCGCCGGGTCGGCGATCGCCACGGGCACGGTGCACGCCGCGACGCGCGCGAAACCGTGGCGGTAGGCGCTTTCGAACGGAAGAGGGGTGCTCACACGCCCAGTCTTGCAGGTGGGGTCGTGTCGGCGGCCCTCGCTACTGTCGAAGGCGACAAGAGGAGAGCATGCGCTACATACCTGACCAGGGCCGGATCGTCTGGAGCGCCAGCGACCTGAAGGCGACCGCGGAGTGCGAGTTCGCGTGGCTTCGCGCGATCGACGCCAAGCTGGGTCGCGTCGCACCCGTCGAAGACCCCGAGGATCTCACGCTGGAACGTGCCGGGCGTCTCGGGGATGCGCACGAGCAACGCGTACTCGCGTCGTATCGGCAGCGTTTCGGTGACAGGGTGCGCGAGATCGATGCGACTGAGTCGCGCGACGCCGCGGGGCTGGCGCGGGCGGTCGCAGCGACCGCGGACGCCCTCGCATCCGATGCCGCGATCGTTTATCAGGCGGCTTTCTCCACCGACGAGTTCGTCGGGTTCGCCGACTTCCTCGCGCGCGACGAGCAGGGGCGGTGGCTCGTCCAGGACTCGAAGCTCGCGCGCCGGGCGCGTGTCACCGCCCTCATGCAGTTGGCGGCATACGTCGCCCAGCTCGACCGTCTCGGGGTTCCCCGCGCCGACCGGGTGGAGCTGCTTCTGGGCGACGGTTCGGTGAGTGAACACGCGGTCGACGATCTCCTGCCGGTGTTCGAATTGCGCGCCGCACGGCTGCGTGCGCTCATCGCCGACCGGGACCTCGCGGCCGGCGCGGACGGCGAGGCGATCCGATGGGGCGACCCGCGCGGAGACTTGGACGTCGTCGCCTGCGGACGCTGCGCCACGTGCGAGCAGGAGGTGGTCGCATCCCGCGACCTGCTTCTGGTCGCCGGGATGCGTCCGGTGCAGCGCACACGACTGCGCGACGCCGGCATCCTGTCCATCGACGACCTCGCGACGACCGCGACCGGCCCGGCCGGGATGAACCCCGACACCTTCTCGATGCTGCGCGTGCAGGCGCGACTCCAGTTGGAGAGCCCGGCGGGCATCGAGATGTCGCAGCCCCAGGTGCCGACCTACCGTGTCGTGGCGCCCAAAGCCCTCGGGGCGCTACCGCGGCCGAACGCGGGCGACATCTTCTTCGATTTCGAAGGGGATCCGCTCTACACCGAACCGGCCCGAGACGGTCGCGCCGAGTGGGGCATCGACTACCTGTTCGGATGGGTCGACGTCGGCGAGCGGTACACCGCGCTCTGGGCGCATTCCTTCGCCGAGGAGAAGGCCGCGCTGGAGAGCTTCCTCGACATCGTGAACCTCCGGCGGCAGCAACACCCCGGCCTGCACATCTACCACTACGCGCCGTACGAGCCCACGCACCTGCTGGCGATGGCCGCCCGGCACGGAGTCCGTGAGGCAGAGGTCGATCAGCTGCTGCGCGACGGCGTGTTCGTCGACCTCTACCCCGTCGTGCGGCGTGCGTTGCGGGTCGGATCGCGCTCGTACTCGATCAAGAAGCTCGAACCGTTGTACATGGGGGACGAGATCCGCACCAGTGACGTGCAGAAGGGCGATGACTCCATCGTCCGCTACGTCGAAGCCTGTGCACTGCGCGACGGGGGCGACGATGTGGCCGCGCGCGCGGTCTTCGACGACCTGGCCGACTACAACCGGTACGACTGCGTCTCGACGCGGAGACTGCGCGACTGGCTCGTCGAGCGTGCCCGTGAGGCCCGGTTGCGGCCGACGCCGGATGCCGATCCCGCGGAGAACACCTATCGCCCCTCGCCACGCGCGACGACGCTCGCCGATCTCGCACGGGCCCACCCCGAGGACTCCGCCGAGGCGCGTTCGCTGCGTCTGGGCGCGGCGGCGATCGACTACTACCCGCGCGAGGCCAAGACCTTCTGGGCCACCCACTACCTGCGCCTGCGCGAACCGGTCTCGCTGTGGGAGGACTCCCGCGACGTCGTGGTGGTCGATCCGGCCCGATGCCGTGTCGTCGAGGACTGGCACCGCCCCGAGGGTGCTCGCACGGACCGGCGTCTCCTGGAGATTCGGGGTGAGGTGGCGCCCGGGACCCGGCTCAGCGTCGGGTCGTCACCGTTCGCGCTGTACGACATCCCCGCGCCGTACCCGTTCGAGGCGGCGCCGCGGTGGATCCACGCAGACCACCGCGTCTCCGTCGTCGAGGTGCTCGACGACGGCGTGGTCGTCGCCGAGAGCGCCGTCCAGGGGTTCACATGGTCGGAGCCCCCCGTCGCGCTCACCCCCGCCGCGCCGCCCCCGGCGGCGAACCAGCAGGTCGCCATCGACGCATGGGCCGACCAGCTCATCGACGCCGCACCGGCACTCCCCGAAGACCCCGCCACCGACATCCTGCGCCGTCGCCCTCCGCGCACCCGTTCGGGGGCCCTCGCGACCAGGGACGGTGATGATGCCGACGCCATCGTCCGCACCCTGCTGGACCTCGATCGCAGCTACCTGGCCGTGCAGGGACCGCCGGGAACCGGAAAGACCTACGTCGGGTCGCACGTGATCGCGCGGCTGGTCGCCGAGCACGGCTACAAGGTGGGCGTGGTCGCGCAGTCCCATGCGGTCGTGGAGAACATGCTCGACCGCGTCATCGCCGCGGGTGTCCCGCCGGAGCGTGTGGGCAAGGCGCCCAAGGACCCCTCCGCGACCCCCGCCTTCACCGTGCTCGCCAAGAACGGCATCGCCGAGTTCACCGCCGAGCACCCCGACGGGTACGTCATCGGCGGAACGGCCTGGGACTTCGCCCATCAAGGCCGCGTCCCGCGGGGGAGCCTCGATCTGCTCGTGATAGACGAGGCAGGACAGTTCTCGCTCGCCTCCACCATCGCCGTATCCCTCGCGGCGTCGCGCCTGCTGCTGCTCGGCGACCCCCAGCAGCTTCCACAGGTCAGTCAGGGCACGCATCCCGAGCCGGTCGACACGTCGGCGCTGGGCTGGATCGTCGACGGTGCGGACGTCATCCCCGCCGCCTACGGGTACTTCCTGGCCCGGACGTGGCGGATGCATCCCGACGTCGCCGCGTCGGTATCGGCCCTGTCCTACGCCGGGGAGCTCGGCGCCCATCCCTCGACCGCACAGCGCTCCCTCGAGGGGATCCGCCCCGGTCTCCATGCCGTGCCGGTGCGGCATCGCGGGAACGCGACCTGGTCGCCCGAGGAGGCCGCTGAGGTCGCCGAGATCGTCGCCGACCTCATCGGTCGGCCGTGGCGTTCGGTGTCGACCGACGTATCCGGGGCGACCGTCGCCGACCCGGAGCGTCCTCTCGAATCGGGCGACATCATCGTCGTCACCCCGTATAACGCGCAACAGGTGGCGGTGGAGGACGCGCTCCGGGCCGGGGGACACGGTGACGTGCGTGTCGGCACGGTCGATCGCTTCCAGGGGCAGGAGGCTGCTGTGGCGATCGTGTCGCTCGCAGCGTCGGCGGGCCGCGACGCACCGCGCGGACTCGAGTTCCTGCTGCTGCGCAACCGGCTCAACGTCGCCGTCTCGCGCGCGATGCATGCCGCGTTCGTGGTGTACTCGCCGGGGCTGCTCGACGACCTGCCGCGCACACCCGAAGGGGTGGCCAGATTGAGCGCGTTCGCACGACTGGTCGGTGCGGATCCGCGCGCGTCGTTCGGCCGTCCGGCATCGACCGTGTCGATAGAGAGCGCCGCCGACGATGTCAACCCCGTACAGGTCGCTCCGGCCCGACCGTAGATTGGCCAGGCGCCTCCGGGCGCGGCGGCACCCGTTCGGCGAGGGGCGGGTGCCGTTCTCCCTCCCTGCGGGGCGTCCGGTCAGACCGTCCCGTAGAGCCGATCGCCGGCGTCTCCGAGGCCGGGGACGATGTAGCCCTTCTCGTTGAGACGCTCGTCGAGCGCCCCGAGCACGAGGGTCACGTCGCGGTCCCCGACCTGTGCCTTGATCTTCTCGACGCCTTCGGGAGCCGCGAGGATACAGATCGCGGTGACATCCTGTGCGCCGCGCGCGAATAGGAAATCGATCGCCGCGCCCAGCGACCCGCCCGTGGCCAGCATCGGGTCGAGCACGAAGCACTGGCGGTCGCTGAGATCGTCGGGCAGGCGCTCGGCGTAGGTCTGCGGCTCGAGGGTCTCCTCGTTGCGCACCATCCCCAGGAAGCCGACCTCGGCGGTCGGCACGAGCTTGGTCATGCCTTCGAGCATCCCGAGGCCGGCACGCAGGATCGGGACGACCAGCGGGCGCGGCTCACTGATCTTCACGCCCATCGTCTCGGTGACCGGTGTCGTGATCTTCACGGGCGAGACCTGCACGTTCCGCGTCGCCTCATACGCGAGGAGGGTCACCAGCTCCTCGGTGAGCTGCCGGAACACCGGTGAGGAGGTCTCGTGGTCGCGGAGGACGGAGAGTTTGTGGGTGACGAGCGGGTGATCCGCGACGTGCAGGCGCATGGCTCCAGGGTATTCCACGCCGCCCCGGCGTCCTACGCTGGGGTCGTGCCGCTGCCCGCATCCGCCGCCGACCTCGCGGCGATGACGCGTGCCCTCGACCTCGCGTCCGCCGCTCTCGAGGCCGGAGAGGTCCCTGTCGGCGCGCTCGTGCTCGACCCGGACGGGGGCGTCATCGGCGAGGGACGCAACCTCAGGGAGGCCGATCACGATCCGACCGCGCACGCGGAGGTGGTGGCGATGCGTCGGGCGGCCGACGCGATCGGATCATGGAACCTCACCGGGTGCACTCTGGTCGTCACTCTCGAGCCGTGCCTGATGTGCGCCGGAGCTCTCCTGCAGGCGCACCTCTCCCGGGTTGTATTCGGCGCGTGGGACGACAAGGCCGGCGCCGTCGGCTCGATGTACGACGTCGTGCGCGATCGGCGGCTCCCGGTGCGGGCCGAAGTCGTCGCGGGGGTGTGCGCCGACGACTCCGCAGCCCTCCTCCGGCGATTCTTCGACTCCCGCCGCGACCGACCCGCATCAGCTCACCGATAAACCCCTCCGCGCCCGACACACCACGCGATGCGCGGTTTCTCGGGTGCGAAGGGGTTTATCGACGCGGTGGATCCGCGCAGCGGCCGGCCGGGTCAGCGGGGGAGGAGGGGGAGGACCTCGCGCCCGAGGTAGTCGAGGTGGTCGAGGTCGGCCAGATCGAACAGCTGGAAGTAGATGCGCTCGGCCCCGAGCGCGGCCAGGCGATGTACCTTCTCGGCGATGGTGGCCGCGTCGCCGATGAAGTGGTTCTCGGGCGAGATGTCGGCCAGGTCGCGTCCGAGCACGGCCGCATGGCGGCGCACATCGTCGGGGTCGCCGGCGAGGGTGGTGAGTGCGACCGAGCGCTTGAGTGTCGCGGGGTCCCGGTCGATCCGTTCGCACGCCGCCGACACCGTCGCGAACTTGTCGGCGACCGTGGGCTCATCGACGAAACCGATGTTGAACTCCGACGCGAAGCGCGCCGCGATGGCCGGGGTGCGTTTCGGACCGCCCCCGCCCACGATCACCGGCATCGGCGACTGGACGGGTTTGGGGAGCGCCGGGGAATCTTCCAGCGTGTAGTGCGGGCCGCTGTGGCTGTAGGTCTGGCCCGCAGGCGTGTTCCACAGCCCGGTGACGACCTCGAGCTGCTCCTCGAGCAGCCCGAACCGCTTGTCGGGGAACGGGATGCCGTAGGCGCGGTGCTCTTGTTCGAACCACCCGGTGCCGAGGCCGAGCTCGGCACGTCCGTTCGACATGGCATCGACCCCGGCGACCTGGATCGCCAGCACCCCGGGGTACCGGTAGGTCACCGACGAGACGAGGGTGCCCAGCCGGATGCGTGAGGTCTCACGCGCGAGACCGGCCAGGGTGGTCCACGCGTCGGTGGGACCGGGCTGCGGGTCGCCGTCGCCCATCCGCAGGTAGTGGTCGCTCCGGAAGAATCCGTCGAACCCGTGGCTTTCGGCCGCCTGGGCGAGCGCGAGTTGGTCGTCGTATGAGTAGCCCTGCTGGGGCTCCGTGAAGATGCAGTACTCCATGGGCCCCAGTCTGGCAGGACGCCTCAGTCGGCCGATCGGATGATGATCGCCTCGGTGGGTGGCGAGGGGTCCGCCGGGGTCCCGACGTAGCCGATTGCGCTCAACAGGGCGCGGCGGAACTCGATCGGACGCTCCAGGTGCGGGGAGTGTCCGACGCCCTCGAGGTGCAGTTCGTTGACGATGCCGCCGGCCTGAGCGTAGGCACCGAGCACGTCGCGTGTCTGCGAGACCATCTCCTGGGCGGGCGCGACCTCCGCACCCGGCCACCCGGGCACGACCCCGGCGGCTCCGAGATGGTTGAGGTCGAAGAACGACGCGTCGGAGACGATCGCGTCCATATCGCCGTGCACCCAGAGGATCGGCGGCTTGTCGGCGAGGTCGACGATGCCGGAGACGTCGAAGTACCGGGGTGCCATGGTGTTGAGCACACCGATGGACCCCGCCCCGAATCCGGGCCAGCTCTCGCTGGCCACCGCGTCGCCGGGATAGTTCCCCGTCGCGGTGGAGGTGGTGAGCATCGACTCGACCCACACGTCCTCGTGCTCCGAGATGTAGCCGGGGGCGACGTACCCCGAGCGGAAGACGTTGCGGGGCGACGTCGGGGCCTCGTCGGACGCGTCGCCCGCGGTGAGCCGCTCGACGAAGTCGGGGTTGGCGCCCCCGCCGCCGCATCCGGCGTCGTCCCCGGTCAGGCGGGTGCCATCTCGGCGCGTGCCTCCGAAGCCGTAGGGCGAGACGGGGGCCTGGAGGGTGAGGCTGAGTGCACCGTGATCCAGCAGGTACTGCATCACGACGCCACCACCCATCGACCAGCCGACCAGGTGCGCCGTCGGGATCCCGAGGGTCTCGAGCGTGGCGTGCACGTCGTCGCTGAAATCACGGACGCCGCGTGTGGCATCCACCGGAAGGCTCTCGGTGCCGCCGAAGCCGCGGAGATCGATCGCGATCGCGCGCAACTCCGAGGGCAGGTCTTGCATCGTCTCCTGCCAGAACAGCGCCGAGGAGACGTTGCCGTGCACGAACACGACGGTCCGCTCGGGTGGCGTGGCCGGGTCATCCCCGGTCCGCTCGAGCACGTTCACCGTCAGGCGGGGGGTCTCGACCAAGCGAGCCGTGATGCCGTCGAAGAGGGTCATGTCAGGTGTCCTCCGGGGGTCGTCGCGGGGCGTCACCGCCCCACGCTTCTCGACTATATCCGGGCGCCACGTGGCGCACAGGGGGTATCCAGCGGGCTCGTAGGATGGCCACATGATCGACGCCGACGCCCCCCTTCCCCCCATCGCCATCCTCGGAGCCGGTTCGATGGGGGGCGCGATCCTTCACGGACTGGTCTCCTCGGGACTCGCGCACGGGGGGGTGACGGTCACCAATCGGACCGCAGCCAAGGCCGATGCGCTCGCCGATCTGGAGGGCGTGCGCAGCGTCGCACTGGAACGGGAGCCGGAGGGGAACGCCGTGGCCGCCGCGGCCGCCGACGTCGTCCTGGTCGGGGTCAAGCCCGCCATGGTCCCGGACCTGCTGCGCGAGATCGCGCCGCACCTGCGCCCCGGCGCGGTGGTGGTGAGCCTGGCCGCCGGTGTCACCGTGGCCACCTTCGAGTCGATCGTGCCCGACTCCGTCGCGGTGCTGCGTTCGATGCCGAACACCCCCTCGCTGGTCGGACGCGGCGTGACCGGACTCGCGGCCGGCACCCACGCCTCCGACGACGACGTCGCCGTCGTGCGCCGGCTGTTCGAGACGGTCGGCAGTGTCATCGAGGTCCCCGAAGAGAAGATCGACGCGCTGTCGACCATCTCCGGCTCCGGTCCCGCGTACGTGTTCCTGCTCATCGAGCAGCTCACGCGTGCCGCGGAGGGCAAGGGCTTCGATCGCGCCGACGCGCGACGTATGGCCGAGCAGACCTTCATCGGCGCGGCGGCGCTGCTTGAGGCGTCCGATGAGGAGCCCGCGGAACTGCGCCGACGCGTGACCAGTCCCAAGGGCACCACCGAGCGTGCGGTGGCGGTGCTGCAGGATGCGCAGCTGGATGCGGTGTTCGCCGAGGCGACGGATGCCGCGCTCGCCCGGGCCGCAGAACTCGCCGCCGGCGCGTGACCGCGCGGCGGCGGCGTCGTCAGCGGTCGAGGGAGGCGAACCGCTCGATGTCGCTGTTGGTGCCCGAGACGATGATGAGGTCGTGGTTGGTGACCACGGTCGCCGCCTCGGCATAGCGGAAGGGTTTGCCGGGGCTCTTCACACCGACGACGGTGACGTTGTACTTCGTGCGCACTCCGGACTCGTTGAGTCCCACGCCACGGATGAACTTCGGCGGGTACATCTTGGCCAGGACGAAGTCGTCGTCGAAGCGGATGAAGTCGAGCATCCGGCCGCTGACCAGGTGCGCCACACGCTCGCCGGCCTCGCGTTCGGGGTAGATGACGTGGTTCGCGCCCACGCGGGCGAGGATCTTGCCGTGGGACTGTGAGACGGCCTTCGCCCAGATCTGCGGGACCTTGAGGTCGACGAGGTTCGCGGTGATGAGCACAGACGCCTCGATCGAGGAGCCCACCGCCACCACGGCGACCTGGAAGTCCGACGCGCCGACCTGCTTGAGCGCTTCGAGGTTCCGCGCGTCGGCCTGCACGGTGTGGGTGACCCGCTCGGACCACTTCTGCACGAGGTCGAGGCTCTCGTCGATGGCGAGCACCTCCCGGTCGAGGCGGTCGAGTTCGCCGGCGCAGGCCGCGCCGAAGCGGCCGAGTCCGATCACGAGGACGGGGGCGTCGCCGCGGATGCGCTCAACCAACGATGGGCCTTTCGACGGGCAGCGAGTAGAGCTGCGATCGGGATGTCGCGGCCACGGCCGCGGCGAGTGTCACTGTACCAATGCGCCCCATGAAGATCGTCGCGGCCATGACGTACACGGCGGGATCGGGGAGCGACTCGGTCAGTCCGGTCGACAGTCCCACGGTGCCGAAGGCGGAGATCACGTCGAAGAGCACGTGGGCGATGGGGGCGTGGGTGATCTGCGCGATGATGATCGTCGAGAGGGCGACGATGGTCGATCCCCACGCGACGACGGACAGGGCGACGCGCTGCACGTCGCTCGGGATGCGGCGGCTGAACACCTCGACGGTGGTGCGCCCCTTGGCCTCCGACCACACCGCGAGGGCGAGGACGGCCAGGGTCGTGACCTTGATGCCACCGGCGGTCGAAGCCGAGCCGCCGCCGACGAACATGAGCATCGACCCGACGACCTGCGACGAGCCGTAGAGTTCGCCGATGTCGACGACGGAGAATCCCCCCGAGCGGGTCATCGCCGACAGGAAGAACGCCTGGAAGGTCGTGTCCCACGCGTTCATCGACCCGAAGGTGCCCGGGTTGTCGTATTCGAGGGTGAGGAACGCGATCGCCCCGGCGAAGAACAGCAGCGTCGTGGTGATGAGGGTGAGTCGGGTGTGCAATGACCACCGACCCACGTGCCAGACGTGCTTGGAGAGCGTGTAGATCACGGGGAAGCCGATGCTTCCGAGGAACACGCTGGTCATCAGCACGGTGAGGAGGAAATAGTCGTCGGCGAAGGGCTCCAGGCCGCCGACGTTCGGGGTGAATCCGGTGTTCGTGAACGACATCGCCGCGTAGTAGGGCGCCTCCCACAGCGCCATGAGCGGGTCGATGCCCGCCATCACGAGCGCGGGGTAGAGCAGGACGGCCACGATCCCCTCGATCACCAGTGTCGACAAGGCCACCGTGCGCAGCATCTGTCCGACTTCGCCCAGGCGCACCGTCTGCCCCTCGTTGACGGGGCCGCCGTGCGCGCGCAGCGGGTTGGAGTCCCCGGCGGCGATCAGTTTGGCCCGCAGTCCCAGGCGCTTGGAGATCACCAGGCCCAGGATCGAGGCCAGAGTCAGCACGCCCATCCCGCCGATGTTGACGCCGAGGAAGATGACGGCGTTGCCGAACGGCGACCAGTGGGTGGCCATGTCCACCGTCACCAGGCCGGTCACGCAGATGGTCGACACCGCGGTGAACAGGGCGTCGGCCAGCGGTGTCGCGCGGCCGGTCGCGGAGGCGATGGGAAGCGAGAGCAGGCTCGTGAAGATGAGGATGAGCGTGCCGAAAACGAGGATCGCGAACCGGGAGGGAGACGACGTCGCGAAGTCCCGGACGAAGGCCCCCACCCGGCGGAGACGGTAGCGCCATCCGGACGTCGACGCCCGCCGTTGCGGCGCAGACGGCCGGCTCGTCGCCATGCACCGCCTCCTCGTCTGTGTCGTCTTTCCCGAGCGAAAGTCGCCCTCATGGTACTCCGGTGCGCGGGCGGCTAACCTAACCACATGGCGGACATCTTCGACGTGATCGCGGACGGAACGCGTCGCGACATCCTTCGACTGCTCCTCGATCGTGCATCCGCCGGACAGGACGGCACGAGCGTGTCCCACATCGTGGGCGAGTTGGGGGTGAGTCAGCCGACGGTCTCCAAGCACCTCAAGGTGCTCCGCGAGGCGCACCTGGTCTCCGTCCGCGAGGAGGGGCAGCATCGCTACTACAGCCTGTCGGCGGAGCCGCTCGACGAGGTCGACGACTGGTTGGTGCCGTTCTTCACGCAGGACGGCGAGTTGCAGGCCGCCGCGGCGGCGTTGCCGGACTCCGCGGCCCACGCCGCCGAGGTGGTCGGTCGTGCGGCGGCCTCGGCCAAGCACGCCGTCACCAACGCCCTGCGCAAGCTTCCCGGGCGCTGACGGGGCCGCGCGTTCCCGGTCCGGCACACGAGTCACACCCGTCACACGGGTTTACATGCGTCGCGCGCTGGTCATAGACTTCCCCAAGGATCACCGCGATCCATCTGGGACGACGCACGAAAGGGGACATCGTGGCAGAACTTCCCGACGTGCGTTTCCTGACCGTCGCCGAGGTCGCTGAACTGATGCGCGTATCGAAGATGACCGTGTACCGCCTGGTGCACTCCGGCGAGTTGCCGGCAGTTCGGTTCGGGCGCAGCTACCGCGTTCCGGAGTCGGCCGTCACGGCCGCGATGGAGCGTCCGATCGCCGACGTCGGCTAGCGATCCGCCCCGCGTGCGAACGACACGCGCGGGTTTGATAAGCTAGTCCGAGGCATTTTCACATCTGCCCGTTCCCGGACGTGATCTGACCGTGGATGTGCGTCCAGACTTCGACTTAGTGAGGTTTTCCGTGGGTTCTGTCATCAAGAAGCGCCGCAAGCGCATGGCGAAGAAGAAGCACCGCAAGCTGCTTCGCAAGACTCGCCACCAGCGCCGCAACAAGAAGTAAGCGGCTTCCGCACCGAGCGCCTGTCCACCGGACGGGCGCTTCGTGTTTTCTGACAGACTTGTCGACGGCCACGACGGCCGTATGCTCCACACGACCCGAGGCACCATGCAGACCATCACCGTCCACGAGCTCACCGAGCGTGGATCCACTCCGCTCATCGACGTGCGGGAACCGCACGAATACGCCGCGGGCCATGTGCCGGGCGCCGTCAACATCCCGATGTCGGCCTTCGGCGAGCGGCTCGGCGAACTGCCCGACGGCGCCATCAACGTCATCTGTGAACTCGGCGGACGTTCGGCGAGCATCGTGCAGGCCCTCGAGCAGCGTGGCTACGACGCGACGAACGTCGAGGGCGGCACCGCCGAATGGATCGCGTCGGGCTATCCCGTCGAGCGCTGAGCCCCGCCGTCGCCCGCGCCCTCGCCGTCCTCCGACGAATCGGGTGAGACCACGGGCATCGCCTGCGTGAACGTGCTCGCACGCTCCTGGGCTGCGACGTTCCCGGTGAACAGTCCGTCCGCACCGCCGCGCGGCGCCTCCTCCTCGGTGGCGCCGGTGTCGGGGGTCATCACGATTCGCTGCACCGGCAGCGCCGCGGGCATCTGCCGCTGCACCCAATCGACCATCGCCTCCCGCACGAAGCACCGCAGATCGAACAGGGTCGGCGCATCCTGCGCGGTGACGAGGATGCGCACGCGCACGAGGCCCCCGGTGGCCTCGGTCACCTGCAGCACCGAGGCGCGACCGTCCCACAGCTCCGTCTCGGTGAGTACCCGCTGCAGATGCTCGCGCATCCGGGTCGGGGAGACCCGCCAGTCCAGGTCGAGCTCGATCGATCCGAGCAGCTCGCTGCCCTGGCGTGTCCAGTTCTGGAACGGGTTGGTCGTGAAGTACGTGCACGGCAACACCAGGCGCCGGTCGTCCCAGAGATCCAGGACGACGTAGCTGAGGGTGATCTCCCCGACACGGCCCCACTCGCCCTCGACGACGATGACATCGTCCACGCGCAGCGCTTCGCTGAACACGAGCTGTACCCCCGCGAACATGTTCGCCAGCACCGATTGCGCGGCCAGGCCGGCGACGATCGAGGCGATGCCCGCCGAGGCCAGCACGCTCGCGCCGAGGGCCTGCACGGCGGGGAAGGACAACAAGGCGGCGCCCACCGCGACGATCACGATCAACGCGATCGTGAGCCGGCGCACGATGAGCGTCTGGGTGCGGATGCGTCGGGCGACGCGGTTGTCGGGGATGTCGATCCGGTACCGGCCGATGGCGAGGTCGGTGGCGTAGCGGACCACTCCGATCAGCAGCCATGCGCCGCTGGCGATGACGGCGATCCGGAAGGTGTGGTTGATGGCGGGCATCCACTCTTCCCGCTCGCCGGGGAACGCGAGCACGAAAGCGATCCACATCGCGATGACGATCAACAGCACGCGGAACGGGCGCCGTGCGTGTCGGATGAGAAGTTGGGCCCACTCTCGGCGGCGCGCGGCGGCGCGTACGCTCGCCGCAACGATCGCCACGACGACGACGGCGCCGACGAGGCATGCCAGCAGGATGAGGGCGAACACGAGCCACGGGTCCAGCATCGGGTCTCCTTCCGAGCGGGTGAGGGGCCGCCCACGGTGGAACCGACACTCTACGACGCCGGACCGACCCCGGATGCCCCTCGCGTCCTGCCTACGATAGAGCCGTGACCACGATCACCCTCATCGGCAAGCCAGACTGCCACCTGTGCGACGTGGCGCGCGAGATCGTCGACCTCGTCGTCGCCGAGCGACCCGACGGTGAGGTCGAGGTGGTGGAGCGATCGATCCTGGACGACGCCGCGCTCTACGAGGCGTGGTGGGAGAAGATCCCCGTCGTACTCGTCGACGGCCGCTTCCACGCGCACTGGCGCGTGTCGGCGGATCGATTGCGAGACGCGCTGCGGCGCTGAACGGGCCTTACGGGGCCAGCCGTGTGGGCCCACGGAACAGGTAGGTCACCTCGCGGATCGACTCCTGTCCGAGCAGGAGCATCATCACGCGGGCCAGGCCCATCCCGAATCCGCCGTGCGGCGGGGCGCCGTACCGGAAGAAGTCGAGGTAGAAGTCGAGGTGCTCGGGGTCGAGCCCCTTCTCCTTGGCCTGTTCGATCAGGACGTCCACGCGGTGTTCGCGCTGCGCACCGGTGGTGATCTCGACACCCTTGTAGAGCAGGTCGTAACTCTTGGTGAGCCCGCTCTCCTCGTCGCGCATGTGGTAGAACGCCCGGATCTCGGGGTGGTAATCGGTCACGAACACGAACGGGTGCCCGTAGGTCTCCTCGACGTGCGCGGCGATCTGGCGCTCGCCCTCGGGATCGAGGTCGCCGTCGGTCCGGGGGATCTCATAGCCGCGCGCGGCGACGATCTCGCGCGCCTCTGCGAGCGGGATCCGCGGGAACGGGATCGTCGGGACGACGATGTCGAGGCCGAAGAGCTCTTTGATCTCGTCGCCGTGCTTGTCGGCGACGGCCTGGATCGCGGTGACGAGGAGTTCCTCCTGCATCGCGGCGACATCCTCCCACCCGTCGATCCAGCTGATCTCGGCGTCGATCGAGGTGAACTCGGTCGCGTGACGGCTGGTGAACGACGGGTCGGCGCGGAAGGCCGGGGCGATCTCGAAGATCTTTCCGAAGCCGGAGACCTGCGCCATCTGCTTGAAGAACTGCGGCGACTGGGCGAGGTAAGCCGTCTTCTCCTCGAAGTAGGGCACCTCGAACAGCTCGGCGTTCGACTCGGATGCCGAGGCCATGAGCTTGGGGGAGTGGACCTCGATGTAGTCACGCTCGACCCAGTACGACCGCATGGCGTGCTCGAGCGTCGTCTGCACGCGGAAGACGAGGTTGTTGCGGCGCTGGCGCAGATCGAGGAAACGCCAGTCCATGCGCTTGTCGAGCGAGCTGTCCGCGGCGATCGGCGTCTCCGGCAAGGCCTCGCCGGCGATGTCGAGCGTGGCGATCTTGACCTCGACGCCACCCAGCTTGACCCGCTCGTCGTGCTTGAGTGCACCGTGCACGGTGAGGAAGCTCCCGTGGGTGAGCGCGGAGATGGTCTCCGTGAGCGCGAGCGCCGCCGACTGCTCGGGGGTGGCGTCCTCGCCGACCTCTCGGGTGGCCGGGTTGACCAGCTGCACCGCGCCGGTCTCATCGCGCAGGATGACGAACTGCACCTTCTTCTGATCGCGGACGGTCTCCACCCATCCCGATACCGAGACGGGGCCGTCTTGACGGGCCTGCAGATCCTTGACCAGAACGCGTTCACTCACGATGACCGAGTCTAGACGCCGCAGGCCGTGCCCCCCCCCCCCCCCACCGCCTCGTGCGGGGAAACCCCAGGCGCGGGCGGGACGCGCCCTCTAGCATCGATACGCACCCTTCCGTCCGAGACCTCGAGGCACGATGACCACCACCGACAACGGCCGCACCACTTCTCCCGTGCGCGCCGCGCTCGTCGCCCTGCTGAACGTCGTCCGCGGCGGACTCATCGG
The DNA here is from genome assembly GCF_039531285.1 of Microbacterium aquimaris. Taxonomy (NCBI): domain Bacteria; kingdom Bacillati; phylum Actinomycetota; class Actinomycetes; order Micrococcales; family Microbacteriaceae; genus Microbacterium; species Microbacterium aquimaris. The sequence continues at coordinate 281,126 of NZ_BAAAPT010000001.1, read as the reverse complement.
CCTTGCCGAACTCATCCCCGGCGTTTCGGGCGGGACCATCGCGCTCATCACGGGCGTGTACGAGCGGCTGATCGAATCGGCCGACCACGTCGTGGTGGCCTTCAAACGTCTGCTGTTCGGCCCGGACCGTCGTTCCGGCTTCGTCCAGGGCATCCGCCGTGTGGATTGGGTGCTGGTCGTGCCGGTGCTGGTCGGGATGGCGGCGATGGTGCTCTCCCTCGCCGGAATCGTCGAGTCGCTCGTGACCGAGAACGTCGAAGCGTCGCGCGGGTTGTTCTTCGGGTTGGTCGCGGCGAGCATCTTCGTACCGCTGCAGCTGATCCCCCGTGCGCGACGCACGCCCGGCGCGCGTGTGGGCGGCGTGGTGCTGTTCGTCGCCGCGGCCGCCGTCGCCTTCCTCGCCATCGACGTCGCCGGCGGGTCGTTCGAAGCTGACCCGCCGCTCATCGTCGTCTTCCTCGCCGCGGCGGTCGCTGTCTGCGCCCTCGTGGTGCCGGGCGTCTCCGGATCGTTCTTCCTGCTCGCGATCGGCCTGTACACGCCCACTCTGCGCGCCGTCGACGAGCGCGACCTGGGATACCTGTCCGTTTTCGCCCTCGGCGCGCTCGTGGGACTGGTGACGATCGTCCGCGTGATCACGTGGCTTCTGCACCACCACCGGCGCCTGACCCTCATCGCGATGGCCGGCCTCATGCTCGGTTCGCTCCGCGCGCTGTGGCCGTGGCAGGAGCTGCCGGTGGGGGAGGACCACGGCATCGGCGCGCTCACGGCACCCTACGAGCCGATCGTCCTGCCGATCGTGCTCGCCGTCGTCGGCGCGGCGATCGTCCTCAGCCTGGTCGCGGTCGAACGCTTCTTCTCCCGGCGCGCGGCCGCCCCCGCGGGTGGCGCGGACGGGACGACGGGCGCCGTCGGGGAGCCCTCCGCCGAGACCACCGGACAGACCCGATCCAGCCGACGCTCAGCCCGTCCATAGAAGTCCCCCACGTACACTGGGCGGGTGCCCGCCGAACGCCTTCATCTCGTGCGCCATGGGGAGGTCCACAACCCCCGAGGCGTGCTGTACGGACGACTGCCCGGTTACGGACTGAGCTCCGCCGGACGCGACATGGCCCGCGCCGCCGCGGAGTGGGTGCAGGCATCGGGGCGCGAGGTGGGTTCGCTCACCTGTTCTCCGCTGCAGCGCACACGAGAGTCGTCGGAACCGTTCACCGACCTCTTCGGCGTCGACCCCCGAATCGATGAGCGGGTGATCGAGCCGACGAACGTGTTCGAGGGGCGCCGGATGAAGATCGCCCTCATCAACCCGTTCAACTGGCGTCACCTGCGCAAGCCCGCGATCCCCAGTTGGGGGGAACCGTACGCCGAAGTCATCGTGCGGATGAACGCCGCGATGACCGACGCGTGGAAGCGCACCGACTCCGCCGACGCGGTGATCGTCTCCCACCAGTTGCCGATCTGGGTGACCCACCTCGCCGTGGCCGGGGAGCCCTCGCAGCACGACCCCCGTCGCCGTCGCTGCGCCCTGTCGAGCGTGACCTCCTTCGAGATGCGCGACGGACTGTGGACCGAGGTCTCGTACGCCGAACCGGCGCAGACCTCCGACGCCGTGGATGTGGGCGCCGTATGAGCTCCCGCCCGTTCCGCGCGTCACCCCTCGGCCGTGTCGCCGCCGCGCTCACCGTCGCCGTCGTCGGAGGCGTGCTCGCCGGATGCGCGAACGATGATCCGCTCGCCGAGCAGTACCGTGCGGGCGACGACAAGGGCTTCATCGCCGCCGACGGGCTGCGCGTCGTGGAGATCCCGGCCGACGAGCGCGGCGAGCCGGTCGCGTTCTCGGGTGAACTCGACACCGGCGGCACCGTCAGCGACACCGATTTCGACGACGAGGTGCTCGTCGTGAACTTCTGGTACGCCGCCTGCGGCCCGTGCCGAGCCGAGGCGCCGGCGCTGGAAGAGGCGTACACCTCCTTCGAGGGTGAGGACGTGGCGTTCCTGGGCATCAACACGACCGACTCGGCCGGAACGGCGCTCGCGTTCGCCGAGACCTACAAGATCACCTACCCGAGTGTGCTCGCGTCGGTCACCCCGGAGGTCAAACTCGCCTTCGCCGAGGCGACGCCCATCAGCGCCACCCCCACGACCCTCGTCCTGGACACCGAGGGCCGCGTCGCGGCGCGCATCATCGGACAGCTGCAGGACGCCTCTGTGCTCGAGACGCTCGTGAGCGACGCGCTCGCGGAGTCCTCGTGACCGAACTCGTCTTCGGCGGAGCCATGTGGCTCGCCGTCCCGGTCGCCGTGCTGGCGGGCCTGGTGTCCTTCCTCTCCCCGTGCGTGCTGCCCCTCGTGCCGGGCTACCTCGGGTTCCTCGGCGGGGCCGCGGCCCCTCGCCGCCCCGCACCTCCGTCGACACGACAGGAGATCCGGGGGAAGGCGGACACGACCGCGGGATCCTCGGCCGCTCCGGTCGAGGTTTCTCCTGTCGAGGCGACACCGCGAAGCCGACTGCTGCTGGGTGTGATGCTCTTCATCGCGGGGTTCACCGTGGTGTTCATGGCCGTCACCATCCTCGGCGGAACCCTCGGCCGGTTCTTCCTGCAATATGCGGACCCGATCACCCGCGTCCTGGGGGTCGTGGTCATCCTGCTCGGCCTCGTCTTCATCGGCGTCTTCGGTTTCGCCCAACGCACCGTGCATCCGCAGGTGCGCGGCAACCTGGGCCTCATCGGCGCACCCCTGCTCGGATTGGCGATGGGCGTCGGGTGGACGCCGTGCATCGGACCGACCCTCGCCGCGATCATCTCGGTCTCCTGGAACCTGGGCGACCCGGTACGGGCCGGCATCCTCGGGTTGGCGTACTCGCTGGGACTCGGGCTGCCCTTCCTTCTGCTCGCGCTCGGTTTCGGCTGGGCGACCCGCTCGGTCGCGTTCCTGCGCCGCCACATCCGCACCGTCAACATCATCGGGGGCGCGCTCCTGGTCGCCCTCGGCGTGCTGATGGTCTCCGGGGTGTGGACCTCTCTCATGACCCGACTCCAGGGGGTGCTCGTCAATGTCCCGCTCCCGCTCTGAGCCGACGTCCGAGGGGGAGGGGACCCTCCGCCCCGACGACTACGCCGGCACCCCCGGTGGCGAATCCGACGCGGTGCAGCCCGCGCTGGGCGTGACGGGTTGGTTGCGGTGGGGATGGCGGCAGCTGACGTCCATGCGCACCGCGCTGGTCCTGCTGCTCCTGCTCGCGATCGCCGCCGTGCCGGGTTCGCTCGTGCCCCAGCGCAGCGCCGACCCCAACGGCGTGACCCAGTACTACGCCGACAACCCCGATCTCGCACCGATCCTCGACGACCTCAGCATGTTCGACGTGTATACGTCGCCGTGGTTCTCGGCGATCTACATCCTGCTGTTCGTCTCGCTGATCGGCTGCGTGATCCCGCGCACCAAGCATCACGCGAAGGCGCTGCGCGCACAGCCGCCGAGGACGCCCGCGCGACTGGCCCGGCTGGACGACCACCGCTCGGCGCGGCTGCAGGTCGCAGCGGAGGTCGACCCCGCCGCGGCCGCGGAGGAGGCGGTCTCCCTCGCCGGGGAGCAGCTGCGTCGCGCGGGCTACCGCGTGGCGCGGTACGACGCGGGTGGACGACTGTCGGTCTCCGCCGAGCGCGGGTACGCCCGCGAGACCGGCAACCTGGTCTTCCACGGCGCGCTCGTCGGCGTGCTGATCGCGGTCGGGGTCGGGGGAGGCTTCACCTACACGGGGCAGAGCGTGATCGTCGAAGGCGACACGTTCGTCAACACCATGCTGGACTACGCCTCGTTCAACCCGGGGCGGTTCGTCGACACCGACGAACTGACCCCCTACGCACTCACCCTGGATGAGTTCGAGGTGACCTACGAACCGGCCGGGTCGAACGCGGCGGGGCAGGCCGGGGACTTCTCGGCGAACCTCACGATCCGAAACGGCGATGAGGTCACCGAGGAGTCGGTGCGCGTGAACCACCCCGTCGACATCGACGGTGACCGGGTGTACCTCATGGGCAACGGGTACGCCCCGACGATCACCGTGCGAGACGCCGACGGCGACGTCGTCTTCTCCGAGTCGGTGCCCTTCCTGCCGCAGGACACGAACATGACCTCCCTCGGGGTGATCAAGGTCCCCGACGGGCTTCCGGACCAGCTCGGGATGACCGCGTTCTTCTACCCGACGCAATTCGAGTTGGCCTCCGGGGCCTTCACCTCGGCCTACCCCGCGCTGGTGAACCCGGTCGTCACGATCAACGTCTACGCCGGTGACCTCGGCATCGACGACGGCACGCCCCGCTCGGTGTACACGCTCGACCCGACCGACATGACCCAGCTCGCCGGACGGGGTGTCGACGAGCCCGCTCTCGAGCTGGCGCCCGGCGACACCGCCGAGCTCCCCGACGGACTGGGCACGGTCACCTTCGAGAACGAGACTCCGGCCGGCGTCGACGGATACGAGCAGTCGGTGAAGCGCTTCGTCTCGCTCTCGATCCATCGCGACGTCGGGGCGCCGTGGGTGCTCGCCTTCGCCGTGCTGGCGACCCTGGGGCTGCTGGCGGGGCTGTTCGTCCCCCGACGGCGGATGTGGGTGACCGCGACCGCGCGGGACGGCGCCGTCGAGCTCGAGTACGCCGGTCTTGCGCGGGGTGAGGATCCCACGCTGACGGCCGCGGTCGACAAGCTCGCCCGGACGCACGAGGCGGCGCTACGCCCACGCCTGTCCGCCCAGGAGTCAAGCTCGACCCTGCCTGCCTCCGACACACCGAAAGTAGACTGACGCCATGTCCGACACCGCCCTCACGCTCGACGACGTCTCGGTGCTCTTGGTCTGGACGGCCATCGCGGTGTACGCGCTCGCGTTCATCGCCTACGCGATCGATCTGGCGAGCCGTTCGGCGCTGGCCGTCGAGGCGAAGGACGCCCGCGCACGCGAGCGCGAACTGGTCGCGGCCGGTGGAGAGAGCCTCGCCGACGTGAGGGCCCGGGAGGAGCGTGCCGGGGCCGAGATCGGGATGGCACCCGGCAAGCGGCCCCGCCTGGTGTGGGCCCGCATCGGCACCTCGCTGACCGTGCTGGCGTTCCTGTTCCACCTCGGGGCCACTGTGCTGCGGGGCATCGCCGCCGAACGCGTGCCGTGGTCGAACATGTACGAGTTCGCGATGACCGGCCTCCTCTTGGTCGTGGCGGTCTACCTGGCCGCTCTCGTCAAATACGACCTGCGCTTCCTGGGGACTTTCATCACCGGCCTGGCGGTCGTGCTGCTCGGCGGCGCGACGCTGTCGTTCTACGTCGAGGTCGTCCCGCTGATGGATCCGCTGAAGTCGGTGTGGCTGGTCATCCACGTGTTCGTCGCCTCGCTCGCGACCGCGCTGTTCGCCCTCGCCTTCGGCCTGTCGATCGTGCAGCTGTTGCAGGCGCGTCGCGAGCGCAAGGTCGCCGAGGCGCAGGAGGGGCGGCTCGTGAAGACCGGGCCGGGGTTCCTCCGCACCCTTCCGAGCGCGGAGGCGCTGGAGTCCCTCGCCTACCGGTTCGCGATCATCGGCTTCATCTTCTGGACCTTCACGCTCATCGCCGGTGCCATCTGGGCCAACGACGCATGGGGGCGCTACTGGGGCTTCGACACCAAGGAAGTGTGGACCTTCGTCATCTGGGTGCTCTACGCGGGGTACATCCACGCGCGTGCGACGCGCGGATGGCGCGGCACCCGCTCGGCGTGGCTGTCGATCATCGGCTTCGTCGCGGTGCTGTTCAACTTCACGATCGTGAACATGTTCTTCCAGGGCCTCCACGCCTACAGCGGCCTGTCCTGACGTCCTCGCACGAGAAGACCCCCGGGCCGATCCGGCCCCGGGGGTCTTCTGTGTCGAGCGTCAGTAGGTCATGACGATGCGGCCGTCGATCTGGCCCCGTTCCATCCGGTCGAAGATGTCGTTGATGTCATCGAGCGACTCGGTGGCGACCGTCGGGTGGATCTCGCCGCGGGCGAAGAGGTCGAGGGCTTCGACCATGTCCTGACGTGTGCCGACGATCGAACCGCGGATCGTGATGCCCCGCAGGACGATGTCGAAGATGTCGGCGGGGAAATCGCCCGGGGGCAGCCCCACGAAAACGATCGTCGCTCCGCGCCGCACGACGCCCAGAGCCTGTCCGAACGCCTTCGGGTGCACCGCGGTGACGAGCACCCCGTGGGCACCGCCGGTGTGCTCCTGCACGGCAGCGGCGACATCGTCCGTGGTCGCGTTCACGGTCACCTCGGCGCCGTGCCGGCGCGCGAGGTCGAGTTTGGCGTCGTCGATGTCGACCGCCGCGACGCGCATGCCCATCGCCCGTGCGTACTGCACCGCGATGTGGCCGAGCCCGCCGATCCCCGAGATGACGACCCACTGTCCGGGCTTGACCTCGGTCATCTTCAGGCCCTTGTAGACGGTGACGCCGGCGCACAGGATCGGCGCGACTTCGACCGGGTCGACTCCCTCGGGGATGCGGGCGGCGAAGCGTTCGTCGACGAGCATGTACTCGCCGAAGCTGCCGTCGACCGAGTACCCGGCGTTCTTCTGCTGCTCGCACAGGGTCTCCCACCCGGTGCGGCAGTACTCGCACGTGCCGCAGGCGGTCCACAGCCAGGCATTGCCGACACGGTCGCCCATGCTGAGCGAGGTGACCCCGTCACCGAGGGCGACCACGGTGCCGTAGCCCTCGTGCCCGGGGATGAGGTCGGCTTTCGGGGCCACCGGCCAGTCCCCGCGTACCGCGTGCAGATCGGTGTGGCACACACCGGTGGTGATGAGCTTGACGAGGACCTCCCCCGGGCCGGGAGTGGGGATCGGACGTTCGGTGATGCTGAGCGGCTGATCGGGTGCGGTCACGACGGCCGCGCGCATGGTGCCGGTGGGGACCTCGACGTTCACCGCAGGGGCACCGGGGCTGAGGGTTGTCATCAGGATTCCTTCCGATCTCGGCGGTTCCGAATTCCGCCTCGTGATCGCGAATCTACTCCCCGGGACGTTGCATTCCGTTGCGCCTGGAACCGCTCCCGCAGGGCGCTTCGGCGCTCCCTCCGGCGGGCGCTGCGGGAACGCGTCGGGCGGGCCCTCGGCGCGGGTTCGGTGGGCGATGGACCTTGCTCTCCGCCCACGAGTCGACCTCCGGTGACCCGTGGGCGCGGTGGTGCGGTCTACGCGGGTGTTGCGGTGGCGACCGCGGGTGCGGAGGCGGAGCGGTGTCGGGCGACGGCGATCACGGTGGCGAGCACCGAGAGGGCGGCCCAGACCGACAGGCCGACCAGGGCCGCACCGACGCTTCCCTGGCCGGTCAAGGCGGCGACCATGCCGTTGTAGGCGGGAGCGGTCGGCATGGCGGCCGCCAGCGATCCGAGCCAGCCGGGGACCGTCGAGACGATGCCCGCCGCGACGGTGAGCACGGCCACGAGCGCCGCGATCCATCGTCCTGCACCACCGAACACGGCCACCAGTGCCTGGTTCACCGCGGCGAACGCGACTCCCGCGACGACGCACATCCCGGCGAAGACAGACCACTCGCCGAGATCGTAGCCCGCCGCCACCTGGACGACCCCGGCGACCAGCAGCCCCTGCGCCGCGCCGATCGCCGCCCCCGGGGCGAGGGCGCGAACGGCCAACAGCGCCGAGGCCGATCGGGAGGTCAGGGCGTGGGCGGTGACCGCCTGGAGGGCGACGAAGGTGCCGAGGCCGCCGATCCACAGTGCCAGTGCGGCGAGCAGCGGGATGGCCGTGGCGCCGAACAGGTCGGTTCCGATGCCGTCGGCTTCCACGGGGTCGGCGACGACACTCGCCAGCGTCTGGGCCTCGTCGTCGGTGTAGGTGGGGATCTCGTCGACGGCGGACTGCAGCCCGGCGGCGAGTTCGCCGGCGCCCTCGGCGGTCTGCTGAGAACCGGACACCAACTCGGTGCCCCCGTCTGCGGCGGCCTGTGCACCGGCTGCCACCTGCTGCATCCCGTCGGCGAGCTGCGCGGCGCCGGTGGCCGCCTCCGCGGCGCCGGTGCCGAGCGCAGCCGTGCCCCCGGCGATATCGCGGACCCCGGTGGCGGCTTCGGTCGCGCCCCCGGCGATCCCGTCGATGCCGGCGGCGATCTCGTCGGCACCGGCTGCGGAGGCCTCCAAGGCGGCCGTCAGCTGCGGTCCGGCGTCCTGGAACTGCGCGAGGCCGGCGGCGATCTCATCCGAGTCGTCGAGGATCTCGGTGATCGTCGGCAGCGCGGCGTTCGCCTCGTCGGCCAGGACGATGATCTCGGTGCAGATCTGACCCGTGTCACCGGTTGCGCGGCACTGGTCGGCGAGGGCCGTCAGTGCCGCCGCGGACCCGGTGACGACCTGTTCGATCTCGCCGCTGTTCGCGGCCACGCGGTCGGCGGCGTCGATGACGCCCTGCGGGATCGTGGGGATCTGGGCGGTGAGGTCGGCGAGGGAGGACAGTCCGCCGGCGAGGTCGGAGGCGCCCGTGGACAGGGCGGCAGCGCCCCCGGCGAGCTCGTCGATCCCGTCGGCGGCCTCATAGCCGCCCGCGGACAGGGCGGATGCTCCGGAGGCGATCTCGCCGATGCCCGGCGCGAGGGCCGCGGCGCCGGTGGCCAGCGGCTGCGTGCCGGAGGCGAGCTCGTCGATGCCGTCGACGTACTGAGACGTTCCCTCGGTGAGCTGGTCGGCGCCGTCGGCGAGTTCATCGGCGCCGTCGGCCGCCTCGCCGAGCTGGTCGCCCAGCGTGGTGAAACCGAGGAACACGTTCTCGAGATAGACCTCCGACAGCTCCTGGCCCATGACCGATGCGGCGGCGGAGGTGATCTGCGCGGTGATGGCGTCGTCGACGACGAGGTTGTCGGGCGCCGTGGTGACCTCGATCACGGCTCGTTCGGGGTCGTCGCCGGTCGTGGAGGTCGCGGCGGCCGAGAAGTTCGAGGGGATCGTGACGACGGCCGTGTAGGTGCCGTCGGCCAGTCCCGAAGCGGCGTCGTCGTCGTTCGTGATGGTCCAGTCGAGGTTGCTCGGCAACTCGTCGGAGCCCTCGACGAGGCCGGCTGTGAGCTGGCGACCCAGCGGCACGAGCTGGTCGTCGATGGTCACCGGATCGTCGTCGTTCACGATCGCCGCCGTGACGCCGTCGAGGCGTTCGGCGGGGTCGTAGAAGGCCGCGACCAGGATCGCGCCGATGACCACGGGAAGCAGAAGGGCGCCGATCACGGTCAGCCAGGTCACGGGGCGCCGGGTGCGCGCGCGTTCGATCGGAAGGGTCATGCGTTCACCTCGGATGCGGTGGTGCGGGTCGGGTGGGCGCTCAGGCTCAGGGCCTGGACGCCCGGACGGTGGGCGTCGGAGAGCACCGCGAGGACGGGCCCTTCCGTGCGCGCGGTCGCCACGACGGTGAGGGGACCGGATGGGGCGGCACCGCGTGCGGCGTCGCGGAGGAGTGCTGCGGCCTGGTCGCGCCCGGCGCGGTCGAGCAGGTCCAGGCCGTCGACGACGACGAGCCGCGTGCCGCGAACCGCCGAGCGCAGGGCCTCGAGCGGCTGGTCGGCGTCGCCGAGGAGTGCGAGACCGACGTGTGCGCGCACCCAGGCGGCGCGTCCGGGCAACAGGTGCCCGGCGACGCGGAGTCGCCCGCCGGACGGTGTCAGCCGTCCGGCGATCGTCAGGGCGAAGGCCCGCGCGGCCGCGGCGTCGCCGGTGACCAGCAGCGTGTCACCCGCTTCGGCGCGGAATGTCGCACCGCCGAACAGGACGCCGGTGTCGGTGCGAACCTCGAGGTCCTCGGCGACGGCGACCGCGGTCGTGTCCGGTTCCGGCCACGAGGCCAGCGCCCGCTCGCGCTCGACGGCTTCTCCTTCGATGTCGAAGTGGGGGAGGATGCGGTCCAGCCACCGGGGGATCCACCACGCCTTGTCCCCGAGGAGGGCCATGACCGCCGGGACGAGGGTCATCCGCACCAGGAACGCGTCGACGGCGATGCCGACGGCCAGCCCCAGCGCGATCGGCTTGATCGAGGAGTCGCCTTCGGGCACGAACGCCGCGAACACGGCGAACATGATCACCGCGGCGGCGGTGACCACACGTGCCGACGAGACGAATCCGGTGCGCACGGCGCCGACGGCCGTGAGTCGGGCGGCTCGACCCCGGCGGGCACGACGGGCGTGGACGTAGTCTTCGCGCATCCGCGAGACCAGGAAGACCTGATAGTCCATCGCCAGGCCGAACAGCACGCCCATGAGGATGATGGGCATGAAGCTGATGACGGGCCCGACCCGTGTGACGTGCAGCGCGTCGGCGAACCAGCCCCACTCGAATACGGCCGCGACGACGCCGAAGGCCGCGGCGACCGACAGCAGGTAGCCGGCGGCCGCCTTCAGCGGAACCCAGATCGAGCGGAACACGATCGTCAGGAGGATCAGCGACAGGCCGACCACGAAGATCCCGAACGGGATCAGCGCCGCGCCCAACCGGTCGCTGATGTCGATGCCGACCGCGGTGAATCCGGTGACCTTGAGGTCGACCCCGTACTCGTCGAGCCACTCGTCGTGGTGGGAGCGCAGCTCGCGCACCAGGTCGGCCGTCTCGGGGGCGTCGGGCGCGGTGGTCGGGACGACCTGGATGAGCCCGGTGTCGGCGGTCTCGTTGGGGGTGGCGACGGCGATCTCCTTGACCCCGGGGACCTCGGCGATCTCGTCGGCCAGATCGTCCATGAGTCCGACCGGGTCGGTGGAGGTGACGATGGTGCCGGTGAGGATGAGGGGACCGTTCTCGCCCGGTCCGAAGTACTCGGCGGTGAGGTCGTACGTCTGGCGCGCCTCACTCGAGGTCGGCTGCGTGCCGGCGTTGGGGAGGGCCAGCGTGAGGCTCGCGGCCGGGATCGCCATGGTGCCCAGGGTCGCGACGACGGCGACGGTCGTGATGACGGGGTGCCTGGTCACGAGGCGCACCCACCGTTCGGCGAACCCGCGGTGCGGTGCGCGGCGGACGCGGCGCGCGCGGCGAGGCCAGCCCACGACCCGCCCTTTCGCGAAGCCGAGCAGCGCGGGGGTGAGGGTGAGGGCCACGAGGACGGCGATCGCGACGGCGACGGACGCGGCGACGCCCATGGTGGTCAGGAACGGGATGTTCGCGAACGACAGCCCGATGAGGGCGATGAGGACCGTGACCCCGGCGAAGACGACCGCCGAGCCGGCGGTGCCGGTCGCGCGGGCTGCGGATTCCTCCACGGCCATCCCCTCGCGCACCTGGTCCTGGTGGCGCGCGACGATGAACAGTGCGTAGTCGATGCCGACCGCGAGGCCGAGCATCACGGCGAGCATGGGCGTCGTCGATGAGACGGTCGCGAAGGCGGTGGCGACGTAAATGAGGGCGACCGACAGTGAGACTCCGATGAGTGCACTCACGAGGGGGAACCATGCGACCGCGATCGAGCGGAAGGTGATGATCAGGACGAACAGGGCGATGAGTACACCCACCGCCTCGACGGGGGAGAGTGCGGGGATCGAGGCGGAGAAGAGATCGCCGCCGAGCACGACCTCTGCTTCCTCGGGCAGCGCGGCGTCGAGGTCGTCGGCGACCTGCTGGAGCGCGGCGGTGGTCCCGCTCGGCAGGGTGCTGGGCTGGCCGTCGAGCTGGACGCGGATGATGGCGGCCCGGTCGTCGTCGGAGACGAGGCCGGAGACGTTCTCGTCGAACGGGTCGGTGACGGCGAGGACGCCGTCGAGTGCCTCGAAGTCCTCGATGGCGGCACCGACGGCGTCGGCGTACAGCGGGTCGGTCACGCGGGCATCGGCCGACCCCGTGGCCACGAACACCTGCGCGCTGGTGCCGCTGGCCTGGGGGAACGTGCGATCCAGCTGCTCGAGCCCCTCCTCGGCCTCCGTTCCGGGGATCGAGAAGGAGTTGTCGGTCCCCTTCATGAACGTGAGCGCGCCGACGGCGGTGACCACGAGCAGGAGGAGCCAGGCGACGAGCACGCGCCACGGGTGGCGGTACGACCAGCGGCCGAGGCTGAAGAGCAGAGTGGACACGCGTCCTCCGGGACGGTCGGGCGGAAATGGATACAGTTCTGTATCGGCGGCTCCGTCGTATCGTAATGAACTTCTCATGCGACTCCCTGGATGCCTCGTGTGAGAATCGGCGGGGAGGAAGCGCATGAGCGACACGGGGACCATCTCGCGCAGACGCGAGGCCACGCGCCAGAAGCTGCTGGACGCCGCGGCAGAGGTGTTCGCGGAGGTCGGCATGGATGCGGCGTCGGTCGAGACGATCTGCGACGCCGCCGGGTTCACGCGCGGCGCGTTCTACTCCAACTTCGCCTCGAAGGAAGAACTGTTCTTCGCCCTCGTCGGCCTCGTCGCAGACCGGAGGGTCCGCGGCGTCCGCGAGCGGGTCACCGCCCTCGAAGCCGAAGGGCGCCTCGACGTCACCCCCGGTAACGCCGTCGACATCGTCAACCACGTCCTGGGCCTCGCGCCGGACGACCGCTTCGGGGTCTTGTTGTTCAACGAGATCCGCATCCACGCGCTGCGCGACCCGGATCTGGCCGAGGCGTACCTCGAACAGGAGGCGGCGACCTGTGCGAGCGTCGCGCAGTTACTCGACGATGTGGCGTCTCAGAGCGGGGTGGGCTTCCGGCTCCCCACGCGCGATGTGGCTCGGATCCTGGTCACCTCGTGGGATTCCGCGGCCGTACGCGGGGTGATGGCCGGCCTGGGTGCGGAGGAGCTCGGGCGTCACATCGGCGACGAGCTGGGATCGATCGCGGCGGCGCTTCTGGTCAGCTGAGCCGCCGCTGGAGCATCTCGTGGCAGCGGGCGAGGCGGTCGGACCACCACCGCTGCCGCCCCTCCGGTGCCGCATGCTCGTCGAGGAGCGCCGCGTCGGGTGTGATCCGTCGCACGGCGATCTCGCCGCCGCGGGCCGTGAGGGGGTTCGAGGTCACGTCCGCGGCCAGCAGGGAAGCCGTGCCCAGCCCGCAGTCGAACGTCAGCTGCGGCAGGCTCGCGGCGAGCGAGGCCCCCATGCCGAGGCCGATCGAGGTGTCCAGTGCGCTGGAGACCACGGCGGGCACCCCGGCGTCGGCGACGATCGACAGTGCGCGTCGGACGCCGCCGAGCGGCTGGACTTTCACCACGACGAGGTCCGCCGCTCCGGCGGCGACCACCGCGATCGGGTCCTCCGCTTTCCGCACGCTCTCGTCGGCGGCGATCGGGATACCGAGGTACCGGATGCGGCGGCGGAGTTCGGCGAGCTCGTCGACCAGCGCGCAGGGCTGCTCGACGTACTCGAGATCGAACTCGGCGAGGGCGTGCACCGCGTGTTCGGCCTCGTCGAGGTTCCAGCCGCCGTTGGCGTCGACGCGGATGCGCCCCTCGGGGCCCATCGCCTCGCGGACGGCCCGCACCCGGGACACGTCGTCGGCGAGTACCTGTCCGCGCTCGGCGACCTTCACTTTGGCGGTACGGCAGCCGTCGAAGCGGGCGAGGATCCCCCGGACCTCTGCGGGGGCCACCGCCGGGACGGTGGCGTTGACGGGTATGCTCCCGCGCACCGCGGGCGGCTGCGGCCGCCACGCGAAGTCGAGGGCGGCGTCGAGCCAGGTCGCGGCCTCCGCGTCGACGTACTCGAGGAACGGGGAGAACTCCGCCCACCCCTCCGGGCCCTCGAAGAGAACCGCTTCGCGGGTCTGCACGCCCCGGAAGCGGGTGGTCAGTGGCAGGGAGACGACTCGAGCCGTGGCCAGGACGTCATCGAGTGTCGGGAGGGGCGTGATCGACATGCCCTCATCCTGCCCCGCCTGCAGCGGTGCGGCCATAGGCTGACCCCATGCTCCTCGACACACCGGTTCGCCTCGGCGTCCAGCTGCGGCCTCAGCACGTCCAGTACTCCGACCTTCGCGAGGCGGTCCTCCGGCTGGAGGAGATGGGCGTGGACATCCTCTTCAACTGGGATCACTTCTTCCCGCTGTTCGGGGAACCCGACGGTCTGCACTTCGAGTCCTGGACGATGCTCGGGGCCTGGGCGGAGCAGACCGAGCGGGTCGAATTCGGCGCCCTCGTCAACTGCAACAGCTACCGCAATGCCGACCTGCAGGCCGACATGGCCCGCACACTCGATCACATCAGTGCGAAGCACGGCGTGGGCCGGTTCATCTTCGGCACCGGCTCGGGATGGTTCGAGCGCGATTACGACGAGTACGGCTACGAGTTCGGCACGGCCGGGAGCCGTCTGAACGATCTCGAAGGCGGTCTCGAGAAGGTCACCGCCCGCTGGGACCGGCTGAATCCGCAGCCCACCCGCCGCATCCCGATCATGATCGGCGGCAAGGGCGAGCAGAAGACGCTCCGATTCGTCGCGCGGCACGCGAACATCTGGCATAGCTTCGTCGCCCCCGACGAGCTGCCCCACAAGCTGTCGGTGATCGAGCGGTGGGCCGGGACCGAAGAACGCGACACCGGTGACCTCGTCGTCTCCAACGAGCTCGCCAGACGCGACGAGAGTGTCGCAGACGCCCTTTACGACGCCGGCACCCGCCTGTTCACGTTGGGGCTGGACGGCCCGGAGTGGGATTACGAGCTCGTCCGCGGCTGGCTGCGGTGGCGTGACGCGAAGAACGCCTGACCGGCCCGCCGCGACGCTCGCGGCAGGACTGCGGATCCCGCCGCAGGGGTTCTACGCTTGAGGCATGGTCTCCGAGCTGTTCGACGCCGCGGAATGGACGCCGGCACCCGGCGCCGAGGCGTACACCGACATCACCGCGCATCTGTCCACAGACGGACGTATCGCGCGGATCGCCTTCGACCGGCCCGAGGTCCGAAACGCCTTCCGGCCCCACACCGTGGACGAGCTCTACCGTGCGCTCGACGACGTGCGTCAGGACCCGAAGGTCGGCGTCGTGCTGCTCACCGGCAACGGGCCGAGCCCGCGGGACGGCGGCTGGGCGTTCTGCTCCGGCGGTGACCAGCGCATCCGGGGCCGTGACGGGTACACCTACGCCGCGGACGACGCGACCACACCCGACCCGGCCCGCGCCGGTCGACTGCACATCCTGGAGGTGCAGCGTCTGATCCGGTTCATGCCGAAGGTCGTCATCGCGGTCGTGCCGGGGTGGGCGGCCGGCGGAGGCCATTCGCTCCACGTCGTGTGCGACATGAGCATCGCCAGCGCCGAGCACGGTCGCTTCAAGCAGACCGACGCCGACGTGGGCTCCTTCGACGCCGGATACGGGTCGGCCTACTTCGCGCGGCAGATCGGGCAGAAATTCGCCCGGGAGGTGTTCTTCCTCGCCGAAGAGTATTCCGCGCAGCGCGCCTACGAGATGGGGGCGGTCAACCGTGTCGTGCCGCACGAGCAGCTCGAGCGCGAAGCCGTTGCGATGGCGCGCACGATCCTGACGAAGTCGCCCACCGCGATCCGCATGCTGAAATTCGCCTTCAACGCCGTCGACGACGGCATGGTCGGTCAGCAGGTGTTCGCCGGCGAGGCCACACGCCTGGCCTACGGCACCGACGAGGCCGTCGAAGGTCGCGACGCGTTCCTGCAGAAGCGCGACCCGGACTGGTCGCCCCACCCCTGGCACTACTGAACGTCGCCGTGGACCTCCGAGCACTGACCGGTGACGACCCGCGCGACGTGTTGCGGGCGCTGCGCGGCGCGCTGCACGGGGCGGGCCCCGCGCTGGCGATCGGGATGGTCGGGACCGCCCCGGCCCAGGTGCCCGCCGGTACGGCGGTGGTCGTGACCACTTCGGGGTCGACCGGAGTGCCCAAGAGCGTGGTGCTCAGTCGCGACGCGCTCATCTCCAGCGCCATGGCCACCGCCGACCGCGTCGGCTCCGGGGCGTGGCTCCTCGCGCTACCGACCTCCTATGTCGCCGGTCTGCAGGTTCTCGTGCGGGCGCTGGTCGCCGATCGCGAGCCGGCGATCCTCGCCGGCCGGTTCACCCCCGAGGCGTTCGCCGCGGCGGCGACGATGATGGCCTCGAGTCGTGGCGGCGAACGCGTCCCCACGTACACCTCGCTCGTGCCCGCGCAGCTGACCAGACTGCTGGACGCCGCCGAGACCGACACCACGGTGCGTGCTGCCGTGCGCTCGTTCGAGACGATCCTCGTCGGAGGGCAGGCCCTCGCAGTGGCCACGCTCGAGCGCGCCCAGGCCCTCGGAGCGCGCGTGGTCCGCACGTACGGGTCGACCGAGACCAGCGGCGGATGCGTGTACGACGGCCGCGCGCTGCGCGGGGTGAGCGTGCGCGTGTCGGACGGCGAAGTGCAGATCGCCGGCCCCACCCTCGCCGACGGCTACCTCGGCGAGGATGATCGCACCGCCGCGGCGTTCACGATCGACCCGGACGGGACCCGGTGGTACCGCACCGGTGATGCCGGACTGATCGAGGGCGACCTGTTGCGGATCCGCGGCCGCATCGACAACGTCATCATCTCCGGCGGCATCAACGTCTCGCTCGACCGGGTGGAGCGGGCTGTGCGGACGGTGCCGGGGCTGGCCTCGGCGGTCGTGGTCGGCATCGACGACCCTCGGTGGGGTGAGGTGCCGGTGGTCGTCGCCCCACGCGGCGAGGCCTTGCGGCGCAGCGAGTCGGTGCAATTCGACGAAGCGCGGCAGGCCGTCGCCGACGAGGTCGGTCGCCACGCCCGCCCCGCGCGGCTGGTGCTGGTCGACGAACTGCCCACCCTCCCGTCGGGTAAGCCCGACCGCGAGTCGATCCGCGCGGGGGTCGCCGCTCTCCACTGAGGGGTGACCGGCGGAGGGGACGGCCGAAGGGTCACCACCGGCCTCGGTGCCCGCATCGGCGACGCGGCCTAGGATGGCTCCTCGTGGCAGGCACCTCGAGCAAGAAGCGCAAGAAGTCGTCCTCCGGCGTCACGCGGTCGCGGGGCAACCCGGCCGCGGCGGCAGGCCGTTCTCCGCGTGCGGTCGTCCCGGTGACGTGGCGCGACTGGGTGGGCGCGGCGCGGCTGCGCACCCTGCCGCTGGCCGTGACACCCGTCCTGATCGGCACCGGGGCGGCGTTGGTGGTCGTCGACCGGTTCCACGGGATGATCGCACTGGCCTGCCTCGCCGTGGCGGTCTTCCTGCAGATCGGCGTGAACTTCGCCAACGATTACAGTGACGGCATCCGCGGTACGGACGATCATCGCGTGGGGCCTGCGCGGCTCACGGCGTCACGTCGCGTGCCGGCGCGACGCGTGCTCGGCGTGGCGCTCGGCTTCTTCGCGCTCGCCGCGGTCGCGGGCCTCGCGATCGTGATCCGGACCGAGCAGTGGTGGATGCTGGCCGTGGGCGCCGTCGCGATCGCCGCGGCATGGTTCTACACCGGTGGCAAGCGGCCCTACGGCTACTACGGCCTGGGTGAACTGTTCGTGTTCGTGTTCTTCGGACTGGTCGCCACCCTCGGCACGACGTGGGTGCAGGCGTTCTCGCTTCCGCAGGAGGCCTGGTTCGGCGCGGTCGCGGCCGGACTGTTGGCGTGCGCGGTCCTGTTGGCGAACAACCTCCGCGACATCGATCAGGACCGCGTCGCCGGAAAGCGCACCCTGACGGTGCTCATCGGCCGACGGTGGACGCAGGTGCTCTTCACGGTGTTCGTGCTCGTCCCGTTCGCGATCGCGGCGTTCCTCGCGCTGTTCTACCCGATCGCGTGGTTGACGCTGCTGGCTCTGCTGGCGGGCCTTCCCGCGATCATCATCGTCTGGAGCTACCGCGAGGCGCGAGAGCTCGTCGTCGCCCTCGCGCTGACGTCGCTGACGTCGGTGGGCTACGGCGCGCTCTTGTGCTGGGCGTTCGTCGGCTGACCCCGCCCGTCAGCGCGGGCCCTCCTCCGCGCGCCGTGCGTCGGCCTCTGCGCCGGGAGATCCCGGGCCCTCCTCTGCGGCGATGACGCCTTCGCCGTAGACGGCGTCGGCCGCGGCGTCCTCCGCGGCCACGTCGTGCCGGCCTTCGCGGCCGCGGCGCCGCTCGGCCAGGCCCGTCGTCACATCGTCCAACGGTCGCCTCAAGAACAGCAGGGACAGGCTGAGACCGATGAGTGCGGCGAACAGGGCGGCGAGCCAGTACAGGTCCTGGAACACCGGGAACAGCATCAGGATGCCGAAGGGCACCAGGAACGCCAGCAGGCGCAGCACCGTGTACACGAGGGCGGAACGGGCTTTCACCCCTCCATCGTAGGTGCGTCCTCTCGGCGTCCCGTCGGCGCGGACGGCGCTCACGGGTCACTGTCAGGTCACGGCGAACCCCGCCCCGCGCGCTCCCGCCTAGGATGGAGGGCGTGACAAGGGTGCTGTTGATCGTGGCCCTGATCGCCGTGGCGTTCTGGGTCTTCACGATCGTCGACTGCGCGGTGCAGCCGAAGACGCGACACCGCGGGGTGAGCAAGCCGCTGTGGTTGGTCATCGTGACCGCCATCCCCGTGTTGGGTGGTCTGCTCTGGCTCATCGTCGGCCGCCGCCCCCGTCCCGCACCGATCACCCCGGTCGCGCCCGACGACGATCCCCAGTTCACGGGGGCGTTCGGATCGATCCGCGACCAGGACGAGCGCATCCGCCGCCTGGAGGAGGAACTGGCGATGCTCGACGCGGAGTCCGACTGGGATCCGCCGCTGCCCGACGCCGCCGACGCTGCGGCGCCGCACGAGGTCTCCGCCTCCGACACGCCCTCCTCCGAGGAGCCGGTGTCGGGCGAGCAGGCCGCCGATGACCAGACACCGGGAACCCGGCCCGACGACGACGAACGTGGTCACCGCGGCGCCGTCGGCTGACATGTCGGACGTCAGCGGCGACGAGGTCGCCCCCGAGGTCCACGCCGCGCCGGCGACCGACGCGGCCGCGGCGCTTCTCGCCGCCCTGGTCGGTCGAGGGGTCGACCACCTCGTGCTCAGTCCCGGCTCCCGATCCCAGTCCCTCGCCCTGATCGCCGCCGAGCTCGAACGTCGCGGTCACCTCCAGTTGCACGTGCGGATCGACGAGCGCGTCGCCGGGTTCACCGCCCTCGGCCTCGCCCGCGAGTCGGGGATGCCCGCCGCGGTCGTGTGCACCTCCGGAACCGCCGTCGCCAACCTCATGCCCGCCGTCCTGGAAGCACACCACGCCGGCGTGCCGATGATCCTGCTCACCGCCGACCGGCCCCCCGAACTGCGCGGGGTGGGTGCCAATCAGACCACGAGACAGCCCGGCATGTTCTCCTCGGCGAGTCGCTACGACGCCGACCTCGCGGTGCCGGATGTGACCGATCCAGCCGGTGTCTCGGAGCAGACGACGACGCTGCGCCGCGTCGCGCACGACGCGTTCGATGCGGCACTCGGCGTGGGGCAGTGGGCGCCCGGCCCCGTGCATCTGAACCTGCCGTATCGCGAGCCGCTCAGCGGCGTCGTCCCCGCCTGGCTGGATGCCGCCCTCTCGGACGGAGCGCACAGCGCGGGCGTAGCCGCATCCGACGACGACCCGGCGGAAGGGGCCATGTCCGGTGCGCTCTACCAAGGCGGTGGCGGCATCGGCACCGCAGACATCGCCGCCGCACCCGCAGATCTGCCGACGGCGCTGCCGCGGGGACCGCGGACGGTCGTGATCGCCGGTGCCGACGCGGGCCCGGCCGCCGAGGCACTCGCCCACGAGGGGCGCTGGCCCCTCATCGCCGAGATCGTCAGCGGATCCCGCTACGGCAGGCATGTCGTGCACGGCTACCGCGACCTTCTGCGCCGGGCCGAGCTGGGTGGACGCATCGAACGGGCCGTCGTGTTCGGACACCCGACGCTCAGCCGCGAGGTCACCGCCGTGCTGTCCGATCCCTCGGTCGAGGTCATCGCCCTGCGGGGGCCCGGCGAGCCGCTCGGACTCAACGGTGCGACCCGGTCGGCGGACGCCGTCGCCGTCACGCCCGTCGGCGGGAGCCCCGAGATCGCCGAGGCGGAGCACGCATGGCTCGGGGCGTGGATGCGCGCCTCCCGCGCGGCGGCTGTGGACCTCTCCGCCCCGGCGCCCGATGTCGACGGACTCGCCTCGGCCGTTCCGCGTGAACGCCTCGGCGCGATCTCCGCCGAACTCGGGGCGATGCGGGCGCCGCTGGATCGCGAGCTGCTCGTCGATGCGGTGTGGCGCGCGACCTGGCCGCACGACCGTCTCGTGTTCGGCTCGTCGCGACTCGTTCGGGTGGCCGACGCCGTCCTCGGCGGCAAGAAGGTCCCCGTCCATGCGAACCGGGGCCTGGCCGGCATCGACGGCACCATCGCGACGGCCACCGGCATCGCCCTCGCACGTCACCATGCCGGGGCCCCGGGCGTCACCCGCGTGCTGCTCGGCGACCTCGCGCTGCTCCACGACGTCGGCGCCCTGCTGTCGGCACCCGGCGAGGAGGAGCCGCGCATCCAGATCATCGTCGGAAATGACGGCGGGGGAACCATCTTCGACGGGCTGGAGGTGGCCGGCACGGCCGACCCGGCGTCGGTCGACCGCGTCCTGTACACCCCGCACCGGGTCGACCTCGCACAACTCGCGGCCGCGTACGGGTGGGAGTACACCCGTGCGACCACGCGCTCGGAGCTCGACCAGGCGCTCACCGCCGGGGGCGCCGCCCGGCAGGTGATCGAGGTGCCGTTGCCCCGCTGAGGGGGTGACCTCACCCGGAGGATCCGACATGATGTGGGGATGACCGCGAAGAGCCAGAGGCACTGGGACGGCGAAGTCGGTGACCTCCTCCGCGTCGACGAGGGCTTCCACCTCGCCGACTGCGACCCCGCATCCACCCCCGGTTATCTCAAGGGGAAGAAGGCCGGCGCCGAGGACCTCGCCTCGGGCGTCGACGAATTGAGCGACCTGCAGGAGCGTCTGTTCGCACGCAGCCGGGTGGACCGCACCGACGCGTCGGTTCTGCTGGTGCTGCAGGCGATGGACTCGGCCGGCAAGGGTGGCATCGTGCGGCATGTGGTGGGCTCGGTGGACCCCCAGGGCATCGCGCTCACGGCGTTCAAGAAGCCGACCGCGGAGGAGCTCGAGCATGACTTCCTCTGGCGGATCGACAAGCGCCTTCCCGAACCGGGCATCATCGGCGTGTTCGATCGGTCGCACTACGAGGACGTCCTGATCGGCAAGGTGCGCCGGCTCGCCCCCGCCGAGGAGATCGAGCGCCGCTACGACGCGATCAACGACTTCGAAAAGCGCGTCGTCGACAGTGGCACGCGCCTGGTCAAGGTCATGCTCCACATCTCGGCCGACGAGCAGAAAGAGCGCTTGATGGAACGGCTCGACCGCCCCGACAAGCACTGGAAGTTCAATCCGGGTGACGTGGACGAGCGCATGCTGTGGCCGCAGTACCAGGAGGCATACCAGGCGGTGTTCGACCGCACCTCGACCGACCACGCACCGTGGTACGTCGTTCCCGCCGACCGCAAGTGGTACGCGCGGTTGGCCGTGCAGCACCTCCTGCTGGTCGCGCTGGAGGACATCGATCCGCAATGGCCCCGGGCGACGTTCGACGTCGAGGAACAGCGGGCGAGGCTCGCCGCGACCTGAGCGGTGCGCGGGCGCCCTCGGGTCAGGCCAGGGCGTCCACGATCGGGCGGAATTTCACGCGTGTCTCGAGCATCTCCGCTTCGGGGTCGCTGCCGGCGACGATGCCGGCCCCTGCGTAGGCGGTGACGGGGATCGTGGCCGCGTCCGTCCCCGCACGCGTACGCTGCGCACCGACCTGCGCGCAGCGCAGGGCGATCGCCCACTCGCCGTCACCGTCGCCGTCCACCCAGCCCACCGGGCCGGCGTAGCGACCGCGGTCGAAGGGCTCGATGCGCCGGATGACCTCGATCGCGGCGTCGGTGGGCGTGCCCGCGACGGCGGCGGTGGGATGCAGTGCGCGGACGAGATCGAGCGAGGAGGCGTCGTCGCCGAGCACACCGGCGACGTCGGTGGCCAGATGCCACAGATTGGGCAGCTCGAGCGCGAAGGGCTCTTCGTCGGCGGCGAGGGTCCGGGTGTGGGGGGCGAGGGCTTCGACGACGCTGCGCACGGCGAAGCGGTGCTCGTCACGGTCCTTCGCGCTGCGGAGCAGATGCCGGGCGGCGGCGTCGTCGTCATCGTGGTCCGGTCCACGTCCGACCGTGCCGGCCAGCACGCGGGCGGTCACCCCGCCGTCGGCGACGGTCACGAGTGTCTCGGGGCTCGCGCCGATCAGACCGTCCACCGCGAAGGCCCAGGTGTCCGGGTAGCCCTCGGCCAGGGCGCGCACGAGTCGGCGGAGGTCGGAGCCGGCCGGCACGGTCCCGACGAGGTCGCGGGCCAGCACCACTTTGCCGACCTCGTCGGCGGCGATCGCCTCGAGCGCTGCCCGCACCGCCGTCTGGTAATCCTCCGGGTCGAGGGAGCCCGGGCCGAGGGTACCCGACCAGGCGGGGCCGAACGGACGCGGCTCGGGCATGCCGATCGGAGAGTGATCGGCCGCCGCGTCCGCCCGCCGGATGCGTGTGATCCAGGAGCGCCCCTGACGTCGGCCGACGACCGTTTCGGGGATGATGAGGCGGCTCGGCCACGCGGAGCGGGGATCGAAGGTCAGCGCGCCGAACGCGAGCAGGCCGGTTCCGGGAAGTCCGACGGTGTCGTCGATATCGGCCTCGGCGGCCACCCGTCGCCACGCGTCGGCGGTCGAGACCTCGGGGGACGAGACCTCGGTGCCCGAGATCTCGTAGCCGCCGAGGTCGCCGACACCCACGACGCCATCGCCGCGGCGTAGCCACGCGAGCGGTCGGTGTGGGTCGGCGTACGGGAGGAGATCGTCGACGGGATCGATCTCCCGTGTCTCGACGAGCAGACGGGGGTACGCGGGCACCCCTCCAGCCTAGTTTCGACCGGCCCCTGCGGTCGCCGCGTGCGCCGAGGTGCACGACGGCGCGGAATAGACTCGCGAGGGTGACCGCCGACTCCTCACGCCCGGAACCGGGCACCCGCACCGTGTTCCGCTGGCGCAAGTGGGACGGCGGACCGCACTGGGTGCACGACTGCATCTATCTCGGACACGACCAGTGGGGTGAGTGGTTCGGACAGCCGGAGGGGACGCGCAGCTTCCGGCCCGGACGGGACTTCTTCACCCGGGCGGCCAGCGTCACCTTGGTTCCGCCCTCGGGGGACCACGCCCTCACCGTCAACGTCGCCCCGCCGGCGTCCAGCCGCATCTACATCGACCTCGCGTGGGATGTGCGCTGGTCCGACACCGAACCGGGCGTGCCGACCGGCATCGACATGGACCTCGACGTCGTCCGCGCCATCGACGAGCGCGGGACCTGGATCGACGACCGGGACGAGTGGGACGAGCACCGCGTCGCCTACGGCTACCCGCCCCACATCGTCGCGCACCTCGAGGCGCTGGCGGTGGACCTCGAGCGGAAGGTGCGGGACCGCGTCGCGCCCTACGACGATGCGACCGCGGACGGCTGGCTGGCTCGGCTGGCGGCGCTCACCGGCGCGTAGAGTCGAAGGGTGACCCCCGACGCACCCGAATCCACCGAACCCAACCGCGCCGACCTGGGCAAGGACCCCGCGCGGGTCTCGGGCATGTTCGACGGTGTCGCAGCCGGCTACGACCGCACCAACACCGTGCTGAGCCTCGGCAATGACCGGATGTGGCGTGCGGCGACCACGCGGGCCGTCGCGCCGAAGGCGGGGGAGCGCATCTTGGATCTTGCCGCCGGAACGGGCGCGTCCAGCGTCTCGCTGGCCCGTAGCGGAGCGCAGGTCGTCGCGGCCGACTTCTCCCCGGGGATGCTCGCCGAGGGTGAGCGTCGCCACGGCGCCGCCGCGCCCGGCGGTGGCATCCCGAACCTGTCCTTCGTCGAAGCCGACGCCACCGCCCTCCCCTTCGACGACGCCGAGTTCGACGCCGTCACGATGTCGTTCGGACTTCGCAACGTCAACGAACCGCGCGTCGCGCTCGGGGAGCTGCTGCGGGTGACCAAGCCCGGCGGGCGCCTGGTGATCTGTGAGTTCTCCCACCCGCCGTCGTCGGCGTTCCGGAAGCTCTACTCCTTCTACAACGACCGGGTGCTTCCGACGGTGGCCAAGACCGTCAGCTCGAACAGCGAGGCCTACGACTACCTCAACGAGTCGATCCGTGACTGGCCGGACCAGCGCACGCTCATGGGGTGGATCCGTGAAGCCGGGTGGACCGGGGTCGCCTACCGCAATCTCACCGGGGGCATCGTGGCCCTGCACCGCGCCACCAAGCCCGCCGCGTGAGCGTGAGTCCCGGGCGGTCCGACCCCCGAGTGCGCGCCGGTAGGCTGGGAGGGTGACTCCCTCAGCGCAGGGCTCGCCGATCGCGGGCAAGCTCGGCCTGGCCGATCGCGTCTTCGCGGGTCCACGATCCCGTCGCCTGCTCGCGAAGGTCGAGGCTGGGCTCGAGCGCGTCGACCGCTCCCTCGAAGCGGAGCTGACGACCGCCGACACCCTGACGAACGCGACCAGCCGGTACCTCTTCGACGCCGGCGGCAAGCGGGTACGGCCCATGCTCGCGCTGCTGACGGCGCAGCTCGGCGAGGGGACGACGGAACGGGTGATCGACGCGGCGACCGCGCTCGAACTGACCCACCTGGGCTCGCTGTACCACGACGACGTCATGGACGAAGCGGACCGTCGGCGCGGAGTGCCCAGCGCGCATTCGGTGTGGGGCAACAGTGTCGCCATCCTCACCGGTGACCTGTTGTTCTCCCGTGCCAGCCAACTCATGGCCAAGCTCGGTGAACGGGCCATCCAGTTGCAGGCGGACACGTTCGAACGCCTCGTGCTCGGCCAGATGCACGAGACGGTCGGGCCGCACGAGAACGACGACCGTGTCGCGTTCTACCTGCAGGTGCTCGCCGACAAGACCGGGTCGCTCATCGCCGCGTCCGCGCAGGCCGGTGCCCTCTTCAGCGACGCCTCCAGCGAGTTCGAGGCCCCGCTGGTGGAGTTCGGCGAGAAGGCCGGTGTCGCCTTCCAGCTGCTCGACGACGTGATCGACCTCTCCGACGACCCCGACGAGACCGGCAAGGTGCCCGGGACCGACCTGCGTGCCGGCGTGCCCACGATGCCCTTCCTCCTGCTCGGCGAGCGCGACGACGACGCCTCGGTCGACCTCCGCGAGCGCATCGACGACGGCGTCGCACGGATCGCGGACGGGGCCGATCCGGTCATCCTCGACGAGCCACTCACAGAGTTGCGCGACCATGAGGCGACGCGTGCCACACTCGATCTCGCCCACACGTGGTCACGCGGAGCCATCGCGGCTCTCGACCCGCTTCCCGACGGCCCCGTCCTCGAGGGTCTCACTCGCTTCGCGCGCGCGGTCGCCGACCGCTCCAGCTGACCGGCACCGTCCCCGCGCGGCCGCTCCGGTGCGAAAAGAAAGGACACCCATGACCACCTTGCGACTGGCGATCGTCGGCGCGGGCCCCGCCGGCATCTACGCCGCCGACATCCTGCTCAAGGCGGAGCGTGCCTTCGACGTGTCCATCGACCTGTTCGAACACCTTCCGGCGCCCTACGGGCTCGTCCGCTACGGCGTCGCCCCCGACCACCCCCGCATCAAGGGGATCGTCAACGCGTTGCGCGGCGTGCTCGACCGGGGCGACATCCGCATCTTCGGCAACGTGCGTTTCGGCGAGGACATCACCCTCGACGACCTCAAGCACCACTACAACGCGGTCATCTTCGCCACCGGAGCGGCCCGCGACGCGGCGCTGGAGATCCCCGGCATCGACGCCGAGGGGTCTTTCGGCGCCGCCGACTTCGTCAGCTGGTTCGACGGACACCCGGACGTGCCCCGCGAATGGCCGCTGGATGCGGAGTCGGTGGCCGTCATCGGCAACGGGAACGTCGCGCTCGACGTGGCGCGCATGCTCGCCAAGCACGCCGAGGACCTGCTTCCCAGCGAGATCCCGGACAATGTGCACGCGGGACTGGCGGCGTCGGCCGTCACCGACGTGCACGTGTTCGGGCGTCGCGGACCCGCACAGGTGAAGTTCACACCGCTGGAGTTGCGCGAACTCGGCGAGCAGCGCGACGTCGACGTGGTCGTGTACGACGAGGACTTCGACTACGACGAGGCGTCGAAGGATGCCATCGCCACCAACAAGCAGGTCATGGTCATCGACCGGGTCCTGCAGAAGTGGCGGACCTCCGATGCGGCCAACGGCGGGGGAGGCGGCGCATCGCGTCGACTCCACCTGCACTTCTGGTCCAAGCCCCTCGAGGTCAAGAAGGACGAGGCCGGTCGGGTGTCTGCGCTCGTGTACGAGCGCACCCGTCCCGACGGCGAGGGGGGCGTGGTCGGCACCGGAGAGGTGCGCGAGCTGCCCATCCGACAGCTGTACCGGGCCGTCGGCTACTTCGGTTCGCCCCTGCCGGGGGTCCCGTTCGACGACCGGCACGGGGTCATCCCGAACCACGAGGGCCAGGTGCTGCACCCCGAGAACAACGAGCGGGTGCCCGGCGTCTACGCCACCGGATGGATCAAACGCGGCCCGGTGGGGTTGATCGGACACACCAAGTCCGACGCGATGGAGACGGTCGGTCACCTCATCAACGACCAGGGCTCCTGGTGGAACCCGGTGGACCCGTCTGCGGAGGCGATCCCGGCCCTCCTCGCCGAGCGCGGCGTGGCCTGGACCGACCTCGCCGGTTGGCACCGCCTCGACGCGCACGAGATCGCCCTCGGCGCGGCAGCCGAGCGGGAGCGGATCAAGGTCGTGCCGCGCGACGAGATGGTCGCCATCTCACGCGGCGAGTGAGCCCCGCGCGAAGCCTCACCCCGGGGCTGATCGCCGCGCTCGGGTTCCTCGCCGCCGTCGGTCCGTTCGCGACCGACATGTACCTGGCGTCGTTCACCGACATCGCCTCCGATCTGGGGGCCCCGGCCTCGGCGGTCCAGTTGACCCTCACGGCGTTCCTCCTCGGGATCGGCGCCGGACAGCTCGTGCTCGGCCCGCTCTCGGATCGGTTCGGCCGACGCCCGGTGATGTTGACGGCGATGGGGGTCTTCGCCGCGTCGGGCATCCTCATGGTGTTCACCCCGAGCATCGAACTGTTCGTCGCGCTCCGGCTGTTGCAGGGATTCACCGGCGCGGCCGGGATCGTCGTCGCGCGTGCCATCGCGGTGGACCTGAGCGTCGGGGATACGGCGGTGCGCGCCCTCAGCCTCCTGGCCACCGTGACGGCGCTCGGTCCGTTGGTCGCCCCGCCGATCGGGGGTGCGGTGGCCGTCCTCGCGGGGTGGCGCGGGGTCCTCGTCGTGCTCGCCGTCGTGTCGGTGACGATGTTCCTGCTCGCCGTCCTGGTCGTGCCCGAGTCGCTCCGGCCCGAACGACGCCAGACCGGCGGCGCGGGCGCGATCTTCGGGATGCTCGTCTCCGCGGCGCGCACGCGCGGTTTCGGGGCCTACGCGTTGACCGTCGCCACCGCGTTCGCGGCCATGATGGCCTACATCTCCGCGTCACCGTTCGTCGGCCAGGAGGTGCTGGGCATGGACCCCTTCCTCTACGCCCTCGCGTTCGCCGTCGGCGCGCTCGGGATCGTCACGGCGAACCTGCTGAATGCCCGGATCGCCCCGCGCATCGGCCCCGGCCGCATGCTCACCTTCGGTGTGGGGCTGCTCGGATGCGGTGCCGCGGCACTCGGAGTCCTGGTGTGGTCCGGACTGCTCAGCCCCGGCCTGTTCATCGCCTGCGCGCTCCTGCTGACGGCCGGCGCCGGGTTCACGATGTCGAACGCATCCGCCCTCGCCCTGGCACGTACCCCGACCATCCGCGGATCGGGTGCGGCTGTCCTCGGTGCCACGCAGTTCCTCGTCGGCGCCATCGTCTCACCCGTGGTGGGCGCGTGGGGTGAAGACACGGCGGTGCCGATGGCCCTCGTCATCGCAACGGCGGTGCTCCTCGCGGCGGGATTCCGGTTGCTGGCGCACCACCGGGTGCGTTCGATCGCGTGATGACCGGTGGCTAGACTCGCCGCATGCCCGGCGTCTGGACCTCCGACGTCCTGGGGGCGCCGTTCGAGCAGCAGACGCTGCCGTTGCCGCCCGGCGCGGACGGCGAGCTCGCCGCGACGCTCGTGCGCAGCGTCCCCGGTCCCCTCAGCGCCCTGACCGGCCCGCTGCGCGATGTCGACGTGCTCAGCGTGCACGGTTGGTCCGACTACTTCTTCAACCGTGAGCTCGCGCGCTTCTGGAACGCGCTCGGTGCCCGCTTCTACGCGTTGGATCTCCGTCGCTACGGACGTAGTCTTCGCGAGGGGAACACCCCGGGGTACGTCGCCTCGCTGGACGAGTACGACGCCGACATCGACGCCGCGCTGGCCGCGATCGATTCCGGCCGGCGCCGACTGGTGTTGCAAGGGCACTCGACAGGTGGCCTCACGCTCGCGCTGTGGACGGCCCGGCACCCGGGACGGGTGGATCGGCTGGTGCTGAACGCGCCCTGGCTGGAGTTCCAGACCGGCGCCTTCGCGCGTCAGGCCATCGCGCCCGTGGTCGGCGCGCGGGCCCGTTTCGATCCGTTCGGCACCCATCCACCGGTCGACCTCGGTTTCTACACGCGAGCCCTCACCGAGCTGGGAACCGCGCCGCGCGGTGATATGCCGGCCGCGTGGCGGCCCGTTCGGGGGTTCGCCACCCATCCGGGCTGGCTGAACGCGGTGCTGGAAGGGCACCGGCGCGTCGACGAGGGCCTGCAGATCGCATGCCCGGTCATCGTGCTGCTCTCGCGCCGCACCGTCAATCCGTTCGTGTGGTCGCCGGCGATGACCGCGGCCGACGCGGTGCTCGTCGTGGACGAGATCGCCCGCGCGGCCACTCGACTGGGCCCGCATGTGACGATCGCGAGGATCGACGGTGCCGTGCACGACGTGTTCCTCTCGGCGCCGGGTGCGCGACAGGTCGCGTACCGCAGCGTCGACGCGTGGATGCGCTCGCGTGTGCCCGGCGCGCTATTCATCTGATCGCCCTTACTACACGCGCGTGCCGCATGCAAGCGTTTGTCTGCCGGATGCGGCCTGACGCACGATGCCGGTGACGGTTCCGCACGGACCGTTCACAGCACGTCGAGGCGAGGGGGCTTGATGCGTCCGAGGAAAACGGGCGGCGTCGTCGTGGCGCTGTCGCTCGTGGTCGGTCTGGGCGCGTGCTCGGCCGACGACGGAGTCCCGACGCTGACCTGGTACATCAATCCCGATGCCGGGGGACAGGAACGCATCGCCCGCGACTGCACCGAGGAGGCCGACGGGGCCTATCGGATCGAGACGACTCTGCTGCCCCGCGATGCGGCGTCCCAACGCGAGCAGTTGGCGAGACGGCTGGCCGCGAGCGACCGGTCCCTGGACATCATGAGTCTGGACCCGCCCTTCATCCCCGAGCTCGCCGAGCCCGGTTTCCTCGCCGAGGTCCCGGAGGACCTGCAGGACACCGACGGTGTCGTGAAGGGTGCCGTCGAGTCGGCCAGTTGGAATGACGAACTGGTCACGGTGCCTTTCTGGGCGAACACGCAACTGCTGTGGTATCGCGAATCGGTGGTCGAGGAGGTCGGGCTCGACATGAATGAGCCCGTCACCTGGGAGCAGATCATCGACGCCGCCGAGGAGAACGACCTGGAGTTGGGTGTGCAGGGCGCGCTCGCGGAGTCCCTGACGGTGTGGATCAACGCGTTGATCGCCTCGGCGGGCGGCGAGATCCTCCAGACCCCCGACGCCGTTCCGGCCGACATGGAACTGGGTATCGACTCCGACGAGGGACGTGCGGCGGCGGAGGTCATTCAGCGTATCGGCGAGAACGGTCTCGCCGGGACCGGGCTGCCTACAGCGAATGAGAACGCCAGCCTGAATCTCTTCGAAGGTGACACGGGGTCGTTCATGGTGAATTGGCCCTTCGTGTGGCCGTCGTTGAACGCCTCCGCGCCCGAGGTGGCCGACGATCTCGGGTGGGCCGTCTACCCGCGGATGGACGCCGACACCCCGGCGGCTCCTCCGGTGGGCGGGATCAATCTGGGAGTCGGCGCGTTCAGTGAGAACCAGGATCTCGCCTGGCAGGCCGTCGAATGCATCGTGCAGCCCGAGCACCAGGCGGAGTACTTCGTGAGCGACGGCAACCCGCCCTCGAACGTCGACGCGTACGACGACGAGACGGTGCAGGAGGAGTTCCCGATGGCCGATGTCATCCGCGAGTCGCTGGACCTGGGAGTCCCGAGGCCGCAGACGCCTTACTACAACGAGATCTCGATCGGGCTCCAGCGCACCTGGCACCCGCCGGCCGACGTCGACCCCGACACGACGCCGGCCACGTCGTCGGCGTTCATCCTCGCCGTGCTTCGAGGGGAGCGACTGCTGTGAGCACGACGCGACCGGCGGAGAGGGGGACCGCACCCCAGCCCGGGGGGCGGTCTGCACGGTCCCGCGAGGAGGCCCGCCTCGGCTGGATGCTGGCGGGGCCGGCATTCGTCATCATGCTCCTGGTGACGATGTACCCGATCCTGCAGGCCTTCTTCGACTCGCTCTTCTCCCTCCGCCTGACCGCTCCCGATGAGCGCGAGTTCATCTGGTTCCGCAACTACACGGTGGTGCTGGGTGACCCGGCGTTCTGGCAGTCGATGGCGGTGACCTTGTTCATCACGGTCGTCACCGTCGTCCTCGAACTCGTGCTCGGGTTCCTGCTGGCGCTGGTCATGCACCGTGCGGTGAAGAGGCTGCGTGGCTTCGCCCGGACGGCGATCCTCGTGCCCTACGGGATCGTCACCGTCGTCGCGGCGTTCGCGTGGTTCTACGCCTTCGACATCAATTCCGGCTATATCAACAGCTGGTTGGCATGGCTGCCGGGGTTCGACGAGGACTTCAACTGGTTCGCCTACCAGGGGTCGTCGCTGTTCGTGATCATCCTTTCGGAGGTGTGGAAAACCACCCCGTTCATCTCGTTGCTGCTGCTGTCCGGACTCGCGCAGGTGCCCGGCGACCTCGAGGAGGCCGCCAAGGTAGACGGTGCGACCGGGTGGGAGGTCATGCGGCGGGTCATCCTGCCGAACATGAAGGCCGCCATCATGGTCGCCGTGCTGTTCCGCACGTTGGAGGCGTTCCGCATCTTCGACAACATCTACATCATGACCGCGGGCGCGAACGGGACCGAGGCGCTGTCCCTGTTGGCCTACAACACCTCGATCGGTCGACTCGAGATCGGCCTCGGCTCTGCGATCTCGGTGCTGTTGTTCCTGAGTGTGCTCATCATCGCCGCGATCTTCATCAAAGGCTTCCGCGTCGATCTGGCGGGGGGACGGGACTCCTGATGCGTACGATGACCTGGCCCCAGCGCGTCGGCTGGATCGCGATCACCGTGGCGGTGCTGGTGTGGTCGCTTTTCCCGGTGTTCTCGATTCTGATGACCTCCTTCAAGACGCCGGGAGGTCTGTTCTCGGGCACGTTGTTGCCCGAGGAATGGACGCTGGAGAACTACGCCGAGATCCTGACCCCCGGTGGATCGGCGCAGGAGCTCTTCCTCACGTCGCTGCGCAACTCGATCGGGATCTCGCTGATCGCCACCGTCATCGCGGTGGTCCTCGCCACGTTGTGTGCGTACGCGATCGCGCGGCTCGACTTCCCCGGCAAGCGCATCATCCTCGTCACGGCGCTGGCCGTGTCGGTGTTCCCGGTCGTCTCGATCGTCACGCCGCTGTTCAATCTGTGGCGCACGATCGGTCTCTACGACACGTGGCTCGGGCTGATCATCCCGTATCTGTCATTGACCCTTCCGATCTCCATCTGGACCCTCGCGGCCTTCTTCCGCCAGATCCCGTGGGAGCTCGAGCAGGCGGCACAGGTCGACGGCGCGACGCCGTTCGAGGCGTTCCGCAAGACCGTCGTTCCGCTGGCCGCGCCCGGCGTGTTCACCACCGCCATCATCGCGTTCTTCATCGCATGGAACGACTTCGTCTACGGGATCTCGCTGACCTCCACCGATGCCGCCCGCCCGGTGCCGGCCGCGCTGTCGTTCTTCACCGGGGCGTCGCAGTTCGAAGACCCGACGGGGGCGATCTCGGCCGCCGCGATCGTCGTGACCATCCCGATCGTCATCGTCGTGGTCGTCTTCCAACGTCGGATCGTCTCCGGCCTCACCCAGGGTGCGGTGAAGGGATGACCCCGCGCCCGGTAGCTCCCGCCCGCACGCCTTCGAAGGAGTCGACATGGCATCCATCACGCTGAACAACGTCGTCAAGACGTATGACGACGGCTTCACCGCGGTCAAGGGCATCGACCTCGAGATCGCAGATGGGGAGTTCGTGATCCTCGTGGGTCCGTCCGGCTGCGGAAAGTCGACGTTGTTGCGCATGATCGTCGGCCTCGAAGACATCACCGACGGCGAGTTGCGCATCGACGACGCCGTCGTCAACGACAAGGCGCCGAAGGACCGCAACCTCGCGATGGTCTTCCAGAACTACGCGCTCTACCCCCACCTGACGGTGTACGAGAACATCGCGTTCCCGATGCGCCTGAAGGCCAGCGACGTCGATGATGAGGAGCTCGACGCGCGGGTCAGACGTGCGTCGGGTCTGCTCGAGCTGGACGAGCACCTCGATCGGAAGCCGGCGAACCTCTCGGGAGGTCAGCGCCAGCGTGTGGCGATGGGGCGGGCGATCGTCCGCAACGCCGACGCGTTCCTCTTCGACGAGCCGCTGTCGAACCTGGATGCGAAGCTTCGGGGTCAGATGCGCACCGAGATCGCACGACTGCAGCGCTCGCTCGGGATCACGACGGTCTACGTCACGCACGACCAGACCGAGGCGATGACGCTGGGCGACCGCGTGGCCGTGCTCCGACGCGGGGAGCTGCAGCAGGTGGCCAGCCCGCGTGGGCTCTACGAGCAGCCCGCCAACCTCTTCGTCGCGGGCTTCATCGGGTCGCCCCCGATGAACTTCCTGCACGGCTCGGTGGAGGGTGACACGCTTCGACTGCCGATGATGGAGGTGCCGCTGGACGAGCGGCTGCGTGCCGCGATCGGGGACCGGTCGACGGTCATCGTGGGAGTGCGCCCGGATGCGTTCCAAGACGTCGAGGCGATGGAGAGCGAGCCCCGCGAAGGTCTCCGGGTCACCGTCGATGTCGAGATGACCGAGTGGCTCGGGGAGGTGCTCTACGCCTATGTGCCGTTCGAGACCGACGAGGAGGTGCGTGAGACGCTGTCGGAACTCGATCGAGACCTCGATGGGGAGAGCCTTCGCACCGAGATGGTCGTCGCGTTGAACGCGGACAGCCTCATCGTCGGTGGAGACGAGGCGACGTTGTGGCTCTCCCCCGATGCGCTCTATGTCTTCGACCCGGAGACCAGCGTGAATCTCACGCGCGATGACGAGCGTGCCGAACAGCTCGAGGAGCAAGGTCGCGCGCAACGTCAGCGCGCCCTGGAGCGCGCGAAGGAACGCGAGGCGAAATCCTCCGTGTGACCCGGCGGCGGTACGGATAGCCGCACATCGTAGATAGTGATCACCATTCTCGATTACCCTGTGGTGATCCGCGCGCGACGCGGTCGATCGAGAGGAGATGGGCGATGGCGAGTGGTTCCGCCTTCATGAAGGTAGAGACCGTGCGGCCTGCGGGGTGGTACGCGGATTCGCAGGTTCCCGGGCGAGAGCGCTGGTTCGACGGCGAGGCGTGGACGTCGCTGGTTCGGGGTGAGGCGACCGCCGAGAAGCGCCCCTGTTCCTGCAACTGCTGATCCGGTAGACGGGTGACGCCGTCAGCGGGGCATGCAAATGGTCAGCATCCGCTGTATAGTCAGCGTGTGCTGACCATTGCTTCGCGTATCGATGTCATGACGCGGTTGGGTCGGGCGATGACCGACCCGACACGCTCCCGCATACTGCTCGAGCTCATCGAGGGTCCGGGCTATCCCGCACGGCTGGCCGAGTCCCTCGACCTCAGTCGCACCAACGTCTCCAATCACCTCGCGTGTCTGCGCGGGTGCGGTCTCGTCGTCGCGATTCCGGAGGGGCGCCAGACCCGCTACGAGATCGCCGACCCCCACCTCACCCGCGCCATCACGGTGCTCGTGGACGCCGTGATCGCTGTCGACGACGGGAGCTCGTGCGATGGGGAGGGCTGTGCGCTTCCGGGATGCTGCGCGACCGACCGCGGTGCGTCGGTCGCGGTGGGGGGTTCGTGAGCGCCGCGTGCTGCGCGCCCGGAACCCCTGACGCCTCCGCCGACACCGACGTTGCGGACGACATTTCCCCGTCCGCGCTCAGGCCGCCGTGGTGGCGTGACCCCGCTCTCCTTCCCTCCCTCGCATCGGGCGTCCTCCTTGCGGCGGGTTTCGGCGCCGAGGTGGGGGGTGCGTCGGTGCCGGCCGTCGTGCTCCAGACCGCGGCGCTGCTGGCGGGAGCGTGGACGTTCGTTCCCGGCGCGGTTCGCGCGCTGTGGCGCGGTCGGCTCGGGGTCAACCTGCTGATGACGATCGCGGCGATCGGAGCCGTCCTTCTCGGCCACGTCGGCGAGGCCGCGGCGCTCGCCTTCCTCTTCTCGCTGGCGGAGACACTGGAAGACCGTGCCATGGATCGCGCGAAGGAGGGCCTGCGGGCGCTTCTGACGCTCATGCCCGACACGGCGAGGCTGTCGAAGCTGTCGGGGGAGGTGACCATACCGGCCGCGGAAGTGCGGGAGCTGGATATCCTGGTCGTGGGTGCCGGTCAGCGCATCGCCACCGACGGGGTCGTCGTCGAAGGCCGCTCCAGCGTCGACACCTCGGCGGTGACCGGCGAGTCGATCCCCGTCGACGTCGCGCCGGGAGTACCGGTGCCCGCCGGGTCCGTCAACGGTGCGGGAACGCTGCACGTCGAGGCCACCGCGGATGGATGCGACAACTCGCTGACCCAGATC
Organism: Microbacterium aquimaris; assembly: GCF_039531285.1. Taxonomy (NCBI): domain Bacteria; kingdom Bacillati; phylum Actinomycetota; class Actinomycetes; order Micrococcales; family Microbacteriaceae; genus Microbacterium; species Microbacterium aquimaris. The sequence continues at coordinate 246,231 of NZ_BAAAPT010000001.1, read as the reverse complement.
GTCCAGCTCGTCGAACAGGCCCACGCGCGGAAGGGTGAACGCGCTCGTCTCGCGGACCGTATCGCCCGCCCGCTCGTTCCGGCGGTCCTCATCGTCGCAGGCCTCGTGGCGCTGTACGGTGTGTTCGTCGGCGATCCCCTGTTGTGGGTCGAACGGGCGCTGGTGGTGCTTGTGGCCGCGTCGCCCTGCGCGCTGGCGATCGCAGTGCCCGTGACCGTGATCAGTGCCATCGGTTCGGCCTCTCGGTTCGGCGTGGTGATCAAGACCGGCGACGCTTTCGAACAGCTCGGCACGGTCCGCCACGTCGCCTTCGACAAGACCGGCACCCTCACCCGCAACGAGCCTTCCGTCGTCGAGGTCTGCACCGTCCCGACGGTGCCGCACGAAGACGCGCTTGCCTTCGCCGGGGCCCTCGAGGCGACCAGTACGCATCCGCTCGCCCAGGCGATCGTCGCCGCCGGCGCACAGGGGGGCGCGTCGACCCCCGCGGCCACCGACGTCGTCGAGCACGCCGGCGAGGGGGTCACCGGCTTGATCGGTGGGCGCCGGGTTCGCGTCGGGAGTACACGGTGGATCCCGGTGGGGGCGTTCGAAGACGAGGTCGAGCGGATGTCCGGCCTGGGGATGACCGTCGTCGCCGTCGAGGTTCAGGAGCGACTCGCGGGCCTGATCGGGGTGCGTGATGAACTGCGCCCCGAGGCCGCCGAGACCGTCGCGATGCTGCGTGCCCAGGGTGTGGAGGTGGTCATGCTCACGGGAGACAACCCTCGCACCGCGGGGGCCGTCGCCTCGGGCGCCGGGATCGCCGACGTGCGCGCAAGCCTGCGGCCCGCAGACAAGGCTGCGGCGATCGACGAGTTGTCGGTGCGGGGGCCGAGCGCGATGGTGGGCGACGGGATCAACGACGCACCCGCGTTGGCATCGGCGACGGTCGGCCTCGCGATGGGCGTGCGCGGTGCGGCGGCTGCGGTGGAATCAGCCGATGCGGCATTCATCGGTCACGACCTGCGGCTCATCCCGTTGGCGCTCGCCCATGCGCGTCGGGGCCGGAGGATCATGACCGTCAACATCGCGCTCGCGTTGGCGATCATCGTCGTCCTGTTCCCCCTGGCGCTTTTCGGGATGGTGGGGTTGGCCGGGGTCGTCCTCGTGCACGAGATCGCCGAGGTGATCGTCATCCTCAACGGGGTTCGAGCGGCGAGGCGGCCGGCGGCCGCGCGCCGTCTTGCCGCATCGACGGGCGAGCTCCACGCCGCGCGCGTCTGATCACTCGCCGGGAGGGCACTGGCGGCATCGGCCGAACACCTCGATCAGGTGGTGGGTCACGGTGAACCCGTGTTCGAGAGCCGCCGCCCGGATCCACTCCTCGTCGGGAGGGGAGATGTCTGCGGCGGCCCCGCAGCTCTCACAGATCAGGTGGTGGTGATGTGCACCGGGGCGGCGGCAGGTGCGGAAGAGCTGCCCGCTCGCTCCGGAGATCGTGTCGGCGTCGCCCTGCTCCGCGAGGGCGCCCAGGTGGCGATAGACCGTTGCGAGCCCGATCGAATCGCCGTCGGCGTTGATCTGGAGATGGAGCTGTTGGGCGGAGACGAACCCGTCGGTGCGCGCAAGCGCCCGGCGCACGGTGTCACGTTTGGTGCTCTCCCGATTCGACTGGTCTCGCGTGTCGGACGCCGTCATGGTGCCTCCTCGCACGGGTGGATCGGGGGATGTCGCTCGCGGGTCCCTCCGCACACGGGTGCCCGGTGCTGCGCCGATCGATGAAGCCATCGCATCTCACGATACATGCGAGTGATAATCGTTCTCCATCGAAGCGGGGTGTCTTCTGCGCCGTCGTCGGAGAAGGCGGCTCGCCGCCAGGGCGACCACGAACTCGCTGCCCGCCACGAGCGCGATGATGCCACCCGCGCTCACGCCGGCGGCGCGCGACAGGAGCGTGCCGGAGACTGCGGCGCCGATGCTGAGGAGCGGGGCCACCGCGATCATGCCGATCCAGGTGCGCGTCACCAGCCGCGCCGCCGACGCCGGGCCGGCCAACAAGGCGATCGTCAGCACGGCGCCCGCGGCGGGGATGGCCACGACCGCGGCGATCACGACGATCGTGAGGACGGCACCCTCGACGATCGCCTCCCGGCCGCCGACCGATCGAAACCCGGCGACGTCGAAGGTCGAGAACAGCAGCGGTCGGCGCAACACGATCACGATCATCACGACGACCAGCAGTGCGCCGGCGGCAATCGGGAGTGAGCCGACGGGAGCGAAGAAGAGGCTGCCCACGAGCACCGATTCCGGGCTGATCGGGATGTGCGGATTGAGCGACTGGAGCACCACACCCATGGCGAACCCGCTGGTGAGGACGAGTCCGGCGCTCACATTCCGGCTGATCTCCCGTCTGCGCTCGAGGAGCAGCATCATCCCCACGAGGGCGACGCCGGATACGCCGGCACCGAGAAGGACGTTCACGCCCAGGATCGCGGCGACGATTGCGCCCGGGAAGGTCGCGTGAGTGAGCGCCTGGGCGAAGAAGACGCGCCCCCGCATCACGATGACCGTCCCGCCCAGCCCGGTGATCGCGCCGATGAGCGTGGCGAGCACGAGGGCACGTTCGAAGTAGCCCATCAGGTTCTCACAGCCCGGTGTCGTGCCCACCCGTCGAGGAGGATGCGCACGGTGACGAGGGCCAGGTAGCCGATCGTCATGGTCAGCACGACCGTCGCGCCTCCGGGCAACAGGGAGCTGGCAGAGAGCGAGATCGAGAACGCCGCCCACAGCCCCCACCATGCCGCGAGTACGGTGAAGACGATCGCGGTGAGGACGATCCACTCGATCCGACGTGAGATCAGCCGTCCGGCCGCTCCCGGAAGCATGAGGATCGCGAGGACGAGGAGATTCCCGACGGTGTTGGAGGCGGCCACGACGACGAGGGCGATGGCGATGGTGAGCGCGAGGTCGGTGAGGAGGACACGCCCGCCTGCGGCCGTGGCGCCCGCGGCGTCGAACGCCCGGAAGACCTGGCGGCGCCACGTCACCGCGACCAGAGCCAGCGCCAGCACCAGGGTGACGCCCAGGGGGAGCAACTCCGAGGGCTGCACGGTGAACAGGCGGCCGAACAGCAGCTCCTGCAGCTGCCCGGCATAGTCGGACTTGCGGCTGACGATGATCACGCCGATGCCGAAGGCCGACGTCAGGACCGTGGCAGTCGCGGCATCCGATGAGACCTTCCGCCGGGTCAGGAGCGTCAACACCACCGCGGCCAGGACGGTCGTGACCACCGCCCCGGGATACAGTCCCTCGGTGCCACCGACCACGTATCCGATGACGATCCCGGGGAAAGCGGCGTGGATGAGGCCGTCGCTCATGAACTCGAGACCACGGAGGTTCACGAGCGTGGAGATCGGTCCGGCGGCGAGGGAGATCAGAATCATCGCCGCCAGGGCAGTCGTCATGAAGGGGTAGGCGAACGGGTCGAACAGGTGCATCAGCGCTCACCCGCCGATGCATGAGGGTCGTGCCGCTGGAACACCTCCGCGAACTCCGGCCCGCCCACCACCTGGTCGACGGGTCCTGCTGCGACGACCCGGCGGTCGATGAGCAACGCGCGTGTGCAGGTCGCCTGGGCGAGCGAGACGTCGTGCGTGGAGAGGATGACGGCCACCCCCGAGTCGATCAGCGCCGCGACCGTGGCCATCAGGGCCTCGCGGCTGGGCTGGTCGAGTCCGTTGAACGGCTCGTCCAGCAGGAGTAGTTGGGGATCGCTCGCGATGGCCCGTGCCAGGAGGGCACGTTGGCGCTGGCCGCCGGAGAGGTCGCCGAACACGCGCCCGGCAAGGCCGGTCAGCGCGGTGCGTTCGAGCGCGCGGTCGACCGCCTGTCGGTCCGCCCGCCGAAGGGGCCGTAGCCACCCGCGCTGGGCATAGCGTCCCATCGTCACCACCTGGCGCACTCTGATGGGAAAGTCCGGATCGATGTGATCGGACTGGGGAAGGTAGCCCATTCGGGGGGATCCGGAGACCGTGCCTGTCAGTGGGGGGAGGAGCCCCAGCAGACCCTTGAACAGGGTCGATTTGCCGGCCCCGTTGGGCCCGATCAGTGCGATGGCTTCTCCGGGTGAGACGCGAAGCCGCACGTCGGCGAGCGCCGGCGCGACTGCACCGCCATACCCGAACGAGGCGTCCTCGACCGTGATCAGTGGCGTGGGTCGAAAGGTGGTGTCGTCCTCGTCGGGGGCGCGGCCCGCGCGGCGTGGCCGCGGCGTCCTAGTCCGCATCCACGCTGGCGGCGCCGGCGACCGCGTCCGGCACCGGTGCCGCCTCGACGCCCCACGAACCGACGATGAGCTCGGTGTTGTGGACCATGCTGCCGACGTAGGTGGCGCCGGGGGTACCCGCGACGCCCAACGAGTCTGCATACAGGGCATCGTCGCCGGAGTAGACCGTCACGCCGGCCTCGGCCGCGATCGTCTCCGCGGCGGCGGGGTTGATCGACGACTCGGCGAAGACCGCCGGGGCGCCCGTCTCTCGGATCAACGCCACCAGCTCGTCGATCTCCTGGGCGCTCGCCTCCGCGCTGTCATCGAGGCTGGGGATCACCGCGCCGACGTACTCGAGGTCGTAGCGGTCGACGTAGTAGCCGAGGGCGTCATGGCTGGTCACCAGGAGACGGTCTTCGGCGGGAACCTGGTCGACGCTCGCGATGATCCAGGCGTCGAGCTCCTCGAGGGTCCCGAGATACGTGTCGGCGTTGGCCGTGTACGTGTCGGCGTTGTCGGGGTCGGCCTCGATCAGGGCGTGGGCGATGTTGTCGACCATGATCTCGGCGTCTGCGGCCGACTGCCAGATGTGCGGGTCGTACTCGCCGTGGTCGTGGTCGTGGTCGTGCTCGTCTTCGGAGTGGGCGTGCTCGTCTTCGGAGTCCTCCTCTTCGGAGTGGTCGTGCTCGTGTTCCTCTTCCTCGCTGTATGCGAGGAGTTCGACACCGTCGGAATTGTCGACGACGACGGGGTCGGATCCCGCCGAGGCGAGCGCGTCCTCGAGCCACGGCTCGAAGTCGACGCCGTTTTCGATGACGATGTCGGCTTCCGTGAGTGCGACGAGGTCGGCCGCGCTCGGGTCGAAGGCGTGGGGGCTCACGCCCGGCTGAAGGACCTGGTACACCGACACGCCATCGACCTCGCCGACGATCTCCCGCACGAAGTCGCCCACCTGCGTCGTCGTGGCGACGACCCGTAGCTCCTCGTCGGTCGAGGCCGGAGCGGTACTACTGCACCCGCTGAGGGTGCCGAGGCCGACGGCCCCGGCCATCAGTGCTGCGGGAACGGATGTGGCTTTGCGCATGATCGTCTCTCCTCCGCGATGAGTGCGGGAGTTCTCGGGTCGGGTTGACACAGAGCCTAGAGAACGAGAATCGTTCTCAGCAAATCTCGACACGCCGCCCACGAAGGGTCCTCGATCAGCGCGCCCACCTGCGGCTGAGCACACGCACTCCACGCCTTCGCAAACCTCGAGAACCGCGGAAACACACCGCGCAAGACGGGGCAGCCGCGTACCGGGTCCGCGGACTCTTGCGGAGTCCCTGCGGACGGAGGGCAATAAACCTCTGGTGAGAGGCTTGATCTACCGGTAGTTGACGAACTGCAGCGCGACATCCAGGTCGGCGGCCTTGAGGAGGCGCTGGACCTCCTGCAGGTCGTCGCGGCTCTTGGACTGCACGCGCAGCTCGTCGCCCTGGATCTGCGACTTCACCGACTTCGGGCCCTCGTCGCGGATGATCTTGCCGATCTTCTTGGCGTCCTCCTGCGAGATGCCTTCCTTGAGGGTCGAGACGATCCGGAACTCCTTGCCGCTGGCCTGCGGCTCGCCGCTCTCGAGGCTCTTCAGCGAGATGCCGCGCTTGATGAGCTTGGTCTGGAAGACGTCGAGGGCGGCGGTGGCGCGCTCCTCGGTGTTGGCCTTGATCAGCACGGCTTCGCCGCTCCACTCGATCGAGACGCCGGTGCCCTTGAAGTCGTAGCGCTGTTCGAGCTCCTTGCGGGCCTGGTTCAGCGCATTGTCGGCTTCCTGGTGATCGATCTTCGAGACGATGTCAAAACTGGAGTCTGCCATCCCCCAAATCTACTCCCGACGGACCGCCGCGCGCGGGTGAAGCGGCGCGGCTCTGGTGGGGGCGGCCGGCATCCGACACACTGGGCGGATGGGATCAGCGTTGACCACCATCGGACTTCCCGTCGCGCTCGGGATCATCATGTTCGGCCTCGGGCTGAGCCTCACACCACGTGACTTCGCACGCGTCGCGACCCAGCCCAAGGCGGTGTTCGTCGCGCTGGGATGCCAGTTGCTGCTCCTGCCGGTCCTGTGCTTCGGTCTGGTGATCCTCTTCCAGCTGCCACCGATCCTCGCCGTGGGCATGATGATGCTCGCCGCCTCGCCGGGCGGGACGACCGCGAACCTCTACAGTCACCTGTTCCGTGGCGACATCGCGCTGAACATCTCCCTCACCGCGCTCAACTCCGTCATCGCCGTGGTGACGCTCCCGCTGATCACCAACTTCGCGATCTGGTACTTCGACCCGTTCGACGACCAGCTCGGACTGCAGTGGGCCAAGACCCTCGAGGTGTTCGCGATCGTGCTCCTGCCGGTGATCGGTGGCATGATCGTCCGCCGCCTGTGGCCGCGTTTCGCCGACGGCATGGACCGCCCGGTGCGCATCATCTCCGTCGTTGTGCTCGTGGTCGTCATCGCCGGCGCCGTCGCGGCGAACTGGGCGCTCCTGGTCGAGAACGCCGGACGCCTCGCGCTGATCACCGTCGTCTTCTGCGTGCTGAGCCTGTCGATCGGCTACCTCGTGCCGCGACTCGTGCGCGTCGGGCGCCGCCAGGCGATCGCCTCGTCGTTCGAAATCGGCATCCACAACGCGACGCTCGCGATCGTCATCGCCCAGACCGTGCTCGGCTCGGTCGAACTCAGCCTTCCGGCGGCCGTCTACGGAGTGCTCATGTTCTTCATCGCGTTCGGCTTCGGATTCCTGATCCGGGGGCGCACGGATGCGCGGCGCGACGACGAGGGGTCGGCGGTCGACGCGTCGGACGCCGGCGGAGCGCGGGCGTGAACCGCCCTCGTCGGCCGGCGGGCTCTTTAGACTGGCCGCACACCGGACGAGGAGGCTGCATGCGCCCGTTGACCGAAGACGATGTCCGCGAGTCGTTCGTGAACGCCGCTCCCGAAGAGATCACCCACGTGCGGCTGCCGGCGGACTTCGTGCTGACCGAGTGGGACCACACCGACTTCTTCGCGTGGCGCGATCCGCAGACCCGCGGCCGCGGTTACGTGATCGCCGAGGTCGACGGGGAGCCCACCGGGGTCGTCCTCCGTGCGAGCTCGGGGTCCTCGCACGCTCGACCGGCGATGTGCAATCTGTGTCACACCATGCAACCCGGAGACCAGGTGGCTTTGTTCACCGCCCGCAAGGCCGGAGACGCCGGGGAGAACGGCGACAGCATCGGCACCTACATCTGCGCGGACCTGTCATGCCACGAGAATGTGCGTTTGGCCGCTCCGCTGGCTCCGAGCGAGATCCGCGCGAGCGTCGATCGTCGCATCGACGGCACCCGGCAGCGGGCGGAAGCCCTTGTGAACCGCGTGGCGGAGGCGGCATGACCGGTCCGGTCGTGGTCATCGGCGACGCGCTGATCGACGAGATCCGCGACGAGACAGGCGTCAGGGAGTTCGTCGGGGGAGCGGCGCTCAATGTGGCCGTCGGCCTCACCCGGCTCGGCGTGCCGGCCACGCTCATCGCGATGGTCGGCGACGACGAGGCCGGCGACCACATCCGCTCCTACCTCGACGACTACGACGTGCGCCTGCTCGCCTCGCCCGCACCCCTCGGCTCGTCCCGCGCGGTCAGCACCCGAGGGGCCGGCGGTGAGCCGGTGTACGCGTTCAACGATGCCGCGCAGAACCGCGGCATCCGGTTCGGCGACGCCGAACGCGCCGCGCTCGCCGAGGCCGCGGTGGTGGCCGTCAGCTGCTTCCCCTTCGACGTCCCCGCTGAGACCGAAGCGCTCGCCGAGGCGGTCGCCGGATCCGTCGTCGCCGTCGATCCGAATCCGCGCGAGGGGATGCTGCACGACCGTGCGGAATTCGTGCGCGGGTTCGAAGCTCTCGCCGCGACGGCGGACCTCGTCAAGGTCGGCGACGACGATGCCGCGTTGCTTTACCGGCAGGGCCTGGACTCGGTCGCCGAAGCGCTTCAGGCGAAGGGTGCCACCGCGGTGCTCGCGACCCGTGGACGCGACGGAGCGACCATCCTCGCCGGCACCCAGTCGATCACGCAGCCGATCTCGACCATGCCGGGCCCGATCGTGGACACCATGGGAGCAGGCGACGCCTCGTTCGCCGTCACCGTCGCGGCGCTGGCCGATGCGCGGGGCGCGGTGGTTCCGGACTGGCACGAGATCCTCGCCGAGGCCATGGACGCCGCAGCGGCGACGTGCCGGTTCGAGGGGGCGCTGCTGCGCCTTCCGGCCGTGTTCGACGGCGAGGACATCGACCGCATCGGCACCTGACCAGGCCGGGTGGTCTCGCCCGGCGACCTCGATTTCGACGCGAGCGTCATCGGGGGTAAGATCATTGATCGCGCCTCTGGTCGACTGGAAAAGCCGGACAGGTGCGCACCCGGCGAGTTACCCAAGCGGCCAAAGGGATCTGACTGTAAATCAGACTGCACTGCATTCGGGGGTTCGAATCCCTCACTCGCCACTCACCCGCAGACGTCTCATCCCCATGTCCCCCGGGGTGAAACCGCGGGTTCCGTACGCGAGAGGCGACGAACAGTCCCCCGCGACTTTCCCTCGCGGTTGCGACGACCCGCTAGCTTGGGCGTATGAATCGCACCCTCGCCATCGCCACCATCGCCGCCACGCTCCTGGCCGTCACCGCGTGCTCATCACCCGCTGATGGAGACGGGGACGGTGGCGAGGACACCAGCGCCGCCGCGACGATCGCAGAGCGTGTCCTCAACGAGGGTGAAGGACTGTGCGCGAGCGATATGGGTGGTGAGTCCTACCCGGTCGTCGAGGTGGTCAGTGTCGAGGAGAACGGCGACGAAGCCAACGTAGAGGTGCTCGCGGAGACCGAGGACGGCCGGGAGTTCAGCGGTGAACTCACCATCGACCTCGTCGAGGAGTGCGCGACGTACATCTCGCTCGTCGGCTCGCTCTGACGCTTCGAACGTTCCTTCACCGCGGTTGGGAAACGGCGCCGCCGTCCTCGCCGCGCAGGGTCCCGCGTGCGAGGATGGTCGATGCGGATCGCCCGCGCGGAGGAAGGTTCGATCATGACTGCGCCCCATCCACCTGAGCCCCAGGCCGAGCAGCCCGCGAGTGCGGGACTGATCCGCGCCGCGATCTGGGTCGCCATCGGTGCGCTGATCGCGGCCGCCTTCGTCTGCGTGATCTGGGTGTTCGTCGGCTCGGCCAACGGGATCATCGGCCGCGCGTTCCTCACGATCCTGCTCCTGGCCGGATTCGCCGGGGTCGCGCTGCTCGACGCGCACCTGGCCCCGAGTCGTCCCGCATGGTTCGCGCTGTCCAGCATGGGCGTCTGGGTCATCACCCTCCTGCTCGGCGCCACGTTGATCTGGATGCCGGAGCGCTTCTTCTCCAGCGGACTCGGACGATTCGTGCAGTTCCTGCTGATCGTGCTGGTGCTGCAGCTGGCCCTGCTCCACGTGCGCCTGTTCACCAAGGCGATGCAGCGCAACCGCACCACGTTCACGGTCGTCGTCTATGTCGTCACGGTGATGCTGGTCGCAGCCCTTTCGGTGATGCTCGTGCTGCCGCTGGCCTTCCACGAGTACATCCGCTTCGCATCCCTCTACTGGCGTTTCGTCGTCGCTCTGACGATCCTCGCGGCGGTGGGCACCGCGCTACTCCCGCTGGTGAACGCACTGTTCGCCCCGCGCCCGCCGCGTCCGCAACCCACCCCGGCCGCGTGGCCCACATACGTCGATGGGCGCACACCGCTACCGGTGCTCCTCGACGGCACCCCGGACTGGAACGCGTACTACACGGGTCACCCGACGCAGCCCTACGCCCAGCAGCAAGTCCCGGTTCCCGCCGAGGTCGCCGCGGCGCCGGCGTACGAGCCGCATCCGACACACCCGCCACAGAGCGTGGCGCCGCCCGTGCCGGCCTCCCCGGCGCGCGCTGAGCCCACCGTCTCCGAGCCCACCGAATCCGTGGTCCCGCCGCCGGTCGCACCACAGCCATCCCCGCCCGCACCGGCCGAGCCGACGTCGGGCTCGCTCCCCGCGGCCGGGCATGCCTCGCGCCAGCAGACCGCGCCGGCGATGCCGTGGGGGCCGTCGGACGAGGCCGAGACCGAGACCGGACCGCACCGCGGTCGGCGCGCCTCGGCCGGCGACGGCGACGCGCCCCCGGTTCCGCCAGGCTACGAGGGCTACCCGCCCCCTCCGCCTCTCCCGCCGCGCCCCTGACCGCTACGCGAGGACCTCCCGCACCGCCATCGCGGCGTTGTGGCCGCCCAGGCCGCTGACGGCGCCGCCCCGTCTCGCACCCGAACCGCACAGCAGGATGCGGTCGTGCCCGGTCGCCACGCCCCAACGGGCCGCCGGGCTGTCGAGCTCTTCCCCGTCCTCGGCCCACGGCCAAGAGAGCGGTCCGTGGAAGATGTCGCCGGCGGTCATACCGAGCGAACGCTCGAGATCCAGGGTGGTACGCGCCTCGATGCAGGGATCGCCCTCGGCATCCGGGTACAGGCAGTCTGCGAGCGGTTCGGCCAGGACCGCGTCGAGTGACCGCTCGGCAGCGGCCACCAGCTCTGCGCGATAGGCCTCCGGATCCCGGCCGTCGGCCAGCCGATGCGGCGTGTGCAGGCCGAACAGGGTGAGGGTCTGCGCCCCCGACGCACGAAGCTCCGGTCCGAGGATCGAGGGGTCCGACAGAGAGTGGCAGTAGATCTCCGCCGGGAGGGGGTCGGGGACCGTGCCACCCGACGCGGCGCGCACCGCGGCCTCCAACTGGGAGAGTGTCTCGTTGACGTGGAAGGTCCCCGCGAAGGCGGCCTCCGGCCTGACATGGGCATCGCGCAGGCGGGGTAGCCGCCGAAGGAGCATGTTGACCTTCAGTTGCGCACCTTCCGGACCGGCGTCGGAAAGCGGAGATGTCGGCGCGCCGCCCGCGGCGAGCAACGCCCCGAGCACCTGGGGGCCGACACCGCTGAGCACCACGCGACCGCGCAGCGCGCGAGGGGCGTCCCCGCCGACCTCTACCTCCCCGTCGGGGGTGATCGCGGTCACCGGCGCGGAGGTCTCGATGTGCGCACCCGCGCCGCGCGCGACCCGCTCGAGTTCGGCGGTGACCTGGCCCATGCCACCCACCGGCACGTCCCAGTCGCCTGTCCCGCCGCCGATCACGTGGTAGAGAAAGCACCGGTTCTGGCGCAGGGACGGGTCGTCGGCCGCGGCGAAGGTGCCGATGAGGCCGTCCGTGAGCACGATCCCGCGGGCGATGTCAGAGGACACCGACGCGCGGACGAGTCCGCCCAGCGGCTGCGTGACGATCGATTCCCAGAGGGCGTCGTCGCCCCACCGCTCCTTCATGCGCGACGCGGAGATCAGGGGGTCGGTCATCGACGGGAAGGTCGCCCGCGCGACCGGGGCCAGCCGGTCGGTGAGACGCGCCCACCTCTCCGCCTCGTCACCGTCCCCGGTCACCCGGCGGAAGGAGTCCGCGGTGGCCCGCGGATCCGCGGTATCCACGATGATGCCGCGCCCGGGATCGGCCGGGTCGGGCGTATAGGAGGAGTATCGACGTCGCGTGAGGCTCAGACGCAGACCGAGCTCGTCGATCACGCGGCGGGGGAGCAGGCTCACCAGATACGAGTACCGGGACAGACGCGCATCCACCCCGGTCCACGGGCGTTCCGAGACGGCGGCGCCGCCGACGTGGGGGAGGGCTTCGAGGACCGCGACCGATCGGCCGTCCCGCGCGAGATATGCGGCGGCCACGAGGGCATTGTGGCCGCCGCCGACGATGACGACGTCGTGCGTGTGCGGGGTGTGGTCGACCATGTCCTCACGCTAACGGCGCGACGTATAGCGTGGAAGCATGACGCTTGCCGCCGAACTCGAGGCCATCGCCATCGCCGTCGCGCGGGAGGGCGGAGACCTCGCCCGTCGCCGTCGCGGGGAAGGGGTCGCGATCGCCGCGACGAAGTCGGCGCTGGCCGACATCGTCACCGAAGCCGACCGCGAGGTCGAGGCCCTCATCCGGGAGCGCATCGCCGTGGCGCGACCCGACGACGGTTTCCTCGGTGAGGAAGACGGCATCCACGCCGGGACCTCCGGAATCACGTGGGTCGTGGACCCGATCGACGGCACCGTCAACTACGCCTTCGGGATCCCCGCCTACGCGACCAGCGTCGCCGCCGTCATGGGTTCCCCGACCCCCGAGGCGTGGGAGGTGCTCGCCGGTGCCGTCTACAGCCCCGCGCACGGTGAGTTGTTCCATGCCGCAGCCGGCCACGGCGCGTGGCTCGACGGTCGCCGGCTGACGGTCAATGCCGCACCGGGCGAGGCCGGAGCCCTCGTGGCGACCGGGTTCGGCTACGACGCCACCACGCACGCCGCCGACCTCGCCGTGGTCGGCAAGGTCATGCCGATCGCGCGGGACATTCGCCGGATGGGCGCGGCGGCCCTCGACATCGCGTACGTGGCGGCCGGACGCCTGGACGGCTTTTTCGAACGGGGCTTGAAGCCGTGGGACCATGCCGCCGCGGACCTGCTGGTCACCGAAGCCGGGGGGCAGGTGGCGTGGTTCGACGACGACGAGCGACCCCTCCTGGCCGTCGCGGGACCCGATCTGCTCGGCCCGCTCGTGGCAGCGGTCTCCGACCGGGTCTGAAACACAAACGTCACATCCGAATCCGTCGAACCGCGTGTCCACGGATGGAGTTCTCAGCTTGCCGCGGGTAGGGTGTTTACCCGATCGTTACTTTTCATCACTCGAACGATGAGGAGTGTCGCACCCGACAACCGTCGCTCCCCCCGCGACTCGAACCGAGAGCCCCACCCGCTTGCTTTCCGATTCCCCCATGGCTGAGCCCGCGCCCACCCGGCGTTCCAGCCGTGCCCACCGCGCGCCGGCTGAGACCACCGGTGCGCACACGCCGGCCGTCGCGCCGGAGACCCGTCGGCTGCGGTCGACGGCGCGGACGTCGGAGAGCGACGCGCCGCACGCCGCCGGTCAAACCGAGTCGGCGACACCCGAGTCTGCGACACCGATGATCCCGGCTTCGCCGCAGCCCGCGGTGCCCACATCGCGTCGGGCCGCGCGCGCGGCCCGGTCGGTGACCGGGGCCATCCCGGTCGACGAGTCGGCCCCCGCGACCACTCCTCTGAGGACCGCGCCCGCACCGGAGCCCGCCGTCTCGATCACCGAGGTCACCGGGGTCGACCGTTCCGCCGGTGACGTGCCCGTAGAGGACACCGCCGACGGTCCCGCCGCCGACGACTTCGAGGTCGCCGCGCGAGTCCTCAACTTCACCGGCGAGACGCCCGTCCAGCAGGCGGCCCCGGCCGCGAAGACCACCTCGACCGAGCAGACAGCCGATCTCGGTGCTGCCGTCGCCGCGCACGACACACCCCGCCGGCTCCGCGGAGCATCCTTCAAGCGTCTCGCCGCCGCATCGTTCTCCGTCGGCGTGATGGGGGCGGTCACCCTCCTCGCCGTGGGCACGACCACACCGGCCGAAGCCGTCGCCGCCGCGACCGGCGAGAGCGTCGCCACCGCGGTCATGGCGCCCGGAGCCACCGACATCACGGCCGAGGACGAGGAGCAGATCCAGGCGTACGTGGCCCCCGAGGGTGTGCAGAACCTGCAGATCACCCGCAGCGAGAGCTACGACACCGAGACGTACGCCGAAGTGGCGGCGGAGTCGGGCATCGCGAACACCTCGGACCTCTTCTACAACGACCCCAACGGTGAGATCCAGTGGCCGTTCGCGGTCGGTGTCCCCATGAGCTCCGGATTCGGCTACCGCTGGGGCGCGCTGCACGAGGGGGTCGACTTCACGCCCGGCGCGGGATCGCCCATCCAGGCCGTCGCCGACGGCGTCGTGCGGGAGGCCACCGAGTCCGGCGGCGCCTACGGTGTGCACGTGATCATCGACCACGTCATCGACGGTGAGCTGGTCTCGACGCACTACGCGCACATGCAGTACGGGTCGATCCAGGTGCAGGTCGGCCAGGAGATCGAGGTCGGAACCACCGTCGGGCTGGTCGGGAACACCGGGCGTTCGTACGGCGCTCACCTGCACTTCGAGGTACTGATGGGTGGCGAGACCGCCATCGACCCCATCCCGTGGCTACGCGAGCACGCCGGAGGCTGATCTCGATTTCTGGGGGATGTCCAGACCTGATATCCTCTTTGAGTTGCCCGCATGCGGGTAGCACGCCCCGATAGCTCAGTGGCAGAGCACTTCCATGGTAAGGAAGGGGTCGTCAGTTCAATCCTGACTCGGGGCTCGCAGCATCTCGTCCGCGGATGCGCCGCGGCAGGGTAGCTCAGTTGGTGAGAGCGCACGACTCATAATCGTGAGGTCGCGGGTTCAAGCCCCGCTCCTGCTACTCAAAACCCCCGGCTCCACCCGGGGGTTTTGTCATTCTCGCAGCGCGGTGCGCGACCATCCGGCGGGCTCGGGGAGCTCGCCGTAGCGGACCTCGACCGATGAGGCCGTGATCTCGGCCGCGCACAGCAGCAGTGACTGTGTCGGGAATCCGTGCGGGCGGTTGTCGCGGATGATCGCGCGGTCGTCGTCGGGGGAGAGCCGGCTGGACACGTCCAACACGTCGAGCCATGCGCCGAGCCAGTCCTCCCGCGGTGCCGTCCGGCTCGCCTCGCGGAACGCGTTCAGCCACGCCGCGATGCGCGCGGTGGCTTCGTCATCGACGTCATCGTGCGCGAGCATGTGCACGCCGGGGGCGAGGTCGTGGGAGCGGAGCCCCCGCCCGTCCCAAGACGTCACCCGGACGCGTGCCCCCTCGACGTCGACGAGATTGAACCCGCGGGTGCGCGGATCGTCCCGCAGCGTGACCCCCTGGACGGCGTCGAGGGGAAGCCCGCCCCGCGACGCCACCTCCTCGTCCGTGCGCTCGGAGATGTCGGCACGATTCAACAGCACGGCCAGCCGGCCGGCGTCGGGTCGTGCCGCCAGCCAGGCCCCACCCGCGCGTGCATCCCGAACGCCGACGATGCGTCCGTCACGCTCCGGCCACCACGCACCGAGCGGGTTCCACGGTCGGGCCGGATCCTCATCGCGCACGGCCAGGAGTCGCGTCGGGTCGTCCGGGTGATCGGGGACGTTCACGATCACGGTGCACATCTGCTCTCCTCGGGACGTGTGGGCGCGTGCGGTGGGAAGATCGAGGGGTGTTCATCGTCGTCGGCGTCACCGGTGGCATCGCCGCCTACAAGTCCGTGCATCTCGTGCGCCGGTTCGTACGGGCCGGTCACGACGTGCACGTGATCCCCACCGATGATGCGTTGCGTTTCGTCGGGCTCACGACCTGGGAAGCGATCAGTCGCAACCCCGTGACGACCTCGGTGCACGACGACGTCGCACGGGTCAGACACGTCTCTCTCGGACAGGCCGCCGATCTCGTGGTGGTGGCCCCCGCGACGGCGAACATGTTGGCGAAGATGACCGCCGGACTGGCCGACGACCTTCTGGGCACCACCCTACTCGCGACCACCGCACCGGTCGTCGTCGCGCCGGCGATGCACACCGAGATGTGGCGGCACGCGGCGACGCGCGCGAACATCGACATCCTGCGGGAGCGGGGTGTGCGCATCGTGGGGCCCGCCGACGGCGAGTTGACCGGTGGCGATTCGGGGCCGGGGCGCATGAGTGAACCGGAGGAGATCGCCGATGCCGCGTTCGCGGCGCTCGCCCCGAAGGACCTCGACGGGTGGCGCGTCGTCGTCAGCGCGGGCGGCACGCGGGAGCCCATCGATCCTGTGCGCTACCTCGGCAACCGGTCCAGCGGCCGCCAGGGGGTCGATGTCGCCCGCGCCGCAGCGGACCGCGGTGCGACCGTGACCCTGGTGCTGGCCCACGCCGCGGCCGACCCCGACGCCGAGGCCCGCCGGCACCCGGGGATCGAGGTCGTCGATGTGGGGACCGCCCAGGAGATGCAGCGTGCCGTCCAGGCCGTGGCGGCCACGGCCGATGCGATCGTGATGGCCGCCGCGGTCTCGGACTACCGTGTCGCGGCGGTGTCGGCGTCGAAGATCTCCAAGGAGGGGCAGGCGGGACGGACCCTCGACCTCGTCCAGAACCCCGACATCCTCGCCGAGCTGGCCGCCACCCGCACGGGGCGGCAGACGATCGTCGGGTTCGCCGCCGAGACCGAGCCCGACCGGAACCGCCTGATCGAGCGAGGGCGCGCGAAGCGGGAGCGCAAGGGGGCCGACCTGCTCGTGGTCAACGAGGTGGGCTGGGCGCGCGGGTTCGAGCGCCCCGACAACAGCGTCGCCGTGATCGGCCACGAGGGCGCGGTGCTGCTCGAACATCACGGGTCCAAGCGCGAGATCGCCGACGCGCTGTGGGATGCGGTGATCGCGACCCACTGAGCCTACGACGACGAAGGCCGCCACCTTCGCGGTGACGGCCTTCGCGGAGTGGATCAGCGGATCAGGACAGTGCCTTCGCCTTGAGCTTGTCGTACTCCTCGGTCGTGATGGTGCCGGCCTTCAGCAGCTCGGCGGCGTGGGCGATCTCCTCGGCCGGGCTCTTACCGCCCGAGACCTGCTGGATGTAGGCGTCGGTGGCGGCCTTGGCCTGCTGTGCCTCGGAGGCGCTGCGCTCGGCCATGCCCTTGCCGCGGGCGATGAGGTAGACCAGTGCGGTCAGGAACGGCACGAAGATCAGGAAGATGATCCACAGCGCCTTCCACCAGCCGCTCAGCTTGTGGTCGCGGAACAGGTCGCCGATGATGGCGAACAGGGCGAAGAGGTAGGCAATGAACGCGAAAGCGAACAGGAACCACCAGATCACGTCGAAAAAGTTCTCCCAGAAGCCCATATTATGTCGTCCTTTCGGCGTTCTGCTGGAATGCGAGGTGTACGCGGTCGAGCAGATCGACGGCGCGCAGGAGGAATGTGACCCCCACCGCCGAATGATACCGCTCCCTGGGAAAACGATGGGTAACGTTTCGCCGCGCGGCGATACCCGGGCCAGGGGGGAAGCACTGGCCGACGGTTTCTGGCGCGACCGCCTCCGTGCGCCGGATGGACCGTGTCCGCCCCGGCGACGCGCGGTCATCGCCGCCGCGGATGCGCCGGTAAGGTGGGCGTGCGGCGCCGACCGTGCGCCCGTGGATGGATAGGCGAGATGAGCGCGACCCCGCCCGGCTGGTACGACGACGGACACGGCGCGTTGCGCTGGTGGGACGGGCTCCAGTGGACCGAGCACGTGCACGTGCCCGAACAGCCGCAGGCCGCGCCCGCCCCCGAGCAGGCCGCGCCCGCCCCCGAGCAGGCCGCTCCCGTCCCCGAGGCTCCCGAGCGGGCCGCCCCCGCCCCCGAAGTGGCACCGGAGCCGGCGCCGCCCGCGGAACCGGTCGCAGACCCGACCGCGCAGTTCTTCGCCGACCCCGGGGAGTCTTCGCAGGGTGCCGAGGGTACGCCCGCGCCTCAGTACCCCTCGGGGGACGACCCGCAGGTCTACGGTCAGCCTCCCGCGGGCTATCCCGGCGCCGGTGTCGGTGGGGCGTTCATCTCCGCGACCGAGCCGAAGAAATCCACCCTGTGGGTCGTGTGGGTGATCGTCGGCGTCGTCCTCCTGGGCATCGTCGCCGTCGCGGCGGTGTTCATTCCGCTGGCCCTCGGCATGATGCAAGGCGGCGGCGCGACCTCGGGAGACGACCCCGACGAGCAGGCGGCCGTCGTGACCGTGCAGACCTATGACGACGCGTGGCGCACCGGCGACTGCGACGCCTATGTCGCCTCGACCACCGACGCCTTCCGCGAATACCTCGGCATCCCCGACTGTGAGGACTTCCAGATCAGCGCGGCGGAGTTCGGCGCGACCACGTCCGAGTACGAGCTCACGGTCACCGACATCGACAGCAGCGGCGACGAGATCGTGCTGCAGACGCAGGAGACCTACATGTCCAGCGTCGACGAAACCGGCTCACCGCTGCCTGAGCCGCAGCCGGCCCAGGACGACTACACCTACGTGCTGGTGTCGGAGAACGGCTCCTGGCTGATCGACGACGTCTCGGTCGAATGAGCGAGGCCGCCGTCCGCGCGCGAACGCCGCGCTTCATCGTCACCTGCCTTCTCGTCGGGGCCCTCGCCGGCCTCCTGTCCGGATTGTTCGGCGTCGGAGGCGGAACGGTCATCGTTCCGCTGCTGATGCTGATCCTCGGCTATGACCAGCGTCTGGCCGCCGGCACCTCACTCGCCGCCATCGTGCCCACCGCGACGGTCGGGGTCATCTCCTACGCCGTGCACGGCTCGGTCGCGTGGATCCCCGCCCTGCTCCTCGCGGGCGGTGCCGTCATCGGCGCGCAGGTGGGCACGTGGTTGCTTGCACGCCTGCCGATCACGGTGCTGCGCTGGGGTTTCGTGGCCTTCCTGGTCGTCGTGATCGTCAGCCTCTTCTTCGTCATCCCCTCCCGCGATGCCGGACTGCCCCTGACCTGGCTCACCGGTATCGCCCTCGTGGTGCTCGGCGTGGTCACCGGAATCCTTGCGGGGCTGCTCGGTGTGGGAGGCGGTGTCATCATCGTCCCCGCGCTGGTACTGCTGTTCGGTACGAGCGACCTGCTCGCCAAGGGCACGTCGCTGCTGATGATGATCCCGACCGCCGTGTCGGGGACGGTCGGCAACGTCCGGCGGAAGAACGTCGACCTCGTCGCCGCCGCACTGGTGGGAGGCGCAGCGTGTGCGACCACGGCCGTCGGTGCGCTCATCGCCACTTTGGTCGATCCGTTCGTCGGGAACATGCTCTTCGCGGCCTTCCTCACCGTGATCGCGGTGCAGATGGCGATGCGGGCGATGCGCGGACGCCGCCGCTGACCCGCCGCGCCTCGAGCGGCTCCGACGACCGTCGGTAGGATGGGCGTGTGGCAGTGAACCCCGAGCTGGTCGGCCGGACCTTCCCGCCGACCGCCCCATACCTGGTCGGCCGCGAGAAGGTACGGGAGTTCTCCCGCGCCGTCTTCGCAGACGACCCCCAGCACACCGACCCCGACGCGGCCCGCGCCCTCGGGTACGCCGACGTCGTCGCGCCGCCGACGTTCGCGATGGTCATCCAGGACCTCACGCTGCAGCAGCTGCTCGCGGTGGAGGACAGCGGTATCGCGCTGGAGCGTCTCATCCATGCCGAGCAAAGGTTCCGGTACACGCGGCCGATCGTCGCCGGCGACGAGTTGACCGCCCAGCTGTCGATCGCCGGGGTGCGCGCGGTCGGCAAGGGGGCGATGGTCACCAGCGAAGCGGAGATCACCGACGCGGAGGGCGCGCACGTCGTCACCGCGATCTCGGTGCTCCTGGTAGGAGGCGAGGACTGATGACCATGACCGAGATCGCCGTCGGTGACCAGGTCGCCGAGCGGACCGTCGACCTCACCCGGGAATCGCTCGTCCGATACGCAGGTGCCTCGGGCGACTTCAACCCAATCCACTACCGCGACGACGTCGCCGAGCGCGTCGGACTTCCCGGAGTCCTCGCCCACGGCATGCTCACCATGGGGCTCGCCGTCGAGACGCTCGTCCCATGGCTGGGCGACAGCGGCCGCATCCTGGAATACGGAGTGCGCTTCACCCGCCCCGTCGTGGTCGACCCCGAGACCGGTGCGCAGCTTTCGATCGTGGCCGTCGTCGGCGCGGTGGACGAGGACACCGCGCGGATCGATCTCACCGTTCGCCACGCCGACACCACCGTGCTCGGCAAGGCCCAGGTGCGGGTGCGACGGGACTGATGGTCGACGTCACCCCGCGGCCGCTCGCCGAACTGACCACGCTGCGCACGGGCGGCACCCCCGAGCGGATGGTCGACGCGCGCACGCAGGACGAATTGGTCGACGCCCTCCGCTTCGCGTGGGCGACCGGCGACGATTGGCTCGTGCTCGGCGGCGGGTCCAATCTGTTCGTCGGCGACGACCCCCTCGAGGGCACCGTCATCCGTGTGCTCACCCGCGGCATCGAGCGGCTGCCCTCACCGCACGAGGGGCGGGCACGGTTGCGGGTGCAGGCCGGCCATGACTGGGACGACCTCGTCGCCCATGCCGTCGCCGAAGGACTCGCCGGGCTCGAGGCGATGTCCGGCATCCCCGGCACCGTCGGCGCCGCCCCCGTCCAGAACATCGGTGCGTACGGCCAGGAGGTCGTGCGCACCCTCGTCGAAGTCGACCTCATCGACGAGGCGACCGGCGAGGTCTCGACCGTGCCGGCGGACGAGCTCGGCCTCGGATTCCGCACGTCGGTGCTGAAAGCCCACTACGGCTCGGTCCCCGACCGCTCCGCGGTGATCCTCTCCGCCACCTTCGACCTCGCCCAAGTCGGTGCCCAGCCGCGCCCCGTCGCAGGGTCTCAGCTGCGGACCGCGCTGGGACTGACCGAGGAGGGAACGGCCACCCTCTCCGAGATCCGCCGGCGCATCCTCGAAATCCGGGCAGGCAAGGGGATGGTGCTCGACACGGAGGACCCCGACACGTGGAGTGCCGGCTCGTTCTTCCAGAACGCCGTCGTCTCGGCGTCCTTCGCGCGTTCCCTGCCCCCGGAGTGCCCGCGGTGGCCGGTCGAACCCGACCTCGACCCGGTGTTGGTGATCCCGCTCGCCGCCTTCGACGGCACCGTACCGGCTCCCGAGACCCGCGAGCCCGACGTGAAGGTCAGCGCCGCATGGCTCATCGAGCAGGCCGGGATCCGCCGCGGCTTCCGTCTCGCGCCTTCCCGGGCGGGCCTGTCGACGAAGCACGCGTTGGCGTTGACGAACCGCGGCGGTGCGTCGGCGGCCGAGCTCGCGCAACTGGCGCGTTTCATCCGCGCACGCGTACACGCCGAGTTCGGCCTGATGCTCCAGCCCGAACCGGTGCTGGTGAACATCGAGCTCTGAACGCGACACCGCGCGCCCGGAGCGCGCGGATCAGGCGAACAGCTCCTGCAGGCGCCGCATGCCCTCTCGCAGCTCCTCTTCGCCGAGCGCGTACGACAGACGCAGGTAGCCACTGGGGCCGAAGGCCTCACCCGGGACCACGGCGACCTCCGCCTTCTCGAGGATGAGGTCGGCCAGCTCCAGCGTGGTGGTGGGCGTGGTGCCCGCCCACTCGCGGCCGAGGAGGGCGGTGACATCGGGGTAGGCGTAGAAGGCGCCGAGCGGGGTCGGCACGTTCACGCCTTCGATCTTCTTCAGCTCATCCACGATCAGCCCGCGGCGGCGGTCGAACGCGGTCCGCATGTTCTCCGCCTCGGTCTGCGGTCCGGTCAGCGCGGCGAGCGCGGCACGCTGCGCGACGTTGTTGACGTTGCTGCACAGGTGGGACTGCAGGTTGCCGGCGATCTTGACCGCGTCCTTCGGGCCGATCATCCAGCCCACCCGCCAACCGGTCATGGCGTAGGTCTTCGCGACGCCGTTGACCAGGATCGTCTGCGCCGCTGCCTCGGGGACCGCCTCGACGACGGAGGTCGCCCGCACACCTTCGTAGACGAGGTTCTGGTAGATCTCGTCGGAGATGATCCAGACGCCGTGCTCGAGCGCCCATTCGGCGATCGCCCGCACCTCGTCGGCGGTGTAGACGGCGCCGGTCGGGTTGGACGGGGAGACGAACACGAGCGCGGTGGTCTTGTCGGTGCGCGCGGCTTCGAGCTGCTCGACGGTGACCTTGTACTCCTGGTCCGCGCCGGCGAACACCTCGACCGGGACGCCGTCGGCGAGGGCGATGGCCTCGGGGTAGGTGGTCCAGTACGGCGCCGGCAACAGCACCTCGTCGCCGGGGTTCACGACGGTCTGGAAGGCCTGATAGACGGCCTGCTTGCCGCCGTTGGTCACGATCACCTGTGACGGGTCGATCTCGAGACCGGAGTCGTGGTGGGTCTTGGCCGCGATGGCCTCGCGCAGCACGGGCAGACCCGCGGCGGGCGTGTACCGGAAGTTCGCCGGATCGCGCAGCGCCTGCGCGGCGGCATCGACGATGAACTCCGGCGTGGCGAAGTCGGGCTCGCCGGCGGCGTAGCTGATCACCGGACGGCCGGCGGCCTTGAGTGCCTTCGCCTTCGCGTCGACCTTCAGGGTCGCGGACTCGGCGATCGCGGACAGCTTGCGGGACAGGGGAGCACGTTCGGTCACGCCCCCAGCGTAGTCGCCCGATGTGGGGGAGGCCGAGGGGAAGGGTCCACCGGATGGGGGACACGGGATCCGTCGGATGGACGCTGTCGGGCGGGACAGGTTCGCGGAAGGGTGGAGGACATGGAACAGATCGCGGTGCGGGTGGAGAACCTGCGCAAACAGTACGGGCGCCGCACGGCCGTCGACGACGTGTCGTTCGAGATCCGCACCGGGGAGACCTTCGCTCTGCTGGGTCCCAACGGTGCGGGGAAGTCCACGACGGTCGAGATCCTCGAGGGGTACCGTCGGCGCACCGCGGGGGAGGTCCGCGTGCTCGGTCACGACCCCGCCCGTGGCGACGCGGCGTTCCGCTCGCGCATCGGCGTCGTGCTCCAGTCCGCCGGCGAACTCGGTCCGCTGTCGGTGCGCGAGCAGCTCACGCAGTTCGCGGGGTTCTATCCGCGGGCACGCGACGTGGACGAGGTGATCGCGGCGGTCGGTCTCACCGAGCACGCCGGTCGTCGGGTCTCCAAGCTGTCCGGTGGACAGCAGCGCCGCGTCGACGTCGCCCTGGGCATCATCGGACGCCCGGAGCTGCTGTTCCTCGACGAGCCCACCACCGGCTTCGACCCGACTGCCCGCCGTGCGTTCTGGGACCTGATCCGTTCGCTCGCCTCCGACGGGGTGACCATCGTGCTCACGACCCACTACCTCGACGAGGCCGCGCAGCTCGCCGATCGCGTCGGCGTCATCGCCGACGGGAGGATGCGGGCCATCGGAGGCGTCGACGACGTCGGGGGGCTCGCGTTGCGGACCCCGGTGGTCCGATGGCGTGTCGGCGACCGCACACAGGAGCAGCGCACGAGCGAGCCCGGGCGCTTCGTCGCCGAGCTCGTCGACCGCCACGGCGACGAGCCGGCCGAGCTGCAGATCATCCGTCCCACCCTCGAGGACGTCTACCTCGACCTCGTCGCCGACACGTCCGACCCCGCAGAGAAGGAGACCGCGCGATGAGCACCGTCGCCCTGGGTGCGTGGCGCACCCGATTCGAATTGATCCAGTACTTCCGCTCCGGCGACACGCTGGTCTTCACGTTCCTGTTCCCGATCGCCCTCCTCGCCCTCTTCTCGGCGATCTTCGGTGCGGACGGCGACTTCAGCGCGGGGCCCGGCCTTCCCGCCGTCCCGGTCGCCCAGATGTACCTGCCCGCCATGCTCGCCGCCGGCATGCTCCTCTCGGGCTTCCAGAACCTCGCGATGGACATCGCCGGTGAGCGCACGAACGGGATGCTCAAGCGCCTGGGGGCGACCCCGCTGTCGCCGATGTCGTACTTCCTCGGCAAAATCGGGCAGGTCGGGGCCACCTCGGTCATCCAGGCCGGCCTCATCATCGCCTTCGCGGCGATCGTCTTCGACGTCCCCCTGCCCACCGAGCCCGAGAAGTGGGTCACCTTCGCGTGGGTGTTCGTGCTCGGCGTGGTCACGTCGTCGCTGCTCGGCGTCGCGCTGTCGGCGGTGCCCCGATCGGGCCGTAGTGCGAGTGCGGTGATCATCCCGATCGTGCTCGTGGTGCAGTTCATCTCCGGCGTCTACCTCTTCTTCTTCCTGCTTCCCGACTGGCTGCAGACGGTCGCGAGCGCGCTGCCGGTGAAGTGGATGGCGCAGGGGATGCGTGAGGTGTTCCTCCCGGCCGAGTACGCCGTCCTCGAACAGAACGGCGAGTGGAACCTCACCGGTGTCGCCATCGCCCTCGCGGTGTGGCTGCTCATCGGACTCCTCCTGGCACGGCTGACGTTCCGGTGGAACCGCCGCGACGCGTAGCCTGAACCCCGACGCGTCACCGGAAGAAGCACATGTACGACAAACGTTGGTGGGACATCGCCGTCGCCGGAGGGCTGGCCGCCATCGCCGCTCTCTCGGTGGCGGGACTCGGCGCCACCGGGCCCTCCGGGTGGACATGGACCGCGGCGTGCCTGGTCGTGTTCGTCCTCGGGTACGCCCTGGTCCGACCGGGCATCGTGCGCGGGGCAGCCGCCCCCTGGCGCCTGGCCGTCGGGATCCCGGTGATCGCCGCGTCGATCCTGTTCGGGATCGCGGTGGCGCCGTTCCTGGCCATGTTGCAGTCCCTCGCGTTCCCCCTGGTCTGGGTCACGACGTCCACCAGACGCGCGGCGATCGGCGGAAGCGCCGCGGTCGCCGCCGCGACCTTCCTCGGTTTCCTCGTGGGGGGCGGCTTGTCTTCCGGGGCGATGTGGACGGGCCTGCTCACCGCCGTCATCTCCTTCGTGTTCGCCGTCGCCCTCGGGCTCTGGATCAGCGCCATCGCCGAGTACGCCGACGACCGGGCACGACTGGTCGCCGAACTGACCGCCGCGCAGGCGCAGGTCGAGATGCTCAGCACGGAGCGGGGCGCCGCCGCGGAGCGTGAGCGACTCGGCCGCGACATCCACGACACCCTCGCGCAGACGCTCGCCGGGCTCGCCCTCCTCAGCGAGCGCGCCCGCCGCCAGTTGGGGCGGGGGGAGGTCGACGCGGCGGTGGAGGCCGTCGCGACCGTCGAGCAGCTGTCCCGAGACGCGCTCGCCGAGGCGCGCGGGCTCGTCGCGCGCACCGCCGCCGTTCCGGCCGACATCGCCCTCGGCGAGGCGGTCGAACGCCTCGTGGAACGGTTCCGTACCGAAGCCGGCCTCGCCGTCGACCTCACCGTCGGGCTCGACCGCGACGCCGACATGAGCCGCGACACCCAGCTGGTCGTGCTCCGTTGCCTCCAGGAGGCGCTGTCGAACGTGCGCAAGCACGCCGACGCGGCCGCCGTGCGGGTCACGGTCGCCGCCGACCCGCACGCGGCACGGCTCGAGGTCGTCGACGACGGTCGCGGATTCGACCCCGACGCGCGGCGCACCGGATTCGGTCTCGACGGGATGACCGACCGCGTGGCGCTGGCCGGCGGCACCCTGGCCGTCGATTCGCACACGGATGGGGGGACCGCCCTGACCGTGGTCCTGCCCGCAGCCGTCCCCGACCCGGAGGAGCAGACCGCATGATCCGTCTCGTGATCGTCGACGATCATCCCGTCGTCCGCGCGGGCCTGGTCGGGCTCCTCTCCGACGAACCGGGACTGGAGGTCGTGGGGGAGGCGGCGGACGGTGAAGCCGCGGTCCGGGTCGTCGCCGCCACCACGCCCGACGTCGTCCTGATGGACCTTCGGATGCCCGGCGTCGACGGGGTCGCCGCGACGACGAGACTGGTCGCCGACCACGCCGCCCGCGTGCTCATCCTCACCACCTACGAGTCGGACGACCAGATCCTCGCCGCCATCGAAGCCGGCGCCAGCGGCTACCTGCTCAAGGCGGCGCCGCAGGACGAGATCGTCGCGGGCATCCGCTCGGTCGCCGCCGGACAGACCGCGCTGAGCCCGCAGGTGGCGGTTCGGCTCGTCCAGCGGATGCGCGAGCCGGCGCCGGAAGCGGCCGCCTCGCTCACCGTACGCGAGACCGAGGTGCTGCGGCTCGTGGCGGCGGGGCGAAGCAACAAGCAGATCGCGGCCGCTCTGGGCATCGGGGAATCGACCGTCAAAACGCATCTGCTGCGCGTGTTCGAAAAGCTCGATGTCGCCGACCGGACCAGGGCGGTCACCCTCGCCATGGAACGGGGCCTGCTGACGTAGCAGAGCCCCCTCCGGGGGAGGGGGCTCTGCCGGATCCGCAGCCGGGTCAGTCGGCCAGGTAGCGGGAGTATGCACTCAGGGTCAGAAACGCCGGGAACTCCTCACCGGTCGCGACCTCGCGGAAGATGCCGGCCGCTTCGTCGAAGCGGTCACCGTCGAAGCGATCCACCTCCTCCAGAACCCGCCCGATCAGACCCTCGATGTACTCGCGGGTGATCGCGGTGCCGTCCTCGATGGTGCGGTCCTGGTGGATCCATTGCCAGATCTGGCTCCGCGAGATCTCGGCGGTGGCCGCATCCTCCATCAGGCCGTCGATCGCCACGGCGCCGAGGCCGCGCAACCACGCCTCGATGTAGCGGATGCCCACCGAAACGTTGTCGTGCACGCCCTTCGCGGTGATCGGACGACCGATCTGCAGGTCCAGCAGATCCGCGGCCGTCACATGCACGTCGTCGCGCTGCCGTTCGACCTGGTTCGGGCGCTCGCCGAGCACCGCGTCGAACTCGGCCATCGCCGTGGGGATCAGGTCGGGGTGGGCAACCCACGTGCCGTCGAAGCCGTCGCCGGCCTCGCGCTTCTTGTCCGCGGCCACCTTCTCGATCGCCATCGCCGTCATCTCCGGGTCGCGCCGGTTGGGGATGAAGGCGCTCATGCCGCCGATCGCGAAGGCGCCCCGCTTGTGGCAGGTCTTCACCAGCAGCTCGGTGTAGGCCCGCATGAACGGTACCGTCATGGTCACTTCGCTCCGGTCCGGCAGCACGAACCGGGCGCCACGGCCGCGGTAGTTCTTGATGATGGAGAAGATGTAGTCCCAGCGTCCGGCGTTCAGGCCCGCGCAGTGCTCGCGCAGCTCGAACAGGATCTCCTCCATCTCGAACGCCGCCGGCAGCGTCTCGATCAGCACGGTGGCCCGGATGGTGCCGTGCGGGATTCCGATGTACTCCTCGCTGAAGCTGAAGATGTCGTCCCACAGCTTCGCCTCCTCGGCCGATTCGAGCTTGGCGATGTAGAAGTACGGTCCACGCCCACGCGCGATCAGTTCGGCCGCGTTGTGGAAGAAGTACAGCCCGAAGTCCACCAGCGAACCGGAGGCCGCCATCGACCGGCTCAGCCGGTCGGTGAAGCGGATGTGCTCCTCGACCAGGTGCCAACCGCGCGGACGCATCACGATCGTGGGTGTGCGCTCGGCGGTCACGCGGTACTCCTTGCCCGCGTCGTTGGTGAAGCTGAGCTGCCCGCGGATGCCGTCGTACAGCGACAGCTGCCCCTCGATGACGTTCTGCCACGTCGGGCTGGTCGCATCCTCCTGATCGGCCAGCCACACCCGCGCGCCGGAGTTGAGGGCGTTGATGGTCATCTTGGGGTCGGTGGGCCCGGTGATCTCCACGCGGCGGTCCTCCAGGCCGGGCCCTGGTCCGGCCACGCGCCACTCGGGGTCGTCCCGGATGTGCGCGGTGTCGTGGCGGAAGTGCGGGTCGAGCCCGTTGCCGATCTCGAATCGGCGGCGCATCCGGTCGGCGAGGCGATCGTGTCGACGGCCGGCGAAGCGGTGGTGCAGGGCGGCCAGGAACGCGACGGCCTCCGGCGTGAGGATCTCTGCGTATCGGGGCCCGATGTGGCCCATGATCTCGATGGACGCCTCGCCGGCGTCGGTCGGGATCGGTCCGGTCGTGGGGCGGATCTGGTCCGTCGTGGGCGGGATGCCCGTGTCGGTGATGGTCATGATCTCTCCAAGTCGTCGTTCCCCGGGCCGCGTGTCCCGCTTTCTGCTCTTCCGCAGAGGCAGAGGCACAGAAAGTGGGACATGCGGTGGGGTGGGTGGGAAATTGTGCGGTGTCAGTGGAACTGCTGCGCCTCGGTGGATCCCACCAGGGCGAGGGTGGCGCTGTCGGGGTTGAGCGCGGTGGAGACGTGGTCGAAGTATCCGGTGCCCGCCTCGCGCTGGTGCTTGGTGGCGGTGTAACCCTGCGCCTCGGCGGCGAACTCGGCCTCCTGCAGCTCGACGTACGCGCTCATGGCGCGTTCGGCGTAGCCGCGGGCGAGGTCGAACATGGAGTGGTTCAGGGCGTGGAATCCAGCCAGGGTGATGAACTGGAACTTGTACCCCAGCTCTGCCAGCTCCGCCTGGAAGCTGGCGATCTGCGCGTCGTCCAGGTGGCTCTTCCAGTTGAAGCTCGGCGAGCAGTTGTACGCCAAGAGCTTTCCGGGGAATTTCTCGTGGACCGCTTCGGCGAACGCGCGTGCGAGCTCGATGTCGGGTTCGCCGGTCTCGACCCACAGCAGGTCGGCGTACGGGGCGAAGGACAGGCCGCGGCTGATGACCGCATCCAGTCCGGGGCGGACCCGGTAGAAGCCCTCGCTCGTACGCTCGCCGGTGGTGAACTCCCGGTCCCGCGGATCGACGTCGCTGGTGAGAAGGTCGGCCGCGAGGGCATCGGTGCGGGCGATGATGACCGTCGGCACGTCCGCGACGTCGGCGGCCAGGCGGGCGGCGTTGAGGGTGCGGATGTGCTGTTGCGTGGGCACCAACACCTTTCCACCGAGGTGGCCGCACTTCTTCTCGCTGGCCAGCTGATCCTCCCAGTGGATGCCGGCGGCACCCGCCTGGATCATCGACTGGGCGAGTTCGTAGGCGTTCAGCGGTCCGCCGAACCCGGCCTCGGCGTCGGCGACGATGGGGGCCATCCAGTCCCGGGAGATCTCGCCTTCGGCGTGCTCGATGCCGTCCTGCCGCAGCAGGGCGTTGTTGATGCGGCGCACGACGGACGGGACGGAGTTGGCCGGGTACAGGCTCTGGTCGGGGTAGGTCTGCCCGGCCAGGTTGCCGTCGGCGGCGACCTGCCATCCCGAGAGGTAGATGGCCTTCAGTCCCGCGCGCACCTGCTGCACGGCCTGGCCGCCGGTGTAGGCGCCGAGCGCCCGGATGTACTCCTCCGTGTGCAGGAGATTCCAGAGGTTCTCCGCGCCGCGGCGGGCGAGGGTCTGCGCTTCTCGGACGGATCCTCGAAGGCGGACGACGTCCTCGGCGGTGTAGGTGCGCTCGACCCCGTCCCATCGCGGGTCGGTGTCCCAGACCTGCTGGAGGTCGGCGGCGGTCTGCGTCTGGTCGCCCGCACGGAGGGGCGGCTGTCCGGGGGTGGCGAGATACGTCATCGGCTCTTCTCCTGGGTTGGGTCTCCGGCATGTCGTCGGAAGGTCGTGAGACCACTCTCGGTGAAGATCGGCGACGGATCCGGCCATATTCGATGTGAAGAGTCCCGATAATTCTGCTGTTGTGACAGAATCGCGCTATGACTGTCACCGACCCGGGAACGGATGAGCTCGATCAGGTCGACGATGACGAGGTGGACACCCTCACGATCGGCCGGCGCATCCGTCAGTTGCGCACCGCGCACGGCATGACGCTGGACGCGCTCGCCGATGCCGTCGACCGTGCGCCGAGTCAGCTGTCGATGATCGAGAACGGCCGCCGCGAGCCGAAGCTCACTCTCCTCCGCTCGATCGCGCGTGCGCTGGGCACCTCCCTGGATGCGCTGCTGGAATCCGAGCCGCTGGACGAACGGTCCTCGATGGAGATCGCGCTCGAGCGGGCGATGCGCGGACAGACCTTCCAGGCGCTCGGGATCGCGCCGTTCCGCATCGCCAAGACCATCCCGGACGACGCATTGCGGACCATGCTTGCCCTGCAGGGCGAGATCGAGCGGCTCCGTGACGAGCGGTCGGCCACGCCCGAGGAGGCCCGACGGGCCAACGTGTCGCTCCGACGGTTGATGCGCACGCAGAACAACTACTTCCCCGAGCTGGAGCAGCGTGCCCGGGAGATCCTCGCCGCCGTCGATCACCCCGGTGGCCCGCTGACCCAGCGCACCGCATCCGATATCGCCGCCCACCTCGGGTTCACGTTGCACTACGTGCCCGACCTGCCGCAGACCACCCGCAGTGTCGCCGACATCCGCAACGGGCGTCTGTACCTCTCCAGCCGTCTGTCTTCCAAAGGCGACCCGCGCACCGCGGTGCTGCAGGCCCTCTCGAGCCGCATCCTGGGGCACACCGAGCCCACCGGCTACGCCGAGTTCCTGCGGCAGCGGGTCGAGACGAACTATCTCACCGGCGCCCTCCTGATGCCCGAAGCCCACGTGGTCCCGGCTCTGCAGGCCGCCAAACGCGACCGCTCGATCTCGGTGGAGGACCTCCGCGACACGTACTCCGTGTCGTACGAGACCGCCGCGCACCGATTCACGAACCTCGCCACCGTGCACCTGGACATCCCGGTCCACTTCCTGAAGGTGCACGAGTCGGGCACGATCACGAAGGCGTACGAGAACGACGACGTGAACTTCCCGGCGGACCGGTTGGGGGCGATCGAAGGGCAGATGTGCTGCCGCAAGTGGACCAGCCGCGTCGTCTTCGACGTCGACGACCACTTCAATCCGTACTACCAGTACACCGACACCGGCAACGGGACGTACTGGTGTACCGCCAGGGTCGAGTTCTCCAGCGAGGGGGCGCACTCGGTGAGCGTGGGGGTGCGTTTCGACGACACCAAGTGGTTCCTCGGACGCGACACCACCAACCGCGGCGTCTCGAAGCACTCGGTGGAGGTGTGCTGCCGTCGTGCCCCGGAGGATCTCGAGGCCGCGTGGCGCGAGCACTCGTGGCCGAACGTGCGCACGCCGCGCACTCTGTTGGCGACCTTGCCGACCGGGTCGTTCCCCGGCGTCGACACAACCGACGTCTACGAGTTCCTCGAGGCCCACGCGCCGCGCTGATCCCCGCCCGCCGTCCACGGCATCCTCCGCAGTCACAACGCGCGCGTCTGTCGACCCGACACCCACATCAGCCGACTGCGGAACGCTCCCGCACGCGGGATGTGTCGATTCAAAGGGTGGACGCGCCGCGCGGCGGCGTCAGGCGTCGGGGTCGAGGGCCTGGAAGGCGGCCCAGAGTTCTGCGCGGACGGCGAAGGACGTGAGATCGCGGCCGAGGACCTTCTCTGCCGTGGCGAGCCGGGCGCGGACGGTATGACGGTGCACGCCGAGGGCGCGTGCGGTGGCCTCGTGGGAGCAGTCGGCGTCGAGCCACGCCTTCACCGTCTCGCGCAATGCCGCCGCGCGGTCGCGGTCGAACTCGACGAGGGGGTGCAGCGCGGCTGCGGCGAGGGCTCGCGCATCGACGGTGTCGAGGGCCGTGAGGATGCCGGCCCGTGCCACGTCGGCGAAGCGCGTCACCCCGTCCTCGCCGCGGTCCCGGGCCACGCGGGCCTGGTCCATGGTGCGCGTGAAGGTGTCGTAGGTGGCGGGGGAGGCCACGCCGATGCGGCACCCGAAACGCTCGGCGACATCCTCCAGCACGCCGGTGCGCGAGGCCGGCGTGACGATCACGAGGCCATCCTCGCTGCGCCCGAAGAACAGCGCGCCGCGCCGCTCGTCCGCTCGCACCTCGAGGTACTCGGCGACCCCGTCCGACCAGGCGGCGCCGGCGTCGGTGACCGCGATCGCGAGCGGTGCCTCCGGCATCGGGCCCCACACGTCGCGGGCGATGCGGCGCGCGGCGGCGGAGTCCTCGCCCTGCAGCGACTGCACCACGCCGGCGCGCAGCGCACCGCGTGCGCGGGCGAGATCGCCGTGTTGCTCGAGCGCGAGGCCGGCCATGGCGATGACGGCCGTGACCACGCCACGTCCTTCCCGGTCCAGGTCGCCGGCGCCGATGGCGATGACACCGCGCAGGTGGCCGCCGCGCCCGAGGGTCTGCAGCGTGAAGGGGGTGTCGCCGATCCGCAGCGCGGACCCCGCCCGCGCGCCTCGACGCAGGACCGCACCGATCTCCGCGCGGAGGGCGGTGGCCGTCCCGGCATCGAGGCCGCCGGCGGGATGCTGCCGCGAGAGCTCGCCGGCGGCGTCGAACAGGCCCACCCATGCGCCGAGCTGCCGGGCGAGTTCGGAGACGGTTGCGCCGAGGCCGTCGGGGCGGAGCGCGGCGAGGGCGATCGCGCCCTGCGCCGACAGCGCCCACGTCCGTCGGGCGTAGGAGGTCGCGGCCACCTCTTCGGCGTTCGCGCGCGCCACCGCGATGAACGGGGTGCGGTAGGGCACCTCGAACAACGGCATCGCGGCCGCGCGGCACGCCTCGATCAAAGGCGCCGGCACCCCCTCGCGCACGACCTCGGTGCCGAAACCGATCCCGACCACGCCGCGGTCGGCGAGGCGTCCGACGTACCGGGTGTACGCGTCGTCGTCCACGCCCTCGAATTGGCGGCCGGTGGTCAGCAGGACGAGACCTTCGGAGAGGAACGGTGTCGGATCGGCGAGGTCGCTGGAGTGCACCCACCGCACCTCGTGGGACAAGCGCGCGGCGTCGGCGGTCTCGAGGAACCGGAGCGCGAGATCGCCGCGGCGCAGGAGGGAGGCGATGGTCGGATGCGGCGGGGCGGATGCGGACGGCATGATGCTCCTCGAGTGCTGTACGGCTCGTACAGAGGCCTTCTGAGAATGTACATGCGGGACGGTGCGTCCGGGGGTGCCGCGCTTCTACGCTCGCGAGCATGAGCACCTCTGCCCTCGAGACCGTGCCCGTGGGCGGCCCCACCCTTCCCCAGGAACGCCGCCTCGTGACCGCCATCCCCGGCCCCGCGTCGCAGGCGCTCCTGGAACGCAAGGCCGCTGCGGTCAGCGCCGGAGTGGGCCACACGGTTCCGATCGAGGCGGTCGCCGCCGGAGGGGGCGTCGTCGTCGATGCCGACGGGAACTCGCTCATCGACCTCGGCTCCGGCATCGCCGTGACCACGGTCGGCAACGCGCACCCCGCGGTGGTCGCGGCCGTTCAGGCGCAGGTGGCGCAGTTCACCCACACGTGCTTCATGATCTCGCCCTACGAGTCCTACGTCGGCGTCGCCGAGGCGCTCAACCGGCTGACCCCCGGCTCGCACGCGAAGAAGAGCGCGCTGTTCAATTCCGGCGCGGAGGCCGTCGAGAACGCCGTGAAGATCGCCCGCAAGCACACCGGCCGTTCCGCCGTCGTCGCGTTCGACCACGCCTACCACGGCCGCACGAACCTCACCATGGCACTGACGGCGAAGTCCATGCCCTACAAGAGCGGATTCGGCCCTTTCGCGGGCGAGGTCTACCGTGCCCCGGTGTCGTACCCCTTCCGCGACGGACTCTCCGGTCCCGAGGCCGCGGCACGCGCGATCTCGCAGATCGAGAAGCAGGTCGGGGCCGACAACCTCGCCGCCGTCATCATCGAACCGATCCTGGGGGAGGGCGGATTCATCGTCCCGGCAGAGGGGTTCCTGGCGGAGCTGGTGGACTGGTGCCGCGCGAACGGGGTCGTCTTCATCGCCGACGAGGTCCAGACCGGATTCGCCCGCACGGGCGCGATGTTCGCCAGCGAGTTGTTCGGAATCGTGCCCGACCTCATCACCACCGCGAAGGGGATCGCGGGCGGTCTCCCGCTCGCGGCGGTCACCGGGCGTGCGGAGATCATGGACGCGTCGCACCTGGGCGGGCTCGGCGGGACGTACGGCGGCAACCCGATCGCCTGCGCGGCGGCGTTGGCGACGATCGAGAGCTTCGAGCAGGAGGACATGGCGCGACGCGCCGACCACATCGGCGGTGTGCTCCGTGGACGCCTGGAGGCGATCCAGGCACGCGATCCGCGGCTCGGAGACATCCGGGGGCGCGGCGCGATGGTGGCGGCCGAATTCGTCGACCCGGAGACGGGGGCACCCGATGCCGCTTTGGCCACGACCGTCGCCAAAGCGTGCATCGCGGAGGGGGTCATCGTGCTCACCTGCGGCACGTACGGCAACGTGATGCGGTTCCTGCCGCCGTTGTCGATCGGTGACGACCTGCTTCACGAGGCGATGGACATCCTCGACCAGGAGCTCACCGCGGCCGAAGCCGGCACCGCGCCGACGCTCGCGGGCGATGACGCTCCGCGCCCCGACGCCGACTGAGTCCGCCAGACTCGACGCGGACCGACCGACGGACGAAAGGAATCACATGAGCGAATACGCCGTCGTCAACCCCGCCACGGGGGAGACCCTCGCCACGTATCCGACCATCGCCGACGCCGATCTCGACGCCGCGGTGGCCCGCGCCCACGACGCGGCGCACATCTGGCGCGCCACCGCTCCATCCGACCGCGCCGTGGTCGTGCGTCGCATCGCCGATCTGCACCGCGAACGGCGTGACGACCTCGCGGCGATCATCGTGCGGGAGATGGGCAAGCCGCTGGCCGCAGCCGAGGGGGAGGTGGATTTCGCCGCCGACATCATCGACTACTACGCCGAGAACATCGAACGCATCACCGGCGACACCCCCATCGACATCGTCGGAGAGGGCACCGCTGTGATCCGACGCGCCCCCATCGGCGTGCTGCTGGGCATCATGCCCTGGAACTTCCCCGCCTACCAGGTGGCGCGCTTCGCCGCTCCGAACCTCGCCGTCGGCAACACCATCCTGCTCAAGCACGCCCCGCAGTGTCCCGAATCGGCCGCCGCGCTCGAGGCGATCTACGCCGACGCCGGGTTGCCCGAGGGCGCGTACGTCAACCTCTACGCCACGAACGAGCAGGCGGCGACCGTCATCGCCGATCCGCGCGTGCAGGGCGTGTCGGTGACCGGATCGGAGCGGGCCGGATCTGCGGTCGCAGAGCTCGCCGGGCGTCACCTCAAGAAGGTCGCCCTCGAGCTGGGGGGCTCGGATCCGTTCATCGTGCTGTCCACCGACGACCTCGATGCGACCGTCGCGGCGGCCGTCGACGCCCGCATCGACAACAACGGCCAGGCGTGCAACGGCGCCAAGCGCTTCATCGTGGTCGACGGCCTGTACGACGCGTTCGTCGAGAAGTTCACCGCCGCGATGGCCGCGACCGTGATGGGCGACCCGTTCGACGAGGAGACCGTGCTCGGTCCGTTGTCGTCCCTGGC
Source organism: Microbacterium aquimaris (assembly GCF_039531285.1). NCBI lineage: Bacteria > Bacillati > Actinomycetota > Actinomycetes > Micrococcales > Microbacteriaceae > Microbacterium > Microbacterium aquimaris. The sequence continues at coordinate 211,288 of NZ_BAAAPT010000001.1, read as the reverse complement.
CGCCGCCGAGCGGCTGCAGGAGCAGATCGACCGCGCGGTCGCCCAGGGGGCGACCCTGACCACGGGAGGCACCCGTGACGGCGCATACATCACCCCGACGGTGCTCACCGGCGTGACTTCGGACATGGACGTGTACGGGGAGGAGCTTTTCGGCCCGGCCGGCGTCGTCCACCGAGCCGTCGACGAGGACGACGCGGTGCGCATCGCCAACGACACCGCCTTCGGCCTGGGATCGTACGTCTTCACGACCGACCCGGCTCAGGCACAGCGCGTGGCCGATCGGATCGAAGCCGGCATGGTGTACGTGAACCTCGTGCTCGCCGACTCGCCCGAACTGCCGTTCGGGGGTGTCAAGCGTTCGGGGACCTCACGGGAACTGGGTCTGCTGGCCGCAGACGAGTTCGTCAACAAGAAGCTCATCCGCATCGCCTGAGCGGGGTGCGTGAGGCCTCTGGCGCCGGCGCGACACCCGGGGCAGGATGGGGGCATGGACGAGTTCAACGACGCGGTCACGGTCCTCGACGAGGGGGAGTGCTGGGAGCATCTCGGCTCGCATCAGCTCGGACGCCTCGTCACGCACGTGGGGGAGGTGCTCGACGTCTTCCCGGTCAACTACGTCGTCGACGGCGCGTCGCTGGTGTTCCGCACGGCGGAGGGGAGCAAGCTCCTGGAGCTGACGGTCAACGACCACGTGCTCTTCGAGGTCGACGACTGGAACGACGAGCGTGCGTGGAGCGTGGTCGCGCGGGGGCATGCACATCGCCTGGATGCGCTGACCGAGATCGAAGCGGCCGATCGGCTGCCGCTCAGGCCGTGGATCCCGACCGTGAAATTCACGTATGTGCGGGTCGTGCCGACCGAGCTGACCGGGCGCGCGTTCGCGCGCGGCGAGGAGCCGGATCGCGATAGCGTGCAGCCGGGCTGACCGGGGTCGGTGAGGCCCCGTGAGTCCCGCACCCCGGTTCGCCGGAGGTGTGGGCATGCCGTACACTGGGGAGTGCAGGACATTTCTGCATTCTTTCGCCGTGCCCGCCACGCGGGCCGTGACACCCTCACCGGACGCGGGCGGAGTATGCGGGAGTCCGAGGTCCGACCGGGCCTCTAGGGCGGTAGCTCAATTGGCAGAGCAGCGGTCTCCAAAACCGCAGGTTGCAGGTTCGATTCCTGTCCGCCCTGCGCGTCAGCCCGAGCTGACACACGGAAGATACAACAGGTGGGTTGATGGTCCAGGACGAGCCGAAGGGCGAAATCGTCGCCTCGAGCGACGGGTCGCGCGAGAAGAAGCCGAACGTCTTCGCGCGCATCGCCCTTTTCATCCGTCAGGTCTTCGCCGAACTGCGCAAGGTCGTCACGCCGACGCGCAAGGAACTGGTGAAGTACACGGCGGTCGTGCTGGGCTTCGTCGTCGTGATGATGGCGATCGTCTACGGCCTCGACGTGCTCTTCGCCTGGACGACTCAGATCGTCTTCGGCGTTCCCGACGGCGCCTGATCCCACCGGTCGAACAGCGGGTGGTGAGCGCCTCACGCGCACACCGACACGGAAGAGAATCAATTGTCTGAAAGATATGTCGACGACGCCGACTGGGCGACCGCCGCGGAGCAGTCCTCCGAGGACGACGAGGCCCAGGAAGGCAACCAGCTCGAGCGTGAGGAGCAGGCCAGTACCTCCGCCGAGCACGTCGCCATCCATGTCGTCGACGAGTCGTCCGACGAACAGGAAGACACCTCGCTGGACGACGTCGACACCACCGACCCGGAAGCAGACGCCATCGTGAACGACGCGCTGAACATCGACCGCACCGACGAGGCCGAGGCGGCCGCCGAGGTGCTCACCGACTCGCTCGCCGAGGAGGAGACCGAGCGTGCGGCGGATGCCGCCGACGAGGTCGCCCCCTACGACGGGCCCGACGTCAACGGCGAGGAGGACGCACCCGCGGTCGACCCCGAGCTGGTCGCCGACGTCGCCGCCGCCGAAGAAATCGTCGACGACGTCGAGGAAGACCCCTACGACGCCTTCCGGGCGGAGCTGCGCTCGCTCGAGGGCAAGTGGTACGTCATCCACTCCTACGCCGGTTTCGAGCGCAAGGTGAAGGCCAACATCGAGCAGCGCAAGTCGACGCTCGAGGTCGAAGAGGACATCTACCAGGTCGAGGTCCCCATGGAGGACGTCGTCGAGATCAAGAACGGTCAGCGCAAGATGGTCACGCGCGTCCGGATCCCCGGCTACGTGCTCGTGCGCATGGAGCTGAACGAGGACACCTGGTCGGTCGTGCGGCACACGCCCGGCGTCACCGGCTTCGTCGGCAACGCGCACAACCCCACGCCCCTCCGCTTCGAAGAGGCCTTCAACATGCTGAAGTCGCTCGTCGAGGTCAAGGAGACCACCCCCGCCAAGGGCTCGGCGCCGAAGGGTTCGCCGACCCAGGCGCGCACCGTCCAGGCCGAGGTGGACTTCGAGGTCGGCGAGACCATCACGATCAAGGAAGGCTCGTTCGCGGGTCTTCCCGGTTCGATCAGCGAGATCAAGCCCGAGAGTGGCAAGCTCACCGTGCTCGTCTCGCTCTTCGAGCGCGAGACCCCGGTCGAGCTGTCGTTCGACCAGGTCACGAAGATGGTCTGACACCCACAGGACTTCCCGTTCGCGGGATACCGCTGCCCGGAACCGCCGGGTCTGCGGGAGAGCAGGATGCGCATGCGCATCCGGTTCGATGAAAGGAAAAGGAAATGGCACCGAAGAAGAAGGTGACCGGCCTGATCAAGCTCCAGATCAACGCCGGCGCCGCCAACCCGGCGCCGCCGATCGGCCCCGCGCTCGGTCAGCATGGCGTCAACATCATGGAGTTCTGCAAGGCGTACAACGCCGCGACGGAGTCGCAGCGCGGCAACGTCATCCCGGTGGAGATCACCGTCTACGAGGACCGCAGCTTCACGTTCATCCTCAAGACCCCTCCGGCCGCCGAGCTGATCAAGAAGGCCGCGGGCGTGCAGAAGGCCTCGGCCACGCCGCACACCGTCAAGGTCGGCAAGATCACCAAGGACCAGGTGCGCGAGATCGCCCAGGCCAAGCAGCCCGACCTCAACGCGAACGACATCGAGGCCGCCTCGAAGATCATCGCCGGCACCGCCCGTTCTATGGGCATCACGGTTGAGGACTGAGGGGAGTAACGAGAATGGCTACCAAGTCCAAGTCCTACGCTGCCGCTGTCTCGAAGATCGAGGACGGCAAGTTCTACACGCCCACCGAGGCCGTCGCCCTGGCGAAGGAGACCGGTTCGGCGAAGTTCGACTCGACCGTCGAGGTCGCGCTCAAGCTCGCCGTCGACCCCCGCAAGGCCGACCAGATGGTGCGCGGCACCGTCATCCTGCCCCACGGCACCGGTAAGACCGCCCGCGTGATCGTCTTCGCGACCGGCCCCGCCGCCGAAGCCGCCATCGCCGCAGGCGCCGACGAGGTCGGCGGCGCCGAGCTCATCGAGAAGGTCTCCGGTGGCTGGACCGACTTCGACGCCGCGGTGTCGACGCCCGAGCTCATGGGCCAGGTCGGTCGCCTCGGTAAGGTCCTCGGTCCGCGCGGTCTGATGCCGAACCCGAAGACCGGCACCGTGACTCCGAACCCGGCCAAGGCCGTCGAGGAGATCAAGGGCGGAAAGATCGAGTTCCGTGTCGACAAGCACGCCAACGTGCACTTCGTCGTCGGCAAGGCGTCGTTCTCGGCCGACCAGCTCGACGAGAACATCAAGACCGCCCTCGAAGAGATCGTGCGCCTGAAGCCGTCGAGCTCGAAGGGCCGCTACATCCAGAAGGGCGCCGTGTCGACCACGTTCGGCCCCGGCATCCCGCTGGATGTCAACGCGATCTGAGCCACCGGTTCACCCTGAGCCACCAGGTTCACTCGGAACGGATCCCTCCGCGAGGAGGGGTCCGTTCCGTCGTTCTGGGATGATGGCGGGATGAGCGTCGCCGACGAACCGTGGCGGGCATCCGCTCGCCGGATCGCCGCAGCCGTCCGCGGCGGGGAGATCTCCGCCGTCGACGTCGTCGGATCCCACCTCGAGCGCATCGCCGACGTGAACCCGCTCGTCGGCGCCCTGACGGTCGTCTTCGATGACCGCGCGCGGGAGGCCGCGGCCGAGTTGGACCGGGCGATCGCGGCGGGGGAGGATCCCGGGCCCCTCACGGGTGTCCCGTTCTCGGTCAAGGAGAACATCGACCTCACCTGGTCGGCGACGACACACGGTTGGCGCGGAGCGGTCCACGCGGTCCCCGATCAGGACGCCACCCTGGTGGCGCGCATGCGTGCGGCGGGTGCCGTCCCCATCGGGCGCGGCAACATGCCCGATTTCGGGATGCGGTGGGAGTGCGACAACGACCTCTTCGGGCGCACGCGCAACCCGTGGTCCCTGGCGCACTCACCCGGCGGCTCCAGCGGCGGCGATGCGGTCGCCGTCGCCACCGGCATGGCCGCGATCGGGCTCGGCAACGACTACGGCGGTTCGGTGCGCGTCCCGGCGGATGCGGTCGGTGTCGCCGGGTTCCGTCCCACCGGCGGCCGGATCCCCGCGGGCGCCGCGCGCCGGCGGGAGCCCGTGCCGCTGTCACTGCAGCGATTCTCGTCTGCGGGACTGCTTGCGCGTCACACCGGCGACATCGCCGCAGCCTTCCAGGTCGTGCACGGTGCGGACGGGGTCGATCCGTTCGCCGTCACGATGCCGTTCTCACCCTATGACGGTGCGCGGCGCGCAGCCCTCGTGCGCGATCCGTTCGGCGATGGCACGGATGCGGCGACCGCTCGCGCCCTGGACGTGGCGACGGACGCGCTGCGCAGGGCAGGCTGGGAGGTCGTCGAGGCGTGCCCTCCGTTGCTGGAGGAAGCGGTCCAGGGGTGGCGACTGCTGTCGACGACCGAAATGCAGGCCGCGTACGGGCCGCAGCGGTGGGACCCGCCGCTGGGTGCGGGGGCCACGCGATTCCTCGAGCTGGCGGGCCGTGCGCAGACGCACCTGAGGTCGCTGGAGGAGTACGCCGGTGTATGGGCGCGGCGGGCCGTCGTCGCGGCGCAATGGCAGGACTTCTTCCGCGAGCATCCGGTACTCGTCGGGACCGTCTCCGAAGCGCGCCCCCCTCTCGTCGACGCCGATCTCATCGATGCGGACACCGCCGGCGGGTGGTGGCGGCGATACCGGTTGAGCGTCGCCGCGAACTACCTCGCCCTCCCGGCGGTCGCGGTGCCGACCGGATCCGCCACCGACGGTCTGCCGGTGGGCGTGCAGGTGATGGCCGCGGCCGGCCAGGACCACGCCGCACTGGCGGCGGCCCAGGCGATCGAAGACGCCGTGGGGGTGCGGACGCCGATCGTGCCCCGATGACGCGCAGTCGGTCTATGCCGTCTGCCGCACGCGGAATCCCTCGGCGCTTTCGGCAGGCGTATCGGTCACGCGACAGCCGTCCACCCGCGCACCCGGGGGGCCGTCCGCCATCCAGGCGAGCATCGCGGCGACGCGATCGGCAGGTCCTTGGACATGGGCCTCGACGGTGCCGTCCCACCGGTTCCGGATCCAGCCGGTGACACCGAGGCGGCCCGCGACCCCGCGTGCGGTGTAGCGATACCCCACGCCCTGCACCTCGCCATGGACGACGACATGAACGCGCTTCATCCGCTCATCCTGCCCGCCTGACGCGTGATCGGCCAGGCGCGATCGCCGCGGCGCCGCCGGGAGGGCTCCATACGGGAGGACTCAGTGCGGGAGGACGAGGCTGACCCCAAGGAGGATCATGATCGCGGCGAACACGCCGTCGAGCACCCGCCACACCCGGGGTCGAGCGAGCCAACGGCCGAGGAACCGTGCGCCGTACGCGAGCGCCGAGAACCAGACGACGCTGCCGAGCACGGCGCCGGCGGCGAACACCCCGCGCTGGTCTGCGTAGGTGCTCGCGATGGAGCCCAGGAGGAAGACGGTGTCGAGATAGACGTGCGGGTTCAGCCAGGTCAGGGCCAGAACGGTGAGGACGACCGATCGCGTCCGCGCACGGGTGGTCGTCGTGCTCGTGCCCGTCGAGTCGGCCGTGCGGTCGGTGGCGGAGATGTCGAGCCCCTCGCCGGTCGGCCGCCACACCCGGCGCGCCGCGAGCAGGCCGTAGCCGACCAGGAACGCGGCCCCCATCCAGCGCACCCCGTCCACGAGCCAGGGCACGGCGTCGAGGATGACACCGACGCCGGACACGCCGATCGCGATGAGTGCCGCATCCGAGACGATGCAGATCGACGCGACGAGCGCGACGTGTTCTCGGCGCAGGCCCTGCCGGAGGACGAAGAGGTTCTGCGCGCCGATCGCGATGATCAACGACAGGCCCAGGCCGAGGCCTGCGAGGAAGGGTGCGGTCACGAAGACGACGCTAGGCTGAGCGCAACCCTAAGTACAGCGAAAGATCCTTACGGATCATTAGCGGAGCTGATGATGCAGATTCCCCTCGACGGAGCCGAGACGCTCGCGGCCGTGATCGACGAGGGCAGCATGGACGCCGCGGCCATGCGTCTGCGCGTCACCCCGTCGGCGGTCAGTCAGCGGATCAAGGCGCTGGAAGAGCTCGTCGGACGCGTGCTGCTCGTGCGGGCCAAGCCCCCTCGGGTGACGGACGCGGGTGCCGTCGTCGTGCGGCTCGCGCGCCAGATGGCGCTGATCCAACACGAGGCGACGGCCGATCTGGGCGCGGATGCCTCCGAGACGCGGATGGCGGTCCCGATCGCCGTGAACGCCGACTCGCTCGCGACGTGGTTCCTCCCTCCGCTCGCGCGGGTCTGTGAGCGCCATCCTGTCGTGTTCGATCTGCACCGCGACGACCAAGACCACACCGCGACGTTGCTCGAGAGCGGGGTGGTGATGGCCGCCGTCACCTCGTCGGCCGTCGCGGTCGCAGGATGCCGCGTGGAGCCGCTGGGCTCACTGCGGTACCTCGCGGTGGCCGCGCCGGGGTTCGTCGAGCGCTGGACCACGGCGGAGCCGGGTGGGGTGCACCGTGCGGCCGTCGTGCAGTACGACCGCCGCGACGAACTGCAGAACCGGTGGCTGCGCGCCGTCGGCGTGAACCCCTCGACGGTTCCCGCCCACTACGTCCCCTCATCCGGTGACTTCGCGACCGCGATCCACCTCGGGCTCGGGTGGGGGATGCTGCCCGAAGCCCAGGCGATGCCGTCCATCGGCCGGGGTGTCCTCACGGCACTCGACGGACCGCCGCTGGATGTGCCGCTGTACTGGCAGCAGTGGAACCTGCGCTCGCGCACCCTCGATCTGGTGGCCGCGGAGGTGGGCGCCGAAGCGCGTCGCGTCCTCCGCTCCTTCTGACGGCGGCGCGCTCGAGAGGGCCCGCGGGCGGCATCCGGGTAGGGGCGGTCAGTCCTCGCCGATGCGCAGGACGCTCTTGCCCCGTGTGTGCCCGCGTTCGAGTTCGCGGTGCGCGGCGGCCGCATCATCCAGGTCGAACACGCGATCGATGTAGACCTGGATGGCCCCGGACTCCAGCAGTCGGGCGATCGTCGCAAGCGCATTGCCGTCCGGCAGAACCTTGTACGAGGTGGCGCGCACGCCGGCCTCGGCGGCCGCCTCGGCGTAGTCGGGCCATGACCCCGTCGGCACCATGACGTAGAGGCCGCCGGGCCGCAACACCGACAGCGACCGGGTGCCGGTGCTGCCGTCGGCGTTGCCCACCAGGTCGATGACCACATCCATGTCACCCACCACCTCATCGAAGCGCGTTGAGGCGTAGTCGATGACCACCGACGCGCCCAGCTCGCGGAGCCAGGCGGTGTTGGGCTCCGACGCGGTCGCCGTCACGTGTGCACCGAAGTATGCGGCGAGCTGCACGGCGAAGTGCCCCACGCCCCCGCTCCCGGCGTGGATCAGCATGCGCTGCCCCTCATGGGCGTGGGCGGTTTCGACGACCAGGCCCCAGGCGGTGAGGGCGGCCAGGGGGACACCCGCGGCCTCCACGTGCGACAGGGTCGCCGGCTTGCGCGCCACCGACAGGGTGGGAACCACCGCGTACTCGGCGTAGGTGCCGCCCGAACGGGGGAAGGGGACCATGCCGAACACCTCGGTGCCCGGGGGGAACGGGTGCGCCTCGTACGGGGCATTCATGACGACGCCACTGAAGTCGAATCCGAGCGTGCTCGGCAGTGTGGGGATCGCACCCGAGACCCCGCGCCCGGCGCGCGTCTTCGCGTCGATGGGATTCACCCCGGCCGCGGCCACGCGCACGAGCAGTTCGCTGATCACCGGGCTCGGCACCGGGACGGTGGTCGTGTGGAGCACCTCAGGTTCGCCGGTCTCATCGAAGACGACGGCCCTCATCGTCTCCGGAGGATCGGGCAGCGCGATCTCTCGCGCCACGGAATTCGGTCGCAGCGGCCGGAATCTCATCGGTCGCCCCCTCCCTGCGTGCCGACGTCGGCACGCGTGTTGCCTGTGAACGACAGTCAACCCTGGGATTGTCTCGACCGTGTTACGGCACGGTCACCGTGTGGCTAAGCCTCGCGGTGCCTCGCGCGTGCGGGGGCTATCCCGCCGAGCCGGAGCCCGCGTATTGGGCACCGTCTCGAGCGGCTGCGACCAGACCGGCGGTCTTCGACAGGGTGACCTCGCGCATGAAGAACGCCACGATGAAGCCGAGCACGCTGAGCGGGACGAGATACCAGAACGCGGGAGCGAGAGCGTTCGCGTACGCATCCACGATCGCGTCGTGCAACGCGGACGGGAGTTTGGCGACGGCATCGGGGGTCAGCGATCCGGCCCCGAATCCGTCGGGGACCGACCCCGCCGGGGCGCTCTTGACCGCGTCATCGATCTGGGTCGTCAGGTTCGCGGTGAAGGCGGTGGCGAACACGCTCGTCCCGACGGCGGCACCGATTTCCCGGAGGAAGTTGTTCGTCGACGTCGCCACCCCGACCCTCTCCGGCGCCACCGCGTTCTGCGCGGCGATGACGATCGTCTGCATCACCAGGCCCATACCGAGCCCGAGCGTGAAGACCATCGCACCGAAGACGACCATCGACATGTTCGCCGTGATGAAGGTGAGCCAGACGATGCCGATCGTGGACAGGCCCATGCCGATGATCGGGTAGATCTTGTACTTGCCCGTTCGGGTGATGAGCAAGCCCGAGGCGATCGCCGTGAGCAGGACGCCGAGGGTCATGGGCAGCATGAGGAGTCCGGACTCTGTCGGACCCACCCCCTGTGCCATCTGGAGGAACGTCGGCAGGAAGGACAGTGCCGCGAACATCGTCATGCCGAGCACGAGGGCGATCAGGACCGAGACGCTGAAGGTACGGCTGCGGAACAGGTCGAGGGGGAGCACCGGGTCCTCGACCCGGGTCTCCACGAGGAGGAACGCGGCGAAGGCGGCGACCGTCGCCGCGAGGGTCGCCAACAATCCCGGACTCGACCAGTCGTAATGGGTGGCGCCGGTCACCGAGGTCCAGCTGGTGAGGAAGACGATGCCCGCTGTGGTGGCGGCCAGCAGGATCGCACCCCACAGATCGAATCGCTTCGAGGGGCGCCTCGCGGGGAGCTTGAGGGCGAAGAACGCGATCGTCAACGCAAGGATTCCGATCGGCACATTCGTCCAGAACACCCATCGCCACCCGGGTCCCGTCGTGAACCATCCGCCCAGCAGCGGACCCGCGACCGTGGCGACTCCGAACACCGCCCCCATGGGCCCCATGAACTTCCCGCGCTCACGGGCGGAGACGATGTCGGCGATGATCGCCTGCGACAGGATCACGAGGCCACCCGCGCCCAGGCCCTGCACCGAGCGCCAGGTGACGAGCTCGAGGAACGAACCCGACAGGGCAGACCCGGTGGATCCGACGATGAACAGCGAGATCGCGATGAGGAACGGAATCCGGCGACCGTAGAGGTCGCCGACCTTGCCGTAGACAGGCATGACGACGGCGATGGCCAGGAGGTACGCCGTGATGATCCAGCCTTCGTGGGCGACGGCGTCGAGGTCGCCCACGATCGTCGGGAGGGCGGTGCCGACGACGGATTGATCCAGAGACGACAGGAACATCGCGGCCAGGAGCGCGGCGAAGATGACGTAGACGGTGCGGCGCGGGAGCGCGACGTCGGCGGGCTCCGGGAGGGGCGGGGTACTGGTCACCTCCCTTCAGTACCGGAACCCCCGTGCGCTCGCGATCCGGGTGCGGGTTCTGATGCGCCTTCTGCGCACTTTGACAACACTCGCGTGCCTGGCCGCCGCGCGTCCGCGCCGTGCGGCTAAGGCGTGTCCGCGTCGCTGCGCAAGGCGCGCAGGAGGCGGGTGAGGGTATGGATGTCTTGGAGATCCCATGTCGACAGGTGGCGCATGAGCGAATTGCGCTGCGGATCGCGGGCCGCCTCGAGTCGGCGAAGTCCTTCTTCGGTCGGTGAGAGAAGGCTCACCCGGCGGTCCTCGCGATCGGTGGAGCGCTCGATGAGGCCGAGCGACTCGAGATCTCGCACGGTCCGACTCACCTGGGCCTTGTCGGCGAGGAGCGTCTCGGCGAGTGCGGCACTCGAGACGGGCGCCATCCGGGCGATCGCCGCGAAGCTCTTATAGGCGCCGGGGAGCATTCCGGGGCTGACGCGATCAGCCTGCTCTGCGACGAGATGTCGGAAGCGTGCGATCAGCTCCCCGAACTCCGCCTCGAGCGCGCGGGTCGCTGCGACGTGAGGGTCCTCGGCGTGGGGCTCCGCGCCGTCGCATCCGGGTTTGCTCATCATCTCGACTTTAGCCGTGCGGCCGCTCCAGATCCTCCCGTGGTTCCCCGCTCTCTTCGGCACCGGTCGCCGACAGCGCATCCATCCCCTCGCTCACCGAGAAGGGCGCCAGATCGGCCTCGCTTGCTTCCCGGCGTTCTGTCGTGGTCATCCGGGTCAGTGGCACGTTGGGGAGCAGGGCGATGGCGATCAGGCTGATCACCGCGACCGGCACGGCGATCAGGAATGCGTTCGCGATCGAGATGGCATAGACCTCCTCGAAGATCACGCGCAGACTCTCGGGTAGGGCGGCGACCTGGGGGAGGATGCCCGCCTGGAGCTGTTCGGCGATCGTGGTTCCGTCCGCACCCAGGCTCGCCAGAGTGGTGGCGATCTCGCCCTGCCGCTCCGTGACCAGCCTCGACGCGGAAGCGGCGAGGGTGGCGCCCATGACCGAGACCCCGACGGTGCCTCCGAGGGAACGGAAGAAGGTCACGCCTGAGCTCGCCACACCCATCTCCGACGGGTCCGCGGTGTTCTGGACGATGAGGACGAGATTCTGCATCGTCGTGCCCACGCCCGCACCGAGCAGGAACATGTAGAGCGAGACGAGGGTGAAATCGGTGTCGTATTCGATTGTCGACAACGTCGCCGATCCGGCGACGAGGAGAGCGGCGCCGGCGATGAGGTAGGGCTTCCAATGCCCGTGTCGTGTGATCAGCATCCCGACGACGATGGAGGCGACCAGCAATCCTCCGATCATCGGGATGGTCATCACCCCGGCTTCGGTGGGGGTGGCCCCGCGAGCCATCTGCATGTACTGGCTCAGGAACACCGAGGTGCCGAACATCGCGATTCCGGTGGCGACGGAGGCGATCACGGCGAGCGTGAAGGTGTGGTTGGCGAACAGGGTGAGCGGGACCAGCGGCTCGGGGGTGCGCAACTCGACGACGACGAACAGCACCCCTCCGATCAGGGCGCCGCCGGCCATGAGGGCTGTCTCCACGCTCCACCATGCATAGGCATCGCCGGCGTTGGTGACCCAGATGAGCAGCAGCGAGACGGACGTGCTCAGCAGCACGATCCCGAGGTAGTCGATCCGCACGCGGCCCGGTCGGCGTCGGGGCAAGTGCAGGGTGCGTTGCTGGATGATCAGCGCGGCCACGGCGAACGGGAGCGCGATGAAGAAATTCCAGCGCCAGTCCAAGGTGTCGGTGATCACGCCGCCCAGCAGGGGGCCGCCGATGGTGGCGACCGCCATCACGGCACCGAACAACCCCATGTAGCGTCCGCGTTCGCGCGGGCTGATGATGTCGGCCATGATGACCTGGCTCAGTGCGGCGAGGCCGCCCGCGCCGATGCCCTGCACCGCACGGCAGGCGATGAGCATGGTGGTGTCCTGCGAGAAGCCTGCAGCAGCGGTGGCGAGCACGAAGACGGCGATGGCGATCTGGATCAGAGTCTTGCGGTCGAACAGGTCCGCCAGCTTGCCCCATACGGGGGTTGAGATGGCCGTGGTGAGCAGCGTCGCCGTCACCACCCAGGTGAACGCCGCCTGGTCGCCGTCGAGGTCGTGGATGATCACCGGGAGCGAGGTCGAGACGACTGTCGCCGCCAGCATCGAGACGAACATCCCGAGCAGGAGTCCGATGAGGGCAGGCAGGACGCTGCGCTGTGAGGGGGCAGGCGCCGAGGGGTGGGAGTGTGACATGTGACCTCGTGGTGTCGTGCTTCCGTGGCGTCCGCGCTGACGTCGAGAATGGTTGATGTGCGTCAACGATATGACAGTGGTTGACATGAGTCAACCAATGCGTGCCGCAGTCGATCCCGAGAGGCGGAGTCGCTGCGCGGCGAGGACCCCGCGGTGCGCGGCTCGGTCGACGAAGGCGCCGCGCTGTGCCGATGACGCGGATGGGCGGGGTGGAGGCCTGCGGGGCGGCGTCAGTCGGAGAGCGCGAGTGCGCGGTACGGCTGCCGATCCGGTCCGGTCGGCGCCTTCCGTGCGTGCAACGAGCGGCCGTGCTGCGTGCGGTGGTAGAGCTCGTCGATCAGGGCGGTGGCCAGGGTGACCAGCTTGCCGATCTCGGTCTCGTCGCGGTCGACCCACTGGCAACGCGGCTCGTCGTGGAGGGGGACGAAGTCCGCGTGCTGCTCCCACACCACAAGGGTTCGCTCGGCGCCGAGCACGTGTTGCTGCCACCACACCTGGCGAAGGTAGGAGCGCGGGATCGAACGCCAGGCCTTGTTGGTGGTTTTGATCTCGGCGAGTACGACCCGACCGGATGGATCGACGCCGACTCCGTCGGGGGTGGCGAGATGGCGCTTCTCGACGACCGCGTGGAAGAGAGCACTCGAGGGTTGGATGCCGTGCGTCGCGGCCACCCAACCCGCGATCTCGGGCTCGCGTGCGCGCCCGTGCGCGGTGTACGCGTTGCCGGAGAAGCCGGAGCCCATGAGCTTCGCGTCCGCCGCACGGGCGATCGTCCGCTCCGAAGTCAGCGTTGCGACGTCGGTGGCCGTGATTCCTCGCGATCGTGCGCGCACCCACGCGACCCGGTCCCGCGAGTCCGCCACGATGCGTGCGGCGAGCTCGGGCGTCATCCCTCCAGGCTACCCGCGGCATCCCCGCCACCTTCCCCCGACACCCCGCCGGCCCCGCCGCGTCGGGGCAGCGCGAGTCCAGGGGCGCTTCGACGCTTCGACGAGAAGGCGGCCGCGGACCTCACCGCACGCCTGGTCGGGCGCGCCCGTGCGGTCGGTCCGCGGGGGATCCGCCAGCTCGGCAATGTTCGGGATGGGGAAGAGGATTTTGGGGATGGGGATTTGGGGGTGGTGGGGGAGTGGGATATGGTGGGAGAAGCCGAAGACCGCCGGTCATCGCGTCGCGCAAGCGACACGATCGAAGCTCTGTGAAGAACAGGGGCCCGCGCAGGTGTACGAGACAGACCCGGATTCCCGGGAACCAGGCTCCGTGCGCTTGCGCCGGAGCTTTTTTCTTTGCCGTGCCGGCGGTCTGGAGCCGACACCTCGCCATCGCGGGGTGTGACGTACACACAAGGAGTGGCCATGGCGCAGAAGGAAGCATCGGTCGCCGAGCTCACGAAGAATTTCGAGGACTCGACCGCCGTTCTGCTCACCGAGTACCGCGGTCTGACGGTTGCCGAGCTCAAGGAGCTCCGCAACAGCATCCGTCAGGACGCGGAATACGCCGTGGTGAAGAACACGCTGACCAAGATCGCCGCGAACAACGCGGGGATCTCGTCGCTGGACGACGACCTCAAGGGTCCGTCGGCTGTGGCGTTCGTGCACGGCGACCCGGTCGCCGTCGCGAAGGGCCTGCGCGCCTTCGCCAAGGCACACCCTCATCTCGTGGTGAAGGGCGGTTACTTCGACGGTAACCCCCTGTCCGCGGACGAGGTCAACAAGCTCGCCGACCTCGAGAGCCGTGAAGTCCTGCTGGCGAAGCTCGCCGGTGCGATGAAGGCCTCGATGACCAAGGCGGCATTCGTCTTCAATGCGCTCCCGTCGAAGGCCGTTCGCACGGTCGACGCGCTGCGCGAGAAGCAGGAGTCCGCGGCCTGATCGGGCCTGCGGCGACAGATACCCAAGCAAGGAGAATCATCATGGCAAAGCTCAGCACTGAGGAGCTGCTCGACCAGTTCAAGGAGCTCACGCTCATCGAGCTCAGCGAGTTCGTGAAGGCCTTCGAGGAGACCTTCGACGTCACCGCCGCGGCGCCCGTCGCCGTCGCCGGTGCCGCTCCCGCCGCCGGTGGTGCCGGTGGCGAGGCCGCCGCCGAGGAGGAGAAGGACGAGTTCGACGTCGTCCTCGAGGCCGCCGGTGACAAGAAGATCCAGGTCATCAAGGTCGTCCGCGAGCTCACCTCGCTCGGCCTCGGCGACGCCAAGGCCCTCGTCGACGGCGCTCCCAAGCCCGTTCTCGAGGCCGCCAACAAGGAGACCGCCGAGAAGGCCAAGGAGGCCCTCGAGGGCGCCGGCGCCACCGTCACCCTGAAGTAATTCAGGACAGCGTCTTCCAGAACCCCGGGTGCTGCGGCATCCGGGGTTCTGTCGTTCTCCGCGTCGGGGCGAGGGCAGACCGGCCGATCAGGGCACGGCCCCGACGGCGACCGAGCGCACACCCGGAGGTGGTGACGTCGAGCCGCGCACGATCAGTCGCGCCTGCAGGCGCATCTCCGTGCGTGCGGCGTCGGGTGCACGCACCTGTTCCAAGAGGAGCTCGGCGGCCGCGGCGCCTTGCTCCCGCGGTGACTGCTCCAGGGTGGTGAGCCCGAACATATCCGAGTACTCGTGGTTGTCGATTCCGACCACGCTGAGGGCGGAGGGGACGGCGATCCCGAGCCGACGCGCGGCGATGATGGCTCCGATCGCGACCTCGTCGCACGCGGCCACGAGGGCGGTCGGACGGCGCTCCGGGTCGCTGAGCAGATCCACGGCGGCGTCGTACCCGCCCGGCAGGGACACATCGGAGGGGATGTGGCGCGGATCCAGGCCCGCCCCCCGCATGCATGAGAGATAGCCGCCGAGACGCTCCCGATCGACGTGCGGACCGTCGTGGTCGGAGACGCCGCCGAGGAACGTGATGCGCTCGTGGCCGAGGTCGATGAGGTGCGCGGTCGCGCGGCGTGCCGCGTGCACGTCGTCCAGCCGCACCACGCTCGCTTCTTCGCTGTCGCTGACGACGCTGACGACCGGCCGGCCGATCCCGACCAGACGTTCGAGCTCGTGGTCGTCGGGCTCGAGTGCGACGGCGATGAGGCCGTCGAATCGTTTGCGGGCGAGGAAGTCCTCGAAGACGCGTCGTCGTCCCTCCGTGCCGGGCTTCGCGTCGTACAGCGTCAGGTCGAATCCCTCCGCGAGCAGGACCGCCTGGACGCCCTCCAGTACTTCGGCGAAGAACCAACGGTTCAGATACGGCATCACCACGCCGATGTTGCGGGTGCGTCCGGTGGCCAGGCTCGACGCGGACGAAGAAGGGACGTATCCGAGTTCCTCGGCCACGCGCCGCACGCGCGCCCTCGTGGCCGCGGCGACGTATCCGTGACCGGTGAGCGCGCGGCTGGCGGTCGCTTTCGACACGCCCGCGCCGCGCGCGACGTCTTCGATACCACTCACCGTTCATCCTCCGTCATGCGGCGCGTCTTCGCGCGCACGAGGTCAGAGTAGAGGAGGGCACGTCAAAAGGGAAACGCTTCCACATCCATCGGGGGGCGTTCTGTGTCGGAAATCCCGGGGGTATCGCGAGATGGAGCGCTCCCATCTCCAGATAACGATGTTGTTATCCCCGAGCCGTTGTGTGCCGGGAGTGGGTGGCCTACGGTGATATGGAAACGGTTCCTTAGGGGCTCCAGAGCGAGGAACCACATGTGCTCTCAACGAGGAGGATTCATATGCGCACGACACAGCGTCACAAGGCGCTCTCGGCCGTCGCACTGCTCGGCGCGGCCGGTCTCACGCTGGCCGGCTGTTCGAGCGACGGCGGCGGGGACAGCGGAGACGGCGGAGACAGCGACAACGTCGTGACCGTCTACGGGACGATCTCCGACACCGAGGCGGAACTGCTCGACGAATCGTGGGCGGACTTCGAGGCCGAGTCGGGCATCGACATCCAGTACGAGGCGTCGAAGGAATTCGAATCGCAGATCGGCATCCGCGCCCAGGGCGGCAACCCGCCGGACATCGCGATCTTCCCGCAGCCCGGGCTGCTGGCCGACCTGGCCTCCCGCGGATACCTGACGCCTGCCCCGGAGGGCGTGCAGCAGAACGTGGCGGATTACTGGTCGGAGGACTGGGCTGCGTACGGCACCGTCGACGGCACGCTCTACGGCGCGCCGCTGATGGCGTCGGTCAAGGGCTTCATCTGGTACCAGCCGGCGATGTTCGCCGAGTGGGGGGTGGAGGTCCCCGAGACCCTCGACGAGCTGATGGCCCTCACCGAGACGATCCAGTCGACGACCGGCTCGGCGCCGTGGTGCGCCGGCTTCGGCTCGGGCGACGCCACGGGTTGGCCGGGAACCGACTGGGTCGAGGACATGGTCCTGCGCGACTCCGGCCCGGAGGTCTACGACCAATGGGTGACCAACGAGGTGAAGTTCACCGACCAGCCGATCATCGACGCGTTCGACGCCACGGGGGAGTACCTGCTCAACCCGGACTTCGTCAACGCAGGCTTCGGTGACGTCCAGTCGATCAACTCCACCGAGTTCGGCGACCCGGCCGCGGCCCTCGTGTCCGGCGATTGCGCGCTGCACCACCAGGCGTCGTTCTTCACCGGGTTCATCGAGGACGCCGGCGGCACGGTCGCCGAGGACGGCGACGTGTGGGCGTTCATTATGCCCGGCCAGGAGGCCGGTGCTCCGGCTGTCACCGGCGGCGGTGAGATCGTCGGGGCGTTCAACGACGAGTCCGACACCGTCCAGGTGCTCGAGTACCTCTCGAGCCCGGAGTGGGCGAACAACCGAGTCTCGCTCGGCGGGGTCATCTCCGCCAACAGCGGACTGGACCCGGCCAACGCCTCCTCGGGTCTGTTGACCCAGGCGATCGAGATCCTGCAGGACCCGAACACCACGTTCCGGTTCGACGCATCCGACCTGATGCCCGGCGCAGTCGGCGCCGGAACCTTCTGGAAGGGCATGGTCTCGTGGGTGAGCGGGACTCCGGTCGACGAGGTCACCGAGCAGATCGAGGCCGGCTGGCCCAGCTGATCGGCTGACATGGCCTCGGGGCCGCCCCGCTCGGCGGGGCGGCCCCACCTCTCACCTTCTTCCGGTGGAGGATTCGGATCGAGTCCACCGGTGCACTCGAAAGGAGCGACGTGACCGTCTTCCTCACATGGGTCGGGACACTGCACCCCATCCTTCAGGCGATCGTCGTGGTCGCCGCGTTCCTCGCCGTCATCGGCCTGATCTTGTTCCTCATCGACATCGCGCCCCGTTCCGGGCGGATGTACACGTGGATCAGGCTGGCGATGTGCGTGCTCGTCCCCGTCGTGACCGTCGTGTTGTTCAACTCGGTCTGGTGGGCCGTCGTGGTCGCCGCGGTGATCGGCGGCGGGATGTTCCTGCTGGACTACCGGTCCCGAAACGGCAAGGGTTACTTCATCCAGCTCGTCGCCTTCATGACCCCGGCGGCGCTGCTCCTGCTGATCGGGCTGATCCTGCCCTCGATCCAGACCTTCGTCGCGTCGTTCATGAACGCCGCGGGCAACGAGTTCGTCGGAGTCGACAACTTCGTGTGGATCTTCACACAGCCCGACGGTGTGCGTACCGTCGCGAACACGATCGTGTGGGTTCTCATCGCGCCGACGGTCTCCACGGCGATCGGTCTGGCGTACGCGGTCTTCATCGACAAGACCCGTGGCGAGAAGGTCTACAAGGTCTTGGTGTTCATGCCGATGGCGATCTCTTTCGTCGGTGCGAGCATCATCTGGAACTTCGTGTACGCCTACCGTGGGCCGGAGTTCCAGCAGATCGGCCTGTTGAACCAGATTCTGGTGTGGTTCGGCGGCGAACCGCAGCAGTGGCTGCTCACCGAGCCGTGGAACACGTTCTTCCTCATCGTGGTGCTGATCTGGGTGCAGACCGGTTTCGCGATGGTGATCCTCTCTGCGGCGATCAAGGGCGTGCCCATGGAACAGTTGGAGGCCGCGGAGCTCGACGGTACGAACGCGTGGCAACGGTTCTGGAACGTCACCGTGCCGGCCATCCGTCCCGCGATCATCGTCGTGCTGACGACGATCTCGATCGCCTCGCTGAAGGTGTTCGACATCGTCCGCACGATGACCGGCGGAAACTTCGGCACGTCCGTGATCGCCAATGAGATGTACACGCAGTTCACCAAGTTCGAGGCCGGCCGCAGCGCGGCGTTCGCGGTCATCCTGTTCCTCCTGGTGCTGCCGATCGTGATCTACAACGCGCGACAGATCCGCAAGCAGAAGGAGATCCGATGAGCGAGGTCATGCCCGTCGACCTGCCCATGGACGACGCCACCGAGAAAGAGCTCGCGCGCGGCATGAAGCGCGCCGAAGGCAAAGGGCGGGGCCCCGCCGGGAGGGTGAAGCGGGTGCTGTCGCGTCCCTGGGCGACGGCGCTGTCGATCATCATCGCCGTGGCCTGGACGATCCCGACGTTCGGTCTGTTCGTGTCGTCGTTCCGTCCCGAGCAGCAGATCAAGACCACGGGCTGGTGGACGTTCTTCGCCGACCCGCAGGTCACGATCGAGAACTACGTGCAGGTCCTGCAGGCCGGCAACACGCAGTTGACGATGGCGGAGGCCTTCATCAACTCGATCGCGATCACCATCCCGGCCACGATCGTGCCGTTGACGGTCGCCGCGTTCGCCGCCTACGCGTTCTCGTGGATCGACTTCAAGGGTCGCGACTGGCTGTTCATCTTCGTCTTCGCCCTCCAGATCGTGCCGATCCAAATGGCCCTGATCCCGTTGCTGAGCTCGTTCTCGCGGGGGCTGAACATCTTCGGCCTGCAGATCACCGAGCCGCTCGGAGTGTCGGGAGGCTACGCACAGGTGTGGATCGCGCACTCGATGTTCGCGCTTCCGTTGGCCATCTACCTGCTGCACAACTTCATGTCGGAGATCCCGGCGGACATCATCGAGGCGGCTCGCGTCGACGGTGCCTCGCGCGGACAGATCTTCTTCCGTGTGGTCCTGCCCCTGACGTTGCCGGCGCTCGCGTCGTTCGCGATCTTCCAGTTCCTCTGGGTCTGGAACGACCTGCTGGTGGCGTTGATCTTCGCGGACGGACCGGTCGCACCGATCACGAAGCTGCTGGCGGAGATCACCGGAACACGCGGCAACGAGTGGCAGTTGTTGACCGCCGGTGCCTTCGTGGCGATCGTCGTTCCGCTGATCGTGTTCTTCTCGCTCCAGCGGTATTTCGTCCGAGGGCTTCTCGCGGGGTCGACGAAGGGCTGATTCCAGCCGGGGAACGGGGGCGGGGCCGCGCGGGCGGCTCCCGCCCTCTTTCTTTTGCGGAGGCGTCCGATAGAGTGGTGGGGTCGAATCGATTCGGACCATCGCGCCCGCCGTTCGGCCCACGGCGAATCCGCCGTCGATCCCCGCGCCAGACCGGTCTTCACCGGCCGACGCTCCGTCACGCCGCTGAAACGAAACCTCTTGCTCGACACCGCATCCGTCCCCGTCCAGAACCCCGCCGACACCTCTTCGACCCGTCTCCCGCGCACGGGGGCCTCGTCGACCGCCGCGATCCGGGCCCTCGGCACCAATCCGGCCACCGCGCCGATCGTGCTGCACCCGGGGGACGCGCTCCCGACCTCGCGCCGCGTCCTCTACGTGATCCTCCTCGGGGCGCTCACCGCCCTCGGGCCGTTCACGATCGACCTGTATCTGCCCGCGTTCCCCGTCCTGGAATCGGACTTCCAGACCACCGCCGCCGCGATCCAGCTGACCCTCACCGGAACGATGATCGGATTCGGCCTGGGCCAACTGGTGGTGGGGCCGCTCAGCGACAAGGTCGGTCGACGGATCCCCCTGCTGGCCGTCACCGCCCTGCACGTGGTGGCGAGCATCGCCGCCGCGATCGCGCCCACGCTGTTGCTGCTCGGGGTCGCCCGGGTGTTCATGGGGATCGGCGCCGCAGCGGGAGGCGTGGTCGCGATGGCGATCGTGCGCGACCTGTTCGGCGGCAAGCGCCTGGTCGTCATGCTCAGCAGACTCGCCCTCGTGGTGGGTGTCGCCCCCGTCGTGGCGCCCCTCATCGGCGCGGCGCTCCTGGAGGTCATGCCGTGGCGTGGCCTGTTCGTGGTCCTGGCCTGCTACGGCGCCGTGATGTTCCTCGCCGCGATCGTCTTCATCCCGGAGACCCTTCCGCCCGCTCGACGGCACGATCAGGGCAGCATGACGATGCGCCAGCGCTACCGGAGCGTGCTGTCGGACCGGGTGTTCCTGGGGGTGCTGGTCATCGGGGGGATGAGCTTCAGCGGGCTGTTCTCGTACCTGTCCGCGTCACCGTTCCTCTTCCAGCAGACCCACGGCCTGGACGCGCAGCAGTACGGGATGTTGTTCGCCGTCAACTCCCTCGGCGTCGTCCTCGGGGTGCAGACGGCGTCCCGGTTGGCGGCACGTTTCGGACCGCAGTGGGTGTTGGCGTTCTCGACCGCCGTCCTCGTCCTGGCCGGTAGCGCGATCATCCTGACCGATCAGCTCGGCCTCGGTCTGTGGGGGACGGTCGTGCCGCTGTTCGTGTTCATGACCGCGGTCGGCTTCACGATGCCGTGCGTGCAGGTGCTCGCCCTCGATCGCCACCCCAAGGCGGCCGGTACCGCGGCGTCGCTTCTGGGTGCGGTGAACTTCGGTGTCGCGGGAATGGTCTCGCCGATCGTCGGCGGCCTGTCCGAGGGCGCGATCACCGCAACGACGATGGCTGTCGTCATGGTCGGATGCGGTGCGCTCGCCGTCGCCGCGCTGTGGATCATCGTGCGGCCGCGTTCGGTGGAACGCCTCACGCCCTGACCGTCGGTGCCCTCCCTCGGGGCAGAATGGGCGGATGCTCTCTCCTTCCCGCGTCCGGACGACGGCGGTCTGGGCGGCCGTGATCGGCGTGGTGTTGATCGGATCGGCGGCGGGCCTGGGTGCGTGGGCGTTCGCCCGCGGCAACACGCCCTTCGCGATCGACGCCTGGTGGAACGCCCTCCTCGTCGACGCCGCCATCCCGCTGGCCGGGGCCGTCTCGTACGCCATGAACTTCCTCGGGGGCGGGTGGTTCGGGGTGTTCGTCGTCCCCCTCGGCGCCGCCGCCGCGTTGCTCGCGCTGCGCCGACCGTGGGCGGCCGTGTTCTTCCTCACCGCCGAAGCGACCTCGGCGGCACTCGTGCAAGTCCTCAAGCACCTGTTCGGGCGTGCCCGACCGACGGAGATCCTCATCATCTCGGACTACGGGTCCTATCCCTCCGGACATGTCGCGAACGCCGCGACCCTCGCGGTGTGCGCCGTGGTGATCTTCCCCCGTATCGCGGTGGCTCTCGTGGGTGCGGCGTGGATCCTCCTCATGGCCTTCAGCCGCACCTATCTGCATGCGCATTGGCTCAGCGACACGGTCGGGGGTGCACTGGTCGGTGCGGGGGCTGCGCTGGTGGTCGCCGCGGCGATGGCTGTTCCCCTGGCGAGGGACCGCGAGGTCGTCCGGTCGCGTCGGAGCGCGCACTAGGCTGGCGCGCATGAGCGCCCCCGACTCGTCCGACATCGCCGTCGCCGAAGCCGAACTCGCTCTCGTGCGTGCGGAGGCCGAGGCCGCCGAGGCGCGGCTGGAGGCGGCGCGGGCACGGGCCGCGCTCGCGGCCGCCGAGGTGGCGGCGGCGAGGGCCCGCGCGACGGGGGCGGAGGCCCCGATGCCCGCACACGTGCAGCCGGCCCCGGCCGCCGCCGGGTCGGACCTGCAGTCGACCTCCGATGCCGCGCCGCGCACGGCGTCCGACGTGTCATCCGCGCCCCCGACGGCGCCGAGGACCGACGACAGGGCCGCCGGACCGCTCGACGCCGACGAGGTCGCCGCGGTGATCGCCGGGTACACCTTCGAGGTCGACACGCTCGATCTCGGCGCCCTCGTGAACACCGAGGCCCGAGCCGATGCCCAGGTGCGCATCCCGCTGTCGATGATGAACCGGCACGGGCTCATCGCCGGTGCGACCGGCACGGGGAAGACCCGGACGCTCCAGGGGCTGGCGGAGCAACTCGCCGCGAAGGGCGTGCCGGTGTTCGCCGCCGACGTCAAAGGGGATCTGTCGGGCCTTGCGACGCCGGGGGAACCGAGCGAGAAGCTTCTCGCGCGCACCCGCGGAATCGGTCAGGACTGGGCCCCGGCGGCCTCCGCGACCGAGTACTTCGCGCTCGGCGGCGTCGGCACCGGAGTGCCCGTGCGGGCGACCGTTTCGGCGTTCGGTCCGCTCCTGCTGAGCAAGGTCCTCGGTCTGAACCAGACGCAGGAGTCGAGCCTCGGGCTCGTCTTCCACTACGCCGATGCGAACGGGCTCGCCCTGGTCGACCTCGCCGATCTGCGCGCCGTCCTGACGTACCTGGTCAGCGAGGAGGGCAAGCCCGAGCTGAAGGGTCTGGGCGGCCTGTCGCCGTCGACCGTCGGGGTGATCCTGCGCGAACTCATCACCTTCGCCGAGGACGGGGCGGATGTGTTCTTCGGCGAACCGGAGTTCGACGTGACCGACTTCCTCCGCATCGCGCCCGATGGTCGGGGGATCATCTCGTTGCTCCAGGTGCCCGGCGTGATCGACAAGCCGGCACTGTTCTCGACGTTCCTGATGTACCTGCTGGCGGAGCTGTTCGAAGTCCTCCCCGAGGTGGGCGACCCCGACCGGCCCACGCTCGTGTTCTTCTTCGACGAAGCCCACCTGCTGTTCCGCGACGCCTCGAAGGACTTCCTCGCGGCCATCGTGCAGACGGTGCGGTTGATCCGTTCCAAGGGCGTCGGCGTGTTCTTCGTCACCCAGACCCCCAAGGACGTGCCCGGCGAGGTGCTGGCACAGCTCGGTTCGCGTGTGCAGCACGCCCTCCGAGCGTTCACCCCCGACGATGCCAAGGCGCTCCGCGCGACGGTGGGCACCTATCCGACCTCGGGGTACGACCTCGAACGCGTGCTCCAGGAGCTCGGCATCGGGGAGGCGATCGTCACGGTCATGAGCGAGCGGGGCGCCCCCACGCCGGTGGCGTGGACACGCCTGCGTGCCCCACGCGGTCTCATGTCGCCGACCCCGCACACGGCGATCGAGGCCGCCGTGGCCGCTTCGCCGCTGTCTGCCGTGTACGGAACCCCGATCGACCGTGAATCGGCGCGCGAGATCCTCGCCGCCCGGCTCAACGCCGCAGCCGAGTCCGAGTCCGCCGCGCAAGCGGAACGGGAACGAGCCGAGATCGAGGCCGAACTCGCCCGTCAGCAGGCGGCGATGGACGAAGCCCAGCAGCAGGCGGAGAAGAAGGCGCGGGCCGAGTACGAGCGACTGCTGAAGAAGACGGCGCGATCGCCCCGCACCCGCACCTCCCGCTCGGCGCGCAGCGGCTCGTCCGTGGAGCAGATCCTGAATTCGCGCGCGACCGAGGCGATCGTCTCCGGGGTGATCCGGGGCCTGTTCGGCACCGCACGGCGCTGACCGCGATCCCGGGCCGCATCACAGCCCGCGGACGCGCTCCGCATGCGTGTGCACCGCGAATGAGCCCCCGCGGCTGAACCCGACGAGGGTGACACCGCTGTCGTCGGCCAGCTGTGCGGCGAGCGTCGAGGGCGCACCCACCGCCGTGAGCATCGGGATGCCCGCGAGCCGCGCCTTCTGCACAAGTTCGAACGACGCGCGCCCCGACACCTGGAGCACGAGGTCCGCCAAGGGGAGGCGGCCCTCGCGCAGGGCCCATCCGATCACCTTGTCGACGGCGTTGTGACGGCCGACATCCTCCCGCACGCACACGAGATCGCCGCCGGCGGTGAACAGACCCGCCGCATGGACGCCGCCCGTGGCGTCGAAGACCGGCTGGGCGTCACGGAGCGCATCCGGCAGTGCCGCGACGACGTCGGCGTCGATCAGCGGCGCGACCTGCCCGATCGGTAGCCGTGCCACTTTGGCGACCGCGTCGATGGACTCCGTTCCGCAGATCCCGCATGCGCTCGTGGTGGTGCTGTGCCGCGCGGCCGCCTCCGAGGGCGGCACGGCGCCGGGGCCCAGCTGCGCGTCGATGACGTTGTACGTCTGCGCGCCCTCCTCGTCGCGCCCGGCGCAGTAGCGGAGGGTGCGCAGCTGGTCGGGGGAGACGATGACGCCTTCGCCGACGAGGAAACCCGCGACGAGGTCGAAATCGTCGCCAGGCGTACGCATGGTGACCGCCCACGACGATCCGTCGATCCGGATCTCCAGCGGCTCCTCCGCGGCGAGCACATCCTCGCGTCGCGACACCGTTCGCGATCCGTCGACGGCGATGCGCACGCGGACGATGCGGCGGCGGGCGGTCGAGCGTGCCATCCCCTCACGATAGTCCCGCTCCGCACCGCCACGACCGGTACCCTCGGGGGATGGCGACGGGTGCACCGACGGACGGTATCGACGAGTCCGAGGTGCGCGTCGCCGCGCCGCCCACCAGCGCCGTCGGGGTGCCCGCAGTGCGCCACGCCCTGCAGATGGCGGTGTCGCAGATGGGGGTCCTCCGCAGTGCACAGACGCTGCGCCGGGTCAACCAGAAGGACGGTTTCGACTGCCCCGGATGCGCGTGGCCGGAGGAGGAACGGCGCCACGTCGCGGAGTTCTGCGAGAACGGCGCGAAGGCCGTCGCCGAGGAGGCCACCCTGCGCCGGGTGACGCCGGAGTTCTTCGCCGCGCACTCCGTCGCCGACCTCGCCGGGCGAGACGACTACTGGCTCGGTCAACAGGGGCGGTTGACAGATCCGATGATCCTCGACGAGGGGGCCACCCACTATCGACCGGCCACGTGGGGCGAAGCCCTCCGCCTCGTCGCCGATGAGCTGCGCGGGCTGGACAGCCCCGACCAGGCCGTCTTCTACACCTCGGGCCGCACCTCCAACGAAGCCGCATTCCTCTATCAGCTGATGGTGCGTGGGATCGGGACGAACAATCTCCCCGACTGCTCGAACATGTGTCACGAGTCCAGCGGATCGGCCTTGACGCAGACCCTCGGCGTGGGAAAGGGAACGGTCTCCCTCGACGACATCCACGATGCCGAGCTGCTGATCATCGCGGGCCAGAACCCCGGCACGAATCATCCCCGGATGCTGAGCGCGGTCGAGAAGGCCAAGCAGCGCGGCGCCGTGGTCGTCGCGGTCAACCCGCTGCCGGAGGCGGGGCTGAAGCGGTTCAAGAACCCGCAGACCGCCCACGGGGTGATCGCGGGCGGCACCGCCATCGCCGACGAATTCGTCCAGATCCGCCTCGGCGGCGACCAGGCGCTGTTCCAGGCGATCGGCAAGCACCTGCTCGAGGTCGAGGCGCAGGTCGGGGGCGTGGTCGACCGGACCTTCATCGACGAGTACACGGCGGGCTTCGACGAGTACCGCGCGGCGGTCGACCAGGTCGCGTGGACCGATCTGGTCGAGGCGACCGGGGTGCCGCAGACGCGACTGCGGGCGCTCGCAGACCGGTTCCGGGAATCGGAACGGACCATCGTGTGCTGGGCCATGGGGCTCACTCAGCACAAACACTCCGTGGCCACGCTGCGTGATGTCGTGAACGTCTTGCTGCTGCGGGGGGACATCGGGCGCCCCGGCGCAGGCGTGTGTCCGGTGCGCGGCCACTCCAATGTGCAGGGAGATCGCACGATGGGCATCTACGAGAAGATGCCGGAGGCCTTCCTCGCCGCACTCGGTGCCGAGTTCGGCTTCGATCCGCCCCGCCGCCCCGGCTTCGACACCGTCGCGTCGATCCGTGCGATGCGCGACGGGAAGGTCCGGGTGTTCATGGGGATGGGCGGCAACTTCGTCAGCGCCGCGCCCGACACGGCGGTCACCGAGGCGGCGTTGCGCCGCACCCGTCTGACGGTGCAGGTCTCGACCAAACTCAACCGCTCCCACGTGGTGACGGGATCTCGCGCGGTCATCCTCCCCACCCTCGGGCGCACCGACCGTGACACGCGGGGCGGACGCGTGCAGCGGGTCACGGTCGAGGACTCCATGAGCTCGGTGCACGCATCGCGCGGTCGATTGCGGCCACCATCGGATGACATGCTCAGTGAGGTGGCGATCGTGTCGCGGTTGAGCGCGCTGGTGTTCGAGGGAGAGCCGGGGGCCCCGCGCGCGGACTGGGGACGGCTGGAACAGGACTACGCCGCCGTGCGTCGACACATCTCGCATGTCGTGCCGGGGTTCGACCGTTTCGAAGAACGCATCGAGAAGGGACGCTCGTTCCGCCTGCCCAACGGGGCTCGCGAGCGCGCCTTCACGACGCCCTCGGGGCGTGCGCACTTCACGGCGAACGCGCTGGAGTACCCGCGTATCCCTGCCGGGCGACTGCTGCTGCAGACGCTGCGCTCCCACGACCAGTACAACACCACGATCTACGGCAAGGACGATCGATATCGTGGGATCCGGGGCGGACGCCGCGTCGTCTTCGTGAGCCCGGTCGACATCGACGCGTCCGGCCTGTCCGACGGCGACCTCGTCGACCTCGTCTCGGAATGGCCGGGTGCGAGCGGGCCGATCGAGCGCCGCGCGGAGGCCTTTCGTGTGGTGGCGTACGACACCCCCGTGGGCAACGCCGCGGCGTACTACCCGGAGACCAACGTGCTGGTGCCTCTGGAGTCGGTCGCCGATGTCAGCGGCACCCCCACGTCGAAGTCTGTGATCGTAAGGATCGAACGGCGCCGCGACCCGGTGGCCGCACCTATCGTGGAGGGATGACCTCTCTCACCGCGGCCGTCGTGACCGTCTCCGACCGGTCCCACCGTGGTGTACGCGAGGACGCCACCGGCCCCGTCGCCGTGACCGCGCTCCGTGAAGCCGGGTTCGACTGTGCGGACCCGGTGATCATCCCCGACGGCGCCGATGCGGTCGAAGCCGAATTGCGGCGCCTCGTCGCTGCGGGGGTCCGGGTGATCGTGACCTGCGGCGGAACCGGTGTGTCTGCGCGAGACCTCACACCGGAGGGGACGCTGCGGGTCCTCGACCGGGAGATCCCCGGAATCTCCGAGCGGCTCCGTGCCGACGGCGCGGCCGAGACGCCCCTGGCCGCGCTGTCGCGCGGGCGCTCCGGCGTGGCCGGCGACGCACTGATCGTGAACCTGCCCGGCTCCCCGCGGGCCGTCGCCTCCGGGATGCCGCTCCTCGTGAGCATCGCCGCGCACGTCCTCTCGCAGATCGAAGGCGGCGACCACTGATGTCGACCACGGTGGTCATCGCCGCGATCAGCGCGGATCCGATCGACGTCTCCGCCCACATCGAGGCCGTGCGCGATCCGGCGGTGGGTGCGCTCAACACCTTCATCGGGACGGTGCGTGACCACGACCCGGAGGCGGCGGGCGAGGTCGTCACCCTGGAGTACACCGCGCATCCCGACGCACAACGCATCATCGGCGAGCTCGCGGCGCGCGCGGCCGGTGACCGCGCGCGGATCGCCGTCACGCATCGCGTGGGTCGACTCGCCGTGGGTGATGTCGCCGTCGTCGTCGTCGCCGCCTCGGCCCACCGCGCCGAGGCCTTCGACGCCAGCCGCGAGCTGATCGAGGCGATCAAGACCGACTTGCCGGTGTGGAAGAAGCAGCACCAGTCCGGTGGTGCCGCGGCATGGGTGGGAATCGGATCGTGATCGGGTCTCCGGGCGCACTCGTCGACCGATTCGGGCGCGTGCATCGCGACCTGCGTATCTCGCTGACCGATCGCTGTTCGTTGCGATGCACCTACTGCATGCCCGAGGAGGGCGTGGAGTGGCTGGCGAAGGACAACATCCTCACCACCGACGAGCTGGCCCGTGTGGCGGAGGTCGCCGCGAGCCTGGGGATCACCGAGGTGCGCTTGACCGGCGGTGAACCGCTGTTGCGACGCGATGTCGTCGATGTGGTCGCCCGCATGGCGGCGATCGAGGGGCCCGAAGGCCCGCTCGAGGTGTCGATGACGACGAACGCGTTGGCGTTGCCGAAACTCGCCCGCCCGTTGCGCGACGCCGGTCTGGCCCGGGTGAACATCTCGATCGACACGCTGCGGCGCGAGCGGTTCGCCGACCTGACGCGGCGCGACCGTCTCGACGACACCCTGGCCGGCATCGAAGCCGCCCGGGAGGTGGGGTTTGCACCGCTGAAGTTCAACGCCGTGGCGATGCGCGGGGTCAACGACGACGAGGTGGTCGATCTGGTGCGTTTCGCCGTCGAGCGTGACGCCGAGATGCGCTTCATCGAGCAGATGCCGCTGGATGCCGGTCACATCTGGTCACGGGTGGAGATGGTCCGGGGGGAGGAGATCCTCGACGCGCTGCGCGCGGCGTTCACGTTGGAACCGGTCGGTGATCGCGGTGCGTCCCCGGCGGAGATCTTCCGCGTCGACGGCGGACCGGCGACGGTCGGGGTGATCGCGTCGGTGACCGCTCCGTTCTGTGGCGCGTGCGACCGCGTCCGGCTCACCGCGGACGGTCAGATCCGCAACTGCCTGTTCGCACGCGAGGAGTCCGACCTGCTTCCGCTGCTGCGCGGGGACGCCGGAGACGACGACATCGCCGATCTGCTTCGACGCTCGATCGCGGGCAAACTGCCGGGGCACGGTATCGATGAGCCCGGTTTCCTGCAGCCGCAACGTCCGATGAGCGCGATCGGCGGTTGATTCGCCCGTCAACCGCCCGCGAAAGGCGGCAGCACGTCGACCGTGGCGGCGCCGATCAGAGACGTGGTGTCATCGGCGCGGACCCCGTCCACCAGGAGCGCGCAACGCGGGAGCACGGCCGCGAGGTCGGGGTGCGTGCGGATGAGCGTGTCGCGCAGGACGGCGACGTCGCGCGCCGAATACGAGCCGGCCTCGGTTCCCGCAGCCTCCTCCGCCGCGGCGAAGAACCGTACCGTGACCGTCGACGAGGTGGTCGCGGAAGAGGTCAATCCTGACCCTCCCAATCGTCGGCCAGCTCCGAGAGTGCGGCGATCGCCTCGATGACATCGGTCTTGTCGGCTCCCTCCCGCGCGGCGACGAAGCCCGCCACGAAGGTGGCCAGCGGGGCGGCGGGACGGGCGATCGCGTGGGCGGCGTCGCGGGCGAGCCCGAGGATCTCCACCGTCGGCACGGTGTCGACCGGAAGATCGAACCGATCACGCATCGCCGAGACCCACGTGTCGAGGTCTTCCGGGCTCAGGTGCGTCTTCGAGTCGGCCATGTCGTCCTCCGTTCCTCGGGCACCGGGTGCCCTCCCTCCAGCTTCGTCGAGATCGCCGCGGGTGTCCACGTCGGCGACGATGTCGGTGGGCAGGTGCGGATGCGCACATGCCACCGGGCGCAGGAGGAGCGTCACCGGCGCCCCGGTGAGGTCTCCCGCGACACGCACCGCATCACGGAGCGCCCGGGTTCGGTAGCGGCCGGCGAGCCACTGCTCCCGGCCACCTCCGTCGACCGGGACGACGCCGTCGACGCCCGCGGGGATGCGCTCCAGCATCGCGACCACTCGGGCGGGGTGGCGCAGATCGCACGCGAGCACGAAGACCTCTTCGGCTGTCACCGCCTTCACACCGGTCGCGATCGCGGCGGCGGGGCCGGAGAAGACGGGAGACTCCCGGCGCCAGGTCACCCGGGGGTCCGGGCGGAGCGGCCGCACATCGCCGACGACGATGACCCGGCGCGCACCCGCGGCGCGTGCCGCGTCGACCACGCGCTGGAGCAGGGTCTCCTCGTCGATGGTGGCGGCGGCCTTGTCGGCGCCGAACCGCGTCGAGCGGCCGCCCGCGAGCACGATGGCCTCGAGTGTCGGGCTCATGCGTCGCCGCGGGACCACTCTCCGGACCGTCCGCCGGTCTTGGCTTCCAGGCGGACGCGTTCGATCTGCACGAACCGGTCGACCCCCTTGAGCATGTCCACGATCGACAAGGCGGCGACCGAGACCGCGGTGAAGGCCTCCATCTCGACCCCCGTGCGGTCGGCGGTGCGCACGGTCGCGCGTATCTCGACACCGTCGTCGACGACCTCGAGGTCGATCACCGCCCCGTGCACGCCGATGATGTGCGCCAGCGGCAGCAGCTCGGCCGTGCGCTTGGCGCCCTGGATACCCGCGATCCGGGCGACCGCGAGCACATCGCCCTTCGGGACGGAGCCGTCGCGCAGGGCCGCGACGGCCGTGTCGGAGCATCGGACGAACCCGGTGGCCGTCGCGGCCCTCACCGTGGGCTGTTTCGCGGTGACGTCGACCATTCGGGCATGACCGTCGCCGTCGAGATGGGTGAAGGGCTGCGTGCTCATGACACCAGCATGACAGCCACGAGATCACCCGCCGCCACCGCGTCGACCTCGGCCGGCACGACGGCGTACGCCTCGGCGTGAGCGAGCCCACCGGCCAGGTGCGAACCCGACCCGCCGCCGGTCGCCGGCCGCACGGTCCATGCCGCCGCGTCCGCTCGGTCGATCGCCGCCGGAAGGTACTGGCGCCGCCCCTGAGGGGTGCGCCACCCCGTGGCGGCGCGAAGGCGGATCACCGGGCGATCCAGGTCGCTCCGCCCCTGGAGGTACCCGAGCGCGGGGCGCACGAACGTCTCCCACGAGACCGCTACGCTCACCGGGTTGCCGGGGAGGCAGAAGACCGGCAGGCCACCGTCGAGCACGCCGAACCCCTGGGGTTTGCCGGGTTGCATCGCGACCTTGTCGAACCGCACCCGATCGCCTTCGAGCACGTCGCGCACCACCTCGTAGGCGCCCACGCTCACCCCGCCCGTGCACACGACGGCATCGGCTCCGGCATCCTGTGCCGCGGCGAGGGCCGCGCGGAAGGCCGCGCCGTCGTCGGCGACCCGCGTGATGTGCACGACGGCGGCGCCCGACTCGGCGGCCAGGGCCGCCAGGAGTACGCCGTTGGACTCGGGGATCTGGCCGCGACGCATGTGCTCGCCCGGGGTGACCAGTTCGCTGCCCGTGGAGACGATCGCCAGGCGGACGCGCCGGCGGGTGGTCACCTCGGCGATCCCGGCGGCGGCCAGGGCCGCGAGGCGGAAAGCCGTGAGCACCTCGCCCGCGCGCACCACGACCTCTCCCGCGGCGAGGTCGCCGCCCCGGCGACGGATGTGCTGTCCGACGCCCGGTGCGACCGTCACCTCGGTGCGGGTGAGGGATGCATCCAGAGCCGCGGTGGTGTGCTCGACCGGCACGACGGCGTCCGCGTCCGTCGGCACGGCGGAGCCGGTCATGATGCGGGCGGCCTGTCCGGGAGCGAGCGGCGGATCGACGGAAGAGCCCGCGGGGAGATCGGCGACGACGTCCAACGTCACGGGGGCGTCGGCACTCGCCGACGCCAGGTCTGCGGCCCGTACCGCGAACCCGTCCATCGCGGAGTTGTCGAACACGGGGATGTCCACGGCGGCCCGGGCATCGGCCGCGCAGACGAGGCCGCCGGCCTGCGGGAGCGGGACGGTCTGCGTCGCGAACGGGGTGAGGGTGTCGAGGATGCGGTCCCGATGCTGCTCGACGGTGAGGAGTACGCTCACGCGACACCCACCGCCCGTCGCTGCGCGGCGCGCCACGCGGCCATGCCGCCATCGAGGACGGTGGCCTCGACGCCGGCGGCGCGCAGGGCCTCGGCGGCCCGTTCGGCGCGGGGACCGCGTTCGCACACCACGACCACGCGCGCGGCGCCCGCGACGAGGGGGTCGGCGAGCACGTGCGCGAGGGGGATGTGCACGGCGCCGGGGATCCGTCCGCCGGCGACCTCCTCCGCCTCCCGCACATCGAGAAGGGTCGGTGCCCGATCGTCGTCGAGCGTGGCACGCAGGGTGGCCACGCTCACGCGCCCGATCGCCGGGGTGGCGGTGCCGGCGATCGGGGTCGGGGACGGCCGCAACGGGAGCTCGCGCTGCTTCGCGCCGAAGGCGTCGAGTACGCAGATGCGCCCGAACAGGGGTTCGCCGACCCCCATGACGAGCTTGACGGCCTCTGTCGCCATCACAGCCCCGGCATGGAGACACAGCGTGCCCAGAACGCCCGCCGTCGCGCAGTTGGGAGGCTCTCCGGCGGCCCCGGGAGGGAACAGATCAGACAGGCGGATGCCGGTCGCCGGCTCCGGAGGGGTCGCCCAGAAGACCGTCACCTGCGCGAATCCGCCCAGGACCGAACCCCACACGACCGGGACGCCGAGACGGGCGCACGCGGCGTCGACGACGTCGCGCGTGGCGAAGGAGTCGCTGCCGTCGATCACCAGATCGCACCCGTCGAGGAGGCGCCCCGCGTTGTCCGCGCCCAAACGCTCGGTGACCGTCTCGACCCGGATCGCGCGGGAGAGTGCTCGGGCCCGTCGTGCGGCCGATTCCGCCTTGGCGTCGCCGATGGTGTCGAGGTCATGGATGATCTGGCGTTGCAGGTTGGACACCTCGACGTGGTCGTCGTCGATGATCCGCAGCATCCCCACACCGGCCGCCGCGAGGGCGAGGATGACCGGGCTGCCCAGGCCTCCGGCCCCGACCACGGCGATTCGCGCCGCGGCGAGTCGTCGTTGTCCGGCGTCGCCGACCTGCGGCAGGGCATGGTGGCGTGCGGTTCGCGACGCCTCGTCGGGAATGAGGGCGTCGACGGGTGCCACGAGCGGCGGGAACGTCATGACACCACGCTACGCCCGAACTCACCACCGTGTCTCTATCCGCGGAAGCGGTGATATTCTCATGAAATGGCCGCATATCGGGTTTCTGAAGCCGCTTCTCTGCTCGGAGTGAGTGACGACACCGTGCGCCGATGGATCGATGCCGGTCTCCTCACGGCCACCGGGGATGCCCCCGTGCGGATCGAGGGCGCGGACCTGGCGGCACGGGCGGTGGAGACCGCGCGCGGAACGGAAGACCCCACCGGGGTCGCCCGCAGCGCCCGCAACCGCTTCGTCGGACTGGTCACCCGCATCGAGGCGGACGGCGTCATGGCGCAGGTGGACATCCAGGCCGGCCCCCACCGGGTGGTCTCCCTGCTCTCGCGCGAGGCGGTGGAAGAGATGGGGCTCGCGGTCGGCTCGCTCGCCGTCGCGGTGGTCAAGGCCACGAACGTGATCGTCGAAGCGCCGCGGTCCTGATGCGTCGCCCCGCTCTCGCCGCGGTCGGCCTCCTCGCGCTCGTGCTCTCGGGATGTGCGGGATCGCCTTCCGCGGAGGCGACCCTGCGCGTGTATGCGGCCGCATCGCTGCAGGGTGCCTTCGACGAGCTGGTGGCGGAGTTCGCCGCGCGGCATCCTGAGATCGTCGTCGAACCGGTCGTGTACGACGGGTCGTCGACCCTCGCGACGCAGATCGTCGAGGGTGCACCGGCGGACGTGTTCGCCTCGGCGGACGAGCGCACGATGGCGGTCGTCGTCGACGGCGGGTACGGCGGCGAACCCGTCGTCTTCGCGACGAACACGCCGGTGCTCATCGTCCCGGAGGGCAACCCCGCGGGGATCTCCGAGCCGGCGGACCTCGTGGCACCCGGGGTCTCTTTCGTGCGCTGCGCCGACGACGTCCCCTGCGGGTCCGCGGCGCGTGCACTGCTCGAACGCGCCGGTGTCGAGGTGACCCCGGTAAGCGTCGAGCAGAACGTCACCGCGGTTCTCACCAAGGTCGCCGCCGGAGAAGCCGATGCGGGGGTGGTGTACCTCACCGACGCGGCGGCGGAGGAACGGGTCGAGGCGATCGCGCCGGCCGGGGTCGCGGAGGTCGTCAACCGGTATCCGATCGTCGCCCTCGAGGCCGGGGATGCGGCGGGGGAGTCGTTCGTCGCCTTCGTCCTGTCGGACGAGGGGCGGTCGGTGCTGGAGTCGGCGGGCTTCGGGGCGCCGTGATGTCCGATCGTCGACGCGGAGGGTTCCTCCCGCCCGTCCTGGCCGTTCCCGCCGTGCTGGGACTCGCGCTGCTGATCGTGCCCCTGATCGCCCTCGTCGCGCGGGTGGAGTGGTCGACGTTGTGGAGTGACATCACCTCCGTGGAGGCCCTGGCGGCGCTGCGGCTGTCGCTGCAGACGGCGGTCGCGGCCACGGCATGCTGTGTCGTCCTCGGCATCCCGCTGGCGCTCGTGATCGCGCGCTCCGGGGAGCGCGTGGCGGGCGTTCTCCGCGCCGTCGTGACCGTGCCGCTGGTGCTCCCACCGATGGTGGGCGGGGTCGCCCTGCTGTACCTGTTCGGCCGCTCCGGTCCCCTCGGTGCGCTGCTCGGGGGGGCGAGCCTGGCGTTCACCACGACGGCGGTGGTGATCGCCCAGACCTTCGTCGCGCTGCCTTTCCTCGTCCTCGCCCTCGAGGGGGCGTTGCGCACCGCCGGCACCCGGTACGAAACCGTCGCGTCGACACTCGGTGCCGGGCGCTGGCGCATCCTGTGGCGGGTCACTCTGCCTCTCGCGTTGCCGGGCATCGTCGCCGGAGTCGTGTTGGCCTTCGCGCGCGCGCTCGGCGAGTTCGGGGCGACCGCCCTGTTCGCGGGGAACGCCCCGGGCGTCACGCAGACGATGCCCCTGGCCATATACACCGCCTTCAACGGTTCGGGTGTGGGGCAGGGCACCGCCGTGGCGCTGTCTCTGCTCTTGCTGGTGACCGCCGTCGCGGTGCTGCTGCTTGTGCGGGGCTGGCGGCCGGGGGCGACCCGATGACCCTCGCACGGTCGGGGGCCGCGCTGGACGCGGTCGTGCGCGTGGAGCGCTCCGGAGGGTTCGTGCTCGACGTCTCTGTCGAAGCAGCCGCCGGGGAGGTCGTCGCCGTGCTCGGCCCGAGCGGTGCCGGCAAGTCCACGCTGCTGGGAGCGCTCGCAGGGCTGGACCGACTCGATGCCGGCCACGTGCGCGTCGCCGATCGCGTCGTGTCCGCACCGCATCACCACGTGCCGCCGGCACGGCGCGGTGTGGCCCTTCTGGGGCAGGATCCGTTGCTGTTCCCGCACCTGTCGGCGCGGGAGAACGTGGCGTTCGCGCTCCGTGCCGGAGGAGTGCCGCGCGCCGATGCGCGACGGCGCGCCGACCGGTGGCTCGACCGGGTCGGGCTGGGCGGACTCGGTCGCCGGCGCCCGTCGGAGATGTCCGGTGGCCAGCAGCAACGGGCCGCTCTCGCACGGGCACTCGCCGCCGATCCGGCTGTCGTGCTGCTGGATGAGCCCCTCACCGGACTCGACGTGGAGACGGCCTCGGAGATCCGCGGCGTCCTGCGCGACCAGCTCCGCGCGACCGGGGTCACGGCCATCCTCGTCACCCACTCCGCGGTCGACGCGGCCGCCCTCGCCGATCGCGTCGTCATCGTGGAGGACGGGGCGGTGACGCAGCGGGGTCCGGTCGCGGAGGTGTTGCGCGCACCGTCGACCCGGTTCGTCGCCGCCGTCGCCGGGCTCAACCGCGTCCGGGGTACGGTGCGGGGCGGCGTGTGGACCGGCGCCGACGGTGTGGGACCGGTCCTGGACGCAGCGGCGGCCCCGGAGGGCGAGGCCCACGCGGTGTTCCGCCCCGGCGCGGTCCGACTCGTCGAGGCGAGGGACGGCGCGGCGGGACGGCCGACGCCGTCGGGGGCGACGTGGGCGGCTCGGATCGTGCGGATCGAGCCGGTGCCCTTCGGTGCCGTCGTGCAGACCACGGCGCCCGATGTGGCCGCCGAGATCGGCACCGACGTGCTCGCCGATCGCGTCGTGCAGGTCGGACGCGACGTGTGCCTGGGCGTGGACGGCGCGCAGGTCCGATTCGTGCCGGCGCCTCCGCCGCGGGATACCCTGTCGCCGTGACCGGCATCCGCCTCTACCGTCCCACCGATCGCGAGGCGGTCGCGGACATCTGCGTGCGCACCGCCGACGACGGTGCAGACGCGACCGGGATGCTCAGCGACGACGCCATCTGGCCGACGATCTTCGTCCTGCCCTACCTCGAGCGGCACCCGGATCTGGCCTTCGTCGTCACCGACGAGGACGACGTGGCGATCGGTTACATCGTGTGCGCACCGGAGACCCGGGAGTTCGAGGACTGGTTCCACGACCGGTGGTGGCCTGCGCACGGGGCCGCGTGGACGGCCGCGGGCGCCGCGCACGACCGCGAGGCGGGTCTCCTCCGCTACGCGGCGGAGCGGAAGGCCGGAGCGGAACCGTACGGCGACACCTACCCGGCGCATCTCCACATCGACCTGCTGCCGGCCGCTCAAGGGCAAGGATGGGGGCGCCGACTCATCGACACGCTGACCACGGCTCTGCGCGAACGCGGCGTGTCAGGACTGCACCTCGTGGCCGGGGCGGGGAACGACGGTGCGCTGGCGTTCTATCGGCGGCTGGGGTTCGTCCCGGTCCCCTCGCCCGAGGGTGCGCAGGCCTTCGCGCGGGAACTGCGCGCGCGCTGAACGCGCGCCGTCCACCGCCCGCGTCAAGCCCCCGGGAGGGAGAGCCTGCGAGGCGTAACCTCCTGGGCATGGACGATATCTCCTCGCCCACGGGGCGTGAACCCGCCCTCCAGGCCGTACCGCGCGAGGACGGGACCGCACCACGTGCGCTCGTGCTCGGCGGCACCGGCTATATCGGCGGTCGCCTCGTCCCCCGGCTCCTCGCCGCGGGGTACCGGGTGCGGGTGCTCGCGCGGGATGCGCGGCGGGTGGTGGCCTTCCCGTGGGGCCGAGAGGTGGAGATCGTCGAGGGCACCGCCACCGACACGGCGGCCCTCGCGGAGGCCGCCGACGACGTGGACGTGCTGTACTACCTCATCCATTCGATGGGCGCCGGGCGGGACTTCGAAGACGCCGACCGTCGCGCCGCACGCGCCGTCGTCGAGGCCGCGGAGCGCACGGGTGTGGCGCGGATCGTCTACCTCGGCGGGCTTCACCCCGAGGATGCGGACCTGTCGCCGCACCTGCGCTCGCGCGTCGAGGTGGGGGAGGTGTTCCTCGACTCCACCGTTCCGGCGCTGGTGCTGCAGGCGGGGGTGGTGATCGGCTCGGGGTCGGCGTCCTTCGAGATGGTCCGCCACCTCACCGAGGTGCTGCCGTACATGCCGGCACCACGTTGGGTGCGCAACCGCATCCAGCCCATCGCGGTCCGTGACGTGCTGCACTACCTGCTCGGCGCCGCCCGCGTCGCCGCCGACGTCGATCGCGCGGTCGACATCGGCGGACCGGACGTGTTGCGCTACGGCCAGATGATGAACGGCTACGCGGTCGAAGCCGGCCTTCCCCAGCGCGCGATCGCGCCTCTGCCGGTGCTCACCCCGGGTCTCGCCTCCCACTGGGTGGGGCTGGTCACGCCCATCCCCGCCGCCATCGCACGGCCCCTCGTCGCGTCGCTGCAGAACGAGTGCGTGGTCAAGAACGACGATGTCGACGACCTCATCCCGCAGCCCGACGACGGGCTCATGCCCTACCGCGAGGCGGTGCGCCTCGCACTGGGGCGTGTCGATTCCGATCAGGTCGAGACCAGCTGGCGTGACGCCGACGTGGTGGGGGTGCCCAGTGATCCGCTTCCGAGCGACCCCGACTGGGCCGGCCGGACGGTGTTCACCGACTCGCGCACCGCGATGACCGAGGCTCCCGTCGAGCAACTGTGGAGCGTCATCGAGGGCGTCGGTGGGGAGAACGGGTGGTACTCGGCGGGCCTGCTCTGGGCGGTCCGCGGATGGATGGACCGTCTCGTCGGGGGCGTCGGGCTCGCGCGCGGTCGGCGTAGTCGCGCCCGCCTCGGCGTCGGGGACGCCCTGGATTTCTGGCGGGTGGAGGCCATCGAACCGGGTGAGCTTCTCCGCCTCCGGGCCGAGATGAAGGTCCCCGGCTCAGCCTGGTTGGAACTTCGTGCATCCGCGGCGGGTGACGGGGCACGGTACGACCAGCGTGCGATCTTCTTCCCTCGGGGATTGACCGGACGCCTCTACTGGCTGGCCGTGTTGCCGTTCCACGGCCTCATCTTCACGGGGATGGCCGCGCGTATCACCGCGGCGGCGGAAGATCGCGCCACCGCCTCCGGCGCCTGAACGATCAGTGTGCGATCCGGCCGTGGGCGATGCGGACGGTCCGGTCGACGAGCCCGGCGGGCACGCGCACGTGGGAGATGAGCACGACGGCTTGGTCGTCGCGCGTCGCCCGCAGCAGGTCGGTGAGCAGCGCATCGGAGGCGGTGGGGTCGACACCGGCGGTGGGTTCGTCGAGCACGAGCACCGGGAAACCGCGCAACAGGGCGCGGGCCAGGGCCAGGCGCTGGGCCTGACCGCCGGAGACGAGCGCGCCGCGTTCCCCGACCCGCGCGTCGAGCCCGCCACGCTCGCGCAGCCATGGGCCGAGCCCGACGCGCTCCAGCACGGCCTCCAGGTCGGCGTCGGTGGCGGTGTCGCGCGCGAAGACGAGGTTCTGGCGGATGTCCTCGTCGAACAGCATCGGATCTTGCTCGCACAACCCCACGGTCTGCCGCACGTCGTCCGGGGAGAACTCCGCGACGGACCGCCCGCCGATCGTGTAGGCACCTTCGACGTCCAGGAACCGGACGAGGACGTGCGCGAGCGTGGACTTGCCCGCACCGCTGGAGCCGACGACCAGGAGTCGCTCGCCGGGAGCCACGTCGAGGTCGATCCCGCGGAGCGCGGGGGCCGTCGCGCCGGGCCAGCGCGCGCTGACCTCGCGCAGGCGCAGGCCGGCTCCGAGCTCGGGTGCGACCCCGGCCGCCGGTGTCTCGGGGGCCAGCTCGACCGGGACCTCCGCCGGCACGGCCGCCGCGATGCGCTCGGCGGAACCGCGCACCTGCCGCCACGACGCCGCGGCCAGCGGCACGGACGCGAACACCTCGAACACCGCCATGGGAACGAGGACGGCGACCGCGAAGCCCGGCGCAGTCAGCACGTCGTCCGCCACCGACGGCGCGGTGGCGACGACCGCGGCGAGGGTGGCTGCGCCGGCAAGCAGCGACACGATCGCCGCGGTGCCGGCCTGGGCCCCCGCGCGGCGGACGACGGCGCGCCGGAGGGCGTGGTCGGCGTCGCGCACGCTCGCGCGGCTGCGGTGCTCGGCGCCGAACGCGACGAGCACGTCGAGGTTGGCGAGGTGGTCGAGGACGGCATCGGCGAGGCGACCGCGCAGCGGCGCGACGTCGTGTTCGGCGCGCGATCCCGCAATCCAGCCCCAGCCCCATGCGGCCAGCCCGGCGGCGAGGAGACAGGCGAGTAACGTCAGCGCCGCCGGCCAGGCCACGACGGCGACCAGCACCACCGCGCCCACCGCGACCGTCGCCGACGACAGCAGGGGCTGGACCACGCGCAACGGCAGGTTCTGGAGGTCGTCGACATCGTCGACGAGGTTCGACAGCACCGATCCGCGGCGCGCGCCCGACAGTCCGTCGGGCGCGAGCGGGACCAGACGGCGGAGCAGGTCGGTGCGCGTGGCGGCGAGTTGGCGCAACGTCGCGTCGTGACCGGTCAGCCGCTCGAGGTAGCGGAAGCAGGCCCGCGCGATCGCGAAGAACCTGACCCCCACGACGGCGGCGGTCAGGTACAGCACCGGCGGCTGTTCGCTCGCCCGCACGATGAGCCAGGCGCTCACCGCCAGCAGCGCGACGGCGGAAGCCTCCGAGGCGAAGCCGGAGGCGATCGCGGGCCAGAACCGGCGTGCCGGGGGCATCGCCCCACGCAACACCGCCCGTGTGGGTGTGTCGAGGCGCTTTGTCGGCGTCGGGGCGCTCATGCGGGCACCTCCGCGGGGGAGAGGTCGATGACCTGATCGGCGATCTCGCGCGCAGTCTCGCGGTGCGACACGAGCAGGACGATCGCTCCCGCGTCGGCCTGTGCGCGCACCGATCGCCACAGTGCCGATTCGGTCTCGGCGTCGAGCGCGGCGCTGGGCTCGTCGAGTGCGAGCACCGGCAGGCGTTGGGCGTCTCGGCGGTACAGCGCGCGGGCGACGGCGACGCGCTGCGCCTGACCGCCGGAGAGCCCGGACCCCTGCACGCCCAAGACCGTGGCGGGGTCGATCTCGGGGGCGCAGGCGGCGGCGAGTGCCACGCGCACGCGGGCGTGGTCGGGGGTCTCGTCGCCGAGCGCGACGTTCTCGGCGACGGTGCCCGCCGACAGCCCCGGGCGCTGTCCGGCCCACGCGATCCAGGAGGCGGGGGTCAGTGAGCAGGCCTCGTGACCGGCCCACGTCGCCGACCCGCGGTACTCGGCGGAGCCCAGCAGGGCGGCCAGCAGGCTGGACTTGCCGGCGCCGCTGGGTCCGACGACCAGGGTGAGCGTCCCCGGAGAAGCCGTGAAGGACACCGTCGGGAGATCTCGATCGCCGCGTCGGACCCGCACGTCGCGCAGCGCGAGGGCACCGGTCGTGCGAGGCGCCGTCTGTCGGTTCTCGTCCGTGCCGCGGTCGCGGGCCGCATCCAGCACCTCGAAGACATCGGAGGTGGCGGCCACCCCCTCCGCGGCGGCGTGGAACTGCACACCCACCTGTCGCAACGGCAGATACGCCTCGGGGGCCAGCAACAGCACGAACAGGCCGACGGCGAGCAGCATCGATCCGTCGATGAGGCGGAAACCGATGGAGACGGCGATGATCGCCACCGAGATGCTCGCCAGGAACTCCAACGCGAAACCCGAAAGGAACGACACCCGGAGCACCTTCATCGTCTCGAGACGGTAGGTGTCGGTCACACGGCCGACCGCGTCGACCGCGCGGTGCTGACGGCCGAACACCTTGAGGGTCCCCAGGCCCTGGACGGTGTCGGCGAAGCGCGAGGCGAGGTGCTGCAGCGTCTTCCACTGTCGGGCCTGCAGCGCTTGCGTGGCCAGTCCGATCAGCACCATGAAGAAGGGGATGAGCGGGAGGGTGACGACGACCGTGATCCCTGAGATCCAGTCCTGCCACCACATCACCGCCACCAGCAACGGGGTCGCGATGACGGTCATGACCAGCTGGGGGAGGTAGCGGC
This sequence comes from Microbacterium aquimaris, assembly GCF_039531285.1. Classification (NCBI taxonomy): domain Bacteria; kingdom Bacillati; phylum Actinomycetota; class Actinomycetes; order Micrococcales; family Microbacteriaceae; genus Microbacterium; species Microbacterium aquimaris. The sequence goes on along the minus strand of NZ_BAAAPT010000001.1, from coordinate 170,039 downwards.
CGAAGTATGCCTCGAGCGAGGCGAGACCGCGACCGGCGGTCACGGCCAGAGCGGCGCTCGAGCGGCCGGCGAGCCATCCCGGCCCGAGTCGGTCCACTGCGTCGAGCAGGCGGTCCCGGAGCTGCGACTCCACCCGCGCGGCGGCACGTGAGGACACCGCTTCACGCGCCCAGAGCAGGCCCGCCCGGAGCGCGACCACACCCGAGAGGGCGGCGAGTGTCGGGACGAGCTCGGAAGGCGCCGCCCCGTCGACGACGCCGGTGACCGCCTGCGTCACCAGCCACGCGAAGGCGATGACCACGAGGGTCTGGGCGAGGGAGATCGCCGCGATCGCCCCGAAGAAGCCCCGTGACGCCCGCGCGTAGCGCAACAGGCGCGGATCCACCGGAGGGGTGCGCCGCTCGGCTCGTCCTGTCTCGCTCACGTCGCTTCGACCCTACTCGCTCGGATGGCGCGGGCCGCCCTCCCGGGGGAGGACGGCCCGCAGCGGACGGTGCTCAGTGGGGGCTGACCGACGCGCGCTCGATCACGTCGCGGGTGACGCGCTTGCGGAAGACCCAGTAGGTCCATGCCTGGTAGGCCAGCACGAGCGGCAGGAAGATCAGTGCCGCCCACGTCATGATCGTGAGGGTGTAGTCGGTGCTCGACGCGTTCTCGATCGTGAGGCTGTAGGACGGGTCGGTCGTCGAGGGCATCACGTAGGGGAACAGGGCGAACCAGAGCGTGAGCACGGCCGCGACGATGGTGACCGCCCCGGCCCCGAACGCCCAGCCCTCGCGATCGCGGGCGTTGAACACCAGCGACATGATCAGGGCGACCGCTGCGATCCCGGCGCCGACGACCACGAAGGCGATCAGCGGTGCCTCCCGACCGGCGGCGATGAAGATCGTCCACACCAGGAAGACCGCGGCCACTGCGACCGTCACGATGCCCGAACGCTTGGCGAGCGCGCGCGCATCGCGGTGGACCTGCCCATCGGTCTTCAGCGCCACGAAGTACAGCCCGTGCGTGAAGAACAGCAGCAGCGTGGTCGCGCCGCCGAGGAGGCCGTAGGGGTTCAGGAGGGTCAGCAGCGTGCCGGTGAACTCGAAGTCCGCGTCGATCGGCACGCCTTGCACGATGTTCGCCACCGCGACACCCCACAGCAGCGCCGGCACGGCCGAGCCGATCACGATCATCCAATCGAAGCGCCGCTTCCACTGCTCGCCCTCGCGCTGGTGTCGGTACTCGAACGAGACCCCTCGGGCGATGAGGGCCAGCAGGATGAGCAGCAGCGGCAGATAGAAGCCGCTGAACAGCGTGGCGTACCATTCCGGGAACGCGGCGAACAGGCACGCGCCGGCGACGATCACCCACGTCTCGTTGAGGTCCCAGACCGGGCCGATGGTGTTGATGATCTGACGGCGGGAAACGTCGTTCTTGCCCAGGAACGGCAGCGACATGCCGACGCCGAAGTCGAACCCGTCGAGGACGAAATAGCCCACGAACAGGAAGCCGACGATCCAGAACCACAGGTATGCGAGATCCATGATGTGCTCCTGACGTGCTCAGTAGACGGTCGTGGGCGTGTCTTGGACGGACACGTCGTTCGGGTCGGGGTCGTCCGGCCCGGGCAACGGGTCGGGGCCGGTCTGTGCGGCCTTCTTGATGAGACCGAACTCCACCACCGCGAGAGCGGCGTAGATGAGGGTGAACGCGACGAGCGAGATGAGCACCGTCCATCCGGGCACATTGGGCGAGACGCCGTCTTCGGTGAGCATCAGGCTGAACACGATCCAGGGTTGGCGGCCCATCTCGGTGAAGACCCAGCCGACGAGGCTGCCCAGCAGCGGCAGGGGGGCCGACCAGATCGCCACACGCCACGCCCACTGGGGGACCTCCCGCTTGGCGTTCTTGCGGGTGAGCCACAGGCCGACGACGGCGATGAGGAATGCGACACCACCCAGGCCCATCATCCAGCGGAACGACCAGTAGGTGACCCACACGATGGGCATGTAGTCGACGCCGGCGCCGTAGAGGGTCTCGTACTCCGATTGCAGGGCGTTGAAGCCTTCGACACAGCCGTTGATGTCGTGCGTGGACAAGAAGGCGAGGAGGTAGGGGACGCGCAACGACCAGACTTCCTGCGACGCGTCCGGGGTGCCGATCGAGAAGATCGAGAAGGAGGCGTCTGCGCCGCACTCGGTCTCCCACAGCGCTTCGGCGGCCGCCATCTTCATCGGCTGGGTGTCCACCATCACCAGGCTCAGCTGATCACCGCTGATGCCCACGCCGATGAAGGAGATGATCATGAACCACAGACCGAACTTCAACGACGAGCGCATGGTCTCGATGTGCTGGCCCCGACGCAGGTGCCACGCGGAGACGGCGATGACGATCGCCGCGGCGAACATCCACGCGCTCGTGATCGTGTGCGGGAACGCCGCGAGGACCACCGGGTTGGTGAGGACGGCGACGATGTCGGTCAGCTCGGCGCGACCGCCGTCCGAGGCCATCTGGTAGCCGACGGGGTTCTGCATGAACGCGTTGGCGGCGAGGATGAAGTAGGCCGACAGGGTGGAGCCGAACACCACCGCCCAGATACTCGCGAGATGGAGTTTCTTCGGCAATCGGTTCCACCCGAAGATCCAGACCCCGATGAAGGTCGCCTCGAAGAAGAACGCCATGAGGCCTTCGAAGGCCAGCGGGGCGCCGAAGACGTCCCCGACGAAGCGCGAGTATGCCGACCAGTTCATCCCGAACTGGAACTCCTGCACGATGCCGGTGACCACGCCCATCGCGAAGTTGATGAGGAAGATCTTCCCGAACTGTCGCGTCAGGTGAAGCCACTTGACGTTCCCCGTGCGGTGCCACACCGTCTGGAAGATCGCCGTGACCAGCGCCATTCCGAGGGTGAGGGGGACGAACAGGTAGTGGTAGAGCGTGGTGAGTCCGAACTGCCATCGTGCGAGCAGGAGCGGGTCGAGCAGATCCACGGGGCACCCTCCGGGTCTTGGCGCGGTGTTGGTGCCGTCAGCATACCCGCGTGTGGTCTGACCACACAACGACGTGGGGCGAGATGTCTCGGCGTCGAAGGAGTTCGGTAGGTTCGGAACATGGCGAACACCGGTCCGGATGACGAGGTCGACCTCCTGATCGACGCATGGTCGACCCGGCTGCCCGATGTCGACCTCACCCCGCTGGACGTGTTCTCGAGACTCCGTCGGGTGGCCCTCCGGCTCGGCCGTCTCCGATCGGCGGCGTTCCGTGCCGCCGGGCTGGCCGCGTGGGAGTTCGACGTCCTCGCCGCCCTCCGGCGCGCGGATCCGCCGCACCGTCTGTCCGTCGCGCAGTTGATCGATGCCACGATGATCTCCAGCGCCGCGATGTCCCACCGGATCGACGGCTTGGTCTCGCGCGAGTTCGTCGCCCGAAAAGCCAACCCGCTCGACGGGCGCGGGGTGCTCGTGCAGCTCACCGACGAGGGCGCCCGGCACGTCGATGCCGCCATGACGGCCCTCGCGCGTCGCGAGGCGGAGGTGCTCGAGGGGATCGACCCGACCGATCGCGCGACGTTGGCGCGACTGCTGCGCGCCCTGCTCGACGCGCCCGTCGATTGAGACCTCCCCGTGGGGCGCGTCGCGCCGTACGATGGCAACACACGCATCCCGGGAGGCCGCCATGGTGCAGGTGAGGGTCGCGGGGGTCGCGTTGGACGCCTCGCGGCAACACGTCATCCTGCTCAAGCCCGTGGATGAGATCCCGGGCGCGGGCAGAGTGTTGCCGATCTGGATCGGGGAGCAGGAGGCCACGTCGATCCTCATCGCCGTCGAAGCGGCGCCCACGCCGCGTCCGTTGGCGCATGACCTCATGAAGACGCTCCTGGAGACTGCCGGCGCAGCCGTCGACCGCGTCGAGGTCACGCGCATCGAAGAAGGCACGTATTACGCCGAAGTGACCGTGGCCACGCCGCAGGGGTCACGGTCCGTGGATTGTCGGCCCTCCGACGCCGTCGCGCTCGCCTCGCGCACGGGGGCCCCGATCTGGGTCGCCGACGCCGTGATGGACGAAGCCGGGGTGACCGACATGCTCGCCGATGCCGAGGAGACCGAGGCCGCCGAGCAGAAGGTCGACGAGTTCAAGAGGTTCCTCGACGACGTCGACCCCGATGACTTCCGCAGCTGACGGGGTCGTGCTCGACGTCGTCGCGGCCGTGATCGATCGCGGTGGTCGTATCCTGGCGTGTCGTCGGCGCGAGGACCGGTCCGCCGGCGGGCGATGGGAGTTCCCCGGCGGCAAGATCGAGCCGGGGGAGACCCCGGCGGCGGCGCTCGAACGTGAGATCGCGGAGGAACTCGGCGTGCCCATCCGCGTGCGCGGTGAGCTGACGGTCGATGTCACCGTCGTGGCCGGTCGCGGCATCCGGTTGAGATGCCTGCGCGCCGAGCTGGTCGGCGCGGTGCCTTCGCACAGCACCGACCACGACGAGCTCCGCTGGGTCGCCCCCGCAGACCTCCCCGGCCTTCGATGGGCCGAGCCCGATCTGCCGGCGGTCGCTTTGCTCTCCACCCGGTGACCCGCCGCGGACGGGTGGGATGTCGGGCTACGTCGAGGCGGTCTGGCGGGTGCTCTTCCAGCCGAGGGACGGCGCGACGTGCGTGGCGAAGTTCTCCACCAGGCGCAGGTTGAACTCCACCCCGAGTTGGCTGGGGATGGTGAGCATGAGGGTGTCGGCGGACTGCACGGCGGCGTCCCCCAGGAGCTGGTCGACCAGAGCGTCCGGTTCGCCGGCGTACGTCTTGCCGAACGTCGAGCGCATCCCGTCGATGACACCGATCTGGTCATCGCCCTGAGCGCCGCCGAAGTACAGGCGGTCTTCGGCGGAGACGATCGGGAACACCGATCGGCTGACCGACACCCGCGGCGTGCCGGCATGCCCGGCCTCCCGCCAGGCGGCGCGGAACGCGTCGATCTGCTGTGCCTGGAGCAGATCGAACGGGGTGCCGTCGGCTTCGGTGAGGAGGGTGGAGGACATCAGGTTCACCCCGGTCCGTCCCGCCCATTCGGCGGAGTCGCGGTTGCCGGCGCCCCACCACACGCGCGAGCGCAACCCGTCGGACAGCGGCTCGATGTGCGCACGCCCGCCCACGCCGCCGAACGGTGAGCCCGGGTCGCCGTCTGCGAGCCCCTCGCCCTCGATCGCGCCGAGGAAGGTGACGAAGTGCGCACGCGCGATGTCGGCGCCGCGCGGATCCGCGGAATCGGTGTAGCCGAACGCCTCGTATCCGCGCACGACGGTCTCCGGTGATCCGCGGCTCACGCCCAAGGCGAGGCGTCCGTCGCTGATGAGGTCGACGGACGCGGCCTCCTCGGCCAGGTACAGCGGGTTCTCGTACCGCATGTCGATCACCCCCGTACCGATCTCGATGCGCTCGGTGCGCGCGGCGATCGCCGCGAGCAAGGGCATGGGGGAGGACTGCTGTCGGGCGAAGTGGTGCACACGAAAAAAGATGCCGTTCGCACCGAGTTCGTCCATACCCTGGGCGAGGTCGATCGCCTGATGCATCGAGTCCCGCGCGGTGAGTTGCCGGCCGCCTCCGAGGGGTCCGTAGTGTCCGAACGAGAGCGTTCCGAAGCGTTCCATGCCCGATGCAACCGCGGGAGACCGCAATCCATTCCCCTGGATGGATTCGGCGTCGTCCGCGGCGTTAGCACAGGTGCGGCGTGATGTCTCCCGCCCCGGGCGCGTCATCACGTGTCGGTAGGCTCGCGACACCGACGGAAGGAAGCCCACCATGACCACGCGAATCCTGCTCATCGGCGGCCACGGCAAGGTCGCCCTCCTGACCGAGCCGCTCCTGGTCGACGCCGGCCATCATGTCACCGCGGTCATCCGCAACCCTGATCACGAAGCCGACGTGCGGTCGACCGGAGCCACGCCGTTGCTGGCCGACGTGCAGTCGTTCGACGACGAGCAGATGCGCAACCTCGTCAGCGGCAACGACGTGGTGATCTGGGCGGCCGGCGCCGGCGGGGGCGACGCGGAGCGTACCTATGCGGTGGATCGTGACGCCGCGATCCGGTCGATGGATGCCGCGGTCGCCGCCGGCGCACGTCGGTACGTGATGGTGTCGTACTTCGGTGCGGGACCGGACCACGGCGTGCCCGAAGACCACGCGTTCTTCGCCTACGCCGAGGCGAAGTCGGCCGCGGACGAGCACCTGCGCGGCGCGGAGCTGGATTGGACGATCCTCGCCCCCAGCGCGCTCACGCTCGACGACGGCACCGGCATGATCGACGCGGCCGCCGAGGAGGCCGGCTCCGTCCCGCGCGCAGACGTCGCGGGTGTGATCGCCGCGTCCCTCGCCGACGACTCGACGATCGGCAGGACGATCCGCTTCAACAGCGGCACGACCCCGATCGCCGAGGCCATCGGAGGCTGAGATCGTGGCGATGGACCGGTCGGGGCAACTGGTCGTCCGGGGGATGAGCCCGGCCGATTGGCCCGCCGTCGAGGCCGTCTATGCCGAGGGGATCGCCGAGGGGGAGGCCACCTTCGAAGCGATGACACCGACATGGGAGGCGTTCGACGAGGGGCGACTCGACGTGGGCCGACTCGTGGCGGTCGACCCGGTCGACGACACCGTCGTCGGGTGGGTCGCGGCGTCTCGGGTCTCTTCGCGTGCGGCGTACGCGGGCGTGGTCGAGCACTCCGTCTACGTCTCTTCGCGCGCACGCGGCCGTGGTGTGGGCCGGGTCCTCCTGCAGGCCTTCCTGGATGCCTCCGAGGCCGCGGGCGTGTGGACCGTGCAGTCCAGCGTGTTCCCGGAGAACAGGGCGAGCGTGCGATTGCACGAGTCGCTGGGCTTCCGTGTGATCGGACGCCGCGAGCGGATCGCGCGGAGCGTCGTGGGCCCTCGGGCCGGGCAGTGGCGCGACACCCTGCTGGTCGAGCGGCGCAGCGACGCGGTCGGCCGCGACGACAGCTGACGAGCCTTTCGAGACGGTAGAAGCGCTGCACCTTCGTGGGGTGCAGCGCTTCTTCCGTGGCGGAGGATAGGGGATTCGAACCCCTGAGGGCTTGCACCCAACACGCTTTCCAAGCGTGCGCCATAGGCCACTAGGCGAATCCTCCATGGCCGGTGAGGGCCGCGGACCATCCTAACGCACGTGCGGAGCGGGTCTTACGTCCGCGCCCGTGCACCGGCCCCGGCGAAGGCGCTACCGGGGCGCATGACGAGCGATCGCGGCGTGGCGACGGCGAGGATGCGTCTCGCGATCGGCGCGCTGCGCAGCAACTCCGACGCCGACGCCGCGGCGGCGTCCGCGAGGGTCTCGGGCGCTGCGGAGGCGACCGTGCCGGACGGGGCGTAGCTGGCGCGTTCGACCGCTTCGACGAGGACGGCCAGGGCCGCGGAGGGTGCGCCGTGATCTTCGACCAGGCGCGCGGCCAGCGTGCGGGGGGTGTCGCCGGCCGGCACCGGGATACCGAGGTCGATCGCCGCGTCCTGCACCACCGACCACGCCGCGACGGCGTCGCCGGCTCGCGCTGCGCCGAGCAGGCGCCGCGTCCGTGCGGCGCGCAGGAGTCCGGGCGCGGCGAGCAGGAGGAGCAACGCGGTCACGACGCCGACGACCGGCACCGCGCCCCCGGACTCGCCGCGGTCGCCGAGGGCCTGACCTTCTTGCGGGCCGGTCTCCTCGGGCAGGAGGGTGGGGGTGGGGGTCGGGTCCGCGTCGTCGGTCTGTGCGGCGTCGCCCCGATCGGCGGCGGGGCCGGTCAGCGAGGTCGCCGCGGAGAAGTTCGTCGGCGTTCCGAGGCTGTTGGTCGGCTCGAACGAGATCCAGCCGAGACCCTCGAAGTGGATCTCGGGCCAGGCGTGCAGTTGCGACGAGGACACCGAGTAGACGGTCTGCCCCTCGATCGCGTCTGTCGTGGAGGTGCCGGGCAGGTAGCCGACGACGATGCGACTGGGCATGTCGAGGACGCGGGCCATCAGCGCGAAGGCGCCCGCGTAGTGCACGCAGTACCCCTCCTTCTGCTCGAGGAACTGCGCGACCGCCTCCGCGCCGGTGCCGTCGAAGCCGTCGTCGACGGGGGCGTCCAGGGAATAGCGGAACTCGGAACCGCGGAACCATGCCTGCAGCGCGATGAGCGCGTCGTAGTCGTTGGATGTGCCGGCGGTCACCTCGCGTGCGAGGTCGCCGACGATGTCGGGGAGACCCTCGGGGAGCTGGGTCAGTTCCGGTCGCAGGCCCGACGGCGAGGCGTCGTAGGTGCGGATCTGTTCGCGCGTGGGGCGGGGCACCTGCGTGAGGACCTCGTACTCCTGATCCTGGGTGCGGCCACCGTCGCTGATGACCGTGCGGTTGTCGGCGACGGTGGACCAGTCGCCGTCGAGCCCGGTGACACCGACCGCGGGGAAGGGCATGGGAAGCCACGTCGATGCGAGATTCTGGATCGACACGTCTGTGGTGTATTCCTCGAGTCGGATCTCCGAGGCCACCGAGACGGACTCCATCTCGGTCTGGTCGTCGAGGACCTCGGCCTCATCCTCGTCCGGCAGCCACACCGCGCCGTCGAAGGTCGACAGGGTCGTGGCGCGCAGGTACGGCGGCAAGGGCGAGGTGCTGTACATGCGGAGCACCTCGACCTCGCGCGGCCGGCGCAGGTCGTCGCCGAGTTGGAGCGTCGCGTCGATCCCACTGCCGACGTTCACGCCCCCGGGTGCGCTGCGGGCCAGTGGCTGCGGGAGCGAGGGGGCGACCACGAGGGTGACGACGACGGCGACGACTCCGATACCGGCGGCCGTCGCCGGTACGCCCGCGCCGCGGGTGGCCGCGCGCGCCTTCGGCGCCTGACGCGAGAGGGTGTCCACCCGCATCAGGAACAGGATCGAGGCCGACAGCAGCACGAACGCGACCACGTCGATCTCGTCGGGGACCACGATCGACGGGATGAGGGAGACGGCGATGAGGGCGACGCCGGCCAGGAGGGGCATCCGTGCCGTGACCACGACGTGGTCGACGACGATGGCCAGCAACCCCACCGACGCGACGATGAGGAACGCCAGCGGGGAGCCGGCCCGCAGGGGTGCCGCGCCGTAGGTGATCTCCTCCGCGGCGGTCGCGAGGAGGCGGAACAGCTCGTCCACGGTCTCGGTGGTCGGGATCACCCACAGCAGTGCCGTGTCGCGCAGGAAGAACAGCATGACCAGAACGGCCCAGACGCCGGTTTCGATCAGCGTCACGGCCAATGCGGCCAGTCCGGCGCGGCGCGCGAGGTAGCCGGAGGCGAGGGCGGCGACGATCAGGACGACGGTACCCGGCATCCATTGCCCGGGCAGGACCACCCGTGTCAACGGCAGGAGTGCGGCCACCACCGCGGCGGCCACGCCGAGGGGCAGCAGGACGGCCACGGCCGTGCGATCTCGGGCCGTGACACCTGGATCAGGCGACATGATCGCCCACGAGTCGTTCGCCGACCGATGCCCACGCACCCGACGGATCGCCGTCGACCGGGATCGACGCGGCATGCCACCCCGCGTCCTCCGCCCGCGCGAGGGCGTCGCCGCGCGGTGCGACCGCCAGCACCATCGGCAGGGTGCTGTGGTGGGCGACCGGGGCCACCGCCACCACGTCGGCCGGATCGAAGCGACCGACGATGAGGACCACCGGTCCGCTCATCCCTCCCGTGAACACGGGAGCCAGCCGGGCGAGGTGGTCGTCGGGGTGGGCCACCAGTGTGGCGAAGCGGATGGTGAGATGCTCGACCTCCCCCATGTCGCCCGCGTCGATGCGGTCGGACAGGGCCGTCCCGTCGCTGTCGATCACGTCGACGCCGTACCCGTCGTGCACGAGCCGTGCGACGACGGACACGCACGTCGACACCGCGGTCTCGAACGCCGGGTCGGTGCCCGGTGCGGTCATGGCTTCGGGGGACCATCGCAACGTGCCCAGGTCGAAGACCACGGTCGCTTCCGGAGTGGATTCCTGCTCCTCCTGGCGGACCATCAGCTCGTCGCGGTGCGCGGTCGCCCGCCAATGGATGCGCCGCATCGAGTCGCCTGATTGATAGGGGCGGGCGACGAGGTTGTCGGCGCCCTGTCCCAGGTGCAGGTCGGCTGTGAGCCTGCTTCCGCCCGATGCCCCGCCAGCCTCCGGCAACCCGGGGAGCTCGACGACGGCGGGGGTGACCGTCACGTCGGTGCGTTCGCCGCGCAGGGTGCGTCGGCGCGCAAGACCGAACGGATCGGTCGTCGTGAGCGCGAGCGGACCCAGCGTGTGGATGCCGCGGGTGACCCCCGTGACGGTGTAGGACCGCTCGATCGCACGCGGTGCACCCCGAAGACCGGATGCGAGCGCGGGGAAGGCGCCGGTCGCCGCGCCCATCAGGCCCGTGGGTAGGGAGTCCTCCCACGTTCCCGGAGGGGTCGGGACGGCCGTCCGGATCGCGACCCGTGCCGTCACGACGGCGGTCTCCCCGACTCCGACGGTCTCGGGGACCATCGTGCGTTCCACCGCGCCGGTGCGGCGTGTCAGGAACAGGGAGAGCACCGCCGCGGCCAGGACCGCGAAGAGGAGGACCCCGAAGTAGAGCAGCTCGACCAGGCCGAGCTCGCCGGCGGCGACGAGGCATCCGACGGCCAGGATGAGCGCACCCGTCCCGCGGGTGGTCAGCGGCCACAGACGTCTCATGCTCACCTCACGCGCGGGTCGCCAGGGGCACGCGTACCGCGGCCGCGATCGTCTCCAGCACGCTCGTGACGGCGTCTGGTCCGGATCGGGAACGAGAGCCGCCGGCCGCGCGGGTGGGGATGAGGCGGTGCGCGAAGACGGGGGCCAACAGCGCCGTGACATCGTCGGGGATGACGAAGCCGCGTCCGTCCAGGGCCGCCCACACCTTCGCGGCCCGGACGAGTTGCAGGGTGGCCCGGGGGCTCGCGCCCAGCCGCAGATCGGGATGGGTGCGGGTCGCCGCGGCCAGGGCGACCGCGTACTCCTCGATGGCCGGCGCGACATGGACCCGCCGCGCCCAGGCGATCAACTGCTCGACCTGCGCGGCGGTGACGACCGGCGTGACACCGCGCAGCGGATTGACCGTCTCGCGCTGCCGCAGCATGAGCGCTTCGGCCGCGGCATCCGGATACCCCATCGAGATGCGCATCATGAATCGGTCGCGCTGCGCCTCCGGCAAGGCGTAGGTGCCCTCCATCTCGAGCGGGTTCTGGGTCGCGACGACCAGGAACGGCTCGTCGAGCTCGTGCGACATCCCGTCGACGGTCACCTGATGCTCCTCCATCGCCTCCAGCAGGGCGGACTGGGTCTTGGGGGAGGAGCGGTTGATCTCGTCGGCGATGACGATGTTGGCGAAGATCGCCCCCGCCTTGAACTCGAATTCGCGGGCGACGGGGTTGAACACGCTCACGCCTGTGACGTCGCCGGGCAGCAGGTCCGGGGTGAACTGGATGCGGCGCACGCTCGCGTCGACCGAGGCGGCGAGCGCCCGGGCGAGCATCGTCTTGCCGACCCCGGGGACGTCCTCGATGAGGAGGTGGCCTTCGGCCAGCAGGCAGACCAGCGCGGAACGGACCGCGTCGGGCTTGCCGTCGATCACGCGTTCGACCGACCCGACGATGGCGCGGGTCGTCTCGGCGAAATCCTCGGCCGATGTGATCGTCGCCGCACCGCCGACGTGCCCGGTGATGGTCCTGTCAGTCACTGGGACTCCCCTCGCCCGCGGTGGCGCGAGCCTCATCGCCCACGCGTCGATCGTAACAACGCGTGGTGACTTCGGGGCCCGAACCGCCTCGGCTCGACGCACTCGCGAGAACCGTTAGACTGGGGACAGCTCTCCGCGAGGCGGCATCCAGGCCAACTCCCCCAGGACGGAAACGTAGCAAGGGTAACCGGGCTCTGCCGGGTTCGCGGAGAGTCTTACTTTTCCCGCGACCTGGTGCGTCGGAGCCCGCCGATGGCGACGCAGGTGTCGGTGCGGTCGCTGAACATCCGGCGAATTCAGGTGCCCGCCGGGACACGCCGCCTAGGCTGGGGACGTGACGCAGAGCATCTACATCACGTCCGCCGAAGGCCATTCGGGCAAGTCGACCGTCGCGCTCGGGCTCCTGGAGACCCTCGGGCACGCGACGCCGAAGGTCGGCGTCTTCCGCGCGATCGCCCGATCGACCACCGAGCGCGACTACGTGCTCGAAATGCTCCTCGCGCACGACGGTGTCGACCTCGACTACGACGATTGCATCGGCACGACCTACGACGATGTGCGGCGCGACCCCGACGCGGCTCTGTCCGCCGTCGTCGAGCGGTACAAGGCCGTCGAGGCCCAGTGCGATGCGGTCGTCATCGTCGGCAGCGACTACACCGACGTGGGAAGCCCCGCCGAACTCGCCTACAACGCGCGCATCGCCGCGAACCTCGGGGCCCCGGTGCTCCTCGTGCTGGGCGGCCGGGCCGCGCAGGGCCAGCCGGAGCAGCTCGGTTCCACCGTGCCGCGCACCCCGGACGAGATGGGCCAGATCGCCGCGCTCGCCGTCACGGAGCTGCTCCACGAGCGTGCCGAGCTGTTCGCCGTCGTGGCCAACCGGGCGGGCGAAGACCACCTCACCGAGACGGTCGGGGCCGTGCGGGCCTCGGTCAACGCCTCCATCGCGTCGCACCCGCGGGCCGATCAGGCCGAGGTGCCGGTGTGGGCCATCCCCGAGGACCGGTTTCTCGTGGCCCCCTCGATCCGAGGGATCATGCGGGCGGTCGACGGTGAACTGCTCGCCGGTGACCCGGACCTGCTGACCCGACCCGCCCTCGGTGTGGTCGTGGCGGCCATGTCGATCGTCAACGTCCTGCCGCGCCTGTACGAGGGCGCGGTGGTCGTGATCCCCGCCGACCGCGCCGAAGTGCTCCTGGCGACACTGCTGGCAAACGCCTCCGGGACCTTCCCCTCCATCGCGGGCATCGTCCTCAACGGCGGGTTCGAGTTGGCGGAGCCGGTCCGCCGGCTCCTGGACGGTCTGGGCTCCAAGGTCCCGATCATCACCTCCGACCTGGGCACCTACGAGGCCGCCGTCCGGATCATGTCGACGCGCGGCCGGCTCGCGGCCGACTCGCAGCGTCGCTATGACACGGCGCTGTCGCTGTTCGAGAACCACATCGACACGACCGAGTTGCTGCGTGCCTTCGGTGTCGCTCGCGCGACGGTCGTCACGCCGTTGATGTTCGAGTTCCAGCTGATCGAACGCGCCCGCGCCGCGCGGAAGAAGATCGTGCTGCCCGAAGGAGACGACGACCGCGTGCTCCGGGCGGCCGCGACGGTGCTCAAGCGCGGCATCGCCGATCTGGTCATCCTGGGCGAACCCTTCGAAGTCCGCGCGCGGGCGCTGGAACTGGGCATCGACATCCAGGCCGCCGAGGTGCTCTCCCCGTTCGACGCGGTGCACGTGCACAAGTTCGCCGACGCGTACACCGAGCTGCGCGCGCACAAGGGGATGACGTTCGAACGTGCCGCCGACACGGTCACCGACGTGTCCTATTTCGGCACGATGATGGTGCACCAGGGGCTCGCCGATGGAATGGTCTCCGGTGCCGCGCACACCACGGCGCACACCATCCGGCCGGCGTTCGAGATCATCAAGACCAAGCCGGGGGTCTCGGTCGTCTCGAGCGTGTTCCTCATGGCCCTCGCGGACCGGGTGCTCGTCTACGGCGACTGCGCGGTCATCCCGGACCCCACCAGCGAACAGCTCGCCGACATCGCCGTCACATCTGCCGCGACCGCGACCCGGTTCGGGATCGAGCCGAAGGTCGCGATGCTGTCCTACTCCACCGGCGAGTCCGGGACCGGCGCGGATGTCGACAAGGTGCGGGCGGCGACAGCCCTCGTGCGCGAGCGTGCGCCGGAGCTCCTCGTCGAGGGGCCGATCCAGTACGACGCCGCCGCGGACGCGGCGGTGGGTGCCGCCAAGCTCCCCGGATCGGAGGTCGCCGGGCGCGCCACGGTCTTCGTCTTCCCCGATCTCAACACCGGCAACAACACCTACAAGGCCGTGCAGCGCTCGGCCGGTGCGGTCGCCATCGGCCCGGTGCTGCAGGGGCTGAACAAACCGATCAACGACCTGTCGCGCGGTGCGCTGGTGCAAGACATCGTCAACACCATCGCGATCACCGCGATCCAGGCGCAAGGGAAGTGACATGACACCGGTCCTCGTCATCAACAGCGGTTCGTCGTCGTTCAAGTACCAGCTCATCGACATGGTCGATGAAAGGGTCCTCGCCTCGGGCCTGGTCGAACGGATCGGTGAGGAGGGCGGCTCGGCCACCCACACCGTCTTCTTCCACACCGAGGAGGGGCCGGCACCCGCAGTGCGTAAGGCCACCTCGACGATCGAGGCGAGCATCCCGACCCATACCGCGGGCTTCGACGTGATGACGCGGGCCTTCGCCGAGCACGGTCCCTCGCTCGAGGAAGACCCGCCGATCGCCGTGGGGCACCGCGTCGTGCACGGCGGCGCGCGCTTCTTCGAGCCGACCCTGATCACCTCGTTGGTCGAGATCAACATCGACGAGCTCGCCGTCCTGGCCCCGTTGCACAACCCGGCGAACCTGCAGGGGATCACCGCGGCGAAGAAGGCGTTCCCCGACGTGCCGCACGTCGCGGTGTTCGACACCGCGTTCCACCAGACGCTGCCGGCGGCGGCCTACACCTACGCCATCGATGCGGAGCTGGCCGCCGCACACCGCGTGCGCCGATACGGATTCCACGGCACGTCGCACAAGTTCGTCAGCGAGGCCGTGGCGCGGTTCGTGGACCGCCCCCTCGCAGAACTGCGCCAGATCGTGTTCCATCTCGGGAACGGGGCGTCGGTCGCCGCGATCGAGGGCGGAGCGTCGGTGGAGACCTCCATGGGACTCACACCCCTCGAAGGGCTCGTGATGGGAACGCGGTCCGGCGATCTCGATCCCGCCGTCTTGCTCCACCTCGCGCGGCGCGCGGGGATGACCGTGGACGACCTCGACACCTTGTTGAACAAGCGCAGTGGGATGCTCGGACTCGCCGGGGTCTCCGACATGCGTGATATCCAGGCCGGCATCGCGCGTGGCGACGAGGCGGCCGTGCTCGCGTTCGACGTCTACGTCCACCGGCTGCGGGCCTATGCCGGCGCCTATCTGGCACAGCTCGGCGGCGTCGACGTGATCGCGTTCACCGCGGGCGTGGGCGAGAATGTCCCCGCGGTGCGCGAGCAGGCCCTGGCCACGCTCGGCTTCGCCGGGGTGCGGGTCGACCCCGATCGCAACGCGTCGCGCGAGCGCGGCATCCGGGTCATCTCGACCGACGACTCGACGGTGACGGTGTTGGTGGTCCCCACCGACGAGGAGCTCGAGATCGCCCGGCAGACGCTCCAGGTCGCGCGTGGCTGAGCCGGACCGTACCTCGCACGGCCACCGATCCCCCTAAGCTGGCCACAGGCGCGAAGGTGTGCCCGTCCCGTCCGCCCCCGCGAGGAGGTCCCGTGTCTTCCCCCGCCCTGCCCGACCTGACGGCCTACGACGCCGTGCTCTTCGATCTCGACGGGGTCCTCACCCCGACCGCCGAGGTGCACATGCACGCGTGGCGGACGATGTTCGAGGAGCTCTTCTCCCACTGGGGGATCGAGCCGCCGTACACCGAGCGCGACTACTTCGACCACCTCGACGGCAAGAAGCGGTATGACGGCGTCGCCGCGCTCCTGCACAGCCGCGATGTGGAGGTGCCCTGGGGTGAGCCGTCCGACCCGACCTCGGCCGACACCGTGTGCGGCATCGGCAACCGTAAGAACGACGTCTTCGCACGCGTGCTGCGCGCGGAGGGCATCGCCCCGTACCCGGGGTCGGTCCGCCTACTGGACGCGCTCGCCGCCGTCGACATGCCGGTCAGCGTCGTGTCGAGCTCGAAGAACGCCGAAGAGGTGCTCGCCGCCGCGGGGATCCGCGATCGCTTCCCGGTCGTGATGGACGGCGTCATCGCCGAACGTGACCACCTGGCCTCCAAGCCCGCTCCGGATGTGTTCGTGACCGCCGCCCGCATGATGCAGGTCGCCCCGGAACGCAGCGTCGCGGTGGAGGATGCCATCAGCGGCGTGCAGTCCGCGGCGGCGGGCGGTTTCGGTCTCGTCGTGGGCGTCGACCGCGGAGCGGGCGAGGAGGCGTTGCGCGCCGCCGGTGCGCACGTCGTCGTCGCCGATCTGGCCGAGTTCGTCACGGAGGCACCCGCATGATCGACCGCGACCGGTTCCCCGCCGACCCCTGGCGTCTGGTCGAGACACGTGTCGACATGTCCGACATCGGTGTCACCGAGACGCTCTTCGCCGTGGGCAACGGCTACCTCGGTCTGCGCGGCAACTCCCCCGAGGGCAGGCACGGGCACGAGGACGGCACGTTCATCAACGGCTTCCACGAGACCTTCCCGATCCACCACGCCGAGCGCGCGTACGGCTTCGCCGAGGTCGGTCAGACCATCGTGAACGCACCGGACGCGAAGGTCATGCGCGTCTACATCGACGACGAACCGCTGTCGTTGGACCTCGCCGACGTGCGCGAGTACGAGCGCGTGCTGGACATGCGCGACGGTGTGCTGCGCCAGCGCATCCTGTGGGTCACCCCGTCGGGCAAGGAGGTGCTGATCGAGGACGAGCGGATGGTCTCGTTCGAGGAGAAGCACCTGGCGGTGATGCGCCGGACGGTGACCGTGCTCAATTCCGACGCGCCGGTGACCATCTCGTGCCAGCTGCTGAACCGGCAGGACGGAGAGGACGTCTACGGCGGGATCCCGAACGCCACGAAGAAGTCGGGTTGGGACCCGCGCAAGGCCGAGCGCATCCAGGACCGTGTCCTGCAGCCGCAGGAGTACTGGCAGGACCATGACCGTTCCGCGCTGTCGTTCCGCGTCTCGGAGTCGGGGATGACCATCGCGGTCGTCGCCGACCATGAGATCGAGACGGAGAACGACTACGACGCGCGGCGACTGATCGAGCCGGACATCGCGAAGAACGTCTTCCGCGTGAACGCCCGCGCCGGGGTGCCGACGACGGTGACGAAGTTCGTCAGTTACCACACCTCGCGCGGTGTGCCGGCGCGGGAGCTCGTGGACCGTGGGCGTCGTGTCGTCGACCGCGTGTGCGACCTGGGCTACGACGCGCTCTTCGCCGCGCAGCGGTCGTGGCTGTCGGACTTCTGGGAGCGCTCGGACGTGCGCATCGGCGGCCAGGACGACATCCAGCAGGCGGTGCGCTGGTGTCTGTTCCAGCTCGCCCAGGCGGCTGCGCGCGCCGACGGCATGGGCGTGCCCGCCAAGGGGATGACCGGATCGGGCTACAGCGGTCATTACTTCTGGGACACCGAGGTGTACATCATGCCGTTCATGGCGTACACCAGCCCGTTGTGGGCGCGAAACGCGCTGCGTATGCGCTACCTCATGCTCCCCGCCGCACGTCGCCGCGCGCGGCAGCTGAATGAGGCCGGAGCGCTGTTCCCGTGGCGCACCATCAACGGGGAAGAGGCATCGGCGTACTACGCCGCCGGCACCGCGCAGTACCACATCAACGCCGACATCAGCTTCGCGGTGGCGAAGTACGTGCGGGCCACCGGGGATGAGGAGTTCCTCTACCGGGAGGGCGTCGACATCGCCGTCGAGACCGCGCGGCTGTGGACCACCCTCGGTTTCTGGCGCTCGAGCAACGGCCACGGCGAGGACTCGTTCCACATCCACGGCGTGACCGGGCCCGACGAGTACACCACCGTCGTCAACAACAATCTCTTCACCAACGTCATGGCGCGCTTCAACCTGCGTTTCGCAGCGCGCACGGTCGACGAGATGGCCGAGAACGATCCCGAGGCGTACCGCCTCATGGTCGAGCGTCTCCGCCTCGATCCGACCGAGGCGGAGACGTGGGACCGTGCGGCCGAGGCGATGCACATCCCGTACAGCGAGACGCTCGGGATCCACCCGCAGGACGAGGTCTTCCTCGACCGCGAGGTGTGGGACCTCGAACACACCCCCGACGAGCAGCGTCCGTTGCTGTTGCACTTCCACCCGCTGGTGATCTACCGGTACCAGGTGCTCAAGCAGGCCGACGTCGTGCTGGCGTTGTTCCTGCAGGGGAACCACTTCTCGCCCGAGGACAAGCTCGCCGACTTCGAGTACTACGATCCGCTGACCACGGGCGACTCGACCCTGTCGGCGGTCGTGCAGTCGATTCTCGCCGCGGAGGTCGGCTACCAGGATCTGGCGTTGCAGTACTTCTCGCAGTCGCTGTTCGTCGATCTCGCCGACCTGCACCACAACGCCTCCGACGGCGTCCACGTCGCGTCGGCGGGCGGCGTGTGGACAGCCCTCGTCTCCGGCTTCGGGGGTATGCGCGATCACTTCGGGGAGCTGTCCTTCGACCCGCGTCTGCCGGCTGACTGGCCCGAGTTGGCCTACACGTTGCACTGGCAGGGCACCCGGTTGAGCGTGTCCGTGCGCCCGCACGAGCTGCGCATCTCCGCCGGCGAGGGCGACCCGGTCGCGTTCACCGTCCGCGGTGCGTCATATGTCATCGAGGGCGGGGGAGAGGTCGTCGTGCCGCTGCCCGATCAGGGGCCGCTCATCCCGGGCCGTCCCTCGATCCGCAGCTTCCTCGACGCCCGGCGCGAGGACGGCACGCTGCTGTCGGCGTCCGTGCCCGCGATGACCACGGCGATCCCGGTGCTCGGCGACGGCGAGGAGGTCGAGGAGGGCGCCCCGGCCTGACCCGACTCGCCACGATGTCGGAGCGACGCCGTAGGCTGTCTGGGTGACCACCGCCCTCTACCGCCGCTACCGCCCCGAGGCGTTCGGGGAGATGATCGGACAGTCTCAGGTCACCGAGCCGCTGATGACCGCGTTGCGCGGTGACCGCGTCGGTCATGCCTACCTGTTCTCGGGCCCCCGCGGGTGCGGCAAGACGACCTCCGCACGCATCCTGGCCCGCTGCTTGAACTGCGCGGAAGGCCCGACCGACACCCCGTGCGGCACGTGCGAGAGCTGCGTGGAGTTGGGGCGCGCCGGCGGTGGATCGCTCGACGTCGTCGAGATCGACGCCGCCTCCCACAACGGCGTCGACGACGCGCGCGACCTCCGCGAACGCGCCGTGTTCGCGCCGGCGCGCGACCGCTTCAAGATCTTCATCCTCGACGAGGCGCACATGGTGACGCCGCAGGGGTTCAATGCGCTCCTGAAGCTCGTCGAAGAGCCACCCGACCACGTCAAATTCATCTTCGCGACGACCGAGCCCGAGAAGGTCATCGGCACGATCCGGTCGCGCACGCATCACTATCCGTTCCGTCTGGTGCCGCCCGCGGCGATGCTCGCCTATGTCGAAGAGCTCTGCGCGAGCGAGGGCGTGGCCGTCGAAGCGGGCGTGCTTCCGCTCGTGGTGCGCGCCGGCGGCGGATCGCCCCGAGACACCCTTTCGCTGTTGGATCAGCTCATCGCCGGGTCCGACGTCGGCGAGCAGGGCGTGCTGGTGCGGTATGAGCGGGCGGTCGCGTTGCTCGGTTACACGCACGGTGAACTGCTCGACGAGGTCGTCCACGCACTTGGTGCACGCGATGCCGCGGCGGCGTTCGCCGCGGTCGACCGCGTCGTGCAGACCGGACAGGACCCGCGGCGGTTCGTGGACGATCTCCTCGAGCGGCTCCGTGATCTGATCATCATCGCGGCGACCGGGGACGACGCCGCGGCGGTGTTGCGCGGCGTCTCGGAGGAGGAACTGGCGAACTACACGCGGCAGGCGGACGCCTTCGGGGCGTCCCGCCTTTCGCGGACGGCCGATGTCGTGATCGCTGCTCTCGACGAGATGTCGGGGGCGACCTCGCCGCGACTGCAACTCGAACTCATGGTCGCGCGTGTGCTCACGGCAGCGGAGGCGCCTGCGCCGGCTCCCGCCGAGGGACCGGCGGCCCCGGCCGCCGCGGCGCCGACACCGAGCGCGGCACCCGTCGCGCCGCCCCGTCCCACCGGGGACACGCCTGTGGCGGCACCCGCGACCTCGTCGCCGGCGCCGCCCGCACCCGGCTCCGCGACCTCGTCGACCGCCGTCGCGGAGCCGACGCCCCCGGCCGAGCCGGTGGTCGTCTCGGGACCGATCACGACCGAGGTGGTCCGTGACCACTGGGACGCGGTGCTGGCGCGCCTGGAGGGCATCAGCCGATCCTCGTGGCTCATCGTGCTCGGAGCGCGGGTGGCCGATCTCACCGACGACGTGCTCACGCTGGCGTTCACGAGCAACGCCGACATCGCGAAGTTCAAGCAACGCACCGCCGGTGCCGGCCCGAGCGAAGACCTCCGCCAGGCGATCGTCGCCGTCCTGGGCATCCGGGTGAAATACCTCGCCAACCTCGACGACGGTGGTTCCGGTGGTTCCGGTGGTTCCGGTGGTTCCGGTGGTTCCGGTGGTTCCGGCGGTTCCGGTGGTCCGGGCGTGGAGCCGGGCGGCATGCCGGCCCCCGTTCGCCCGGCCGAGGCGTCACCGAGGGTGTCGGCACCGGCATCCGCCCGGGGGTCGGCGCCCGCGCAGGCGGCGGCGAGCCCCGTCACGGACTGGGCCGTCGCCCCGATCCCGCAGGATGACCCGTCGATCGGACGCGCGCCGTCGGGCGCCGTCCCCTCGGTGGGATCCTCTCTCGGGCAGCTGGCCGTCGACGACGACCCGGAGGACGCCCGAGCGGCGGTGCGCACGGCGACCATCGCCCCCGACCGCGAGGGCGACGTGCTGCCACGCGAGGCCACGACCGCCGTGTCGGACGACGATCGCGACGAGGACCCCGAGCTCGACACCGACGTGCGGCCCGCCGATGTCCCCGTGCCCCCGGTCGTCGCCCCGCCGTTGGCCACCCCCACCCCCGAACCGCGCGCCGCCGGTCGTGCTCCCCGGCGCGAGGGCGGCGTGCAGCGCTACGGCGAAGCGGTCGTGCGGCAGGTGCTGGGTGCGACCTTCGTGCGTGAAGAGCCCTACGAGGCGCCCACGAGGTTCAGCTGATGTACGACGGCATCGTCCAGAACCTGATCGACGAGTTCGGCCGCCTCCCCGGGATCGGGCCCAAGTCGGCGCAGCGCATCACGTTCCACATCCTCCAGACGCCCGGTTTCGATGTGTCCCACTTGGCCCAGCTCCTGTCCGAGGTGCGCGACAAGGTGCGCTTCTGCGAGATCTGCGGGAATGTCTCCGAGCAGGAGCGGTGCGGTATCTGCCGCGACCCGCGCCGCAACCTGACGTTCATCTGCGTGGTGGAGGACGCGAAGGACGTGGCGGCGATCGAGCGCACGCGCGAGTTCCGCGGGCTCTACCACGTGCTCGGCGGCGCCATCAGCCCGATCGCCGGCATCGGCCCCGACGACCTGCGCATCGCGCAACTCATGCAGCGTCTCGCCGACGGCACCGTGCAGGAGGTCATCATCGCCACGAACCCGAACCTCGAGGGGGAGGCGACGGCGACGTATCTGAGCCGGCTGTTGCAGACGCTGCAGATCTCGGTCACCCGCCTCGCGTCCGGTCTGCCCGTCGGCGGCGACCTCGAGTACGCCGATGAAGTGACCCTCGGGCGGGCCTTCGAAGGGCGCCGCGCCATCGGGTGAGTCCGCTCGTGACGGACCCGGGATCTCGCGCGGGTGTCAGCGGCGAAGGCGCACGCGCGCCTTGGAGACCGAGCCGAGCGACGCGCGCACGGGCTGCCCGAGGTAAATACCCAGCGACGCCCCCACGGCGAGACTGATGCCGACGACGGCCGCACCGACGAGCGTCTCGAACCCCACCAGCATGAGCGACCCCTCGTCCCCGGCCTCGACGATGCTCAGCAACCCGCGGAATACCGCGGCGCCGGGGACCATGGGGAGGATGGCGGCGATCGTGATGGCCACCGACGGCACGTGGAGTCGGTAAGCCGCGAGGACCCCGACGAAGCTGCCGACGAAGGCCCCGATGCCGCTCGCTGCGGCCGTGTCGAGTCCGATGGAGGAGGCGGCGAGGTAGCCCGCCCACGCAATGAGACTCAACACGGTGCTCACCACGATGATGCGGCGGCCGGCGCCGTTGTACACGGCAACGGCGACGGCGATGAGTCCCGCTCCAAGGAACTGCAGCGGGACCGCGCCCAGGGGGACCGCCTCATTGGGTGGGTCCATCCCCCGTCCGACGACGCTGGCCACTTCCAAGGCGGCCAGGATGCCGAGCACGACCCCCAACGTGTGCGTCGTCAGCTCGAGCATGCGCCCCATTGCGGTCAGGGCGAACCCGTCGATCGCATCCTGCGCCGCGCCGACGACGGTGAGACCGGCCAGCATCAGGACGATGCCGGAGGCGACGATCACCGATGGTCTGATGTCCTGCGCCCCGGGAAGGGGGGTCAGGGCGAGGAGCGGACTGAACGCAGCGGCCAGGGTGAGGACGAACGCCCCGGCGATCTGGCTGAAGAAGTACGGCACGTGTGCCTTCGCGAGCGCGTACTGGGTGAGAGCGGCCAGGATCGCGGCGACGAACGCGAGCACGATGACGATCCACGGCGCACCGAACATGATGGCGACGCCGACCGCGAGCATGCCCTGCGCGATCACGACCGCCGGCGGGCGGTACAGGAAAGGGGTGTGTCGGATTCGTCGGAACCGTTCCGACGCCGTCTGGGGATCCAGACCCGACCGGATGTCGCTGACCAGTGCCTGCACCCGCTGGAGTCGTTCGTGGTCCGGGGCCGCACCGCGCACCACACGCATGGACGTGATCGGGCGCGCCGCGCCCGGCCGGTGATAGGTCGCCGTGATCGAGTTGTAGCTGACTTCGACGTGGACTTGGTCGAGGCCGTAGGTGCCGGCGACGCGCACGATCGTGAGGGTGACCTCGCTCGCGGGGGCACCGGCGACCAGCATCGTCTCTCCGATGCGGATCGCGAGCTCGACGATCTGCGCGGCCAGAGCGTCGTCGATCACCGGGAACGCCTCGGTGAGGGTGTCGGTGGGCAGGTCACTGCGCACCAGGCTGCTCAGCGAGGGCAGCAGCTTGCGGCGGCGTGGGGCCATGCGGCCGCGACCTCCTGTGACTCGTTCGGCGACGGTCCTCCGGGCGCGGGGACCGCCTCGATCCTAGGACCGATCGCCTGTGCGGGGACCGTGCACGGGCCGAGCGGAAGCCGGGTGCGGTTCGTCACATGGCGATGTGCGCATGATCGCGTCCGTAAGATGGTGGGTCGGGCGTGCTTTCGCCCGATTCCTTCGTGCCCGCGCAACCCGGGAGATCCAACGTGGCGCTGATCGTCCAGAAGTACGGCGGTTCGTCCGTCGCCGACGCGGAGAGCATCAAACGCGTCGCGAAGCGCATCGTCGACGCCCGCCGTGCCGGCCACGACGTCGTCGTGGCCGTCAGTGCGATGGGCGACACGACCGACGAGCTCATCGACCTCGCCGGCCAGGTCGCCCCGATCCCCGCCCCGCGCGAAATGGACATGCTGCTCTCCAGCGGTGAGCGCATCTCGATGGCTCTGCTGGCGATGGCGATCCATTCGATGGGATTCGAGGCGCGGTCCTTCACCGGTAGCCAGGCCGGGATGATCACCACCGCCGATCACGGCTCCGCCCGCATCGTCGACGTCACACCCGTGCGTCTGCGCGAGGCCCTCGACGACGGTGCCATCGTCATCGTCGCCGGCTTCCAAGGGTTCAACCGCGACACCCGCGACATCACCACGCTGGGGCGCGGGGGGTCGGACACCACCGCCGTCGCGCTCGCCGCCGCGCTCGAGGCCGACGTCTGCGAGATCTACAGCGACGTCGACGGCATCTTCACCGCCGATCCGCGCGTGGTCCCCAAGGCCAGGAAGCTGTCGGTGGTCGGTGCCGAGGAGATGCTCGAGCTCGCCGCCAACGGCGCGAAGGTCCTGTACATCCGCGCGGTCGAGTACGCGCGCCGTCACGGCGTGCTCATCCACGCCCGCTCCACGTTCAGCTCGGGCGTGGGCACCTACGTTCTCGGTCCGGGGATGTCGATCCCCGACGGCGAAGAGGGAGAGACCATGGAAGAGCCGATCGTCGCCGGAGTCGCCACCGACCTCGGCCAGGCCAAGATCACCGTCATCGGTGTACCCGATGTGCCCGGGAAGGCGGCGGAGATCTTCAAGATCGTCGCGAAGTCCGGCGCGAACGTCGACATGATCGTGCAGAACGTGTCGGCCGCCTCGACCGGGCGCACCGACATCTCGTTCACCCTTCCCAAATCCGACGCCGCCACGGCCATCAAGGCGCTCGCCGGTGACCAGGACGACATCGGTTTCGCGAGCCTGGTGCACGACGACCAGATCGGCAAGCTCTCGGTCGTGGGCGCCGGGATGCGCACCCACTCGGGTGTCTCGGCGACCCTGTTCGAAGCGCTGAGCACCTCGGGCATCAACATCGAGATGATCTCCACCTCCGAGATCCGCATCTCGGTCGTGCTGCGCGGAGACGATCTCGCCGACGCCGCCCGCGTCGTCCACACCGCCTACGGACTCGACGGTGACATCGAGGCGACCGTCTACGCCGGTACCGGCCGCTAGACTCGGCCCCTCCACCCTTTCCGGCCGCCCGTCGCGGCCGCCGTGCGAGCCGGCAGGTTCGAACCGACCCGAGGAACCGTCATGACCCGTATCTCCGATTCCGGACTCTCCGTCGCCGTCGTCGGCGCCACCGGCCAGGTTGGCACCGTCATGCGTGAGATCCTCGCGGAGCGCTCTTTCCCCATCCGTGAGCTGCGCCTGTTCGCGACCGCCCGTTCTGCGGGGACCGCGGTGGAGTTCGGTGGCCGGAGCGTCGTCATCGAAGACGTCGCCACCGCAGACCCCGCGGGCATCGACATCGCGCTGTTCTCGGCCGGAGCCACGGGCAGCCGCGCCCACGCGCCCCGGTTCGCGGAGGCCGGCGCGACCGTCATCGACAACTCCAGCGCCTGGCGCATGGACCCGGAGGTCCCGCTGGTGGTCAGCGAGGTGAATCCGCACGCGATCGATCAGGCCGTCAAGGGCATCGTCGCGAACCCGAACTGCACGACGATGGCGGCGATGCCGGTCCTGAAGGCCCTGCACGCCGAGGCCGGGCTGGAACGTCTCATCGTCAGCACCTATCAGGCGGTGTCCGGTTCCGGGCTCGCGGGCGCCCAGGAGCTGCTCGGCCAGGTCGAAGGTGTCCTCGCGCAGGGTGACACCCTGCGGCTCGTGCACGACGGTTCGGCGGTGGATTTCCCGCAGCCCGAGAAGTACGTCGCGCCGATCGCGTTCGACGTCATCCCGCTCGCGGGTTCGGTCGTCGACGACGGACTGAACGAGACCGACGAGGAGAAGAAGCTTCGCAACGAGAGCCGCAAGATCCTCGAACTGCCCGACCTCCGTGTCGCCGGGACGTGCGTGCGGGTCCCGGTGTTCACCGGCCACTCGCTGTCGATCAATGTCGAGTTCGCGCGCGAGATCACGCCCGAGCGCGCCCGCGAGGTGCTGGCGGAGGCGCCCGGCGTGCGCCTCGACGAGGTCCCGACACCGCTGCAGGCGGCAGGCCAGGACCCGAGCTTCGTCGGCCGCATCCGCCCCGACCAGTCGGCGCCGGAGGGTCGCGGGCTCGTGTTGTTCATCAGCAACGACAACCTCCGCAAGGGGGCGGCGCTGAACGCCGTGCAGATCGCCGAGGTCGTCGCGGCCAAGCGGGGCGTGTCCGCCTGAGTTCGGCGCATCGCGGCCGCCCGCCTAGAATCGACGGGTGACCGAAACCGCCGACGTCGTGCTGATCGGTGGTGGCATCATGAGTGCCACCCTGGGCACGCTCATTTCCGAACTGCAGCCCGACTGGAAGATCGTCGTCTACGAGCGCCTCGGCGAGGTCGCCGAAGAGAGCTCCAGCGCGTGGAACAACGCCGGCACCGGTCACGCCGCGCTGTGCGAGCTGAACTACATGCCCGAGGCGAAGGACGGCACCGTCGATCCCGCCAAGGCGATCTCGATCAACGAGCAGTTCCAGCAGAGCCGACAGTTCTGGTCGTCGCTGGTCGAGGCCGGAGTGCTCGATGAGCCCTCGACGTTCATCAACTCCACGCCGCACATGACGTTCGTGCGCGGCGAGAAGGACGTCGCGTATCTCAAGAAGCGGTACGAGGCGTTGAAGGACCAACCGCTGTTCGCCGGCATCGAGTACAGCGAGGACTCCCGCGTCATCAATCAGTGGGCGCCGCTGTTGATGGACAAGCGCCGCGCGGGGGAGTCGTTCGCGGCCACCCGGGCTCCCGCCGGAACCGACGTCGACTTCGGCGCCCTCACCCGGCAGATGTTCGCCGCCTTGCGCGAACGCGGCGTCGAGGTGATCACGAACCGTGAGGTGCGCAAGCTGAAGCGCCGCCCGGACGGGTCTTGGCGTGTCCGCTGGCGTGACACCGTCGGTCGGACCCCCGGCGCGACCGACGCGAAGTTCGTGTTCGTCGGCGCCGGCGGCTGGGCGATCAAGCTGCTGCAGTCCTCCGGCATCCCCGAGATCTCCGGATACGGGGTGTTCCCCATCGGCGGGCAGTGGCTGAAGACCTCGAATCCGAAGATCGTCGCCCGCCATCGCGCGAAGGTGTATTCGCAGGCGTCCGTCGGCGCACCGCCGATGTCGGTCCCTCACCTCGACACGCGCGTCGTGGACGGCGAGACATCGCTGCTGTTCGGTCCGTTCGCGACCTTCAGCCCGAAATTCCTGATGAACGGGTCGTGGTTCGACCTGTTCGCACAGGTGCGCCCGGGCAACATCCTCCCCATGCTCAAGGTCGCGGTCGACAACCCCGGGCTGATCAAGTACCTCATCGGTGAGCTGCTGAAGAACCACGCCAAGAAGGTCGACAGTCTGCGCGAGTTCATGCCGACCGCCAAGGACGAGGACTGGGAGCTGCTGAACGCCGGTCAGCGCGCACAGGTGATGAAGAAGGATCCGAAGAAGGTCGGCGTGTTGCAGTTCGGCACCGAGGTGGTGACCGGTGCGGACGGGTCGATCGCGGGCCTGCTGGGCGCCTCGCCGGGGGCGTCCACGGCAGTGTCCATCATGCTGGGTCTGCTGAAGACCTGCTTCCCCGACCGTATCGACGAGTGGGAGCCGCGTCTGCGCGAACTCATCCCGAGCTACGGCGAGACCCTCAATCCGCGTCCCGAAGCGGCCGACGCGGTGCTCGAGGAGACGGCCGAGACCCTCGGCATCGGGCGATGACGCGCCGGTCGACGGAGTCCGCGCGCGTGTACCCCGCCGGGCACGGAAGCTGAGGACGCCCCGTGGCCAAACTGTACTTCCGCTACGGCGCGATGAACTCGGGAAAGTCCACCGCGCTCCTGCAGGCCGCCTACAACTATGAAGAGCGCGGTCAGCGTGTGCTGTTGGCCAAACCCGCCATCGACACGAAGGACGCCGATCGGGTCTCCAGCCGGCTCGGCGTGACGCGACCGGTCGACTTCCTCATCCCGCCGGACGCTGATCTGCGCACGCTCTTCGCCGTGCACCGCGACCGGGTGAAGGAGGACGCCGAGGCGAGCCTGCTTCCCGACGAGCAGCCTCCGCGTCGCGCCGACGTGGCATGCCTGTTGCTCGATGAGGCACAGTTCCTCACGCCCACCCAGATCGACGACCTGTTGCGGATCGTCGTCCTGGACAAGATCCCGGTGCTCGCGTACGGCATCCGCACCGACTTCCGCACCGAGGCGTTCCCGGGTTCGCGGCGGCTCATGGAGCTCGCGCACAGTCTCGAGGAGCTCAAGACGATCTGCCGCTGCGGGCGCAAGGCCCTGTTCAATGCGCGCCTGGTCGGCGGGCGGTTCGTCTTCGACGGCGACCAGGTCGCCATCGACGAACTCACCGCCGACCGTGTGACCTATGAGTCGATGTGTGCGGAGTGCTACCTGCGCGAATCCGGCGGGCGGCTGGACGGCCGCTGATCACGGCGCCCCTGGATAGGCTGGTGCCATGCGAGTTCTCCTTGCCGGCGGTGCCGGCTACATCGGTGCGCACACCGCCGTGTCCCTGCTCGACGCCGGCCATGACGTGGTCCTCCTCGACGATCTGTCGGGGACCAGTGCCGTGGCCGCACAACGGGTCGAGCGCATCACCGGGAAGTCCGCCCCGTTGGTGGTCGGCGACGCGGCGGACGACGAAGTGGTCGAAGGCGTCTTCGCCGACCACGGCCCGATCGACGCGGTCATCCACTTCGCCGCGTTCAAGGCCGTGGGGGAATCGACCCTGAAACCCCTGGAGTACTACGCGAACAACCTCGACACGACATTCGCGCTGCTGCGCGTCGGGCTGGCGCACGGCATCCGCTCGTTCGTGTTCTCGAGCACCGGGACCGTCTACTCCGACCCGGCCGACCTGCCGTTCACAGAGGATTCGACCACGAGCGTCGACCTGTCCAACGCGTACAGCAAGTCCAAGCGCATGAACGAGGTCGTCCTCGCCGATGTGGCACGCGTGAACCCCGACGTGAACGTCACCGTCCTGCGCTACTTCAACCCGGTGGGCGCGCACACCAGCGGCCTCATCGGGGAGGACCCCACCGGCATCCCGAACAACCTCATGCCCTACGTCTCCCGCGTCGCGATCGGGAGCCTCGAGCGGATCGGGGTCTTCGGCGACGACTACGACACCCCGGACGGCACCGGGTTGCGCGACTACATCCACGTCGTCGACCTCGCGGAGGGTCATGTGTCGGCGCTCGAGAAGGCCGCCCCCGGCTACGCGGTCTACAACCTCGGCACCGGGCGCCCGGTGAGTGTGCTCGAGCTGATCGCGTCGTTCGAGAAGGCCGTGGGCCACGCGCTTCCCACGCAGATCCTGGACCGGCGGCCCGGTGACGTCGCCGCGACGTACTGCGACCCGGCGAAGGCCGAGCGCGAATTGGGGTGGAAGGCGCGGTTCGACATCGACGACGCGTCTCGCGACTACTGGCGCTGGCAGTCGCAGAACCCGCAGGGGTACGCCACCGCGACGTAGTTCTCTGCGAGCTCCCGCACACAGACTCCTCGTGGTCTGACCACAGTGTGTACTATGGTCAGACCACACGAGGGGAACGCTGAATGGTCGAAGAGGCCGCATCCGCGCCGTCGCGCGCGTGGCAGATCGTGCTCGAGCGGATCGAGAACGATCTGCTCGACGGTCGCCTCGGTCCCGGCGACCGGCTCCCGGCCGAGCGTGAGCTCGCCGGCACCCTCGGCGTCGGTCGATCCAGTGTCCGTGAGGCGCTGCGCGTGCTCGAGGTCATGGGGCTCATCCGCACCGGGACCGGCTCGGGGCCATCCTCCGGTGCGATCATCGTCGCGGCGCCCAGCGGGGGTATGCAGTCACTCCTGCGATTGCAGGTCGCCGCGCAGGGGTTCCCCCTGGACGATGTCGTGCGTACCCGCCTGGTGCTGGAGGAAGCCGTCGTCGATGCGTTGGCGCAGGATCCGAACCGCGGTATCCGGGAGGCCCGGCGCGTGGTCGAGGCGATGGCCGGCACCGACTTGTCGCCGGGGGAGTTCCTCGCGCTCGATGCGCAGTTGCACCTGAGCCTGGCCGAGGCATCCGGCAACGTCGTGATCACGGCGATGATGGCGGGTCTGCGCTCGTCCATCGAGTCCTACGTGCGCGAGGGCGCCGACAACATCGAGGACTGGGAGGCGACCGCCGATCGTCTGCGTGACGAGCACGCGGCGATCCTCGACGCCATCGATGCCGGTTCTCCCGACCGCGCCCGTGCGCTCGTGCACGCGCACATCTCCGGGTACTACGCCCACGCGGGTCTTTCCCGTTGACCGTCCGTCCACCGAAGAACGAAAAGGAAACAATGGTCCAGCGCCAGCTGCCCCAGCCCGCCGAACTGCTCGAACTCATGCAGTTCAAAAAGCCCGAGCTCAACCCCACCAAGCGTCGCCTCGACGGCGCGCTGACGATCTACGACCTGCAGCGCATCGCGAAGCGGCGCACGCCCAAGGCCGCTTACGACTACACCGACGGTGCCGCCGAGGGGGAGTTGTCCCTCGCACGCGCCCGTCAGGCTTTCGAGGACATCGAGTTCCACCCCGACGTGCTGCGGCCCGCCGAAAAGGTGGACACCTCCATCGAGGTGCTCGGCGGTCCCAGCGCGCTCCCGTTCGGCATCGCGCCCACGGGGTTCACCCGTCTCATGCAGACAGAAGGGGAGATCGCCGGTGCCGGAGCCGCCGGGGCTGCGGGCATCCCGTTCACGCTGTCGACGCTCGGGACCACCTCGATCGAGGACGTGAAGGCGACCAACCCCGGCGGTCGCAACTGGTTCCAGCTGTACGTCATGCGCGATCGCGACATCTCCTACGGTCTCGCCCGGCGCGCGGCTGCGGCCGGGTTCGACACGCTGATGTTCACGGTCGACACGCCGATCGCGGGAGCCCGCCTGCGGGACAAGCGCAACGGATTCTCCATTCCGCCGCAGCTGACGGTCGGGACGATCCTGAACGCGATCCCCCGGCCGTGGTGGTGGATCGACTTCCTCACCACTCCGAAGCTCGAGTTCGCGTCGCTGTCGACCACCGGCGGCACCGTCGGTGAGTTGCTGAACGCCGCGATGGACCCGACCATCAGCTACGAGGACCTCGCGGTCATCCGCGATCTGTGGCCCGGCAAGATCGTCATCAAGGGCGTGCAGAACGTCGCCGACTCGAAGAAGCTCATCGACCTCGGCGTCGACGGCATCGTGCTCTCCAACCACGGTGGTCGACAGCTCGATCGGGCTCCGGTTCCGTTCCACCTGCTTCCGCAGGTCGTGCGCGAGGTGGGCAAGGACGCCACCGTCATGGTCGACACGGGCATCATGAACGGTGCCGACATCGTCGCGTCGATCGCGCTCGGGGCCAAGTTCACGCTGATCGGTCGTGCATACCTGTACGGCCTGATGGCCGGTGGCCGTGCGGGTGTCGACAAGACGATCGAGATCCTGCGCACCGAGATCACCCGGACGATGGCCCTGCTCGGTGTCTCGTCGCTCGACGAGCTCGAACCGCGGCACGTCACGCAGCTGCAGCGGATGACGCCGGTCGCGGCGCCGACCCGCTCGCCGCGACCACGTGCGGCCGCGGCGAAGTCGCCCGCGAAGGCCTGAGGCATTCCGGGTGGGTGTCCGTGCCGTGCGCGTCAGCGGGCGCGGACGCCCTCCGGGAGGTCAGCGTGGGGGAAGGGTGGGGATGAGGCCGTCGAGGAAGTCGGCGGTCTGTTCCCAGCCGTCGACCGCCTGACAGGCGACACCCATCGCCAGAACGGGGTAGTCGTTGCCGTCGGGGTCGAGTCGATCGCCGACGAAGAGCATCTCGTCGAGGGGGATGCCGGTCTGTTCGGAGAGCTGACGCATCCCGTAGGCCTTGTCGATGCCGCGGTGGGTGATGTCCACGGAGGTGGAGCCGCCTGAGCGTACCTCCAGGTCGGGGATGCGGTCGGCGACGGCCTGACGGAGGGCGTTCTTCTTCTCGCCGGTCGGATCCCATGCCTTCTTGGCGTCCAGTGGCGCGCTCTGGCCGAGGGCCGAGAAGGTGATCTGCGAGCCGCGGTCCTCCAGGATCGGCCCCCAGGTCTCGCTCTCCCAGTAGCCGAGTCGTCGGGCTTCCTCCTCGACGGCGGTGAGGGCGCGGGACTTCTCGTCATCGGTCAGGCTGTGGGCGTAGACGGTGTGCACGTCGCCGTCCCGGAGTCGGTAGTACTGGGTGCCGCACGTGGGAAGCAGGTGGATCCGCTCGAGGCTCGTGCGATCCGACTCGGGGAGACGCTCGACGACCTGGCTGCGGAACTGGGTGAGCTGGCCGCCCGAGATGACGGCCACCTCCACGCGCTGGGCGAGGGCGATGAGCAGGTGTCCCATGCGTGCGTCGATGGCGCTCTTGGACGGGGCGAGGGTGTCGTCGAGGTCGAAGGCGACCAGGCGGATGCTGTCGGGCACGATTCTCCACATCTTCGATGTCACCGTACTCGAGGCATGCCCGATCGCACACCCCGACACGAAAGGCTCCACCCGAAGGTGGAGCCTCTCTGCGGTCGGGGTGACAGGATTTGAACCTGCGGCCTCTTCGTCCCGAACGAAGCGCGCTACCAAGCTGCGCCACACCCCGTGGCAACCCTGCGAGTCTACCCTGCTTCGGCCGATGTGCCGAATCGGAACCGGGGTGCAGCAGACCGATGGCCCGGTCAGGCGCGCCGCGAACGCAAGCCCAGTGCGGCGAGTCCGAGGGAGACCAGGGCGATGCCTCCGGCCGCCCACATCTGCGTCGACACGCCGGCCCCGCTGCCGGAGACGCCGGTCGCCGCGAGGTCGTCGACGATCGTCGACTCGCCCTCCTCTCCGCACTCGCCGCGGTGGATCACCACCGTGTCACCGCCCGCTTCGGGCCGGTATTGCAGCTGAGCGACCCACTGGACGGTGCCGGCGATGTCCGACGTGACGGCGGGCGATTCGTACTCCCCGTCGCCGTGGACCGGCACGGCCGCGGTCTCGACGATCCGTTCCGAACAGTCCGGGGTCTGACCGGTGCGGTGCAGGTAGGCGGAGAACACCAGCTCGGCGTCGACCGACTCGTCCAGGCCGGTGACCGTGGCGATGTCCGTGAACGGCTCGCCGGTCGCGGCGCGGGGTGTCGCACGGGTGGCCACCGCCGGTCGGTCCACGACCGTGGTCTCCTCCTCGGTGCCACACGCCCCGCGCGCAAGGGTCCGGGGTTCGCCGTCATCGGGGCTCCAGCGGAGTTCTTCGATCCAGTAGTAGGTGCCAGACGCGGTCGTGGGGACGCCGGGGGAGTCGTATTCGCCCGCGTCGGGCACGGCGACGGGCTCGGTCACAGCGACGAGCGTCTCCTCGGTGCAGGCCTCCGCCGGAGGGAGCCCGTCGGGGGCGAGGTGTACCCGGAAGACCAGGGATGTCGAGCCGCTCGCCGGGACGTTTCCGGAGACCGTCGCGGTGTCGGTGATCACCGCGCCGAAGCCCGCCGAGGGCTGCGCGTGGGTCACCACGGTCGGCGGCTCTGCGACGGCGGTCTCCTCGGGCACGCCGCACCCGCCTACGTGCACGCGCACGCCGTCGGCGTCCTCTGCGCTCTCCTGCCAGTAGTACGTGCCGAACTCCGGTACCGAGGGTGCCGTGAACGTCGCCGCGCCCGGTTCGGAGACACGCGTCTTCTCGGAGGCCCACACGAGGTTCTCCGCCGTGCAGCTGTCTTCGGGCGCGATCCCGTCGACGGCGCGGTAGACCGCGGTGCTCAGGACGAGGCCGTCGCGAGGCACGGGGCCGGCCACGATCACCTCGTCGGACATCGTCCCTCCCACGGTGAGGTCGCTCTCCGCGCGCGAGAAGACCGAGGGCACCATGATCGTCTGGGCACGCACGCCGTACTCCTCTTCCCACGCATAGTCGTCGGGGAGACGGTCGCGCACCGCCGCGCTCTGATCTGCGGCGAAGATGCGCCAGACCGCGGTGTAGAACCCGGGCTCGGTGAGCGCCTCGGTGGCCTCGACGCGATACGGGGAGGTGGGGCCGAGAGCAGGGTCGGTCTCGAGCACCATCGTCGCGACGGGCTCACCGGGGATCGCGTCTCCGGGGGCGGGCTCGACGTCGTCGCGGTACACGTCGGCGACGGCACGGACCACGGCGTAGGCGCCGTCGTCGGCGCGTGGCCATGAGCCGTCGCCGCGGACGGTGACCTCGTCGGCGAACACCCCGTCCGTGACGTACCGTTCGACCACTTGTGTGGTGATCGTGGGCGTGAAGGTGAAGACGCGGGGCTCCATGTCTTCACCTTCCACGGTCGTCTCTGCCGGTCCTGCGGGCCCGGCGGTGTCCTGACCGCCCGGTGTGGTGAAGTACCGGACCGCGGCGCGGGGCGCGGTCGGGAACACACCCGATCCGCGCACGGTGACCTCGGGCGCGCCGGCGGCGGGTGTCACGCGGATCTCATAGCTTTCGCCGGCACGGACATCCGATCGTGACGTGCCGCCGCCCGCGAACTCTGCGCCGGTCAGCTCGATCGTGCCGAGGCCGGTCGCGCTCGCGACCTTCGCGGTGACGGTCCCGTGGCGCGGGTCTTCGTCGTCGGTGGTGAAGACGAGACGTCCTTCAGATCCGCCCTCGGCGACGGGAAGCGCGGTCGCCTCCGCATAGTACGAGGTCGCGAGCTGTTGCACGCGCTCGTTGTGCTCGGGGGCGAGGGCGGAGAACGTCCAGTTGATCGCACCGGCGAGTGTGTCGCCGGGATAGCCGAAGGCATGAAGTGTCTGGTCCCAGTCGGCGATCGCCTTCACCGCCCACCCCACACTCGCCGCCTGCACGGGATCCGATGTCTGACCGTATGCGGTCACGAGATGGTTGATGCCGGTGAGCTGCTTCGGGCTGAGCCCGCCCGCGTCGGAGCGGACCCCGCGATCGGTCGTCTGGCCGGTCGGGGCCGCAAGGCCCGGCCGGATGCAGTACGTGTGCACGTCTCCCACCTTCATCGACCCGTGCCATCCGTACGTCGAGGTCGGTGCCCACGTCCCGAATCCGGCGCCGGCGGATGCGGCCTGAGACGGGGTCGCGACCGACCAGGAGGTGATGACGATGCCCGCGGAGACGACGGCGAGGAGGATCCCGAAGACGACCAGAGCGCGTTTCATACCCTCGATGGTCGGCAGTCCCCGCTTCAGACCGAAGGGTCGATGCGGTTCCTGTGGATGCAGGCGCGCCCGCCGTCGATGGGGAGGAGGAGTGGGTCAGCTCCGTGCGGTGAGGGTGATCAGCGACACCTCGGGGCGGCATCCGAAACGCACCGGCGCGAAGATCGAGTGGCCGATGCCTGCGCTGACGTTCAACGGGACGTTCCGGCCGTCGTGCGTCCACGCGCTCAAGCCACGCGCCTGGTCGAGTGGGATGTCGCAGTTGGCCACCAGCGCGGCGGGGGAGCCGGGGATGCGGACCTGGCCGCCGTGCGTGTGGCCGGCGAACATGATGTCGGCGCCGAGCTCGCTGTACGCGTCGAGGACGTGACGATACGGGGCATGGGTGACCCCGAGCGTCAGAAGGGCCTCCGACCGGTTCGGCAGCGCCTGGAGGGCGGCGGGCAACCCGTCCAGGCGCTCCCACCCCCGATGGGCGTCGCTGACGCCGAACGCGTCGATCCGCGCACCCGCCACGTCGATGCTTCCCGCAGCGTTGTTCAAGTCGAGCCAGCCGAGCCCGTCCCGCAGGTATGCGTCCAGCGCCGCGGTATCGAGCGGCACCTCGCGCGGCTTCGATCGGCTCGGGCCGGTGAAGTAGCGCAGCGGGTTGCGCGGCGAGGGCGCGCTCAGGTCGTTGGAGCCGTGGACGAACACGCCCGGCACACCGCGGAGCGGATCGAATGCGTGCTGGATGCCGGCGAGTCCCGCGGCGTGGCCGAGGTTGTCGCCGGTGTTGACGACGAGATCGGGCTCGAGGGCCGCCAGGCCCGCCATCCACTCCTGCTTGCGATGCTGCCACGGCGCCATATGGGCGTCGGAGACGTGGAGCACCCGGACCGGCGTGCTCCCGGCGGGAAGGAGGGGGAGCGTGTGGCGCCGCACCGTGAACAGGAACCGCTCGACCCCGATGCCCCAGGCTGCTGCGCCCGCGCCGACCGCCCCCACCACCCCGAGGGTGGTGAGGGCGGCGCGCGTCGTGCGTGAGGCCACTAGCAGGACTCGGCGCGGTAGTTCACCGAGATGGTGTCGCCGCGGTTGACCAGCTCGCCGGCCCCGGGGCTTGTCCCGGTCACCTGCGTGGCGCCGTTCCCGTTGCCGTTCCCGCCGTTGTTCTCGTCGTCGTCATCGTCGTCTCCGCCGCCTCCGCCGGTAGCGGTGCAGCTCCCGGGTTGGACGCTGTCGAAGCCCTCCGAACGCAAGGTGCTGATCGCATTCTCCAACGACTGCCCGGACACGTCCGGGACGGTCACCCCCTGGCCGTTGGAGGGGCGGATGGTGACGTTCGTGCCACCGGCCACGCGGCCGGCGCCCGGGTCCTGCTCGGCGATGATCCCGGCGGCCTCGCTCGAGTCGACCTCTTCTCCCAGCGTGACACTGAAGCCGGCTTCCTCCAGGGTGGCGGTGGCCTGGTCGATCGACATGCCGACGACGTTCGGCAGGTCGGTGTAGACGACGCGCAACAGATCCTGGTCGGGATCGGGGAACGCGCCGCCGCCGTAGATCGCGTTCGCGGCGCTCTGCACGCCCTTGCCGAGCGCGTACCGGTAGTAGGCCACGCCGTAGTCGAAGACGTCGGAGAAGCCCTGGATGTTCCCCACCCACGCCGCGGTGGCGACCTTGGTGCTCGATTCGACGAGCCAGGTCTGGTACGTCTCGTGCGTTCCGGTCTTGCCGATCACGGGAATACCGTCGTACGGGTTGCCCAATGCGCCGGTTCCGCCGTTCATCACGCCCTGGAGGGCGTAGGCGGCGGTGGCGGCGACCGAGGAATCCAGCACCCGTTCGCACGAGCGCTCGGGAACGGCGAGCTCGTTGCCGTCGGAGTCGGTGACGCGGTCGATCGCCTGCGGCTCGCAGTACACGCCGTCGTTGGCGACCGTGGCGTAGGCGCCGGCCACGGCGATCGGGGAGACGGCCTCGGAGCCGAGGATCGAGAACGCGCCGTTGACATCGGCGGGCTCGCCGGTGGCGGCCTGTACGACGCCCATCTTCGTGGCGACCTTCTCGATGTCGCACAGGTCGAGGCGTTCGGCCATCGCCAGGAAGCCGGAGTTCAGGGAGTCGGCGGTGAATTGCATCGGCGTGCCGACGTACCCGGGGGCCTTGGCGAAGTTGTCGATGGCGTCCGCGCCCGGATCGATCCAGTAGCCGCCCTCGACGCAGCTGTCCTGCAGGCGGGTCACGGTGTGCACTCGGCCGTTGAGCACCTCGTTGAGGGAGTTGCCCTTTTCCAGCCAGTCGATGAGGGTGAACAGCTTGAACGTCGACCCGGCGTTGAAGCCGTCGGAGGACCCGAACAGGTGATCACCCGCATAGACGAGGGAGGTCTTGGTCGGATCGCTCGCGTCGTCCGCCCGCTCGCTGAAGGTCTTGTTCTGGGCGATGGAGAGGATGCGGCCGGTCTCCGCCTCGATGCTGACCGTGGTCGAGCCGAGCTGCATGCCGTCGATCGACTGCGGGACGGTGTCCTTCATCGTCTGCTCGGCCGCCAGCTGGAGGTCGATGTCGAGCGTGGTGTAGATGTTCAGGCCACCGCGGCGAAGGGCCGCGGCCCGGTCGTCGGCGGTCTCGCCGAAGGCGGGGTCGTTGGCGATGACGTCCTGGACGTACTTGCAGAAGAAGGCCGATCCGCCGGCTTCGGCGCATCCCGAGGAGGGAACCGTGATGTCGGGCTCGATCGGGGATTTCGCCGCTTCGATGTACTGCTCTTCGGTGATCTTCCCGTCGTCGAGCATGCGGCTGAGCACGTAGAGCTGCCGTCCCTTGGTGAGGGTGTAGCCGTCCGCGGCGGCGAGGTACTCCTCTTCGGTGATCGTGCCGTCGGCCAGAAGGGTGTCGAGCGCCGCGAGGGTTCCCTCGCTCGCGTTCACCTCGCCGTCGGGCGCGGTGTTCAGCGCCGTTCCCTCGCTGTTCGTGATCGACCCGCCCGGCAGGTCGATGCGGTAGGTGTTGGGGTTCTGCACGATGCCGGCGAGGGTCGCGGCCTGCGCGATGCTCAGGTCCGACGAGCTGACGTTGAAGTAATAGTGCGACGCGGCTTCGATGCCGTAGTTCGTGCCGCCGAAGTTGGCGATGTTGAGGTAGCCGAGCAGGATGTCGTTCTTCGAGTACTTCTGCTCCAGCGCGATCGCGTACCGCATCTCCTGCAGCTTGCGCTGGTACCCCTCGACACCGGACGCGGTCGTCGCCTCGGTCCAGCATTCGAGCTTGGCGGCGGCCACTTCTTCGTTCGTCTCGCCCTCGGCGTTGCTCTCGCACTGCTGGATGAGGATGTTCTTGACGTACTGCTGGCTGATGGAGGAGCCACCCTGCGTGGCGCCGCCCTGTGCGTTGCTCAGCAACGCCCGGGTCGTTCCGATGAGGTCCACGCCGCCGTGTTGGTAGTAGCGCGGGTCCTCACTGGAGAGGATCGCGTCGTACATCACGGGAGCCACCTCGTCATAGGTGACCGGTTCGCGGTTCTGGTCGTAGAACTGGGTGAGTTCGACGTAGTCGCCGTCCGAGTCCTGGTAGTAGATCGTGGAGGGAAGCATCAGCTTCTCGATCTCCAGGACGCTCGGCAGCTTGTCGAACATCGTGATGGCGCTCGAGGCGGCGGCACCGGTCACGGCGATGGCGGGCGTGACCGTGGCGGTGATGAGGATACCGGCGACCGCGCTCAGGCCGACGACGCCGAGGATTCCCCCGAGCACACCGCTAGCCGTCCGATTCTTCTGAGGCATAGGCTTGATCGTAGGGGAGCTAGCTGGGGAACCCCTTGACGATCGGCGCCATTCCGCCACCGCACCGAACACCGAGGAGCCTCTATGACGACGTGGGAGTACATGACCACGCCCCTTTTGATCCACAACACCGCCGCGATCCTCAACAACTGGGGCAAGCAGGGGTGGGAACTGGTGCAGGTGGTGCCCGGGCCCGAGGGCGGTCTGGTCGGCTACTTCAAGCGTCCCTCCGGCGGCGACGGCGCGGCGAACACCGCCGGGCTCGACGCGGCGGCCCAGGCCGCGCGACAGTTCGACGGGGGTGCGGCATGAGCGTCTCGGAGCGTCTCGCGGAACTGGGGATCGAACTTCCGCAGGTGGTGCCGCCCGTTGCCGCATATGTGCCGGCGAAGGTGCACGGCGACCTCGTCTACACCGCAGGCCAGCTCCCCATCGTCGGAGGCGCACTGCCCGCCATCGGCAAGGTCGGTGAAGGCGAGGGCCTCGTTGCCGCCGCCGATGCCCAGGTCTACGCACGTCAGTGCGCGCTGAACGCCGTCGCGGCCGCAGCGGCTGCCGCAGGAGGCGTCGACCGGCTGAGCGGTGTGCTCAAGGTCGTCGGCTTCGTCTCGTCCGTTCCTGATTTCACGGGCCAGCCCGGCGTCATCAACGGTGCGAGCGACGTGCTCGGGGAGATCTTCGGTGAGTCGGGCCGGCACGCCCGGTCGGCCGTCGGCGTGCCGGTTCTGCCACTTGACAGCCCCGTAGAGGTCGAGGTCGTCTTCACCCTCGTCTGAGGCCCACGTTCGTCTCGTCACCGCGCTCCTGCCTCGACGATCGGGGCAGTCTCGGTCTTCTTCGTGGTCGTTGAGCGTGCAGAGCGAGACGAAACGCGGCCGCCCGTCACTTCCGGCCGATGGCGTCACGCACGAGGCGGCGCAGCCGCGGCACGTTCTCCTCGACGAACCACGGGTTCCGCGTGCGCCAGCCGCGCGCGAGGGGTGATGGATGCACGATGGGGTACATCGGCAGGAACGTCTCCGCTGCGCGCACGTTGGCGGTCACATCCGACGAGCCGAGATAGCGGCGCTGCGCGTAGCCGCCGATGACGATGCGCAGGCGCACCTCGGCGAACCGCGCGAGGAAGAGCGGGTGCCACCGCTCGGCGAAGTCCCGGCGCGGTGGCTTGTCGCCGCTGGTCCCCTTGCCGGGGAAGTAGGCGTCCATCGGCAGCACGGCGACGAGGTCGGGGTTCCAGAATTCCTCGTCGGTCACTCCCATCCAGCTGCGCAGGAGGCGTCCGCTGGGATCGTCGAACGCGATGCCGGACGCCTGGGCGAGTCGGCCCGGCGCCTGGCTGAGGATGAGCACGCGCGCCCGTTCGGTGCCGATGATCAACGGGTCCCATCCGCGCTCGCGCGCCCAGGCGTTGGAGGGATGCTCCGCCACCCGGGCGCGCAGCTCGTCGAGCGTGCTCATCGGCCTGTCCACCCCTCGGAAAAGGGGCGGGCGGTCATGTGGTGATCTTGG
Organism: Microbacterium aquimaris; assembly: GCF_039531285.1. Taxonomy (NCBI): domain Bacteria; kingdom Bacillati; phylum Actinomycetota; class Actinomycetes; order Micrococcales; family Microbacteriaceae; genus Microbacterium; species Microbacterium aquimaris. The sequence continues at coordinate 130,124 of NZ_BAAAPT010000001.1, read as the reverse complement.
CCTGGATCGTCGACATCACCATCGTGTCGGCCAGGGTCGTGGTGTCGCCCACTTCGCGGCCCTCGGCGACGTCGCGGAGCAACCGGCGCATGATCTTCCCGGAGCGGGTCTTGGGCAGTTCGCCGACGATGTAGATGTCGCGGGGGCGCGCGATGGGGCCGATCTGCTCGCTGACCCACCGGCGCAGCGTGGTGGCCAGGCCCTCGGCGGGGTGCGCGTCGAGGAAGCTCTGCTTGAGGATGACGAAGGCGACGACCGCCTGACCGGTGGTCTCGTCCGAGGCGCCCACCACCGCGGCCTCGGCCGTGGCCTCGTGGGCGACGAGGGCCGATTCGATCTCGGCGGTCGACAGGCGATGGCCCGAGACGTTCATCACGTCGTCGACGCGGCCGAGGAGCCACACGTCGCCGTCCTCGTCGAGCCGTGCGCCGTCGCCGGCGAAGTAGAACCCGCGATCGGCGAACTTGTCCCAGTACGTCTCGACGAACCGGTCGGGGTCGCCCCAGATGCCGCGCAGCATGCTCGGCCACGGCTCCGTGATCACGAGCAGTCCGCCGTTGCCGTTGCCCACGTGCTCACCGGCTTCGTCCACGACGTCCACCGCGATCCCGGGGATCGGTACCTGCGCGGATCCGGGCTTGGTCTCGGTGACCCCGGGCAACGCCGAGATCATGATCGCGCCGGTCTCGGTCTGCCACCACGTGTCGACGATGGGAGTGCGGTCCGACCCGATGATCTCGCGGTACCACATCCACGCCTCGGGGTTGATGGGTTCGCCCACGGAGCCGAGCAGGCGCAGGCTCGACAGGTCGAACGACTGCGGCACGGTGCGCCCGATCTTCATGAACGAGCGGATGGCGGTCGGAGCGGTGTACAGCACGGTGACGCCGTACTTCTCCACGATCTCCCACCAGCGACCCGGGTGGGGGGTGTCGGGGGTGCCTTCGTACAGGACCTGGGTCGCGCCGTTGGCCAGGGGGCCGTAGGTCACGTAGGTGTGGCCGGTGATCCATCCGATGTCGGCGGTGCACCAATAGACGTCAGTCTCGGGGTGGATGTCGTGCACGACCTTGTTCGTGAAACCCGCTTGGGTCAGGTAGCCGCCCGAGGTGTGGAGGATCCCCTTGGGCTTGCCGGTGGTCCCGGAGGTGTAGAGGATGAACAGCGGCGTCTCGGCCGGGAACGCCTGGGCCTCGTGCTCCGCGGCTGCCGCCGGGACCACATCGTGCCACCAGAGGTCGCGCCCCTCGGTCCACTCGACGTCGTTGCCGCCACGGCGGACGACCAGGACATGCTCCACCGTCTCCTGCGGACCGCTGCCGTTGCGGTCCGCGAGGGCGGCGTCGACCGCGGGCTTGAGCGCCGACACCTTGCCTTTGCGGTATCCACCGTCGGCGGTGATCACCAGCTTCGCCCCGGCGTCATCGATGCGGGCCCGCAGGCTGTCGGCCGAGAATCCGCCGAACACGACCGAGTGGATGGCTCCGACGCGCGCGACGGCGAGCATCGCGGCGATCGCCTCCGGGATCATCGGCAGGTAGATCGCGACGCGATCGCCCTGTCCGACGCCGAGCCCGGTGAGGACGTTGGCGACCCGCTTGACCTCATCGGTCAGCTCGGCGTATGTCACACGGCGTTCGTCGCCGGGCTCGCCTTCCCAGAGCAGGGCGATACGATCCCCGTTCCCGGCCTCCACATGGCGGTCGAGGCAGTTGTAGGCGACGTTGAGCTCGCCGTCGGCGAACCATTCGGCGAACGGCGGGTTGGTCCAGTCGAGCACCGACGTGAACGGCGTGTGCCAATGGAGGAGCTCACGGGCCTGGTCGGCCCAGAAGCGCTCGCGATCGGAGTCCGCCCTCGCGTACAGGTCAGCGTCGCCGACGGCGGTCGCGGCGAACGCGGCGGAGGGGGCGAAACGACGGTCTTCGTTCAGCAGGTGGTCGATCTGACTGCTCATCGGTGCTCCTTCGCAACGGGGGGAGCGGCGCGCCTGGCCGCCCGAGACGCTGGCAAATCTAGCCATCGTGGTCCGATCGGACCACCTCCGATAGTAGGTAGTGATGGCACGGTGCCGCGATATCGAGAACATCTGCGATATATCGGTAGAAAGAGCTGAGAAGGCGTCGACCCATCGGTTTCCATGCGTACACTCGTCTCGGCCGAACATCGATTCTGGCATCGCGACACCCGTACCCCCCCAACACCCGGGTGTTCGCACGGCGGCATCCCATTCCCCCCATGGGATGCCGCCCTCTTTTTGTGCGGGCACTCCTCCTGCACAGCCGGGGCGTTCGACGGCGGGTCCACGACCGTCCCGTGCGCCCATCGCGGCCGGTTCCCGCCCGCCTAGCGTCGGGGCATGGCCGCTCCATTCGTCGTTTCGCGTCGAGACACCGACATGTCGCCGACGCCGACGCCGACGCCGACGCAACCGAGCGACCGTGAGACGCTGGTCGCTTTCGGCGGTCACGGCACCGCGTCCCCGGTGGTCTCCGCGGTCGGGATCCCCGCGGCCTTGCGGTCCTTCGAGCGCGTGCTGCGCGATCCCGCCGTCACCGACCTGTTCCTCAGTGCCGCCCGAGGACTGCACGTCGATCGGGGCGAAGGCGCCCAACCGGAGCCCGGGTGGCGATTCGCCGAGGAGGACGTCCGCGACCTGGCGATCGCGTTGATCGGTGAGGGCGACCGTCACATCGACGATGCACATCCCTGTGTCGATGTGCGGCTTGCCGACGGGATCCGCGTCCACGCCGTGCTTCCCCCGATCGCGCTGGCCGGAACGGAGATCTCGATCCGAGTGCCACGGCTCGCACGCGCGGGGCTCGCCGAGCTCGGCCGATCCGGCATGTTCTCGCCCGAAGGGGGCGCGCGGCTCGAAGAGGTCGTCGCGGCCCGGCGCAACGTCCTGGTGACCGGTGCCGCAGGGGCCGGCAAGACCACATTGCTCGCCGCCCTGCTCTCGAGTGCCCCGGCCTCGGAGCGCATCGTCACGGTCGAAGACGTCGCCGAACTGCGGGTGGACCACCCGCATCATGTGCGTCTGGAGGCGCGGCAGGCGAACCTCGAGGGGGCCGGTGCGGTCGACCTCTCCCGGTTGGTGCGCGAGGCGCTTCGCATGCGCCCCGACCGCCTCGCGGTGGGCGAAGTGCGCGGCGCCGAGGTGCGCGACCTGCTCGGCGCCCTCAACACGGGGCATGACGGCGGTGCGGGGACCGTCCACGCGAACGGCATCGGCGAGGTCGCCGCACGGCTGGAGGCGCTCGGGGCGCTGGCGGGGTGGGACGATCGTACGCTCGCGCGCCAGACGGTCAGCGCGCTGGATCTCGTCATCCATGTGTCCCGGCGCCCCGACGGACGCCGGGAGGTCGCCGCGGTCGGGCGCCCGGAGCTCGACGGATCGGGACGCCTTCGCGTCGAGGAGATGCCGTGGCCCTCCTGAGATCGCCGGGAACGGGACGCGACTCGTCGGATCCGGCCGGTACGGTGCTCCGATTGGCCGTCATGCTGCAAGCCGGGGTCAGTCCCGCGCGATCGTGGGACATGCTCGGTGAGACCGGAGATGTCACGGCCGGGCGTGTTGTGGCCGCCACCCGGACCGGCGTCGAGACGGCGACCGCGATCGCCGCGTGCGCCGAACCGTCGTCGAGGACGGCGCGGTTCGGCGCGCGGCCGGCGCGCACGGCTGCGTGGGCCGATGTCGCCGCAGCGTGGCAGGTGGCGACCACCGTGGGCGCGCCCCTCGCCGACACTCTCCGCGGGTTCTCCCGCGCGCTCCGCGACGCCGAGGAGGCCGCGGATGACGTGCGGGTCGCGTTGGCCGAACCGACCTCGACCGCCCGGTTGATGGCGTGGCTGCCGCTGGTGGGCGTCGCCCTCGCAGCCGCCTTCGGGTTCGACACGTTCTCCGCGCTCACCCGGTCCCCGGTCGGCGTGGCGTGTCTGGTCGGCGGTCTGCTGCTCACCCTCGCCGCCCACCGATGGAACGCCGTGCTCGTCCGGCGGGCGAGCGGGGCGCCGGAGATCCCGGGGATGACCGCGGAACTGCTGGCCATCGCCCTCAGCGGCGGGGTCTCCGTCCCGCGGGCGCGCGACCTCGTCGACGGCGCCCTCTCCGGACGCGACCGGTCGCAGGACGACACGGCCGACGAGGCGCTCGCGTTGTCACGGCGCGCCGGTGTGCCCGCCGTGGAGATGCTCCGCGCGTCCGCCGCGCTCGAACGCCACCGTGCGCGCATGGACGGCCGACTCCGCGCCGCCCGCCTGTCCGCGCGTCTGCTGATTCCGCTCGGAGTGTGCACCCTGCCGGCTTTCCTCCTCCTCGGCGTCGCGCCCATGATGCTCGGCGTGCTCGGCGCCGTGCCTCTCGACGTCGCGCCGCCCGCCCCGACGAGCCCGTCCCTGCCCTGAATAACCGGCGACCAGCCCCGATGAAGCGACCAGCCCCGATGAAGAAGGAGTACCCGATGGAGAAGGAGTATCCGATGAATAACGAGTACCCGATGAAGAAGGAGTACCCGATGGAGAAGGAGTACCCGATGACCGTTCCGAACCTCACCGGCGGGCGGGCGCGGCGGCTGTTCGTCGATGACTCCGGCGCCGCGACCGCCGAGTACGCCATCGCCACGATGGCGGCGGTGGCCTTCGCCGGACTGCTGGTGGTGATCATGCGGTCCGATGAGGTCCGCGGCATCTTGACCGACCTGGTGCGTCGCGCCTTGACGGTCGAATGAGCGGCCGCGCGCCCGGCGCCGGGCGGTTCGCCATCGGCGAGCGCGGATCCGCCGCCGCCGAGTTCGCCGTGGCGCTGCCTGCGGTCGTGCTCGTGGTGGCATTCGGGGTGGGTGCGCTGGGCGCCGGTGCGCGGCAGGTGCGCCTTCAGGACGCCGTGGCCGATGCCGCGCGTCTGGCGGCCCGGGAGGAAGACCCCACGCGGGCGGCCGCGGCGGTGACCGCCGCGGTGCCGGGTGCGACGGTGGAGATCACCCCCCGCGGAGACCTGGTGTGCGTGACGGCGGTCGTGGCCGCCGATCCGCTGCCGGCGACGCTGACCGCCGAGGGGTGCGCGCTGGCGGGAGGGCTCTGATGCCCGGTGTGCCCTCGACCGTGGGGGTGGTCGCGACCGTGGCCACCCTCGTCGGTGCGCTCGCTGTCGTGGGTGCGGCCTCGGGTGCGGCGCAGCGGCTCTCCGGCGCAGCGGATTCCGCCGCCCTGGCGGCGGCGGACGCGGCGTCCGGAGCCGCCACCGGAGTCCCGTGCGAACGCGCCGCCGAGGTGGCCATCGCGAACGGCGCGGCGGTCGGCTCGTGCGCGTCGGTGGACCTGATCGTCACCGTCACCCTCGTCTCGAATTTCGCCGGGGTGCCGTTCTCGGCGTCCGCGCGAGCGGGACCGCCACCGTGAGCGGTCCTCTCTCAGCGAACATGCCCCGTGGCGGTGTGTAGGGTGTGCATCGACGAAAGGACCCCGCGTTGGCCACAGGCAAGAAGCTCGTCATCGTCGAGTCGCCGACGAAGATGAAGTCGATCCAGGGATATCTGGGGGACGACTACGAGGTGCTCAGTTCGGTCGGACACATCCGCGATCTCGCGGACAAGAAGCAGATCCCGGCGGAGAAGAAGGACGCCTACGGCAAGTACTCCATCGACGTCGAGAACGGTTTCGATCCGTACTACGTCGAGAGCGAGCGCGGGCGTAAGACCGTCACCGAACTCAAGCGTGCGCTCAAGCAGGCCGACGAACTCCTCCTCGCCACCGATGAAGACCGCGAGGGTGAGGCCATCGCATGGCACCTGCTCGAGACGCTGAAGCCGAAGGTGCCCGTCAAGCGGATGGTCTTCCACGAGATCACCAAGGACGCCATCCGGGCGGCCGTGGAGAACACCCGTGAGCTCGATCTCGCGCTCGTCGACGCTCAGGAGACCAGACGGATCCTCGACCGCCTGTACGGCTGGGATGTCAGCCCGGTGCTGTGGTTCAAGGTGCAGCAGGGCACATCGGCCGGACGCGTGCAGTCCGCCGCCACCCGCCTGGTCGTGGACCGCGAGCGCGAACGCATGGCCTTCGTCTCGGCGTCGTACTGGAGCATCGACACGACCGCGGTGACCTCGCCCGACGCCAAGGACCCCGAGAAGTCGTTCTCGGCGCGGCTGGTCCGCGTCGACGGCGGCTCGTTGGCGCGCGGGAGCGACTTCGACGACCGTGGCGAGCTCAAGAAGGCCGTGATCGTCCTCAGCGAGGATGAGGCGCGGACCCTCGCGGAGGCGATCCGCGCCGCAACGCGTGCGTCCGTCTCCCAACTCGAGTCGAAGCCGGGCACCCGCAGTCCGAAAGCACCCTTCACGACCTCCACGATGCAGCAGGAGGCCGGTCGCAAGCTCTCCATGAGCGCGAAGCACGCGATGAGCGTGGCCCAGCGGCTCTACGAGAAGGGGTTCATCACGTATATGCGCACCGACTCGACCGCCCTGTCGAAGCAGGCGGTCGAGGCGGCACGCGCGCAGGCGGTCACCCTCTACGGAGACGACGCCGTGCCGGCGAACCCGCGGGTCTACCGCAGCAAGTCCAAGAACGCCCAGGAGGCGCACGAGGCGATCCGCCCCTCGGGTGACGAGTTCCGCACGCCCTCCTCGGTGGCCGGTGAGCTCGACCGCGACGAGCAGCGCCTGTACGACCTCATCTGGAAGCGCACGATGGCCAGCCAGATGTCCGACGCGAAGTACGAAACCACCACCGTCACCCTCGAGGTCGACGCCGGTGGCCGGCGGGTCGAACTGACGGCATCCGGCACCGTCTACACCTTCAAGGGCTTCCTCGAGGCGTACGAGGAAGGCAGCGACGAGAAGCACGGCGATTCCGACACCTCCAGCGACCAGTCCCTGCCGCAGCTGGCGGTCGGTGACGTGTTGCAGTTGTCCGAGGTCGAGCCGAAGGGCCACGCGACCTCCCCGAAACCGCGCTACACCGAAGCGAGCTTGGTGAAGGCGCTCGAAGAGAAGGGGATCGGTCGCCCCTCGACGTTCGCGAGCATCATCGATGTCGTCCTCAACCGCGGGTACGTCTCCAAACGAGGCCAGGCGCTCATCCCGAGCTGGCTCGCCTTCAGCGTCGTGCGTCTTCTCGAACAGCACTTCGCCGACCTCGTCGACTACGACTTCACCGCCGCTCTCGAGGACGATCTGGACGCGATCGCCCGAGGGGAGCAGAAGCGTGTCGACTGGCTGCACGAGTTTTATTGGGGCTCCGACAGCCACGTGGGACTGCGCAACATCGTCGACAATCTCGGTGAGATCGATGCCCGCGCCCTCAACTCCACGCCCATCGGTGATGTCGCGACCCTCCGGTTCGGTAAGTACGGCCCGTATCTGGAGGTGCCGAACGCGGAGGACCCGGAGGGGGATCCACGGCGGGTCAACATCCCCGAAGACCTCGCCCCGGACGAGCTGACGGTGGCCAAGGCGATCGAGCTGATCGAGGCGCCCGTGGCCGGGGACCGGGTTCTCGGCGAGAATCCCGAGAACGGCAAGTCGATCATCGTCAAGGACGGTCGGTACGGTCCGTACGTGCAGGAGGTCGAGCCCGAGCCGGAGGAGCCTCCCGCTCCGGTCGACGCCGACGCGCCGAAGAAGCGCACCGCCAAGAAGAAGGATGCGCCCAAACCCCGCACCGCCTCGCTGTTCAAATCGATGTCGGTGGAGACCGTCGACCTCGACACAGCACTACGGCTGCTCTCGTTGCCGCGCACGGTGGGGGAGGACCCGGAGAGCGGTGAGACCATCACCGCGCAGAACGGTCGCTACGGTCCCTACCTGAAGAAGGGCACCGACTCGCGCACGCTCGAGAACGAGCAGCAGATCTTCGACATCACGCTCGAGCAGGCGCTCGAGGTGTACAAGCAGCCGAAGTACGGCGCGCGCCGCGCGGCGAGTGCCCTGAAGGAGTTCGACGCCGATCCGACCTCGGGAAAGCCCATCAAACTCCGCGACGGGCGTTTCGGTCCGTATGTGACCGACGGGGAGACCAACGCCACCATCCCGCGGGGCGAGGACGTGGCAGAGGTCACCTTCGAGCGGGCCGTGCAATTGCTGGCCGACAAGCGTGCCAAGGGACCCGCCCCCAAACGCAAGCGCGCCACCACAACCCGTAAATCGACCGCCAAGAAGTCGTGACCCGCGGACTGTTCGTCACCTTCGAGGGCGGCGATGGTGCGGGGAAGACCACGCAGGCCCAGCTGCTGGAGCAGTGGATGATCTCCCGGGGGCGCGCCGTCGTGAGAACGCGGGAGCCCGGGGGGACCGAGGTCGGCACGTTGATCCGCGACATCGTGTTGCACCACCGGGGGGAGGTCGCCGCGCGGGCCGAAGCGTTGTTGTACGCCGCAGACCGTGCGCACCACATCGCCACCTTCGTCCGCCCCGCGCTCGAGCGCGGCGACGTCGTCATCCAGGATCGCTACCTCGACTCTTCGGTCGCCTACCAGGGGGCGGGGCGTGTGCTCGGCCGTGAGGAAGTACGCGACTTGTCGCTGTGGGCCGCCGAGGGACTGCTGCCGGACCTGACGGTCCTGCTCGATCTCGATCCCGCCGCCGCGCGGGCCCGTCTCGACGCCGACGAAAAACCCTTCGACCGGCTCGAAGCCGAGAAAGAGGCCTTCCATCAGGCCGTGCGCTCGGAGTTCCTGGCGTCCGCGGCCGCCGAGCCCGAGCGGTTCTTGGTCGTCGACGCCTCCCGGTCGCCGGAGGAGATCGCACGCGTGATCCGCGAGCGCGTCGCCCTCGTGCTCGAAGACGGGCCGGACGAGGTCGGGAGGGCCGATTAGGCTGACGGGCATGGATGCGACGGTCGACGCGATACCCGCCGGCGACCGTGCCGTGGACGCGGTCGCCCCGTGGGACGCCGTATGGGGGCAGGCCGAGGCGGTCGAGGTGCTGCGGTCCGCCGCCGCCGACCCGGCGGCCATGACGCACGCGTGGCTGATCACCGGCCCTCCGGGGTCGGGCAGATCCACGCTCGCGTACGCGTTCGCCGCCGCGCTGATCGCGGAACCGGGCGACGAGGCGGCCATGCGTCAGGTTCTCGCGCGCACACATCCCGACCTGACGGCGTTGCGCACCGAACAGGTCATCATCCGGATCGACGAGGCCCGCAAGCTCGTCGAACGCTCGTCCTACGCGCCCTCTCTCGGTCGTCACCGGGTGATCGTCGTCGAGGACGCCGACCGCATGGCCGAGCGCACGTCGAACGTTCTCCTGAAGGCACTCGAGGAGCCCCCGGATCACACCGTGTGGGTGCTGTGCGCACCCAGCGACGCCGACCTGCTCCCCACGATCCGCTCCCGCGTGCGCACCCTGCGGTTGCGCGACCCCGAGGTCGAAGACGTCGCGCGCCTCATCGTGCAGCGGACCGGTGCGGATCCGGGGGTGGCGGAGCAGTCGGCACGCCACGCCCAGCGTCACATCGGCATGGCCCAGCGTCTGGCCACCGACGTCGCAGCCCGCGCGCGGCGGGAGCAGACCCTGCGCGCCGCGCTCGGGGTGCGGGGTGTGGGGGACGCCGTCGAGGTCGCCGCGCAGATCGTGCACGCGGCGACCGACGACGCCAAGGCACTCACCGCCGAACGCGATGAAGCCGAGCGTGCCGATCTGCGCCGCACCCTCGGGGTCGCCGAAGGAGCCGCACTCCCCCCGGCGGTGCGATCCCAGCTCTCCGCGCTCGAGGACGAGCAGAAGCGTCGCGCCACCCGCAGTCTGCGCGACGGCATCGACCGTGTCCTGACGGATCTGCAGTCGATGTACCGCGATGTCGTGATGCTCGCGTTCGGGCGTGAGGCCGACATGATCAATCGGGAACTAGAGCCCGAACTGCGCGCGCTCGCCGACGCGTGGGGCCCACGGCGACCGCTTGTCGTCCTCGACCGCATCGCCGAGACACGTCGCAACCTGGAGCAGAACGTCAACCCCACCTTGGCCCTCGAGAGCTTGCTGGTGACCGTCGCCAGCGGGAGGACACCGTGAAGACCACCCCGCTGCGCCGCACCGGCGCCCTCGTCGCCGGCCTCGCCATCGTGGGCCTCACGCTGACCGGCTGTCTGTACGCGATGATCCCCGAGGACGGGGGAGAGGCCGTTCCGAGCGCCAGCGCCGACCCCGACACCGACGGGGTTCCCGCCGAGCTGCTCCCCTTCTACGAGCAGACGCTCGACTGGAGTGTGTGCGGCGCCTTCGACTGCACCACCGTGGTCGTACCGCTGGACTGGGACGAGCCGGGCGCGGGGGAGATCGAGCTGTCGGTCATCCGTCACCGGGCCACCGGCGGGGACCCGATCGGGTCGCTGCTGACCAACCCGGGCGGCCCCGGATCCAGTGGTGTCTCGCTGATCCGCGACTCCCTCGACTACGCCGTCGGCAGCGACGTCGTCGCCGCGTACGACGTCATCGGCTTCGACCCGCGCGGTGTGGGGGAGTCCACCGCCGTCACCTGCTTCGACGCCGCCGAGATGGACGCGTACCTGTACGACATCCCGGAGGACCCGCGCGGAAGCGAGGGATGGACGGCGGAACTGGAGGAGCGCAACCGGGCGTTCGCCGAGGCGTGTGAAGCGGGGAGCGGCGGCATCCTGGCCTCCATCACGACCGACGACGCCGCGCGCGACATGGACGTCATCCGCGCGGTCCTCGGCGACACCGAGCTGAACTACCTCGGGTACTCCTACGGGACCTTCCTCGGCGCGACCTACGCGAAGCTGTACCCGGAGAAGGTCGGCCGGCTCGTCCTGGACGGTGCGATCGATCCGTCGATCCCGGGCCTCGAGGTCGGTACCGTCCAGGCGCTCGGATTCGAGTCGGCCCTGCGCGCATACATGGCCGACTGCCTCGACGGGCAGGACTGCCCGTTCCGTGGATCGGTCGACGACGCGATGGCAGACCTCGGCGCGCTCCTCGCCGCCGTCGACGTCGATCCCCTGCAGGCGGGGGACGGACGCGAACTGGGCGCCGACTCGCTCATGACCGGCATCATCGCCGCGCTCTACTCGCAGGACAGCTGGCCGTTCCTGACCCAGGCGCTCGCCGACACCCTCGCCGGAGATCCGACGCTGGCGTTCACCCTCGCGGACTTCTACAACGGGCGCGAGGGCGGCCAGTACACCGACAACTCATCGGAGGCGTTCCGCGCCTACAACTGCATGGACTACCCGGACGACTCCACCGCTGAGCAGGAGGCGGCCGCCGAAGAGCTCATCGCGGCCGAGGCGCCGACGATCGCTCCGTATTGGTCCGGTCCCGATCCGTGCGACGCGTGGCCGGCCGCTCCGACGGGGGTGCGCGAGGAGATCACCGCGGAGGGTGCCGCGCCGATCTTGGTCGTCGGCACGACCAACGACCCCGCGACCCCGTACGAGTGGTCGGTCGCGCTCGCCGAACAGCTCTCCTCCGGCGTTCTGATCACCCGCGTGGGAGAAGGGCACACCGGGTACAACAAGGGCGACGCATGCGTCGACGATGCGGTGGAGGCCTATCTCCTGGGGGGCGTCGCGCCCGAGGACGACCTGTACTGCGACTGACTGTTCAGCCGCGACGTTCGGGGCGGAAACCCGGTGTGGCCTCGGGAAAGCCCAGACGCTCACGGAGGGTCGCCTCGCGGTCCGGCTCCCGCCACGCTCCGCGCCGGCGCAATTCGGGGAGTACCAGCCGAATGAAGTCCTGATAGGCGCCCATGTCCCCGAAGGTCGGCTCGAGCATGTAGCCGTCCACGTCGGCGTACTCGGCGGTCTCGATGAGTTCTTCGGCCACGGACACGGGGTCGCCGGTGACGACGAATCCGCGCTCCTGCACGCGGAAGGCATCCAGGACGTCTTGGACGGTGTCGACCCCCTCGACCGTGCGATAGCGATCCAGCGGGGTCTGCCCCTGGTCGTTGCGGGGGATGTCGTCCAGGTGCATCTTCGGGTCGAGGCTGCGCAGGTCGATGCCGGTGAACCCGGCGAACAGGATGGCTGCGTCGTCGGAGGAGAACAGCTCCTCGAGCTCGCGACGCTTCGCCGCTGCCTCGTCAGAGGTCTCCGCGACGGTGACGGTCACGCCGCTGAGGATGCGAAGGTCATGGGGGTCCCTTCCCGCCGCGGCGACTCGCGCGCGGATGTCCTGTGAAGAGGCCCGGGCCTGCTCCTTGTTCTGGCCCTGGGTGAACATCGCCTCGGCGTTGCGGGCGCCGAAGTCCTTCCCGCGCCCCGACGCGCCGGCCTGGAAGAGGACCGGGGTGCGCTGCGGCCCGGGGGGCACCTTGAACAGGCCACGGCTGGCGAAGTGCCGGCTGCGATAGTCGATCTCGTGGACGCGGCTCGGATCGACGAGTGTGTCGCCGTCCACATCGAAGCGCACTGCGTCGTCGTCCCACCCGTCCTCCCACAGCGTGCGGCAGAGGTCGACGAACTCGTCGGCGACGTCGTATCGGGTGTCGTGGTCGTAGTGCGAGATGCCGAACAGGCCTTCGGTGACCTGCGCGGTGCTGCCGGTGACGATGTTCCACCCGATTCTGCCGCCGGTGAACTCGTCCAGTGTCGCGAACCGTCGTGCGGTGGGGAAGGGCTGTTCGAGGGAGGTGGAGGAGGTCACGACGATGCCGAGGCCGGGTGCGGCCTGCGAGACGGCGCTGACCAGGAGCATGGGGTCGTAGCCGGGGAAGAGGATGCCGTGGCGCATGACCTCGTCCGGGACCTCCCCGTCGATGATCGGATACCCGTAGCTGTCGGCGAAGAACAGGAAGTCGAAGCCCGCCTCGTCGAGGGTGCGGGCGACGTCGCTCCAGTACGCCACGTCGCCGTAGCGTCGCGCGCGGCCGTTCGGGTGGCGCCATGTCGGCACACCGTTGGAGGGGGTGAGGATCTCGAACACTCCGAGATTCAGTGGCTTGGTCATGACGCTCCTTCCGCGGTCGCCGACGAGGGGCGACCTTCACAGCTTGCGCGGTCGAGGGGGGTGTGGTCCAGCGGAGCTAAATCGTTTTACGTGATCGTAACGGGAGAGGGCGCGAGGGTCCGCTGTGTCGACTCCCTCGTCACCAGGGAGACCGGGAACACCTCCGTTCGGGGCGCGGCGCCGGTGGTCACCATCTCCAGGAGCATGCCGATCGCCGCGGTGGCCATGCCTTCGGCGTCCTGGCGCACGGTCGTCAGCGGGGGTGACAGGCGTGCGGACCAGCTGATGTCGTCGAAACCGCACACGAGGAGGTCATCCGGCACGGCGCGTCCCGCGTTGAGGACTTCGAGCATGGCACCGATGGCCTGGTTGTCGGTGGACGCGAAGACCGCGTCCACGTCCGGATGCGCCGCGAGCAGCCGGCGTATCCCCTCTCGGCCACCCTCGAAGGAGTACTCCGCCTTCACGCTGTGGACTGCGGATTCCGGGACGCCGGCGTCGCGCAGCCCCTCGCGGAACCCTTGGCGTCGCGCGGAGGCCGTCGACAGCGCCTCGGGTCCCTCGAGCATCCCGAACACCGTTCCGCCGCTGTCCACCAGGTGGTGGGCTGCGGTGCGAGCGCCGTCGACGTTGTCGGAGTAGACCCCGCCCAGGCCCGGTACGTCGATCACCTCGTCGCACGCGACGATGGGGATCCCCATGTCCAGCAGTGGCTGCAGGGTGGCGGCGGTCGGCCGGGTGGAGAACAGGACGATGCCGTCGACCCGGCTGACCAGGCCCGCCAGGGCGCTGGTCTCGCGGGTGGCATCGAACTCGGTGTTCGTCAGCGCCACGTGGAAACCGGCAAGTGCGGCCTGACGCTCGATCGTGCGGATCATGCCACCCCAGAACGGGTTCGTCACGTCGGGCACGATGACGCCGACCGTGTTGCGCAGCCCGGTCCGCAGGGTCCGGGCCACCTCGTTGCGACGGTAGCCGAGGGCGGCCGCCGACTGCAGGACGCGCTGGACGGAGGCGGGACTGACCGAGCGAGAGCCGGTGAGCGCATTGCTCGCCGTCGAGATGCTCACGCCCGCATGATCGGCGACCTGCTTCAAGGTCACCGGTCCCGCAGGCTCCGGCCGTGTGCGCGTCATGCTCACCAGCGTACGATCACACGCTCGAGCAAGCCGATGATCCCGAGCAGGCAGAGTGTCGTGACCGCCGAGAAGAGGATCGCCGCCCACATCTGGGGCAGGTTCAGGTAGGTCGTCGCGCTGACGATGACCGCACCGATGCCTCGGCTGGCGCCGGTGAACTCCGACACGACCGCGCCGACCATCGCGGCGGTGACCGACAGGCGCAGGCCCGCGAACAGGTAGGGCAGGCTGGAGGGAATGCGCAGGCGGAGGAAGATCTCGCGCGAACTCGCGGCCATGGCGCGGAAGACCTCGAGAGCCTGGGGGTCCACAGAGCGTAGTCCGGTGATCGAATTGATCAGCATGGGGAAGAACGCGCTGACGGCGGCGATCACGATCCGGGGGAGGTCGCTGAATCCGAATGCCACGACCAGCGCCGGGGCGATGGCGACGATCGGTGTGACGTTCAGCAACAGTGCGACGGGCATGATCGCCGCTCGCAGGAACGTGAAGTGGACGATGGCCGCACCCAGCACGAGTGCGGCGGTCACACCGATGACCAGACCGATCATCGCCGACCTCACGGTGGAGAGGAGGTTCTCGAGGTAGAAGTCGGGGCGGGAGGCGATGTCCTCCGAGACCTCATGGATCGGCGGGAGCACGCTGGTGAAGGTCAGTGCCGTCCACTCCCATGCCACGGCGAGCAGGAGGAACAGCAGAAGCGGCGCGCCCACGTGCAGCGCCAGGTCCTTCGCGATGCCCATCGCCTGACGGCGAGATGCCGGAAGGCGGTCCTGCGCCGATGCCGCCTCGGACGGGGCGCTGTCGATGTCGCTCATTCGTCGCCCTCCCAGGCGCTCCACAGGACGCGCTTGACCTCGGCGACCTTTTCGATGAATTCCGGTTCCTCCGTCAACTCCCACCCGCGAGGTCGCGGGAACGGGATGTCGACGATCTCGCTGATACGACCGGGTCGTGGACTCATCACCACGACCCGGTCGCTCAGGAGCACCGCCTCCTGGGCGGAGTGCGTCACGAAGACGATGGTCTTCTTGTGGCGGTCCCACAGCTCGAGCAGGCGGATGCGCAGCGTGTCTCGTGTCAGCTCGTCGAGTGCGGAGAAGGGTTCGTCCATCAGCATCAAGGGCGCACCCTGTGCGAACCCTCTCGCGATCGAGGCCCGCTGGCGCATGCCGCCGGACAGCTCGTCGGGACGGGAGTCGCGGAAGTCTCCGAGGCCGATCTCCGCCAGCAGGGCGTCCGGATCCTCCGGGCGACGCGAACTCAGCCCCTGGCGGTCGGCGCGGCGGTTCAGGACGGAGGACAGGCCCGCGTTCGCCTTGATGTCCAGCCACGGCAGGAGGGCGGAGGACTGGGGGATCCACGCGATGTCCTTGCGGCGCGATGCCTGGGCCGGTGTCGACCCGAACAGCGAGATGCTGCCGCTGGTCTGGGTGTCGAGCCCGGCGATGAGTCGGAGGAGCGTGGACTTGCCGCACCCCGACGGGCCGAACAGTGTGACGAACTCGCCCTGCCTGATCGTCAGATCGACACCGGTGAGGGCCTTCACCGTGCTGCGCCCGCGGGTGTAGGTGCGCCCGACGCCCCGGAGGTCGATGGTGGATGTGGTGTTCTGCTGGGTCATGCGTCCTCACCTCGCGGGGCCAGGCCTGGTCCGAGGACCACGATCTTGCCGAAGAAGTCGTTGGATTCGAGCCGTGCTTCCGCCTCGGGGAGGGCTTCGAACGGCCAGACGGAGTCGATGTGGACCGCGTAGCGACCCTCGGTGAAGCCGGCCACGGCCGCAGCCATGTCGGCCCTGCCGTAGCTTCCGTGCCCGAGGATGCTCCTGCCCGGTTGATACAGATCGGGAAGATGCAGTCGCGTGTCCAGGCCGGCCGTCGTGCCCGACAGGACGACCCGTCCGCCCGGCCGGGTCGCCCGCAGTGAGGCGCCGAGGAAGTCGCCGCCGACGTGGTCCCACACCATGTCGGCGCCCTCGCCGCCGGTCAGGCTCTGGACCTCGGCCACCCAGTCGAGGGTGGCCGTCCGGTCGATGACGTGGTGGGCGCCTGCCTCGAGCGCGCGACGCTTCTTGGACTCACCCGAGACGAGTGTGATGACCGTCGCTCCGAGGGAGAGGGCGATCTGAACGCCGACGGCGCCCAGTCCCGAACCCGCGCCCGGGATCACGACCACCTCTCCCGACCGGAGTCCCCCGGCTCCGAGGAGCCCGCGCCAGGCGGTGGCGCCGGAAACCGGCACCGCCGCGATGCGCGCGAGCTCCTCGGGATCCTGCGGCGAGACATGCACCGGAAGGACGTTCCGTGCCGGCACCGCCACGTACTCGGCCATGCCACCGTCGCGGGTGGAACCGATCGTGGCGAAATCCGCACAGTAGGTGGGGGTGTCATCGACGCACATCCGGCACCGGCCGCAGCTGACGACCGGGTCGATCAGTGCGACGGTGCCGAGCAGATCGCCATCGACCGCGTCACCGGTCGCGGCCACCTCTCCGACGATGTCCATGCCCGCGATGTGAGGCACCGACATCCCGCCCACGACCGCTTCGGAGCGCTGCAACACGTCGAGCCGGTTCAGAGCGACGGCGAGGACCCGTACGAGTACCTCGTCGGGGCCCGGCGCAGGTGCGGCGACATCGAGCAGTCGCCGCACCTCGGGTCCGCCGAAGGCCTCCTGGACCCAGGCGCGCATCAGGGGGCGGGCCAGATGAGAACGCCGTCTTCGTACAGGGCGTCCACGAACTGCGTCTGGATCGCCGCCTCGACGTCGGGCGCCTCCGTGACCAGGTCGTACTTGACCAACATGTCCGCTTCGGGGGTGAACTGTTCGACCGACTGGGAGCCGAGGACGGTCCCCTCCGGCTGGGAGTCCTCCACGAGGGCGACCTCGGTGTGCCAGCGCTCCGCGCTCAGCTCGAGATCGTAGCCGGCGTCGGAGAGAGCCTCGGCGTAGGAGAGCGCCTCATCGAGGTTGGCCTCGGACTCGTTGATCCACGCGTACGCGGCGAAGCTGGCCCGAAGGAAATCCTCGACGGCGGTCGGGTGCTCTTCGGCGAAGTCGTTGTTGACGATCTGGGTGTTGAAAGCGGACTCGATTCCGTAGTCGGCCGGGTCCCACTGAGTGACCTCGTAACCCTGAGAGGCCAGGACGAGCGGCTCGTTCGACTTGTATCCGGTCAACGAGTCGACCTGGCCCTGCGGCAGGATGGTCGGGTCGTAGCCCACCGACACCCATTCGACCGCTGAGGCGTCCACTCCGTCTGCTTCGAGCATCGACGAGATCTGCGGGGGGATCGCCCCCTTGTATCCGGCGATGGTGCCTTCGAGGTCCGAGAGCGACGTGACGTCGCTCTCGGTCATCAGCATGATCGCCGGAGTGTTCCCATACGTCGCGATCGCGGTGATGTCGGCTCCGTTGTCCAGGGCGACCAGGACGTCGGAGGGGCTTCCGAGCCCGGCGAACTGAGCAGTTCCCGCACTGACCAGCTGTGCGTTGTTCGAGCCGGGCTCGATCGTGACGTCCAGGCAGAGGTCGTCGAACATCCCCGTCTCTTCGGCCGTGACGACGTCGAGGAGGCCGACGGATGCGACATACCCGAAGGAGGTCAGGAAGGTGATCGGGCCGGCGGCTTCGTTGGCCTCGCACCGTTCGGCGCTGATCAGATCGGAGTCGCCGGCAGGCTCCGCGGTGTCGACGTCATCCGTCGAGGAGGAGCAGCCGGCGAGGAACAGCAAGCCGACCGCGGATGCGGCGGCCAGGCGGCGGGTGGAGCGCTGGGGGGTTGTCATGGAACGACCTTCCTGGGGGGCGTCGAGTGCATCGACGTCGGGCGGGTGTACATGGTGCCTGCGTGCTCGGGTGTGGATCGGGTGGAGCGGGGTGAGCGCGTGTCGGGAACGCTAACAACTATGCGAGTCCGGATGTAAATCGGTTTATTACCGGCGTGTAAAAGGTTTTTGTGAGAGCCGTTCCTCGTCGTTCCCCGCTGGCATCCTGGACGGGTTCGACCGGGTGGACCGGTGGACAGGAAGGCCCCATGGCGAAATCAGCTTCCGTCGCGACCGTCGTCTTCCCTCGGGACAACGACGCTCTGGAACGGCTCGATCACCGTGCAGTCCCGCGGAACCCGCTCGATCTGTTCGACGGGTGGATCGCGGATGCACGCGACCACGGAGCCGGAGAGGCGACTTACGTCACGCTGGCGACCTCGTCGCCCGAGGGCGTCCCCTCCAGTCGCACCGTCCAGTTGCTGGCGGTCGAGGAGGACGCATTGGTGTTCACGACCAACGCCGACAGTCGCAAGGGACGTGAGATGACGGCCACCGGCCGCGCCGCCGTATCGGTGTACTGGGAGCAGACGTCGCGTTCGGTGAACGTGACCGGCGTGGTCGCCTGGGCCGACGACGACGAGAGCGACGCCCTCTTCGCTGCGGAAGACCGAGGGGTACAGGCCTCTCGGACGGTGTCTTTCCACGGTGAGCCGTTGCGCGACGAGGCGGAGCAACTGACCCGGTTCCGTGCGCTGCTCGCGTCCGGAGAACCGATCGCCCGCCCGGCCCATTGGCGCTGGTTCCGGATCGTCCCGGATGCGGTGACGTTCTGGGAGGCGGTGCCGGAGGCGTTGAACCTCCGGGTCCACTACCGACGCGACGGTCGAGACTGGACCTCGCAGGCGGTGCAGTCATGAGCGCGAGCAGGTTCGAGGGCTCTCGAGTCATCGTCACGGGCGCCGCGCGAGGGATCGGTGCGCGGATCGCCGAGCGATTCGCCGCGGAAGGTGCGAACGTGGTCGTCATCGACAGGTTGCGCGAGGAGGGGTCGGCGCGCGCGGAGGCGATCGGTGGTGCGTTCGTCCAGGCCGATCTGGCGTCGGTCGAGAGCACCCGCGACGCCATGGAGGCCGCGGTCACCGAGCTCGGCGGCGTCGACGCCCTCGTCAACAACGCGGGTCTGCTGCGGTTCGCCTCGCTGATGGAGACGACCCCGGAGCAGTGGGACGAGACCTTCGCGGTCAACAGTCGGTCGATGCTCCTGACGCTGCAGATCGCGGCGCGCGAGATGGTCGCAGCCGGTCGCGGCGGCGCCATCGTCAACCTCGCGTCCATGGCCGCGAAGACCGGAGGTGCCGGTCAGGTCGCCTATGCCGCATCGAAATCGGCAGTCGTCGCCTTGACCCGGGTCGCCGCCCTCGAACTCGGCCCCAGCGGCATCCGCGTCAACGCCATGTGTCCGGGTTACGTGCTCACCGAGATGGGTGCGGACACCCGTACGCCCGAGAAGATCGCGCAGTGGTCTTCGTATTCGCCGTTGGGTCGGCTGGGTGAACCGGATGATGTCGCGGGACTTGCGCTGTTCCTCGCCTCGCAGGACGGCGCGTACCTCACGGGTCAGGCGGTCAACATCACCGGCGGTATGGTCATGCACTGAGCGTCCGCAGGTGGTTCGCGGGGACCCTCGCGAGGCTGTAAGATCGTTGATCGTGCGTCGCGCAAGCGATGTGCGCCACCTTAGCTCAGTCGGCAGAGCGATTCACTCGTAATGAATAGGTCGGGGGTTCGATTCCCCCAGGTGGCTCCCACGCGAAAGGGGTCGCATCCGCGGCCCCTTTCGCCATCTTCACCGGGAGCGCGCCGATGGATGGAGCGGTCGACACCGTCGCAGAGATCTTCGCGTGGCTCGGGTTCGGACTCGGAGCCCTCGTATCCGGTGTCGCGCTCATCCTGTATCTGGCCGACGGTACCTGGCGGCCCGTGCACGTCGTCATCGACGACGCGCACGGGGGGCGCGTCGCCCGCTGGTTCGGCGACGACGGCGTCGGGCAGGCCATGCTGTCCGAGGAAATGCTCCGAGAGCTCGGCGACGCCGACACCGCCGACGTGTTCGCTCGGCAGGGAAGCCGTGACCGTCTCCGGCTGACCGCGCATTCCCCGCTCGTGCGTGCTGTCACATGGTTCGCGGTCGGGTTCCTCGCAGTCGGTGCCGCGTCGGTGACCGTCTCGGTTGTGATGATCTTCGTGCGCGGCTGAGGGGTCAACCGACCGCGAGGAGTCCTCCGGCGGCGAGGGCCAGGGCAAGGCCCACCCACTGCACCACCGCCACACGTTCCCGGAGTACGACCGCGGCCAACAGGATCGTGCCGGCGGGGTAGAGCGCCGTCAACGCCGACACGACAGCGAGGTCGCCGGCGCGCAGCGCGATCAACGCGGCGGCGTTCGCCGCGACGTCGAGGACACCGCAACCCACCGCCAACCACCAGGGGGAGACCCGTGGTCCGGCCGGGCTCGATACGGGCCCGGTCGATGCGTGCTCGAGATCGATGTGACCACTGGGTGCTGCGCCGACCCGTGCTCCCGCGGGGACGAGCGCGTCCGCCGCAGATACGCCGCGGCGCCGTGCCAAGACCACCAGCGCGACGACAGCCATCGCCGTGATCGCGGTGTTCGTGGCCCGGTTCACCACCAGTGGTACGAGGCCGCTGGCCGCGCTGGTCTGGTCGAGTGCGATGAGGAAGGCCCCGAGCGTGGTGCCGGCGCCGACTGCCATCAACAGGCCTCGTGTGCTCGGGCGCACGACTTTCTCCCCGGGGATGAAGCCGACCAGGATCACGGCGACCAGGGCGACGGCGAGACCCACGTAGCCGAGCGGGCTGAACGCCTCGCCCTGCACGAGCAGGCCCCACGACATCGGGGCCACGGCGGTGATCACCGCCGTCAGGGGGGAGAGGATGCTCATCGGGCCGACGGCGAGGCACGCATACAGGAGCACGATCGCCACGACGCCGAGCACACCGGACAGAGCCCCCCAGAGAACGTCGGCGGGCAGCCATGCGCCGCCGACGAACGGCATCAGCGCGAGCAGGGCGACCAGTCCGGACGCCGCGGCGACGGCCGTGACGACGATCGAGCGGAGTCGCCGGGCGGCGAGGCCTCCGAGGAAGTCGGCCGAGCCGTAGACCAGCGCGCCCGCGAGGGCGACGAGTGCGGCGATCATCCCGATCAGCCTACGGTGAACGCCGCGCGGGTGATTGCTAGATAGGCTAGCAATATGTCCTCGCCGCATCACGCCCGCCGATCGCCCAACCGATGGGTCCGGGTCGGAATACCCTTCGTCCTGGTTCTCATCTGGATCGTCGGCGGATCCGTCGGCGGCCCCTACTTCGGCAAGGTCGACGAAGTGGCCACGAACGACCAGTCGAGCTTCCTGCCCGAGAGCGCCGACGCGACTCAGGTGTCCGAGCGGTTGTCGGATTTCCTCGGAGACGACGCGATCCCCGCCATCGTCGTCATCGAGGGGGAAGGCGAGCTGACCGAGGAGGAGCTGGCCGAGATCACCACCGTCTCGGAGGAGATCGCCGAACTCCCCGGGATCATCGACGCGGTCTCGCCTCCGATCCCCTCCGACGATGCGCAGGCGGTGCAGATCGTCGTGCCCATCGACGCCTCGGGCGAGGTTCGCGAGACGGTGGAAGAGATCCGCGACCTGCTCGAGGAGGACCTGCCCGCCGGCGTCGAGGGCTGGGTCACCGGGCCCGCCGGGTTCACCTCGGACCTGACCGAGGGCTTCCTCGGCATCGACGGTCTGTTGTTGGCGGTCGCTCTGATCGCGGTGTTCATCATCCTCGTGATCGTCTACCGGTCGCCCCTGCTTCCGGTGCTCGTGTTGCTCACGAGCGTGTTCGCGCTGTGTGTCGCGCTCCTGGTGGTGTGGTGGCTGGCCTTCGCCGACGTCGTCGTGTTGAACGGTCAGGTCCAGGGGATCCTGTTCATCCTGGTCATCGGTGCGGCCACCGACTACGCCCTTCTCTACGTCGCGCGCTTCCGGGAGGCCGTCGGTGAGGGGATCGGGAGGTGGGATGCCACGCTGCGCGCCTGGCGCGGCGCCTTCGAGCCGATCCTCGCCTCCGGGGGGACGGTCATCGCGGGGTTGCTCTGTCTGCTCCTGAGCGACCTCGCCACCAACCGTGCACTGGGTCCGATCGCCTCCATCGGCATCGTGTTCTCGATGCTCTCGGCCCTGACCTTCCTTCCCGCACTTCTGGCGCTGTTCGGGCGGGCGGCATTCTGGCCCTTCATCCCGAAGAACCCGCCGGCACAGATCCCCGAGGATCTCACCCAGCCGGTCAAGGGGTTCTGGCAGCGCCAGGCGCGACTGGTGGCCCGACACTCCCGGCCGGTGTGGATCATCAGCACCGTCGTCCTCCTCGCCGCCGCCGTGGGAGTCACCCAGCTGAAGGCCGACGGTGTGGCCACCAGCGACCTCGTGCTGGGTTACTCGGAGGCTCGTGAGGGGCAGGATGTGCTCGCCGAGCACTTCCCCGCCGGCTCGGGGAGCCCCGTGTACGTGATCGTGCCCGAAGACGACCTGGCGCAAGCCGCGGAGGTCCTCGACGACAGCGCAGGCGTCGACGCCGTCGCGGTCTCGACGGAGGACTCGCCGACCGGCCAGGCGACGGTCACGGTGGCCGACGGCGAGGCCACCCTCGAGGCGTTCGGCCCGCCCGGTACCGACGCCCCCGCCCCGACGGTCTCGGACGGCGACGTCCTGCTCATCGGCACGCTGACCGACACGGCCGACTCCGTCGAGGCCGAAGACGCCGTGCGTGACCTCCGGGTCACCTACGACGACACCCTGGGGGAGGGGACGGCGCTGGTCGGTGGTGTGACGGCGACGGACATCGACTCGAACGACACCTCGATCCGGGACCGCACGATCATCATCCCCGTCGTGCTCGTGGTCATCCTGCTCATCCTGATGCTCCTGCTGCGGGCCGTCGTCGCGCCGGTCATCCTCATCCTGAGCGTGATCTTGTCGTTCGGCTCCGCCCTGGGTGTGGCCGCCCTGGTGTTCAACGGGATCTTCCAGTTCCCCGGCGCAGACCCCGCGGTGCCCTTGTACGGATTCGTGTTCCTCGTCGCGCTCGGTGTCGACTACAACATCTTCCTGATGTCGAGGGTGAGGGAGGAGACGATCACCCACGGCACGCGCCGGGGAATCCTCCGCGGGCTCGTCGCGACCGGCGGTGTCATCACCTCCGCCGGGCTCGTGCTGGCGGCCACCTTCGCGGCCCTGGGCGTCATCCCGATCCTGTTCCTCGCGCAGATCGCGTTCATCGTCGCCTTCGGTGTCCTGCTGGACACGTTCGTCGTGCGATCTCTTCTGGTCCCGGCGCTGTCGTATGACATCGGTCGCGCGATCTGGTGGCCCTCCAAGCTTGCGCGGCGGGACGAGCCGCCACGGGCCGCGGCGACGGGCGGGCCTGTGGCCGCGGCATCCGCGACGGGCGCGGTCACCGACGACGGACACGCGCTGACACGGGCGGAGTACCGGCGTACGCTCGAAGAATGACCAGGGCACTGTTCATCGTCGACCTCCAGAACGACTTCACCGAGGGCGGTGCGCTCGGCGTGGCCGGCGGCGACGACGTGGCGAGCCGCATCAGCGCCCACGTCACCGCCCACCGGCACGAGTACGCGATCGTCGTCGCCTCGCGGGACTGGCACGACGCCGACAACGACAACGGCGGGCACTTCGCCGCCGGTGAGCCCGACTTCGTCCAGACCTGGCCCGTGCACTGTGTCGCCGGGACGGCGGGGGCGGAATACGACGACCATTTCGACACCTCGGCGGTGTCCCATCATCTGAAGAAGGGGCAGGGCAAGCCTGCCTATTCGCTCTTCGAAGGGGAGACCGACGAAGGGGTGACGGCGGTGCGGCTGCTCGAGGAGCACGGCATCCTCGACATCGATGTGGTGGGAATCGCGACCGACTACTGTGTGCGCGCATCCGCTCTCGACGCGATCGCGGCGGGTCGTCACGTGCGTGTGCTCACCGACCTGGTGGCGGGCGTCGCCGCCGAGACCAGCGACGCGGCGCTGGCCGAGATCGCCCACGCGGGTGGAGAGCTCACGAAGACTGTGGATTGATGCCGCACGGGAGGCGGCGCGCCGCGTAGTCTCGACGTGTGACCGACGAAGAGCCGGAAGCCTCCGCCCAGGACCGTGTGACCAACCCGGTCGCGATCGCGGGTGTGGCCCTCGCGGTCGTGGCACTGCTGCTCAGTGTCGTCAGCCCGGGGCTGTCGATCCTCGTCGGCGTGCCCGCGGTGGCCTGCAGTGCGTTCGGGTTCCGCCTGTACGCCCTCGGGCGCGGCGGCCGATTCCCCGCGGCGGCGGGATTGGTGATCGGGACGGCGGCGGTCATCCTGCCCATCGGGCTGTATCTGACGATCTGAGCCGTCCCCGGCCACACGGTGGGCCCCGTGGGGCTCGAACCCACGACCCGCGGATTAAAAGTCCGATGCTCTACCGACTGAGCTAGAGGCCCGTGAGCTTCCAGCCTAATAGGCGACGCGGCCGTCGACGCACCTCGCATGGCGTCGACGACCGCGTCCCCGTGATCGCGACCGGTCCCCCGGGCCGGTCGCCGGCGGTCCGGCCTTACGGCATCAGGACCGAGTCGATGAGGTAGACCGTCGCGTTCGCGGTCTGCACACCGCCGCAGATGACCATCGCGTCGTTCACCATCAGCTCGTCGCCCGAGCCGGTGACCTCGACCTCGCCGCCCTGGACGGTGGTCTGGGTGCCCACGACCTCGTCGGGGCTCAGCTGGCCCGGGACCACGTGGTAGGTGAGGATCGTGGTGAGCAGGTCGGCGTCGGTCGACAACGTCTGGATCGTGTCGTCGTCGATCTGCGCGAACGCGTCGTCGACCGGCGCGAAGACGGTGAATTCGTCGCCGTTGAGGGTGTCGACCAGGTTCACGTCGGGGTTCAGCTCGCCGCTGACGGCGGCGGTCAGGGTCGTCAGCAGCGGGTTGTTGGACGCCGCGACGGCGACCGGGTCCATCGCCATGCCCTCGACCGACCCCGCCCCGTCCGGGACGGCCTCGGCGTAGTCGGCGCAACCGGCGCCGACGAGCATCGCGGCGGGGTCCATCTCGTCCGCCATGGCGTCCTCCTCCATGGGGGCGGTCGTCTCCTCCGTCATGTCCTCGTCCATCGTCTCCGACGAGGTGGATCCGGAACAGGCCGACAGCGCGAACGTGGCGGCGACGGCGAGCGTGAGACCCGCGGTGATGTGCGACTTCTTGGTGAGCATGACTTACCTCCGGTGTAGGTGGCCGCGAGGGCCGGATCGTCGTCCGCAGAAGCGGCGTACACAGGCTGTTCGGAGACCCCGGCCGGGCGGATTGGATCGACCTGACATCCGTCGAGACCGGCAGGGGTGCGCGCCGGCGGATGCGACGGCCGCCGACGTGATCCAGATCAGCCGACACACGTCAAGGGAGTCGGGCCGATACCGGGTCGCGCGCGCACGTGAGGCATGCTGGATCGTATGGTCATTGACGGCGTCGACGTGCCCGAAGACGGCGGCGACCGCACCGACCACGTCGCAGAACTGCTCGGGCGGATCGCCGCCGGCGATCAGAGCGCCTTCGCCGCTGTCTACGGAATGCTCTCTTCGCGGGTCTTCGGTCTGATCCTGCGGGTGCTCGTGGACCGCTCGCAGAGCGAAGAGGTGCTCCAGGAGGTCTTTCTGGAGGTGTGGCAATCCGCCGCGAAGTTCGCTCCGAACAAAGGTCAAGGAAGGTCATGGGTGCTCACGATCGCCCATCGCCGAGCGGTCGACCGGGTGCGGTCGTCGCAGGCGAGCAGTGATCGTGACGTTCGCGTCGGCATCCGGGACCTCGGCGTGGCGCACGACGGGGTCGCGGAGCACGTCGAGCTCAAGCTCGAGGGGCGACGCGTCTCGACCGCGCTCGCGACCCTTCCCGACCCCCAGCGCGAGGCCATCGTCCTGGCGTATTACGGGGGTTACAGTCAAAGCGAGATCGCGGCGCTCACCGGAGCGCCGCTGGGAACGGTCAAGACCAGGATGCGTGACGGACTGTCACGACTGCGAGTGGAGATGGGGGTGGGAGCGTGAATCGCGACGAGTTCGCGGAGCTGTCGGCCGGGCACGCCCTGCACGCCCTGTCGGCCGAGGACGAACGTGCCTACCAGGCGGCGCTCGCCGCCGATCCGGAGTGGCAGGACATGGCCGCTCAGGACGTCGACGCCGCGGGGTTGCTCGGCGCCGCGGTCCCGGCCGAGGAGCCGCCGGCGGCGATCGGCGATGCGCTCTTCGCGCGCATCGCACAGAC
Organism: Microbacterium aquimaris; assembly: GCF_039531285.1. Lineage (NCBI taxonomy): Bacteria > Bacillati > Actinomycetota > Actinomycetes > Micrococcales > Microbacteriaceae > Microbacterium > Microbacterium aquimaris. The sequence goes on along the minus strand of NZ_BAAAPT010000001.1, from coordinate 103,930 downwards.
CCCGCAGATCCCGGCGACGCCGGCGCAGGAGGCGGCGATGGCGCCGCCGCCCCCGCGAACCGAGGCCATCCAGACCGTCGCACGTCAGAAGTGGATGCGCGGCATGTTCGCGCTCGCCGCGTCGCTGGTGTTGCTGGTCGCGTTGGGCTTCGGGGCCGTCACCGTCAACGAGTATCTGACACGCCCCGCCTCCGTCGTCGCGTTGCAGCAGATCGAGGACGCGTCCGACTCCCAAGCGGCCACTGCGGAGCTCGCGTCGGGCGAGGGGACCGTCACGGCCTTCTGGTCGGAGTCGCTCGGGCAAGCCGTGCTGGTCTCGGACGACCTCCCCGCACTGACCGACGAGGAGATCTACGAACTGTGGTTCGTGCGGGGCGAGGAAGCGATCTCGGCCGGGCTGTACCGCCCCGCCGACGGTGACCAGCCCGCGCTGCTCGAGGGCGACCTGCAGCCCGGTGACGCGCTGGCGGTCACGATCGAACCCGCCGGTGGATCTCCGACCGGCCGACCATCGACGGTCCCGATCGTCGTCATCCCCACGGCATGAGCGGCTCCCGGGCGCGTAGCCTGGAGGGATGAGCGACGAGCCGCGGGAGTTCCACAAGCCGGTGCGCCGCCCCGCGGAGTTGTTCGATCGGCTCTACTCCGCAGAAGACCCGGCGGAGGTCTCACGCGCCGCGCACTCGACCGCGCAGGCATTGCTCTCTCGGGTGCGGGAGGAGCCGGACGCCGCGGTGATCGAACGCCTGGTGACCTTCACCGACGAACACGGCATCGACGACATCGCGGAGTTGTGGTCGCGATCGCCCGCCACGAGCCTTCCGGGCGCGCTGTGGCGCCTGTATCTGCTGCAACTCATGATCCACGACGACCCGCGTACGGCGGCGCTGCTGTACGAGCGGGGGCGCGTTGAGCTGGCCTCGTCCGACGACATGGTCGCGGGTGCGCCGACACCCGCCGGACCGGAGGAGCTCGTCGCCCTGATCGACGTCATCCTCCGTGGTGCGTTCACGGGCGACTTCGCGATCGCGCTCGATCGTGCCGCCGCGTTCTGCCGCGTGCAGGCGGCCGGATCGACCCACCTCGCCGATGACTACGAGCCGACCGAGTCCGACCGTGCGAGCGCGCTGACCAGGCGCGCGCTGCGGCTGGCCGATTACGGCACCGACCTCGCCGCGTGCGCTGCTCTCTGGCGCCGCGACACTCTGACCTGACGCGCTGTGTGCCGGTCTTCGATGTCGGAGAATCGGCTCGATGTCGGAGGATCTGGCGCGGATCCTCCGACCAACGCGCGATTCTCCGACCGGCGCGGATCCGCCCGGACACGAAAGTGCCGGGCCGCAGAACGCCTCTCGGCGCAAGGCCGCTCGCAGCGGCAGAAGATGGAGCCCGGGGTTACTGCGGCCCGGCTGTTCCAGTGTAACGGACCGTGCCCCGGGTGTATTCCGAGCGCTCTAGGCTCGTGGCATGACCTGGCGATACGCGCTCATCATCGATCCCGTCGCCACCGACGTGCGCGGCACCGATCACGCGGCGACCTTCCGGGTGGTCGATCCCTCCGCCCCGGCGTTGAGCATCGGGGAACTGAGCACGCAGCGCGGTGACGGCATCTTCGAGTCGATCGGGGTCGTCGACGGTCACGCCCAGGAGGTCGGACCCCACCTGGAACGGCTGGCGCACTCCGCCGCGCTGTGTGACCTGCCCGCCCCGAACCTCGATCAGTGGCGGGATGCCGTCGCCGTCGTCGCCTCGCAATGCCCACCCGGAGAGTGCGTCATCAAACTGATCCTGAGCCGGGGCATCGAGCACGGACCCACCCCGACCGCGTGGGTCACCGCGGCGGTCGCCCCCGACAACACGGCGGTGCGCGAACGGGGCCTCCGGGTGGTGACGCTGGACCGGGGCTTCGACAGCGGGGCGCCGGTCCGTGCACCCTGGCTGCTGTTGGGCGCCAAGACCCTGTCGTATGCGGTCAACATGGCGGCGATCCGCGAGGCCCGGCGGCGTGGCGCCGACGACGCGCTGTTCGTCACGACCGACGGTGTCGTGCTGGAAGGACCGACCAGCTCGGTCATCCTCCGCTTCGGCGACCGCTACATCACGCCCGAACCCGGAGCCGGCATCCTGCACGGAACGACCCAGATGAGTCTGTTCGCGCATCTGCGGGATCTGGGCCATGACGCGGCGTACGAGACCGTGCACACCGACAGACTCGGTGAGGCGGATGCCGCATGGCTGGTCTCCAGCGTTCGGCTGGCGGCGCCGGTTGCCGCATTCGACGACGTGTCACTCGCGGTGGACGCCGATGTCACGGCATCGCTGAACGCCTATCTGCTCCGCCCCCGCGACTGAACGGACGATGCCCGCACAGTGAACTGTGCGGGCATCGTCCGTTCAGCGTGCGCGAAGACGCTCACCCGAAGCGGCCGGAGACGTAGTCCTCGGTGGCCTGCTCCTGCGGGGTGGTGAACAGTGTCTTGGTGTCGTTGTACTCGATGAGCTTGCCCGGCTTGCCGGTTCCGGCGATGTTGAAGAACGCCGTCTTGTCGCTCACACGGGAGGCCTGCTGCATGTTGTGCGTCACGATCACGACGGTGTAGTCGTTCTTCAGCTCACCGATCAGCTCCTCGATCGCGAAGGTCGAGATCGGGTCGAGGGCCGAGCACGGCTCGTCCATGAGGATGACATCCGGTGCGACGGCGATCGCGCGGGCGATGCACAGTCGCTGTTGCTGTCCACCGGACAGGCCCGAACCGGGACGCTCGAGGCGATCCTTGACCTCGTTCCAGAGGTTGGCGCCGCGCAGCGACTTCTCGACCAGCTCGTCGGCGTCCTTCTTCGAGATCCGCTTGTTGTTCAGCTTCACCCCGGCCAGGACGTTCTCGCGGATCGACATGGTGGGGAAGGGATTGGGGCGCTGGAAGACCATGCCGACCTGGCGGCGCACGGAGACCGGGTCGACGCCGCTGCCGTAGAGGTCGTCCCCGTCCAGCAGCACCTGCCCCTCGACGCGTGCGCCGGGGATGACTTCGTGCATGCGGTTCAGCGTGCGCAGGAAGGTCGACTTGCCGCAGCCGGACGGGCCGATGAAGGCCGTCACCGAACGCGGTTCGATGTCGAGAGAAACACCCTCGACGGCGAGGAAGTCGCCGTAGTAGACGTTGAGGTCGTTGACTTCGATGCTCTTGGACAAGACGGTTCTTTCTCTCGGGTGTGGGTCAGCGACCGGTCTTCGGGGCGAAGAACTTCGCCACTGCGCGAGCGGCGAGGTTCAGCACCATGACGATCAGGATCAGCGTGAGGGCACCGGCCCAGGCGCGGGCGATCGCGGCGTCGGGGCTGGTGCCCTGGTTGGCGTACTGGTTGTAGACGAACACCGGCAGCGTCATCATGTTGCCCTCGAACAGGTTGAGGTTGAGGCTCTGCGTGTATCCGGCGGTGAGCAGCAGGGGTGCGGTCTCACCGATGACGCGGGCGATGGCGAGCATGACGCCCGTGGTGATGCCCGCGATGGAGGTGGGAAGCACGACCTTGACGATCGTCAGCCACTTCGGAACTCCCAGCGCGTATGCGGCTTCGCGCAGTTCGTTCGGGACCAGGCGCAGCATTTCTTCGGACGAGCGCACGACGACCGGGATCATCAGCACGCTCAGCGCGACCGCGCCCATGAAACCGTTGGAGATCCCGGGGCCGAAGAAGACCACGAACAGCGAGTAGGCGAACAGACCGGCGACGATCGACGGGATTCCCGTCATGACGTCCACGAAGAAGGTGATCGCCTTGGCGAGCCTGCTGCGCGAGCCGTACTCGACCAGGTAGATCGAGGTCATGAGACCGATGGGCACGGAGATGATCGTCGCCGCGAGGGTGATCAGCAGTGTGCCGTAGACGGCGTGGATGGCTCCGCCGCCTTCTCCGATCACGTTCCGCATGCTGTAAGTGAAGAACTCGATGTCGAAGCGGGCGAGCCCGTTGACGACCACCGTGAACAGCAGCGAGATGAGGGGGAGCAGGGCGACCACGAACGCGGCCGACACGATCGCGGTGACGAAGCGGTCCGCGGCCTTGCGCTGCCCCTCGACGATCGTCGAGATCACGTAGATGGCGAGGACGAACACGACCGTGCCGAGGAACACGGTCGCGGCGATGTTGAAGTCGCCGACCGGGTTGCCGATGTTCGCGAACGCGAACACCACGGCCATCAGCGCCCAGGAGGCGGCGAGGACGACCCAGGGGGTCGCTTTGGGGAGCCGACCGCTCGTGAGCGAGTTCGCCTTCGCGGTCGCCGTGGTCTTCTCGATGGTGGTCATCAGTTGGCTCCCGAGAATTCAGCACGACGCGCGACGATCCAGCGCGCCAGCGCGTTGACGCCGAAGGTCAGCACGAACAGGACGAGGCCGGTGGCGATGAGGACGCTGATGCCGTCTCCGTACGCCTCCGGGAAGGACAGCGCGATGTTCGCGGGGATGGTGGTGGGGTTCGTGGCGGTCAGCAGCTCGATCGTGACCACTCCGGACACCGAGAGCACCATCGTGACCGCCATCGTCTCGCCGAGGGCACGTCCGAGGGCGAGCATCGCGGCGGAGACCATGCCACCGCGGGCGAACGGGAGGACGGCCATCTTGATCATCTCCCAGCGGGTGGCGCCGAGAGCGAGGGCCGCTTCCTCGTGCAGGACGGGTGTCTGCAGGAACACCTCGCGGCTGATGGCGGTCATGATCGGCAACACCATGATCGCCAGCACGAGTGCGGCGGTGAGGATGGTGCGGCCCGTGGAGGACACCTGGCCGCCGAACAAGGGGATCCAGCCGAGGTTCTCGTTCAGCCAGGCGTAGAACGGCTGCGCCATGCCCGCGAACACCAGGCCGCCCCACAGGCCGAAGACGACGGAGGGGACGGCGGCGAGCAGGTCGATGATGTAGCCGAGGGTGGCCGAGACGCGGCGCGGCGCGTAGTGCGAGATGAACAGCGCGATCCCGATCGCCAGCGGCGCCGCGACGATGAGTGCGAGGATGGCTGCCCAGATCGTGCCGAAGATGAGAGGCCAGACGTACTCGAGGAACGTGGCGCCGCGCAGGATGGGGTTCTCATCCGGATCGGACGTGAACGCGGGCACGGACTCGGCGATCAGGAAGACCGAGACCGCCGCCAGGAGCAGCAGGATGGTGATTCCCGCGGCCAGCGCGGTGCCCGAGAAGGCGAGGTCTCCGGGGCGACGTCGCGCTCCGCGCCTGCTTTCGGTCTTCGTGGGTGGATTGTCGGTGGTCGTCGCCATTGTGTGCCTTCGCCTCGGGTGCTGAGAGCCAGTATGTCGGCTGCGGATCGGACGGGACATCCCGGCCTGCCCGGGCGAAACGCTCGAGCAGGCCGGGTATCAGGGGGAGTCTCAGCCGATCAGGGCGATGGCGGAGTCGATCTCCTCGCGCAGCGAGTCCGAGATCGGTGCCGACCCGGCGTTCTCCTCGGAGGCCTGCTGGCCCTCGGGGCTGGCGATGTAGGAGAAGTACGACGACACCAGCTCGGCGGTGTTCGCGTCTTCGTACTCGACACAACCGATGAGGTAGCTCACCAGCGCGATCGGGTAGACGCCGGCTTCGACGCTCGAGTAGTCGATCTCGAGGGCGAGGTCACCTTCCGAGCGACCCTCGACGCGCGGAGCGGTCTCGACGATCTTCGCGGCTGCTTCCGAGGAGTACTCGGTGAAGTCACCGTCGGCTCCGACGGCGACGGTCCCGAGGTCACCGACCTGGGAGGCGTCGGCGTAGGTGATCGCCCCGTTGCCGTTGCGGGTCGCGTCGACGACACCCGAGGTGCCCTGCGCGGCCTCACCGGACTGGAGCGGCCACACGCCGTCGGCGTCGAAGGTCCACGTGTCGGGAGCGGCCTGGTGCAGGTACTCGGTGAAGGTCTCGGTGGTTCCCGAGTCGTCCGAGCGGTGCACCGGCGAGATCGCGAGGTCGGGGAGCTCGGCGTCGGGGTTGAGGCTGGCGATGGCCTCGTCGTTCCAGTTGGTGATCTCTTCGGCGAAGATGCCCGCGATGGTGTCCGCGTCCATGTTGAGCGTGTCGACGCCCTCGAGGTTGAACGCGACGGCGATCGGGGAGATGTACAGGGGCAGCTCGACGATGCCGGCCGAACCCCCGTCGGCGCATGCGCCGAACCCGCCGGCGGCGATCTCTTCGTCGTTGAACGCACGGTCGGAGCCGATGAAGTTGCTGGCGCCCGCGACGAAGTTCTCGCGGCCCGTGCCGGAGCCGGTGGGCTCGTAGTTGACGGTGACGTCAGGGTTGGCGGTCTGGAAACCGGCGACCCAGGCCTCCTGGCCGGCGGTCTGCGACGAGGCACCGGTGGCGTCGAGGGTACCCGAGAGCGTGCTCGTGCCCTCGGAGCTGTCCGAGGAGCTGTCGGTGCCCTCGTTCGCGGCGCAGGCGGTCAGGGCGAGTGCGGCGACGGCGCCGACGGCGCCGATCTTCGCAATGCGGTTGAGCTTCACTGTGAATCCTCACGTGTAGGGGTTTGGGGTTGCGGCCCGGTGCGGGGCACGTCGTGCACGCTAGGCACGCAGCCTTAAGAGCGTGCGCGCGGGAGGTGAACGGAGGGTGAACGCCGGTGGGGGTGTGTGTTCCGGGGCGCGATTCGTCGGTGCGCGACCGTTCTCGCCGGATAGCGTGGGGCCATGGCGAAGACCACGAAGGCCGAGCGCAAGGCGCTCGATGCGATGGCGGACGCCGCTGATGCGGCGAAGCAGGCGAAGAAGGTCGCGAAGACCCTTCCGAAGAAGCCGGCGGCAGAGGTGCGCGAGCTCGCCGCGGAAGCGGCCGGTGCCGCCGATGCGTCGAAGAAGCAGGTGCGTAAGAAGCCGAAGAAGGTCGCTGATCGTGCCAAGCGGGCGGTGACGCGTCTGCAGAAGGCCACGGCGAAGGCGATCGCGAAGGCCGAGGCCAAAGCCACTCGGCGGGCCGAGGCGCAGGCGGCGGCCGCCGAAGCGGAGCGCGTGGAGGCCGAGGCCGCCCAGCGCAAGGCGGAGGCCAAGGAACTGCGCAAGCTTGCGGCGAAGGCGCAGCGCGCGGCGGAGAAGGCCGATCGCGAGGCGGCCGACGCGCAGGCCGACGTCGTGGCGGAGATCGGCCCGGACGAGCCGTCGGCGCCCGCCGCGGCGGTCGGCGCCGGCGGGACGCGGCGCGGCGGGAGCCCGGGGCGCACGGCGTCACCGTCCCCGGACCTGGCGTCTTTGACCGTCCCGCAGTTGCGTGCACGTGCGCGCGACGAGGGGCGCACCGGGTACTCGCGCATGACCAAGGCCCAGCTGGTCGACCTTCTCAGCTGACGTGCTCGCAGACATCGCCGCCCAGGACGTCCTCGACGGTTCTGAGGCCGTCACGCCCCCGCGGACGCTCATCGATATCTTCCGCGACACCGTCGCGCGGTATCCGGAGGCTTCGGCGCTGGACGACGGTGCCGGGGCGCTCAGCTATGGGGAGCTCTCCGCGCTCGTGTGGCGCACCTCCGCGCGCCTGCACGACGCGGGCGTGCGTCGAGGAGACCGGATCGGGGTGCGGGTGCCTTCCGGCTCCCGCGACCTCTACGTCTCCATCCTCGGTGTGCTCGCCGCCGGCGCCGCGTACGTCCCGGTCGACGCGGACGACACCGACGAGCGCGCCGCTCTGGTGTTCGGCGAGGCCGCGGTGACCGGGATCATCGGGGCCGGCGGTGTCTACGTGCCCTCCGCGCCGGCCGAGCACGGGGAGACGGCCCCGGCGGCGGCGCGTCTCTACGGCGACGCCGACCCGCATCCGAACACCCACGCCGTCGCCGCGGTTCCGCCCCCGACCGTCGAGGACGACGCGTGGATCATCTTCACGTCGGGCTCGACGGGTGTGCCCAAGGGCGTCGCCGTGACGCATCGAAGCGCGGCGGCGTTCGTGGACGCCGAGGCGAATCTCTTCCTTCAAGGCGCGCCCCTCGCGCCGGGGGATCGCGTTCTGGCCGGCCTGTCTGTGGCCTTCGACGCCTCGTGCGAGGAGATGTGGCTCGCATGGCGGCACGGAGCGTGTCTGGTCCCCGCCCCCCGCTCGCTGGTGCGCTCGGGCGACGACCTCGCACCCTGGCTGCTGCGTCAGAGCATCACCGCGGTGTCGACCGTGCCGACGCTCGCGGCGATGTGGCCGGGGAGTGCGATCGAGAACGTGCGCCTGCTCATCTTCGGTGGCGAGGCGTGTCCGCCCGAACTGGCCGCCCGCCTTGCGGCGGATGACCGCGAGGTCTGGAACACCTACGGCCCCACCGAGGCGACCGTGGTCGCCTGCGCCGCGCCGCTCGGCGGAGACGGTCCGGTGCGCATCGGCCTACCGCTGGACGGTTGGCGGCTCGCCGTCGTCGATGCCGAGGGCGCCCCCGTGGGTGAAGGTGAGGCGGGGGAGTTGATCATCGGCGGGGTGGGGCTTGCGCGCTACCTGGACCCCGAGAAGGACGCGCAGAAGTACGCACCGATGCCCTCGCTCGGGTGGGAGCGCGCCTATCGCTCCGGCGATCTCGTGCGCTACGAGCGCGAGGGCCTGATCTTCCAGGGGCGTGCCGACGACCAGGTGAAGATCGGCGGCCGACGAATCGAGCTCGGCGAGGTCGAGGCTGCTCTCGGCGACCTTCCCGGTGTGACCGCGGCGTGTGCGGCGGTGCGTAAGACCGAGGCGGGTGTGTCCGTCCTGGTCGGCTACATCGTCACCAGTGCGCCGCTGGACCGTGCGTCCGCGCGCGCCCGGCTGACCGAGCGCCTCGCCGCCGGTGTCGTCCCGATCCTCGCGGAGGTCGACGATCTGCCGGTGAGGACCTCGGGGAAGGTGGATCGGGCGGCCCTGCCGTGGCCGCTGCCCGGTGCCGACGATGTCGCGGCCGCGGGCATGACCGACGATGAGGCGTGGCTGGCGGAGCAGTGGCAGGCCGTCCTCGGCATGCCGGTGACCGACCCGTCCGCGGACTTCTTCGACCTCGGCGGCGGGTCGCTCGCGGCCGCCCAGCTCGTCTCCCGCATCCGCGTGCGGGTTCCGGAGTTCTCGGTCGCCGACATCTACGATGTGCCCCGCCTCGCGGCGATGGCCTCGGCGATCGGCGCCGTGGCCGCCGCAACGCCGGCGGGCGAGTACTCGACGCCGAAGCCCACGCCGCGTCGGATGCAGTGGATGCAGTCGGTCCTCGGGGTGCCGTTGTTCATCGTGACCGGCGTGCGCTGGCTGCTGTACCTGCTGACCGCGAGCGCGGTTCTGCGACTCGTCCCCGGGTTCGAGGTGCTCCCCGCGGTGCCTTGGTGGCTGCTTTTGGTCGGTCTGGTGCTGTTCGCGACGCCGTTCGGTCGGATGGGGATCGCCGCCCTGGCGGCGCGGGTGTTGCTGGCCGGCCTGCAGCCCGGGGACTATCCGCGCGGAGGCTGGGTCCACCTGCGGCTGTGGTTGGCCGAGCAGTTCGCCGATCAGATCGACGCCGTGGGGCTGGCCGGTGCACCGTGGGTGACCTATTACGCGCGCATGTTGGGCGCGAAGATCGGCCGTGACGTCGACATGCATACCCTGCCGCCGATCACGGGCATGCTCGAGGTGGGGCCGAGGGCATCGATCGAACCGGAGGTGGACCTCACCGGGTACTGGATCGACGGCGACCAGGTGCGCATCGGGCCGGTCCGCATCGGCGCAGACGCCGCGGTCGGCGCCCGCAGCACCCTCGCACCCGGAACGCGCATCGGGCGTCGCGCCGAGATCGCGCCGGGTTCGGCCGTGTTCGGTCGGGTGCGCGCCGATCAGAAGTGGGCGGGGTCGCCGGCGGTCCGTGTGGGTGCCGCCGGAGACGACCGCTGGCCTGAGGACGCCCCGCCGCCGGCGCGGGGTTGGTTGTGGGCCTATGCGATGTCGTCGCTGTTCCTCGCACTCCTCCCGATCGGCTCGTTCGCCGTGGGGGCACTGGTCGTGGCGGCCGGTGCCCGTGGCGCGGACACGCTCGGCGGGTCCTACCTCGTCGCTGTGCTGTGGCTCGTTCCGGCGGTGCTGGCCGCCGGTGTCGTCTACGCCGGCGCGGTGGTCCTCGGGGTGCGTGTGCTCGCGCTCGGCCTCGAGGAGGGCACGCACCCGGTGCGCTCGCGCACCGGATGGCAGGTCTGGACCACCGAGCGTCTCCTCGACTCGGCGCGGCAGTTCCTCTTCCCGCTCTACTCGAGCCTTTTCACGCCGGTGTGGCTCCGGATGCTCGGGGCGCGGGTCGGGAAGAACGTCGAAGCGTCGACGGTGCTGCTGTTGCCGTCGATGACCCGCGTCGAAGACGGCGCCTTCCTCGCCGACGACACCATGGTGGCGTCCTACGAGCTGCGCAAGGGGTGGATGCGCATCGGCAAGGTGCGCATCGGCAAGCGCGCCTTCCTCGGAAACTCCGGAATGGCCGGTCCCGGTCACCGCGTTCCCAAGGACGGGCTGGTGGCTGTCCTGTCTGTGGCCCCCGCCAAGGCGAAGGCAGGTTCGTCGTGGCTCGGGTCGCCCGCCGTGCGGCTGCGGCGCGTTGCGACAGAGGTCGACGAGAGCCGCACGTATCGTCCCGGCGCGGGGCTGCGCGTCGCGCGGGCGACATGGGAGCTGCTGCGGATCGTCCCGGTCTTCGTCAGCTGTGCGCTGGGACTCTCGGTGCTCTACACGCTGGCGGCGCTGTGGGAGACGCTGGGCCCGCTGTGGACCTTGATCCTCTCGGGACCGGTCCTCATGCTGGCCGGCGGTGTCGCGGCGGCGGTCTCCACGGTCGCCAAATGGGTCATCGTCGGCCCGATCCGCGCGGGTGAGAAACCGCTGTGGTCGAGTTTCGTCTGGCGCACCGAGGTCTCCGACACCTTCACGGAGATGGTCGCCGCGCCGTGGTTCGCCCGGGCGGCGGCCGGAACACCCGCCCTGGCGGTGTGGCTGCGCTCCCTGGGGGCGAAGATCGGTCGCGGAGTGTGGTGCGACTCGTACTGGCTGCCCGAACCTGATCTGGTGACCCTCGGCGACGGATCGACGGTCAATCGTGGCTGCGTTGTGCAGACGCACCTCTTCCATGATCGAATCATGAGCATGGATGCCGTCGAACTGGAGTCCGGGGCGACCCTCGGGCCGCACAGTGTGATCCTTCCCGCCGCGACGATCGCCGCGGACGCGACCGTGGGCCCCGCCTCGCTGGTGATGCGCGGCGAGAGCGTGCCGGTGGGCTCGCGCTGGAGCGGCAACCCGATCGGCCCGTGGCGTGCGGTGAAGGTCCGCGCCTACCAGACGACCTCGTGAGCGACGCCTATACGCCCGGCAGCGGCGACGACTCATACGACGTGGAGTCGTACGATCTCGACCTCCGGTACGCCGTGCGCACGAACCACCTCGAGGCGCAGGCCACGGTCAACGCCGTCGCCGCCGTCGACGTGCGCACCGTGTCGTTGGATCTGGTCGGCCTGCGGGTGAGCCGGGTGACCGTCGACGGGGTGGCGGCCAAGCACAGCCAGGGCCCGCGTGCCGTCCGGGTCACCTCCCCGCATCCGATCGCCGCGGGCGAGCCGTTTTCGATCGATGTGCGCTACTCCGGACGGCCCTCCCCTCGCCGGTCCGCGTGGGGGCCGATCGGCTGGGAGGAGCTGGAGGACGGGTCGCTGGTGGCCTCGCAGCCGATCGGCGCCCCCACGTGGTTCCCGTGCAACGACCGGCCGGACAACCGGGCGCGGTTCACGATCGCCGTCACCGCAGACACCGGCTACACGGTCGCGGCCACCGGTCGGCGTGTGTCGGTGACCAAGCAGGGCCGGGCGACGCGGTGGGAGTTCCGCAGCGACGTGCCGACGGCGACCTATCTCGCGGCGGTGCACGTGGGCCCGTACCGGCAGAAGCCGTTGGGACCGGCCACCGTCTTCGCCCCGGGCGGGCTGCTCGCCGAGGCCCGTCGCGCACTCGGGGACGTGCCTCGGATGATCGCGTGCTTCGAGCGGCGTTTCGGGCCCTATCCGCAGGAGGCGTGCACGTTGGTCGTGACACCCGACGACCTCGAGATCCCGCTGGAGGCCCAGGGGCTTGCGGTCTTCGGTGCGAATCATCTCGACCCCGAGCACGAGCGATTGATCGCCCACGAGCTCGCCCACCAGTGGTTCGGCAACAGCGTGGGCATCGGCCAGTGGCGGGACATCTGGCTCAACGAGGGTTTCGCCTGCTATTCGGAATGGGTGTGGTCGGAGGACTCCGGCGGGCCCTCCGTCGACGATCTCGCCGAGCAGTTCCATATGCAACTGGGCGATCTGCGCCAGGACATCGTGATCGGTGACCCCGGACCGGATGTCATGTTCGACGACCGTGTGTACAAGCGGGGGGCGCTCACCCTCGAAGCACTGCGCCGCACGCTCGGTGAGGCGGCGTTCGATCGGATCCTCCACGAGTGGACCGCGCGGCATCGCCACGCGGTGGTGGCGACCGAGGACTTCATCTCCCTCGCGGAATCGGTCGCGCAGCGCCCGATGGGGGCGTTCTTCGACGAGTGGCTCGCGTCGCGGCCGCTTCCCCCGCTCCCCCCTCGCTGATCACCACGGGCGAGGTCACGCGCTGCGCCACGCGGCGCTGAGCAGGACGCCGGTGGGCCCGTCCAGATCACGTCCCCGGACGATGTCCGCGCCGTCCCATGCGGCGGTCCAGCCGTTCTCGGAGGGGGTCACTCGGGCCAGATCGGCGCGGAGGCCGCGGCCCTCGGCTTTCGCCGCCGCTTCGATCCGCACCCAGTCCCGCAGGGTGCCGACGCCGAGCACGCCCGAAGGATCAGCAGACTCACCGGCCTGCGCGTCGATGCCGAATCCCACGAGTCCGCGACGCTCCATCACCGCGACGACGACGCCCACGACACGGTTCATGCCGTCTCTGACATACGTCGCGGACGCGAGCGCATCCGTGCCCGTGAGCAGGGGCGCGCCGTGATCGCCGCCGCACCGGGGGCACACCCGCGAGATCTCCGCCGTCGGCACGAGGTCGCCCAGCAGCGCATCGGCCACTTCGCGTCGGCGCGGACCGGTGGCCGCGGCCCACGCGACCCGGATCGGCGTCATCTCACACGCCGGAGTCGTGTTTCTCGGTCGCGACGATGCCCGAGCCGGGGTTCCCGGTGGAGAGATGCACGACGGAGAACTCGCCGGTGTCCAGCGCCGAGACGCTTCCGAGGTAGGAGCCCGGGATGCTCCCGGTCGCGAGGGCGAGTTCGGCGACGATATCGGGGAGGACGGGGCCGTGGCTGCACAGCAGGGCGGGTCGCCGGGCGCGCACGCGTTCGCCGACGACGCGGCGTGCGTCTGCCCGACCCTCCTCCCACGCGTCCTGGCTGATCGCCGGCTCCAGGTGGACCTTGCCTCCCGACGCCGCCGCGAGCGGGCGTACGGTCGACGTGCAGCGCAGGGACGGGCTGGAGATGATTTTGCGCACGCCGAAGGCGAGCAGCGGGCCGACCAGTTCCTGGGACTGGCGACGCCCACGCGGTGCCAGCGGGCGTTCGGTGTCGCTGGCGCCCTCGAAGTCGTCGCGTGAGATCGCCTTGCCGTGGCGCAGGATCACGAGGGGGAAGGTGCGCAACGCGCCCTGATCGAGCTTCGCGCGGAACTTCTCCACGATGTCCACGTCGACGGGGTAGCTGAGACGCTTGAGCGCCTTCTTGGGCGAGACCCACTCGAGTCCGGCGATCTCTTTGTTGGGCACGAAGGTACTGGCCTTCACCGCGGCGTCGGTCGCTTCCGCCGCCCAGTAGTGGACGATCTTCTCGCGCGAACTCGGGAGCCGGTAGTGAGAGATGCCGACGTGCACGCCGAGGCTGACGCGGATGCCGGTCTCCTCCTGGATCTCGCGCACCGCCGTCTCCGGGAGCGTCTCGCCCGGGTCGACTTTTCCCTTGGGAAGGCTCGCGTCGCGGTACTTCGTGCGGTGCACGAGGAGGATGCGCAGCTTGCCGTCGACGACGCGCCACACCACGCCTCCGGCGGCGTAGACGACGGGCGCCGTCATCGCACCGCTCGCGCGCGGCGGCGACGGCGCACGTCGTTCATCGTGCGGTCCTGGAGATCCGGCAGCGGGGCGCCGTCCTTGTCCTGCCAGTGGCGTGTCCACTCCGCGTCGGGCCCCAGCCACCAGGAACTCGTGTGGTCGCTCATCGCGAGGGTGAACAGATCGTCGATCTCGCGCAGGTGCGCGGGCGCGACGATGCGCACGAGCGCTTCGATGCGGCGGTCGAGGTTGCGGTGCATCATGTCGGCGCTGCCGATGAACACCTGCGGGTCGCCGTCGTTGTCGAACGAGAAGATCCGGGAGTGCTCGAGGTAGCGGCCGAGGATGCTGCGGACGGTGATGTTCTCGCTGAGTCCGGCCACGCCGGGACGAAGCGAGCAGATCCCGCGCACCCAGATCTCGATCGGAACCCCCGCCTGGCTGGCACGGTAGAGGGCGTCGATGATCTGTTCGTCGACCATCGAATTCACCTTGATGCGGATGCGCGAGGGCTTGCCCGCGAGCGCGTTCTTGCGCTCCTTGTCGATCCGTCGCAACAGTCCCTTGCGCAGGTGGAGCGGAGCGACCAGCAGGCGCCGGAACTTCTTCTCGATGGCGTATCCGCTCAGTTCGTTGAACAGGCGGGTGAGGTCGCGGCCCACTTCGTCGTCGACGGTGAACAGGCCGAAGTCCTCGTACAGGCGGCTCGTCTTCGGGTTGTAGTTGCCCGTGCCGACATGGCTGTAGTGGCGCAGGACACCTTCTTCCTCGCGGATGACGAGCGCGAGTTTGCAGTGGGTCTTGAGGCCGACCAGGCCGTAGACCACGTGCACACCGGCCTTTTCGAGCTTGCGCGCCCAGACGATGTTGTTGGCCTCGTCGAATCGCGCCTTGACCTCGACGAGTGCGAGGACCTGCTTGCCGGCCTCGGCCGCGTCGATGAGCGCCTGGATGATCGGGCTGTCGCCCGATGTGCGGTACAGGGTCTGCTTGATCGCGAGGACGTGGGGGTCCTTCGCGGCCTGCTCGAGGAAGGCCTGCACGCTCGTCGCGAAGGACTCGTACGGGTGGTGCACGAGCACATCGGCCTTGCGGATCGTCGTGAACACGTCGTTGCGCTCGTTGTTGTCGCCGGGCTGGAACGCGACGGCGGTCGTGGGCAGGTGGGGTTTGTAGTGCAGATCCGGGCGGTCGATCTTGGCGAGGCCGAACAGCCCGCGCAGATCGAGCGGGCCGGGGAGGCGATAGACCTCCTGCTCGGTGATGTCGAGTTCGTTGACCAGAAGCTCGAGGGTGAGGTCGTCCATGTCGTCGGTGACCTCGAGCCGGATCGGCGGACCGAAACGGCGCCGCATGAGTTCGGCCTCGAGCGCCTGGATGAGATTCTCGGTCTCGTCCTCCTCGATCACGAAGTCCTCGTTGCGGGTGAGGCGGAACGCGTGGTGGTCGAGCACCTCCATACCGGGGAAGAGGTCGCTGAGATTGTTGGCGATGAGGTCTTCGAGCGGCAGGTAGCGCACCCGCTCTTCGTCGCGGGAGACCTCCACGAACCGGGGGAGCATCGGCGGCACCTTCAGACGCGCGAATTCCTGCCGTCCGGTGCGGGCGTTGCGGATGCGGATGGCGAGGTTCAGCGAGAGTCCGGAGATGTACGGGAACGGGTGTGCCGGATCGACCGCGAGGGGCATCAGGACGGGGAAGACCTGCGTCTGGAAGTAGGTGTAGAGCTTCGCGCGGTCGTCGTCGTCGAGGGCGTCGTACGAGAGGACTTCGATGCCTTTGTCGGTCAGGCCCGGCTTGACGAGGTTGGTCCAGGCAGCCGCGTGACGCACCTGGAGGGCATGAGCCTCGGCGGAGATGTCGGCGAGAACTTCGTGCGGGGACCGCCCCACGTTGGTCGGTACGGCGAGGCCGGTGACGATGCGGCGCTTGAGGCCCGCGACGCGCACCATGAAGAACTCGTCGAGGTTGCTGGCGAAGATGGCCAGGAAGTTCGCACGTTCGAGAAGCGGCGTGCTCGCATCTTCGGCGAGCTCGAGCACGCGCTGGTTGAAGGCGAGCCAGCTCAGCTCGCGATCGAGATATCGGTGCTCGGGCAGATCCGCATCGAAACTCTCCGACTGGTCGAAGTCGTCGTCGTCCGCATCGCCGAGGCCGGCGTCGAGCACCCCTGGTTCGATCATCCTCACATCATTGCAGGACCCAGGTGACGCGGGCGTGAACGCGGCGCGTCACGACGCGTCGCCGCGCTCGCGCGGCGGGGGCACCTGATCCTCTTCGTACACATTGAAGCGGTATCCGACATTGCGAACGGTGCCGATCAGCTGCTCGAGGTCGCCGAGCTTGGCGCGCAGGCGCCGGACGTGCACATCGACGGTGCGCGTGCCCCCGAAGTAGTCGTAGCCCCACACTTCGCTCAGCAGCTGCTCACGGGTGAAGACCCGCGACGGATGTGTCGCGAAGAAGTGCAGCAGCTGGAACTCCTTGTACGTCAGGTCGAGCGGCTTGCCGTGCACCTTGGCCGAGTAGGAGGATTCGTCGATCGATATCCCCGATGTCTGGATACGGCTCGAGCCCTGGTCCTGACTCTTGCGCCCGACGGCGAGTCGGATGCGCGCGTCGACCTCGGCGGGGCCGGCGGTGACGAGGATGACATCGTCGACGCCCCAGTCCGTCGACACCGCCGTCAGGCCACCCTCGGTGACGATGAGGATGAGCGGTGCGTCGGCGCCGGTGGTGTTCAGGATCTTGCTGAGCGACTTCGCGCCGACGAGGTCGGCCCGGGCGTCGATGAAGATGACATCGGCGCTCGGGGCGTTCACCAGCTGCGCGGCTTCGGCGGGGATCTGACGCACCCGGTGGCTCAGCAGTTCGAGCGAAGGCAGGACGGGGCCGCCCCCTTGTGCGGAGCTGAGAACCAGAAGCTGTGCCAAGACGCCATCCTCTCGACGCCGATCACGCCGTGGGCCCATATTAGGGCTTGGGCGCGGCATGCTCCGAATGCGCCGCTTGGCGCAGGGTCGTCGTGTGGGGGACAATGGCGATGATGTCCACTCCACCCCTGGCCCCGCGCTCGACCTTCGGCGGTGTCATCGCCGTCTGGATCGTCGCCGCGGTCGCGGGCGTCTCGATCGGTCTTTTCGTGCCCTCGGAGTGGCGCGCGGCCTGGCTTCCGCTGGCTCTGGGCGGGTGTTTGATCCTCGCCTTCGCCGTGCAACTCGGTTATGGACGTCCGCACCGTTTCATCCAGCGCGTGGCCGCGAGCGTGGTCGGCGCACTGTTGATCCTGGGCGTGATCAGCCTCGGGTTCGGTCTGGCCGCGGTGGTTCCGGGATAGAGTGGACGTATGGATCTCGTCGCGCTGGAACTGTTCTTCATCGGCCTTCTGGGCCTGGCGTCGCTGGCGATCGTCTTCATCTCCGGCGTCGTCGTCAAGAACCTGTACCGCGGTCAGCGCTGACGGAACGCGTCGTGCTCGAGCTGCCGACCGACCTCCCCGCCGACCTCGCCCCGCTCTCCTGGCTCATCGGCGTGTGGGAGGGGGACGGGTTCCTCGACTACACCGCCGGTGACACGCGATTCTCGGGGGAGTTCACCCATCGGGTGAGTTTCCGTCACGACGGTGGAGCCCACCTCGCCTACTCCGCGGACGCGTGGACGACAGGCCCCGCGGCGGAACGTATCCCGCTGGTCTCCGAGGTGGGCTTCTGGCGCCTGGACCGACCCGCCGTCGACACCGACGCGGGCCCGGCCCTGCTTCCGCCCCGATCGACGGCGCCGACGCGCACCGCCGACGATGTCGAAAAGCTCCGCAACGCGGAGGGGGGCTTCGACATCCAGGCCCAGATCGTGCACTCCGACGGGATCGGCGAGCTGTACCTCGGGCAGATCACGGGCCCGCGCATCGACCTCGCCACCGACGCCGTCGTCCGCTCGGCGGGTGCACGGGAGTACGCCGCGGCGACCCGCATGTACGGACTGGTCGACGGGCACCTGCTCTGGGCGTGGGACATCGCCGCCCTCGGGACCGACCTGCGTTCCCAGGCGTCGGCCCGACTGGCCCGCGTGGAGTGACGCGGATGGTGGATCTCGGTCGCATTCCCGGTGCCGTCGTCGACGACGGGGTGCTGCAGCATGCCGGCTCGCCGCTGGCGGAGCAGCGCGCGCTCTCCTCGGGCCGCGCCGTCGACGTGCTCGGCGATCGACGTGTGATCGCGGTGACGGGGGAGGACCGGCTCTCGTGGCTCGATTCGATCTCCTCGCAGGAACTGCGCGCGCTCGAGCCGGGACGCTCGACCGAGACGCTCGTGCTCGACCCGCAGGGACGCGTCGAGCACGCCGCGTCGGTGTTCGACGACGGTGAGACCACCTGGCTGATCGTCGATGCCGCCGACGCCGAGGCGCTGCTGGCCTGGCTCATGCGCATGCGCTTCCGCCTGCGCGTCGCGCCCCGCGACGCCGGCGACGAGTTCGTCGTCGTCGGTGGCGTCGCCGATGCGGTGACGCCATGGGTGGGTCACACGGGCGTTCCGCTGCTATGGCGGGACCCATGGCCGCAGGTGGCCGTCGGCGGCTGGTCCTACGCGGTCGTCGATCCCCACCCGGGCGGGGACCGCTCGTGGACGGAGGGCCTCGTGACGCCGGACGGCCTCGACGCGCTCATGGCGGCCGTGACCTCCGGGGAGGTCGGTGTGGCCGGCCGCGTCGCGGCCGAGGCGCTGCGGGTCGCGGCGTGGCGTCCCCGGTGGGCCACCGAGGTCGACGGGCGTCTGCTTCCCCATGAAGTCGACTGGCTGCGCACCGCGGTGCACCTCGACAAGGGGTGCTATCGCGGGCAGGAGACCGTCGCGAAGGTGCACAATCTCGGCCACCCGCCGCGGCGGCTGATCTTCCTGCAGCTGGACGGCAGTGAGAGCGTGCTGCCCGAGCGCGGCGCCGAGGTCCGAGCCGGTGGCGATGCGATCGGCGAGGTCACCTCTGCCGCCTTGCACTTCGAAGACGGCCCGATCGCCCTGGCACTCGTGAAGCGCGCCGCCCCCGTGCCCGGGGATCTCACCGTCGAGACGCCGGAGGGCGAGATCGCCGCCCGCGCGGAGACGATCGTGCCTCCCGACGCCGGACGGACCGCGGCGATCCCTCGTATGCCCCGGCTGTCACGGCGCACGGGCTCGGGGTGACGTGAGCGACGCGCCGCCACCTCTGACCGAGGCCATTCCGGTCGGATGGCGTGCTCAGCTCGACCCCCGACCGCGTCTGCGGCGGCTGCGGGAGTCGGCGAACGCCATCCTGCAGATCGTCGTCGCCGCGACGGTGGCGTACTCGTTCGCGCACGAGGTCCTGGGGCATCCCGCTCCGCTGATCGCGGCGACGGTGACCGTCTCGAGCCTCGGTCTGGTGCGGGATGCCCGGCCGCGGCGGGTGCTGCAGACCGTGCTGGGCATGCTCGTGGGCATCCTCGTGGCCGAGCTCATCGCGATGGTCGCCGGTTCGGGATGGTGGCAACTGTCCCTCGCGTTGGCGTTGACGATGACGGTCGCGCGTCTGCTCTCCTCGCACGCCGGCTTCACGATCGCCGCGGCCATCCAGGCGATCATCGTGATCGTGGTCCCCGCCGAGGCGCCGTTCCTGCGCCTGATCGACGGGGTCGTCGGCGGTGTCGCGGCGCTCGCGGTGACGGCACTGATCCCACGCAACCCGCACAAGGCGGAGAGGCGCGACGCGGCCGCGCTGTTCGCGGCCACCGGCAAGACGATGGACACCCTCGTGCAGGCGTTGCGTCGCGGCGATCGACTGCGTGCCGAACGTGGCCTGCAGCGGGCCCGCGCGCTCCAGCGCCACGTCGACCGGTGGTCCGACTCGCTGGATTCGGGACTGTCGATCGCTCGGATCTCGCCCTTCCTCCGGCGGGCGCGCAGCGAATTGCAGCGCCACGAGGGTGTGAAGCAGGCGATGGATCTCGCGACGCGGAACCTGCGCGTCGTCGCCCGGCGGGCGGTGTACCAGACCGATGACCGCCGCCCACGGGTCGTCGTGGCCGAGGTGCTGGCCGAGATCGCACGCGTCGTCGCGCTCGTGGAGGACTCACTCGACGACATCGCGCTCGAGCCGGCGGCGCGCGAGGCGGGGAAGGCCGTCGCGGCACGTCTGGACCCTCGGGCGATCCTCCCGGACGGCGATCTGGGAGAGCACAATCTCATCGTCGCGATGCGGCCCCTCGTGACCGACCTGCTCGCGGCGACGGGGATGACCCCGGACGACGCCCGGGCGTGCCTACCGCGGCTCTGAGGACCTCAGCACCGCGGCCCCACCACCTCCCACGGCACGGTGACCTCTCCGAGCCGCCAGCGTCCACGATCACGGATAGGCCACCCCGCCGCCGAGACGAGGGCGAGCGTGCGTCGCCATCGGTGCACCGGGCCGAAGGCGCCCTCGGGCGCGGCGCGATCCCACGACGCGGACAGATCCCGGAGGAACCGGTGCACGGGTTCGCCCTCGACGTTGCGGTGGATGAGGGCCTTGGGAAGGCGCTCGGCGGCGACGGCGGGCGAGGCCAGGCCCGCCAGGCGCAACGAGATCGTCAGCGACACAGGACGGGCGCCCTCGTCGACGGCGACCCAGGTCGAGACCCGCCCGATCTCGTCACATGTTCCCTCCACGAGCAGACCACCGGGTTGCAGACGTGTACTCATCCGGCCCCAGGCGTCCGCGACGTCCGCCTCGTCATATTGGCGGAGCACGTTGAAGGCACGGATGACCGCAGGACGCCGGCCTTCGGGGAGAGGGACCTCGAAGCCGCCGCGGGCGAAGGAAACCGTCACGTCGTGGGGGAACCCGGTCACTCCCGCCCGAACCCTGGTCATCTGCGCGTTCGCGCGGTCTACGCGGCCCTGGTCGATCTCGAGACCGACGACCTCCGCATCCGGCCGCGTCCGCACGAGCCGTGAGTGCAGCTCGAGGGCGGTGACGGCGCTGGCGCCGAAGCCGAGATCGACGACGACCGGGTCGTCGGCGCGCCGCAGGACCGGGTGTCGGGCGATCCAACGGTCGACACGTCGGAGGCGGTTCGTCCCGGTCGTCCCCCGCGTCGGCCTCCCTATCGGGGCGGCGTGTCGAGAAGCGGAGGGAGAGGCCACGACACCATCCTCGCAGTCAGTAGGATTGCGGGTATGAGCGAGCCCTACACGCTGATCCTCCTCCGTCACGGTCAGAGCGAGTGGAACAAGACCAACCAGTTCACCGGCTGGGTCGATGTCCGCCTCACCGACCAGGGCAAGTCCGAAGCCGCGCGCGGCGGCGAGTTGCTGGCCGAATCGGGCATCCTCCCCGACGTGCTGCACACATCGTTGCTGAGCCGGGCGATCCAGACCGCGAACATCGCGCTGGACACGGCCGACCGCCTGTGGATCCCGGTCAAGCGCACGTGGCGCCTGAACGAACGCCACTACGGCGCTCTCCAGGGCAAGGACAAGGCCCAGACGCTGGAGGAGTTCGGCGAGGAGCAGTTCATGCTCTGGCGCCGGTCCTTCGACGTCCCGCCGCCCCCGTTGGCCGCGGACGCCGAGTACAGCCAGTCCGCCGATCCGCGTTACGTCGGCATCGACGGCGACGTGCCCGACACCGAGTCGCTCAAGCTCGTCATCGACAGGATGCTGCCGTACTGGCACAGCGACATCGTGCCCGATCTGCAGGCGGGCAAGACCGTGCTGGTCACGGCGCACGGCAACTCGCTTCGCGGCCTCGTCAAGCACCTCGAGGGCATCAGCGACGACGACATCGCCGCGCTGAACATCCCGACCGGCATCCCGTTGGTCTACCGACTCGGCGAGGATTTGGCCCCCCTCGGCCCCGGGGAGTACCTGGACCCGGAGGCGGCCGCGGCGGGGGCCGCCGCGGTGGCCTCGCAGGGCAAGGGCTGACCTGGATCCACGAAAGGGCGGGCACCGGATCTCCGGTGCCCGCCCTTTCGTGCGTCGGTCGAGGTCAGTCGTCGGCCACGCCGGTCGTGTCGATCTCCTGGTCGTGGGTCGCCCAGTCGCCGGTTGCGAGGTAGACGACCTTCTTCGCGACCGAGACGGCGTGGTCGCCGAAGCGCTCGTGGAAGCGGCTGGCCAGGGTCGCGTCGACGGTCGCCGAGGCCTCGTGGTCCCACGAGTCCGAGAGGACCTTCTCGAAGACGCTGACGTGCAGCGCGTCGATCTGGTCGTCGATCTCGCGGATCTCCTCCGCCAGGGCGAGATCCTCGCTGCGCAGCAGCTCGGTGAGCGTGCGTGCGGCGGCCACGTCGAGCTCGCCCATCTTCGTGAATGTCGCCTTGAGCCCGTGCGGGACGACGCGTTCCGGGAAGCGCATGCGGACGAGCTGGGCGACGTGCTCGGCGATGTCGCCCATGCGCTCGAGCGAAGCGCTCATCCGCAGGGCGCTCACCACGATCCGCAGGTCGCGGGCGACAGGCTGCTGTCGGGCGAGGATCTCGATGGCCAGCTCGTCGAGGGCCACCGCCTTCTCGTCGATGATGATGTCGGCCTCGATGACTTCTTCGGCGAGAGCCACGTTGCTCTTCTCGAACGCGGTGGACGCCTTGTCCATCGCGATCGTGACGAGCTCGGCGATCTCGACGAGACGTGACTGCACGTCCTCGAGGGACTGGTGGAAGACTTCGCGCATTGCAGCACCTTTCGTTGGTCGTGCGGGGTGCGGCCCCGGCGATTCTCCTGAGACAAGGTGAACGGACGGTTCCCCCGGGGTGAATAGTACTGATCTTGCGTGCTCGGCATCCGGGCTTGCGTGAATCGCGCGTTCCCGCTCCGTTTACGCTGGTCGAATGACCACGACGGCTGCCGCGCTGCTCGCGCTACTGGTCGGTGCGGTGATCGGCGCCGGCATCGCGGTCGTCATCTTCCTGTCGTTGCGTGAACGTGACCGCGCGCGTGCCCAGGTGTCGCGGGCGATCCCGGAAGGCATCCAGGAGGTCCTGCACGGTATGGAGGATCCCGCCGCCATCGTCGACGCGTCCTTGACGGTCCTGGCATCTTCGCCCGCAGCCGCGCCCTACGGCATCGTCGAGGCCGTCGCGCTCACCGCAGACGAGCTGCGACAGGTGTCCCGGAAGGCTCGGGACTCCGAGGGGGTCGCGACGGAGACGTTCCGGCTGATGCGCGGGGCCGCGCCCGCCGAGTCCCGCCTGGTGACCGTGCGCGCGACCAAGGTCTCGCCGCGGCTTACGCTCCTGGTGCTGCGAGACATCACCGAGCGCGAACGCGTCGAGCAGATGCGTCGTGATTTCGTGGCCAACACCAGCCACGAGTTGAAAACCCCGGTGGGGGCGGTGAGTCTGCTGTCCGAGGCGATCGAGTCGGCCGCCGACGACCCCGAGCAGGTGCGGATCTTCGCGTCCCGGCTGACCGGCGAGGCCCAGCGGCTCGCCTCGTTGACCTCCCGCATCATGAACCTGTCGCGCCTGCAGGCCAGCGACGAGCTGACCGAGATGCGCGAGGTCCCCGTCGACGAGGTCTTGACCTCGGCCATCGAGGCGAGCCTGATCCAGGCGGCTGCGGCGAGCGTCGAGATCGTGCGCGGGGGAGACCGGGACCTTTATGTGAGCGGTGATGCCCAGGTGCTCTCCGAGGCGCTCAGCAACCTGATCACCAACGCGATCGCCTACTCCTCGGAGGGGAGCAAGGTCGGTGTCGGAGTCAAGCGCGTCGACGACGTCGTCGAGGTGGCCGTCACCGACCGGGGCATCGGCATCCCCGAAGCCGACCAGCAACGCATTTTCGAGCGCTTCTACCGCACCGACCAGGCCCGGTCCCGACGGACGGGCGGGACCGGGCTCGGCCTGTCGATCGTCAAGCACGCCGTCCAGCGTCACGGCGGCGAGGTGCGGCTGTGGTCGCGTCCCGGCCGCGGCTCGACGTTCACCATCGTGCTTCCCCTCATCGAGGCGCCGATCGAGGCGACCCCGGGTAAGCGGAAGAAGAAGAACAAGATGAAGGCGTCCAAGAACGGAGACCACCGATGACACGCGTTCTGATCGTCGAAGACGAACCGGACCTCGCCGACCCCCTGGCGTACCTGCTCCGGCGGGAGGGGTACGAGGTCGAGACCGCCGAGGACGGCGCGCTCGCCCTCACCGCGTTCCGAGAACGCGGCGCAGACATCATCCTTCTCGACCTGATGTTGCCCGGGATGCCCGGGACGGAGGTGTGCCGTCAGGTGCGCACATCCTCACAAGTGCCGATCATCATGCTGACGGCGAAGGATTCCGAGGTCGACATCGTCGTGGGGCTCGAACTCGGAGCCGACGACTACGTCACCAAGCCGTATTCGACACGGGAGCTCCTCGCGCGTATGCGCGCCGTCCTGCGCCGCAACGCGCAGGCCGAGGCCGACTTGGAGGACCACATCCTCGAAGGAGGGCGGGTGAGCCTCGACATCGACCGACACACCGTCTCGGTGGACGGGAACGAGATCAGCATGCCGCTGAAGGAGTTCGAACTTCTCGAGGTGCTGATGCGCAATGCCGGTCGCGTGCTCACGCGAGGGCAACTCATCGACCGGGTCTGGGGCACCGACTACTTCGGCGACACCAAGACCCTCGACGTCCACATCAAGCGCATACGCTCGAGGATCGAGCAGAGTCCCAGCGATCCGACGATGCTCGTGACCGTGCGCGGGCTGGGGTACCGGTTCGAAGCGTGAGCCCCCACCGATGAGGAAGGCCCCGGGGATCCCGGGGCCTTCCTCATCGGTCGATCGTGCTCAGGGCACCAACGGTGCGAGGTAGTCCTGTGCGCCGTCGAGGACGGGGATCGGGACCACGGCGGTCTCTCCGTCTCCGGACTGGAACGACATCGGGATGTCGGTACCGGGCATCGCGCCCCCGAGGTCTTCGATCAGGAGCGGTTCGGTCTCATCGGAGCCGAGGCTGACGACGGAGTTGGCGGGAACGCGGACGGTGGCCGATCCGATCGAGCCGGCCTCGCCGATGTCGATGCGCAGCGTGTGCGCCGACCCAGTGCCGTTGACGACGGCCGCGACGAGGTTTCCCTGCTCGCCGTCGTCGCTGACGACGAGGACGTTGCGCACCTGCAAGGGGCCCGAGGTGTCGGGGACCATCATCCCGTCACCGGGGGAGTACTGAATGGTGGTGGCCTGCGTGGAGATCATGCTGCAGCCGGTCGCCCCGAGGACGACGGCCGCGCCGAGCGCCAGAGACGCCAGTCGTCGCGCAGTGCTGCGGTTGTTCGAGATCACGGATCCTCCCGGGACGGATGACGGCATCGTCTCCGATTCTAGGGTGTCCCGCGCCCGACCGCCGACCCGCCGGTTCTGCGTCGCGCTGCGGATGCGGCGGAGAACTCTAGCGCATGTCGCCTGTGGTATTCTGGAGGTTGCCGAAGGGACATAACTCCATGCTTTTTGAGGTTGGCGAAACCGTCGTTTACCCCCACCACGGAGCGGCGACCATCATCGAGGTCAAAGACCGTGTGATCAAGGGCGAGACGAAGAAATACCTGAAGCTCAACGTCACCCAGGGGGATCTGGTCATCGAGGTTCCGGCCGAGAACGTCGACCTCGTCGGCGTCCGTGACGTGATCGGCAAGGAGGGCCTGGACAAGGTCTTCGAGGTTCTGCGCGCTCCCTTCACCGAGGAGCCCACCAACTGGTCGCGTCGGTACAAGGCCAACCTCGAGAAGCTCGCCTCCGGCGATGTGATCAAAGTCAGCGAGGTCGTCCGCGACCTGTGGCGTCGTGACCAAGACCGTGGTCTGTCCGCCGGTGAGAAGCGCATGCTCGCCAAGGCCAAGCAGATCCTCATCTCCGAGCTTGCGCTCGCAGAGAAGACCGATGAAGACAAGGCGAGCGTCATGCTCGACGAGGTGCTCGCGAGCTGATCGTCCCGGTAGCGTGATGCCGTGAGCATCACCCCGGTTCCGCATATCGCCGTGATCGTCGTCGCCGCGGGCGACGGGACTCGGCTGGGCGCCGGCGGGCCCAAGGCCCTCGTCGGTGTCGACGCGCACACGATCCTGCGCCATTGTCTGCAACGCGTGTTCCAGGCGCCGCCCGCGCAGGTCGTGGTCGTCGCGCCGGCGGGCCGTGAGGGCGACGCCCTCACCGACGCCGTGGAAGCGGCAGGCGGGCGTCGCGACCTCGTGACCGTCGTCACGGGCGGGTCGTCCCGGCAGGCGTCGGTGCAGGCGGGACTGTCCGCGCTGTGGGCCGACATCCGGCTCGTCCTTGTGCACGACGCCGCACGCGCGCTCACCCCGCCGCAGGTCTTCGCACGCGTGATCGAGGCGCTCGAGGCCGGTGCCGCAGGCGTCGTCCCCGTGTTGCCGGTGATCGACACGATCAAACGCGTGGACGACGACGGCGTCGTGGTGGGGGCGGTCGACCGTGCGGAGCTGTCGGCGGCGCAAACGCCGCAGGGTTTCCGCCGGGAGGCCCTGGACGCCGCGTACGCGCGCGCGGCGAGGGAGCACACCGACGACGCCGCCCTCGTGGCCGAAGCCGGAGGCGAGGTGTCCGCCGTGGCCGGAGACCCGCTCTCGTTCAAGATCACCACCCCCGCCGACCTCGAGCGCGCGCGGCACCTCGTCGCCGACGCTCCCGTGCCGCCGCGGCGCTCCCGCGTGTCACCGGGCGAGGACAGCGCGCGGGTGGGTGTCGGCACGGATGTCCACGCGTTCGGGCGGGACGGCCGGCTCCGGCTCGCCGGACTCTCTTGGCCGGACGAACCGGCGCTCGTGGGGCACTCGGACGGCGACGCCGTGGCACACGCCATCGTCGACGCCCTGTTGTCGGCCGCTGGACGGGGAGACATCGGCACGCACTTCGGAACCGCGCGACCCGAGTACGACGGCGCTCACGGCGAGGCGTTCCTGCGCCGGACGGTGGCGATCCTCGGGGAGGCGGGCTGGCGGGTCGGCAACGTCGCGGTGCAGCTCCAGACGAACCGGCCCAGGTTCTCCCCGCGCCGTGTCGAGGCCGAACGCGCTCTCTCGCATGCACTCGGTGGCGCGCCGGTGTCGGTCTCGGCGACCACGACCGACGGGCTGGGGTTCGCCGGACGGGGGGAGGGGGTGGCGGTCACCGCCGTCGCCCTCGTCGTCCGCGCCTGAGGACGCGACGGGTCTGGGTCCAAGGCTCGTTCTGGGCGAGCTCATCCCTCCACGGCGAAGGGTTCCGGGTCGCGCGGTGCGCGTGAGCCCCACGCCAGCAGCGCGAGCCCCGCCGCGAGGACGCCCAGCCCGACCAGGGCCGGGAGGGGGAGGCGCTCGCCGAGGACGACCACACCCAACACCGTGGCCGTCAAGGGTTCACCCAGGGTGAGGGTGGCCGCCGTCGCCGCGGTCAGGCCGCTCAGTCCCCAGGTGAAGAGGGTGTAGGCCGCGGCGATCGTCGCCAGGCCCAGCCAGAGTGCGACCGCGAGTCCCGCAGGATCGGCGAGCCAGGACAGATCGACGAAGAACGCCGCGCCGAGCGCGAGGACGCCCGCGCCCGCGCCCATCGCCCCGACCAGGAGGAACGGATCCCAGCCGTCGTCGAGCAGGCGTCGCTGTGCGACCGCGATC
The DNA here is from genome assembly GCF_039531285.1 of Microbacterium aquimaris. NCBI lineage: Bacteria > Bacillati > Actinomycetota > Actinomycetes > Micrococcales > Microbacteriaceae > Microbacterium > Microbacterium aquimaris. Next base: position 76,359 of record NZ_BAAAPT010000001.1, on the reverse strand, counting down.
GCGGCGAAACTGGCGCCCGCCCCGATGGATCCGGCAAGCCCCGCCGGGTCCGTACCGGCTTCTCCACCGCCCGCGGCACCCAGCACCACGACACCGGTCGTGGCCAGCGCGGTCGCGGCGAACCAGGTCGCGGTGGGACGGCGGCGGGTGAGGAGCCACTCGGCGACGCCCGCGAGGATCGGTGCCGAACCCAGAGCGACGACCGTGCCCGCCGCGACGCCGTTCTGCGCCGTGCCCAGGAAGAACAACGGTTGATAGACGGCGAGGGCCAGCCCCGTCAGTGCCATCAGCGCCCATGCCCGAGGCGTCAGGCCCGGACGAGGTGCCGGCGCCCGGCGCGCGCGACGCGCAGCCACCGGGAAGGCCACCGCGGCGACGGCGACCCCGCCGAACAGGATGCGTGTCACACCCACCGACAAGGGTGTGGTCCCCTCCGGGCCGAGCGCCTGCGCGGTGCCGGTCGTGCCGAACAGCATGGCGGCCACGAGGACGGCGAGAACGTAGAGCACCACCCCGTTGTACCCCACGGGGGCCGCCGCGAGAGACGGGCGGGTGTGCGGCGCGCCGCGGGTAGGCTGGGCGGGTGACTCTCCGGCTCTACGACACCAGGACGCGGCGACTGCGCGACTTCGTGCCGATCGACCCCGCGAACGTCACCATCTACGTCTGCGGACCCACGGTCCAGTCCGGTCCGCACCTCGGGCACCTGCGCGGCGCATTGATCTTCGACATCCTGCGACGGTGGCTCGCGCACCGACACGGCCGCGTGACGCTCGTGCGCAACGTGACCGACATCGACGACAAGGTGCTCGAGAAGGCTTCCGCCGAGGAACCGTGGTGGGCTCTGGCCTATCGGATGGAGCGCTCCTTCGCTCGTGCCTACGAGGCGATCGGAATCCTGCCCCCCACCTACGAGCCGCGCGCCACCGGATCTGTTCCACAGATGATCGAGCTCATCGCGACGCTCATCGAGCGCGGTCACGCCTACCCGGCGCGCGGCGACGTCTACTTCGACGTGCGGTCCTGGGGCTCCTACGGCGAGCTGACGCGGCAGAAGCTCGACGCCATGGAACCGGCGACCGACGCAGACCCCCGCGGCAAACGGGACCCCCATGATTTCGCGCTGTGGAAGGGCGCGAAGCCCGGTGAGCCCGAGACGGCGATGTGGGATTCGCCGTGGGGGGAGGGGCGCCCCGGCTGGCACATCGAGTGCTCGGCGATGGCCAGGCGATATCTCGGCGGTGCGTTCGACATCCACGGCGGCGGACTGGACCTGCGCTTCCCGCACCACGAGAACGAGCTGGCCCAGTCGAGTGCCGCCGGAGACGACTTCGCGCGCTACTGGGTGCACAACGGGCTCGTCACCGTCGGGGACCAGAAGATGTCCAAGTCGCTGGGGAACGTCCTGCTCGCCGATGACGTCCTCACCGGACGCGACCCGCTCGTCGTGCGCTACGCGCTCGTCGCGGCGCACTATCGATCGAGTCTGGACATCTCCGACTCCAGCTTCGCCGAGGCCGACGCCGCGCTGGAGCGCATCCGCGGTTTCCTGGAGCGCGCCGTACGCACTCTGCGTGACGACGTCGACGACCTGCGCGTGACCGCGACGATGCCCGACCGGTTCGCCGCAGCCATGGACGACGACCTCGGCGTGCCGCAGGCGCTCGCCGTCGTGCATGAGACGGTGCGCACGGGGAATGCGGCCCTCGAGGCCGACGATCGCGACACGGCGCTGCGCGCATTCGCCGACGTCGCCGTGATGACCGGCGTGCTCGGACTCGACCCGCTCGACCCACAGTGGACGGCGACGCCCGGCGGGCACGCCGATCAGGCACTCGACACCCTGGTGCAGACGATGATCACCCAGCGGGCGCAGGCCCGCACGGCCAAGGACTGGGCCACCGCCGACCGGATCCGCGACGCGATCGCGGCGGCCGGCATCACCCTCGAAGACACCCCCCACGGAACACACTGGAGCTTGAGCGATGGCTAAGCCAGGACGACCCGGCGCGAGCCGCGGCAAGAAGAAGGGCCCCACGAAGGGCTCCGGCGGACAGAAGCGCAAGTCCCTCGAAGGCAAGGGCCCCACGCCCAAGGCCGAGGAACGGGCGTGGCACCCCGCCGGGAAGCGGAAGGCGGCGCAGGAGCGCTACGCCGCAGCCGGGGGCAAGGGGCGACCCGGGCCGAAGCCCCACGGGTCGAACCCGAACCGTTCCGGACGCGGCGGGTCATCGGATGACACCGAGACGGTGACCGGGCGCAACTCCGTGCTCGAGGCGTTGCGCGCGCGCATCCCCGCCACGGCGCTCTACGTCGCCCAGCGGGTCGAGATGGACGACCGGGTCAAAGAGATGCTCGCGCTCGCGACCCACCGCGAGATCCCGATCCTCGAGGTCACCCGCCCCGAACTGGACCGCATGGCCGGATTCGACGGCGTGCACCAGGGGGTCGCCCTCAAGGTGCCGCCGTACGAGTACGCCCACCCCCAGGACCTGCTCGAGCAGGTCCTGGATACCGGCGCGGCCCCGCTGCTGGTCGCGCTCGACGGGGTGACCGACCCTCGCAACCTCGGCGCGATCATCCGCTCGACGGCCGCGTTCGGCGGACAGGGCATCATCCTGCCCCAACGTCGCTCGGCGAGCGTGAATTCGGCGGCGTGGAAGACCAGCGCCGGCGCCGCGGCCCGCGTCCCCGTGGCGCTCGCCGCGAACCTGACCTCCACGCTCAAGGAGTTCAAGAAGCAGGGCGTGTTCGTCCTCGGCCTGGACGGCGGCGGCGACGTGTCACTGCCCGGTCTGGAACTGGCCGATCGACCCGTGGTGATCGTGGTCGGCTCCGAGGGAAAGGGGCTGTCGCGCCTGGTGACCGAGACCTGCGACCAGATCGTGTCGATCCCCATCTCCGCCGCCACCGAGTCGCTGAACGCGGGTATCGCCGCATCCGTCGCCCTTTACCAGGTCGCCACCGTCCGCGCCGCCCAGGGCTGACCCCGGCACGATCGAAAGGACCACCATGGCTCGCATCGCCGTCATCGGAGGGACCGGCTACGCCGGTCGACACATCGCCGCGGAGGCGACACAGCGCGGACACACGGTGCTCGTGGTCGCCCGCAAGGCGGTCTCCGAGCGCGTCGAGCACGCCATGTACCTCGAGGGGAGCATCGCCGATGTCCCCACCCTGGTGGCCGAGATGCAAGGCGTGGAGGTCGTCGTCGTCGCCGTCCCCGCCCGCGGCGACATGACCGGGATGCTGCGCCCCGCCGTCGCCGAGCTGTCCGCGCACCTGCCGGCAGAGGTACGACTCGGCGTCGTCGGCGGTGCCGGCGGCAGCCGCGTGAGCCCGGACGGGCCGCGACTGGTGCACACCCTCGAGTTCGCCGAGGAGTACAAGCCCGAAGCGCTCGAAGCGCTCGAGATCCTCGAGGACCTCGAGGCCGGGTCGCGTCGGGAATGGTTCTACGTGCATCCGGCCGGGGGCTTCGGCGCGTGGAACCCCGGCGAACGCACCGGAGAGTACCGCGACGGCGGCCCCGTCCTGGTCGTGGATCCCGACGGGGACTCCTACATCTCCGGAGCGGATCTCGCGGTGGCCGTCCTCGACGAGATCGAAAACCCGCGGCACACCGGGGAGGCGTTCTCCGTCGGCTACTGATGTCGTTTCAGACGAGGTCCCGCCAGTCGACGGTGTCGCCTTCGTCGTCGACGACCGGCATATCGGCGGTGACCACCGGCAAAGACATCGTCTCGGTCGGCGGACCCATGACGGTCGCCTCGTCACGTCGGTGGCGCAGGACCGCGTCGACGTAACTGCCCAGGGCCTCGGCCAGTGGCACGGAACCCCCGCGCGACTGCGACATATACCATCGGTGCTCCAGGACCTGGTGATACACCTCCGCCGGTTCGAGCTTCGCCCGCAGGTCGTACGGGATCGCCATCACGACCGGTTCGAAGACGCGGGTCAACCACTCGTGCGCCACGACCTCCTCGTCGTCGCCGAGCCGCGAGATGCGGGCCCGGAACTCGTCGAGGTCGTTCAGCAGACGCCGCGCCTGGTTCTCCTCGACGTCCAGACCGGTCAGACGCAGCAGCCGACGCTGATGGTGCCCGGCGTCGACGACCTTGGGCTGGATGGCCACCCGGGTGCCGTCGTCGGTCGTGGTGATCGACATCTCGCCGATGTCGAACCCGAGCGCATTCAGGCGCTGCACCCGCTCGGTGATGCGCCACGACTCGTCGGCGCCGAACGACTCACGATCGGTCAGCGCGGCCCACAGCGAGTGGTATGACTCGACGATCCCGTCGGCGATCGCGAGGGCGTCCACGCCGCCCTCGAGTCGCCCGCCGGCTTCGAGGTCCATGATCTCCCCGGCGATGTTCGTGCGGGCGACATCCAGATCGTGGGCGCGCTGTCCGGCGGTCAGCCCCGCCTCGTGCAGTTCACCCGTCTCGGCGTCGACGAGATAGGCGGCGAAGGCGCCCGCGTCGCGTCGGAACAGCGTGTTCGACAGGGATACATCCCCCCAGAAGAATCCGACGTTGTGTAGCCGGACCAGCAGTGCGGCGAGCGCGTCGACCAACCGGGTCGCGGTGTCAGGCCGCAGCACCTGGGTGAACAGTGCGCGATACGGGAGGGAGAACTTCAGGTGGGCGGTCACCAGGGCCGCCGGAAGCGGTTGCCCGTCCGCGTCGGTGCGTCCCGCGATGACGGCCACCCGCTCGACGCACGGCGCATCCAGACGGTGCAGGTTGCCGAGCATGTCGTATTCGCGGCGGGCCATCTCCTCGGTGGTCTCCTTGATGGCCACCACGCGTCCCGAAAGGCTGGCGAATCGCACCAGGTGACGCGAGATGCCCTTCGGGAGGAACACGATCGTGCTCGTCGGCCACTCGGCCAGCGGTGTCGACCACGGTAGGGCGAGCAACGCCGGATCGACCGAACTGGCAGTGATGGACAGGGATTCCGCCACGATTCCTCCTGGAGACAGTGCGGCGCGGGAGGGTCCGTGACCCGCCCGCGCCGCACTGGTGTCTGATGCGATTACGCCGAGTGGATCGCTTCGCTCGTGAGACGCTCGCCGTTCTCGGCATCGAACACGTGGATGTGTCCGGGCACCGGGGCCAGCTTCACCGTCTCGCCCGCCATCGGGTGCTTGCGGCCGTCCACGCGCGCGACGATGTCGGTGCGCTTGCCGTTGATGTCGGCGTGGCCGTACAGGTAGCCGTCGGCGCCGAGCTCCTCGACCAGGTCGACCTTGACCGGCAGACCCTGGTCGTCCTCGGGGGCGACGATGATGTCCTCGGGGCGCACGCCCACGGTGACCTCGGACCCGTGTGCCTTGCCGAGGGTCTCGTGGTCGACGCTGACGATCTTGTTGCCGAACTCCACGCCGCCTTCGACGAGGTGCACCGGGAAGAGGTTCATCGCCGGCGAACCGATGAAGCCGGCCACGAACACGTTCGCGGGTGATTCGTACAGGTCGCGCGGGGTGCCGACCTGCTGGAGCAGACCGTCCTTGAGCACGGCGATGCGGTCACCCATCGTGAGCGCCTCGGTCTGGTCGTGCGTGACGTACACCGTGGTGACGCCCAAGCGACGCTGCAGCGACGCGATCTGGGTGCGGGTCTGCACACGGAGCTTCGCGTCGAGGTTCGACAGCGGCTCATCCATGAGGAACACCTGCGGCTGACGCACGATGGCGCGACCCATCGCGACACGCTGACGCTGACCACCCGAAAGGGCCTTGGGCTTACGGGTGAGGTACTCCTCGAGGTCGAGGAGCTTGGCGGCCTCGAGCACGCGCTGGGCGCGCTCTTCCTTGCCCACGCCGGCGATCTTCAGGGCGAAGCCCATGTTCTCGGCGACGGTCATGTGCGGGTACAGCGCGTAGTTCTGGAAGACCATCGCGATGTCGCGGTCCTTCGGCGGAACGTCGGTGACGTCGCGGTCGCCGATGCGGATGGCACCCGAGTTGACCTCTTCGAGGCCGGCGAGCATGCGCAGCGAGGTGGACTTTCCGCAACCGGAGGGTCCGACGAGGACGAGGAATTCGCCGTCGGCGATCTCGAGGTTGAGCTTGTCGACCGCGGGGCGCTGGCCTCCGGGGTACAAGCGGGTTGCGTTGTCGAACGTGACGGACGCCATGGTCTTTCTCCTTCACCGGCAGGTACGTGCCGGACGATCCGTAGTGAATGGAAGCGGGGGTGTTCCCGCGCGCCCACCATCGGGCGCGTGACCAGTATGCCACGCGGGGCTGTGAGCGACGTGTCTGGTCATTTCCCAGGGACGGTGGCTAGCATCGTCCAAGCCGCGCTCCCCGAGCGGCACGCCGGAGGATACGGCCCCAAGCTCTTCCACGAGGTTCCATGTCACACGACGAATCGACTCCCGAGACACCCGCTCCCGCACCCACCCCCGAAGACCGCCGGGACGCCGTGCGCGCAAAGGCGAAGCAGGTGCAGCAGCGGCAGTCTCGCACGCGCCTGATCCAGCGGGTCTCGCTGGCCACGGTCATCGTCGCCGTCGTCGCCGCGGTGGCCGTCGTGATCACCTGGACCGTCTCCAGCAACGCCTCGCGCACCATGGCGCAGCCGGCCAACGTCAGCGAGGACGGATTCGTCGTGACGAACGTCACGGGTGTCGGATCCGTCGGCGCCGAGCCGACGACGGCCGATGACGAGGAGGAGGACACGGACGCCGACGGCGGCGACGACTCATCCGCCGCCGCGATGACCGCCGAGGCGGAGCCGGTGGAGACCGAGACCCCCGAGCCGGGCGTGGTCGACATCCGGATCTACGTCGACTACCTTTCCAGCGGCGCGAAGGATTTCCAGGTCGCCAACGTGCAGCAGCTGCAGAAGTGGGTCAGTGAAGACGCCGCGACCCTCAGCTACTACCCGGTCGCGATGCTCACCGCCAAGTCCAACGGAACGAAGTACTCGCTGCGCGCCGCGAGCGCCGCAGCGTGCATGGCGCACCACTCGCCCGACGACTTCTTCAAGTTCAACGACACGCTCCTGAAGCAGCAGCCCGAGCTCGACACCGAAGGCTACTCCGACATCGAGCTCGCCGACCTCGCGCAGGCCTCCGGCGCGGACGACCCGCAGACGGTGCGTGACTGCATCGTCGAGGAGAAGTTCGCGGCATGGGCCAAGTCGGCCACCGACCGCGCACTGGATGGCATCCCGGACACCGACGACATCTCCCTCACCGGGACGCCCATGGTCCTCGTCAACGGCATCCCGTACGTCGGGGCGCTCGACGACGGTGCGGAGTTCGCACAGTTCGTGCTCACCGTCTCCAGCGACGCGTACTACGAGGCCGCGCCTACGCCCACCCCGACGCCGACGCCGTGACCCGGGTGGCGGCTGGGTAGACTGGTCGCCTTGCCGACTTGGCGCAATTGGTAGCGCACCCGACTTGTAATCGGGCGGTTACGGGTTCGAGTCCCGTAGTCGGCTCCACGTACGGTGCCCGTCGGGCGCCCTTGGCGTCGACCCCGACGTTGTCATCGGGCGGTTACGGGTTCGAGTCCCGCGCCGAGCGCGGGGCAAGATGGGGGGATGATCGCCCACCGTCCGCTCGCGATGGTCGGCGCCGTCATGATCGGTGTGCTCACCGCGATCCAAGCGCGCGTCAACGGGTCGCTCGGCGAACGGTTGCAGGACGGCTTCGTCGCGGCCGCCGTGTCGTTCGGCTCGGGTCTGCTCATCCTCGTGGCGGTCAGCCTCGCCCTTCCCGCCGGACGGCGTGGCCTCACGACGTTGACCACCGGGCTGCGCGCACGGACGGTGCCGTGGTGGATGCTCATCGGCGGGTTCGCCGGAGCCTTCAGCGTCGCCACACAGAGCCTCACGGTCGCCGTCATCGGGGTGTCGCTGTTCACCGTCGGCATGGTGGCGGGCCAGGCGGTCAACGGGCTCGTGCTCGATCGTGCCGGCTACGGTCCGGCCGGTGTGGTGGCCGTGACGATGTCGCGCGTCCTCGGCGCCTCGATCGCGGTCGGCGCGGTGCTGCTGTCGGTCACCGGGGAGTCGGTGCGCGGCGTGCCTTGGTGGATGCTCGTGCTGCCGTTCCTCGTCGGGGGCGGGATCGCCTGGCAGCAGGCCACGAACGGACGCCTGCGTCAACGTGTGGGGTCGGCCCTCACCGCGACCGCGGTCAACTTCGCCGGCGGCACCCTGGTGCTGCTGGCCGCCGCGGCGGTGCACGTGCTCCTGGTCGGGCCACCGGAGGCGTTCCCGACCGAGCCGTGGCTGTATCTCGGCGGCGCGCTGGGTGTCGCCTACATCTTCATCGGCGCCGCGGTCGTGCAACACACCGGCGTGCTGCTGATGGGTCTGGGGGCGGTCGTCGGGCAACTGACGACATCGGTGGTGCTGGACGCACTGTGGCCCACGGTGGCCAGCCCGCGCACCGTCATCGGGATCGTGGTCTCGGCGATCGCGCTGGTGGGGGCGGCGATCGCCGTGTTCCCGCGCGCCCGGCGCCGTCGGTGACGGTCAGCGCGCGCGTGTGCCGCCGGGCATCGGCGAGACGAAACGTTCCGGATCGATCCGCTTCGGGCGTGGCGGGCGGGCCCGGTTCGGCTTGCCTCCGACGTAGAGCCATCCGAGTAGCTCCTCGTTCTTCGCCAGGCCGTGGGCCTTCGCGACGGCCTTGGTGCGCGTGGCGCTCCCGGTGCGCCAGAAGACCCCCCACCCGGCGTCGTCGAGGGCGAGGCTGAGCATATGGGCGACGCCGGATGCGACCGCCTCCTGCTCCCAGCGGGGCACCTTGCTCTTGCGGCGGCAGGTGACCACCGCGAGCACGAGCGGCGCGCGCAGCGCCTTGGACGACACGCCCTTGCGCCCTTCGGCCTTGTTGAGTGCGCGTCCCAGCCGCTCGCGGGCGGCACCCCGGATCTCGATGATGCGCCATGGCCCGAGCGAGGAGTGGTCGGCAACCCGGCCCGCCGCGGCGACGCAGTCGAGCACCTCGTCCCGATCGGGGGCGTCGTCGGTGACTTTGGACAGCGAGCGCCGGTCGCGCATCGCCTTCCGGACACCTGTCACGCGTTGCCTTCGGGCGTGAAGTTCAGCGAGAGCGAGTTCATGCAGTAGCGGTCGCCGGTCGGCGTGCCGAAGCCGTCCGGGAACACGTGCCCGAGGTGGGAACCGCAGGACGCGCATCGCACTTCGGTGCGCACCATGCCGTGGCTGTTGTCCTCGATCAGCTCGACCGCTTCCGGCCGGACCGATTCGTAGAAGCTCGGCCATCCGCAGTGGGAGTCGAACTTCGTGCCGCTCTTGAACAGCTCGGCGCCGCACGCGGCGCATGTGTACAGGCCGGCACGTTCCTCGTCGAGGAGTTCGCCGGTCCAGGGCCGCTCGGTGCCGGCCTCGCGCAGCACCCGGTACTGCTCGGGGGTCAGCTGCTCACGCCACTGCGCATCGGTCTTGTCGACGGAATAGTCCATGGAGACCTCCTTCTCCTCCATTCAACCTCAGCGCGGCGCAGTCGGCGCCGTCTGTGACGCAGATGACGTCGCGCGCGGGAGGATGGAGCCATGGACCGGTGGCGGGAGGTGGGCGAGAGGTATGCGCGGTTCGCGCGCGACGAGGCGCCGGCGCGGTCGGCGTTGTACGCGGAGTGGGCCTCCGGAGTGGCAGCAGACGAGCGCGTGCAGCGGGTGCTCGCGCGCATCCCGGCCACGAGAGGTCAGCCACCCCTGGTGTTCGCGCTCACGCGGATGCTCGGAGCGCCCGAGGGGACCTTCGACCGGTGGCGGAAATGGCTGGTCGCACACGCCGACGCCGTCGTGGCCGAGGCGGCGCAGCGGTCCCTGCAGACCAATGAGCCGTTGCGATGCGCGGCACTCCTTCCGGCACTCGCCGACGTGCCGGGCCCGGTCGGGCTCATCGAACTCGGTGCCAGCGCCGGGCTCTGCCTCGTTCCGGACCGCTATTCGTACCGCTACCGGTGCGGCGACGACATGGTGGCACTCGATCCCGTCACGGGACTCTCGCCGGTGCTGTTGGAGGCGCGCGTGATCGGCGACGCACCGTTGCGCATGCCGGCGATCGAGTGGCGCGCGGGTGTCGACCTTTCTCCGCTGGATCCCGCCGACCCCGACGACCGCGCGTTCCTGCTCGCCCTGGTGTGGCCCGGAGAGGACCAGCGCGCCCGCCGCATCGAGGCGTCTCTGGCCGTGGCGGGCGCGTTCGGCGTCGACGTGGCACCCGCCGACGCCGGCGACCCCGCCGTCGTCCGCCGCCTGGTCGAAGCCGTACCCGGCGGCCTGACCCCCGTGGTGTCGACGCTCGGTCTGCTTCCGCACCTCGCGCGCCCCGTGCGCGAACGGTTGATCGACGCCATCGTCGAGACGGGGGCGACGTGGATCTCCCTGGACCCGGCCGGCGTGCACGACCGGTGGACGAGTCCGGTCGCCCCCGGACCGGGGAGGTTCGTGCTCCACCGCGACGGGCGGCCGCTCGCCTACGCCGATCCACTGGGTGGGTCGGTGGAGTGGCTTCCCGGGTGACGGATGGGCCGCGGTTAGCGTGGAGGCATGACCCTGTCGGATCGAGATCGCACCCTCCTGGACTTCGAGGCCGAATGGCGCCGGCACATCGGCGCCAAGGAGGAGGCGATCCGCGCCGAGCTCGGGCTGGCCCCGGCCCGCTACTACCAGGTGCTGGATCGTCTCATCGACACGGTCGAGGCCCAGGAGTACGACCCCATGCTCGTCAAGCGGCTGCGGCGCCGCCGGGACGAGAGGGAGGACCCGCGCGCCTCGGAGCCGACGCCGGGCTGACCGGCGCGCACCGGCATCCGCGCGCACGAGAGGGCCTCTCGCGCACGGGCGGCATCCGCGTGCGGGTAGCATCGTGGGGTGCCGAAATCGACCTACCCGCGGGATCGCTTCGACGACCTCCCCACGGACAGCGGACGAGTCGGCGCCCACCGGGCCGAGAACCCGCACATGCGTGGTTGGGTGGTCTTCCTGTGGGCGGCTGTGGCCACGCTCCTGCTCATCGTGGTCGGAATCTTCGCCACCATGGTCATGAGCGGTCGCGTCTCGCTCGTCCCCGACGCCGAACCCACACCCACGCCCACGGCGACGGTGGAGCCGGTGATCGACACCTCCTATGACGTGCTGGTGCTCAACGCCACACCGGAATCGGGCCTTGCCACGCAGGTGAAGGACATCCTCGTCACCGCCGGGTGGTCATCCGACCAGGTCAACGCCAGTGAGGCCGGCACCACCGATTTCGCCGAGACGACGATCTACTACGCGTTCCCCGACGACGAGGCCGCCGCGGCGGGTATCGCCGACCTGCTGGGTGGAGCCCGCATCGAACAGAGCGACTTCTACCAGCCGGTGGACGACACGGCCACCGAGGACGTCGACGAGAGCCAGTCGTCACAGCTGACGGTCGTCATCGGACTGGACCGCACCGCCGACGCCCCCGAAGAGACCCCCGCGCCCTGATCCGCGCCGGTTGTTTCAGGCCGGTAAACGTTTCTATTCACCGGTGTCAACAGTTGCTGTGATGGCCGTTCCGTGAATTCCCGTCTGCCTACGATGAGCCTGTCCCACCGCATTACAGGAGATTCGCATGGCCCAGGGCACCGTCAAGTGGTTCAACGCCGAGAAGGGTTACGGCTTCATCACCGTGACGGACGGGCAGGATGTGTTCGTCCACTACTCCAACATCGAGATGAGCGGTTTCCGCGTCCTCGAGGAAGGCCAGGCGGTCGAATTCACCGTCGGCTCGGGCCAGAAGGGCCCGCAGGCGGAGTCCGTCCGCGTCGTCGTCTGACGCGAGGTCGCCTCACGGGCGACGCGCGTCGTGAAGGGCGGGGTGCCGGTGGCGTCCCGCCCTTCCGCCTGCTTCCGGACAGCGGCTTGCACTCCCCGGGGTCGAGTGCCAGAATGGATTAGCACTCGTCTTGTATGAGTGCTAATAGACCGAAAGCCAACGTCCGGGAGGGACGACACACACATGGCAAAGATGATCGCTTTCGATGAGGAGGCCCGCCGCGGTCTCGAGCGCGGCCTCAACACGCTGGCCGACGCCGTCAAGGTGACCCTGGGCCCGCGTGGGCGCAACGTCGTGCTCGAGAAGAAGTGGGGCGCTCCCACCATCACGAACGACGGTGTCTCGATCGCCAAGGAGATCGAGCTGGACGACCCGTACGAGAAGATCGGTGCGGAGCTCGTCAAGGAGGTCGCCAAGAAGACCGATGACGTCGCCGGTGACGGCACCACCACCGCCACGGTCCTCGCCCAGGCCCTCGTCCGCGAGGGGCTGCGCAACGTCGCCGCCGGCGCCGACCCGATCTCGCTCAAGCGCGGCATCGAGAAGGCCGTCAAGGCGATCACCGACCAGCTGCTGACCGACGCCAAGGAGGTCGAGTCGAAGGAGCAGATCGCCGCGACCGCGTCGATCTCCGCCGCCGACGCCGAGATCGGCGAGCTCATCGCCGAGGCGATCGACAAGGTCGGCAAGGAAGGTGTCGTGACCGTCGAGGAGTCGCAGACCTTCGGCACCGAGCTCGAGCTCACCGAGGGTATGCGTTTCGACAAGGGGTACATCAACCCCTACTTCGTCACCGACCCGGAGCGCCAGGAAGTCGTGTTCGAGGACCCCTACATCCTCATCGCGAACCAGAAGATCTCGAACATCAAGGACCTGCTGCCGATCGTCGACAAGGTGATCCAGGACGGCAAGGAACTGCTGATCATCGCCGAGGACGTCGAGGGCGAAGCGCTCGCGACCCTGGTGCTGAACAAGATCCGCGGCATCTTCAAGTCGGCCGCCGTCAAGGCCCCCGGCTTCGGCGACCGCCGCAAGGCTCAGCTGCAGGACATCGCGATCCTCACCGGTGGTCAGGTCATCACCGAAGAGGTCGGCCTGAAGCTGGAGAACACCACGCTCGACCTGCTCGGCCGTGCTCGCAAGGTGATCATCACCAAGGACGAGACCACGATCGTCGAGGGTGCCGGCGAGGCGGAGCAGATCGAGGGTCGCGTGACCCAGATCCGCCGCGAGATCGACAACACCGACAGCGACTACGACCGCGAGAAGCTCCAGGAGCGCCTCGCCAAGCTCGCCGGCGGCGTCGCCGTCATCAAGGCGGGTGCGGCCACCGAGGTCGAGCTGAAGGAGCGCAAGCACCGCATCGAGGACGCCGTGCGCAACGCGAAGGCCGCCGTCGAAGAGGGTGTCGTCGCCGGTGGTGGCGTGGCCCTCATCCAGGCCGGCAAGGGCGCCTTCGGCGGTCTCGAGCTCGTCGGAGACGAGGCGACCGGTGCGAACATCGTCAAGGTCGCCATCGAGGCCCCGCTCAAGCAGATCGCCCTCAACGCCGGTCTCGAGCCGGGCGTCGTGGCGAACAAGGTCGCCGAGCTGCCCCTCGGTCACGGTCTGAACGCCGCGACCGGCGAGTACGCCGACCTGTTCGAGCAGGGCATCATCGACCCGGCGAAGGTCACCCGCTCGGCGCTGCAGAACGCCGCGTCGATCGCGGGTCTGTTCCTGACCACCGAGGCCGTCGTGGCCGACAAGCCCGAGAAGGCTCCGGCCGCTCCGGCCGACCCGACCGGCGGCATGGACTTCTGACGCCGAACCCCGCGAGGCTCGTTCCGACGAGCTGACCACACGAAGCGCCCCTCCCCATCGGAGGGGCGCTTCGTCGTTCCTCAGCGGAACAGCCCCGTGGTCGCCTGTTCGGCATCGGCGTAGTGGCGCCCGGCCTGTTCCAGCGCCGCGCTGATCGTCGTGAGGGAATCTTCGACCTGCCGTTGGGTGCCGCGCCACTGCTCGACCACCCCCTGGAAGGCGATCGCGGCCGGACCCGACCACGACGACTGCAACTGCGTGAGGTGCGCCATCATCGCCTGGACCTCGCCCTGCAGGCGATCGACGGTCCCGCGGACCGCCGTGGTCGTACTGAGGACGGCGTCGCTGTCGACGGAGAACACTGTCATGGGAAACCCCTCTCTCGGTGGCTCCCCACGGTAGGGGTCACCGCAGACGGGTGCGCGTGGCCCCGCAGCCCTCGGGGACAGGAAACCGGGGAAGACGGCTGGGGAGGAGAGGTCCGGTCAGAGCCCGTCGCGTTCGAGGCGGGGCAGGGGCTGGGTCTCGATGAGCAGGTGCTCCTCCCTCTCTCGCTGCTGCGCGAGAGGGAACGACACCCGGAAGGTCGCCCCGCCGCCCGGCGTGTCGACCACGCGCACGTCACCGTGCAGGGCGTCGACGATGGAGGCGACGATCGACAGGCCGAGCCCGGTGCCACCGGTCTCCCGGGTGCGAGAGGAGTCCGCGCGCCAGAAACGTTGGAAGATCTTCTCCTTCAACGGGTCGGGGACGCCCTCGCCGTGGTCGATGACCTCGATCCATCCGGTGGCGGCGACCGGATCCACGCCGACCCGCAGCTCGATGGGGGAGTCGTCCCCGGTGAAGCGCCGCGCGTTGCCGAGCAGGTTCGCCACGACCTGCCGGATGCGGTTCTCCTCTCCGCTGACGATCGGCTGAGGACGCCGCACCGCGATCGGCAGTGTGTCCGCGTTCGGATCCGCTGGAGGCGCCGCGGGCTTCGAGCGCCGCCGGAGGAGGGAGGCCCCGGCCCGCGCGATCACCGCCGTCGGAGGTGCGCTGCGCTTCTTGCCCTCCGAGGCCGCCTCGTCTGCGCTGTCGTCTGCCGTGTCGGGAAGGACCGTGTCGATCGCTTCGATCACGGTGACCTTCCGCGAGGGAGAGGTGGCCCGTACATCGAGGGCCGCGTCGCGCGCGATGGGTCGGAGGTCGACCGGTGCGATGTCGACGTCGCGCCGCTCATCCAGCCGCGCGAGCGCCAAGAGGTCCTCCACGAGAACGCCCATGCGGATCGCCTCCTTCTCGATCCGGTCCATCGCCTGCGCGGTGTCGTCTCCGGGAGGGATCGCGCCCATGCGGTACAGCTCCGCATAGCCACGCACGGTCACCAGCGGAGTGCGCAGCTCATGACTGGCGTCGCCGATGAAGCGCCGCATCTGCCGTACCGTCGCCTCGCGTTGCGAGATGGCGGCGTCGATGCGGCCGAGCATCGTGTTGATCGCGATCTTCAACCGCCCCACCTCGGTGCGGGGCTCGATGTCGGTCATCCGCTGGCTGAAGTCGCCGGCGGCGATCGACATGGCGGTGTCCTCGACCTGCCCGAGGCTCCGGAAGGTGAGCGTGACCAGCCACCTCGTGCCCAGCGCCCCGGCTCCGAGGATCACCACCGAGATGACGGCGTAGATGCCCAGGAAGGTCGCGACGACCTGATTCGTCGAGGCGGTGGAGACCACCACCATCTGTGTGAACAGATCGCCGACGCCGTCGGGCTGGAAGACATCCACCGCCGCGAGGAAACGCTCGTCGCCCTCGACGTCGGGGAGCGCGAAAGGCTGGAGCCCGCGCGCCGCCGTGGACTGCAACGTGAACGTCTCGGGGAAATCCGGTTCGACCCCTCCGGAGCCGCCCGCGATCGCTTCGAGGGAACCGTCGGGGCCGTACACCGCGACGAAGTACGGCGTGGGCGGCACGTCGTCTTCGTGGCGCGGGGTGAAGGAGACCTGGCCGCCTTCCACCGACACGTCGATCAGGCCGCTCACCGCATCGGTGGAGGCGTACCCGCGCACGCTCGCGTCGATGTTGTTGTAGAGCGTGCTGCGCAGAAAGGTCATCGTGCCGAACCCCGCCGCGAACAAGCCGACAGCGAGGAGGGTCACGGTGACACCGGTGACCTTCGCGCGCAGGCTGATACCGCGCCACCAACGGGTGACGGCATCCGTCTCGGAACCCAGGGTGCCCGCCCCCTCCCGTGTGCGTCCGGCGGGCCGGATCAGGTGGTCTTGCCGGTCTTCAGCATGTACCCGAAACCGCGTTTGGTCTGGATGAGCGGCTCGGACGAGTGCGGGTCGATCTTGCGGCGCAGATAGGAGATGTAACTCTCCACGATGCCCGCGTCGCCGTTGAAGTCGTATTCCCAGACATGGTCGAGGATCTGCGCCTTGGACAGGACCCGGTTCGGGTTGAGCATGAGGTATCGCAGCAGCTTGAACTCCGTCGGGCTCAGCTCGATCGCGGCGTCACCGACCTGCACGTCGTGGGTGTCCTGATCCATCGTGATCTCACCGGCGCGGATGATCGAGTCCTCGTCGGCCTGCATCGTGCGCCGCAGGATCGCCTGGATGCGGGCGACGATCTCGTCGAGGCTGAACGGCTTGGTCACGTAGTCGTCGCCGCCGGCGTTGAGGCCGGTGATCTTGTCGTCGGTTTCGTCTTTGGCCGTCAGGAACAGGATCGGCGCGGTGTACCCCGCTCCACGGAGCCGCTTGGTCACACTGAAACCGTTCATGTCCGGGAGCATGACGTCGAGCACGATGAGGTCGGGTTCCTCCTCGAGCACGGCCGAGATCGTCTGGGCGCCATTGGTCACGGCGCGGACCTGGAAGCCGGCGAAGCGCAGGCTCGTGATCAGCAGGTCACGGATGTTCGGCTCGTCGTCGACGACGAGGATGCGCGGTGCGGTCATAGGGTCATTATTGCCAGGGTTTCCAGGAACCTGCTGGATATCGGCCGGTTCGCCGGGCATCCGGTCACTCCCGCGTCTGTGCGGAGAGGGTGAAGCCGTGGGCGCGCAGCCTGTCCGGGAGGACGTCACCGAGCGCGCTCATCGGCGTGGAGACGCCTCCGGCGCCCTCGCCGGCGGCGAGGGCCAGTCCCGCCTCGCCGAGCATGATCGCCGTGCCGCCGTAGGCCGGGTCGTACGGTGCCGAGACGGTCGCGCGCACGGCGGGGCCGACCACCGGGTACGCGTCGACGTCGAGATGGAAGCTCCCCTCCGCCATGGTCTGCTCGGAGGGTCCCTCGCCGGGATCGGGGAGCGCCAGATCGACGAGCCGGCGGGTGGGCGCGAAGAACATCGCCGCTGCGAGCGCACCGATCCCCAGGCCCAGCGCGGTGGCGAGGATCCGTCCCTTGACGCCGGGTCCGGTGTCGACGAGCTCGCGGTACCGCAGATGCTGGCCGTACCCCCACCCCGACAGGTGATTGGAGCGGTTGACGATCTGGCGGTTGTAGGAGCTCATCACGAACGGCGCCTGCCACGTCCGACTCGACGGGTCACGACGCACACCCCCGCGCCACGCCGAATCCGGCAGGAGCGACGCGGGCCGGGGACACAGTGCGTACGGATCGACGATGAGGCGTCGCAGGGCCGGATCCGATCGCGCTTCGATGATCTGCTGGCGCATCGAATCCACGGTTCCGCCGCTGATCCCGCCGCGCAGCGTGCGCACTTGGCCGGTCGCGTCGATCAGCGGGACGCCTCCGGCCTCGCGATGGGCGAGCCCGACGGCCAGGTCCGACGGGACCGAATCGAAACCGCATGAGTGGACGATCCGTGCACCGCGATCCCGGGCGGTCCGATCGAACCGGTGCACGCTTTCGGCGACGAAGGCCGTCTCTCCGGAGAGGTCGGCGTAGTGCGTTCCGGCGTCCGCGCACGCGGCCACCACCGGAAGACCGTGCCGCAGGTAGGGGCCGACGGTGGTCACGACGACGGAGGTGGCACGCGCCATGCGCTCTACGCTCTCCGAATCGGCCGTGTCCACGAGCAGGAGGGGCCAGTCGACGCCGAGGTCGGTCGCGAGGGCCTCCAGTCGGGGTCGGGAGCGCCCCGCGAGGGCGATCCTCAGCCCGTCCGGGGCATGGCGGGCCAGATGGCGTGCCGTCAGGCGACCGACGAATCCGGTCGCGCCGAGCAGGACGATGTCCAGATCGCGTGAGGCGTTCGACATGGCTACGACCCTACGGGGCCGGGCGGGAGCGAGGGCCGTCGCCCACGATCACGCGGCGTCGAGACGATCGGCGTCCATGATCGTGTAGGCGTAGCCCTGTTCGGCCAGGAAACGCTGGCGGTTCTGGGCGAAATCCTGGTCGACGGTGTCCCGGGCGATCAGGGTGTAGAAGCTCGCCGTGTGGCCCGACGTCTTCGGGCGCAACAGACGCCCGAGGCGCTGCGCCTCCTCCTGTCGCGACCCGAACGACCCGGAGACCTGGATGGCCACGGAGGCTTCGGGCAGGTCGATCGAGAAGTTGGCCACCTTCGAGACCACCAGCACGGAGATCTCCCCCTCCCGGAAGGCCTGGTAGAGCTCCTCGCGCTCGTCGACGGGCGTCTTCCCGGTGATCTTCGGTGCGTCCAGCGCGTCCGAGAGGGTGTCGATCTGCTCGAGGTACTGACCGATGATGAGGATGCGTTCACCCGCGTGACGGGCGACCAGATCACGCACCACATCGACCTTCGCCGGGGCGGTCGCGGCCATCCGGTACCGGTCGTCGTCGGCCGCGGCGGCGTATTCGAGCCGTTCGTCGGCGGGCAGGTCGACGCGGACCTCGTAGCAGGCCGCCGGGGAGATGAACCCCTGAGACTCGATCTCCTTCCACGGGGCGTCGAATCGCTTGGGACCGATCAGGCTGAAGACGTCGCCTTCGCGGCCGTCCTCGCGCACGAGGGTGGCGGTCAGGCCGAGCCGGCGCCGTGCCTGCAGGTCGGCGGTGAGCTTGAAGACCGGAGCGGGCAGCAGATGGACCTCGTCGTACACGACCAGACCCCAATCCAGGGCGTCCAGCAGCGCCAGGTGCGCGTACTGGCCTTTCCGCTTGGCGGTGAGGATCTGGTAGGTCGCGATCGTGACCGGCTTGACCTCTTTGGACTGCCCGGAGTACTCGCCGATCTCCTCGGGGGTCAGCGACGTGCGCTTGAGCAGTTCGTCGCGCCACTGACGCGCGCTGACCGTGTTGGTCACGAGGATGAGGGTCGTCGTCCCGGTCGCCGCCATCGCCCCCGCGCCCACGAGGGTCTTGCCCGCACCGCATGGCAGGACCACCACGCCGGAGCCGCCGTCGTGGAAGGTGTCGACCGCCTGGCGTTGGTACGGACGCAGTGCCCAGCCGTCTTCGGCGAGATCGATCTCGTGCGGGGTCCCCGGGGTGTATCCGGCGAGGTCCTCGGCCGGCCAGCCGATCTTCAGCAGCTCCTGCTTGATGTGACCGCGCGCCCACGCGTCGATGAGGTAGCTGTCGGGGTGGGGGTGGCCGATCAGCAGCGGCTGGATGCGCTTGTTCTTGGTCACCTCCGCGAGCACCGGCGCGTCGTCCGAACGCAGCACCAGATCGCCGTCGTCGGTGCGCTCGATCGTGAGTCGGCCGTATCGCGCCACGGTCTCACGGATGTCGGTGGAAACCGACGGCGGCACCGGGAAGCGCGACCACCGGTCGAGGGTGGCGAGCATGTCCTCGGAGTCGTGACCGGCCGCGCGGGCGTTCCACAGGCCCAACCGGGTGACCCGGTAGGTGTGGATGTGTTCCGGGGCGCGCTCGAGCTCGGCGAAGATCGCCAATTCGTGACGCGCGGTCTCCGCGTCGGGGTGCGCGACTTCCAGGAGCACCGTGCGGTCGCTCTGAACGATGAGGGGGCCGTCAGCCATAGCGTTCGATCCTACCGGCCCGCGGCGGGATGGTCGTTCGGCGGGCTCAGACGGGGGTCACGCGCACGATGCTCCGCAGCGGGAGGGTGCGTTCGACGTCGGCGGCCCGATCGAGCCCCCGCAGGCGTCCACCGCCCAGTCCCGACGCCTCGAGGGTGAGTTCGCGGTCGGTGCCGTCGGGCATCCGCACCGACACGCGGATCGCGGCCCGCGCGCGCACCGCTTGTTCGAGCTCGCGCTGCATCCAGGCCTCATCGCTGTCGGTGCTGTGGCCCGCGCGCAGCCGCGCGATCAGCTCGTCGAATCTCCCCGGGGCCGCGGCGTCGTGGGGAGCCGGGCGACGCGAGCGTCGAGGCGATGTCGGCCGCCCGTCGTCACCGATCATCGTGACGGGGTAGCGTGCGTCGGAGAGCGCCCAGGACACCGTGTCTCGACCGGCGCGCGTCAGCAGCACCTTGCCTTCCGGGACCAGCCCGAGCGGCCGCAACGCCTGGTCGACCGACAGCGCTTCGCGTCGGTCGTCGTCGTCGACCTCGACGACGGTGAGCGCACGCGCATCGTCGGTGCGCACCCGCACCGCACCGTGGCGCCGCGCCGTGCTGTCGAGGAGGTACTCCAATGGCTGGGGGATCCCGGTGAGGGAGAGTCCGGTGAGGAACGCGCGGATGCCCTCGGCGGTCTCCCCGTCGGTCAGTCCCGCGTCGAGGGACTCGGCCGTGAACCGATAGGTGGAGGCCTGGGCCCGGGATTCACGGGCCGCGATGCCGCGCAGACGCAGTTCGAGGTCGGGAAGCAGCGGCCCGGGGGCGATGACCGACAGGTCCGCCTGGAGATACACCTTGTCGATCTCCGTGGGGAGATGCCCGCGGAGCGCGTCGGCGGTGATGGCGCCGGAATCGCGCAGAGCTCTCGTCCACGCCGGCTCGGCGCCGTCGTCGTCGAGGAGCCCCCATCGCCGGAGGACGCGCCCCCACTGCGCGGCGACAGGCGGCCAGTCCTCGTCCAGGGGGTACGCGCCGGCGTGGTCGGCGGCGGCGCGGATGCCCCCCGTGCGGTCGCGCAGCCCGACGGGCAGCGCCGCGACGATTCCGGTCGCCGCGTGTTCCCATCGTTCGGCGGTGGGCAGGTGGAGCCATCGGTCGCCGGCGTCGGAGACCGTGGCTTCGCGTTCGGCTGTGTCGATCAGAACCGCGGCACGGGCGATCGTGGCCAGGTCGTCGAGCGCCTCGGCGTCTTCGACGATGCCCGCCTCGAGCAGGCGCCGGCGGTCGCTCGCGCTGATCGACCCGGTCGCCGTCGACGACAGCGGCGACTGCTCGGTCGCCAGGAGCAGATCGGCGAGAGCGCCGGTGGAGGTGAAGGCGCGTTCCGCGGCGGAGGCTTCCTGCGCGGCGGTCGCGGGGGGCGGAGGAGCGCCTTCCGGCGCGGAGAAGGCGGCGGGCCGGGCTTCGCGGGTGCGCCGGACACGGGCGGCCACGGCGGTCGGTAGCGCGCCACCGACGAGGAGTTGCGATGACGACGGGATCGCGTCGATGGTCGCGTCCTCGCCGTCGGCGAGGGCGGCCAGTGCCGCCAGCGCGGCACGCGGGAGACGGGTGAGGGCGCGGTCGACCGATCCCGCCTCGAGCAGACCCTCGGCCGCGTCGAAGAAGTCCCGCCACGCCACACCGGCCGAGACCGCGCGGGTCGTCAGGACCTCGCCGAGTCGTGCGTCATCCAGTCCTGCCAGTTGCAGGGCCAGAGCGCGCTCGTCGGAGACCACTCAGGATCCGCGGTTGGCCCGCGACCTCCGCACGAGCGTCATGATCAGCACCGCGAGCAGCATCACGAACGCGATGGGCGGTGCGAAGTACACCGTGAACCCGATCGTGGGCCAGAGCCCGGTGCTCATGTCCGCCCCCGCGCTGGAGGCGATCATGATCGCGAAGAAGCAGATGACCGACAGTGCGAGCAGGCCGAGGGACATGAACGCGAGGATGCGGTCGATGCGGCGGATGGGGACGTCGCCGCCCGGGGTTCGCGTGCTCATCCGTCCCAGCCTAGCGGAGCGCCGCGCCCGCGTCTTTCCGGAGTCCGCGGCGGGCGCGGTACCCGGTCCACGGCGGTGGGTGCCGTAGTCTGGAGGAGGGGTCGGATCGGCCCCGGTTTCACCCTGCCCGCGTGCGCGGGCCAGTATCAGCGAGGTTTCGATGCCCACCGGCAAGGTCAGGTTCTACGACGAGGACAAGGGATTCGGCTTCATCACCACAGATGACGGCCAGGACGTCTTCCTCCACGCCACGGCGCTGCCCACGGGGACCCCGGCGCCGGGGCCCGGTACGCGCCTCGAGTTCGGCGTCGCCGACGGCAAGCGCGGACTTCAGGCCCTCTCGGTGCGGGTGCTGGAAGCGCCGGTCAGTCTTTCCAAGCGTGCACGAAAGCCCGCCGACGACATGGCCGTCATCATCGAGGACCTCGTCGGTCTTCTCGACGGCCTCGGTGCGGAGTTGCGGCGCGGCCGGTACCCCAGCGGCTCGCACTCGAAGAAGATCGCCGCGGTCCTGCGCAAGGTGGCCGATGACCTCGACGCCTGACGCCCCCGGTCCCGACCAGCCGGCAGCCGACGCGGTCGCGCTGCCCGATCCCGCGCTCCTGGCGGCGCACGATCTGGCGCTGGCGGCCCTGCGTGAGATCACCCCCGAATCGACCATCGGCGCGCCCGCGGGACACCGGGTCGAAGCGGACGGGATCGTCTCGCTGCTGTTCGCGAACCGCCTCGCGGGCTACCCGGGTTGGTTCTGGACGGTGAGCCTGGCCCGCGTGGCCGACGCCGACCCGACGGTCCTGGAGGTGGAGCTGCTGCCCGGCGACGACGCGCTGCTCGCACCGGACTGGGTCCCGTGGGCGGAGCGTCTCGCCGACTATCAGGCCGCGCAGGCCGCGGCCGCCGAGGACGCCGCGTCCGGTGACGGGTCGGACGAGGATGACTCCGACGCGGATGAGCCGGATGAGGACGAAGAGGACGACCGCGGCTCGATCCTGCACTCGGGCGACGTGGACGGTGTCGACATCGACGAACTCTCTCCGGACTACGCGGAGGGCGACGACGCGGATCTCGACGATTCCGACGTCGACGCGGACGACGCGGACGCCCCCGCCTCCGACGAAGACCCTGAACCGGTCGACACGACCGACGAGCGGGACTGACGGGCGGGGGGAGGAACGCGTCCCCGATCGATCAGCCCAGACGCTCCACGGTGTAGTCGATCGCCCGCACGAGGCTGCGTACGTCGGCGGGTTCGATCGAGACGAAGGTCGCCACGCGAAGCTGATTGCGTCCGAGCTTGCGGTACGGCTCGGTGTCGACGATTCCGTTGGCCCGGAGGCTCTTGGCGATGGCGGCCGCGTCGATCGACTCGTCGAAGTCGATCGTGACGACCACCGGCGATCGGTCCTCCGGATCGGTGACGAACGGTGTGGCGAGGGAGGACTCCTCCGCCCACGAATACAGCACCGAGGACGACTCTGCGGTGCGTGCGCCGGCCCAGGCGAGGCCGCCGTTGTCGAGGATCCAGGCCAGCTGGTCCTCCAGGAGCAGCAGAGTCGACAGCGCCGGGGTGTTGAGCGTCTGGTTCAACCGTGAGTTGTCCACGGCGTTCTTGAGGCTCAAGAAGTCCGGGATGTAGCGATCGGTCGCCGCGATCCGTTCGATGCGCGCGATCGCCGCCGGCGACATGGCTGCGAACCACAGCCCACCGTCGGATCCGAGGTTCTTCTGCGGTGCGAAGTAGTAGACGTCGGCCTCCGCGACATCGACGTCGATGCCGCCTGCGGCGCTCGTGGCGTCGATGACGGTCAGTGCACCCGCATCCGCCGACACGCGGCGTACCGGCGCCGCGACACCCGTGGAGGTCTCGTTGTGCGGCCACGCGTACACGTCGACGCCTTCGACGGGTTCGGCGGCCGTGCGGGTGCCGGGCTCGACGGTGCGGACGTCGGGGGCGGTCAGCCACGGCGCCGCGGCGGCCTTGGCGAATTTGCCCCCGAACTCGCCGAACACGAGGTTCTGGCTCCGGCGTTCGATCAGGCCGAACGCGGCGGCGTCCCAGAAGGCGGTGGAACCGCCGTTGCCGAGCACGATCTCGTAGCCCTCGGGGATGCGCAGCAACTGGGCGAGGTGCTCGCGGACCCGGCCGACGAGGTTCTTCACCGGTGCCTGGCGGTGCGAGGTGCCCAGCACCGACGCCCCGCGGGTCACAAGGGACTCCAGCTGGGCGCCGCGCACTTTCGACGGGCCGCAGCCGAATCGTCCGTCAGCGGGCAGAAGGTCACGGGGTAGCTCGACGTGCGCCATGGCACGATTCTACGGTCGGCGGCGCGCCGGCGCGCCGCCGACCACCGCCGCCGGCGTCCCCTGCAGCAGGCCGGTGTGCTGCCCACGTCGCTCCCGGTCGATCGCATGTCCGACGGCGTCGCGTTCGTTGTGGCTCCGGGACGCGGTGGCCGTTGGCTCAGCTGCGAAGTGCCTTCCATCGGCGCGCGGGCAAGGGAGGGGCCGGGCCGGTGTGCCCCGGTGCGGATAGGCTGTCCTTGCCCGTCCGACAGCTGTGAGGGAACCGCGATATGGCCGATCTCATCGACACCACCGAGATGTATCTGCGCACGATCCTCGAGTTGGAGGAGGAGAACATCGTCCCCCTCCGTGCGCGCATCTCCGAGCGACTCGGGCACTCCGGCCCCACGGTCTCGCAGACGGTCGGTCGGATGGAGCGAGACGGACTGGTCGTCGTCTCGGACGACCGTCGACTCGAACTGACCGAACTCGGCCGGCAGAAGGCCGTCGACGTCATGCGCAAGCATCGACTCGCCGAACGTCTGCTGTCGGATGTGATCGGTCTGGACTGGGCCTATGTGCACGAAGAGGCCTGCCGGTGGGAACACGTCATGAGCGAGCAGGTCGAGCGACGCCTCGTCGAATTGCTCGGGCACCCCACCGAATCGCCCTACGGTAACCCCATCCCCGGGCTCGATCTGCTCGGCGATGTGGCCGGGGCGACTTTCGAACAGGGCGTCGTCGGTCTCGTGCGGCGCCTGAACGCCGCGGACGCGCCGATCCGGGGAACCGTGCGACGGCTCGCGGAGCCGGTACAGGTGGACCCCGAGCTCCTGGAGCAGCTCAAGGACGCCGGAGTCCTCCCGGGCGCTCGCGGGGAGTTCCGGTTCAGTGAGGGGTACGTCCTGGTTCAGATGGAGGGGTCGGCCGACGCGCTCGAGCTCCCGATCGAAGTCGCCTCGCACATCTTCCTGGTCGACGACGCGGCGTGACGCGTGCAGGTGGATCGCGGTGTCTCGCGCGGTCAGCGTGACTTATTCGTTATCTTCAGGTAGCCTGGCGCGGTCCTGTATCCCGCGAGAGCGCGGATTCCGGACGCTGGGAAGGTCGCCTCACGGACTCGTCGCCTTCGCAGCGAATCGCACGCTGTGCCCCCGACACCAGTGCCGACGAGTCAGCGCCTCCGGCGCCGAGGCGCCGGAGGATTGATTTGGCTGAAGAGAACCACCCGCACGACGAGCAGGTCTCCGCGACCGTCTCTCGACGCGACCGTGCGCGTCGGATGGCTTCGCGCGCCAAGAAGAGCGTGACCCGAGGCGCCGCCGCCGTCACGTCGGCCCCTCGTCCCGCCGCGTCACGTCGGCCCCTGCGCACTCTGGTGATCTTCAGCATGGTCGGTGGGCTCGTCGCCACCGTCGGTCTCCCCGCCTACGGGGCCATCACCCTTCCCTCCGAGGAACCCCAGACCCTTCAGCAGGTCGCGGCGGAAGACGCCCAGTCCCTCGTGATCGCATCGGCGACGGACGCCGACGTCGACACCGAGGAGCCCGTCGACCTCGGTCGCGAGAGCTATTCGGCGACCACCGCCGAGGAGATCGAGGAGAAGAAGGCCGAAGAGGCCGCGGCTGAGGCGGCCGCCGAGCGGGCACGCCTGGCCGCAGCGGCCAGCACCGAGCAGGAGGACTCGTCGGGGAGCACGTACTCGGTGGACCTGTCGATGGTCGCGCCGGGCTCCGGAGAGGTCCGGTATCCGCTGGCGGGCGGATACACCGTCGGCGACGGCTTCCTCGCCCGCGGCGGATCCCACATGGGTGTCGATCTGCTCGCGCCGGCCGGAACGCCGATTTACGCGGTCGCCGGCGGGGTCGTGCGCATGTCCCAGGAGAGCCTCGGAGGCTACGGCGTGGCCGTGGTGATCGACCATGTCATCAACGGGCAGGCGGTGACCTCCACTTACGGGCACATGATCTACGGCAGCCGACAGGTCGTCGTGGGGCAGACCGTCTCTCCGGGGCAGGTCATCGGTCTGGTCGGGACCACCGGGAGTTCCACGGCCAACCACCTCCACCTGGAGATCGCGATCGGCGGTTCGTACGTCGACCCGTGGGCCTGGGTCCAGCAGAACGCGGGGTGACGCCTGTATGGCGTGTTCCCCGACACGCCACGTCCCGTTCATCCGACGATGCCGCCCCGCGCATGCCGTGGTGCACTACCCTGAGACCGACGCTGAGAGAAGCGGAGGGAAGTCGATGGAGAGTGCGCCACGCATCCGAACCATGGATGCGCTCGGACTCCTCGTCCTTCGGCATTCTATGAGCGGAAGCCGCGGTCCCGCCGTGGTCTCCAAGGCGCTGTCTGTGTGACAGCGCCTTTTTTCATGCCCGAAACCTCTCGATCCGTCGTGATTCGAATAACCGCGAAGCCGTCCCGGCCGTTCGAGAGGAACCACTATGCGCACCCTGGTGCTGAATGCGGGCTATGAGCCGCTGGCCGTCGTGTCGTTCAAGCGAGCCCTCGTCCTCGTCATGAACGACAAAGCCACCGTCGTCGAGCACATCGACGGCCAGCCCGTCTGGGGCACCGTGGCCTCCTACGATCGACCGGCGGTGATCATCCTGACCCGCTACGTGCGCGTGCCCGGTGGGCGCCGTGTGCCTGTCACGAGACGCGGGGTGCTGCGCCGGGACAGCCACCGCTGCGGGTACTGCGGGGCTTCCGCCTCGACGATCGACCACGTCATCCCGCGTTCCCGGGGCGGGGCGGACTCCTGGGAGAATCTGGTCGCGTGCTGTCTGCGTTGCAACAACGTCAAGGGGGACCGCACGCCGCAGGAGATGGGGTGGAAGTTGCGGTTCGTCCCGGCTCCGCCGCGCGGTCCGCAATGGGCGGTCCGCGGCACCGATCGCGCCGACCCCCGGTGGGAGCCGTATCTCGCGCTGGCCGCGTGACATCGATGCGTCTTTCGAACATTCATCGCACCTGAGCGGGTTCTCATGTCCGAGGTTCCCCTTATCGTCACCTCATCGCATTGAAGGTGTAGAACAAATGTTCTAACCTGTGGAGGTGACAGGGGTGATGAGTGCGCAGCAGGCGGTCCGTGGTGACCGCAGTGGCGATCTGCAAGCCCTCCGGGCGAAGCTCGAGAAGGTGCAGGGGCGTCGGCTGGGAGGATCGGCGCTGCCTGTCCACCCTGCTCTCGCGGGGCTGCTTCCCGGTGGCGGGCTGCGTTCGGGGTCGGTCTACTCGATCGACACCTCTCCATCCCTTCTGTTCGCGTTGATGAGCGCCGCCTCCCGCGCGGGGACATGGTGCGCGGCCTTGGGGATGCCCGATCTCGGGGTCGAGGCGGCCGAGCGACTCGGTGTCTCTTTGTCGCGACTGGTGCTCATCCCCGACCCCGGGTCGCGGTGGATGGCGGTGGCCGCCACGGTGTCCGAGGTGATGCCGATCGTCGCGGTGCGACCGACCTCCCGCATCGGAGATGCGGACGCGGCACGTTTCGCCGCGCGGCTGCGCGACCGCGACGGGGTGCTTCTCGTCCAGGGGCGCTGGCCTCAGGCCGAAGCGACGATCACCGTGTCGGAGCAGAGCTGGACGGGCCTGGGCGCCGGCCATGGATATCTGACCGACCGCGGTGTGGTCGTCACGGTCTCGAGCCGGCGACTTCCCTCTCCCCGGCGAGGACACCTGACGCTTCCGGCGGGGGACGGGAGCGTCAGGCGTGTTCCCGACCCGCCGTCCACCCGCAACGGAGGGCGTCCCCTGCTCGAGGCGGTGGGGTGATGACCGCGCGGGCCGCGCAGACCCGCAGTCTCGTCCTGTGGGTGCCCGATTGGCCGATCGTGGCGTTGGCGCGTGAGCGTGGTTCCGTCGGGGGGCTCCCCCTCGCGGTGGTCGAGAACAACCTCGTGGTCGCGTGTTCTGCGGCGGCGCGCACCGAGCGCGTCCGACGGGGACAACGTCGGCGAGACGCACAGGCACGGTGCCCTGGACTCGAAATCGTCGCCGGCGACGCCGCCCGCGATCACCGCTGGTTCGCGACGGTGGTCGCCGCCGTGGAGGAGAGGGCCCCCGGGGTGCAGATCATGCGGCCGGGACTGTGCGCGCTGCGTGCTCGTGGGCCCGCACGGTACTACGGCGGCGAGCGTGAGGCCGCCCAGGTGCTGCGGAAGGCGGTGCGCTCGCTCGGTGTGCCCGATGTCCGCGCGGGGATCGCCGACGGACCTTTCACGGCCGAGCAGGCGGCGCGGGCGGGGACGACACCGGAGGAGGCGGTCCGGATCGTCGGCGACGGCGACGCGGGCGGATTCCTCGCGGGGCTGTCGGTGGCGACCCTCGACGACGTGTTCGTGTCGGGCGCGGGCGCCGCGCCGGGGGAGGTCGCGGGATTGCTGGCGCGATTGGGAGTCCACACGCTCGGGCAGTTCGCCGGCATGGAGGTCGACCGTGTGCGCGACAGGTTCGGCGAGCGCGGGGTGCGTCTGCACTCCCTCGCCGCGGGCGAGGACTCCCGCGGGATCGAGCCCCGTGTGCCGCCCCCTGAGTTGGAGCGTGAGGTGGCTTTCGAACCCCCGCTCGAGATCGCTGACCAGGTGGCGTTCGGCATGCGCGTGGCGGCGGAGGAGTTCCTCGCCGGTCTCGGCGCGATCGATCTGGTGTGTACCGAGTTGCGGGTGGAGGTGACTGGAGACCGGGGGGAACGCAGCGAACGGGTCTGGTTGCATCCGGGGGCGTTCGACGCCGCCGCGGTGGTGGACCGGGTGCGCTGGCAGCTCAGTGAGGACACCGCCGAGGGAGTGCTCGCCAGCGGGGTCTCGCTCGTGCGCATCTCGCCGGAGGCCGTCGACGCGGCGTCCCATCATGCGCCGACGGTCTTCGGTTCGGGGGCGGAGGAGCGTGTGCACCATGCCCTGTCCCGGGTGCAGGCGATGCTCGGACACCGCGGCGTGGTGACGCCGACCGTCGGGGGTGGGCGGTGGCTCGCAGAGCGTCAGGTCATGGTGCCGTGGGGGGACCGCACGGTACTGGAGCGGGATCGCTCGCAGCCGTGGCCGGGAAGCCTGCCCGATCCGCTCCCCGGAACGGTGTTCGAGCACCCGCACGATGTGCGGGTGCTCTCGCCGCGGGGCGAAGCGGTCTTCGTCGACGACCGCGGGCGTCTGAGTGACCCTCCGGCCGAGATCGCCGAGGGGGGATCGAGGCGCGGCATCCGATCGTGGGCCGGGCCCTGGCCGATTTTCGAACGCACCTGGGACGCGGCCAGAGCCTGTCGGGCGCATCGGTTCCAGGTGATCGACGCTGCGGGTGTGGCCTGGTTGCTGGTGTGCCAGAGCGGCTCGTGGCGCGCCGAGGCGAGGTACGACTGATGGGCTGGCAGAACCCGCCGGTGCCGTGGTCCGAGCTCGAGGGTCTGCTCAGCGATCGTCGCCGCCCAAGCGGCAGGCCCGCCGGCGCCGACGGGGGCGACAGCCCGGCGTGGTCGGTCGCCCGCGCTCCCTATATACCTCCGCAGATCGAACGGCCCGTGGAGGTCGTGCCCTACGCCGAACTCCACGCGCACTCGTCGTTCTCGTTCCTCGATGGCGCCTCCTCACCCGAGGAGCTCGCGGAGGAGGCCGAAAGACAGGGGTTGCACGCCCTGGCCCTCACCGACCACGACGGCTTCTACGGCATCGTCCGGTTCGCGGAGGCCGCCGAGAACCTGCGCGTGAAGACCGTGTTCGGGGCCGAGCTCTCGTTGGAACTGCCCGCACCGCAGAACGGGGAACCCGACCCGCTGGGGACCCACCTGCTCGTACTCGCCCGTGGTGAAGAGGGCTACCACCGGCTCGCCGCCGCACTCACCCATGCCCAGCTTCGCGGACGCGAGAAAGGTCGGCCGATCTACGACCTCGACGATCTGGCCGAACGTTCCCGCGATGCTTCCGGCGTCTCACATTGGGTCGTCATGACCGGGTGCCGTAAGGGCGCGGTGCGCCGGGCGCTCATCGACTTTGGTGAGGCCGCGGCCGCGGTCGAACTCGATCGTCTCGTGGACCGTTTCGGCCCCGACGCGGTCTGCGTGGAGCTGATCGATCATGGCGCTCCGCTGGATTCGAGGCACAACGACATCCTCTACGCGCTCGCCCGGGAGCGCCGGCTCGACATCGTCGCCACCAACAACGTGCACTACGCCGTGCCCGAGCGTGCCCACCTGGCTGCCGCGGTCGCCGCGGTACGAGCTCATCGGGGACTGGACGAGATCGACGGCTGGCTGCCCGCCCACGACGGGGCACACGTGCGCTCGGGGGCGGAGATGGCGCAACGGTTCGCGCGCTATCCCGGCGTCGTGGAGCGCACGGTCGCCCTCGCCGACGAATTGGCGTTCCCGTTGCAGCGGGCCAAGCCCGCGCTGCCGAAGCAGGAGGTCCCCGAGGGACACACCCCCATGAGTTGGTTGCGACACCTGGTGTGGGAGGCGGTTCCGCGGAAGTACCCCGACCTCACGCGTGAGCAGGCTGCGCGCATCGACAAGGAGCTCGGCGTCATCGAAGCCAAGGACTTCCCCGGCTATTTCCTCATCGTCCATGGCATCGTCCAGGAGGCCCGTCGTCGGGGCATCCTCTGCCAGGGACGGGGCTCGGCCGCCAACAGTGCGGTCTGTTATCTGCTCGACATCACGGCGGTCGACTCGATCGCATACGATCTGCCCTTCGAACGGTTCCTGTCCTCGCTGCGCGACGAGGAGCCCGACATCGACGTGGATTTCGACTCCGATCGTCGGGAGGAGATCATCCAATGGGTCTACAGCCGCTACGGACGTGAGCGCGCGGCCCAGGTGTCCAATGTCATCCAGTACCGGCCGAAGAACGCCGTGCGTGACATGGCCAAGGCGCTGGGGCACTCGCCCGGTCAGCAGGACGCCTGGTCGAAACAGGTCGAGCGATGGGGGGCCTCGCTGGACAGCGCCCCCGACCATGACATCCCGCCCCGCGTGATCGCCTACGCCACCGAGTTGCTCAAAGCTCCGCGGCATCTGGGCATCCACTCCGGTGGCATGGTCCTGACCGACCGTCCCGTCGGGGAGGTCGTGCCCATCGAGCACGCCCGCATGGAGGGGCGTACCGTCATCCAGTGGGACAAGGACGACGCCGCCTGGATGGGTCTGGTCAAATTCGACCTGCTCGGTCTCGGCATGCTCGCCGCGTTGCAGTACTGCTTCGACATGATCCGCGAGGCCACCGGTGAACAGTGGGAGCTGTCGACCATCCCGAAGGA
Organism: Microbacterium aquimaris; assembly: GCF_039531285.1. Taxonomy (NCBI): domain Bacteria; kingdom Bacillati; phylum Actinomycetota; class Actinomycetes; order Micrococcales; family Microbacteriaceae; genus Microbacterium; species Microbacterium aquimaris. The sequence goes on along the minus strand of NZ_BAAAPT010000001.1, from coordinate 45,286 downwards.
GGAACGCGCGGTCTACGACATGCTGTGTCGGGCGGATTCGATCGGCGTCTTCCAGGTGGAGTCCCGGGCGCAGATGGGGCTGCTGCCGCGCCTGCAACCGCGGCGGTTCTACGACCTCGTCGTGCAGATCGCCCTGATCCGGCCCGGGCCCATCCAGGGTGGTGCCGTGCACCCGTTCGTGCGACGCAAGCTCGGCCACGAACCCGTCGTCTACGCCCACCCGAAGTTGAAACCCGCTCTCGAGCGCACGCTGGGGGTGCCGGTCTTCCAGGAGCAGCTGATGCAGATGGCCATGGCGGTGGGGGAATGCACCGGTGAGGACGCCGACCTGTTGCGGCGTGCCATGGGGTCCAAGCGCGGCGTGGAACGCATCGAATCACTGCGGGAGAAGCTCTACGCGGGCATGGCGCGCAACGGGCTCGTCGGGGAGGACGCCGATGCGCTGTACGCGAAGATCCAGGCGTTCGCGAACTTCGGATTCGCCGAATCCCACTCGTTGTCGTTCGCGCTGCTCGTCTATGCCAGCTCGTGGATCAAGCTCCACTATCCCGGCGCGTTCCTCGCCGGGCTGCTACGTGCTCAGCCGATGGGGTTCTATTCGCCGGCGACCCTCACCGCGGACGCGCGCCGACACGGCGTGGACGTGCGACGGCCGGACCTGCATGCCTCCGGTGTCGACGCCTTGCTGGAACCGGTGGACGATGCCGCGTCGACCGGGCCGAGTGGGCTCGCCTCCTGCACCGACCGTGTACAACGGCCCGTCGGCGACTTCGATGCCGCGGCGCCCGACGAATCCGCCGCGCACCGACGTGATGCCGCGTTCGCGGTGCGGCTGGGGCTTGCGGCTGTCAAAGGCATCGGGCAGGCGCCCGCGCGGCGCATCGTCGCCGAGCGGGATCGGGGCGGGCCGTTCCGCGACCTGCGCGATCTCGTGAGGCGCACGGGCCTCACCGCCCCGCAGCTGGAGTCGCTCGCCACGGCCGGCGCGTTCGAATGCCTCGGCCTCACCCGACGGGAGGCGATCTGGCTTGCCGGGGACGCCGCACAGGACCAGGTCGAGTACCTTCCCGACTCCCTGGTCGCGGTGCAGCCGCCGTTGTTCACCGACCCGACGGGCTACGACGTGCTCGCCGCGGATCTGTGGGCCACCGGCGTCTCGACCGACGACCATCCGCTCACGCACTATCGGCCACGGCTGGCTGCCCGCGGTGTGCTCACGTCGGCGGCGCTGCGCGCCCACGAGACGGGCAGGCGCGTCGAGGTCGCGGGGTTGGTGACCCATCGGCAGCGTCCCGCCACGGCATCCGGGGTGACGTTCATCAATCTCGAGGACGAGCACGGGCTCGTGAACGTGATCTGCTCGGTGGGGGTGTGGAACCGGTACCGCCGCGTCGTGCGTGATGCGCCGGCGTTGATCGTGCGGGGCATCCTGGAGCGATCGGTGGAGGGGGTGACGAACCTCTTGGCCGATCGTTTCGACGATCTGCGGGTGGATGTGCCGCATCACGCGCGGAACTTCCGGTGAGTGCCCCCGACAGGACTCGAACCTGCGACGCACGGTTTAGGAAACCGACGCTCTATCCACTGAGCTACGAGGGCGTGTCCTCCAGCCTAACCTCCCCTCGGGGGCGACCCCTTGGGCGTGTCGCCCGCCGACGACGTACCGTGGAAGCGGGCTCGTCGCCCGAGGGAAGGTAGGGATATGAAGATCGTCGCGTCCTCGGACTGGCGGGATGGTCTGCCCTTCGACGAGCCCGTTCGAGTCGCCGACGTCACCGAGGGCGAACCCGCTCGGTGCTTCTCCTGCGGGGCGGATTCCGCGCCGCTGGACCGCACGGAGCTGTGGGCGGTCAAGCACCGCCATCCGAAGAACCACAGCGGCTACGTGCGCTTCTACTGCGACGCCCACGTTCCGGCACCGCAGCCGGTGGCGCCCACGACCCCACCGCGCCGTGCCGCCGCGCGCCGTCCGCGCAGCGCACCGGTCGAACGCCACCCCGCTGCTCGACGGCCCAGTGCTGTCGAGGAGATCGTGCGCGCGAAGTGCCCCGACTGCTTCATCGAGGTCTCGGCCACGGGGGAGTGCGGCATGTGCGGGCAGCGGGTGGGCTGAGGCTCGACCCGACCGTCCGCTCCGTCACAACGGGGTGGGCCATTCGGCGGCCCACAACACCACGGCCAGCACGAGTGACCCCATGGCCATCGTGGCCATCAGCCAGGCCATCGCACGATTTCGCGAGCGCGGGTCCGCGACGGCGATGGCGACGGTGACCATGGCGCCGTAGAGCGCGACGACGAGGCCGACGCCGATCAGGGGGACCACCACCTGGAGCGAGAACGCCGCGACGAACAACGCCAGAGCCACCGCGGCGAACAGACCGCCGGGGATCAGCCAGCGGCGTCGGCGTCCGGTCTGCAGTGCCTGCTGCGCGCGGACACGCGTCGGATCGGATTCGGGATCGCTCATGGGGGTCTCCTCTCTCCGGCGCGCCACGTTACGGGACCGGTATCTTGCACGCAGCGGGGTTGACAAGGCTGCGCCGCGGCGGGCGCTCCCGTAGCGGCGGGGCGGGAAGGTCTCAACCCCCTGTCGCCCGGGCCGGTCATCGCCGACGCTGGGGATCATGGCCGCACATGACACCGACCTCGCACGCCTGGACGCCTGGTGGCGCGCCGCCAACTACCTCAGTGTCGGACAGCTCTACCTCCTGGACAATCCGCTCCTGCGCGAACCGCTGGCCGCCGAGCACATCAAGCCGCGCCTGCTCGGGCACTTCGGCACCGTCCCGGGGCTCACCTTCATCTACGCGCACGCGAACCGGACCATCAAGGAACGGGACGTGGAGGCGCTGTTCATCGCCGGGCCCGGCCACGGCGGGCCGGGCATGGTCGCCGCGTCCTGGCTGGACGGGACGTATTCAGAGGTCTACCCGGAGGTCACCCGGGACGCGGCCGGGATGGCGCGCCTGTTCCGGCAGTTCTCGTTCCCCGGCGGCATCCCGAGTCACGCCGCCCCCGACACGCCGGGGTCGATCCATGAGGGCGGGGAGCTCGGATACTCGCTGAGTCACGCCTACGGGGCGGTCTTCGACAATCCGCAGCTGACCGTGTTCTGCGTCGTCGGGGACGGCGAGGCCGAGACCGGACCCCTGGCGACAGGATGGCACGGAAACAAGTTCGTCGACCCGCGCACGGACGGGACGGTGGTGCCGATCCTCCACCTCAACGGGTGGAAGATCGCCAATCCGACGATCCTGTCGCGGATCCCGCGATCGGAGCTGACCGATCTGCTGCGGGGGTACGGGCATGAGCCGATCTTCGTCGATGTCGACGCCTCGGACGCCCACGACGAAGTCCATCGGCGGATGGCCCAGGCGATGGACGACGCTCTGGATCAGGTCGCCCGTCAACGACAGGACCCGGCGGTGGTGCGCCCGCGCACGCCGGCGATCGTGTTGCGTTCACCCAAGGGCTGGACGGGGCCGGAGATCGTCGATGGGAAGCAGGTGGAGGGGACGTGGCGATCCCACCAGGTGCCCGTGGACTCGGCGCGTGACGACGAGGAGCATCGGCAGGTCCTGGATCGGTGGCTGAGGTCGTACCGGCCCGAGGAGTTGTTCGACTCCGCAGGGCGGCCCGTGGAGGAGATCGACCTTGTCACACCCGTGGGTGAGGCGCGGATGTCGGCGACACCCCACGCCAACGGCGGCCTGCTCAGACGCGAGCTCACGTTGCCGGCACTGGCCGACCACCTCCGCGAGCTCGACGAGGAGACGGACAGCTCGGCGATGCGGGAGCTCGGCACCTATCTCGCCGAGGTGATCCAGCGCAATCGGACCGACTTCCGCCTGTTCGGACCCGATGAGACCGCGTCGAACCGGCTCGCGCCGGCGGTCTTCGAAGCGGACTCGAAGCGCTGGAACGCCGCGTCCGACCCTCGGGATGAGAACCTCTCCCGCACCGGGCGGATCATGGAGGTGCTCAGCGAGCACCAGGGGCAGGGGTGGCTCGAGGGGTATCTCCTCACGGGGCGGCACGGGATCTTCGCGACGTACGAGGCCTTCGTCCACATCGTCGACTCCATGTTCAACCAGCATGCGAAGTGGTTGGAGTCGGCGTCGGGCCTGCCGTGGCGCAAGCCGGTGTCGAGTTTCACCTACCTGCTGTCCAGTCACGTGTGGCAGCAGGATCACAACGGGTTCACGCACCAGGATCCCGGATTCCTCGATCTCGCTGTGAACAAGCGTGCGGACGTCGTGCGGGTGTACCTCCCCCCAGACGCCAACACGTTGCTGTCGACCGTCGATCATTGCCTCCGCACGACCGATCGGATGAACGTCGTGGTGGCGGGCAAGCAGCCCGCGCCGCAGTGGTTCACCCCCGCCGAAGCGGTCGGCCACCTCGAACGCGGTGCGAGCAGGCTGCCGTGGGCGGGGACGGACGCGGACGGGGTGGATGCGGTGCTCGCCTGTGCGGGGGATGTGCCCACGCAGGAGGCGATCGCCGCGGCGGCGATCCTTCGGGAGGAGGCGCCGGGACTGCGTGTCCGCGTCGTCAACGTGATCGACCTGATGTGCCTGCAACCACCGTCCCAGCACCCGCACGGCATGGACGACGCTGCGTTCGACGAGCTGTTCACCACCCACGCCCCGATCATCTTCGCCTTCCACGGGTACCCGTGGTTGGTGCACCGCCTCGCCTATCGCCGAGCCGGACACGCCAACCTCCACGTGCGCGGCTACCAGGAGCGGGGGACGACGACGACGCCCTTCGACATGCGGTTGCTCAACGACATCGACCGCTTCCGGTTGGCCGCGGATGTCCTCGACCGGGTCGCGGGGCCCGCCCGTGACGACACGGGTCTGCGCGAGGACCTGGAGCGCAGGCGCGACCAGGCGCGCGCCTACACCCGTCTCCACGGCGTCGATCATCCCGACGTCCGGACAGGGGGCCGTCGGCCTCTGCGTTAGCCCACGGGCCCGCGCAGTTCAACCCGTCGACGGTGCCCGGGGAAGATGCGTAGCGTCAGACCAGCGACGACACGAGGAGGTGGTCGGACATGCGCCGACATCAGTTCGTCATCGACGACCGAACCTACGTCCTGTCCGAGGAGGAGCAGGCCGAGGACGCCAAACAAGCGGTGCTCGATGCCGTCAGGGACGGGGGTGGATATGTCGAGTTCGCCACCGCCGAGGCGACGGTGACCGATGTGCTCATCACTCCCAGCTCGAACGTGAGGATCGAGCACACGGACGTGATCGAACACGACCACCCGGCCAATCCGTTCGACGATCGGCACATCGACCTCGACGCGTGGAGGTGAATCCCGAACCGAACTGATGAGGCAGGCTAACCAGAATTAGTTCGGCTCCTGGTCGCGTGTACGTTTCGGGAGTGGGAAAACTCATTTACGGAAGCGACGGGCATTCGTTCGACATCGACGATCGAACCCTCGCGCACCTCCGCGTGGTCTTCATGAACAAACTGCGCCGCGCGGAACCCTTCTTCTTCCACCACCCGGAGGCCGTCGGGACACGCAGCGTCTGGGTGCATCCTTCGGTGTCGATCGTGTTCCACTTCTATGGCAGTCGTAGCCCCGCGCTGAACCGGGCGTGGATCGAGGAGCTGGTGCGGGACGCGAGCGGCCCGAGCGGTCTGTCGGTGGGGGCCGAGCCGCTGGAGGGCGCGCCGATGGAGGTTTGACTCAGCGGCATTCCTGATCGACCGCGTCGGTCACCAGCTCGATGAAGCGGGTGACGGCCGCCGCCTCTTCCGCCGACATCGCCTCCGCAAGCCCGCGGATCTGTGCGGTGAGCGGATCCACCCCGTCGATGTCGGCCTCCCGGTCGAGCGGGACCACGTACTTGCTCCGACCGTCGTCCGGGTGGGGGATGAAGGTGATGAGGCCTCCCGCCCGAAGCCGGTTCAGGATACCGGTGACCGAGGGCGTGGAGATCTCGAGGTGTTCGGCGACGTCGGTGGGGGTCACCAGGACGCCCTGGTCGTTCATGTCGAAGATGAAACGGGTTGCGGCACGGGCGTTCTCGCTCGGTCCGCACTCGTTCTGCCGACGCCGCGCGAGCCGGTTCTCGGCCAGCCGCAGTCGTTCGATCGCGCGGGTGGCGTCGGTGCGCTCACCGGCCGTGTCGGCCGCGGCCTCGGCGATGTCGGTCATGTCGGCCTCACTTCGTCGACGGCGTCATGCGTGGCTCCCGATGGTACCGAAGCGGCGGAGTGGTCCGAAACGCCGAAGGGCCCCGGTGCGCTGTGCACCGGGGCCCTTCGGAAAACCTGGGGTCAGGACTGGCTGGCGATGGCGAAACGCACCGATCCGTCCTGGTTCATCTCCGCGTCGAGCACGCGGTCATCGAGCGCGGTGTTCGCGCCGTCGTCGAGGAAGACACGCGCACCGTGATCTTCCACGACCTGGTCGCCGGTCTCGGGGGCCGAAGCCACGGCGAGTTCGAAACCGGACTCCTGCGAGCCGGTGTCTCGGATGCGCACTCCACCTTGGTCGGCTTCGGGCAACTGGGCGATGATCGTCTTGACGGCGGTGGCGGCGTTCTCGGTGAGCGTGAGCATAGGGCTCTCCTCTCGGTCGGGACGTTCGAGTCGGCCACGATTCCGAGAATCAGGGCGAGCCGCAAGCGGAGCGCGTCATTGTGAGGGGATTCCCAAACTCGCCCCGCAGCCCCGTCAGTGTGCGGCGTCGTATGCCTCGAGGATCGTGGCGGGAACGCGTCCGCGGTCCGACACGGTATAGCCGTTGGCCTTGGCCCACTCGCGCACGGCGGCGTAATCCTGACGGGGGTTGCGTCGACGCGGAGTGGAGGACGAGGACGAGCGGGCGCCGGAGACCCGCCGTGCGGCCTCCACGTAGGGGGCGAGCACCTCACGGAACGCCGAGGCGTTCTCATCGGTGAGGTCGATCTCGTAGGCGGTGCCGTCGAGGGAGAACAAAACGGTCTCTCCCTCACCGACATCGAGGACGCTGCCGTCCAGGTCGTCGACGAGCTGGTGCACGATTCTCCGGGCCATGCGGCAACCCTACTGACCCTGGGGGCCGTTGACCATGAACGCCCCGCGGCGCGCCGGAGGCGATCAGGGCAGCAGACCCGCCCGCCGCGCCCGTGCCACGGCCGCATGCCGGGTGGTCGCGTCGAGCTTGCCCATCGCGGATTGGAGGTAGGACTTCACCGTCGCCTCCTTCAGACCGAGGGCCGCGGCGATCTCGGCGTTGGTCGACCCCCGTGCCGCGTCGGCGAGGACATCGGTCTCCCGCGGCGAGAGCGCCGCGACGGGGGCGTCGAGGGGGCCGGAGCCGTCCCGCGCGAGCGCGGCCCACCGTTCCTCGAGCCGCGCCAGTCGCTCGCGGACGGCCGGGTCGTCGATGCCGGCGGCGATGCTCCGCAGCTCGGCGTAGCTCTCGCGCACCTCTTCACGGGCCGCGGGGGGCAGCGCGGCTCCCGGGGGCTCGGTTGCGGGCATCGCGGCGAGGCGACGCTCGACTTCGTCGCGGATGCGCAGCTCGCCGGCGATCTCGTCCGCGGCGGCGATGGCGTGCCGGGCGACGGCATCCCCCACGGGTGCGGCATGCCGCGAACCGCAGTACAGCATGCCCCGCGAACGTCCGCTCACGACGATGGGGACGGCGAGGAGCGTGACGATGCCCGCGCCGAGGATCGCCCCGTCGTAGTCGTGCGTGATCGTGCGCGACGCGCGGTAGTCCAGAGCGAGGCGCGGGCGTGATTCGACCATCGCCTGACCACCCAGGCCCCGGTGCTCGTGGACGACGAGGCCGCGTAGCGATCGCGTGCGCTCGCCGGAGATCGAGTTCACGTGCACGGCGTTCCCGCGGGCCAGCCCGCCGAACGCGACCGGGAAGGCGGTGCGCTCTGCCAAGCGCGCGACGGCGCTCTGGACGAGCTTGTCGTCGCTGGCGCGTGCGGTAGGGGCGGGCATCGTTCACCTGGAAGTTCTATGACGGCTCCGGTGCCGTCGACGTCGACAATACACCGGCGTGCCCTCGCTTACCGGGGCGACCGCGCAGCCGTCGTCGTCTCCCTATCGAGGAGCCATCGCTTCAGCTCCGGCCGGCCGCCGTACTCGCCGAGCGAGCCGTCGGCGCGCACCACCCGATGGACGGGCACCACGATCGAGAAGGGGGTGCTCGCGCACGCGGTCCCGACGGCGCGCGCGGCCCGGGGCGACCCGGCGAGGATCGCCACCTCGCCGTACCCCGCCGTCTCGCCGTAGGGGATCTCGCAGACCGCCAGGAGCGCCGCGCGTGTGAAGTCGGGCAGTCCTGTCCAGTCCAGGGGCAGGTCGAACACGCGGCGCGCCCCCGAGAAGTACTCGTCGAGCTGGACGGCGCAACGGCGCGCGATCGGATCGCCGTCGTCCGGTTCGACAGGGCCGGGGAATCGTCGCGAGAGTGCGGCGAGATCGGCGTCGAGCTGTCGGACCGGGTGCGCGGAGACCAGCCGATCTCCGGCCGCGACGACGAGCACGTCGCCGACCGGCGTGGGGTGGGCGAGGAATCGCGTTGTCATGGGGTCATCCTCTCCGACGCGGCACATCGGTCGCGGGCGCGCGACGCGGCCTGGGGAGGGCGGGCGCGCACCGTTGTGCCGGGGAGGGGGAGAGTCCTCGTTCTCGATGCGACGCCCCCAATACCGCGAAACTCTGCCGGGATGCAAGAGCGATGCCCCTCACGCACATAGTGTGACTGTCGTGTGGCGAGCAGAAGGAAGCGTCGCGGTCGGTGAGCAGGTGGCCGGACCGGCGGCGACCGTGACCCCCGGCGACCTCGATCTCTCGGAGCCGGGCGTGCGGGTGACCCATGTCGCCGAGCCCGAACGGGACCGGCTTCGCCGCCAGGCCGCACGTCTCGGGGGTCGTTCGACCCTGCTGCACTTCGACGAGGGTGTCGACGCCGGCATCGAGATCACCAAGGCGCATCCCGGAAGTCTGCCCCAGTTCATCACGGGCCGATCGACCCTGCTGTCGGGCTTGTTCCGGGATGAGGTCGCGCTGAGGACCGCGCGGATGGCCGCCGAACAGATCACCGCCAAGAACGTCGAGCTCCGCACCGCGCGAGGTCTGGAGGCGGTCCACCTCGCGGTGGGACTGGCGACCTGGCGACTCGGGGGTCTGGAGTGCTCCGCGCCGGTTCTGCTGCGGCCCCTCGCGATTCGCCGCCACCACAGCGACTTCGAGTTGAAACTGCACGGTTCGTTCTCGGTCAACCCGGAGCTGGTCCGTGCGTTGCGCACCCACTTCGGGATCGACCTCGACGGCGACGCGCTCGCGGCGCTGGCCTACGACCAGGGGGTGTTCAAGCCGCAGCCGGTCATCGATCACCTGCGCGCGCTCACCGCCGGGTTCGACCAGTTCCGTGTGCAGCCGCGGTTGATCGTGTCGAGTTTCGCCGACGTCGGCGAGACGATGGCGAGGGACAGCCGTGACCTGGACCACCCGGTCTTGAATGCACTCGCCGGGCACCTCGCCGACCGTGAGACGCTCACGGCGCGGCGCGATATCCCGGCATCACCTCACCCCGACGAGCGACCGCCCGCCGCCGACACGTTGCTGCTCGATGCCGACGCCGAACAGGAGGGCGTCCTCGCCCGCATCCTGGCCGGCCAGTCGCTGGCGGTGCACACCCTGCCCGGCACAGGTGGCACGCAGACGGTCATCAACGCCGTGGGCGCGCTCGTGCGCGACGGCAAGCGTGTGCTCGTCGTGAGTGCGCGGCGTTCCACTCTGGACGGCATCCGGCACCGGCTGGCGGGGATCGGGCTGCCCGGCCTCGCCGTGGCGCCGCGTTCGTTGCGTCGCGATCTGATCCGGGCGATCGGTCGGAACGAGAAGGCCCAGCCCCCCAAGATCGCCGACATCGACGATGCCCTGGTGCGTCTTCGGGGTGTCCTGCGCGACTACCGGACCGCGCTGACCCGCACCGACGACGCGCTGAAGGTCTCCGTCCTGGACATTCTCCGCGCGCTGTCGCGTCTCGCGGCGCAGGAGGTGCCGCCCTCGACCAGCGCCCGGCTCCCGGTCGGGACGCTGCTGCGCCTCGCGCCGTCGCGTGACGCCGCGGCCGCGAAGCTGGCCGCCGCGGCCCGCCTGGGGGAGTTCCGCTTCGGACCCGACGACTCGCCGTGGTACGGCGTGTCCTTCGCGACCACGGACGACGCGCGCGCCGCCCATGCTCTGGCCGGACGCCTCCACCGCACGGATGTGCCCGCACTGCTCGAACGCGGCTACGAACTGATCGCCCAGACGCGCATGCACCCCTTCCGCACCATCGCCGATCTCGGCGAGTACCTCGCGGTGCTGCAGGGCATCCGCGACTCGCTCGACCGCTTCAGCCCGACGGTGTTCGAGCGCCCGCTCGCCGAATTGATCCAGGCGCATGCCCCCCGCCGCGATGCGCCCACGATGAGCGGTGCGAACCGTCGTCGCCTGAAGCGTCTGTCGAAGGAGTACATCCGGCCCGGAGTACACGTCCCCGACATGTACGAGGCGCTCGTGCGGATCCAGCAGCAACGCACGCAGTGGCAGCGTTTCGTCGACGCCGGCATCACGCCGGAGGTCCCCCTCGGCCTGGCCGACGTGGTCTCGGCATGGCAACGCGTCGACGCCGAACTCGCCGAGCTCGACACGGTGCTCGGGCGCGCCGGCTCGCAGGCGCTGGCGTCCCTGCCGGTCGCGGCGCTGGTACGCACCCTCGCGTCCCTCGCGGCCGAGTCGTCCTATTTCGACAATCTGGTCGAGCGGGCGACGCTGCGCACGGAGCTGGCGGAGCTCGGACTGGAGCCCCTCCTGTCCGAGCTGTCGGTCCGGCACGTCCCGGAAGAGAACGTCGGGGCCGAACTGGAGTTCGCGTGGTGGCAGTCCGCGCTCGAGCATGTGCTGCGCTCGGACCGGGCGTTGCTGGGGGCGAACACCGCGGTGGTGGATCGACTCGAACGTGACTTCCGGCTCGTCGACGAAGCCCACGCCGCCGCCTCCGGTCCGCTTCTGGCCGCACAGTTGGCCACGCAGTGGCGCATCGGCCTGGTCGATCACGCCGAGGAGGCCGATGCGCTCAAGCGCGCGCTGAGGGACTCCGTCGGTGCGTCCCAGGTGCTCGAGGCCGCACCGTCGCTCATGCGCACCCTCGCGCCGGTGTGGCTCGCTTCGCCGTACGACGTCCCGGCGATCCCGGAGACGTGCGACTTCGATGTCGTCGTCGTCGCCGACGCCGCGTCGCTCGCGTTGGCCGAGGCGGTTCCGGCCCTGCGCCGGGCGCGACAGGTGGTCGTTTTCGGCGACCCGGTGACGCAGAAGCCGACGCCCTTCCGCGTCGCGGCCGGCGCGATGTCGGAGGAGGAACAGCTGGAGGCCGAGGCCGAGGACGCCGAGCCGTTCGACAGCGTGAGCGTCTTCGAGCGCTTCGCCGAGCTCGTCCCGATCGCCACCCTCACCCGGAGCTATCGCGCCGGGGGCGAGGACCTCGCCGAACTCGTCAACGACGCGTTCTACGGAGGCGAGCTGTCTTCGCTTCCCTGGGCCGGCTCCTACCTCGGACGCGGGAGCCTCGGGGTGGACTACGTCGAAGGCGGCACCGGCGTGCCCGACCCGGTCACCGGCGCGGTGGAGAGCCCCGACGCCGAGGTCGCGCGCGTGGTCACCCTCGTCGTCGAGCACGCGGTCAACCGCGGGCAGGAGTCGTTGATGGTCGTCACGGCCAGCGCGAAGCACGCCGCGCGCGTGCGCGCCGCCGTGGAGGCCGCGTTCGCGGGGCGTTCCGATGTGGCCGACTTCGTCTCCCGCGACACGGCCGAACCGTTCGCCGTGCTCACCCTCGAGGAGTCCGTGGCAGAGAGCCGCGACCGCGTCATCTTCTCCCTCGGTTTCGGATTGACCCGTCATGGCCGCGTCCTGAGCGACTTCGGAGACTTGTCGACCCCGGACGGAGACCGGCTCCTCACGGTCGGGATGACGCGTGCACGCCGGTCGATGGTCATCGTCTCCTCCATCCGCCCGTCCTCGTTCGACGATGGCCGCCTCGAACACGGCGCGGCCACACTGATGGGCATCCTCGGGGGGCTGGCGTCACGACAGCGCGATGCGCGGCTGGAGGATCTCGCCGACCCGCTGACCCGTTCGCTCGCCCGCGAACTGCGCCGGCTCGGAGTCGCCGTCGATGTCGACTACCGGGGGCTGCTCCCGCTGGTCGCCCAGCACGACGGCAAGGCGGTCGTGGTCGAAAGCGATCCCGAGACGATCGCCGACTCGTTGCGCGAGGCGCTGCGCCTGCGACCGCAGATCCTGCGTCGTCTCGGGTGGCACTACGTGAGGGTGCACTCTTTCGACCTCTACAGCGACCCCGCCTCGGTCGCCGAACGCATCGCCGGGTTGTTGGGTGTGTCCGCCGAGGCGCCCCGCGCCGATGCCGACACCCAGCCCATCGATGTCATCGAGTGACCGTCAACGCGTCGAGAAGGTCCGCGGTTCCCGGCGTGCAAGGCTGACCGCGGCGCCGGGCACGACGGCCGAGCCTGCCGTCGCCGACGACGACGACGCGGAATCCGACGTCGGCGCCTCCGCGTCGGGGCCCAACGACGAGCGGATGCGGCGCGAGGTGCCGCCCCACTACTGAGGCGCGCGGGTCACACCTTCGGGGATTCGCCCTGCTTCTTCAGCAGGTCACGGATCTCCACGAGCAACTCGGTCTCGGTCGGCAGCGGCTCGTCGTCGGGCTCATCGGAGGCCAGGCGTGCGGCCTGACGCTCCTTGAGGCGGTTCATCGGGTGGACGAACACGAAGTACACCACCAGGGCGACGGCGAGGAAGTTGATCACCGCGGCGATGATCGCCCCGAACGCGAACGTCGCCTCGCCGCCCATGAGGGAGGGGACCGTCAGCTGAAGCGCCTCCTGCAGACTGTCGGCCCGGAAGAACAGGCTGATGAGCGGGTTGATGAGCGACTCGACGAGGACGGTCACGATCGCGGTGAATGCGGCGCCGATGACGACGGCGACCGCGAGGTCGATGACGTTGCCGCGGAGGATGAACTCCTTGAAACCCTTGATCACGGTGTCTCCTTCTGCTGAGGGTCGGCCACTCACGCGCCGGAGGCGGCCGGAGTGGAGGGGCTGTCGGACGCCGACGAGGTCGACGACGACCCGCTCTTGTCGCCGGAGGGCGTCGCCGGGACCGAGGACGAGCCCGACCGGGAGTCGGTCCGGTAGAACCCCGACCCGTTGAAGGTGACGCCGATCGACCCGTACTCCTTGCGCAGCGCCCCGCCGCACTCGGGGCAGACGGTGAGGGTGGGGTCGGAGAAGGACTGGACGGCGTCGAAGCGGTGTCCGCACTGCTTGCAGGCGTAGGCGTAGGTGGGCATGGGCGACTTTCGGATTCGGCTCAGGCCGCCGGAGGGGCGAACTCGAGGATGCGGGTGGGGGTGACCGCGCCGGTGACCGGCTGGTCGTGGAGTTCGGAGGGGACCTCGTCAAGGACCTCGGTGTCATAGACGACGGCGTACACGGGCGGGCAACCCTCCATCGAACCGATGGTCTTGTCGAAGTACCCTCGACCCCAGCCCAGCCGCATCCCGGTGCGGTCGACGGCCGCGGCGGGCACGATCATGAGGTCGACGTCGTTGACCGCGATCGGGCCGAGCAGTTCCCCGACCGGCTCGGGCAGGCCGAACAGTCCTTCCGCGATGTCGCCGTCCTCGGTCGCCACCGCCCAGTCGAGCAGTCCGTCGGCGCGGGTGACGGGAAGCAGGACGCGGATGCCCCGCGCGACGGCTCCTTCGACGAAGGCTCGGGTAGCCGGTTCGAACGGGGTGGACAGGAAGCAGGAGATCGCTGCGATGTCGCCGCGCCCCACCAGCTCGTCCAGTCGGGCGTGCAGCTGCTCGCCGGCGGATTCCGCGGCGTGCGCCGACAGGAGTTGACGACGCTCGCGCAGTTCGGCACGGAGGGCGCGCTTGGCGTCTTCGGTCGTGTCGGACATGGCTCGATTGTATGTCGCCGTCACAGACCGGACACATGCGCGCGATAGGATCTGGCCATGCCGTCACAGTCCTTCAAGGCCGTCATCCCCGCAGCCGGACTCGGAACCCGATTCCTGCCTGCGACCAAGGCGATGCCCAAAGAGATGCTCCCCGTCGTCGACAAGCCCGCCATTCAGTACGTGGTCGAGGAGGCCACGGGTGCGGGGATCGACGATGTGCTGATCATCATCGGTCGGAACAAGAACAACCTCTCCAACCACTTCGACTCGGTCCCCGAGCTCGAGGAGAAGCTGAAGGAGAAGGGTGACGAGGACAAGCTCGCGCGCGTGCAGAAATCCAGCGAGCTCGCCGACATCCACTTCGTTCGCCAGGGCGAGCCCAAGGGCCTCGGTCACGCGGTTCTGCGCTCGCGCGCCCACGTCGGCGACTCGCCCTTCGCCGTCCTGCTCGGCGATGACCTGATCGACGAGCGCGACGTGCTGCTGACGACGATGATGCAGGAGCACGAGCGCACCGGCGCGGCTGTCATCGCCCTCATGGAGGTCGACCCCGAGCACATCCACATGTACGGCGTCGCGACCGTCGAGGAGACCGAGAACGACGACGTCGTGAGGGTGAAGGGCCTCGTCGAAAAGCCCAAGCGTGAGGACGCCCCCTCGAATCTGGCCATCATCGGTCGCTACGTCCTGCCGCCGTCGGTCTTCGAGATCCTCGAGCGGACCGGCCCGGGCAAGGGTGGCGAGATCCAACTGACCGATGCGCTGCAGGAGATGGCCGCCGACCCCGACGGTCCCGGCGTGTACGGTGTCGTCTTCCGTGGTCGCCGGTACGACACCGGCGATAGGGTGGACTACATCAAGGCCATCGTGCAGCTCGCCGCGGACCGCGACGACCTCGGTCCCGACCTGCGCCCCTGGTTCAAGGAGTTCGCGGCGTCGCTGTGACGCCGCCGGTGCGGGAGGGGAGCGCATGGATCTCGCGTCTCCCCGCGCGCACGGCCCCGTCTCGATCCGGCTCATTCGGCAACGGGACGCCCGTGTGCTGCAACAGGAGTTGCTGACCAACCGCACATGGTTGCGGCCGTGGGAGGCCACGAACCCGGACGGCCCGGTGTCCTTCGACATGCGCGCGGCGGTCCGACGCCTCCTGCAGCAGTATCGCGAGGGTGGCGGTGTCCCCTTCGTCATGGAGGAGAACGGTGTCGTGGCCGGCCAGTTGAACGTGTGGGGCATCGCACGGGGATCGTTGGCATCGGCGACGATCGGCTACTGGGTCAGTGAGCGCTTCGCGGGGCGAGGGATCACGCCCACCGCGGTCGCGTTGGCCACGGACGTCTGCTTCGACGAGCTCCGGCTGCACCGCATGGAGATCTGCATCCGGCCCGAGAACATCGCGAGTCTGCGTGTGGTCGAGAAGCTCGGGTTCCGTTACGAGGGGCTGCGGCGCCGGTACATCCACATCGACGGGGACTGGCGCGACCACTATTGCTTCGCGCTGGTGGCCGAAGAGGTTCCCGACGGGGTGCTCCGGCGCTGGGTCGAAGGGCGTGCGCCGCGCGACGCTGCGGCGATCCCGCCGTCGGATCGGCTGCCCGCCTGAACGACGAGGGCGACACGCCGGAGGATGCGCTACGCGACCCCCTCGGTCGCATAGCGTGGACGCCATGGGTGGACAGGTGCTCGGCGGAGGCGTGATCGTTCTCGTCGCCGTCTTGCTGTGGCTGGTCTACCTCCTTCCCTCGTGGAACAGTCGGCGGCAGTTCGATGCGGCCGAGCGCAACGCGGTTCGCCTGAACCAGGCGCTGCGCGTGCTCGCGGAGACGAGCGAGACGCCGAAAGAGGTGCGTCTCGAGTTGACCGCACGCACCGCCGCAGCCCAGCAGAAACTCGCCCGCCGGGCGGCCGCCGAGCGTGAGCAGGCGGCACTGGAGCAGCATCGCCTCGAACTCGAGCAGGCGCGCCGGGCGCGCGCCGCTGCGCGCGCCCTTCCGGAAGCCCGACGTCGCCGTGCGCGCCGGCGCGCGCGTGCCGTGTTCACCGTCACCGGACTGGCCGCGGTCGCCGTCGCCGCGGCCGGGGCCTGGTCGGCGGCCCCCCTCCTGCTGTGGACAGGCGGAGTCGTCGCGTCCGCATGCGCACTGCTGCTGCATCGGATGTGGCGGGTCTCGCTGCGCGCGGCCTCGCGCCCGGCCGTGGCGGAGGTGGCCGCCCGTGCGCCCGCCGCGGTACAGGACGTGGCGCTGGCGCCGTCGCCGACGCCGACATGGACGCCGCGCGATCTCCCTCGTCCGCTCACGGCGTCGACCGGTTCCCAGGCGTCTCTCACACTGGACGTCGCCGACGCGCGAGCGTCCATCCGGCGCGCTGCGCTCGACGAGGCGATGCGCGCCGAGCAGGAGCGTCGTCGCCCGGTGGCCATCCCCGAACCGGCCGCACACGAGGAGCGTCCCGAGTACGCGCGCATGGGATTCGTCGACGACGCCGAGATCGAAGCGCACGTGCGCGACCTGCTCGCGCGTCGCGCTGCGGGCTGACCCGGGCGCCGTCGGGGACGGAGCGCCCCTGTTGCCCGTGGTAGTCTTGCTGAGGTTCACGGGCCTGTGGCGCAGTTGGTAGCGCGCTTCGTTCGCAATGAAGAGGTCAGGGGTTCGAATCCCCTCAGGTCCACATCGCGGAACAAACCCCCTCGATCACGTCGAGGGGGTTTGTTCATCCCGCCCACTCCTTCGCGATCGGGATGTTCGTCGTCGGCGCAGGCTTCGGTCTGCTCGCGTCACAACTGGGGAATGTGAACATGTCGGCCGTCGAGCGCGGCGACACCTCCGAGGTCGGAGGCCTGCAGGGCACATTCCAGAATCTCGGGTCGTCTTTCGGTACCGCGGTGGTCGGGTCGGTGTTCATCCTGTTGCTCGCCGGGGGTTTCACGACCGCCGTGTCCGAGAACACCGGGATCTCGGCCGAGCAGCAGGCGCAGGTGACGACAGCGATCGAGGGGGCCGTCCCGATCGTGTCCCCGGACGAGGCGGAGCGCCTCGTCCGGGAAGGCGGCGGGTCTGCGGAGGTCGCCGCGGAGGTGGCTCAGGACTATGCCGACTCGCAGATCGAAGCCCTGCAGCAGGCGATCTTCATCGTCTTCGCCCTCCTGGTGATCTCGCTGCTGCTGTCGAGGAATCTTCCCGCGAAAGTGGGGGCGGCCGCCTCGACGGACGACGGCTGAGCGTCAGGCGGGCGCGTCCGGGCGTCCGCTGGAGGCGGGTTGCGTCGCGAGTTCGCGCATGCGCGCCATGTCGGCGGCGGCCGTCTCACCGAGGTCGCCGAACATCCGGGATTCGGCGCGCAAGCCCGCCGTGATCAGTCGCAGATGGCGTGTCGCCATGACGGAGCGGGACGGCTCGGGCAGCACGGTCAGTACACCCAGTTCGGACACGATCGTCACGAGGTCGGCGGCGTTCACGTCGGCGCGGAGGGTTCCTTCTGCCTGAGCGCGGGAGACATGGGCCGCCAGGCGCGGCGCGAGGTCGGCTCCGACGGTGGAGCCCGGATCGATGTGGGCCATGCGGCGCGCGGTGGCCGGGAAAGCCGGGTGCGCGTTGTTGACGGCGATGGCGCGCTGCAGGTATCCCTCCACCGCTCCCCAGCCGTCCTCGATCGTGTCGATCTCGTCGTAGATCCGGGCGAAATACGAGTAGGAGCGGGCGTGTAGGGCGCGGATCACGTCGTCGTGGGATGAGAACCGTCGGTAGGTGGTTGCGACGCCCAGCCCCGCCTGCGTGGCGAGGTCGTGCAGCGAGAAGCTCAGACCCTGATTCTCGAACAGGACCTCGGCCGCGTCGAGGAGCTGTTCGCGGCTGCGCGCGATCTCCGGTCGGGGGGCACGAGGTGCGCTCATGGATATCGAGGGTATCCCGTCCGGCCCGGTGCCGTCCGCAGGCGCTACGCTCATCACACCCGCCTCATGGTCGCAAGGAGCAACGATGCCCGAGGGCTCTTCTCACGGGACGCATTCCCCCGACGTACGCGACATCGTCGCCGTCGTCCTGCTGTCGGCCATGGCCGTACTCACCGCATGGTGCGGGTTTCAGGCCTCCAAGTGGGGCGGGGAGATGTCGATCGCCTTCAGTCAGGCCTCGAGTGCGCGCGTGCAGGCGACGAACTTCGACGGACAGGCGCGCGATCAACGCCAGTTCGACCTGACGGTCTATGCGTCGTGGGTCGAGGCGAAGGCCGCCGGGGAGGACGAGCTCGCGGCGTTCATCGAGGAGCGCTTCCAGCCCGACTTCCGCGTCGCGTTCGACGCCTGGCAGGCGCAGGGCGCGGACGAGGGCGGCCCGTTCGTTCAGGACGAGTACGTGCCGACGGGGACGACCGAGGCGGCGGAGTACTCGGCGCGGGCCGACGAGAAGTTCGCCGAAGCGCTGGAGAGCAACCAGCGGGGGGACAACTACTCGCTGCTGACGGTTCTGTTCGCCCTCGTGCTCTTCCTCACGGCGATGTCGCAACGCAACATCGCCGCGTGGGCCTCGCGCGTCTTCCTCGGTCTCGCGATGATCGTCGGCCTCGTCGGCATCGTGATCCTGCTGACCTTCCCGATCAAGATCTGATCAGCGCTCGATCACCTGCACCGGCGCGCAGGCGCTGGCGCGCGAGGTCCTCGGCGGCCACGAGAGGGGTGACGCCGCGTTCGTCGGCCGCCGTGAACACCCGTCGCATCGTGTCGCCGACGCCGGCCACGCGTTCCATGATCTCCTCGCGCGTCCCCCGGCCCTTGGCTTCGAGGTCGAGGTAGATGACACCGCCCGCGTTGACCACGAAGTCCGGGGCGTACAGGATGCCGCGGGCGGCCAGGCGCTCGGCGCCGGAACGGTCGGCGAGAGGGTTGTTCGCCGGGCCGCAGACCGCACGCGCCGCGAGCGCGTCGATGACCGGGTCGGTGAGCACGCCGCCGATCCCGGCGGGAACGAACACGTCCGCCTCCACACGGTGCTCGCTGCCAGGCTCGACCCACTCGGCTCCGATCTGCGCCGCCAGATCGTGCTTCGCGGGGTTCACATCGGTCACCGTCAGCGACGCACCCTCGGTGGCCAGGCGCACGGCGAGGCGACTGCCGACCTGGCCGAGACCGGACACGACGATCCGTCGGCCGGCGACGTCGGCGGCGCCGACGGTGCGCTCGAGGGTGGCCCGGAGCGACTCGTAGACGCCGATGCTCGTGGGGCCGGCCGGCTCCCCCGACCCGCCGACACTGTCGGGCAGTCCGACGACGTGCGCGGTGCGTTCGCTCACGACCAGCATGTCTTCGGTGGTCGAGCCGACATCCTCGGCGGTCCGATATCGGCCCCCGAGCGACTCGACCACGTCGCCCAAGTCGAGGAAGGCGTCGCGGCGCCGCGACGCGTCGAGGTCCTCGTCGCCGGCCAGGGCGATCACGGCCTTCCCTCCGCCGGCGTCGAGACCGGCGGCGGCGTTCTTCAAGGTCATCGCCGAGGACAGTCGCAACACGTCGCCGAGCGCGTCGCTCCACTGCGCGTAGCGCCACAGACGTGCACCGCCGAGGGCGGAACCCAACGCCGAGGAATGGAGGGCGACGGCGACGAACAGGCCGCTCCGCGGGCCCGTGGTCACCTCCACGCGTTCGTGGGTGAACTCGGGCAGGGGCAGGGTGTGCGTCATCGCTCTCCTCTTTCGGCCGGCCTTGTGGGCTGTGCTCTGTGGATCCCGCGGTGTCGCGGCGTCCACGTCCCATTCTGCCGCGCCGGACCCCCCTCGGCGAGAGGGGCGGCGCTAGTCTGTCCGCATGGCAGATCTTCCGCCGCGCAGCGTCCTCGTCCGCGACTGTCTTCGGGAAGCGGGGATCGAGGGGGAGATCGTGGTCTTGCCCGAAGCCGCCTCCACGGCTGCGCTGGCCGCGGCCGCCCTCGGTGTGGAGGTGGGCGCGATCGCCAACAGTCTCGTCTTCTGGACCGACGACGGCCCGCTCCTGGTGATGACCAGCGGAGCACACCGGGTGAACACCGCCGCGCTGTCGGAGCGACTGGGTATCCCGGGGATCCGGCGCGCCGACCCCGACCAGGTGCGCGAGGCGACCGGGCAGCCGATCGGAGGTGTGGCCCCGTGCGGACACCCGCACCGACTGCGTACCGTCGTCGACCAGGACTTGGCCGAGGTCGACGAGATCTGGGCGGCGGGGGGAACACCTCACACGGTCTTCCCCCTGAGCTTCGCCGAACTCGTCCGCGTGACCGGCGGCACCGTCAGTCGCGTCGACTGACGATGCCGCCGGGGGCTCACGCGGGGTCGATCGGAAAGCGCAGTGTGGCGGCCACCGGCGCGCCGTCCGGGAGGTCGGGGCGCCGGACGGCACGCACGGTGCCTCCCGACCGCAGAACCCGCGCGGCGATCTCGTCGACGAGCGTGTACGTGCCCGGGCCCGGTTCTGCGGCCTGGGCGACCCGGCCGAACTCGTCGATCGTGCCTTCGGTGGTCTCGTCCATGTCGAAGGCGAGCGTGTCGACGGCCGCCTCGGTGGCCGCTCTCGCGGCGTCGGTGAGTTTCGACGTCGCACGAGCGTCGCTGCGCAGTGTTCCGAAATCCTCTCGCCACCGGGCCAATTCCGCGGCGTGGTGGTCGTCCAGAATGATCCGTACCTCCGCGGCCAGTCGTGCGGGGTCGCCGAGAGCCTGCGGGTGGGCCGGGATCGTCGTCTCCAGGAGCGCCCCGTGCGTGTTCACGGCCCGGTAGGCCGGCTCGAGGTCGTCCGAGGCGGCGAGCACCAGCGGTGCGCCGCGCGGGATGCGTGCGGTGACGGCGTCCTGGGCGATTCGGGCGTAGCGTTCCCGCTCTGGCTGGTCTCCCGTGCGCCCGTCGGCGCGTCGGCGATCGAAGCGTCCGCCGGTGGTGGTCTTCTCCAAGGCGAGGCGGTGATCTTCGGGGAGGTCGAGGGCCAGCTCGGCAGGTCGATGATCCGGTCCGAACTCGAACAGTCTTGTCTGTCCCTCGTCGATGAGCACGATGTAGGCGCGGTAGTCGAAGGCCACGGCGCGCAGGAGTGCACCGGTGTCGAAGCGGTCGCCTACGGACACGTGCGTGATCAGGTGGTTCGCGATCCGGAACGTCTCCAGCCGGTCGGTCGAGGCGAACACGATGAGGGAACGTGATTGGTGATCCCAGAACTCCGGGTCCTCGAGCAGTCCGCGAAGTCGGGCGATGACGGCGTCCAAGGCCTCGCGCGCGATGTCCGTCGCCGACAGCTCGCGATGTGCGGAGTCGATCGCGTTGCGCAACGCGATGCGGACGCGCTCGTGGTCGGCGGGCATCGGCGAGGACTCGAGGGCGATGCTCACGCTCGCGGGATCCCGGTGGTCCATCAGGTCGAGCAGGTCTCGGGCGTCGGGGATGTCTGCGGGCAACATGTCGCCACGGTACGCAGAGTCACCCGACCCGAGGCAGGGGGTTGCGACGTGGACGAGCCCGCGTTAGGTCACCGTGGCGTGAGGTGATCCCAGGAGGTGGGCTCGATCGCGTCGACGAGCGACCAGTCGTCGGTCTCCCATGCGAAGGTGGCGATCGCGGACGTCGGCATCCGATCGATGCGTCCGCGGGACAGACGACCCGCGAGGTCGGTCATACCGGGATCGTGGGCCACGATCATCACGTCGTCCGCGCCGGAAGAGGTCGCGGCGGACAGCAGCTCGTCGGCGGATGCGCCGTAGAGGTCCTGTCGTGCGTCGACCGGCAGCCCGAGGGCGTCACCGAAGACGCGCGCCGTCGTGAGGGCCCGCACCGCGGTGCTCGACAGCAGGACGGCGGGATGGACATCGGCTTCGGTGAGGCGGGCGGCCATGAGGGGGGCGTCGCGTTCGCCTCGACGGTTGAGGGGACGATCGTGGTCGGACAGCGCGCCGTCGGACCAGTCCGACTTGGCGTGGCGGGCGATGGTGAGGCGGATCATCGTGTCCTTCTGCTCGCTGCGGGGTGGGGCGGTCGCCCGGTCCTCGGGTCTCTGTGCGCGGCGTCACGCCGTGACGTAGACCCAGGCGGTTCGGCCCGTGCCGAGGGTGGCGGAGACTCGACGATACCGGGCCATCTCGAACTCGTCGGCGGCGTCCATCTCGGCCTCTGTCACGTGCAACACGACGCCGGTGACCTTGTCTCGAGGGTCTCCGGTCGCGCGCACGACGGGGAGGATGTGGTGTCGAGGGGATCCGGGGACGCGGTCGTCGTCGATCTCCGCGTAGTCGGCGGTGTATCCGGGCAGCACGTCCTCATCCGACTCGACGACGTGTCCGAACGTGTCGAGCTGCACCTCGCGGAGCTGGAGGGTTCCGTAGCTGAACAGCAGATGCCGGGCGCTCACGCGGTCAGCGTATCGGCACTCACCCCAACACCGCGTGGGCGATCGTGTGGATCAGCAGCCCTGCGAGGGCCCCGATCACCGTTCCGTTGAGCCGGATGTACTGGAGGTCGCGTCCGACCATCAGCTCGATCTTGCGTGTCGTATCCTCGGCGTCCCACCGTTCGACGGTCTCGGTGATGACCGACGCGATGTCGTGGCGATGCCGCTCGACGACGAATACGACCGCATCGGTCACCCAGGAATCGACCCGTCGTTGGAGGGCGTCGTCGGTGCGCAGACGTGCGCCGATCCCGCCGAGCGTCTCGGTCGCGCGGTGTCGCAGATCGCTGTCCTCGTCGGCGAGTGCGGCCAGCAGGCCGGCTTTCGCCGTGCCCCACGCGTCGGCCGCGAGCGAACGGATCCGCGGGCTGTCGAACAGGGACGACTTGGCATCTTCCAGTCGACCGATCGTCGCGGGATCGCTCTGGAGGTTCTCCGCCAGCCTCGACAGGTAACCATCGATCGCGTGACGGGCCTGGTGGTCCGGGTCGGCACGCACCTTGTCCACGAACGCGACCGCCTCGTTGTAGACGGTGTCATCGACCAGGCGGAGGGCCACACGCGGCACCCAGGACGGCAGGCGGCGAGAGACGAGCCCCGCGAAGGAGGCCCGGTTGGCGTGGAGCCAGGCCGAGACGGTGTCGATCGCCAGATCGACGGCCGGACGGTGCGAATCGGAGTCCACGACGCGTTCGAGTCGTTCTCCCAGCGGCGGGCCCCAGTCGGGCTCGATGAGGTGTTCGCGTGCGAGCGACTCGATGACATCCCGCACATCGTCGTCGCTCAGGGCGCGAAGCACACCGGCCGCAGCGGCGGCTGCCTCCGCGGCCACACGTCGCGCATTGTCGGGGTCGTCGAGCCATTCGCCGACGCGGGCGGCGATGGGCGTCGATTCGAGCTTGTCACGCACGACGTCGGCACGCAGGAACTCCGTCTCGACGAACTCGCCGAGGTTCCGGCCGATCTCGTCCTTCCGCCGCGGGATGATCGCGGTATGCGGGATGGGGATCCCCATCGGGTGACGGAAGAGTGCGGTGACTGCGAACCAGTCCGCGAGGGCGCCGACCATGCCGCCTTCCGCCGCAGCACGCACGTATGCCATCGCTGGAATGTCGGCTTGGAGAGGGAAGGCGATGGCGAACAGCACCGCCATCGCCAACAGCGCGCCCAACGCCACCGCCTTCATCCGCCGCAATCCGGCGAGGCGGACGCGGTCGGCGCCACTCAACGGCGCGGTGCGGGCGGTGGGCACGTCAGTCCTCGACCGGGCCGAGCCATGCCGCCGCGACCGCCGCGTGCGCCGACTCCGGGTCCGACGGGTGGAACAGACCCGCTTGCACGTCCCGCGACAGACGGGACAGTTCGGACCCGGAGAAGTAGGAGGAGCCGCCGGCGACGAGCATCGCCTCGTCCACGATCCGCTTGGCGGAGCTCACCGCGCGGTGTTTGACCCCGGCCAGCAGGCTGAACCAGCGCGCGCCGTGGTCGACTCGCGCGTCGACATCGGAGGCCAGTGCGGCGATCTGCGGGGGAAGGGCGTCGTAGGTCAGCGCCATCTCGGCGACGCGCCACCGGATGTCCGGGTCTTGCGCGAGGGTGCGGCCCGATCTCTTCGATGTCCGTGCGTGGGCGGATGCCACGGCGACCTCGACGGCCCGACCGGCGATGCCGGTGTACACCGAGGCGAGGAGGATCTCGAACACACTGAAGATGCCGAACAGCATCGGATCGGGGCTCGGGCCGAGGGGGAGACGCCTGACGACCCTGTCGGCGGGCGCGAGCGCGCCCGCGAGGGTCGTCGTCCGCGACTGCGTGGCCCGCATGCCCAGCGTGTCCCAATCGTCGGCGATGATCACCCTGCGCGCCTCCTCCTCCGAACGGGGGACGAAGGCGAACACGATCCGCGGCGCGTCGGGCGAGGTCGTGTCCAGACCGTGCAGGCCCAGCTGGGTCCAGGCCGGAGCGAGCGAGGTGAAGATCTTCCTTCCGGTGAACGCATAGCCGTCCCCGGGTGTCGGTACGGCCGCGGTGTCGCTGCCGAACAGCACCAGGTCGTTCCCGGCCTCACTGATGCCGAACGCGAACACCTCGCCGGCCGCCGCACCCTCCTGGACGAAGCGCAGCGCGTCCACGCCCCGGTCGGCGGCGACCTTCGCCACGCCGGTCCACACGAGGTGCATGTTCACCGCCAGCGCGGTCGCCGGGGCCGCGCCGGCCAGCCTTTGTTGCAGGCGGGCGGCCTGGGCGAGTGAGAGTCCGGCCCCGCCCAGATCCTCGGGGACGAGCGCGGTGAGGTAGCCCGCTGCGCGCAGATCGTCGAGGTCGTCGTGGGGGAAGGAATTCTCGCGATCGTGGGTCGCGGCGCGGGATCGGATGCGCTCCAGCAGGGCGTCGTCGAGATGATCCGAGGGGTCGAACGCGTCGCAGGCCATGCCGCCATTCTGCCTTCCCCGCTCGGGTGGAGGCGTTCTGACTCGATCCGCGGGCTCGGGTAGGTCATGATGATCGCATGTCCCGTCTCACGCAGCTGCTGATTCCGGACTCCCAACGGCAGACCATGCCCGACCTCCTGCAGGCGGTCGACCTGCGACGCGGCGATGCACTGGCCAAACGCAGCGGCTTTCTCATCATGCTCGTGCTCTCGGGGGTCATCGCGGTCGCCGGCGTGCTCGCCGACTCGACGGCCACGGTCATCGGGGCGATGATCATCGCGCCGCTGGGTACACCGATCCTGGGGATCGCCGCGGGTATCGTCACCGGGCATCGCGGGCTCGTGGCCCGTTCCTTCCTCTGGGTGCTGGGCGGCCTGGCGATCGTCGTGACGATCGGCTGGATCCTCTCCGCGTTCATCGCCGGTCCCGCACAGATCGATGGCAACTCCCAGATCGTCGGACGCACATCGCCCGGTCTTCTGGACCTCGTCGCGGCGCTGGCGACCGGGACCGCCGGGGCCTTCGCGATGACCCGCCGCGACCTCAGCGCCGTGTTGCCCGGCGTGGCGATCGCGATCTCCCTCGTCCCACCCCTCGGCGTCGTCGGGGTGTGTGCGGGGCAGGGCGCATGGGACGAGGCGTTCGGTGCCCTCGTGTTGTTTGCCTCCAACGTCGTCTCGCTCGTCATCGCCGGCAGCGTCGTGTTCACCCTCGCCGGGTACGCGCGGGAGCCGGGCGCATCACGCACGGCGAACCGCCGCCGGGCGTACGCGGTGGTCGCCGTGCTGTCGGTGATCATCGTCGTGCCGCTCGTGGTCAACACCGCGGTCGCGCTGGTGGTCACGCACTGGACCACGGCGATCAGGGCGGCGACGGTGGACTGGCTCGCCGACGACGACGACTCCCGCGTGAACGGGATCACCTGGACGGTGACGACGGCGACGGTGGATGTGTCCACCGAGGACGGTGACATCCCGCCGCTCGAGCCGTTGCGTGAGGACTTGGAGGCGCAACTGCCGTCGTTCATCGAGGTCGACGTGATCGCCTCGCCCGCCGTCGAGTACGTCGTCCTTCCGCGGTGACGGCCCCGACGGAGGTCGGCGCACGGAACAATGGCGCCATGATCTCCACCGAGATGGCCGCGATGCTGCGTGCGGCGGGCCTGGTCTGGCTCCCCGCGTCGGGCGACCGGTTCCAGCTCGACGAGCCGGAATTCGACGCCGACGTCTTCACCGTCAGCGAGATGACCGTCGAACCGAGGGAGTATCCGACCGGACGCATCCTCGCCTTCAACGGCACCACCGAGTGGGCGCTGGACGCGGTGGCGATCGAGGACGCGCTCTGGCTGCCCCACGAAGCACAGCTTCGCGAGATGCTGCGCGGGACGTTCCGTTGTCTGCGGAGGTTGCCCGACACGCACCAGGTGGAGTTGCACGTCGCGGGGGAGGAGTTCGTCTTCGAGCATCCCGAACCCGCCGACGCGTACGCGCTCGCCGTGCGGGAGTTGTTGCGCCGCGTGGCGTGAACCGGGCTCAGAGGATCGTCGAAACCGGTTCGGTGTCCGGGATGGGGGACGCGTCGCGACCGCGGAGGTCGGGGAAGCCGCGGACGAAGACGACGGCGACGACCACCCCGACGACCGCGAAAGCCGTCGCGGCGAGGTAGGCGCCTTGGGGACCGACCCCGTCGATGAGGAATCCGGCGACGGCCGACCCGGCTGCGGCGCCGATCAGCTGACCGGTGCCGATCCAGCCGTAGGCCTCGGCGGTCTCGCTGAACTTCACGCTGATCGAGGTCATCGCGAACATGACGGCGAAGGCGGGGGCGATGCCGGCTCCGGCGATCAGGAGCGTGCCGCCCAGCCACCAGACGTTCAGGGAGGCCATCGCGAGCGCCAGACCCGCCGCGACGATGGCCAGTCGGCGTGCCATGGCCCATCGGCCGATGGGGAGGTGCCCGAATCCGAGCCCGCCGGCGAGGCTCCCGATCGCGAACACGGCCAGCACGAGCCCGGCTTCGAGGCCGCTGTGCCCGAAGGTGGCGACCACGCCGGCCTCGACCGCGGCGCACGCGCCGATGAGGAGGAAACCCGAGACGGTCGCGAGGACCACCGGTGGTTTGGCGAGGACGAGACCGAGGCGTCGGCGGCTGCGCGGGATGCGCACGCGGCCGAGTTCGGGGGAGGAGATGAACCAGGCTCCGCCCCCCACGAGGATCGCGACCACCAGCAGCAGCCCCTCGACGGTGCCCACCTGCGTCGAGACGAAGGTGATGACCACCGGCGCGAGGATCCAGATGATCTCTTGGAGCGACGCATCCAGCGAGAACAACGGGGTCAGCTGACGGGAGTTGACCATCTTGGGGTAGATCGTGCGTACGGCGGACTGGACCGGCGGTGTCGCGAGGCCGGAGACGAGGCCGAGGGCCATGTAGGCCGGCACGGTCATCTCGACCAGCGCGATCGTCGCGATCGAGCACGCGCAGACGATGAGGGTGAGGGTGAGCACCTTCCGCATGCCCCACGCGCCCATCCACCGACTCGTGACCGGTCCGGCGATGCCCTGGCCGACCGAGGCGGCCGCGAGCACGAGCCCGGCCGCACCGTAGGAATCGGTCACCTGCTCGACGTGCAACAGCAGCGCGAGGCTCGCCATGCCGTTGGGGAACCGCGCCGTCAGCTGGGCGGCGATGATGCGACCCACCCCGGGTGTGCGCAACAGTTCCCGATATCCCGCCACGGATCAAAGATACGCGGTGCGGGACGGGCCCCGCCGTGTCCGCCCGGGCGGCCGTCTCGCGACACGCCGACGACGTTCTCCACAGGGTGTGGGATGTCGGAGGCCGCCTCTACCGTGCGTTCTGTGGAGAGGTATCCGGCGGCGCTGCGCGAGCCGCGGGATTCAGCGGATCCGACCGCCTCGCGCGACGTGCGTGCCTGTGGATGAATCGGTGGAGAACCTGTGGTGGAGGTGTTGACGGTGGTGGAAAATCACACGGATGTAACTACTATCCCTTGTGGTGCTATCCAATGTCGGTACCCATATGTAGTATTGAGGTCCCGGTGGGGCGCCGCCGGCGACATCACCGGATGTGAGGGGAGAAAAGGGTAAGAATGGCGATCACGGTCTACACCAAGCCGTCCTGCGTGCAGTGCACGGCGACCTATCGGGCACTGGACTCGAAGGGCATCGAATACGAGGTCCTCGACCTCTCGGAGGACCCCTCGGCCCTCGAGCAGGTCAAGGCGCTGGGCTACCTCCAGGCGCCGGTCGTCATCACCGACGAGGACCACTGGTCGGGCTTCCGTCCCGACAAGATCGACGAGCTCGCCGGCCGTCTGGTCTGACCCGTGGCGACCGCCGTCGCAGATCAGTGCGGCGCGGTTGCCGACCGGGCCGCCGCGCCCCTGCTCGTCTACTTCTCGAGCGTGTCCGGAAACACGACGCGTCTCATCGAGAAGCTGGGCATGCGGGCAAAGCGCATCCCTCTTCATTCGACGGAGCCGAGTCTCCATGTCGACGAACCCTACGTTCTGGTCACCCCCACCTACGGGGGCGGGCAGGGCCGCGGCGAGGAGAAGGGCGCCGTCCCGAAGCAGGTCATCCGGTTCCTCAACGACGAGGACAATCGGGCCCTGCTCCGGGGGGTCATCTCCACAGGGAACACCAATTTCGGCGAACATTTCTGTCTCGCCGGAGACATCATCAGCCGCAAGTGTCGCGTGCCGCACTTGTACCGAGTAGAGCTGTTCGGCACGCCAGAGGACATCGATCGCGTGAGCGAGGGATTGGAACGATGGTGGACGCAGCATTGACCGAGACGGACTTCAAGAGCAACCCGCGGTTCGAGGGGCAGGACTACCACTCCCTCAACGCGATGCTGAACCTGTACGACGCCGACGGCAACATCCAGTTCGACGCCGACCGTCGTGCCGCGCGGGAGTACTTCCTGCAGCACGTCAACCAGAACACCGTCTTCTTCCACTCCCTCAAGGAGCGTCTGGACTACCTGGTCGACAAGGAGTACTACGAGGGCGCGGTGCTCGAGAAGTACCCGTTCGAGTTCATCCAGAAGCTCAACGACCTCGCCTACGAGCGGAAGTTCCGCTTCGAGACCTTCCTCGGGGCGTTCAAGTACTACACGAGCTACACGCTCAAGACCTTCGACGGCAAGCGGTACCTCGAACGCTTCGAAGACCGGGTCGTGATGACGGCCCTGGGGCTCGCCGACGGTGACCAGAAGCTGGCCGTCGAGTTGGTCGAGGAGATCATCGCCGGTCGCTTCCAGCCGGCCACGCCGACGTTCCTGAACACCGGCAAGGCGCAGCGCGGTGAGCTCGTCTCCTGCTTCCTGCTGCGCATCGAAGACAACATGGAGTCGATCGCCCGCGGCATCAACTCCGCTCTGCAGCTGTCCAAGCGCGGTGGCGGCGTCGCCCTCCTCTTGTCGAACATCCGCGAGGCGGGTGCGCCGATCAAGCAGATCGAGAACCAGTCCAGCGGCATCATCCCGGTCATGAAGCTGCTCGAAGACAGCTTCAGCTACGCCAACCAGTTGGGCGCCCGCCAGGGTGCCGGTGCGGTCTACCTGAACGCGCACCACCCCGACATCATGCGGTTCCTGGACACCAAGCGCGAGAACGCCGACGAGAAGATCCGCATCAAGACCCTCTCCCTCGGCGTGGTCGTGCCCGACATCACGTTCGAGTTGGCCAAGAACGGCGAGGACATGTACCTCTTCTCGCCGTACGACGTCGAGCGCGTCTACGGGGTGCCCTTCGGCGACATCTCGGTCACCGAGAAGTACCGCGAGATGGTCGACGATCCCCGCATCAAGAAGACCAAGATCAACGCGCGGGAGTTCTTCCAGACGATCGCCGAGATCCAGTTCGAGTCGGGCTACCCGTACATCATGTTCGAGGACACGGTGAACAAGGCCAACCCAATCAAGGGTCGGATCAACATGTCGAACCTGTGCTCGGAGATCCTGCAGGTCAACACCCCGACGACCTACAACGACGATCTGTCGTACGACCAGATCGGCAAGGACATCTCCTGCAACCTCGGGTCGATGAACATCGCCCTGGCGATGGACGGCGGGGATCTCGGCAAGACCGTCGACACCGCCATCCGAGCGCTGACCGCGGTCAGTGACCAGAGCCACATCCGCTCGGTGCGATCGATCGAAGACGGCAACGACCGTTCGCACGCGATCGGACTCGGGCAGATGAACCTGCACGGATATCTCGCTCGCGAGCACATCCACTACGGCTCCGAAGAGGGTCTGGATTTCACGAACATCTACTTCTACACGGTGCTGTTCCACGCGCTGCGCGCCTCGAACAACCTCGCCAAGGAGCGCCAGACGGTCTTCGACGGCTTCTGGGACTCGACCTACGCCTCGGGGGAGTTCTTCGACAAGTACATCGAGCAGACCTGGCAGCCGCAGACCGAGAAGGTCAAGGAGCTGTTCGCGGGGATGTCGATCCCGACCCAGGACGACTGGCGTGAGCTCAAGGCGAGCATCATGGAGCACGGCATCTACAACCAGAACCTGCAGGCGGTGCCGCCGACCGGCTCGATCTCGTACATCAACAACTCGACGTCCTCGATCCACCCGATCGCGGCGAAGATCGAGATCCGCAAGGAAGGCAAGCTCGGCCGCGTCTACTACCCGGCTCCTTTCATGACGAACGAGAACCTGGAGTACTACCAGGACGCGTACGAGATCGGCTATGAGAAGGTCATCGACACCTACGCCGCAGCCACGCAGCACGTCGATCAGGGCCTGTCGCTGACGCTGTTCTTCAAGGACACCGTCACCACCCGTGACATCAACAAGGCTCAGATCTATGCCTGGAAGAAGGGCATCAAGACGATCTACTACATCCGCCTGCGTCAGCTCGCGCTGGAGGGCACCGACATGTCCGAGTGCGTCTCCTGCATGCTGTGACGAACCACCCGAGAAGAAGGAACCATGGCTGAGAAGCTGCAGCTCCTGGATCAGGTCCAGGCGATCAACTGGAACCGCATCCAGGACGACAAAGACCTCGAGGTGTGGAACCGCCTCGTGAACAACTTCTGGCTACCCGAGAAGGTGCCGCTGTCCAACGACATCCAGTCGTGGAACACGCTCACCTCGGAGGAACAGACCCTCACGATGCGCGTGTTCACGGGGCTGACCCTGTTGGACACCATCCAGGGGACCGTCGGTGCGGTGTCGCTGATCCCGGATGCGATCACGCCTCACGAGGAGGCCGTGTACACGAACATCGCGTTCATGGAGTCGGTGCACGCCAAGAGCTACTCGTCGATCTTCTCGACGCTGTGCTCGACGAAGGAGATCGACGAAGCCTTCCGCTGGTCGGTCGAGAACCCGAACCTTCAGAAGAAGGCCCAGATCGTCATGGAGTACTACCGTGGCGACGAGCCGCTCAAGCGCAAGGTCGCTTCGACGCTGCTGGAGTCGTTCCTGTTCTACTCGGGCTTCTACCTGCCGATGCACTGGTCTTCTCGGGCGAAGCTCACCAACACCGCCGACCTCATCCGCCTCATCATCCGGGACGAGGCCGTGCACGGCTACTACATCGGCTACAAGTTCCAGAAGGGGCTCGAGAAGGTCGACGAGGCCAAGCGTCAGGAGATCAAGGACTACACGTTCTCGCTCCTGTATGAGCTCTACGACAACGAGGTGCAGTACACGCAGGACCTCTATGACGGTGTCGGCCTCACCGAGGACGTCAAGAAGTTCCTGCACTACAACGCCAACAAGGCGCTGATGAACCTCGGCTACGAGGCGATGTTCCCCTCGAGCGTCACCGACGTCAACGCCGCGATCCTCTCCGCGCTCTCGCCGAACGCCGACGAGAACCACGACTTCTTCTCGGGGTCGGGTTCGTCCTACGTCATCGGCAAGGCCGAGGCGACCGAGGATGAGGACTGGGACTTCTGACCTTCTTCCTCCCGTCGTTCGAATGGAGGGGCCGGTCCCGCTGAGGGCGCCGGCCCCTGCGGCGTCTCCACCGGCCGGGGGTGGTGCGCGGTGCGTACCTTCTGACGCAAGGGCTATTATTGGATCGAATCCACAAACCCTCCTGAAGGGGAACGATGTTCCAACGTGCCCGGCTGACCGCAGCCCTGTCCCTCCTCGTGGCCGGAGGTCTCGTCCTCGCATCCTGCTCGACAGGCGGCGGAGAGTCGGCCGAGCCCCAAGACGGTGGCACGCTCGTGTACGCCTCCGGAGACGCCGAGCCGACGTGCCTGGACCCTCACGTCGGCGGCAACTACCCGCAGGCGCTGGTCTCGACGCAGTATCTCGAGCCGCTGGTCGGGCGCGACACGTCCGGGCAGATCCAGCCGTGGCTCGCGGCCGAGTGGAGCGTGAGCGACGACGGACTCACATGGGAGTTCGTGCTCCAGTCGGACCTGACCTTCACCGACGGTACCGCCTTCGACGCCGAGGCCGTCAAAGCCAACATCGAGCACCTGAAGGACCCCGATACCGCGTCCTCGACGGGGTACCTCGCGGTCGAGAAGGTCGCAGAGGTCGAGGCGGTGGATGACGACGTGGTGCGGTTCCACCTCTCGGAGCCGGACTCGGCGCTGCTGGAGTCGCTCAGCCAGCAGTGGACCGCGATGCAGTCACCGGCCGGGATGGCCCGCGGGCAGGAGGAGAACTGCCTCGCCCCGATCGGGACGGGGCCGTTCATCGTCGAGGAATGGGTCGTGCAAGACCACATCTCGTTCGTGCGCAACGAGGACTACCGCACGCCGGCGCCCCACGCCGAACACGACGGTTCCGCGTATCTCGAGGCGATCGAGTGGCGCTTCATCCCCGACGCGGCCACGCGGCAGGCCGCGCTCACCTCCGGTGAGGTGCACGTGATCGACAACCCGCAGCCGGATGCCATCGTGGCCGCGGAGGCCTCCGACGACCTCGGTCACATCGACGCCCCCCGCCCGGGGTCGGTGAACCGGCTGGAGTTGAACGCGGGTCATGCGCCCTTCGACGACCCGCGCGTCCGGGAAGCCTTCATCCGTGCCGCCGATCCCGAGCCGGGGATCGAGGCGCTGTACCTCGGCACGGTGACACGGTCGTCGTCGCCGCTGGCGAGCACGGAGATCACCGCGGTCTCCGAGCCGGACCTGTTCGTCACCGACGTCGCTGCAGCACGCGATCTGCTGGATGACGCGGGCTGGGTCGAACGCGACGACGACGGTGTGCGCACGAAGGACGGCCAGCGCCTGACGGTGCGGTTCCCGGTGAGCACGAACCAATCGGTGGCCGCGGAGCAGTCGCTGTTCGAACAGATTCAGGCCAACGCCGCGGCAGTCGGATTCGAGGTCGTGCTGGATCCGACCGACCTGTCGACCTGGTATGGGACGCTCGCCGCCGACGAGTACGAGGTCGTCAGCGCCCCGTACACGAAGGTCGGCCCCGACGTGCTCCGCATCCTCTACCACTCCGACGGGATCGTGCCTGCGCCGTCGGGGTACTTCGCCAACCACGCACAGATCGCCGACGCCGAATTGGACGCGATCCTCGACGAGGCGGCGGCGACGATCGACGAGCAGCAGCGCGCGGAGTTGTACGCGCAGGCGCAACGCATCGTGCTCGAGTCCTTCGCGATCCTGCCGTTGTACGACCAGCAGAACCACTTCCTCACGCGCGCCGTCACCGGTGTCAGCGTGCTCGGAACGGTCGCGACGCCGTCGTTCATCGACGCCCGCCTGGCCGGCTGAGCCGGGTGCGGATCGTCCGCTGGATCGGGGGACGACTGGGGCGGGCGGTCCTGGTCGTCTGGCTGGTCGCCACGATCGTCTTCTTCGCCCTGCGTGCCACGGGCGACCCGCTCGAGGCGATCCTCGGCGGGCCCGGGTCGCAGGCCGGTGAGGAGGCGACAGCGCGGGCACGCGAGGCGTACGGGCTGGATGAGCCCTTGATCGTGCAGTACGCCTCGCAGCTGTGGCGCATCGCGACCCTCCAGCTCGGCGACTCCTACGCGCGCCGGCAGCCGGTCCTGGACCTCATCGCCGCGCAGCTGCCCTCGACGCTGGCGCTGGCGGTTCTCGCGCTCCTGCTGGCGTGGGCGCTCGCGGTGGGCGGTGTGGTCGTGGTCGCCTCCGTGCGCGGACGTGCGGCGCGGCCCCTGAAGGGTGTGCTGCGCGGCGCGGAGGTCATCGCGACGGTCACCCCGCAGTTCTGGCTCGGTGCGGTGCTCATCCTCGTGTTCGCGGCCGGGTGGGGATTGCTGCCGGCCACGAGTTCCGGACTCGATCCGGCGGGACTGGCGCTCCCGGTGGTCACCTTGGCGGTGCCGATCGCGGGCTTCCTCTCGCTCGTCCTCCGGGAGTCCCTCGAGGAGGCCGACCGTGCGCCCTTCGCCACGACGGTCCGCGCTCGCGGTGCGACGGAGATCCGCCTGCGTCTGCGGCACACGCTCCGGCACGCGGTGCTCCCCGCGCTCGCGTTGTCGGGGTGGGCCTTCGGCAGTCTGCTCTCCGGGGCGGTGGTGGTCGAGTCGCTCTTCGCGCGGCCGGGGCTCGGGCGGCTGCTGCTGGACGGTGCGATGCAGCGTGACGTGCCGCTCGTGATCGGCGCGGTGGTCGTTGTGGCGTTCCTCTACGTGGCGGTCGTGATCGTCACCGACGCCCTCGAGCTCCTCGTCGATCCGCGTCTGCGGGGACGCGCGCCGAGATTCCTGCGGATTCCGGATGTGGCGGTCGGCTCGTGACCTCGGTCACGTCGCAGGCGCGGACTGCGGCCGGAACGCTGCGCGCGCGACTGGGTGCGGGGGGAATCGTGTGCGTCGCCGCGCTGGCGGTGATCTTCGTCGCGGTGTTCTGGCCCACCGTGCTGGCGCCCGGCGATCCGCTGGCGATCCATCCCACCGAGGCCTTCCTGTCGCCGCGCGTCGGTCACGTGTTCGGAACCGATGAGTCGGGACGCGACATCTACACGCGCGTCGTGCACGGTGCGGCGGCGTCGGCGGGTGTGGGGCTGGCGGCCACCGCGATCGGGGTGGGCGTCGGAGTCGTCCTCGGCTTCGCAGCGGGTCTCGGCCCCGACCGGCTCGATGCGGCGCTCGGACGGATCATCGAAGTCCTCTTCGCGCTGCCCACACTCGTCATGGCACTGCTGCTGGTCGCCATCATCGGCCCCGGCGTGACCGCCTCGGTGGTCGCCATCGGCGCCGCGACGGCCCCCGGATACGCCCGTGTGTTGCGCGCCCGGGTGCGTGCGGTGGTCCGCAGTGACTACGTGCGGTTCGCCCACCTCGAAGCGACCCCGCCGTGGCGCGTGTTCACCCGCCACATCGTGCCGAACTCCCTCGCGCCCCTCGCCTCCATCGCCGCCGTCGGTGTGGCGCAGGCGATCGTATGGGTTTCCGCGCTCAGCTTCCTCGGTCTGGGTGCGGTGCCGCCGTCGCCCGAGTGGGGCGCCATGCTGAACGCCGGGCGTGTCTATATCGCGTCCGCGTGGTGGATGACGGTCTTCCCGGGGCTCGCCATCGTCGTCACCGCGCTCGTGCTCACCGTCCTGGGGCGGCGCCTGTCGGACGGGGGTGTCCGGTGAGCGCCATGGAGGTGGCGGGTCTGCGCGTCGCCCTGCGCGGAACCGGCGTCGTGCTGGACGGCGTCGATCTCACCGTGGCCGCGGGGGAGTGTGTCGCGGTCGTCGGGCCTTCGGGAGCGGGCAAGTCGGTCCTCGCGCGCACGCTCCTCGGACTCACCCACGACGAGCCGGGTGCGGAGGTTTCGACGACGGTCTTGAGCATCGACGGCCGGGACATGCGTCGGGCGAGTGCCCGACGGTGGCGGGGCCTGCGCGGCGGAGAGATCTCGCTCGTGCTCCAGGACGCGCTCCAGTCCCTCGACCCGCTCCGCACCGTGGAGGCGGAGGTCGCGGAGGTGCTGGCCGTGCACGGCGTGCCGCGCGCCGAGCGTCGCGCACGCGTCCTGCGCGCGCTCGCGGATGCGGAGCTGCCCGACCCTCAGGTCCGTCTCCGCCAGCGCCCGGGGGAGCTCTCCGGCGGCATGCGGCAGCGGGTCCTCATCGCCGCGGCGCTCGTGGGCGGGGCGCAGGTGCTCGTCGCCGACGAACCCACCACCGCGCTCGATGCGACCGTGGCCGCGCGCGTGCTCGGTCTGTTGTCACGCCTGCGTGACGACGGGCAGGGGATCCTCCTGGTGACGCACGATCTCGAGGCGGTCCGACGGGTCGCCGACCGTGTCGTCGTGCTCGATCGCGGGCGCGTCGTCGAAGCGGGGACGGTCGACGCGATCTGGCGCGCTCCACGGCACCCGGTGACACGGGGGCTGCGGGACGCGGTGCCTCGCGGGGCCAAGACCTCGCCGGCGCCGGCCCCCTCCGGGCCGGTGCTCGCGAGGGGCGTCGGCCTGACACGTCGCTACGCCCTCCCGGGCGGGGCGAGGGTCACCGCGGTCGACGACGTCGACATCACCGTCCACCGCGAGGAGGTCGTCGGCATCGTCGGTGAGTCCGGCTCGGGGAAATCCACCCTCGCCCGGCTGCTGGTGGGTGCCGAGCAGCCCGACGCGGGGACGCTCGGTGCGAGCGTCCCCGGACCCGTGCGGCTGATCCCGCAGGACCCGCTCGGCTCGTTCGATCCTCGGTGGAACGTCGAACGTATCCTCCGCACCGCAGCCGGCGCATCCGGGCCGTCGCCGGGCGAACTGCTGGCCGACGTCGGGCTCGAGGCCGCGGTGCTCCGCCGCGCTCCCGCTCTGCTGTCCGGAGGTCAACGTCAGCGGGTCGCGATCGCGCGCGCACTGGCCGCGCGTCCGCGTCTGCTGGTGTGCGATGAACCGGTCTCCGCCTTGGACGTGACCACGCAACGCGACATCCTCGATCTCCTGCTCGAACTCCAACGGCGCGAGGGGCTCGCGATGGTGTTCATCTCCCACGATCTGGCCGTCGTCCGTCAGGTCAGCGACCGGATCCTCGTGATGCAGGACGGACGGGTGGTGGAGCGTGGTATGACGGAGCAGGTGTTGGCGGCGCCCGCGGACCCCTTCACCCGGGAGCTGATCGCCGCCTCGCCGCCGATGTGAACGTGTGCGGCCCGAAGCGGCCGGATCCGTGGTTGCATCGAGGCATGAGGACGTTCTCCCGTTGGCTTCTGGCCGCCGCGATGGTGTTCGCGGGTATCAGTCATCTGTTCTGGGCGCGCAAGGAGTTCCAGGCGCAGGTCCCCGACTTCGCCGTCGAGAGGACCGGGCTCGACAAGGATGCCGTCGTCGTCGCATCCGGCGTGGTCGAGGTCATGTTCGGCGCCGCGCTGGTGGCGCTGCCCGGCTCCCGTCGACGCGTGGGCGCGTTGCTGGCGTTCTTCTTCGCGGCGATCTTCCCCGGCAATGTGGAGCAGTTCACGCGCGGGCGCGACGGGTTCGGCCTGGACACCGATGCCAAGCGTCTCGTGCGCCTGTTCTTCCAGCCGCTGCTGGTGTGCTGGGCGTGGTGGTGCACGCGCGACGGACGCTGACGGTCAGCGGCGTGTCGAGGCGGTGAGGGTGAACTTCGCGTTCCGCGCGACCTGACGGGTAGGGCCGACGGTTCGTTCGAGTGCGCTCCGGTAGCCGAGTGACGAATTCCACACCGTCCACAATTCACCGCCCGGTCGCAGCACGCGTGCCGCATCGGCGAACATCCTCGGAGCGATGCGATCGGTCACCGCCGCCCCGGAGTGGAACGGGGGATTCAGCGCGATGAGGTCGGCCGACCCGTCCGGTCTCGCCCCGAGGAGGTCGTCGCGGACGACCTCGACCCGGTCGTCGACGCCGTTGGCGACCGCGGTCGCGCGTGCCGAGGCCACCGCGATGGCCGACTGATCGCTCGCGATCACCCGTGACCCGGGGTGGCGTGTGGCCCACACGGCGGCGACGACGCCGGTGCCGCACGCCATGTCGATGGCCGCCGCGGCTGATGGGGGCGCGGGGAGGTGTTCGAGGAGGAGCCGGGTGCCGATGTCGATCGAGGTCGCGGCGAACGCGCCGCCGTACGCACACACGGTGACACCGTCGTGCGTGTCGCATCGTGGCGACGGGTCGGCCCCGTCGTGCGGCCCCCGGGCGACGAGGACGCGCGACTTCTGGCGCGCGTGCGTGACGTCCACGTGGGCGAAGCGGCGGGAGAGCACCTCGTTCATGGCGAGGCTCATGTGCTTGAGTCGTCCGCCCGCGAACACGGTGACCTCCGGTGCGGCGTGGGCCGCGAGGACCGCCGCGATGTCATCGAGCTGGTCGAGTGAGCGAGGCAGACGCATCAGCACCACCCGTGTCCCGCTCACGAGCTCCGCGGCGAGGGGGAGGGAGCGGTAGGTGTCCGCGAGGGACAGATCGCGGGCGTTGGCGGCGAGGGCGCGCTCGCCGGTCAGGGCGTCCTGATGGACACGGATCTCGCGCGCCCCCGCGAGTGCTGCCCCCAGCGTCAACGCCCCGTACGCGTCGCCGATCACACACACCTCGCCCGCCCCGAGCGCTTCGCGTACCGACGCCGACTCGTCGAGGATCAGCCGGTCGGCTGCGTCGACGGCCACCAACCCCGGAGCTTCCAGATCGGGGCGACGGCGGAGTCGGTCCAGCTCGGGGTTCACCGTCCCACGGTAGCCGGTGCCGGTGCGCGTCCCCCATAGGGTGGAGGGGAACGATCTGGAGTACCCGTGTTCCACACCCCCCTGTCCCTGTTCCGCGTGCTGGCTTTCGCCGAGGTGGTCTCCTGGACCCTCCTCATCGCGGGGCTGATCCTGCGTGCCACGGTCGATCTGTCGATCGCCGTGACCATCGGCGGCGGGATCCACGGATTCGTCTTCCTCTCCTACGGTGCCACCGCGGTCCTGGTGGCGATGAACCAGCGCTGGCGGACCGGTCCCACCGTCGTGGCGATCGTCAGCGCGGTCATCCCGTACGCCACCATCCCCACCGAGATCTGGCTCCACCGCACGGGTCGACTCGACGGGCGGTGGCGGACCGAGCCCGGAGCCGGGACGGACCGCTGGTACGACCCGCTCATGCGCTGGTTCCTGCGACGGCCCTGGGCCCTCGCGGTGCTGCTGATCGGCGCGATCGTCGCGGCGTACGTGATCTTGTTGATCCTCGGTCCGCCCGGAGGCAAATGACGCCGGCCGAACCCCGGCGGGAATAGGCGGGCACCGCACGCGTTGAACTTGATAAGCGTGCGCTCAACTCTTAATCTTGAGCGCACCTGACTCATCTTCAACGCAAGGAGCGGGAATGCCCGAAGACTTCACCCCCGACGACGGCCACAGCGCCTTCGACGAATTCCTCGCGCGCTACCTGGCCGGAGAGCGCGCCCGCGCAGAACGGTCGATCGACCTCAGCCGGTTCCTCGGCGCGGCGACACAGCACGTCCTCCAGGCCGCGGGGCGTTACGCCCTCGAGCGTGGGCAGCGCGAGCTCGACACGCTCCATGTCCTGCGTGTCCTCGTCGACCGTTCTCCGGTCAAAGACGCCGTGGAGCGCGTCGGTGCCGACCCTCGCGCCATCGTCCGCGCCGCGGAGGATCGCCTGCCCGCAGCCTCGGACCCCGCAGCCGTCGACGGGGCGGTCATCACCCCGTCCGTGCAGCGGGCGCTGTTCCACGCATACCAGGTCGCCCGATCGTCCGGGTCGACCTACGTCGATCCCGAACACCTCTTCTTCGCCCTGGTCCTCGCTCAGGACACTCCGGTCGGTCAGATCCTGGCTCGCGCGGGCGTGACCGCGGAGTCCCTCACCCAGGAGGTGCGCGAGACGGTCGCCTCCGACGCCGCCCCGCAGGAGCCCGGCGGTCCGGAGTCCCCGATGCTCGAGCGTTTCGGCACCGACCTCACCGCGCTGGCGCGCGAGGGCCGCATCGACCCGGTCATCGGCCGCGAGGATGTGATCGAGCAGACACTCGAGATCCTCAGCCGCCGGACCAAGAACAACCCGGTGCTGGTGGGGGAGGCGGGGGTGGGGAAGACCGCCGTCGTCGAGGGCATCGCCCAGGCGGTCGTCGACGGTGCCGTACCCGCCCCACTCGAAGGCAAGCGGATCATCATGCTCGATCTGCCCGCCATGCTCTCGGGGACCCGTTACCGGGGCGACTTCGAAGAACGTCTCACCCAGACGATGGATGAGATCTCCGCCCACCGCGACGACCTCATCGTCTTCATCGACGAGGTGCACACGGTCGTCGGCGCCGGGGCCGGGGGCGAGGGCGGTATGGACGCCGGCAACATCCTCAAGCCGCGACTGGCCCGAGGCGAGTTGCACCTGGTGGGGGCGACCACCCTCAAGGAGTATCGCGCGATCGAGAAGGACCCCGCGTTGGAGCGCCGGTTCCAGCCGGTCCGGGTCGGGGAGCCCTCCATCGAGGACGCCGTGCGCATCGTGGCCGGTGTGGCCCCGGCCTACGAAGACCACCACGGTATCTCCTACACCGAAGCGGCGCTGCGCGCCGCCGTCGAGCTGAGCGACCGATACCTCGGCGACCGTGTCCTCCCCGACAAGGCCATCGACCTCATCGATCAGGCCGGTGCGCGGCTTCGGCTCCGTCTGGGGACGAAGGCCGACGTGTCGGACGTGTTGGAGCGGCTGGCCGATCTCGAAGCGGAGAAGAACGCGGCGGTCGGCGCGGAACGCTACGAAGAGGCCTCGGTCATCCGCGACCGCATCGCCGAGGTGCAGGCCGAGCTCGAGCGGGCCACCGCGCGCGGTGTCGACGCGTCGACCGTGGTCGACGAGCCGGAGATCGCCGCGGTCATCAGCCGCGCCACCGGGATCCCGGTGAACCGACTGACCGAGTCCGAGCGCGAGCGGCTGGGGTCGCTCGAGCGTGAGTTGCACGACCGGGTGGTCGGGCAGGAGGACGCCGTCACGGCCGTCGCCCGTGCCGTGCGGCGCAATCGCACCGGGATGGGCGACCCGCGTCGTCCGGTGGGTTCCTTCCTCTTCCTCGGCCCCACCGGTGTGGGCAAGACCGAGCTGGCCAAGGCGCTCGCACAGTCTCTGTTCGACGACGACCAGGCGGTCGTGCGGTTCGATATGAGCGAGTTCGGCGAGCGGCACACGGTGTCACGTCTGGTCGGTGCCCCTCCCGGGTACGTCGGCTTCGACGAGGCCGGGCAGCTCACCGAACGGGTGCGGCGCAACCCCTACTCGGTCGTACTCTTCGATGAGATCGAAAAGGCCCATCCCGACGTGTTCAACCTGTTGCTACAGGTGCTCGACGACGGGCGTCTCACCGACGGGCAGGGTCGGACGGTGGACTTCCGCAACACCGTCGTGGTGATGACCTCGAACCTCGGTTCGGAGTTCCTCGCATCGCGCGGTGGAGCCATCGGGTTCCTCGCAGACGGGGGAGGCCCGACCGGGTTCGGGTCGGAGAAGAACCTCCGCGACCGCGTGATGGGTACGTTGCGCGAGGCGATGCGGCCGGAATTTCTCAACCGCATCGACGAGATCGTGTTGTTCCGCAAGCTCGAGGCCGACCAGCTGCGGCGGATCGTGCGCCTGCTGCTGACCGAGACTGCAGCGCGTCTCGACCAGCGGTCGGTGTCGTTCGAGGTCTCCGACGCCGCAGTCGCGCGCATGGCCGAACTCGGCTACGAGCCCGAGTACGGGGCCCGGCCCCTGCGACGGGTCATCCAGCGCGAGATCGAGGACCGCATCGCCGAGCTGTTCGTCTCCGGCGGGTTGGACGACGGCGGGGCCGTCACGATCGACGTCGACGGCGGGGACCTCCGGGTGACCGCGCAACGCGAACACGCTTCGCTGGTGGCCTGATCAGAGGGGGCCCGCCCCGCGGGGGCGGGCATCCCCGACCGGGTGGGCAGGGAGGGACGCAGACTCAGCGGTCCGCGGCCAGGCGGATCAGGACGATGTTCCCCGACTCGTCCATCTCGGCGACCTTCGGGTGGGCCTTCACGAAGTCGGTGAAGCTCCGATGCCCGAGCGTCTTCTCACTGAAGGAGGGGTCGAGTCGCTTGATGAGGCTCTTGACCGCCGAGGCGTGCTGCCACTCGGCGTCCTCCCGGTCGTTCTCCAACCGCAGCGCACGCTCGAGCAGGTCGGCCCCGGGGTCGACCGCCTTCTTCCGGCCACGGCTCTTGCGTGTGCCGGCGCTGTCGGCGGAGGGGGCGGTGACACCGGGCAGAGTGTCGTAGGCGTCGAATCGGTCGCACGCCGCCGCGAGGGACTTCGCCGTCGACCCGGACACTCCCACTCCGACCACGAACCGGCCCAACCGTTTGCAGCGCTGTGCCAGCGGCACATAGTCGCTGTCACCGGCGACGATCACGACGTGGGTGAGGTCTTCGAGCCGGAACATGTCCTCGACCGTGTCGACGGCCAGGCGGATGTCCGCCCCGTTCTTGGCGTACGCCGCCGCCGGGAACAGCTGCACCAGGTCGACCGCGCGCGCGACGAGCTGCGTCTGATACTCGGCGTTGACCGGCGAGGACCAATCGGCGTAGGCGCGTGTGAGCACAAGGGTCCCGAAGGAGGCCGCGTAGTCGATGATGGCGCCGACGTCGATCGTCGCCGCCGACAGTCGTTCGGCGACCTCGTTCGCGGTGAGGTCCTGCATGATCTTCTGCCGGTCGCGCGAGTACGCGTTCCGCCCGTGCACGCGGTCATACCAGGACATGACGATGTTGTCGAAGTCGATGTAGACGGCGACACGCTCGTTCTGAAGGTCGGCCATGGCGACTCCTCGCTCGGGGATCAGTGCTCTTGGGGGTACCGCAGCCCGATCTGGCTGCGCACCTCGTCGAGGGTCTCCATGATCGCGACCGATTCGTCGAGGGGCAGACGGTCCGAGTCGGTACGGCCTGCGGCGATGATCTCTTCTGCCGCGATCGCCTGGAACTGCATCCCGCGACCCTCGATG
Organism: Microbacterium aquimaris; assembly: GCF_039531285.1. Classification (NCBI taxonomy): domain Bacteria; kingdom Bacillati; phylum Actinomycetota; class Actinomycetes; order Micrococcales; family Microbacteriaceae; genus Microbacterium; species Microbacterium aquimaris. Next base: position 2,557 of record NZ_BAAAPT010000001.1, on the reverse strand, counting down.
TCCGAGACGAACTCCTCGATCACCGTACCGTCCGCGCCGGTGACGCGGAACGACGTGGGGGTGTACCAGACACGGTCGATGTCGATGCGCGCGTCGGTGCCGACGACGTGCGCGGTGTTCGGGCCGGCGGAGCGCGACGCCGACAGGGAGGTCGAGATCGCCCCGGAGGCGTGGGTGAAGATCGTGGCGACTTCGGTGTCGGCGCCGGTCTCGCCCATGCGCGCGGCGGCTGTCACCGTGGCGGGCGCGCCCAGGATGTCCCACGCGAAGGAGACCGGATAGATGCCCAGGTCGAGCAGCGCACCACCGCCGAGTTCGAGTGCGTTCAGGCGGTGAGCGGGATCGGTCGAGATCCGCTGGGTGTGGTCGGCGAGTACGGCGCGGATCTCGCCCAGTGTCCCCGCGGCGATGATCTCGTGGATGCGGACCATGTGGGGGAGGTAGCGCGTCCACATCGCCTCCATGGCCAGCAGCCCTTTGGAGCGGGCCTTCTCGCGAACCGCCATCGCCTCGGCGGCGTTGAGGGTGATGGGCTTCTCGATGAGCACGTGCTTTCCGTGCTCGAGGGCCAACAGCGCGTTCTCCGCGTGCATCGGGTGCGGCGTGGCGATGTAGAGGATGTCGATCTCGGGGTCGGCCACGAGGTCCTCGTAGGAGGCGTGTGCACGCGGGATGGCGAATTCGTCCGCGAACGCCCGTGCCGCTTCGGCGCGGCGCGAGCCCACCGCCTGCAGATCGAGGCCGGCGGTGCGCAGGTCACTGGCGAAGTTGTGGGCGATGCCGCCCGTGGCGAGGATGCCCCATCGAAGTCCGGTCATGCGTCGACTGTATCGAGGGTGGCGGGGTGATTCGACTCGCGCGGTCTGCGCCGGGCGGGGCCGACGATGGCCGATAGGCTCGAGGTGTGACCACCTCCGTCGAGCGGTTCCGCGAACTCCTGGCCATCCCGACCGTTTCACACGCCGACGAAGCCGACGTCGACGGGAGCGCGTTCGACGCCTTCGCCGCGGCGCTCGAACGGCTCTACCCGCTGGTCCACGAGCACCTCGAGGTCGAGGTCGCCGCCGGCCATTCCCGGCTCTACCGGTGGAAGGGTGCGTCGGCGGAGGATCCCTTGGTGCTCATGGCCCACCAGGATGTCGTTCCCGTCGTGGAGGACGAGTGGCATACACCCCCCTTCGAGCCCACCATCGTCGGGGAGGGCGCCGACGCCGCGATCCACGCACGTGGTGCGATCGACGACAAGGGTGCGCTGGTGGCGATCCTGGAAGCGGTCGAGTCGTTGCTGGCAGACGGTTTCACCCCCGAACGCGACGTGTACCTGGCGTTCGGCCACAACGAGGAGACCGCCGGCGACGGTGCGGGCGCCATGGTGGACGCGCTGGACGAACGCGGAGTGCGGCCGGGACTCGTGCTCGACGAGGGCGGTGCGGTCGTGGACGGCGTGATCCCCGGTCTGAGCGTGCCGACGGCGATGGTCGGCGTCGCCGAACGCGGAATCATGACGGTGCTCCTGACCGCACGTGAGGACGGCGGCCACGCGTCGACCCCGCCCCGCACCCCGGCCACGGCACGCCTGGCGAGGGCGATCGACCGCCTCCATCGCAATCCCTTCCCCGTCCGGTTGGCCGATCCGGTGCGCGCGATGCTTTCGACGGTGGCCCCGTACGCGCCGCAGCCTCTCCGTGCCCTGTTTTCGCACCTGGGCCTGACGGCGCCACTGGTTGTGCGCGCCTTCGGTGCCCTCGGACCGGAGATGCGCGCGATCGTACGGACGACGGCGGTCGCCACGCAACTGAGCGGGGCGCCGGGCGAGAACGTCCTGGCCACCTCGGCGCGCGCCGCCGTCAACGTACGTCTGCTCACCGGCGACACCGTCGAGGGCGTCACCGCCCGGATGCGGCGAGTGATCGCCGATCCCCGGATCGAACTCGAGGTGCGCCACGCGTCTGAGCCGTCACCGGTGTCGCCGTGGCGAGGGGCGGCGTGGCGACGGCTCGCGCGCGCCGTCGGTGACACGCTCGGCTCCGATGTCGTCACCACGCCCTACCTCCAGCTCGGCGCGAGCGACAGCCGGTGGTTCACGCGGATCAGCGACCACGTCTACCGCTTCACCCCGTTCCACCTCACCCGCTCCGAGCGCGATGCGCTGCACTCACACAACGAGCGCATCCGAGTGGACGTCTGGACGCGAGGAATCGGGTTCTACCGGGCCCTTCTCGCGGACTCGTGAGTCGTCACGAGCGTGCGACACGCCCGGGGTGTGGGCTGGGTTTGCCGGGTGTGGGGATTCGACGTAATGTATTTCTTGTTCGCCCCAAAGGGGAGAGCGGAGCGGCCGGAAGGCCCCGCCCCCTCAAGTAGCGGACCACCCCCTCTGAATACGGTTCTCTTGTAGAGCTGTGACCTTCGGGTCTAGGATGGGTTCCTCTCCTTCATCGGAGGCACTCCCACCCTGGTTCGTGTGACAGCGTGCTGGTTTGCGAGTGTGGTGAGGGTGGGGTATGATTGTGAAGTTGCCCTTCTGGGCCTGCTTGGTTGTGGGCTGGTTGGTGCG